>NZ_CP120377.1:4800000-7147500 GCF_029457515.1 Pseudomonas sp. G11
GCTCCTATCTGATCAAGGAGTCCATGCCATGTCTTTTCCGCTGTTCTTTTCTGCGTCTTCGATGCGTCCTCAGGGAGCCTGAGCCATGGAGTCGCTGCTGCCTTTCCTGCTGTTTGCGTTCGTGGCCTCGATCACCCCGGGGCCAACCAATATTCTGGTGCTGAGCCACAGTTCGCGGTGGGGGCTGGGCGCTACGCTGCCGATCATTTTTGGCGCATGCGTGGCGGCGGCGCTGATTGTGTTTGCAGTCGGGCTTGGCGTGGGCGAGACGCTGCTGCGGTTTCCCCGCGTGCAACAGACGATGGCCTGGGCCGGGGTGCTCTGGTTGAGTTGGCTGGCCTGGCAGATCTTTCAAAGCGCGCCGCCGTCCCTGAACCCGCCCCCGCGCGACGAGGGCCTCAGCGTGTTCGGTGCCGCCACCCTGCAATTGCTCAACCCCAAAGTCTGGATGATGGCGGTGGCGGTGACGAGCGTGTTTGCCGGTGGCGGCGACAAGACCATGCGGCTGGTGGTGTTGTCGCTGGTGTTTCTGTCGGTATCCTTGCCGTGCATGACCCTGTGGGCATTGCTCGGCGTAGGCAGTGCTCGGTTTTTTGGTTCACCACAGGCGTTCAAACGCGTGAACTATGCACTGGCTTTTTTGCTGCTGGTGTCGGCCTGGTTGACGGTGCTGGTGTAGGTCCAGAAATGGGGACGGATCTGTTTTCTCTCCTTGGCTGCCTTCTCGGGAGTGGCCGAACAATCATCGCCTGGCAACCCTCCTGAAGGTACAAAACGTTTGGAGCGGATAGAGAAAGCGCTGTATTGACAGAATGCCCACACAGCCAGATATTTGATGACTTTTGAGCACCAATAAATCATGAGTTTCGACGGTCGCATGCTCGCTAACATCAGTGTTCTGGCTGCCATCGTGCATAGCGGCAGCTTTGCGCGGGCTGCCGAAGCTTTAGGCATGTCGCCCTCAGGGGTCAGCCGTGCGGTGACTCGCCTGGAATCGAGTATTGGCATTCGCTTGTTTGACCGGACGACGCGCTCAGTCACCCTGACAGATGAAGGTCGGCAGCTCTACGCGCAAATCAGCCCCCTGCTGGCTGGCATTGGTGATGCCGTCACGCTCGCGACCGGCGCATCCACGGCGGTGCAAGGGCGTTTGCGGGTCAATGTCGATGCATTCTTTGCAGGCCGAATGCTCGCGCCTCACATCGACAAGTTTTTGCAGCGCCATCCTAACCTTGAACTCGAACTCACCGTCCGCGATCAGCTCGGCGACCTGGTCGCCGAAGGTTTCGATATCGCGGTGCGGTTCGGTCAGCCACCTTCATCATCGTTGGTGGCCCGCAGGCTGCTCGACACGCGAACGGTCACCGTGGCCTCCCCTGACTACCTCAAGCGACGTGGCCGCCCAAATACACCTGGCGATCTGGCAGGACACTCATGTATCCAGATGAAAAGCGCCATGACGGGCCTGCCATTGGATTGGGAGTATGGGTCTGCGGGCGAGAAGATCACCCTGCGTACCAGCGGCCGCTTGCTGGTGAATGAGTCCAGCACACTTATCGCGGCCTGCGTTGGCGGTGCAGGCGTGGCGCGGGTCAAGGCCAGTGGGGTCAAAGACCTGCTGGCCGACAACAGCCTGGTTGAGATACTTCAAGATTGGCAGGGGGAGAGCTTTCACCTGTACGCGCTCTACCCCTCTCGCCACCTGCCTCCTGCAAAGGTCAGCGCATTCATCGATTTCGTGACAGAGGTATTGGATCTGTCCGAACCTGCGGCGCACAGCTATCGGGCTCGTTCTACAGCCCGAGTCAAGGCGGTTACAGACGTCGGTTGAGAATACGACGGCGAGCCCGCCAATTCATGACTTAAGGTCATCACTCAGTTGACTCGATGGCTATTCTGTCATCATGCAGGCTTCGATAATCTGCCCCCGTCAGATCGCTACTGCACATGGATGTACGTAGATGCAGTGGCGCATCCCCTTCGGACTCATTGATGGCAGGTCAATCATGTACGCAATCACTGGAATCACCGGCAAGGTCGGCGGCGCACTTGCCCGTGCTCTGCTGGAAAACAAGCAACCCGTTCGCGCCGTGATGCGCGACGCTCACAAAGCTGAATCGTGGGAAGCGTTCGGTTGCGAGATCGCCATTGCAGAAATGGACGACGCCGCCGCACTGACGCGGGCATTTGAAGGCGCCCAAGGTGTGTTCATCCTGCCACCGTCGGATTTTGATCCCGAACCGCACTTCCCCGAGGCCAAAGCGGTGATTGCGGCAGTGAGCGAGGCCATCGCAACGGCACAGCCACAGCGAGTCGTCTGTCTTTCGACCATCGGTGCCCAAGCCGTGAACACCAACCTGCTAACCCAACGCACGCTCATGGAACAAGCCCTTAGCAAGCTTGATGTTCCCGTGACGTTCCTGCGCCCTGGTTGGTTCATGGAGAATGCCTTGTGGGACGTGGCCACGGCACGAGATGAGGGGGTGATCCACAGCTTCCTGCAACCACTCGATAAAACAGTGCCCATGATCGCAACAGCGGACGTCGGCCGGACGGCCGCTGCACTCATCCAGCAATCCTGGCACGGCCAGCGCATTGTCGAACTGGAGGGGCAGCACGTGAGCCCTGAAGACATTGCCGCTACATTCAGCCTGATACTGGGCCGTTCTGTTCAAGCTCAGGCTGTGCCGAGAGAGACTTGGGACAACCTCTTTCGCGCACAAGGGATGCAGCACCCGCTGGCTCGAATCCGCATGCTCGATGGTTTCAATGAGGGGTGGATCTCGTTTGAGGGCGGCAATATCGAACGAATTCAGGGCACTGTTTCGCTAGTTGCCGTGTTGACCCAGCTGGTGAACCTTGGCACTTGACCGTGACACTTATCTGATATGGCGTGGCTTACGACCTCCTGGCATCAGGTGCTTTAAGGTCGAACAACAGCTCATGGGTTGCGCGATCAAAATGCTCGATAAGGAAATCCAGCAATACACGCACGCGGGGAACCCGGTAACGACTGCCGTGCAATAACGCGTAGACGCCGGCCTCTCGGACACAAAAGTCAGGCAACAGGACTTTCAGTCGTCCCGCACGGATATCGGCTGCGGCATCCCAAATGGTCTTACGTGCGATGCCATGCCCGGCCAATGCCCATGCGCGCGCGAGTGCGCCATCATTTGTTTCCCATGCCTGGCTCATGGGTACGGTGTGGTTCCATTCTTGCCCGTCCACCACAAAGTGAAAGGTGTTCAATGGGCCTGCGGAAGTCACCAGCACGATGAACTTGTGGTCAACCAAGTCAGCAGGGGTCTGGGGTTCACCGTAGCGCGCCAGATAGTCAGGCGAAGCGCACAGTACTCGCCAGTTGGGCGCCAACTGCCTGGCGATCATCGAGCTTTCATGGGGCTGTCCAAACCGGATTGCCAGATCGACATCGTCCTGCACCAGGTTCGACACCGAATCCGACAACGTCAGCGCGATGTACAGTTCTGGGTGCAATGAACTGAATGCCTCAAGCCAGTCATTCAAAAGATTGCGGCCAAAATCGGCAGACGCGGATATCCGTACCTTGCCACGCACCTCTGTTTGACTGGCTTGAAGCCCCGCTTCCGCTTCATCGATAGCCCGCAATGCAACCCAGCACTGTTGCAAATAAAACCGACCTTCTTCCGTGAGGCGCAACTGACGCGTTGTGCGATCAAACAACTTGGTGCGCAGCGCCGCCTCAAGCTTGATAAGACGCGCGCTGGCCGCGGCTGGCGACAGCGCCAGCTTGCGTCCTGCGGCAGACAAGCTGCCGAGTGCCGCCGCCTCGACAAACAAACGCATATCACCCAATCGGTCAGTGGCCATATTCAATTCAAATTTGATAGTTCATCAAATGGTAGGCCAATTATCAAATCAGTGGCAATTCATCACACTCATGCCTCCCCTCCCGTTGAGCACAGGTCATGACTGGCAAATCACACTTTGAAAATGGCTCTTTCACGACTTCAGGTAATACCGAATACCTCACTACCGGGCGTCTCCCACTGGGGGCCCTGTTGGCGCTGACAATGGGTAGCTTTATCGCCACCGCCAACGAAACGGTACCAGCAGGACTGTTGCCGCAAATCGCCGAGGCATTTGGTGTGTCGCAAGCGTGGGCCGGTCAGATGGTGACACTCTGTGCACTGGGCTCAGGGTTGGCGGCTATTCCCTTGACGCTCGCGTTGCAGGGTTGGCGTCGGCGCTGGGTGCTATTACTGGCCGTCGGGGTGTTTTGCGCCTGTAATGCGGTGACCGCCCTGTCGCCCTGGTTTTCATTGACGCTGGCTGCTCGCTTCATGGTGGGTATTGCAACCGGTCTGGCCTGGAGCCTGCTGGCCGGCTACGCCAGACGGTTGGTTATCCCACAACTGCACGGTCGCGCTATGGCGCTGGCCATGCTCGGCATCCCTTTGGCTCTTGCCCTGGGCGTACCGCTGGGTGCCTGGCTCGGCAAACTGCTGGGATGGCGTTGCGTATTCGGCACGCTCTCAGGACTCAGCCTTTTGCTGATGGCCTGGATATATCTGAAAGTGCCTGATTATCCCGGACAACGCTCCGATCAACGCCTGCCGCTACGCAAGGTCTTGCAAACCCCGGGCGTGCGGCCCGTGCTGGCGGTGGTCATGCTCTGGATCCTGGCCCATTACACCCTCTATACCTATATTGCTGCGTTCCTGGCTTCTGTTGGATTGGCCGATCAGGTAGATCGAGGCCTCCTTTTATTCGGTATGGCGGCCTTGTTCGGTCTATGGATGATCGGCACGCTGATTGATGGCAGGCTTCGGAGCCTGGTATTGCTCAGCCTGACAGCATTCACCCTGGTTGCGTTTACCCTTGGGTTGGGTGGCCTGCCCGCGAGTGCGATCTATATCAGCATCGTCTTATGGGGGATGAGCTTCGGTGGTGCGCCAACCTTATTGCAAACTGCCTTGGCCGATGTTGCCGGTGACGGCGCGGATATTGCGCAATCAATGCTGGTCACCGTCTTTAACCTGGCGTTTGCAGGCAGTGGTGTGATCGGCGGCGTTCTCTTGGAAACCTGGGGAGCAAGCGCTATTCCCTGGGTAACGTTGGCGTTGCTGCTGCCGGGGCTGCTGATTGTCTCGATAGCCAAGAGGCATGCTTTCAGGCGTTAACCATTGCTGAAGCGTTGAGGATTTACCCAGGTAGGCAGAGATGGCCATTGAGGTTTCATTTGATTTGGCCTCGATGCTCACCTTGGTTTGAGGGCGATCCCTTCAATGAACTCCCGCGCTTACCCTCGTGATGACTGCACGTGAACGGTTTCTGCCGATTAAGGCGGTTAACCATGGGTCGATTTCTGCACGCTGTGAAAGGCTGCCTTCCGGCCAAGAGCTGCCACTCAGCTCGCCGTTCAGACCGTTCTACACGTTAACCAGGCCCCCCAGAACAGACTGCTGAAAAAACGGGTAGCGTCCCCAAAACCTGCATCATGCAAAAGCTTCTGAACAGCCGCCTCAGAATGTGGAGGGTCAGCGCCTTGGAGAATTTTCCCAAGTTTGACTTTCACTTCATCCGGACTGGCTCCGTGCTGCCGCCAACGTTGCCCCCAGGCGGCGAGGAGCAACGGCTGGCTGGCATAGGCATATTGATTGCCGGCGACAATCAGCGGAGCCCCCGGTTTCAGACGAGCCCGAATGGATCGCAGAATGTCTCCCTTGGCATCATCCCCATCGAGATGATGGAGTACACCGATCAACGTGGCTGCGTCGTAGGACTCATCTGCGACCAAGTCTTCAACGTGCCCAAGGTGCACGTCCGTTCTTTCAAGCATGTTGTTGACGGCTAACTGCTGTTTCGCGGTTTCCAGCATCGATTCAGATGGATCAACGGCGGTGAAGCGCCAGCCTGGCTCAAGCCTGGCCATCGCGATGATCTCCTGCGCCGTACCGCCAGCGCCGACTACCAGTATTTTTGCCGAGCGCCTATTTCCAAGGCTTGCCGCGAGCATGCACGCCACCAGGTCCTGACAGGCGTCATAACCTGCCAGCGCGATACGGCTCTGTCGTCCGTATTCACTAGCCCGAACATGATCAAACTTTTCAACTGAGTTAATGGGTGATTTCAAGGCGGTTCTCCCTGTCCTTGAATCAACTTAGGTCATAAAGAACGATAATAAAAATTCATTAATTTTATGAGCTACATTCCCACAAGGAATGCCAGCGCGCTCAGGTATCGTCCAAGCGGCGGTCAGCCAAGGGGCGGAGCAGTCGTTCGCGACAGGTAACAATCGGCCAAAAGCGGTCATCACGGCCCTACAAAAACTGGAACGACTCGCTGCACCGAACACTGTTCTTAGAAATAGAGAAATTCGAGAGCGGAGAATGGGGCGTGCAGCGGGTGATCCTCGCCCGGAATTTGCCGGGAACTCTGCGCAATCGGGAGCTGGCGCAGCCAGCCAGGGAGATTGCCATCGAAACCGGCCTGGAGCACCGCCCGAAGTCGGATGGGCTGCGCGTGGCCGGCATCTACTGGCGTCGCGTCATGCTCGGCCAGTAGGCGTGGGGTTCTCGCTGGTGTGGTGGAAGCCGGCGATCGGGCAACGGTTAGGGCAGCAGCTCGCCGAGACGGTGCGCGGCAGCAGAGTTTCATCGAAAATCGGACGCCAGCGGGGACCATCAGTGAGATGGCTTTCCATCCTTTGAGAGCAGTTCTCTTGCCATTTCGATTGCCTGCTCACGTGAAGCAGCAAGAAGCAGAGGGTAACCCCAGAACTTGGCAAAAACGACCGCAAATGCCTTGTAACCAAGACGTTTTGCGGAGTGGGTTTCAACCAGGATCATTGCCAGAACCAACTTTCGCAATTCAACCTTGTGCTTTTTCATCCAGAGCGCGGTGCGCTTCTTTTCTTCCGGCGAGTGCTCATGGTCTTCTGCAGGTACGGTATCGGTCAAAAGTACGAAGGGTTCCCCGCGCTGCAAATTGGCCTCGAATTCGTCGAAGTCCTTCTGGTGATCATGTCCGGGTTCTTGCGTAAGGTTCATCCAGACCAATGGGAAGTCAGAACTATTCATCGACATGGCCGTTTCCTTTGCTTTTGATGCAACGCCAGGTGGCCGCAATGGCGAATACACCGGGTAACGTAATGAAGAACGCTGCCGAAAAGGCAACGTGCCAACCGTCGCGCAACCCGTCGGAGATTCCCCCGAGGGTATTCAGGACGACAAGCAGACTGCCGAGGACCAGGGCAACCCCCTGAGCCTTACGCGTTCCGATCAGTGCGAGAAGCACCGTCACGATCCAAGACCCATAGAATGCCGAAAACATCCAAAGCACATCGGGCTCAAAAGTAATCGCCGGTGTCGCTCCGTGCGCTCTCACAAAGTCGTTTACGTAGAAAAATAACTGGAAGGTGACAAAAAGTACGGCACCAGCGGCTGTCGTCAACCAGAACAAGGCCACTTTATTTGGGTTGTTGGCCGGGTCTTGGGCGGGTTGTAGAGTAGATTGAAGGGACATAGGAGCTCTCTCGATAATCAATGGCTGTTGTATGTCTGGGGATTTCTAACGGCTGAAACGTTTGCCTGCGGTAAATCAGTACCTATAGTCCAGCGTCACCATCAAGTTGCGCGGTGCGCCGTAACCTACGGTGTCAAAATCGCCCTTCTGCAACGCGTACTTCTTATCGAACACGTTGTTGACGTTGACTGCCGCGGTGATCTTCTTCGTGATGGCGTAGCGCCCTAAAAGTGATACCAGGGCATATGAACCCTGTTCCCCGCCCAGCGAACTGGTGCCGGTGTTGGGTGCCTGGTAGAAGCGGCTTTGCCATTTGACGCCTGCGCCTAGCGTCAACTTGCTCCACCCTCCGGGCAATTGGTAGGTGCTGAAGAGCTGGGCCGTGGTGCGCGGTATTTGTGAATTCAAGCGGACGCCATTGCCATCTTGCGCAGTGAAATGGGCGATACCCGCATAGATGTTCCAACCACGCGCCAGCTCGCCCTGCAAGTCCAACTCGATCCCGCGCGACTTCGTCCCATCCGCGCCTATGTAGGCTTGCGCACCACCTGGTGTATAGGTACCTGCGACCATCTGTGCAGCGTTATCCAGCTCGGTATGGAACAAGGCTACCGACGCATTCAGACGCCCGTCCATGTAGGCGCCTTTAAGGCCGATTTCCTTGGTTTTTCCCTTTGACGGGGTGAGCACGTTGCCCTTGCTGTCGCGATAGTCGGTTTGCGGATTGAATATGCCCGTGTAGCTCACGTAGGCTGAATAGGTCTTGTCGATGTCGTAGATCAAGCCGGCATACGCGGTGAATTCACTGCTCTTCTTGTAGTGCAACGACGAGCCACCGACGACATCGTCGATTTCGTAGTTGCTGAAGCGGCCGCCGACAATGAGTTTCAGAGGCTCGGCCAGCGAGAACCGGGCTGCGCTATAGACACCACTCTGCTTGATTCGAGTGCGGGTCGGTATCGAAGGCATGGCATCGAAGTTGGGGCGGGGATAGGCTGGGCTCAGTTCATAGACATTGACCGGCGTAAAGCCTGGATAAAACGGAGCGATATCCTCCTGGCTGGCGGTGCGGCGCGAACTCGTCGCCCCCACCACCAGGTCATGCTGACGGCCAAGCAGTTCGAAGGGGCCGCTCGCCATCACGTCGAAGGTGTTTTGACGGCTGCGACCTTCGGACGCCAGTGCCACCGGAAGAGCCCCGTTGGGAAAGGTGCCCAGTCCCGTGGCGCGATCGGGGCGGCCGACCAGGCCGAGCAGTTCGGCATCGAATTCCGTGCGGTATTGATTAGCGACGGCCCGGAGATTCCAGCCGTTGTCAAAGCGGTGCTCGATCTCGGCAAACGCCGTCTTAAGGGTGTTGTCCCAATGGCTCCAGTTCTGCGCGTAGTTTTTGGAGCGTGAATACTCCGCCTGCGTGCCGTCGCTGAACCATAGCGGTAAACCACCCCAGGTCGAGCCCTTCGGCGTGATGTCCTGGTAGTCATAGCCCAGGCTCACCGTCGTGTCGGGTGTCAGATCTGCCTCGATGATGCCGTAGAACGCCTTCCTCTGTGGCTTGTACCCATCGATGTACGAGTTTCCTTCCTGGGACGTCCCGACCATGCGGGCGCGGATACGGCCATCCTCGGTCAACGGAGTCGATACGTCGGCCATTTCCCGGTGGGTATCCCAGCTCCCCGCTCCGAGCGAGGCGGACGCCGAGAATTCACGGGTCGGTCGTTTGCGCACCAGGTTGATGGCGGCCGAGGGATTGCCGGTGCCGGTCAGCAATCCGGAGCCGCCCCGCACTACCTCGATACGATCATAGAACGCGGTATCGATAGAACCGATGCCGCTTCCATTGACGATGTTGCCGAGGATGGTGGGTATGCCGTCGTACTGGACGTTGTTGATCAAGAAACCACGCGAGTAGAAACTCGTCCGCTCGCTGTCGGACTGGTATGAAGAGACGCCCGTGGTGTTCTCCAACACGCCCTGAACCGAATTCAATTGCTGGTCGTCCATGCGCTGGCGGGTGATCACCGTCACCGACTGCGGTGTTTCCCGCAGCGACAGCGGCAGGTGCGTCGCCGCCGACGTCTGGCCCGTGGTGTAGGAGCCAGTACCTTCGGTGGTCGCCGTATCCATGGGGCCCGTTATGGTGATGGCCGGCAAGGCTATCTCTTCTTGAGACGTCCCCCCTGCCCGGGTTTGAATCTGCCGTGGCTCGGCGGCAAATGCGCCCTGCGCGCTAATGAGAACTGCCGCCGCAACTGCCGAGCCCAGCACGGTGCAGGGCGCGCTCCTGATTGCGCCCTTGTACGAACCATCCAGATGAGGATGGCCAGCGGGCTCTGCGCGCCTATCAATTGGCCAACGGGACTTCCCAACAGTTGCAATGATGAACATCAACAATACTCATTTGTATTTAGATGTTTCATTTAACAATAGGCACAGAGGGGAGTGATGGCGAAACCAGGCCAGATTGTTATTCAGTTAGGCCAAGCGTGATTTCATTTTGGCGTGCGGATGGTTTTCATTGAAGACCGGGGGTTGCGTGAGCACCTACAGTCGCTGGCATCCGAGGAGGGTTTTGTTCTCGACGAGGAGTTAGCTTTCACCATCACCACGACGTTGCAAAATGTCGGCAACTCCGCAAGGAAGGACCATCGGCGACGGAAGGCGGCCGGTGGTCCCGAGTCAAGAGTCTGATGCATCAGGGAGAGATTTCATTGGGGAGCATGATGCCGGGCACGGAAGCGAGCTCTGCGCCGCCGATGCGATCCGATAGGTATCGTGCCGGAGGTTTGCCCACGGCCTTGCGGAACATGGTTACGAACCCGCTGGCGTTTTCGTACCCCAGCTCTATTGCCACCGTTTGCACGCTTTCACCCTTGGTCAAACGTTGAAGCGCAAGGATCACATGCAGTTGCCGACGCCAGCGCCCAAAGCTCATTCCAATTTCATGCAGCAAAAGACGGCTCATGCTTCGCTCGCTCATACCAATTCGAGTAGCCCAGTCGGCCTTCGACGTCTTGTCCGTGGGGTCGGCCAGCATCATTTCCACGAGGCGGCGTAATCGGGAATCACGCGGCATGGGCAGATGCAAGTCTTCCACGGGGGCCGCCACCAACTCATCGAGCAATGCGGCAATTAACCGGTCTTCTCGCCCCCCCTGCGCATATAACTCAGGAAAACCGGCCACCTTCAGTAGCAACTCACGTAGCAATGGCGATACCGAAATCGTGCAACAGGTTTTCGGAAGGTCCGGTGCTGCGTCTGGCTCAACGAACAGGCAATAGCATTCCGTTTCACCCGCCCCCCGCGCCGCGTGAGGCAAGTCTCCCGGTATCCATATGGCGCACTGCGGCGGCACGATCCAGACACCGTCTTCAATTTCGCAGTTGAGGATGCCGCGTAGGGAATAGATCAGCTGCGCCTTGCGGTGCTGATGCCTCGCATTTTCCCAGTCCTTTGTTACCGATGTGGCACTCAAGGCCACGACGGGGCGCGAAATGCTGTCGACGTCCCAAGGCACAGTTAGATCGGTGATCGCAATGCTAGACATGTTGTCTTGTAGAGCCCTAATGGAAGATGTGGATTTGGCCTAAACGGAAAATACTATGACCAACTTGCTCAATCACATCTAGCATTTCTTCCGCTTGGGGGCTTGGCTCCTCTTGGAATATGTTCGCGGGGCCTGAAAGAGTTTCAGCGACAGTGACGGTCTATTGAAGGTGCTTAACCCGTTGCTGCTTTGTCAGTGGGTTGATTTGAGGTTTTTTGCTTGAGGCAGGCGCGCCTATCCTGTGGCGGGTGGCCCTTGAGGTGTATGTTTGGCCATGTGGTCTTCACGATTGAACGAATAAAACAGCCTATCCTGCCCACTCCATAACTCTCCCATCATGCTGCGTACTCTCCCGCTGGCCGATGGGCAGATTTTGTCTCAGACCAATCAGGAGAGCTACTTTTGCAAAAGGACAGTTCAACCTCGGCCTGATGTAAAAAGCAATTCGCCGAGAGAAGTTTCGTGTGCCTTGATTCCCGAATGTGGATGAAGAAGACTCCATCCATTATCTGATGGTCGAACCAACGACCGAAGTTGTCGAAGTGGGATTACGTTTGAGCATGGGGCCGACGATGCAGGGAAAAACGTTCGAAATAGTGCGAATAGATCAAATCCACGAAATTGTTTCGCCAACCGTAGAGTCACTTTTACAGCCGTTAGGGTTCGAAGTTCAGGGCCCGCTGTCCTGGCTGCGTAGCGTCAATGCTCCCATTCGCCAACTCTTTCGCCTTGAGCAGCGCAAAGGCGGCGCGCTGGCGCCGTCATGGGCTCTGTCACTGGACTTCGTTCCCCATCTTTCCGGCAATGAAATCAAATGGCACAGGACGTCAAAATCAGCACGACCTGATCTGACTTTCGATGTGCGAGATCGAGCGTTTGATATCTCATACAGCTACGGACTTGATGTCATAGCAACCAGCGCTCCCAATATCCTCCGGGCTGCCATTCCAAAAGCTGAATCGTTTTGGAACGAGGCTCGTTCGATAGCCGACCTGCCTGGTGCTTTCGAGCGGGTCAAGCAGCATTTGTCGACGGGTGGCCTGGGTTTCTACAACTACATACAACATCCTCTTGCATACGCGTTTGTATTGGCCATGAACGGCAAGCCCGACACTGCCGAAGAAGAGTTTCAACGCTATTCACAGCGTCTTTCAGAGGCGGCTCGAAAAAAACTCCGCAAGCTATTCATTGATGCAGGCGGTCACCTTGGCTAAGCGAGTACGACTTTTTCAACAGCATCGGCCAAAAGCAGTCGGTCGAGGAGGATACAGAAAAGCCAGTTGCTCAAGCGTGTCGTTCGCCAGCGTGGACCCGCTTAGGCGCTGCGAGCCTAGCTAAAATATGCCCGCCGGCCGAAAACTGCGAAAGGTCGACGAACGTGTCTACAACTGTTCGCAGGCCCATTTTTAACAACTCGAGAGTTGAACCGTTAACGGGTTTGAATCTTTCATATAAGCCCCCTCTTTAGCGCTTGAGTCGTAAAGATATCGACAGACGCGCCGATACTTCAAAAGGACTCTCGGTCACTGCACACTGTTTTGGCGATGAGCAAGGAACACAACACATGTCTATTCGTCAGAACGCACTCAAAGCATCAGACGTGACCCTTTGCGGTATGGTGCTCCTGGCTGGGGTGGCCATTACGTTCTTGGTGCTGATACTGTTCTTAGGATCAGAGCAGCGTACAGTTAGCGTCGCTTTTCAACTTGAAATCGACGAAAGATTCAGTCGACTGCAGCGACGCTTTAATACTCAGGAATTGAAACTGGACGTGGTGAGGCGCTTCTTTGTCAACGCCGACGATGTCACTGAAAAGGAATTTATTGGGTTCGTTACGCCTCTCGTTGGAGAGGACGAAGCCTATAGCTGGGTACCCCGGATTCTTGAGAAGGATCTCCAGGCGTTTCGCGCTAAAGCGCTTCTCAACGGCACCAGTGACTTTTCATATCATGAAATCAATCCCGTCACCGGCGAAAGAGTCCCCCTCACCCGTCGGCCGGAACACTGGATATTGCTCTATTTATTGAAGCGCGATGACGTAACGATCATACCTGGCATGGACGTCATGAGTCGTCCGGGGCGCCAGGCCTTGATGAGCAAGGCACGAGAAACACGTCAAATAGTGGTGTCGGAACCGTTGAAAATGACCAATGGACAGGCGGGAATTTTCTTTGTCGCACCTGTATTCCAGGGGTCCTCTGAGGTTCCATTGAACGATGATGATTTGCAGGGTTTCGTGGTCTCCACCGTACGCCTGGCTTCTTTGATGGAACAAGGGATTCCGTTGCCAAGTCTGCAACGACTGAACGTGACGCTTTCATTAATCGACCCGCAGCATCAAGGGGAAATCATCTATCAGAGTGAGGTCACCGCTGCCCCTTCAGCGCTTTATGCGCAGCGGCTGCTGAAAGTTGCCGACCAAAATTACTTAGTCCAGTTCAGACCCAGCTCAACCTTTCTAGTCGCCAACAGCTACACACTGTCTATCAGCCTGTTTTTTGTGTTCGGAATGGGGTTGACGCTGCTATTGACCTTGATGGTGTACTTACTGATTACGCAGCGCGCCCGTGCGCTCTCGCTGGTTGATGAGCGCACGCGCGACTTGCATTTATTGAACATTACCGATCACCTGACCGGTGTCTACAACCGCCGACACTTCGAAGAGTTGATGGAGCGCCTGCTCGTCGAGGCTATCGCGCAACACCGTCCTCTGTCGCTGATCACGTTTGACGTCGATCACTTCAAACAAATTAACGACCGCTGGGGCCATCAGTGTGGTGATAACGTTCTGAAGTCGTTATGCACACAAATATGTTCAGCTACGCGCAAAACCGATCTGCTGTGCAGAACTGGCGGAGAAGAATTTGCTCTGATTTGCCCGGATACTGAGCTGAACGATACAAGGCTGCTCGCAGAAAAGCTTCGCACCCTGATAAGTACCGTGCCATTTGAAGATATTGGACAGGTGACTTGTAGCTTCGGTGTTGCAACATGGATTCCATTAGAATCGTTTGACTCCTTCATTCGGCGGGCCGATACCGCGATGTACAGTGCTAAATCAAATGGTAGAGATCAAGTCCAACTTGCAGATATGAATTAGATGGGCTACCCGGATGTCACTGCGCAAAAGCCGAAACTCAGCAGAAAAGGAACGGTGTTGTTTGGTCATCTGACACCTCGATCTGGCGAGCATTTTCGCCTAAATGGGTGTCCGGTTTTATTAGACCACTACCGTCGACGGGCGGCCTGGGTTTCTACAATTACATACAACATCCTCTTGCATACGCGTTTGTATTGGCCATGAACGGCAAGCCCGACACAGCCGAAGAAGAGTTTCAACGCTATTCACAGCGTCCTTCAGAGGCGGCTCGAAAAAAACTCCGCAAGCTATTCATTGATGCAGGCGGTCACCTTGGCTAAGCGAGTACAACTTTTTCAACAGCATCAGCGGACATTCGTCTTCAGCATCTCGACGCCAGAATTAAAATGTTTGCCCGAGCCAAGTGCGACTTCCTCAGGAGTCATAAACCTATACCGCGTGACGCGATCCTTTCGACTATCTACACTGCCGCAGACATCAAAACCTTTGGCGCGACCGGGGCGGCACGCATGGACCTTCAACATCGCAACAACGTAAAAGTAATGGGCGATGGTCCTTCAACGCTGATCTTTTCCCATGGTTTCGGCTGCGATCAGTCCATGTGGCGTTATCTCGCCGAAGGTTTCACCGATCGCTTTACAGTTGTCCTGTATGACCTCGTCGGAGCGGGTGAGTCGGACCTCGAAGCCTATGATCGGGAAAAGTACAACTCACTGGCCGGGTACGCCCGGGACCTGAATGAAATCATCGACCATTACGCCCGTGGGCCGGTGATCGTTGTCGGCCATTCCGTCAGCAGCATGATCGGTACCCTGGCTGACCGCCAAGCGCCCGGAAGCATTGCTGCCCATATAAGGATCGGCCCTTCACCCTGCTATATCGACACCGACGACTATGTCGGTGGTTTCAAGCTGGAGGACATCCACTCGCTGCTCGACATACTCGACAGCAACTACCTTGGCTGGTCCAGCACCATGGCCCCGGTGATCATGGGCACACCAGGGCAACCGGCACTGAGCGAAGAGCTGATGAACAGTTTTTGCCGCACCGAGCCCGATATCGCCAAGCAATTTGCACGAGTGACGTTCATGTCCGACAACCGCCAGGACATCGTCGGGCTGGCGACACCCACGCTGATCCTGCAATCCACCGACGACCTGATCGCCCCCCTCGCCGTGGGTGACTACCTGCACGCTGTGCTGCCCAACAGTACGCTCTGCCTGGTGGCCAACGTCGGCCATTGCCCACACATGAGCTCGCCCAGTGCATGCTCCGAAGCTATGGAGAACTTCCTGTCACCCTGGATAGGCGAACATGTCAACTGACCAGCCGTTGCTACCCGATAATCAGATGCTGTTCGATGAAGCCCCCTGCGGGTTGGTGGTAACGAAGGAAGACGGCACGATTCTTCGCAGCAACCAGACGTTTAGCCATTCGATCGGCCTGGACGCCCAGGCACTCATCGGGCGGCGTTTTCAGGACCTGCTGACCATGGGCGGGCGCATCTTCCATCAAACGCATTGGTCGCCGCTGATGCAGATGCAAGGATCCGTCGCCGAAGTAAAACTCGATCTGGTTCACCATGACAAACACATCGTGACCATGTTGCTCAACGGCGTCCGACGCGAGCACGCCAGCGGTGCGTTTTATGAGCTGGCGCTCTTTGGCACCAAAGATCGCGACAAGTACGAGCGCGAGTTGCTCAACGCACGAAAAGTCGCCGAAGACCTGCTGCGCGAAAAAACCGCCGCCGAATCGGCCCTCAGGCAGGCCCAAGCCGAGCTTAAAAGCGCCTATGAAGAGGCACAGCTTCGCGCCTCGTTCGCCGAACAAATGGTGGCCATCGTCAGTCACGATCTGAAAAATCCGCTGACGGCTATCAAAATGGCCTCTGGCATCCTTGCCCGAGAAGAACGCACCACTCGAGAAAGCAAAATGCTGGGCCACATCAGCCAGTCGGTAAACCGTGCCGAACGCATGATTGCCGACCTGCTGGACCTGGCATTGGCCAGGGTTGGGCAAGGCATCACGCTTAGCCCTTCAACCGTGGATTTGCACGCCTTCGTTGGCGCCAGCGTCGATGAATTACGTATGACATTCCCCGAAGCCACGTTGGTGCATCAGACTGTGGGGACAGGCAACGCCTGTCTGGATGCGGACCGGGTGCAGCAAATCATTGGCAATCTGGTGGCTAACAGCGTGGCTTATGGTGATTTACAACAGCCGATCACGATCACTTCACGCGTTGAACAGGATCACGCCGTTGTATCGGTAAAAAACCAGGGGCCGGTTATTCCCGACTCGTTGATGGACGTTTTGTTTGAGCCAATGATTCGGGGTGCAAAGACCGACACCGATTCGCGCAGCGTGGGGCTTGGACTCTTTATCGTTCGAGAGATCGTCAGGGCGCATAACGGTGTCGTATCGGTGAATTCAACGCCAGAGAGTGGCACCACCTTTACCGCGACATTTCCGATGGTTTGATACAGCTCATCCGCCTCAATTTCTTCTCGTATCGCCGTTACCTTTAACGGGTGGTTTTCTGCACGTAGCGACGGGCAGAAAACGGCCGATTCTGTTGAAAAAGTCGGATTTTCAGTTCGCCTGAACTCAGGCACGGCTCCCCCCGGAGAACCTACTCACCACATTGAGTGGTTTCTCGGCCCTTCGTTGACCTTTGCTGCTCTGTTATTGGGTTAATTTGAGGTTTTTTGCTTCGTGCAGGCGCACCTATCCCGTGGCAGGTGGCCCTTGAGATGTGAGTTTGGCCAGTCGACGCAGGTTCTGTACCGCAGCCGCCAGCGTGAACTCATCGGTCGCGCCACTCATGCCACGTAGCCGCAAGCGATCCAATTTCAGGATGCGCTTGAGGTGGGCAAACAACATTTCGACCTTTTTACGTTCGTGGCGAGAGCGCTGATACGCCGGCGTTGCTGCAATGCGCCGAGCCACATCACGAGCGGCTTCATGGACGCTGCGAGCGATCTTGCGGAACGCCGTGTTCGGGCAGCACTTGGCTTTCATCGGACAGGAAACGCAGTCGGTCTGCCGGGATCGGAAGATGATGGTGTTGGCTTTGGTGACGTGCGAACGCTCATTCTTGAAGGCACGCCATTCGCTGCGCAAGGCATTGCCGGCTGGGCAGCGGTATTCCTCAGTCTCCTCATTCCAGTGGAAATCGTTGCTCGATAAACTGTCGTTCTTGCGCTCGGTTTTGTCCCATACCGGCACATGCGGCTCTATGTCTTTTTCCTCCACCATCCAGGCCAGCATCGGCGCGGTTCCGTAAGCGGTGTCGCCAATAAGGCGTTCCGGCTTGATGTCGAACTGCGCCTCGACCCGGTCGATCATGATCTTGGTGCTCTCGACCTCGGCCGTGCGATGAGCCGGTGTGGGTTCCACATCCACGATGACACCGTGCTCGGTATCGATCAGATAATTCGTGGAGTAAGCGTAGAACGCTGGGCCACCTGGAGCTGCGGTCCAGCGGGCTTGAGGATCAGTCAGCGATAGGCGCTTCGGTAGCGTTTCGGCCAGAGCCTCTTCATCGAGTGCCTCAAGATACTCACGCACGGCGCGGGTGCTCAGGGCCGGATCGCTCCAGTTGACCTGTTCATCGCCCGGTACACCGCGCTGCCGGCTGGCATCCGCTTTGATAATGCTGGCGTCCACGGCAAAGCCTTCGCCTTTGACCAACCCTGCATCCATGCAGCGACGCAGTACTTCATTGAACAACCAGCGGAACAGATCACTGTCCCGAAAACGGCCGTGTCGATTTTTGGAAAACGTCGAGTGATTGGGTACTTCATCTTCAAGGCTCAACCGGCAGAACCAGCGATACGCCAGGTTCAAATGGGCCTCTTCGCACAACCGCCGCTCGGAGCGGATGCCATAGCAGTAGCCCACGACCAGCATGCGGATCATCAGTTCAGGATCAATTGAAGGGCGCCCAATCGGGCTATAGAAATCAGCGAGGTAATGGCGCAGGTCGCTCAGATCGAGACACCGATCAATGCTGCGCAGAAGGTGATTGGCTGGGATGTGATCTTCAAGGTTGAAGGAGTAAAACAGTCGCTCCTGCCCACTCGATAACTGTCCCATCATGCTGTGTGATCCCCCTCCGGCCAATGAAGAGATTTTGCCGGAGGTCGGCCAGGGGAGCTACTTTTTCAACAGAATCGGCCAGAAGCTGCCACTCAAAGCGACTCGATAACTCCCACCCAAGCGTGCATCATCATGCTCACCACGATCCCGCCCTGGCAGCGAAGCCGTAGGTGCAGAACCTGCCCGCTCACAAAAACAAGCATTTTGAAATGGAAGTCATCTCATGTTCGAACGTAACAAACTGGTTCCGGAGTTAATGGTCACCAACCTGGATAGCAGCCTGGCTTTTTGGGTTTCTCTTCTGGGGTTCAAAGTAGCTTATCAACGTTCGGATGACGGATTTGCGTACCTTGATTTGAATGGTGCTCAAGTAATGCTTGAGCAGATTGATCCGGACGCGGGTCAATGGCTGACTGCGCCATTGACCAAACCGTTTGGAAGAGGCATCAACCTACAGATTGATGTTGAGGCTGTCGCACCCATCATCCAAAAACTTGTTCAGGCTGGATTTCCACTCTATCGAGAATGCAAAGACACCTGGTATCGGGCTGACAAAATAGAAGTAGGTCAGCGCGAATTCATCGTCCAGGATCCCGATGGTTATCTCGTAAGGTTGGTAGAGCGGTTGGGTGAGAGACCGGCTTGCTCAATCTGAACCTAAGCCAAGCCGACCGTCAGCTTTGGGTCTTTTTCAGCCGGTCGCGACAGGCAAAAATCGGCCAGGAGCAGACATTCGAGACAGGCTAGCTATGGGCTATTTTCGGAGTTTGTTGATGGGGCTGGGGGGCTCCCTTGTCTCATTCTCCAAGGTCCCTCTCTAGGAGCCCTCCAACGCCAGTCGTCGCTTCGGCGTAGCTAGGCTGGCTGATAACGCCCTTTTTTCAGCGCAAAAGGGCCAGCGTGAAAGTGGCTGCACAAACAGCGGCCATCCTATACCAGGCCCGGTCGGCTTATTGCCCAGCCTGGCTGACAGGGGTAACGCTGCGGGTGTGATAATCGCCCGACGAGTCCTGGATGCAGTAATTCGGGGACATCGGTTTTTCCTCGCCGGCTTTCAACTCAACCACCTCATTGCGGCACGTTGTCTGGAATGTTTGCGACTGGAATGCCTGCCGGACTTCATAGTCGGCGCCTGCGCGTGGCACGAAACTGACGGGTGCTGATGAGCAACTGGACCCGGATGTGACGAACGCCACAAACACGATCAGCGGCTGCCCGGCCGGGACCACACGTTCATCGAAGTACCTGCGCGTCTCATCGATCTTCGCGCTGACCGGGGAGGCCGGCATGCCGATGACATTGTTCTGGTAGTCGGAAGGCCACATGCCGAAGATATCCATGCTCTGACCGCTGGGCTCGATACGCGAAGGATTCCATCCTTGCGGCCGCTCGCGGGCGGCCAGCGCTTTTCTGTAAGTGTCGTTGAAATACTGTTCGCAACTTTGGCCGGATACGAAACCTGCGTATGCCCCTTGCCCGCTGATCAGGCGGATGCGCGCCGTACTGGCGGGGTCGTACTTGGCCATCTCGGCCGGGTTCTGGACATCGGTTTTCTTGAAGGTGCAGCCGCCGACAGCCAACGGCACGATGAGCAACAGCCCCAGGCGTGCGATGACAGTGCCCAAGCCGGTATGAATTGATGAGCGCTTGCTGGCGTCCTGCTTCATTATTTTCTCCCTGTTAGTGGCGCAACCTTGGTGATGGCGGGGTTTGGGCAGGCGTTTGCTTTCAAAGTTCGCGGGTTCGCATTGGATTGGGGCAAAGAAAGCATGGCGGCGGCCCTCTCTCTCCCGAAGTGTCGCGCGTACAGTCTACCCTGTTATGCTGATTCAGCAATCCGGCGTATAGATAAGATGCTATACGGCATTAAGTGACAGGAATGTCGGCTAATTGATAGTTAGGGAAAACTGAGTATGCGTCGCTTAATAGCCAATGGGTTTGTGTTTTTCAGCACTGCGATACTCTGTTCCGGCTGCACATCTTATTCGTCCCAGCCGACAATCAACGAACCCGCTGAACCCGAAACACAAGGCGGTTGCAGAAGCTGAGTGCAACACGGTTATTGATTTGAAGCTGGAGCATGATGCCGCATAGCCATGGCTTCCTGCATCACCTCGCCCATGACTTCGATCGGGCACTTGAAATCGAAGCGTTTACGGGGGCGCATATTCAGCTCCAAGGCGATGGCATTCAATTGCTCTTGACTGTGTACCGACAAGTCAGTCCCCTTGGGCAGGTACTGGCGGATCAGGCCGTTGATGTTTTCGTTGCTACCGCGCTGCCAGGGGCTGTGCGGGTCGCAGAAGTAAATAGCGACCCCTGTCTGCTGGGTGATTTCAGCATGCCGCGCCATCTCCCGGCCCTGGTCGTAGGTCATGCTCTTGCGCATCGCCAGCGGCATGCTGTTGAGCGCTGCACTGAAGCCCTCCATCGCCGAGGTCGCCGTTGCGTCGTTCATCTTCATCAGCATCAGGTAGCCACTGGTGCGCTCCACCAACGTGCCTACCGACGAGGCGTTGGCCTTACCCTTGATCAGGTCGCCCTCCCAATGCCCCGGCATCAGCCGGTCTTCGATCTCTGGCGGGCGAACATGAATGCTGACCATCTCAGGGATCTGGCCGCGCCGATCCACGCCACCAGAGCGCGGCCGGCGCGTCGTCTTGCCTTGGCGCAGGCAGACGATCAGCTCCTTGCGCAACTCGCCGACCGGCAAGGCATAGATCGCGTTATAGATCGTCTCACGACAGACGTAGGCATCTCTGAGGTTGGGTATGGTCATGCTGCGCAGCTTGCCGGCAATCTGCTCGGGAGACAAACGCTTACGCAGCATGTGGGCCACCAGTTCGAAGCGCTCGCTGCCCGGCACAAGCTTGCGCTTGGGGCGACAAACCTGGCGCCGAATGTTCATCTGTTGCTGGGCGCAGCGGGCCGAGTAAGCACCACTACTGCCTCGATTGCGCTTCAGCTCTCGGCTGATGGTCGAGGGCGACCTGTCAATCAGGCGAGCAATGCCGCGCAGGCTGAAGCCTTGAGCTTGACTGAGTTGAATGATGGCGCGCTCTTCGACGCTGAGTTCGGAATAGGACATAGGGGCAGCACCGTACCGGAAAGGTCAGGTGTTGCACTCAGTTTTCGCGGCCGCCCAAGAAATCATCTCCAGCTTCAGTTACGCAATAAACTCCCCATGGAAAGACAGTCGCTTCGGCAAGGACGCATACTCAGCGACACTCAAAGTTATTCCCGATGCACAGGATACGGGCCCCAGCCTTGCCGCCCCGACCCTGCCGGAATTAGAAATAAAGATCTCGGAGTTCTCATCTGGCGGCGCTTGCGGACAAGATTACTTGGCGGGCCTGAGTCTGGGTTTGATCCCCAGTTGGTGTACGCGGACAAACCTTTTCAAGTTCAATTTTATATTGAATAAGGATCAGCGCTTTTGCAGGCAGAAAACCTACTCGATAAACGCCACGTCGTTTTCACATCTCACGATGATTCCGTTTGCACTATTCAATACGGACAATCAGCCATTGACGCTCTATCAGGCGGCGCTTAAAGATTTTCTTCGGATAGGTCAATGTGCGACGCGTTGAGATGCATGTTAACAGGCTTTGTTTTGCGGCTACGAGGGACTCATTCCAGGCGTTGGGACGTTCAAAATTTATCTCTGGTGAGCGGCAGCGTTTGGCCGATCTCTGCCTGTCGCAAGGGCCGTAATAGAGAGCGGGTGCCCAGACATTCAAACCATACGAGTAGATAATCGACTGCTACTTCAGCCATTTCCAGTGCGTATGAACAACGAATCTTCCCAACGCGAATCTACCGGCAGTGCAGCATATAACCTTGCGCAGGCCCACGGTGCCCGGCCCATGTCCGTTGATGGTTATCATCAAACGGTAGAACTGTGCGGTCGCGTCGCCTGCGGCTGGCTGTTCCGCTACAGGATCATTTGCAGCCTGGACATCCCAGCGCATGACCAAGAGTCATTCGCTGGCGCTGTAGGTTGCTTGGTTGCTGACGACGGAGAGATATGTGATCTCTCAGGTCCGATGTTCATGGACATGCTTCATATGCTGGCATAGCTCGCGGAACCACCTTGACCGAACTCTGACGTTCACTATGTATGGGTGGGAGTCGACCCAGAGCTGCCGGTGGCGACAGGCAGTCATCGGCCGATTCTGTTGAAAAAGTCGGCTTTTTCAGAACACAGCAGGATGGGCCCGTGAAAGCGCCTCTTCAGCACGTTTCTACGTGAAATCTCAGCCTGAAAGCTCTGCGGACATTCAAGATTTCAAACTCCGACGCGTACTTTGATGCCTCAAAAACTGCCGCCGACTTTTTCAACAGAATCGGCCAAAAGCAGTCACTCCGAATGCCTACGAAGTCAGGGGCGATTCAGGTGCCGCCGAAACATAAAAACTGTATGCCCGATAGTCACATCCCCCATGGAACCTTCCCAAAAAATGATGTCAATTTGATAGCTCGTTACAACAACAAGATCATCTTGGATCAGTCAGCGTCAGGCTATTTCCTGACACCTTATGGAGAGAGTGATGAGAGCTATCATTGCGATGTTATTGATGTTGAGTACCTACGCCCATGCTGGTTGCGGCAACATCAATGACAGCGATCAACGCGCTTATTGCGAAGCCAGAACCAATGGCCAAAGCTGCGGCAATATTCGCGACAACGACCTTCGGGCCAGTTGCTCGGCGGAAATGAACGGTCAAAGCTGCGGCAACATCCGTGACAGCGATCTACGCGCTTATTGCGAGGCCAAAACCAATGGCCAAAGCTGCGGCAATATTCGCGACAACGACCTTCGGGCCAGTTGCTCGGCGGAAATGAACGGTCAAAGCTGCGGCAACATCCGTGATAGCGATCAACGCGCTTATTGCGAGGCCAAAACCAATGGCCAAAGCTGCGGCAACATTAAAGACAGCAACTTGCGTAACGAGTGTGATGCCATAAAGCGTTGATCTCCGAGTCACGCGGGACCAGCCGCTCTTCATCGACGCTGGACCCGCGCACTTGAACTCGTTAGTTGTTAAAGCGCCTGACGATTTCTTATCCTCGTGGCCACCTCTGCCCAATCGATACCGAAGTTCAGATGTACCTCACCACCTGTACGCCTTGGGTCCAGGTTGTGTGAAAACGGGCTGGATGCAGTTAACTGAACGCTATGCAAACAGATTCCATCTCTACCAACGCATTTTCACAAGCACCTACGAGATCTCGCACGCAGTAAAGTCTCCATCCCTTACCCGATCCCCACTTGGCAGCGACTGTTTCAAGCAGAAACTCTTCCTCCTGCGTTGGCCGAGCCCAATCATCGTGCCCGATCTCAGCGATCAGTTGCGCTTGGTAGCCCCGTAAAAATGGAAGCAAGCTTTTCGCTTGTTCGACATCTATGAGGACAAAGTCTGCTGTATCGAGTTGCTGTTTAACATTCTCGACCAGTTCGTAAGCCTGCAATGGGAGTGCATCTAACACTGCCTCCAAGGCTGATCCCGATTTGTCGGCACTTTGGAACGTACCGCAAATGATGTTCCCTCCCGCCATATCCTTTTCCCTGTCGTGACTTCGAAGCCTAGATTAGGCATCTCGCGATAAAGTTTCTATCGTCAATGCCTTTGGCCGAAAGCGTTTCCGGAGGATAAAAATTGGGGTCACACCACGATTTTTAAGTGTATGTAAGTGTGGTCTGCCCCCTGATTCACTGAGGGGACGGGACGTTTCAATCTTTTCTTACCTGTTTGAGCCAGTTCCAGAAAGGGTCACTGGATTCATGCGCGTCCATGCTTGTTGTGCTTGGGATGAGATCTGATGCGCGTGCTGGGACGCTGAGGCCAAGCGTGTGTTCCACGTAGTCACGCAATGCCTTGGGTGGTGCTGGGTAGTCATCATCTGTGTATTGCTGCTCCCGCAGCTCGGCGGGCGTTCTCGTAAACTCCTCTGGCCAGCAGTGCTCGTTGTAACCGATAGCCAGTAAGCGAATCAGGTCTTCCGTACCATTGGTCAAGACGCAGAGCATGTCTGATCCCGAGCCCGAGCCAAGATGGACGATTCGCTGCTGATCGTGGTCGTCCAGCCACAACCCTGCCCACGATCCATCGCCCCCCGTCCTGAGGAATATTGAGAGCCGCTCGTTTACTCTGGGATCTTCGCAGGCCGTCCATCGAGCAGTATCGGCAGAGTCCGGAACGTGAAAGGCGGTGATAGCGCTGTTGTTGTATTCAGGTTCGGGATGCAAGGTCATGTAGCGGCCCCCGGTCCTATAGTGACGGACGCAGCCGAGTGCTTCCAGAAACTCCATGGTCTGTCGCAATACCGGAGGTACCGGATTCCTTGCCGGGAAGGCGGCTACCAATTCGTCGATGAAGTTCATGTCTTTCCTAATCATTGTCTTTAACGAGCATCGTAAATGAAGCAGGATTGGCTCACGTTTCGTAAGCAATGACGTAGCGGTTACCGCAGCGCTTGATATGAGCAAAGCCAAGCGAGCCCAAGTGCATGCCAGCAACCATCAAGTTGTCTGAACTGGCAACATCCAGCACTCTCGTTCGCGTGGCCGCCGATAGCAGCGGGTCCTGGTCGAATGCAATCGTGACATCGGGGCGGGCAATCTGAATCTGAGGAAAGTGAACGATATCGCCCCACACCAGCAGGTTCCCCACCCCCGACTCGAAGCAGTATCCGCAGTGCCCGACGGTATGCCCAGGCAACGGCATCGCGCTGATGCCTGGCAATACGTCATTGACGGTGAACGGGCGCAGATTTTTCCGGTACCGCTCGAACACCCTTCGTGCAAACAGGAAGTTACCACGGGCGCGTTCACTGGCCTGGCCAAGATGGCCATCGTCCTCCCAGAACATTAGCTCTCGCTCGTGCACAACCAACTCAGCATTGACGAACGCCATCTCTCCCACTGCGTTCAACAAGCCACCGATGTGGTCGGGGTGCGCGTGGGTCAGCAGAATCGTGTCTATTTCGCCGGGCTTCACGCCAGCCACTGCAAGATTGGCCAGTAACTCGCCGCCCCATTGTTTGAAGCCTCCGGCCCCGGCGTCGATCAGAATCGTACGACCACGCCCACGCACCAGATAACAATTGATATGGATTGAGGCTGGATTGCTGATCCCGGCGGCTAACTGAAGCCGGGCCGCTTCCGTAGGTGTGATGTTGGCTAGAAAATCCAGGCTGGCACCCAGGTAGCCGTCGCTGATGGCTGTGATTGAATAATCGCCAATTTGCTGGCTGGGGAGTCTCCCACGAGGTAGGTCCACGTGACTCATGGCTGTAACTGCGCAGTTATTGCACGATAGACATTCAGTCCCGGCAGATCGATGGCCCTGGCCTGAGCGCAATCCAGTTTGGCCAGCCAGCGGTGTGCAGGGGTACCGTCCAAAGCAACGGCGTGTAGCGCTATAGGTGTAAGGCCTGACTCAATCAATACTTGAGGACCTTGTTCACTGACCAACAGGAATTCGTCCGCGCCCACGGCAACTGCCCGGTCCAGGCCGGCGTAGAGGTTGCGCCTCCAATCAGTGATGTGCGACTGCCAACGGGAAAAGTTGCCGCCCCCTTTTTGGCGGTACTCATCGCTCTGCAATACGGCCAGCGTGTCGACTGAATGCAGGGCCAAGTAGGCCGGACAATCGCCGCTCAAGGCTTTGAATCGCTGTGAGGAGCTAAAACCACTCACCGAGATCAACGCGGGCAGTTTTTCCAGGCTGTAAAACGCATTCCACTCGGCTTCGCTGGCGGGATCGGCGTAGTTGCATTCGACTGTGTAAATCATCATGGCACTTCATTGATTGATGTTTCATCATGCTAGCGGCACGCCAATCAGCCATAAAACGACTTTTCGGCACCCATCAGTGACTAAACATCAAGGTCGGTGCTTTGACTTGAACCAGGAAAGCCCATGCGTCGAAAGCTCCCGAGTAACGCTGCCTTGATAGCCTTTGAAACAGCAGCTCGCCATGGCAGTTTTGCCCGTGCCGCAAACGAGTTGGCCCTGACCGAAGGTGCCATCAGTCGGCAGATAGGCCGCCTGGAAGCCTTTCTCGGCGTCACCCTATTCGAGCGCGTTGGCAACCGCGTACGGCTCTTACCTAATGGTGAGCGCTACGCTGCCCAAGTGCGCGAACTCCTCGACCGACTCGACAGGGACAGCCAGTACTTGATGGGACAGCCCAGCGACGGCGCAAGCCTTGATATCGCCGTCAGCCCAACGTTTGCCCTGCGCTGGCTAATTCCCAGGCTGTCTGGCTTTTGCGCGCAACACCCGAATATCTGCGTGCACCTGTCGGAACGCATGGAGCCATTCGTACTTGCCGGGAGTGGCTTTGATGCCGCCATCCATTTTGAGCATCCAGCCTGGACAGGCATGCACACGCATCGCCTGTTGAACGAAGTATTAATTCCGGTTTGTCACCCTGCTCTCCTGAATCCCGGTGAGCAGGCAACGGCTCTGGATTCACTGCCGCGATTACACCGACGACAGAACCCGGATGCGTGGCAGCGCTATGCCCAGGAAACCGGGATTGTCCTGAGCAACCCAGCGATGGGCGCGCGCTACGATTTGCACGCGATGTTGATCGAGGCTGCACTGGCGGGACTCGGCGTGGCACTCGTACCGCGCCTGTACGTGGAAGCAGAGTTGGCGCAAGGCCGGCTGGTTGCACCATGGCCCCAGGAGAAGAACATCGCCAAGACGTTTTGCCTCGTGTTACCCGACCCCCTTGAGCTAAGCCGCGCTCCCATCCAGGCCTTTGCGCATTGGCTGTTGGAGCAAGCGCAGGTGAAATAGAGGCATACACATATCGAGTTCGAAAGCGGTCTTGTCTGGCGACTGCGCTTGCTTGCCGATCCGGTCGCCAAGGTGACGATTACCAATCGATAACTTTCGCAAGCAAGCGCAAGGCCTTACCAGTTGTAGCTCAACGACCCGGTCACATTTCGGCGATACCCGTATTTGCAGCTGTCGCCGGTGTAGCCACACTGAGAAACATAGGTTTCGTCGGTCAGGTTGGACGCATTGAGTGCGAGCTTCGCCCCTGCATAGGATGAAGACAGCTTGCCCAGATCGTAGCTTAGGCTGGCGTCAAACAGCGTGTAGTGAGGAATGCCTTCGCTGTTTTGCGAGTCGATATAGCTGGGGCCGACATAGCGTACCCCTCCTCCTATCGCCAAGCCCGATAGCGCACCACTCTGAACGGTGTATTGCGACCACAGCGAGGCCAGTTGTTCAGGGGTATTGCCAGGTTGATTGCCTTTTTCATCGGCCGTATTGCTGCGGGTAATTTCAAGGTGTGAATAGCTGTAGTTGGCCATCAACTCCAGAGCATCGGACAACTGCGCCTTGCTTTCCAGTTCGATACCACGCGACTGGATTTCTCCGGTCGCCACCGAGAAACGATTGTTGGCGGGATCGGCAGTCAGCACGTTTTGCCGCGTCAGGTCGAACAGCGAGACGGTCACATAGCTGTCACTCCCCTTGGGCTGGAATTTGATCCCGACTTCGTACTGGCGACCGGTTTCGGGTTCGAAGGCACTGCCGTCACGCGCCACCGCCGTGATGTTAGGGAAAAACGACTCGGAATAGCTCGCATAGGGCGCCACGCCGTTGTCTGCCAGGTACATCACCCCGGTCCGCCACGTGAAGGCGTGATCGCGCTGCTTGAGGTCTGCCGCCGTATCGGTGGCGTAATGGATCGTTTTCGAGCGTGCCCAGTCTTGACGACCACCGAGATTGAAGACCCAGTGGTCGTCAAATTTGAGCTGTTCCGAGAGATACACACCCACCTGGTCAAGCTGGCGACGCTGGTTGATGTCGTAGAAGGCGTCCAGGTCGCTGTAGTCCTGGTGATAGACCGGCGCATAGATATCCAGTGGATCAACCACGTTGCCGCCCCCCAACTGGTTGGTGCTGGCGTGCTGCAAATCGATCCCGACCAAGGTTGTATGTTCGAAACGGCCGACGTTCCACTGGGCTTGGAAGTGGTTATCGAGCAGCGCATTCTTCACCTCTTCGTGGCCCAGATAACCGAAGCGGCCCACTGTGCGCTGGTCGTCATCCAGGCCATATTGGTAAATCGTGCGCTGTTCCTGATAGGAACGGCTGTAACGGGCGTTTTGGCGGAATGTCCAGATATCATTGAGGTGATGCTCAAACTGATACCCCAGTGACCACTGTTCTACGTCATATTTGTCGAAGTCAGGGTCGCCGACAAAACGATCCGTGGCGATCCGTCCGTAACGCGAGCTGTCGAGGGTGCCTACCCGTGGCAAGGCGTAGTAGCCCAACACATTGCGGTCTTTTTGAAATGACGCCAGAACCGTCAGCGAGGTGTCTTCCGAGGGCCGCCAACTGATTGCCGGGGCGATGAATTGACGGTCATCACGGGCGTAGTCGATTTGCGTACCGCTCTCTCGCCACAGCCCGGTGAGGCGATAACTCAAGACGCCATCATCGCTAAGCGGCCCGCCGAAGTCCGCCGCCAATTGCTTGCGATCAAAACTGCCTGCCTGCACCACCAGTTCATGAAGCGGCTCATCGGTGGGACGCTTGCTGATCACGTTGACCATGCCGCCCGGTGAGCTTTGACCGTAGAGCACCGACGATGGCCCGCGCAGGACTTCCACTCGCTCCAGTCCATAGACTTCACCCACGGCACGGCTCTGGTTGGCAAAGCTGTACTGGCGCAGGCCATCACGATAGATACCCCCGCCAGTCGTCGCGTCAAAGCCACGAATACTGATCGTGTCGCGCCGGGTATCGACGCCGTTGGCTTCACCATTGACCCCCGCCGTGTAGCGCAGCACCTGCCCGATGCTTTGTGGCTGCTGAGCATCGATCTGCTTACGGGTGACCACACTGATCGATTGAGGCGTTTCCATGATCGACGTATCGGTCTTGTTGGCACTCATGGTTCGGCTGGCGACCAGGCCATCGTTGCGGCCCAGCGAGGTGTCGTACGCAGTGCCACTGATTGCGGTCGGCGCCAACTCCAGCACGTCGCTGCTGCTCGGTACCAGCAGCAGGCTACCGTCATCCTGGCGCTGATAGGTCAGCCCCGAGCCGAGCAAGAGCTGCGTCAAGCCGGCCTCAGTACTGAAATCGCCTTGCAGCCCCTGGGTATTCTTACCAGCCGTCAGCGTTGAGCTGCCCGCCATGGTGATCCCCGCCTGTGCGCCAAACCGTGACAGCGCGGCATCCAGGGGGCCTGCGTCGATGCTGTAATGCTGCGAACTACCGGCGGCAAAGACAGGAAGGCTGCAAAGCGGTTGCACGCTGAGCAACAACAGTCCAAGCGTACGGGCACGCAGGGCGCGGGAAGGTGAAGTCATACGGGGCTCCTAAGGGGTTAAGACCCACCTCTGGCGGGTGGGTGATCCCTATAGGCCAAGCGAGTTTGAAAAAACTATCGCGCAGCGGAAAAAATAATTCAGGCGGGTACGATCGAAACCCAATACCGGGTCATGCGCTCGATACGCACCGGCAGCGTGCGAGCGACCAGCGTCAATGCTGCATCGGTGTCATCCAGCGAAAAACTGCCGGTGAGGCGTAACCCTGACACCTGCTCATGGCAACGTAAAACACCGGGACGGTAACGCGAGAGTTCCGCCACCAGGGCATCCAGGCGCAGGCGATCCGCCGGCAGCACTCCGCGCAACCAAGCCTGGGAGACCAGTAGATCGGCGCGGTTTGGCACGCCAATCCCGAAGCGGTCCACGCGTGCCTGCCATCCAGCCTCGAACGAGGATGGCGCTTGTTGGCCTCGTGAGTGCACCTGCACCTGGCCTTCCAGTACCGTCACCTGCGTGCCCTGCCGATCATGGCGCACCTGCAAATACGCGTCGCGACTCTGCAGGATCGCGTCCGGTGTGATCAGTTGCAGCGAGCGCGACTCTGCCCGAACACGCAAGGCCAACTCACCCTCGATCATCTGGATGCGCCGCACTTGGTCAGTAAAATCCAGGTTCACGGCGCTGGCCGTGTTCAGCCACAGCGAGCTGCCATCAACCAGGGTCCACTGGTGACGCTCGCCCGTTCCTGTGCGGTAGTTCGCCAGTGCAGCGCGCACCGGCGTGGAGCCCGCGCCTTGCCAGGCAACCCCGCCAACCGCACCCAGGATCAACAGGCGCTTGAGTACCTGCCGACGTTTCTGCATGTCCGGCCCGGCCGATTCCAGTGCCCTACGCGCGGTGGCATCGCGCAAAAGATGTGCGCCAGGCTGCTGCAACAACGGCAAGCTGGCGACACGTTGCCAGGCATGTTCATGCTCATCGCTCGCCTCGCGCCAACACCGCAATGCCTCCAGATCAGGCGCATTCATCAGCCCGGACTGCATCCTGACAAGCCAATCAATGGCGGTATCGCGCACCTGCGGACTAATGTCGGACCTCATTCGAAACGGCTCGCATAGCAAACGCTGAAGGCTTTTCCCATGGCCCTTTGCACTTGAGCCACGGTCAGCCCCAACTGCGCAGCGATCTGTGGATACGTCAGGCCGTCGAGCTGAGACATGAAGAAAACCTGTCGTATGCGCGCAGGCAGGCCAATCAGCAACGAGTCGAGTTGCAACAAGGTTTCGATCACCAGATAGCGGGCTTCGGGTGACGATTCCACCCCTTCGGGTCGAGCAGCCAACGCTTCAAGATAAGCCCGCTCAATCTCCTGGCGGCGCCAGCGATTGATCAGCAGTCCATTGGCAATTGCTGCGAGAAACGCCATGGGCTGGCGCAACTCGCGCACCTGCTGAGGCGCGCGCAGCACGCGGATGAACGTGTCGTGGGCCAGGTCCTCGGCATCGGCACTCTGCCCCAATCGCCGGTTCAGCCAGCCCTGCAGCCAGCCGTGATGATTCTCGTACAACTGTTCGACGGACGATATTGGGCTGGCATCCTGCATGTGCGGCTCGCGAGGCGTGAATGATAACGCTTCTCATCTTATTGGTCCGGCGGAGGGTTGTACAGCGTTTACACATGTTTCGCGGTGGAATTCTCCGCCAATCAAACTACGACCCAGTGACCTTGCGGTGCGTGTGGGCAGGAAATTCCGTGTCGTTTCGCTGACTCCCCAGCCTCAACACCACCGCGGGCGGCTCGAAACTGTCCAGTTCGAATTGATCAACCGGGGCCCCGCCTCAGTTGTCCGAATTTGATTATATCTTGGCAGCATACTCAATATCGGCAAGCCCCAGCAGTCCCTACCATCCTCATCAAGGCCATTGCCGACGGCGAGACTCAACCGATCATGCGGCGCTGGCTGGACGGGAAACGCGGATATCCGCACCCGTTTCAGTTCAAACAACCAGGGTGAGATGAAATGAAGCAACTTCTTATTTGGGCGCTTTTCGGCACGATCGTGTCGACTCCACTGGCCGCGCAGGCATCGGATGGGGCAGATGCGCTGGTGCGCTGGCATGAGCAATTCAAGCAAGAGCAAAAAAAGCTCACTGAGCGCCAGGAGTGATCATGGCTCCGGTTCCAAGCCGGCAGTTCTCAGCCATCCGGCTTGATCTATGTGCCGGGAGCTGTCGTTCAGGCGGCAACTATATGGCCATGGCCGGCACCGCGCACGTCGGTGAGTCCGCTGGTCTATACACTTGAGCAAGTACGGCTAGGCGCAGGCATGTGGGTATAGTCGATCCTATCGTCCAGCGCACATCCCGGAGTTTCCAACCCGTGTCTGACTTGCCAGGCAACGCCGCCTACACAAAACGCTTCGACGCCGTACTCGCCTATATCGACGCGAATCTTGAAGGCGACTTGTCGGTGAAGACGCTGAGCCAAGTGGCGTATTTTTCGGCGTTTCACTTCCATCGGCAGTTCACCGCGTTTGTGGGCATGCCTGTTGCGCGCTATGTGCAGCTGATGCGTCTACGACGCGCGGCGCATGACTTGTCTTCCCGCGCTGACTATTCGGTGCTGGAGGCCGCATCGGGGGCGGGCTTTGAAAGCCCAGAAGCCTTTTCCAGGGCGTTCAGGCGAGCGTTCGGCATGGCGCCGAGCGCATTCAGAAAGCGGCCGAATTGGCAGGTCTGGCGTGGGGTGTTCAGCGTCCCTCATTTTTCCAGGAGCATCATCATGCAGGTACGAATAGTTGAGTTTCATTCCGTCAGGGTTGCTGCATTAGAGCACCTCGGCGACCCAGAGCGCGTGGATGAAAGCGTGCAGTCATTCATCGCCTGGCGCATGCAGAGCGGGCAATCGCCGGTAGCTTCCAGTCGCAGCTTCGGTATTCCTTTCGGCAATCCTGATACCACCCCGGCCGATGAGTTCCGGTTTGCCATTTGCGGCGAGATCCACGCGCCGCTGGCAGCAAATGCGTTCGGCGTCACTGAACGCGTCATCCCGGGTGGCCGCTGTGTGGTGGTGCGTCATGTGGGTTCGCCGGATCACATCGCAGAGTCGATCTATCCGATCTATCGTGACTGGCTCCCTGGCAGCGGCGAAGAGCTTCGAGACCAGCCGTTGTTTTTCGAGTACCTGAGCATCTTCCCCGAAACACCGCAGGATCAATGGCAGACCGATATTTATGTGCCATTGCAATAGCAGCGCTTTACCGCCGGTAGAGTGAAGAATGCCCATCCAAGGCCGCGATGGCGGTGTTATTGGTGCACCGCTATGATGTGGCCTTTCGCTAAACGCCTCAGGAAAGACCATGCCCGCCCTCACCTTCCGCAACGCCCTGCCCGCCGACGCCGCCCGTTGCTTTGATATCGAAATCAGCGCCTATGAGGGCGACGAAGCCGCGACGCTGGAGAAGATCGCCACGCGTATTGCGCAATACCCGCAAGGTTTTTTGATCCTGGAGGCCGCTGGCGAGGTGGTGGGTTTTATCAATTGTGGCTGCGCCCATCAGGTGGTGATGTCGGACGAGGCGTTCAAGGAGCTGGTGGGCCATTCGCCCGAAGCGCCGAATGTGGTGATCATGTCGGTGGTGGTCGACCCGGCGCATCAGGGCAAGGGCTATTCCACGCTGCTGATGACCGAATTTGTGCAACGTATGCGGGCCATGGGCAAGCAGACCATTCACCTGATGTGCAAGGAGCGCCATGTGTCGTTGTACACGCGCATGGGCTACCGCTATGTGCAACCTTCGCCCTCGGATCACGGCGGGATGGCGTGGCATGAGATGGTGATGGCTTTTTAATGGAGCCCCGTGAAACCAATCCCGTTTGCAGCCTCCAGCCAGGCACCACGAGTTGACTCGGAATGCCTTGATGTCCAGGACTCGGATTAGCAGCCGGGTGTTTCTGTCTAAAGCGCTGTGATCGTCAGGGCTTTACCGAACAACCGGTTCTCATGGGTTTCGCCCTGGAAGGTATACGTCGGCGAACCGAGCAGCTCGTACCCGCGCCGAGGGTAGACCCCCAGCGCCCGCTCATTACCCACCCACACCGTCGCCCACACTAACGTCGCGCCCCCCAGCCGCCCAAGGCTGGGTAGTAAGGTTTTTACGGGTTAGAGATTAACGTCCCCGTACCGGCAGGCGGGTAGATGATTTCCTGGGTATCCAGGTTCCGGATGCTGGAATAGGTGTGGTACTGGGTACTGTAGTTGGGCCCGACCCCCTGGGTGCTTGCACTCAGGCGGTAGGTCACCACATAACGCTGCCCGGCCTTGAACTCCACGTCGTCGGCGCCTTCATTACAGAACGCACCGCCAGTGCCCAGGGCATTCATCGACACGTTGCACCAGCGCAGCGAATGTTTGCCAGGGCTGAGCTTCAGCGCCTGTTCGCCGGTCACGTTGAGGATCGAGTGACGGCCAGCGCCGGGCAAGGGCACACCATCGACTTCGAACGCCAAGGCCAGGCGGTGAAATGGCACGCCCAGTTCACGTTCGCGCCAGGTATCGAAGTACACCAGCGCGGGGTTGGGGGCGCCGTTGGACAGGTCGACGGGGTGGAGTTTTTCCGGGGCCCAGTCGCCCTGGTAGTTTTTGTAGTGGTAGTCGGAGCAGGCGCCGAGCAGTGGCAAGGTCAATACGGCGGCAAGTTTCAGCAGTTTCATCGGGTAACGGTCCTTGTGGGCGATGAGATCCTATCGACAGCACTTTTGTTTTCTTGAATAACCATCGCGCCCAAACACTGACAACCATGGCGGTGCCTCGCCGGGCTGTGTAATCATCGCCTCTCGATCTCTCGAGGGATGGAGCCACCGCCATGTCGCTGAACACCACCACCCACCCGGCGCAAGCACCGCGCTTCTGGCGTGACGAGCGTCTGCCGTTCATCGAAGCGCGGACCATTGCCGACGGGCGCAAGGTCACCTACACCCGCCACTCCCACGAGCATTTTTCCATCGGTGCGATCACCACCGGGCGCAGCTATTACCACTATGGCGCGCAGACCTTCCAGATCAGCGCCGGCACCGTGGTATTGATGAACCCCGGCGATGTGCACGCGTGCAACCCGATCCATGACCAGCCCTGGTCGTATCACATGCTCTACCTCGACACCCCGTGGCTGACCGACCTGCAATACCAACTGGGGTTCAGTACCGACCAGGGGTATCGCCCGTTCAGTGCGCCGCACACCCGCGACCCGGTGCTGTACAAGGGCCTGATCGAGCTGTACCAGGTGCTGCTGGATGAGCAGGCCGAATTGCTGCACAAACAGAGCGTGCTGGTGAGTTACTTCACGGAAGTGCAACAGCGCCTGAACCCTTCGCCGGCCCCCGTGCGGGAGGTCAACCACAAGCTGGAGCGTGCCGCCGAGTACATCCGCACGCACTGCACCGAGGCCTTGAAACTGGAAGACATCTGCCTGGCCGCCGAGCTGTCGCCGTCTTATCTGATCCGCGCGTTCAAGCAGTATTACGGGCTGACGCCCCATGCCTTCCTGGTGAACCGGCGCATCCAGTTTGCCCGTACCCAATTGCGCAAGGGTGAGTTGATCGCCGATGTGGCCTTGGCTGCCGGCTTTGCCGACCAGGCGCATTTCCAGCGCACCTTCAAACAGCATTTCGCGGCCACGCCCGGGCAGTACCGCGACTTGCTCAAGCCATCAGCAAATAACCCACACTGGCCACCAGCAACGCGGCCATTGAGCGGTTGAACAGGCGCACGCCGTGCGGGTTGCCGAGGTAGCGGCGCAAGAACGTACCGGCATAGGCCCAGCACGCTACCGACAGGTAGCAGATCACCAGGTAGAGCCCGGCAAACAACCACACTTGCCGGGCGTCGCCATCGGCGACAAACAAGCCCATCCCCGCCACGCAGGCCAGCCAGGCTTTCGGGTTGAGCCACTGCATGATCGCGCCATAGAGCATTGAGGGCGCAGTGGCCGAGCCGTCGGCGTCCAGCCGGCCATCGTCCACCGCCAGCTTCCACGCCATGTACAACAGGAAGGCCACCCCGCCCCACTGGATCAACTGAGTCAGGATCGGCCAGCGCACCAGGACTTCATGCAGCCCCAGGCCGATCAGCACCAGTAGCAACGTAAAACCTGTGGCGGCGCCGAACACGTGTTTCTGGCTGGCGGCAAACCCGAAGCGCGCGCCTGAACTGAGCGCAACCACATTGACCGGGCCCGGGGTGATGGAGGTAGCCAGAGCGAAGGCCGCCATGGAAATGATCAAGCTCATTGCAGTTCCTTTTTGTCATGCCAAGCGAAGATGACTTCACGGTAAAGGGCCAGGCCAACGCGGTATTGAACAAAATGACCCTGGCGCCTCAAATGCACCCCGGTTGGGCTTCCTTGACGGTAAATAGACCCTGTACCCTGTCGCCGCGCCCCCACTGTGCGCCGACCGATCCCAGCCACGTCAGGATGCCAATGCCAAACCCGATTCCTCGCCGGCGCGATGCCGCCGTCACCCGCGACGCCATTTTGCTGTCTGCGCGCAAGGTGTTCGCCCGCTCGGGCTATGACGCCGCTACCGTGCACGACATCGCCGTCGGCGCGGGCCTGACCACGGCGCTGGTCGACCGCTACTTCAGTTCCAAGGAGCAGTTGTTCGCCGACGTTATCGCCGACACCCTGGCCCGCCCGCTTATTCCCGCCGACGGCCATCTGCGTGCGGACAACCTCGGGCGCACCCTGGCGACGGCACTGGTGAGCATCAGCGACGACAGCAGCGCGTCGCTGGAAGGTTGGCTGCTCCTGCTGCATTCGGCGTCGAGCCCACGCGTAGCGGCGATTGGCCGCGCGCAGCTGGAAAACAGTCAACAGCCGAGCATGGCCGCGACGCTCAAGGGCGCGCACGCGCAAGAACGCGCGGCGCTGGCGATGGCGCTGGTGGCGGGCTTTCAGGTGATGCGCCAGCAACTGGCGTTGTCGGCACTGGTCAAGGCTGACCCGCAGGTGTTGATTGACTTGCTGACACCGCTCTTTCAGCAGTTGGTAGGCGCACCCTCGACGTGACGGACCTGCGGCCATTCAACTGGAGTGAGCATGGGGACCGGGCTGCACACTGGCTTACTCGCCGGTCATGCGCGCCAGGCTGTTGCTCAAATGCAGCAGCATCGCCGCGCGTGCCGCGTCAGGGTCCTGGCGGCGGATGGCGTTGAGGATCGCCTCATGTTCCAGGTTGGCCAACTGCCCCAGCTTCATCAAGTCCGCATCGCCGCGCTCCTGGGCATTGATGCGCGCACGCGGAATCACTGAATTGCCCAGGTGCTGGATCACGTCGGTGAAGTACGTGTTGCCGGTGGCCTGGGCGATCAATTGGTGAAAACGCACATCGGGCTCGACGCTGCTGCTGTCCTGGTTGCCGAGTGAGTCCTGGTAATCGTCGAGGGCCTGGCGCATCTGCTGCAATTGCGCGTCGCTGCGGCGCAAGGCGGCCAGGGCGGCGGCCTGGGTTTCCAGGCCCATGCGCAATTCGAGGATGCCGCGCACGCTGACGGCGGTGTCATGGGTCAGGTGCAGGCCCTGGCGCTCGTCGCGCGCCAGCACAAATGTGCCCACGCCATGCCGGGTTTCCACCAGCCCGGCCGCCTGCAGTTTCGACAATGCCTCGCGCACGACCGTGCGGCTGACGCCGTACTCGCCGACGATGGCGGATTCGGAGGGCAACCTCTCGCCCGGCAGCATTTGGCCAAGGAGGATGCGCTGGGTCAGCGCGGTGACGATGTCATGGGCCAGGCCCTGGGAGCGCTTGCGAGGGGGGTTGTTGAGCATCGATCATTCCATGCATGGGACTCGGCCAATACTAACACCCTCGATCGCCACCAACTTGTATGACAACAAACAAACTTATCCTTTGCGATGCTGCGTTTTTTTACCGGACCGACTTACCTGCGGGGAAAGTCCCGCAGCGCATACCTCCCGCAATATCGATGTTATTCGAGGGAAACCGGCTTCCACACAGCGTGCAGACAGCTGAAATTTACGTTGCCACACTGAAAATTCAAGTTGTATGATGTCTATCAAGTTGTCAGACCTCTCCGACAACCCCTGAACCCATCCCCGCACAACAATAATCAGTGGGAGTTCTACCTCGTGACCCCTTCCAGCCCTGCGACAGCTGCGCCTGCCCTCGACCCCGTCCTGGCCCGCGCGATCAAGAAAGTGAAGAGCCATGTGCTCCCACTGTTCGTGATCATGTTCATCGTCAACTACATCGATCGCGTCAATATCGGCTTCGTGCGCACCCACATGGAACACGACCTGGGCATCGGCGCGGCCGCCTATGGTTTCGGTGCCGGCTTGTTCTTTATCGGCTATGCCTTGTTCGAAGTCCCCTCCAACCTGCTGCTGCAAAAAGTCGGCGCGCGTATCTGGCTGACCCGCATCATGTTCACCTGGGGCATCACCGCAACCCTGATGGCCTTTATCCAGAACGAAACCCACTTCTACATCCTGCGTTTTCTGCTGGGGGTGGCCGAGGCCGGGTTCTTTCCGGGAGTGATCTACTACTTCACCCGCTGGTTGCCTGGGGTGGAGCGCGGCAAGGCGATTGCGATCTTCCTCAGCGGCTCGGCCCTGGCTTCGCTGATCTCCGGCCCGCTGTCCGGGGTGCTGCTGCAAATCACCGGGCTGGGCCTGCATGGCTGGCAATGGATGTACATCATCGAAGGCATGGCCTCGGTGCTGCTGTGCTTTTTCGTGTGGTTCTGGCTCGACTCCAAGCCCCACGACGCCAAGTGGCTCAGCCGTGAGGAACAGGACGCACTGGTGGGCGAAATCGAGCGCGAACAACGCGAGCGTGACGCCGCCACCACGGTCAAGCCGAGCCTGGGCAAGCTGCTCAAGGACCGCCAGATCATGCTGTTCTGCGCGCTGTATTTCTGCATCCAGCTGACCATCTACGCCGCCACCTTCTGGCTGCCGAGCATCATCAAGAAAATGGGCGACCTGAGTGATATCCAGGTGGGCTTCTACAACTCCATCCCCTGGCTGATCTCGATCATCGCCATGTACTCATTCGCGGCGCTGGCCGGCAAGTACAAGCACCAGCAGGCGTGGGTGGCCACGGCGCTGTTGATTGCAGCGGCGGGCATGTTTTTCTCCACCACCGGCGGACCGATCTTTGCGTTTGTCGCCATCTGTTTTGCGGCGATTGGCTTCAAGTCGGCGTCGTCACTGTTCTGGCCGATCCCCCAGGGTTACCTGGATGCACGCATCGCGGCGGCAGTGATTGCGTTGATCAACTCGATTGGCAACCTTGGCGGGTTTGTCGCGCCCACGACCTTCGGTTTCCTGGAACAGACCACCGGGTCGATCCAGGGCGGTTTATATGGGCTGGCCGGCACCTCGATCCTCGCCGCGATCCTGGTGTTTTTCGCCAAGACCCTACCCGCCGCCCACACCCCCAGCGTGCCGCACCCTGCCCCCGTCTTGAGCAAATAAGGAAGCGTTTTCATGAACACAGAACATCAGCACCACGCCCGCCACGCTCCGGTCGTCACCCACCTGGACGTGATCCCGGTGGCCGGCCATGACAGCATGCTGCTCAACCTCAGCGGCGCCCATGGGCCGTTTTTCACGCGCAACATCGTGATCCTCAAGGACAGCGCCGGGCATATCGGCGTGGGCGAAGTACCGGGGGGCGAACGCATCCGCGAAACCCTGGAAGACGCGCGCAGCCTGGTGATCGGCAAGCCGATCGGCCAGTACCAGGCCATCCTCAATGCCATGCGCCGCACCTTTGCCGCCCGCGACAGCGGTGGGCGCGGCCTGCAAACCTTTGACCTGCGCATCACCATCCATGCCGTCACCGCCATGGAAGCCGCACTGCTCGACCTGCTCGGCCAGTTCCTCGAAGTGCCGGTAGCGGCGTTGCTGGGCGAAGGCCAGCAACGCGATGCAGTGAAGATGCTCGGCTACCTGTTCTACATCGGCGACCGCCACCAGACCGACCTGGCCTACCGCAGCGAAGCCGACGCGGACGACTGGTTCCGCCTGCGTCACGAACCGGCCATGACCCCGGATGCCATCGTGCGCCTGGCCGAAGCCGCCCAGGCCCAGTACGGCTTCAACGACTTCAAGCTCAAGGGCGGCGTGCTGCGTGGCGCCGAAGAAATCGAAGCGGTCACCGCGCTGGCCGAGCGCTTCCCCGACGCACGCATCACCCTCGACCCGAATGGCGCCTGGTCCCTCAAGGAAGCCATCGCCCTGTGCCGCGACCAGCATCACGTGCTGGCCTATGCCGAAGACCCCTGCGGCGCGGAAAACGGCTACTCGGGGCGCGAAGTCATGGCCGAATTCCGCCGCGCCACCGGCCTGCCGACCGCCACCAATATGATCGCCACCGACTGGCGCGAGATGGGCCACGCGATCCAGCTGCAATCGGTGGACATCCCCCTCGCCGACCCGCACTTCTGGACGATGCAAGGCTCGGTGCGCGTGGCGCAGATGTGCCATGAATGGGGCCTGACCTGGGGCTCGCACTCCAACAATCACTTCGATATTTCCCTGGCGATGTTCACCCAGGTGGCCGCCGCCGCACCGGGCGATATCACCGCGATCGACACCCACTGGATCTGGCAGGACGGCCAACGACTGACCAAGGCGCCGCTACAGATTGTCGACGGCCATATCCAGGTGCCCGCCAAGCCGGGCCTGGGGGTGGAGATCGACATGGACGCCGTGGCCCACGCCCACGAACGCTACAAGGGCATGGGCCTGGGCGCGCGCAATGACAGCGTCGCCATGCAGTTCCTGATTCCCGGCTGGAGCTTCGATAACAAACGCCCCTGCCTGGTGCGCTGAGCCGATGCCCGCGAAAAGTGACAGCCCGAGTGGCGTCAACCGTTGATCAACGAGAAGTGCGCGCCCACCCCGGCGCGCACGCCCTCGGCCACCGCCAACGCCACGGAACCGGCGGCCAGTGACGCATCGCCACAGGCAAACACGCCGGCCACGGAGGTCTGGCGGGTTTCGTCAGTGTGCAGGTAAGGACCGGTGGGGCCGTCGACGCGCCCGCAGCCCAGTTGTTCGGCCAACGGGCTGAGCCGGGTCCGCGACATTGTGAACACCCCATCCAACTGCACGATTCGGCCGTCAGCCAGTTCCAGGTCGGCACGCTCACCGCTGATGCGCGTCACGGCTGCGCTTTCCACGCTGACACCGCGCCGGTCCAACTGCGCCTGTTGCTCGGCATTCGGTGTGAACACGCCATTGGTGAACAAGGTGGTGCTGCCCCAGTCCGGCAACATCAGGGCATGGTGCATCGCCAGCGGCGAGGTGGCCAACACGCCGATGCGCCCTTGGCCCAGCTCATAGCCATGGCAATAAGGGCAATGGAACACCCGCTTGCCCCAGCGCTCCTGCAAGCCGTCAATGCCGGGCAATTCATCCACCACCCCGGTGGCCAGGATCAGCCGCTTGGCCTGGAACTGCCCATTGCATTGGGTGCGCACGCTGAAACCGCCCTGCTCCGCCCCCGCCTGGACCACGCTGTCCTGCACCCAGGTGACCGTCGGGTACTCCATCAACTGGCTGCGACCTTCGGCGGCGATAATCCCGGGCGCCTGGCCGTCCTGGCCGAGAAAGCCGTGGGAGGTCGCCGCAAACCGATTGCGCCGCAGCCCCGCATCAATCACCAGCACCTTGCGCCGCGCCCGCGCCAGTTGCAGGCCCGCTGACAGGCCGGCGTAGCTGCCGCCCACGATAATGACGTCGTGCATCATGGAAGTGACCCCGTGTTGGCGCGCGCGGTGGTCCGTGCGCTTTCACGACACACCATAAGTTACGTAAAAATACCGCGTCAAGTGTCTCGCAACTTTTTAGGTTACGAACGATACTCCCGACCGAATCGACTTGAGGGTTTTTGATGAGAAATGACACCCGCCTCTCGCGCATGCTGCATGTGCTGATCCATATGGGCCGCCATGAAGCGCGCGCCACCTCGGAGACCATCGCGCAGATGCTCGGCACCAACCCGGTGGTGGTGCGACGCACGCTGGGGCTGCTCAAGGAAAAGGGCTATGTGCGTTCGGAAAAAGGCCATCAGGGTGGCTGGACCCTGGGCAAGCCCTTGAGTGAAATCACCTTGCTGGATATTCACAACGCGCTGGGCACGCCGTCGATCTTTGCCATCGGCCTATCCACCGATCACCCGCAATGCCTGGTGGAGCAGGCGGTAAACGCGGCGCTGACCGACGCGTTCGACCAGGCCCAGGCCTTGTTGCTGGCGCGCTTGGGCGATGTGACATTGGCGCAACTGGCAGATGACTTTGACGAGCGCTACCGCATCGCCATGGCGCCCTGATCGCGTTATAACCCGCGCTTGCGCAACCACTGCAGGAACCCCTTCTTCGCCGGCACCACCGGCGACTCCTGGGTCATGACCTGCGCAGCATGGATGCGGAAATCCAGCAGTGCTTTCATCGCTTCGCCGATGTCATGCCGCGCATCCAGGCACGGCTTGAGGTATTCCTTTTCGATACGGTACAGGGTGCAGAAGGTCTTGGCGGAGAAGTCCGCCGGGGTGGCCTCGTCGGACAAGATCCCGGCTTCGCCAATCACTTCCCCCGGCCCCATGCGCCCGGCCTCGAACTTGTGCCCGCCCTTGACCAGCATCACCGAGACCACGCCGGATTCCACGATAAACAAATGGTCGCTGACCTCCCCCGCCGGCAGGATCATTTCACCGGCACGGTAGCTGTGCAGGGTCATGTTCTGGCTGAAGGTGTCTTTCTCTTCCTGGCGCAACGTGGAGAAAATCGACGAGCGTTCCAGCAACGCCCGCGCACCGGACACCGCCGGCGGCGCGCTGCTTTCAGTGGCGGACAACAGCCCCACGCCCGCCGCCTGCAAATGCCGGAATGCCAGGTCATACAGCTGGTTGCGCACCTCGCGCTTGAGCGGCATGGCCGGCACGAACCCGCTGATTTCGTACTCCACGCCCCCACTGGCCGAGGTCTTGAACGCCACGCTCGGCGCGGGCTTGGCCAGCAGCGGCCGGCAACCTTGCATCGCGCGCTCCAGCGCCTCGATCACCGTTTGCGGGCGCGCATGGGGGCTGACTTGCAGGCATACCGACAAGCCGAACATATCCGCCGGGCGCGAAAAGTTGATGATCTTGGCCTTGGCCGCCAGGGAGTTGGGAATCACCGCCATGCTGCCCTGGGAGGTTTGCAGCCGCGTGGCGCGCCAATCGATGTCAGTGACACGGCCTTCGGTGCCGTCGATGGAGATCCAGTCATCCAGCTGGTAGGGCTTGGTGGTATTGAGCACGATCCCGGAAAACACATCACTCAAGGTGCTTTGCAAGGCCAGGCCGACAATGATCGCCACCGCGCCGGAAGTCGCCAGCACGCCCTTGACCGGGAGGTCGAGCACATAGGCCATGGCGGCGATGATCGCGATCAAGAAGATCACCGCGCCCATCAAGTCCTGCAACAACCGCCCGGTATGCCCGACGCGCTGCATCATCAAGGTGCCGAGCAACACCGTGAGGGTCCGCGCGGCGAACAGCCACCAGCCGATCTGCAACGCGGTGGCCGCCAGGTGCAAGGCCGTGTTGTCGGCATAAGGCGCCAACTGCATGGGGTTCATGCCGTCGTTGAACAGCACGGCGCTGAATACCGCGAAGATCACCAGCCGCGCCGCCAGCTTCCAGTTGGCCAGGTTGGCGGAAATCAGGCGCCATACGGCGATGTCGATAAAGATCAGCGCCAGCGCGCATAACATCGGGTGATCAGCGATAAATGAGGGCATCCAGGCGACTCCAGGGTGAATGACGGGAAGATCGCATGAAATGGGGATGCGGGGTATAGCGCAGAACAAAATGTGGGGGCGAGCACGCTCGCTCCCACATCAGGTTTGGCGTCACCTTTCAGTGCTACATCCGCCCGAACTTGCCCGATTGGAAATCGGCAAACGCCTGGTGAATCTCCTGCTCGGTGTTCATCACAAAGGGACCATGCCCAACGATCGGCTCGTCGATGGGTTCGCCACTGAGCAGCAGCACCTTGGCGTCGTCATTGGCCTCCAGAGTCAGTTGGGTACCGTCACGCTCGAACACTGCCAATTGCCCCTGGCGCGCAAGCTCTTGGCCATTGACCAGCACCGTACCGCGCAGGATCACCAGGGCGGTATTGCGTCCGGCATGCAGGTCCAGGCTGACCGCCTTGCCAGCATGCAGGCGCAGGTCCCACACATCGATGGGCGTGAAAGTGCGCGCCGGGCCTTGGGTGCCCGCGAACTCACCGGCGATCAGGCGCAATTGCCCGGCCTGGTTGGCCAACGGCAACAGCGGAATATCACCGTCGAGAATCGTCTGGTAGCCGGCGTCGGCCATCTTGTCCTTGGCTGGCAGGTTGACCCACAGTTGCACCATCTCCAGTGCCCCGCCGCTGCGGGCGAAGGCTTCAGAGTGGAATTCCTCGTGGAGGATGCCCTTGGCGGCGGTCATCCATTGCACGTCGCCCGGGCCGATCTTGCCGCCGGCACCGGTGGAATCACGGTGTTCGACTTCGCCGTCATACACGATGGTCACGGTTTCAAAACCGCGATGCGGGTGTTGGCCGACGCCGCGACGTTGCTCAGTGGGGGTGAAATCGGCCGGGCCGGCGTGGTCCAGTAACAGGAATGGGCTGATGTGTTTGCCCAGGGTGTCGTAGGAAAACAACGTGCGCACCGGAAAGCCATCGCCGACCCAATGGGTGCGGGGGCTGGTATAGATGCCGATCAGTTTCTTCATGGTGGTCCTCCAAAGTGCCTACACCATAAGTCGGCATAAGCTGGAGTACTAGCCGGTGAAAGCAGCTTGGTTCGTTCTACGTATAGGACAATCCGCTGACCCGGCGCTCACGTGCCAATGGGGAAGCCCTATACGCCGCCAACACCTGGCACGCTTGGCCCCGCCCAATCGGCGCGCTACTGCCGTCACGTAAATAGCTCAACGACAAGCCGCCAAACCCCATCCCCCTCTTAGCCAACCGTTGGCATTGTCACGCTCATCACCACAATCCGCCGCGTGATATTGCGCAGGGCTCAGGTGAAACCGACGGTCTGCATCGCGCGTCGGGAAGGCGCCGGGGCATCCGACAGGGAAATAGTCCGAGGGCTGGTCATCCCTGGCCTATGTGCTGATTGGCGGAGTCCTGGTGGGCACCGTGTTGACCCTGTTGTTTTTGCCGGCGCTGTGCAGCCTGGTGCTGGGGCGGGAGAAGCAGATAAGTGTCGAAACCTCCCACTTGACGGCCGGATAGCCTTCCGGGACACCGCTCTCCAAGGCTATACCGCCCCCCTGTGGCGAGCGAGCTTGCTCGCGTTGGGCCGCGAAGCGGCCCCAGTCCAGGCGATGGGGATGTTCAGGTCAATCGCGTTGTTTGCTTCAGGGCTGCTGCGCAGCCCAACGCAAGCAAGCTCACTCGCCACAAAGGGAGATGCGATCATCGGCTAAGAGGGGCTCACCCACACTGAACGGATGAGCGCCTATCCCGGTCAGCGCTTTGAAAGCTCCATGATCATCCGGCTCAGCAAGTAGACCCGCGGCGCGACACTTTCCACTTCCGCATATTCTTCAGGCGTATGAATGTTGCCGCCGACAATCCCAAAGCCATCCAACGTCGGTGTCCCGACCCCGGCCGACAAACTCGCATCCGCCGCGCCACCACTGCCTTCAATCGTCAACTGTTTGCCCAATTCCGCATAAATGCCTTGGGCAATCGCCACCAACTTGTCTGACTCCGGTGTCTGCGGCATCGGTGGCAAGCCGCGTTGCAAACTGGTCTTCACTTGCGTCTCGGGAATCAACTTGTTGGCCGATACCCGCGCCAGATCTTTTTCGATCCGATCGAACTCTTCGGGTAACGCCGCACGCACGTCGGCCTTGGCGATGGCTTGATCGGGGATGACATTAGTGCGATCCCCGGCCTTGATCACAGTGAAGTTGATGGTGGTTTTCTTCTCTTCATCCCCCAGCTTGCCCAGTTGCAGGATCTGGTGCGCGGCTTCCATGGCGGCGTTGCGCCCCAGTTCCGGAGCGACGCCGGCGTGGGCGGCCTTGCCTTTGACTTCGACCACCGCGGTGGCGCTGCCTTTGCGCCATACCACCAGGCCGTCCGCCGGCCGGCCGGGCTCCAGGTTCAGGGTGACGTCGTGGGCCTTGGCGGTATTGCGGATCAGCTCGGAGGCGGCGTCGGAGCCGGTTTCTTCGCTGGCGTCGAGCAGGAAGGTGATTTGCGCATAGTCCTTGAAGCCTTGGTTTTTCAGGACCTTGAGTGCGTAGATACCGGCGACGATGCCGCCCTTGTCATCCATCACGCCGGGGCCATAAGCGCGGCCGTCCTTGATGTGGAACGGGCGCTCGGCAGCGGAGCCTTCCTTGAATACGGTGTCCATGTGGGCCATCAGCAGGATCCTGGCCTTGCCGGTGCCCTTGAGGGTGGCAATCACATGGCTGCTGTTGGCGGCCGCATCCGGCACGCGCTCGATACTGAAGCCCAACTGCTGGAGTTCATCGACGGCAATGTCACTGACCTGGGTCAGGCCCGGCCCGTAGCCGGAGCCCGAGTCGATATTCACCAGGCGCTCGAGCAGTTTCAGGGCGTCGGCCTTGTACTGTTCGGCGTCTGCCTGGATCTGTTTATGGGGTTCGGCGCTGTAGGCCGGGAGCGTGAAGGACAAGGCCAGGGTCGCGGCCAGAAGGGTACGGGGGAAGGTAAAAAGCATGCAACGGTCCTTGTTTTTATAGGGAGATCACGCCACACCCTACCCCACTAGACCGACCGCAACCAAGCCCCCTGCACCGCACTGACGCAGTTGCGCCCGCTGCTCTTGGCTTCGTACAACGCCAGGTCAGCGTCATTGAGCCAACTGGTGGAGTCGGCATGCGTGAGTTGATAAGGGGCCAGGCCGATGCTCAAGCTGGCGCGCAAGGTCGGGTCCTGGGCGTAGGCCAGCGCGTTGAAGCGATCACGCAGGGCGTCCATCACTTCGGTGGCACGGTTGAGCGGCATGCCCGGCAGAATCACGCAGAACTCATCACCGCCGTAGCGCCCGGCCAGGTCGGCGACACGCAGGTTCTGGCGCAGCACCTTGCTGAGCTGGCGCAGGACGATATCGCCAGTGACATGGCCGTAGGTGTCGTTGATCACCTTGAAATGATCGATGTCGATCAACGCAATGGCCGCGCCCTGCTGCTCGCGCCGGCAGCGCTGAAACTCGATTTCCAGATGGTCCTTCCAGGCGCCGTGGTTGAGCAGGCCAGACAGGCTGTCGGTGCGGCTCAGGGCCAGCAGTTCGCGCTTATGCCGTGCAAGGTTCAAGGCCTGGCGGTAGCAGACCCAGCCCAGGGCCAGCGGGTAAAGCATGAGGATCGGCAGGCACGCATAGAGCTGTGCCGGCGTGGTCAAGGCAATGAACGCGGGCGTGAATATCAGCAGTGATACGCCAACCCCCAGCCCCTGTGCCACCCAGCCCATCAGCATGAAACGCGGGCCGCCGATGGCGACGTTGTTCATGGTCATCATCGACAGGGTGGTGACGCTGGGCAGCGGGTTGAAGTGCATGGCACCAACCCAGAAGCCGCCGCAAAAGGAGTCGAACAGAAGGTTGCGGCGTTCACTGCGCAGGGCCTGGGGCGCGCGCAATGTAGACTGAAAGGCCAGGTGCGGCCATACGAAGGCGTTGAGGATCATCCAGACCCACACCCATAGGGGCGGGTTCACTGGATACATGCCAAACGCCACGCACACAAAGCCGAGCGTCAGCCCCAGGGTGCGGGATTTATACAAGCGTGTAGCGAGCGGAAATCCCTTTCCTCCGGCGGCCGGCATGCTCTGATGATCCTATATGAATGCCTGGAGTCTATCAGGGCGGCGGCAATACGCCACTACCGCTTATAAGCTTACAGCCCTTCCGGGGAAAAACCCCGCGCCAGCATCAACGCCACCCCCAGCAACAGCGCGGCCGTGACCCGTTGTAACAGCACCCGCCGCCGGGGGTTTTCCAGCACGTGCCGGATACGCTGGCCGAAATAGCAGTACAGGCAACCGCTGGCACATTGCAGCAGCAGGAAGGTCAGCCCGAGGATGGCGATGTCCGTCGTCGAGCGGTGCCCCCCTGCCCCGGCGAATTGTGGGAACACGGCGCTGAACATAATGAGGGTCTTGGGGTTGGAAAACCCCGTCAGCAAGCCCTTGCCGAACAGGCCGCGCGCGCCCTCGACACTGCCGGCGGTGTCGATTGGCAGGCCGCTGCTGGTCCACTGCTTGTAGGCCAGGTAGAGGATATAGGCCACACCGACAATCTGGATGCCCTGGGTAATCGCCAGGTTGCCCTTGATCAGTTCGGAAAACCCCACGGCAAAGATCAGGATCGAGATCAGGTACGACACGCTGGCACCGACCTGCGCCGGGATCGAATTGCGCAACCCGCCCTTCAAGCCCAGGCTCAGCAGCAACAGGGTCATGGGGCCTGGGCTGAACGTCAGGGTGGTGCAAAACAGCAGAAAGTAGAGAAACGAAGATAGCGTCAATGCGCTCGTCATGGCCCTGGCTCCTGGGATCAGACAGCCGCAGATGGGCCGGATGCCGCGCAGTCTAGGACAGCGGCATTGCGCAAGGCAGGTAAAGTAATGCCTAATTCGCCCAAACTTCACCGGTAAAATGACCGGCAAAGACAAGGAAGCCTTATGTTGGTAACCCCCATCGCTTTTGTCGACGGCACCCCCAAGGTGCAGCAGATTGTCGACGCGTTCAGCCAGTCCATCGAGCAAGGCGAATGGGCACCCGGCAGCAAATTGCCGTCGGTACGTGAGTTGACCGAGACCCTGGGCGTCAGCAAATTCACCCTCAACGAAGCGCTGGATCGCCTGCGCGGGCGCAACCTGCTGACGTCCAGCCAAGGCCGCGGTTTCTTCGTGGCGATGGACACCGCCCGCCCCGCCTCGGCGGCCTGGGTCGACCTGCTGCCCCAGGACCTGCTCAGTGTGTTGCGACGGCCCTTGGTCAGCGCCGGCAGCGACCTGCGCCCCGGCAGCGGCCACTTACCGGAAAGCTGGCTGGACAGCGAGGCGATTCGCCAGGCGATGCGCAGCGTCGTACGTGCGCCATCGCTGCGTATCGCCGGGCTGGGCACGCCGGCCGGGCTGTTGCCGTTGCGCCAGGCGCTGCAACATAAGCTGCACGGCGAGGGCTTGTCGGTACCGGTGGAGCAAATCATCACCACCCCCAACACCGTGCAAGGCCTGGACATGCTGATGCGCCTGCTCGCGCGCCCCGGCGACACGGTGCTGCTGGACGCACCGTGCTACTTCAACTTCCACGCCAACCTGGCCCTGCACGGGGTCAAGGTGTTGACGATCCAACGTCGTCCCGACGGTTTCGACTTCGCCGCCCTCGAACAGCTGCTGGCCGAGCACCGCCCCAGCCTGTACCTGACCACCAGCGTGCTGCACAACCCCACCGGGCATTCCTTCAGCCCTGGCCAGGCGTTTCGCCTGCTGCAACTGACCCAGCGCTACCACTGCCATATCATCGAGGATGACCTCTACGGCGACCTTCACCCCAACCCGCCGCCCCGCCTGGCCGCCCTCGCCGGGCTCGACCAGGTCACCTACCTGTCAGGCTTCTCCAAGATCCTCAGCGCCAACACCCGCGTCAGCTACGTGGTGGCGGCGCCACAATTGGCGGCGAACCTGACCCACATGAAGTTGATGAGCGGCGGCGTGACCTCCGAGCTGTTCGAGCAGATCGTCTACCGCATGCTCAGCGAAGGCAGCTACGCCAAACATCGCAAGCGCATGGTGCAGCGCCTGACGGAGGCCGGTGGGCGGGTGGAGCAATGGCTCAAGCGGTGTGGCTGTGAACTGCCGATGGGGTATGAAGGCGGGATGTTCATCTGGGCGCGCCTGCCCGCCGGTGTGGACGGCGAGCGCTTGGCCCAGGTCGCATTGAAGCAAGGCATGGTGCTGGCGCCCGGCGCACTATTCGGCTACGACCCGGCCCATCGCGACTCGATGCGCTTCAATGTCGCCCACAGTGACGAAGCGCAGGTGCGGCAGCTGTTCGAGGCGCTGCTGCTCAAGGCGTGACGCGCCCCAACCGTGCCAGGTGCAGCCGGATGCAACGCCCTGGCTTCCTCCAACAGCGTCTGGATCACCTGCTCCTGCTCGTCATAACGGCCCTCTCCCCAATGGCTGTAGCGCCTTTTGCCGGTGGCGTCGAAGAAGTAATGGGCCGGCCAGGCCTGGTTGTCGAACGCCTGCCAGATCCTGAAGTCGTTATCGATAGCCACCGGGTACCCGATCCCCAGTTTCGTCACCTGCTGACGCACGTTATCCAGCACTTTTTCGTGGTCGTACTCGGGGGTGTGCACGCCGATCACCACCAGGCCGTCCTTGGCGTACTTGTTCGCCCACTGGTTCACGTACGGCAAGCTGCGCTGGCAGTTGATGCAGTCGTAGGTCCAGAAATCCACCAACACCACTTTGCCCTTCAGCGCGGCCGCATCAAGCGGCGCTGAGTTGAGCCAGGCCACGGCACCGTCCAGGGACGGCATGGTCGGGTTGGACTGGCTGAAAGGCTCGGCGTCGACGGCTTTGGGCAGCAAGTAACATAAGGCAGCGGCCAGGGCCAGGCTCGCGAATAAACAGCAGATGGTCCGGGTCTTCATCACAGCGTCCTCGGCAGGTGTTCGATGACGTCCATTGAGCCTGCGCAAGGTATCCGGATTGTGTCGAAAAAAGCCCGCAGTATCGGTATTTTAGCCTCACCGTGTATCTGCTTATCGCCAGATACACTGGCATACAAAGGGCACAAGGCAAGGCACCGGGCAGTGACTAGACTGCGCAGCAATAATGACTGCTTGAGGAAAACTGCATGGACCACGTCGATCACATCCTGATCGTGGATGACGACCGGGAGATCCGCGAACTGCTCGGTCATTACCTGAAGAAAAACGGCATGCGCACCAGCGTGGTCGGCGACGGTCGCCAGATGCGCAGCTTCCTCGACACCACCCCGGTGGACCTGATCGTGCTGGATATCATGATGCCCGGCGACGATGGCTTGCAGCTGTGCCGGGAACTGCGGGTCGGCAAGCACAAGGGCACGCCGGTGCTGATGCTCACCGCGCGCAACGATGAAACCGACCGCATCATCGGCCTGGAAATGGGCGCGGATGATTACCTGGTCAAACCCTTCGCCGCACGCGAGCTGCTGGCCCGGATCAACGCGGTGCTGCGCCGCACGCGCATGCTGCCGCCGAACCTGGTGGTCAGCGAAACCGGGCGCCTGATCCGTTTCGGGCGCTGGCGCCTGGACACCACCGCGCGCCATCTGCTCGATACCGACGACACCCAGGTGGCCCTGAGCGGCGCGGAATATCGCCTGCTGCGCGTGTTCCTGGATCACCCGCAACGGGTACTCAGCCGCGACCAGTTGCTCAACCTGACCCAGGGTCGCGACGCGGACCTATACGACCGCTCCATCGACCTGCTGGTCAGCCGCCTGCGCCAGCGCCTGCTGGATGATGCCCGCGAACCGGCCTATATCAAGACCGTGCGCAGCGAGGGTTATGTATTCTCCCTGCCGGTGGAAATCCTCGGGGCCGGACAATGAAGTGGCGCCTCGGCTGGCCACGCACGCTGGCGTCGCAGTTGTCGCTGATCTTTCTGGTCAGCCTGGTGTGTGCCCATGGCCTGTCCTTCAGTGCGCAGTTCTACGAGCGCTATATCAGCGCGCGCACCACGATGCTGGATAACCTGGAAAACGATGTGGCCACCTCGGTGGCAATCCTCGACCGCCTGCCCGCCAATGAGCGCGCCAGCTGGCTGCCGCGCCTGGACCGGCAGAACTATCGCTACCTGCTCAATGCCGGCGAAAGCGGCGAGCCGATGAACAGTGATGACATACCAATGGCGGCCGCGTCGATCAGGCATGCCCTGGGCGAGCATTACCCCCTGACCTTTCGCACGATCCCCGGCCTACAGAAACACTTTCAGGCGCACCTGACGCTGGCTGATGGCAACCCGATCACCCTCGACGTACGCCCCGCCGCCCCGCCCGTTGCACACTGGTTGCCGGTGGTGCTGGTCCTGCAACTGGCGCTGCTGCTCGGCTGTACCTGGGCGGCCGTGCGCCTGGCCATCCGCCCGCTGACCCGTCTGGCCCGCGCCGTGGAAACCCTCGACCCGAACGCCCACCCGACGCCCCTGGACGAAACCGGCCCCACCGAAGTCGCCCACGCCGCGGTCGCGTTCAATGCCATGCAGCAACGCATTGCCGAGTACCTCAAGGAACGCATGCAGATCCTTGCGGCGATTTCCCACGACCTGCAAACCCCCATCACCCGCATGAAACTGCGCGCCGAACTCATGGAAGACTCCACCGACCGCGACAAACTGTGGAGCGACCTCGGCGAAATGGAGCATCTGGTGCGCGAAGGCGTGGCCTACGCGCGCAGCGTGCACGGCGCCAGCGAGGCCAGTGCACGTATCAACCTCGACGCATTCCTCGACAGCCTGGTGTTTGACTATCAGGACATGAACAAGCGCGTCAGCCTGTCTGGCAGAAGCGCTCGGGTCTTCGACACCCGCCCCCACGCACTGCGCCGCGTGCTGGTCAACCTGGTGGACAACGCGCTGAAATTTGCCGGCAGCGCCGAGCTGGAAGTGGGCGCTACGGCGACGGGCGAACTGTCGATCAAGGTGCTGGACCGCGGCCCCGGGATTGCCGAGGGTGAACTGACGCAAGTGCTGCAGCCGTTTTACCGGGTGGAAAACTCACGCAATCGTGGCACCGGCGGCACGGGGCTGGGGTTGGCAATTGCGCAACAACTGGTGGTGGCGATTGGCGGGACGCTGACCTTGAGCAATCGTCTGGGCGGCGGGTTGTGTGCCGAGATTCGCCTGGGTCGGCCAGTCAGTCGGCCGCGCAAAGACTTATAGTGCGAAGGGGCTTGGTCGACACCTCACGATCCTCCACATATGACAAATACTAAACTGCCATCACGGACAAAGACCGCTTCACCTAAATTACTTATCACGCATTAAAAAACTGCACTAGCATATGTCTACAGCTGCACAAATACCCTCGCAACACCCCCCGCTCACCGCGTTCACTCCTATAGAATAAACGGACGAATGTTAAAATTTGTCACGTTTTGCCGTAATCAATTCGATTAGTATCTAAACGCTAGCAGCGATTGAACTGTCGGCCTTGCATGCCGGAAAAGGGAGTAGGTGATGCATTTTTCCAACGTCCTCGCTATTGCACGGACTCCGTCTAAAACCGAGGATTTTAGAGCGCTTATAGTTCGCACTGTACCGAATGATTTAAAAGTCGATACACGTAGCTACGGCCAACTAGTTGACTCACTGGATGACCCCGTCAATTACCGCGCCATCATTATAGAAATCGATACGCCCTCTGCCAGCCATCAAACTCTGGACATCATAAAGAAGACACGAACCCAACATCCGGGTTGCATCATATGTGTCGTGGTGACATTTGCGTCCACCCAGAGCAAGACCAAATACTATTTGGCCGGCGCCGATTACTGCATCAAAGTAGTCGAAACTTCCCCCGAGAAAAAACTCGATTTAGTCGATGCGTTTCTGAATGAAACGTATCGGTCGGATTCTTGCGAACTGATCCTCGACCAGGACCGCATGTGCATTTACGGCGGCGGCCAAAAGTTAGAGATCTCCTTCGTTGAAATGAAGGTACTCGAAGCACTGATTCATAAGCGACTGCTCAGTCATGACGAAATCGCCGCGGTCATGGGGCTCAATACCAAGTTCTACGATTCCCGCGCCCTGGAAAAATCCATCAGCCGCCTGCGCAGCAAGATCAAGGCGCAATATGGCGAAAACATCATTCAGAATATTCGAGGCTACGGCTATAAATTAAGCCGCGGGATTATTTCTGCCAACCATCTGCACCCTGTCAAGGAGAGGTCGAATCGTGAATAGCGAGAAAATATCACCTGCAGGCATTGCCGAGTTCAAGTTCCTGAGGCAGGCGATAGTTGAACGAAACTGCACGCTATGGGGAAGTGAAACTCGCGTCGACAGCACGACCAACTTGCTCACTCATGCGCATGAGCTGCATCCGATGTGCCGCGAACAACTGCAATGTGCCTATCGTGAGGCCCTGCAACTGTTGACGCCACGTTCAACGAACGCAACCCGAAAACTACCAGCGGCTTCGCGTTACCCGGCCATGCATAAGTTCCTGCGCATTGACCAATCGGCACTGATGTGCCCAGACATGCTCAAGCAGTTAATCCAAACTTCCGATACGTTGGAGCAGTACAAACAGCAACTCGTCATCAGCGTAGAAAACCCCTTGGACGCATTGCCAAGTCCAGTGGAGCGCAGGGCCATGGTGCGCCAGCTTTATACCCTGAAAGACCGCAGCGGTATCAAACTTGCCTACAACAACTACAAACTCGATACAAAGCCGGCTGACCTGCTGATAGAACTCAAGCTCTATGACTATATAAAAATGCCCTTTCCGGACACGGCCATCCGCTTGAGCCTAAATACGCACTCCGACCTGTTCAATCGGCTCTACGACCGTATGCTAGAGCTGATAAGCGTCACGCGAGTGTCATTTATCGCGGACCAGGTTGAATTTTCCGACAGTGCCATGCTCGCCAAACACCTGCCTTTTAATTACTTTCAGGGCGGTTATTACTCGCCCGCTGAAAGTTTATAGTTTTCTCCCCCCACTGATAACGGTGAACACGATGAGCTCACTCAAAAAGCACGCCTTCTCGCCCGCACCTGTGCCTATTGCGCTTCAGGATTTTGCACCCAACGTCGAGTTGACCTATCGCGACCACACTTATACTTTACGGGACAATACCGTGAGGGCCACGCTAACGTCTGCGGTGATCGACACTCCGTTGCATCACAACCACTACTTCACCCCACCGACAAGTCACTACATTGTCATTGATAAACTCAACTTCTCAACTACCCCGTCAACACCGTGTCTGCAGGCTGCTGCACAACCGTCCAGTGACAGCCACTTAAAATCTCAACTTACCAATACTAAGACACATCGCAATCTCCAGGAAAACAACGCTGACTTCACCGCGCTGCACACGCCGGACTTTTGGTTACTGACACAACAGGATCGGATACTGGTTAAAGGTGGCCTGCGTATTTCATTAACCACGATTGAATCGGCGCTGATCAAGAAGATGCTCCACCATGAAGAACGGGTGGTCAGCAAAGAGGAACTGATCCGCAACATCGGGCGCGAACCTGAACTGTATCGCGGTCTGGAAATGTGCCTTAGCCGCCTCCAGGAAAAATTCAAACGGGTTAACGACGGCGAGCGCTTGTTTCGTTCAGTGCGAAATCGAGGCTATTGTTTGACGCAGAAGATAAAAAAATCACTGGAGCTCACCACGCAACGCCACTAAAACAAAAATAATACACTTACACAATAATCACCCTGCCACCCACCACCCTATTAAAACTGCCTTTTTATAACAACCCCCTCCTCGTCATACAGCTACTAGATACTGCCATGACCCTGTTATAAGTCGTCAGCTATTGCTCCCTACCGTTGATTACTATCCCTTTGTGCGCCTCTGCGCGCCTGTCGTTTGGTGGTTATTAACGCCACGTGTCGCTTAACTCTGCCACCACGAGTGGTCACCACTGGGAGCAGTAGCATGCTGAATAACCAAAGAATGCATCGTCATCTAACACCTAAGGAAACTCTGAAAAAGACTTCCAAATCTGGTGAGATACGGCTGTCCCACGAACTGAACGGTTGAGCCCCGATGAAGCAAATGTCTTTCGCTGATGCCGAGTACGCAGGCAAACGTAAGCAGACCCGCCGTGAGCGTTTCCTGATTGAGATGGATCAGGTCGTGCCCTGGAAAGGCCTGATTGCGTTGATCGAGCCGCATTATCCGAAGGGTGAAGGCGGTCGTCCGGCGTATCCGTTGATGGCCATGCTGCGGGTTCATCTGATGCAAAACTGGTTCGGCTACAGCGATCCGGCGATGGAAGAGTCCCTCTACGAAACCACGATTCTGCGCCAGTTTGCCGGGCTGCATTTGGATCGGATTCCGGATGAAACCACGATCCTCAACTTCCGCCGGCTGTTGGAAAAACATGAGCTGGCCGGTGGGATTTTGCAGGTCATCAACGGCTATTTGGGCGACCGAGGTTTGCTGCTGCGTCAGGGAACTGTGGTCGATGCGACGATCATTCATGCGCCCAGTTCGACCAAGAACAAGGACGGTAAACGCGACCCCGAAATGCACCAGACAAAGAAAGGAAATCAGTACTATTTCGGGATGAAATCGCACATCGGTGTCGATGTTGAATCCGGTCTGGTACATAGCGTGGTGGGCACGGCGGCGAATGTGGCGGACGTGACTCAGGTCGATCAGTTGCTGCATGGCGAGGAAACTTACGTCTCTGGCGATGCCGGTTACACCGGCGTGGAGAAGCGTGCGGAGCATCAACATCGCCAGATGATCTGGTCGATCGCAGCGCGCCCCAGCAGCTATAAGAAGCATGCAAAAAAGAGCCTGATCGGTCGCATGCGCCGCAAAATCGAATACGCGAAAGCTCAAGTCCGGGCCAAGGTTGAGCATCCATTCAGGGTGATCAAGCGCCAGTTTGGTTATACGAAAGTCCGCTTCCGAGGCTTGGTGAAAAACACCGCGCAGCAGACCACACTGTTTGCCTTATCGAACCTGTGGATGATGCGAAAACGACTGTTGAATGCAGGCGAGGTGCGCCTGTGATGTGGACAATGAGCCCTGAAAAGGTGCTATTCCGCAAAAAACAGTGAACTGACAGGAGGAAAGGTCTGATTTTCGATTAAGTCGGTGTTTTTTGAACCTCAGACAGCGAGGCCGTTAAAAACGGCTGCTTACTTCAGACCTTCCCTAAAGGCTTGACCTTCTGGGGGCAATGGACACTGGCCTCCAGCCTGGTCGTGGCATTACTATTTGCATTGGTTGTTTTAAAGACCGGCCAACTTGACTATTACTATCGGGCATTGGCCGCTTTTACGATACTTGCCTCTCTACCGGCGTATATGTTGTGCGATGTGTACAGCAAGAAAGATGATTATGGCGTGGGCCTGGGGCGGCTCTTCATGGGCTGGCTGCTAACACTGATTATTTTATTAGCCGTGGGCATCGCCTGTAATGCCGGGGCACTGTTCCCCCTGGAGATCCTGTTACTGTGGGCCGCCACCAGCTACGCGCTACTAGCATTATGCTATATCCCTATTCATAGTCTTTCCCGTTATTACCACAACCAACTTCACGAGCGGCATAAATCGCTGATCGTCGGTACAGGCAAGCTCGCCGCAGACCTGGCCACCACCCTGTCCCGGCGTAAACGCTCGCCCCTGGTTGGCTTGGTCGGCGCCCGCGACACCGCTGCGCCGCAGCTGCAGTCGCAGATACTCGGCGAGCTGCCGGACCTGCCGCAGTTGATTCGCCAGCACGGTATCCGTCGGCTCTACATCACCCATTCACTGCAGGAAGCCACGCATATCGAGGCGTTGTACATCAACCTGTTGGACATCAGCGTGGATGTGATCTGGGTGCCCGACCTCAATAACATGCTGCTGCTCAACCACTGCGTCGCCGAGGTGGATGGCTTGCCGGCGATTTTCCTCAATGAAAGCCCACTGACCAGCCGCCCGACCGCGGCCCTGAGCAAGTCGCTGCTGGACAAGAGCCTGGCATTGCTGGCGATCATCCTGCTAAGCCCGTTGTTGTTACTGTTCGCCGTGCTGATCAAGCTCACCTCTCCCGGCCCGGTGATTTTCAAACAGGACCGGCACGGCTGGAACGGCCAGGTGATCAAGGTGTGGAAATTCCGCTCGATGCGTGTGCATGACGACAAGGAAGTGCGCCAGGCCAGTCGCAACGATTCGCGCATCACCCCGGTGGGCCGCTTCATTCGCCGCACCTCCATCGATGAACTGCCGCAATTGTTCAACGTATTGCAGGGGCACATGGCGTTGGTCGGCCCACGCCCCCATGCGGTGGCGCACAACGACTACTACTCCGGGAAGATTCACGCGTACATGGCACGCCATCGCATCAAGCCCGGTATCACCGGCCTGGCACAGATCAATGGTTGCCGCGGGGAAACGGAGACCCTGGAGAAGATGCAAAAACGCGTCGATATCGACCTGCGCTACATCAACAACTGGTCACTGTGGCTGGACATCAAGATCCTGCTGAAAACGCCGTTTACGCTGCTGTCCAAAGACATCTACTAGATCACTGTGGCGAGCGGGCTTGCCCGTTAAGGCTTTTTGTAGGAGCGAGCTTGCTCGCGAAGAACTCAGAGGCGCTGCGTTCATTCAGGAAGCACGCGTTATCGTTAACGTTTTTCGCGAGCAAGCTCGCTCCTACAGAAGCCGATTAGGGCTTGCCCTCATGCCATTCAGTTAAAGCTTTTTTGTAGGAGCGAGCTTGCTCGCGAAGAACTCACAGGCGCCGCGTTCATTCAGGAAACACGCGTTATCGTTGACGTTTTTCGCGAGCAAGCTCGCTCCTACAGAAGCCGATTAGGGCTTGCCCTCATGCCGTTCAGTTAAGGCTTTTTTGTAGGAGCGAGCTTGCTCGCGAAGAACTCACAGGCGCCGCGTTCATTCAGGAAGCACGCGTTATCGTTGACGTTTTTCGCGAGCAAGCTCGCTCCTACAGAAGCCGATTAGGGCTTGCCCTCATGCCATTCAGTTAAAGCTTTTTTGTAGGAGCGAGCTTGCTCGCGAAGAACTCACAGGCACCGCGTTCATTCAGGAAGCACGCGTTATCGTTAACGTTTTTCGCGAGCAAGCTCGCTCCTACAGAAGGCGATTAGGGCTTGCCCTCATGCCGTTCAGTTAAGGCTTTTTTGTAGGAGCGAGCTTGCTCGCGAAGAACTCACAGGCGCCGCGTTCATTCAGGAAGCACGCGTTATCGTTAACGTTTTTCGCGAGCAAGCTCGCTCCTACAGAAGGCGATGTACGCTTGCCTGAACGGCATGAGGGCAAGCCCGCTCGCCACAAGGGCTACTGCCTACTCAGTGATCTTCTCGAAGTTCTTGTAGAACAGGTCACTGTCACGCCCATCGGTCATCGAATGCAGTGAGTACGCGCGGTTGAGTCGCGCACCGCCATCACGCGTCAGCGGTGCCCACACCAGGTTGGCGCGGCGCAGGGTCGACAGGCTCATCAACTCATCGAAGGGAATCGACAGGTACAGGCCCTTGTCGAAACTGCCTTCACCGTAGGCTTCCTTGGAGGCCGTGGTCCGCGTGACCCACGCGCCAATACGCACGCCATTGTTGAATTGCCGCGACAGGTCAAGGGTCGCGCCCCAATCCCGCGCCAGGTAGCGGCCGACACTCAGTGCGCCCTGGGTGTTGAACGGCAAGTCGGTGTAGCCGGTGATATGGCCGGTGAGCGTGCGGTAGTCGCGCAGGCTGAAGTCCTGCTCGAACCCGCGCTGGCGCACATAGTTCAGGTCAGCCCCCAGCGCCCAGCGCTGGCCCATCGGCCGGTACAGCACTTCACTGCCGACACCGGCATACATCGACTCCAGCAAACCACCGTAGACCATGCCGTAGAGGTCCTGGTCCAACTGCACCGCACGGTTGAGCTGAAAGGTCGGCAAGGTCACATCGGACGTGGTCATGTACTTGCGCAGATCGGTACGTACCCGTGGCAAGCCACTGGGCGCGTCGTAGGTGAAGCCATCGTAGTTGTTCAGCAGGTTGACGCTGAGCAAGCCGCTCCACCAGGTGTTGCGGGTGAAACGGTACTCGGCGTCGAGGTCGGCGGAAACCTGGTAGAGCAAGCCATCCGGGCCGCCGACGTTCTGCTTGTAGCCCAGCCCGGCGCCGTAGCTCAGGGGGTTGGCGGATTGGGTGTAGAGCACCGTCTGGTTGTGCGCGCTGGCACGATTGACTTCGGTCTGGCGGTGCAGGTCCTGCAAGTCCTCGCGGTTGGCGACCACCTCACGAAACGTCTCGCGAGGCACGCTGGTTTCTTCGATCGGCATCGCGTACCGCTCGCTGACCAGGGTGAACCAGCTGATCTGGTCATTGACACTGTTGTCGAGGATACGACTGGCGCGGCCCACGGCCTTGGCGCCATGGAAATAGCGCTGTTGCTCGCCATACACCAGCAACTCCGGCCCGCGCTGGGCGATGCGTTGGACGCTATAGCCGGCATTGTCCTGCAAGCGCTTGGACACTGCCGCCCAATCCACCTGGTCCATGGACGTGGTCGGTGCCTGCGCGGGCAGTGGCGGCGGCGGTGGGTCATACGTCTTGACCGGTGCCTTGCGGCTGACGAAGTTGGTGTGCAGGGTAATCCCGAACATGGCGGTGTTGCCCCGCTCCCAGGCGGCACTCAGGTCGATGGAGTCGGCGACCTTGAAGACCAGGCCAAGGTTGATCGGCGAGTCCTGGCGCTGGTTGTTATCGCGCGGCTCGTGCTGGTAGTCATTGCCCTCGTATTCAAGCTTGAGGCTCAGCGGCGCCCAGGGTGTCTGGTAGGCGACGCCTCCAAACAGCGCCGGCCGGCCGCGAAAATATCCGTTGGAAAAACTGCCGGAGCCTTCGGCCGTGGGTCGCTGGTTGAAACGATCATCCAGCGCGCCCAACGGGTTGCCCAAATCGCCACGGCTGCCCATGTAGCCCCAGGCAATACCGGCACTGAAATCCACATCGCCATAGCGCTTGTTGGCCACCAGGTACTCGCTGGAAAACAGCCCCGTACCGCCCAAGTCCATCATCCCCAACGCGACCTGAGGCAGCCAGTGGCTCTCCTCATACAGGCGCACTTTGGCATCGACGGCCTTGTCCTTGTAGCTCTGGCCGCCACTGAACGACTCAGGGCCATAGGGGCGGTTGGTGATCGCGGTGTAGCGGAAGGTGCCTTCAAGCCAGTCCAGCGGCTGCGCCGAAAAACTGTAGCGGCTGTAGGGGTCGGTGCGGCTGGCATTCACGCTGAGTTCGCCAACCGGGGCCATGCGTGCGGTGGGGGTTTGCAGCAGCCCGACGCCGCCGAAGTCATTCTGGGTGTAACGGGGTTCGCCATGCGCGACGCCACAGGGCACCAGCAGCACGGCCGCAATACATAATTTCAAGGCGTGACCTCGGCCAGGGGTTGGGTGGCGAGAAACTCGGCCAGTTGCTGGTTCAACTCGGGGGTGGGCGGCTCCAGGTCGTCGCTGCGCAACGGCACCAGCACGGTGCTGCCCGGTGCCGGCGCGGCGCCCTCCTCGCGGTTCCATGGGGCAATGCCCAGGCGGGTGACGTGGCCGTCGGGCTGGATCAGCCACAGGTAGTCGCGATCGGCGCCCGCCACGGGCGGGCATTCATCCAGGTAATCACGGGCCTGGCGCTGCGCCTGGAAGGCCACCGTGCATGACGCCGCGACGGCGCCGAGGATGCGCACGCTTGCGGGCCTGGGTGGATAGATCAACTGGTCGCCATCGTTGACGCGCGGGTTGGGCGCAAAGCCGACTTCCACCGCCACCGGGTCCAGCACCGCGACTTGCCGGCCGGTCACCGGCAGTGCCTGCACCTGCTGATAAAGGCGCGCCGCCTGAACGGCGCGGTTCTCGCGCCCGGCGTCCAACGCGGCGTTGCGCAATGTCTGAAGGTCAAACAGCACACCGGCCTTGAGGCGTGCCTGGCGTTCCAGCAACGGCCGGCGCAGCCAGGCCGCACCCAGCCAGTAGCCCTCGGCATCCGGCTGCGACGCGATGATCACGTCGAGCAAGCGGGCCTCGGGAGCCAAGGGGATCGGCCCCGGATGAAGCACTTGACCGCTGACGGTCATGGCGGCCTGGCACGCGCCGGCACAGCTCCACGCCAGCGCCAGCACCCAGCGTCTACGGCAGCTCATCGGGCCTCCTTGCGTGCGGGTTGCAATTGGGTGATTTTCAAGGTGAGGCGCGGGCTGAGGTGTTGTTCGCTTTGCACGATAAAACCGTCACGGGGGTCGACCCAGTAACGGTTGCGCGCCCGAAAGCCCAGGGCGGCGGCTTCGATGTCTTCATCCACGCGCAGCAAGGTGTAGGGTTTGTCGAGGATATCGACGGTCTCCAGGCCCTCGCGGGTCAGGCGGCTGGTGACGCTGATGCCGACGCGATAACCGTCCACCAGGTCGATCCGCCGCGTACTGCGATAGCCATCCGGCACGCGGTGCAGGCCCTGTTGGAAGGGCGACGGGCCGTCCCAGTGCGTGCCGTCCAGGTCAGTGCCCAGGCCTACGGTGCGCACCACCAGGCCGTCGCGCAGCAACAGCACCTGCTTGCCGGACGCGACCCAGAATTGCAGGTCGCCGCGCTGGCGAATCATCGCCATCACCCCTTCGCTGGACACCGTCTTCACCAGGATCTGGGGAAACGGCACGGCGTCCACCTGGGCCTGGGTCAGCTCCAGGGGCGAAGGCCCCGAGACCGCCGCCTTGAAGGTGTCGAGCGAGGCCTGCATCAGCGGATTGCAGCCACACAATAGCCACGTCAGGCCCACGTAAATACCGATCTTCAGACTGTTCACGCAGGTTCCACCCTTATCGGCTGCTGGCTTCGCTCAGGTTGTTCTGGGCGGAAGCGCCGATGCCGATGATCGAGGCGGACGGCACCAACTGGCTGATAAAGCGGTTCCAGCGCGTGATATTGGCCGGGCCCACAAACACCACGTCCTGGGGCTGCACATCAAAGCGCGTGGCCAGGGCCATGGCTGAGGGTGAGGCGGCTTCCAGCTGGAACACCTTGGCCGGCTCCACATCCAGGTTCTGCGCGCCACGGATCACGTAGATGGCATCGGCGTTGGAGGTGTTCTGGTTGACCCCGCCCACCGAACCCAGCACGTCGGAGAGGTTCATGCTGCGTGTCTTGAAGCTCAGCGCACGGGGCTGCATGACTTCGCCCATCACATAGATGCGCTTGCGATCGTTGAACGCCAGGTACAACTGGTCGCCGTCCTTGAGGTAGATATCGTTCAAGCGCGACTGTTGCAGGTTGAGCGTATCCAGGTCGAGGGTGTAGCGCTCGCTGCCACGGGTGAGCGTAAGGTTCGACAGATCGGCATTGATCGGGTCGATACCCGCGGCGCCGATGGCCTCCATGACGTTCATCGAGGTGGTGGTGATCGGCACCGGGCCGGCCTTGATTACGGCGCCAGTGATCACCACTTTCTGGCTGGCAAAGCGCAGCACACTGATGTCCACCTGTGGGCTGTCGATGTATTGACGCAGCTTGTTGGTGATTTCCGTACGCAAGGATTCGAGGGTTCGCCCCTTGGCAACCACTTCGCCCACATAGGGGTAAAACAGCTTGCCGTCGGGGTTGACCAGCCGGCCGTTGGCATCGATCTGCTGTTGCGGGCCGGACGGCGCGGTGAGTTCCGGGTGATCCCACACGGTGATATACAACACATCATTGGCGCCGATCAGATACGGCCCGGGTTTATAACTGAGCAGTGCGTCGGGAACCGAATAAGACACTTGCGTCGCCGCGTCCATGGCCAATAACTTCGGGGTAATCGGGATCAACTCCACCCGACTGTTTTCAGCTGCACCGTCCTGGGTCATGGACTCGGTATCCATATATTGACCGGGCGCAAACATACAGCCTTGCAACAAAGCGGCCGCCACAGCCGCCACAGAAAAAATACGCATCATAGTGCTAATACACTCACGATAAACGACAAGAAAAAAAGACCACTTGGGCGGGGAGTCCAAGCGGTCTCAAAAAGCGGAAGGTGGTGTATCAGTTACCAGTACCGGTGGTACCGGTGGTGCCCGTGGTACCGGTGGTGGTACCGCCGTTGGAGCTGCCGCCACTGTTGGAGGCGGCCGCAACGCCCGCCACCAGCGCAGTACCGATCAGCAGGGTTTCACCCACCGTCACAGACCCCGCCACCGTCGTGCTGAGACCTAGAGGCAACTCGGCAGCCAGGGTGGAAGTACTCAAGACACTGAGTACGATAATGGCCAGTCGTTTTCTCATATCAGACTCCTTATCGATAGTGAGTATTCAGCAAACATGCGTGTCCCACTGAAGTACGCTTGGATAGTGCCATTCAACTAAACAGTGCACCAGCCATACAACTACCGGTTAATTAACCGTTGTTTGACTGTGGTTTATTTGAAAATAACGTTTTTCAGTTAAGGCGCCCGTAGATCAAGACGTTGAGACGAACACACTAAACGTCGACACGTTTTATAACCGGCGCAAATGTTATTAATTGTCAGACAGCATCACGCCCTGCCGTACTTGTCTTCAAAGCGCACGATATCGTCCTCTCCCAGATAGGAGCCCGATTGCACCTCGATCAACTCCAACGCGATCACCCCTGGGTTTTCCAGCGCATGCACCTGGCCGATAGGGATATAAGTCGATTGGTTCTCCGAGACCAGATAGGTCTGTTCGCCGTTGGTGACCTTGGCCGTGCCACTGACCACGATCCAGTGTTCGGCGCGGTGATGATGCATCTGCACCGACAGCTTGGCGCCAGGCTTCACGGTGATGCGCTTGACCTGGTAGCGGTGGCCGTTGTCGATCGAGTCGTACATGCCCCAGGGCCGGTAAACCTCGCGATGGTTGAGGTGTTCATGACGCCCGTCGCACTTGAGCTGGTCGACGATGGCCTTGACCTGCTGGACCTGATCCTTGTGCGCCACCAGCACCGCGTCCTTGGTCTCGACGATGATCAAGTCCTGCACCCCCACGGTGGCCACCAGGCGGCTGTCGGCGTTCACATAGGTGTTGTGGCTATCCAGTTGCAGCACGTCGCCTTGCAGTACATTGCCGGCCTCGGTTTTCTCGCAGGCGTCCCACAATGCCGACCAGGAACCGATATCACTCCAACCGGCCTGCAAGGGCACCATGATCGCGTCGCGGGTTTTTTCCATCACCGCGTAATCGATGGAGTCATCCGGGCAGGCCGCAAATGCTGCGGCATCGACCCGCGTGAACAGTTGATCCTGGCTGCCACCGGCCAGCGCCGCACGGCACGCGGCGAGCATCACCGGCTGGAACTGCGCCAACACGTCCAGATAGCGACTGGCGCGGAACATGAACATGCCGCTGTTCCAGCAATAGTCACCGCGCGCCAGGTAGTCGGCGGCGGTGGCCGCATCGGGTTTCTCGACAAAGCGCTTGACCGCAAAACCGCCCGCGCCCACCGGCTCACCCTGTTCGATATAGCCATAGCCGGTGTGCGCACACGTCGGCGTGATGCCAAAGGTCACCAGCTTGCCCGCCTCGGCCAGGGGCAGCGCCACCGCAAGGCTGGCATGAAACGCCGGCACATCATCGATCAGATGATCCGCCGCCAGCACCAGCAGGATCGGGTCACCATCGGCTTGCAGCGCCTTGCACGCCGCCAGGGCGATGGCCGGTGCGGTGTTGCGCCCCACGGGTTCGAGCAGGATGGTCGCCTGTTCCAGATCCAACTGGCGCAATTGCTCGGCCACCAGGAAGCGGTGCTGCTCATTGCAGATCACTTGGGGCGTGGCGACATCCACGCCGTCCAGGCGGCCGATGGTCTGCTGCAACATCGACAGGCTTTTATCGGTCAGGCGCAGGAACTGCTTGGGGTTCATTTGCCGTGAGAGCGGCCACAGGCGCGAGCCCGAACCGCCCGCCAAGATCACCGGTATTAACATGAAGGCGTCCTTTGATAGAGGGTCAGAAATAGGCACGGGTGTTTTCATGCACACGTGGACTGATGCGCAACTCATCCAGCGGCCACCAACGGTAGTGCTGATGCTGCGCGGTGGGCGGGTGCAGGTCGTCGTCGCCGGCCAGGGTCAGGCAATAACTGAGCACCACATAATGGGTGTTCGGCCCGGCGCCGGCGTTACCAAATACGCTGTCGTCGTAGAAGTGTTCGAACACCCCGAGAAGACGCGCGGTGGCGCGTTCAAACGTGCGCCCCAGCTCTTCCTGGGTCAGGCGCCGGAAGGCGCTGTCCAGGCTTTCGTTCTTCTGCACTCGCCCACCGGGCACGAACCAGAAGCCATAGGCCGGGCGGTTGACCCGCAGGCCCAGCAACGTCTCACCACCCGGTTTCATCACGACCAAGTCGATCGCCACCAGCGGCGTCGACGCCACGACCGTGTTGAAGGTCGGTAAATCAAGCCACATATGCGTCAAACCTGTGCCAGAAAACGTTGAAGAATGCGTTCTTTATCGAGAAATTCGCCGGCGTAGTTCAGCGCCACGGTGTTGCGCACCGGCAACCGCAGGACCTGCTCGATCCCCTCGTTCAATGCCGTGACCGATTCAGGCTCGATCAACACGGCAATCCCTTGATGGGCTTCGCACAACCGGCCAAGGGTGGTCTCGGGGTCGGCGGTGATGATCGCGTTGCCGCCGACCGCCAGGATATTGGTGAGCTTGGACGGCAACACCGAGTCCGCCGCGCCGCGCTTCTGGATCACCAGGTGCGCGGTCGCCGAAGCGAGCAGCGCCGGCAGGTCTTCGTAGGCCTGTAACGGGGCGAAAACCACGTTGTGGATGCCCTCGCGCTGTACCCGCTCCAGCAAGCGGGCCTGGCCCGCGCCCTGCCCCACGATCAGGAACACCAGCTCCGGACGCTGGGCATAGGCCTGGGCGGCGTCAAGGATCAACTCAAGGCCCTGCTTCTCACCGATATTGCCCGAGTACAACAGCACCTGTTTGCCCGCCGGCACGCCCAGGCGTTGCAGCAGCGCGGGGTCGGCCGGCACATCGAGGAAACGTTCGGTTTCCGACCAGTTGGGAAAGAACAGCAGGCGCTGGGCCTCGACACCTTTGGCGGCAGCCTTGTCCAGCATGCCGCTGGAAATCGTCGAGACCCGGTCAAAGCGGCGCAACACCCAGCGTTCAATGCCCCAGGCCAGGCGTTTGAGCCAGGGGCTGCCGCCCATGCCCAGGCCAAACATGGCGTCGACTTCGAAATCCTGGATGTGCAGCACCGACTTGGCGCCACTCAGCTTGGCCAACAGCAGGGCCTGGGGCGCGCAAAACAGCGTGGGCACCACCAGGATCACCAGGTCTGGCCGCCAGCGCAGTTGCCCCAGCACCGCCAAGCACGAACTGGCGGAAAAACTCATCAAGTGCAGCAGACGCTTCAGCGCCGTGGGCTTGCTCGGCACATACAACGGGCAACGCAGCACCGTGACGCCATCGACCCGCTCACGGCGAAAACGCCACGGTGAGTACCCTTCGCCGACCTGCCAGTGCGGGTAATACGGCGGCGCCGTCACCACCCGCACGTCGTGCCCCTGGCTCGCCAGCCAGCGCGCCTGTTCACCGCTGTACTTGCCGATACCGGTGAGCTCCGGGCTGTAGTTGATGCCGTACAAAAGGATCTTCATCACTGACCCCGAGGCTGCTCGAGGGCGGCCAGATACGCGTTGTAGGCATCGCGCAGGCCCTCCTCCAGCGGCACGTAGGCCTCCCAACCCAGCGCGTTGATACGGCTCACATCGAGCAACTTGCGCGGTGCACCGTCGGGCTTGCTGGTATCGAAACGCAGGCGCCCGTTGAAGCCGGTGACCCGGGCCAGCGTCTCAGCCAGTTCGCGAATGGTGCAGTCCACGCCAGTGCCGACGTTGACATGGGAACGCATCGGCTCGGTGTGCTCGCGGTAGTGCTCATGGCTGAGCTCCATCACATGCACGCTGGCGGCCGCCATGTCATCCACGTGGAGGAACTCGCGACGGGGCGCGCCGCTGCCCCAGATCACCACCTCGGCATCGCCGTGCTGCACCGCTTCATGGAAGCGGCGCAGCAAGCCGGCGATCACATGGCTGTTTTGCGGATGGTAGTTATCGCCAGGACCGTACAGGTTGGTCGGCATCACGCTGCGGTAATCCCGGCCGTGCTGGCGGTTGTAGCTTTCGCACAGCTTGATCCCGGCGATCTTGGCCACGGCGTAGGGTTCGTTGGTGGGTTCCAGCGCACCCGAGAGCAGCGCCTGCTCGGTGATGGGCTGGGCCGCCAGCACCGGGTAGATGCATGACGAGCCGAGGAACAACAGCTTGAACACCCCATGGGTGTGGGCCGCGTGGATCACATTGGCCTGGATCATCAGGTTCTGGTAGATGAAGTCCGCCGGGTACGTGGCGTTGGCATGTATCCCGCCGACCCTCGCCGCCGCCAGGTACACCTGGTCGATGCGCTGCTCGGCGAAATACGCCTGCACCGCCAGCGGGTCCAGCAGGTCCAGTTCATCGCGGCGTGCGGTGAGAATCTGCGTATAGCCCAAGGCCCAGAGGCGACGCACGATGGCCGAGCCGACCATGCCGCGATGGCCAGCGACAAAAATTCGCGCATTCAGATCACGTGCCATGCTTAGTTCTCCACGGCAATCGGCGCATCGTGGCCGTGCAGGCGCAGCAACGCATGGCGCTGGGCGATCTTGAGGTCTTCACGAACCATCTCCGCACACATTTCCTGCGCGCTGATCTCCGGCACCCAGCCCAGTTTCTGCTTGGCCTTGGACGGGTCGCCCAACAGCGTCTCGACTTCCGCCGGGCGGAAATAGCGGGGGTCGACGCGCACGATCACGTCCCCCACCAGGATGCCCGGCGCCAGGTCGCCGTCGATGTGCTCGACCACCGCCACCTCTTCCACGCCCTCGCCGACAAAGCGCAGGCGCAGGCCCAGTTCCGCCGCCGACCAGCGAATAAAGTCGCGCACCGAATACTGCACGCCGGTGGCGATCACGAAGTCCTCGGGGTGCTCCTGTTGCAGCATCATCCACTGCATGCGCACGTAGTCCCTGGCATGGCCCCAGTCGCGCAAGGCGTCCATGTTGCCCATGTACAGGCATTGCTCCAGGCCCAGGGCGATGTTGGTCAGCGCCCGGGTGATCTTGCGGGTCACGAAGGTTTCGCCGCGCCGCGGCGACTCGTGGTTGAACAGGATGCCGTTGCAGGCATACAGCCCGTAAGCCTCACGGAAATTCACGGTGATCCAGTAGGCGTAGAGCTTGGCGACCGCATAGGGCGAGCGCGGGTAGAACGGCGTGGTTTCCTTTTGCGGGGTTTCCTGCACCAGCCCGTACAGCTCGGAGGTGGACGCCTGGTAGAAGCGGGTCTTCTTTTCCAGGCCCAGCAGGCGGATGGCCTCAAGGATGCGCAAGGTGCCCAGGGCATCGACATCGGCGGTGTATTCCGGCGAATCGAAGCTCACGGCCACGTGGGACTGGGCGCCCAGGTTGTAGATTTCGTCGGGCTGGATCTGCTGGATGATACGCGTCAGGTTGGACGAGTCCGCCAGGTCGCCATAGTGCAGGATCAGGTTTTTATGCAGGGCTTGCGGGTCTTGGTAAATATGGTCGATACGCTGGGTATTGAACGACGAAGAGCGGCGTTTCAAGCCATGCACCACATAGCCTTTCTCCAGCAGCAGTTCCGCCAGGTACGAGCCATCCTGCCCGGTAACACCGGTAATCAGCGCAACTTTTTTCATGTCTATCTCCCAATTAATAGGCGAGCGAAGGCCGACACCCGAACTTGGGTGTTTGTTAAAAACGCTCAGTTACTGCTGTGTGGGCAGCGTCAAGTTATGTCCGGTCAACTTTGAAAGTTCGCGGATAATCGCTTCCTTATCGTTTAAATGCGCAATCGCGGTTTCCAGTTCGAGCACCTTGGCGCCCACCAGGAATCGGTACCAATAGCCCTGGAGCAAGTGATAAACCAGGCCGCTGCGACCATCGAGAAAGCCCAGCTGAATGAGGTAGCGCCAGAGGAAATACGCCGTTGAACTCAAGGTAAACGGCACGCGGTTATATAAGCGGTTCTTCACCACGCGCTTGAGCCGGGCCTGGAATGAACTCTGCCCTTCATTCAACTCATGACGCACCGCAAACAAGGCCAGGCGCGAGTTGATCACCTCGATGGCTTCACGGGTCGCGTACTGGTTGTGCTTGTGGGTGAAGAACGTCAGGTCATGCAGGTTATGGTCGGCAAAACCGCCTTCCAAGGTGATGGTGCGGCCCTGGGCCACGGAGATGTGCTCGTCCATCCAGCGGTCTTCGATGCGCCCCTGCCCCGTGCGCCACAACCGCAGCATCTTCAACGGGTAACGGCCGCCGTGGCGCACCCAGCGGCCCATGAAAATATGCTTGCGCTTGAAGTTGATGCCGGTGATCTGCGGGTCCAGTGTCGGCAGTTGCGTATTGATCTGCTCAGCCAGGTCGGCCTCGATGATTTCGTCGGCATCCAGGCGCATCGTCCAATTGCCAGTGATCGGCAAGTTGTCCAGCGCCCACTGGAACTGCTTGGCCTGGTTGACGAACGCATGCTGGACCACCAGGGCGCCGTGGCGCCGGGCGATCTCGCAGGTGTCGTCGCTGGAGAACGAGTCGACCACCAGCACTTCGTCACTGAAGGCGCGCACCGACTCGATCGCGCGGGCGATATGCAGGCTTTCGTTGTAGGTGAGGATGATCACACTGACCGTTTCACGTTTCATCTCAGCCACCGTGCAGTTGCAGGATTTCAGTGGTCAGGCGGCGTGGCGAACGCGCCGCGCGGAAGTGGCTTTCCAGGGGTTTGCCCACAGCGATCATCATGATCAGCCGCTCGCTGGCTTCGATGCCGCCCACGTCGCGGATTTTCTTTTCCACCGTATTCAGGATCGCCAGGTTCAGCGGGCAAGCCCCCAGGCCATTGGCGTGGCATGCCAGCAGCAGGCCCATGGAAAACAGCGCGCCGTCGACGTACAGCTGGTTACGCTGGCCGGCGCCTCCCCAGGCGGTCACTTCCGAGGTGACCACGAACAGGTTGTCCACCGACTGCGCAAAACCGCGCGAGCCGCCTTGCAACTCGAGCAATTGCGCAATCACCGCGCGGTCCTGGTAGACGTGTACCCGCGACGACTGGCGATTGCATTGCGACGGCGCCGACTGCGCCAGCTCCACCAACGAGGTGAGCAAGCGGCTGTCGAGCTTGCCGGGCTGGAACATCCGGCAACTGGAACGCGATTGCAGGAACGCCTTGGCGTCCATCCCATCATTGCCCAGCCATGGCGTGGCGCGCTTGATACCGCCATTGCCCAGGGTGCCGTCGCGCTTGAGGTGCTCGACATAGGCATCCAGGTAAAACAGGAAGTCATCGCTCACACCCAGGGCGCGATGCAGGTCGAGGTAACCCTGGAAGGCGCCCAGGGCCATTTGCAGCGGCAGCGCCGAGTAGGTGCGGTCGTACTCGTTGAGCATATGAATGATGCCGTTGATCTTCTCCTTGCCGAACAGCGGCTTGGGCTCCTTGAGCGACAAGCCTTTCTCGACGGTATGGGTCTCGATCAGGATCTTGTAGAACAGCTTCTTGTTGTGGCTCGCCAACGGCGAATAGCCGTTGTGGCGAAGAAACGTGAACATGTCGCGAAAGAATTCACTGAAGAAAAACATCAACTTCCATGTCTTATCCATCATGCGCTTTACCTGTTTCATTGTGCGATGTCTCTCGGTTTGATGGGGCGGCAGGGAGCACCGACGCAAATCATCCAGGCCGGCAAGTCGCTGGTGACCACCGAGCGCGCGCCTACCACACAGCCCTCGCCTACCACACAACCGGGATGAATGAATGACTCGGCGGCAACCCACACGTGGTCCTTGATCACGATCTCGCGTGTCACCAGCGGGCGCAGCAAACTGCGGGTGTCGTGGGTACCTGTGCACAAAAAACTGCGCTGGCTGATCGCGACTTTCGAGCCGATGGTGATCCGCGCCATGGCGTACACATCCACCCCATCGGCGATGGCGGTGAAGTCACCGATCTCCAGGTTCCACGGTGCCCAGATGCTGCACGTGGGTGCGATGCGACAACCGACACCGACCTTGGCGCCGAAGCAGCGCAGCAGCACGCGCCGCCAGCCATGCAGCATCCAGCGTGGCGTGGGCCGAAACAGCAACTGGTACACCACGCCCCATAGCAGGCGCCGGGCCTTGCTGCTGCGGGGCAAGGTGTCGACGTACTTCAGGCGTTCGAAGCCGCTCATGGCTTGAGCGCCGCCAGTTGCTCGAGCAAGTAGCGTTCGCCCACCAACTGCAACGCCTGGCGCCGGGCGCGCACCGCCACCCAGTCAATCGGCGCGGCGATCAAGCTGTGCAACTGGTCCACGTTGTCGGCCGGCAAAAAGCGCTGGGACAGTTCCAGCTTCTCCAGCAGGTTGCGCACGCGGGCGTTGAGCGATGCCTTGCTGCCCGGCAGGCCCACGGCGATAAAGGGTTTTTCGAAGATGATCGCGAACACCGTGGCATGGAACGAGTTGGTCACCACATAGGCCGACTCTTTCAACAGCTTGAGCCAGTCCTGTGGCCCGACCTGCACGGTTTCACCGATCTGGCGCCAGCGCCGGTGCGCGTTGTAGGGCGAGACGATCGGCCCGTCGACATGCCGCGACAACGCCTGGGCCACGTCCCTGACACCCACGCCGGTGCGCAACGCATAGCAGAACACATGGCCGCTGCGGGTCTGGGTCGAGGTGGCCAATAACGCCGAGTAGTCGCGGTGCAGCAACGTCGGGTCGGGCACACACTGCGCCGCCAGCCCACAGACCTGCTGGACGATCGCCACCCCGCTCTCCTCGCGCACACTCACCGCCGACAGTTGCTTGAGCAGTTGCTCGGCTTCGGCATGGTATTCGGGCTCCAGGTATTCCTTGCCAAAACTGGCCGCGTACGAGATCCGCCGAATCGCCTTGTCGCAATCGAAAGCGAGAAAGTACGCCGGGTCCAGGCCGGTCTGGCCCGAGGGGTTCCAGATCTGGTCACTGCCGGCCACCAACAACTGCCGGCCGGCCACCGCCTGCTTGAGCTGGTCGGCGTGGACATAGCGCGGCCCCTCGATATTCAGGAAGCGCGTCTTGAACGCCTCGAACTGGCGCGACTGCGCATTGGGCCCCAGCACACGGGTTTTCAAGGCCAGGGTCTTCAAGTACAGGGCCTTGAGATTGGCCTTGAAGTTGCGCGGGTTGAGCAGTTGCTTGAGCTCGCTGCCGTCCTCCACGTAGGCCGGGTGGTAGTTGATCAGGTTGACCTGCAGGCCCTGTTGTTGCAGCCAACGCTGCAACGCATAGGCTTGCAGCACCGCGCCGAAGTTCTCGCTGAAATGGTACGTCAGTATCCCGGCCCTGATCGGGCGTGCAGGTGCGTTCATGATCCAGCCTGTCTTAATAAGGTGTGTGTAGGAAGCGCAGGCAGGGACACCGCCTGGCGTACTGGCGCGGCTTTGTTGAGCAGGCCGATGAACATCGACCACACCAGCAAGTAGCTGCCATCAAAGGTGGTGAAGAACTGGTAACTGGTCTTGAACGAGAAAATCAGCAGGATCGCGCCCACCGACAGCGACACCGGGTTACGCGGCAACGCACTGAACAGCAGGCCGAACAGCACGACACCGACCACGCCGAGCTTGGCGAGTACGCCCCAATAGCCGTTCTCGATATCGAACTTGGAGTTCTCGAACCAGCGCTCGTCATTGGTCGGCACGCCGGGCGTCAATTGCTTGGCCAGGCCGTTGCCGAGAAACACCGTGGCCGGGTTCTCCAGGAAGGACGCCTTGGCATGGGAGATCTCGAAGGCACGCGTCACATCCTCGCCCTTCTCCTCGAACAGATAGGTGGCAAAGCGCGATACCGCCAGGGGGCTGGCGTAAAACGTCAGCGTCCCGAGGGCGCCGATGGCCACCACCAGCACCGCCAGGGACTTGAGCTTGCGCTGGGTGATGGCCGACAACAGGATCATCACCGCCATCGCCGCCAGGATGGTCTTGGAGCCGGCCGCCAGCAGCGTCACCGCCAGGATCAGCATCAAGGCGATCTTGCGCTGGCAACAGGCGTAGAAAAACAGCAGCACCGCCGAGCTGGTGGGGAACAGCATGATCCGGCCCACCTCATCGCTGGACTTGGAGGCGGCGTTGGTCAGGTCGATGCCGACCCCATACAGGCTCACTTGCAGCAACTGGCCCAGGGCAAAAATGTAGATCGCCCGTTCGATGATGCGGCGATAGTTGAAGCTGTGGGCACGGGCGATTTTCTCCACGTTGGCCAGCGCATAGCTGTAGCCGGCCAACAGCAGCACAAAATAGAAAAACGGAATGCCGGAACGCAGGAACTGGTACAGGGAAATTTTCGAACCACTGGAGACCAGCACCTGCAACACACTGGAGGCCACCACCAGCGCCAGCAACGCCGCAGCCCGGGTAAAGCCGCGCGCCGCGTACACCACGAAGGGCATCAGCAACAGCAATGCCAAGGGCTGCGACAGGTTGTTGCTCAGGGCCAGGGGCAAGGCGAAAAACGTCAGCGGCAGGTACAGGGTCAGGCGTGCCTGGGACAACATCATGGTTGCACCTCCCCGGCGAACTGCACTTTGCTGATCAGCCGCAGGTACACCAGCACCACCAGCTCCGGCAGGGCCAGCAACAACGCGGCGCCCAGCAACGGGTCGATGCGCGCCTGGCACAGCATCCACAGCAGCAACGCCGCCAGGCTGCTCAGGGCGTAGATCACCGAGGTGCGGGTATGGCGGTTGGTGGAGATCAGCATCGCCGCCAGGATGAACCAGGCCACGTTCAAGATCGTGTGGGCACCGATCAGCGCCAATGACAGCCGGTCAACCTGCACCAGGCCGTGGCTCCACAGGCTGATCACCTGGGGTCCGGCCCAGATGCCGGCGCCGTATACCAGCACGCACACGCCCAGTACCAGGGAGCTGGCACGCTGGGTGAACCGTCGCGCTTCGTCAAATTGGCCACGCCCGGCCAGCCGCGAGATTTCCGGGGTCAGGGCATTGCTGCAGGTGATGCCCAACTGGATGATCAAGCGCATCAACGTACGCGCCATGGTGTAGCCGACCACCACCGCCGGACCGGCGATCTGGTTGAGCAGTTGCAGGCCGCCTTGCAGGGTAATCAACTGCGCCAAGGGGATCGCCGCACTGCCCACCGCGGGCTTCCAGATGCCGCGAAACTCGCCCCACGAGGCGCACCCCAGGCCCAGCAGCGGCCACGGCGAAATGCGCCGCACAAACACGGTCACCAGCACCAGGAACAGCACCTGGCTGAAGAACATGCCCTGGGCCAATTGCAGTTCGGAACCGCCCAGCATCAGGATCACGATCGACAGCACGATATCCAGGGTCCTGCGGTTGGCCATGATAAAAACCCCGCCGACAGTCTTGTCGATCACCCGGAACCACGCCTCGATCGGCCCGCCGAGCAAGCGCGTACACAGGTAGCCGGACATGAACAGCACCACCAGGCTCGCCTGGCCGGGGTCAAGGCTCTTGAGCTTGAGCAGCCCGACCCAGTCGATCCACTGACCGAGGGTCAAGGCAAACACCAGCACCAGCCCGACCACCGCCAAGGTGAACGCCAATGCGGTCTGCACACTGCGGCGCGCGCCGGGCACGTCGCCCTGGCTGGCCAGCAAGGTGGCGCGGGTAGCCGAGGCCTGGGCGACCCCCAGGTCCAGCAGGCTGAGCATCGACGGAATACCGGTGAGCACCAGCCAGTCGGCATACCGCCCGGTGCCCCAGGCGTGCAGGAAGAACGGCACCAGCACCAGTTGCGCCGCCAGCGTCACCAGTTGCGTGTAGCCATAGCTCAAGACGTTGAGGCGAAACCGGTTCGACAATGAACGCGGTACCCGCATCGGTTTTTCCAGAACCTTGCTCATGGTCGTCAGGCTTTGTCGGACTGGTAGGCGTAGTGGTAGTAGCCGTAATCGCCGTAGCCGTAACTGGCGGAACGACGTTTCTCCACGCCATTGAAGATCGCGCCCTTGAGCTCGATACCGTTCTGATGAAAGCGGCGCAGCGTCAGCTCGACTTCCTTGGCCGAGTTCACCCCAAAACGGGTCACCAGCAGGCTCGTACCGGATTGACGGCCGACGATAGCCGCATCGGTCACGGCCAGCAGCGGCGGTGTATCGATGATCACCAGGTCATAGCGCTCGCTGACTTCGGCCAGCAACGCGGCAAAATTGGGGTGCATCAGCAATTCGGAGGGGTTGGGCGGGATCTGCCCACGGCCGATGAAATCGAATTGCGCCACATCGGTGGTTTTAATCGCCTCCTGCAACTCACAACGCTTGACCAGCAGGTCGGACAAACCGATCTCCACTGACTTGCCGAGCATCTTGTGCAAATAGCCCTTGCGCATATCCGCATCGATCAGCAACACGCGCTGCCCGGACTGGGCAACCACCGCTGCCAGGTTGGCCGAAACAAAGGTCTTGCCCACTTCCGGGCTGGGGCCGGAAATCATCAAGCGGTTGTTCTTGGCCTCCAGCATCGCGAAATGCAGGCTGGTACGCAGACTGCGCATGGCCTCCATGACCAGGTCATGGGGATGATTGACGGCCAACAGCGAGGGCGCGACTGAGCGGCTCTTGGCGGCGTGGGTTTCCTCGGCCTTTTGCAGGGGGCTGAACGGGATCGAGGCATACACCGGCAAGCCGAGTTTCTCGATGTCATCCGGGTTTTCCAGGCCACGGTTAAGCAGGCTGCGGACCAGCACCAGGCCAACCGAAAGCATGCCGCCGAGCAACATGGCCAGCAGCACCACGATCACCTTGCGCGGCTCCACGGGTTTGCTGATGTTGGCGTCGGCGCTGTCGATCAGGCGCACGTTGCCCACGGTGCCGGCGCGCATCACGTCCAGTTCCTGGGAGCGATTGAGCAACTGGGTATAGATCTCGGTGCCCACCTGCACGTCACGGGTCAGGCTCAACAGTTCCTGCTGGGTGCTGGGCAGGCCTTCAACACGCTTGGTCAATTGCGCCTGCTTGCCGTTGAGCTCGTCGAGCTTGGCCAGCAACGCACGGTAAGCCGGGTGCTGACGGGTGAACTTGCGGTCCATTTCCGCCTGCTGCAACTTGAGCTCGGAGATGCCGGTGTCCAGGGCCACCACCTGATCGAGCACGGCCTTGGCTTCGAGGCTGATGTCGATGGATTTGCTGCGGGTCTGGAAGCGGTTCAGGGCGTTCTCGGCCTTCTCCAGGTCGCGGCGTACCTGGGGCAATTGGTCATTGAGGAACGACAGGCTCTGCGCCGCCTCGGCCGAGGTGCGGTCGACGTTCTGGCGCACATACAGGTTGGAGATTTCATTCAGCGTGCGGACCGCCAGCGCCGGGTGGGTGCTCTCCAGCGTCAGGCTGATGATCCCCGACTCCTTGCCCCGCTCCACCACATTGAGCAGGTCCTGGTAATCGGCCACCGCGTCCAGGCGCGGCTTGCGCACAATCTTGAACCGCGCGCCGGGGTTGGCCCGCAACGTTTCGACCAGCACCTCCACGTCGCCCGAGGCAAACGGCTCGCCGACGCGGCCAGCGGCGATCTGCTGGTCATCCTCGTCAAACAGTTGGTAGCCCTGGTTTTCGCCAGCCACCAGCACGAGGGTAGTACCGAGCAACCCGGCCGGCAGCTTCAGCTTCGCCAGGCTCAGGCGCTCGCCGCCGGCACTGTAGCGACTGATACCGAACAGCGGCGGCGCGACATCGCCCGGGGTGTCGGGCACATAACGCCGGGCCATGAAGCCACCGATCAACGGGAAATGTTGGGGGGTAATGGTGATGTCCAGCTTCAGGGTGTCGACGGTCTTGCCGATGATGGTGCGCGACTTGATCAGTTCGATCTCGGTCACCGCCGGCGATTCCTTGCCCAACAGGCTGCTCACATCGGAGAAACCGAGCATGTCGTTTTTCTTCGGTTCCACCTGGATCAAGGCGTTGGCCTGGTACACCGGCGTTGCCAGAATGGCGTAGGCCGCGCCGATCAACATGCAGGTGCCGGTGATCCCGGCAATCAGCCATTTGTGATCGATCAGGGTGCCCAACATGCCGAGTACATCGATCTCGTCACGGTGCGGGCTGTCAGCGGAGGCGTTCTGGGGTGAATACATAAATCGAGTCTTCGTCCTTGCAATCATAAAAGGAGGCGCTAGCGCGCCAGGCGCTGTGCCCAGGCCTGTGCGGCTTGCTCGATCAGGGCATAGGCCTGCACGAAGGCGGCCTTGCCCTGTCGATAGGGGTCCTTGATCTCGCGTTCGTGCTGCCATTTGCCCAGCAGGAACACCTTGCCCCGGGCCTCGGGAGCGAGGCTGAGCACACCGTCGATGTGTCGTTGCTCCATCACCAGGATCAGGTCCGCCTCGCTCACGGCCTCGACACTGAGCTGGCGCGCCTTGTGCGCCAGGGGAACATGCCCGTGTTCCTGCAGGACCTGGCCTGCAGTGGGCTCCAGCGGATGGTCACGCAAGGCCGCCAGGCCCGCCGAACTCACTTGTATCCCGGAGGACTCAAGTGCGGCGCCCAGCAGTTGTTGCGCAGTAGGGCTACGGCAAATGTTGCCGATGCACACGATCAAAATCTTTTTAAACAAGGCAACCTCCCACGCACCGCACAGTAATTAATCGGCAAAGGGATGACCTTATTTCCATCTTTAAATAACAAGCAACTTGCGACCGTGTAATTATGATCACAGCTGACAGAGTGCGACCATCTATCGAGCAGGACAATAAATAACACCCACGGCAATAACCGACTAAAAATAACATTCCCTTACTTTTGCGCATCTTCATAATAAAGTGCCACTTGAACACAGCAGCGAGGGACGGCCATGAAAAGTTCAAAGTTACTGGTAGAGCGTATTGGCCTATTCCCTTCTTCGGGAGATATTCATGTCGACGTCAATAATCCGAGCACCGTTGTCGAGCGCATGCAAGTGTTGTACGCCAGCAACTCTTTAGATGTCGACGAAAGCGGTTCCGGATTGTCGATGGTATTTGCCGATTGGCGTTTCAAGTTGCAAGTCAATAACGCCTTGTCGGTGTGCCTGTGCGTGGAAAGTCGCGGTGACAGTCACTTCATGCAAGCCAAGACCGCCGAATTACTGGCGAATATTTCCGGCACCGAGGAGCGCCCATGAACCCGTACGTTCATTTAAGGCGTGCCTATGCGCTGAAAAAGCTGACCCAGGTATTCGAAACATTTGTCGGCATCGCCCTGACCGAGCCGCTGGGAGCGGGACAACGCTCGCGTAATACGCAGACGATTTCCCATTGGCTGGACCAACTGCAGGGCAGCCCGCCGCAGGCGGTAACCCATACGCTGTTCAAGCAAATGAACGGTGCCCGGCGCCAGGGCAATCAGCGACGTTTCAACTCGCAGACGGTGTTGTTGCAGTTGCTGGTGGAAAGCAACCTGGCGCTGGATCTGGCGGCCTATTCGGCCTTTATGTGCCGGGAGACGGTGCGCCAGGCCGGCTCCTGATGCGCCTGCTGCGCCCCCGAGACCGTCACGGCGACGTGGTTGAGCAAAGTCTCGGCGTTGTACTTAGGCACCAGCGCACATAACGAAAGGAAGACTAACCCACCACCGATCAGCGACGGCGATACATTGACGCGCACAACGTCTATTCGCCATAGAAAAGCGACCGCAGCGATAGCCCCCAATAAGGCACCGGCCAGTGCTTCGTTCAGCGGGTGAATATAAGGCGCGACACAATAAGCACTGAACCCAACGGTCAGGCTCAATCCGACCAGCGTCGCTGGCCAGCGCCAGGCATAGTTGAACTGGCGTGCAATCAAACTTAATGCCACCGTCACCATCAGGCACGTATTCATCGCATGCCCACTGAGCACGGCGATGTCGAGGGTTTGAAACGAGACACCCCAGCCCTTGAACAGTAACTTGCTGAAGGCCACGATTGAATACGTGGAGGCCACCGTGATTATCCACCACTTGAACGCCTGGGGTGCCGAATACCATAACCAGACAGCGATCATCAGTGCAGCCGGAATCATGACGGTAATACCGCCATAGTGTGCAAGTTGTTCCCGCATGAATAGCTGACCTATACCATCATATTTCCCGCGCCCATCAGACCTGAGGTGCGGAAAAATGACAACGTTATCTTGGGTCGGACTAAAGCGCTTATGGATGGAAAATCTCTGGGGCACCCATAAAAAAATGCAAATTACTGATAAACCATGCAATTTATGATTCTATTTTTTAATAATTAGGTTAGAACCAATCGGCATTTTACAGGCCCCGCCCCTGCCCCTACCTTGGACGCGAATAACCGACCCCCTGCCCGGTGGAGGTGTTAACCCCGTACTCGACAAGGACAGACCATGAGCATTGAATTCATCGGCTATATCGGTGGCCATCACGCATCTGAGATCCACCCGCGCAGCGGCCCGACCCTGCAACCGGACTACGTGGAGACCGTGGCCCGGGCCCACGAAGAGGCCGGCTTCGACCGCGCCCTGGTGGCCTTCCACTCCAACAGCCCGGACAGCACGCTGATCGCCTCCCATGCGGCCAGCGTGACGAAAAAACTGCAATTCCTGATTGCCCACCGCCCCGGCTTTGCCCAACCGACCCTGGCAGCGCGCCAGTTCGCCACCCTGGATGTGTTCAACGGCGGGCGTACCGCCGTGCATATCATCACCGGGGGTGACGACCGCGAACTGCGCGCCGACGGCAGCCATATCGGCAAGGACGAACGCTACGCGCGCACGGACGAATACCTGAGCGTGGTGCGCCAGGAATGGACCAGCGAACAGCCCTTCGACTTCGCCGGCACTTACTACCAGGTGGAGGGCGCGCACTCTGCGGTGAAGTCACCGCAACAGCCGCATATCCCACTGTACTTTGGCGGCTCCTCCAAGGCCGCGATTGAAGTGGCAGGCAAACATGCCGATGTGTACGCGCTGTGGGGCGAGACCTATGAGCAAGTGCGCGAAATCGTGACCCAGGTGCGGGCTGAAGCGGCCAGGCACGGGCGCACGATTCGCTTCAGCCTGTCGTTGCGGCCGATCCTCGCCGAGACCGAGGAACTGGCGTGGGCGCGGGCCGAGAGCATCTTGCAGCAGGCGACGGCGCTGGCGCAGAAGAACGGTTTTGTGCGGCGTGAACCGCCAAACGAAGGTTCACGCCGCTTGCTCGCGGCGGCGGCGCAGGGGGCGCGACTGGATAAGCGTTTGTGGACTGGGATTGCCGGGTTGCTGGGCGCACAAGGTAACTCCACCTCGTTGGTGGGCACCGCTGAGCAAGTTGCGGAGGCCTTGGTAGATTATTACGACCTCGGTATCACCACCTTCCTGATTCGTGGGTTTGATCCGCTCAACGATGCGATCGACTATGGCAAGCGGTTGATCCCCCTCACCCGCCAGCTGATTGCTGAACGCGAGCAGAAAGTCGCCTGACAACCACTACAAAACCAAGGTGGGAGGGGCGGTGCGACGATTCGACTTGCCCCCGATGGCGGTGTATCAGTCAGCTCATCTGTCACTGACCCACTGCTATCGGGGGGCAAATCGAATCGTCGCACCGCCCCTCCCACACTTTGATCTTCACCGAGCTCCGGATCAGTTCTTATAGTCGGTATCGTTGCGCTCCAACTGCCGAATCAGCGCATTCCAATGCCGCGCCACACCCGGCCCCTCGCCGCTGGCAAACGCCTTGGCCTGTTGCTCGACCTTCGCCACCACTTCAGCCGGCGGGAAGATCAACTCCGCATTCCCCGCTGCCTGCGCCGCGACCTGGATATTGCACGCACGCTCCAGCTGTTGCAGCTGTTGAAACGCATGTTCAACGCTGACACCCGCGGTCAGCAGCCCATGGTTACGCAGGATCATCACGCTCTTGTCGCCCAGGTCGGCCACCAGGCGCTCACGTTCGTCGAGGTCGAGGGCCACGCCTTCGTAACCGTGGTAAGCCACACGCCCCGAGAAGCCGATGGAGTGCTGAGAGATCGGCAACAAGCCGTCCTTCTGCGCCGACACCGCAATGCCGTCGCGGGTGTGGGTATGCAACACAGCGTGCAGGTCGTGGCGTGCGCCATGGATGGCACTGTGGATCACGTAGCCGGCGTAGTTGATGCCCAAGCCGGTAGGGTCGTCGACGATGGTACCGTCGAGGTCGACCTTGACCAGGTTGGAGGCACTGATTTCATCGAACAATAGCCCGAAGGCGTTGATCAGGAAGTGCTCGTGCGGCCCCGGTACACGGGCGGAGAAGTGGGTGTAGATGTGGTCGGTCCACTTATACACGGCCGCCAGCCGGTAAGCGGCGGCCAGTTTGACGCGCACGTCCCATTCTTCGGGAGTGACACGCTGGCGAACATGGTTGGAAACGCTGGAAATCGGGGTGACGCTGCTCATGGCAAAACTTCCTGGATGGCCTTAAGGACTTCCAAGCAAGCCTAGGGGATGGAAAAAAATAAGAAAAAGCACATTTTAATCTAAGCTAATTATTATTTTTTTTCATAACACCCACACCACCAACACAAAGCAAATGTGGGAGGGGCTTGCCCCCGACGGCAGTGGGTCAGCGACAGACGAGCTGGCTGATACACCGCAATCAGGGGCAAGCCCCCTCCCACATGGATCAGGCTGCGTTGCGGATCTTATGCAGGGACGCCGCCACCAGTTTGCCAAACGCGTCCACCGGCCCCTGCAAGTTACCGAGGAAGTGTGGGTAGATCAGCCACAAATCCATCACCGGCTTGAAATCCTTGAGCGGCATCACCGCCAGTTGCTCGCGGTGGGCACTGCGCTCCAGCAAAGGCCGCGGCACCAAGCCCAGGCCCAACCCGTCGGCCACCAGGCCCAGTTGCAGCTCGGTGCCGAACGTCTCCAGGTTGACCCGCAGGGCCAGGCCTTGATCGGACAAGGTGCGCTGCAAACCGGCGCGGAAACCGCAGCCATCCGGGTTGAGGATCCAACCGTTCTGGTACACGTCCGCCAGCTTGCAGGGCTTCTTCGGCAGTTGGGCCTTGGCGCAGACCACCACCAGTTCCATCTTGCCGATGGACTCGCCGACCACGTTGTCGGGGAAAACCTTGCCCGCCGGAAACAGGGCCGCCGCCGCGTCCAACTCACCGCGCTCGATCTTGCCCACCAGTTGGCTGCCCCAGCCAGTGGCGACCTGGGCCCGCAAGTCGGGGTATTCGCTGCGCAGGTGCTTGAGTGCATCGAGCAGCACCACGTCACCAATGGTCTGCGGCACGCCCAGGCGTAACAGGCCGGTGGGCGGTGCGTCGGTGGCGACCAATTCGCGCAGGGCGTCCATCTCGCGCAGGATCAACCGGCACTGTTCATAGACGCGGGTGCCGATCAACGTAGGCTTGAGCGGCTTGGTGTTGCGGTCGAACAACTCCACGCCCAGCGCCTGCTCGAAGTTCTGCACGCGGCGGGTGATGGCCGGCTGGGTCAGTTGCAACGACTCGGCGGCATGGCTGATGGACTGGCAACGAATCACTTCGACAAAGGCATCGATATCGTCAATTTTCATTTGGGCCGCACATAGAGAACAGTCATTAAGATGTGTGCAAAGCATAGTTGCAGGACGATTATCTGGATAGCCCAGCGTGTGATCGATAACGTCTAACGCTATTCAGACCGGTTCTAAATTACCTGCAGCTATAAGCTAATCATTAAAAAATAGCATATTAACTATAAACATTATGCTTATATAAACCCATCAACCCATTCCTATCAAACGTATCCGATGGAATTGTCATGACCCAAGCCAAGCACCCCGAGAGACTCAGAGCCTTCATAGGCGCCCTGGCGGAATTGATCGACGGCAATCCACGCGAAGGCGACCTGTTGCACCGTGGCGGCAAGCTGCTGGCGCAACTGGTCAGCCATGACGACTGGCTCCCCGATGAATTCGCCCAACCCGACCCCGAGCGCTATCAGCAATTTTTGCTGCACGCCGATTCGCGCCAGCGGTTCAGCATCGTCAGTTTTGTGTGGGGGCCGGGGCAAAGCACGCCGATTCATGACCATCGGGTGTGGGGGCTGATCGGCATGTTGCGCGGTGCGGAGTTTTCCCAGGGCTTCGAGCGCGCGCCCGACGGGCGCCTGGTCGCCGAAGGCAAGCCGGTCCAGTTGGTGCCGGGCCAGGTCGAGGCGGTATCGCCCAAGATCGGCGACATCCATCAAGTCAGCAATGCCCACAGCGACCAAGTGTCGATCAGCATTCATGTGTACGGCGCCAATATCGGTGCCGTGCGCCGCGCGGTGTACCAGCCCGACGGCAGCGAGAAACTGTTTATCTCCGGCTATTCCAATGCCTTCCTCCCGAATATCTGGGATTTGTCCAAAGAAAAGAGCCCCGCCCTATGAGCACCGTATCCACCCGCAGCTACGCCCAGATTCGCCAGGCCCTGTTGGACCGTGAAGAAGTCGCCCTGGTAGACGTGCGCGAAGAAGCACCGTTTGCCGAATCCCACCCCCTGTTCGCCGCGAATATCCCGCTGTCGAAGCTGGAGCTTGAGGTGTACTCGCGCATTCCGCGCCGGGATACCCAGGTCACCGTCTACGACAACGGTGAAGGGCTGGCCGCCCGCGCGGCCGAACGTTTGCTCGCGCTGGGCTATACCCAGGTCAGCCTGCTCGAGGGTGGGCTCGACGGTTGGCGCAAGGCCGGTGGCGAGCTGTTTATCGACGTCAACGTGCCGAGCAAGGCGTTTGGCGAGCTGGTCGAAAGTGAGCGTCACACGCCGTCCCTGGCCGCTGAAGACGTGCAGGCGCTGCTCGACAGCCAAGCCGATGTGGTGGTGCTCGACGCGCGCCGTTTTGATGAATACCAGACCATGAGCATCCCCACCGGCATCAGCGTGCCGGGTGCCGAACTGGTGTTGCGCGTCCGTGAGCTGGCGCCGGACCCGGCCACCCGCATCATCGTCAACTGCGCCGGACGCACCCGCAGCATTATCGGCACGCAGTCACTGATCAACGCCGGCGTGGCCAACCCGGTCTCGGCCCTGCGCAACGGCACCATCGGCTGGACGTTGGCCGGGCAGAAGCTCGCCCATGGTCAGTCGCGACGCTTTGCCCCGACCTCGGAAGCCCACCGCCAGGTCGCCGCCGCGGATGCGCGGCGTGTGGCTGACAAGGCCCGCGTCGGCCGCGCCACCCTCGCCGACCTGCAGCGCTGGCAACAGCAGGCGTCCCGTACCACCTACCTGTTCGATGTGCGCACCCCGGAGGAATTCGAAGCCGGCCACCTGCGCGGCGCGCGCTCGACCCCGGGTGGGCAGTTGGTGCAGGAAACCGATCACGTTGCCAGCGTGCGCGGTGCACGCCTGGTACTGGTCGATGATGACGGTGTGCGCGCCAATATGTCGGCTTCATGGCTGGCCCAACTGGGCTGGGAAGTGCATGTGCTGGACGGCCTGCAAGCCGCAGATTTCAGCGAGCATGGCGCCTGGGTCGCGCCGGTGCCCGCACCGCCCCAGGCCGAACTGATCAGCCCGCACACCCTCGCCGAGTGGCTGGCCCATGGCGACACGGCGGTACTGGATTTCACCGCCAGCGCCAACTACGTCAAGCGCCATATCCCCGGTGCCTGGTGGGTGTTGCGCGCGCAACTGGCCCAGGCGCTGGCCAAGGTGCCGGCCGCCCAGCGCTACGTGCTGACCTGCGGCAGCAGCCAACTGGCGCGCCTGGCCGTGGCCGAAGTCGAGGCCATCACCGGCAAGCAAGTGTTCTTGCTGCAAGACGGCACCGCTGGCTGGATCAACGCGCAACTGCCGCTGGAAGAAGGTGAAACCCACCTGGCCTCACCGCGTATCGACCGCTACCGCCGCCCTTACGAAGGCACGGACAACCCCAAGGAAGCCATGCAGGCCTACCTGGACTGGGAGTTCGGTTTAGTCGACCAACTGGCCCGCGACGGCACCCATGGGTTCTATGTGATCTGATCACTTTTCCATACCCGGCACAGATCCCTGTGGGAGGAAGCAAGTCGAATCGTCGCACCGCCTCTCCCACATGGACCGCATCCACCTCAGGGTTAATCCATGCAATTTTAGAATAATCAATAAACACATAATCAGTTATTTTAATAATTAACATATAACCAAAAAGAACTTCACAGTATGTTTTTATGAGCATAACGTGAACTCCTCACCGACCCCTTCTCCAGGCGGAGGTAGCCAAACCTTTTTTCTGATCTGCCTGGAGCCTGCATCCCATGGTCTTTACTACCCCATTCAAGCGCCTGCTCCTGAGCACCGCCCTGGCCCTTGGCCTGGCCACCAGCGCCCACGCCGCCGACCTGCAACCGCTGCGGGTGGCCAACCAGAAATCGACGATCAAGACGCTGCTGGAAGTCTCGGGCGAGGCGAAAAACGTGCCTTATGAAATCCAGTGGTCGGAGTTCCCGTCCGCTTCGCCCCTGGGCGAAGCCTTGAATGCCGGGGCCGTGGATATCGGCGCCTTGGGTGACGCACCCTACGTGTTTGCCTTGGGGGCCGGAGCGTCGCTCAAGGTGGTCAGTATCATCCACGCCGAAGGGCGTAACACCACCGCCCTGCTGGTGCCCAAGGATTCGCCGATCAAGACAGTGGCCGACCTCAAGGGCAAGAAAATCGTGACCGGACGCGGGTCCATCGGCCACTACCTGGTGATCAAGGCCCTGGCCACGGCCGGCCTGACCACCAAGGATGTGCAGTTCATTTTCCTGTTGCCCAGCGAGTCGCGCCTGGTGCTGGATAACGGCACCGTCGACGCCTGGTCGACCTGGGACCCTTACACCACGGTGGTCACCTCACAAAGCCAGGCGCGGATCGTGGCCAGCGGCAACACGCTGTTGAGCAACCACCTGTACCTTGCCGCCACCAGCCAGGCGATCGCCGACAAGCGCACGCAGTTGGACGACTTTGTCGCCCGCGTCGACCGCGCCTACGCCTGGGCCAATACCCACCCCAACGAGTACGCCGCCGCCCAGGCCAAAATCACCGGGCTGCCGCTGGCCGTGCATGTGGCCGTGGCCAAGGAGACCCGCCTGAGCCCGGTGCTGATCGACGACAGCGTGATCAGTGGCCTGCAAGCCACCGCCGACACCTACCAACAAGAAGGCCTGCTGACCAGGCACATCGACGTGTCCCAGGGCTTCGACAAGAGCTTTAACGCCAAGCGTGCCCCCAACAATCAAGCCTCGCGCTAAGGAGCAGAAAACATGAGCAAGCCACGTCAATTGAAATTGGGGGCCATGGTCCACGGTGTCGGCCACGGTTGGGGCGAATGGCGCCACCCGCAGGCGCAACCCAACGCCAGCACGAATTTCGGCTTCTACAAGCAGCAGACCGAGCTCGCCGAAGCGGCCAAGTTCGACTTCGTGTTCATCGCCGACAGCCTTCACATCCACGCCAAGTCCAGCCCGCATTACCTCAACCGTTTCGAGCCGCTGACCATCCTCTCGGCCCTCGCGGCACTGACCACGCACATCGGCCTGGTCGCCACCGTGACCGTCAGCTACACCGAGCCCTATCAGGTCGCGCGCCAGTTCGCGTCGCTGGACCATATCAGCGGCGGTCGTGCCGGTTGGAACGTGGTCACCTCGTGGCTCAGCGGCACCGCCGACAACTTCGGCAAGGTAGAGCACCCGCCGCACGCCGTGCGCTATCGCATCGCCAAGGAACACCTCAACGTGGTCAAGGGCCTGTGGGATTCCTGGGAAGACGACGCCTTTGCCTACAACAAGCAAAGCGGCGAATTCTTTACGCCGAGCAAGCTGCATGCGCTGAACCACAAGGGCGAGTTTTTCTCGGTAAAAGGCCCGCTGAACATTGCGCGCTCACGCCAGGGCCAACCGGTGATTTTCCAGGCGGGCACGTCCGAAGATGGGCGTAACTTTGCGGCGCAGAACGCCGACGCCATCTTTGTGCACGTGGAGAGCATCGAAGAAGGCCTGGCCTACACCCAGGACCTCAAACGCCGCGCCAAAGGCTTTGGCCGCGACGCCGACAGCCTGTCTATCCTGCCGGGCATCCGCCCGATTGTCGGCCGCGACGAGGCCGAAGTGGAAAGCCGCTATCAGCAGGCCGTGGACCTGGTCACCGTGGAAGATGCGATCGTCGCCCTGGGCCGCCCGTTCAATGACCATGACTTCAGCCAGTACCCCCTGGACGCCCCCTTCCCGGAACTCGGCGACCTGGGCTCCAACAGCCAGAAAGGCGGCTCGGACCGCATCAAGCAACTGGCCAGGGACGAAGGGTTGACCCTGCGCGAAGTGGCCCTGCGGTTCTCACGGCCCAAGCGTGATTTCGTCGGCACCCCGGAGCAGGTCGCCGATGCGATCCAGACCTGGTTCGAGACTGGCGCCAGCGATGGTTTTATCGTCAATTCGGTACTGCCGGATGGCTTGCAGTACTTCACCGAGCTGGTGGTGCCGGTGCTCCAACAGCGCGGCCTGTTCCGCACCGAGTACAGCGGCCAGACCCTGCGCGACAATCTCGGCCTGGACGTACCGGCCAATCGCTATAGCGTGATCGACGCCCCCGAAAAGGCCCTGGCCTGAGTACATTCTTATGACCCAACCGTCTCTACGCTCCGTGGAAGTCGCCCACTTCGATGCCCTGCTCGAACGCCTCGGCGCCGAGCTGGCCAGCACCGCGCACCTGTACGACGAAAGCGGTGCCTTCCCCCACGACAATTTCACGTTGCTGCATGAACACGGCCTGCTCGCCCTCACCGTGCCCAAGGCCCTCGGTGGCGGCGGTGCCAGCCTGCCCCAGGCGCGCAAGGCGATCAGCGCGATTGCCAAGGGTGAACCGTCCACTGCACTGATCCTGGTCATGCAGTACCTGCAACACACCCGCCTGCAAGACAGCAAGACCTGGCCCCGGCACCTGCGCGTGCGAGTCGCCGAAGAGGCGGTACGCAACGGCGCGCTGATCAATGCCCTGCGCGTCGAACCCGACCTCGGCACCCCGGCCCGCGGGGGCCTGCCGGCGACCACGGCGGTGCGCACCGTTGATGGCTGGCGCATCAGCGGGCGCAAGATCTACTCCACCGGCAGCCATGGCCTGAGCTGGTTCAGCGTATGGGCACGCAGCGATGACCCAGACCCACTGGTGGGCATCTGGCTGGTGCCCAAGGACAGCCCCGGCGTGAGCATCATCGACACCTGGGACCACTTGGGCATGCGCGCCACTTGCAGCCATGAAGTGGTGCTCGACAACGTGCTGGTACCGCTGGATCACGCCGTCAGCGTCAGCCCCTGGAGCGCGCCAAAGCCCGAGCTGGATAGCGAGGATTTCCTATGGATGTCGGTGTTGTTGTCCTCGGTGTATGACGCCGTGGCCCAGGCCGCGCGGGACTGGCTGGTGAATTGGCTGGAAGAACGCACGCCGTCCAACCTCGGCGCGGCGCTGTCCACCCTGCCGCGTTTCCAGGAAACCGTTGGGCATATCGACACCCTGTTGTTTGCCAACCGCAGCCTGTTGGACACTGCCGCCGAAGGCCACACCCCGGCAGCCAATGCGGCTCAATTGAAGTACCTGGTGACCGGTAACGCCATCCGTGCGGTGGAGCTGGCCATTGAGGCTTCCGGCAACCCCGGCCTGTCGCGACACAGCCCGCTGCAACGGCATTACCGCGACGTGCTGTGCAGCCGCGTGCATACCCCACAGAACGACGCCGTGCTGCAAGGCGTCGGCAAAGCCGTCTTCGCCCAACGCCAGAAGGAACGCACATGAGTCAGGTGATTATTGCCAGCCAACTGGGCGAAGACTACAACGACGTGATCCGCGCGCGCGTCACTGCGATCCACCCTCAAGCCCAGGTGATCGGCGTGCCGGTGGGCGTGCCAGGCGACCTGCCGCCCCAGGCGAATATCCTGCTGCTGCGCCCGATCAACGTGCACGGCTACACGGCCCCGGACACCCCACCGCCGGGCTGGCCCTATGGTGCGCAATGGGTGCACCTGGTCTCATCGGGTATCGACTTCTACCCGCAATGGCTGTTCAACGGCCCACCGGTGACCACCTCCCGGGGCAGCGCCGCCGACAACCTGGCCGAGTTCGCCCTGGCGGCGATCTTTGCCGCCTCCAAGCATTTGCCGGACATCTGGGTGAAGGACTCGCAATGGAACTTCACCGCCCTGCGTCCGCTCAAGGGCACTACCCTGGGCATCCTCGGCTTCGGCGCAATTGGCCAAAGCCTGGCGCACAAAGCCCTGGGCCTGGGCATCAAGGTGGTCGCGCTGCGCCACCGTTCGACGCCGTTGGGTGTTGACGGTGTGCAGGCGGCGGCGGATATCCATGACCTGTTCGCCCGCGCCGACCACTTGGTGGTGGCAGCGCCGCTGACGGAGGCCACGCGGCATATCATCAACCGTGATGTGCTGGGCAGCGCCAAGCCGGGGCTGCACCTGATCAACATCGCACGCGGTGGGTTGCTGGATCAGGAGGCGTTGTTGGAGGCGTTGGATAACGGCCAAATCGGCCTGGCATCGCTTGACGTGACTGAGCCGGAGCCGCTGCCGGATGGGCACCCGCTGTACAGCCACCCACGGGTGCGGTTATCGCCCCACACCTCGGCGATCTCGACCAATAGCCGCAACGAGATTGCCGATACGTTCCTGGCGAATCTGGAACGCTACGTTTCAGGTAGCGAACTATCGAATCTAGCTAACGCCTGACGCCGTTCAACCATGTGGGAGAGGGCTTGCTGTGGTGATCGGGCTTGTTGTGGCGAGCGTGCTTGTTGTGGCGAGCGTGCTTGTTGTGGCGAGCGTGCTTGTTGTGGCGAGCGGGCTTGCCCCGCGTTGGGGCGCGAAGCGGCCCCATCACAGGCGATGTGTTTTTAACTGACACACCGCGCTGCCTGGTTTTGGGGCCGCTTCGCAGCCCAACGCGGGGCAAGCCCGCTCGCCACAACAAGTCCGCCCGCCACAGTTACAGTGTTCCTAATTAGGGCTTGCCACCCCTCCCACAGGGGGCCTGTGTCCATTGGAAAATCTTATTTGATGCGGTAGTGGAAGGTGTTGCGCACCGCTGGTACGGCCACGGCCTTGCCTTCGACGATCCGCGGCTGGTAACGGAAAGTATTCGCCGCCGCCAATGAAGGCCGGATAAACAAGGGGTGGCAGCCGTCCAGCACCTTGGGGTTTTCTACCCGGCCCTGGGGGTTGACGGTGTATTCCACCGAGCAGTCGCCTTCGATGTGCTTGTCCAGGGCGCGTTCGGGATAGTCCGGTGCCTCCTTGCTCAGGGGTTGGTATTGGCGGCTGTCGAAGGCCGCCGCCGGGGCTGGGGTAGCAGCTCGGGCTTTTTCAGCGGCCAGGCGTTGCTGATCGAGGCGCTGTTGTTCCAGCTCACGATGGCGTTGTTCGGTGGCCAGGCGTTCCTGCTGCTGCTCGATTTTCTTGTCTTCGACGCGTTTACGCGCCAAGGCGGCTTTCTCGAGTTTTTGCGCCTGGATCTGCGGGTCGACCGTGGGCTTTGCCGGGGCCGGCACCGGTACCACCAGCGGCTCCGACGGTGCGGGCGCGGCCACCACCGGTTCAGGCTCGGGCGCTGGCGCCGGTGGCAGCATGACCAACTGCGTGTGCATCACCCGAGGGGCATCCACCACAGGCTTCTCCGTCGACCAGCCCAGCATCAACGCGGCCAGCACGCCCACGTGCAGCGCCACCGCCAGGCTGGCGGCGAGGCTGTTTCTGCAAAAACCCGAAGCATCCCGGGGCGCCATCGGCAGGGTCGGACTGTGCATGATCATCGCCGTCATTGCGGGGCCTCGGTCACCAGCCCCAGGTTGCTGACCCCGCCCTTCTGCAACACCGCCATGGCCGCGACCACACGGCCGTAACCGGCGTTGTCGTCGGCGCGGATGTAGACCTGGGTGTCGCTGCGCGCGGCCACCACCTGCATGACCTTGGCGCCCATTTCCTCCAGGCTCACGGCGCTGTCGGTCTGGTGTTGGGTATCGAGTTCGCCGCCGAGGTTCCAGTAATAGCCACCGTCGGCCTTTACCGACAGCGTGAGGATCTGCTGGCGGGTGTCGGTGGCCAACGCCTCGGCGGCGACCTTGGGCAGTTCGATCTTCACGCCCTGGGTCAACATCGGCGCGGTCACCATGAAGATCACCAGCAGCACCAGCATCACATCGATATACGGCACCACGTTCATCTCGGCCTTGGGCCCGTGCTTGCGTTGCGGCCTTACTAACATGGGAGCGCTCCTGTTCAGGCGGCCACGGCCAGGTTGATCGCGGCACCGCGCAGGCTGCGGTGCAGGCGCACTTGCAGCTCATTGCCAAACGCGTAGTAACGGGTGAGCAGAGTCTGGCCGCGCGCCGCGAAACGGTTATAGGCGATCACCGCCGGGATGGCGGCAAACAGGCCGATGGCCGTGGCGATCAAGGCTTCGGCGATGCCCGGCGCTACGGTGGATAACGTGGCCTGCTGCACCTGGGAAAGGCCGATAAAGGAATTCATGATGCCCCACACCGTGCCGAACAGACCGATGTACGGGCTGACCGACCCCACGGTGGCGAGAAATTGCAGGCCCTTTTCCAGCTCGATTTCCTGCTCGGTGATCGCTACCTGCAAGGCCCGCTCGACGCCTTCGAGCACCTGCGGATCATGGCTGTGCAGGTGCTGGTATTCCTGGACCCCGGCAATAAAGATCGGCGCCACGCCGCCCTCGCCCGCCTGCAACGTGTCGCGGTACAGCGCCTGCAAGTCCGGCGCGGCGCGAAAGCGTTGCACAAAACCGTTCAACTGCCGTTCCAGGCGGCGCAGCACACTGCCGCGCTGGATAATCAGGTACCAGCTGAGCAAGGACGCCAACAGCAAGGTGACCATGACCGCCTTGACCAACAGGCTGGCGTCGCTGATCAAACCCCAGATCGTCATATGTTCCATCGTCGCGTGCATAGTGAATCTCCCATTCGATTAAAAAGTGATGACCGGTTGATGACGGTTCACGGCAATTTCAATGCGCGGGTGACCTCGGCCCAGGGCACGAACTTGAAGTTCTGGGTTTGCTCGGGCATACGCTTGCGCCCGTCCTGCACCACCAGCATGCCCTGGCTCCACGGCCCGCCGAGGTTGATGGCGGTGACTTCCAGGCCATCGGTTTCCGAAGCGCCGTCGATCCCGGCAGCGGCGTTCAAGCCGACGCGGAAGCCGCCATGCACGGCAAACGGCGGCTCGGCATCCACCACCAGGTAGCTGTCATTGCCTTGGCTTGAGATCACCAGGTAGTCATGCTTATCGCTCTGGTACAGCGCCAGGCCTTCGACATCCGCATGCAACTGTGGGCCGACCTTGATCACGCTGGTCAAGGTCGCCGGTTGATCGGCGCGCGCATCCACCGCCCACACGCCCACATCTTCTTCACCGATAAACAGGCGCTGGCGCTGGTCGTCGGCCACACAGCCTTCGGGTTGGCTGTCGACCTTGAACTGGCGCACCAGCTCGCCCTGCACCCGGCCGTCCGGCGCGCTGAGGCGGTATTGCAGGAAGGTGCCGTCCTTGCCGTTGGCGATTGCGTAGATCTCGCCGCTGGCTGGCTGGAACAGGCAAATGCCGTAGATTTCCTTGAGCGGCGTGGGCACTTCACCGGCTTCACGCAGCTCGCCGCTCTGACGGTCGATGCTGAACAGGCTCAGGCTGTTGTGATCGCGGTTGCTCGCCACGGCCAGGTCGACCGTTTGCTGGCCGAGCTTGAAGCGGGGGCGTACATCGACGTTATTCAGGCGGCCCACCGCCAGTTCCTGCAACAGCTTGCCGTCGAGGTCGTAGGCGAGCAGGCCTTGCTTTTTGTTGGTGCCGAGCACACGGCTTTTGCCCGGTGTTTCGGGGTGAATCCAGATCGCCGGGTCATCCGCCGCATCGCCCTGACGGCCAACCGGGTCGCTCTGGCGCAAGGCCGCGACCTCCGGCAGCCACGGCGCCACCGCGACGGGCTTGGCCTGCCAGTCGAGCCTGGCCTGGTAGAGCGCGCCGCTGTCGTCATCGCGCACCAGCAGTTGGCGGCCATTGATCGCCAGTTGTTCCGGCTCTTTCAGGCCCGGCAGGCCCAGGCTCGATTGCTCCACCCAGCGCTCGCCGGTTTGCTGGAACAGGTGCAACTTGGCGGTCTTTGGGTCCAGCGCGACCACGCCACCGGGTACCAGCGCCATGGCCCCGGCTTCGCGTTTGGGGTTGTCGAACAGCGCCACCGGGGTGCGTTTCACATCGGCTTCCGGGTGCGCCGGGTAGGCCCACCAGCCGACACTCTCTTCATTCACCACCAATTGCTGGGTGGCGTCGTCCACCTGGCAGAACTGCGCCGACGGCGGCAGCGGCAAACCGCGTACGCGCTGGGGTTCAGCGAGCAACGTCGAGCCGTTGCCCACCAGCCATTGCTCGCCCTTGCCCTCCTCGCCCACCAGGAACACAAACAGGTTGGCCGCTGCGTCGCGGTACAGGCACAGGCCATTCACCGGGTAGTCGCGGGTCGGCAGGTAGACCGGCGTGCCCCAGGTTTTGCTGGCGCTGTCCAGGTTGATCAGCAGCGCCTGCTGGCGGTCGTTGTCGAGGCTGGCGACCAGCACGTGGGGGCCTGCGGCGCGGGTGTCGAGGCTGCTGAAGTTGCCTTTGAAACGCGCCAGTTCGGCGCCTTTGCTGTCGAGCAGTTGCAGGCCGTCACGGGTGCTGGCGGCCACGCGCTCGCTGGCGTTGGGCAGGAAGGCCACGGCTTCGGCCTTCAGGCTAGGTGCCCAAGGGGTCAGCGCCAGGTCGGCGGCGAATGCATTGCCGCCGGTGGCCAGGGCGATCAGCAGGTATAGCTTGGAAAGTCTCATGAACAAACAAAATCCTTGTCTTGTAGGAGCGAGCTTGCTCGCGAAGAACGTCAACGATGTCGCGGGCTGTCTGGATGCACGCGGTGTTCCGGGCTTTTTCGCGAGCAAGCTCGCTCCTACAGTGGGGTATGGGGTGGGTTAGAAATGGGTGAAGGTCAGGCCCACTTTGTAGGTCGGGCCGTACTCTTCGTATTGGCCGTTGTAGCTGCGGTTGCCGGTGTAGACGAAGTACGACTCGTCGGTGAGGTTCTGGGCCTCGAAGCTGACTTGCAGGTTCTTGGTCAGCGAGTAACGCGCGCTGAAATCGACGAAGGTCTGCGCGTCGACGTGCCGGTCGTGGGCCTTGTCGTTGATCGACGCCAGTTCATACAGGTAGGCCGACTTGTAGTTGGCCGACAGGCGCAGGCTGAGCGTGTCGTCTTCCCAACCGAGCATCAGGTTGCCGACGGTGTCCGACTGGTTGGGCAGGCTGATAGTGCGCTTGCGGTTCGTGCGACTGGCGGCGTCGAAGCCTTCGATATCCGCGCTGGACCGGCTGAAGGTGCTGTTGGCGCCGATCAGCAAACCGTTCCACGGTGCGGGCAGCCAGTCGAACTTCTGTGAGTAGGCCAGTTCCAGGCCGTAGAGCTTGGCGCCGTCGCCGTTGGCGTAGGTATGGGCCTCGGCGAAGTTGGCCCAGGCGCCGGTGCCGGCGAGGTCGGTGTTGTAGACGAAATGCTTGATGTCCTTGTAGAACACGAACGCCGACACAGTTCCGGCGCGGCCCATGAAATGCTCGATGCCCAGGTCCAGGTTGCTCGACTCCAGCGGCTTGAGGTCCGGGTTGCCGAAGGTGGCTTCGTCATCGTCGATCACAAAGCCCGGTGCCAGCTGGCCAAAGGTCGGGCGCACCACCGATTTGGTCCAGGCCGCGCGCACCTGGGTGTTCTTGTCGATCTGGTAGCGCGCATGCAGGCCCGGCAGCCAGTGGTGATAACGGCGCTTGGTCTCGGTGGCGGTGAACTGGCCGTCGGTGGCGCCGGTCCCCTTGGCTTCGAACTCGGTGCCTTCGTAACGCAGGCCGGCGATAAAACGCCAGTCGTCGATGTCGATGGTGTTCATCAGGTAGCCGGCGTTGATGTCTTCGCGGAGGGTGAAGTCGTTGACCCGCGATTCGGTCTCGTCGTAGAAATCCGCCGGGTTGAGGCTGCCAATCAGCTGCTTGATGGCGCCGGGGCTGATGCCTGGGCCGTAGTTGCCGAGGCGATAGTCGACGCTGCCCTTCTGGAACTGGGTGAGGTTGAGCTGGTCGGCGCTGTAGCCCAGGGTGTCGAAGTCTTTATAGACCCAGGCTTCGAGGTCGTTGTCCTTGTTCCGTCGACTGACCTTGCCGCCGAACTTGACCTGGGAGGCGTAACCGCTCAGGTCATAGTCGCGGGCCAGGTCCAGGCGCAGGTTTTTCTCGGTGTCCTGGGTGTTCTGCTTTTCCCAGTCGACCTTGTCGAGGGTGAAGTTGCTGGCGTCGTAGAAGCCGCTGCCGATGATCGGGCGGGGCTTGTCCTTGTCGTAGAAACCGCTGTTGGCAAAGTCGCCGCCGTCGAAGGTGGCGCCTGCGATATGCGCCGGGCTGTCTTCGCTGGACTGGCTGTAACCGGCCTGGCCGCTCAAGGTCCAAAGGCCCAGCATGCGTTCGCCGCCGAACACGTAGGACTGGATTTCCTGGGTTTCTTCACGGTTCTTCAGCTTGCGCTTGCCCTCGGCATCGCCCAGTTCGCCAGGGACCTGGGGGTCGGCAAATTCAATGCTGGTGGAGTTGCGGGTTTCGCTGTCTTTGTAGCGGCTGTAGAGGGTGCGCAGGTAGTAGCTGCTGAGGTCGTCGGGCTTGTAGTCGAAGTTCAGGCCACCGCCGGCGCGTTCGCGGCTGATGTCGTAGTCGCGCTGTTCGAACTCGTTAAGCCGCGCGCCCCGGCTGAAGTCCCAGGCGCCGCCGGTTTCGACGTTGTCCGAGCCGAAGTCGCGCTTTTGCCAGCTCAGCGCCGCCGCCACGCCGAAGTTGTCGATGCCGTCGCCGAGGCTGAAACGGTTACTGGCGGCGCCGGAGAATTTCGGGCTGGTCTGCCCGGTATTCTTGTCGTAGCTGGCTTCGGTGCTGCCGGTGTAGAACAGGCCGTTGTGGTCGAAGGCCGAGAGACTCTTCACGTCGACGGTACCGCCCAGGGAGTTGGCGTCCATGTCTGGGGTCAGGGTCTTGATCACCGACAGCGACTGCACCAGTTCCGAGGGCAGCACATCAAGGGCCACGGCGCGCCGCTTGCTCTCGGGCGATGGCACCAGGGTACCGTTGATGGTCACGCTGTTAAGGTCCGGGCCCAGGCCACGCACGCTGACAAAGCGCCCTTCGCCCTGGTCACGCTCGACGCTGATCCCCGGCAGGCGCTGCGCCGCTTCGGCAACGTTTTCGTCGGGCAACTGCGCCACACCGTCGGCATGCACCACGCTCTTGATGCTGTCGGAGGAACGCTGCTCCTTGAGGGCCTTGTCGATGGCCGCGGCCTGGCCGACCACTTCAACGTGTTCGGTGGTGGCCGCTTCCGCCGCGTTGAGCCGTTCACTGGCGATGGCCAGGGCCAAGGCAGTAAGCGTAAAGCTGACGAGCCCGGTGCGCTTGTACATGAAATCCTCCCCAAGAGTCCGTTGGCGCCAGGCAAGTGGCCCGGCAACTGGGAGGGCAAGCTAGGGGTGGGGGATGACGGTTCTGTGACAGGGATCGGCGCGAAGCCCCGTAAACCGGGGGTTTTGCCCGATTCTGGATGTGGAATGAGCTGATATGACCTGTGAAGATCCCCTGTGGGAGGGGGCTTGCTGTGGCGAGTGGGCTTGCCCTAATGCTTTTTTTGTAGGAGCGAGCTTGCTCGCGAAAAACGTCAACGATAACGCGTGTTTCCTGAATCAACGCGTCGCCTGTGAGTTTTTCGCGAGCAAGCTCGCTCCTACAGAAGGCGATGTACGCTTAACTAAACGGCATTAGGGCAAGCCCCCTCCCACATTTTTTGATCTCCAGTGTGTTTGAGATGAGCTGATTCGACCCTCCCCCACCGTCATCCAACGGTCACATCCATCTGCTGTGCTGACCTCCTCGCTCACTTGTCCAAGGACCCGCGGCCATGTTTTCCGTGCTCAAGCCCCACCGCTGGAAACTCTCGTTGCTGCTGATCGCCGCCAACCTCGGGCTGATCCTGCACCTGGCCTGTGGCGAGTTGAAAAGCGTCAGTGAGTGGGTATGGCTGGATATCTTCGGCGAAGGCGGTTCCGCCCTGCTCGCCCTGGTGTGGCTGGGCCTGGTGCTGAAAAGCCGCCCCGCCGGCCGCGTCACCAACTACCTGGCGCTGGGCCTGTCGTGCATCTTTTTCTCCTGGTGGATCGACAGCCTCGACGAATTCATCCGCCTGCCCGACAGCATCACCTGGGACCACTGGCTGGAGTCCGGGCCGATGCCGGTGGGCATGATCCTGCTGACCATCGGCATCTACCATTGGCACCGCGAACAACTGGCGATCAGCGCGCAGATGGAGAAACGCGAACGGCTGTTTCGCGAACATCGCCTGTTCGACAAACTCACGCCGCTGGCCGGCGCCGATTACCTCAAGCGTCAGTTGGCCGACAGCCTGCAAGACAGCCGCGAGCAACAACAACCGCTGTCGTTGCTGGCCCTGGACCTGGACAATTTCGCCGCCATCAACCAGGCCTACGGCCACGCCGAGGGCGATGCAGTGTTGCAGGCGTTGAGCCATTTGCTCCTGCTCAACCTGCGCCGCCAGGACTTGCTGTGCCGCCTGGCCGGTGACCGCTTTGTCGTGCTGCTGCCCAATACCGGCGAACGCCAGGCCAAGGAGCTGGCGCTGGAGTTGCAGCAAGCGGTGCGCGGCCTGGCCCACAAGACCCGGCAACAGGGCGAACGCCTGCAACTGGCCGCGACCACCGCCGTGGTGATGGCGCTTGAAGAACCGCCCCAGGACTTGCTCAAGCGCCTGAACCTGGCGTTGGCCAGGGCCAAGCAACCGCTTGCGAAAAGTGCCTGAGATGGCCGTGAAAACCAGCTGGTATGAAGCCGACAGCCGCTTCATCCCCGGCCATTACCAACCCGCCACGCTGATCGACCTGGCGCTGTCCCGCGACATCGACAGCCACCGCCTGCTGCGCGGCACCGGGCTGTTTCATGAGGACATCCTGGCGGGTACCGCACGCCTGAGCCCACAGCAGTTTCTCGGCTTGATCGGCAACAGCCGCAAGCTGTTGGACGCCGACGACAGCAGCTTTTTGTTGGGGCAGCGGCTATTGCCCGGTTACTACGGCGCGGCCAGTCACGCTCTGGGCCATGCGCAACACCTGCACCAGGCGCTGGAGATCCTGATCCAGCAACAGGTGCTGCTCAGCCCATTGGCCACGCTGCAACTGGAGCTGGATGAACACCACGCCTACCTGTACTGGCGGGACAGTTGCGGCGCCGGCGAGCATTGGCGCTTCCTGCTGGAAGCGAGCATGACCTCGCTGGTTGCCATGAGCCAATGGCTCAGCGGCCAGCGCCTGCCGTGGGCGTGCAGTTTCAGCCACGGCGAGCCGCGCTATGTCGAACAGTACTGGGTCAACCTGGGCGAACACACGCGCTTCGAGCGCCCGCTGGACATGATGAGCATCCCGCGCGAATACCTCACCCGTACCTGGCCGGGCGCCTCGGCCACCGCAGGCCAGGTCGCCCGCCAGCAAGCGCGCGAGCAGATCGAACAATTGGGTTTTGCCTGCAGCTTTCTCGACTGCCTGTACGACTACCTGCACGACCAGGTGCGCCAGCCGCCGAGCCTGGAACAGGCAGCCCAGGCCTTCGCCATGAGCCCGGCGACCCTCAAGCGCAAGCTGCACAAACACGACACCGGCTTCCAGGAGCAGGTGGATCGGGTGCGCAAGCAAGTCGCGTTGCACCTGTATCAGGTGAAGGGCTACAGCAATGATGAGGTGGCGGCGTACCTGAACTTCAACGACGCGGCGAACTTCCGGCGCTCGTTCAAGCGCTGGACCGGCAGCACGCCGAGCCTGATCCGCCAGCTATTCAACAGCCACTAGCCAGGCGCTCGCGCAGGAACTCCACCAGCGCCTGCACCGGCCGTGAGCTTTGCCGATGCTGGGGATACACCGCCGACAAGGTCAGGTCTTCGGGGGCGAAGTCGTCCAGTACGCTCACCAGGCGCCCGTCCTTCAAGGCATCGCCGACGATAAAGGTCGGCAAGTAGGTCACACCCAGCCCTGCGATGGCGGTGTCGCGCAGCAGGTCGCCGTTATTCACACGCATGCGGCCACTGACCTGCAGTGCCTGCACCTTGCCTTTGAAGCGCCACTGCACCTGGCGGCCATGGCCATAGGGCAGGCAGTCGTGGTCGGCGAGGTCCTCGGGTTTTTGCGGGGTACCGCGCAGGGCCAGGTAGTCGGGACTGGCGCAATACACCCGCGGGATGCTGGCGATACGGCGGGCGATCAGGGTGGAGTCTTCCAGGGTGCCGATGCGCAGGACCAGGTCGTAGCCTTCGCCGATCAGGTCCACAGGGCGGTCGCTGAGGTCGACCTCCACCGACACCTGGGGGTGGCGCTGCAAGAACTGCGGCAGCAGGCACCCCAGGTGCGCCATGGCAAACGACAGCGGCGCGCTCAGGCGCAGGGTGCCGCGCGGTTCGCTGTTCTGGCCGGCGATGCCCTGCTCCACTTGCTCGACATCGTTGAGCAGGCGCAAGGCGGATTCGTAGTAACTTTGCCCCAGGGGCGTGACATCCAGGCGACGGGTGGAGCGGTTGAGCAGGCGCACGCCGAGGCGGTCTTCGAGCTGGATCAGGCGGCGGCTGACAAATTGCTTGGACAGGCCGAGTTGCTCGGCGGCGGCAGTAAAGCTGCCGGACTCCATGACCTGGCAGAACAGGCGCATGTCTTCGAAGGGGTTCATTGTCGCTTCTCGGTGGACATTTGGCTGTTTTATAACTGGATAGTCGCATCACCACAATTTAAATGTGGGAGGGGGCTTGCCCCCGATAGCGGTGCATCAGTCAACAATACTGAGACTGACACACCGCAATCGGGGGCAAGCCCCCTCCCACAGGGGATTACCGACAGGCTTGAAAACCGGTTACTTGGCAGTGAACGCCGAGTAGCTGTTCATCAGGTTGCGGTAGTTCGGGATGCGCGGCGACAGCAGGTTGGCCAGGCCTTCCATGTCGTTACGCCAGTCCACTTGCAGCTCGCAGGCCACGGCGAACCAGTTCACCAGTTGCGCACCGGCGGCGGTCATACGCGCCCAGGCGGCTTGTTGCACGGTTTCGTTGAAGGTGCCGGAGGCGTCGGTGACCACGAATACCTCGAAGCCTTCTTCCAGGGCGCACAGGGTCGGGAACGCTACGCACACATCCGTTACCACCCCGGCAATGATGATCTGCTTGCGGCCGGTGGCCTTGACGGCCTTGACGAAATCTTCGTTGTCCCAGGCGTTGATCTGGCCAGGACGGGCGATATACGGCGCGTCCGGGAACAGTTCCTTCAGCTCGGGTACCAGTGGGCCGTTAGGACCGCCTTCAAAACTGGTGGTGAGGATGGTCGGCAGGTTGAAGAACTTCGCCACGTCGGCCAGGGCCAGTACGTTGTTCTTGAACTCATTGGGGGAGAAATCCTGCACCAGGGAGATCAGGCCGGTCTGGTGATCCACCAACAGCACCACGGCATCATCTTTATTCAGGCGTTTGTAAGTCATGGGAGTTGCTCCTGTTTGTCGAAAGAGGCGAGTTGATTAAAAGGCAAAGCAAGAACAGCCAAACGCCCCCCAGAAACCCTGGAAGTCGCTGACCGGCACGCTGGAAAGGCGCGCCTTTTCGTGGCTATGGGAATGCACGCCACAGGGGCCGCTGCACTGGTGGACCTGAGCTTGCAACGGCGAAGACGGACGCCAGTGCCCTGGCACCTTGACCACCGGCGACCAGTCCGGCAGCACCGGTACACGCGGTGGCGCGAAACCTTCGAAGTCGCCGGCGCCGTACACCACCTTGCCGCCGACCACGGTGAGCACCGATTCGATCCATTTGATGGCTTCTTCATCGACGCTGAAAAAATCCGCCGACAGCGCGGCGACGTCCGCCAACTGGCCGACCTTGATCTGGCCCTTCTTGCCCTGCTCCGACGAGAACCAGGCGCTGCCGTGGGTGAACAGCTCCAGCGCGGTCAGGCGTGGCAAGCCTTCGGCATGCAGCTCCAGGCCGCCGACGGTACGCCCGCTGACCATCCAGTACAGCGAGGTCCACGGGTTATAGCTCGACACCCGCGTGGCATCGGTGCCCGCGCCCACCGGCACGCCTTCGGCCAGCATGCGTTTGATCGGCGGCGTGGCTTCGGCGGCCTTGGCGCCGTAGCGCTCGACAAAGTACTCACCCTGGAACGCCATGCGGTCCTGGATCGCAATGCCGCCACCCAGGGCGCGTACGCGCTCGATGTTTTTCGGGGTGATGGTTTCGGCATGGTCGAAGAACCATGGCAGGCCATTGAACGGAATATCGCGGTTGACCTTCTCGAACACGTCGAGCATGCGCGAGATCGATTCGTCATAGGTGGCGTGCAGGCGGAACGGCCAGCGCTGCTCCACCAAGTGACGCACCACCGGTTCCAACTCCTGCTCCATGGTCAGCGGCAGGTCCGGGCGCGGTTCGAGGAAGTCTTCGAAATCCGCCGCGGAGAACACCAGCATCTCGCCAGCGCCGTTGTGGCGCAGGTAGTCGTCGCCCTGGTGCAGGGTGACGCTGCCGGTCCAGTTCTTGAAATCGCTGAGCTCTTCCTTGGGCTTCTGGGTGAACAGGTTGTAGGCGATGCGCACCGTCAGCTGTTCATCCTTGGCCAGTTGCTCGATCACCGCGTAGTCATCGGGGTAGTTCTGGAAACCGCCACCGGCGTCGATCGCACTGGTGAGGCCCAGGCGATTGAGTTCACGCATGAACTGGCGGGTCGAGTTGACCTGGTATTCCAGGGGCAGTTTCGGGCCCTTGGCCAGGGTCGAATACAGAATCATCGCGTTGGGCCGCGCCACCAGCATGCCGGTGGGGTTGCCTTGGCTGTCACGCACAATCTCGCCACCCGGCGGGTTCGGCGTGTCCTTGGTGTAGCCGGCCACGCGCAGGGCGGCGCGGTTGAGCAAGGCGCGGTCATACAGGTGCAGCACGAACACCGGGGTGTCCGGCGCGGCCTGGTTGAGCTCTTCCAGGGTCGGCATGCGCTTTTCGGCGAACTGGAATTCGTTCCAGCCACCGACCACGCGCACCCATTGTGGCGTGGGGGTGCGGTCGGCCTGCTCCTTGAGCATGCGCAGGGCATCGGCCAGGGATGGCACGCCTTCCCAGCGCAGTTCGAGGTTATAGTTCAGCCCGCCCCGGATCAGGTGCAGGTGCGAGTCGTTAAGGCCGGGGATCACGGTACGCCCCTTGAGGTCGATGACCTGGGTACCGCTGCCGCGCAGGGCCATGGCCTCACCGTCAGTGCCGACGGCGACGAAGCGCCCCTCGCGAATGGCGACGGCGGTTGCGCGCGGGTTTTCACGGTCCACGGTGTGGAACTGGCCATTGAACAGAATCAGATCGGCGTTCATAGGGTTTCCTTTACAGAGGCTTCAAGCCAGGGAGCGAACAGGCGGGTAGCCGCCGGCATCAGCAGGTAGACCACCAACAGGACGATGGTCAGGGTGACCAGGAAGGTGGAGACCACGTAGTTGGACAGGAACGGGTGCAGACGCAGGATCGGCCCCCAGATAAACGGCAACAGCAAGGTCTGCGGCAAAATCACACACAGGCTGACCACCGCCTGCTTCCAGCGCGGCGGCTTGGCGGCGCTGTCGGCCAGGGGCGTGAACCAGAACTCGTTGGCCGCGCCGATTTCAGTCTGGTCGCCGTCGGCCAGCATCGGCGCAGCTTCAGCGATCAGCTGTTTGCGTTGGGGGGAGTCGAGCCACTGCTCCAGCGCAGCGGTGGTGCCATAGCGCAGTACGCAGGTGAACAGCGCCAGGCCGCCCTGCTTGCTGCGCACCACGTCTACACCGAGGTGGCCGGGGCGCTCGCCGGCGATGCGCACGATACGCCGCAGCCAGGCTTCGTAGTCGGCTTCAAGGCCTGGCTTGATGCGGTGTTTGACGACCAGGGTGACGACTTCGTCAGGGCTGGTCTTGGGTGTCGGGTCCATGGTGTCTTCCCCCCTGGAACGTTGAGCGATGGGGGAAGTGTGGCGCTATCGCGCAGGGGAAAATTGCATGTACGTGCTGTCTATGCGGCGGCCCTGGGACCGCCCTCGTCACACCGACAGGTAGCGACTGATGGTCGCCTCGTCCACTCGATCACGGGTCTCTTCGATCACAAAGCGGCCCTTCTCGATCACCAGGAAACGGTCGGCGATCTCCAGGGTGAAGGACAGCACCTGCTCCGACACCACGATGGTCAGGTCGCGCAGGTTGCGGATTTCCTTCAGCGTGCGTGCAATGTCCTTGATGATCGACGGCTGGATGCCCTCGGTCGGTTCATCCAGCAGCAACACCTTGGGGTTGGTCGCCAAGGCCCGCGCGATCGCCAACTGCTGTTGCTGCCCGCCCGACAGGTTGCCGCCCTTGCGCGACTGCATGTCGTAGAGCACCGGGAACAGCGCATACAAGTCCTCCGGCACCTTGCCTCGGGCCGAGGCCGGCAGGCCGGTCTGGATGTTTTCCAGCACGCTCATGCTGGGGAAAATCATGCGGCCCTGGGGCACATAGGCGATGCCCCGCGCTACCCGCTCATGGGTTTCCAGCGCCGACACCTCATGGCCGTCCACACTGACCTGGCCCTGCCACTGCGGCAGGATGCCCATCAGGCTCTTGAACAGGGTGGTCTTGCCCATGCCGTTGCGGCCCATCACCGCGACGATCTCGCGCTTGGCCACGTGCAGGTCCAGGTCGTGGAGGATCTGGCTCTGCCCGTAGCCGCAGGACAACTGGTCGATCTTGAACATGCGCGGCTCCTCAGTGGCCCAGATACACTTCGATGACTTTCGGATTGCTTTGCACCGACTCCATGCTGCCCTCGGCCAGGACCTTGCCCTGGTGCAGCACCGTGACCTTGTGGGCAATGCTCTTGACGAATTCCATGTCGTGCTCGATCACCAGCACCGAACGGCCCTGGCTGATGCGGTTGAGCAGCTCGGCGGTCTGCGCGCGCTCGTTGACGCTCATGCCCGCCACCGGTTCATCGAGCATCAGCAGCTCGGGGTCTTGCATCAGCAGCATGCCGATCTCCAACCACTGCTTTTGCCCGTGGGACAGCAGGTCGGCCTGTTGTTGCAACAGGTCGCCGAGGAAGATCTCCCGCGCTACCTCTTGCACCCGTGCGATCACCTGGGCGTTGCGCTTGAAGAACAGCGCGCCCCACACCTTGCGCCCGGCCGGGTAGGACATCTCGAGGTTTTCGAAGACGGTGAGGTTTTCGTAGATCGACGGGTTCTGGAACTTGCGCCCCACGCCTGCGCGCACGATGTTGTACTCGCGCATCTTGGTCAGTTCCTGGCCATCGAACTGGATGCTGCCACTGGTGGCGCGGGTCTTGCCGCAGATCAGGTCCAGTACCGTGGTCTTGCCCGCGCCATTGGGGCCGATCACCACGCGCACTTCGTTGCGGTCGATATACAGGTTGAGGTTGTCGACCGCCTTGAAGCCGTCGAAGGACACCGTCAGGCCCTCGATGGCCAGCACCGGTTTGTTCATTTCAAAGCCAACGGCGGTCATGGTTGGGTCTCCAGGATCTTGCTTTCAGCCTTGGGTCTGGCCTTGGGGGCCACGGCTTTCATCGGCGGTGGGCGGCGCAGCAGCTTGGCCAGCGCCTGGCGCCCGTGGCTGTCCCACAACCCGGCCAGGCCATTGGGGAAGTACATGACCACGGCGATAAACAACCCGCCCATCAGGTACAGCCACAACTCGGGGAAGGACTCGGAGAAATAGGTCTTGCCGTAGTTCACCAGCAGCGCGCCATACACCGCGCCGAGCAGCGACATGCGCCCGCCCACCGCCGCGAAGATCACCATCTCGATCGACGGCACGATGCCGACGAACGACGGCGACATAAAGCCTACCTGCAAGGCAAACATCGCCCCGCCGATGGCCGAGAACGCCGCCGCCACACAGAACACGAAAATCTTGAAGCTGGCCACGTCATAACCGGAGAAACGCACGCGCTCTTCCTTGTCGCGCATCGCCATCAACAGCCGGCCCAGCTTGGAGGCGAGGATAAAGCGGCCAATGAAGATGCAACCGAACAGCAAGCCGGCGTTGATGAAGTACAGCAGCATTTTTGCGCTGTCGGTGCGCAGGTCCCAGCCGAGCAGGGTCTTGAGGTCGGTGATGCCGTTGACGCCACCGGTCAGGCCTTGCTGGCCGACGATCAGCACCGTGAGGATCAGCGCAATCGCCTGGGTGACGATGGAAAAGTACACATCGCCCACGCGCCGCTTGAACAGCGCCATGCCGATGATAAAGGCCAGCAGCACCGGCACCGCGATCACCGCCACCAGGGTGAAACTGAAGCTGTGGAACGGCTGCCACAGCCAGGGCAATTCGGTGATCTGGTTCCAGTCCATAAAGTCCGGAATGCCGGGGGTGGACTGAATCTTGGTGCTCTGCGGGTCGGAGGCCTCCAGCTTGAGGAACATCGCCATGCAATAGCCGCCAACGCCAAAGAACACGCCCTGCCCCAGGCTGAGAATGCCGCCATAGCCCCAGCACAGCACCAGCCCCACCGCGACGAACGCGTAGGTCAGGTACTTGCCGACCATGTTCAGCCGGAATGCATCCAGGGTCAGGGGAAACACCACCAGGATCAACAGCGCCAACAGCACGATGCCTATCAGGTTTTGCTGGCCGCCCAGCAGCTTGTCTAAAGCCTTCATCTGCTCGCCTCTACTTGCGCACTTTGATGGAGAACAACCCTTGCGGGCGCAGCATCAGGATCAGAATCACCGACGACAAGGTCAGTACCTTGGCCATCGAGCCACTCAGGAAAAACTCCGACAGCGATTGGGTCTGGGCGATCACGAACGCCGAGGCAATCGTGCCGAACAGGCTTTGCGCGCCTCCGAACACCACCACCAGGAAGGTGTCGACGATGTACTGCGAGCCCGCCGTGGGGCCAGTGGAGCCGATGGTGGTGAACGCCGCACCGGCCACCCCGGCCACGCCACAGCCGAGGGCGAAAGTCATGCGGTCGACCTTGCGTGTGTTGATCCCCACCGCGCGGCTCATCAAGCGGTTCTGCACCGTGGCGCGCACCTGCAGGCCCCAGCGCGAGCGGTACAGCATCAGGAAGATCGCACCGGTCAGCAGCAGGGTCAGGCCCATCATGAACAGGCCGTTGCGCGGGATCTCGATGGCGTCGGTGAAGTTCACCGAACCCATCAACCAGGCCGGTGGTTCAGCGCTGACCTCACGGGCGCCGAACACCGAGCGGAAGGTTTGCTGCATCACCAGGGACAGGCCCCAGGTCGCCAGCAAGGTGTCCAGCGGGCGCTTGTACAAGCGGCTGATCATCGCCCATTCCACCAGCCAGCCAACGGCGCCGGCAACGAGGAATGACAGGGCGATGGCGAAGAAGAAGTAATAGGGCTGGAAACTCGGCGCAAAGTGCGCGGTGAGGCTGGAACATACGTAGGTGGTGTAGGCACCGATCGTCAGGAATTCACCATGGGCCATGTTGATCACGCCCATCTGCCCGAAAATGATCGCCAGCCCCAATGCCATCAACAGCAGCACGCAGAACACGGACAAGCCGTTGAACCCCTGCATCGCCGCGATGGCTCCAAATTCCGATAGCCATTCCATGATGATGGTCTCCTGAGCGGGAGGTGATAGTTGGAATGCGATGTGCTTTTGCTCTATGTGGGAGGGGGCTTGCCCCCGATAGCGGTGGTTCAGTTATAGAAATGTCGACTGACACTCCGCCATCGGGGGCAAGTCGAATCGTCGCACCGCCCCTCCCACATTTAGATCTCTTTATGCCTGAGGGTTATTGGTAACCCTTTGGAAACGGGTTCGGCTCGATCAGATCCGATTCGTAGATCACCTTGAACTGCCCGTTCGGCTGCACTTCACCGATGCGCGACTTGCTCCACAGGTGATGGTTTTCGTGGATCTTCACGTAGCCTTCCGGCGCGGTTTTCAGCTCGATGCCCGGGGAGGCGGCGACGACTTTGTCCACGTCGAAACTGCCGGCCTTCTCCACCGCCGCTTTCCACAGCCAAGGGCCGAGGTAGGCCGCCTGGGTCACGTCGCCGATCACCGCGTCCTTGCCGTACTTGGCCTTGAAAGCTTCGACGAAGGCTTTGTTGTTGGGGTTGTCCAGGCTCTGGAAGTACTTCATCGAGGCATAGAAGCCGGCCATGTTTTCGCCGCCGATGCCGAGCAGTTCGTCTTCGGTGACCGACAGGGTCAGCAGGGTTTGCTTGGACGCGTTCACACCCGCCGCGTTGAGCTGTTTGTAGAACGCCACGTTGGAACCGCCCACCACCGCGGCAAAGACCACATCCGGTTTTTTCAGCTTGACCTTGTTGATCAGCGAGCCGAACTGGGTGTTGCCCAGCGGGTAGTAGTCTTCGCCGACCACGGTACCGTGCAGCACATTTTCAATGTGCTTGCGCGCGATCTTCATCGACGTGCGCGGCCAGATGTAGTCGGAGCCGACCAGGTAGAACGTTTTGGCGCCCTTGGTCTTGGCGATCCAGTCGAGGCTGGCGAGGATTTGCTGGGTGGCTTCCTGCCCGGTGTAGATCACGTTTTTCGACTGTTCCAGGCCCTCGTAGAAGGTCGGGTAGTAGAGCAGGCCATTTTCTTTCTCGAAGATCGGCAGCACCGCTTTACGCGAGGCCGAGGTCCAGCAACCGAACACCGCAGCCACCTTGTCGTTGACCAGCAGTTTCTTGGCTTTTTCAGCGAAGGTCGGCCAGTCGGACGCGCCGTCTTCCTGGATCACTTTGATCTGCCGTCCCAGAATCCCGCCCGAGGCGTTGATCTGCTCGATGGCCAGGCGCTCGGCCTGGATCGAGCCAGTCTCGGAAATCGCCATGGTGCCGGTGGCCGAGTGCAACTGGCCGACAGTGACTTCGGTAGGCGTCACGGCCAAGCCTTCGTTATCGGCCAGCACGCCCTGGCTGAACAGCGCGGCCGCCAGCAATGACAGGGCCAACAGCGGTTTGGAGCGGATCAATCGTGGTTCCATGGGGCGACTCCTCTGCAATGAGGGCTCCAGCATGGCGGCAGCCGACCCACGCGGGTATACGCAGCCTGACGTAACGGGATACGTCATTTGACGTATGCCACTGCGCACCAATGCAGGGCAGGATCGCATCCGCCCAGCCACCGCTGACCAATGTGGGAGGGGGCTTGCCCCCGATAGCGCCGGGTCAGCGAACAAATAAGTGACTGACACTCCCTCATCGGGGGCAAGCCCCCTCCCACATTTGACTCGCAGCGCCCGCGAGGGCATGAAACTTGCTCACTCCCTTCGTCCACCCTGCGGAGCCTCCCCACCGTGCAATCCCCTCCCGGCACCCAGCGCATCGTCAAGATCCGCCGCGACTACAACACCTGGGTCGCCGACGAGACCATGGAAGACTATGCCCTGCGCTACACGCCCAAATCCTTTCGCAAATGGTCGGAGCTGCGCATTGCCAACACCGCCCTGGGCGCGGTGTCGTTCCTCGCATTGGAAGCCATCGGTGGTGTATTGGCCCTGAGCTACGGCTTCACCAACACTTTCTGGGCGATCCTTGCCATCAGCCTGGTGGTCTTCCTGACCGGCCTGCCCATCAGCTACTACGCGGCGCGCTACGGCGTGGACATGGACCTGCTGACCCGTGGAGCCGGCTTCGGTTATATCGGCTCGACCATCACCTCCCTGATCTACGCCAGCTTCACCTTCCTGTTCTTCGCCCTGGAAGCGGCGATCATGGCCCTGGCCCTGGAGTTGTATTTCCATATACCGCTGGCCTTTGCCTATGTGATCTGCTCGTTGCTGGTGATCCCGCTGGTGGCCTACGGCGTGACCCTGATCAGCCGCCTGCAACTGTGGACGCAACCGTTGTGGCTGCTGTTGCTGGTGCTGCCGTACGGCTTCGTGTGGTGGAAAAACCCCGATGCCTTCAGCGACTGGACCAGTTTTGTCGGGCGCAGCGGCGATGGCGGCGGTTTCAACCTGTTGGCGTTCTGCGCCGCCTGTACCGTGGCGCTGTCGCTGGTGACGCAGATCGGCGAACAGGTGGACTACCTGCGCTTCCTGCCGGAAAAAACCGCGGCCAACCGCAAGCGCTGGTGGGCCGCCCTGCTCTGCTCCGGCCCCGGCTGGATTATCCCGGGCGCGTTGAAGATGTTTGGCGGGGCGTTCCTGGCCTTTCTCGCCCTGCAACATGAAATCCCCATGGAGCGCGCCGCCGAGCCGACCCAGATGTACCTGGTCGCCTTCCGCTATGTGTTCAGCTCGCCGGAATGGGCCCTCGGCGCAATGGTGCTGTTCGTGTTCATTTCACAGATGAAGATCAACCTGACCAACGCCTACGCCGGCTCCCTGGCCTGGTCGAATTTCTTCGCCCGCGTGACCCACAGCCACCCTGGGCGCGTGGTGTGGCTGGTGTTCAACGTGGCGATCGCGCTGATGCTGATGGAGCTGGGCGTGTTCGATGTGATCGACCAGGTGCTGGGCTTGTACGCCAATATTGCGATTGCCTGGATCGGCACGTTGGTGGCCGACCTGGTGATCAATAAACCCTTGGGGCTGTCACCCAAACATATCGAGTTCAAGCGCGCGCATCTGTACGACATCAACCCGGTGGGCGTCGGCTCGATGCTGATTGCCTCGCTGCTGTCGATCCTCGCCCACTTCGGCCTGTTTGGCGCCCTGGCACAGGCGGCGCCGCCCTTCGTGGCGCTGGGCACGGCATTGATCATGGCGCCCCTGTTGGCCTGGCTGACGAAGGGCAAGTACTACATCGCGCGCAGCAGCGACGTGCGCTTGATTCACCCGGTTGCACCGGCGACCCATGCCGTGTGCGGGCTGTGCAGTAACCCGTTCGAGACCGCCGACATGGCGTTCTGCCCGGCCTACAGCACGCCGATCTGCTCGTTGTGTTGCTCGCTGGATGCGCGCTGTGGCGACCGCTGCAAACCCCATGCGCGATTGGTCAGCCAGTTCGAAGGCGTGTTGCGCGGGTTGCTGCCCAACACGCTGATGCCGCGCCTGCATACGCGGCTGGCCCATTACCTGGGGCTGCTGTTGGTCCTGGTGTTGCTGCTCGCCGGCGCCTTGGCCTTGATCTACGTGCAGGCCGCCCAAGGGTTGCCGCATTCGGAGACGTTGTACCAGGCGTTCTTCAAGGCGTTCCTCACCCTCTCGGTGCTGGCCGCCGTGCTCGCCTGGTGGGTGGTGCTGACCCGCGAAAGCCGCCGCGTCGCCCAGCAGGAATCCGACCGCCAGACCCTGTTGCTGATGCAGGAAATCGACGCCCACAGCCTCACCGACCAGGCCTTGCAACAGGCCAAGGAAGCCTCGGAAGCGGCCAACGCCGCCAAAAGCCGCTACGTCACCGGCTTGTCCCACGAACTGCGCACGCCGCTCAACAGCATCCTCGGTTTCACCCAGATCCTGCAGCGTGACAGCGCCATGCCCGAGCAGCACCAGGACGCGCTGGCGACCATCCTGCGCAGTGGCTCGCACTTGCTGTCGCTGATCGATGGCCTGCTCGATGTGGCGAAGATCGAGGCCGGCAAGCTGCGCCTGGAGCTGACGGAAATCCCCTTCCCCGAACTGATCCACGACCTGGAGCAGATGTTCACCCCCCAGGCCCAGGACAAGGGCCTGCGCTTTCGCCTGGACTGCGTGGGCAAGATCCCGGCGGTGGTGCGCGGCGATGAAAAACGCGTGCGCCAGATCCTGATCAACCTGCTGGGCAACGCGGTGAATTTCACCGACAGCGGCGAAGTGTGCCTGCGGGTCAGCTACATGCGCGAGACGGCCAATTTTGAAATCATCGACACCGGTATCGGTATTGATCCGGGGCAGATCGAGCGGATTTTCCAGCCGTTCGAGCGCGGCGACCTGATGCGCCAGGACAACGGCGTGGGCCTGGGGCTGACCATTACGCGCATGCTCACTGCCTTGATGGGCGGCGAATTGCGCGTGACCAGCGAGCTGGACAAGGGCACCTGCTTCCAGGTGCGGCTGTTCCTGTCGCAAGTGCGCGCGCCGCAAGCGGTGGTGCATGTGGAACACGACATCATCGGCTATCAAGGCGAGCGCCGACGCATCCTGGTGGTGGATGACCATGTGGACCACCGCAAGGTGCTCAGCGGCATGCTCACGCCGTTGGGCTTCGAGGTGATCCAGGCGAGCAACGGCCAGGACGCCATTCGCCAGGTGGCGTTGCTGGCGCCGGACCTGATCCTGATGGACCTGTCGATGCCGACCCTGGACGGCTGGGAGACCAGCCGGCTGATCCGGCGCAATGCGCTGTCCACCGCGCCGATCATCGTGATTTCGGCCAACGCGTTTACCGACGATCGCGAACGCAGCATCGCCGCCGCCTGCAACGACTACCTGGCCAAGCCAGTGCGTACCCCGGAGCTGCTCGGGTGCCTGCAACAGCACCTGGGCTTGCAGTGGGTACGGCGCACCAAGAGCCTGGTCCCGCCGCCGCCACCCAGCGTGCTGCCCAGCGCCGACGACCTCGCGGTACTCGCCGAACTCAGCGCCATTGGCTATGTGCGTGGCCTGCACGAAAAACTCGACACGATCCTTGCCCAGCGCCCCGACGTAGAGCCGTTCATCACTCAAGTCCGCGGGCTGCTCAAGGGTTTTCGCCTGGATGAACTCAACCGAACCCTCAAGGAGGCCGAAGATGAATGCTCTCACCCGCAGCACTGAACCTGGCGTGGTGCTGATCGTCGACGACACGCCGGACAACCTGGCGATGCTCTCCGACGCCCTCGACGACGCCGGCTACATGGTGCTGGTGGCCCTCGATGGCCTCAGCGCGCTGAACCGCGTGCAACGCCGGCGCCCCGATCTGATCCTGCTGGACGCGATGATGCCGGGCCTGGACGGTTTCGAAACCTGCCGCCGGCTCAAGGCAATGCCGGCCAGCGCGGATATCCCGGTGGTGTTCATGACCGGGCTGACCGACAGCAAGCATGTTGTGCAAGGCTTCGAGGTCGGTGGCAGCGACTACGTGACCAAGCCGATCCAGACCGACGAAGTACTGGCGCGGGTGGCGGCGCACTTGCGCACCTCACGCATCCTGATGTCTGCACGGGCGGCGACGCAACCGAGTGCGTTGACCCTGGAGGATGAGCCGGCGCACCGGCTGTTGTCCGCCAGGTTCCAACTGACCGAGCGTGAGGTGGAGGTGTTGCGCTGGGTCGCGTGCGGCAAGACCAACCGGGATATCGGCGATATCCTGGGGTTGAGCCCGCGCACGGTGAACAAGCACCTGGAGCATGTGTATGTGAAGTTGGGAGTGGAGACCCGCACCGCCGCGACGTCAGTGGCGTTAGCGGCAATCTGATGTGGAAGGTCCCGCCAAATCTGCGGCCCCCCTGTGGCTGTGGCGAGCGGGCTTGCCCCGCGTTGGGGCGCGAAGCGGCCCCAATAAGGCCGCCGCATTCCTTCTGGTAGAACCGGGAGCCTGGTTTCAGGGCCGCTTCGCGCCCCAACGCGGGGCAAGCCCGCTCGCCACAGTTAGCCCGTCTGCCACAGTTAGCCCGTCTGCCATAACAGCCCACATGCCACAACAGTCCGCTCGGCACTGAAGTGCGGTTCCCACATGGGATCTTCATTGCCGGGAATAAGTTAACCGCCGAAGGTTTGTGAAGGCCGGCGCAATGTCGGGTCAAACGGGTTGATCCTGGGACCGATCGCCGCCGCTTCGCGTTTCAACAACTCCACCACCATCGGCAACCGGCTAGGCCCCAGGCGATCGCTGATGGTCGCCACGCTCAATGCCGCCACCGCATGCCCGTCCCGGTTGAGGATCGGTACCGCCAGCCCCGCCATGCCTTCCAGCACCCCGGTGTTGCGCGCCGCATAGCCCAGGTTGCGCACATTCTCCACCTCCGAACGCAACAGCACCTCGTCATACAGATGGAAATCCTTGAGCCGTGGCAAGTTGTAGCGGATCACCGTCTCGCGCTCTTCTTCCGGCAGGAATGCCAGGATGGCCAGGCTGCCCTGCCCCACGCCCAATGCCACGCGCCCGCCGATGTCGCCGGTGAAGGTGCGGATCGGGTACGGGCCCTCGCTGCGGTCCAGGCAGATCGCGTCAAAGCCGCTGCGCGCCAGCAAAAACAATGAGTCGCCCAAGGACGCGCTCAAGCGCAGCATGCTCGGGCGCACCAGGTCGCGCAGGTTGCCGGTCTTGCCCGCGTTCGCCGCCAAGGCGAAGAACTCCAGGCTCAGGCGATAACGTTTGCTGCGCGCGTCCTGTTCGACCATGCCTTCGTCCATCAGGCTGCGCAGCAGGCGGTGGGTGGTGGGCTGGGATAGGCCGACCTGTTGGGCGAGTTGGGTGACGCGCTCACCACCTTCCGGCACCTCACCCAGGGTACGCAGCAACGCGAACAGACGGGACACCCCGCCCGCCCCCACTTCCTTACTGTTGTTATTCCGCTCAGTGGAATCCATAACGCGCTATCTCATGAGTAATTCTGTTCAGTGAATAAATCTTAAAATAATTGCTCACCCAGTGAAATTCCATCTTCCGCCCATCCTAGTCTTCGTCCTAATCTGCGTCCACAGGGGCGAAATGAACAACAACCGGCAGCCGACTTGAGATCGAGCGCCAACGCACCCGCAACACTCTTTTCGCATCTGCCCAAAACAAAAAAAGCGCGTTTCGACGCGACTGAAAAAAAGGTGGAACGCAGACATGGCATTTCTCCAACTCAACGCCTTGAGCAAACGCTACGGCGCCGTCGACGCGGTGGTCGCCACTGACTTGGCGGTGGAAAAAGGCGAGTTCGTTTCCCTGCTCGGCCCCTCGGGCTGCGGCAAGACCACTACCTTGCAAATGATCGCCGGCTTCGTCGAGGTGAGCGGCGGCCAGATCCTGCTCGACGGCCGCGACATCACCCATGCCAAGCCCGCCAGCCGTGGCCTGGGCGTGGTGTTCCAGAGCTACGCGCTGTTCCCGCACATGAGCGTGCGCGACAACGTCGCCTTCGGCCTGAAGATGCGCAAGGTGCCGGGCAGCGAGATCGCCGCCAAGGTCAAGACCGTGCTGGAGCTGGTGCGCCTGGCCCCCCACGCCGACCGTTACCCACGGGAGTTATCCGGCGGCCAGCGCCAACGCGTGGCCCTGGCGCGCGCCCTGGTGATCGAGCCGCCGGTGTTGCTGCTGGATGAGCCGCTGTCCAACCTCGACGCCAACCTGCGCGAAGAGATGCAGTTTGAAATCCGCCGTATCCAGTGCGCGGTGGGCATCACCACCTTGATGGTCACTCACGACCAGGCCGAGGCGCTGTCCATCAGCGATCGTGTGGTGGTGATGCAAGCCGGGCGCGTGACCCAGATCGATGTGCCGTACACCCTGTACGAACACCCCCGCACGCGGTTTATCTCGGACTTCGTCGGCAAGGCCAACCTGCTGCCCGGCGACTATGACGAGCTCGGCACTGCGCAGGTCCGCCACGCCAAGGGCGACGGCGAGTTGGTGTTGAGCCTGCGCCCGGAAAAAATCCAGCTGGTGGACGCCGGCACCGGCCGCCTGCAAGGCCAGGTCGTCAACCGCTACTTCTTCGGCAGCCAGTGGCTGTACCGCCTCCAGACCGCGCTGGGCGAAATCACCGTGGTGCGCAGCAACGACGGCAGCGCGCCGTTGGACCATGGCGCAACGGTCGGCCTGGATTGGCAGGCCGACCTGCTGCGGGTATTGGCGACGGATGAGGTGCACGCATGAGTCGGGGTTATTGGCTCTCGCTGCCGGCGCTGGTGCTGTTCGCCGGGCTGCTGATCCTGCCGTTGGGCCTGACGCTGGTGCTGTCGTTCAACGTGTTCGACTATCAGGTGGGTGTAAAGGCGGATGAATGGACCTTGGCCCATTACCTGTCGTTGTTCAGCGATGCGTACTTCTACGAGATCTTCTGGCGCACCTTCTGGATCAGCGCGTTGGTGACCTTGCTGTGCGTGGTGATTGGCGTGCCCGAGGCCTACATCCTCAGCCGCATGGGCACACCGTGGCGCTCGATCTTCCTGATTTTGATCCTCACGCCGCTGTTGATTTCGGTGGTGGTGCGGGCGTTCGGCTGGAGCCTGCTGCTCGGTGCCGACGGGCTGGTGAACCAGATGATCCAGGCGCTGGGCGGGCGCCCGGTGAAGCTGTTGTACACGCCGTTCGCGGTGATCATTGCGCTGGTGCACGTGATGCTGCCGTTCATGATCATTCCGGTGTGGACCTCGCTGCAAAAGCTCGACCCCTCGGCCGAACAGGCGGCGTTGTCGCTGGGCGCAAGCCAGGCCACGGTGATGCGCAAGATCGTGTTGCCACAGGTCATGCCCGGCGTGCTGTCCGGCACCTTGATTGTGTTCGGCCTGGCCGCCAGCTCCTTTGCGATCCCCGGCCTGCTCGGCGGACGCCGCCTGAAAATGGTCGCCACCGTGGTGTACGACCAGTACCTCTCGGAACTCAACTGGCCCATGGGCGCGACCATCGCGGTGGTGCTGTTGCTGGTCAATCTGCTGATCATGCTGAGCTGGAACCGCATGGTCGAAGGCCGCTACAAAAAGTCCCTGGGGGTTTAAGCGCATGTCCAGAAACGGTCCTTTGGCCCTCGGTTTCCACGGTTTGGTGGTGCTGTTCATGATGGCGCCGCTGGTGGTGGTGTGCCTGGTGGCTTTCACCCCGGAAAACACCTTGAGCCTGCCCACCTCGGGTTTCTCACTGCGCTGGTTTCGCGCCGTGTTCGAGCGGGCCGACTTTATCCAGGCGTTCTATAACAGCCTGATCCTGGCGTTTACCGCCGCGACCTTGGCGACACTGATCGCGGTGCCGGCAGCGTTGGCGATCAGTCGCTATCAGTTCCCGGGGCGCAACTTCTTCAGCACCTTGTTCCTGTCACCGATCATCATCCCGCACCTGGTACTGGGGGTGGCGATGCTGCGCCTGTTTGCGCTGATGGGGGTGAATGGCAGCTTCACCTGGCTGATGTTGGCGCACGTGGTGATCATCACGCCCTATGTGCTGCGCCTGGTATTGGCGGCGGCGGTCGGCATGGATCGCAGCGCCGAGCAGGCCGCCGAGTCCCTCGGCGCCGGGCGCATCACGCTGTTTCTCAGGGTGACGTTGCCGATGATTTTGCCCGGCGTGGCCGGTGGCTGGTTGCTGGCCTTCATCAACAGTTTCGATGAGGTGACCTTGTCGATCTTTGTCAGCTCGCCAGCCACGCAAACCCTGCCGGTGCGCATGTATGTGTACGCCACCGAGTCCATCGACCCGATGATGGCGGCGGTGTCGGCGCTGGTGATTGCGCTGACGGCGGCGACCATGATTCTGCTCGACCGGGTCTACGGCCTGGACCGCGTGCTGGTGGGGAAACATTGATGGCTCTGTTCAAACGATTGGCCGAGACCGCGCGCCCTGCCGTTGCCTTCACCCTCGACGGGCAACCGGCCACCGGCCTGCGCGGCGACACCCTGCTGACCGCCGTGCTGACCTGTGCCGAGCACCTGCGCGGCAGCGATTTCAGCGCCGAGCGCCGCGCCGGGTTTTGCCTGATGGGCGCCTGCCAGGACTGCTGGGTGCGCCTGGAGGATGGGCGGCGGGTACGCGCCTGCTCGACGTTGCTGGAAGAAGGCCAGGTGATCAGCCGTGATCCGGGGCGCCAGCTATGAAGCCGGTGGTGATTGTGGGCGCAGGCCCGGCGGGGATCAGCGCGGCGCGCACCCTGCTCGACCACGGCGTCAAACCTTGCCTGATCGATGAAAGCCTGCGCGGTGGCGGGCAGATCTATCGGCGCCAACCAGCGGGTTTCCAACGCTCAGCCAAGCAGGTCTACGGTTTTGACGCGCGCAAGGCAGACGCCGTGCACCGCACGATGGATGAGTTGGCCGGTTTGATCGACTATCGGCCCGAAACCCTGGTGTGGAATGCCGAGGACGGTCGCCTGGACACGCTCAAGAGCGGCCGTGCCGAGAGCCTCGAGTATTCGCGGATCATCGTCGCGACCGGCGCCACCGACCGCATCCTGCCTGTTTCGGGCTGGACCTTGCCCGGCGTCTACAGCCTGGGCGCCGCGCAAATCGCCTTGAAGTACCAGGGCTGCGCCATCGGCGAACGGGTGGCGTTTTGTGGCAGCGGGCCATTGCTGTATTTAGTGGCTTATCAATACGCCAAGGCCGGGGCCAAGGTGGTGGCGGTGCTCGACAGCGCGCCGTTCAGTGCGCAATGCCGTGCGTTGCCGGCGCTGCTCGGTCAACCGGCGACGTTGGCCAAGGGCTTGTATTACCGCGCCTGGCTGAGCGCCCACGGGGTTCCCGTGCATCAGGGCGTGACGCTCCAGCAGATCGAGGGCGAACAGCGGGTCAGCGGTATTCGTTGGGATAGGCAAGATTTGGCCTGTGACGCCGTGGCCTTCGCCCACGCCCTGCGCAGCGAAACCCAACTGGCGGATCTGCTCGGCTGTGAATTTGAATGGAATGCCTTGAACCGTGCCTGGTTGCCGCGCCGGGACAACGCTGGGCGCAGCAGCCTCGCAGGCGTGTACCTGGCAGGCGACGGTGCCGGGATCATGGGCGCGGATGCCGCACAGCTGGCGGGCGAGCGGGCGGCGTTGGCGGTGTTGGAAGACGCAGGCGTGGCGATCGATCATCGCCGCCCCGCTGTGCTGGAGCAGCAATTGGCAGGCATCCAACGCTTTCGCCAGGGGTTGGAGACTGCGTTCCCCTTCCCTGAAGACTGGGCGGCGCAGGCACCGGATGAATTGATTGTGTGCCGCTGTGAAGAAGTCAGCGTCGGCGATGTACGCGCCGTGGTGGATGAAGGCCACTGGGAGATCAACCGGGTCAAAGCCCATTGCCGGGTTGGCATGGGCCGCTGCCAGGGCCGCATGTGCGGGCTGGCGGCAGCCGAGATCGTCGCTGAGCGCAGTGGCCGCGGGATTGAACACGTCGGCCGCTTGCGTGGCCAGGCACCGATCAAGCCGCTGCCGTTTGGCGTGCAGGTGCAGCCATGATCGACGTCATCGTATTGGGCGGCGGGATCGTCGGGGCTTCGGCGGCCTTGATGCTGGCGCACAAAGGCCAGCGCGTGGCCCTGGTAGAGCGGGACTTTTGTGGCTCGCATTCCAGTGGCGTGAATTACGGCGGCGTCAGGCGCCAGGGTCGGCCGTTGCATCAGTTGCCGCTGTCGCAGCGCGCCCACCAGCTGTGGGCCGACCTGCCGGGGTTGATCGGTATCGAGGGCGAATACGTGCGCTCCGGGCATCTGAAACTGGCGCGCAGCCATGCGGATTTCGCCGCGTTGCAGGCCTATGCCGAGCAAACCCGAGGTTTTGGCCTGGGCTTGCAGCTGCTCGATCACGCCGAACTGCGCGCACGCTTCCCTTGGGTCGGCGATATCGCAGTGGGGGCTTCACTGTGCCCTGAGGACGGGCACGCCAACCCGCGACTGGTGTCCCCCGCCTTCGCCCGTGCGGCGCAACGCCTGGGCGCATCGGTATACGAGCAGGCCGAGGTGATCCGCATCGAACATGACGGCCGCCATTTCCGCGTACACTGCGCCAACGGCCTGCACCTGCAAGCCCCCTGGTTATTGAACTGCGCCGGCGCCTGGGCCGGCACCCTCGCCGCGCAATTTGGCGAGCCGGTGCCGATCATTTCGGCGCACCCGGCCATGTTGGTCACCGAACCGCTGCCGGTGGTGATGAACGTGAGCACCGGTGTCGAAGGCGGTGGGATTTATGCACGCCAGGTGGCCCGCGGCAATTGCATCCTTGGCGGCGGGCGCGGCTTTGCCCTTGGCCCCCGGCAGGCGCGCCCCGGGCAAGCGGCAGTGCTGGAAATCCTGCGCAATGCCGCCGAGCTGTACCCGTTCCTCAAGGGCGCCCAGGCGATTCGCACCTGGAGCGGCACCGAAGGTTACCTACCCGATCACGAGCCGGTGATCGGCCCCAGCAGCACCCAACCTGGCCTGCTCCACGGTTTCGGCTTTGCCGGCGCCGGGTTCCAGCTGGGCCCAGCGGTCGGTGAAGCCCTGGCAGAGATCGTCTGCGACGGGGCCAGCCGCCAACCCATCGAAGCGTTTTCCATCCGTCGTTTCCAAGCCTGAGAGGAAAAACATCCATGAACACTCGTATTGCGCTGTCCTGCTTGTCCCTCGCTCTGCTCGCCTCCACCGCCCATGCCGCGCCGACGCTGTACCTGGGCATGAACGGCGGCACCATGGAACGGGTGTACGCCGACAAGGTGCTGCCTGCGTTCGAGAAGGCCAACAACGTCAAGGTGGTGATCGTACCCGGCACGTCGTCGGACATCCTCGCCAAGGTCCAGGCCAACAAAGACAACCCGCAGATGCACGTGATGTTCCTCGACGACGGCATCATGTACCGCGCCATCTCCATGGGCTTGTGCGACAAACTGGCAGCCAGCCCGACCCTGGAACAGATCCCGGCCAAGGCGAAGATCAAGGACCAGGCCGTGGCCGTGACGTTGGGCGTCACCGGCCTGGGCTACAACGCCAGGATGTTCAAGGAAAAAGGCTGGGCCGCCCCCACCTCATGGATGGACCTGGCCGACCCGCGCTTCAAGGACAAAGTGGTGTTCCAGTCCGTGGCCTCTTCCACTTTCGGCCTGCACGGTTTCCTCATGTTCAACCGCCTCCAGGGCGGCGACGAAACCAACGTGGAGCCCGGCTTCAAGGCCTGGCCAAAAACCGTCGGCCCCAACGTGCTGGAATATATCGCCAGCTCCGCGAAAATCTCCGAGATGGTGCAAACCGACGAAGCGGCGATCTTCCCCCTCACCCCAACCCAGGTGGCCACCCAGAAACTGCTCGGTGTGCCAATGGAATACGCGCAACCCAAGGAAGGCGCCGTGGTGCTGAACGTGGCCGAGTGCGTGATCGCGCGTAATGACCAACCGGAACTGGCACAGAAACTCGCCGCCTTTTTGCTGACCGCCGAGGCCCAGGCCCCGGCGCTGGAGGAAGGCGACCAGATCCCGTCGAACCCGACCACCCCGACCACCGACAAGACCCGCGCGCGGGTAGAGGCGATGCAGGGGTATTTGCAGACGGCGATTTCGATTGATTGGGACCAGGTGAACCAGGCGCGGCCGGAGTGGAATGCGCGGTGGAGTCGGTCGATTGAGCGGTAGGCGGGTATAGCTTGCGCTCCCACGTTGTTGACGTGGGAGCCGCCGTTACCCTTCCCTGCCCGCCCTGGCCTTGAGTTTATTGCAGTAATTTTTGTAGATCGCTCTCGCGGTATTTCGTTGAATGCGGATTTCAAATAATTTTTGCCGCATTTCCCGGTGGCGTTCGGTATTGAGCAGAAGCAATCCCAGGAGTGGAAATACAACGCCCAGAGAAAACGCCACGGTATGCGGGCGGTATTGAATCGTTGGTATGACCAGCATCAGGCAGAAAGCGAAATAGCCCGCCAGGAGTCCAACTGCCCAGTTGAAGCCACGCACAATCATGAAATTGGAAAACCCGAAGAAAAACGTCAGCGACAGAAGCCCCCACCCCATCAATTCGGTTCTCAGTGACGGCTCGAGCTTGCGCAAATAGTGATCATCAACCAGCACGGTCACCATAGCGGTTGAGAAGATAGCCATGAATATCGTGCTCATGAACACTGGAAAGTTACGGCGGAGAAGACGGAGAGGTGACTCATTCACTCTGAAATCTCCTCGTACCAGCCCACAACTATTATCGTCGTGGCATTTCCAACGTGACCATGTTGATAACTTCCAGCCAGCCCCGAAATCCCGCCCAGAACATCGTTTAATGGTTCGTTGAAGCGTCGAACCCTGCGGCTTTCTACCCGTTCACGGGGGGTGAGGTGGGCCCAGGGGAAACCGTCCTTCAATACGCTGCTAGCCATTCCTTTGCTCCTGAACTCACAAGAGCGCAGAGCGTAAAGAATCAATATCCGTCAAGAATGTAGGAAGGTTTCCTTTTTTAAGACAGGCACTTCCCGATCTGGTCTCAGCGCCTTGTAGTCAATCCTGGGAATGGGAAAGGTACCGCCGCAGAAAGCCGATGGCGGGCCGATCCGGTTCGGCTGGAATATTCGCGAGCACATCAACATTTGATCGTCCGTTCAAGCGGGAACTATCGGCAGCGCGCGTTTGTGCGCTGTCTTGCTGTACGCCCCTTCGACAATCGTCCTCACCCGCTCACTCACCGGCTCGCCCATCAGGTAGGCATCGATCTCTTCGTACGTGCAGCCATAGGCATGTTCATCCAGCTTGCCCGGTACGAGTTCTTCCAGGTCGGCAGTGGGCTGCTTCTGCACCAGGTTCGTCGGGGCCCCAAGGGCACTGGCCAACAGGCGCACCTGGGTCTTGGTCAGGCCCGACAGCGGTGCCAGGTCACAGGCGCCGTCGCCGAATTTGGTGAAGAAGCCCATCAATGCCTCGGCGCCGTGGTCGGTGCCGACGACCAGGCCGTTGTGCAGGTTGGCCACGGCGTACTGGGCGATCATGCGGGTACGGGCCTTGACGTTGCCTTTGATGAAGTCGACATGCTCCGCACTGGCTTCAGTGGCGCTCAGGCTGGCCATCAGGCCGTCGACGCTGGCGGCGATGTCGAGGGTGTCGATCTGGTCCGGAGCGATGAAGTCCAGGGAGGCCTGGGCGTCGTGTTCGTCGGCCTGGCTCTTGTAGGGCAAGCGCATGGCGATAAAACGCGCGGCGTAGTCCTCAGCCCGCAGTTGCTCCACCGCCAACTGGCACAGGCGACCGGCGGTGAGCGAATCGACGCCGCCGCTGATGCCCAGTACCAGGGCCTTGCAGCCTGAGTGGCGCAAGGTGGTCTTGATGAAGTCGATGCGCCGTTGGATTTCCTTGGCTTCACCGCCCTTGACCAGTTGCCGATCGATATTCAGTTCCTGCGCGATACGTTCTTGCATGTCACACCTCCACCCTGCCCACGTTGAACACCTGTGCCGCGTACTGCAAAAACGAGGCGTCTTCGCAGACATTCTTGATCGGATCATCGGAGAATTTCACCACCGGTTCGCCGTGCACCCGCACCAGCTTCATGACGATACTCAGCGGCTCGACGCCCTCCACATCGCACGCCAGGCTGGTGCCCATGCCGAAACCGAACTTGGCCTTGCCACGCACGTGACGCAGGATCGGCAGGCATTTTTCGAAGTTCAGGCCGTCGGAGAACATCAGGTCCTTGGTCATCGGGTCGATGCCCAATGCTTTGTAGCGGGCCAGGACTTTGTCGGCCCAGGCGATGGGATCGCCGGAGTCCTGGCGCAAACCGTCATACAACTTGGCGAAGTACAGGTCGAAGTCCTTGAGGAAAAAGTCGGTGCTGATGGTGTCGGTCAAGGCAATGCCCAGGCGGCCGCGGTATTCACGTACCCAGTTTTCCAGGCCGGCGTTCTGGCTTTCGCGCAAGCGCCCCAGTTGCTGGTGCACCATCATCCACTGGTGAGCCATGGTACCAATCAGCGGCAGGTCGAATTCGTAGGCCAGGTGCGCGTTGCTGGTGCCCACGAAGTGGCCGGGGAAGTCGCGGCGCATGATGTCCACCACTTCACGCTGGGCCTTGAATGACAGGCGCCGACGGGTGGAAAAGTCAGAGACGCGCAGGTCGGCCAGCTCGTCGCGGCTGAGGTGTTTCTCCAGCCAATCGAATTTCTGGTAGAGCTTGCGGGTGACGTCTTCCAGGGTCACGTCCGGGTACTTGTCGCGGTTGCGCAACTCACTGACCAGCGCCAGCACCGGCTGCTCGAACATGATGCAGTGCAGCATCGGGCCGACCACGCGGATATTCAGCTGGCCGTCGATTTCGCTGACGTGGATGTAGCGCAGGTTGAAGCGGAACAGGCCGAGGAAGCGTTCGTAGTCGGGGGTCAGGTATTCGCGAAAGCGTGGGTTGAACAGGAAGCGCAGCTCGCCTTCGCGCATTTGCAGGCCGGCCATTTTTTCAAGCTCGGCACGCAGTTCTGGGATCAGGTGACCGAGTTTTTCCCTGGAGCGCACGATGAAGTTGTATTCGACGTCGACGTTGGGGTGCTGGTGCAACACCGCCTGCATCATGGTGAAGGTGTAGTAGTCGGTGTCGAGCAAGCCCTGGATCACCGGGGCTTCGTAGTCGTAGGCACTTTCCATGGTGTGTCTCCTTAACGCGTGGCCATCGCGGCCAGTTCTTCGCGGGTGCTGCTGATCACAGCCCCGGCCTTGAGCAACTCATTGACGGCCTGCACGCTCCCCTCGTCGCTGATTCCTCGGCATGCCGGCAGGTGCAGGACCACCTCCAGGCCAGCCTTGAGCAGTTGCAGCGCAGTGGTCTTGACGCAGTAGTCCAGGGCCAGGCCGCCGACGATCACGCGGACCACGCCTTGGGCCTTGAGGTATTCGATCACGCCCGTGGAGAGCTTGTCGTGCAGGTCGTGGTAGCAGGCGCCGTAAGGGTGCAGGTCGGGTTCGACGCCTTTCCAGATGAAGTAATCGTAGTCATATGGGGCGGGCAACTCGTCTAGCAGGGTGAAACCCTCGGTGCCCGGCACGCAGTGGCTGACCCAGGTGACATCGGCGTGCGCCAGGCCGGTGGGTTGCAGCATCTCGCTGGGTTGGGCAACCACCCAGGGGGCGTGCGGGCTGTGGGCATCTTTGCTGCCGATGCGGTGGCCGGCGAGGCTGGCCATGTAGTTGAGTTCGGCACCGATCTGGTCACCACCCGCCACCGGCAACTCGTTGGGGCACAGCGGCGTAAAGCTCTTCTGGGCGTCGACGTCGAATGAAGCGATGGCAGTTTTCGAGAGGGTCATGGCGGTTCTCCTGTGGCCTGGAAACAAAAGTACACGTCATGTACTTTCATTGCAAGAAACATTTGTTTATCTATTCTGGACTCAGTACATGACATATCTATTCGATCCGTTAGACTGTGCCCCACCGCTGTTTACAAGGACTCCACATGCCACTGAGCGCCTACCTCCACACCGTCGACCTCTGCGTGCTGTGCTACTGCCGCGCGGCGGGAGAATTAAAGCTGCTGCTGAATAAACGCGACGCCGAGCCATTCGCCGGGCATTGGGCGCTGCCGGGCGTGGTGGTGAATGGTGGGGTGCAGGATCTGAGCCTCCAGGATGCCGTGGAACGCTTGCGCGCCAGCAGCAAGGTTGGCCTGGCGTTGGCCTGGAGCGAGCAAGTGGGCACGGTGGGCGATGCGTTTCGCGACCCGCGTTGCTGGTCGTCGTCCACTTATTACCTGGCGATCGTCGCCGATGAGGTGGCGCTGGGTGAGCATCAGGGCTGGTTTTCGCTGAAGGCGGTGGCCGATGGCAGCATCAAGTTGCCGTTCGATCACAACAGCATCGTCGCGGCCGTGCAGGAGCGGCTGTTGTCCAAGTCGCTGTACAGCAACTTGCCCTTGATGTTCCTGGGCCATGAGTTCAGCGCGCCGGAAGCGACGACGATCTTCTCGCTGGTGCTGGCGCGGCCAGTGTTGAAGACCAGTATTCGCCAGCGCTTGTTGAAGCTGACGGAGGCAGGGTACTTGCGCGAGACGGGACGCAAGAAGCAAGGCGAAGGCGGCAGGCCCCAGGCGACGGTGGAGAACCTGAGACCTGGGGAGGTTTATTTCTTTGATCGCAGTTTTGCTGACTAGCCTCGATTTAAAGAACACCGATCATCCAATGTGGGAGGGGGCTTGCCCCCGATGGCGGTAGATCGGTCTATATATGTACTAACTGTCACACTGCCATCGGGGGCAAGTCGAATCGTCGCACCGCCCCTCCCACATTATTTTGATTGGGGTATGGCTTCAGCTCATCCAGTTGCCGCCATCGACGTTATAGGTTTGCGCCACCACATAATCGGCCTCCTTCGACGCCAGGAAAATCGCCATCCCGGTCAAATCCTCGGCCGTCCCCATCCGCCCAAACGGCACCTCGGCCGCCACCTGCCGCTTCTTCTCGCCCGGCGCCAGCCCTTCATGCTTGGCGAACAATGCATCCACGCCGTCCCAATGCTCGCCATCCACCACTCCCGGCGCGATGGCGTTGACGTTGATGCCCTGCTTGATCAGGTTCAGCCCCGCCGATTGCGTGAGGCTCATCACCGCCGCCTTGGTCGCGCAGTAGATCGCCACCAGCGGCTCGCCACGACGCCCGGCCTGGCTGGCCATGTTGATGATCTTGCCGCCATGGCCCTGGCTGATCATCTGCCGTGCCGCCGCCTGCAACGTGAACAACGTGCCGGCAACGTTGATCGAGAACAGCCGCTCATAACTGTCGCGGGTGATATCGACGATGGGCGCCAGGTCGAACAGTGCGGCGTTGTTGACCAGGATATCCAGCTTGCCGGCCTGGGCCACCACGGCGGCAATCGCGCTGTCGATGGAGGCTTGGTCGGTGACGTCCATCGCCACCGCGTAAGCCTGGGGCCCGAGTTCGGCCGCTGTGGCCTGGGCGCGTTGCAGGTTGATATCGGCGATGGCCACGGTCGCGCCTTCGGCGATATAGGCCTGGGCAAAGGCGCGGCCGATGCCGCGCGCCGATCCGGTGATCAGCGCGCTCTTTCCTTCGAGTCGTTTCATGGGTTTGTCCGTCAACGTTATTTGGGATAACCGGCGCGTTTCATCTCACGCTCGGTAGTGGACTGGGCCTGCTGCAATGCCTGATCGACCGACATGCCGCCGGTCAACGCCGCCGAAAGCAGCTTGCCGACGGAAGTGCCGATGGCCTGGAACTCGGGGATGGTCACGTACTGGATGCCCACGTACGGCACCGGCTGGGCCGAGGGATGCGCGGGATCGGCGTGCTTCATCATCTCCAGGGTGACCTGGGCGAACGGTGCGGCCTTCAGGTAGGCCGCGCTGTAGGTGGATTGGCGCGTGCCCGGCGGTACGTTGGCGAGACCCTCCTTGTCAGCCACCAACTGGATGTAGTCCTTGGAAGTGGCCCAGGTGATAAAGGTCTTGGCGGCGTCCTTGTGCTTGGACGTGGCGGGGATCGCCAGGGACCAGGCATAGAGCCAGGAAGAGCCTTTGTCGGTGACTTCGGTGGGCGCGGCGACGAACCCTACGCTGTCGGCGACCTTGCTCTGGCTCTTGTCGGTGGTGAACGAGCCGGCGACGCTGGCATCCACCCAGATGGCGCATTTGCCACTGTTGAACAGTGCCAGGGTTTCGTTGAAGCCGTTGCTGGACACACCCGGCGGGCCGTATTGCTTGAGGGTGTTGACGTAGAAGTTGGCCGCCGCGGTCCACTCGGGGCTGGTCAATTCCGGCTTCCACTGCTCATCGAACCAGCGTGCGCCAAAGGCGTTGGCCATGGTGCTGAGCAGCGCGATGTTCTCGCCCCAGCCGGCCTTGCCGCGCAGGCACATCCCGTATTGGTCTTGGTCTTTAGCCGTGAGCCTGGCGGCGAACTCGCCGAGCTGGGTCCAGGTGGGGTGCGCGGGCATGCTCAGGCCGGCTTGTTTGAACAGGTCGGTGCGGTAATAAGTGACGGTGCTTTCGCCGTAGAACGGCAAGGCGTACAGGGTGTCGTTGACCGACAGGCCCTGGCGCACCGAGGGGAAGATGTCTTCGGCGTCGTAGTCGGCGGGCAGTTGGGTCAACGGCTCCAGCCAGTGCTTGGCGCCCCACAGCGGGGTTTCGTAGGTGCCGATGGTCAGCACGTCGAACTGCCCGCCCTGGGTGGCGATATCGGTGGTGAGGCGTTGACGCAGCACGTTTTCTTCCAGCACCACCCAGTTGAGCCGGATGTCTGGGTGCTGCTGCTCGAACACCTTGGACAGGCGTTGCATGCGGATCATGTCGCTGTTGTTGACCGTGGCGATGGTCACGGTGTCGGCGGCCTGGCTGGGCACGGCCAGTGCCAGGCCGGACAGCAGGAACAGTGCTTGCGGGAACGTGGCTTTGCAGGACTGGAGCATGGCGGTTTGCACCTGTTGTTTTTGTTGTCGAGGGCCGATTACAGCAGCTTGGCCAGGCCCTAACAAACCCATGGCGCATGCACGACTGATACTTTTTTAACCGCCGGCCCCGGATCAAAAAAGTATCAGCGCCGGACGAAACCAGAGGTAGCGCTGCCGTTGCCAACCCGCGTATTTTGAGGCGATTCCACAAGCAAAAGAGGCATCAGCATGCCCGTCGACCGCGCCGCCCTGTTCGAACACCGCCCTGCCGAGCTGGAAGTGATCCTGCCCGAACCTGAGCACGGCTTTCGCTGGTTCGAACATGACTACCCTTTTGAGCTGGCGCGCTGGAACCACCACCCCGAATTCGAAATCCACCTGATCCGCCAGGGCAGTGGCAAGCTGGTGGCGGGCGACTATATCGGGGCGTTCAGCGCCGGGCATGTGGCGCTGATCGGCCCGGACCTGCCCCACGACTGGATCGGCGAGCTGGCACCCGGCGAATACCTGAAGGGTCGCGATGTGGTGCTGCAATTCGACGGCGCCGCCCTCCTCGCCCTGCGCAAGACCCTGCCGGAGCTCGGCGACTTGCACACGCTGTTCGAACAGGCCCGGCGCGGCCTGGAGTTCAGCGGCGACACCGCCGCGCAGGCTGCGCGTTTGCTCGAGGCCATCGGCAGCGCCCACGGCCTGCAACGCCTGATCCTGTTCCTGCAACTGCTCGACACCCTGAGGAACGCCCCGCCACCCGAGGTGAAAGCCCTGGCCAGCGCCTGCTACGCACCAACCCTGGACGCGCGCAGCGCCGAGCGCATCAACAAGGCGTTCGACTACCTGATGCGTGAACTGACCGGCGACTTGCGCCTGTCGGTCATCGCGCAGCAACTGGAGATGAGCGAACCGGGCTTCTCACGCTTCTTCAAGCGCAACACCGGCCACGGGTTCATTGACCTGATGCGCAAGTTCCGCGTGCAGCGCGCCTGTCGCCTGTTGCTGCAAAGCGAGATGTCGGTGGCGGATATCTGCTTTGAGGTGGGCTACGCCAACCTGTCCAACTTCAACCGGCACTTTCGCATCGAGATGCACCAGACCCCCAGCGAATACCGGCGCGAAACCGCCATGCACTTGTTCAATCGGATTGAAAAAATGACACCGCGTCATTTCTGATCAAAAGGTCGATTAATCGCGATTTTTTCCAGTCCATTCAAGCCATTGCGCAAAGTTGGTACGACCTGTGCGAGCGTGTGCGCAACGAACTTGGTCGCCAAGTTCGCCTCAACCCGAAGAATCGGGTTCAAACCGCGTACGAATAGGGATTTTCAATGCACTTGACCTCAAGGCGTCCTGCTTATTTTGGTGTTTCCCTGCTACTGGTTGCCGTTACGGGAGTACTCAGCCCGCCCATTTTGGCGCAGCAACCGCCCATCGATGACTCAGCACAGGGCGAAACCCTCAGCCCGGAAGCCAGCCCGGCGAAAAAAGGCGTGTACCTGTCGGACTGGTTTAACCAGGACCTGACCTTGATCGGCAGCAAGGACATCAGCTTCGGCCCCAAGCCGCAGGACGATGTCTACCTGGAATACGAGTACTTCGGCCGCAAGGGCCCCTTCGAGTTGTACGGCTACATCGACGTGCCGAAGATCCTCGGCATCGGCAACAGCCACGACAAAGGCGCGTGGGACCATGGCTCGCCGGTGTTCATGGAGCACGAGCCGCGTATCTCCATCGATTACCTGGCCGGCCGCAGCCTGGCCATCGGCCCCTTCAAGGAATGGTACGTGGCCTTTGACTGGATCTACGACCACGGCAGCAACCAGGCCAACCGTGCCAACACCCTGTACAGCGGCCTCGGCACCGATATCGACACCCACTCGCGTGTCAACCTCTCGGCGAACTTCTATGGGCGTTACCAGTGGGAAAACTATGGCGCCAGCAATGAATATTCGTGGGACGGCTACCGTGCGCAGATGAAATACATCGTGCCCATCGACACGTTCGACAACGGTGCCTCGCTGACCTACATCGGTTTCACCAACTACGATTTCGGCTCGGACCTGCACAAGGACAACCCGGCCCGTACCGCCAACGCGCTGGTGGCAACCAACGTGCTGCTGTATTCATTCACCCATTTGCGCTTCACCCTGGTCGGCCGTTATTTTCATAACGGCGGCAACTGGGAGGATGGCAGCGAGTTGAATTTCGGCGAAGGCAACTTCCGCGCACGCTCCAACGGCTGGGGTTACTACGCTGGCGTGGGCTACCAATTCTGATCAAGGAGTACTGGATGAAAGCGTTTACCCGTCTCACGCTGGCTATCGGCCTGACCCTGCTGCCCCACATGGTGCTGGCTGACACACCCACGCCGATCAAACCGAAAGTGATGCTGATCACCATGTTCGCCCCTGAGGCGCAAACCTGGATCGAGCGCCTGGAACTCAAGCAGGAGGTGCGCGTACCGGGCTTGTCCGCCGACTACCCAGTGATCCGCTGCAACACCCAGGACGTATGCCTGCTGGTCACCGGCATGGGCCAGACCAACGCCGCCGCGTCCACCCTGGCCCTGGCGCTGTCGCCCAAGTTCGACCTGCGCCACAGCTATTTCCTGATCGCCGGGATCGCCGGCATCAGCCCCAAACACGGCACCCTGGGCACCGCCGCGTGGGCCCACTACCTGGTGGAATTCGGCACCCAGTGGGAGCTGGATTCGCGGGATGCACCCAAGGATTGGCCGACCGGGTATATCGGCATCAACACCAAGGGGCCCAACGAAAAGCCGCCACTGGACTACAAGACCGAAGTGTTCGAGCTGAACCCCAAGCTGCAGGCCAGGGCGTTCGCCCTGTCGCACAAGGTCGAACTCACGGAAAGCAAAGAGTCCGCCGCCTGGCGCAAACACTACCCCGCCGCCCCCGCCAACCAGCCGCCGCAAGTCACTCGTTGCGACACCCTGGCGGGCAACACCTGGTTCTCCGGCACGCGCCTGAGCGAGCGCGCCGAGGTGTGGACCAAGCTGCTCACGGACAACAAAGGCGAATACTGCACCACCCAGCAGGAAGACAACTCCACCTATGAGGCGCTGCTACGCGCCAGCCGTGAGGGCCTGGTGGATATCCAGCGCCTGGCGGTGGTGCGTGCAGGGTCCGATTTCGACCGGCCTTATCCGGGCTACAGCGAGGTGGATAACCTGCTCAAGTATGCGGATCAGGGTGGTTTCGTGCCGGCGCTGGAAAACCTGTACCGCACGGGCAATCCGTTGGTACAGGCGATCCTGAAGAATTGGTCGGCATGGGAAAAAGGCGTTCCCGACGCCTAGTGCCGAGCGAAATGTGGGGCAGCGTCCATCGCCGTCTGTAGGAGCGAGGGGGACGCCTAGTTCTTGCTCGCGAAAAACTCACAGGCGCCGCGTTCATTCAGGAAGCGCGCGTTATCGTTGAGGTTTTTCGCGAGCAAGAACTAGGCGTCCCCCTCGCTCCTACAAAAAGGCCTTAACTGCCCCGATCGTGTCAGGGCAGCAAGATGATTTTGTCGGCGCTGCCTAGATTCACGTCCTCATAGCACTGCACGCCATGGGCCAACGCCACTTCGCGCAGGCCAGTCGGCAATGGCAGTTGCCCTTCATCGAAAAAGCGTCCGAACTGCTCCAGCATCACCGCGCACTGCTCGCAGTTGTAGAGCAATGAATTGATGCCCACCACCGAGCCACCCTTGCGGTACAGGGCCAGGGCCGGCAGTTGTACGTGGCCGTCCACCGGCGCGGCAATGATCGCGATGCGGCCAAACGGAGCCAGGCCGGCCACGGCGGCTGGCAGCCAGAAACCGGTGGTGTCGAAGATCACATCGGCGCCGCCCTTGAACACCGCATGAACCTGCGCACCCAGTTCTTCGGGCTTGCCCAACGCAATGGCGTCGAACCCTTGCCCCTGCAACACCTCGACCTGGTCAGCCTTGCGCACCGCCGCCAACACGTGGGCGCCGCGGATGTTCGCCAAGGCCAATGCCGCACTGCCCACAGCACCATTGGCGCCGATCACCAGCAACCGCGTGCCTTTGCCCACGCCACTGCGCTCCAGCGCATCCCAGGCCGTGGTGTACGGCACTCCCAGGCTGGCGGCCTGGGAAAAACTCAGGTGCGCAGGTTTATGCGCGACACCTTTGGCCGACACGGTGAGGTACTGGGCGTGGGAGCCGTCAGCGAAAAACCCCAGGTCGCGGCCGGTACCCCAGACTTCCTGGCCCACCAGTGCCTGCGGACCTTGAACGACCACGCCGGCAAAGTCGCGGCCAGGTATGCGCGGCACTGTGGTGTAGGGGAAACGCCCGAGTACGTTCTTCACGTCGCTGGGGTTAAGGCCCGCGGCCTTGATCTGGACCAGCACCTCATCGGCGGCGGGCACCGGGGTGGCAACCTCGACGAAGCGCAGGGCGGTGAGGTCGCCGGTGGCGGAAAATTGCAGTGCATTCATGGCCAATATCCATCGAGGGGAAGAAAGGGATCAGGACAACCAACCGGCGACCAACTGCCGGCCCATGGGCCAGAGCTGCTCACCGAGCAGCATGCCCATCAGGCCCACCAGCGCGATGGCCGGCGGTGCGGGCGAACGAAAGTCCAGGGCGCCGTAGATCAAGCCGACGAACAGGCCGATAGCCAGGGAAATCAGATAGTTCATGGTGGTGAGTGCCTGATGGGTAGATGGGCCCAGTGTAGAGAGCCCATCGCTGAAGCATCGGCCAAGTGCTTCGGGATTTCGGCCAACCCTCAGCCGTTGTATTGCGACGGTGCCACACCGAGCTCGCGGCGGAACATGTCGCTGAAACTGCTCGGCGAATAGCCCAGGGAGCGCGCGATAGCACTCACCGACTGGCCCTGGATCAACTCAGCCACCGCCGTGGCCAGTTGCACCTGGCGACGCCATTCGGCGAAGCCCATGCCCAGGTGGTTCTGGAACAGTCGCGCCAGCGTCCGCACACTGGCGCCGGCCGCTTCGGCGTGTTGCTCGAAGGGAATCTCCAGGGACGGCGCCGCCATGACCGCCTGGCAGGCATTGATCAGCCGCCGGTCGACGCCCACCGGCATGGCGATGCGAATGGGCGAGCGGCGCGCGCGTTGCAGCTCCAGCAAGGCCAGGCCGACCACCGCGTCGTAATAGCCTGCATCGCCAGTGTCCCCCTGCTCCACCAGCGTGACGATCAACTCGCGCAGCAACCCACCGACTTCGATGACCTGCACCTGGCTGTCCAGCGTCGTCGCCAAGGCTGGACGCAAGTAGATATTGCGCATCTGCAAATCCGAGACCACGCGGATGCCGTGCTCCACCCCCGGTGGCAACCACACCGCCCGCTGGGGCGGCACCACCAGCGCCTCGTGGGGTGTCTCGACCCACATCACGCCGCTCATGGCGTAGAGCAACTGGCCCCAGTCGTGGCTATGGGGCTCCACGTACAAACCGCGCGGGTAGGTGCGCGCCAGGGGCAGTACGGGGACGGCGTGGTCACTGAGGTCGGGGGGCGCGGCCTGGGCCATGGGAAACACATCGTTCAAGGGTGAGCCGCCATGGTAATGACCACCGCTCGACAATCCGAGTGAATTTTTGCGGCCCACGAGGATCACTTGCTTACACCTGAAGGTTTGATGGGCCCATGAATAACGCAAAACTGTTTGTGATCGACTACACCCTGCATGGCGAACCCAAGTCATTCATCATTCGCCTGGAACAGCTCGATGCCGCTCAAGCCTGGCATTGGGCGAGCTGTGACGCCGGCGTGGGGCGCATCGGTCGCTTTGCCCGTGAGCAAGTGAAGAAAACCAGCCAGGAGCAGGCCGAGAAATTCGGCATTGAAAACGTGCAATGGCGCCGCTCGGATGCGCGCGCCCAGGCTTGATCAAGGAGCGATACCCATGGATTCAACCCGGCAAGTCAACGGCAAGGCCCGGATTGACTACACCCAGGACACGCTGTTCGGGCCACTGGCCAAGCATGTCGAATGCCAAGTGAGTGTGCAGCAAAGGGCCGGATGGCTGGTGTTGAAGGTGTTCCAGCCACTGCCCGATGATCTACATGCCGCGCAAACCGTAGTGTTTGCATTGGAGGGGCGGCGCACCAGCGCCGTGGTGAAAGACAGCCACCGCCTGGCCGATCACAGCCTGCGCCTGGAACTGGAAACCCAATAGCCCAAATCGAACCGCTGAAGCGTGGGAGGAAGCAGGCCCCCCTCCCACCGTCATAACTGCGCTCAGCCTTTGGCCGACTTGGCGCACTCACACCCCGTCGGCGCTGCACAGGGTTCGCCATGGGCATGGTGCTCGGCACAGCCCTGGCAGCAATAACCCTTACCGTCTTTCATTACTGCATCAGCCCCCAACACGCACTTGCAGTGTGGGCAGGCACAGGTTGCATCTGGCATGGTCAGACTCCTTCTTCATGGTCGTCCGGTGCGGCGAGCGCCAGCACCTTAAGCAGTGACTGCGGGCCGGCGCGGATGGTTCCAACCATCAATCGGTGCGGGTATTGCTGCGGTACATGAACACCAGCGCCAGGGCCAGGCAGGCCATGGCCACGATGCGGCTGCCCGACAACTCGATCGCCGGGTTGCCCAGCCAGCCGAAGTTATCGATCAACATACCCATGCCCAACTGCCCGACGATCACCGCTACAGTGGCGACCGCCGTGCCGACCACCGGTACCGCGCCGACCATGACCATCATGTACACCACGCCGAACAGCGCGCCGGTCAGTTGCCATTTCGGTACGTCCAGCAGGCTCAAGGCCTGGGCCGGCTCGAAGAAGAAAATCAACAGCGCAGTGGTCAATGCGCCCACCGCAAAGGTCAGCAGGCTGCTGCGCAATACCCCCACCGCCTGGCCCAGGCGACCATTGATCGCCGCCTGCACACTCAACACCGCACCCGCGGCAATCACCAGCACCAATAACAGAATCAGGTTCATTGCCTTACCCTCGTGCAATCAAAACAAGTGCCGCCACAATCAACGCCAAGGCGATCCAACGCTCGCCATTGACCCGCTTGCGCGCGGTGCCGAACCAACCGAAATGGTCAATCAGCACGCTCTTGCCGACCTGGCCCGACAGAATCGCGATCATCGTCATCGCGATACCGATATGCGGCGTGGCCAGGGTCAACACCACCACATACATCGGCCCCAGGAAGCCGCCAATCAACTGCCAGCGCGGCAAGTCGGTCAACGCCGGGCCCTTTTGCGGGCCGCTGAACAACAGCAGCAAATACAGGATGGCGGAGCCGACGCCGAAGATGCTCAAGGTCGCCCACAAGTGGCCCACCTGCACACCCAACGGCCCGAGCAAACCGGCTTCCACGGACAAGCCCATGCCCGCCAGGATCACCAGTGGCAACAACAGCAACCTGAGCGCATTTTTTTTCGTGGTGGCCCGCGCCACACCCTCGATAGAACTGGCCTGCATACATCACCTGCGCTTTAACAAAAGATTGGATGGCGCGCATTATCCGGTGGCCGTGCTGTGCGATAAATGGGAGCATACAGACAACACCTTTGCGCATTACGCACAACACGGGGGAGCACGATGCAGGGTTTGAATGAATTGAGTTTCAAGGCGCTGCGCCTGTTCGTCGCGGTGCTGGACCATGGCAGCTTTTCTGAAGTGGCGCGTCGCGAAAGCCTGGCGCCCTCCTCCATTTCGCGGCAGATCCAATTGATGGAACAGGCCCTCGGCCAGCAGTTGCTCTACCGCCACACCCGCGCAGTGACCCCCACCGAGACCGGGCGTCTGCTTGGACGGCATGCACGCGTGATGCTGGAGCAGTTGGAAGTCGCCAGCCAGGCCCTGCAGGAACAGGACAGCGAACCCAGCGGGCTGGTGCGGATCAACGCGCCGATGGTGTTCGGCCAGCGCCACCTGTCACCGTGGCTGGGGGCGTTATGCCGGCGCTACCCCAAGCTGCAACTGGATATCCAGCAAACCGACACCTACGTTGACCCGCTGCAAGATGGCACCGACTTGCTGTTCCGCATCGGCGTGCTCAACGACTCCAGCATGCAGGCGCGCATCTTCGCCCCCCAGCGCTTTCGCATCGCCGCCAGCCCCGCCTACCTGGCCCGGCACGGCACGCCCAGGCACCCGGACGAACTGCTCAATCACCAGTGCCTGGCCTATAAAGGCATCACCGGCCAGCAGCGCTGGTTCTTCCGCCGTGACCAGGGCGACTGGACGCCCTACAGCGTCAAGGGCCCGATCACCGGCAACCACGCCGACACCCTGACCCACGCCGCCGAACAGGGCCTGGGGCTGGTGGTGTTTCCTTCCTGGCTGATCGGCGAAAGCCTGCGGGCCGGAACCTTACAGGCGGTACTGACAGAGTACGAAGTGGCAACCACCCTGGAGCCCCAGCAGATTGCGGCGTTGTGGCCCGGGAGCCGGCGTTTGTCGCTGAAGGTGCGGACGGTGATCGATTACTTCGTGGAGTGTTTTGGGGCCGTGCCGTACTGGGATCGAGGGGAGGTACCGGTTGTGTAGACCGCCCGAGCTACCCAGCGGATTCAAAACAACCACTGCCCAAGCAACCACGCATTCGCCCCGCTGATCACCGCAAACAGAAACCACGCCAGCCACCGCGTCGGCAGCCGATTGACGAACGGCCCCATCAATTGCGGGTCGCCGGTCATGCGGATCAGCGGGTACAGCGCAAACGGCAATTGCAGGCTGAGCACCACCTGGCTGAGGATCAGCAGCTTGCCAATCGCGTCATCGCCCATCAGCCACACGCCAAGGAACGCCGGGATCAGCGCCAGCCCACGGGTGATCAGGCGGCGTTGCCAGCACGGAATACGCAGGTTGAGGTAACCCTCCATGATCACCTGGCCGGCGATGGTGCCGGTAAAGGTCGAACTCTGCCCGGACGCCAGCAAGGCGACCCCAAACAGGATGCTGGCAAAGGCACCGCCCACCAACGGGTCAAGCAGGTGGTAGGCGTCCTGGATTTCCACCACATCGGTATGACCGGTCTTGTAGAAGGCAGCGGCGGCGAGTATCAGGATCGCGGCGTTGACCAGCAACGCCAGGGCCAGGGAGCCGATGGTATCGATGCGTGCCAGCTTGACCGCGTCCTGTTTGCTGGCGAGGTCCTTGCCGATCAGGCGGGTTTGCACGATCGAGGTATGCAGGTAAAGGTTATGGGGCATCACCGTGGCGCCGAGGATCCCAATAGCCAGGTACAGCGGTGCGGCATCGCTGATGGCCGACAGTGACGGGGTGAAACCGCTGAGCACGTCCGGCCAATAGGGTTTGATCAGCACCAGCTCGATAAAGAAGCACACGCCGATGGTCGCCACCAGCGCCAGCATGATCGCTTCCAGGCGGCGGAACCCACGGTTTTGCAGGGCCAGGATCAGCAGTGTGTCGAATGCGGTGATGACAATGCCGGTGGTCAGGGACACGCCGAGCAGCAGGTGGAACGCCAGGGCGCAGCCGAGTACTTCGGCGAGGTCGGTGGCAATGATGGAGATTTCCGCCAGTGCCCACTGGGTGCGCGCAGAGCACGGGCTGTAACGCTCGCGGCACAGTTGCGCCAGGTCCTTGCCGGTGGCGATACCCAGGCGCGAGCACAAGCACTGCACCGCCATGCCTGCCAGGCTGGCCAGCAGCACCACAAACAGCAGGTTGTAGCCGTAGCGTGAACCGGCCTCGATGGCCGTGGCCCAGTTGCCTGGGTCCATGTAGCCGATGGAGATCAGCAAGCCGGGGCCGGCGAACATCAGCACCCGTTTGAAAAACGAGGCCTTGGGGTCAACGATGATAGAGCCGGCAACTTCCGGCGGGCAGAACGGGGCGGTAGCGACTTTCGGCAGACTGAATTTCACGCGGTATCCCAGGCAAACACACAAGACAGAGGCGCAGCTTATCAGTCGGACGCGACCGTGCGCATTACCGTCTCCCGAGGCAAATCGAATGCCTCGACCACCTGCACCACCAGGTCCATCTCCTGGTTCAGCGCCTCGCGCTCCATGCGTTGGCGAATCACGCCGATCACCAGCACCGCCAGGGTGGTGATGGAGTACGCCGGGCCGGAGAACGCACGCACACCGCTTACCACCAGCATCGCCGCCGCCAGCGCCTGGCCCACTACCGGAATCGCCGAGGCCGCCCCCCGGCGCAGGATAAACCCGGTCAGCCCCGCCAAGGCGGTGCCGCTGAGGGCCGTGGCGGCCGAACGGCCGACATCGAAACGATTGAACAGCCCCTGTTCCTTTTGCGCGGCGGCCTGGAGTTCGGCGTCGAATACTTGCCGGTCGGCGTTGCTGAGTTTGTGCTTGTACTGCTCGATCAGTTTTTCCGCGACCTGGGCTTCAATGTCGGCCAATGCAACGGTGTCCACTGGATCATCGAACGTGATCCCCAACCGCTGCGCCACGTCCTCGGCAATCTGGCGATAACTCACGCCATGGCCACGGGCCAGGTTCATGAAGCTGTCACCGCCCATGCGCTGTAGCTCGATCGCCAGCTTCAGCGGCTCGCGCACGCTGGCGTCAATCGAGGCGCTGCGTTTTTGCGCCATCAATTCGGCGAGGAATTTCAGCTCTTCCGCGCGTGCCTGTACCAACGCCGGAAACAGGTCCACGTCTTCCTCGGCAAAGCGCACCTGCGCACTGCGCTGGTCGGCGCGGATCATGCCGCGCCGCTCCTGCAGCAGGTCGGTGTACTGCACCACCGTGCGCAACTGCGGCCAATACGCGGCATGATCGAAGCTGGCCAGGTGCACATTCGTCACCTTGGCCTTGAGCGCCGGCGTGACGGGAATCGCATATCGACCGATGCAGCGCTCGGTGTCGGGTTTCAGCGCCAGGGCCCAGTCCTTGCTGGAGTGGCAGTTGATCACCCGCCCCTTGAGCGGCGCCGCTATTTCATCCCACGGGCTCGACGTACAGATCGCGCCGCCCATCAACAGCAAATTGTCCAACGGCAGTTCGTGGGCGGTGTCGGGGTTGGCCAGCACGCTCTTGACCAGGATCCGTGCGCCGAGGGAATGGCCGATCAGGTTGATGCGCCGCACGTCCAGCGATTCGCCGTGCAGGTAGCTGGCCAGCTCCGGCAATAAGGTCTTGGCCACTTCATCGACGCGCGCCTCGACGCTTTTGTAGTGATCGAGAAAATACGCGATCGCCTTGCCCACCCCCACCGTTGCCGCTCCCAGGCCACCCCCGCCGAGCATCGAGGTGATCACGTCCTTGAAGGGCGCAAACACATTTTCCAGGAAATGCCCCGCTGGCCAGAACAGCATCAGGTTGGTCGAACCTTCGATTGCCGCCAGCTGTTCCTTGAAGTTGCCCAGTTGTTGCCGGTTGAAGAATGCCGAATAACCGTGAACGTAGAGATTGAGCACATCCCCCTGGGGCTCGCCACACAGAACGAACGTGGGCTTGCGGGTGCGGTGCATTTCATCCCACTGGTGTTGCATGGGCCGGTGACTCCTGGTGACAAGGGAGAGCGATAGTAACAAAGGGCGGGCCGCTGGAAGGTGAATCCTGACCGACGCGGCAGCGGCACGCCGCCTTGCCCCTGGTATTTTTCATTGCACGCCCCGCCGTGCGGTTCCGCTACGTGGCCGCCTTCGGCTTTATTTTCGGGCTGGCCTGGCGGTGGGGTTATACCGCAGGCCCACCCCGGCGCACGGCAAGACACGCCGTCAGCGAAAGGAGCGATCTTGCGCTGAACGTCGGGAAACCACGGGATAATGTCCCGGTTCGCGTACATCGCACGCATGCAGCCAGGCAGCGTATTCAGGACCGACCTTCGGCGGTTTCTTCAAATGCTTCCCCCGCCTTCAAGCAAACACCTCTCAAAAACACAATTTTGAAGCGGTAAAAAGCGCTCTAATAGCCGCCTGTCGATTGGTTTTAAAGATTTTGGAGTTCGCAATGCCCCATGAAGGCAACCTGTTACAAGCAGCCGTGGTATTCCTGCTCGCCGCCGTGCTGACCGTGCCCCTGGCCAAGCGCCTGCAATTGGGCGCGGTGCTCGGGTATCTGTTCGCCGGCGTCATCATCGGCCCGTCAGTGCTTGGGCTGATCGGCAACCCGCAAAGCGTTGCGCAGTTCTCTGAACTGGGCGTGGTGTTGCTGCTGTTCATCATCGGGCTGGAGTTGTCGCCAAAGCGTCTCTGGGTAATGCGCAAGGCGGTGTTCGGTGTCGGCCTGGCCCAGGTGCTGCTCACCGGCTTGGTGATGGGCGCGGTGGCGCTGTGGCTGTTTGGCCAGGCGTGGAACAGCGCAATCGTGCTGGGGCTGGGCCTGGCGTTGTCCTCCACCGCCTTCGGCCTGCAAAGCCTGGCCGAGCGCAAGGAGCTGAACCAGCCCCACGGGCGCCTGGCCTTTGCCATCCTGCTGTTCCAGGACATCGCCGCGATCCCGCTGATCGCCATGGTGCCGCTGCTTGCCGGCAGCGACCACCCGACCAACGAAGCGCAAGGCTTGCAGCACGTGTTGCAGATCCTCGGCAGCATCGCCGTGGTGATCATCGGCGGGCGCTACCTGTTGCGCCCGGTGTTTCGCATTGTCGCCAAGACCGGCCTGCGCGAAGTGTCCACCGCCACGGCCCTGCTGGTGGTGATCGGCACCGCATGGTTGATGGAGCTGGTCGGCGTGTCCATGGCCCTCGGCGCGTTCCTCGCCGGCCTGCTGCTGGCGGACTCGGAATACCGCCATGAGCTGGAGTCCCAGATCGAACCGTTCAAGGGCCTGCTGCTGGGTCTGTTTTTTATCAGCGTAGGCATGGGCGCCAACCTCAGCCTGTTGCTCAGTTCGCCACTGGTGGTGATCGGCCTGACCCTGTTGCTGATCGGTCTCAAGCTGCCGCTGCTGTATGCCGTGGGCCGCCTGGTGGGCGACCTCAATCGCGAAAGTGCCCTGCGCCTGGGCGTGGTGCTGGCGGCCGGCGGTGAATTTGCCTTTGTGGTGTTCAAGATCGGCCGCGACCAGGGCCTGTTCGAACCGCACCTGTACGACATCCTGGTGTTGACCATCACCCTGTCCATGGCCATTACGCCGCTGCTGTTGCTGGTGTGCCCGAAGCTGTTCAAGCCCAGGGTCAAACCGGTAGAAGTGCCCGAGGAGTACCGCGCCATCGAAAGCGACGCACCGCGCGTGGTGATCGCCGGGATGGGCCGCATGGGCCAGATCGTCGCGCGGATCCTGCGCGCGCAGAACATCTCGTTCATAGCCCTCGACACCTCGGTGGAAACCATCGAGCTGACCCGCAGTTTCGGCGGTATGCCGGTGTTTTACGGCGACCCGCAGCGCCCGGAAATCCTGCACGCGGCCAAGGTCGACCAGGCCGAGTTCTTCGTGATCGCCATGGACGACCCGGAGATCAATATCAAGACCGCCGAACTGGTGCGCAGCCTCTTCCCGCACATGAAAATCATCGCCCGCGCCCGTAACCGCCAGCACGTTCACCGCCTGGTGGACCTGGACGCGTCACCGGTGCGCGAGACCTTCTATTCCAGCCTGGAAATGAGCCGCCGCACCTTGGTGGGCCTCGGTTTGAGCCAGGCCCAGGCCGATGCGCGCATCAACCGCTTCAAGAACCACGACCTGCAAGTCCTCGCCGCCCAGCACGCGGTGTATGACGACGCGGCCAAGGTGATGCAAACCGCCCAGGAAGCCCGTGCGGAACTGGCGCGACTGTTTGAAATGGACCGACTTGAGGAAGAGTCCGACAAGGTGTAAGGCAGTGGACGAACGATCTTGCGAAATTTCTGACAGAATACCGCGCAATTTCGTTCACCACTGGAGCGCTTCCCCATGGCCACTTTCACCAAGACCGCCGTCCTGCTGGCCCTTGCGCTCAGCGCCGGCAGCGCCTTCGCCGCGGCCAAGCCGGCCACGCAGACCATCTCCACCTTGGGCGGCAAGTTCACCTTCAGCCTGCCCAAGGCCTATGCGGCCGATACCTTGCCGGCCGGCAAGGCCGAGGATGGCACCGCCGATACCCAAGGCACGATGTACGCGAACCAGACCACGAAAAGTGTGGTGATCGTCGCCGAAACCGTGCGTAACGATGGGGTGACCATCCAGGATAACGACCCGCAGTTCCTCGACGGCGCGGTCGCCGGTTTCGTCAAGGACCAAAGCGCGGCCCTGCCCGATTTCAAGAAGCAAAACGAAAAGAAACTGACCTTCAAGGGCCTGGGTCTGCGCCAGGTGGACAGCACCGCCACCCAGGGCGGCGGCAAGACCTTGAACTCCACCTTCCTCGGTGGTTCGGGCAACCACCTGCTGGTGATCCAGGCCATTTCGCGGGCGGATGATGTGAAGGGGCATGCGGAGTTGGTGAAGCAGATTACCGGCGGTAAGTAAGCCGAGCAGGCTTGTTGTGGCGAGCGGGCTTGCCCTAATGCCGTTCAGTTAAGGCTTTTTTGTAGGAGCGAGCTTGCTCGCGAAGAACTCACAGGCGCCGCGTTGATTCAGGAAACACGCGTGATCGTTGACGTTTTTCGCGAGCAAGCTCGCTCCTACAGAAGGCGATGTACGCTTAACTGAACGGCATTAGGGCTTGCCACAACAAGCCTGCTCGCCACATTAAGGGGCCTTCCCCTCCCACCCTTTTGACCGCGTTTACTTCAAGCTTTTTTCCAACCAGGCTTTCAGGTCCTGGATTTCCGCTGCGCTGACGGTGTGGTTCATGCCCGGATACGTATGGAACTCCGGCTTCAGCCCGATCTTCTCCAATACCTCATTCGCCCGCGTTGCCGACTCATACGGCAGTGCCTGGTCCAGGGTGCCGTGGCCAATAAAGATCGCCAGTTTGTTCAAGCGCTCATCCGGCTTGAGCTCAGCCTTGAGCACCGGCAGCACGCTGCCACTGAGCGCTGCGATGCCGCGCACCAGCCCAGGATCACGCAATGCCACTTCGTAAGACATGATCGCGCCCTGGCTGAACCCCACCAGGAACACCCGGTCAGGCTGGGTGTGGTACTTGGCGGTGGCCTTGCCGACGAAGTCCTTGATCAGCCTGGCACTGCTCTGCAGATCCTCAGTCACCCCATCGTAATCGCCCTCACCGGGCGTCTTGGTAAACCAGCGAAACCCGTGGGGGTCCACGGGCATGGGCGCGCGGGCTGACAGGTAGGTCCAGGTCGACGGCAGCGCATCCTTGATGCCAAACAAGTCTTCCTCGTTGCTGCCGAACCCGTGCAGGAAAATCACCAACGGCTGGTTACGCGCATCGCCCTGGGTCTGTTCCAGGTAGGACAACGGCAAGTCGGTGTGCAGGGTGGCATCGGCCTGGGCGGCGCCGGCCACCAGGGTCAGCGCCAGGGCAAACAGTTTGAGCATGGGAAATGACCTCAGGGTTTGCGCAATAAATAAGTGTCCATGATCCAGCCGTTGTCCAGGCGCGCGGCCTTGCGCACCCGTTCGATCTGTTCAGCCACGTCACTGACTTTGCCACTGATCAGGATTTCATCCGGCGTGCCCAGGTAGGCGCCCCAGTAGATATCCAGGTCCTGGTCGGCCACCGTACGGTAGGAATCTTCCGCATCGAGCATCACCACCAGGGTATCGGCATCACTCGCCTGCCCCGCCGCCAAGCGGCGCCCGGTGGTGATCTCGATGGACTTGCCGATGCGGTTCAGCGGGACTTTGTGTTGCGCGGCCAGGGCCTGCACGCTGGTGATGCCGGGGATCACCTCGAACTCAAAGGCACAGCGGCCGCTGGCCAGGATCGCCTGCAAGATACGAATGGTGCTGTCGTACAACGCCGGGTCGCCCCACGCCAGGAAAGCCCCCACCTCACCGTCCGCCAGGTGCTCGTTGATCATGCGCTCGAACGTCTGCTGCTTGTCGCGATTGAGGTCCTGCACGGCGGTGGTGTAGTCGATGTCACCGCGCACCCGCTCGGGGCAATCGGCCTCGACGAAGCGATAGCCAGGCTCGGTGATATAGGTCTCGCAGATCTCGCGGCGCAGGTCGATCAGCTTGTCTTTGCTCTGGCCCTTGTCCATCAGGAAAAACACATCCGTGCGATTCAGTGCTTTCACGGCCTGCATCGTGATGTAGTCAGGGTTGCCGGCGCCAATGCCGATGATCAGGATGCGTTTCATGGGTTGCTCTCATTGCGGGGCGGCGATTTTGCCATGTTCGGGGGGCCAGGCGTGAGTTTCCAGGCGCAGGCGCCAGACACCGTTGAAGCGCAGCTCGGTGGCGGACAACGGCTCGACATCAATGCGGTGGAACAGCGCGATGGGATAGCGCATGACGTACAGCATCGCCGCGCGGATAACAAACGGATGGGTGACGGCCAACACATGGCCAGGCTGGCTTTCCAGGGATTCCATCCACAGCGCCACCCGCGTGCAGATCTGGTCCACCGACTCGCCGCCATGGGGAGCGCTGGCACTGTCGGTGAGCCAGGTCGTCAAGGCATCGCTGTCCAGTTGACCGATGTCCTGGCCTTTCCACTGGCCGAAATCGCCATCGCGCAGCGCCGGCTCGATCACCGCGTCGGTGCCGAACAGACGCGCGGTCTCGCGGGTCCGGGCCTCAGGCCCACACAGCAGGCGCCGGCCTTTCTTGAAGCCACCGGCCAGGGACAGCGTTGCACCTGGCCCATTCAGCGCCAGCGATTCGTCATCGGGGAAGCGCCCGCGCTTTTGCAGCGGGGTGAGGGCATGGCAAATCAATGTCAAACGGGTGGCATGCATTGCAAGTCGCTGCGACAGGAAAGATCAAGCCACCAAGACTGGCGCACTTAGCCCTGTGACGCAACGCCTTGCGCCAGATAGAGCACCTGGTAGCCCGTGCCCGGACGCTCCGCCGCCACCGGCTGGGCCGATACGGTGATGCGCACCAGGCGCCAGGCCTGCACATCCAGAGCCAGGAGCACCGCGAACGTATCGCGGCGGTCCGCCACCTGCCGGTTGCGTACTTTCTCCTCGGCCAGCCTCGCGGCCCGGTCTGCGCCCGGTTCCAGCGCCCACTCCTCTCGATACAGGCTCAAGGCGCCCTGCGCCGGCCCGCGCTGCACGTCCAGCGGCAGCCAGCTTTCAATGTGCGGTCGACCAAAGCTGTCGAGCACTTTTTGAAAGCGTTCGCCCAGCAGAAAATCGGCGGCCTGCAACGGGTCCGACCACAGGTACACCGAGGCATACAGGTTGCCCACGCCCGCTCCCTGCCCGTGCTCCTGAGCAATGAAGGCCTTGAAAATCAAACCCTCGGTGCCGTCCCATAACGGCCCCAATTGCGTCGCGCGCTGGCGAATCACGCCCATGTCGTAGTCGGCAGGCAAGCGATGTGAATACTGTTTGGCAAACATGGAAAAGCTCCCGTGCAAATTGAGGGTCCAGCTTGCGCAGCGGCGATGATTTCAACAAGATATCACCCAATATAAGTGCGATAAGGATTTGATATGACCGATGCGCCCAAACCCCTGGATATCGACACCGTGCAGGCGTTTGTGCTGGTCGCCGATTTCGCCAGTTTCACCCGCGCCGCCGAAGCCCTCGACACCTCCCAGGCCGCCATCAGCCTCAAGCTCAAGCGCCTTGAAGAGCGCCTGGGTTATCGCCTGCTGGAGCGCACCCCCCGCCATGTGCGGCTGTCGCCCCAGGGCGAACGCTTTATCGTCGCGGCCCGCGCCCTGCTCAATGCCCATGAACGCGCCCTGGCCGACCTCGGCAGTCACGCCTCCCGGCGCCTGGTGATCGGCATCAGCGACCACGTGGCCGGGCCGGACTTACCCTCCTGGCTAAGCCGTCTCGCCGCCTACGACCCGCTGGTGATCCTGGAAGTGCGCATCGCCTCCTCCCGCGACCTGGTCGGCGCGTTCGACCGCAACGAACTGGACGCCGTGATCGTGCGCAACGAAGGCGATCGCCAGGACGGCGAAGTCTTGGCGGTGGAACGTTTTGGCTGGTTTGCCGCGCCCGGCTGGCAACACAGCCCAGGCACGCCGTTGCGCATGGCGACCATGGCCGCGCCCTGCGGCGTTCGCCAGTTGGCGACACAGGCACTGGATGCCGCGCGCATCGACTGGGCCGAAGTGTTTGTCGGCGGCGGCGTGATGGCGGTGGGGGCAGCGGTCAGCGCCGGGTTGGGCGTGGCCGCCCTCGCCCACCGCGTGGCACCGGCCGGCGCTGTGGAGGTGAGTGGGCAATACGGTTTGCCCGCCTTGCCCGTGAGTGAAGTGGTGCTCTACAGCCGCATCAGTGACACACGCTCCCGTGAAACATTGCGTGCGCTGAGCGCGACGTTTCGTGGGGTGTTGCAGCGTTAATCAAACCACTCGCGCCGCCCGTCGAACGTACTGACGATCAACTCGACAATCATCTGCACGGCCTCGGCGTGCTGCACCTGTGCGTTCACCGCCAGCCACACCTGGCGCTGCATGCTCTCGGCGAGCAAGCCCGGCAAGGCCACCAGCCCACGGTCGAAGCTGCTCATGTAATGCGGCAACAAGCCGATGCACGCGCCGCAGCGAATCATCTCCAGCATCAGCGAATAGGCCTGCACCTGCACCACTGCCGCCAGGCGTTGTTCCACCACGCGGTTCCAGGGCTGCAAGGCGTCGACCTGTATGTCGGGTCGCCACTGCACCAGCATGTAGTCGGCGAGGTCGTCGACACTGTCGGGGCGCGTCGTCAGTCGCGAGTAGCGCTTGGCGATATGCGGCAAGTAGTGCAAGCGCGCCAGGCGCTTCGGTGGCTCGGTGGGGAAACTCGGGCCCGGCGCGGGGCCATCCGCGTCGGAGAGCCACAGCACCACATCCACGTCCACCGCCTGCAGTGACAGTTGGCTGTCCAGGGAGATGATCTCCAGGCGCACGCTGGCGTTGCGGCGCAGCAAGGCGATCAGGTCGCGGCCAAGGATGTCGTGCAGGATCGGTTCGGCCACCGCCAGGCGGATCAACGGCTGCTCCAGCACCGGCAGGCGCCGCTCATGGGCCAGGGCGGCCAATTGCGCTTGCAGTTGCTGGCCGTCGCGACTGAGGACCAGGCCATTGCCCTGGTAGCTGAACAGCGAATGGTGCAGCTGTTCCTCCAGCTGCGCCAGGCGTTTGCGCAGCAGGGTCGCCTTGATATTCAGGCTGCGCGCGGCCTGCATGAAACAGCCGCAACGCGCACTGACCAGGAAGTAGCGCACCACCTCCGGCTCGATCTCGCTGGCTAATGCCAGCCAGGCGCCGCGCACCGGGTTCGGCTCGCGATAGGGTGCAGGCCCCTGGGGGCCGGACGGTTCTAGAAATGCCATGGGAGACTCCCTGTCTTGTGGGGCTTGTGCATCCAATGCGATCGACGCGTATCACTCCAGCACGGTGTTCAGCTGTGCTCCGTCGATGCTCAAGGTGGCGGTGTTGAGCATGCCTTCGAGGTACGCCTTGGCAATCTGCTCCTGACGTTGGGCGCGCAGGGCCTGGGTCAGGCGCTCGCGCAGTTCGTCGAGGGTGGCGGTACGCGCCGGTTGCTGCGCGGTGAGCTTGAGCACATGAAAACCCGCCGCGCTCTGCACCGCGTCCGACACCGCGCCGACCTTGAGCCGCGAGACCACCTCGCGCACCTGCGGTACCAGTTGCTGCAACGGCTGCAAGCCCGAATCGCCGCCCTGTTGCGCAGTGCCGGGGTCCTGGGAATATTGCGCGGCCAGGGCGGCAAAATCCGCCGGCGCCGCCTGGGCCTTGCGGCTCAGTTCCTGGGCCTGGCGCCGCACCGCGTCGACGCTTTGCGGGCCATCCACCGCCAGGAAAATCTGGCTGACCCGATACATCGGCGGCGTCACCCACTGCGCCTTGCCGCTGTCGTAGGCTTGTTGCAACTCGGCGGCGCTGGGGTAATCGGCCGGCACCTGGCTGACCGAGAGCATGTAGTCGCGGAACACGATCTGCTCGGTGGCGGCGCGGGTCTGTTGCTCCACCTCCGGGCGCTGGCGCCAGCCCTGGGCGTCGGCCTGTTCGAGCACGGCCTTCTGCGCCAGGCGCGAACGCAGCCAGGTCTCCAGGGCGCCGCGGTTACCGCGCAGTTGCTCACGGGTTTCGGCCGGCAGGCTCGCCAGCACGCTTTTCAGTTCAGTCAGGTCAATGTGCTGGTTGCCCAGGCGTGCCACGGCTGGCCCGCCCTGTTCGGGGCTGACGGCGGGCGCCGGCTGCTGCGCGGCGACCGGGTCGCTGCCCGGGCGCAGGCTCAGCCCCACCGCCACCACCAGCAACGTCAGCGCACCGGCGCCGACAAGCAAGGTTGGCTTTTTCACAGGATCGGCGCCTCTTCAGCCACGGGTTCAGCCGCCTGGGCCTGCAACTGCGCAGCCTGTTGGCTGTATTCACGCAGGTAGACGATAAATTCCTGCAACAGGCGGTCCCACAGCTCCAGCTGGCTGCGCAGGTGCGTGGCGCCAACGCCGGCCACCACCACGTCCATTTCCATCAGCAGGAACTCGCCCTGCAACGACAACCGCGCAAAGCGGCGCGAGGCATTCCACACCTGGGCCAGGCCCTCGGGCAATGCGCCCTGTACCCGCAGCGCGCAGCTGTAGGTGAAGTCCACATAGCTGCCCGGCTCTGCCGACGGGTTGCCAAAGCGCACGGCATAGCCGATGCCCTGGCTGGCGCTGAGCAGTTGCACGATGCCGTTCTGTTCGCTCTGGTTGACCCGGTAGCCGGCCTCTTGCAACAGCTCGGTCAAACTCTGGACGGTCACGCCGGTGATCAATTCGCTCATGGGGATCTCTTCCTTGTCTATCAGTGAGTGGCAGCTGCCTGGGGCGCGTCATAACGGGTCTTGTACAAATCGTCGCCAAAGCCCTGGGCCAGTTCCTCGAACTTGACCCGCGCACCACTGGCGAAGGGCTGGCGAATACTCATCACCTCGGCCACGTCGATTTTTTCGTAGGCCGCGAGCAACTGCTGGGCCACGCCGTACATTTGTTGATTCTTGGCTGAACATTGCTGCACTTGTGTGTCACGTTCACTCAATTGTGCTTGCAGCCGCGCGCGCTCGGCCTCTTTGCCCTTGGCGAGGGCCAGCAGTTCTTCATAGGCCTTCTTGAACTTGCCGATCTGCTCGTTGCTCGCCGCCACCTGGGCCTGCGCCTGGCTGTGCAGGCTCTGTTGCTGGCCGGCCAGTTGCTCAGCCGTACCACGGGCTTTTTCCAGCTCGGCGGTCAGTTGCTTGATCTGCGCCTGGGCTTGCTTGGCCTGGTTTTCAGCGGCCAGGCGTGCAGCGCTGGCCTGGGCCTGTTCGCTTTGCAGCGCCTGCAACTGCTGGGTGGTGCTGCGCAGTTGCGTGCGCAGGCGCTCTTCCATGCCTTCGGCCGAAGCCCCGGTGGCGACCAGCGCCAACAGCAGCGCGCATATTCGCGTGTTCATGTGGCATCTCCTGCGCATCAAAAGCGCGTGTTGAGTTCCAGTTGCATCACATCGACTTCAAACGGCGCGCCATACACTTCGGATGCGCTCAACCAACGCGCACTGGCGTAGATGTTCTTGTCGATACCGTAGTTGCCGCCAATGAAATACCCCTTGGCGTTGGTGCCGCCCAGGTGAAACGAGGAGTCGTTGAAGCCGTCGGGCAAGGCGTCCGGCTGGATGTACTTGTAGCCAGCCAATACGTTCCAGTCGCCGCGCTTGCGCATCTCCAGCGCGCTGCCGAGGGTGAAGGAGACCATCAAGGCATTGCCGCCACTTTCAAACTGGCCATTGCTGTTGATGTTGTTGACGATCTCGCCTTCGCTGCGCTTGAGCATTTCGCCCTTGTCGTAGGCCAGGTTGTGGATGAAGTTACCCTGGGTGCGCAGCTTGAAGTCGCTCGGCAGTTCGCTGTCCCAGACCAGGTTGAGGTCCAGCACATCGAACTTGGATGCCAGGCCCACGTATTGTGGGTCCGGGGTGGTGGTTGGGGTGGCCGGGTTGGTGGTGTTGTTGCGCAGGTTGAACACGCTGTTGCCTTTTTGCATAAAGGCCACGCGGGTGCCGTCAGTGTCGCAACCGGGTGCGCCCTTCCACGTCGAGCAAGGGCTGGAGCGTTCACCCTCGATATCCTGGAACTGGTAGTACGCCGCGGCCAGCTTGAGGCGGTTGCTGCGGTTGATCTTCCAGTCCGCGCCGATCTGCCCACCGAACAGCCACTTGGTCTCACTGTCTTGCTTGTCGATGCCGTTGGTAGTGGCCGCATCCGAGGTGTATTCGACCGGGAACGCACCCAGGGTGCCGAACAGGCCCCATTCGTTGCTGAGCGTGTGATTGAAGATCGCGGCCACGCCGTCGAAATTGAGGTCGGTGGAGTACATCATGTCGGTGGAGTAGAACGGGTTGGCGATACGCCCCGCGGTCAGGGTCATGGCATCGTTGGCTTTCCAGCTCAGGTAACCCTGGTCGAGCCAGATGTCCTTCTTGCCAAAGCCACCGCCCAGGGTCTGGGTGGTGGACACCGGGTTATTGTCAGAGCCGGTGCCCAGGCGAATACCCGCGGTCCACTCCGGCGAGATCACCGCTTTCATGCCCAGGCGCGCGCGCAGGCGGAACAGGTTCTCGCGGTCCTGGGTGGTGTTGATCAACGGCGGGAACTTGGTGTTCGAGTTCTTGTTGACGTCATACGGGCCGGTGTCATTGAGCTTGGCGAAGTCGGTGATTTCCGGGCTGTTGTTGCCTGAGAAATAGCGCGACTCATCACGCAGGCGGATATCGCCATCGAAGCTGATGCGCGAGACCCAATCCGGGAAGGTATTGGGCTGGGCCCAGTTTTCCTGCTTGGCGGTGGCCATCACCTCGGCTTTGACCTGGTCGCGGATCTGGTCGCGCACCGCCTGCGGCACGTACTGCACGCGCACATCCCCAGGCGCCGCCGCCGGGCCGCTGGCGACCACCGGAGCGGCATTGGCCTGGCGTGCCTGCTGGGCTTCTTTTTCCGCCTGGGCAATCAGCCCATTGGCGGTGTCCTGGGTCAGTACGCCTTGTTGCACCAGCAGGCGGATGAGGTTGATCGTGACGTTTTCCGAAGGCGCGACCGGGGCTGCAGCCGCCTGGCCGACCAGGGTCGCGATGACCATGCCGACCGCCAGGGTCAGTCGATTCACGGGGGAAATCATGTGTACGCAACTCCTGTAAAAAACTGCGAATAAGTAGGTTTGTTCAATCCGGACGCCGACCCTTGAGGGACAGGCGTACCGGCAGGGTCACTGACGCAGGAACACGTTGCGTGGCATGGGGTGTGCGCAAGGCCGCCAGCACCTGGGCGTCGGTCTCGGCGTCGCCGCTGGACTTGGCCAGTTCAACCCGCGTGACCTGGCCCTCGGCGCTCAACCACACGTCCGCCTGTACCGCGTAGGCCTTCTTGCGTAACTCCGGGTCTTCCCTCAGCAGGCGCTGAAACACGCCGGCCAGGTACTGCTTGTAGGTACCGGCACCGAGGCCACCGCCGCCACTGCCCGCCATGCCGCCGCCCTTGCCCGCGCCGATGTTGAAAGCGTCATTGCCCGATTGCGCGTCGCCGTCGATCTGCATCGGGTTGGCCAGATCATCAACCGGCGAAGGCGGTGCTTCTTCTGCCGGCTTGACCTCCTCGGGTTCAGGGGTGGGCACCGGCTCAGGGACTTTTTCCTCGACCTTGGGCTCGGGTTCCTTGGGTTTTTCCGGCGGCGGTGGCGGCGGTGGCGGCAACGGGATAATCGTCGGCACCTTCGGCGCTTCGCGGCGTACGCCACTCATGTCATTGGCCCATTGCCAGAGGAACCAGGCCGCCACGGCGCCCAGCAGCAGGCCGGCGCCCCACTTCAGCGGGCGCAGCGGCGGCTTGTTCTTTACCGGCAACGGCGGCATCGGGATCTGTGCAGTCATGGCTCAGCCCTGGCTCGGCTTGCCGGTGACCAGCCCGACCTGGGACAGCTCCAGCCGCCGCAGCAAATCGAGCACCTCGATCACCTTCTGGTACTGCACCATGGCGTCGCCGCGCACGATCACCGGGAAGTCCGGGTTCAGCGCTTTCTCGATGCGCAGGCGTTCTTCCAGCTCGCCGAGGGTGACCGGGTAGGCATCGAGGAACACCTGGCCGCCATCGTTCACCGAGATGGCCTTGGTCTTGGCCTCGGACAACGACACCGAGGCGCTGGCCTTGGGCAAGTGAATCTGGATGCCCGAGACCTGGGCGGTAGCGGTGAGGATAAACATCACCAGCACCACCATCAGCACGTCCACCAAGGGCGTGATGTTGATGCTGTCGACAGCCGCGTCGTCATCATCGTCGTGGGAGGCATTTACGGAAGCCATGGCGATTCTCCTCAGGCCGAAACCGGCGCGTGGTGCGGAGCACGGTGCCCCGCTTCACTGAACTGGCTCTCGCCGTGCATCTCCGCCAGGCGGGTGATGAACTCGTCGACAAACACGCGCATGTCGGCGCTGACTTCCTTGTTGCGCGTGATCAGGCGGTTGTAGCCAAACAGTGCGGGAATCGCGACGAACAGCCCCATGGCCGTGGCCAGCAAGGCGGCCGCCATGCCTGGGGCGATGGCGTTGATATTCACGTCGCCGGCCATGGCCGTGCCGAGGAACACCACCATGATCCCCAGCACCGTACCGAGCAGGCCGATATACGGGCCGCCGGCGATGGCGTTGGACAAGGTCGAGAGTTTGGAACTGAGCGCCTGGTTTTCACGGGTGCGCACGCCGTCCATGGAGCAGCGGATGGCTTCGATGGTCGCCGCCGACACCGACGACGTGTCGGCGCCCTGGGCGCGACGGGTGCGGATCTCCTTGATCGCCACACGGTACAGGCGCCACAGCGAGGAATGCGTCAGGCGTTCGGCGAGCACGGCGTCGTCATAGAACATTTCCAGGCGCGTGCCGATCTGCGCGAACTGTTCGCGAAATACCTCGTTGGCACTGCTCACGCGGCTGACCATGCGGTTCTTGCGGATCATGATGAACCACGACTGGAACATCATCGCCACCAGCACCAGGATGATCACCCAGGCGTCCGCCGGCACGGCTTTGAGCAAAAAGCCCAGGCTGCCGAAACCGAAGCCCGACTGCTCTTCATCCACCCCGTAGGCCACCAGTTTCGACTCGGCGCCCTGGGCGCTCGCGTCGGCCAGCAACAGCGCAGCCGGGCGGGCCACCTTGGACAGGCGCAACTCATCGATGGCCCCGGCGAACGGCAGGTGCGTGCTACCGGCTTCGGGCAGGTCGGCGCCAATCGCCCATTGTGAATTCAGCGCGGGCATGGCCACTGCCAGGCTCGCGGTTTCGCGGCCATTGACATACAGCGCGACTTTTTCACCCTCGGCGGTGAACGCCAGGTGCTGCCATTGGCCAGGGTTGAGCGGCTGGGTCGACGCCGCGCGCTGGCCGTCGATCTCGACAAACGGCATGCCCTGGTTCACGCCCAGCAACAGGCTGTGGGGCCCCTCACGTCGGGCCACGACGATTTGCTCGCCGCTGGCCTGGTCCAGGCGCAGCCAGGCGCTGAAGGTGAAGGCGCCACCCGCGGCGTGTTGCAGCGATGGGCTGGCCGGCAACAGCAGCGGCTGGCCGCCGAACTGCAAGGCGCGGCCGATCACACCGTCGATGCTGGTGCCGGTGGCGTTCAGCGCGGTGTTGGCATAGGCCGTGGTGTCACGCGGCGGCGTCGCATTGGCGCCGTCAAAGTGGTAGATCGCGGTGTAGTTCGGGTCGAAGGTCAACTGGCCGTTTGCCGTAGCCGGGGCCTTCTGGTTGCCGTAGTACATCCACAGGTCCTGGCGTTGGCCGCCCTCGACCTTGGGCACATCGACCCAGATCAGCGCCATGCCCATCAGCGGGTCGAAGCTTTCAATCTGGTGGTTGAATACCGTCTTGTCATCGGCACTGACAAAGCGCAGGTCGCTGCCGTCATCCTTGACCCCGTCAAAGGTGAAGTTGCCGGTGTGCAGGCGCACCAACAGCGCGGTACGGCCCAGGGCCTGGCTGATCGCCGCGCCTTGGGCGGTGGTGTCCACGCTGATCTGTTTGCGGTAATGCCAGTCGTCTTGCCACCAGGCATGGGCAGTGGCCGGGAGCGCGAAGCCCAGGCAGATCAACAGGCTCAGGATTAGGCGTTGCATGGGAAGAGTCTCCGGGGAAAAGGGTCAGAAAGTCGCCTGCACACTGAAGTGCAGTCGCGAGTCCTGTTTCTGGGTGTTCGGTCCGTCGAGCAGCGGGTAGCCCCAATCCAGGCTGCCGGACAACCATTTGCTCAAACTGGCGCGGGTGCCCAGGCCGACACTGGCCAGGCTGTATTCGTCTTCCTGCTCGGGCAGCGGGTCATGCAGGCGCAGGCGCGCACCTTCAGCGAACGCATAGAAGCGCCACTCCTGTACGTAGCTACCGAGGAACTTGGCCAGGGACGGTGTGCGCAACTCCTGGGAGAGCAGGAAACCTTCATCCCCGGTGCGCTCGGCCGCCAGGTAGCCGCGCACCGAGGTGGCGCCACCGGCGGAATACTGCTCGTTGGACACCAGCGGCCCCGAGGCCAACTGGAAGCCGGCCTTGCTCGCCGACTGCCAATCGTTGGCGAAGGTGTAGGTGTAATTCAGGTCGCCCTTGAGCACGGCGAAGCTGGCACTGGCCTTGTAGCGCTTGTTGTCGAACGCTTTAGCGTCGCTGCCATAACCAAAAAATGCGCGGGTGCCGACGATCAGGTTCAAGCCCAGCCCCAACTGGGATTGCTCGGTGTAGCGATAACCGTTGTAGCCAAAGGTCAACGGTGCGTACTTGAGCGGTACCTGGTCGCTGCTGTTGCCGAACCTCATCTCCTCGTCGAAATCCTTGAAGTCGATCCCGAACGAAAACGAATTGGCCCAGTTGCCTGCCGCCGGCAGGTTGTAGATGGCCGATACCCCGTAGGAGTGGCCCTTGCCCAACACGTTGCTGCCGCCGATGGTGGCGATGTTGCTGTCGGACTGGTAGCCGGAGAACTGCAAGGTCCAGCGCTCATCCAGCGGGGCACTGTAGGAACCCGACCAGACCTTGGCATTCGAGCTGTCCTCGGGGGCGGTGAAGTAGGTCAGGGAAATGCTGTGGCCCAGTTGCCAGAGGTTGTCGTAGCCCAGGGTCGCGACCGAGCGCAGCTTCTCGGTGTCGGCGCTGTAGTCGTTGTTCAGGCCGAGACTGGCGTGCCAGGGGTTCTGGTCTTCCACCTGCAAATCCACGTCCATGGTGCCGGGGCGCTGGCCTTCGCGAACCAGCGGCGTAACCTGCCGACCGGCGCTGCGGTTGAGCCCGGCCAGCTGGCTTTGCACCGAGGTGAAATCCGGCACGGCGCCCTCTTTCAGGCCCGGCACTTCTTCGCGAATTTCCACGGGTGAGTAATGCTTGGCCCCAACGACGCGCACGCGGCCGACCTTGGTTTCGCTGACTTGCAGGAACACGATGCCGTCATCGACCTTCTGCTCGGGCAGTTCCACAAACACCGACTGGTAACCCCGTGCCTGGTAGATCTTCTGCAACGCATCGCGGGCGCCTTCGATATCGCCCAGGGTCTTTTGCGGGCCGAGAAACGGGTACACCGCCTCCTCGATCGTTGCGGCATCGAGCACGGTATTGCCGCGCACGAAGTACTCGTTGACGTCCACCCGGCGCGCCGGGGCTTCGCCCTCTTCGGCCAGCACCGGCTGCGCGAAGGCGCCCAGCGTCAGGCAGCACAACGCCAACGTTGACTTGAACAGATGCTCCACACAGCCCCCTAAGTGTCTAAAATATTGCGCCGTCGCCGTGTGTATGGCGTTTGGCCTGCTCAATTGCGGATGGTCGAAAGCTGGCTGTGCCGGGCCAGCCAGGTGTGCAGCAGCGCGAAGTTCAGGGAGAACTCCTGCATGTGCAGCAAGGCGCCGCCAAACACGTCACCGATGATGGTCTGGATCAGCTGCACCGCCCGAGGGTTGTTCAGCAAGGTGGCAATGTCGCGTTGCAGGACGTGGAGGCCCCACACCTTCTGGTGCAGGTCGAGGCCGACGAACCAGCGGAACAGCAGGTTGTAGTTGAGCTGCTCGTGCAGTTGCTGTTCGCTGGGCACCGAGTACAGCAGTTGCAACAACAGGATCTGCAGCACGGTGCGCGGTGCGATCAGCATCCCCGGTGTGGGCTGCAGCAGGTCGGGGTGCCGGTCGAACACCTCGTCGATCTGCGGGCGCAGCAACACCAGCGAATGGCTCGCCGGGATGTAGCTGGAGACTTCCTTCAAGGCGCCCTGCCAATCGTCCTGGGAGACGATCCACACCCACGGTGCGCCGTAGCGGTACACCGAGACCGGTTTCTTGCGCGCGGCTTCGACGATCTTCGACAGGCGCTGGTCGAGCTCCTGCATGCCGACTTTCGAGTAACGTTCCATAGTTCCCATTTGCCCCACTCCTGGCGTCCTGCTGACGGCTGGGGAGGTGATTTGTGGTCGCCTCCAGCGCGTTACATAGGCAAGACGGGGATGGGGGGGAGCTACCGAACTTTTGTCATGAAAGCTTCATTTGGGATTGGGTGGGGGGCAATTTTTTGGGGGGCGGTTGGGGGGTTGGGGGGCATATCCGTTGCTGCGGTAATGGCGGGTGGTCCGTGTACATATCCATTTCTGCGGTAACGGCGACTGGCGGTTCCGCCCTTACGGCGGGTCACTTTTGGAAAAGAGCCCCAAAAGTAACCAAAAGGGCTCTTGCCCCACCACTCGGCACCTCGCTTAGGCTCGGTGTGCCCGAACGAAGGCTTGAATCCGTGGGCCGCCGTCATGGGCCATCCCTGGCCCAGGACGGCTAACCCGGCGTCCTGCCGGGTTACCCACGGATTCAAGCCTGCGTTCGGCCAGCGTGGTTTAACGGGGCGCCTAAGATCAAGATCAAAAGCCAGAGCAAAAGCAGAGCAAAAGCAAAGCAAAGCAAAGCAAAGCAAAGCAAAGCAAAGCAAAGCAAAGCAAAGCAAAGCAAAGCAAAGCAAAGCAAAGCAAAGCAAAGCAAAGCAAAAGCAGAATGAGGTCTACCTGACTTGCAGAGATATCTGATCTATGAAGATCCAATTGTGGGAGGGGCGGTGCGACGATTCGACTTGCCCCCGATGGCGCCGGGTCAGTTAACCAATAAGTGACTGACACACCCTCATCGGGGGCAAGCCCCCTCCCACATTTTTACCGAGTACACCAGCCACAACACCGGTCGGTTCCAAGGCAGCAAAAGACAGAGCAAAACCAGGCCGAGGTCTACCTGACCTATGGAGATCTCTGACCTGTGGAGATCCAATTGTGGGAGGGGGCTTGCCCCCGATGGCGCCGAGTCAGTTAACCAATAAGTGACTGACACGCCCTCATCGGGGGCAAGCCCCCTCCCACATTTTTAACCGAGTACACCAGCCACAACACCGGTCGGCTCCAAGGCAGCAAAAGACAGAGCAAAACCAGGCCGAGGTCTACCTCACCTATGGAGATCTCTGACCTGTGGAGATCCAATTGTGGGAGGGGGCTTGCCCCCGATGGCGCCGAGTCAGTTAACCAATAAGTGACTGACACGCCCTCATCGGGGGCAAGCCCCCTCCCACATTTTTAACCGAGTACACCAGCCACAAATCCGGTCGGCTATCAGGCCGCCGCGCCAACAACCCCAAAAAAACGGGGCGATCATTGATCGCCCCAAACGGTACATCGAGAGGTCCCTTCTAAATCGTTACAGCGTGATCTGCTTGCGCTCTTCATCCGTCAAGCGCGCACGCGCCTGTTCACTCAACGGTCCGGCGCCCAGTACCTGCACCGGGCTGTTGGGGTTGTAGCCGGAGGTTTTCTGCTGTTCCTGCGGCTCGCGCTGTACCGGCTCGGAGCCAAAGCTCAGTACCTCCACCGTCACGATCGACGCCCTGCCCTGCTTGGCCGCCGCCTGCTGGCTGCGTGCGGCACCCTCCGCTGCCTGGGACGCCGCCGCCCCCGCCGCGCTGGCCGAGCTCATGGCGCCGGTGTTGACGGTGGCCGTCACCGGCACTCCGGACGATTTGCCCTGGGTCTGGATGTTGGCCGCGTTGACCACGCGCAAGGCGGCGATGTTGACGTTGCCCGACACCCGAATGCCCGCCTCGCCCGCGTCGATGGTGCCCAGCGGTGCGATCAGGTCGATGTCCCCCGCCGGCACTTCCGGGATCGGGTTCAACGTGGCGATCCCCGCCCCGGTGCTCGGTACCGATGGCGACAGGCCCACGTTGCCCCAGTTGTCATAGACGCGCTTGGGCGGTGTGTACACCACGGTGGTCTTGGAACCGCGCCCGGCGTTGATGTCGCCCTGGGCGGTCCAGGCCATGATCGAACCGCCGAAGGTGGTCATGATGCGGCTCTGGCCGAGCAGGATACTGCCCAAGGAATACAGCTGGATATTGCCCGAGCCCTGGGTGATCACACCCGCCGTCGACGGAGGCGCCGCGCCTTCGATGCCGAAGGTCTGGTTACCGCCTGGGGTGAGCATCTGGATCGAGCCACCGAAGTTGGTGTGTACACCCGCGCCGCCGAACATCGTGATATTGCCTTTGTAGCTGATCGGGTTACCGGCCACGTCGGTCTCGGGGAACAACCTGGCAATCGCCGCACGCCCACGGACATAGCTGCCCTGGCGTACGCTGCCGTCCTGGTTGTACTCGCGGCCGGCGGCCTTGAGTTCGGCGAAGTACACGTCACGGGCGAAAACCCGCTGTTGTTCGACCGGCAGTGCGGCGTAGTAGGTCCGCGCCTGTTCGCTATTGCCGACGAAACCGAAGCGTGCGGCCAGCCAGGAGACCAGCTCGTTTTCGTAGGTCTTGGCGATTTTGCCGCCCTGGATCGACTCCCCTGGCTGGGCCAGGTTAGCGGGGTTCAGGTAGGCCTCGACAAAGCGGCGGTAATCCGGGCCGTTGGGGCCTGCGCCGGCTTGCATCACGATGCTCGCACCGGGCCGGGTGTCGCCAGGAGCCACGGCCCCCAGGCTGGTGATCGCCACTTGGTCGTCCATCAGGATATTGCGCCCAGCGGTCACTTCCAGGGTGCCGGGGCCGGCGACATTGAAGCTGCTGTAGAGGATGTCGCGACCGGCGCTGGCGATGGAAATGTCGCTGGCGCCGTTATGCACGAACAGGTTGCCCGCAAAGGTGTACTGACCGGTCGTCGGGTCCCCGCCCGTGGCGCCGCTCAGGAGAGTGCCGCTGCGGACAATATCTCGCCCGGCCAGCATCCGTACCGCGCCAGCGCCCTCGTAATAGGTCTGCCCGAAACGCGCGTCATCCGAGCCGGTAATGGTGATCGCACGCCCACTGTTGACCGCGAGCAGATCGCCGCTCAGCGCATAGAAACGTGCAGGCTCCAGAGCATCACCCCATGACGTACTGGCGGTGTTGGGACCGAAGGCAAACAACGGGTAGGAGATGCCCAGGCGGGCAATATTGCCGTCGATAGAGACATTCCCGCTGCCCACGTCCGGGCGCCTGCTAATAAAGCCCTGGAAAGCCGGATGCAGGATGCTCGCCAAACTATTCGGCGCCGCGCTGGAACGGCTGATCGTCAGGTCACCGCCGTAGATCGAATCCCCCGCCAGCAGCTGCAACTGGCCGTTGGTCGACGGTGCCAACACCAGCGCCTTGAGCTCCGGCCAAGGTGCTGTGTTGAAGGATGAAGCGCGGCCGTAGTACAGGCTGCCATTGGCGGCGACTGCACGTAATGTCGCGGGATACACTGCTGCCATGTCCGACTCTGCGGTATCGGTCAACGGCGTGAGATTGCCACCGGCCGAGAACAAGTCGATGGCTGTGCGGTTGGTCCACAGGCTGAACCAGCTCTGCCCCAGACCGCTGACCCCATTATTCTCGTAAGCCAGGATATTCATCTGCGGTGCACGGCCAGGGTCGGCCACGTCCTGCAGCACCAGGTCACCACGGGTGGCCAGGCTGAAGGTCGCATCCCCCGGAAACAGGCTCCAACCACCGGTCGCGGCCGCAGAAGTCGAGCGGGTCGGATCGTAGGCGCGGATTTCGCTGGGGCTCTGATCCTTAGGCTGGCTGCCATAACGCAACGTCAGGCTACCCAGGGCGCCACCCGTCAGTTGTACATGCCCACGCAGATCCACCACCGCGCCATTGAGATGCTCCAGCGCCGTCTGGCTGCCGGGGTTCACCGCCCCACCCACCCGCACGTTCAGATCGCCGCCGCCGGTGAGTTGCAGGCTGCCATCGGCCGCGACCCGCCCAGTACTGCCTACCGCCAGGACCAGGCCCGTGCTGCGCGGGCTTATGTTGCCAGCCAGGTTCGCCACAGGCTTGAGCATCCCCGCATCGCCACCGACCTCGACATTCAGATTGCCGCCGCCCAGGGTGCCGAACCCGGTAAAGCCCACCATCCGATCCGCTAGCCCCGCTAACGGCACCTTGGAGCCAAAGTTGATCCACCAGGCGGTGGGTTGCGCCTGGCTGCCGCTCAAACCATTGCCTTGACGCCAGAGCCAATTGCCGACGTTGACCGAATCCACCTCACCATCGGTAGTCACCGGCCGCCCGCCAGTGGACCTCGCCTTGCTGGTAATGTTGCCGGTCAGGTTGCCACCGACCTTCAACAACACATTACCTCCCCCATCCGGGAACCAGGCACCTTGCGGGCTACCGGCGGTGGCAGCGGTGGGACTGCCGGCGGTGTAGACGCCGAAGAGCGATTCCATGCTTAAATCACCCGCGGCCAGCAATTCCAGGTCCGCCGTACCGGTGCGGATTACGCTGAAACGCGCGCTGCTGCCCACTATCTTGCTCGGACCGAAGACGCCGTAATGGCTGTCGGCCAGGCGCAGATCACCGGCACCGGCCTGTGGATGCGCCAGCAGCATCCGGCTGTTGGCCGCCTGGGTATCGGCCCCACCCACTAGGCGCATCGACCACGACTGGGAGCCCTCAGGCAGCATGGGCGCTGCGGCCCATAGACGGTTCGGATAGTTTGGGTCCGGCACTCGCAACTGTATCGACTTTGCGGCCCCCGGAAATTTAAAGTTGACGCCCTCCGGCAACCGCGCACCACGAGGCAGTTCCTTGGTGCCAAAGAGGGTCACGGAGGCTACGCTGGGCAGCGGCACGCCAGCAGGCCAGGTCATCTGCTTGACTTCGGTCAGACTGACCAACACGTTCCCGGCATCCAGGATACTGTCAGCCGGGAAGGTCACCGCTGTGCTTAACAGGGTGCCTGCCGGGTACAGCACACTCCCTGTCGCATCGCGCACGGCGCCCGCCAGCACCGTGCCGGCCGGAAGCACCAGTTCCTCAGCGAGGGTCACTGCGACCGGCAGCCGGGTGCCAGCCGGCAGGCTCCGCGCTTTGATCGGCAGGTCAAAGTTAAGCGTCGTGCCACCTGGGAACGTCGTACCGTCCGCCAGAATCACACCGTTGCGCGGTATTACCACCGCGCCGCCGGTGTAATCGAGACCCGCACGCAGTACCCAGCCGTTGTCATCCGCCGTCGCTGCAGGCACTGCAAAGCCGTCATTGATGCTGCCGTAGATATTCAGGTTACCACCGGCGCGCAGCGTCAGGCTGCCCGCCTCGGTCACCGCACGGGTAGGCGATTTCAGGCTGGCGTAGCGATAGCCGGACAGGTCCAGGTCGCCTTGTACCACCAGGTCGCCATCGGCGGTTTTGCTGATGATTTCTACGCCGGGACGCAGGTGGAACGTATCGCCGTAGGTCGCATTGTTCAGACCGGCCAGCTTGTTCTGTACCAGGTTGGTGTTACTCAACGCCGCATCGATGAACGTGGTGTTGAGACCGTGTATGTCATCCAGGTATTTCTGGGTGATGACCTGATACGGCCTGCCGCTGGCGGTCGTACCGGTCCCGAGCGGCGCATTATCATAGGTGGCCATGCCATTGAGGGCGATCGAGCGCGCGCCCTGGATCGTCAAGCGTCCACTGGCGTCGATCGCGATGTCATCGGCACCCAGGCGCGGCGCATTCAGTTCCAACGTGCCACGGTTGCGCCCGTCATTGGCGGTGGCGGCTTCGGTACCATGGCGCAGGTCAATTCGCGCCCCATCGGCCAGGGTCAGTTGGCCGGTGCCGGAACCCAGGACCACGATGGCGCGGTTCGGCGAATCAATGATCTTGCCGTAGCTGTCCACGCGCAATTGCGTGCCATGGGCGTCAAGCACCGCAGTGCCGTCCAGGGTCAGGCCGTTCTTGCCAGCCAGGTTGATGCTGCCGACGCGCTCGCCACTGGCGTCCACCCGGCCAGTCACGCGCAACGTGCCGCTGTCCACCGAGACATCCACGGTGTTGGCCTTGACTCCGTCGCCGATGATCAGGTCGCCCTGCTTGAGCTGGAAGCTGCGCGCGCCAAAGACCTGGCCCTGGTTGAGACGCTGGTTGAGGGCGGTGAACTGGTCACTCAAGCTGCCGCTGCCACCCAGGTGCTGGGCCTGGACTTCCACCGCGCCGGCCAGGTACGGCACCAAGGTGCCGCCGGCATCGTAATAACCGCTGCTACCCGCAAGGATCTTGCCCGCCAGGTCGACGGTGCCGGCCGTGCCGCCCACCGCCACGGCGCGTAGCTTGCCCGCCTGGTTGTACTGCGCCGACAAGTCGATGGTCGAGCCCGCGGCCTGCTGCACATTGCCTGCGCGACTCTCCAGCACCACGTCGCCCCCCGCGCTGTATTTGGTCAGGTCGTTGAAAACGATCGAGCGACCGGACACATCAACCGATGCGTTGTCGGTCAGCACCACGTCGCCACGGGCGCCCAGGGTGACCTTGCCGCTGGGCAGTACCACCGCGCTGGCCAGGCGAAGGCTGTCGCCCTGCAGCGACAGCTCGCCGCCCAGGCCTTCCACTTTACCCACCGGGCCTGCCGATGCGCTGATGTCGATGGCGCCACCCGCGGTGATTTTATTCACCGAGCCGGCTTCGCCGGTCATCAGTGGCGTGAGGATATTCAGGTTGCCGCCACTGTAGGCAAAGCCCTTGAGCGCGTCATAGGCACCTTGGCTCTGGTACACCGAAAGGCTGCCCTTGTGGTTGGCGGTGATGCGGTCGCTGGCATTCAGGTTGACATTGGCAAAGCCCAGGGCGAGGTGCTTCAACGTTGCCGTGGTGCTGGCTTGGGCAAACTCGCCATAACCGAACACGATGCGTTCGGCGTTGATATCCAGGCGCCCGCTGCCGGTGCCCGCACCACCCGCCACCACCATGCCAGGGGCTGCCTCGGCGCCCTGCCAGATCAGGTTGGCGGTATGGATGGTCGCCACATCATTCGCGCCCCCGGAACCGTAGATCGCCGGGGTGGAGAGCATCAGGTTGTTCAACAGGGACTTGCCGGTCACCGCATCGTAGGTGTCGAGGGTGGCGGAGCCGTAGAAATTGAAGCTGTCCCGCGCCGACAGTTGCAGGGTTTCCAGGGCCGGAGCGCCAAATTGAGTGTCGCCGCGCAGCAGGCGGTCGAGCACTTGCTGGGTGAGGGTCAGGCCCGCTGGCAAGCGATTCCCCGCCGCGGCGTCGGCCAGCGCTTGCGGGCTGCCAACGTTGATGCTGGTCAGCCCCAGGTTGAGGTGACGGGTGCCATAACGCACCTGATCGCCCATCTGCAGGGTGCTGTCGGTCAAGGCGACAATGCTGCCTTCGGAGTACAGGGCGGTCTGCCCAGTGCACGGCGCGTTGTTGCATACCCCCAACTGGATGCCGCGGCCGACATCCGGTTGCGCCGCTGCGACCACATTGAGCAAACCGTTGGAAACCGCCAGTGTGTTGGCCAGGTTGTAGATGAAACCGTCACGCGCGTCATAACTGGCCTTGCCACGCCCGATAGTATTGATGGACGCCCCCTGCTCCACCACGATGGAACCGGTGGAAGCCACCAGGAACACTTCCGGCGCCGCCAGGCTCGCGCCCTCTCGCAAGACGAGAGCGCCAGTGGTGCCGTTGGCAAGGGTTATGTAGTTGCCCGCCTGGCCGTAGTTGACCACTGTCGTCCCCCCGATCATCAGGCGCGCGGCACCCAGCGAATTCAAGCTGTCGGCATCCACGGTGATACCGTTGAAACCACTGGTGGCGCCCCGGCCGGCAGCCACGATTTCGAGGTCGTTGCCTAGACCGCTGTGGTCTACGTTCATCAGCGCAACGGTACCCCCGTACCCCCCTTCAGCGGCCTCGAAGCGACCATTGCCCTGGAACGAAAAAGCATCCGCCCCGGCCCCCAGGCGCAAGGCCAGTTGTAAGGTCTTCGCATCCACAGGCAGCAATGCCCGTGGGACACCGAGCCGCGCGGCATCGGCTATGGCAAATTGCGCGTAGCTGGTTTCGTTGTACTGGGAGTAACGGCGCAAGGTATCGGCGGAGGTCAGGATCACTTGGCTCGCGATGCTGTCGCTGATGCCGGTGTTGGCGATGGACAGCTGCCCGGCAGTGGACCATGAGCCGTTGCCCATCAGTTGGGCTGCCCCTTGACTGCCAAGGCCGGCCAGGCCGTTGATTTCCACCCTGAACGCCCCCGGCATCAGGGCATAGGTGGACGGCATCAGCGTATAAGTGCCCGCCGCCAGCCCCGGCACACCAGCACCGATCGTGATCTGCTGGCCCACAAGCGGCTCGACGGCCCCACCCTCCGGTGCTACCGGGGCGTAGCCCGGTTGCGCGCCGGGCACAATCGCATAGACCGGGTTAGTGCCCAGCCCCGGCAACACAAAGCCACCATTTGCGCCGAACTGCACCAACGGGTTGTAGCGCGCATCCGTGGAGCCGCCGCGCCCGGAAATGAACCCGGCCCCGAGCAGCTCGCCACCGCCGGACAGATCAACGGTAGCACCAGGCCGCACCAACACCGACTCACCGCCCAACGTCATGCCGACATTAAGGGTGCCGTTGAGGGCTGAGCCTCCTTGGCCGATGAACGTCACCGTCTTGCCGTTGTACTTATAAACCTGCCCATCCACCGTGCCGCCATAGGGCAGCACCAACCCCTTGCCACTCACCGAGGTAAGGCTGCCAGGCAGCAATTCGACACGACTGGAGCCCAGGCTGCCAATTTCGATCAGCCCCAGGGGCGCGCGTATCACCCCGCCCTGCTTGATGGTAGGGCCGCCCAATTGCAGGCGACCGAACGCCGAATACGGCGTGGCGCTCTGGCTGTCACCGGTGCGTGCAATGGTCAAGGTACGCGTCGGGTCGTAGTTGAAGCCGGTGCCATTGTTGCTGAGACCGTCCAGGTAACCGGCGATCACCCGCGCCCCGACTTCGGTCGCGGGGTACAGCTGTGCGGCACTCAGGGTCATGTCCCCCCGGGTCATCAGTTGTGTGCTGATGCCCTGGGCAATCACGTTTGCATCGGCACCGGCCAAGAAGCGCAGGTCGCCCTGGCTCGTCAGTTGTACATCGTCGAAACCGCGACGGTCGACAGTCACCAGGCTGCCATCGGCCAGCGTCAGATCACTCTTGTTGCCCATCAGCACATTGCCGCGCACATCGATCAGGTTGCCACCGGCGTTGAATACCGCCTGACTGGCGCGTCGCGACATGCCTGAGGTCAACACCGGATGCAGGTATTGGTCCTTTGTGGGATCCAGCGGCGCAAGGATGCCCGCCAACAACAGGTAAGGCGCCGACAGGTTGATACGGGCATTAGCGGCAGCGTTTTCAGTCAGGCCCATGGCGCCGCTGTACAGGCGCAGGCTCTGGCCCATGTTCAACGCCACGTCGCCGTCAAAACTCAACAGGCCGTTGCTGAGCAAAGCCAGGTTGTCAAAACCACCAGCGCTGACCTGATCCACCCCAAGGCGGCCATGACCGTATTCCAGGCTCGCAGCCGCGGCATCGGCGGTACCCGGTAAGAGGCTGTCTTGATGGACTTGACTGATCACCAGCTCGCGCACATTGAGCACCCTGTCGGTGACCGTACTCTTGGCGTAATACGGGCTTTCCAGCGCCAGCGACAAACTACCGCCCGCCGCCCCCGCACCACCGGCCCGGGCGACAACGCTGCCGTCCAGGTACAGGCCATTGTTGGAGGCCAAGCTGATGCTGCCGCCCTTGCTCGCGACCAACACCCGGCCCTGGCCTGGAATGTCCAGCGCCGCCTGGGCACCCGAAGCATCCAGGCGCGCGCCCTTGCGCACCACCACAAACAGGTCGCTGGCCTTGGCAATGCCGGTCGCCAGGTCGATATCGCCGCCGATGCTGATCTTGCCGCCACTGCGCACCTGACCGTAGACCCCCCCACGGTTGTTCACCGCCGTAACCGCCCGCGACGCCACGTCGATCAGCGCGTTCTCGCCCACCCAGATCGAGCGGCCATGGCCAACGGCATTCGTCGCTTCGGAGCTGCCCACCGTCAGGCCGCCGAGGCTGACGCTCCCGCCCCAGGCATTGAGAGTACCGTTCATCGTCAGCTGGCCGACGCTGCGCAGGTTGATGCCCTGGCCGGGGTCGACATTGATCACCGCGCCTTGGCCTACGGTCAGGGTCGTGGTGGCCAGGTCGGCCGCAGTGGAGTCCTGATGACCCGCGGTCAAGCTCAAGCTGGCACCCAGGCGCTGGTTCAATACGCCTTGGGTCGGGTTTTCCTGGTACAACGCTGGCGTCCAGCGCTCAAGGGCAGCGGCCGGGTCGCTGCCGCTCGAAACGCCGGATGTCTGTTCGCCCAAACGGTAGACCGGCGTGGTGACATCCACCTGGGTGCCATCGGTGACAAGCAGCCCTTCATTGCCGGTAATGTCATAGGCCGAGAAGCCCTTATTGAAGAAGTCGCCGGCCAGTTGCAAGGTGTCGGCGGCCGGCGCCGTGGCGCTGTCGCCTATCTGCACCTGGCGCGCCTGCAACGCCAGGGTGCCGCCGCCGCTGACGCCATAGCCACGAATCTCGCCGTCCAGCGCCAAAGTGCCAAGGGCCGCCAGGGTCACGTCACCGCCCTTGCCGCCAGTGAGGGTGCCATTCACACCCAGCGTGCCACCGGAAGCCACGTCCACCACACTGCCCGTCGCCAGGTTGACATTCGCGGTGCTACGCAGCGACACCTTGCCGCCGTTCACATAGGCCACACCGGCGGTATTGGCTGGGTCCAGCAGCAGGTTGTTCCAGCGCCCGGTGGTGTCCAGCCTGACCCCGCCGGCGACGTCGACAATACCGCCCCCCGCCAGGATCGTGTCACCCACAGCCCCGGCTTTAAGCGGGTCGACCTGGCTGAGAATGTTACCGGCATTGATGCTGCCACCATGGGCCGTGAGGTTGGCGTTGAGGTTGACCCCTGGCCCGAACAAGGTGATATCGCCGCCATCCGCCACCGTGAGCGCACCGTTGACGGTGATCTGCTGAGTGGCACCGACTTTGATCGCGCTCAGTGAGTAGCCATTGAGCTGATCGCTGTCGAGCACCAGCTTGCCTTGGCGATCCGCCGGCAGTGCGGTGCTGAGGTCCAGGCCCTCGGCGATCTTTTGGGTGTTGCTGTCAATCAGCACTTCGGCGGCAGTGCCGTTCAGGGCATAGCGCAGGGTGCCGGTGGTCTTGTTATAGACCGGTGTGTACCCGCCAATGATCAACTGCGCGCGCTGGGCCATGGCCTTCTGTGACTGCTGGTAACCGTCGAGGTTGAGGTTTGGCGCCTGGGTCTGGCGATCGCCCTGGAAGACGTCACTGATCAGTTGCCCTTCCAGCACCGCGCTGGTGATTCCGACCACCAGCTTGCCGGCATCGCGGCCCACGGTGTAACCCGACTCGTAACGGCGTTGCTTGGCGATCATGGGGTTGTAGTAATACTCGGTCTGGCCCCAGCGTTTACTGGTGTCTTCAAACCCCTTGTAGAAACCGGAATAGAGAATGTCGCCCGGCGCCCTGGACACTTCATACAAGCGCCCATCGGGGCCCTTGAGCCAGGTCTGTTGGATATAACCGGCCTGCACATCCACGGTGCCACCCGACAGGTTGATCTGCGCGCCCTTTTGGGTCACCACGTCCTTGCCGGTAAAGGTCACGGTACCGCCCTGGGCCATCCACTCACCCACCGAGTGGCCCTGGGTGCCGAGGTAGCCACCGACTTCCAGCAAGCCGCCGGCGGTGTACCAGCGATCCGTCGCATAGCCGTTGGTGCCGGCGGGCACAAACACCAGCTCGCGCAGGTCGACCCACACATCGTTGTTGATCAACTGCCCGCTGTCACGGTTGACCGGCGCATCGCGCTGCTCGTTGCCCTGCACGTTGATCTTGATGTTGTTGGCTTCCATCGACACCTTGACGCCTACCGCACCGGACACGTCGATCATCGCCCCATCGCGCACCAGGCTGCGGCCGGCGGCGCTTACGGCGACCTGGCCGCCGGTCGCCAGGGTGATCGAGCCCTTCTGGAAATCCACGGTGCCGCCGCTGACGATCTCGATACGCGATTGGTCGGTGCGATCGGCCACGGCGCTGAGGTTGTTGAACAGACCGGTGATCAGGTTGGCGGGGGTGCCGTCGAGCTTGGTCAGGCCATTGCTTTGCTGGCTGTTCAGCGCAGTGCTGCCACTGCTGTCCAACAGGATCGCGGTGGTGCTGCCCTCGCCCAGGGTCACACTGCCGGTGGTGTCGGTGGCGGAATTGAGCAGGTGAATCGTGCCACGGGTGTCCACCGAGGTGCTGGCCAGGGCCACGCCGTTTTGCTGCACCTGGTGCCCGGTCAGGGTGATATCGCCGGTGGAGGCCATGATCAAACCGCTGTTGCTGACCTTGCCGGCACTGCTGCCAGTGTTAAGGCTGGTCGCCACTTCGTTGCCACGGGTGGTGGAACGATCGTTGCCGGTGGTGCCGACCCCCTTGCGGATGTAAAAACTGTCACCGGCCGCCAGGGTGGTCTGCCCCTTGGCGGTGCTGATGGTGCCGGCGTTTTCGACCTCTGAACCGAGCAGCAAGGCATAGCCGCCCGCATCCGTCGAGGTGGACGGGGTGTGGGTCTGGATCAGCGCGCCGCGCTGTACCTGGACCTTGCCCGCTGCGTCGGTGAAGGTCGGCTGGGTGCCGGTGCCATCCACGTAAATACCGCGCTGGGTGAACTGCTCATCAGTGATGGTCGCAGCGGCGGCCACGAGATTGCGCACGTTGACCTGGCTGGTACCATTGAAGACCACACCGTTGCGGTTCACGATCATCACCGTGCCAGCCCCCTTGATCTGGCCCTGGATCTCGCTGGGTCGCGCATCAGGATCGTTGACGCGGTTGAGTACGCCCCAACTGGACTGCTGTTGGAAATCCACGGTGGTGTTGCGCCCGACGTTGAAGGTCTCCCAATTGAGGATCGCCTTGTCAGCCGTCTGTTCGATGCTCACCGTGGTTTTGCCGCCAGATTGGCTCTGGGTCGGGCCCTTGGCGTTGGTCCAGCCCTGGGTCAGGCTGTTGTCAACTTGCAGGCCGCCCTTGCCCAGGCCATCGGGAATCGTCGACACCTGGCCAAACGCCGCCTGGCGCCCTGCCGCTTGCGCCGCCTGCTGCGCTGCAATCGCCGCGACACTGGTATTCAAGTTGCTGATCGAGCGCGCCATCTGCTGGTTGACCCGCGCTTGCTGGTTCAGCGTTGGAACCCCCGGCACCTGCCCGGCACTGATCCGCGCCGCCGTCGCGGCCTGGGACGCGCCTTTGTCGGCAAACCAACCGGAACTGAACGCCGTGGCCGCCTGGGCATTGCCTGCCACCATCAACAAGGCAATGGCGTGGGCCAAGGGCTTGAGCCGCAGGACCGTCTCTTGGGCTTTCAGGTTAACCGGCGATTTGCAGCGGACCATCGGGAATCTTCCTTCTTTATTGGCGCCCAGGGGCAAGACAGGCTTGTGTATGAGGGTTAGGCGGTTGGCGGGGGGCGCGACTGAACTTCTGTCATGCAAAGTTCATAAAGGACTGGTAACGGCCCGATAAGGACGACGCACAGTTTCTGTAGGAGCGAGCTTGCTCGCGAAAAACGTGAGGACGCCGCAGGCATTCAGCAGGCCCGCGTCATCGTTGACGACCTTCGCGAGCAAGCTCGCTCCTACAGAAGAAATCGCAACGCAAAAAATCAGCAACGGCACAGGCCGTTGCTGATCAGGTGTTGCAGGTCGGTGAAAGCTTGGGTTACAGCGGACGACCGATGCCGTTGCAAACGTTGGTTTTGCCGATGCTCAACGCGCTGCTTGCCGTCACGAAGTTATCGGTGATGGCGGTTTTCCAGTTATCTGGCAGCGGTACGAAACGGTTGGCCGTGATGGCGTCGTCGTTGTTGTTGGTGTCGCCAAAGTGCTTGGTGAAGAAGGCACGCACTTGGCTGGTCTGGGTAGCGTCGGCGTAGCACTGGCTGAAGATCAGGTTGGTGAAGCCGAGGATTGGGTAGCCCGAATCCGGGTACGGCTGGACACCGGCCACGCCTGTTTTACCGAACACTGGAACCCAGTTGTCCGGGTTGGTGACATCGAGCGGAGCGCTCGGGTCGTTAGGTGGCAGAACCTGAGCAATGGCGTCGGAAACATTGCTCGGAGCTGGCGATACGCCTTTGATGCCCTTAGCCGTGTTTTTACCAACACGGGCAACCTTGGTGGCGTCGTCCAGACCGGCCAGCGTAGACGCAGCGAAGTCAGGGCTCATGTAGGTGATGCGGCCTTCAGCGACAGAAGTATCGTTCACGGCATCCATCACGCCCTGGCTGCCAGTGGCGGCAACAGCGCCGGCAGGCAGGCCACCGGTGTAGCTGGTGCCGAAGGTGGTGGTGATGTTGAAAGTGCCGGTCTCAGTGCACTTGGCGTTAAGGAAACGCGTGAACAGCTCGGTGGTACCGCTGCTCTCGCTGCGATAGACAACCGTGATCGGGCCAGTACGGCCAGCGCCCGAAATCCCGCTCCAGTCAGTGATACGGCCGGAGAACACACCACACAGCTCTGAAACGCTCAGGTCAACCGCGTTGGCACCGCTCTTGCGGAAAGGAATGGCAACCGAAGTAGCCACCGAAGGCACCTGGATCAATTTGCCCCAGGTAGGTTGTTTGTTGGTGGCGTAGGTCGACAGTTCAGTCGCAGTCAGCTTCGAATCGCTACCGGCCCAGTGCACGTTCTTGTTGCTCACGCCAGCCACGAACTTGGTGTAATCGTTGGTCAAGAAGGCTGCCTTGCCATTCCCGCTGCCCACACCAATGTAAGGGGCGAAACCGGCAGTCAGCACACCGGAGGTCTGGTACAGCTTCTGTGGCAGGGTCGCACCACCGCCGTTGATGTCAGCCATTGCAGCCTGTGCCGAGCACAGTGCAGCGAGGGTCATGGATACCGCGAGAACGTTGCGCTTAAACATGAAGAATCTCCTTTCATCGTGTTTGTACGTTTGGGGTAGATGGCTCTTGCATGACGCCATGGCTTCGGTCCCAAGCCGTGTGTCGGGGGTGGCGAGGGGTGAGGCCATGGGTTAGGAATTTGGCAGCTTCCGATGACAGCAAAACGAAAAAACCTCGGGAGGAAGGGCTTGATTTTTAAAAAGATTCTCGGGTGTTTTGGTCATGCTTTTGAGCGGTTTGGCGGCAGGTGACAGCGGGGTTTCAGCGTGGGTTTCGTCAAGGCGGCGCGGGCTGTGGCGAGGGGGGTGGATGTGACGGAATGAGGAACCCGAGGTTGAGGGCCGGCGATATCGGCCCGCCCCAAAATCGACTGAACAGACAGGGTCCAATGTGGGAGTCAGGTCACCAGTTGGTTGATCTCGATGATCGGCAACAGCACCGCCATCACGATCACCAGCACCACCGCGCCCATTACTACGATCATCAACGGCTCCAGCAACGCGGTCATGCCCATGGCACGCCGTTCGATGTCCCGCGACAGGGTCTGCGCGGCGCGTTCGAGCATCGGCGGCAACGAGCCGGTTTTTTCGCCGCTGGCGATCAGGTGGATCAGTACCGGCGGGAAGACTTTCTCCACCGCCAGCGCCGGGGCCAGGTTGACGCCTTCGCGCACCTTGGCCGTGGCATCGTTGACGCACTGGCTGAGGCGCTCGTTGGACAGGGTTTGCCGCGCCGCTTCCAGCGCGCGCAATAACGGCACGCCGGCACCGCCGAGGATCGCCAGGGTCGAGGCAAACCGCGCGGTGTTCAGGCCCAGCACAAAACGCCCGATCAGCGGCAGGCGCAGCACCCGGCTGTGCCAGTTCAATCGCGCCACCGGGTCGCGCAGGTACAGGCGCCAACCCCAGAAGCTGCCGACGATACCGCCGAAACACAGCCAGCCCCAGGCGCGGATAAAGTCGCTGGCGTTGAGCATCGCCAGGGTCAGCCCCGGCAGGTCCTGGCGCGCCTGGGAAAACGCGCTGACCACCTGGGGCACCACGTAGCTGAGCAGGAAAATCACGATGCCGATCGACACCAGCCCCACCACACCGGGGTAGATGAACGCAGTGAGGATCTTGCCGCGCAGGTTGTTGCGCTCTTCGATGTAGTCCGCCAGGCGTTCCATCACCTGGGCCAGGTCACCGGACTCCTCCCCCGCCGCGATCAGTGCGCGGTAGATCGACGGGAAGTCCCGTGGCCGTGCCGCCAAGGCATCCGCCAACCGCATGCCGCCGCGCACATCGGCACGCACAGCGGCCAGGGTCTGGGCGATGTGCTTTTTCTCGGCCTGCTCCACCGTGGCGCTCAGCGCCGCCTCCAACGGCAGGCTGGCGCCGAGCAGGCTCGCCAGTTGCCGCGTGGCCCAAGCCAGGTCGTTGTCCGACAGCTTGGCGCTGAACAGGCTGCTGCCGGCGGCGCTTTGCTGACTGCCTTCGACCTGCACCCGCAGCGCGGTCAGGCCACGGCTGCGCAGCACGGCAAACGCCCCGCTCTGGCTGTCGGCCTCCAGGTGCCCGGCCTCGACTTTGCCGCTGGCATCGGCGGCTTCATAACGATAGCGATTCATCAGGCGTCCCGTGTCACGCGCAGGATTTCTTCCGGTGCGGTGGCGCCGCTGCGCACCCAGCGCTCGCCGTCTTCACGCATGCTGAACATCCCCGCACGGCGTGCGGCCACGCGCAAATCCTGCTCGCCGGCGCCTTGGTGGATCAGGCTGCGGATATCGTCGTCGACGCAAAACAACTCATGAATGCCGGTACGCCCGCTGTAGCCGATCTGGTTGCACTGCGCGCAGCCCACCGGGCGCCAGGTGCCGGGCGCGGCGGGGTCTTCCTGCTTGCAATGCGGGCACAGGCGCCGTACCAGGCGCTGGGCCAAGACGCCCAGCAGTGACGAGGCCAGCAAAAACGGTTCGACGCCCATGTCGATCAGGCGGTTGACCGCCGACACCGCGTCGTTGGTGTGCAAGGTGGCGAGCACCAGGTGGCCGGTGAGCGAGGCCTGCACGGCGATTTGGGCGGTCTCCAGGTCGCGGATTTCGCCGATCATGATGATGTCCGGGTCCTGACGCAGGATCGCCCGCAGCGCGAGGCCGAAGGTCATGTCGATCTTGGCGTTGACTTGGATCTGGCTGATACCCGGCAGGTCGTACTCCACCGGGTCTTCGACGGTGAGGATATTGCTGGTGCTCGCATCCAGCCGCGCCAGGGCCGCGTACAGGCTGGTGGTCTTGCCGCTGCCGGTGGGCCCGGTGACCAGCACGATGCCATGGGGCTGGCGAATCAAGGTGTCGAGGCGCGCGAGCAACTGCGGCTCCATGCCCAGGGTCTCCAATTGCAGACGCCCGGCCTGCTTGTCCAGCAAGCGCATCACAACGCGTTCGCCATGCCCGGTGGGCACGGTCGACACGCGAATATCAATCGGCCGCCCGGCCACGCGCAGGGCAATACGGCCATCCTGGGGCAAGCGTTTTTCGGCGATGTCGAGCTGGGCCATGATCTTGATGCGCGACACCAGCGCACCATGCAACGCCTTGCGCGGCGACACCACGTCACGCAGGGTGCCATCGACGCGGTAGCGCACCACAGAATGGGTTTCATACGGCTCGATATGAATATCACTGGCCTCGTCCCGCGCGGCCTGGGTCAGCAAGGCGTTGATCATGCGGATCACCGGCGCGCCGTCCTGGGTATCGAGCAGGTCGGTGATCTCGGGCATGTCCTGCATCAGGCGGTCGAGGTCGACTTCGTTTTCGGCAGCGCCGACCACAGCGGCGGCGCTGCCTGTATCGGCATAGGCGCTGGCGAGCAGGCCGTCGAGTTCGTCATCGCGCACTTGCTCGAGGCGGGCCTGGCCGAACTGGCGATGGACTTCGCTGATGGACCAGCCGGGGGTTGAGGGGCAGACGGTCAGCAGCATGCCCTGCTCGCTGGGGCGCAGGAGGATGCGTTGGGATTTGGCCCAGGCGTAGGGCAGAAGGCTCATGGGGTGGGCCCTTTTTGGGGGTGGGCGTGGGCATATCCGTTGCTGCGGTAATGGCGGCTGGCGGGGGGGTGTACATATCCATTGCTGCGGTAACGGCTACTGGCGGTTCCGCTCTTACAGCGGGTCACTTTTGGAAAAGAGCCCCAAAAGTAACCAAAAGGGCTCTTGCCCCACCACTCGGCACCTCGCTTAGGCTCGGTGTGCCCGAACGCAGGCTTGAATCCGTGGGCCGCCGTCATGGGCCATCCCTGGCCCAGGACGGCTAACCCGGCGTCCTGCCGGGTTACCCACGGATTCAAACCTGCGTTCGGCCAGCGTGGTTTTACGGGACGCCTAAGATCAAGAGCAAAAGCCAGAGCAAAAGCAGAGCAAAAGCAGAGCAAAAGCGGAACGAGGTCTACCTGACCTATGGAGATCTCTGACCTGTGGAGATCCAAATGTGGGAGGGGGCTTGCCCCCGATGGCGGTGGGTCAGTCAACAAATAAGTGACTGACACGCCCTCATCGGGGGCAAGCCCCCTCCCACACTTAACCGAGTACACCAGCCACAACACCGGTCGGCTCGAAGGCCGCCGCGCTTTGGCTTTTGATCTTCGGCGCCCCGTTAAACCACGCTGGCCGAACGCAGGCTTTGGAGCGTGGGTAACCCGGCAGGACGCCGGGTTAGCCGTCCTGGGCCAGGGATGGCCCATGACGGCGGCCCACGCTCCAAAGCCTTCGTTCGGGCACACCGAGCCTAGGCGAGGTGCCGAGTGGTGGGGCACAGACCTTTTGGTTACTTTTGGGGCCTTCCAAAAGTGACCCGCTGTAAGAGCGGAACCATAGGTGGCCGTTACCGCAGCAATGGATATGTACACCCCCCCGCCAGCCGCCGTTACCGCAGCAACGGATATGCACCCCAACCCGCCAGCCACCGCTCCCGCAGCAACGGATATGTACACCATCAAAACACTCACGGCCTCCCCCCAGAACCAGAAACCGGCACCGCCCGAATCACCGCCCGCGGCGCCTGCTGCTGTTGCTGCGCCCCAGGAATCGCCTTCTCCACCGAAGGCAACTGCGGCGCCTGCACATCCGGCATCGCCCAACTACGCTCCGGCTGCAACCCACCCTGCGCCCGGCGCATAAACTCATACCGATTCAACGTAATACTGCGCCCCGCCCCACCGTCACGAATAATGTAAGGCCGCAAAAACACCATCAAATTGGTCTTGCTCACACTGCGCTTTTCATTGCGAAACAACGCCCCCAACCCCGGAATATCCGAGAGCCAAGGCACCGCGTCATTGCTCTGGCTATAGCCATCCTGCAACAACCCGCCAAGCACCATGATCTGCCCGTCGTCCAGCAAGATGCTGGTATCGATCGCGCGCTTGTTGGTCACCGTGCCCGCCGCCACCGAAGCCCGGGTATCCACGCTGCTGACCTCCTGGTAAATATCCAGCTTCACCGTGCCGCCCTCGGAGATCTGCGGGCGCACATTCAGCTTGAGCCCCACTTCTTCACGCTGCACGGTCTGGAACGGGTTATTGCTGGTGCCACCGCCGCCCGTCACATAACTGCCGGTGACGAACGGAATGGTCTGCCCGACAAAAATGCTCGCGGCTTCGTTGTCCAGGGTCAGCAGGTTCGGCGTCGACAGCACATTGGTACCGCCCTTGCTCTTCAACGCACGGGCCAGCACCTTGAGGTCGAGCACCTTGCCAATGCCGGGGATGTCCACGGTGCCATTGACCAGGCCGATATTCAGGCCCTTGGGCAATACGTCGATGCTGGTCTTGCTGGTGGGCGTGCCATTGACCCCGCTGCCGCCCAGGTTGACGCCGCCGAAGCCGCCCTTGCCCGCCAGGTTGCCAGCCTGCCATTGCACGCCAAACTCGCTGGCGTCGTCTTCGCCGACTTCGACGATCAGGCTTTCGATCACCACCTGGGCGCGGCGCTGGTCGAGCATGTCGATCACTTCGCGCAGGTTGCGGTACAGCGGGTCGGGCGCGGAGATCAGCAACGTGTTGGTGGTGGCGTCAGCCTGGATGGTCGCGCCGCCGGCGCTGAACGCGGTGTTCTGATCGCTGGCGGTGCTGCCGTTGGCGCTGGTGCCGGTGGTGCCGGTCTGGCCATACGCGGACGGTACGCCGCTGCCGGTGGGCGTGCCGCTGCTGTTCTGCGTGGTGGTATTGCCTTGGGTCGCCTGGCCAGTGCCGCCCATGGCGCTGAGCTTGCCCCGTGCTTCCTCGCTGACACCCGAGTCGCTCTCGCCGGTGAGCAAGCCGCGCAGCGACTGCGCCAGCTTGCCCGCCTGGGCGTTGCGCAGGTACACCACGTGCATATTGCTCGGGTTGCTCTGGGCGTTGTCGAGCTTGTAGATCAGGTTGCGCGCCAGCTCGGTGCGCTCGGGGCTGCCGGCGCGAATGATGATCGAGTTGGAGCGTGGGTCGCCGACCACGTTGATCTTCTGGGTCTGGTCGGCGCCCTGGGTATCCAGCAGTTCGCTGACCATGGTGGCGATGTCCACGGCAATGCCGTTCTGCACCTTCACCACGTCGGTGTCGATGGCGCCGGGGGTGTCGATGCCGTCGATGATCTGCGCCACCCGCGCGAGGTTTTCCGCGTAGTCGGTGATGACGATGCTGTTGTTGCCGGGGTAGGCGTTGATCGGGTTGTTCGGCGACACGATGGGGCGCAGCACTGGGATCAGGTTTACCGCGTTTTCATATTGCAGGCGAAAGGTCCGCGTCTGCATACCGCTGCTGCCGGCGCTGTAGATCGGCCCGCCGAGCAACTTGGCATCGGCCTCGGGCACCACCTGGGCCACACCGCCGACGTCGACCACGCTGAACCCCTGCATGCGCAACGCCGCCAACAGCATGTCATAGGCTTGATGGGCCGGCACCTGGCCTTCGCTGACCAGGGTCAGGTTGCCTTTAACCCGTGGGTCGACCAGGAATTGCTGACCGGTGGCACGGGACAGCGCACGCACCACGGCCTGGATATCGGCATCGACGAAATTCAGTTGCACCGGCTGATCGCCCAGCGGGTTGCGCGCCTTGACGGTGGTCGGGGCATGAGCACGGGCACTGTTGGTCAGCGGGTGCTGGACGCGCGGCGTGGGCGCCGGTTCGCGCTGGCGATCGAGCATGGTTTCGCCGCTGCGCCGGGTGTCGGCCAAGGGCTGGCCAAGCTCGCTGTCCACCAGCAACGGCGTGTCGGGCGGCGGGTTATGGCTGCACGCGCTCAAGGCCAGTAACAGCAGCGGCGCGACCTTTCGAAAAGGCGCGGGGTTGGGGACTGACCACTTCATGAAGCTTCCTTAGCGCCAAGCGCCTGATCCATGCGAACGGTCCCGGACACAGTGCCGGCCGAGTTGTCGACGGCGTCCGCGCTACGCTGCAAGCGCGCCTCGGACACCTCTAGGGAAAATGCACGGGGGTTGCCCAGCAACCAGTCCACCACGGCATCGGCCGGGGCGTTGTCGAAGGTCAGGCGCCAGCCACCGGTTTCCAGGGCCTGCAACTGATAGCGGCCTTGCAGGCCGGCGCTGTCCAGGGTCTGGCGCAGTGCGCTTTCGTCGGCGTGCCGAGGCGCCGCGACGCCCTGTAACAGCACTTGCAAGGCGGCGGCTTGGGCGCGCAATTTCGGGGTTTCGGCCTGCCAGTAGTCGATCTTCTTCAACGCAGGCTGCACCAGCACCAGCCAGGTCAGCATGCCCGCCAGGACCAGGCTGGCGCCGCTGAGCAGGCGTTGTTCACGCAGGGCCAGGCCGCGCCAGAAGCCCTGGGCCTGGCTACGCAGACGGCGCCACTTATTCATCGCTGGCTCCCGCTTGCTCTGCCGGTTGCGCCAGGCCAAGGGTCCAGCCGTGGTCATCGCGGGTCGCGGTAAAACCGGCCTGGGCCAACGCGGCCTGCGCCTCGCCTGGCAGCGTCGGGCTGTGAGTGTCGGTCAGCAACCCAAGGTGCAAGCGCCCTTGTTCGAAAACCAGGCTGTCGACGCTGCCCACCATGAACGGCAAGTTGCTGCCGCCGATCTGCAACAGGCTGGTAAAGCGCTGGCCAGGGTCGGCCGCCGCGCCGGTTTGCCGCGCGGCCAGCTGTTGGCGGGCCTGCTGCAAGGGGTTGAGCACCACCGGCAATTCGGGGAATGCCTGGCGTACCTGCTGGCTCATCAGGGCCTTGAGCCGTTGGCCTTCGTCCACTTGGCGCGCCGCGTAGAGGTTCAGGCCGAGGGTCCAGATGGCGGTGGCCAGGGCGACACAGGCCAGCGCCCTGCCCCAACCACCGCTGGCCGTTTGATTGAGGTGGCCGTGCAGGCCCCAGCCGGGCAGCGCGCCAGTCCAGCGTTGGGTGGCGTCCACCAGCGGCAGATCGAGCGCCTGCAATCCCAACGGATGAACCGTCCCTTGTTGCAGGCTATCGCGGGTCAACAGATACCCGTCGTCCAACGCCGCAGCGCCTACCGGCAAGGCATAGGGCGCCGGGTACAGGCCACGCAGCTTGAGCTGGACCTGCGCCAGTACCTGGGCCAACTGTTCCAGGCCGGCCTTGGGCACCCAGCCCACCTGGACACGCCCCTGACTGTCGCGCGGGCCGTGGGCCACGTGCATCTGGTCCAACGCGCCGAGGATCAACGCCTGCGCCGCACAGGTCACCGCCGCATGGGTTTTTGCAGCAGGTAATGGCGGCAGCTCAAGGCTGGTGAGCAGGCTGTCACGCGGGTGCAGAAAACAGTCCACGGCCTGCCGGCTCTTGCCCAATTGCGCCAGGCTTTCATGCCCCTCGGACACCACCACACCGCGGTCTAGCCAGGCAAATTTCACCCGGCTTTCAGCGCTGACCTGGTCCAGCGGCGGCAAGCCAATGCGCAAGCGTTTCATACGCCCACCCGCGACCAGATCACCTTGGGTTCACGGTCTTCGGGGCGATGCAACAACGCGTCGATCGTCACTCGACGGCGCTCGCGCCGCGCCTGGCCCTGCAGGCGAAACCACTCGCTGGTAATGCCCACTTGCACCGAATCCACCGCCACCTGGGGCAAGTGCAGACGGTTGACGAAATCCCCACGGTTGATAAACCAATGGCCATTGTCGCGCTCGGCCACCAGCCCATGGGCCTGGGACAGGCTGAGCTGCGGCACCACCGCGCTGAGCACTTCGGCGCTGGCGGTGTTGCCGTTGACCCAGGTATTGCCAGGCAACACGCTGATGTAGGCCTGCAGGCGCTGCAACACCTCGGGGGTCAGGCCTTCGAGGCCCCTCAGGTCGTCGAGGCTGCGCAGCATCGGGTATTTGGCGGGCAACCCCTTTTGTGCGTAGGAAGCGATCACCCGTTGGCTGATGCGGCGGCTGACGGCCGGGTCCACGCCAAGGGTGCGGCACAGGCGCTCGAAGCTGTGCAATTGCTCGGCGTCGAGCTGTTCGCGGTTAACCAGGTTGCGCAGGTTGAACTTGCCCTGTTCATCGTCGATCCGCCCCTCGAACACGCCGGCCTGGATGCGCACCCAGGGCTGGTCAAGGCGCGTCAGCACGTCCTTCTGGCGCGCCGCCCAGAGCAGCTGACGGCTGCGTTCCAGGCCACCCTGCAACAGCCATTGGCCCTGCACACGCAACTGTTCGGCTTCCAGGCTGCGGGTAAAGACGGTCTGGCGCGTGAGCATGCCGCCGGCGATCACCGCCACCACCGCGGCGATCAGCAAGGCGCTGATAATCGCCATGCCGCGCTGCTTCGCCGCTGCGGACGAATACCGTTTCATGGCGCGCCTTACAACTGCCAGGAGCCGATATCGGCATTGACGCCTTCGCCATCCGGTTGGCCGTCGGCGCCCAGGGAGAACACATCGACCTCACCGTTGGCGCCCGGGTTGAGGTAGTGATAAGGGTGGCCCCACGGGTCGTTGGGCAGGCGGTCGAGGTAGGCGCGCCAGTTGCTGTTCTTCGCATCGGCCGGGCGTTCCACCAGCACCTTGAGACCCTGGTTCATGGTGGGGTAAGTGCCGTGGTCGAGGCGATAGAGTTTCAGCGCCTGCATCAACCCGGCGATGTCCTGTTTCGCGGCGGTAGCCCGCGCCTGGTCCGGGCGGTCGAGCACCTTGGGTACCACCATGGCCGCGAGGATCCCGAGGATGACCACCACCACCATGATCTCGATCAGGGTAAAGCCACGTTGCCCGCGAGGGCCTGGCGTGGGGGATGTTAGGCGCGCGATATCCATCTCGACATTCCTTGGCTTGAGTGCGTTTCGTGGCGCAGTGTTGCAAGAACACATGTCAGTCGTATTGAAAATCCTCGGGAGCTTCGGTCGCCAATCGGTCAACTCGCGGCGCTAGTCTGCGGGCCTGTTTCCCGGCTTTGAGAGCGCCATGTACGGCCGTCGCAACGCGCAAGGTTTTACCTTGATAGAAGTGCTGGTGGCGCTGGCGATCATCGCCGTGGCCATGGCCGCCGCCGTGCGCGTGGCCGGGCTGATGACCCAGAGCAACGGCCTGCTGCGCGACAAGTCCATGGCGTTGCTGGCGGCACACAGTCGCCTGGCGGAATTGCGCCTGGAGGGGCGTGCGAGCCCCGGCAAGAGGACGTTCACGTGTGATCAGGGGCGCTTGAAACTGCGCTGCGAACAAACCATCAGCATCGGCCCCGATAACCGGCTGTTGCAGGTCAATGTGCAAGTGCTGGACGCCAGCCGCGACGCACCACCCCTGGCCCGCCTGGAGACTTCGCTGGCCAGGCCGCAGGTCAAGGCCGAGTGAACCGCGGCAAGGCCGGCGCCTGCGGTAATGTGTCGAGGGGCACGCGCACCTTCTCGCCCGCGCGCTCGATCTCGACGCTGTCACCCGCGATGGCCGTCAAGCGCACGCCGGGGCTGAGGTGCTCGCCGAGTAAAAAGCTGCGCGGCGGGCCCTCGTTGAGGCTGAGGATCGCCACCGCACCACGTGCCCCGGCCAGCACCCCCGAAACCTTGACCTGCACCGCCGCCGGCACCGTGGAGAACCATTGCAGCGCGGGGTTATCACTGCGCGTCGCCAACGCCTGGGGCGCAACCTGGGGCGTATGGGATTCGGCCGAGGTGAGCAGCAGCGGCGTCCATACCGCAACGCCGGCCAACGCCGCCAGCACGCCCAGGGCCTGTACGCCATGGGCCGGTGAAAAACGAAGGGCAAATGCCATGGGAAGGACCTCCTGTTTGTCCATGGCACCAGCCTACAGGCCAATTCGCACGTTTTTATTTCATAACCTCGCCAGCTTTCCAGGTACGCCACCATGAAACAGCATGGCTTTACCCTGATCGAACTGATGGTGGTGCTGGTGATCATCGGCATCGCCAGCGCCGCCATCAGCCTGACCATCAAGCCCGACCCACTGCAGCTGCTGCGCAAAGACGCCGAACGCCTGAGCCAACTGCTGCAAGTGGCCCAGGCCGAAGCCCGCGCCGACGGCCGCCCGATCACCTGGCGCGCCGACGCCAAGGGCTTTCGCTTCAACCGCCCCAGCGAGGACGGCCTGGGCGTGGAAGCCTTCCAGGGCGACGCCCAACTGCGCCCGCGCCTGTGGGAGAGCACCCCGATGCAAATCAACATCGAGCCGCGGCAAACCCTGGTGCTCAACGCCGAATGGATCAACCCGCCCGTGCGTGTGGTGCTGTCTGACGGGCAACACCGTCTCAGCCTGCAACGCGATGCTGCGGGCTTGATGCGCGTGGTGAGCCAGCCATGAACCCATCGCAGAAGGGTTTTACGCTGATCGAGGTGATGGTGGCGATCATGCTTATGGCGCTGGTCAGCCTGATCGCCTGGCGGGGGCTCGACAGCGTTAACCGGGCCGATCAGCACTTGCAGGCGAGCACGGAACAGACCGAGGCGGTGTTGCGGGCGTTGAACCAGTTGCAGCGCGACGTCAGCCTGCGCGCCAGTGTGGAACTGAACCCGCCGAAAGACCGCGCGGCCCCATCGGACGGGTTGGCGGCGGTGACGGTGCGCAGTTCCGACAGCAAGGGGTTTCGGTTGGATGTGATCCGCAGTGCGCCGGTCGCGGGGGATGGGTTGCAGCGGGTGCGTTGGTGGCTCAAGGGCGACAACCTGTACCGCGCGGTCGCGCCGGCGCGGGATCGCTTTCCGTTGCCGGCGGCGAAGGATGGGGTGGTGGTGTTGACGGGGGTCAGTGATCTGCAGGTGCGGGTGTGGGAGGCGGATAAGGGGTGGCGGCAGTTGAGTGGGAATCGGCGGGAGGATCCGTTGGGGTTGGAGGTGAGTCTGGTGCGGCAGACGGCGCAGGGGGTGGAGCGGTATCGGCAGGTTTTGGGGTTGGTTTGGTAGGGGGATTGGGGTATGTATCCGTTGCAGCGTTAATGGCTACTTGCGGGTTGGGGGGCATATCCGTTGCTGCGGTAATGGCGGCTGGCGGTTCCGCTCTTACAGCGGGTCACTTTTGGAAAAGAGCCCTGTATGGACCGGACACATGGTTGACGGGTGTGCGGGGACATGGTGGACACTTTTCGGCGAGCCAATTTCGCCGGAAAGCCATCATGCCCTGGGACACGAGAGATGCCATGAGCCTGAAAGAAGAGTTTGTTGCCTTAGCAGGGCAACCCGGCAGCAACAAACGAGAACTATGCCGACGGTTCGGTATCAGTCCGCAGACGGGGGTGTCAGAAATTTTGTGTTCGGGCATAACATGAGTAAGAGGTGCATGTATGCCAACCAAAAAGAAACCTGCGTTGCGAGAGCTGCCGAAAATCCCGAAAGAGCTGCTCGAGCAATTCACCGATGGACCGATGACCGCTGAAGCCATCGAGGACGCGTCTGCGGCGTTCAAGAAGGCTTTGATCGAGCGAGCCCTGAGTGCTGAGCTCGGGCATCACTTGGGCTATCCGCCGGGCGCGCAGCGCCCAGAGGATGAAACCAATCAGCGCAACGGCAAAAGCGGCAAGACGGTTCTAACCGGCGACGGCCCGCTCCGACTGGATATTCCTCGCGACCGGGACGGCAGTTTTTCGCCCATTTTGATCCCCAAGCACGAACGCCGCTACACCGGTTTCGACGACAAGATCATCGCCATGTATGCCCGTGGAATGACGGTCAGAGAGATCCGAGCGTTTCTTTCCGAGCAGTACGGTACTGACGTTTCTCCCGACTTCATCAGCTCTGTAACCGACGAGGTCATGGCAGAGATCGGTGCATGGCAACAGCGGCCTTTGGAGCCGATGTATCCGGTTATTTTCTTCGATGCTCTACGGGTCAAAATTCGCGAAGAGGGGCTGGTTCGCAACAAGGCGATTTACTTGGCCCTGGGCGTTTTGCCTGACGGAACACGCGATATTCTCGGCATCTGGATAGAAAATACCGAGGGCGCCAAGTTCTGGATGAAAGTTTTCAACGACCTCAAGACACGCGGCGTCGAAGACGTGTTGATTGCTGTGACCGATGGACTGAAAGGCATGCCAGAGGCTCTCAACGCCGTATTTCCAGACACGACACTGCAAACATGCATTGTTCATCTGATCCGCAACAGTCTTGATTACGCGGCCTGGGACAAGCGTCGCGAACTGGCCAAGGCGCTCAAACCGATCTATCAGGCGGTGACCGCCGAAGCGGCCGAGCAGGCACTGGATGCGTTTGAAAGCGGGCCATGGGGCAAGCAGTATCCGACGGTAGTGGCTGCCTGGCGCCGCGCTTGGGATCGTGTGATCCCATTTTTCGTGTTCCCGCCGGCGATTCGAAAAGTGATCTACACGACCAACGCCATTGAGAGCATCAACGCTCAGTTGCGCAAGATCATCAAGACCCGAGGTCACTTCCCGACCGACGATGCGGCGACAAAACTGATCTGGCTTGGACTGCGCAATATCACCGCAAACTGGGGCTCCGCGGCACATGACTGGAAAAGTGCGATGAATCAATTTGCGATTCTGTACGGAGATCGATTTATCAGGCCAACCTGGTAAAGCATGGCCTGCCTGACGGCAGGCCATTACCGGCCCGCACACAAAATATCTGACAGTCCCCCGCAGACGGCTTACAAGTGGCTTAACCGCTACGCGACGCTCGGCCATTCAGGGCTGCAAGATAAATCCCGAAAACCGGCTACCAGCCCCAAGCTGACCACGCCGGCCCTGGAAGCGCAGGTCATAGCGCTCAGACAAGACCATCCAGCATGGGGTGGGCGCACGATCAGCAGCCTCTTGAAAAAGCAGATTGCTCCCAGCACCGTTACCAATGTCCTGCACCGGCACGGGCTGATTCAGCCGACTACGAAGGAGCAAGAGGCAAAGCTGAGGTTTGAACACGAGGCGCCCAACAATCTTTGGCAGATGGATTTCAAAGGGCATTTCCCGACGCAAGAAGGCAGATGCCATCCCCTGACTTTACTGGACGACCATTCACGTTTCAGTTTGGCTATTCAAGCTTGTGATAACGAGCGTGGAGCCACGGTGAAAGAAAGGTTGACCGAGGTATTCCAGCGCTTCGGATTACCGGCTCGCATCAACGTTGATAACGGACCGCCTTGGGGCTCTCCACGTAACCCTGGTGAAATCACAGAGCTGAGTATCTGGTTGATTCGTCTGGGTATTCGGATCAGTTTCAGCCGCCCTTACCACCCACAAACCAATGGAAAGATTGAGCGTTTCCATCGCTCACTCAAGGCCGAAGTACTTGAAGGGCGTCAGTTTTCCACGCTCAAGGAAGCTCAAGCAGCATTTGATCGGTGGCGTGATGTTTATAACCTGCAACGGCCCCATCAGGCACTGGACTACAAGGTGCCTATGGACCGGTATAGAGCCAGCCCATGGGCTTATCCGCAACAGTTACCAACCTTTGAGTACGGACCGGACGACGTATTAGCCAAGGCTTATCACAGCCGTTTTCGTTTTCAGAAACGCTACTTCAGCATCGCCAAAGGTTTGGCTGGGCATCACATCGCAATACGGCCCAACACTGAAGGTGATGGACTGTTTGACGTGTTTTTCTGCCATCACTTCCTACGAACGATCGACGTGAGCAAACCTGACTATGGTCCATAATGTGTCAACCATGTCCCCGCACATGTGTCCACCATGTGTCCGGTCCATACAGAAAAGAGCCCCAAAAGTAACCAAAAGGGCTCTTGCCCCACCACTCGGCACCTCGCTTAGGCTCGGTGTGCCCGAACACAGGCTTGAATCCGTGGGCCGCCGTCATGGGCCGTCCCTGGCCCAGGACGGCTAACCCGGCGTCCTGCCGGGTTACCCACGGATTCAAGCCTGCGTTCGGCCAGCGTGGTTTAACGGGGCGCCTAAGATCAAGATCAAAAGCCAGAGCCAGAGCCAGAGCCAGAGCCAGAGCCAGAGCCAGAGCCAGAGCCAGAGCCAGAGCCAGAGCCAGAGCCAGAGCCAGAGCCAGAGCCAGAGCCAGAGCCAGAGCAGGATGAGGTCTACCTGACCTGTGGAGATATCTGACCTGTGGAGATCCAAATGTGGGAGGGGGCTTGCCCGCGATAGCGCCGGGTCAGTCAACAAATAAGTGACTGACACGCCCTCATCGGGGGCAAGCCCCCTCCCACATTTTTTACCGAGTACACCAGCTACAACACCGGTCGGCTCTAAGGCCGCCGCGCTTTGGCTTTTGATCTTCGGCGCCCCGTTAAACCACGCTGGCCGAACGCAGGCTTTGGAGCGTGGGTAACCCGGCAGGACGCCGGGTTAGCCGTCCTGGGCCAGGGATGGCCCATGACGGCGGCCCACGCTCCAAAGCCTTCGTTCGGGCACACCGAGCCTAGGCGAGGTGCCGAGTGGTGGGGCAAGAGTCCTTTTGGTTACTTTTGGGGCTCTTTTCCAAAAGTGACCCGCCGTAAGGGCGGAACCGCCAGTGGCCGTTACCGCAGAAATGGATATGTACACAGACCCACACTAACTCAACAACACCACCCCCCCAGGCAACTCCGTACACCTGGCCCCATAAGCATCCCGAATCAACAGCGCCACCCCCGCCAACTGCTGCAAGCTGAACCGCGCCTGCACTCGCCGCTTGCCCAGTTCCTTGTTCAGCAACACCAACATCCCCGGTCGATATCGGTTGATCTCATCCACCACCGTCGCCAACGTTGCGTTGTTGAACACCAGTACCTGCTCACGCCAGGCCACTACCGCGTGGGCATCGACGCTCGTCACTTCACCCATGCCCGCCGCGCCGTAGGTCAGTTGCCGGCCACTCTCCAGGCGTACATTGCGCCCGGCGACGTCCACCGACAGCCACCCCTCGATACAGGTCACGCAGACGTTGCGATCGGTATGCCGCACGTTGAACCGCGCCTGGGCCGCGCTCAGCCAGCCCTGGCCCGCCTGGACCTTGAGCGGCTGTGCCACGTCGGCGAGGACTTCGACTTCGCCTTCGAGCAGTTCGATCCCCTGCCCCACCCGGCTGATGCGCGTCTGTGTATTGAGCTCCAGGCTCACACCCTCGCTCAATAACACCTGGCGCTGTTCGCCGACCTCGGTTCGGTAGTCGGCGGTCAACCCGGCAAACCCGCCCGGCACACCGACGTTGACCATCACCACCGCCGCCGACGCTGCAATCGCGCCGCCGAGGAAGGCACGCCGGCCAAAATGACGCGGGCGCTCGGCCTGTTCGGCCGCTGCGCCCAAACGCTGCCACAGCGTCTTGGCCTGTTCGAACGCCTGGGCATGTTCCGGGCTTTGGGCGCACCACGCTTTCAGGGCCTTGGCATCGGCCACGGTAGCGCGGCCCGAGGTCAACAGGACCAGCCAGTCGCGGGCTTCGTCGTGCAGTGGGCTGGCGGGTGTTTCCCGGGCGGTGGAGAAGCTAAAAATATTCAAGCGCGCAAATACTCACGGATTTATCAGGGACTCACTACTAAGACGGTTTCCCGGCCCCGGGACCGAACCGCTGAATCACTTTTCTTTCCAGGCGCTGAGCACAGTAGCCCAGGGCAGCCTTGATTTCTTTCTCGACCATGCGTGTGGAAATGCCGAAACGCTGGGAGATTTCCAGGTGCGGCGCCTCTTCCAGGCGCGCGGCGATGAGGATCTTGCGTCGGCGTGCCGGCAGTTCGTAGAGGGCCTTGACCAGCGATTGGATTTCTTTCTGGCCACCCACCACCCGCGACGGGTCCAGGACTTCGTCGGCGCTTTGCAGCAGCTCTTCCACCTCGCTGCCGGTCAGCAGGCGCGCGTCGGCCTGGCGGCGGTCGGCGGCGATGTTCAAGGCCATGCGGTACAGGTAGGCATTGGGCTGCTGAAGGTTTGGAGGCATGTCCATGCGGTCGACCCGCAGGTAGGTTTCGTGCAGCACGTCGTTGGCCAGGTCCTCCGAGCCCAGGCGCTTGCGCAACCGCACCTTGAAGTCCTCGTAGGACGCCAGGAACAAGCTGACCATTGTGCTCTGCCCGGTATTTTTCATCCGCCCCAGGCTCCGTTTGCTGCTGTGCATTCCATGCGCGTTCCTGTTGTGTCAGGCATCAAAAGTAAAGTCACCGGTTGGCGCAGGGAACTGGGTGCCGGGCGTTCGACCCGCGCGGTTGCCAGGCTGCGTACCAGTGCTTCATCGCGTTGTTCATCGCCGGTGGAACTGACCAACCGACTGTGTTCGATCAGCCCTTGCGGGTTGACCCACACCTGCACCAGTGCCCGAAAACTGCCGGGCCGGGTCAGCGGCGAGCGGCACAGGCTGGTCTCGATGGCCTGCTGCAAGGCCGTGGCGTAGCTGTTGTTGATGCGCGCGGCATTGCGTGCCGCCGTACCACGGGTTGCAGGCGGCTGGCTGACCTCGGGCAGTTGCAGGGTAAACGCATCGCTGCGTGCATAACGTGCCATCAGGCCACTCCCTGTCAGCAACATCGCCAGAGCCTCCTGTGCCGTGAAGCGCCCGCGCACACTGATGGAGCGCCGGCCCAGCGTCAGTTCGCGGTCGACCAGCACCGCCATGCCGGTGGCACGGCTGTACGCTTGCAGTGCGTGTTCCAGGTCTTGTGCCGGCAGGTCCAGGCTCAGCAACGGGGGCTCTGCCTTGGCGGGCGGCGTGCCCGTCAGCAGCAACAGCAAGACCAGGGCGCATACGGCGCGCCGCCAAGTCCCCTGTTCACCCCCCGCGTTGCATCGCTGCACGGCCGACGTGTCCTTGAAAACCGTCATCCTGAGGCCAGTTTATGAACCTGATGTTACGGTGATAGCAAAAAAAACATCACGGTGACGAGAGGCCCGCTGCACTACACTTTCACGCCATGCCGGCCCATTCTCTCGGGCCCATCAGGAGGCTCCGATGAAGCTGTTTCCAACCCTCGCCAGCCTGTTGCTGTGTATCGCAATGCCCCTGCTCGCCCACGCTGAAACCGCGGCCAATGGCTGCACGGAAGTCACGGTGGATGGGTATAAGGCGCCCAACTACGGCTGCCTTGGCCAGCAGATGGGGAATGCACCGAACGCGGCCAAGGCCGCCCAAAAAAATCGCGAAGCGCAGAATATCCCGGTACAGAAGCGGCCACCGAACCAGGTGGGGCTGTCTACCCCGGCGGCGACCGGTGTGCGCATGGGCAATACCTTCGGGACCTCGGTGAAACCGCAGCGGCCTTGAGGGCTCTGGGCACAATCCATCAAGCATTCAATAGATTTTTCATCGCTTCCCGATGCTGGTGGGTGCGACGATTCGACTTGCCCCCGATGGTGGTGGGTCAGTTAACAAATAAGTGACTGACACGCCCTCATCGGGGCATAAGTATCTACACAACTTTTTTCAGCGGTCTGTGGCGAGGGAGCTTGGTCCCGTGGCGGCCTTCGGGCCGACCGCTTTTTTGGAGTTTTAGCGAGTACATATCCGTTGCTGCGGTAACGGCCACTTAGGGTTCCGCTCTTACAGCGGGTCACTTTTGGAAAAGCGCTGTATGGACCGGACACATGGTTGACGGGTGTGCGGGGACATGGTGGACACTTTTCGGCGAGCCAATTTCGCCGGAAAGCCATCATGCCCTGGGACACGAGAGATGCCATGAGCCTGAAAGAAGAGTTTGTTGCCTTAGCAGGGCAACCCGGCAGCAACAAACGAGAACTATGCCGACGGTTCGGTATCAGTCCGCAGACGGCTTACAAGAGGCTTAACCGCTACGCGACGCTCGGCCATTCAGGACTGCAAGATAAATCCCGAAAACCGGCTACCAGCCCCAAGCTGACCACGCCGGCCCTGGAAGCGCAGGTCATAGCGCTCAGACAAGACCATCCAGCATGGGGTGGGCGCACGATCAGCAGCCTCTTGAAAAAGCAGATTGCTCCCAGCACCGTTACCAATGTCCTGCACCGGCACGGGCTGATTCAGCCGACTACGAAGGAGCAAGAGGCAAAGCTGAGGTTTGAACACGAGGCGCCCAACAATCTTTGGCAGATGGATTTCAAAGGGCATTTCCCGACGCAAGAAGGCAGATGCCATCCCCTGACTTTACTGGACGACCATTCACGTTTCAGTTTGGCTATTCAAGCTTGTGATAACGAGCGTGGAGCCACGGTGAAAGAAAGGTTGACCGAGGTATTCCAGCGCTTCGGATTACCGGCTCGCATCAACGTTGATAACGGACCGCCTTGGGGCTCTCCACGTAACCCTGGTGAAATCACAGAGCTGAGTATCTGGTTGATTCGTCTGGGTATTCGGATCAGTTTCAGCCGCCCTTACCACCCACAAACCAATGGAAAGATTGAGCGTTTCCATCGCTCACTCAAGGCCGAAGTACTTGAAGGGCGTCAGTTTTCCACGCTCAAGGAAGCTCAAGCAGCATTTGATCGGTGGCGTGATGTTTATAACCTGCAACGGCCCCATCAGGCACTGGACTACAAGGTGCCTATGGACCGGTATAGAGCCAGCCCATGGGCTTATCCGCAACAGTTACCAACCTTTGAGTACGGACCGGACGACGTATTAGCCAAGGCTTATCACAGCCGTTTTCGTTTTCAGAAACGCTACTTCAGCATCGCCAAAGGTTTGGCTGGGCATCACATCGCAATACGGCCCAACACTGAAGGTGATGGACTGTTTGACGTGTTTTTCTGCCATCACTTCCTACGAACGATCGACGTGAGCAAACCTGACTATGGTCCATAATGTGTCAACCATGTCCCCGCACATGTGTCCACCATGTGTCCGGTCCATACAGAAAGAGCCCAAAAGTAACCAAAAGGCTCTTGCCCCACCACTCGGCACCTCGCTTAGGCTCGGTGTGCCCGAACCCAGGCTTGAATCCGTGGGCCGCCGTCATGGGCCATCCCTGGCCCAGGACGGCTAACCCGGCGTCCTGCCGGGTTACCCACGCTCCAAAGCCTGCGTTCGGGCACACCGAGCCTAAGCGAGGTGCCGAGTGGTGGGGCAAAGCGTTTTTGGTTACTTTTGGCGCTCTTCCAAAAGTGACCCGCTGTAAGAGCGGAACCCATAGCGGCCGTTACCGCAGCAACGGATATGTACTCGGTCAAATCCAACCACATGGTCGGCCCGAAGGCCGCCACGGAAACAAGCCCCCTCGCCACAGACCACTGGAAATTGTGTAGATACCCATGCTCATCGGGGGCAAGCCCCCTCCCACAAAGGCTCTACAGTGGTTTGGAGATCGGGGTTTCAGGCCGCGTGGCTTTCCTTTTTCAAGCTGTCCATATCGATCACGAACCGATACTTCACATCGCCCTTGAGCATGCGCTCATACGCCTCGTTGATGCCCTGGATATCGATCATTTCGATGTCCGAGACAATCCCGTGCCTGGCGCAGAAATCCAGCATGTCCTGGGTTTCCTGGATGCCGCCGATCAACGAACCGGCCAGGCTGCGGCGCTTGAAGATCAGGTTGAACACCGTAGGCGACGGGTGCGGGCTGTCGGGGGCGCCGACCAGGGTCATGGTGCCGTCGCGCTTGAGCAGGTTGAGGAAGGCATCGAGGTTGTGCGGCGCGGCGACGGTGTTGAGGATGAAGTCCAGGCTGTTGGCGACCTTGGCCATTTCGTCCGGGTTCTTCGACACCACCACCTGATCGGCACCGAGGCGCAGGCCGTCTTCGCGCTTGTTCGGCGAGGTGGTGAACAAGGTGACATGGGCGCCCATGGCGTGGGCAATCTTCACCGCCATATGCCCCAGGCCCCCGAGGCCGACCACGCCGACTTTCTTGCCGGGACCGACCTTCCAGTGATGCAGCGGCGAATAGGTGGTGATGCCGGCGCACAGCAGCGGCGCCACGGCCGCCAGGTTAGTGTCATCGTGGGAGATACGCAGCACGAACTTCTCCTTGACCACGATATTGTCCGAGTAGCCCCCGAAGGTGTTCTCCCCGCCAAACACCGGGCCGTTGTAGGTGCCGGTAAAACCGTTCTCGCAATATTGCTCCTCGCCCTCGGCGCAAGAGGCGCAGTGCTGGCAGCTGTCGACCATGCAGCCGACACCGGCGAGGTCGCCGACCTTGAACTTGCTCACATTGCCACCCACCGCCGTCACACGGCCGACGATTTCATGGCCGGGCACCGAAGGGTAAAGGGTGTTGTTCCACTCGTTGCGCACGGTGTGCAGGTCGGAGTGGCACACGCCGCAGTAGAGAATGTCGATCTGTACGTCATCCGCCCCCGGCGCGCGGCGCTCGAAGGTAAAGGGCTTGAGGGCATCCTTGGCGTTCTGGGCGGCGTAACTGTATGTCTTGGCCATTTCGTTCACCTGTGTGATCTGACGGTAGAGGTCAGTGGACCAGCATAGACGCTGAACCGTTCAACCGAGCACGTCTGTACAATTTCCATCGCGTCCCTGCGCCTAACCTCACGGCTTTCAATCGCGTAGAAGTGCTGGAGAATGGGCATGCGTAGCAAAGCAATCAAGGTATCTGTGGCATTGACGCTGCTGGCGGGCGCAATGATGGGCAATGCCTTCGCGGCAACCCCGAGCGTGGCCGTGGCGCCACAATACGACACCAGCCACGTCTACGTGGCCCCAGCGGATGTGGACCGTTTCACCCAGAGTTTCCTCGCCACCTTCGGCGGCAAAAGCACGCCCCAGGTAGTGGTGAACGTGCTGCCGGTGCCGAGCAGTACCACCTCGCAGCTGCTGCAGACGCCGGCGGGCACGGTGTCGCTGTTCGGTTTCACCACGCCTATCCCGCACCCTTTTGGCCAGGAACGCAACGGCTACCTGGTCAAGGACATGGACGTTGCACTCAAAGCCGCGCGGGAAAACGGCGCCGCCGTTATCGTCAGCGACTTCCCGGACCCGATCGGGCGTGACGCCGTGGTGCAATGGCCGGGTGGCGTGAACATGCAGCTCTACTGGCACACCAAGACCCCGGCCTACGCAGCGTTCCAGACCGTGCCGGAAAACCGCGTGTACCTGTCCACCGAGCGCGCCGATGCCTTTATCAAATCGTTCCTGGGCTTCTCCCACGGCAAGGTGCTGGCCGATGACAAGCATGCGCCCGGCGCCGATGTGGGCCAGGCCACTGGCACGTACCGCCGCGTCGATATCGAGTCACCGTTCGGACGCATGGCGGTGCTGGTCACCAACGGCCAACTGCCCTACCCCTTCGGCCATGAGACCACCGGTTATCAAGTGCCTGACCTGACGGCTACCCTGGGCAAGGCCACCGGTTCCGGCGCCAAGGTCCTGGTGCCGGCCTTTGACAGCAAGGGCCGCCGCAGCGCCGTGGTTGAATTCCCCGGCGGCTACGTCGCGGAAATTCACCAGCTCCTCGCTGCAAAATGATTGGCCGCACAGGCTGGGGCCTGGCCGTGCTGTGGCCGCTGCTGATCGGCAGCGCCCACGCCGACGATCAACCGACACGACCGGCCATCAAGACCAACCGCTGGCAGGAAGACTGGTCGGTGCTCCAAGACCCGGCGCTGCGCACCCAACCGCTGGACAGCTTGAAGTACATCCCGCTGTCCAGCGCCAACCCGTTCACCTATTTGTCATTGGGGGCGACGTTGCGCGAGCGCTTCGAGATGAACGATGCCAATGGTTTTGGGGTGAAGGGCGTCAAGCGTGACAGCTACCTGATCCAGCGCTTCCAGGTGCACGCCGACCTGCACTTGAACGAAAACTGGCGGCTCTTCACCCAACTGGAAGATGCACGCGCCTACGACAAGACCACGGTCGGCGGCGCCGACCAGAACCGCGTCGATTTGCGCCTGGCCTTTGCCGAATACGTCAACGCCTTCAGCAGCGGCACGCTCAAGGCGCGTGTCGGGCGCCAGGACTTTGCCTTCGACTTGCAGCGTTTCATCTCATCGCGGGACGGCCCGAACGTGCGGCAATCCTTCGATGCATTGTGGGCCGATTGGGAAACGTCCAACTGGCGCTTTATCGGGATTGCCAGCCAGCCGGTGCAGTATCAGGACGAGCGGCACTTCGACGACAAATCCAACAGTGACGCGCGCTTCCACATGCTGCGGGTCGAGCGGCTGGTGGGCGGCAAGAATGAGCTGTCGGCCTACTACGGCGTGTACGAGCGCAGCGCTGCGCACTATCTGGATGCGGACGGCGATGAAACCCGCCACCTGCTGGATGCACGCCTGGGCGGCACGGCCCAGGGGTTCGACTGGGACATTGAAGCCATGCTGCAAAGCGGCTCGGTGGGCAACAAGGATATTCGCGCCTGGGCCGGCGGCAGCCGCACGGGATACACCTTCGACAGCGTGACGTGGAAACCGCGCATCGGCCTGCAACTGGACATCGCCTCGGGCGACCGTAAGACCGGTGACGGTACAGTCGGCACGTTCAACCCGCTGTTCCCCAACGGCTACTATTTTTCCCTGGCCGGCTATACGGGCTACAGCAACCTGATTCACGTCAAACCGTCGATCACCGTCAAGCCCATCGACAAGCTCAGCGTGCAGACCGCCGTCGGCCTGCTGTGGCGCCAGACCACCAGCGATGCGGTGTACACGCAACCGAACCTGCCAGTCGCCGGCACCGCAGGCCAGGGTGGACGCTGGACCGGTGCCTACGGTCAATTGCGCACCGACTACGTGTTTACGCCGAACCTCACCGGTGCGGTTGAAGCGGTGCATTACGCGGTCGGCCGCACGTTGCGCGACGCCGGCGGCGATGACAGCAATTACCTGGGGGTCGAGCTCAAGTTCAGTTGGTGACCCCAGGCAAGCACACCCGTACAAGCCCCTGGCCCGGTTTCGGGCAATAGTGAGGCTGATGTCCAGTCCCTCAACCAAGGAGTTTCTCCATGAGCACATTCGTAGCCAAAGACGGTACCCAGATCTATTTCAAGGACTGGGGCAGCGGTAAACCGGTGCTGTTCAGCCACGGCTGGCCGCTGGATGCCGACATGTGGGAATACCAGATGGAATACCTGAGCAGCCGTGGTTTTCGCACTATCGCATTTGACCGCCGTGGCTTCGGGCGCTCTGACCAGCCGTGGACCGGTAACGACTACAACACCTTCGCTGACGACATCGCGCAGTTGATCGAACACCTGGACCTCAAGGACGTGACCCTGGTGGGCTTCTCCATGGGCGGCGGTGACGTGGCCCGCTACATCGCCCGCCACGGCAGTGCACGGGTGGCCGGCCTGGTGCTGTTGGGCGCCGTGACGCCGATCTTCGGCCAGCAGGCGGATTACCCACAAGGCGTGCCGAGCGAAGTGTTCGACGGTATCAAGGCCGGGTTGCTCAAAGACCGTGCGCAGTTCATCGCGGACTTCAACACGCCGTTCTTCGGCATCAACAAGGGCCAGACCGTTTCCGAAGGTACGCTGGCCCAGACCCTGCAGATCGCCATGCTGGCGTCCCTCAAGTCGACCGTGGATTGCGTCAGCGCATTCTCCGAGACCGACTTCCGCCCGGACATGGCCAAGATCGACGTGCCGACCCTGGTGATCCACGGTGACGGCGACCAGATCGTGCCGTTCGAGACCACCGGCAAGGTGGCGGCCGAGATGATCAAGGGTGCCAAGTTGAAGGTGTACAAGGATGCGCCGCACGGGTTTGCCGTGACCCACACCCAAGCCTTGAACGAGGACCTGCTGGCGTTCCTCAATCGCTGAAACACCCCGCTCCTTTGGCCGGAACGCTAGTGCCCTGTAGGAGCAAGCTTGCTCGCGAAGATCGTCAACGATGACGCAGTCAATCAGATTTAACGCGTCGCTCTTGGGTTCTTCGCGAGCAAGCTCGCTCCTACAAGGGCAGGGTTTAACCGGCCTTTTTTTCCAGCGCCAGGCGACCTGGCCCGGCAATCAGGATGCTGGTGAAAATGATCAACAGCAGCCAGCCGAATTGCCCTTCCAGCAACGTCCACTCCGGATGCACCACCACCATCGCAATCAACAGCACCGCCAGGATCGGCAGGCACGCCAGGCGCACCAGCACCCCGGCGATGATCAACAGCGGGCACAGCACTTCGGCGAATATCGCCAGCAGCAGGGTGACATGGGCGCCGAGGTGAAACGGGTCTTCGATCAGCTTCAACTGCTCGCTGTAGTTGAGCAATTTGGGCAGGCCATGCACCCACAGCAGGAACAGCGCCCCGCTGACCCGCAGAAATAACAGCCCGATGTCCTGGTGTCTTGATTCGTTCATATGCGCTCCGGTGGGTTGACACGTTATCGACGTCGATTGTGTCCGCAGAGCGCTGCGCACGCTTGCAACCGTGTGCTGACCTTACTCCCCGGTGCCGGAAAACCCGGCGACGATCTCGTCGATCACCGCCCGTACCCGCGCGGTGTGGCGCAAGTCGGCATGGGTCACCAGCCACACGTCATACGGCAAGGGCCGCGTACGCTCCGGCCACACACGCACCAGGCCGTCCATCTGGCCGGTCGGCACCGGGATTTCACCGATACCGATGCCGGCGGCAATCGAGCGGCGTACCAGCAGGCTGGAACTCAACGCGGCCACAATGCGCCCACGGCCCAAGGGTTCGGACACCAGGCTCATGTCCTTCTGGGTTTGCAGGTACGGCTGGTAGACCACCAGGTCATGGCCTTCGAACAGACTGCCCGGCTCCGGCACACCGTGGCGGTCGACATACGCCTGTGAAGCGAACAGGCCCACCGGCCAACGCGCGATACGCCGGGCGATCAGGTCGGGGCTGTCCGGGCGGATGTTGCGCACAGCGATGTCGGTTTCACGCTTGGCCAGGCTGAGGAACTGGGTGGAAGCGTCCAGTTGCACACGCACGTCGGGGTGCTGATGGTGCAGCCGGGCGATCGCCGGGATCAGGAAGTCGATGGCCAGGGAGTCGGTGCTGCTGACCCGCACAGTGCCGGTCAGGCGGTCGTCCAGGCCTTGGATCTGGCGCTGGAGATCCAGGGCCGAGCGTTCCATTTTTTCCACCGAGAGCAAGGCGGCCTCGCCAACGGCGGTCAATGCATAGCCCTCGGAGGTGCGCAGGAACAACGTCGCGCCCAAGGCCTTTTCCAGGGCGTTGACCCGCCGCCCGACCGTGGCCTGGTCGACCCCAAGTACCCGCGCGGCACCGCGTAATGTCGACTCGCGGCACACCGCCAGGAACACCCGTGCGTCATCCCAATTCATGCTGCCTCCTTGTGATGCATATCTGCATCGCCATGACGTGTAATCGCTGCATTATTGCATCGAAAAACCTGGATATGCTGGGCGCCAGAGAAAATACCCAGGACCACCGTCATGCCCGACACTCATACCCCCCCTCGCACGGCCTTGTGGCTGCCGATTTTCGCCGGCCTGTGTGCCAGCCTGGTCAGCATCGGCCTGGCGCGCTTCGCCTACACGCCGTTGATTCCATCGCTGATCCAGGCCCACTGGTTCAGCGCCAATGATGTGGTGTACCTCGGCGCCGCCAACCTGGTGGGTTACCTGATCGGCGCGCTGATCGGCCGGCCTATCGCCCAGCGCACCTCGAACAGGACCGCGCTGCGCCTCATGATGCTGGCGGTGACCCTCGCGTTCTTTGCCTGTGGCTTCCCGCTGTCGGTAGTGTGGTTCTTCGCCTGGCGCCTGCTGTCGGGGATTGCCGGTGGCGCGATCATGGTGCTGGTGGCCGCGACCGTGTTGCCCCATGTACCGGCCGCACGTCGGGGCCTGGCCAGTGGGGCGATCTTCCTCGGCATTGGCCTGGGCATCGCCGGCTCCGGCACGATAGTCCCCCCGCTGCTGAGCCTGGGCTTGCAGCAGACCTGGTTCGGCCTGGGCCTGTTGGCCGTGGTGCTGACCGCCGCCAGCTGGTTCGCCTGGCCTTCGGGCACGCTGCATGAAGATGCGCGGCCCTCCGGCCCGGCCGTCGCGACGCCATCCGGGGTGTACCTGCTGTTCGCCCAGTACGCCTTTATGGCCGCAGGGCTGGTACCGGCGATGGTGTTCCTGGTGGATTACGTGGCCCGTGGCCTGGGGGCCGGGGCGCATATCGGCGCGATGATCTGGGTGATGTACGGCCTGGGTTCGATTGTGGGGCCGGTCACTTACGGGTTCCTGGCAGACAAACTGGGTGCGCGCTTGAGCATTCGCGTGGTGCTGGTGGTGCAGGCGATAGCGGTCGGGTCGTTGCCGTTTGCCGGCTCGTTGACGGCCCTGGCGGTACTCGCGGTGCTCCTCGGTTCTTTCCCGCCGGGCATTGTGCCGTTGGCGCTGGCACGGGTGCATGAACTGATCCCCAACCATCATCAGCAGCAGGTCGCGTGGAGCCGTGCCACGGTGTCATTTGCCACTTTCCAGGCGCTCTCGGGGTTTGCCTATTCCGCCCTGTTCAACTTCAGCGGTGGCCAGCATGGGTGGTTGTTCATGATCGCCGCCGGGGCGATAGTGGTTGCCCTGGCACTCGAACTGGGCATGCGCCTGCTGAACCGCCGACCGTCCGCCGCGGTCCCACCCCATACGCTCATCGCTGCAGGTAATCTGAAATGACGCTCCCGAAAGAAATGACCTTGATCGAAATCACCACCCCCGGTGGCCCCGAGGTGCTGCAGCCGCGCCGCGCAGATGTACCGGTGGCGGGCCCCGGCGAGATCCTGATTCGCGTGCATGCGGCCGGGGTCAACCGCCCCGACGCCCTGCAACGCGCCGGCAAGTACCCGATGAAACCTGGCATGAACCCGCTGCCTGGCCTGGAAGTGGCTGGGGAAGTCGCCGCGCTGGGCGACGGCGTGACCGAATACGCCCTGGGCGATAAGGTCTGCGCCCTGACCAACGGCGGCGGCTATGCGCAGTTCTGCACGGTGCCCGCCAGCCAGGCGCTGCCGATCCCCGCCGGCATGGACTGGATTCAAGCCGCTGCCATACCGGAAACCTTCTTCACCGTGTGGGCCAACCTGTTCGGCCTTGGCGGCGCGCACACCGGCCAGCGCGTGTTGATCCACGGTGGCACCAGCGGCATCGGCACCACCGCCTTGATGCTCTGCCGCGAGTTCGGTATCCAGGCCTTCGCCACCGCCGGCAGCGCCGACAAATGCGCGGCCATTGCCCAGCTTGGCGGCGAGCCGATCCATTATCGCGAGCAGGATTTTGCCGAGGTCATCGCGCAACAGACCGACGGCCAGGGCGTGGACGTGATCCTCGACATCATGGGCGGCTCGTACCTCAACAACAATCTCAAGGCCCTGGCCATGGACGGTCACCTGGTGATGCTGGGCTTCCTCGGCGGCGCCAAGGCCAATGATGTCGACCTGCTGAGCATCCTCGGCAAACGCGCGGTGATCACCGGCTCGCTGTTGCGCGCGCGCACCAAGGATGAGAAAGCCGCGATCGCCCAGCAACTGCGCGAATATGTGTGGCCGGTGCTGGAGGCCGGGCGGTGCCTGCCGATCATCGACAAGGTGTACGAATACACCGACGCCGCCCAGGCCCATGCACGGATGGAAGGTGGGGACCATATCGGCAAGATTGTGTTGCGGGTGGAGTAACCGGCAGGCAACACCTATTAAATGTGGGAGGGGGCTTGCCCCCGATTGCAGTAGGTCAGTCAATGATGACTGTGACTGTCCTACCGCTATCCGAGCATGGGTATCTGCACAACTTTCAGGCTGAAAAATCTCTTTGGGGGTGAGGGAGCTTGGTTCCGTGGCGGCCTCTGGGCCGACCGCTTTTTTGGAGTTTTAGCGAGTACATATCCGTTGCTGCGGTAACGGCTGCTTAGGGTTCCGCTCTTACAGCGGGTCACTTTTGGAAGAGCGCCAAAAGTAACCAAAAACGCTTCGCCCCAACACTCGGCACCTCGCCTAGGCTCGGTGTGCCCGAACGCAGGCTTTGGAGCGTGGGCCGCCGTCATGGGCCATCCCTGGCCCAGGACGGCTAACCCGGCGTCCTGCCGGGTTACCCACGCTCCAAAGCCTGCGTTCGGCCAGCGTGTTTGACGGGGCGATCCCAGATCAAAAACAAAAGCGAGGCGGCCTTAAAGCCGACCTGATCATTGAAGCGTACGCGGTGTGGCTTCTATTTCCTTAAACGCTGACGAAGTCAGCAATCTTTTGATCTGCTCTGGCTCTGGCTCTGGCTTTTGATCTTGATCTTGATCTCAGGCGCCCCGTTAACCACGCTGGCCGAACGCAGGCTTGAATCCGTGGGTAACCCGGCAGGACGCCGGGTTAGCCGTCCTGGGCCAGGGATGGCCCATGACGGCGGCCCACGCTCCAAAGCCTGGGTTCGGGCACACCGAGCCTAAGCGAGGTGCCGAGTGTTGGGGCAAGAGCCCTTTTGGTTACTTTTGGGGCTCTTTTCCAAAAGTGACCCGCTGTAAGAGCGGAACCCTAAGCAGCCGTTACCGCAGCAACGGATATGTACTCGGTCAAATCCAACCACATGGTCGGCCCGAAGGCCGCCACGGAAACAAGCCCCCTCCCACATTGATTGCGTGACTATTCGGAATAGACGGGGTAGTCGATGTAACCCACCTCCCCCCCACCATACATCCCCTCTTCCCGCAGCGGATTCAACGGCCAGCCGTTGAATAGCCGCTGCGGCAGATCCGGGTTGGCAATGAACGGCCGTCCGAAGGCAATCAAATCCGCAAGCCCGGCTTCCACCAGTTTCGCGCCGCGTTCAGCGGTGTAACGACCGGCATAGATAATGCGGCCGCTGAAGGTGCTGCGCACGGCTTCACGGAAGGTGTCGGGCAACACGGGGGCGTTGTCCCAGTCGGCTTCGGCGATGGAGACATAGGCGATGCCCGAGGCTTGCAGCACCTTGATCGCTTCGATGTAGGTGTGATGCGGGTCTTCTTCCACCAGGCCGATATACACACGGTCCTCATCGGTACCGCTGAACAGCGGCGAAAAACGCACGCCCAACCGTTCCGGCCCCACCACCTTGCAAACCGCCTCGACGATCTCACGCAAAAAGCGCAGGCGATTATCCAGTGAGCCGCCGTATTCGTCGTCACGCTGGTTGGCGTGGGCCGAGATGAACTGGTTGACCAGGTAACCGTTGGCCGAATGAATCTCGACCCCGTCAAACCCTGCGTCCAGTGCATTGCGTGCCGCCTGGGCGTAGTGCTGGACCAGTGCCTTGACCTCTTGGGTGCTCAACGCACGGGGCACCGGCGGTTGCATCAGCTCGCCCACACCCGGCCCGGTTGCGATAAAGGCTTTGGCTTGCTCGGCTGCCAGTGCGGACGGCGCAACCGGTGCGGCGCCGTCGGGCTGCAAGGCGTTATGGGACACGCGGCCCACGTGCCACAACTGGGCGAAGATGACCCCGCCCTCGGCATGCACGGCGTCGGTGACTTTGCGCCAGCCGTCAATCTGCGCGGGGGTGTAGATGCCTGGCGTCCAGGCGTAACCCTGGCCACGCGGTTCAATCTGCGTGCCTTCGCTGACCATAAAGCCGGCCGTCGCGCGCTGGCGGTAATACTCGGCCATCAGGTCGGTGGCGATATCGCCGGGTTGCGCGCTGCGCTGGCGTGTCAGGGGCGGCAGCACCACACGGTTGTTCAGGGTGTGATGCCCCAGTGAAATCGGGGTACTTAAAACAGAGTGGGTCATTCGAGAACTTCCAAATTGAGGACAAGCGAAGGCATTGGCGACTCCAGGGAGTCGCCAAGCCATCCAGCGTGTCAGGGGTTTAAGCGGTGAGTTTCAGCAGGGCCTTGGCCACATCACTGGAGCTGGCAGGGTTCTGCCCGGTGACCAGCAAACCATCTTCGAGGACAAAGGACTGCCAATCCGCGCCCTTTTCATACTTGCCGCCCAGGGCCTTGAAATCATCTTCAATCAGGAACGGCACCACATCGGTCAAGCCCACCGCCTTCTCTTCCGAATTGGAGAAGCCGGTGACGCGACGGCCCTTGACCAGCGGCTCGCCATTGACCGCCTTGACGTGACGCAAGGCACCCGGCGCGTGGCAGACAAAGCCGATAGGTTTGCCGGCCCGCTCGAAGGACTCGATCAGGGCGATGGAAACCGGCGACTCCGCCAGGTCCCACAGCGGGCCGTGGCCACCTGGGTAGAACACGGTGTCGAAGTCGTCAGCGTTGACCGTGTCCAATTTGACCGTGTTGGCCAGGGCCTGCTGCGCAGCCGGGTCGGCGGCAAAGCGGCGGGTTTGTTCGGTTTGTGCATCGGGTGCGTCACTGACCGGGTCCAGGGGCGGCTGGCCGCCGGCCGGGGATGCCAGGACCACCTCGACCCCGGCGTCCTTGAACGCGTAGTACGGCGCGGCAAATTCTTCGAGCCAGAAGCCGGTCTTGCGGCCGGTGTCGCCCAGTTGGTCGTGAGAGGTCAGTACCATTAATACTTTCATGTTCCAGTGCCTCGATCGATGTGAATGTCAGTGTGTTCAGGGCAACCCAACATCTGTCGGGTCAGCCACAGCGCCTGATCAAAAGGCGCAGACGTACGGGTGATCTTGTTCATGACGCTGGTGCCCAGCCATAACGCATACAGCTGATGGGCGAGATCCCTTGGGCTGTGTTCAAGCACCAGGGAACCGTCTTCAACGCCGCGCTGCATGGCCTCGGCGAGCATTTGGATAGTGCGCGAGGTGCCACGATGCAGCGCCAATCGCATGGGCTCTGAAAGGTCTGACACCTCCGCACCGAGTTTGACGGCAAGGCATTTGCCTGCATCGGTGCAGCCGGTCTGGTTGTCGATCCAGGCTTGCCAATAGCGCATCAACTTGGCCTGCTGGGATAACCCCGGCTGGGCGAAGAGTTGCGCCATTCCCTGCACGTAGCGATCAAAGTAGGTGTCAAGCAAGACGACACCAAATGCATCCTTGGAATCGAAGTAGTGATAAAACGAACCTTTGGGCACATCGGCGGCTTGCAGTATTTCGTTCAACCCCACGGCGGAAAACCCTTTGCGGCCCACAATCGATTGCGCCGTCTCCAGAATGGTCTGCCGTGCACTTTTGGTTTCGCTGTTCATGCTTCACTCCGCCCGATTAGACCAGTCGTCTAGTGCGTGGAGTGAATGTTAGGAGCCGAGCCTTACGCTCACAATGTCATATCCGCAAGGATTCCGGACACGCTGCAAAGGCGGTTGCCGTTTTCCCGGCAGCCACCGACAATCCCTTCTCCCACGCCCCAGGAGACATGCGATGCACAGCGTTGCGCTGATGGTTTACCCGAACTTCCAATCCTTGAGCCTCAGCCTGGGCTCGGTGTTCGAGTGCGCGAACCTGCTGCGTGGTGAGCCGGCCTATGAGTTTCACCTGGTGTCGGAAAGCGGCGGCGCGGTGATGACGTCCCAGGGGTTCTCGGTCAATACCACGCCGATTCGGCCCGAAGGCTATGACACCCTGATCGTCAGCGGTTACCTGGAATTTCGCCTGCCGGAAGCGAACCTGCTGGCGCTGGTCAAGGCAGCGTCGGTGCAATCGCGGCGGATTGCCTCGCTGTGCACGGGCATTTTCGTGCTGGCCGAGGCTGGGTTGCTGGAAGGCAAGCGCGCCACCACGCACTGGATTCATGCGCCGGCTTTTCGCAAGCGCTACCCGGCTATCCAGTTGGAAGACGACAAGCTGTTCATCGTCGACGGCCAGATCTGGACCGGTGCCGGCATGAGCGCCGGGGTCGACCTGGCGTTGGCGATGGTGGAAAACGACCTGGGCAGCGACCTCGCCCGGCGCATCGCGCGCAAGCTGGTGATTGCCCAGCGTCGCGGCAGTGAACAATCGCAGTTGTCCGCCTTGCTGGAACTGGACCCCAAGTCCGACCGCGTGCAACTGGCCCTGGCCTACGCGCGTGAGAACCTCACCCACGATCTGTCCGTGGACGCCTTGGCCGACGTCGCCCGTCTGAGCCCGCGCCAGTTCAGCCGGGTATTTCGCGAAGAAACCGGGCAGACGCCGGCCAAAGCCATCGAAGCCCTGCGCGTGGAAGCCGCGCGGGCGATGATGGAAACCAGCCGTCACCCCGTGGAAGTAGTGGCGCGCGAAACCGGCTTCGGTGATCGCGAGCGCATGCGCCAGGCGTTTCTACGTGCTTTCGGGCAACCGCCCCAGGCGATGCAACAGGCGCTGTTCAATACGCGTGCCTAGCGGCAGTGGTAAGGGCTTTCGCTCTTGAGTTCTTCCCCGGTTTTGAGGTCACGGATGGTCACCGTGGCTTTCGGGAAGTTCTGGCAGAACATATTGCGCGAGGAATAGATACCGCTGCCGTGGCTGGTGATCACCATGTTGATCGGAGCGCCCGAGGCGTCGACGGCCGTGACATCGTAGTCACCCGACATGGTTACGCAACCGCCCAAAGTCAGCAGCAGCGCAGCGCCAACGAGGTATTTGGAAAAAGACACTGTGTGCATTTCGCATCCTTGTGAAATTAAGGGCCAGAACGGCCAGCGAGATTAGGAACAGGCCGCCGCGTTTAAGTTCAACATTGTGTTCAATGCAACGCCGCCCGGGTAATCAGGTAACTGGTCAACTGCGGGTCATCGTCCAGCTCGATGGCCTGCACCGGGCGTGGCAGGTTATCCAGCACCGTACGCCAGAACGCCTGGGACACTTCATCCTGGTCATAGAAACGCACCAGCCAATCGGCCTCGCCGCTGCACAGCACCTGGGTGGCGATCGCGCTGCCGATGCCCTTGCGACGATAGCGCTTGAGGATAAACAGGTCGGCCAGTTCCAAGGCATGGATGCCCGGCACTTCGCTGCCCTCGATCAGCAGGAAGCCGGCGATATAACCGTCGACCAGCAACAGGTTGGCGCTCCATTGCGGGTCTTGCCAATAGCGGTTCAGGTGTTCGTCATGGATGTAGAAACGACCGTCCGCCTCGACATCTTCCTGCTCCCAGTCCGACGACTCGTAGGCGTAGTACTGGTAAAGATTGCGGATCAACTCGGATGCTTCGGGGCCGGTCTGGATCAATTCAACGGTGGTTTCAGGCATGGGGCTCTCGGTGAAAAAAAACAGGGCGCCATTGTTCACAAAACCCCGCCCCAGTCCAATAGCGGTCTCCACCTTTCTACTTGCTGAACCGATTGCAAATAGCGATTGCATTGGCCGAATTCTTGAAACATTTGGAATAAACTTCGCCGACTCGCCCGTTATTCTCAAGGACACCTATTTTGACCAACGTCTGTTCCGCCGGCCTGGATGTGGGCTTCGCCTCTCTGGATTACCTGCAAATCTTTATCCTGGGCGTGATCCAGGGCATTACCGAGTTGTTACCGGTGTCGTCCACCGCCCACATGCGCGTGATACCCGCCCTGCTCGGCTGGCAAGACCCGGGCTCGGCGTTTTCGGCGGCGATGCAGTTGGCGGCGCTGGCTGCGGTGGTCAGTTACTTCTGGCGCGATGTGCACCAAGTGACCACCGGCAGCATCGGCGCGGTACGCCGGGGTGACTACAACGACCGCTGGTTCAAGCTGGCTGTGGCGATTGTGCTGGCGACGATCCCCATCGGCATTGCCGGCCTGGCGCTGTCCTCGACCTTGAATGCCTGCAACTCGCCGTTGCGCGGGCTGATGGTGATCGGCATTTCCTGCGTGGTGATGGCGGTGTTGCTGGCGGCGGCCGAGCTGCGTGCCCGGCATACACGGGACGTCAGCCAGATGCGCCTGCGGGATGCGTTGATCGTCGGTGTCGCCCAGATCGGCGCGTTGATTCCAGGCGTATCGCGTTCCGGCTCGACCCTCACCGCGGCCCTGTTCCTCAACTTCAAACGCGAAGAAGCCGCGCGCTTTTCCTTCCTGCTGGGCCTGCCGGCCATCGCCCTCGCCGGCCTGAAGGAGCTGTGGGTGCTGCTGCACGCCGACATGCCCGCCCACGCCTGGCCGCATTTGCTGTTTGGGCTGGTGGTGGCCAGCGTGTCGGCGTTCTTTGCGATCTGGGGCCTGATGAAGTTCCTGGAGCGCTTCTCCACCTGGCCCTTTGTGATCTACCGCGCGCTGCTCGGGGTGTTCTTGATTGTGGCGGTCAGTACCGGCTTGCTGAGCTGACCCGAGGCGCAGGTATTCGTCTGGTAGAGTTCAGTGATCGCAACGGAGTGGTCGCTGAACATGTCTTTCTTGAAACGCGTACAACACCAGAAAATTTCACGTCCCAACCAACACAGCTTCCACCCTGACCGGTGGAACGCAGCGCTGGATCCCGACGCCGCTGACGCACAGGACAAGAGCCTGCATCAAGCCGGCCTGTGGTTTTACCGCGCGTTTGGTGAGTTGCGCAAACAGCTGAGTTTTGCCGCTGACCGGCAGATCCCCAAGAAGAACAAACTGTTGGCGTTCATCACCCATGCCAACCTGAACGCCATGATGTATGAGCAGGCCGCGAAGGAGATTCGCGAAAACATCGGTGACCTCGATCCGGCCGAGATCACGCGCCAGCAACTGGTGCCCAAGTTTTCCGACAACCAGGGTACAGAGCACTCGATCGATGAGGTTGCCCAGGCCGATATCGACGGGCTGCAAATGCCCATCCAGATGGTGCTGGCGGAAAAAGGCGATGCGTCAGAACCGGATATCAGCACCACGCATTTCGACCTCAAGCGTGTCGCCCACGACTATCAACTGGGTGCCTTTTACGGTGTGCTTGAAGAGCACTGGGAGGACTGCCTGTGGAACGACTACAGATTCGAGCACGGTGCCAGGATCTTGCTCACGCCAGGCAATCAGCACTTCGCCGCCTGGAAGGTCATCAGTCAATTTCGGCGCAATATTCTCGTTCATTCGAAGACAACCGCGCGGATCATGCACTTCAGCAGGCACTACACGCAAAATTCCCACACCGAACTGGGGATTGTGCGACCTGTCTGTGCGATCACCCACCGTGAGGGCGTCACTCACTACCACCTCGCCGATGACGCAGAGGTCCAGCGCTCAGCCCTGGCCACCTACCTGATCATCCATGAAGCCCTGGAACCGTACTACAACGGATATTCCGCCTTCCAGGCGCCCAAATTGGATGGAGCAACCCTCCATGACGTGGTCAGGTGCTGGGCCGTCCTGTGCAGCCTGGCAAGATGCCTGCTGGATACCCCCAAGGCGCCACCTGAAACACCGTTGGGCGACTCGTTGCTGGTGCATGTGGCTGCACCGATGGTCGATAGAACCGCGTTGCTCAATGCGGTATCCGAATCCCTGGGAGTGGACCTGGCACGTAGCCGGGCACTGATTGATTTCCTGACCTTTGATCACACCGACAAATCGGATACCGGTAAGAACGAGTTGTGGACGCAACCGTTAATCCCCTACAACGACGATAAACTGCTGGTGTTATTCACGCCGCTGCTGTGGGGCACCACCCAACGCAACGTGAATATCTGGTTGCGACAGATGGGCGCCGACCTGGCGGCGCGCGGCAACTCGTTCGAAACCCATGCGCGTCAGGTCCTGGAACGCTATGCCCAGGACTCGCGCCTGAAAAAACACATTCGAATCATGCCGCATGCCTTCACATTCAACTTACCGAAGACCGCTGCGCCCCCGTATGAGGACATCGACCTGCTGATGCTGATCGGCAGTACGCTGGTGGTCGGCGAAGTAAAATGCTTCCTGCAACCTGCCGATACGCTGAGCACCTTCAAGCATCGAGACAAGGTCATCGAGGCTTGCGCGCAACTGGCACGCAAAATCGAGGGTATCCGACAACATGAAAAGTCCTTTAGAAAGCAGTGCCTGAAAGCCAATTTCCCGCTGCCTGACAAGCTCTCGATCCAACCCGTGGTGCTGTTGAACGGACCGGCCCACTGCGGGATTCCCTATGACGGCATACCGATTGTCGACACGTTGATTCTGTCGACCTTCCTGAGCGGCGTTATCCGGCAAAACATCACCGAAACCGTCGAGGGCGTGATCGCCGAAGAGCAGATTCATCTCTACACGGACCTCCCGGGCGCTGAAGCCAACCTTGCCGATTACCTGTCAGCCCCACCGCAACTGGCCTATATAAAAGCCGGGCTCACCGTGCAGGAATCCAACCGCCAACACATAGCCCAGCCGATCGAGGCCATCAGCTATCGGTATTTCGAGGTGGTCCTATAGGCCGGGGCTGCGCTCCGCCAGTTCGTCGAGCAGATCGGCCGACGGCACGAAAAACAAACCGCCGGTGACCGCCGTGCTGAAGTCGAGCAAGCGGTCGTAGTTGCCCGCCGGGCGGCCGACGAACATGTTTTCCAGCATCTGCTCCAGTGGCTGCGGCGAGCGTGCGTAGCCGATGAAGTAGGTGCCGAACTCCCCGGCGCCCGGACGGCCGAAGGGCATGTTGTCGCGCAGGATTTTCACTTCTTCGCCGTTCTCGTCGGTGATGACGGTCAGCGCGCTGTGGGAATTGCTCGGCTTGGCCGCATCGTCCAACTCGATATCCGACAACTTGGTGCGCCCGATCACCTTTTCCTGGGCTTCCACGGTCAGGCCGTTCCAGGCGGTCATGTTGTGCAGGTATTTCTGCACCAGCACGTAGCTGCCGCCTTCGAATTCGGGGTCTTCGTCGCCGACGATGGTGAAGCCCACGGCCTTGCGCCCCACCGGGTTCTCGGTGCCGTCGACAAAGCCGATGATGCTGCGCATGTCGAAGTAGCGGAAACCCTGGACTTCATCCACGACCTTGACGCTGTCACCGAGGGCCGTCATCAGTTGGGTGGCGAGTTCAAAGCACAGGTCCATCTGTTCGGCACGGATGTGCAGCAGGATGTCGCCGGGCGTCGACACTGCCATGCGCCCTGGCACCCCGAACTCGCGAAATGGATGCAGCGAGGCCGGGCGTGGCGCGCCGAACAGCCGGTCCCAAGCCTGCGAGCCGAAGCCACAGACGCACGTGAGGTTGCCCGCCGGCACGCGTTTACCCACCGAGCGCACCAGCCCGGCGATGTCCGCACACCAGGCGCGCACGCTGTCTTCAGTGCCAGGCGCGACGGTGGCAACCATGAAAATCGCGCTGCTGGTGATGGGGTGGCAGACGGACTGAGGCTCAAGAGGCGGCTGAACAGACGAAGTCGACATAGTGGAAGTCCAGGCTAAAGGGCGAGAGTGAACCCGCGCAGATTAGCAGATCATTTCCGACACTCCTGCCACACGTCGCGAATCAATGCCTTGAGCTTCAACGCCTCGGCCCAGCGATCACTGATTTCATGCCCATCGGCGCCGGTGATGGCATAGGGCGGCGGGCCCAGTTCGCAGGTGAAGGAAAGGCTTTGCGGGGTTTCGGGGCGGGCCAGCCAGTCTTCGATCCCGTAGCGCCACCACTCGGTAAAGCGTTGCACCCAGGCTTGGTGCTGGGGAAACGCCAGGGCGACTTGCACCTGTTCACTGCTGGCCACACGCCCATGAAAGCCCCAGCTGTGCTGCAGGATCGTGCGGATCTGTTCATCGTCTTCAACGGCGCCGGGCTCGGGCAATTCGCGCCCGACCACGTAGTGGGACAAGTCAGCGAGCAGTTTCAGGTCGGGCATCTGCGCCAGCAGGTCGAGGGTGAACAGCAGGTCGTTGGTGAGGCGATAGCGGTGGGTTTCCAGCAGCACCGGAAAGTCCACCTGCTCGGCCAGGCGTTGCCAGCCTTCGATCAAACGCGCGGCCTCGGTTTGGGTACGTGGGCGCACATCGGCTTGCAGGGTGAGGTGGTGGCAGCCGTGGCGGCTGATCACATCCAGTGCGGTCGCCAGGTCGTCGACGCTTTGCGGGAACAACTGGCCTTCGATCTGCAGGCCCCGCGCCGTGGCGGCGGCGTGTAGGCGCGCCACATCGGCGGCTTGCCAATAGTGATCGGTAATGCCGTCGAAACCGGCGGCTTTGATACGGTCGAGTTGGGCCTCCAGAGGGCCGGGCTCGGTGTGCATCGCCCACAGGGATTGGAATACCAGGAATTGGCGCATATCAGCCTCGCAGCAGGTGTTTGAGGGACACGTGGGGGTCGGCCAGGCTGGCAGGGTTCAGGGCGATGCGCGCGCTGATCAGCCGTTCGCACAGCTTGACATCCTTGGCCACGCTATTGCCGGGGCCCCAGCCGCAGGCGCCTTGCAGGCGATGGTCGGCGTCGAGGTAGAACAGCAGCAGCCCCGCGTCCGGCAATACACGGCTGACGGTCAGCGGCGTGATCACGCCCACGGTCTGCAACCCCCAGTCGTACTGGTCGGACCAGAAACCGGGGAGCGCTTCGAACGGCTCGTCGCGCCCCAGCATGTTGAGCGCGGCATGCCGCCCTTGCGCCTCGGCGTTGCGCCAGGTTTCCTGGCGTTGGTACTCGCCGCCGAGGCGAAACTCGCAAACGTCCCCTGCCGCGTAGATGTCCGGCACACCGGTGCGCAGGTGCGTGTCAACGCGAATGCCCTGCCCCACCTCCAGCCCCGCCGCCACGGCCAGCTCGATATTCGGTTGCATGCCGATGCCGACCACCACCAGGTCACAGGGCAGCCATTGCCCATCCACCAGTTGCACCGCCTCTGCATGGATCGACTCCAGCGCCACATTCAGGCGCACGTCGACGCCGTGTTGGCGATGCAGCTTCAGCAGCGCCTCGGAGATGACCGGCGCCAGCACCCTGCCCGCCAAGCGTGGCCCGGCTTCGAGCACCGTCACCTCGCAACCCAGGCCGCGCGCCGTCGCCGCCACTTCCAGGCCGATAAACCCGCCGCCGACAATCACCAGCCGCGCTCCGGGGCGCAACGCGGATTTCAGCGCCAGCGCTTCATCGTGGGTGCGCAGGTACAGCACGTTGGCCTGTTCCTGGGGCAAACGCCGCGCCCTGCCCCCGGTGGCCAGCAACAGGCCGGCGTAGGACAGCCACTGGCCGTCGGCGAGTTGCAGGCGGTGTTGCGGCGGGTCCAATTGGCGGACCGGGTTACCGGCGATATGTTCGATGCCCAACTCGGCCAGCCGCGCGCTGTCGCACAGGCTGCACCCGGCGAGGTCCATGCTGCCCTGCAACAGCCCTTTGGACAGGGGCGGCCGCTCGTAGGGCACGTGCGGCTCGTCGCCGATCAGGATCAGGCGCCCGCTGTAGCCTTCTTCACGCAGGGTCAATGCCGCGCGGCCACCGGCATGGCCGGCGCCGACGATGATCAGGGCGGCGGTCATCATCAGGCCGTGACGGCGAGCAAAACCCGCCCCGCTTCGACCCGCACCGGGTAGGTCTTGAGGTTGACGCACACCGGCGCGCCCAAGGCCTTGCCGGAACGGTAATCGAAGCGCCCGTTGTGCTTGGGGCATTCGACCACATGGTCCATCACCAGGCCGTCGGCGAGGTGGATTTTCTCGTGGGTGCACAGGCCGGCGGTGGCGAAAAACTCATTGTCCGCCGAGCGGAACACCGCGTAGGTGTGCGGCCCGTGATCGAAGCGCAGCACGTCTTCTGCGTCTATTTCGCCCACGGCGCAGACGTCGATCCATTGATCGTTCATGGCGTTTTCTCTTGTTATTGGAGGGTGTCAGCCGGCAGTGGCTTCTGCATGCATCGGGGCCCTGGCGGCCGGTTCAGCACTGGGGCCGATGGGACGTTGGACGAAGTAAGTCGAATCGCTGCGCTGTTTCCAGATCGTCGGGATGATTTCCTTGTACGCCTCGAACAGGTTGGCGTACGGCGGCGGGCAGTCGTTGCGGATCTCTTCGTGCAATTGCGCCAATGCGTGGTACGGCACCATTGGGTACATGTGGTGCTCGAGGTGGTAGTTCATGTTCATGTAGATAAAACGCAGCACGCGGTTCATGTAGATCGTGCGGCAGTTGCTGCGGTGGTCGAGCACGTCTTCGGCCAGGCCCACATGCTGGCTGAGGCCGAACACGTAACCGAGCCAGGCACCGTAGAGGCTCGGCAGGCCCACCAGCATCAGCGGCAGCCAACTGTGCAGGTACAACGCAGTGCCGATGACCAGCGCATAAATGCCGACCCAGATACGCGCGGCGCGGAACACCTTGGGCCACTCGGACTCCGGGATAAAGTCCTGCTCCTGGGCACTCATCTGGCCGATCGCATGGCGCGCCACACCGCTGAAGGTCTTCCAGGCCAGGGGCAGGTTGAACAGGCTGAGCACCATCATCGGCAGGCTCGGCGGACGTGGTTCGACGATCTCCGGGTCGCGGCCGACGACGATGGTGTCGGTGTGGTGCCGGGCATGGCTCCAGCGCCACACGTGGGGCTCGAAGATGCACATGAAGCTCGCGACCTGGTACAGCACGTCGTTCATCCAGCGGGTCTTGAATGCGGTGCCGTGGCCGGTTTCGTGCCAGCGCGGGTTGGACGCGGTGCCGTACAGCACGCCATAGGCGAGGAAGAACGGCACGCAGGCCCACGTGCCCCAGAACCAGTAGCCGCCGAAGCCGGTGGCGAACAGCGCGGTCACCCAAATAGCGGTATCGAGCAAGGCCGGGGCGTCGCGGCGTTGCATCAGTTCTTTCATGCGTTTACGGGAAATCGGCGATTGGTACCAACTGGCCGAGACCAGGCCTTTTTCCGCCGCGCGGGCGGCTTCGGGACCGGTGAGGCTGTAGTCGCGCCGAGCGTGATGAGCGGTGTGTTCAGGCATTGTTATTGTTCTCCGCAAGCGAGAGGTTTCAGGTGCTTTGCGAAACCAACGATAGAGTGCGGCTAAATCACCCTCAAGGCCTTGAATCCATTCCCTATCAAGCTATCATCCAGGCCCAGCGGGGCTTGATAGTTTTCTATCAAGACGCTCAAGAGGGCTGTCATGAACAACAATAAACGCCCCACCATCGCCACCGTCGCCGCCCATGCGGGCCTGAGTGTGGCCACTGTCGACCGCGTGCTGAATGCGCGCGCGCCAGTCAATCCGCAGACGGCCGAGCAGGTGTTCCAGGCCGCCGAAGCCGTGGGCTATTTTGCTGCGCGGCTGATCGGCCAACGCATCCGCGAACGCCGGCCGACCTATCGCTTCGGCATTCTGCTGCTGGGCACCGCCCAAGCGTTCTATGCCCACCTGGCGCAGTCGATCAGCGAGGCGGCGCAGCATCACGCCACCACCAACCTCACCTGCCAGTTCGACTACATCAACGACCGCACACCCAGCGCCATCGTCGCGCAGATCGAACAACTGGCCGTGCAGTGCGACGCCCTCGCCGTGGTCAGCTTCGCCCACCCGCTGATCAACGCCTGCCTGGCGCAGATCCGCGCGGCCGGCGTGCCGGTGGTGGCCCTGCTCTCGGATATTCACGAGCAAGCCCTTGAACCCTACGTGGGTCAGGACAACCACGTGGTCGGCCGCACCATGGGCTGGCTGCTCGCCCGCACCTGTGGCGCACGCAAAGGCAGCGTGGGGATCCTGCTCGGCGGCCATCGCTTCCTCGGTCACCAGGCACGGGTCGAAGGCCTGCACAGCTACCTGGCCGAACACGCACCTGGGCTCAAACCGCTGGAGCCGCTGATCAACCTGGACAACTGCGACATCACCGAAGAAGCCACCCTCGACCTGCTCACCCGCCACAGCGACCTGCGCGGCCTGTGTGTGGTCGGCGGCGGCGGCGACGGCATCATCAGCGCCCTGGCGCAGCTGCCCAAGCGCCCGGCGTTGTGCTGCATCTTGCAGGAGTCCACGGCGCTGTCACGCCAGGCACTGAGCCAGGGGTTGATCGATGTGGTAATGGATTCACAGCCCAGGCAGACGGCGAACGCGCTGGTGCAGTTGCTGGTGGAATTGCAGAGTGCCGAGGGGTTTGATCCGGTGCGGCATCGGGTGCATATCGCGCCGCAGATTGTCACCTCGGAGAACATGTGAGCCTGAGACAGGGGGATCAAATGTGGGAGGGGCAAGCCCTAATGCCGTTCAGTTAAGGCTTTTTTGTAGGAGCGAGCTTGCTCGCGAAAAACGTCAACGATAACGCGTGTTTCCTGAGTCAACGCGGCGCCTGTGAGTTTTTCGCGAGCAAGCTCGCTCCTACAGAAGGCGATGTACGCTTAACTGAACGGCATTAGGGCTTGCCCCTCCCACATTTTGAATTTACGCGCCGCGAAAATCGCCGGCATTCAGCCCGAATCGACTCATCTTGTTGTACAACCCACCCCGCGATACGTTCAGTTGCCGGGCGGCCAGGCGGATGTTGCCGCCGGTGCTTTTGAGTGCGGCGACGATGGCGTGCATTTCGTGGCTGCTCAGGTCCTGGGCGGGCTGAGGTTCGTGGTGGCGCAGCGTGGCGCGCGGTCTGGTTTCCAGAGGCAGATCGGCCGCCTGGATCAACTCGCCTGTCGCCAGGTTGGTGGCGCGCTCGATGCTGTTTTCCAGCTCGCGCACATTGCCCGGCCAGGCGTAGGCCGAGAGCAATTCCAGCGCATCCGGGGCAAAGCCCTGCACCGCTTTACGCAGCGAACGAGCACAGCGTGTAAGGAAGTGCCGCGCCAGCAACGGGATGTCTTCACGGCGCATGCGCAACGGCGGTACGGTCAGGTTCAGTACGTTGAGGCGGTAGTAGAGGTCTTCACGGAACGCGCCTTCGGCCACCGCCTGACTAAGGTTGCGGTGGGTCGCGGCGATGATGCGCACGTCCACCTGCCGTGAGTTTTTCGCGCCGACGCGGGTGATCTCGCCTTCCTGCAACACTCGCAGCAGGCTGACCTGAGCGTCGAAGGACATATCGCCAATCTCATCCAGAAAGATCGTACCGCCATCCGCCAGTTCAAACTTGCCCGCCGACCCGCCACGGGCCGAGCCGGTGAATGCGCCTTCGACATGCCCGAACAGCTCGCTCTGCACCAGATCGCGTGGGATCGCGCCGCAGTTGACCGCCACGAACGGGCCGTTGGCGCGGTCGCTGGCGTTGTGGATGGCCTGGGCGAACAGTTCCTTGCCGGTGCCGCTTTCGCCGAGGATCAGGGTGGTAGATTCACTGCGACTGGCGATACGCCCCAGATGCAGCGCGTCCTGGATCGCCCGCGACGTGCCCTGGATGGTGTCGAAGGTATAGCGGGCCTGGGTGCTGATGATGCGCCGGGTGATTTCGCGGATGCGGCGGTTCTCGCGCAGTGACACGATCACCCCGCCCTGCTCCAGCGGGCACACCGAGACCAGGCAGGCGAGCTGGCTGCGGTCGCGCAGGTGGAAGGTGCAATCGAGGTCACGCACCGACTCACCGCCGCGTAGAAGAATGGCGTCACTCAACTCACTGCGGCCCAGGCGCTGGAACGGGCTGCCGATCAGTTCCAGCCCCACTCCGAACAGTTGCCGGGCATAACGGTTGAGCGCCTTGATGCAGCCACGCTCATCGAGCACCACCAGGCCCTCGTTGAGGACTTCGAGCACGGTTTGCTGCTCTTCCAACAGCGCTTGCAGGGCCATCTGACGAGAGACCGCTTCGGCGGCGGCTTGCACGGTGCCGAGGGTGTGAAAGTGAAACCAGCCGGGCTCGGCAGTGAGGGTCAGCATCGCCAGGGTCTGGCCCTGGGCATTCCTGATCGGCGCGGCGGCGCAGTGCATGCGGCGCTGGCGCAGGCCACTGCCGAAGTTCTCCTCGGCCAGCACGTACACCAGGCGGTCTTCGGCCAGGGCCAGGCCGGTGCAATTGGTGCCCTGGACTGATTCGAGCAGGCGACTGCCGACGGGGGTGATGTCCAGCCCGCAGAAATACAGGGTGATGCCGTCGGCGTCGGTGAGGTTGATATGGCCGCGAGGGTTGTAGGCCAACAAGCCGTGCATGACTTGCGCGGCGGCGGCGATCAGCACGCGGTGGCTGGCCAGGGTGGTCGCCAGCGTGTCGGCGGCGGCGAAGCGGTATTGGCTGTCCTGCGGGTCGATACCGGCATCGACACTGCGCCGCCACGAGTCCCAGATTACCTGGCGCACCTCGGCCGGGCGCTGCACCTGCCCGGCCAGGCACGCGCGCCACGCGTGTTCCAGCGCGGCAATGGGGCCGTCGTTCAGCGCCGCCGGCCCCAGGGCCGTCAGGTAGTCGAGGTCTTGCATGCTGAACGCCATGCTCATCGTGAGGTACCCATGTTCATGTTTTTGACATGTCAGTATAGGCATGTCATCAGAATGAACACATTTTGTTTATTGTATTTTATAAATTGTTAATTATCAGTCACTTATAAATTGGCATAACCTTTGCTCCTGCCCCTTTGCCAGTCAGGGCTGTCCTGCGGCCAACAATAAAAAGGGGTCATTTCATGAGTACACAGAACATCCGCCTGGGCTTGATCGGTGCTGGTCGCATGGGCAGCTTCCACGGCTTGACCGCTGCGCGACACATCCCCGGCGCGACCCTCGCCGCCATCGCCGACCCCACTCCCGGCCAAGCCGCACGCCTGGCAGCCGAACTGGGGGTGGACAAGGTCTACACCGACCCGCAGCAGCTGCTCGACGACCCGGACATCGACGGCGTCCTCATCGCCGCCCCCGCCCGCAGCCACGCCGAACTGGTGATCAGCGCCGCTCGCGCCGGCAAGGGGATCTTCTGCGAAAAACCCATGGCCATCACCCTCGACGAAGCCGACCGCGCCATTGCCGCCGCGGCCGATGCGCGCGTGCCGCTGCAGGTCGGTTTCAATCGGCGCTTCGCCAAGAGCTTCCGCACCGCCCACCTCGACGTGGCGGCCGGCCGCATCGGCACGCCGCAGCTGTTGCGCTCGCTGACCCGCGACCCGGCACTCAATAACCCGGCCAATTCGCCGCAGTGGGTGATCTTCCTGGAAACCCTGATCCACGACTTCGACACCCTGCGCTACCTCAACCCCGGTGCCGAAGCGGTGCAGGTGTATGTGATGGCCGACGCACTGATCGCGCCGGAGTACAAAAGCAAAGGCTTCCTCGACACCGCCGTGGTCGCGATCCGCTTCGACAACGGCGCCATCGCCACCGCCGAGGCCAACTTCCAGGCGGTGTACGGCTACGACGTGCGCGGCGAAGTGTTCGGCAGCGCCGGCATGCTGAGCATGGGCAGCCTCAACGACTCCGACCTGGTGCGCTACCTGGCCCAGGGCATCCAGGCCGACACCCAGCGTATGGACACCGACCTGCTGCGCGACGCCTACATCGCCGAACTCAACCACTTTGTCGACTGCTTGCGCAGCGGCGCCAAGCCCATGGCCAGTGGTGAAGACGCGCGCGCCGCCCTGGCGATCGCCCGCGCCTGCATCGAGTCGTTCGAAACCGGCAAGGCCGTTGCCGTGCAGGGGGCCCGCTGATGAGCCCGTTCAAACTGGCGATCAGTGCCGAGATGGTGTTTCTCGACCTGCCCTTCATCGAGCGCGTGAAGCGCATCCACGCACTGGGTTTCAGCGCCGAGATCTGGAATTGGACCCACAAGGACATCAGCGCCCTCGCCGCCACCGGCGCCGATTTCACCTCGATGACCGGCTATATCAGCGGCAGCCTTACCGACCCCGACGGCATCCGCCAACTGCTCGACAGCGCGCGCGAATCCATCGGCGTCGCCGAGCGCCTGAACTGCCCCAGCCTCAACCTGCACGGCACCGGCCTGGGTGACGGCGGCCTGCCGGTGCAGCCCGTGGGCCAGACCACCGGGCGCATGTGGCTGAGCGCGTGCAAGACACTGGAAAAAATCGCGCGCCTGGGCGAAGACGCCGGCCGAGTGTTCCTGCTGGAAAACCTCAACACTGAGGTCGACCACCCCGGCGTTCCGTTCGCCCGCGCCGACGACACCCTGGCGCTGATCGAAGCGGTGGGCAGCCCGCACCTGAAGATGAACCTGGACCTTTACCACGCGCAGATCGGCGAAGGAAACCTGATCGAACTGATCCAGCGCGCAGGCAGCGCCATCGGTGAAATCCAGGTGGCCGACGTGCCCGGGCGCAAGGAGCCTGGCACCGGCGAAATCCACTACCCGGCCATTGCCAGGGCCCTGCACGCCATGGGCTACAACGGCGTGGTCGGCCTCGAAGGCTGGGCCAGCGGCGACAGTGAGTTGGCCCTGGAGCGTTTCCGTCAAGCGTTCACCCTATAACAATAAAAGGAACACCCTCATGCATCGCTATTCATTGCTTGTTGCTGCGTTTTTACTGCTGTTCAGCCAATGGACCTTCGCCGCGTATCGCATCGGCGTGAGCATCGCGCGGGTCGACGATAATTTCATGACCTACGTGCGCACCGGCCTGGAAAATGCCGCTAAACAACAGGACGTGCAGATCCAGTTCGAAGACGCCCAGGGCGACGTGGTGCGCCAGCTCAACCAGGTCGAAGGCTTTCTCAACCAGAAAGTCGACGCCGTGATCGTGCTGCCGGTGGACACCGCCGCCACCGCCAACATGACCCGCGCGGCCGTGGCGGCCAAGACGCCGCTGGTGTACGTCAACCGCCATCCGGATGAGCGCACCTTGCCCAAGGGCGTCGTCACCGTGGCGTCCAACGATATCGAAGCCGGGCAATTGCAGATGCGCTACCTCGCGGACAAACTCGGCGGCAAAGGCAATGTGGCGATCATCATGGGCGACCTCGCGCAGAACGCCACCCATGACCGCACCGAAGGCGCCAAGCAGGTGCTCAAGGAATTTCCCGGCATCAAGGTGGTGGAGCAGCAAAGCGCTGAGTGGCAACGCAGCAAGGGCATGGACTTGACCAGCAACTGGTTGCTGGCGGGCACGCAGTTCGATGCCATCGTGGCCAACAACGATGAAATGGCGATTGGCGCGGCCATGGCCTTGCAACAGGCGGGCAAGGCCAAGGGTGAGATCGCGATTATCGGCATCGACGGCTTGCCCGACGGCTTGGCGGCGATCAAGCGAGGCATGCTCACCGCCTCGGTGTTCCAGGACCCCAAGGCCCAGGCCACTCAGGCAGTGCAGTCGGCGATCAAGATGATCAAGGGCGAGCCGATCGAGTCGGAGGTGTGGGTGCCGTTCGAGCTCATCAAGCCTGAACAGGTGGCGGTGTTCGAACAGCGCTACAAATAAATCGAAGATAAGGACATCCAACTGTGGGAGGGGCAAGTCGAATCGTCGCCCCGCCCCTCCCCCACACCTGGATCTCAATCAGTCCAGGTCACTTGCGTCATGCCGCTCGGCCAACTGCTCATGGGGCTCACCCGAGACCCGATTCACCCGCCGCCCACGCTGCACCGCCGGCCGCGCTTCAATCGCCTCCGCCCAGCGCTGTACATGTTTGTACTCATGCACCGACAGAAACTCCGCGGCCCCATACAAGCGGCCTTTGACCAGCCCGCCGTACCACGGCCAGATGGCAATGTCGGCGATGGTGTATTCATCCCCGGCGATGTATTCGCTCACCGCCAGGCGTTGGTCAAGCACGTCCAGTTGGCGCTTGGTCTCCATGGCAAAACGGTTGATCGGGTATTCCATCTTGCTCGGTGCATAGGCATAGAAATGCCCGAAGCCACCGCCCAGGTAAGGCGCGCTGCCCATCTGCCAGAACAGCCACGACAAGCACTCCGCGCGGGCCCCCGGCTCGGTGGGGAAGAACGCGCCGAACTTCTCGGCCAGGTACTGCAGGATCGCGCCGGACTCGAACACGCGAATCGGCTGGGCGCCGCTGTGGTCCATCAAGGCCGGGATCTTGGAGTTCGGGTTGACCGCGACAAAGCCGCTGCCGAACTGGTCGCCATCGCCGATCTTGATCAGCCAGGCGTCGTACTCCGCGCCGCGGTGCCCCAGGGCCAGCAATTCTTCGAGCAGGATGGTGACCTTCTGCCCGTTGGGCGTGGCCAGGGAATACAACTGCAACGGGTGCTTGCCGATTGGCAGTGTCTTTTCATGGGTGGCGCCGGCAATCGGGCGGTTGATGCTGGCGAAGGTGCCGCCGCTTTCGGTGTCCCAGGTCCAGACTTTCGGGGGTACATACTCGGTCATGCTTACGACTCCAGCAGCGTTTGCGATCAGCGAAGCGCTTGAGACTAAACCAAAGACGGGTGGTGCGTCACACTCCCCGCCTCAGCGTGCCGGGGCACCTGCACACGCAGGGCGATCAACAACGCTGCCAGCAGCATCAAGCAACCCGCGCCCAGAAACACCCCGTCGATACCGGTGGCACTGAACATCGCGCCCCCGCCAGCGGCACCCGCCGCGATTGCCGATTGCACCGAAGCGACCACCATGCCACCGGCACTTTCCGCCTGATCTGGCACCGCACGCGCCACCCAGTTCGACCACGCTACCGGCACGCCGCCGAAGGCCATGCCCCACAGCGCCAGGAGCAACGCCTGGCCCGGCAGCGATGCCGGCAGCAGCACCAGGGCCAACGCAGCGACGCCCACCAGGACCGGCATCAACACCAGGGTTCCACGGGGATTGCGCACCAGCAACCACCCGGCCAGCAGCGTGCCGACAAAATTCGCCGCGCCAAACCCCAGCAGCATCAGTGCCAGCCCTTGGGGGCCGACCCCGGTGGTGCTTTCCAGGAACGGGCGAATGTAGGTAAACAGCGCGAAGTGCCCGGTGTGCACCAGCACGCAGCCGAACATGCCCACGGCAATGCCGGGGCGCAGCAGTACATCAAGTACGGTGCGCAGGCGTGCGGTGCCACGGGGTGCCAGGCGTGGCAGTGTGAACAGCTGGAACGCCAGGGTCACCACGCCAACGGCGGCGGCAGCGACAAACGCGCTGCGCCAGCCGTACAGGCCGCCGAGGTAGCTGCCCAACGGCACTGCGACGACAGTACCCAGCGCAATGCCGCTGAAGATGATCGACAGGGCACGGGGCAGCAACGCCGCCGGTACCAGGCGCATCGCAACCGCGGCCGCCATGCTCCAGAAACCACCAAGGGCAATGCCCAGCAAGATGCGCATCAACAACAGCACCAACAGGCTGGACGAGAACGCCACCAGCAGGTTGGACGCAATCATCAGCGTGGAGAACCCCAACAGCACCAGGCGCCGGTCGATACCGCGCGTCAGGCCAGGCACCAGCAACCCGGCGAACAAGGCCACCACCGCCGTGACCGTGACCGCTTGCCCGGCCAACGCTTGGGACACGCCCAGGTCCAGGGCCATCGGCGTCAGCAGGCTGGCCGGCAGGTACTCCGCCGTGAGCAGGCCGAACACGCCCATCGCCAGGGAAAACACCGCCATCCACGCCGGCGTGGTCGGTTCTACCCTGCAATCGACAGGGGCATGGGACACACAATCATTCATCACAAGACATCCTCAGGCATTAGCGTGACGGCCAGTCTAGGTTCCGCTCCCTGGATGATCTATGATTCAAACCCTTGAGTTTTTGACCGAAACCCCGAATATGCCAACCGACAACGCGTTCGCCCTGTCCTCCGAACTGATCAATGAGCTGCTGCGCAGCATGCGCCTGCGCGGCGTGCAGTACCGGCGCATCCAGGCCGGGCCGGTGTTCGGTATCGGCTTTGCGGCCAAGCCGGGGCACGCGTATTTCCATTTTCTGGCCGCCGGCTGCGCGACCCTGCGCCTGCAGGACGGCAGCCTCTTTGAGTTGTCGGCCGGTAATGCGGTGTTCATCGCCCATGGTGGCGCCCACGCGTTGTTGTCCAAAGCGGATGACCCCGTGCAGGACATCGCCAGCTTCGACGCCGCACCGCTGGGCGATACCGTGTGTGCCGTGAATGCCTCGCCCGATGAGCCGCCCAGCACCCTGCTGTTCAGCGCCTGCATGGAGTTCGAGCTCGACAGCATCCAGGGCCTTGGCAACCTGATGCCGGCCTTGATGCTGATCGACGCCGGGGGCCAGCGTTACCCCGGCTTGATGCCGATCCTGGCGGTGATGGAACGCGAAGTCTCCAGCGCCCGCGTCGGTTATGCCGGCATCCTCGCGCGCCTGGCCGATGTGGTGGCGGCGATGATCGTGCGGGGCTGGGTCGAATGCGCCTGCGCCAATGCATCGGGCCTCGCGGCCGCCTTGCGCGACACCCGGTTGGCGGGCGCCCTGCTCGCCCTGCACCAGCAACCGGGGCGCGACTGGAGCGTGGCCGAACTGGCGGCGCACTGTCATACCTCACGTTCGGTGTTCGCGGATCGTTTCCAGGCCACCCTGGGGGTACCACCGCTGCGTTACGTGACCGAACTGCGCATGCGCCTCGCCAGCCAGTGGCTGACCCTGGAGCGCCTGCCCATCGAAGAAGTGGCGTACCGACTCGGCTATACCTCCCAGGCGGCCTTCAGTCGCGCCTACAAACGCATCACCGGGCAACCGCCGGGCGCCAGCCGCCAAGGTTTCAGGAGCCCGGCATGAACGCCGGGCTGGAAGACATCCTCGCCGACCACCTGAACGTGGTGTTCTGCGGCATCAACCCCGGCAAGGGTTCCGCTGCCCTCGGCCTGCACTTCGCCAACCGCAGCAACCGCTTCTGGCGCACCCTGCACCTGGCCGGTTTCACCCCCCATGAAATCCGCCCCGAGCACGGCCGCACGCTGTTGCACTACCACTGCGGCCTGACCACGTTGGTGGAACGCCCCACGGCCAGCGCGGGTGAACTGGCGCGACATGAGTTCACGCAGGCGGCGGCGGGCTTCGAACAGAAGATCCGCCACTATGCACCGCGCTTCGTGGCGTTTCTCGGCAAACCCGGCTACAGCGCGTTAAGCGGCCAGCGCGAGATCGGCTGGGGCTTGCAGCCAAAGGTGTTGGGCGGTGCGTCAGTGTGGGTACTGCCCAACCCCAGCGGGCGCAACCTGGCGTTCAGCCTGGAGCAGTTGGTGCAGGCGTATCAACAATTGCGCCGGGCGACCGAGTGCCCTTAATCTCTTGAGCTCGTCACCCTGATAGCAATGGAGGCTTCATGAAACTGATCGGCATGCTGGACTCGCCTTACGTACGCCGCGTGGCAATTTCCCTGGACTTGTACGGGGTGGATTTTGAGCATGAACCCTTGTCCGTGTTCCGCACCTTCAACGAATTTGCGCAGATCAACCCGGTGGTCAAGGCCCCTACCCTGGTGCTGGACGATGGCACGGTGTTGATGGACTCCAGCCTGATCCTAGACTACCTCGAAGCCTTGGCCCCGGCTGACAGGAAGCTGCTGCCCCAACAACCGGCGGCACTTGCCAAGGACTTGCAGGTTCTGGGACTGGCGCTGGCAGCCTGTGAGAAGAGCGTGCAGATCGTCTACGAACACAACCTGCGCCCGGCCGAGAAACTGCATGCACCCTGGCTTGAGCGCGTGACCGGCCAACTGCTCGCCGCCTATGCGTTGCTGGACAAGCAAGTGGGCCACAGCGAAGCACTGACCCAGGCCTCGATTACCGCGGCGGTTGCCTGGTCGTTCAGCCAGTTCACCGTGGCATCGGTGGTCAAGGCGGATGCGTTTCCTAATCTGCAACGGCATGCCGAGCGGCTGGAGCAGCATCCGGCGTTCAAGCGTTACCCGATTGAATAAGCGATGCAGTTCAAATGAGAGAGGAGGCCTGCCCCCGATAGCCATGGGTATCAGGAGCAACTTTGTAGCAGCCCCGGTAACCACGATGCGAAGCGAGCCGCTCTTGATCTTGCCGTTGCTTTAGATCTTGATCTTGCTTTTGATCTTGATCTCAGGCGCCCCGTTAAACCACGCTGGCCGGAATTCGATATTGATTTGGGGGGTAAACCGGCAGGGATGCCGGTTTAGCCGCCCCGCGCCATGGATGGCGCGTGGCGGCGGCCCCCCAAATCAATGTCGGATTACGGGCACACCGAGCCTAGGCGAGGTGCCGAGTGGTGGGGCAAAGCGTTTTTGGTTACTTTTGGCGCTTTTCCAAAAGTGACCCGCTGTAAGAGCGGAACCCTAAGTAGCCGTTACCGCAGCAACGGATATGTACTCATTCCACTCCAGCATCCTGGTCGGCCCAGAGGCCGCCATCGGGGGCAAGCCCCCTCCCACATTTAAGTCGCGGAGCATCAGTTAGATAGTCGTCAGCTCCTGAGCCGTCACGGGGGCAAGCCCTAATGCCGTTCAGTTAAGGCTTTTTTGTAGGAGCGAGCTTGCTCGCGAAGAACTCACAGGCGCCGCGTTCACTCAGGAAACACGCGTTATCGTTGACGTTTTTCGCGAGCAAGCTCGCTCCTACAGAAGGCGATGTACGCTTAACTGAACGGCATTAGGGCAAGCCCCCTCCCACATTGGCCTCTGTTGTCTGGACAAGGGTTCCAGGCTCAGACCCAACCACCATCCACAATAAAATTCTGCGCCGAACACATCGCCGACGCATCGGAAGCAAGAAACAACGCCATATTGGCGATATGTTCCGGCAGTACGCTACCCGGCAGGCACTGACTGCGGCTGATCAGCTCCTTGGCAGCGTCATCCACCCACATGGCCAGCTGTTTTTCAGTCATCACCCAACCCGGCACCAGCGTGTTCACACGGATACGGTTCGGCCCCAACTCCCGTGCCAGCGCGCGGGTCATGCCGTGGGCGGCGGCCTTGCTGGCGGCGTACACCGGATAGCCGGCCGAGGCCATCATCCAGCCGACGGAGCCGAGGTTGATGATCGAGCCGCTGCCGGCGCGCTTCATCATCGGCACCACGGCCTTGGCGGCAAAGAAGGCGTGTTTCAGGTTGACGGAGATCAGCTTGTCGAAGGTTTCCGAATCGACTTCTTCCAGGGTGTGGCGCACGTCATTGGCGGCGTTGTTGACCAGCACGGTGATCGGCCCCAGGGAATGCTCGAAGCGCCCTATCGCCGCCTTGTAGGCGATTTCATCGGTGATGTCGCAGCACACGAATTCCACGGCATGCCCCCGCGAACTCAACAAGGCCGCCAGGCGTTCGCCCTGGCTTTGCGCGCGGTCCACAAACCCGACCCTGGCACCCTGCGCGGCGAAGGCCCGCACCATGAATTCGCCGATCCCCGAGGCGCCCCCGGAAATCAATACGGTCTTGCCGTTGAGGTCGGGATAAACGGCGTGTTCAGTACTCATAAAAGGATGCCTCGATCAATTAGTCTTATTTTATTTTACGAAATTGGCGTTTAAGGCTATAAATTCGCTGTCATATCGACAAAATATCGCACATTAGTAGAACTATTCCATCCAAAACAACAAAAGGAAGTTCGACCATGAAGCACCCTCGATACCTGCTGTCCGGCCTGGCGCTGTCCATGATGATCGCCAGCGGTGGCGCCCAGGCAGCCGGTTTGTCCAGCGAGCAAAAACCTTTCGGTAAAACCAACGACGGCACCGCCGTCGAGCAGTACATCTTGCGCAACAGCCATGGCATGCAAGCCACGGTGATCACTTACGGCGGTGTGCTGCAGTCGCTGAAGGTGCCGGACAAACACGGCAAGCTCGACGACGTGGTCCTGGGCTTTGACGACGTACAGGGCTATCAGGCCGGCACGGCGTTTTTCGGCGCGACCATCGGGCGCTTTGGCAATCGCCTGGCGGGCGGCGCCTTTGAGCTCGACGGCAAGCGCTACCAGGTGCCACTCAACGACGGCCCCAATTCGCTGCATGGCGGCGCCCAGGGTTTCGACAAGCAGGTGTGGAAAGCCGAGCCGGTCAAGGATAAGGATTCCGTCGGTGTGAAGCTGAGCTACTTGTCCAAGGACGGTGAAATGGGCTTCCCTGGCAACCTGAAAACCGAGGTCACCTATCGTCTCAATGACCAGAATGAACTGCATATCGACTACACCGCCACCACCGACAAACCCACGGTGCTTAACCTCACTAACCACAGCTATTTCAACCTGGCCGGCGCGGGGAATGGCGACATCCTCAAGCAGGTCGCGACCTTGCATGCCAGCCACTACACGCCAGTCAACGCCACCTTGATTCCCACGGGCGAACTGGCGCCGGTCAAAGGCACGCCAATGGATTTCCTGAAACCTACGCCTATCGGCCAGCACATCAAGGATGACCATCCGCAGCTCAAATTTGCCGAGCCCAAACAGGGCGGGTTTGATTTCAACTGGGCGCTGGACACCCAAGGCAATATCAAACAACTCGCCGCCGAGGTGCACGACCCCGCCTCCGGACGGCGCTTGCAGTTGTACACCACCGAGCCTGGGGTGCAGTTCTATACCAGCAACTTCCTCGACGGTTCGGTAAAGGGCAAGGGCGGCAAGACCTACCTGCACTGGAGCGGTTTCACCCTGGAAACCCAGCACTTCCCGGATGCGCCGAACCAGCCCAAGTTTGCGTCAACCCGCCTGGACCCTGGACAGACTTATCGGCAGAACACCGTCTTCAAGTTCTCCGCTGACTGACGCGGTTTATATAAGCGCTGTCGAGCTTTAGCGAGGCTGCCTCGCTAAAGCTCGACAGCGCCCACATTGGATCAGTGTTAAGTGTGGACGCAGTGCAACGGCGAGAGAAAACCTATCAGTTCCACAAGCCGATTTTCTCCAGCTCCTGCTTGAAGTTGTCGCGGGTGATCAGGGTCACTTCGTCCATGGCGGTGTATTTCGGTGGTTCCTTGCCGGTGGTCACCCAGTCGAACATCATCTTCGCGGTGTTGTAGCCCTCGATATGCGGGCTGGGCAGCATCGAGCCGAAGAAGCCACTGTTGGGTTTCTTCAGTTCGCCGATGGCGTCGGTGCCATTGATGCCGATGCCGATGACATTGGCGGCGGCGAAGCCGGCGCTCTCAGTGGCACGCACGCCGCCGAGCACGGTGTTGTCGTTCATGCCGCCGATGATCAGGTTTTTCGCGCCGGCGGGCAGCTTGACCAGGGCCGAGTTGGTGGCGTCCATGCTGCCGGGGACGTCGAGGGTTTTCAGCGCAGCCGTCAGAATGTGGTCCTTGGGAATACCGGCCTCTTCCAGGGATTTGATCGAGCCGTCGGTGCGTTTCTTGCCGGTGTCGAGTTCATTGAAGGTGTTGATCACCGCGTAGGTGTCCTTCCAGTCCCAACCGCGTTTTTTCGCTTCGGCCGCCATGGCCGCGCCTTGTTTCTGGCCCACTTCAAACGCAGCCATGCCCAGGTACGGCACGTCTTCCATGAAGTTGCCCTTGGCATCGACAAAGCGGTCATCCACGGCGATCACTTTCAAACCGTTGGCCTTGGCCTTGGCGACGATGGCCGGGCCCAGGGACACGTCCGGCGGGCAGATCACAAAGCCCTTGGCGCCGTTGGCGGCCAGGCTGTCGATGGCCGAGAGGGTTTTCTCGCCATCGGGCACGGCGATCTTGATCACCTTGAAGCCATGTTCCTTGCCGGCTTTTTCGGCAAAGGCCCATTCGGTCTGGAACCACGGCTCCTCGGCCTGCTTGACCAGAAAACCGATCTTCACTTCTTCAGCGGCCAGCAACAGCCCGCTCAAGCTCATGGCCGAGACCGCCACAGCGGCGCAGCACAGGGAACGCAAACCACGACGACGTTTCATACGGGTGACTCCTTGTTGTTGTTTTTTGTTTGCTGTTTTTTGTAGGAGCGAGCTTGCTCGCGAAAAACGTTAACGATGACGCGTACATCCTGAATGCACACGGCGCGCTCAAGCTTTTCGCGAGCACGCTCGCGCCTACAGCTAACCGGCAAAGCGATGGCAAGGCTTGCCGGGTACATCGACTTCGATGGCCAGCACCGCGCCGTCCAGAGGGTGATCCAATGGGCTGGCGGCGCTGGTGATATACAAGGTCGTGAGGTTGGGGCCACCGAATACGCAACTGGTGGGCCGGCTCACGGGCAACTCGATAATGCGGTCCACCTCACCATCGGGTGTCAGGCGCAGCAGGCAACTGCCGTCCCAACGGGCGTTCCAGATGTAGCCTTGAGTGTCCATGGCCGAGCCATCCGGCCCGCCGCGTACGTGCGGGCCGAACCACAGCGTTGCGGGCTCGAGTTGACCGTCGGCCTGGATCGCATGCTGGTAGAGCGTGGCATCCAGGCTGTCGCCGAAATGCACCTGGCTGCCGTCCTCGCTCCACAGCAAGGTGTTGGGAATACCCAGGCCGTGCAGCAACGGCGTGACCTGCCCGTCCGCATCGATGCGAAACAGGCCACCGGAGCGCCGCGTGATCGGCAGGTCTTCGCCGTGTTCGCCGATGTTGTTCTGCATGGTGCCCAGCCACAGGCGGCCCTGGGCATCGCAGCGGGCTTCATTGCCACGGTTGCCCGGTTGCGGGTCGGCCACGCAGAGCAAGGTCAGGGCCTGGGTCGCCAGGTCCAGCCGATAGACGCCACTGCTCAAGGTCACCAGCGCATCACCGCTTTCACACGGGATAAACGCCGAAACGTGCTCGGGCAACTGCCAGATCTGCAAGTGCCCGCCCATCAGGCGCAGTGCCTGTTTGCCGGCGATATTGACCCAGTACAGTGCCTGGGTCGGCACGTCCCAGAACGGACCTTCCCCCAGTTGCGCACGGTGTTCAGTGACAGCGGTACACGACATGTCGCCTCCTGATTGTGGTTTACAGCGGGTCGCGCGATGGCGTGCCATCCACCAGACGCTGGATACGCAATGGGTTGGCGTTTTTCAACGCGTCGGGCAGCAGGCTATCAGGGTAGTTCTGGAAGCACACCGGGCGCAGGAAACGGTCGATGGCCAAGGTGCCGACCGAGGTGCCACGGGCGTCGGAGGTCGCCGGGTACGGCCCGCCGTGGACCATTGCATCGCAGACTTCCACGCCGGTCGGGTAGCCGTTGAGCAGGATGCGCCCGACTTTCTGTTCCAGCAGCGGCGTGAGCTCGGCGAACTGTTGAAAGTCCGCCGGTTCGCCAATGATCGTCGCCGTGAGCTGGCCGTGCAGGCCGTGCAAAGCGGCAGTGAGTTGGGCCTGGTCGGCGACTTCGACGAACACCGTGGTCGGGCCGAAGACTTCCTCCTGCAACACTTCGTCGCCGTCGATCAACAGGCGGACATCGGCCTTGAACACTTGCGGCTGCGCCTGGTTGCCGGCCTGGACGCTGCCCGCCAGGTGCTGGATGCCAGGGTGCGCCAGGAGTTTCTCCAGGCCCTTGGCATAGCTGCCCAGGGTGCCGGCATTGAGCATGGTTTGGGCGGGTTGATCGCCGATCAATTGCGCCACCTGCTGGGTGAACGCAGTGAACGCCGGCGACGCGATACCGATCACCAGGCCGGGGTTGGTGCAGAACTGGCCGCAGCCTTGCACCACCGAGGCGGTCAGGTCGCGGGCGACGGTTTCGGCCCTGGCCTGCAACGCCTGGGGCAACACAATCACCGGGTTGATGCTCGACATCTCGGCAAACACCGGGATCGGCTGCGGGCGCGCCGCCGCCATGTCGCACAAGGCGCGGCCGCCCTTGAGCGAGCCGGTAAAGCCCACTGCCTGGATCGCCGGGTGCTTGACCAGCGCTTCGCCAACGCCGCCGCCGAAAATCATATTGAACACACCCGCCGGCATTTCGCTGGCCGCAGCCGCGCGCATGATCGCATCGGCCACCTGTTCCGCCGTGGCCATGTGCCCGCTGTGGGCCTTGAACACCACCGGGCAGCCGGCCGCCAGTGCGGCAGCGGTGTCGCCGCCCGCCGTGGAAAACGCCAGGGGAAAGTTGCTCGCGCCAAACACGGCGACCGGGCCCAGGCCGATGCGGTATTGGCGCAGGTCCGGGCGTGGCAGCGGCTGGCGATCGGGTAATGCCTTGTCGATACGGGCACCATAGAAATCACCCCGGCGCAGCACCGTAGCGAACAGGCGCATCTGGCCGCTGGTGCGCCCACGCTCGCCTTTGATACGTGCGGCGGGCAGCGCGGTTTCGCGGCAGACCAACTCGATGAAATTATCGCTCAGGGCATCCAGCTCGTCGGCGATCGCGTCCAGGAACTGCGCGCGGCGCGCGGCACTCAAGGCGCGGTAGGCCGGGTAAGCCGCAGCGGCGGCCTGGGCGGCGGCGTCGACCTCTTCCGGCGTGGCCTGGTAGAAAGCCTGCGGCAAGGCTTCGCCCGTGCTGGCATCGACGCTGTACAGCTTGACGCTGCCGTTGGCGCTGCGCTGGCCGCCGATATAGTTGTGGCCGAGGAACTGGGGCATGTTGATCTCCTTAAAGGGGGGTGACTTGGCCGGGTTCGAATGCCGCATCGCTGCTGCCGACACCGTTGATCAACGGCGCGCCGAACTCGGCCTGGCTGATCTCGAACACATCGCCCGGCAGGGTACGTATACCGTCGGCGAATGACAGGGTGGCGGTGCCGAAGAAGTGAACATGCACATCGCCGGGGGTCAGGAACTGGCTGTACTTGAAATGGTGGTATTCGAGGTTTTCCAGGCTGTGGCACATATTGGCCTCGCCACTGAGGAATTCGTTCCGCCAGATTTCCTCGCCGTGACGCAAGATGCGGCTGGTGCCCGCCAGGTGCTGCGGTAACTCGCCCACGCGCAGCTCCGGGCCAAAGCTGCAACTGCGCAGTTTGGAATGGGCCAGGTACAGGTAGTTCTTGCGCTCCATGACGTGGTCGGAGAACTCGTTGCCCACCGCAAACCCCAGGCGATAAGGCTTGCTGTCAGGGCCGATGACGTACAGGCCACCGATCTCCGGCTCTTCGCCCGCGTCTTCGGCGAACGGCGGCACCGGAAAAGCCGCACCCGGGCGCACGACGATGCGGCCATCGCCCTTGTAGAACCACTCGGGCTGCACGCCCGCCTGGCCGGCTGCTGGCTTGCCGCCCTCCAGGCCCCACTTGAAGATGCGCATGGTGTCGGTCAGTGCGGTTTCGTCAGCGCCCTGGTGCATCTTGTCGCGGGCCGAGGCGCTGCCCAGGTGGGTCAGGCCGGTACCGCTGATCAGCATATGGGCCGGGTCCGGGTGGTCCAGCGGCGGCAGGACTTTCAGGTCGGCCAGCAACGCCGCGTAGTCATGGCTGGCGCCCAGGCCGAGACGCTCTACCTGCTGCTGCAAGTTGATGCCCGCCTCGATAGCGGCCAGTGCCAGTTCGCGCACGCTGCGCGCGGTTTGCACTTCGCGCAGTTGGTTGCCATCCACCACGCCGACCCGACGCTCACCGTTGTTTGATTCGAACTGCACTAAACGCATGAAGCTTCTCCCTGATTAAGTACGTGTGGCGCCACGGGCACTGGCGGCGAATTGATCGACCGGCAGGACGTGCTTGCGCTCCAGCAGGCGGTAGACCACGCCGGTCAAGACCAGCCCGAACACCATGACCCCGGACAGGAAGTACAAGCCCGAGGCGAGGTTGCCGGTGTATTCCTTGAGTGCACCGATCACGAACGGACCGATATAGCCGCCAAGGTTGCCCACCGAGTTGATCAAGGCAATGCCCGCCGCCGCACTGGCGCCGGCAAAGAAGCGCCCCGGCAAGGTCCAGAACACCGCCGTGCAGGAAAACAGCGCGAAGGCCGCCAGGCACAGCGCGGCCATTTGCAGCACCGGCACACTCAGCCAGGCGCTGAAGAACAGGCCGATGGCGCCCAGTACATAAAGCACGGCCAGGTGGCCGTAGCGATCATTCAGGCGGTCGGAACTGCGCGGGATGATCAGCAGGCCGATGATCCCGAAAATGTACGGCACGGCGGAGATAAAACCGGTGACCAGGTCGGTGCCGCCGAACTGCTTGATCAGGGTCGGCAGCCACAGGCCCAGGCCATAGATACTCAAAGTCACTGGCAGGTAGAACAGCGCCAGCAGCAACACACGCTGGTCCTTCAGGGCGTGCAACGGGTTGCCGTGACGTGTCTGCCCATAGGTTTGCAGGTCTTTATTCAGCTCGCCGGTGAGCCAGGCTTTTTCATCGTCGCTCATCCATTTGACCTGCTTGGGGCCATCCGGCAGGTAGCGCAGCACCGGCCAGGTCAGCAGGATCGCCGGGGTGCCGATCACAATAAACAGCCACTGCCAGCCGTGCAGCCCGAGGATGCCGTCCATGCCCAGCAAGCCACCGGAGACCGGGCCGGTGATCATCATCGCGATGGGTTGGGACAGGATGAACAGCCCGAGGATCTTGCCGCGATGGCGAATCGGAAACCATTGGGTGATGTAGTACAGCACGCCGGGGAAGAACCCCGCTTCGGCCGCGCCCAGCAGGAAGCGCATCACGTAGAAGCTGTGCGGCCCCTGCACAAACGCCATGCCAATGGTGATCGCGCCCCAGGTCAGCATGATGCGTGCGAACCAACGCCGCGCGCCGAAGCGGTCGAGCATCAGGTTGCTGGGGATCTCGAACAGGAAGTAGCCAATGAAGAAAAGCCCCGCGCCCAAGCCGTAGGCTGCGTCACCGATGCCGACGTCGGCGCCCATGTGCAACTTGGCGAACCCGACCGCCGATCGGTCCACATAGGCGATCAGGTACAGCAGGATCAGGAAGGGAATCAGTTTCAGCGTAATGCGCCGGATAAGCCGCAGTTCCTGGCTCATGGGGGTCGATCTCCGATTGTTGTTCTTATAGAAGCTCGGGGGACGCCTCTGGCGAAAATCCGCCAGGGCCAACCCTCAGTTGAGATCGACTATATAGTAGTACTATTTACTAAACAACACTTCCAAAGCGTCGATTTTGCGCTTATGTTTAGCTTCAGATAGAACATATAGTCATACAATAAGAGAATCGATCATGTCTGATAAAAAGCCCGGCCTACGCTCCGCCCAGTGGTTTGGTACCGCCGACAAAAACGGCTTCATGTACCGCAGCTGGATGAAGAACCAGGGCATTGCCGACCATCAGTTCCATGGCAAGCCGATCATCGGTATCTGCAACACCTGGTCGGAGCTGACCCCGTGCAACGCGCATTTCCGCCAGATCGCCGAGCACGTCAAACGTGGCGTGATCGAGGCCGGCGGCTTCCCGGTGGAATTCCCGGTGTTCTCCAACGGCGAATCCAACCTGCGCCCCACCGCCATGCTCACCCGCAACCTGGCGAGCATGGACGTGGAGGAAGCCATTCGCGGCAACCCGATCGACGGTGTGGTGCTGCTGACCGGCTGTGACAAAACCACCCCGGCCCTGCTGATGGGCGCGGCCAGTTGCGACGTGCCGGCCATCGTGGTCACGGGTGGGCCGATGCTCAACGGTAAGCACAAGGGCCAGGACATCGGCTCGGGCACCGTGGTGTGGCAGCTCAGTGAACAGGTCAAGGCCGGCACCATTACCCTGGATGACTTCCTCGCGGCCGAAGGCGGCATGTCGCGCTCGGCGGGCACCTGCAACACCATGGGCACCGCGTCGACCATGGCCTGCATGGCCGAGGCGCTGGGCACGTCCCTGCCCCACAATGCGGCGATCCCCGCCGTGGATGCGCGGCGTTATGTATTGGCCCATATGTCGGGCATGCGTGCGGTCGAGATGGTGCGCGAAGACTTGAAGCTGTCGAAGATCCTCACCAAGGAGGCGTTCGAAAACGCGATCCGCGTGAACGCGGCCATCGGGGGTTCCACCAACGCCGTGATCCATTTGAAAGCCATCGCCGGGCGCATCGGCGTCGAACTCGACCTGGACGACTGGACCCGCATCGGCCGTGGCATGCCGACCATCGTCGACCTGCAACCGTCGGGGCGCTTCCTGATGGAAGAGTTCTACTACGCCGGTGGCCTGCCCGCCGTGCTGCGTCGCCTCGGTGAAGCCAACCTGATCCCGCACCCGAACGCCTTGACCGTCAACGGCAAGACCCTGGGCGAAAACACCCAGGACTCGCCGATCTACGGCCAGGACGAAGTGATCCGCACCCTCGACAACCCGATCCGCGCCGACGGCGGCATCTGCGTGCTGCGCGGCAACCTGGCGCCATTGGGCGCAGTGCTCAAGCCTTCGGCGGCCAGCGCCGAGCTGATGCAGCATCGCGGCCGTGCGGTGGTGTTCGAGAATTTCGACATGTACAAGGCACGCATCAACGACCCGGAGCTGGACGTGGACGCCAACTCGATCCTGGTCATGAAGAACTGCGGGCCCAAGGGTTACCCAGGCATGGCCGAAGTCGGCAACATGGGCTTGCCGGCCAAGCTGCTGGCCCAGGGCGTGACCGACATGGTGCGGATTTCCGATGCCCGCATGAGCGGCACGGCGTATGGCACGGTGGTCTTGCATGTGGCGCCGGAAGCCGCGGCCGGCGGACCGTTGGCTGCCGTGCAGGAAGGCGACTGGATCGAACTTGACTGCGCCAACGGCCGCCTGCACCTGGACATCCCCGACGCCGAGCTGGCGGCGCGCATGGCCGACCTGAAACCGCCGCAGAACCTGATCGTCGGCGGCTATCGCCAGCTGTACATCGACCATGTGCTGCAGGCCGACCAGGGTTGCGACTTTGACTTCCTGGTCGGTTGCCGAGGGGCGGAAGTCCCTCGGCATTCCCACTAATTGGGATGCTATGATGCCGCGAATTTAAGCCAGAGCATCCCTGTCGTTATGGATCAGCCGCCGTCCAAGCCGCGCAAGAGCATGCATGCCCAGATCGTTCAGGACTTGGGCATGCACATCGTTTCCGGTCGCTTCAAGCCCGAAGAAAGACTGCCCATGGAGGCCACGCTCTGCGAGGAGTACAAGGTCAGCCGCTCGGTATTACGCGAAGCGACACGGGTACTCAGCGCCAAGGGCCTGGTGTACTCCAAGCCCCGCGTGGGCGCCGTGGTGCGGCCTCGGGTGAAATGGCACCTGCTCGACCCGGACGTGCTGTCCTGGTTGATGCAGTCCACGCCCCATAGCGAGTTCTTCAATACGCTGGCGGGCGTGCGGCGCATCCTCGAACCTGAAATCGCCGCCATGGCCGCGACCACGGCCACTGATGAAGACATCGCCATCATCGAAAAAGCCTACCTGGGCATGGAAACCGCGCAGACCCACGAGCAGCTGTTGCAGGCCGACCTGGACTTCCACCGCGCGATTGCCGATGCCACCCGCAACGACCTGCTGGCCTATATGTGCAACATGTTGTCGCTGCCGCTGCGCGAGTCGATCAGCATCACCAACCGCCGCCCGGATATCCAGGGCCTGAGCCTGCCCCGGCACAAGGCAATCCTCACCGCGATCCAGAACCGCGACGCCCTCGGCGCGCGGCATGCGTCGCTGGTGCAACTGGATGACACGCGGGTGGCGTTGGATACGGTGATGAATGTGCTGACGCCGCTATAACCTGCGGTGGGGAGCTTGAACCGCTGGGTTAGTGCAAGCTGTAGGAACCTATGCCGGTGTCATCGGCGCTCTTTTGTTGGCTCCAGAACACCCGGTCGCTGCCACCGTCGAAGCCGCGTACCCCCATGTAGCCATCCACCGCCAGGCGCTGCCATGACTGGCCCCAGTCTTTGGAGTAAAACACCGCCTCGGCGGAAATATTTGCGTCCCCCCACCAGTAGAGCCAGCGTGGCGGATGGTGTTCGCTGGACGTGTTGAGCAACAGGCTGTTGCGCCCCACCCAAAGCCCGCGGGCCTGGGTGTCGGCAGCCAACGGCGAGAACACACTGGGCAAGTCGCTCAAGGGCTGCCAGGCCAGGGTGGTGGTGTTCAGTTCGGCCACCACGGTATGCCCATATCCGCCCCGGTCGATCAAGCCGATCACACGGCCATCGCCGTTGTCCGCCAGCGCCGTGACAAACAGGCCATCTTCACGCTCAAGGCGCCCCACCTGCCAGCCCCCGGTCGTGCGGGTTAACGACGCACGGGTGGTGATATCGATCGCCAGGTTGTTGCTCTGGCCGTCGGGGTGGCTGCCCCAAAAGCGCTGGGACACCCAGATCAGTGCGTGCTGGGCATCCTGTTGCAGGACATGGCTGCGCACGTCGCCGGACTCCCCTTCGGCCGTGCGCCATTCGACGATGTCCGGGCGCTTGCCTTGGGCGTACTCACGCGGTACCAGCAAGGATTGAGGTGCAACGACCGGCGCACTGTGGGCACCGCCGTCCCTGGAGTAATACACGCCCGTGGGAATTGCGCCGGAAGGGTCGGCGCTGGCCTCGTCGTCCGCGGTGCCGGGTGAACCCCAGGCCCACACCTCGTCCTTGTTGTAGAAATACGGGGTCAGGTTGTCGGCCACCCGGTCCGCCTCCGGGAAAAAGCCTGCGGCCATCCATGTCCAGTGCTGGCCCTGGTCATCGCTGCGAAATACCACGGTCTGGGCGGCGGCGTCATCGGGACGGTTCGCGTCGCTCAACAGGTACAGGTGGGCGCCATCCGGGCTGGCCACCAAACACGCTGCGCCGCTGAGATGGGCCACAGGGGTGAATTGGCCGTTGGCATCCAGGCGCGAAATAAACGTGGTTTCACGCTCGCGGCTCGGGATCAGGCTGCCAAAGGCACCCGGCTCCTTTGGCGGTGCGGGCGCCTTGCCGTGCAGTACGGCATTCAGGTCGACCATGGCGGCAGACGGCTGGAACGGTTCGTAGGCATCCTCCAGCCGCCCCACCAGCCAGGTGCCCTGGGGCGTTACCAGCACGCCGGTGCAATATTGGCTGACCGCCCGCGTTTGCACGCCGGGCACCGTGCCCAGCCAGTGTTGCTCGGGGCTGCTGCCGCCCCACTCGAGCTTGGCACTGGCGATCATCCACACGTACCAAAGCGCCACGCCGACCAACAGTGCGACCAATAGCCGGGTGATAAGGCTTGAGCGAGGCATGTGACGTCCATATCCAGGAAGTTGGCAGAGCTTTTCTCATCTCCTTGGGCACGAGTAAATAGTTATCGCCTGCCAACGTGGAGTTTTTCAGCAAGGTGTGACACCGATTGCAATCGCGTGAGGCCTGCAACGACCTGCTGGCCTACATGTGCAACATGTTGATGAATGTGCTGACGCCGCTCTGACTTCAATGTGGGAGGGGGCAAGCCCTAATGCCAGTCGGTTCAGGGGGGGAACACTATAACTGTGGCGAGCGGGCTTGCCCTAATGCCGTTCAGTTAAGCGTACATCGCCTTCTGTAGGAGCGAGCTTGCTCGCGAAAAACTCACAGGCGCCGCGTTCATTCAGGAGACACGCGTTATCGTTGACGTTTTTCGCGAGCAAGCTCGCTCCTACAAAAAAGCCTTAACTGACAGGCATTAGGGCTTGCCCCCTCCCACATTGAAACGGTGCACGCCGTTAGAGCGTGTAGGCGATGCCCACCTGCACCGTGCGCGGTTCGCCTGGGTAGGCGTAGACGTTGCCAAACGCCCCCTCTTCATAGTCGCGGTTGAACAGGTTCTTCACGTCCAGGTTCAACCGCACCTTGTCATTGACCTTGTAGTAGCCGAGCAGGTCGACCACGGTGTAGGCGCCCATTGAAAAAGCGCTGTTGGAGGTTTGCCCGGCCCGCTCATCCACATACTTGCCACCCGCGCCCAGGCCCAGGCCCTTGAGGGCGCCGTCCTGGAATTCGTAGACGTTGAGCAGGCTGAAGCTGTTGCGCGGGATGTTCAGCAAACGCGTACCGGTGCGCAGGGTGTTGTCCTTGGTCACTTCGGCGTCCACGTAGGCATAGCCACCGATCACACGCCACTCGGGGGTGATATTGCCGGCCACGTTCAGATCGAAACCACGGCTGCGCACCTGACCGGCGGCCACGCTGAAGGTTGAGTCGAAAGGGTCGGTGGTGAGCACGTTTTTCTTCTCGATCTGGTAGATCGCTGCGTCGACGCTGAGTTGACGGTCCAGGGCTTCCCACTTGATGCCCATCTCGTACGACTTGCCCTTCTCCGGCGCAAACCCACCGCCCTCGCGGCTGGCCCCGGTGTTGGGCTTGAACGAGCGAGCGGCGTCGGCGTAGACCGCGACGGTGTCGGTGAGGTCGTAGATCACGCCCATGCGTGGGGTGACGGCATTGTCGGCGGCCTGCCAACTTTTACCGCCCGGCACATAGGTGGTGTAGTCATGCTCAAAACGCTCGAAACGTGCACCGGCCAGCACCTTCAAACGTTCGGTCAGCGCCACTTGATCCTGCACAAACGTCGCGTAGGTCTTGAGGTTTTCCTTGTCGTGGGTCGGCGTGCGCGTGAGGGCCGGGCGCGCCTGGCCATAGACCGGGTTGAAGATGTCGATGGGGTAGCTACCCGCCGCGCCGCTGGAACGCTGGATAATCGACTTGTAGTCGTAGTCTTCGAACTCGACGCCGGTGAGCAAGGTGTGATCAAAACCGCCCGCGGAGAAATGGCCGGTGAGGTTGAGCTGGGTGTCTTTATCGGTCCACTCCAGTTTGCGGTAGTTGAAGTTGCGGCTCAGGGTGCGGCCGTCAGCGGCGAGGCTGTTGGCTTCAACAGCATTGCCTTGCAAGGTGCCGTCGAGCCACTGGAAACCACCGCCCAGGGTCCAGCTGTCGTTGAGCCGGTGCTCGAAACGCAGCTGGGCCATGCTGTTGTCGTTGTGCAGCTTGCCGGCGTCTTTTTCACCCCAGAAGGTGTCGCGCGAGGCGGTGCCTTTTTGATTGGGGTAGCGCGTCAGGCCACGGTCCAGCGGGTGGTTGTTGCGCATGAAGTCGCCTTCGAAGATCACCTTGGTGTCATCGCTGGCCTGCCAGGTGATCACCGGCGTCACGCCATAGCGTTCGGTTTCGACATGATCACGGAAGGTATCCCCGCCCTCACCCACCACGTTCAGGCGATAGGCCAGGCGCCCCTCCTCATCCAGCGGGCCCGAAGCATCCAGGGTGCCACGACGCATGCCCTGGTCATCCAGCTGGCTGCCGAGGGTCACGGTGCGCTCGGCCAGCGGTTGCTTGGAGACCACGTTGAAGGTGCCGCCGGGATCGCCACGGCCATACAGCATGGTTGCCGGGCCGCGCAGCACTTCGAGGCGCTCGATGGTGTTGGCGTCCGGCATGTTCGGGTAGCCGCGGTTGATCGGGAAGCCGTTGCGGTAGAACTCGCCGGTGGTAAAGCCGCGCACGGTGAACGTCGTGAGCCCCTGCCCACCGAAGTTGTTGGCGCGGCCTACGCCGCCGGCGTAGTCCAGTGCGTCCTGCAACCGGGTGGCACCGATGTCTTCGACCACATCCTTGGACACCACGCTGATGGACTGCGGCGTTTCATGAATCGAGGTGTCGGTGCGCGTCGCACTCGCCGAACGTGTGGCGTGGTACCCCTTGACCGGCCCTTGAGCCGTCTCGTAATCCGCCTCCCCCGTGACATCGATGGCTTGCAGCTCAAGACTGGCCTTGTCGGCAGAGGCCACCTCTGCCCAGGTAAAAGGGGAAAACGCCTGAAGCACACAGAGGGAAATCAGGGTACGACGCATGGATGTTGAACCTAGTGAATGAGCCAGAAGGGGCGGCAAACCTGCCAAAAATTCGCACGAATGGTATACCAAGTCATTCGCGTTTGATATCTGTTCTCATTCACTATTTTTCAGGTAACCGTTTTGTATCGATACGTAGGAAGTTTGACGCGAGGCAAATGTGGGAGGGACGGTGTGCCAAAGCTCCAGGCCGAGAGGCCGGCCCCCGCCGCCACGACTTAAACGTTTCACGTCCACAGGCGAACCTTCCCCACCCAGCGACGTCGGAGCTAAGGCACTGTTGCCTACCGCCGCCGCGAGGTCCTCGTTTGAAAGCCGCTATCGCCAAGAAATACCGCCTGGTCATCAAGACCATGGGCTACGTGGGCTGGTCATTGTTTTGGCTGTTGCTCTGGGACGTCGCCGTCACCGTGGATTTCATGCTGTTCCTGACCGCCAAGATCAACCTGCCGCTGATGCCCCTGACGCTGCTCGGCTCAGCCCTGGTGGTGCTGATCAGTTTTCGCAACAGCAGCGCCTACAACCGCTGGTGGGAAGCCCGCACGCTGTGGGGGGCGATGGTCAACAATTCGCGCAGCTTTGCACGGCAGGTGTTGACCCTGCTGGATGACCCGGAGGGCGAGGTGAACCCGGTCAAAGCCACCCTGCTGCGCCGCCATGTGGCCTATGTGAATTGCCTGGCAGCCCATCTCAAGGGCCTGCCGTGCCCGGACGAGGTGCGTGCGTTTATCCCGTCAGAGGAGTTCGCCCGCAATGGCGCCACCAACAACTTCGCCAACGACATCCTCACCGGCTCGGCCGCCCTGCTGGCCAAGGAATACAAGGCCGGGCACCTGGACAGCATTCGCTTGGCGCGGTTGGAGTCGACCCTGGTGGACTTGTCCAACGCCCAGGGCGGCATGGAGCGTATCGCCAACACGCCGCTGCCCTACCCTTACGTGTATTTCCCACGCCTGTTCATCTCGCTGTTCTGCCTGATCGTGCCGGTGGGCCTGGTGGAATCCCTGGGTTGGTTCACGCCGCTGGCGTCCACCGTGGTGGGTTTTATGCTGCTGGCCATCGAACGCATCGGCACCGACCTGCAAAGCCCGTTTCATTCCAGTGAGCATCAGATCCAGATGGAAACCATCTGCGAAACCATCGAGAGAAACCTGCAATCGATGCAGCGCGATGCCCTCGGTGGCGATCGCATCGGCTAAGCCTCCCCTGCGCCCTAAAGTGCGTGCTCCCACGGCCGATAGAGAGGGAGTACGCATGGGCCGCACCCCTCATAACAACACATGCGACGTTCACCGCTACCGTTTTTCCTTGCCAAAACTATAAATACCCGCGGGAGAAGTCATGAATATCAAGCAGAAGCTGACCTGGGCGTTTGCGGCCATCGCGTGCCTGCCGGTTGTCCTGGTGGCCGTGCTGGTTGTACTGAATGTGCGCGAGGGGGCCCAGGCCAATTTCCTCGACAGCAGTGGCCGAGAAATCCGCCAGATCGACAATGGCATGAAGCAGTTTTTCGACGGCATCAGCCAGAACGTCGACTTTGTGGCCAAGGACCCGCGCGTTGTCGCGGCCAAGGACCTCAAGAGCTACGCGGGCGCCGACGCCGCGCAAATCCCGCTGACACCGACCAATAAAGAACTGCTGGCGATTTTCGACCAGTTCGCCAAGAGCCATCCCAGCACCGCCTACCTGTCCCTGGGCCTGAGCGATGGCGGCTACGCCAGCTGGCCTGACGACACCAAGCTGAACAACTACGACCCGCGCGTGCGCCCCTGGTACAAGGCCGCCATCGCCGCGCCAGGCACCACCGTGCGCACGGGCGCTTATTACTGGGCCCCGGACGACGTGGTGCTGATCGGCACCGTACATACCGTCGCCGACGCCACCGGTAACATCCTCGGCGTGGTCGGGTTGGACGTGTCGCTCAAGCAACTGACCGAGCTGGTGCGCAACATCAAGCTGGGCGACAGCGGCTACCTGATGCTGGTGGAAGCCAACGGTAACGTGCTGGTAGACCCCAGCGACGCCAAGCACAACTTCAAGCCCCTGGCCGACCTCGGCCCCAGCTACGCCGAACTGGCCAAGCGCGGCGACGGCGTGACCCAGGTCGAGATCGACGGCGTGCCCTACATGGCCAACGTGGTCAGCTCCAAAGACCTGGGCTGGCGCTTTATCGGCTTGATCAAGCGTGATGAAGTGATGGCCGGCGCCACGCGCTTGACCTGGCTGATCGTCGCCATTGCCGCGGCCTTGGCCGTGATCTTCGCGATTGTCGGCGCCAGCTTCGCCAGTGTGATCGTGCGCCCGATTCGCGGGGTCGCCGACGGCCTGCAAGAAATCGCCGAAGGTGAAGGCGACCTGACGCGCCAACTCAAAGTGCAAGGCAAGGATGAAACCGCCAGCCTGGCCGGCTGGTTCAACCAGTTCCTGAGCATGATCGCGCAACTGGTGCAGCGCATCGGCAACGCCTCTTCCGACCTGCAAACCGCCGCCGCCGACACCAGCGAAGTCGCCAACAACATGAACCAGGCCGCCGGCCGCCAACGTGAAGCCGTAGAGTTGGTGAGCACCGCGTTCAACGAAATGGTAGCCACGTCCAACGAAGTCGCGCGCTCTTGCAGCGCCGCCGCCGCCAGTGCCGACGAAGGCTACCGCGACGTGCACGACGGCCAGCAACACATCGGCGAGGCCACCGGCAGCGTGCTCAAGCTCAGCGAAGACCTGCAAAAGTCGACCCAGACCATGCAGTTGCTGGAGCAGGACAGCCAGAACATCAACACCATCCTCGACACCATCCGTTCGATTGCCGAACAAACCAACCTGCTGGCCCTCAACGCCGCCATCGAAGCCGCGCGCGCCGGCGACCAGGGCCGTGGTTTCGCCGTGGTGGCCGACGAAGTACGCGCCCTGGCGCGACGCACCGCCGACTCCACCGGCGAGATCGACAGCCTGCTGGGCAACCTCGCCCGTCGCACCCAGGAAGTGACGGCGCAGATGCAAGGCAGCTTGCAGGTGTCGCACACCAGCGTGGAACGTATCCAGCAGGCCCGCGACAGTTTCGACAAGATCCTCGGCTCGGTGGACTCGATTCGCGACCAGAACACCCAGATCGCTACAGCGGCCGAGGAACAGCACCAGGTGGCCGAGGAGATCAACCGCCACATCGCGCAGATCCATGCCGATGCGCAACTGGTGGAAGGCTTTGCTCACTCGGCGCAGACCGGGTCCGGCCGGCTGACGGATATTTCGGGTCAGCTCAAGGGGTTGGTGGGGCGGTTCAAGTTCTAGCCTGCCGCAACAATAGGCGCGCCCCTTGCCGGGCGCGCCAGCCGGCCGCAGTCATATGAAGCAGCAGCAAGACGCCCCGCGCACCATCATCGCGCATGCACGCCAGCCATTGATCCCCCCCTCCGACAATACCCGCGCCTATGGCGCAAGCCAGCCACCCACAACGTGAAAAGCGCCCCGCCTCGCCGTTGGCAGAGTGTTTGCTTGCAACAACAAGCATCCCACCGCCCGGAGGCGCCATGCATACCGACCTGATGACATTCAGCGAGCAACTCGCCCCCTTGAGCAGCCTTGACGCGTGCCTGGCCCATGTCCTGCAAGTCATCAACCCGCTGGGGTTCAAGACGCTGATCTATGATTACGCGCCAGTCCCCGTCAGCCATGAAGGCGCACTGATCACGCCGTCGGTATTCAAGGCGTTGAATGCCCCGGGCGATATGCATGCGCAGTGGTGCGAGCGCGGCTACTACCAGATCGACCCGGTGCAGCAATGCGCAGCGCGACGGACCACGCCGTTCGCCTGGTCGTTCAGCACCGACACTCACTGGAACGGTGCCCTCACCGAAGCCCACCGTCCGGTGGCCCACTACATTTGTGACTATGGCCTGAGCACCGGCCTGACCGTGCCGCTGCACTTGCCCGATGGCGGCTTTGCCACGCTGACCGCCTTTGTCGACGGCGCCCCGGCGGAGGCCGAGCAACACGCCCAGCGCAACCTCGGCGAGATGCTGGTACTGGCCCATACGTTCCAAGCCCGCGCCAGTGAGTTGCTGGCGCCGGCGGAACGCTGCTGCACCCACATTCATCTCACGCGCCGCGAACGCGAGTGCCTGCAACACTCGGCCAAGGGGCTGTCAGCCAAAGGCATAGCCGCCACCCTCCACCGCTCCGAAGCCACGGTCAACCTGCACCTGGTTGCCGCCGCGCGCAAGCTGGGCGCGCGCAATCGCGTCGAAGCCGTGGCGCGCGGGCTGCATTACCGCCTGGTCGAAGTCTGAGAACCTATCATTTTTGCCAGTGCACCTGGCCCACCGTTTTGACTAGCCTGTACCTCACTGAACCCCAAGGAGGTACACAGCATGCAAGTACGCGAAGGTTATGCCGATTTCCGTGAGCATCGGACGTGGTTCCGGGTCACGGGGGATTTGAACTCAGGGCGACTGCCCTTGATCATTGCCCACGGCGGCCCCGGCTGTACCCATGACTATGTCGACAGTTTCAAGGACCTGGCCGCCACCGGCCGCGCCGTGGTGCACTACGACCAATTGGGCAACGGCCGCTCGACCCACTTGCCCGAAGCGCCCAGCGATTTCTGGACGGTGGAACTGTTCCTGGCTGAACTGAACAACCTGATCGCCCACCTGGGCATTCGTGACTACGCCCTGCTGGGCCAATCCTGGGGCGGCATGCTCGGCGCCGAGCATGCGGTGCGCCAACCGGTTGGCCTCAAGGCGCTGATCATTGCCAACTCCCCGGCGTCCATGGCGCTGTGGTGCCAAGCGGCAAAGGAACTGCGCCAGGCCCTGCCCGCCGAGGTGCAAGCCACCCTGCAACGGCACGAAGACGCGGGCACCACCGACAGCGCCGAGTACCGCGCCGCCTCCGATGTGTTCTACGCGCGCCATGTGTGCCGCATCCAACCGATGCCCGCCGAGGTGGCGCGCACCTTCGCGGCCATCGATGCAGACCCCACCGTCTATCACGCCATGAACGGCCCCACCGAGTTTCACGTGATCGGCAGCCTGCGCACCTGGAGCATCATCGAACGCCTGGCGTCCATCCAGGTGCCCACGCTGCTGATATCCGGACGCTTCGATGAAGCGACACCCGCGACGGTGCAGCCATTTGCCGACGGGATCGCCAATGCGCAGTGGCAGATATTCGAGCAGTCCAGCCACATGCCCCATGTCGAAGAGCGTGAGGCATGCATGGCCTGTGTGGCTGGGTTTCTTGAGCAGCAGCGGTAGCGCGGCCAGGCGAGCACAGCGCTGATAACCCGCGAAGGCGGCGACCGCGTTATTGCGTGCGCCACCTATCGCGGTCGCGCGGAAAACCCGGCACCTGTCCCACAGGGTTCGCCTACATGTAAAAGTATATTGCAGCGCACAATGTACTAACCGGTTACTTATGTTGCTAAAATCACGCCTTTGCCCTCTCACCTTCGAGTCTTGTCGATATGAAACGAGCATCGCGCGCCGCTGGCGTCTCTAGAATCTTCCTGCTGGGCCTGGGCGTGATCATCGCCTTGCTCGGCGCGGCCCTGGCTGTCGGTGGCGTCAAACTGGTCAGCCTGGGCGGTTCCTGGTATTTCCTCAGCGGCGGCGTGGCCATGGCGATTGCCGGCCTGTTGATTGCCGCACGTAAACCGGCGGGTGCCTGGCTGTTTGCCGCCTTCCTGGTCGGCACCGCCATATGGGCGGTGGCGGATGTGGGGCTGGTGTACTGGCCACTGTTCTCGCGGCTGTTCATGTTTGCGGTGATCGGTGTGGTGGTGGCGCTGGTCTACCCGCTGCTGGCCGGCAAACCGGCACGCGGCGCGTATGGCGTCGCTGCGCTGTTGGCCGTGGGTGTGGCAGTGGCGGCAGGCAATATGTTTGTCGCGCACCCCAGCGTCGCGCCGACCGGTGCAGGCCCTGGCGTCACCCCGGTCAACCCGGCCGATGCACAGAAAGACTGGGCGCACTACGGCAACACCGAGGGCGGCAGCCGCTTCGCCGCGCTGGACCAGATCAATCGCGACAACGTCGACAAACTTAAAGTGGCATGGACCTACCACACCGGCGACATCGCCATCAGTGACGGCAACGGCGCCGAAGACCAACTGACGCCCCTGCAGATCGGCAACAAGGTGTTTATCTGCACCCCGCACAACAACCTGATCGCCCTGGATGCCGACACCGGCAAAGAACTGTGGAAAAACCAGATCAACGCCAAATCGGCGGTGTGGCAGCGTTGCCGTGGCATGGCGTACTTTGACGCCACTGCGCCCATCGCCCAACCGACCCAGCCGCACAGCTCGCCGATCCTGGCCGCCAGCGTGGCGGTGGGTGCGCAATGCCAGCGACGCTTGCTGACCAACACCATTGATGCGCGCCTGATTGCGGTCGATGCCGACACCGGCAAGTTCTGCGAAGACTTCGGCAACCACGGCCAGGTGGACTTGAAAGCCGGCCTGGGCAATGTGCCGGACAGCTACTACCAACTGTCCTCGGCGCCGTTGATCGCCGGCACCACCGTGGTGGTGGGCGGCCGCGTCGCCGATAACGTGCAGACCGACATGCCCGGCGGTGTGATCCGTGGTTTCGATGTGATCAGCGGGCACATGCGCTGGGCCTTCGACCCCGGCAACCCGCAGGACAAAAACGCCCCGGCAGCGGGCAGCACCTATGTGCGCAGCACGCCGAACAGCTGGGCACCGATGTCCTACGACCCATTGATGAATACCGTGTTCTTGCCGATGGGCAGTTCGTCCACCGACCTATACGGCGTGGAACGTACCCCACTCAACCACAGATACGGTGCCTCCGTGCTGGCGCTGGACGCCTCCACCGGCGAGGAAAAGTGGGTCTACCAGACCGTCCACAACGACCTGTGGGACTTCGACCTGCCGATGCAACCGAGCCTGATCGACTTCACCCCGCCCGGCAGCGACAAGGCGGTACCGGCGGTGGTGATCGGCACCAAGGCCGGGCAGATCTATGTCCTCGACCGCGCCACCGGCCAACCGCTGACCGAGGTGAAAGAAGTACCGGTCAAGGCCGCCAATATCCCCAACGAACCGTACGCGCTGACCCAGCCAAAGTCGCTGGGCATGCCGCAGATCGGCGCGCAAACCCTGACCGAGTCGGACATGTGGGGGGCCACCCCGTTTGACCAACTGCTGTGCCGCATCGATTTCAAGGGCATGCGCTACGACGGCCTGTACACCGCGCCAGGCACGGATAAATCCCTGAGTTTTCCGGGCTCCCTGGGCGGCATGAACTGGGGCAGCCTTTCCACCGACCCGGTCCATGGCTTTATCTTCGTCAACGACATGCGCCTGGGCCTGTGGATCCAGATGGTGCCGTCACAGAACAAGGCCCAGGCCACCTCCGGTGGCGAAGCGCTGAACACCGGCATGGGCGCCGTGCCGCTCAAGGGCACGCCGTATGCGGTGAACAAAAACCGCTTCCTGTCGGTGGCCGGCATCCCATGCCAGGCGCCGCCGTTCGGCACCCTGACCGCCATCGACATGAAGACCCAGAAGATCGCCTGGCAAGTGCCGGTCGGCACCGTTGAAGACACCGGCCCCCTGGGCATTCGCATGCACATGCCGATCAAGATCGGCCTGCCGACCCTCGGCGGCACCTTGTCGACCCAGGGCGGCCTGATCTTTATCGCCGGTACCCAGGACTTCTACCTGCGCGCATTCAACAGCGGCAACGGTGATGAAATCTGGAAAGCCCGCCTCCCGGTCGGCAGCCAGGGCGGCCCGATGACCTATGTCTCGCCAAAAACCGGCAAGCAATACATCGTGATCACCGCCGGCGGCGCACGCCAGTCCACCGACCGTGGCGACTATGTGATCGCCTACGCCCTGCCCTAACCCGCCCTTGGCGCGGTGCCCAGGCACCGCGCTGTGCGCCGGCAAGCCTCCATGACCGCAGGCTGACCCGAGCCCCGGCTTGGGCGCCTGCTGCCGGGCCTGAGACTCGGGCCGCAGGTCAAGGCGACGTCCTGACTCGCTTCACCCGCCCATGGCGGTGGTGTTGAAGCCAGCATCCACATACAGGATTTCACCGCTGATGCCGGACGCCAGGTCGGAGCACAGGAAGGCGCCAGCGTTGCCGACCTCGTCGATGGTGACATTGCGCCGCAACGGCGCCTGGGCTTCGCTGGTGCTCAGCATGGCACGGAAGTTCTTGATGCCCGACGCGGCCAGGGTGCGGATCGGTCCCGCCGAGATGGCATTCACGCGGGTACCTTCGGCCCCCAGGCTGCTGGCCAGGTAGCGCACGCCAGCCTCCAGGCTGGCCTTGGCCATGCCCATGACGTTGTAGTTTGGCATCGTGCGCTCAGCCCCCAGATAAGACAGCGTCAGCACATTACCCTGGCGGCCGCGCATCATTGCCCGCCCGGCTTTAGCCAATGCCACCAGGCTGTACGCACTGATATCGTGGGCACTGCGAAACCCTTCGCGGGTAGTGACCTCAGTGAAGTCACCGTCAAGTTGCTCAAGCGGCGCGAAGCCCACGCAATGCACGATGCAATCGAGCGCGTCCCAGTGTTGGCGCAAATGCTCGAACACCTGCGCAATTTCATCATCGCTCGCCACATCGCAGGGCACGCACAGGGCCGCGTCGGTGCCCCATTGCGCGGCGAGCGCCTGCACGCGCCCCTTGAACTTTTCATTCTGATACGTGAACGCCAGCTCGGCGCCCTCGCGATGCATCGCTTGGGCAATGCCTGACGCAATCGACAAGCGGCTGGCCACGCCAACGATCAGCACGCGCTTACCCGTGAGAAACCCCATTGTGTGCTCCTTGCTGTGCGATACGACCGCGGCTCGCTATGGCTGAACCACAGGCAGCGCGTTGTTGATAATCTCGCGGGCGTGATTGGCCAGCTGCTTGGCGCTCATCGCCGCCACCTCATCGGCTTCGATGGGCGGGTGGGCGACGATGCTGACGTGGGTACTGCGCAAGGCGTTGTAGGCAATATGATTGACCGCCGGGCTGATCGTGACGGGAATGATCCCCACCCCCATATCCTTGGCAATCCGAAAGGCCCCGGTCTTGAACGGCAGCATCTGGCCGCCATGGTTTCGCGTGCCTTCGGGGAAGATCCACAGCGATGTATTGTCGGCCACAACCCGCTTGGCGATCTTGCGCAAACTCTGGATGGACGCCCGTGGGCTGTTGCGATCAATGAACAGGCTGCCGGTCAGCCAATACAACTGCCCTACCAGCGGCAACCATTTGAGGGATTTCTTACCCACGATCACGGTGCCGGGGTTGAGCGCCTGCGCCACGATCAACACGTCATAGTTGCATTGGTGGTTGGCCACGTAGATATACGGACGCGTCGTGGGGATGCTGTCAAAACCACGTACATCCACGCGCACCGAGAAGATCTTATTGATCACCGCGTAGGCCCGACAGGCCACGTAGAGGTTTCTATTCTTCGAGGGGTTGATCAACATGTAGAGGCACAGGAACGGAAAGCTCAACACGATCAACACCAACACCAACAGCCCCCTGGCTAACGCAATCATAAGCTACCCGCTTGACTCGAATGATTGGGCGCGGTTAACGCAGCCGCTTGAAAAGCGTTACGCTGAATCAGTGCAACGCCATAAAAACCTTCTTCATCCACACAGGCCATCACCCCACCGCCTTGCGCCGGAATGCTTTTGGCCAGGTGCGCCAATTGATAGGCGCCGACCAGGGACAAACTCAGCGCCTTGGCCCGGTCCAGCCTGTCGACCGGCATACCCAGGGCGTCGCTCAACGCCACGCAGGTCGCCGGCCAGGCATCCGGTGCGGCCAGGCTCACGCGCCACTCCGCCGGTTCAACGCCCTGCCCTGCCAGACACCCACGTATCAGCTCGCCCAGGCTGGCCGGGTCGGCGGCGAGCAGTCGCCCGGTGACACAAGCGCGCACGACGAGCCCGGGCGCCTGCGTGTCGGTACTGGCCTCGAAGCTGAACACCGCCGCGGTGTCCGGCCGTTCTTCGGCGGGCCGTTCAATCGCGCGCAGGTAGCGCTTGCCAAACTCACCGCTGAAGGTTTCCAGCGCCGTGGCGTAGAGACGCTCCGAGTCGCCGCGCCGGGCAATCCTCAAGGCTTGAACCAAGGCGCTGTAGAAACTCAGCTCCTTTGCGCACAACGAGACGTTCGCGCCCTTGATGCCGTATTTGATCGCCAATTGACCCAACGACGAATTGATCACGGTATTGGGGATCTGCGCCGGGTTGACCTGAAAGGCAAAGCGGTTGTCGTTGGATTCCTTGATCAACTGAATGACGCTGTCGATGGAGCCATTGGCCGTCGCACCGATAAGGGCCGAGCGCACCAGGGTGTCACCGTGGTTGTCATCGTTGACCAGCGCCATCGCCGCCAGCAGCAACAAGGCTTGGCGGTCGAAGTTCTTCAGCTCACGCCCGCCTACCAGCTCGCCAGCGGCCAAGTCCCACGCAGGCCGGGTGCCCCGGTTCAATTCGACGCCGCCGTGCTCGAACTCACCGGGCATTTGCAACATGACCCAATCACGCAGGATCAATCCAACGATAGCGTCGCCCGTCATTTCAAATTACCGAATACCAGAATTGAATTATTCCCGCCAAAAGCGAAAGCGTTGTTGACCACCACATCGACCTTGCCCGCCCGGAACCCCTGGGCAACCACATCAAGAGGGATGTGCGGGTCCTGCTCGGTGACATTGATCGTCGGCGGCAGCCCCTCGCTCAGCGCCAGCATGCAGGCAATCGCGCCAAAGCCGGCCGCGGCGCCCATGCTGTGGCCCATCATGGACTTGATCGAACTCACCGGCGGCGGCGACGCGCCGAAGACCGCTTCGATGGCCTGATATTCGTTGCTGTCATTGGCCACGGTGCCAGTGCCGTGGGCACAGATATACCCCACCTCAGCCGGCGCCACTGCCGCCTTGGCCAGCGCCGCCTGCAGACACTCGCCGACACGCTGGTGATTGAGCCTGACCATATGGTCGGCATCGCAGTTCATCGAAAACCCCAGCACTTCCCCATAGATCGGCGCACCCCGACGCAGCGCCCGCTCGTAATCCTCAAGCACCAGGGCACTGCCACCTTCGGCGGTCAGCACGCCTTTACGCCCGGTATTGAACGGCGTGCAGTCTTTGTCGGTCATGCTGCCCAAGCGATGGAAGGTGGCGAAGGTGGCCTTGTAGACCGCGTCACTGCCACCGCACACGGCAATATCGCAGTCCCCGGCCTGGATAGCCTCGTAGCCAAAGATCAGCGCGGTGTTGCTGGCCGAGCAGGCGTTGCCGATGGTGAGTGACTCACCGGTCGAACCGATTGACCGGAGCACATCACGGCTGATTTCAGAGGCAAACACCGGGTCGACTGACGGCTGTGGGTCCGACTGGGGGTCGGCCATGGCCGTCACCATGCTGTCGATCCGATCAGACTCGCCATAGGTGGTGCCGAAATAACAATTGACGCGCTGGCCGCGAATTGCGGCGCGCTCGATACCCGCGTCGGCCAGCGCCAGTTCAGTGGCGGCAAGGGCAAAATGGCTGGCAGCCCCGGCGTGCGCGAAGGCGGCAAAATTCGGGATCAAGGGGCCGACCGGCGCTTTCACTTCACAGCCGTATTTGCGCTCGAACCGGTCGGTGTCGATTTTGCAAAGCGGCGCCGAGCCATTGACCCCGGCTTTCAACGCTTGGAAAAACGCGGCTTTGCCGATGCCGATCGGACTGACCGGCCCCAGCCCCGTGACCACCACCCTCCTGCCCTTGTCGGCGTTCATCATGCACACTCGGCCGCAGGCAAGGTCTCGTGGATAAACCCGAGAATGGAATCCACACTGATGATCTGCGGCAGATAGGCTTCATCGACGCGCACCTGGAAAGCCCCCTCGATCCCCGCCAGGATTTCTATGCCTGACATTGAATCGGCACCATACGCCTCGACAAAGTTTTCGTGGTTGCGAATCTCCTCGGCATTGACCCCCAATACCTTGGCGACGATCTGCTTGATTTTTGCTTCATGCACAGTGTTCATAAACGCTCCTTTTAAATAACCGAGTCAGATAACAAACGGGATGACTTTGAAACTATCGAACTGGTACTGCCTGTAGGCGGCACCGAAATACCCCAGCAGCATTTTCTCCTCTTGACTCACGCGCTTGAGAATCAACGCAAGTGCCAAAAAAAAGATGACCAGTGCCGCGTAGATACTCGTGTACAAGGCAAAGCCGGTCACGATCAGCAACGTGCCCAGATACGCCGGATGCCGGATGTATTTGAAGGCGCCGACCTTGACCAACTGATGATCGGCAAGGACCCGCAGCGAGTGGGAAAAGTGCCGCCCCAGGACGATCTTTCCATGGGCACGCAAACCGATCCCACCGGCGATCAGCAACGAGCCGACAAGGTGCAACAGCACATCGCTGCGCATCAGCAACTGCAACAACATGACGATCGATATGGCACAGGACACCATGAAGCCGCTCTTGATGCCTTTATCGAAGGTGCTGTCGCTGTCGGTTTCCTGGAGAAAATACAGCTCTGCCAGCAGCAGGACACTGGCCATGAAGATTGGCACCACGAATGTCAGGTCGGCGTAATACATGAGGACCGCCGATGCACATGCCAACGGCGTCAGCAGGCTTAACGCCACATCAACCCTGAGCGTTTTCAAAGTAGTCTCCTATCAACGCCGACACCCTGAGCGGGGTCTGGATCACGTCTACACCGCTTTCGATGTGCCAAGGGCAGACAAACAGATCATTGAAGCGCGCCCATGGAAACAGCTTGCGCCCGCGCCTGAACCGGTCCATGAACGTCAGCACTTTGTAGACCTTGGCCAACCCGTGCACGCTGACCGAACGTAACCGGGCACTGCGCGTCAGTGGTTGCAAGCGGGCATACACTTCGCCCACCAGATCGTTGTATGTCACCGTGCGGTCACTGAGCAGGTAATACGTGTGCAGTGCCGGGTCAGGCACGCGCGCCAACCATTGGATAATGCAGGTGGCAATACTCTCCACCCCAATCACATGCAGGGCCGGAAGTTGGCCGGTGACCTTCGGCAGCAGCTTCAACCGGCACATCGAAATCATCGGCAGCAGGTTCTTGTCATGCCGCCCCAGTACCGTCGGCACGCGCAATATCACGCCCTGCACTTTGTCGCTATTGAGGTGAATCACCTGCTCGGCCGCGTACTTGTCATCGGCGTAGGCATCCACTCGTTGCTCTGGGTTGTGGGCTTTGACGCTGCTCAAATGAAAGAATGGTTTCTTGCCCGTGGCACCGGGTTTGATCGCGGCCAGTATCTGCTCGGTAAGGGCTTTGTTACTGGCGCCGGCCGTGCCCAGGCGGCTAAGCCCGATGCCGGTGCAATTGACAATGCAATCACACTCGTCGACCAGCGTATCGAATGCCGGCGAGCCGATTTCGCACGCCGTGTACCCCGCCCTGGGCGAACGCGAATGGCGGATAACGTCAATCCCCGGCAATGGGTCAAGGCGTTCGTAGACCCCTCGTCCGATAAACCCACTGGCGCCTAACAGCAGTATCTTCTTCACGTGCACGCAATCCCTTTCATGGGGTTAAGGTTTCGACCGTGAAACACCCTGAGCGATAAACCGTATGCGCCTGCATACCCTGCTTTTGCAGGCGCTGGCGCACCGATCGCAGGAACATGCCGTGGGACACGACGACCACGGTCTTGCCCGCCTCGGTGCTGGCGGCATAGAGCTCGTCGGCGACCGCGGCCGCTCGACGGTACTCGTCCTTGCGGGAGGCCGCGCCCAATGAAATGCCCAGCAGCCAGGCCACCCGATGCAGGGCGAACCATTGCCGCAAGCCCATCGTCACCCAGGGAATGGCGCTCAAGCGCAGGTCGTACTCGTGCAAGCGGCTGTCCCGCTGGACACGCTGCGCATCGAACAACCGGCACGCCGTGGCATAGGCCCGGTTGACGGGTGAAGACAAGATGGTGGCCTCGGCGCTCAATAGCGGCTGCGACAACGGCGTACGGTTCAAGAAGCCGCTGATTTCGTCTTCTTCGATCAGGGCGGTGTGGTTGTATTCATCCAGGCGGACTTTGGCCAGTGCGGCACCGCAGCGCGAATAGTCGACCTTGGGTGAGGCATGGCGAATCAGATAAATCACAGCAGGTACACCCCCGTCACGATGGCGTTACCGACCAGGAACAGAAACGGCGTATCCCAGGTGTGCGGGGATTTGGCTTCCGTCAGCGTCAGTGCAAGTGGGAACACGGCGCAGAGCAGGAAAAACTGTCCCGCTGAAAAGTACTGCTCGAACGCCACGCAAAACACCATCGACATCACAAACACAGTGGCCGACCCTTCAAGGGTTCGCTTGAATTTCTTATCGACAAAAAAGCCTTTCGCAACGTACTCGTGCTTACCAAAACGGACACCCACCGGCTCTGCCAGCCCGTCACCGAAGGTGGTGGCCAGGATCGTGATGTATATCAACTCCACCGGTACCCCGAGCGCCAACCAGCAATACTGGGTCACCCACAGCACGAACAACCCCGCCACGGTCTGGCTCACCAACCAGGAAAGGGTGTGCGGCGAGTCTTCCGGGCGATCAATACTGGCAAACATATGTTGGGCGGTGAGGGACCGACGACGAGACCATCCACACATCGCCAGGAACAGGATGGCAGTCGACACCATCGACAGCAGCAAGCGCTCATGGGTGCTTTGAATATTGAACAAGGCGAAAAACAGGCTGGGCAGCAGGAACATCGCAAAGTGCCCGACTTTTCGTGTGTAGTTCACCCGCACGCCTCGGTTGAGCACCAACAGTCCCAGGCCTTTACACAACACAAAATAGAAAAGCACGATGCCCAACAGAGCCGAAGCCACCTGAACCATTTCATTACCACTTCGTTGACGGATTAAACAGCGGACGCAGGCGCCCGCTGGCATTGGGGAACCGACGGCGGTCTCAGATCACGCTGCGCAGGGCTGTAATGCAGTAATCCACATCGGCCACCGTGTGGTTGTACGTCAGGCACAGCCTGATCCGGGACTGATGGTTGGGTACGAAGGGCGGCACAAACAGCGACCCCATGATGCCTTGGTCAACCAGCTCGGCATTGACCCGTGCGGCCTCCATCGGGTCCTTGAACACCACGGGAATCACCGCCGTCCGCGAGCTGAGTTTGTCCACGCCCAGGGCGCTCAGTTGTTCGTGGGTGTAGCGTGTCAGTTCAGCCAGTGCCTGGCGGCGTTCGGCGCCCTGCGTGGCATTGATCTCGAGCGCGGTGCACGATGCCGAAGCGACACCCGGCGACACCGAGCGCGAAGCGTTATAGGTCGGGCAACGGAACCGCACCCGTTCGGCGAACGCCTCGTCCTTGAACACCACGAACCCACCGGAAGAGCCGAACGCCTTGCTCATGGTGCCGACAATGTAGTCAACCTGCGCGGCGACCCCCGCCGACTCACAGGCGCCCTGACCGGAGTCGCCCAACATCCCCACGCCGTGTGCATCGTCGATGTAGATTTCGAGTTGCGGATGCACCTGCTTCAACGCCACGATGGCGGCAAGATCGGCCACATCCCCGTCGGCGGAAAACACGCCGTCGCTGATGATCAGGATTTTCTTGTCCTGGTTGAGCTGCACCAACTGCCCGAGCATCTCCACGTCGCCGTGGCTGTAGGCCCTGAACGGGCAACCCGATAGCTTCACGCCGTCCCAGATCGAGACATGGGACAGCTTGTCCAGCAAAATCAGATCGGCACGCTCAGCGGCCAAGGGGATCACCCCGAAGTTCGCTTGGTACGACGTGGTAAACATCAGCGTGGTGCGACCACCGAACAAATCACGGTAACGGTTTTGCAAGCGCTCGTGGTATTCAGTAAAACCACTGAAAATCATCGGCCCGCCGATGTTCGAACCGTACTCGCGAATGGCCGCGATGGCCGACTCTTTCATACGTTCGTTATTGGACAACCCCAAGTAATCACACGACGCAAAGTTCAACAGCGTGCGCCCGTCGGCGAGGGTCATGTCGCGACCACAGGCCGAACGCACTTTAGGGAAGTAGGTGTAATAACCCAACTCTTTCGATTTGAAGGCGACGTCATCTATGCGCATAACACTCTCATTCAGCCGGCGTGGCATATCTATAAATTCGATAAGCGCGTTCATGGCAAACACCCTCTTGAGTCAGGTGGCGCATGGTGCGCAGTACCATGATGTTATCTTCGAGCATCCAGGACACACTGATGCGTCCGCGTCCGACCACACTTAATGCAATCGCGGATAACTTCAGCGTGAGCGCAACCGACAATCCCTTGCGTTGATAAGCCGGCGCGACACCAGTGAAAAACGCCCGGCCATATAACCCCTGTTGATTCAAGGCGGGTGCAAACATAGTGAAACCGACCACTTCACCGTGCCGCTCGGCGATCAACGCAGAAATATTATTGATATTGCGCGCCGCCACTTCAAACTGCCCTTTCGACGCCGGGCTATAACCCCAGTTGCGTTCCCAGGCGCGGTTATAACAGTCGGCCAATTGCTGACTCTTGGCGACCAGCTCATCCTGGCCACAATGAACAAACTGGATATCGGCCAATCGTTGCGTGAGTTTGTCTTCCAAGGCCTGGTATTGATAACCCTGGGCAGGCGGTTCAAAGACAATCTCGATCAGGTCTTTTTCTTTGTGGAAACCCGCCTCGGTCATTGCATCCGCGAGTGCCAGCGTATTGGCGGGCAATGAAAACACATTAAAGTCGGACTCGAACGTACGCAGCCCGCGCTCAATCAGGAATGAACTGTGGAGGGGGCCGACCAACTCAGTCACCTGCCGGGGCAACAACCGCGAGCTGTTTATATAGTCGATTGAACTGTGCATCAGCGCCTGCAAGGCGCTTGCCTGGGGTAACGCGATCAGGGTTGAAAAATAGGCAGTGCCCACCCCATTGATCGTGGCGCGCCGATCGAAATGCACAATGCAAAAGGCAACGAGGTTACCGTGTTCGTCTTGCCACGCCACCGGGATGTTATGTTCGGTGGCCGAATGCTCGCAGGCTGCTATCACGCGCTGTTCAATCTGTTGCTGCGTGCGCCCCACCACCGACACCTGCTGGTCCAGATGCTGCAAGGCATACCAGTCGCACGCGGCCAAACCTATGACTCTGCTCATCGATATTCTCGTCCCACCTGCGTGGCATGGGTGTTCAGGCGGCCAGGCATAAGGCACGGGTGGTTTGGTCGTCGATCTCAATCCAGAAAGGCACAACGCTCTGGTTATCGATCAGGTGTGGCGGTGAAATCCGGCGGGTATTGACGCCCATCCGCTTGAGCAAACGTTCATTGCCTACCGCACTGAACGCGATCAATCGAAAAGCGCCCTTGGAGCGCGCAACATCAATGACTTCCCGAACCAGCGTTACTGTATTTTTCCAAGCTTGCGCGGCGGTTAATACCTGGCCCTTGGGCTGGCTGATGGCAAACCGGGAAAGCTCCCAGATACCCGGCGAAAAAGGCGGGGAACTTGCACCCATCAAATGCGGAAAAACTTCCCCCAACAAATACGGCCCATTAGTGGGAAGCAGTCGGGCACAACCAAATATTTCGCGATCACGATCACAGGCCACTACATAGACAGTATCTGGACGATCAAACGCATCCAGTTCAATACCCTCCTCGCAATGTAACGGCCAACCCAATGTTTTAACGAATACTTCGTACCGATAGTTAGCCAACGCGCGTGCCATCCCTGGCAAAAGTTCGCCAACCGTCCCTGTTATTGCCGTAAGCATGCCAACTACCCAGCCAGCCAATATGATTAAGCAAGTACAACAAACCCATCACTGTGTGAGTAGCTGCCCAAATGGGCAGGTCGATCGAAGCCCTCGCCGCCTAGGCAGAACTTATGGGTCAAAAACCGACTTTCTAGTACTGCCGTACTAATAAATAATCAAGCTTAATGCGCCGACTACTGACTTCATTTCACCTGCGTCCCACGTCGAATGCGGTGTTGCCGACTTTTTCAGGCAACTCGATACCCCGCAACCGCACGCCCTTCATCGCCCGCAGAGCCTGTATAATCCGCTCCCGCCTCCCAGCATCAGGGGCGTTGACCACGGAAGGTATTATTGGTGAAAGAATGGCGCGAAACATTAATAGAGGCCGTGTCCGACTGCGCGACCGAACATGAACTCTTCAATAAACTTCACACGATAACGTCCAACTTAGGCTTCGAATTCTGCTCTTATGGATTAAAAGTTCCATTGCCGTCGAGCGCTTCGCAATATGTACTGATTTCCAACTACCCCCGCTCGTGGGAACAGAAGTACGTCAGCGAAAACTACTTCTCCCAAGACCCCACTGTCGCCCATGGCCTGACCCGCTCCATCCCGCTGCACTGGTCCGCCGCCCAACAGCAGCAACACCTGGCCTTCTGGGAGGAAGCGCGCCATTACCAGCTTAATCATGGTTGGTGCTTGTCGTCGCAACGCGGCCCTAACGCGATTGGATTGCTCTCGGTGTCGCGCTCCAGTGAATACATCTCGACCACGGAACTCGAGCACATCGAGAACAAGTTGATCTGGCTGACGCAGTTGGCACACGAATCGATGACGCGCTTCTTTTCCGAAAAGTGCTTGCCAGACATCCACCGCGCCCTGACCGCACGGGAAAAAGAGACCTTGAGGTGGACGGCCCTGGGCAAAACCTATGTCGAGATCAGCATGATCCTCAACATCGACACACGGACCGTGAAGTTTCATCTGGTCAACGCCATGCGCAAACTCCAGGCCAGCAACAAAGCAGAAGCGGCCGTCAAAGCCTCCTTGCTGGGGTTACTTTTTTAGCCCTGCTGGTACTCGCGCGGCGTACAGCCGAACTCGCGGCGAAACACCGTGTGCAGGTACTGCGCCGACTTGAAGCCACACTTGGCGGCAATATCGGCAATCGCCAGTTCGTGGCTTTCCAGGCCCTTGGCGGCGGCCGCGAGTTTGAAGCGCAGGATCTCGTCATGCACGCTGCAACCACGCGCCTTGCGAAAATGCGCTTCCAGGGATGAGCGCGACACACCGACATAGGCCGCCACCTGCGCGGTCTTGATGCCTTGGCAGGCGTACTGCCGGATAAACAGCAGCGCCTGCATCACATACGGATTACCCAAGGGTTGATGCACGCTGGAAGCCTGCACATTGATCGCCTCCGGCGGTACCAGAATCTGCGTGCCCGCGCAGGGTTTGCCGTGCAGCATCTGATGCAACAGCGCGGCGGCCGTACGCCCCATGGTCTCGGTGCCCTGGATCACCGAACTGAGCGGCACCCGCGTCAGGGTGCGGGTCAGCGGATCGTTGTCGATGCCGATCAACGCCACCTCCTCCGGCACCGCGATCCCGGCCGTGAGGCAGGCCTGCAGCAACTGCCGCGCGCGGGCGTCGGTGACGGCGATGATGCCAATCGGTTTGGGCAGGCTGTGCAGCCAGGCGATCTGCTGTTCCACCGCGCTGTCCCACAACGGCGCACTGGTCCCCAGGCCACGATAGACCTCGACGTGCAGGCCATCGCGTTGCAGCAGGCGGCGAAAGGCTTTTTCGCGCTCCTGGGCCCAGCGATTGGCCTGGGCTTCGGGCAGGCTGAAACAGGCAAAGCGGGTCAACCCGGCCTCGATCAAATGCTCATAGGCCAGCTTCATCAAGGCATGGTTATCGGTGGCGACGTAGGGAATGCCCTTGGGGTAGGCGCGCGCATCTTCATAAGAGCCGCCCACGGCCACCACCGGCAGTTTGCAATCGGCCAATGCCTCGCCGATCAGCGGGTCATCGAAATCGGCAATGATGCCGTCACCCTGCCAGCGCTCGATGCCGCGCAGGCGACAGAGGAAATCCTCTTCCAGGAACAAATCCCAGGACGCGCGCGTGCTGCTCAGGTAGTTGCCGATGCCGGCGATGATGCCACGGTCGTAGATTTTGCTGCCGTTGAACAACAGGGCGATGCGGTGGACGGGCGGTAGGGTTTTCATTGTTTTTATCCGGGGGCCAGTGGTAACAGACTAGCCCTCGCCACTCAAAATCGCACTACACCTTGGTGATTTTCATAATCAGCAGCCCAGGTGCCGTTGCTAGTATCCAGACATCGCCAAGAACAATAAGGAACACGCCCATGCCGTACTTCCCCGGTGTCGATCAGGTGCGCTTCGAAGGCCCTGCCAGCGACTCTCCCCTCGCCTTCCGCCATTACGACGCGAACAAGCTGATCCTCGGCAAACCGATGCGCGAGCACCTGCGCATGGCCGCCTGTTACTGGCACACCTTTGTGTGGCCGGGGGCGGATATGTTTGGCATGGGCACCTTCAAGCGCCCGTGGCAACGCAGCGGTGAGCCGATGGAAGTGGCCATCGGCAAGGCTGACGCGGCCTTTGAGTTTTTCTCCAAGCTGGGCATCGACTACTACAGCTTCCACGACACCGATGTGGCGCCGGAAGGCAGCTCGCTCAAGGAGTACCGCAACCACTTCGCGCAGATGGTCGACCACCTGGAGCGCCATCAGGAACAAACCGGTATCAAGCTGCTGTGGGGCACCGCCAATTGCTTCAGCAACCCGCGCTTTGCCGCTGGCGCAGCGAGCAACCCCGACCCTGAAGTGTTTGCCTACGCTGCCGCCCAGGTGTTCAGCGCGATGAACGCTACCCTGCGGCTCAAGGGTGCCAACTACGTACTCTGGGGCGGCCGTGAAGGTTATGAAACCCTGCTCAACACCGACCTCAAGCGCGAGCGCGAACAGCTCGGGCGCTTTATGCGCATGGTGGTGGAGCACAAGCACAAGATCGGCTTCAAGGGCGACCTGCTGATCGAGCCCAAGCCCCAGGAGCCGACCAAGCACCAGTACGATTACGACAGCGCCACGGTGTTCGGCTTTTTGCATGAGTACGGGCTGGAACATGAGATCAAGGTGAATATCGAGGCCAACCACGCGACCCTGGCCGGGCACAGTTTTCATCATGAGATCGCCACCGCCGTGTCCCTGGGGATCTTCGGCAGCATCGACGCCAACCGCGGCGACCCGCAGAACGGTTGGGACACTGACCAGTTCCCCAATAGCGTCGAGGAAATGACCCTGGCCACGTATGAAATCCTCAAGGCTGGCGGGTTCAAGAATGGCGGCTATAACTTTGACTCCAAGGTGCGCCGCCAGAGCCTGGACGAGGTGGACTTGTTCCACGGGCATGTCGCCGCCATGGATGTACTCGCCCTGGCTCTGGAACGTGCGGCGGCCATGGTGCAGAACGACCAGTTGCAGCAGTTCAAGGACCAGCGTTATGCGGGCTGGCAGCAGCCACTGGGCCAAGCCGTGCTGGCCGGTGAGTTCAGCCTGGAGTCGCTGGCCGAACATGCGTTTGCCCATGAACTGAACCCACAGGCCGTGAGTGGTCGGCAAGAGATGCTGGAGGGAGTGGTCAACCGGTTTATTTATCGGTGACATTTGCGCGACAAATCTGTGCACGGAGCGTCGAAGGACGCTCTACAGTTCTACCCGCATCACGCTGTGTCTTTCCAACAACAATAAAAGGACGCACCACCATGAAGTCATTCAAACGTACCCTGCTCGCCACCGCCCTGGCCCTGTTCGCCCTGCCGGTGATGGCTGACTCTGCCCACCCGAAAATCGGTTTTTCCATCGACGACCTGCGCCTGGAGCGCTGGTCCCGTGACCGTGACTACTTCGTTGCCGCGGCGGAAAAACTCGATGCCAAGGTCTTCGTGCAGTCTGCCGATGCCAATGAGCAGAAGCAGATTTCCCAGATCGAAAACCTGATCTCCCGTGGCGTCGACGTGATCGTGATCGTGCCGTTCAACGCCACCGTGTTGACCAACGCCGTGGCCGAGGCCAAGAAAGCCGGGATCAAGGTGGTGTCCTATGACCGCCTGATCCTCAACGCCGACATCGACGCGTATATCTCCTTCGATAACGAAAAAGTCGGCGAGATGCAGGCCAGCGGCGTGCTGCAAGCGGCGCCCAAGGGCAATTACTTCCTGCTCGGCGGCGCGCCCACCGACAACAACGCCAAGGTGCTGCGCGAAGGCCAGATGAAAGTGCTGCAACCGGCCATCGACAAGGGCGACATCAAGATTGTCGGCCAGCAGTGGGTCAAGGAATGGAACCCCACCGAAGCCCTGAGCATCGTCGAAAACGCCCTGACCCGGAACAACAACAAGATCGACGCCATCGTCGCCTCCAACGACGCTACCGCCGGCGGTGCGATCCAGGCCCTGGCCGCGCAGAAGCTGGCGGGCAAGGTGCCGATCTCGGGCCAGGACGCCGACCTCGCGGCGGTCAAGCGCGTGATCAACGGCACCCAGACCATGACCGTGTACAAGCCGCTCAAGCTGATCGCCACCGAAGCCGCCAAGCTCTCGGTGCAGTTGGCGCGTAACGAGAAACCGACGTACAGCTCGCAGTACGACAATGGCAGCAAGAAAGTCGACACCATCCTGCTCACCCCGACCCCGCTGACCAAGGCGAACATCGACCTGTTGGAAAAGGACGGGTTCTATACCAAAGAGCAGATTGGCCAGTAGGAGCGGGCTTGCCCGCGAAAAACGTCAACGATAACGCGGGCATTGAGGATGAACGCGGTGTCCTCGGGTTCTTCGCGAGCAAGCTCGCTCCTACGGGAACCCGCGTTTCTTCGGCCTTTTGTGTGAGCCATGGTCATGTCCGACTACCTGCTGCAAATGAACGGCATCGTCAAAACCTTTGGCGGTGTCCACGCGCTGAACGGCATCGATATCAAGGTGCGGCCGGGGGAATGTGTCGGCCTGTGCGGTGAGAACGGTGCCGGCAAGTCGACCTTGATGAAGGTGCTGTCGGCCGTCTATCCGCACGGCACCTGGGAGGGTGAAATCCTCTGGGACGGGCAACCGCTCAAGGCCCAGTCCATCAGCGAAACCGAGGCCGCCGGTATCGTCATCATCCACCAGGAACTGACCCTGGTGCCCGACCTGTCGGTGGCCGAGAACATCTTCATGGGCCACGAGCTGACCTTGCCCGGCGGGCGCATGAACTACCCGGCGATGCTACACCGCGCCGAAGCGTTGATGCGCGAACTCAAGGTGCCGGACATGAACGTCGCGCTGCCGGTGTCGCAGTATGGCGGCGGCTACCAGCAACTGGTGGAAATCGCCAAGGCTCTGAACAAAAAGGCGCGCTTGTTGATCCTCGACGAGCCCTCTTCGGCCCTGACCCGCTCTGAGATCGAGGTGCTGCTCGACATCATCCGCGACCTCAAGGCCAAGGGCGTGGCCTGCGTGTACATCTCCCACAAACTCGATGAAGTCGCGGCGGTGTGCGACACCATCTCAGTGATTCGCGACGGCAAACACATCGCGACCACCGCCATGACCGATATGGATATCCCGCGCATCATCACGCAGATGGTCGGACGCGAGATGAGCAACCTCTACCCCACCGAGCCCCATGCCGTGGGCGAGGTGATCTTCGAGGCGCGCCACGTGACTTGCTACGACGTCGACAACCCCAAGCGCAAACGCGTCGACGATATTTCCTTCGTGCTCAAGCGCGGCGAAATCCTCGGCATCGCCGGCTTGGTGGGCGCCGGGCGCACGGAGCTGGTGTCGGCGCTGTTCGGCGCCTACCCCGGCCGCTACAGCGCCGAGGTGTGGCTGGACGGCCAACTGATCGACACGCGCACACCGCTTAAATCGATCCGCGCCGGGCTGTGCATGGTGCCCGAGGACCGCAAGCGCCAAGGCATCATTCCCGACCTGGGCGTGGGCCAGAACATCACCCTGGCGGTGCTCGACACCTATGCGCACCTGACCCGTATCGACGCCGAGGCCGAACTGGGCAGCATCGACCAACAGATCGCGCGCATGCACCTCAAGACGGCCAGCCCGTTCTTGCCGATCACCAGCCTGTCCGGCGGCAACCAGCAAAAAGCCGTGCTGGCGAAAATGCTGATGGCCAAGCCCAAGGTGCTGATCCTCGACGAGCCCACACGCGGGGTGGATGTAGGGGCCAAGTATGAGATCTACAAACTGATGGGCGCGCTGGCGGCCGAAGGTGTATCGATCATCATGGTCTCGTCGGAGCTGGCCGAAGTGCTCGGCGTGTCCAACCGCGTGCTGGTGATCGGCGACGGCCAGTTGCGGGGCGACTTCATCAACGAGGGGCTCACCCAGGAACAGGTGCTCGCCGCCGCGCTCAGCCAAAACAATAATAACGATCGGAAAACCGCGTAGATGAATCAGGTCAAACAGCTGTTTACCCGCTACAAAATGCTCGCCCTGGTGATCGCCGTGGCGTTTATCTGGCTGTTTTTCAGCTGGCAGACCGAAGGCGGTTTCCTCACTCCGCGCAACCTGTCCAACCTGCTGCGGCAGATGTCGATCACCGGGATCCTGGCCTGCGGCATGGTGCTGGTGATCATCAGCGGGGAGATCGATTTGTCGGTGGGCTCATTGCTCGGCTTGCTCGGCGGGCTCGCGGCGATCCTGGATGTGGTCTATCACATGCCGTTGCTGGCCAACCTCAGCCTGGTGGCGCTGTGTGGCTTGACGATCGGTTTGGCCAACGGCTACATGACCGCCTACCTGCGCATCCCGTCGTTTATCGTTGGGCTGGGTGGCATGTTGGCGTTTCGCGGGATTCTGCTGGGGATTACCGGCGGCACCACCATTGCGCCGGTGTCGCCATCGCTGGTGTATGTGGGCCAGGGGTATTTGCCGCATTCGGTGGGGCTTGGCCTTGGGGTCCTGCTGTTTGCCCTGACCCTGTTCTTGACCTGGAAACAACGGCGCAACCGCGCACTGCACGGGTTGGCCGCGCACTCGCTGGTGCGGGACGTACTGCGCGTGGTGGTGATCGGCGCGGTGCTGGCTGGGTTCGTCACCACCCTCAACAGCTACGACGGCATTCCCGTGCCGGTGCTGCTGTTGCTGGTGCTGCTTGGCGTGTTCAGCTACGTCACCAGCCAGACCGTGTTCGGCCGCCGCGTGTATGCGGTGGGCAGCAACATGGAAGCCACGCGCCTGTCAGGTATCAATGTGCAGGCGGTGAAACTGTGGATCTTCGGGATCATGGGCGTGATGTGCGCCCTCGCCGGCCTGGTCAACACCGCGCGCCTCGCGGCGGGCTCACCGTCGGCGGGCAATATGGGCGAACTCGACGCCATCGCTGCGTGCTTCATCGGCGGTACATCCATGCGCGGCGGCTCGGGCACGGTGTATGGCGCGCTGCTCGGGGCGCTGGTGATCACCAGCCTGGATAACGGCATGTCGATGCTGGATGTGGACAGTTATTGGCAGATGATTGTGAAGGGCAGCATCCTGGTGCTGGCGGTGTGGGTGGATGTGAGTACCCGCACAGGTCGGCGGTAGGAATGCAGGATAAATGTGGGAGGGGCTTGCTCCCTCCCACATTGACCGCCTCAAAAATCACTGCCTGAACGGGGTCAAAACTGTGGGAGGGGGCTTGCCCCCGATGGCGGTCGGTCAGTCGACATCTACAGTGCCAGCAGCTTTCTTGAATGGGGTAACCCCAAGATAAAAGAGGTAGGCAATCGCTCCCCACGTCAATAGCTGATGATTGGCCCCCCAAAACGCTTCGACCACCTTCAACCCCGTGCGCTCGCGACCCGTTTATCACATTTTTTTGACGTTTTTTTCTCATTCCCGGCTCTACATTCGCCGCGCCTAAACATGCAAATGATTCCTATTGGTTTCGTCTCAATCGACCTCTAGCGGATTTCCCGTGTCGCCATACAAACCCGGAGCGCTCACCGCATGACCACCCGCCTTCCTTCGTTCGTCAAAAAAGCCCTGCTGGCCACCGCCCTGGTCAGCGCCGGGCATGTGTATGCCGCCAGCGAGCCGGTCGGCATCGTGGTCTACAACGCCCAGCATGAAAGCCTCACCAAGGCCTGGGTCGAAGGGTTCACCCAGGAAACCGGGATTCCGGTGACGATCCGCAATGGCGACGACACCGAGATGGGTAACCAGCTCGTGCAGGAAGGCGCGGCCTCTCCGGCGGATGTGTTCCTCACCGAAAACTCCCCGGCCATGGTGCTGGTGGACAACGCAGGCCTGTTCGCGCCGGTCGCGCCGGCCACCCTGCAACAGGTGGACGCCGCCTACCGCCCGGCTCATGGCAAATGGGTGGGCATCGCTGCGCGCTCCACCGTGTTCGTGTACAACCCGAGCAAACTGAAAGAGGGCGACCTGCCTAAATCCCTGCTGGACCTGGCTTCGCCAAGCTGGAAAGGCCGCTGGGCCGCTTCACCGGCCGGTGCCGACTTCCAGGCCATCGTCGCCGCCGTGCTTGAACTCAAGGGCGAAGCCGCGACCCTCGACTGGCTCAAGGCAATGAAGGCCAACGCGAGCATCTACCGAGGCAACAGCGCCGTGCTCAAGGCCGTCAACGCCGGCCAGGTCGACAGCGGTGTGATCTATCACTATTACAGCTTCGTCGACCAATCCAAGACCGGTGAAAACAGCAAGAACACCCAGCTGCACTACTTCAAGCACCAGGACCCGGGCGCGTTTGTGAGCATCTCCGGTGCCGGTGTCCTGGCCTCCAGCAAGCATCAGGAACAGGCCCAGGCCTTCTTGAAGTGGATCACCGGCAAAGACGGCCAGGCGGTCCTCAAGGACGGCAATTCGTTCGAATACGCGGTCGGCCAGAACGCCCAATCCAACCCCAAACTGATGCCACTGGCGCAACTGGATGCACCTAAGGTCGACGCGTCGAAACTCAACAGCAAAAAGGCTGTCGAGCTGATGACCCAGGCCGGACTGCTCTGATTGTTGCCTGAATCGTCGATACCCGGCATCGCCCACGCGCAGCTACGCAAACGCCCCCACGGACTGTTCAAAAGCCGTGGGGGCACGTGGGTCACCAGTTTGTCGGTACTGGTTTCGTTGTTGGCGCTGCTGCCGATTGCGTTTGTGATCGGCGTGTCGTGGCAAATCGGCTGGGCGCAAATCGAAGCGCTGGTATGGCGCCCTCGCGTCGGCGAGTTGCTGACGAACACCGTGCTACTGGTGCTGTTCACCTTGCCGTTGTGCATCGTATTGGGCGTCGCGCTCGCATGGTTGACCGAGCGCACCGACCTGCCCGGCCGCCGTGCCTGGTCGTTGCTGGCGGTCGCGCCGCTGGCGGTGCCGGCGTTTGTGCACAGTTACGCGTGGGTCAGCCTCGTGCCGTCGATCCATGGATTGCCGGCCGGTGTGCTGGTGTCGGTGATCGCCTATTTCCCGTTTCTGTACCTGCCGGTGGCGGCGACCCTGCGCCGGCTGGACCCTGCGATTGAAGACGTGGCCGAATCCCTGGGCCTCAAGCCCTGGGCGGTGTTCCGGCGGGTGGTGTTGCCGCAGTTGCGCCTGGCGATCTGCGGCGGTGCGCTGTTGGTCGGCCTGCATCTGTTGGCCGAATATGGCCTGTACGCGATGATCCGCTTCGACACCTTCACCACGGCGATTTTCGATCAGTTCAAGTCCACCTTCAACGGCCCGGCGGCCAATATGCTCGCGGCGGTGCTGGCCCTGTGTTGCCTGGCGATGCTCACCGTCGAATCCGCCTCGCGCGGCCATGCACGTTATGCCCGGGTCGGTTCCGGCAGTGCCCGTGAGCAACGCATCGTGCGGCTGAGCGCCGTCACCCGCATGCTCTCCCTCGGCTTGCAAGCCGCAACCTGTGCATTGGCCCTCGGCGTGCCGCTGGTCACCCTGGGCAAATGGCTGGTCGCCGGTGGGCGTGAGGTCTGGCAGTTCAGCGAGCTGCTGCCGGCGCTGGAGCAAACCGTGCTGCTGGGCATTGCCGGTGCGGTGTTGACCACCTGCGCGGCGGTACCGATTGCCTGGCTGTCGATTCGTGCGCCGGGGCGCCTGCAACGCATCCTGGAAAGCTGCAACTACATCACCAGTTCGTTGCCCGGCATTGTCGTGGCACTGGCGCTGGTCACGGTGACCATCCACTTCGCCCGGCCAATCTACCAGACGACGATCACCGTGCTGCTCGCCTACCTGCTGATGTTCCTGCCACGGGCGCTGGTGAGCCTGCGTGCGGGTATCGCCCAGGCGCCGGTGGAACTGGAAAACATGGCGCGCAGCCTTGGCCGCTCGCCGGGCCGCGCCCTGTGGCTGATCACGATGCGCCTGGCGGCCCCGGCCGCCGCTGCAGGAGCGGCGCTGGTGTTCCTGGCGATCACCAACGAGCTGACCGCCACCCTGTTGCTCGCGCCCAACGGCACGCGCACCCTGGCCACCGGTTTCTGGGCGATGACCAGCGAGATCGACTACGCCGCCGCCGCGCCTTACGCGTTGATCATGATCCTGCTCTCACTGCCGTTGACCGGCCTCCTCTACCACCAATCCAAACGCACGGCCGGCCGATGAACGCCCTCGAACTCACTGCTCTTTGCAAAACCTTCGGCACCCAAGCAGCCTTGGCCGACGTCAGCCTGGCGGTGCCCAACGGCAGCCGCACGGTGATCGTCGGGCCTTCCGGCTCCGGCAAGACCACCTTGCTGCGGATGATTGCCGGCTTTGAATTCCCCGACAGCGGCAGCCTGACCCTGAACGGCCAGGTGCTGGTCGACGACATCCACGCCGTGCCGGCCCACCAGCGCCAGATCGGTTATGTGCCGCAGGATGGTGCGTTGTTCCCGCACATGACTGTGGCCGACAACATTGGCTTCGGCCTCGCGGCCAAGCACGCTGCACGGCACGAACGCATCGCCGAACTGATGGACAGCGTGGCCCTCGACGCCAACATGGCCCGGCGCTGGCCCCACGAGCTGTCCGGCGGCCAACAGCAGCGCGTGGCGCTGGCGCGGGCCTTGGCGCAACAGCCCCGGCTGATGCTGCTGGATGAACCGTTTTCCGCGCTGGACACCGGCCTGCGCTCGGCCATGCGCAAGATGGTGGCGCGGTTGCTGAGTGATGCGAACATCACCACGATCCTGGTCACCCATGATCAGAGTGAGGCGCTGTCGTTCGCCGACCAGTTGGCGGTGATGCGCCAGGGGCGCCTGGTGCAATCGGGTCATCCGATGAACCTTTATCAGTACCCCGTGGACGAACAAACCGCGTTATTTCTCGGCGAAGCCGTGGTCATGCCCGCGCGGATTGAGGCGGGCTGGGCTCACTGTGCGTTGGGTCGCGTGTCGGTCGACAGCCAGGCCAATCATGGTGCGGCACAGATCATGCTGCGCCCGGAGCAACTGCACCTGAGTACCACCGACGAATCCGGCTGCCGTGGCGTGGTCACCGAGCGCGAATTCGGCGGCAATACCTGCACCCTGACCGTGGCGTTGCAACCGGGCGAGGACGCGCCTGGCCAGGCCATCCTGGTGCGCAGCTCGGGTCTGCAAGCGCCAAACCCAGGCAGCGTGGTGTATCTCAGCACGGTGGGCATGGCCCATGTGCTGAAAAAACCAGCGGCCCTCAGCCCCCGCTGAGTTTTGCGAGGTATCTACACAACGTTGGCGCGCCCCTGAACAAGCGGGCTTGCCCTAACACCGTTCAGTTAAGGCTTTTTTGTAGGAGCGAGCTTGCTCGCGAAGAACTCACAGGCGCCGCGTTCATTCAGGAAGCACGCGTTATCGTTGACGTTTTTCGCGAGCAAGCTCGCTCCTACAGAAGGCGATGTACGCTTAACTGAAACGGCATTAGGGCAAGCCCGCATGCCGTTCAGTTAAGGCTTTTTTGTAGGAGCGAGCTTGCTCGCGAAGAACTCACAGGCACCGCGTTCATTCAGGAAACACGCGTTATCGTTGAGGTTTTTCGCGAGCAAGCTCGCTCCTACAGAAGGCGATGTACGCTTAACTGAAACGGCATTAGGGCAAGCCCGCATGCCGTTCAGCTAAGGCTTTTTTGTAGGAGCGAGCTTGCTCGCGAAGAACTCACAGGCACCGCGTTCATTCAGGAAGCACGCGTTATCGTTGACGTTTTTCGCGAGCAAGCTCGCTCCTACAGAAGGCGATGCATTTGACCGCGTTCCAAGGCTGGATCGAGGTGCTCAGTCCGAGCCCCTATTCAAACGCCTGGCGATTCTCCGGTGTGATCAACTTGAACGGCACCCAGACCACCGTCGACTCCAGCACCTCACCGCGTACCAGGCGCAGTGCGGTGTCCACTGCGCCGCCGGCCTGGCCTGCGGCGTCCTGAAATACGCTGACCGCCATCTTGCCCTCAGCCATCAATTTCAAACCGTCCGGGGTGCCGTCGATGCCGCCGACCCAGTAGTCCTTGGCCTGCTTGCCGGCCTTTTCCAATCCCATGATCGCGCCGATCGCCATTTCATCGTTATTGGCCGCGATGATCGAAAAATCGACGCCCTGCTTGATCCAGTCAATGACAATCGTGGCAGCCTGGCTACGCTCCCAGTTACCGACTTTTTTCTGGACGACTTTCATATCCGGGTATTTGGCGACGACTTTTTCCACGTCTTCGGTGCGCATCAAGGAGGATGCGTTGGCCGGGTCGCCCACCAGAATCACCACATTGCCCTTGTAACCGGCGCGGCGCGCCAGCTCTTCCATCTGCAACGTCCCCGACTCCAACTCGTTGGAGCCGACAAACGCGGTCTGCGCCGGCCACTTTTCCGGGTTCGGATTGCGGTTGACGAATACCAGCGGGATCTTTGCGTCCGTGGCCAACTGCATCATTTGCGCCGCACTTTTGCCGTCAACCATCGCGACGATAATCGCGTCCACCTTGGCGTTGACCAGGTTGCGGAATTGGCGCATCTGCAAATCGATGCTGTCCTGCCCGTTCTCCATAAAGATGTCGACGTTCATGACGCTGGCCTGTTGCTGCACCCCATTGCGCAGCAGGGTCTGGAAGTTGTCGTCGTATTTTGCCATGCCCACACCCAGCAAGGGCGTGGCGGCCTGGGTTGGGCCCGGAATGAACAGCGTCGCCCCCAAGGCGAGCATTAACCATGCTTTCATGTTCTGACTCCCGCGGCTCAAACGCTGAAATGATGGAGCAGCTCGCGCTGCACCTTGGCCATGTCCGACAGCTCGTGGCTGCTGATGGCAGACTGCTCGGCACCGTCTGCCGTCTGCTGGGCCGAATCGTTGATCTGGATGACCATCCGACTGGTTTCCTGCACCGTGGCGCTCTGCTGCTCGGTGGCGGCGGCAATCTGAATATTCATGTCGCGGATACTGTCGACCGAATCGCTCATCGACAGCAGCAAGTCACCGGCACCCGAGGCCAGGGACACGCACTGGCTGGACTGCGCCTGGCTTTCGTTCATCACGTGCACCACCGAGTGAATTTTTTCCTGCATGAGCCCGATCATGTCCTGGATTTCGCTGGTCGAGGTCTGGGTACGGCTGGCCAGGGAACGCACTTCATCGGCCACTACCGCAAAACCACGTCCCTGCTCGCCGGCACGGGCCGCTTCGATCGCCGCATTCAGGGCGAGCAGGTTGGTCTGTTCGGCAATGGTGCGAATGGCGACCACAATGCCCTCGATGTTCTGCCCGTACTTCTGCAACTCATCGGTCACCTGCGTGGCTTTGTTCACCTGGTCAGCCTGCTGGCGGATATTGACGATGGTCTCGGCCACGCGCGCCTGCACCTTGTGGGTGAGCTCACTCGTGTCGTCCACGGCCTGGCGGGTGTCCTGCGCGCGCCGGGCCACCTCTTCGACCGTGCTTTCCATCTGCGTCATGGCCGAGGCTGCCGATTGCAACCGGTCCTTCTGCTCATCCACCACACGGGTGGTCTGTTCGCTGTTCAAGGCGTTGCTGCCGGCGGTCACGGCCAGTGCATCGGCAGAGCTGATCAATTCACGGAAGGTTTTCTGCAGGGCCTTGGTCAGTTCGTTCAGGTACCCCCCCAACTCACCGAACTCATCTTTACGGCTGACATCGAAACTGACCCGCATGTCGCCCGCAGTGAGCGTCTTGAGGACTTCGCGAAACGCCGCCAGCGGACGCCGCAAGCTGAAGGCGACCCAGGTGCCAATCAACACCGCCGCCAGCACCGCAAGCACACACGCGATCAACAGCAAGCTGCGGCTGGTGCCGATGGTGGCATTGGCAGACTGACTGGCCTGGTTGGCCACCTCCAGGGACTGGCTGCCAAACTCGCCAATCCTGTCCAGGGTGGCTTTCAGCGCCGCCTCCACCGCATTGCGTTGCTGCTGCACCTGCGCGGCCAGTTTCGCCTCCACCTGGTAGGCCTGGAACAAGCCGTCAGGGGCGGTCAGATCCGTCAGCAGGCGGTTGACCATGACCCCGGCAATCCGCCCGACCCGCGGGTCAATCGCCGTCAGGGCCTGGGCCCGGGTGCTGATCACTTCGTCTTGCAGATTGAGCACACGCTGTAATTTATCAATGGCGGGCGTGACAGCATGGGCCGCGAAGCCATCGTAGGATTTGTTGACTTCCAGCAGCAGCTTTTCCGCTGCGGCAACCTGTTGCGGCTCGCCAACACTGCGCGCATGCGCGATGTAATCACGCAAATAGCTGGTCAACTGCATGGCCTGCGCACTGCTGTAGCCTTGCAGTTTGCGCGTCAGCGCCAACTGCTGCACATGTTGCAAGTGGGACGTCATCAACGCCTGCGCCTGTTCGGCGTAGGCCGCTACCTCTTGGCGCTGCTGCGCCAGGTTCGCCCGCAGCGCTTCATGCTCGCCTGTGTAGGCAACGGTGCTGTCGAGTAACTGATTGAACTGGGCGATGCTCTCGGTAAACGGTCGCTTGCCGTCCTCGATCTGCTTGGGGTCGGTGCTGATCTGGATGGCCAGCAACGCCTGGTTGGCGCGCAGGATATGCACATACAGTTCACTGGCGGCCCGGCTCAAGGGCGCCGACTGGCCGGTAATAATGGTCAAGCGACTGCTGATGGACTGCGTGTTCTGATAGCTGATCCCCGCCATGATCAGCAGTAACAGCACCAACACCGCAAACCCGCCGATCACACGCTGCAATATGGTCATGGCCACCCCTTTTGATTTTTATTCGTTGACCTGAGCGACGACCAGGCGTGCCCCTACGAGTTCGGGATCACTCGTGGTGCTAGTGCCTGTATCGGCCGGGTGGGCTGGGACTTGAGCGGTGAAGACAGGCTGTAACGCGCTCAAAAAAATGTGGGAGGGGGCTTGCCCCCGATAGCGGAGTGACAGTCACTGTATATGTGCCTGATACACCGCCATCGGGGGCAAGCCCCCTCCCACCTACCTGATGAAATCAGGCTGGCTTTTGCACTGGGGTTACTGGCTCAACACCACATCCCGCATCGCCGGAATGTAGCCGTAGTCATAAGACTCCTGCACAAACGAGCGAGCGCCCTTCAACACGATCCTGACCGTCGGCGCTTCGGTCCCGCCGATGCGGTAGTCATCGCCGGTGGTGGGTACGCTGTCGATGAACGACGTCACCAGGCCGTTGGGCATCACGCAGTGAGAGTACGTCTGGAACGGCTGCGAAGGCGGGTTGCCGAGTACCAGCCCCGACGCATTCATCGGTGCATAGGGGCCGAACAGATGATCGCTGACAAAGCCATAGACGCCATCCGGACCCGTCACGCCATCCGCGTAGGTGAACTTGTGGCTGATGGTGAACAGGTAGTACTTGTTGTCCTGGAACACATAGTGCGGGCGCTCGGTCTGGTCATTCACCCCGACGGCAGTCACCAGCGGCGGCAGGATTTCCCACTCGTCACCGTTGAGGTCCTTGGCCACGGCGATGCCGATGCAACCCACCTGGTAGCGGGCGCCGCCCACGTCCTCATGCCCCGGTGGCACCAGTCCCAGCTCGTTCGGGCCCACTTCGTGAGTCCCGCGCTCGCCGGCCACATTGCCTTCGAACACCATGTACAACTTGCCATCGACGGGGTCGATAAAGGGGCTGGGATCGCGAAAGTTCCAGGTCGCGTTCTGTGCTTCGGTTTGGTAGTAGGTGCCATCGGCCTCGAACAACGACTTGACCTGATCAAAGCCCTGGAGGGTGACACCGGTGTCCGAGGTGACAACCTGGCCCCTGACTTTGGCAATCGTGGCACCCGGCGTGACGCAGGTGTAGTACAGGTCGATATCACCGTTGTTATTCAACAGGATCGGCGTGCCCGCCCATTCACGGGTGGTCGGCGAAACCCCTTCGGCCATGACACGGCCGCCGAAGATCCAGTCCTTGCCGGTACGCGAATACCAGTAGCAGATACGCGCATGACCATGGCGGTCTTCCCAATCGCGCTTGATGTCGTAGCGGCCATCGGCGTTGATGAATTGTGGATCATGGGGGCGACGATCGGCGGTCAGGGTGAAGATCACTGACCAGCCATCCACCGATACCACCGTGCCATCGAGTTCACGCAATGGCATGGTGTCCCAGATAAAGACCGTGTCACTCATGACAGGAAAGTCAGGACTCACTAACGGCTGTGTCGTCGTCGGGTCATTTTCATTAACTTTCAGCGCATCGGCCCGTGTCCAGCGAGTGGGTGTGTGATTCGCATGTTTCATGATGATGTCCTTTTGCTGACGCTTAAGTGACAAGCGAAGATTAAATAGCACCTGACAGCCCACAACTTAATGGCGACTGAAAGAGCATATGATAGTTGCATCTGCAAGTGCGAAAACAGGTTTAACATGGAAGCCTGAATATCACAACATGAGGGATTATTTAGATTACAAAGGCCATCACTGTGTTTATATCCTTGATATAAATACAGTGGCACTTGCAATAAATGACAGCTCAGTAGAAAGCGAGCCAATCAATCACCGAACACCCGCGCCGCGGCCTTGGCCCCGGCGTTCTTCTGGGTAAAGCCCTTGGCTTGCGCCGCCGCCTTCAAGGTTTGGGCGTCGTTGGAAGTTGCCGTCCATTGTGTTTTAGGCGACTTCTGATGGGTGATCGGCGGCACACTGTTTGTATCAGTGAACATCCCGCTGCCCTTGCCATCCAACATGCCTTTGTTTTGGCTGCGCTCGCCAAAACAATTACGTTCAGAAAGGATATTGGCATTCTGCGCCAAGGTGAAACCGGTCAAGCCGATGAGTTTGCGTTCTGGATAGGACATGAGTTCCCTCTCTCGATATAAAACGGCTCGGTATAACGAGCCTGTGCATCAAGTTAATCCGTTAACTTGCACACAGTGTTTGGCATGGCTGAAGTTGCCGAGTGTTGGTCGATCAGCGCTTAAACACTGTGTTTATGTACAGTATTCTTGAATCACTGAATCGTCAACCCTTACGCGGTCAAAAAAATGGGAGGGGGCTTGCCCTAATGCCGTTCAGTTAAGGCTTTTTTGTAGGAGCGAGCTTGCTCGCGAAGAACTTACAGGCGCCGCGTTCATTCAGGAAACACGCATTATCGTTGACGTTTTTCGCGAGCAAGCTCGCTCCTACAGAAGGCGATGTACGCTTAACTGAATGGCATTAGGGCTTGGCCCCGAGGGTGGTGGGTCAGTCGACATCTCTACGACTGATCCACCGCCATCGGGGGCAAGCCCCCTCCCACATTTGCCCTGCGGTGTTCTTCCAAGCGTTATTTGGACACAGGCATCGCAAACTCCGCACCCTGCTCGATGCTTTCCGACCAGCGCTGCATGATCGACTTCTGCTTGGTGTAGAAGCGCACGCCTTCGGTACCGTAGGCATGCATGTCGCCAAACAGGCTCTTCTTCCAGCCACCAAACCCGTGCCAGGCCATCGGCACCGGGATCGGTACGTTGATGCCGACCATGCCCACTTCGATACGCCGCGCAAACTCGCGGGCAATGTTGCCGTCGCGGGTAAAGCAGCTGACGCCGTTGCCGAACTCGTGGTCGTTGACCAGCTTCACCGCCTCGGCAAAGTCATTCACGCGCACACAGGCCAGCACCGGGCCGAAGATTTCTTCGCGGTAGATGCTCATCTCTTTGGTCACGTGGTCGAACAAGGTCGCGCCGAGCCAGAAGCCGTTTTCCAGGCCCGCTTCGGTAGGCACATAGTCACGCCCGTCGAGCAGCAGTTGCGCGCCGGCCTGCACGCCTTGTTCGATGTAGCCGCTGATGCGCTCCAGGGCGGCGCGCGAGACGATCGGGCCCATTTCGGCCTTGAGGTCGCGGCCGTCGGTGATGCGCAGTTGCTTGGCTCGTTCGGTCAGGGCGGCGATGACTTTGTCGCCCACATCGCCCACCAGCACCGCGACGGAGATGGCCATGCAGCGTTCGCCGGCACTGCCGTAGGCGGCGCCCATCAGCGCGTCGACGGTTTTCTCGATATCCGCGTCGGGCATTACCACCATGTGGTTCTTTGCGCCGCCCAGGCCCTGGACGCGCTTGCCGTTGCGCGCGCCGGTTTCGTAGATGTATTGGGCGATCGGCGTGGAGCCGACAAAGCTCACGGCCTTGACGTCCGGGTGTGCGATCAGCGCGTCCACCGCTTCCTTGTCGCCCTGCACCACGTTGAATACACCTTTGGGCAGGCCGGCTTCATGCAGCAGCTCGGCCATGAACAGCGAGGCGCTCGGGTCGGTCGGGCTTGGCTTGAGGATGAAGGTGTTGCCCGCCGCGATGGCGATCGGGTACATCCACATCGGCACCATCACCGGGAAGTTGAACGGTGTGACGCCGGCGACCACGCCCAGGGGCTGGCGCATCGTCCAATTGTCCATGCCACGGGAAACCTGGTCGGAGTGTTCGCCCTTGAGCAGGTTGGGAATGCCACAGGCGAATTCGAGGATGTCGATACCACGGTCGACTTCGCCCTGGGCATCGGTGAAGACCTTGCCGTGTTCAGCAACGATGATGCGCGCCAGGTCGTCCTTGCGCTCACGCAGCAGGTGCAGGTATTCGAACAATACGCGGGCGCGGCGGATCGGTGGGGTGTCAGCCCAACGGGTGAACGCGGCTTGCGCGGCGGCGACGGCCTCATCGACCGTCTGCCGGCTGGCCAGGGCGACGCGGCCGGTCACTTCGCCGGTGGCCGGGTTGTAGACGTCCTGATAGCGATCATCGCGGCTGACGCGCTGGTCGTTGATGTAGTGCTCGATTGTTGTAGTCATGGCAGTAGATCCCAGGTGGGTTGCGTTGGGACACACGATAGGCTTTCGGTTTGTTCCAAACCAGAGCAGAATCCAGAACTGATTGTCCTCATAAGCGAACAATAACCCCATGGAAAAATCCGAGATCGAAGGGCTGTGGACCCACATTCACTGGCTCTCAGTGCTGGAGGAACACGGCACCTACACCGCTGCCGCCGCGCGCCTGGGGGTGAGTAAATCCGCGGTCAGCCAGCGTATTTCCGACCTGGAGAAAGCCACCGGCACACGCCTGGTGACGCGCACCACGCGCAGCGTGCGGTTGACCGATGCCGGGTTGTCGTTGACCCGTGAAGTGCGCGGTGCCTATGAGCAAATCGCCCGCAGCTTCTCGTCCGTGCGCGATTCCGCCGGCGAGATTCGTGGCCTGGTGCGCTTGACCGCCCCCGTGGCATTCGCCCGGCAACAGCTGGTGCCGCACCTGTCGGAGTTCCTCCAGCACTACCCGCAGGTGCGTATCCAACTGGACGTGTCGGACGCCTTGAGCTCGCTGGCCGCCGAAGGCTACGACCTGGCGGTGCGCCACGGTTTCCAGGTACCGGAAACCCATGTGGCCTGGAAGCTGTGCGACACCACCTCAGTGCTGGTTGCCAGCCGTGACTACCTGCAACGCCACGGTGAACCGCGCGCGCCCGCCGACCTCAGCGCACACAACTGCCTCTATTACCCGCGCGGCACCGACCAACCGGCCTGGACCTTCGAGCGCGGCAGCAGGAAAGTCGAACGGGTCACCGTGCCCATCGCCGGCAGCTTCTCCACCAACAACAGCGAAGCCCTGCGCGACGCGGCGCTCAACCACCTGGGCATCGCCCTGCTCCCGGACTTCAGCGCCCACGCCGCCCTGGCCGGCGGCAAACTGGTGCAGGTGCTCAAGGACTGGACGCTCAAGGGCGCGTTTGCCGATGAGATCTACCTGATTCGGCCCTACTCGCCCCATGTACCCAAGTCGGTGAGTGCGCTGGTGGGTTACCTCAAGGAAAAACTCTCTAGCGGCTTTCGTTTCCTCGGTTAGCGCACCCCGGCTCAGTGGCCTCTTGAGCGCATCCGTGCGCACCCCGCAGCATTGCGGGCAACGCTGCACACAACGGGTTTAAAGGCCAATAACGCAGGTCCCTTTAGTTGCAGGACGTTCCCGAAACAATTCCACGGCGTGAGCACACCCACATTAAACGGAATCATTCTCGACAAATACAACGTGGAACAACGCTATATAGCGAACGGCAATAATTCATCCCCGAAAACAACACGCTTCGCGCACTTGAACATCAATGACTCATTCAAGACAAACACGTTTGACGGGTTATTGGCGTCATTCAAAACACTATGCAACTCGTTGTAATCAATCAATAAATCCCATCACATAAAACCCGTCTCGACCTGCTTTCAGTCGCGCTTTAAAACGCTGTCGCCCGACAAACTTGCAAAAAAACCACAACCGACTAAGTTCATCCATACCATGAAGGCAATCAGCCATTGCCCGTATAAACAGCCATCCAGGCGAGGAATTTTATTGCTCTGAAAACCGACCAGACGCAGCGTTAACACAAGACACGGAATTTAAGTCTTAACACTCAAAAGGGATGCTTTGATGAAGCGCAGCCGGTGGTATCGTGCGTTCTCGAAAAAGGGGCCAGTTGAACATTTCTGGCTGTCATTGCTGTGCTTTTCGGGGCTGGTCATCGCCAGCTTCCTGTTGTTCGAACAACAGATCCAAGACGTCCTGATACACCTCAACCTCTATCAGCCGACGACCCCCACGCAAACATTCAACCTGGCGCTGCTGCTGATTGCCCTGCTCGCGCTGGACGTGGTGCTGCCCGTACCGTCGAGCCTGGTGGCGCTGCTGGCGGTGGCGATGCTGGGCAGCCTGGGCGGTTACCTGGTGATTTTCATTGGCCTGTGCCTCGGTGCCGGGTTGGGGTACGCCCTGGGGGCCGGGTATTTTCGCCTGCTGTCAGGCCGCCTGGGCCTGCATCAGCGCCAACCGGGGCAGTTGGCGTATCGCTTGGGCACACTCTCGCTGATTTGCCTGCGTGGCGTACCGGTACTGGCGGAAACCTCGGTGGTGGCCGCCGGCATGCAGCGCTATCCGCTGCGGGCATTTACAGTCATCACCACCCTGGCCAACGCGGGCCTGGCCCTGGCCTACACGGCTATCGGTACATTCCTGATCGAGCAAAACGCGCTGCTGGTGACGATCCTCGCCAGCATGGTGTTGCCGGTGGTGTTTGTGGCGGGCTACAGCCTGTTCAAGGCCGCGCGCAAGCCGCACGCCGAGCAAGCGCTGCACGGGCGCTTCGAAGTCCGTTATGACTACCCGGTGGTGTTCACCGACCACCTGTTCACCCCGCTCAACCCTTGCCTGCATCGCCAACTCACCGCCCAGCACAGCGGCCCGGTGACGGTACTGGTGTTCGCCGATGAACAACTGTTGCTCAGCACACCGCACCTGCTGGAAGAGATCGACAGCTACTTTGCCGCGTATCCCGACTTGCATCTGCAGGCGGCACCGATTGCGCTGCCGGCCGGTGAACTGAGCAAGCACGCGCAGGTACTGGAACGGCTGTACAGCGACATGCTGCAACACGGCCTGGACCGGCATTGCTACGTGCTGGCCCTGGGCGGCGGTGCGGTGCTGGATGCAGTGGGCTACGCCTGCGCCACCTTCCATCGTGGCATTCGCCTGATCCGTATCCCGAGCACCGTGCTGGCGCAGAACGATGCCGGTATCGGCGTGAAGAACGGCATCAATGCCTTCGGCCAGAAGAACCTGTTGGGCGCCTTCTACCCCGCCACGGCGGTGCTCAATGACTTTCAACTGCTGACCAGCCTCACCCGCCGCGACCAGATCGCCGGGCTGGCCGAGGCGGTGAAGGTGGCGTTGATCAAGGACCGGGCTTTTTTCGAATGGATGGAACAGCACGCCGACGCCCTCGCCCATTTCGATCACGCTGCCAGCCGCTACGCCATTCGCCGCTGCGCCGAACTGCACCTGCACCACATCACCGGGGCCGGCGACCCCTTCGAACGCGGTAACGGCCGGCCCCTGGATTACGGGCACTGGGCCGCGCACAAACTGGAAAACCTCAGCCATCACCGCCTGCGCCATGGCGAGGCGGTGGCGGTGGGCATGGCCCTGGATGGGGTGTACGCCAATGCCCTGGGGCTGCTGGGCGATGCCGACATCGAACGGATCACGCAGTTGCTGCTCACGCTCGGTTTCAACCTGTGCCCACCGGAGCTGGCCTTGCGGGACGCGCAAGGTCGCTCGCCGGTATTGCTCGGGCTGGAGGAATTCCGTCAGCACCTGGGCGGGCAACTGTCGATCCCGATGCTCTGCCGCATCGGTGAGTCGGTGGACCTGCACGAAATCGACAACGCGAAGATGGAAGCTGCCCTGCAACGCCTGCTGAGTCGCAGCGATGCCGCGCTGCCGCTGGGTGAGGGCTACGCACAATGAGCCCGATGAAAACCTGGATGACCCTTGGCCGCGTCTCCAACCTGCCCACGGTGTGGACCAACACCCTGGCCGCCGCCCTGCTCGCCAGCAGTGCCGGCGCCCTGGCGCCGCCGTCATGGCTGGTGTGGGGGTTGCTGTTGATCACCCTGTCGCTGCTGTACCTGGCGGGCATGCTGCTCAATGACCTGCTCGATGCCGACTGGGACCGGCAACACCACAACCCGCGCCCGATCACCCTGGGCCTGGCCAGCCGCCAGCAAGTCGGCGTGGCGACCGCGCTGTTGCTGAGCCTGGCCGCTGCCGCGGTGCTGGGCCTGAGCCGCTTGATCGATGAGCCCCATTGGTTGCTCGGCGGCGTACTGCTGCTGGTGGGCTGCATCTTCGGCTACAACCTGCTGCACAAGAAGTACGCCCACAGCGTGTGGCTGATGGGGGCCTGTCGCTCGGCGCTGTACCTCACCGCCGCCGCCAGCCTGGCGGTGCCACCGGAACCGATCTGGCTCTGCGCGATCCTGCTCGGCGTGTACATCAGCGGCCTCACCTACCTGGCACGCCAGGAACACCGCAACCAGCTGATCAGCCGCCTGCCGTTGCTGCTGATGCTCAGCCCGCTGGCCCTGGCGATCTACTCCAACAACCTGTGGTTCTGGCCGGTGCTGCTGTTGTGGCTCGGTTGGTTGGGCTGGCACTACCACCAGCACCTGGCCAACCCGCGACAGCGCCAGGTTCGCGCGTATATCGGTGCCGGCCTGGCCGCCCTGCCGTTGTTCGATGCACTGGTACTGGCCGTGGCCGACCAGCCGGTTGGCAGCCTGTTATGTGTGCTGGTGTTTTTCCTGCTGCCCCACTTTCAACGCTGGATCAAGCCGACATGAACATGCGCCAGGATTGCCTCACCGAACATCGCCAAAACTTGAGCCAGCAGCTGGATAACACCGAGCAACAATGGTGGCAGCAGGCGCAGCAACGGCTTGTGCAACAGCCGGACGCCGACACGGCCGCACTGTTGAGCGGCCAGTGCAAGCGCCAGTTGAAAGCGCCCGTGGTCGCGCTGGCGCGGGCCTTGCTGTTGGCCCAGGTGCTGGAGACCTGCCCGGCTGCCGAGCGATTGGCACTGCTGCGCCAGCTGTTCCTGTGGGGCGACGACCTGGAAAAAATCGCCTTGCTCAACGCCCTCGACTGGCTCGACAGCGACGGGCAGTGCCTGGCGCTGGCGCTGCAGGCCGGGCGCACCAGCAACCCCCAGGTGTTTGCCGCCCTCGCCCTCGACTCCGCCTACCCGTCGCGTCACTACCCGGAGCACGCCTTTCACCAACTGGTGCTCAAAGCCCTCGGCATGGGCCTGGACATCACGCGCCTGGTCGGCCTGGCGCAGCGCCACAGCGTCAGCCTCAACCAGCTGGCCCTCGACCTGCTGGACGAACAGCTCGCCGCCGGGCGCAGCGTGTCCCCCGGCCTGCCCCGGGTGATCGCCTTCAACCTGCTCAGCCCGGCACAACTGCAACGCCTGCGCGGCCTGTGCCTGCCGCCGGAATGGCACACGTACCTGAATTGACGCCCAGTGCCGCCCCTTTTCCCTTGACGAGGATCCACCATGCTCAAGTATTTCGACCCGCACATTCATATGGTCAGCCGCACCACCGACGACTACCAGAACATGGCCGCCGCCGGGATCACCGGGGTGATCGAGCCGGCCTTCTGGCAGGGCCAGGCGCGCACCAGTGTCGGCAGTTTCGTCGACTACTTCGACACCCTGCTGGGCTGGGAGCGCTTTCGCGCCAGCATGTTCGGCATCCACCATTTCTGCACCATCGGCCTGAACCCCAAGGAGGCCAATGACCTGTCGATCGCCAATGAAGTGCTGGGGATTTTGCCGCGCTACCTGGTCAAGGACGGCGTAGTGGCCGTCGGCGAAATCGGCTATGACGACATCACCCCCGAAGAGGATCGCTTTCTCGCCGCCCAGCTGGAGCTGGCCAAGCAATTCAACCTGCCGGTACTGGTGCATACGCCGCACCGCAACAAGATCGGCGGCACTAAACGCACCCTGGCGGTGATCCGTGAGGTGGGGATTGCCGAGCACCTGGTCATCATTGACCACCTCAACGAGCTGACCTTGCCGCTGGTACTGGACAGCGACTGTTGGCGCGGGCACTCCATCTACCCCAACACCAAGATGTCCGAGCAGCGCATGGTCGCCCTGCTCCAGGAATACGGCACCGAAAAAATGGTGGTCAACAGCGCTGCCGACTGGGGCATCAGCGACCCGCTGAAAGTGCCCAAGACCGGCGAAGCGATGCTGGCGGCCGGGTTCACCCAGGCCCAGGTCGAACAGGTGCTGTTCCATAACCCGGTGGACTTCTTTGCCCAAAGCGGGCAACTGGACAAGGCCCTCGTCAGCACCCCGCTGCCCATCGACCAGCGCAAGCAATGGCAGGAAAACTCGGCCCTGCGCGGCCAGGACCCGGTGATCAAATGAACGCCGTCAGCGGCTGGACAGCCCCCCAGGTCGGCTACTGCAGCAACGTCCACCCCACCCGTGACCTCGCCGGGCTGCAGGCCTCGATCGCGCGGCACTTCCAGGGCGTGCGGCGCTTGCGCGGGCTCGACGAACAGGACAGCGGCTTGTGGATTTGCGCGCGCGCGGCGGCCGAACTGCAACAGGCGTCGGCGCGTGAGTCGTTCCTGCAATTGCTGCAACACAGCGGCCTGCGCCTGACCTCGCTGAACGGCTTCCCCTATGGCGAATTCCATCAGGGCGCGGTGAAAGCCGAGGTGTACCTGCCCGACTGGGCCGACCCACAACGCCTGGCGTACAGCCTGGACCTGGCGCGAATCCTCGCCCAGGCCTTGCCAGCCGATTGCGCGCAGGGGGTGATTTCCACGGTGCCCCTGGGCTACGCCGCCACTTGGACCCCAGCACGGCAGGCACGCGCCGATGCGCACCTCAGCCAACTCACCCGCGCACTCGCCGCGCTGCATCGGCAAACCGGCAAGAAAATCCTGTTCTGCCTGGAAATGGAACCGGACTGCGTGCTGGAAAACACCGCGCAGGCCATCGCCTTCTTCCAGCAACGGCAAACCTTCGACCCACACCATGAGTACCTGGCGCTGTGTTTTGATGTGTGCCACCAGGCCGTGATGTTCGAAGACTGTTATGAGTCGTTGACGCGGCTGCACCAGGCGCGGGTGCCGGTGGGCAAGATCCAGCTGTCCAACGCAATGATTTGCCGCTTGCCGCCTCAAGGCGATCAGCGCCGCGACCACGTGCTCAAGACCCTGGGACATTTTGCCGAGGCGACCTACCTGCATCAGGTCAAGGCACTCGATGCGCAAGGTCGCCTGGCTGCCTGGGCCGACTTGCCCGCGGCCCTCAGTGACTGCGCGCAGTTCACGGAGCTGCGCATTCATTTCCACATCCCGCTGTTCAGTGAACAGCTGCTGTTGCCGGAGCTGACGGGCAGCCAGGTCGCCCTGGCGCAGACCTTCGACTACCTGGCGGGCCATGTGGACTGTCGTCCGGTGCTGGAAGTCGAGACCTACAGCTGGGGCGTGTTGCCCGCCCAACTGCGCCCGGCCACCGAGCCGGCGCAACTGGAGGGCATCGCCGCTGAACTGCGCTGGGTCGAAGACCAACTGCGCCAGCGCAACCTGTTGCACGCTGCGGTCCAGGAGGCCTACGCCCATGCCCTCTGAGCAACCGCTGTTGTTGATCAATGTGGTGGGCTTGACGCCCTCGTTGTTGGGCGAAGCCACGCCGCAGATCAATGCCCTGCTCAAGACTGCCAAGCTGGCCCACCTGCAACCGGCGTTCCCGGCGGTGACGTCGACGGTACAGGCGTCGATCCTGACCGGGGCACCGCCGTCGCAACACGGTATCGTCGGCAATGGCTGGTACTTTCGCGACCAGGCCGAAGTGCGCTTCTGGCTGCAACCCAATGCGCTGGTCCAGGGCGAAAAGGTCTGGCACACGCTCAAGCGCGAGTTCCCGGCCTTTCGCTGCAGCCAATTGTTCTGGTGGTACAACATGTACGCCGACGTGGACGCCGCCATCACCCCGCGCCCGCATTACCCGGCGGACGGGCGTAAACAGTTCGGCCTGTACTCGTCACCGCCCGGGCTGCATGAACAGATCGAACAGCAGATTGGCGAGTTCCCGTTTCCCGGGTTCTGGGGCCCGGCGGCCGGCATCGCGTCGAGCCGCTGGATCGTCGATTGCGCCATTACCGAGTTCCAGATCAACCGTCCCCACCTGCAATTGGTCTACCTGCCCCATCTCGACTACAGCTTGCAGCGCCTGGGCCCGGATCACCCGTCGATCGCCGACGAAGTGCGGGCCATCGACCGTGAAGTCGGCCGGCTGCTGGCCTTCGCCAAGGTGCAGGGCGCCGCGGTGATGCTGCTGTCGGAATATGGCATCGAGGCCGTCGAGCAATCGGTGTCGATCAACCGTGTATTGCGCACCGAAGGCTGGTTGCAGGTGCGCCAATCCCTGAGCTGGGAGCTGCTCGACCCCGGCGCCAGCGCGGCCTTCGCGGTGGCTGATCATCAGGTTGCGCATGTCTACGTCAAGCAGGCGCAGGACATCCCTCGGGTCAAAGCCCTGTTGCAGCGCCAGCCCGGCATCGAGCAGGTGCTGGACAAAGCCGAGCAACGCGCCTGGCAACTGGATCACCCGCGCAGCGGCGAGCTGGTGGCCGTGGCCGCCGCCGGCAGCTGGTTTGATTACTACTACTGGTTCGACGACCGCAAGGCCCCCGACTTTGCCCGCACCGTGGACATCCATCGCAAGCCTGGCTACGACCCGGTCGAGCTGTTTATCGACCCGGCGATCCGGTTCCCCATGCTGAAAGTGGCGCGCCGCCTGCTGCAAAAAAAGCTCGGCTTTCGCTACTACATGGACCTGATCCCGCTGGACACCTCCCTGGTCCGCGGCAGCCACGGGCGCCTGCCGACCAGCGTGCAGACCGGCCCCCTGCTGATCACCAATTGTGATCTGCCGATACCGCAGCAGCTTGCGGCGACGGCAGTGAAGCAACTGCTCCTGGAACACTTCCTGGGGCGCCCACACACCGAACTGGCCATTGCCAAGGAGCTCTCATGCGGCGAGCCTTCTCTATAACGGTCCTCAGTGCATTGGCCGGGTTGGCCCAGGCACAGGACACCAACCCCTTCGATTGCAGCAACTTCCTGCAATTTGGAGGCAACCTCGACAAGACCCGGGCGGCCTTTGTGCAAAGCCCGGACACCCTGGCCTGGAACTGGTTTGCCTGCCTGAACCAGCCCGCCAGCGTGCAGAGCCCCGACCGGGTCTGGGAAACCCTGAAACCCTCGGACCAGGTGTACCTGGCCAACGGCGCCCCGCCCCAGCCGTACAACCAAAATACGCCGCCGCCAGACGCCGTGCTGCAACAGGCCAAGGCGCTGGGCATGAACCTCAGTCGCACCTTTCACAACCTCAATGCCACGCAGCAGGTGGACGGGCTGATCCTGGAAATGGGCGGCCAGGTCCCCAAGGACCAGCAAGGCCAGGCGGTGCGCTTCCAGTTGTTGATGGGCGCGGACACGTTCGACTACATCGTGCAGCAGAAGGTCTACAACGTGAACGGCCAGGCCGCCTTGACCAGCGATCTCAACTTCCCCGCCACCGCCTGGGAACTGAAAGCCGCGTGGCTGTGGATCGGCAACGACCCCAGCTACCAGCAGCAACTGGCCAACGATGGCTACTACATCGCCCAGGCCTACTACCAGCAAGGTGAACAGTACCAGGTGGGCTATGCCGCCTTGAGCGGCTTGCATGTGATCAACAAGCTGAACCCCGACTGGGTCTGGACCACCTTCGAAAACCGCCACAACAGCCAGTACACCGTGACCAATGCGGTGCCGCCCACGCCGATGACCAACAGCACCGGGCCGACACCGGCGGCACAGCCGGTCAACACGCTCTTCCAGGCCCAGTACGCCGAACTGGCGCAGTACGAGTTGATTGGCGTGCAGTCCAACACCACGCCCACCCTGCTCGCCAATTCCCAGCTGGAGTCGGCCTTCCAGAGCCAATCGTCGTGTTTCGCCTGCCACGCTACAGCCGCGTACTCGGCGAAACAGGGCTACTTCAATTTCGCCCTCAAGGAACAGGGCGGCATCGTGTACCCCACCGCCCTACTGCCGGCCACCGACTTTGTCGGTTACCACAAACTGGACTTTGTCTGGTCGCTCAAACGCGCCCAGTGGCAACGCTAAGGAGCCTGACATGAGCGTATTGAATTTCCCGCGTATCTACCTGGGCGGCCATCTGTTCTGGAACCCGCCGACCGCTAACAACAACGACATGTACCCGCTCTACGATGCGGTGAAGATGCAGATGAACTGGCGGTTCCTGGACAGCTTCAACGTCACCCCGCAGAACGCCGCCAGCACCTTGCTGCCGTGGACGATCGCGCCACTGCCACACAGCCAGATCCCCGGCTATGTCCTGCAAGTACCGGGCAACGCCTCGCAGTTGACCACGCCGATGATCCCCGGCGAATGGAACCTGTTCGGGGACAACGCCTGCGGCACCGTGAGCTACAACCAGATCCAGTCCGTGGTCACCGGCGGCGAGTTGCCCACCGGGGGGTATGTGAGCCAGGACCCGCTGATCAACCAGAGCTTCCAATTGCTCGGCAACCCGTTTGGCAGCAACGCGCCCACACCGGCGCGCTTTGTCGACGTGAGCCCCTGGCAGAACACCTTCACTGCGCTGTACTTCGACAAACTGGTGCTGGGCACCGACCAATGTGGCCTGACGCTCAAGCGCGAGCACCGCATGCTCGACCGCTTCCTGAACTTCAACTGGGCCAACCTCGGCGGGCTGAGCTACGTCACCACCACCTGGCAGACCTGTTTCCCGAAAGAGAACCTGGCCTGGGTCATCGGCAACTCGGCCTTGCTGCAAAACCTGCAGGCGCAGATGGAACAACAAAAAGCCAAAGGTTTGATGTTTCGCTTTTCCACCTACCTGACGTGCTACGACAGGAACGGTATTTTCAATAACTACCCGCCCATCGACACCCACTCCTCCAGCCCCGAAGCCCTGGCCAAGGTGACGGCGATGTATCAACAAGGGCTGGATAACGTCGGCGATATTTTCTTCAACCCGGCCTACAGCCGCACGGTCGGCACCCTGGGCCTGTGGCTGGACGGTGAATTCCCCACCGCCCCGGCCGGTCGGCGCCTGATCCCGGCCAACCCGGTGCCGATCACCTCGCCCACGCAAACCACCTCGGCCAAACTCGGCGTGATCTCGGCGCAGGCCCATGGCGATACGTTGTCGCTGGACCTGGGCAACGCCTTTCCGTTCTACCCGGTCGACAAGACCGCGCCCATCCCGGTGGCGGCCAAGTTCCAGGCCGGCAACTACCAGATCGGTATCCGGCAGGGCGAGCAATTCAGCCCGTTGGCCAGCTTCGGCTATGACGATTACCAGCAGGCGGCGTTCGACCAACGTGCGGGTATCCTCGACCTGCCCCTCACCGCCCAGGCCCAGGCGCAGCTGCAAACCGGCACGCTGGAACTGCAACTGCAAGGCGCCACCACGCCCCCCGCCGCCACCCAGCAAATGTGGACAGCCGAAGTGGTGCAGAGCGCCAGCTTCATCGACGTGGGCGACACCAAGACATTGCAGATCATGGTGCAATACGATGGCCTGCCAGCGCCGGCCGGGACCGTGTTGTGGGTGGCGGAGTACAGCAATGCCTACATGCTGTGCACCACCGATTACTACCTGGCGTTCAGCAACGCGGCCGACTTCACGCTGTTCAACAACGACCCGCAAAACCCGATCAAGAACAGCGCCAACCTCCCGCAATTCAACGGCACGTCGACACTGCTCGCCGAAGTCACCGAGGGCACCGGTCGCCAGCTCATGGCCACGCGGATCGTCGAATCAGACGATCAAACGGTGCCGGTGACCTACCAGCAATTCCTGCCGACACCCGCCTCCGTCGCCCTCAGCCCGTGCCTGTCGTTCGCCAACCCGATCCCCCGGCAAGGCACGTTGCAAGACCCGCTCAGCAACACGGTGCAGTACAGCGTGACCCAGATCCAGACCGACGCCAACGGCATTGCCAACCTGACGGTCACCGCCCAGGCCCCTGGCTTTCCGACCCTGCGTTTCTTTGTGCAGGAAGGCCAGCAGGCACCGGTGATCCCGTTCAGTTTCCCGCTCAACCAGGCCTTCACCGACTTCCTCGCGCCACTGCGCGTGTTGCCGCTGGAGCCGCAGATGCAGCAGGACTTTGTCGACGCATGGAACCAGGTCTACCAACGTGAAGACGCCGGCCAACTGATCTGGGAGAGCTTTATCTACCCCTTCATCCTGCAACCGTTCTATTACCTGTACCCGATCATGAGCAAGTACATGCCGCTCAATTCCCTGACGCGCATCGAAGGTGCCGTCGACCAGCTGATTGTGTTGATCAGCAAGGAGTACCAGGAGGAAAGCACCCTGGCGATGCCCATCACCCGCGACATGCCGCAAAGCCGGCGCGCCGTGCTGGAGCTGTGGGCGCAGGCCCTGGTGAAGCGCAATTACCCACCCGTCCCGCTCAGTATGAGCGACTACTCGTAAGCCTCGGACAGGACCACCGGGTGACGCACCTGTCACCCGGACTTCAAAGGAGTGTCATATGAACACCAGCCTCTTGAGTCGACTGTTTCTGCTCCTGCTGCTGCTCAGCCCCGCGGCGTTTGGCGGGCAAGACAGCGGCGCAGAGTAACGGGCATAAGGCGCAGTGGAACCAGCTGATGCAGCGCAAACCCTGACCCCCAAGGAAGGATCGCCATGAAAAGCCTCATTTGTTGTGCCGTGATAGTCATCGGCCTGGCCAGCCCGCCGGCGCTGGCCAGGGAAACGCCTGCGGCGTCGACGCTGGCCGCCCCACTCAACTGCCAGCCGCCCAGCAGTGCACCGGTCGCCACCGCCAGCCAGGACCAGTTCGATCAATACAGCTGGCAGATGTTCATCGCGTTGAACTGGCCGGCCCAGGACGGCCAACGCGGCACGCCCAATTGCAGTCAACAGCCCGGCGATGCGGGCTATACCGTGTGGCAGACCTACAAGACCGTCGAGGAAATTTTCTTGCCGAATGCGGCCGACCCTGGCCCATGGAACACCCCGCTGGCGGCCAGAACCCTGGGCATCATCAACATTGCCGCGTTGAAAAACACGCGACAGGAGACCTTCATTGACCAGGCCGTCGGCGGCTGGCTGATCGACCAGGCCGGCAACCCGACCTACTACGACATCGCGGCCAACGAGACCTCCTACAACTACATCGTCGCCAACCGCTTCTACAACGCCGATGTGGTGTCCAAGGCCAACAACATCCAGTTCCCCAACGGGGTCATCGAGATCAAATCCAGCTGGCGCATCCTGACGCCCAATGACAATGCCAGCCGCTACCTGACCCAACTGGCGCAGGTTGCCACGTTCAACGAGCAGGGCCAGCGCATCGGTACCCAGCAGGCGTACCTGGGGCTGGTGGGCCTGCACATCATCACCAAGCCGGCCGGCTACCCGCAGTGGGTCTGGTCGACCTTCGAGCAGATCGACAACGTACCGTCCAATGCGACCACCAGCCCGCCCTACAGCTACTTCAACCCCAGCGCCGCCCACGTCAACCAGTCGCCCTGCACCTGGCAGCCCCAGGGCGCCCAACTGGTCTGCGTGCCGCTGCCGGGCACCACGTTCCAGACGCCCGACCCGCTGAGCCGGTTCACCCCGATTGCCGCGCTGACCGACGACGTCAACAAACGCTACCGCGCCGAGCCGGGCCTGCAAAACAGCGTGCTCAAGTACTACCAACTGATCACCACCCAGCGCCCGCTGCGGCCGAACGACCCGAGCAACCCCTTGGGCACGCCAACGCCCGCGCTGTCGGCCAACGTGACCATGGAAAGCTACATCCAGCCCAACAGCAGTTGCATGACGTGCCACTCCATGGCCACACCGGCCAAGAGCCTGTTCACCTCCGATTTCTCCTACCTGTTCAAATTCGCCAATGCCCCGGGTACCCGCCCGTCCAAGGAAAAGGAATAGACCATGAGTATTCTGAATGGACCTCGCCTGAATTTCTGGGGCGGCATCAGCACGGATGTCAGCGTGTCGAACAACACCCCATGCCTGCCCCAAGGCACGGCACACAGCTGGCCGGTGTTTGACCTGGCCACCTCGACCCTGGCGCCGCAAGCCGAGGCTTTCAGCGACGACCAGTTGAACGACATGCTCAATACCCCCGGCGGAACACGCTACACCCTCGGCGGCTGGAACCACTACGGGCAGCACCTGGTGGAAACCCAGGACGCCTTGATCAGCTCCCAAGGCAGCCCGGGCAGCATCAGCACCACCGGCGACCTGGTGGGCCAGGCGGTCTACCTGCTCGGTTCGGTAGACCCGGTGACCGGCCAGGGCCCCCACTCCGGGCCGATGATGGTGGACCTGGACCCGACGGCGTCCACCACCACCCAGATCTTCGTCGGTGGCCTGCAGATCGGCGCCAGCGACAACGTCCAATTGCTGATCCACTGCGATACCGTGTGCAGCAGTTTCGACGTGCAGGGCCGCGTGCTGCTGCCGGGCACCATGGACGCACCGGGCTCGTTCCACGCCAGTGGCACGTTCCAGCTGACCTTCCCGCTGAGCAGTATCGTCAGCTGGAACACCAGCAGCCCTGGCCTGCAATCGATCATCCAGGCACCGGGCGCGACGGGCATCGTGCTGCGTTTCGTGATGTTCGAGATGTGCCCCTTGATGACCACCGAACAACTGAACGCCGATTACGCCTTGGGCCAATACACGCCCAACCCCAGTATTGGCCGGGTCATCGGCACCCTGGCCCCGGCATTCGCCGACGAGCCGCTGACCTGCCAGCCGGGGCGGCAGTTGGTCAACCAGTGCACGTCCAATGCAGCCTATGCCGAGTTGGCCAGCAATGGCCTGCTGAGCCTGGACATGGTGAACGTCATCCCCAAGGAAACCTTCCGGGCGGTCAGGGACGACATCACCAGCGCGATCGGGCCGAACGCCAATTACGGCACCGTCAGTATCAGCGCCGGCACCACCCTGCTGACCACCCTCGACCCCACCAGCAGCCCGTTGGTCGACTACTACGTGTATGGCGGTATCGTCGACGTGCCCCTGAGCCCCAGCCAACAACAGGCGACCCAGGTCTCGCCCTTGTCCATCACCGCACCGGGCACGGTGGCCGGGACCACGCTGAACGCGATCGAATCGACCTACCGGGTGTACGGTGATCAGCGCAATGTCTACCTGGAGGACTACCCCGATGGCCTGTCGATCACCTTGCAGGTCCGCTATCTGGGCGGCCCGGTGCCCGACACCACCGATATCGGCCTGACGGTCACGCCTCCGGCGCTCTACACCGACCCGCAAAACTACGACTTCCTCGATGTCCCCACCACGCTGACGGTGAAGGCCGGGCAACTGGCTGTCCGCGTACCGGTCAGCGTCAAGCCCGGCACCGCGGCCCAGGCGGGTTTCGCCGCCTTGACCTGCACCGCCAATGGCCTTGACAGCAGCGGCTACTTCACCAATTTCCGCAAGTACGCCCAGACCGACTTCGGCATTCCCAAGGGCACAACCATTACCTGGGAACTCATGTACCCAAATGTCCTGCGCTTTCACTACCTGGCCTTCCCGGCCATGTCGCGCTATGTGGCATTGAACCAACCGGATGCGGTGATGGGCGCCAAGAACGCGATCCTCGCCCGCACCGCCGACACCTACAAAGGCACCACGTTGTTCATGCCGGTGGTGCGCTCGATGTCGCCCTGCCAACGCGCCCTGTTGCGCGCCTATCTCACCGGCGAACCGTGGCAGCCACCCCAATAGGAGAGCGATCCCATGACCTGGCATATCCCCGCCCACCCCGACGAAACCCTGCGCCCCAGCACACTGATCGCCGAGGGGCTGCTCAACCCGCGCGGCGTTTGCCTGCGGGCCGATGACAGCCTGTTACTGGCCGAGGCCGGTTCGGGCCTGGCGGACCAACCCTTCAGCGGGCGTATCAGCCTGCTGCAACCAGACCCGCAACGACCCGGCGCCTACCTGCCCGGTGAATGCCTTGCCCAAGGGTTTCGCGCGATGAACATGCAGGCACGCATGCTGCGCGATGAAATCATGGGCCTGTCAGACATCGCCTGCGGTGACGGGCACTGCATGGTCAGCCAGACCGACTATGTCAGTGGCTCCAAGTTGCTGGACCTGCAATACAGCCCGCCCGAACCGGTGTTCCACAGCCGTGGCAACCTGAATGCGCTGTGCTGGCACCCAACCCGACGCAGTTGGCTGGCGGTCAAGCCCGATACCAACCAACTGGTGGAGTTCAGCGACGGCCAGGACGAGCAGGTGCGGGTGCAACTGCCCGAACTGGAACAAGGCCAGGAGGCCGTACCGGTGACCCTGGTCTACGAACCGCAGACCGACGCGGTGCTGATCAGCCTGTTCTCCGGTGAATTGCGGGGCGACCCGGCGCGCCAGGGCATCGACTTTGCCGACAAGGCCGGCCAGGTGATTCGGGTACACCCGGCCAGCGGTCGGATCGAGGTGCTGATTGACGGGCTGCAACTGCCCACCGGGTTGGCGTGGTGCCCGGACGGCAACCTGCTGGTGCTGGAATTGTGCAGCCACCTGCAACAACCCTTGCCGCCGGACTGGAACGGTGCCGTCCTGCACGGCGGCTTTACCCGCTTCAGCGGGCGGCTGTTGAGCTGCAACCTGGACACCGGGCAAGTCGCCGTACTGGCACGCGGGCTGGATACGCCGTCCAACCTGTGCCGGGTCCAGGATGCGGTGGTGATCAGTGAAGGCATGGGGCTGACGGGGCGGCCGATACCGGCGCCGGATAACAGCGTAGTGGCACTGAGCGGCCGGCTGCGGCGAGTGCAACTGGCCTGACAGCTTTTTTTCACCGGGATATTGCTCCGCATAACTAAAAGTCCATAATGGACAAAATAGTTTAATGCGGAGCAAACCCATGTCCAGCACGCCTTATGTGATCAACCCGGCACAGGCCCGCGAGTTACTCGCTCAAGTCGATGTACCGCAGATCCTGCGCAAGTTGTTTCACGACCTCGCCGCCGGGCAGGCGGTGCAGCCCGCACAGCAACAGGTGGAGTTTCCCCAGGGCGCCGGCGACTTTATCAACTACCTGGGCGTGCTGGCCGAAGACGGGGTGTACGGGGTCAAGACCTCGCCCTACATCGTGCGCGAGCAAGGGCCGCTGGTGACCGCATGGACGCTGTTGATGTCGATGCACACCGGCCAACCGTTGCTGCTGTGTGATGCCGGTGAGTTGACCACCGCTCGCACCGCCGCCACCACGGCCCTGGCGGTGGAGGCACTGGCGCCATTGGCGGTACGGCGCCTGGCGATCATCGGCAGCGGCAAGGTCGCCCAGGCGCACCTGCGCTACGTGCAGAACCTGCGCGACTGGCAGCACATCAGCCTGTTTTCGCCAAGCCTGGCCAACGCCTCCCCCACGACCCTCGCGCAGCTCGGCAGCCTCGATCCGCGCCTGGTCATCGCCAGCAGTTGCGCAGCCGCGGTGGAGGATGCCGACGTGATCCTGCTCTGCACCTCATCGGCCGGCCCGGTGCTCGACCCGGCGCGCTTGAGCAAACCGGCACTGATCACCTCGATCAGCACCAACGCCCCTCGCGCCCATGAAGTACCGCCCCACGCCCTTAACGACATGCAGGTATTCTGCGACTACCGCCAGACCACACCCGGCGCGGCGGGCGACATGCTGATCGCCAGCGAACAGCACGGCTGGGACGCCAGCGCCGTCATGGGCGACCTGCCCGAGCTGCTGACGGAAATGGCGCAGCGCCCGAACAATGACCGCCACGTATTCTTCCGCTCTATCGGGTTGGGCCTGGAAGACATCGCCCTGGCCAATGCGCTCTATCAGTTGCAGCGCTGACCCCACCTATCAGGAGACGAGCATGAGTCACGCAGACTTCATCATCATCGGTGGCGGCATCGCCGGCGCTTCCACGGGTTTCTGGCTGGCGCCCCACGGCAAAGTGCTGGTGCTGGAACGTGAATCGCACCCCGCCTATCACTCCACCGGGCGTTCGGCGGCGCTCTACACCGCCGCCTACGGCACCCCGCAAGTGCGGGCGCTGACCCTGGCCAGCCGTGAGTTTTTCGACAATCCGCCCGCCGGGTTCTGCGAGCACCCGCTGCTGACGCCACGGGGCGAGATGACGGTGGACTTCATCGGCGACCCGACCGAGTTGAACCGCCAATACCTCAGCGCCAAGGCCACCGTGCCGCAGGTCGAACAGCTGAGTGCCGACCAAGCCTGCGCGCGGCTGCCGATCCTGCGTCGCGAAAAAGTCCACGGGGCGATCTATGACCCGACCGCCAGCGATATCGACACCGACGCCCTGCACCAGGGCTACCTGCGCGGTATCCGCCGCCACCAGGGCGAGGTGCGAACCGACCACCACGTGCTGGGCCTGAGCCGCGACGCCGACGGCCTGTGGCACGTACAAACCCAACAGGAAACCTTCACCGCGCCAATTATCATCAACGCCGCCGGGGCCTGGGCCGACCATATCGGCGGGTTGGCCGGCGCGGCTTCCATCGGCCTGCAACCCAAGCGCCGTTCAGCGTTTATCTTCGCCGGCCCCGAGGGCGTGGACAGCCACGCCTGGCCGATGCTGGTTGCGCTCGACGAAGCCTTCTACATGAAACCCGACGCCGGCATGTTCCTCGGCTCACCGGCCAACGCCGACCCGGTGGAACCCCAGGACATCCAGCCCGAAGAGCTGGACATCGCCATGGGGATCTACCAGATCGAAGAGGCCACCACCCTGACCATCCGACGCCCGACCCGCACCTGGGCCGGCCTGCGCAGTTTTGTGCACGACGGTGACTTGCTGTCCGGTTTCGATCCTCGGGTGCCCGGCCTGTTCTGGGTCGCGGCGCAAGGCGGTTATGGCATCCAGACCTCGCCCGCCATGGGCCAGGCCAGCGCGGCCCTGGTGCGCGGCGCGGCGTTGCCGGAGCCACTGGCGCGGTTCGGCCTGGACGCTGGTATGCTCTCCCCCGAGCGCCTGGAGCCCCATTGATGAACACCGCTGAACAAGACAAGGTCCTGCAGAACTTCCGTGCGATCGCCGATGCGATCGCCACGCTGTTCTTTCCCCATGCCGAGGCCGTGCTGCACGATTTGCGCACGCAAAAGGTCGACTACATCGCCAACAACCTGTCGAAACGCGCCATTGGCGACGACTCGGCGCTGGAAGACATGCTGTCCGACGATGTGCGCGAAGTGAATATCGGTCCCTACGAAAAGCTCAACTGGGACGGCCAGAAAATTCGCAGCCTGAGCACCGTGCTGCACGACCACAAAGGTCGCCCGCTGGCGGTGCTGTGCATCAACCTGAATATCTCGCTGTTTGAAAATGCCAAGGCCGCGCTCGACCTGTTCCTGTCACCGAGCAAGCTGATCCCGCAACCGGATTCGCTGTTTCGCGATGACTGGCAGGAACGCATCAACACCTTCCTGCATGCGTGGATGCGCGAACGCCAATTGAGCCTGAACCTGCTGACCCGAGATCATAAGCGTGAGTTGGTACTGGCGCTGCATGCCGAAGGCGCCTTCAAGGGCAAGAGCGCCTCGAACTATGTGGCCAATGTATTGGGGATGGGGCGGGCGACGGTCTACAAGCACTTGAAGGAACTCAAGAGCTGAACGCCCGGCAAATAGCGCTGGTGTGGTGATCGGGCTGGCCACAGGGAGATTGGTCAGGGGCTGAGAAGTTGTGTAGATGCCTATGGTTATCGGGAGCAAGCTTGCTCCCGCATTTTACCCGCCTATGACGCTCAATCGCCGTAGATATCCGACTTGAAATAGTGCTGGGAAATCTTCTGGTACTCGCCACTGGCACGAATGCCATCGATGGCCGCATTCAACTCGCTGACCAACGCAGTATTGCCCTTGCGCACTGCGATCCCGGCACCCTCGCCCACGTATTTCGGGTCCTTGAGCTCCGGGCCGACAAAGGCGTAGCCCTGGCCGCGCGGCATGGACAGAAAGTCGCTCAGGGGGATGGTGTCGGCAAAGATCGCGTCCAGGCGCCCTGCCGCCAGGTCCATGTAGATTTCTTCATTATTGCCGTAGCGCTTGACGTTGATGCCCTGCGGTTCAAACACCTCGGTGGCATAACGATCGGTGGTGGTGGCGCGTTGCACGCCGACCGTCTTGCCCTTGAGGCTGGCGTACTGGTCATCCACCACCGCGCCCTGCTTCATCACCAGGCGCGATGAGGTGAAGTAATACTTGTGGCTGAAATCCACCGACTTCTTACGGTCCTCGTTGATGGTCATGGACGACAAGGCCATGTCGATCTTCTTCACTTTCAGCGACGGAATCAGCCCGTCGAACTCGCCTTCAACCCACACGCATTTGGCTTTCATCTGCGCGCACAGCGCATTGCCGATGTCGTAGTCGAACCCGACGATCTTGCCGTCCTCGGTCTTCGAGGCAAACGGCGGGTAAGCCGCCTCGATGCCAATGCGCAGGGTTTTCTCGGCGCCCAGCACATGGCTGGAAGCGAGCAGGCTCAGGGCCAGGGCGGTGATAAGGGAGCGTTTCTTCATGATCGTGTTCTCGCAAGTTGTTGTTGGTTTGGCAAGAGTGAAGAAAAGGTGACGCCGGCGAGCATTTTTTGTACTTATAATTCCATAATGGACTTTTGTGTATTTCACGTCAATCCACACGCAAACACTTCATCGCCATCCATTTCCAGGCATCACACGACCGCCCTCTCGCGCGTGAGAAGGTCGCGAAACATCACAGGGGCAGGCAAAAAAATCATCAGTGGAAAAAGCCCAATGCGCTCTTTCGGGGCGCGGCGCAGGGGCCTGACAGGCATCAGGAAAACAGGCGTGCTTTATAACGGTGCATCAGTATGTGCGTGGCGCATACCCTATTCTCAAACGTCATGACTCTGTATTTTGGCGCGTGGTAGTCTCGCTGGTTTATGAATAGGCATTGATCGTACTTCGACGATGACCAGCACCAGGATAGATCATGCCAAAAATGTCCCACTCCGCTCTTCGTCGTAATTTCCGTGAACTGCTTGGCGCACAAAAATGCGTGGAGACAGCATCTGTTTTCGATCCGATGTCCGCGCGAATCGCGGCGGACCTGGGTTTCGAAGTCGGTATCCTCGGCGGCTCCGTCGCCTCGTTGCAGGTACTGGCGGCGCCCGACTTTGCGTTGATCACCCTGAGCGAATTCGTCGAACAGGCCACCCGCATCGGCCGTGTCGCCCAGTTACCGTTCATCGCAGACGCCGACCACGGCTACGGCAACGCCTTGAACGTGATGCGCACCGTCGAAGAGTTGGAACGTGCCGGCGTCGCGGCGTTGACCATTGAAGACACCCTGCTGCCGGCGCAATTCGGGCGCAAATCGACCGACCTGATTTCCGTCGAGGAAGGTATCGGCAAGGTCAAGGCCGCCCTCGAAGCCCGGGTCGACCCCGAGCTGTCGATCATCGCGCGAACCAACGCCGGCGTGCTGCCCACCGAAGCCGTGATTGAACGTACCAAGGCCTACGAAAAAGCCGGTGCCGACGGCATCTGCATGGTGGGTATCAGCGACTTCGAGCACCTGGAGAAAATCGCGGAAAACCTCACGGTACCGTTGATGCTGGTGACCTATGGCAACCCCAAGCTCAATGACGCCGAGCGCCTGGCCCGCTTGGGTGTGCGCGTGATCGTGGCCGGCCATGGCGCCTACTTTGCGTCGATCAAGGCGACCTACGACAGCCTGCGGGCCCAGCGTCAGCTGACCCACAGCACCTCGAACCTGAGCGCCACGGAGCTGACGCATACCTACACCCTGCCGGAAAGCTATGTGGCATGGGCCAAGGAATTCATGGACGTCAAAGAGTAACCAGCGGCGGGCCGCCGGCAGGCAACTCCGGGCCGTGGGGCGCAAGCATGGACATCAGGTATTCGCCAAAGCCGCCACGGCACTTGTAGTCGCGGCGCGCGCTGGTGATCACCGGGTTGGTGGCGGTCCAGGCGATTCGCGCGCCGGTCCGCTCAAGGTCGGCCACAAGCCGCACGTCTTCATGAGTGACCAGGTGTTGAAAGCCACCGGCGTTGCGGTAGGCATCGGCACTCAGGCCCAGGTTTGCACCGTGGATGTGGCGATGGTTTTCGATGAATTGGTACAGCTCCAGGTAGCGCGAGCGCACGCTTTCATCATGCTCGCTCCAACTGTCCACTTCGACGGTGCCACACACCGCGTCAGCGCCACATTCGATCTGGCGCACCAGCCAATCACGGGGCACCCGTGTGTCCGCATCCGTGAAGGCAAGCCATTGCACACCGGCCTCCAGCAAGTGCTCAGCGCCCACGGCCCTGGCCTTGCCGACGTTCTGAAAGCACACCTCGAGCATGCTCGCCCCGCGCGCCGCCACCTGCTCGACCGTGCCGTCCGAGCAGGCGTCCAGCACCACCAGTATCTCAACCCGCTGGCCCTGCAACGCCGGATGCTCACTGGCAAGTCGCACAGAAGCAAGGCACTCGCTGATATGCCGTTCTTCGTTATGGGCAGGTATCACAACCCCTATCATTGACGTTCCCTCACCTGGCGAAGTATCTCCAGCTATCGACCTGTCGCTCAGTGAGAAGGTTTAAATAATCTTGCGTACAGGGCGTGCCTGTCAGTTAAGGAGGAACACTGTAACTGTGGCGAGCGGGCTTACTGTGGCAAGCGGGCTTGTTGTGGCGAGCGGGCTTGCCCCGCGTTGGGCTGCGCAGCAGCCCCAATAAGGCCGCCGCGTTTATCCAGGCATATTAAATCGTTAGGTTTTGGGGCCGCTTCGCAGCCCAACGCGGGGCAAGCCCGCTCGCCACAGTAAGCCCGCTCCACAGTAAGCCCGCTCGCCACAGGTTACTTACTGTTTGCTCGTTCTATCTCTTAACTGACTGGCATTCGGGCGTGCCCGCTCATTCATCGAATGGTCAGGGCCCCGCCCGTACTGTTCCAACAACCCAGCCAGTTCCTCGTAGCACGCAGCGAGATGCGGGGCCCCCAGCCTGCGCATCGATTTTGCCGTTCGCCGGGCCTGGGCCGCGCTCACTGCGGTGTTCAAGGCATGCCTGGACAGTCGCCGAGCGCCCCTTTGCGCACATTCGGCAATCGCCGACCTCGGCGCCAATTGGCCGGTCTTGCGTTGCAGCCGCCCCAGGCTCCGGCTCAATTGCAACGACACATAGCCGGCTGGGTCAGCCTGTGGCTGATCTGCGCCCAACAAGGCCAGCAACGACACCATTCGATGTTGTTGCTTCGCCTGCCATCCAAGCCTGTCCAATCGGCTGCCCTGACGCAGCAAGCGTCGTGTGTCCCTCTCCAGCGCCTGCCTGAGTGCCCGTATGGGGCTGGCGGATTTCTTCGGAAACAGTTGGAAAGCCAGCAGGCAAACGGCAAGCGCCACCATCCAGGCCAGTGCTTGATTGGCGAACTCGACAAAGTCGTAGTGCGCCGTCTCCCCGGTGCTGACCAGGGTATTGAACGTGATCAGGTAGGCAATGCCTTGCAGCGCATGGCGCGGTCGGGTCGTGGCATGCATGCCGAATATCCAGAACGCGGCGAGCACTACGCTGAGCAGTGCAAACCCACTGATGTGAGGCAGCAGCAGAAACTTGCAGGCCGCAGCCGCCAGGATGCCGTAGAGCGTGCCCTTGATAAAACCGCGCATGCCCTGGGTGGGTGCGGCGCTGGTAGCCAGCAATGTGCAACATGGCCCCACGACCGCCAACAGCGTTGGCCCTTGGTCCCAGCCGGTCAGGTACCAGATGGCCGCCGTCGCCAAAATCGCCAGCAACGCTCGCAGGCCGTTGCGCAGCGCGTCCCCATAGTGTCGGTGAAAGCCCACTGCACGGGCAGGCACTTGGGTATTGCGTTGCAGGCTGGCAAAACTCAACAAGGCGCTGCACAGGTCTGCCAAGGATTCATCCAGGTACTCTGCATCGCTCGCGTGCCGCTCAAGATCGCCCGCCAGCCAATGTTGCATGGCCCTGACGCGCTCGGCTGCCGTGGAAAAATCCTGCGTGGCGTCGGCCAGCCCTTCGCCCAGCGGTTGCAGCTCCCTGCCAATGCGGGCAATGGCGGGTAATGCAGACCGATGGGACGTACTCTCGGCCAGGACCACGCCCTGCAGGTACGCAAGCCCCGCCTGCAGCGTCGGCATCCGGGAGCGGATCAGCGCGGACTCGCCCCGGCCGATGCCGAGCAGATCATCTACCTGGCTGATCTCAAGCGAGAGTGGCCCAGCGGCAAGGCTCGGGGGCGCGTCCTGCTCGCCACTCAACCGAATCGCCAGCCAGCGTATCGTGCGGGACGTCACGCTGATGAGCAGCCGATTGAGCTTCTGCTCGACGGTCTTGCGGCTGAACAGCGTCGCCACCAAGCTCAGGCTGAAGACCCCGAGTACCACCGCCGTACCGCGTGTCACGATATGCTCGAAGCTTTGCTCGGGAGCGACAATCGCCGGGCCCAGGGCAAGGCATACGGTGTAACCGGCGACCACGGCCGCGGTAGCGTGATAGTGCCGCAGCACCGTCATGGCACCGACGCAGAGACCGAGCCACACACCGACCCCAAGGATAAACAGCAGCATTTTCTGGGCGAACAGGGCGGTCAGCACGAAGGCCGCGACGATCCCCACCAGCGTGCCCAGCACACGATGGAAACCCTTGCCGACCACGGCGCCCTGGATCGGGTGAATCAGCAGCAACACCGTCGACGCCGCCGAGAACGGCGCATCCAGGTGCAGTTGCAAGCCCAGCCACAGGGCCAGGGTGGCCGCCGCGACACTGCGCGACACGTAGCCCAGCGTCTGCGGCGTACATGGCAGCGGCAGCCCACTCAACACGCTCAACAGGCGGCCCTTCATCACATAAATGCCTGAAGCCAGCGTGACAGCCGCCAATGTCGCTCGGCGCCGGCCTCACTCACTTCGACACTGGCCGTCATCCCCGCCGCCAACTCCACGCCTGGGGGCACGCTGTCTAGTTCAATCCGTACGGGCACCCGCTGGGCGAGTCGTATCCAACTGAACGTCGGGGCCACCTGGGGTAAACCGCCCTCGCTGCGCAGCTCGTTACCATCGGCGATGCCCCGCCCGATACTGGCGACATGGCCTTCAAGCAAAGGCGCAAACCCCATGAGTTTGATCGACGTGGCGGCCCCCAGTCGCACACCGGGGAGCTTGGTTTCTTCAAAGTAAGCAGTGACCCAGAAGCTGTGCGCATCGACCACAAACACATTGGTCGTGCCGGCGACGGCGTAGTCACCTGGCTGCAGGCGCAGTTGAGTCACGTAACCATCGACCGGCGAACGAATGGTCGTACGCTCGAGGTCCAGCCGGGCTTGGGCCAACTGGCTCTGGGCCGCCTCCAGGCGGGCCTTGGCCACTGCCAGGTCCCGCGCCGCATTGTCGGTTTCTTCCCGTGCAATCGCATCGCCGAGTTGGCTGCGGCGCTGGAGCTGTGCCGTACGTTGCGCGAACACGCTACGTGCCTCTGCCAGCTCGGCGGCGCGCTGTTGCTGGGCCAGCAGATAGGCGCGCTGATCGATCCGATACAGCAACGCGCCCTTGGCGACCCACTGGTTATCCCCCACGAGGACGTGTTCGACCTGGCCGGACACCTCCGGGGCCATCCGGATGACATGCGCACTGACACGTCCGTCGCGCGTCCAGGGCGCCAATACGTAGGCTCGCCACAACTGCGTACAGAACAGCAGCGCAACCAGCCCCAGTACCAGCGTGGCGAGCGTCTTGAAGAGGTTATTGATAGACATGGCGCCTCGCTTAGACCATCAGGACTAACGTCGAAAGGATGATGAGCGAGACAAAAAAACGCGCCAGGCTCGGGTGCCAGGCCCACTCCAGCCAGCGGCGGATGGTGCGTTCCAGCAGCCCGTAGACCAGGGCTGAAACACCCAGGTAAACCAGCAAAGGCGGGATATAGAGGTTGGCAATCGTGATTTCGCTGAGCATCGGTGGGTCTCGCCGTCGACCATCAACGCGATGGCCTTGCTGACGATGTTAGGTAATACGCACCCTTGCCGATATTGAGTATGCTGCCAGAATATAATCAAATTCAGCCAAGTTGCGGTGATGGGGCATGCACGAGACAAATCACGCCACGATTGAACAGTTCGAACTCGATCGCCTCGACCAACCTGCCGTGGCATTGATGCTGGGCGCCCAGCGCAACGACACCGAGTTTCCCGTACACACCCACCGCAAAGGCCAGCTGGTAGTGGCTTATCACGGCGGCATCGTGTGCACGGTGGAGGATGGGGTGTGGATGGTGCCGTCAGGGTTCGGCGTGTGGATTCCGGGTGGCGTGGCCCACAGCAACCGGGTCACGGCCAACGGTAAAGTCGGCTTTGTTTTTGTGGAGCCCGGCGCGGCGGCGCTACCGCAACAGTGCTGTACGTTGGTGCTGTCACCGCTGATCCTGGAGCTGATCCTGCACCTCAGCGCCCAGGCCCAGGACTACCCGCCAGCGTGTGCCAACGCGCGATTGGCCAGTGTGCTGCTCGAACAGCTGGAACTTGCCCCGACGGAACAGTTGTACCTGCCGCTGCCCGCGACGGCGCAGTTGCGCGTGATCGCGCGCGGGTTGGCCCAGGACCCGTCCAACCGCTGCACCATGGCCCAGTGGGCGCGCCAAGTGGCCATGAGCGAGCGCTCCCTGGCCCGCCTGGTCAAACGTGAAACCGGGCTGACCTTCGGTCAGTGGCGCAAGCAATGGCAAATTATCGTAGCGCTGCAAAACCTGGCCGAAGGCGAGTCGGTACAGCACACCGCTGAAGCGCTTGGCTATGAGTCGGTCAGCTCATTCATCAGCATGTTCCGCAAGACCCTGGGCACGTCGCCGGCACGTTATATCCGCGCCACGGCCATGCCGGCCTCGCGCGCGCAGCCCTGACGCACGCCTCCAGCCCACCCGCAAGCCCAGTGATCATCGCTGGGCGGTCCGCGCTCATTGGCGCTCCCTCGCCCTGCTGAGCCAGGCGTCCCGAGCACACGCCTCGCCCCCCCCTGAAAAGGTGTACCACCTGACCTTTTGTCGCGGTATTTATCGACGGCCCATCGCTGGCTCTTGCACTTAAGGTATTATGGTATACCATCATACACGGACCCACTCACACCCGACGGAGCAGCTCATGAGTTTCGAAATCCGCAAGATCGTCAGCTACGTAGAAGAAACCTTTATTGAAGGCGGCAAGGCCTCTGACACTCCCGTCACCATGGTTGGCCTGGCGGTCGTGTTGAAAAACCCCTGGCTGGGTCGCGGGTTTGTCGAAGACCTGAAACCGGAGATCCGTGCCAACTGCTCGGACCTCGGTGCACTGATGGTAGAGCGCCTGGTGGGCATCATTGGTGGCGCGCAGAAGATCGAAGCCTACGGCAAGGCCGCCGTGGTCGGGGCTGACGGCGAGATCGAACACGCGTCGGCGATCATCCATACCCTGCGCTTCGGCAACCACTATCGCGAAGCGGTCAAGGCCAAGAGCTACCTGAGCTTCACCAACAAGCGCGGTGGCCCGGGCACGTCGATCCAGATCCCGATGATGCACAAGGACGACGAAGGCCTGCGCTCGCACTACATCACCCTGGAAATGCAGATCGAAGACGCGCCGCGCGCCGATGAAATCGTGGTGGTGCTGGGCTGCGCAGACGGTGGCCGCCTGCACCCGCGCATCGGCAACCGTTACATCGACCTCGAAGAGCTGGCGGCGGAAAAAACCCAGTAAGCCAAGACCGTCACTCCAACAAAAAAGGCATGCAGGAGCGCTCCATGATTCGGCTCACCGCTGAACGTACCCCGGCTGGCACCAGTTACCTGGCGACCGGCCAAGGCCAGCCTGTGGTTTTGATCCACGGCGTGGGCCTGAATAAAGAGATGTGGGGCGGCCAGGTGGTTGGCCTGGCCACCCATTACCGCGTGATCACCTATGACATGCTCGGCCATGGCGCCAGCCCGCGCCCGGACAGCGGCACACCGCTGCTCGGTTATGCCGACCAACTGCTGGAGCTGCTCGATCACCTGCAATTGCCCCTGGCGACGGTGATCGGTTTCTCAATGGGCGGCCTGGTGGCGCGCGCCTTTGCCCTGCACTACCCGGAACGCCTCAACAGCCTGGTAGTGCTCAACAGCGTGTTCAACCGCAGCCCCGAACAGCGCGCCGGGGTGATTGCGCGCACCGCCCAGGCCGCCGAGCATGGGCCGGATGCCAATGCCGAAGCGGCCCTCTCGCGCTGGTTCAGCCGTGAATACCAGGCGGCCAACCCGGCGCAGATCGCCGCGTTGCGCCAGACCCTGGCCGGTAACGACCCCCAGGGCTACCTGACCACCTACGAGCTGTTCGCGACCCAGGACATGTACCGCGCCGACGACCTGGGCAGCATCCAGGTGCCGACCCTGGTGGCCACCGGCGAGCTGGACCCCGGCTCGACACCGCAGATGGCCCGCCAATTGGCGGAGCGTATTCCCGGCGCAACCGTGGCGGTATTGCCCGAGCAACGGCATATGATGCCGGTTGAATCGCCGCGCCTGGTCAACCAGCTGCTGCTGGACTTCCTCCAGACGGCGCACTCCCAACAACACCCGATAAAGGGGATCGTGGCATGACGCTTGAACGCTTCCAGATGTGCATCGGCGCAGAATGGGTCGATGCCTTGTCCGGCAAGACCTTTGACAGCCTCAACCCGGCTCTGGCCGAACCTTGGGCACAGTTGCCCGATGCCGATGAAGCCGACGTGGAACGCGCGGTGCAGGCTGCGCAACAGGCCTTCGACAGCCCGGCCTGGCGCGGCCTCACCGCCACCGCGCGGGGCAAACTGCTGCGCCGCCTGGGTGACCTGATCGCCGACAACAAGGAACGCCTGGCGCAGCTGGAAAGCCGCGACAACGGCAAGCTGATCCGCGAGACCCGTGGCCAGGTCAGTTACCTGCCGGAGTTCTTCCATTACACCGCAGGCCTGGCCGACAAACTCGAAGGCGGCACCCTGCCCCTGGACAAGCCCGACCTGTTTGCCTACACCGTGCATGAACCCATGGGCGTGGTCGCCGCGATCATTCCCTGGAACAGCCCGCTGTACCTCACGGCGATCAAGCTGGCGCCGGCCCTGGCGGCGGGCAACACCATCGTGATCAAGCCGTCGGAACATGCCTCGGCGACCATCCTCGAACTCGCGCGCCTGGCCCTTGAAGCCGGGATTCCGCCGGGCGTGGTCAACGTGGTGACCGGCTACGGCCCAAGCACCGGGGCCGCCCTCACCCGCCATCCGCTGGTGCGCAAGATCGCCTTTACCGGCGGTGCAGCCACGGCGCGCCATGTGGTGCGCAGCAGTGCCGAGAACTTCGCCAAGTTATCGCTGGAGCTGGGCGGTAAATCACCGAATATCATCTTTGCCGACGCCGACCTCGACAGCGCCATCAACGGCGCGATTGCCGGGATCTACGCCGCCTCCGGGCAGAGCTGCGTCTCCGGTTCGCGCCTGCTGGTACAGGACGAGATCTACGACGAATTCGTCGAGCGCCTGGTGGAGCGCGCCCAGCGCATTCGCATCGGCAACCCCCAGGAAGATGCCAGCGAGATGGGCCCCATGGCCACTGCGCAGCAACTGGCCGTGGTCGAGGGCCTGGTGGCCGACGCCATCGCCGAAGGCGCGCGCCTGCGCACCGGCGGCAAGCGCCCGCAGAACCTGGGGGCCGGCTGGTTCTATGAGCCGACCCTGTTCGAGTGCGACCGCAACTCGATGAAGATCATGCAGGAAGAAGTCTTCGGCCCGGTGGCCTCGGTGATCCGCTTCAAGGACGAAGCCGAAGCCCTGGCGATCGCCAACGACTCGCAGTTCGGCCTCGCCGCCGGCATCTGGACCCGCGACCTGGGCCGCGCCCACCGCCTGGCCCGGGACGTGCGCTCGGGGATCATCTGGGTCAACACCTACCGCGCCGTCTCGGCCATGGCGCCCATCGGCGGCTTCAAGAACAGCGGCTACGGACGCGAAAGCGGCATCGATTCGGTGCTGGCCTACACCGAGCTGAAGACGGTGTGGATCAACCTCTCCCAGGCACCCATGCCTGATCCTTTTGTGATGCGTTAAGAGACCCCGACCATGATCGAACCCGGCATTTACAAAGACGTCATGAGCTCGTTCCCCTCCGGCGTCACGGTGGTCACCACCCTGGACCCGGACGGCGGCATCGTGGGCATTACCGCCAGCGCGTTCAGTGCGCTGTCGATCGACCCGGCCCTGGTGCTGTTCTGCCCCAACTACGCCTCGGACACCTACCCGGTGCTGCGCGACAGCAAGCGCTTTGCGATTCACTTGCTGTCGGCCGACCAAACCGCCGAAGCCTATGCCTTCGCCAGCAAGGGCAAGGAAAAGGCCAAGGGCATCGAGTGGCACCTCAGCGACCTGGGCAACCCGTTGCTGGCCAAGGCCACGGCGATCATCGAGTGTGAGTTGTGGCGCGAATACGATGGCGGTGATCATGCGATCATCGTCGGCGCAGTGAAGAACCTGATCCTGCCCGCGCAACCGGTCACGCCGATGATCTACCACAAAGGCAAGCTGGGCCCGCTGCCCACCCTGGCCTGAGGAGCACAGTACGATGAGCAACGACAAATATGAGCAGGGCCTGAAAATCCGCACCCAGGTGCTGGGCGAAGCCTATGTGCAGCGCTCCCTCGAGAATGCCGACGATTTCACCCGGCCCTTGCAGGAGATGGTCACCGAGTACTGCTGGGGCCATGTGTGGGGCCGTGAGGGTTTGTCGCTTAAAGAACGCAGCATGATAAACTTGGCAATGATTTCGGCCCTCAATCGACCTCACGAGCTCAAGCTGCATGTACGTGGCGCCTTGCGTAACGGGCTGAGTCGTGAACAAATACGCGAAATTCTGCTTCAGGTCGGCATTTATTGCGGGGTTCCCGCCGCCGTGGACAGCTTCCGGCTGGCCCGGGAAGCTTTCGCCGAAGCCGATGCAGAGGCCACCCGTTAACCCTTGGCTGTTTTGATCGATCGAGCACCGCTGCCGGTGCTCGTTTTGCAGGGACAGCCACCTTCAGAGCAGACCCCATGAAACGCCTGCCACTCGACGACAGCTTCAAGGTCAATCACAACCCGGTCACCCTGCGCGAAATCGTGCTGGAGAAACTGCGCAGCGCCATCATGAACTTCCAGCTCCTGCCGGGCGACCGCCTGGTAGAACGCGACCTGTGTGATCGCCTGGGCGTCAGCCGCACGTCGGTGCGCGAAGCCCTGCGTCACCTGGAGTCCGAGGGCCTGGTGGAGTTTGCCGATGCCAAAGGCCCGCAGGTCGCGATCATCACCCTGGCCGACGCGGTCGACATCTATGAACTGCGCTGCGTGCTCGAAGGCTTGATCGTGCAGTTGTTCACCCTGCGCGCCAAGGCCAAGGACATCAAGGCCCTGGAAAAAGCCCTGGAGGAGAACCGCAAGGCCCTCAAGGACGGCGAACTGCAACAGGTGATCGACTCGGTGCAAGGCTTCTACGACGTCTTGCTCGAAGGCTCCGGCAACCACGTGGCGGCCACGCAACTGCGCCAGTTGCAGGCGCGTATCAGCTACCTGCGCGCCACCTCGGTGTCCCAGGAAAACCGCCGCGGCGCCAGTAACCAGGAAATGGAACGCATGGTCCAGGCAATCAAGAGCGGCGACCCGCTCGCGGCGCACCAAGCCTGTGTCGATCACGTGCGCGCAGCCGCTGCCGTGGCCCTGGATTACCTCAAGCGCAAGCAGGAAGAGACCGGCAAGATTCCAGAGATCACCCTGCCCATCGCGCTCAAAGAACCGCGCATAGGCCACTGACCATGTTCAGCCCAAGCTATTGCCCGAAATGCGGCGGCAGTGACCTCGGTCGCCAGTTGCCACCGGGCGATACGCATGAGCGCCTGATGTGCCGGGGTTGCGGCTATATCCACTACATCAACCCCAAGATCATCGCCGGCTGCATCATCGAGCAGGACGGCAAATACCTGCTGTGCCAACGGGCGATCCCGCCCCGTCCCGGCACCTGGACCCTACCGGCCGGCTTCATGGAAGGCGGCGAGACCACTGAACAAGCCGCGTTGCGCGAAGTCTGGGAAGAAAGCGGCGTGCGCGCGGAAATCGTCTCGCCCTACTCGATCTTCAGCGTGCCGACGATCAGCGAGGTGTACATCATCTTCCGCGCCATCGCGCTGGAAATCACCGGCCAGTTCGGCCCGGAAACCCTCGACTACCGGTTCTTCGCGCCCGAGGACATTCCCTGGGACAGCATCTACTACCCGGCGATCCGGCAGATCCTCGAACGGTATATCGAGGAACGCCAGGCCGGGGTGTATGGCATCTACATCGGCAATGACGACAGCGGCAAGATCCACTTTATCCGCTGATCTCACAGCCAAACACCGGACCAAATGTGGGAGGGGCGGTGCGACGATTCGACTTGCCCCCGATAGCAGTGTGTCAGCCGCTGAATAAGGTGACTGACCCACCGCCATCGGGGGCAAGCCCCCTCCCACACTGGCCCGCTGTTGGCAGGTAGAAAGCAGCCCGGCGGTAGATCGCATGGATACCACCAATCCCCTGTGGGAGATGTCGAGCTTTAGCGAGGCTTCGAAGGCGGTGGCACGGTTGGCAGAGAGGTTGGCTGACACACTGAAGTGCGCCCCAAAAGCTGGACAGCTGTTGGTTAGGCTACAGCGGACCGGGTCCTGTACGCTACAGGGCTCAGTCCGCCAAGCTTCACTTTGATTCGCTTATGGTTGTAGTAATGGATGTACTCATCCAGCCCCGCTTGCAACTGCTCCACGCTTTCAAAGCTTTCCCGATAGTAGAACTCTGACTTCAGCGTGCCGAAGAAACTCTCCATTGTGGCGTTGTCATGGCAGTTTCCTTTGCGTGACATGCTTTGCTCCAGCCCTGCTTTTTCTAGCCTCTCCCGGTACTTTGGATATCGATAGTGCCAGCCTTGATCTGAATGCAGCATTGGCTTGCCGCCCTCAGGTAAGCCTTCAATAGCTTTTTCCAGCATCTCGCCCACCAAGGCATATTGGGGACGTATTGCCGTCTGATAGGCCACGATTTCTCCGTTGTACAAGTCCAAAACTGGGGACAAGTACAGCTTTTTGCCGGCCACTTTGAACTCGGTGACATCCGTCACCCATTTCTGATTCGGTTGCTCAGCCTCGAACTGACGAGCCAAGGTGTTGGGCGACACTTCGCCCATCGGCCCTTTATACGACCTGTATTTCTTAGGCCGCACCGTGCATTTCAGACCCAGCTCCCCCATCAGTCGTCGTACCGTTTTACTGTTGATCAGCGATCTTTCTTTACGTAGTTCTAGCGTCATCCGACGGTAACCAAAGCGGCCCTTATGCTCGTTTTGGATGGTCTGGATAGAAGCTTTGATCGAGGAAAATCGGTCCGCAACGCCCATCGCCTTGAGTTGGTAGTAGTACGTACTTCGCGCAAGGCTCACTAGCTTGAGCAAGTCACGCAAGGGAAAGTGTTGCTTAAGCTCACTGACTAATCGGGCTTTTTCTTCTGTTCTTTCTCCCGCCTCATCACCGCCTCGCCTAACTCCCCAAGCTTTTTTAGATAAGCGTTCTCCATCCGTAGGTATTGGAGCTCATCAAGTAACGTCTTGTGCTCAGGCTCAGGGCTGGTGAGTGGGGCAGCGGTTTTGCGTGGTTTAGCAGGTGGTTTAGGCATAGCGGTGCTCAGTCCTCTTTTCCCTGACTCCAGGGCTTCAATACCGCCACTGTAATACTGCTGTTGCCATCTGCCCACCTGAGTGGAATCCCCCAAGTTGAAAAGCGCCGCTGCGCGGCGCAAGGAAAGGGAGTCATCCCACATGCGCCGCAGAACAGAGAACTTGAACAAGGCACTGTAACGCTGGCCGGTACTGCTCAAGCTGGCCTCACCGTGTAATCGATAAGCCTCGACCCAACGACGAAGCAAGGTGGGGTCCATTTGAAATTGAGCGGCGACCCGGCGAAACCCTCGGCCTCGCTCAAGGAAAGCGGTGATGGCAGATAGCTTGAACTGCGTGGTGTACTTGCTCATGAAAACGCCCCAGAAATTGGATGGGTGTCCAACTTCTGGGGCGCACTTCACACCGCCATCGGGGGCAAGCCCCCTCCCACATTTGGTCCTATGTTTGGCCTGATGACCTAAGGTGCCAGCCCTTCCACGATGACGATCTGCGCCACCCCCGCCCCTTCACGGTACCCCTTCGCCTCCTGATATTCAGCAGACTCGTAGCACGCCACCGCCTGCTCGTAGCTATCGAACTCGATCACCACATTGCGCTGCCGTGCCGGCCCGCCTTCCATCGCCTCGCTGCGCCCGCCCCTGGCCAGGAACCGCCCGCCAAACTTGGCAAACGCTGCCGGTGCGCGTTGGGTGTACTGCGTGTACTGCTCTGCGTCGGACACATCCACATGGGCAATCCAGTAAGCCTTCATCGTGACATCCTCTTGTTGAGTTTTTGTGGTATACCATAATACATACAACCAACAAAACGAGCACACTGACATGCCCTTCAACAGCATCGCAGACATCATCGAAGACTATCGCCAGGGCAAGATGGTGCTCCTGGTGGACGACGAAGACCGGGAAAACGAAGGCGACCTGTTGCTGCCCGCTGCCTGCTGCACCGCCGAGACTATCAGTTTCATGGCTCGCGAAGCCCGTGGCTTGATTTGCCTGACCCTGACCGACGAACACTGTCAGCGCCTGGGCCTCGAGCAGATGGTGCCGAGCAATGGCAGCGTGTTCAGTACGGCGTTCACCGTGTCCATCGAAGCCGCCAGCGGCGTGACCACCGGCATCTCTGCCGCTGACCGCGCGCGCACCGTGGCGGCGGCCGTTGACGTCAATGCCGGGCCCGCCGACATCGTGCAACCGGGGCATATCTTCCCGTTGCGCGCCAAGGACGGCGGCGTATTGACCCGCGCCGGCCACACCGAAGCCGGCTGCGACCTGGCGCGCCTGGCCGGGCACACACCGGCCTCGGTGATCGTTGAAGTGATGAACGACGACGGCACCATGGCGCGCCGCGCCGACCTGGAAATTTTCGCGCGCAAACATGGGATCAAGATCGGCACCATCGCCGACCTGATCCACTACCGCCTCAGCACCGAGCGTACCGTGGTGCGCATTGGCGAACGGGATTTGCCCACGGTGCATGGCACGTTCCGCCTGATCACCTTCGAAGACCGCATCGACGGCGGCGTGCACATGGCAATGGTCATGGGCCAGTTGCGCCGCGATACCCCTGCGCTGGTGCGCGTGCATGTGATCGACCCGCTGCGCGACCTGGTCGGCGCCGACTACAGCGGCCCGTCCAACTGGACCCTGTGGGCCGCGTTGCAACGCGTCGCCGCCGAAGGCTGCGGCGTGGTGGTGGTGCTGGCCAACCATGAGTCGTCCCAGGCGCTGCTGGAGCGTGTGCCACAACTCACCCAGGCGCCACGCCAGTTCAACCGTTCGCAGTCGCGCATCTATTCGGAAGTGGGTACCGGGGCGCAGATCTTGCAGGACCTCGGCGTCGGCAAGCTGCGTCACCTCGGCCCGCCCCTCAAATACGCCGGGCTGACCGGCTACGACCTGGAGGTGGTCGAGAGCATTCCCTTCACCGAATGACGGATAACCGGTAAGGCAAAATGCTTGCACAAAGTTTGGAATACCATAATATGATATTCCATAGACCGAACGCTTTCGCCAAGTGCGCCCGCCAGGGATAGCACCAATAACAGCCCTTGGCACGGTCGCCTTTTGGGGCCCCGACTGAGGCCCTGATTGACCTACTGCTCCCGATAGGCGGGCATTACCAGCCCGCTCAATAACAAAACAAATGAGGGCGTGAACATGGTGTTGAACAAACGTACAACCGCGGTGCTGTTTGCCGGTTTACTGGCGACGGCCACCCACGCGGCCCTGGCGGCCGAAAGCATCAATTTCGTGAGCTGGGGCGGTAGCACCCAGGATGCGCAGAAGCAGGCCTGGGCCGACCCGTTCAGCAAGGCCAGCGGCATTACCGTGGTCCAGGATGGGCCCACCGACTACGGCAAACTCAAGGCCATGGTCGAAAGCGGCAACGTGCAGTGGGACGTGGTGGATGTAGAGGCCGACTTCGCCTTGCGCGCCGCCGCCGAAGGCCTGCTCGAACCCCTGGATTTCTCGGTGATCCAGCGCGACAAGATCGACCCGCGCTTCGTCTCCGACCATGGCGTGGGCTCGTTCTTCTTCTCCTTCGTGCTCGGCTACAACGAAGGCAAGCTCGGCGCCAGCAAGCCCCAGGACTGGACCGCGCTGTTCGACACCAAGACCTACCCCGGCAAACGCGCCCTCTACAAATGGCCGAGCCCTGGCGTGCTCGAACTGGCCCTGCTCGCCGACGGCGTACCGGCCGACAAGCTCTACCCGCTGGACCTGGACCGCGCCTTCAAGAAACTCGACACCATCAAGAAAGACATCGTCTGGTGGGGCGGCGGTGCACAGTCTCAGCAACTGCTGGCCTCCGGCGAAGTCAGCATGGGCCAGTTCTGGAACGGTCGCATCCACGCCCTGCAGGAAGACGGCGCGCCAGTGGGCGTGAGCTGGAAGCAGAACCTGGTGATGGCCGACATCCTCGTCGTGCCTAAAGGCACGAAGAACAAAGCCGCCGCGATGAAGTTCCTGGCCAGTGCCAGCAGCGCCAAAGGCCAGGCCGACTTTTCCAACCTGACCGCCTATGCTCCAGTGAACATCGACAGTGTGCAGCGCCTCGACTCGGTGCTGGCGCCGAACCTGCCGACCGCCTACGTCAAGGATCAGATCACCCTCGATTTCGCCTACTGGGCCAAGAACGGTCCGGCCATTGCGACACGGTGGAATGAATGGCTAGTCAAATGAAAATGACGGCAACCACACCGACCGGGAGCGCCCTCGGCGCTGCCGGCGCGGTTTCCTCCAAGGCCGGTGCGCCGTCCCTGGCGCAGCGCTGGCGGGGGTCGAGCAACCTGATCCCGGCCCTGCTGTTCCTCGGCCTGTTCTTCCTGGCGCCGCTGATCGGCCTGCTGCTGCGTGGCGTGCTGGAGCCGGTGCCGGGCCTGGGCAACTATGAACAACTGTTTGCCAACTCGGCCTATGCACGGGTGCTGCTCAACACCTTTTCGGTGGCGGGCCTGGTGACCCTGTTCAGCCTGCTGCTGGGCTTCCCGCTGGCCTGGGCGATTACCCTGGTGCCGCGCGGCTGGGGGCGCTGGATCCTGAACATCGTGCTGCTATCGATGTGGACCAGCCTGCTCGCCCGCACCTATTCCTGGCTGGTCTTGCTGCAAGCCTCCGGGGTGATCAACAAGGCGCTGATGGCGATGGGCATCATCGATCAGCCGCTGGAGATGGTGCACAACCTCACCGGCGTGGTGATCGGCATGAGCTACATCATGATCCCGTTCATCGTGCTGCCGTTGCAGGCGACCATGCAGGCCATCGACCCGATGATCCTGCAGGCCGGCTCGATCTGCGGCGCGAGCCCGTGGACCAACTTCTTCCGGGTGTTCCTGCCGCTGTGCCGGCCGGGGTTGTTTTCCGGCGGCCTGATGGTGTTCGTGATGTCCCTCGGTTACTACGTCACCCCGGCGCTGCTCGGCGGTGCGCAGAACATGATGCTGCCCGAGTTCATCATCCAGCAGGTGCAATCGTTCCTCAATTGGGGCCTGGCCAGTGCCGGCGCCGCGTTGCTGATCTTCATCACCCTGGTGCTGTTCTACTTCTACCTGAAGCTTCAGCCGGAATCCCCGGTTGGCGCCAGCAACGCGAGGTAAGCCGTCATGCTCCTGACTCCCAATGCCATGAGCCGCAGAATGCGCTTGGGCCTCTACACCACCACCGGCTTGATCGGCCTGTTCCTGCTGCTGCCGATCGTGTTCATCGTGCTGCTCTCGTTCGGCTCGTCGCAATGGCTGGTGTTCCCGCCACCGGGCTGGACGCTGAAATGGTATGGCCAGTTCTTCTCCAACGCCGACTGGATGAATGCCGCGATGGCCAGCCTCAAGGTGGCGGTGCTGACCACCGTGTTCGCCGTCGCCCTGGGCCTGCCCACCGCGTTTGCCCTGGTGCGCGGGCGTTTCCCCGGCCGTGAGCTGCTCTACGGCCTGTTCACGCTGCCGATGATCGTGCCGCTGGTGATCATCGCCGTGGCGGTGTACGCGCTGTTCCTCAAGCTCGGCTACACCGGCACGATGTTCGCCTTTGTGGTCAGCCATGTGATCGTCGCGCTGCCGTTCACGATCATCTCGATCATCAACTCGCTGAAGCTGTTCGACCAGTCGATCGAAGACGCGGCGGTGATCTGCGGCGCCTCGCGTTTGCAGGCGGTGTTCAAGGTGACCTTTCCGGCGATTCGCCCAGGAATGGTGGCCGGTGCGCTGTTTGCCTTTCTGGTCTCGTGGGACGAGGTGGTGCTCAGCGTGATGATGGCCAGCCCGACCCTTCAAACCCTTCCCGTGAAAATGTGGACCACCCTGCGCCAGGACCTGACGCCTGTGATCGCCGTCGCTTCGACGCTGCTGATCGGCCTCTCGGTACTGGTCATGGTGATTGCCGCCGCCGTTCGCCGGCGTACCGAAACCCGCGCCTGAGCGCCGAGGAGAAGAACATGAGTGCAGTGATCAACGATGTCGCGCGAAGCCATGGCCAACCCCTGGTCAGCCTGCGCAACCTGAACAAGCACTACGGCGAATTTGCCGCCGTCGACAACATTTCGCTGGATATCAAGGACGGCGAATTCCTCACCTTCCTCGGCTCCAGCGGCTCGGGCAAAAGCACCACGCTGTCGATGCTCGCCGGTTTTGAAACACCGAGCAGCGGCGAGATCCTGGTGAGCGGCCAATCGCTGGTCAACGTACCGCCGCACAAGCGCGACATCGGCATGGTGTTCCAGCGTTACTCGCTGTTCCCGCACCTATCGGTACGCGACAACATCGCCTTCCCCCTGGCGATTCGCAAACTGGCCAGCGCCGAACGCGAGAAGCGCGTCGACGCCATGCTCAAGCTGGTGCAGCTTGAGCAATTTGCGCATCGCCGCCCTTCGCAACTGTCCGGCGGCCAGCAGCAACGGGTCGCCATCGCCCGCGCGCTGGTGTACGAGCCGCGCATCCTGCTGATGGACGAACCCCTCGGCGCCCTCGACAAGAAGCTGCGTGAAGACCTGCAGGACGAACTGCGCCAACTGCACCGGCGCCTGGGCATCACCATCGTCTACGTGACCCACGACCAGGAAGAAGCCATGCGCCTGTCCCAGCGCATCGCGATTTTCAGCCACGGCAAGATCGTCGGCCTGGGCAGCGGCTTCGACCTCTATCAGAACCCGCCGAACGCCTTTGTCGCGTCGTTTCTGGGCAACTCCAACTTCCTCAAGCTCAAGGCCCAGGGCAATGCGGCGGCGTCGTTCGAAGGCCAATCCCTGTCGATCCGCCTGACCAGCGGGCTGCACACCGAGCAGGAGGTACTGCTGATGGTGCGCCCGGAAAAAGCCCTGGCGCTGAGCGTCGAACAGGCCACCGCACAGCCCTTGGCCGCCGGTTGGAATGAAGTGTCGGCCATCGTCGGTGAAGTGCTGTTCCTCGGCGAAAGCCAGACCTGCACGGTGAAAACCCTCGGCGGCACGTCGATGACGGTCAAGGCGCTGTCTGCCGCGGGCATGCCCCTCAAGGCCGGCGACCCGGTGCGCGTGCGCTGGGCCACGGCGGATGCGTGTGTGTATACCGAATGGGCTGAAAGCGACCTGAACAAGGCCGCCGGCGCGCACTGAGTCACCCTTGTGGGAGGGGGCTTGCCCCCGATGGCTGTGTGTCAGCCAAAGATGCATCCACTGACACTCCGCCATCGGGGGCAAGTCGAATCGTCGCACCGCCCCTCCCACATTTGAACGGCGTTTACCCGTTAAAGCTTGCGCTCGAAAATCGCCCCCTCGATCCCCAGCACCTCGCGGGTATCGGCATAAATCCCCACGCCCTTCTCCCACACGTGCTTGATCGAGCGGTCGGCGCAGCGGATCTGGTAATTGAGCTCGAACGGCTCATGCCGTGACAGCGCATATTGCACCTCGCGCCATACGTAGTCGGCATCCTGCGCCAGGATCAGGCTGTTGTAGGTGAACTCATGGTTGTCCACCAGGCGCTCGGCGGGGTAGCCGGTCAACTCCAGGCAGCCGGCGCTGACGAATTCCATGGTCCAGTCGCGGTTGTTGCGCCCGCGGTAGATCAGCCCCGGCATGCTGTCGAGCAGGCTCATGCTGCTGCGCTGGCTGGCCTGCAAGGCAATTTCACGGCGTTTATGCGCGGTGATGTCGCTGGCCACCAGATAGAACCCCTGGGGGCCGCGCTTGAGGCTGATCTCGAACCAGCGCAGCTCGCCGCTGGGGTGCACGAAGCGCAGGCGCTGGTTGAACGAGGTCTCGGGGCGGCGGCGCAGTTCATTCAGGGCCTGGCGCCATAGCGGGCGGTCTTCCTGGTGCACATAGTCCATCAGGTTGCGCTCGGCACCCGGCGGCCCCATCAGCTCGGCCCAGGCCAGGTTGAAGTGGGCGATCTGGCCGTTGTCGCGCAGTTGCAATAAGGCGGCGGGAAAGCAATCCATCAGGTCAATCGGCAGGGGCGCAAACGCTTCAGGGCTATCCCTCATTTAATGGCGCTCCTCGTGTTTCATCAAGGCGCCGCTGTGCACCCAGGCCGCCAGCTCCAGCCGTGAATGCAGGCCAAGCTTCTGCAACAGGCTGCGCACGTAGATTTTCACCGTGCCGTCGCTGATCCCCAGTTCCCGGCCGATCTGTTTATTGCTCATGCCGGCGGCGATCAGCGCCAGGGTCTGGCCTTCGCGTTCGGTGAGGTTTTCGCTGCCCGCGGCCTCACACGCCGGCGCAGGCTCGGCCTGGTCGGCGAGCAAGGCAATCAGGGTCGAGTCCAGCACGATCGCGCCCTTGTGACAGTTGCGCATATACGCCAGCAACGCCTCGGGCTCGGTTTCCTTGAGCACATAGCCGCTGGCGCCCAGGCGCAAGGCGGTGAGCAGCTCGGCGCGGTCCATCGAGGCGGTGAGCACCACCACCTGACACTCCAGGCGCAACTGGCGCAGTTCATCCAGCACCTGCAAACCGCTGAGGCCGGGCATGTGCAGGTCGAGCAGTACCTGTTGCGGCGTCAGGCTCACGGCCAGGTTGATGCCTTCACGGCCACTGGCTGCCTGCCCCACCACTTCGAAGTCGTCGCTGGCGTCGAACAACTGCGCCAGGCCCTTGCGAAACAATGGGTGATCATCGATCAGTAATAAGGTCGTGCAGTCCATCGAGACTCCCCTGTGGCAGGTCGTGGTGGCGGCGCAGGCCAAGGTGCACGCGCACCCCGTGCGGGCGGATCGTTTCAATGCTCAGGCGCGCGCCGAGGCTGGCGGCGCGCTCGCGGATAATCGCCAGGCCGAAATGATTATGTTCGTCGGATGCCGGGCTCAGGCCGATGCCATCGTCTTCCACCGACACTGAAGCGTCGCCGTCCTGGGTCTGGCGCAGCTCAATGCGCACGTGCCGCGCGTGGGAATGGCGCACGGCATTGGCCAGGGCCTCGCGAATGATCTGCAAGACCTGCAATTCAGTTTCCGGGCCCAGGGCATCGTCCGGCAGGCGGTTGTCCAGTTCGAACACGATGATGCAACGCCGCGAGAACTCCGCCACCGAATCGGCCAGGGCCTGGCGCAGCGAGCGCCCGTCCATGGTCAGGCGCGCACTGGTGATCAGCTCGCGCACCTGGCGTTGCAACTGGCTCAGGCCGGCACACAGGTCGTGCAGGGCTGGCGCGCCCAACTGCGACTGCAACCCATGGGCCTGGAACGACAGGTAACCCAACTGCTGCGCCACCGAATCGTGCAGCTCACGGGCCAGGGCACCGTGGCGGGAGGTCGCCTGTTTGCGCTGCTGCTCACGGGTGTGGCCGCGCAGGCGCACGGTTACGCCGACGGCCTGCGCCGCCTCTTCCAACAACTGGCGCCAGCTGGCACCGGCTCGCCTGGGCGTGTCGAGCAGCAACACGCCCTTCTGGCCCTCGGGCAAGGCGCACACCAGGCGATGCACACCGCGTTGCCGGCACGGGCCGCAGGCCTGGGGCGTTTGCGCCACAGCTGCATTGCGCCAGGGGCAGGTCGCGGCGTCCTGGCAGCCTTCGATCAAGCCGCGGCGTGTCGGGCTGAGGTCTTCGCCGCCAAGGATCAGGTTGAGCCTGGCGCGGGGTAGCAGTGCGTCGAAACGGTCCAGGAAATCCGACAAGGCACCGTCAGCGTGCAGGGGCAACCCGGCCAACAGCCGGCGCACGCTGCGCGCCTGTTCGCGGCGCACAGGCCCCAACCAGAGCGGCCACCATTGCGGTCGTATTCGCACTCTTCGATAACTCCCCGTCCCGTTGCTCGGCGTGACCTCAAGCCCAGCAACTTCCATGCCCCGAACGCCCTTGGGGCAAGGCTTATCTCCAAAGGCATAGCCCTTTTTCCAGATTGAGAAGATTTTCCCCATAGGAAAGTATCTCTCCCAACAGGAAACAAAACGCACCTTGGAGGAGCCCGCATGACGCACACCCTCAGCCGCCCCATCGTGGTGATGCAATCGGCGACCGCCTGCACGGAGGTGGTCGCCACGCTGGACCAGCCGGTACTGCTGAACGGCGAACAACCCGACTTCGCGCGCCGCCTGCAACAGGCATTGAGCAGCGCCACCGTGGGGTGCCGGCTTTACCTGCTGGGAGATGAAGCCTTTGTCTGGCGTATCCATGCGCAAGCCCGCGCCGCTGGCCTGGAAGACGACGAGATCAGCATGACCTGCGCCACGCCCGGCCTACGCCAGGTGTATTGCGCCCACTGTGGCCTGACCCAGGCTGCCGGGCCAGCGCCCTCATTGAACTGCATCGGCTGCCACGTCGGGCTTGAAGTGCGTACGCATTTCTCTCGGCGCCTGGGGGCTTACCTCGGCGTGTGCCACAACCCCGACCGGCCGTATGCAGGGTTCCAGCCATGAGCGCGGCCCTCAAGGTTCAGGTCAGCGCCGCAAGAATGCTCACGCCGGTGGTGCGCGAACTCACCCTGACCGCCTGCGACGGTACCCTGCCCGGCTTCTCGCCCGGCAGCCATGTGCAAGTGCATCTGCCGCTGGCCGACGGCACGGTGCGCAACGCCTATTCGCTGACCAGCGACCCGGCGCACCTGCACCACTACCGCATCGCCGTGCGCCTGCAAGACGCTTCGCGTGGCGGCTCGCAGTACCTGCATCGGCAGGTGCGGGTCGGCGACACCTTGCAACTCTCGCCGCCGGCCAATCTGTTCGCGCCCCACGGCACCGCGCGCCGGCATATCCTCATCGCTGCCGGAATCGGTATCACGCCGTTCATGGCCTATATCGCCGCGCTGGAACAGCAGCAGGCCGACTTCGAACTGCATTACCTGTTCCGCCCAGGCCTCAGCGACGCCTATCTCGACGAGTTGCAACAACGCCTCGGCCCGCGCCTGCACAGCTACGAACGGCGCCCGGACCTGAACCGGATCCTCGCCAACCGGCCACTGGGCAGCCACGTCTACAGCTGTGGCCCGCAGTCTCTGCTCGACGCGGTCGAGCTTGAGGCCACGCGCCTCGGTTGGTCGCCCAAGCGCGTGCATTCCGAAGCCTTCAAGGGTGCCCAGCCGGGCCAGCCGTTCGACCTGCACCTGCTGCGCAGCGGCCGGCGCCTGCGGGTCGAGGCCGAGCAAAGCCTGCTCGAAGCCCTGGAGCACGCAGGACTACAGGTGCCCAACCTATGCCGTGGCGGGGTCTGCGGCCAGTGCATCACCCGGCACAACGGCGGCGCCATCGAACACCGTGACAGTTTCCTCAGCCCGGCCGAGCAGGCCGAATTTCTGATGCCCTGCGTCTCGCGCGGCAACGGCCCCTGCGTTTCGCTGGACCTCTAGGAGTGAGTGACATGCCCCTGCAATCGAGCCCCGTGTTGAGCTATCGCGACGATTTCAGCTTTCGCAACAGCCCGGCGGCGATCCGGCGCTTCCCCTTTCCCTTCATCGAGGACAGCTACCTGTACTCGGTGAATATCGAACCGGCCACCTCCCGCGACCCCGGCTCGATCTATGAGCACGCCTTCGACATCGACGAGCACTACCGCTCGGAAATGGCCGAGCGCGCCCTGGTGCTGGACCAGGACCCGCGCCGCTACCTGGTGATGCCGCACATGCAAGTGGCGGCCTGGGATGCGTTGCAGATGCTCATGCAGCACCTGGCCGCCGACTACCCGCAGTGGTTCAGCCTGACGCAAGACGGCGAGCACTGGCATTGGCGCAACCACCTGCTGGACATCGACCAGCCCTTCATCTTCGGCGACGCCACCAGCCTGCCCTGCGCACCGCTGGAGTACATCGGCCGCCAGGTGCAGGGGGATTTCGCCCTGCTCGACCAGCGCGACGGCGACCTGTACATGGACGCCGGCCTGGTCACCAGCCCGGCCGACTGGTCGCTGGCGTTCGATGCCGGCATGAGTTTCAAGCAATGGCACGCACCGGTGCCCATGGCCCATCAGATGGGCGTGTTCGACCGCGCGCTGAAGTACCTGCTCAACCTGCAGGTCGGCCAGCCCGTGCGACGCTTGAACTGGACCCTGACCATCAACCCGCGCCTGGATTCATCCCCCGAGACGTTCCATCAATGGGGCGCCGATCGCGGCCAGATCACCGCGCAGAACGTCGGGCAGCAGGTGCACCTGCGGGTCGAGCTGCAAGTGATGGCGCGCCTGCCGCGCAGCCACGCGGTGATGTTCAGCATCCGTACCTACCTGATCAGCCTGGACGAGCTGGTCACGCAACCCGGCTGGGGCTGTCGCCTGCACCGCGTGCTGCGCGACCTGCCCGACCCCATCGCCGACTACAAGGGCATGACCCGCTACCGCCGCACGCTGGTCGAGTGGCTGAGCCAGTTTGACCCACTCGCGTGACCTCATTTTCCCGACAAGGAGCATCACATGACCCACTCCTGGCGTATCTCTGCATTGGCCGAACGGCACCGCGCCCTTGGCTCGAACCTTGAAGACTGGAACGGCATGGGCACCGCCTGGACCTACAGCAGTGCACTGGCCGACCACCACGAAGCGATCCGCACCCGCGCCGGCCTGATGGACGTGTCGGGGCTGAAAAAAGTCCATTACGTGGGGCCCCACGCCGAGAGCCTGTTGCAGTGGGCGACCACCCGCGACATCGCCAAGCTCTACCCCGGCAAATCGGTGTACGCCTCGATGCTCGACGAGGACGGCAAATTCGTCGATGACTGCATCGTCTACCGCACCGGGCCCAATGCGTTCATGGTGGTGCATGGCGCCGGCAGCGGGCATGAAATGCTGGTGCGCTCGGCCCTGGGCCGGCAAGTGGCGGTGCTGTTCGATGACGACCTGCACGACCTGTCGCTGCAAGGCCCGCTGGCGGTGGACTTCCTCGCCGAACACGTGCCCGGCATCCGCCAACTGGCGTACTTCCACCACCTGCAAACCCGCCTGTTCGAGCGCCCGGTGATGATCTCCCGCACCGGCTACACCGGTGAGCGCGGCTACGAGATTTTCTGCAAGGCCGCCGACGCGCCGTTCCTGTGGGACAGCATCCTCGAACAGGGCGCCGGCCTGGGGATCATCCCCTGCGCCTTCACCGCCCTGGACTGGCTGCGGGTGGAAAGCTCGCTGATGTTCTTCCCCTACGACAACTCGCAGATGTACCCCTTCGCCGACCAGAAGGCCGGCGACACCCTCTGGGAAATGGGCCTGGACTTCACCGTTTCGCCGGGCAAAAGCGCGTTCCGGGGCGCCGAAGAACACCAGCGCCTGCGCGGCCAGGAGCGTTTCAAGATCACCGGCGTGCTGCTTGAGGGCGTGCGTGCCGCCGAGGCCGGCGACACCTTGTGGCAGGGCAACCGGCAAGTCGGTGTGATCACCTGCGGCATGTATTCGCGCCTGAGCAAACGCTCGATGGCCATCGCGCGCATGAGCGTCGCCTGTTCCGAACCCGGTATTGCCGTGCAGGTGCGCGGCAGCCTTGAGGCCAGTGCCAGCACCCACGCCCTGCCCTTCGATGACCCGCAAAAAACCAAGCGCACGGCCAAGGGCTGAGCCTTCCTTCACTGTATTCAGGAGCCTTCGATGGACGCCTCCCGCGAACATTACATCCTCAAGATCACCTGCCCGGCGGCGTCCGGGATCGTCGCCGCGATCAGCGCCTGCCTGGCCCGGCAGCAGTGCTACATCAGCGAGCTGGCGCAGTTCGACGACGAGTTCACCGGGCAGTTCTTCATGCGCGCGGTGTTCCGCTTCAACACCGGCGTCAGCGGCGATATCGGCGCCCTGCGCGAAGGCCTGGGCGACCTGGCCGGCGGGTTCGATATGCACTGGCAGTTGTTCAGCTCACGCCAACCGACCCGCGTACTGCTGATGGTCAGCAAATTCGACCACTGCCTCACCGACCTGCTCTACCGCCACCGCAAGGGCGAGATGGACATGCACATCACCGCCGTGGTCTCCAACCACCTGGACCTGCGAGCGATGGCCGAGCGCGAAGGCATCCGCTTCATCTACCTGCCGATCAACCAGGACACCAAGGCCAGCCAGGAAGCCGAGCTGATGCGCATCATCGAAGACACCCAGACCGACCTGGTGGTGCTCGCGCGCTACATGCAGATCCTGTCTGACGGCCTGTGCCAGCACCTGTCGGGGCGGGCGATCAATATCCATCACTCGTTCCTCCCAGGGTTCAAGGGCGCCAAGCCCTACCACCAGGCCTATGACCGTGGCGTCAAGCTGATCGGCGCCACCGCCCACTACGTCACCAGCGACCTGGATGAGGGCCCGATCATCGAGCAGGAAATCCAGCGCGTCGACCATACCCACTTGCCCGACTCGCTGGTCGCCATCGGCCGCGACACCGAAACCGTGGCCCTTTCCAAGGCCCTGAAATACCACCTGGAACACCGGGTGTTCATCAACCAGGACAAGACAGTGATCTTTCGCTGAACCCTTCAGGAGGCACGCTCATGACCCTACGTGTTGCAATCATCGGCGCCGGCCCGTGTGGCCTGGCGCAACTTCGCGCGTTCCAGTCGGCCCGCGACAAAGGTGCCGCCATCCCCGAATTGGTGTGCTTCGAGAAACAGCAGGACTGGGGCGGCATGTGGAACTACACCTGGCGCACCGGCCTCGACGAGAACGGCGAGCCGGTGCACGGCAGCATGTACCGCTACCTGTGGTCCAACGGCCCCAAGGAATGCCTGGAATTTGCCGACTACACCTTTGAAGAACATTTCGGCCGGCCCATCGCGTCCTACCCGCCGCGCGAGGTGCTGTGGGACTACATCAAGGGCCGGGTGGAGAAAGCCGGGGTACGCGACTACATCCGCTTCAACCATGTGGTGCGCCAAGTCACCTTCGACGAACAGACCCAGCGCTTCAGCCTGTATGCCCACGACTACAACACCGACACCTTGACCTGCGAAGCATTCGACTACGTGATCAACGCCTGCGGCCACTTCTCCACGCCCAAGGTGCCGTACTTCGAAGGCTTTGAGCAATTCGCCGGGCGCATCCTGCATGCCCATGATTTTCGCGAGGCCCTGGAGTTCAAGGACAAGGACCTGCTGATTGTCGGCAGCAGCTATTCGGCCGAGGATATCGGCTCGCAATGCTACAAATACGGCGCGCGCAGCATCACCAGTTGCTACCGCACCGCCCCCATGGGCTATGCCTGGCCGGACAACTGGGAAGAAAAACCACTGCTCCAGCGCCTGGAAAACAACCGCGCGTACTTTGCCGACGGCAGCAGCAAGCACATCGACGCGGTGATCCTGTGCACCGGCTACAAGCACCACTTCCCATTCCTGCCGGATGAACTGAGCCTCAAGACCGACAACCGCCTGTGGCCGATGAACCTCTACAAGGGTGTGTTCTGGGAACCCAACCCCCGCCTGATCTACCTCGGCATGCAGGACCAGTGGTACTCCTTCAACATGTTCGATGCTCAGGCCTGGTATGCCCGCGATGTGATCCTCGGGCGCATCCCACTGCCCAGCCAGGCCGAGATGGTCGCCGACAGCCAGCAATGGCACGCGCGGGAACAGACCCTGGAAACCAACCAGCAGATGTTCGAATACCAGGGCGCCTATATCCAGCACCTGGTGGACGCCACCGACTACCCGGATTTCGACATCGCCGGGGTCAACGAAACCTTTCTGCACTGGAAGCACGACAAGGCGGAAAACATCATGGGTTATCGCGACAAGTCCTACCGCTCGCTGATGACCGGCACCCAGTCGCCGCCCCACCACACGCCGTGGTTGCAGGCCCTGGATGATTCGATGGCGGCGTACCTGGGCGCGCCCGCGACGCCCATCAAGTCGGTCGGCTGATGATGAATGCACCGCGTATTTCCCATCCCCGAGAGCCCGGGCTGTTTGCCCGCGCGCCGAACCTGGAGCGCTACCGCGTGGCCGCCGGCGGTGTGACCCTGGTGGACTTGCAGCCTGGCGACGGTCTGCACGTGATCGACGTCGAAGGCCGGCAACCCTGCGCACTGCTGGCCCTCGACGCCGGCGGTCGCAGCGCCCTGGCGAGCTGGGGCCTGCGCGGGTCAACGGCGTGCAGTGTGCCAGGGCGTATCGGCCTGGCGCTCCAGCGGCGCGGCATCGACGCCCAGGCATTGCCGCTGGCCGCCTCGCTGTGGGACGCCGACAGCCCGCCCGGCCACAGCCGGCAGTTTGTCGCCCAGGACGCGCTGCTGGTGATCGTCGCCGCGCCCGCCGAGGCCACCGCCGTCGACCGGCAATACCGGCCCAGCGAGCTGCGCCTGCAGGTGACGCGGGCCAACCCATCGCCGCTGCTGGTACCGGCCCTGCCCGAGCCGTTGGGTGAAGTGCTGGACGAATTCACCCTGCGCGCGGGCACGGCCCGCAGCTACACCGTCGCCAAGGGCCAGTACGTGCAGGTGCTGGATGTGGCCGGCCGCCAGTGTTCGGACTTCGTCGCGCTCGACCGGCGTGCCCTGGATCGCGGCGTGGAGCTGGAGCTGGACCAGACCGTCACGCGCACCCTGAACGGCAGCGCCTACCCGGCACCGGGGCTGTTCTCGAAGTTTTTCGACCGCCACATGCAACCGATGCTGGAGGTGGTGCAAGACACCGTCGGGCGCCACGATTCATTCGCCCTGGCCTGCGCGGCGCGCTACTACGAAACCCATGGGTATTTCGGGCACGACAACTGCAGCGACAACCTCAGCCAGGTCCTTGCGCCCTATGGCGTGCAGGCCCGCAACGGTTGGCCGGCGATCAACTTTTTCTTCAATACGGGGATTGATGCGCACCAGCAGATGACCCTGGACGAGCCCTGGTCGCGGCCCGGTGACTACGTGCTGCTGCGGGCCATGACCGACCTGCTGTGTGGCAGTACCTCGTGCCCGGATGACATCGACCCGGCCAATGGCTGGAACCCGACCGATATCCATGTCCGCATCTACAGCGAGAAGGAGCGTTTTTCCATCGCCATGAGCACTCGAACCACGGCGGATGCCGACCCGATTCTCACCCGTGAGTCCGCGTTTCACTCACGCACCAGCGCCCTCACCGGCAGCTTCACCGACTACCGCAACTGGTGGCTGCCGCTGCGCTACGACGGTTACGGCGCCACCGAGGAATACCTCGGGTGCCGCGAACGGGTGGCGGTGATGGACCTGACCGCCCTGCGCAAATTCGAAATCATCGGCCCCGACGCCGAAGCCCTGTTGCAGTACTGCCTGACCCGCGATGTGCGGCGCCTGGCGGTGGGCCAGGTGGTGTATTCGGCGATGTGCCACGCCCACGGCGGCATGCTCGACGACGGTACCCTGCTGCGCCTGGGCCCGGACAACTTCCGTTGGATCTGCGGCGAAGACTACGCCGGCGTGTGGTTGCGCGAGCAGGCACAGAAACTGGGCATGAAGGTGTGGGTCAAGTCCGCCAGCGAGCAGATCCACAACCTGGCGGTGCAAGGGCCCCTGAGTCGCGAGCTGCTCAAGCAGATGGTCTGGACCCCGCCCACCCAGCCGAGCCTGGAAACCCTCGGCTGGTTCCGCTTCCTGGTCGGCCGGCTGGACGGTTTCGACGGCTGCCCGTTGATGATTTCGCGCACCGGTTACACCGGCGAGCTGGGCTTTGAGGTGTGGTGCCAGCCCGAAGACGCCGAACGGGTGTGGGACCGCATCTGGCAACTCGGCCAACCCTTGGGCCTGGTCCCGCTGGGCCTGGAGGCCCTGGACCTGCTGCGCATCGAAGCCGGGCTGATCTTTGCCGGCTACGAGTTCAGCGACCAGACCGATCCGTTCGAGGCGGGCATCGGTTTCAGCGTACCGCTCAAGAGCAAGACCGATGACTTCATCGGCCGCGATGCCCTGTTGCGGCGCAGCGCCCACCCCAGCCACAAGCTGGTCGGCCTGCACCTGAGCGGCAACGAGACGGCCCGGCATGGCGACCCGGTGTACCAGGGCCGGGCCCAGGTCGGGGTAATCACCAGTGCCTGCCGCTCACCGCTGCTGACCAGCAATATCGCGCTGTGCCGGGTCGACGTGAGCTGCGCCGAGCCCGGCACTGAACTGGAGATTGGCAAAGTCGATGGCCTGCAGAAGCGCATCAGCGCCACGGTCAGCGCAGCGATTTTCTACGACCCGGACAAAAGCCGGGTGCGTAGCTGATCGTCCCGAAACGTGTGTGCCACCCCATTTTGACTGCCCCAACCTAACCGCTATTCAGACATGGGAATACGAAGATGGAAGCGACGACGTTCGAGGCTGTACCGCAGGCTGCCGGCTCGGTGGGCAGCCTGCACCGCAAGATCGATTGGCGCGGGGCCTTCTGGGTCGCCAGTGGCGTGCCCGCGCTGGTGCTGTTCTCCATCGGTGCGATTGCCGCCACGGTGGGCAAGCCGGCGTGGATCGTGTGGATCGTGTCGATCCTGTTCGGGTTTATCCAGGCCTTCACCTACGCCGAGATCGCCGGGTTGTTCCCGCACAAATCCGGCGGCGCCTCGGTGTACGGCGCGGTGGCCTGGGTGCGCTACAGCAAGCTGATCGCGCCGGTGTCGGTGTGGTGCAACTGGCTGGCCTGGTCACCGGTGCTGTCCATCGGCTCGGGGCTGGCGGCGGGGTATATCCTCACGGCGCTGTTTCCCGCCGATGCGTTGATCAACACCTGGCAACTGACCCTGCTGGACCTGGGCTGGGTCAAGAGCGGTCTGTCGCTGCGCATCAACGCGACGTTCGCCATTGGTTTGTTGATTTTGCTCACGGTGTTTGCCGTGCAGCACGGCGGCATCCTGCGTTCGGCGCGCCTGACCCTGGTACTCGGCGTCACCTCGTTGATTCCGCTGCTGCTGGTGGGCGTGGTGCCCTTGTTCACCGGGGATGCGGCCCAGGCCAACTTCCTGCCGCTGTACCCCCTGGCCCATGACGCGGCCGGGCAAGTCATCGATGGGCCCTGGGATATTTCCGGCTGGTCGCTGATGGCCGGTGGGCTGTTCATGGCGGCGTGGTCCACCTACGGTTTTGAAACGGCGGTGTGCTACACCCGCGAATTCAAGGACCCCAAGCGCGACACGTTCAAGGCGATCTTCTACGCCGGCCTGCTGTGCATCCTGGTGTTCACCCTGGTACCGCTGGCGTTCCAGGGCAGCCTGGGGCTGGGCCAGTTGGTGACCCCGGCGGTGCTCGACGCCAGTGGCGCAGTCGTGACACCGGCGGTGTACAGCGGCCTGCTCTCGCCCGCGATCTACAGCGGCATGGGGGTTGGCCAGGTGATGGCCGACAGCATCGGTGGCGGCAAGGTGGTCGCCAATATCGTGTTGATCATGCTGGTGCTGGCGACGTTGCTGGCGATCATGACCTCGATGTCCGGTTCGTCGCGCACCCTGTATCAGGCCTCGGTGGATGGCTGGTTGCCCAAGTACCTGGGGCGCACCAACGAGCATGGCGCGCCGACGGCGGCAATGTGGACCGACCTGTCATTCAACCTGCTGCTGTTGCTGATGTCGGACTACGTGTTCGTGCTGGCGGCATCCAACGTCAGCTACATCATCTTCAACTTCCTCAACCTCAATGCCGGCTGGATCCACCGCCTGGACCGCCCCGACTGGGTACGCCCGTACAAAGCTCCCACCGTGCTGCTGGCGGCCGGCGGCGTGCTGAGTTTCGTCAACCTGGCCTGCATGGGCCTGGGCGCGGATATCTGGGGCGCGGGCACGCTGGTCACCGGCTTGCTGTTGGCGCTGCTGATCCTGCCGGTGTTCTGCTACCGCCACTATGTGCAGGACAAGGGCCACTTCCCCGCCGCCATGCTCACCGACCTGTATATCCAGGCCGACGACGGCCAACGCCGCGCCGGCTGGCTGCCCTACGCCACGCTGGTGGCCGGCGTGCTGGTGGTGTATGCCTGCCATCAACTGGTAGCCTGAGCCTTCTGGCCTGCCTATGGCTGAGGGATTGTTATCCCTCAGCTCCTTAATTTCCCCAGACAATGGTGACGCTTTTGACCAGCTCTCTCCCCACGCTTGCCCGCGATATCGACGGCAAGGCCATCGCCGCCCAGGTGCTCGACGAGGTTCGCGAAGAGGTCCTGCTGCTTGCCTCGCAGCAGATCTACCCGGCCCTGGCGGTATTGCTGGTGGGCGATGACCCGGCCAGCCACGTCTACGTGCGCAATAAACTGCTGCGGGCCAAGGAAGCCGGGATTCGCTCCCTGGAATACCGGCTGCCGGAAGATGCCAGCCAGGCGCAGGTGCTGGACCTGCTTGCCCAGTTGAATACCGATGCGTCGGTCAACGGCATCCTGGTGCAATTGCCACTGCCGGCGCATATCGACGAGGCAGCGGTGATCCACGCGATTGACCCGATCAAGGACGTGGATGGCTTCCACCGCGAAAACGTCGGCGGCCTGGTGCAAGGCATCGAGGTGCTCACGCCCTGCACACCCAGCGGCTGCATGCGCCTGCTGCACGAAACCTGCGGCGACTTGAGCGGCTTGCACGCGGTGGTCATCGGCCGCTCGAACATCGTCGGCAAACCCATGGCGACCCTGCTATTGCAGGCCCACTGCTCGGTCAGCGTGGTGCACTCACGCAGCGTCGATGCCCCAGCGTTGTGCCGTTTGGCCGACATCGTCGTCGCCGCCGTCGGCCGGCCGCAATTGATCGACGCCAGCTGGCTCAAGCCTGGCGCAGTGGTCATTGATGTCGGGATCAACCGCATCACCACCGAGACCGGCACGAGGCTGGTGGGGGATGTGGACTATGCCAGCGCCCGCACCGTCGCCAGCGCGATCACGCCGGTACCCGGCGGTGTGGGCCCCATGACGATAGCCTACCTGCTGAAGAACACCCTGGTGGCGAGCCAGTTGCAGCGCAAAGCCCTGCCCCGAGCGCTGGCGCTGTACCTGTAGGAGCGAGCTTGCTCGCGAAAAACGTCCAGGCAACGCGGTCATCCAGGGTGCCCGCGTTATCGTTAACGATCTTCGCGAGCAAGCTCGCTCCTACAGGGTTCTCAGTGGTTTTAGGCGGCCAGGTCCATTTCTTCCACCGACTCATGGGCACGCAGGCTGAAGAACACCCTGGTGGCGAGCCAGTTGCAGCGCAAAGCCCTGCCCCGAGCGCCGGCGCTGCACCTGTAGGAGCGAGCTTGCTCGCGAAAAACGTCCAGGCAACGCGGTCATCCAGGATGCCCGCGTTATCGTTAACGATCTTCGCGAGCAAGCTCGCTCCTACAGGGTTCTCAGTGGTTGTAGGCGCGCTCGTTGTGCTCGGCCAGGTCCAGGCCCATCTCTTCCACCGACTCATGGGCCCGCAAGCCGACCAGGGCATTGACCACTTTGAGAATGATCCAACTGACCACAAAGCAATACACCGTGGTCAACAACACCCCCTTGAGCTGGGCAACCACCTGCCCTCCCATGGTCACACCTTCCACCAGGCCCCCCATGGACGGTACACAGAACACGCCAGTCAACACCGCGCCGATCATGCCGCCGATGCCATGCAGGCCGAACACATCAAGGCTGTCGTCGTAGCCGAAACGGCGCTTCAACACCGTCACGCTCAAGTAGCAGAACACCCCGCACAGCAGACCGATGGCCAACGCCCCCCCCACCCCCACATAAGCGCACGCCGGGGTAATCCCCACCAGGCCGGCCAACGCGCCGCTGGCCAGGCCGAGGGCACTGGGTTTGCCGACCTTGAACCACTCGGTGAACATCCAGCCGAGAATCCCGGCGCACGCGCCCAGTTGGGTATTGAGCATGACGATGCCCGAGGTACCGCTGAGGCCACCGCCGGAGCCGATATTGAAGCCGAACCAGCCGACCCAGAGCATCGCCGCGCCGGCCATGGTCAGGCTCAGGTTATGCGCAGGCATCGGCGTGTTCTGGTAGCCCTTGCGCTTGCCGAGGATCAGGCACGCGGCGAGTGCCGCCACACCGGCATTGATGTGCACGGCGGTGCCGCCGGCAAAATCGAGCACGCCCCAGTTATGCATCAAGGCCCCCGAACCGCCCCAGACCATATGCGCCACCGGGGCATAGACCAGGGTGAACCAGATGGCCATGAACAGCAGCGCCGCCGAGAATTTCATGCGTTCGGCAAAGGCCCCCGCGATCAGGGCCGGGGTGATGATGGCGAAGGTCATCTGGAAGGTCACGAAGACCCCTTCCGGAATATCCCCTACCAGGCTCTCCGGGGTCATGCCGGCCAGGAAGGCACGGCTCAGGCCGCCGACAAAACTGTTGAAGGTCACCTGCCCTTCGACCATGCCGGTGGTGTCGACCACCATGCTGTAGCCGTAGATCACCCACAGCACGCCCACCAACCCGGCGATGCCAAAGCATTGGGTGAACAGCGAAAGCATGTTTTTCGCGCGGACCAGGCCGCCATAGAACAACGCGAGCCCCGGCAAGCACATGAACAGCACCAGCACGGCGGCGGTGACCATCCAGGCGGTACTGCCGGTGTTCAAGGTGGGTGCATCAGCAGCGTACGCCAAGGGTGCAAAGGCACCGGCCGCGAATAAACCGAAGAGGGATTTGCCGAGAAGACGATTGACCATGTTCAAAGCTCCTGCAACAGAAGTGTGTAGGAGCGAGCTTGCTCGCGAAAAACGTTCAGGCAACGCGTTCATCCAGGGTGCCAGCGTTATCGTTGACGATCTTCGCGAGCAAGCTCGCTCCCACAGGGGGGGGGTAATTCAGTAACTCGAACCCGGCACCCAACTGGTCCCGGCCAGCGGCACGCGGGCCATGGCGGCCGATTCCACGGTCAGCGCCACCAGGTCCTCGGGGTCGAGGTTGTGCAGGTGCGACTTGCCGCACGCACGCGCCATGGTCTGCGCCTCCAGCACCATCACCCGCAGGTAGTTGGCCAACCGCCGCCCACCTTCCACCGGGTCGAGGCGCTTGGACAGCTCCGGGTCCTGGGTGGTGATACCGGCCGGGTCGCGGCCGTTCTGCCAGTCGTCGTAGAAGCCGGCGGCCGAGCCGATCTTTTTCAGTTCCGCGTCCAGCCTCGGGTGGTTATCGCCCAGGGCAATCAGCGCCGCCGTACCAATGGCGACCGCATCCGCGCCCATCGCCATGGCCTTGGCCACGTCGGCACCGTTGCGAATCCCGCCCGACACGATCAACTGGACCTTGCGATGCATGCCCATCTCTTGCAAAGCCTGTACCGCTTGCGGGATGGCCGACAAAATCGGAATGCCCACATGCTCGATAAACACTTCCTGGGTCGCGGCGGTACCGCCTTGCATGCCGTCGAGCACGATCACATCGGCACCGGCCTTGACCGCCAGTTTCACGTCGTAATACGGCCGGCTCGCGCCGATCTTCACGTAGATCGGTTTTTCCCAATCGGTGATTTCGCGCAGCTCGGCAATCTTGATCGCCAGGTCATCCGGCCCGGTCCAGTCCGGGTGGCGGCAGGCGCTGCGCTGATCCACACCGATGGGCAAGGTGCGCATGCCGGCCACGCGTTCGGTGACCTTCATGCCCAGCAACATGCCGCCACCGCCGGGCTTGGCGCCCTGGCCGAGGACGATCTCGATGGCGTCGGCCTTGCGCAAATCATCCGGGTTCATGCCGTAGCGCGACGGCAAATATTGATAGACCAAATGCTGGGACTGGCCGCGCTCTTCCGGGGTCATGCCACCGTCACCGGTGGTGGTGCTGGTGCCCGCGATGGTCGCGCCACGGCCCAGGGCTTCCTTGGCATTGGCCGACAGCGCGCCGAAACTCATGCCCGCGATGGTCACTGGGATCTTCAGGTGGATCGGCTTCTTGGCGAAGCGGTTGCCGAGGATCACGTCGGTGCCACACTTCTCGCGATAGCCTTCCAGCGGGTAGCGCGACACGCTGGCGCCAAGCAGCAGCAAGTCATCGAAGTGCGGCAGCTTGCGCTTGGTGCCGCCGCCGCGAATGTCGTAGATGCCGGTTTCGGCGGCGCGTTGGATTTCCTGGATGGTCAGGCGGTCGAAGGTGGCCGACTCGCGCAGGACCGGAGGGGTTTGTTCAGTCATGGTGGAGCTCCTGATCAGTACGCGGAGGCGTTATCGACTTTGAAGTTGTAGAGTTGACGGGCCGAGCCGTAGCGCTTGAAGTCCGCCGCCTGGTGGGCGAAACCCGCACGGTCGAGCAGCTCTTGCAGCTCCTTGAGGTGCTCGCTGCGCATCTCTTTTTCGACGCAGTCCGAGCCCAGGGACTCCACCGTGCCTTTGACGTAGATGTGGGTTTCGTACAGCGAATCGCCCAGCGCATCGCCGGCATCGCCACACACCACCAAACGCCCGGCCTGGCCCATGAAGCAGCTCATGTGGCCGATGCTGCCGCCGACGACGATGTCGATACCCTTCATGGAAATCCCGCAACGCGCGCCCGCATCGCCCTCGATCACCAGCAAGCCGCCATGGGCCGTGGCCCCGGCCGCCTGAGAGGCGCTGCCCTTGACCCGTACCGAGCCGGACATCATGTTCTCGGCGCAGCCCACGCCGACATTGCCGTGCACGGTGATCGAAGCCTGCTGGTTCATACCCGCGCAGTAGTAGCCGGCGTGGCCCTCGATATCGATGGACACGGCTTGGTTCACGCCCACCGCGAGGTTGTGCTTGCCGTTGGAATGGATCACGCGCCATTCGTTGTCGATGGCCTGGGCGTGCAGCGCCTGGTTGAGGTCACGCACGGTGGCGGTGGAAAGATCGATGGTTTTCATGTGTGCGCTCCTTAAGCCGACTGGCGTTCCCAGATGTACAACGTGGCCGGTGCCGGCTCCCAGATCCGCGCGTTCTCGATGCCCGGCAGGCTCGACAGCGCCTGGTACTCGGAGGCCATGGCGACGTAGTCGTCGGTCTCGGCGAGGATCGCCGGCTTGCACGCAATCGGGTCGCGGATCACCGCAAAACCGTTGCGCGTGCCGATGGCGAAGGTGAAGAAGCCGTCGAGGTCTTCCAGGGAATGGTCCAGCGCCTCTTTGAGCGAATCGCCCTGTTGCAGGCGCCAGGTCAGGTAGCCGGCGGCGACTTCGGTGTCGTTGTCGGTTTCAAAATGGATACCTTCGCGCTTGAGTTCCTGGCGCAGGCGGAAGTGGTTGGACAGCGAGCCGTTGTGCACCAGGCACAGGTCGGCGCCGGTGGAAAACGGGTGGCTGCCTTCCATGGTCACCGCACTTTCGGTGGCCATGCGCGTGTGGCCGATGATGTGGCTGCCCTGCATGCTCGCCAGGCCGAAGCGCTGGGAAATCTCCTCGGGCAGGCCCATGCCCTTGAGGATCTCGATGCTCTGCCCGGCGCTCATGATGCGTACGCTCGGCGCCAGTTCGGCCAGGGCCTGGCGCACCGGGGCTTCGTCGGCGTGGATTTTCAATACGGCGGCGCTGGCGTTCTGGAACCAGTCCAGGGAACAGCCGAGGCGCCCTTCCAGCTCGCCCATCAAGCCTTTCCAATCGAAGGCTTCGGTGGTGGCTTGCAGGGTCAGCTTGACCCAGCCATCGGCGACTTCATCGCCGTAGATGGCAAAACCGGCGCTGTCCGGGCCACGGTCGGTCATGGCTTGCAGCATGGGTTCAAACAGCTGGCCGAGCTGGGGTTCCAGCCGCGGATTCTTCAGGTACAGGCCTACGATTCCACACATAACAAGTCTCCGTCACACGGTGTCAGAAAAATTCGGTATAGCGCTGGATTTCCCAGTCGCTCACATGGCGGCTGTACTCCACCCACTCCATGCGCTTGAGCTTGATGAACTCGCCCACGATCTGCGGGCCAAGCACTTCGGCGAACAGCGCGTCGGCTTCCAGCGCGTCACAGGCTTCCTTGAGGGATTGCGGCAGGGTCTTGATGCCGCGTTCAGCGATCTGCTCAAGGCTCAGGCTGTAGAGGTTTTCGTTGCAGACGTGGTCGATTTCCAACTGGCGATCGATACCGTCCAGGCCCGCGGCGATGATCGCGGCGCTGACCAGGTAAGGGTTGCAACCGGCATCCGGCAGGCGGAACTCCAGGCGGCCATACGGCACGCGCACCATGGCCGAGCGGTTGTTGGCGCCAAACGCAATAAAGGCCGGGGCCCAGGTGGCGCCGGACAACGAGTTGCCGACCACCAGGCGCTTGTACGAGTTGACCGTGGGCGCGGCGAACGCACACAGCGCCGGGCCATGGGCGAGCAAACCGGCGGCGAAGTGATAGGCGAGTTTCGACAGGCCCATGCCGCTCGGGTCGCTGGCGTCATGGAACAGGTTTTTGTTCTCGGCGCTGCTGATCGACAAGTGAAAGTGCATGCCGTTGCCGGCGCGTTTCGGGTCGGGCTTGGGCATGAATGAACAGATCATGCCCAGGTCATTGGCGATCTCGCCGGCGGCCATGCGGAAGAAGGTGAAACGGTCGGCCGAGGTCAGGGCGTCGCTGTAGGTGTAGTTGATCTCGAACTGGCCGTTGGCGTCTTCGTGGTCGATTTGATAGACCTCGAAATCCACCGCCTGCAAGGCTTCGGTCAGGCGCTCGAGGAACACCCGCGAACGGGACAGGCCCTTGTAGTCGTAGCAAGGCTTGTCGAGGTTGTCGCTGGGGTCTACCAGTTGCAACTTGCCCTGCTCGTCGCGGCGCATCAGGTTGAATTCGGGTTCCAGGCCGGTGTTCAGCGTCCAGCCCTTGTCCTGCAGGCGCTGCACCTGCTGTTGCAACACGTAGCGGCTGTCGTAGGGATGGGGCTGGCCGTCGACATGACCGACGCACACCACGCGCCCATAACCTGGCTGCCAGGGCACCGGGGTCAATGTCGAGAGATCGCCGCGCGCCATGAAGTCCGGGCCATGAGGCTCCATGCCCATGCCGCTGATGGCAAACCCGGCGAACCCCGCGCCCTCTTCGGCCACGGTCTTGAGCCCACAGATCGGCACCGACTTGGTCTTGGCCGCCCCGTGTATATCCACAAACTGCGCAAGCACGTACTTGATCCCGTGCTTGTCGATGATGCGCTGGGTTTCTGCTGGCAACATTGCGTGTCACTCCTCGCGAAAGGCAAAACCGTGTGGGTGGGCCTAGGCTGTCTTTTTATTCCTAAAAAGAAAGTTAGTTTCCCAACAGGAATGCAATACCCTTGCCAGATTCGCGAGCGGCGGATTGATGTGCCGGTGAAAGCGCTTTTGTGCTGTATATATGGGAAAATTCTTTTCCCCGCAGGAATACGTACAGCGGGGTGGCCTTCAAGCGCCAGACCTTGCACTTTCCCAGTGCGAAAATAATATTACTGAACGGAAACCGTGCAGGAGCCGATGATCATGTCCACCGAAACCGCCCCGCGCCTCAAGCTCGAGCAATACCTGGGGCTGCAGATCAAACGCCAGCGCCAGGCCCAGGACCTGAAGCTGTCCGACGTGGCGAAGATTGCCGATATCAGCCAGGGCATGTTGAGCAAGATTGAGAACGCCCAGGTGTCCACCAGCCTCGATACCTTGAGCCGCCTGTGCGATGTGCTCGGGCTGCCGTTATCGAAGTTGTTCAGCGAATACGACCAGCAGGATGGCAGCGCCTTGCTGGTCAAGGCTGACCAGGGCATGGAAGTGGTGCGCCGGGGGACCGAGAAGGGGCATACCTATCACCTGCTCAACCATACGCGCGGGCCGAAGAAGAGTTTCGAGGCGTACATGGTGAGCATGGATGACGCCAGTGAGGAGTTTCCGACCTTTGCTCATCCGGGGACGGAGTTTTTGCATTTGCTGGAGGGGGAGTTGATTTATCGGCATGGCAATCAGCTGTATCGGATGGAGGCTGGGGACAGCTTGACGTTTGAGGGGGAAATTCCTCATGGGCCGGAGGAGTTGGTGCGGGTGCCGATTCGGTTGTTGTCGATTATGAATTATGGGGGGGATAAGGAGTGATCGTGGGCATATCCGTTATTTTGGGGGTGGGGGTTTCGTGTACATATCCGTTTCTGCGGTAACGGCCACTGGCGGTTCCGCCCTTACGGCGGGTCACTTTTGGAAAAGAGCCCCAAAAGTAACCAAAAGGGCTCCTGCCCCACCACTCGGTGCCTCGCCTAGGCTCGGCATGCCCTCACTCCGGCTTGAATCCGTGGGCCGCCGTCATGGGCCATCCCTGGCCCAGGACGGCTAACCCGGCGTCCTGCCGGGTTACCCACGGATTCAAGCCTGCGTTCGGCCAGCGTGGTTTAACGGGGCGCCTAAGATCAAGATCAAAAGCCAGAGCAAAAGCAGAGCAAAAGCAGAATGAGGTCTACTTGACCTATGGAGATCTCTGACCTGTGGAGATCCAAATGTGGGAGGGGGCTTGCCCCCGATAGCGCTGGGTCAGTTAACCAATAAGTGACTGACACGCCCTCATCGGGGGCAAGCCCCCTCCCACATTTTTTACCGAGTACACCAGCCACAACAACGGTCGGCGCCAAGGCAGCAAAAGACAGAGCAAAAGCAGACTCAGGTCTACCAGATGGATGCAGATACAAATGTGGGAGGGGGCTTGCCCCCGATAGCGCCGGGTCAGTTAACAAAAAGTGGCTGACACTCCCTCATCGGGGGCAAGCCCCCTCCCACATTCCCAACCGAGTACACCAGGCACAACACCGGTCGGCTCTAAGGCCGCCGCGCTTTGGCTTTTGATCTTCGGCGCCCCGTTAAACCACGCTGGCCGAACGCAGGCTTTGGAGCGTGGGTAACCCGGCAGGACGCCGGGTTAGCCGTCCTGGGCCAGGGATGGCCCATGACGGCGGCCCACGCTCCAAAGCCGGAGTGAGGGCACACCGAGCCTAGGCGAGGTGCCGAGTGGTGGGGCACAGACCTTTTGGTTACTTTTGGCTGGGCCGGCATCCCGGGCGTTTGCCAAAAGTGACCCGTTGTAAGAGCGGAACCGCCAGCCGCCGTTACCGCAGAAACGGATATGTACTCAACCCAACCCAACCCAACCCAACCAAAAAATTTCCCCCCAGTTAAAAATCTTTCCCAAAACCCCTAGACGCCCCGCCCCCATTCCCCTATAAAGCCACTTCAGGAATATTTTATTCCCCACAAGAAAACGCGCTCAAGGAATGAGCCTGCTGTCCTCAGACATTTTTTCGCTATGCGATGAGCTGCCGCCATCATCCCGAGGACGTGTCATGCAACACGAAAAAAACCATTTCATCATCAAAGTCACTTGTCCCGCGGTGTCCGGCATTGTCGCTGCCGTCACCACCTACCTGGCAGACAAGGCGTGCTACATCGGGGAGATGGCGCAGTTCGACGATGACTTCAGCGGCCGCTTCTTCATGCGCGCGGTGTTCCGTTTCAACGATGGCCATGCGGGCAACCTGCAAGAGATCAGGGACGGTTTCGCCGAGGTCGCCCAGGCCTTCGATATGCAGTGGGAACTGTACGACACCCGCGAGCCGATGCGCGTGATGCTGATGGTGAGCAAGTTCGACCACTGCCTCACCGACCTGCTCTACCGCTACCACAAGGGCGAGATGGACATGACCATCACCGCCATCGTCTCCAACCACCTCGACCTGCGGCCCATGGCCGAGCGTGAGGGTATTCGCTTTATTTACCTGCCTGTGTCCAAGGACAACAAGGCCGCGCAGGAAGCCGAGCTGATGAAGATCGTCGACGACACCCGCACCGAACTGGTGGTGTTGGCGCGCTACATGCAGATCCTCTCCGACGACCTGTGCCGGCAACTGTCGGGGCGGGCGATCAATATCCACCATTCGTTCCTGCCCGGTTTCAAGGGCGCCAAGCCCTATCACCAGGCTTATCAACGCGGCGTGAAGCTGATCGGCGCCACCGCGCACTACGTGACCAGCGACCTGGATGAGGGCCCGATCATCGAGCAGGAAGTACAGCGCGTCGACCACGTGTACAAGCCCGACGACCTCGTCGCCATCGGCCGCGACACCGAAACCGTGGCCCTGTCCAAGGCGGTCAAGTACCACCTGGAGCACCGCGTCTTCCTCAACCAGGACAGAACGGTGGTGTTCCGGTGAGCGCGCCCACACTGATCGACGGCAAAGCCGCCGCCGCGCAGGTGCTGCTGCAAGTGCGCGAGGACGTGGCGCACCTGCATGCGCAAGACATTCAACCGGCCCTGGCGGTGATCCTGGTGGGCAACGACCCGGCCAGCCAGGTCTATGTGCGCAACAAGATCCTGCGCGCCGAAGAGGTGGGCATCCGCTCCGTGGAGCATCGCCTGCCCGATGACACCAGCACCGAACAACTGTTGATCCTGATCGGCCAACTGAATGCCGACCCGGCGATCCACGGCATCCTCCTGCAATTGCCGTTGCCGGCGCAGATGGACGAACTGCGTGCCTTGGAGGCCATCTCACCGGACAAGGACGTCGATGGTTTTCACAGCCAGAACGTCGGCGGCCTCAGCCAGGGGCGCGCGGTACTCACGCCGTGCACGCCGAGCGGCTGCCTGTACCTGCTGGAGCAAACCTGCGGCGACCTGCGCGGCAAACACGCGGTGGTGATCGGCCGCTCGAACATCGTCGGCAAACCCATGGCCGCGCTGCTGCTCAAGGCGGACTGCTCGGTGACCGTGCTGCATTCGCGCAGCCAAAATGCCCAGGCCCTGTGCAAACAGGCCGATATCGTGATCGCCGCCGTAGGCCGTGCACGCTTGATCGACGCCAGCTGGCTCAAGCCTGGCGCGGTGGTGATCGATGTCGGCATCAACCGCATCGACGACGACGGCCGCAGCCGCCTGGTGGGCGATGTCGACTTCGACAGCGCCCTGCCCCATGTCGCCGCCATCACCCCGGTGCCCGGCGGTGTCGGGCCGATGACCATTGCCTTCCTGATGAAAAACACCGTGGCCGCCGCCCTCGCGCAACACCACACCTTACGCAGCCAATCGGAGGCCGTATGCCATTCAATCTATTGAAATACGGACTGAGTTCGGAGTACCCGGTGGAGGTGGACCTGCCACCGCCCAAGGAACTCAAGGCCAGCTATGACGTCGTGATCATCGGCGCCGGCGGCCATGGCCTCGCGACCGCCTACTACCTGGCCAAGTACCACGGCATCACGAATATCGCAGTGCTGGAAAAGTCTTACCTGGGCGGCGGCAATACGGCGCGCAACACCGCGGTGATCCGCTCCAACTACCTCACCAGCGAAGGCGTTCGTTTCTATGCCGAGTCGGTGAAGATGTTCCAGTCGCTGTCCAACGAATTCGACTTCAACATCATGTACTCCGAGCGCGGCCAATTGACCCTGGCCCACACCGACGCCACCGTGCGTTCGTTCCGCCAGCGCGCTGAGGTCAACAAGCACTTCGGCGGGCGTACCGAGATGATCGACCGCCAGCAGATCCGCGAGCTGGTGCCCAGCCTCAACCTCGACCCCGGCCACTTGCCGGTGATCGCCGGGCTCTGGCATATCGACGGCGCCACCGCGCGCCACGACGCCGTGGCCTGGGGCTACGCCAAGCAGGCGGCCAAGCGCGGCGTGGAAATCCATCAGCTCACCGAAGTGCAAGACCTGGTGATCGAGAACGGCGCCATCACGGCGGTGAAGACCAATCGCGGCACCATCCGGTGCGGCTGCGCGGTGCAGGCGATTGCCGGGCACAGCTCGCTGCTGATGGCCAAGGCCGGCATTCGCTCGCCGATCCAGACCTTCCCGCTGCAAGCCATGGTCACCCAGCCGTTCAAGCCGTTCCTCGATCCGCTGGTCAGTTCCTCGGCGCTGCACTGCTACGTGCAGCAAACCAGCCGCGGCGAAGTGGTGTTCGGCGGTGGCTCCGACCCTTACCCGCTGTTCAACACGCGCTCGACCCTGGACCTCAAGGAAAGCCTGCTGGCCCATGCCATCGAGATGTTCCCCTTCCTCGCCAATGCCAAGTTGATGCGCCAGTGGGCCGGGATCACCGACATGACCCCCGACTACAGTCCGATCATGGGCCTGTCGCCGGTAAAAAATTACTACCTCGACGCCGGCTGGGGCACCTGGGGCTTCAAGGCCACGCCGATCTGCGGCAAGACCATGGCCGAGCTGGTCGCCAGCGGCGGCAAGGTGCCGGAGCTGATCAAGCCGTTTGGTCTCGAACGTTTCTCGACCTTCCAGCAAGTCAACGAGATGGGCGCCACGGCGGCCAGTCACTGACGGAGAGCGGACTATGAAAATCATGATGTGCCCGCTCAACGGGCCACGCAATATCAGCGAGTTCACCTATGGCGGTGAATTCAAACCGATGCCCGACCCAGTGACGTGCAGCGATGCCGAATGGGCCGACTACGTGTTCAACACCGACAACCTCGCCGGTGTGGTGCGCGAATGGTGGATGCACACGCCCTCCAGCTATTGGTTCCTCGCCGAACGCCACACGGTCACCGATGAAATCCTGCGCACCTTCGATCCCCGCGAGTTATTTACCACCCGCGTCGACTTCACCACCGCCAAGGAGATCGCCGGATGAACCGCCTCCCCGCCCCCATGGGCCTGCTGATCCAGCGTGACCAGCCACTCGATTTCAGTTTCGACGGCCTGCCCTACCAAGGTTTACAGGGCGACAGCATCGCCAGTGCCCTGCTCGCCAACGAGCGCTTCCTGATGTCGCGTTCGTTCAAATACCACCGCCCACGCGGCCCCTTGACCATGGCCGGCCAGGACGCCAACAGCCTGGTGCAACTGCCCCGCGAACCCAACGTGCTGGCCGATGCCCACGCGCTGTCCGCCGGCTTGGCCGTGACGGCGCAGAACGTCAACGGTTCGCTGGACAACGACAAGGACGCCTACCTGGGCAAGTTCTCCAGGTTCATGCCGGTGGGTTTCTACTATCGCTCGTTCTACAAGCCCAAGGGCATGTGGAAAGTCTGGGAGCCGATCATCCGTAAAAAGGCCGGCCTGGGCGTGCTCGACCTGAGGTTCCAACCCGAGTACTACGACAAGGCCTACCTGTTTACCGACCTCGCGGTGATCGGTGCCGGCCCCGCCGGCTTGCAGGCCGCGCTGACCGCCGCGAATGCCGGAGCCAAGGTGTTGCTGATCGAACAGCAGCCGATCCTCGGTGGGTCGCTGACCTATGCGCGCTTCGATATCGCCGGCACCCGCGCCGACACCTTGCGCCGCGAGTTGCTGGACGTGGTGCAGCAGCACGCGAATATCCGAGTGCTCACCGATGCCACCTGCAATGCCTGGTTTACCGACAACTACCTGCCGGTGATCCAGGGCAAGCGCCTGTATAAGGTGCGCGCGCAACAGTGCCTGGTGTGCAGCGGTTCGTTCGACCAACCGGTGGTCTTCCGCAACAACGATCTACCGGGGGTGATGCTCACCAGTGCCGCGCAACGCCTGATGAAGCTCTATGCGGTCAAGCCCGGCAAGCGCGCCGTGGTGCTCACCGGCAACGATGACGGCTACCTCGCCGCCCTCGACCTGCATGACCAGGGCGTCGACGTGGCCGCCGTGATCGACCTGCGTCACGCTCCGGCAGACAACGCCCTGCCCGCGGCCCTGGCCCAGCGCAAGATCCCGTGCCTGACCAACAGCACGGTGTTCGAGGCCCTGCATGAAAAAGGCCTGCGCCATGTGAAGGGCGTCGACGTGCGTCAGATCACCGGCCAGGGCCAGGTCAGCGCCAGCGGGCAAGTGATCGACTGCGACCTGCTGTGCATGTCCGCCGGTTATATGCCGGTCTATCAGTTGCTGTGCCAGGCCGGTGGCAAGCTGGCCTATGACGACTCGCGTGCGGAGTTCAGCCTCAGCGGTTTGCCGCAGAACCTGAATGTGGCCGGCTCCGTGCACGGTCGGCACCAGTTGGACAACGTGCTGGCAGACGCCACCAATGCCGCCGCCGACAGTGTGCTCGCCCTCGGCTTGAAGACTGCCAGCCCGCGCGTGCCGCTGCGCAGCGAAGCCCAGGTCAACTTCCACTGGCCAATCTTCCCGCACCCCAAGGGCAAGGACTTCGTGGATTTTGACGAAGACCTGCAAGTGGCGGACATCGTCAACGCCACCCGCATCGGCTACCGCGATGTGCAGTTGGTCAAGCGTTACTCCACGGTCGGCATGGGCCCGTCCCAGGGGCGCCACTCGGCGCTGCCGACCGCGCGGCTGGTGGCCTGGGCGACCCAGCGCAATATCAGTGAAACCGGAGTGACCACCGCGCGGCCGCCATTCGTGGCGGAAAAACTCGCGCATGTCGCCGGGCGTGCCTTCGACCCCTACCGCCAAACGCCGATGCACGCGCGCCATGTGCAAGCCGGGGCGAAGATGATGCCTGCCGGTATCTGGCAACGCCCGGCCTACTATGGCAAGCCCGAGGACCGCGAAGCCTGCATGCAGGCCGAAGCGCTGCACGTGCGCAACAAGGTTGGCCTGATCGATGTGTCGACCTTGGGCGGCCTGGATGTACGCGGCCCGGACGCCGCCGAACTGCTCAACCGCATGTACACCTTTGCGTTCCTCAAGCAGCCGGTGGGCCGTTCGCGTTATGCGCTGATGACCAACGAACACGGCGTGGTGATCGACGATGGCGTGTGCGCGCGGCTGGCCGACAAGCATTTCTACGTCACCGCCACCACCAGCGGCGTCGACCGCATCTACCAGCAGATGCTCAAGTGGAACGCGCAGTGGCGCCTGGACGTGGATGTGGCCAACGTCACCGCCGCGATCTGTGCGGTCAACGTAGCCGGGCCGGATTCGCGCAAGGTGCTGGAACAGGTGTGCAGCGACCTCGACCTCAGTGCCGAAGGCTTCCCCTACCTGGGCGTGCGCCAGGGCACGGTGGCCGGGATCAAGGCCCGCCTGCTGCGGGTGGGTTTCGTCGGCGAACTGGGCTATGAAATCCACGTACCGGCGCGCCACGGCCTGGCGTTGTGGGACGCGTTGATGACGGCCGGCAAGGCCTTTGACATTCGCCCCTTCGGCGTCGAGACCCAACGCCTGCTGCGCCTGGAAAAAGGCCACGTGATCATCAGCCAGGACACCGATGGCATGACCCACCCGGCGGAAATCGACATGGGCTGGGCAGTGAGCCGCACCAAGCAGTTTTTCGTCGGCCGCCGCTCGGTGGACATCCTCGAAGCCCAGCCGCTGAAACGCAAACTGGTGGGCTTCAGCCTGCCCAAGGGCAGCGTACAACCGCTGGAAGGCCACCTGGTGCTCAACGGCGCGGACATCAGCGGCAACGTCACCTCCTGCGAATACTCCAGCAGCCTGGGCCGTATCATCGGCCTGGCCTATGCCGGGATCGACCAGAGCACACCGGGGCAGCGCATTCCGATTCGCGTCGAGGGCGGCATCGTCGTCCAGGCCGAGGTGGTGCAACTGCCGTTCTTCGACCCCACCAACCAACGCCAGGAGGGTTAAGCCATGACCAGTCTGAAAGCCCACGAATTGTTCACGCCTGCCTGCCAGTTGCAAGATCAGACCGACCTGCCCCGGGTTGGCTTTCGCGGTACGCAAAGCGCCGAGTACCTCAGCGCACGCGGCTTCACCCTGCCCGATGCGCCCAACCGCGCACTCGCGCAGGCCGACGGCGGTTGGGTGGCGCGCCTGTCGCAGAACGAATACCTGTTGTTGGGCAGCCCCCAGGATGAGGGCCAGCGCATCGCCGATGAAGAAGCGCGCTGGGAACTCGACCACCGCGCCAACTACCTGCTGCCGCGCCAGGACAGCCATGCCTGTGTGCGGCTCAGCGGCGGTGTGATTGCCCAGGTCATGGCCAAGCTGTGCGGCGTCGACCTCAGCCACCCGGCATTCAAACCGGGCATGGTGGCGCAGACGTCGGTGGCGCGGGTGAATGGGATTGTCATCCACACAGGGAGTGTGGAGGTGCCGGCGTTTCATATCCTGTGGGATCGCGCCTCGAAGGAATACTTCGAGGGCGCGTTGCGGGATGCGTTGGAGGAGTTTGGCGGCGTGGGTCAGTCAGTTTAGGCGTGCCGTAAAGCATTCAAGATAGGCCCGAACCATCATGGAGTAAGGTGCCTGGGGTTTGGCCATGGATTTCATTTGTTGTACGGTACGGTCGCGCAGGTGCTTCAATCCCTGCTCGATAAGCTTGTCCTCGTCGGCGTAATCGTATGCGGGCTTGGACGCCCGCAACTTCAATTTTTTGATAAAGGTGGTAATTTCCACCACCTGACTTTCCATGAACATCAGCTGACGTAGCACGCGAGTTCTATCCTGCACCAACCCCAGGCGGTTAAGGCCGTAGATCAGAATCGAGACCGAACCTCGCAGATCGAGGTTGTGCCTGAGGGTCAAAGCCAACTCATCACGAAACTCTTCCCGGGTTTTCGGGTCGAGTCCGATGCTCGAAGGGATTGCGCCCACATTCGGCCTAGCCAACATCAGCCCGATGATATTCTTGAAATCTATGTAGTAATCCAGGTGATCTTTCGGCTGATCCAGGCATGGGTTCAGCAACAAGGGGAGCTCCTTGGAGCTATCACCCGTCCGGTCGGTTACACGTGCTCCCAAGACCGGAAAATGCGTACCTTTGCCCGTGAATGCGGAACGTGGATCCTCGAACTGCCCTTTATGTTCCAGCAGCACCACAGGTTTGCCTGATGCCCTAGGTAAGCTTTGGCTGCGACGTTGGTTGCAGTAGATGCAACTGGGCAACAAGTTGTCCCAAGCAGCACCTAGCCACCAATAACCCTCGTGATCCGCTTCGCCTTGCACGCTTTCTTTGGGTCGGTAATGCTCAACTTCCATCGCCGACGTTGCGTAATAGAGACTCTCGCAGTAGGCACACTTGCGGTGGAACATCTCATTGAGTCGCGCACGGACGCTATCGTGCCCGTATAACTGAAAGGGCGATGGCGGTTTAGCGACGGTCGCGGGAGGCTTTAGTCCTGCCAGTTTTGCCTGCGCTTTGTTCTGCTCGTTCAGCGCGCGGATTCGCGCTTTTTCCTTGATGTATGCCTCCACCTTCACCAACTCAAGCTCCGCCTCCGAACGGTGGCCAAGAACGGCGACCATCACCTTTGGCGTGGAGTATTGACTTCGGTCCACATAACGCATGCTCAGAAGCCCTCCAGGAGGTCTAGGATTTCACGTTTGGCCGCTTCATCTAATGCCTTTAATTGCTCGCTGGAAGCAGTGGTCCGGGCCTGAAGAAATCTAGCGACCGCCTCTTGCACCACCTGTTGTCCACGAGTTGTACCCACCGGCAAAACGTCGTTGATCTCCTGCTTGAAACGCGCAACTAGTTGCTGATCTTCAGGGTCGGAAAGTTCGCCCCTATAGCTTGCGCTCAACAAGTCGGCAAGCTTGGCCATTTTCAGATTCATCACTGGCTGGTCGGTTGAGGCAACATTGAAAAAATCTGAGGTCAACAGTTGCTCAATAGTTAATTGGCTAATGTCGGGCAGATGTTGCAATTGCTCTACAAGCGCCCTTTGCTCCGTGTCGCCCCCCTCCCCGTCTGAAGTCGTTGTAGTGCGATGAACCACTATAACTTCTCCGTTACGCATGCCGCGCACACACAGTGGGTCATGGCTTGTCGCGATGAAGGTGACCTTTGGCAACGCCATGCGCAAAGCCCCCATGATTTGGATTTTCCAACGTGGGTGCAGATGGGCTTCCACCTCGTCGATCAGCACAATGGCACGGGCGTTTTCCAGACTTTGATAGTGCGGGTTAGTGCTGCGGTCCATCAGCCTGCGCATGATGTCGCAGACCATTGCTAGCACGGAACGGTATCCCGAGGACACCTGCGTGAGGGGTGTCTTGACCTTCACACCGCCTTGCACTGTGACAATAAAGCAACGTAGTTCGTCCTCAGATTTCTCAATGACCTGGATATTTTCCTCGACAGTCATAATAAAGCGTAAGGCACGCGTCACCTCATTGAGGTCATCATCTTTTAACGCCAACAGCCAAGGCTCGGGGTCTGGTAATAGGCGGTTGGAATTGAACAGGTTGAACACCGAATGTCCAAGCTTGAATTTATCGCTATTTTTTTGGTACTGGCGAAATGCGCCATAGGCAAACACTGGGGGACGCAAAAACGATGTCTGCGGTTTCCAACCCGCTTTATTGATCTCCAACACAGTATCGGGACCCTCGTCAAAGCCGAGGCGAATCTGAGCTGAAAGCATCCCATCCTGGTTTTTCGCACCTAGCTGAGTCGAATCTAGCACTAGGTCGCTAGCTTTCAGCCCTAGAGCCTTTCGAGTTTTCCGGTCAGACAATGCAAGAGCGGTAGCCTCAAGAATCGAGCTTTTTCCAGTGGCATTTTCTCCTAGGATCAACATGGCCGAATGCATTGGTTCACTGCTTAATACCGAATCCGCGCTTGGAAGAGTCAGTTGCAACTTGAGATAATCGATGGCTTTAAAATGGGTCAGCTCAATTGAAAGCAAAGAAGGGTATACCGAGGGAGTAACGGGCAGTTGCTCGTCCGACATACTCGTTGGTTCGACACGCTCCGGCTGAGTTATTGCGATCGACGGGTAACGGCCAAAATCACCCGTTTCAATCCAGCTCTGCAATATTTCCCGATATTCATCAAAACCTTTATGCAGGGACAGGGCACGAAATGAATGACCCACTTTGGTACGCGAAACATCTACCTTTTTCTTAAGTGCACGTGATAAATGCTGAACTATCATTCGGCACTGTAAATACCACAAACCACCAAACTCCAGATTGGAGAAGTCGAAAATCGGAAAATTTCCCTCAACAACTACCAGGCGTTCAGTGGTGTCGGGAGTCAGAAGCAACCTTCGATACTCCCCCAACCTGATACGGCGTTTTTCCACCAAATCTTCACGATTAAGCTTGAAGTGCTCAATTGTTAGGGCGCCCCTTGCCCCCTGCTTTTGCAACATGCCTGTAATTGATATAAAGAAATAATCGTAAAAGCGCTCGTTACGACAGGGGTCGATTAAAAGCTGTCTTTCGGCAATAGGGTAGCCCCGCCACGATCCCAAATCCTCATCAACGTACCACTGAATATCGTCAATATCAGGCAGACGTACACGGTTGCCTGTTACTGGGAAAAATTCTGATTGGCGTGGTACACAGCGATGGCAAATCGGGTAAATATTCTCCCAGGCATTAGCAAGCCAGCTGTAATACAGATGACTATTTTTAGCTTCCGGCGTTGCAGAAGCTGACGGTCGAAACCGATAGGGAAATGTCTCACCCCGAGTTTCACAAAATGCGCACTTACCCCGAAATAAACGCCCGAGCCCATCGAACACGGTACCGTCCTTGAGGTCGAGCGCATGATCTGAAAAACGCGTCTGCGCACGTTCTACCGGATCCAATTCAAAAAATTGCAGCAACCGGTGCCGGGCCCCACTCGCTACGCTTCCACGGAAAAATTTCGGCGGCGGCTCGGCACTGCGCTCAAAAAACTGCATCGCTCTCTTCCCTAAGACCTTCAAAAGAGAGCAAGATTAATAGCATTACGCCACCAAGGAAACTCCAACGCGCAGTTTTACTCTACGTACTCAACCGCGCCGCTACCTGCTTGGCTGCTTGATTCCGTGTCGCCAGGCAGTAATACAACGGACACGTCACCACCAACCCCACCAGCCACGACAAATCCGCGCCTTCCACCAGGTTGGCCCACGGCCCCACATACAGCGAGGTATTGGCAAACGGCAGTTGCACAAGGATGCCAAGGAAATACGCCACGATCGCATGCAGGTTGAAACGCCCGTACACCCCGCCATCCGCCTGGAAGATCGAGGCAATGTCATAGACCCCGCGCTTGATGACGTAGAAGTCGATCAGGTTGATCGAGGCCCACGGCACCAGTACCAGCAACAGCGCGAGGATCAGGCCGATAAATTGCGAAATGAAGTCCGCCGACGCGCCCAACGCGACGACACAGCAACCGGCGAGGATCACGCCTGAGAGCAGCACGCGCACCTTGATGCTGGGGGTCCAGTGGCTGGCGAAGGTCTGGACCGAGGTGATGATCGACAGCACCGCGCCATACAGATTCAGGGCGTTGTGGCTGATGATGTTGAGCAGGAACAGCACCATCAGGATCGGCCCCAGCCAGCCGGTGGCTTGCTTGACGGCGAGCATGGCTTCGGTGCCTTCGGGGGTGGCCAATGCCGCGACCAGGCCAAAGGCGAAGGACAGGATGGTGCCAAGGGTCGCGCCCAGGTAAGTCGCGATAAATGGCCGAGTGATGCCGATATCCGCCGGCAGGTAGCGTGAGTAGTCGCTGGTGTAGGGCGAAAAGCTGATCTGCCAGATCACCCCCAGCGATACGGTGGCCAGCCAGCCGGTCGCGTTGAAGCCGCCACGGGTGAGGAAGTCCGCCGGCAGGTCATGGGCGAAGATGTAGACGAACCCCGCCAGCAACGCGCTGCCCATCACCCAGGTACCGATACGGTTGAGGCTATGGATAAAGCGGTAGCCGATCACGCCAATAGCCGTGGCGGCGAGCGCGCCGATCAGGATGCTTGCCGGCACCGGGACCGACGGCACGATGCCGACGATGGATTTGCCCGCCAGCACGATATTGGAAATGAAGAAACCGATGTAGATCAGCGCTGCGAAGAACACAATCAGCAACGCACCGTAACGGCCGAACTGGCCCCGGCTCTGCACCATCTGCGGGATGCCCATGCGCGGGCCCTGCGCCGATGCGAGGGCAATCACGATGCCGCCGAGCAGGTGCCCAAGGGCAATCGCCAGCAGCCCCCACACCAGGTTGAGATGGAACACCTGGGCCACCATGGCGCCGGTGACGATGGGCAGCGGTGCAATGTTGGTGCTGAACCATAAGGTGAACAGGTCGCGGGCCTTTCCATGGCGCTCTGCGAGGGGAACGTAATCGACCGTGTGATGCTCGATCAGGGGGTCTTGCCGGGACATCTGGGGCATGGAAATGAACTCGCGTTTGTCTGATCTTATAGTTGTTTGACGCCAAACCGGGGGAGCTCTGCGGCCGCCCCTCAGATGAACACCATATTATGGTATTCCAACATTTTCACAAGACTGATCCGTAGTCTCAGCGCGCATCTGATCCGCAAGTGTGCCACAGGGCACGCGGTTATTTCCTGGCATAGTCCCCGTATTTATTGGCTGTAAGAGCCAGGATCGACGTTCATCGGGCGATTGAAAAAGCGGTTGCACGTATTGTATTACGGTATACCATCATACCTACAAACCTATAAAAGCCGCTCAACCCGCAGAGGACCGTCCCATGATCGATGCCGCCATCTACAAACAAGTGATGGGTTCGTTTCCGTCCGGGGTCACCGTGATCACCACGCTCGATGATGATGGGCAAATCGTCGGGCTGACGGCCAGCGCCTTCAGCTCGTTATCCATGGACCCGGCCCTGGTGTTGTTTTGCCCCAACTACAGTTCCGACTCGTACCCGGTGTTGATCAAGAACAAGCGCTTTGCCATCCACGTCCTTTCCGCAGGCCAGCAAAGCGAAGCCTATGCGTTCGCGCGCAAGGGCAAGGACAAGGCGCAAGGCATCGAATGGACCTTGAGCGCACTGGGCAACCCGATCCTGGCCAATGCCACGGCGGTGATCGAGTGCGAGTTGTGGCGCGAATACGAAGGCGGCGACCACGCGATCATGGTCGGCTCGGTGAAGAACCTGATCGTGCCCCAGCAGAACGCCGGGCCACTGGTGTACTGCCACGGCAAGATGGGCGCCCTGCCGCTGCCGGCCTGAGCCACACAATCATCAGGCAGCCCTCGGTCTGGTTTTGCTCTGGCTTCTGTGTGCCTTAGAGCCAACCGGAGTCGTGTCTGGTGTACTCGGTTAGACATGTGGGAGGGGGCTTGCCCCCGATCGCGGTGGAACAGCCCGCTTATTTGTCGCTGACCCACCGCCATCGGGGCAAGCCCCCTCCCACAGTTTGATTGCGGGATGACGGCCAGATACAGGTCAGGTTCGAAACCGGCTGACCAGTTGATTCAACGTCTGCGACAACGCCGTCAATTGCTGTGCATCCTGGCGTGTGGCGTCGGCCAGGCTTGCCACCAATTGCGCATCCCCGTGAATCTGGCTGATATGCCGATTGATGTCTTCGGCCACCTGGTGCTGCTCTTCCGCGGCGGTGGCGATTTGCGTATTCATGTCGCGGATCACGTCCACCGACTCACGGATCAACCCGAAACTTTCGCGAGCGTCGTTGATCGACACCACCGTTTCCTGGGACACCTCAAGGCTGGCATGCATCTGCTTGCCCATCTGGTGCGTGCGCCGCGCCAGGTTACCCAGCAGCCCGTCGATTTCGCCGGTGGAGTCCGACGTGCGTTTGGCCAACGCGCGCACCTCGTCCGCCACCACCGCAAAACCACGGCCCTGCTCACCCGCCCGCGCGGCTTCGATGGCGGCGTTCAGCGCCAACAGGTTGGTCTGTTCGGCGATGGAGCGGATGGTGCCGAGGATCGACTGGATGTCGTTGCTGTCTTTTTCCAGTTGCTCCATGGCCTGGGCGGAGTGGCCGATTTCTTCGCTCAGGCGCCCCACGCTGTTCACCGCCGCGTCGATCTGTTGCTGCCCGGTATGGGCCTGGCGCTGGCCGTTGTCGGCCGAGTCGGCGGCCTGGCTGCAGGAACGTGCGACTTCGTTGGAAGTGGCGACCATTTCATGAAACGCGGTGGAGACCATGTCCACCGCTTCGCGCTGGCGCGAGGCGACTTCGGCCATTTCCACCGAGACTTCAGTGGCACTGCCAGAGCTGCTGTGGATCTGCCCGGCGGCCTGGCCGATGCGTTGAATCAGCGTGCGGATCGCTTCGAGGAACTGGTTGAACCAGCCGGCCAGTTGCGCCGTCTCGTCGCGGCCCTTGATCGCCAGGCGCGCGGTCAGGTCACCTTCGCCTTGAGCGATACCTTCCAGGCCACTGGCCACGCCGCGAATCGGCTTGACGATCAGCCCGGCAAACCAGGCCCCGACCCCGGCAAATAGCACCGCGCACACCAGCGCGATGGCTGCGATCAGCCAGGTCAGGCGCGCCGCGCCGGCCATCACTTCACTTTCGCGCATCACCCCGACAAATCGCCAGCCCAATGCCTTGGATGGCCAGACAAGCGCCATGTAGCGCTCCCCCGCCAGCTCGACCTGGACCAAACCCTGGCCGGCCTCGCTCAACTGCCGGTAGCCCTCGCCCAACTCGCCCAGCGCCTTGAAGTTATGGGACGGGTCATTCGGGTCGACCAGTACGGTATTGTCGGCCTCCATCAGCATCAGGTAGCCGCTCTCGCCCAACTTGATCTGCTTGACCAGGTCGGTCAGTTGCTTGAGCGATACGTCGATATTCACCACCCCACCCGGCTTGCCCTGGCGGCTGTTGAAACTTTGCACGGTGCTGACCAGCACCACATCGTCGGCGGCCCAGTAGTAGGCCTGGGTGCGCAGGGTCTTGCCCGGCTGCGCCATCGCGGTTTTGTACCAGGGACGCGTGCGCGGGTCGTAGCTGGCGAGCTGGGGGTCGCCGGGCCAGAACACATAACCACCGTCTTCGGTGCCCAAGGACAGATAGGTATAGGCCGAATGACTCTTGGCCAAGCCTTCGAACAGTTTGAACACCTGCTCGTCACGCACACCGGGGGCGACGCGCGCAGCATCGGCGGCCAGGTAGCGTTTCACATCGCCATCAATGCCCTGCAACTGCGGGTGCGCTGCCAGGTAGGCGACGTTCTGGCTGATGCCCTCGAAAAACAGCTGCATGGCGTTGTCGACCTGGCGGATCTCGCGCTCGCTGCCGTCGATAAAGCCATCCCGTGCTTCATGACGCACGTTGAGGATGATCATCACAGCCACCAGAATCACCGGCAGGCTGGCGATCACCGTAAAGGCCAGGATCAATTTTTGTTTTATGTTCATCTAGCTCGCCTTCCTTGTGAGGTGAGAGTGCGACCGTTGGAGAGAAAAGTTTTGCGGATATTCCGTATTATGGTATACCAACAATCAATCCGCCGAACAGCCGTCATCACTGGCAGGCTTCACAAGGGCGTGAGCATTCAAGGGCCCGCAGTCGACAGGCCGATCACAATAGATCCGAGGTAAGCGTCATGAAGTTTTCCCTGTTCGTACACATGGAGCGCTGGGATGAAAGCATCAGCCACCGCCAGCTGTTCGAAGACTTGACCGAACTGACCCTGATGGCCGAAGCCGGTGGTTTCAGCACCGTATGGATTGGCGAGCACCACGCCATGGAATACACCATCTCGCCCAGCCCGATGCCATTGCTGGCTTACCTCGCGGCCAAGACCACCACCATTCACCTGGGCGCCGGCACCATCATCGCGCCGTTCTGGCACCCGCTGCGGGTGGCGGGTGAATGCGCCTTGCTCGACGTGATCAGCAACGGCCGCATGGAAGTCGGCCTGGCCCGTGGCGCTTACCAGGTGGAATTCGACCGCATGGCCGGCGGCATGCCCGCCTCCAGCGGTGGCCAGGCCCTGCGCGAAATGGTGCCGGTGGTGCGCGCGCTGTGGCAGGGCGACTACGCCCATGATGGCGACCTCTGGAAGTTCCCCACCTCCACCAGCGTGCCCAAACCGATCCAAAAGCCCAACCCGCCGATGTGGATCGCCGCCCGCGACCCGGACTCACATAACTTCGCGGTGGCCAACGGCTGCAACGTGATGGTCACGCCGCTGATGAAAGGCGATGAAGAGGTGCTCGACCTGAAGAACAAATTCCAGGCCGCCCTGGACAACAACCCGGCGGTGCCGCGCCCGCAATTGATGGTGCTGCGCCACACCCACGTACACGCCGCCGACGATCCAGAGGGCTGGAAAGTCGGGGCCAAGGCGATCTCCAAGTTCTATCGCACCTTCGATGCCTGGTTCGGCAACAAAGAGGTGCCGGTCAACGGCTTCCTGGCGCCAAGCCCGGAGGAAAAATTCGCCGCCCGCCCCGAGTTCGAACTGGACAGCCTGCACAAGACCGCGATGATCGGCACCGCCGAAGAGATCATCCCGCGCATCAAGTACTACCAGGAATTGGGCTTGGATGAGTTCAGCTTCTGGTGCGACAACAGCTTGCCCCACGCCGAGAAGAAGAAATCCCTGGCGCTGTTTATCGAGCAGGTCGTGCCAGCGTTTCGTTGATTGATATGAGCCGTAGGCCGGTGGGGATGTTCCGCCACGCCTACGGCTGCTTTGCCAACTGATACACCGCCCCCAACCAGACGCCCCCCGAAAGCCGAACAGGTCCGCACCGGGAGCGGCCTGCCGCGCCGCGATCGCCCAATCCTCTTGAATACTTGCCTGATCCTCCGACTTATCGGCGCTTTGATAGATAGCCCTTGCCCCCTGGTCTAGAGTTCGACAATGAGCGCCTGTCGCTCGCATAAGAAAAAAGCCCCACCGACCGAAGATCAGCCGATGAGCCACGGAGCCATGCATCATGGAGCTACGAATCAACCAAAAGTCCTATCAGGTCGATGCCGACGCCGACACGCCATTGCTGTGGGTCATCCGTGATGACCTTGGGCTGACCGGTACCAAGTACGGCTGCGGCCTGGCGCAATGCGGCGCCTGCTCGGTGCTGGTGGACGGCAACGTGGTGCGTTCCTGCGTCACACCGGTGGCGGGTGTGGTCGGTCGCGAGATCACCACCATCGAGGCCATCGAGGCCGATGCGGTGGGCCAGCGGGTGGTCGCCGCCTGGGTCGAGCATCAAGTGGCGCAATGCGGTTACTGCCAGTCCGGGCAGGTGATGGCCGCCACCGCGCTGCTCAAGCATACCCCCGCGCCGAGTGATGCGCAGATCGAAGCGGCGATGGTCAACCTGTGCCGCTGTGGCACCTATAACGCCATTCGTACCGCAGTGCATGACCTGGCCAAGCAGGAGAATGCCTGATGAACACGCGCTACGAGCTACCCGACCTGTCGCTGAGCGAGCCCGTCAACCTGTCGCGCCGGCGCTTTCTGGCCAGCACGGCCGTGGGCGCGCTGGTCATCGGATTCGGCTTGCCGCTGGGCGCGGCCCGGGTGCAGGCCGCCGCCACGGCGGAACGCGGCACCCAGGTGCCGGCGTTCCTGGAGATCCGCCCGGACGGCAGCGTGCGCCTGCTCAGCCCCTTCATGGAAGGTGGCCAAGGCACCCATACCGCGATGGCGCAGATTGTCGGCGAAGAGCTGGACGCCGACCCCGCCACGTTCATCGTCGAAGCCGCGCCGCCCGGTGAAGCGTATGTGGTGATGGAAAACGGCATGCGCATTACCGGCGGCAGCATGTCGGTGCGCATGAGTTACCCGACCATGCGCCGCCTCGGCGCCCTGGCCCGCGCCATGCTGTTGCAGGCCGGCGCCAAGCAGTTGGGCGTACCGCTGGCCGAGCTGACCACCCAGCCGGGCCGTGTGGTTCATGCCGCGTCCGGCCGCTCACTGGGCTACGGCGAGCTGGCCAGTCGCGCGCTGGACATGCCGGTGCCCGACCCGGCCAGCATCACCCTGCGCGACCCGAGCCAGTTCCGCTGGATCGGCAAGCCGGTCAAGCGCCTGGATGCCTATGACAAATCCACCGGCAAGGCGCAATACAGCATCGACATGAAGGTCGACGGCATGCTCCACGCCGCCGTGCAGCATGCGCCGCGCCTGGGCATGAGCGTGGGCGGCCTGCGCAACCAGGCCCAGGTCGAAGCCATGAAAGGCGTGCACTCGGTGCATCAACTGCCTGGGGCGGTCGCCGTCGTGGCCGAACGCTGGTGGCACGCCAAGCGCGCCGCCGAGGCGATCCAGGTCGACTGGCAGGAAGCTGCCGCCGATGCCAGCGTGCGCGTGATGCCGGCGAATTTTTCCAGCGACACGTACCGTGATTTTCTTGCGGCCCAACAAGGCCCGGCCCGCGACGACGAAAACCAAGGCGACGTCGCCGCCGCCCTGGCAAGCGCCAAGACCCAGGTCGAAGCCACCTACCACAATCAATACGTCAACCACGCTCAGTTGGAGCCGCCGTCGGCCTTGGCACGCTTCAACCCCGACGGCACGCTGGACATCTGGCTGCCCAACCAGGCGCCCGACCTGTTCCGCGCCGACATCGCCAAGCGCGCCGGTCTCGACCCGTCCAAAATCAACCTGCACTCGCCCCTGCTGGGCGGCTTTTTCGGCCGCCATTTCCTGTATGACTCGGCCAGCCCGTACCCGCAGGCCATCGCCCTGGCCAAGGCGGTGGGCCGTCCGATCAAGTTGATCTGGAGCCGCGAGGAAGAGTTTCTGCGCGATGTGCTGCGCCCGGTGGCGGTGGTCAAGTTCCGCGCCGCGCTGGACGCCGAAGGCTTGCCCGTGGCAATCGAGGCAGTCAGCGCCACCGAAGGCCCCACCGAAGCCATCGCCGGCAAACAGGGCGAAAAGCTCGACCCCACGGCCCTTGAAGGGCTGTCGGGCAAGAGCTACGCCATCCCCAACAAACGCATCGCGCAGATCTACGGCAAGGGCCCGGCCATGCTCGGCTATTGGCGCTCGGTGGGCAATTCGCTCAACGACTTCTTCTACGAAGCGTTCCTTGATGAACTGGCGGACAAAGGCGGCCGCGATCCCTTTGAGCTGCGCCTGCACCTGCTGCGCGACAACCCACGGCTGACCACCTTGCTCAACGCGGTGGGCGAGCTGTCCGGTGGCTGGAAGCGTGGCCCCTACACCGCCGAGGATGGCACCCGACGCGCGCGCGGCGTGGCCATGGCTTCGCCGTTTGGCTCCCACGCCGCAGTGATCGCCGAAGTGTCGATCGACAAGGGCCAGGTCAAGGTGCACCAGATCTGGGAAGCCATCGATCCGGGCAGCATCGTCAACCCGGCGATCATTGAGGCCCAGGTCAATGGCGCCGTGGCGTTGGGCCTGTCGCAAACCTTGCTGGAGGAAGCGGTGTACGTGGACGGCAAGCCACGTGCGCGCAACTACGACCTGTACCCGATCCTGCCGCCTTCGCGCATGGCCCAGGTGCACGTCAAGATCGTCGAAAGTGGCGAAAAGATGGGCGGTATCGGCGAACCACCGCTGCCTGCCGTGGCGCCGGCGGTGGCCAATGCGGTCGCGCAGCTGACTGGCCAGCGCATCCGCAGCCTGCCATTGAGCCGATACACCTTCAGCTAACCGACAAGGAACGCCCATGAACAACCGCCGATTCGCAAGAACCGTAGGCTGGCTCGCGCTGGCCGGCCTGGTCGCCGCCGCGCTGCTGGCCTGGTATGTCAACCGCCAGCCCGCTTCACCCTTCGCACAGGAAGCGGCCGCCAGTAGCGAGCCGGCCCTGATCAGCCGTGGCGAGTACGTCGCCCGCCTCAGCGACTGCGTGGCCTGCCACAGCCTGCCGGGCAAGGCGCCGTTTGCCGGCGGCCTGGAGATGGCCACGCCGCTGGGAGCTATCCACGCCACCAACATCACCCCCGACCAGGGCACCGGCATCGGCGCCTACAGCCTGGCCGACTTCGACCGCGCGGTGCGCCACGGCGTAGCGCCAGGTGGTCGACGCCTCTACCCGGCCATGCCCTACCCGTCCTATGCCAAGCTCAGCGACGATGACGTGCGTGCGCTGTACGCGTTTTTCATGCATGGCGTGCAACCGGCCAAGCAGCCGAATATCCCCAGCGATATTCCCTGGCCGCTGAATATGCGCTGGCCCATCGCGTTGTGGAACGGCCTGTTCGCGCCGACCGCCACCTACGCGGCCAAGCCCAGCCAGGACGCGCTGTGGAACCGCGGCGCCTACATCGTCCAGGGGCCGGGCCACTGCGGCAGCTGCCACACGCCGCGCGGCCTGGCTTTCAACGAGAAGGCCCTCGACGAATCCGGCGCGCCGTTCCTCGCCGGCGCCCTGCTCGACGGTTGGTACGCCCCCAGCCTGCGCCAGGACCCCAACACCGGGCTGGGGCGCTGGAGCGAACCGGAGATCGTGCAGTTCCTCAAGAGCGGGCGTAATCAACACGCGGTGGTCTACGGTTCGATGACCGAAGCCTTCAACAACTCCACCCAGTTCATGGCTGACGACGACCTGGCGGCCATCGCGCGCTACCTCAAGTCACTGCCCGGCGACCCGCAGCGCGACGGCACACCCTGGCACTACGTGACCGCCGAAGCGCGCCCGGACTCCCCCGGCGCGCACACCTACGCGACCCGCTGCGCCTCCTGCCACGGCCTTGACGGCAAGGGCCAACCCGAGTGGATGCCACCGCTGGCCGGCGCCACCTCGGCACTGGCCAAGGAAGACGCCTCGGCGATCAACATCACCCTCAACGGCTCGCAACGCGTCGTCGCCGCCGGCGTGCCGGACGCGTACCGCATGCCGGCCTTCCGCGAGCAACTGACCGACGCGCAAATCGCCGAGGTTCTGAGTTTCGTGCGCAGCAGTTGGGGCAACAGCGGTGGCGCGGTCGACGCGAAGGCGGTGGCCAAGCTGCGCGGGCATACAGACCCGGCCAGCAGCAGCCCGATTATTCTGCATATGCGCTGAAAGGCGTATTCCGGCGATCGCCCCGGCAAGCAGGCTTGTTGTGGCGAGCGGGCTTGCCCTAATGCCGTTCAGTTAAGCGTACATCGCCTTCTGTAGGAGCGAGCTTGCTCGCGAAAAACGTCAACGATAACGCGTGTTTCCTGAGTGAACGCGGCGCCTGTGAGTTCTTCGCGAGCAAGCTCGCTCCTACAAAAAAGCCTTAACTGAACGGCATTAGGACAAGCCCGCTCACCAAAGCAGATACCCATGCTCAGGAGGAGAACACTTGCGCCCGTGGTCGCGCAGGCTGTGGGTGCCTGAGCGGTTGCTGCCGGGCGAGTTGCGCCTGGACATGAGCGACGGCATCCAGCACTCGCTGTGCCCAGTTTTCGTCCTGCGGGTCCACCACGACCACGCGGAAACCATGGTCATGGCCTTCACTGCGCACACCTTCGGAATCATCGACATGCAAGTCGATATCGAAGGCCGGCGGAAATTTGGAGGGGGTATTCGACAGGCCATGCACCGTCAGCGCACGGTTGTGCAGCACGCTGTTGACCACACCGTCGACACGGATGCCATACAGCATGAGCCAACGCCGAATATAGGACGGTGTGCGACCGGACGAGGTATAGACCCAGATGCTGCAACCCTGGCGGCGCAGTTCGCGGGTCAGGGCGCGTGTCCCCAGGCGCAGCGGCTCGCCGAGCAACCGGTGGACACAGGCCGGCAGCCGGCTGCGTTCGACGGCGCTATGGTGGAGCTGGCAGGCCAATGTGTCATCGATATCAAACGAGATACGGATGCGCGGGCGTTTGAACAGGCGCTGGAGCGTGTCGGTCACTGAATACCGTCCCATCAAAGGCCTCCCTGATAGGCAGGCACGGCGGTGTCGCTCAGGAAAAACTTCATTGGATCAGGCGCCTTATCTTCCAGGAACGCAGCGTATTTTTTCTTGATCTTGGGCAATTCGTACAACGCCTTGACGCCATGCTTGGCGGAGTTGCGTATGACCGAGGACGGGTTGAAATAGCCCTCGGCGTTATCCAGCGTCAGCACGAACGGCGGCAACCCGGCGCGCATCAGCAAGTAGCTGACGATCAGCGAGCCACTGCGGTTGTTACCCTCGATGAACAATTGCGGCTTGCTGAGGATGCGCACATACACACCCGCGGCACGCTTCCACACGGACTCACTGCGATACGCGCAATACCAGTTGTACAAGTCCTTGATGCCACCTTCAACGTTGTTGAAAAAGTGCTCCTCGGTGGCCGCCAGGTGCTGGGCGTATTCCAGCCGACGCACCGGGTCCTTGCCGCAGAGCACGGTGGCGTTGATCTCCAGCATCAGGTTCAGTTGCTGCAGATCGAACAGGTCGACGCCGCGAGCGACATAATCGTCAATCAGCGCGTAGCCTTCAAGCACGTTGTGCAGCACTTCGTCCGTCAAGGGGTCGCGCGGCTCGGTAAAGTGCCGGCTGAGTTCGGCAAAGCGGCTCTGTACCTCACGCAGTGCGCGTTCGATCGCGGGCAAATCAAGACGACGTGTTGCAGGCATTGGCAATCCTGAGAAACGTTGGATAAGTGGGTCAGCTGAACTTGCCGCTGATGTAGTCCCCGGTCATTTGTTCGCGCGGGTTGTCGAAAATCTGCGCGGTGGGGCCCATCTCCACCAGGTAGCCGGTGCGCGTGCCCTGGGAAATGTCCACTGAGAAGAAGGCCGTGGTGTCCGCCACGCGGATGGCCTGCTGCATATTGTGGGTGACCAGCGCGATGGTGTAGTCCTTCTTCAACTCGACCATCAGTTCCTCGACCCGGCGGGTGGCGATCGGGTCCAGCGCGGAACAAGGCTCGTCGAGCAACAGCACCTCCGGCTCGGTGGCGATGGCGCGGGCGATACACAGCCGTTGCTGCTGGCCACCGGACAGCGACAGGCCGCTGACCTTGAGCTTGTCCTTGACCTCATCCCACAGCGCGGCGCCTTGCAGGGCGTGCTTGACGCGATCACCCAGGTCGCCCTTGTAGCGGTTGAGGCGCAGGCCGAAGGCGACGTTGTCGAAGATGCTCATCGAAAACGGGTTCGGCTGTTGAAACACCATGCCGATATAGCGGCGCACGACCACTGGATCAACGCCCTTGCCGTAGACGTCCTGCCCGAGGAAATGCACATGGCCCTCGAAGCGAAAGCCCTTCACCAGATCGTTCATGCGGTTGAGGCTACGCAGCACGGTACTTTTGCCGCAGCCGGAAGGCCCGATGAAGCCGGTGATCTTGTTTTTTTCGATCGGCACATGGCTGTCACGCACGGCCATGAAGTTGCCGTAGAAAATCTTGTCCAGTTTGCAGTCCATGACCACAGGCGCCTGGGTGACAAACGGAGCGGCTCGTTGCGCAGTTGATACGTTCAAAATTCAGGTGCTCCCGTTCTCAATACTTGGGCTTGCCGAAAATACGGCTGACGATATTTACGACCAGCACGATCATGACCAGCACCAGCGAGGCCGCCCAGGCGAGCTCAAGCTGGTTGTCGAAGGGCATGCCTGAAAAGTTGTAAATCAGCACGGCCAACGAGGCCGTCGGATTCATGACGGCCAGGCTGCCGTCGTGGTAGATCCAGTAGTTGCTGAACAGCGCGGTAAACAACAACGGCGCGGTTTCGCCCGCCGCTCGCGCCACGGCCAGCATGACGCCCGTGAGGATCGCCGGCAGGCCGGTGGGCAAGACGATTTTCCAGATGACCTGCGAGCGTGTGCAGCCCATGCCGTAGGCCGCATCCTTCATGATCTTGGGCACCATCCTCATCGACTCTTCCGCCGTCAGCACCACGATGGGCAGCATCAGGACCGCCAGTGCCACGCCGCCCGCCGGGGCCGAGTAGGTCCCGGTGGTCATCACCACCAGGGCATAGGCAAACACCCCGGCCAGGATGGAAGGCAGCCCCGTGAGCATCTTGGCGGCAAAGCGCGAGGCGTTGGCCAGCTTGCTGTCCGGCCCCAGTTCGGCCAGGAAGATCGCCGCCATGATGCCGACCGGTACGGCGATAGCCGCCGCGATACCGACCATCACAAAGGTGCCGACCATGGCGTTGCCGAAGCCACCACCCGTCTCGAACCCCGTCGGAGGCAACTCGGTGAACACTTCCAGGCTCAGGCGCGCCCCGCCGCGCATGATCAGCATGTAGAGCACGGAGATCAGCGGCACGCTGGCCAGTAGCGCGCCGCCCCAGACCAGGGTGGTCAATACCAGGCTACGCAGGGCGCGGCCTTCGAACTTGCGCTGCAAGCTGGGCATCGCGCCTGCGGGCGCGGTCAGGTCGGTTGCTGCAGTGAGATCAGTCATCACTTATTACCCCGTTGGGCATACATCATGATCATGGAGCCGAAGACGTTCACGATCAGCGTGATCAACATCAGCACCAGTGCCGCGTACATCAACACCTCGATCTCGTTCGGCCCGGCTTCGGGGAAGTTCAGCGCCAGCAAGGCCGCCAGGGTATTGGCCGGGGCAAACAGCGACAGGGAGATATTGTTCGCGTTACCGACCAGCATGGCCAGGGCCATGGTTTCACCCAGCGCGCGGCCCAGGCCCAGGACCAGCGAGCCGAAAATACCGGTGGCGGCGGACGGGACCATCACCTTGAGAATCGCTTCCCAATGGGTGGTGCCCATGCCATAGGCCGCTTGCTTGGTTTTCATCGGCACGGCGGTCAGGGCGTCCTGGGACACCGCGGCAATGGTCGGCAGAATCATGATGGCCAGTACCAGCGCCGCCGGGAGCAGCCCCGGCCCGCTCAAGGACGTGCCGAAAAACGGGATCCAGCCCAGTTCAGTGTTCAACCAGGCCGTCAGCGGGCGAATGGCCGGGATCACCACGTAGATGCCCCACAGGCCGTACACCACGCTGGGGATCGCGGCGAGCAATTCGACGATGGTACGAAACACGGCGGCCAGCTTGGCGGGCAGGAAGTCCTGGGTCAGGAAAATCGCCATGCTGACGCCGAAAAATCCGGCGATCAACAAGGCGATCAGGGCGCTGTACAGCGTGCCCCAAATAGCCGGCAGAATGCCGTACTTGCCCTGGTTGACGTCCCAGACGCTGCCGAGCAATACGTCAAAACCGTGCTTTTCCATGCCGGGAAGGGCTTTGCGTCCCACCTCGAAGACCAAGGCAAAGACCAATGCCAGCACCAGCACCACCCCTATTCGCGCAAGCGCACGGAAGGTCCGGTCAACCAGGAAATCCTTCGTAGACGGTGGCTGGCAGGCAGAATCCGGGTTAACCGGTACGACAAAAGGTGTGTTCATTGGCGAGTTCCGGAACAGGGGGGAAGCGCTCCCGGCATGGCTGGCAGCACACACCGAGAGAGGCCCTAAGCGCGTTACTGGATGTTGGCGGACGCTTTGCGAACCTGGTCCACGACCGATTTCGGCAGCGGGATATAACCCATCGAGTCGGCGATTTTCTGCCCCTCGGTCAGGCTGTACTCGACCATTTCACGCATGGCCTTGGCCTTGGCCGGGTTGCCGTTCTGCTTGCGGAAGATCATCCAGGTGTAGGAGGTGATCGGGTACGACTTGGCACCGTCCGGGTCCGGCAGCCAGGCCACCAGGCTTTCCGGCATTTTCACCGCGGCCAGGGCTTCGGCACCGCTTTCGGCGTTCGGCACGACGTAATGACCGGACTTGTTTTGCAGTTGGGCAAAGTCAACCTTGGCCAGCTTGGCGAAGCCGTATTCGATGTAGCCAATAGCGCCCGGGGTCTGGCGTACGGTGGCGGTCACACCATCGTTCTTGGGCGATTTGATGAATTTGTCGCTGGCTGGCCAGTTGACGGTGTTGCCCTCACCCAGCTCTTTCTGGAACTGCGGATTGATCGCTGCCAGGTGCTTGGTGAAGACCGCCGTGGTACCGCTGGAGTCTGCACGCACAACCACGGTGATCGGCGTATCGGTCAGTTTCAGGTCAGGGTTGGCGGCGACGATCTGCGGATCGTTCCACTTGGTGATCTTGCCCAGGAAGATGTTGGAGTACACATCCCGTGGCAGCTTCAGGCCCTTGGGGTTGCCCGGCAGGTTGTAGGCCAGCACGATTTCGCCCGCGGTCATCGGCAGCAACTGCGCGCCTTCGGCGACCTTGGCGATGTCTTCGTCTTTCATCGCCGAGTCACTGGCGGCGAAGTCGACGGTTTTATTCAGGAAGTCCTGTACACCCGCGCCGCTGCCCTTGGATTGGTAATCCACGGTGACACCTTCGCTTTTCTTGCTGAAGTCCTTGAACCAGGTGAGGTAGATCGGTGCAGGGAAACTGGCGCCGGAGCCGGTCAGGCGGACGCTCTCGGCAGCGAACACCGTGGTGCCGCACAGCGATACCGTAACGGCGAGTGCAACAGACTTCATCAAGCTTTTCATTAAGGGAACTCCTTGTGTTTAAGGGCTCCCGAACTTTGCAGCAGTGTTGTTACGTTTTTATGAATGTTGAATGGCAGGCAGCGTTTTTGTCCCCATTTATCGCCACAGCGGCCAATTTCGACGTTATTACCTCATAACACATGCAACTGACGCCGCCCTGGCCAATGGCGTCTGCAGCCGTGAGGTACCCCCGGCTGCAGACGCTACAACGCGGCGGTCAGAACTGCTCTTCCTCCAACGCCATGATGCTCGCGCTCCCGGCGCTGATCGCCGCCAGCAAGGCGTGCACGCGGGGCAGCAGTTGCTCGGCATAGAAACGTGCGCTGATGCCCTTGGCTTCAAGGAAGCTGGCGTCGCCCGTGCCGGCGGCCAGGCGCGCATGCGCCTGCACCGCCGAGCGCGCCATGAGCCAGCCGCCCGACAGGTAGCCGAACAGCATCAGGTAGTTAACGCTGACGCTGCCCGCCCAATCCCCATCGTGTTTGGCCTGGTCGAGTAACAGGGACAAGGCCTGGCGTCCGGCCCCGAGTGCGGCCTCCAGCGTCACCGCCTGGTACGCGAGGGCGTCGATGCGGTGCAGTTGCTCGACGGTTTCATGCATTTCATCCAGCAGGTTGTTCAACAGCTCGCCCTGGTTCAGCAGGGTCTTGCGCCCAACCAGGTCAAGCGCCTGGATACCGGTGGTGCCTTCATAAATGGTGAGGATACGGGCGTCACGATAATGCTGGGCCGCGCCGGTCTCTTCGATAAACCCCATGCCGCCGTGGATTTGCACGCCCAGGGAGGTGACCTCCTGGGCCAGCTCGGTCAGCCAGCCCTTGACGATCGGGGTCCACAGGTCGACCCGGCCCTGATGCTCGCGCGCAAGGTCTGCCGTGGCTGCGCACGCGGCACGGTCGACTTCCGCCGCGGCCACCAGGGCCAACGCGCGCATGGCTTCGATGGACGCTTTCATCTGCAACAACATCCGGCGCACATCCGGAAAGTGGATGATCGAGAAACGGCTGCCGTCCTTACGCGAGCCTTGCAGGCGGTCCTTGGCGTATTGACGCGCCTGCTGGTAGGCCCGTTCGGCAATCGCCAGCCCCTGCAACCCGACACTCTGGCGGGCGTGGTTCATCATGGTGAACATGCAGGCCAGGCCCGTGTGCGGTTCACCGAGCAAATAGCCGACGGCCCCTTCGGGGTCACCAAAGTTCATCACGCAGGTGGGGCTGCCATGAATGCCCAGTTTGTGTTCCAGGGAAATGCACTGCACATGATTGCGCGCACCTGGCCGGCCCTGGGCGTCGAGCAAGAACTTCGGCACCACGAACAATGAAAGGCCCTTGACGCCCACCGGAGCCTCTGGCAACCGCGCCAGCACCAGGTGCACGACGTTGTCGGTCATCTGGTGGTCGCCCCAGGTGATGAAGATCTTCTGGCCGCTGATCAGGTAATGATCGCCCTGGGGGACCGCCCGGCTCTTGATCGCGGCCAGGTCGGAGCCGGCATCCGGTTCGGTGAGGTTCATGGTGCCAGTCCATTCGCCACTGACCAGTTTGGGCAGGTAGTGCGCCTGCAGTTCGGCCGAGCCGTGATGGGCAATGGCCTCGATGGCGCCTTGGGTCAACATCGGGCACAGGGCGAACGCCATATTGGCGCTGTGCCAGATTTCATTGACGGCCGTGCCGATCACGTTGGGCAGGTTCTGCCCGCCATGCTGCTCCGCCGCCGTCAACGAGGGCCAGCCGCCCTCCTGGAACTGCCGATAGGCATCGGCAAACCCCGGCGTTTCCTGCACACCCTGCTCGCCCAACCGCGCCCCCTGGGTATCGCCGACCCGGTTGAGCGGTGCCAGCACGCCGGAACCCAAGCGGCCGGCCTCGCTCAAAATGGCCGAGACCAGCTCGTTATTGACATCCTGAAGCCCGGCGCTCGCGCATAACCGCTCAAACCCGACCAATTCCTCCAGCACGAATTCGGTATCGCGGTACGGATGGGCATAACCACTCATTGCTGCTTTCCTCGTTGACTCGTTAGACAGGCTGCTACCGCCTTCGCCGCTGGCGATTGACCCAGACGGCCATCGGCAAAAACCCAGGTGTACTGCGGAGCCCGCAGCACATAGCGCTATTGAGCGTTGAGCGAGTGCGCCCTGGCAATTACCAAATCCGTCGAAAAACTGACGTAAACGGACACTCTCACTGAAGGAGGAACACTGTAACGGTGGGGAGCGGGCTCATTCAGTTAAGGCTTGTTTGTAGGAGCGAGCTTGCTCGCGAAAAACGTCAACGATAACGCGTGCTTCCTGAATGAACGCGGCGCCTGTGAGTTCTTCGCGAGCAAGCTCGCTCCTACAAAAAAGCCCTGACTGAATGGCATTAGGGCTTGCCCTGGACGCGGTCGCGGTAACGGCCAGGGCTTTCACCGGTCCACTTCTTGAAGGCCCGATGAAACGCGCTGGGCTCCTGGAAACCACTGTGCGCGGCGATTTCACCAATGCTGGCCCGTGTCTGGCACAGCAGCTCCAGCGCCATGCTGCGCCGGACTTCATCCTTGATCTCCTGAAACGAACAGCCCTCGCGCTCCAGGCGTCGGCGCAAGGTACTGGGGCTCATGTGCAAGTCCACCGCCAAGTCCTCCAGGGCCGGCCATTGGCTGTAATGACTGCCACGCAGGCGCTGGTACACCTGGGTCGAGACGCCATGTGGGTTGCGAAAGCGGATCACCAGCCATTGCGGCGCGCTGCGCAGGAACACCTTGAGCGAAGCCAGGTCCTGGACCACGGCCAGGTGCAGGTAGCTGCTGGCAAATTCGATTTCGGTGCGCTCGGCGCCAAACGTCAGGTTGTAGCCCCACAGCAACAGGTCGTCGCTCTGGGGCGGACGGGCATGGCGGAAATCGGCGCGATCGATGGGCACGCGTCGGCCACCCAACCAGCACAGCAGGCTGATCATCAGCACCAGAAAGGTTTCTTCGCCATAACGACGGGTGTCGTCATCGCCGCCGCCGGCCTCCAGGCGCAGCACCGCGCGCTTGCCCTGCACGCTGAGGCTGCCGCGAAAATCGCGCAGGAACAGGGAGAAACTGGCCAGGCACTGGGTGAGTGCCTTGCCCAGGTTCGGTTCCTGGATCAGCCCCCGGCAGATCAGGGCGAAACTGCCCGGCGGCATGCCATGGGAGTCGAGCCGGAAGAACTCGTCGTTCAACTCGCGAATCTGGATCAGCCATAACGCCGCAAACGCACTGGCCGGCACCCGGGCCTCGGGCTGATTCAGCAGCGCCGGCGCAATGCCCGCTTCGGCCAGCACCGCGGCCTGCCGCTCAGGCTGGTCGCGCAGCGCATGGATCATGACCTGCACGAAGTAGACGGCAACCGAATCCTTTTCCCGCGTGGGCATCATTCTGGGGTCCTGTAGCGTGAACATGGTAAGAAACGCCAATACAACTGACAGGTTACGGCATAGGCCGCCACATTGTCGGGCCCTAGACTCTCGCCCAATGCTCCGTATTGCAAGGCGTGCCTGCCCTGCAAAGGCAGCGCACCTTGAGAAGAGAGACTGACGATGAATTTGCAGACTATCGGCATAATCGGCGCGGGCACCATGGGTAACGGCATCGCCCAGGTCTGCGCAGTGGCCGGCATTAACGTGACCTTGCTGGACATCTGCGCCGGTGCCCTGGAAAAAGCCCTGGCCACGGTGGGCAAGAACCTTGATCGCCAGGTCAGCAAGGGACTGCTCAGCGAGTCGCAGAAGCACGCCGCCCTGGACAAGATCCGCACCAGCACCGACTACACCAGCCTGGCGCCTGTGCAATGGGTGATCGAGGCCGCCACGGAAAACCTCGAGCTGAAACGACGCGTGTTGCAACAGATCGCCGCGCACGTCGATGAGCGGTGCGTGATTGCCTCCAATACCTCGTCGCTGTCCATCACCGAACTGGCAGCGAGCGTCAACGCCCCCGAGCGCTTTATCGGCCTGCATTTTTTCAACCCGGTACCGGTGATGGGCCTGATCGAAGTGATCCGGGGCCTGCAGACCAGTGACGCGACCCACGCCCAGGCCATCGAGCTGGCCCAGTACCTGGGCAAAACCGCGATCACCGCCGGCAATCGCCCAGGCTTTGTGGTCAACCGCATCCTGGTGCCGATGATCAACGAAGCGATCCTGGTGCTCCAGGAGGGCCTGGCCAGCGCCGAAGACATCGACGCCGGCATGTGCCTGGGCTGCAACCAGCCGATCGGCCCGCTGGCACTGGCCGACCTGATCGGCCTGGATACCTTGCTGGCGATCCTGGAGGCCTTCTACGACGGCTTCCAGGACAGCAAATACCGCAGCGCCCCGCTGCTGCGGGAGATGGTCGCCGCCGGTTACCTGGGGCGCAAGACCGGGCGCGGCTTCCATAGCTATGGCTGAATATCGCTCGCGCCTGTGCGAACACCGCAACAAGGCCCTGGAACTGCTGGCCAGCAAAGGCTTCGGTCAAGTCGGCATGCGCGAGCTGGCGAGCAGCCTGGGGCTCACCCCAGGCTCGCTGTATCACCACTATCCCAGCAAGCAGCATCTGCTGCTGGACCTGATCGAAGAGTTCTACGAAGAACTGCTGACCACCCTGGGGCGCGTCGAGCAGCGGCCACGCTCGCGCCAGGACAATCTGCAACGGCTGATCCACGCGCACCTGAGGCTGCATGAAGAGATGCCCTGGCATTTCCGCCTGGTGGAGCGTGACAGCGGTTGTCTCACGCAAGACCAGCAACTGCGGGTGCGGCAGTTGCGCGAACAATACGAACGCCGACTGTTGCAGATGCTCGGCCGGCCGCGGCGCCTGAGTGCCCAAGCCCTGCAAGCCGCTGGCCACGCCATCGCCACGCTGCTGAACAACGCGCCGAGCTGGCTGGCCGATCAGGCGCTGGATGAGGCGGAACGCACCGAACTGCTGGAGAACCTGCTCACCGGTGCCATCGAGCGCATGCTGGCGACAAGGCCCAGTGAGCGGCCGAGCCTGCAGGTTGCCGTGGCCTGAGCCGCCTCAGCGCAGGTGCAGGGGGTCGACCAGGCCGGCGGCAATCGCCATGCCCACCAGCTCCGGTAAATGACTGGCCGCCATGCGTTTCATCACCCGTGCGCGATACAGATCGATGGTCTTGACGCTGACACCCAACTGCTCGGCGATTTCCCGGTTGGTGTAGCCCTGCACCAGCGGGAGCAACACATCGCGCTCCCGTGGCGTCAGTTGTTGCAGGCGCGCCTGGACCCGCGCAGGCCCCTCGCCCAGGCTGTGGCGCTGATCGGCTTTGCTCAGGGCTTGCTGCACGCTGTCCAGCAGCAACTGTTCGTTGTAGGGCTTTTCGATAAAGTCATGGGCACCGGCCTTGAAGGCACGGACTACGATCGGCACGTCGGCGTGGCCACTGACGAAAATAACCGGCAGGTGCAAGTCTCGGCTGCGCATGTGCTCCTGGACATTCAGGCCGCCCATGCCGGGCATGCGCACATCCAGCAGCACGCAGGCATTGAGGCGGCTGTCGCAGGCCTCAAGAAAGTCGCGGCCACTGGTAAACGGCAGCGCCTTGAGGCCCACCGACTCCAGCAACCAGACGGTCGAGTCGAGCATCCCCTGGTCGTCATCCACCACATACACCACCTGTTCCGTCACGCTGACCATGCCTTCATTCCTGTTGTTGTTGTGTTGCACCGCCCTGGGCATGTGCCGGCAAGCGACAGCACATTTGCAGGCCTGCCGACATCGGCACAGCCTGCAACTCGCCACCGAAACCTTCGATGATGCTGCGACTCATGGACAAGCCCAGGCCCAGGCCATTGGCCTTGCTGGTGTAGAACGGGGTAAATATCTGCTCCAGTTGGGCCGGTGATACACCGGGGCCCTGGTCGCTGACGTCGATCTGCACCCAGCCGTCACGCTGCGCCACGGCGCCGATGACCAGGCGCGAGGGCCGGCCGGGATGGGCTTCGCGATTCGCCTCGATGGCATTGCGCAGCAGGTTCAACAGCACCTGCTCCAGCAGCACGCGGTCGGCGTAGATCAGCGGCAGATTATCCGGCAGGCGATCCTCGATCGTCACCTGGCAATCGCCGGCCTCCCAGGCGCACAGGCGTACCGCTTCGCGGGCCACCTCCCGGGGGTTCAACGCCTCCATGCGCCGTCGGCCCTTGCGCAGGAATGCGCGCAGGCGCTTGATCACTTGCGCGGCATGGTTGGCATGCACGGAGATCCGCTCCAGGCCCTGCGCCACCCGTTCGGCCGCCGGGGAGTCGCTGCCCAGGGCACTCAGGTAACGCTGGCTGGCGTTGGCGTAGTTCACCACGGCCGCCAGGGGCTGGTTCATTTCATGGGCAATGCCCGACGCCAGTTCCCCCAGGGTCACCAGGCGCGCGGTGTGGGCCAGTTCATCCTGGTGATGACGCTGTTGAGCCTCGCGCAACTCCCGTTCAGTGAGGTCGCGAACCACCAGGGAATAAAAACGCTCGCCGCTGGCAGAGCGATGCGCCAGCAACATCAGCACCACGGGCACCGTCACCGCCCCACCCAGCGGTTGCAGGCGCGTGTCGAGGCTCCAGCGGCCATGGCGTTCCGCATTACTCCAGCCTTCGCGGTGCAGGCAGGCCAGGACCTCGCTGCCGAGAAACTGCGCCAGGCTCGGCATCTGCGGCGATTCAAGCAACCCCAGGATGCGTCGAGCGGCAGGGTTGAGATAGGTCACGGCCCCGCCGGGCTGGATAAACAACACGGGGTCGGTGTGGGCCTCCACCACCTCGGCCAGGCGCCGGGTGGTTTCCTCGGCCTGGACCCTGGCCGTGATATCGCGGGACACGCTGACCACCTCCACCACCGCCCCCGTGTAGGTCTCGCGGATTGCCCGGCAGGCCGTCTCGAACCACAGGTAATGCCCCTGACGATGGCGGATGCGATAGGTCATCGTGTAGTAACCGTCCTGCTCCAGGCCCTCACGGGCGCGACGCGCCAGCTTGGCCAAGCCCTGGCGGTGAAACAGGCGTTGCGCCGGGCGCCCACGCAACTCCCCCGGCCAATACCCCAGCAAGGCCCAGGACGCCGGCGAGGCATCGAGAAAACAGCCGTCGGGCGTGTGCCGGGAAATCAGGTCGGTGGTGTTTTCGATGATCAGCCGGTACAAGCGCCTGGCCTTGACCGATTCGCGCTCGGCGGCAATCTGCGCACTGGCGTCCCGGCAACGGGCCAGTACGCGATTGCCCCCAGGGTCGGGAATAAAGGTCCACACCAGGATGCGGTCGGCGAACTGCGCCTCGACATTTTCGATCGCCCGCGCCTGCCCCAGGCACGCCTGGACGAGCGACACGTAATTGACCGGCAACAGGCTTTCGCACTCGGCCAGGGACAATTGCTCGAGCAATACCCGCAGCGCCGCATTGAGTTCCAGCGGCCGGGCCTGGGCGTCCAACAGGAGGCTCGGCTGCGGGTCATGATCGAGCAGCGGCGAGCAGCGCGGCACGCGCACAGAGTTGCCTATCATCATCGAACCTATGCAGAGGGAAAGCCGGTGAGCGAAATATAGTAGATATACTATACAACTCAGGTAGTACTTCCATATATCCGTGCGAACAGTATATAAAAGCGGCCGGAGAAGTCACCGCGCTTTTCCTGCTGGGGCCGGCTTGCCTACGCTAAAGCCTCAAGGCCAGCGTTGTCCGCCGAGCGGCCAGCACCAGCACCTCGACCAATAGAGCTAATAATCAGCCACCGGGTATTTGCACCATGTCCATTTACGAGCAAGGCCTCGCGCCGACCAGCGTCAATCACATCGCCCTCTCGCCGTTGAGTTTCATCGAACGCACCGCCAGCGTCTATCCCGACTACCCTGCCGTGATCCACGGATCGGTGCGCGCCACCTGGGCGCAAACCTATCGTCGCTGCCGACGCCTGGCGTCTGCCCTGGCTGGTCGCGGGATTGGCAAAAACGACACGGTGGCCGTCATGCTGCCCAATATCCCGGCCATGCTCGAAGCGCATTTCGGCGTGCCCATGATTGGCGCGGTCCTCAATGCACTCAATGTGCGCCTGGATGCCGAGGCTATCGCGTTCATGCTGGCCCACGGCGAAGCCAAGGTACTGATCGCCGACCGCGAGTTCCATGACGTGGTGCATGCCGCCATTGGCATGCTGGACCATCCGCCGCTGGTGATCGACGTCGACGACCCGGAATACGGCGAAGGCCAGCCGGTCAGCGAACTGGACTACGAGGCCTTCCTGGCCGAAGGCGATCCGGACTACGCCTGGCAGTGGCCGGAGGATGAATGGCAGGCCATTTCGCTGAACTACACCTCGGGGACCACCGGCAACCCCAAGGGCGTGGTCTATCACCACCGCGGCGCCTATCTCAACTCCCTGGGCAACCAGATGATCTGGGCGATCGGCAACCACCCCGTATACCTGTGGACCCTGCCGATGTTCCACTGCAACGGCTGGTGCTACCCGTGGATCATCACGGCCTTGGCCGGGGTGCATGTGTTCCTGCGCCGAGTCGATCCGCAGAAAATCCTCAATCTGATCCGCGAGCACCAGGTCACCCACTTGTGCGGTGCGCCGATTGTGCTCAACGCGCTGGTGAATATGCCGGACTCGGCCAAGGCCGCCATCGACCACCCGGTGAACGCCATGGTCGCCGGCGCCGCTCCACCGGCCAAGGTGATCGGTGCCGTGGAAGAAATGGGCATCAAGGTCATCCACGTCTATGGCCTGACCGAAGTCTATGGCCCGGTGACCCTCTGCGCCTGGCACGCCGAATGGGATGCCCTGCCCCTGGAAGAACGGGCGCAGATCAAGGCACGCCAAGGTGTGCGCTACCCGACCCTGGAAGGCGTGATGGTCGCCGACCCGAAAACCCTTGAACCCACGCCCCATGATGGCCAGACCATCGGTGAGATTTTCATGCGCGGCAATACCGTGATGAAGGGCTACCTGAAGAACCCGACCGCCACCGCCGAAGCGTTCGAAGGCGGCTGGTTCCACACCGGCGACCTGGCGGTGACCCACCCCGACGGCTATGTGGAAATCCGCGACCGGCTCAAGGACATCATCATTTCCGGCGGCGAGAATATCTCCACCATCGAACTCGAAGGTGTGCTGTACCGCCACCCGGCCGTCATGGAAGCAGCCGTCGTCGCCCGCCCCGATGAGAAATGGGGTGAAACGCCCTGTGCCTTCATCACCCTCAAGGCCGACCACCCCCACGTCCGCGAAGCCGAGATCATCAGTTTCTGCCGAGAACACCTGGCGGGCTTCAAGGTCCCGCGCACGGTGGTGTTCACGCAGTTGCCGAAGACCTCGACCGGCAAGATCCAGAAGTTCGTGTTAAGGGACATGGCGAAAAAGCTCTAGCCCGAACCCCAGACCACATTGTCGAAACGCGAGTCTTTGAGCCTGGGGCGCAGGGTGTCCTGCCGCCCCTCACACACGGACCGAAGCCTCAGCGACGCTGATGCGTCGACTGCAAAATCGCCGCCGCAATATGCTCAAGGGGCAGCTCACGCTCCACGGCCCCCAGCTTGAAGGCCTCCTTGGGCATGCCGTACACCACACAGGACTGTTCATCCTGGCCGAGGGTGCGGGCACCGTTGTCGTGCATTTCCTTCAAGCCGCGGGCGCCATCGTCCCCCATGCCCGTCATGATGATGCCCAGGGCGTTGCCTCCCGCACTGCGGGCAACCGAGCGAAACAGCACATCCACCGAAGGGCGATGCCGACTGACGGGAGGCCCGTCGACAATTTCTACCTGGTATTGGGCACCACTGCGCTTGAGCAACATGTGCCGGCCACCGGGTGCAATCAACGCACAACCGGGCATGACCCGGTCGCCATGCCTGGCTTCTCTGACCTCGATCTCGCACAGTCGGTTGAGGCGCTCGGCAAACGCCGCCGTGAAGTGTTCAGGCATGTGCTGCACGATCACAATGCCTGGGCAGACCCTGGGCAAGGCGGTCAACACCAGCTCCAACGCTTGCGTCCCTCCCGTGGACGTTCCGATGGCAACGATGTTTTCGGTGGTGCGCGCCATCGCCTGAGTGCTCCCAGGCAGTATGGCGTCGGCATTCAACCTGACGGGGACCCGCTCCCCGGACGGCACCATCCGCTTCATGTTGGCCCGGGCTGCGGCCTTGACAGCACCGGCCAGTTCATCGGCGCTGTCGGTCAGAAACTGGCGCAAATTGAGTTGTGGCTTGGTCACGATACTCACCGCGCCGGCAGCCAGTGCCTGCATGGTGGTGGCCGCGCCCTTCTCGGTCAATGTGGAGCAGATGACCACCGGCGTGGGGTGTTCGGCCATCAATTTCTTGAGGAACGTAATGCCGTCCATCCGTGGCATCTCGACGTCCAGCACAATGACATCCGGCCATTGCTTGTTCATTTTTTCCATGGCGAACACCGGGTCCGCGGCTGCGCCAATCACTTCAATAGCGGGGTCTTGTCCCAGGGTCGCCGTCAGTACCTGGCGAACCACGGCGGAGTCGTCAATGATCAGCACTTTGATAAGGCTCATGTCGTACGCTCTCCATGGGGTCTGCCGGGGGGTCGTTGCAGGGCCAGGTAGTTGAGTTCAATGTTGCCAGTGGCAAGATCGAGCACCACGGTGCGATACCCCACGCCTTCCACGTGGAAGTTGTGGCAAGGCAACTGGTGCAGGTCGAGCAGGCGCCTGGCTTGCTCGACATTGCGTTGCCCGACGTAGTGGTTATCCGCACGCGCAAGCCCGGGAAACATGTCCCCACCACCGTAGACATTGATCCTGAACTCGGCAGGCCGGACCTTGCTCGCGTGTATCCGTGCGAGCAACAATTCGAGTGCCTCATTGCCGTAGCGCCCGTCCAGCACACCAGGCTTGGCCACCGCGCGCTGCGGCAGCAGGTAGTGGCACATGCCGCCCAGCAAGTGCCGGGGATGCCAGAACACCAGGGCCACACACGACCCCAGCACGGTTCGTAGCCGAATCGAGCCAGCGCCGAAAAACCACTCGCCGGGATTCAGGAACACCTCGCGGGAATCAGGCATGTGGCCTCCGATAGATGGAAGGCTTGACCAGCCGCAGCTCATCGGTGATGCCATTGAGGCTCTCCGAGTGACTGACAATGAAATACCCACCCGGCTTGAGGTGGCTGACCAGCCGCTTGACGACCTGCACTTTGGTGTCGTTGTCAAAATAGATCATCACGTTGCGCAGGAAGATGACGTCAAACATCCCCAGTTTCGGCAACGGGTTATTCAAATTGATCGCCTGGAAGTCGATCCGCGACGCCAGCGCCGGTTCGACCATGAAACACCCGTGGTTGGTACCGACACCCTTGAGGCAATATTTATGCAGCAGTGCTTCGGGAATCCCGCGCGTCCCGTCCAGGGGGTAGCGCCCCAGACGGGCCTTGTCCAATACCCGGCTGCTGATGTCCGACGCGACAATTTCCCAGGGCCGACCGGCGAGGTTGTCCGCCAGGACCATCGCCAGCGTATAGGGCTCCTCCCCGGTCGAGCACGCGCCACTCCATACGCGCAACGGCCCGCTGCCGCGCAGTTCGGGCAGCGCCACATCGCGCAGGAAATCAAAATGCTTGGGCTCGCGGAAGAAATAGGTTTCGTTGGTGGTCAGCATGTCGATCGCCACCTGCAGTTCTGCACTGTCCTGCATCAGCACCTTGTAGTAAGCGCCGTAGTTCGTGAGCTTGAACACTTGCAGGCGCTTGGCCAGCCGAGCGCTCACTAACTGTTTCTTCGCATCGGACAGGCTGATGCCCGCGATCTGATGAATGAGATTGCGAAATTGCTGAAACTCGGCGTCGGACAGAATCACGTTCATAAGGACGTTTCCAAGAAAGAATCAGACGGTCGCAGGCAGCGAAGACTCAAGGTTCGCCAGTGCATCGACCTGCTCCAGGGACAGCACCCGACCGACATCCAGCAACAGCACGAAACCGCTCTCCAGCTTGCCGATGCCCAACAAGAAATCAGCCCTGACGTCGGTACCGAAGTTCAGCGAGGGTTCGATGTCCTGCCCGGCGATCTCGAGCACTTCGCTGACCGCATCCACAATGATGCCCACCGGCTTGCGCACGGCATTGGTCTGCACCTCCAGGATCACAAAGCAGGTCCTTGAGGTCTGTACGGTGCGTTCGCCGCGAAAGCGCACCCCCAGGTCCAGTATGGGTACCGCGGCGCCTCGTAGGTTGATCACCCCGCGAATGCTGGGGGGCAACAAGGGCACGCTGGTGATCGGCCCATACTCGATGATCTCTCGTACGTTGAGCGTGCCGACGGCGAACATCTCCTCCCCCAGCTCAAAGGTGAGGTACTGGCCTGGGCTCGAGGCCGTGGCATTGCCTGGATTTTCGATGGATAGCGCCATGATTCACCTCGGATCAGTTACTGTCCGCCTGCGCCTGGGGGCGCGGCCGTTCGCGTCACACTTTCATCAAGCCGGCCATCTCATCGACACACAAAACATGCTCAATTTGCAGCAGCGTGACAAAGTCGCCTCGCACCTTGGTCATCCCCCGGATGAAGTCGGTGCGAATGTGATTACCGAAGGCGGGGGCGGGCTTGATATCCGCATCGAGTATCTCGATCACTTCGCTGACCGAGTCCACCACCACCCCCAGGACCTGGGACTCGCCCTCCTTCGCCGCCTCCAGGATGACAATGCACGTGCGGCTGCCCAAGACCGTCGTCCCCTGGCCAAACCGGGCCTTGAGGTCCACCACCGGCACCACCGAACCGCGAAGGTTGATGACCCCGCGCAGGAACGCCGGCATCAACGGCACGCTGGTCACCTGGTTGTATTCGATGATTTCGCGAACACTCAGGGTGTTGACCGCATACATCTCCTGGGCCGCCAGGAAGGTCAGGTACTGCAAGGGTTCCTCGGCTTGCAGTGGTGGCTCGAAAGTGCCCGACATAACGGCTGAGGCACTCATGGGTCAACTCCCGAAGCGGACGAAACCACCGCTCTCTGAATGGCTGTCCTGATCATGGGTGAACGTCGCACGGCTGGTGGCGGGCATCGAGACCGTCCGCCCGGCGCGCTTGGTCTGTACGGTGAAAAAGCCCATCAGTTCCTGCAACTGCTCGGCCTGGCCGCTCATCTCCTCGGCCGTCGCAGCCAGTTCCTCGGAAGCCGACGCGTTTTGCTGGGTCAGTTGGCTCATCTGCGACATCGCGCTGTTGATTTGCTCGGAGCCGATGGATTGCTCTTCGGAGGCGGCTGCAATTTCCTGCACCAGGTCCGACGTCTTGGCGATCGACGGCACGATCTCGTCCAGCAGGTTGCCCGCGCGTTCAGCCAAGGCCACGCTGTTCTTGGCCACTTCACCGATTTCCTGCGCGGCAATCTGGCTGCGCTCGGCCAGTTTGCGCACTTCTGCCGCCACCACTGCGAACCCCTTGCCATGCTCGCCAGCACGCGCGGCTTCGATGGCGGCGTTGAGCGCCAACAGATTGGTCTGGTAGGCAATGGAATCGACGATGCCGATTTTCTCGGCGATGGTCTTCATCGCTGCCACGGTATCCTTGACGGCTCGACCGCCTTCGGACGCTTCCTTGTTGGCTTTGCCCGCCATGCCATCGGTCACCTTGGCATTCTCGGTGTTCTGGGCAATGGACGCCGACATTTGCTCCATCGATGCCGAGGTCTGTTCCACCGATGCGGCCTGTTCGGACGCCGATTGAGCCATGCTCTGGGCCGTCGCGGAGATCTCTTCCGAGGCACTGGACAGCGAGTCCGCCGAGCCGCGCACTTCGGCGATGATTTCCGAGAGTTTTTCCACGGTGCCGTTGACGGAGTGCTTGAGCTCCAGGAACTTGCCTTGATAGTCGCCGTTGATGCTACGGGTCAGGTCGCCGCCGGAAATCGCCGACAACACCTCCATGGCTTCGGTAATCGGCACAATGATCGCATCCAGCGAACCATTGATGCCGAGGATGATGCGGCGGAAGTCACCCTGATGCCGTGTCACGTCAGGGCGCGTGTCCAGCTTGCCGATCAGCGCGCTGTCACTGATCTGGCGGGTGTCTTCGATCAGTGCCTGGACGTTAGCCCGCAGTTGCTCGATGTTTTCGTTGATAAAGGCTTTTTTGCCTGGGAACCGCTCAAGCGGCGCCGACAGATCGCCTTCGCCGAACGAACGGATACAGGCCATGGCCTTTTTCTTCACGCTGATATGGCCGCTGACCATGTCATTGATACCCTGGCCGATATCACGGTACGAGCCCGAGAAGCGATCCACATCGATCATGACGTCGATGTCACCTTTTTCGTGCTCGCTGGACATGTGTTGCATTTCATTGATCAGCGCCAGGATAGTGGTGCGCAACAGCTCGATGTTTTCGTTGATAAAGGCTTTTTTGCCTGGGAAGCGCTCGAGGGGTGCCGACAGATCGCCTTCGCCGAACGAACGGATACAGGCCATGGCTTTTTTCTTGACCGCGATGTGGCCGTTGACCATATCGTTGATGCCCTGGGCCATGGAGCGATAACTGCCATGAAAGCGGCCAGCATCGATCTGCACGTCAATGTCACCCTTGTCGTGCTCACTGGACATACGGTCCATCTGCTCGATCAATTCATGCAGGCTCGCGCCCAACTGCTGCATGCTCGCCATCAGGCTGGTGGTGTCACCCTGGCGCAGCGTTGCCTTTGCCGTCAGCTCGCCGGCGGACAAACGTGCAGCGAAGGCTCGAACCACCGACGGCTCGGCACCGAGCTGGCGCATCAGGCTACGCCCCAGCAACCCACCGATCAGCAGGGTTGCCAACAGCGTCAGGCCACTCACCAACAGGATGATGTAGCGTGCATTCTTCTCGGTGGCGGTCGCGAGCAGTTGGCCCTTGCGCCCCAGTTCCAGGTTGTATTCGCGCAGGTCACTGACCGCCGTCAACACCGCGTTTTGCAAGGGCTGGCTCGCCTCGATCAAGGCGCGGGCCGAGGCTTGATCACCGCTGTCGATGAACTTGTCGAAATGCGCCTGCAAGCTGGCGAACTCCTCCAGGCGACCACGCAGTTGCTTCAACAGTGCGGTGTCATGGTCGTCGGAGATCAACTCGGTCTGATAGTGATCCAGGGCTTTGGCAATGGCACTGAAACGCTGGGCCACGCTCTCGGCGTAACTCGGCACGACATTTTTCTCGGGATCGTTCAAATGCTGCCATTGCAAGGCATGAAGGTCGGTGAAGGCCGCGGCGACACGGTCGATGTCCAGCAAGCTGGGGACCGTATTGGCATTGGCATAACTGGCGCTCGTATTGATTTTATCGGTCAGGTAAAAGCTGGTGCCGCCCAACACGACAACACCCAGTACGGCCGTGAAAACCAACAACATGATGTTTCTGATAACGGTCATGGCGAGGAACTCCTGGTGACGCTTCATTGAGTCGATAAAGGACTTGGGATCGAACGGTGGGTGGCGTCCTTGGCAACGAGTCCTAACAGATTGGGTATATCCAGAATCAGGGCGACGGCTCCACTGCCAAGGATCGTGAACCCGCCCAGTCCATGGGCCTCACCAAACACTTTGCCCAATGGTTTGATCACGGTCTGAAACTCCCCCTGCAAGCGATCGACCACCAGGCCGGCACGCAGGCCTGCGTATTGCACGACGACCACGTTTTCTCGGTTACCTCCAGGTTCTTGCACATCAAACATGTCCCGCAGGCGCAAGATCGGCAGCACATCGCCCCTGAGGTCCAGGTAGCCGGTGCCTGCCGATTGCTCCGGCGCCAGCTCGATGCACTCCTCGACCATGTTCAGCGGGATGACATAGGAAGCCTTGCCCACCCCGATCAGGAAACCGTCGATGATTGCCAGCGTCAGCGGCAGGCGAATGCGCACCGTGGTGCCCTGCCCTTCTTCGCTCTCGAGGCTCACGCTGCCGCGCAAAGCAGTGATATTGCGCTTCACCACGTCCATGCCCACGCCGCGCCCGGACAGGTTGCTGACCTGGTCGGCGGTGGAAAAGCCCGGCTCGAAAATCAGATTCAGAATGTCTTTGTCCGCGGGTTGCTGGCCTTCGCCCACCAGGCCACGCTCGCGGGCCTTGGCGAGGATTTTGTCCTTGGCCAGGCCACCGCCGTCGTCCGACACCTCGATCACGATGCTGCCGGATTCGTGATAGGCGTTCAGGCGCACCGTGCCCTGGGCCGGCTTGCCACGTTGCAGGCGCGTGGACGCGGGTTCGATGCCATGGTCCATGGCATTGCGCACCAGGTGCGTCAGCGGGTCGCCGATACGCTCGACAACCGTCTTGTCCAGCTCGGTCTCGCCACCGCCGATGTGCAGCACGATGTCCTTGCCCAGCTCTTTGGATACGTCCCGCACCACACGCTGGAAACGCGTGAACGTCGCGCCGATCTGCACCATGCGTAATGTCAATGCCGAGTCACGGACCTCCTCCACCAACCGCGACAACAGGCTGGTGGCCTCGATCATCTCGCCAATCCCGCTACGCACCGCCACCAGGTTGGCTCCGGCGCCGGCGATGATCAGCTCGCCGACCAGGTTGATCAGTTGATCCAGCTTGCCGGCATCGACCCGAATCAGGTTGCTTTCATGACTCGCTGCACTCTTGCCGGCCTTGATCACCGGCGTGTTCGAGTCCTGTGTTGCATCAGGCTCGTCGCGCGTCTCGGCCGCTGCGTGCTCGCCCTCCTGAGCGACGAGCACGGCCTGGGGCTCAGTCAAGGTGCCGCAACGCACCAGCAGCTCGAGCAACGCAGCGTTGTCTTCCGGCAATGCATCGATGTGCGCGCGGCAGGCTTGGACAGTGGCGTGGGGTGCGAGGATCTGCACGATCGCGTCGTCGCGCACAAAATCAAAGGCGCCGTCGATAACCTCACGGGAAGCGTCGCTGGCCAGCGCGAGTTCAAACCCCAGGTAGTTGGTTTCCGGGTCCATGGACGCCAGGGGCGGCAACGCGTCGAACAGGCTGACGGTATGCAGCAAGCGCCCCAACGTGCTCAGGTAGCGCAGGAACGCCAAGGGGTCCATGCCATTGCGCAGGACATCCGGGCCAAAGCGCAGGGACAAATGCCAGTGGCCAGGACTTGCCCCTTGCTCATCCGTCGACGACGGCTCCCCTTTAGGGGTGGGCGAAGCGGTCGCGACCGAGCCGTCCAGGTACAGGGCAAGCCGCTCACCCAGGCGTTGGCCCTGGACCTGCAACGGTTCGTCCAATCGATCGAGGTTGCCATCCTCGGCCAGCAGGTCGATCAATTGGCCGATATGGTCACGGGCGTCGAGGAACAACGCACTCAACGCCTCGTCGACCCGCACTTCCAGGCTGCGTACCCGATCCAGGACGCTTTCGGCGACATGGGTGAACTCAACGATGGGCATCAAGCCAAACAAGCCGGCCGAGCCTTTGATGGTGTGGGCGACGCGGAACAGGCCGTTGATGGTGTCCAGGTCCTGCGGCGACTTCTCGATCTGTAGCAGCGCATCTTCCATCTGCAACAGCAGTTCGCGACTCTCGGCAATGAAAGTCTGCAGCACGTCATCCATGTTCATGGGCTGGGCCATACGATCATGCTCCGACCGACAGGGGGAAAGAGGCATTGGTGAAGTAGTCGTCAAGGCCGCTGAGCCGTATCGCTTCGGTCACCGTCGGGCTGGGGTTGCTCAGCAACAACTGCGTGCCCTCTTTGAGCGACTCGCGCTTGATGAGGATCAACAGTTGCAAGCCGGCGCTGTCCAGTTCGTCGACATTGGACAAGTCCAACTCGACCTCATGGGCCAGGGGAAACAACGACAACAACACGTCTTTTTGTTCAGTCGCCGTGTAGATCGTCAGGGGGCCTTCCATGACCTGGATACGACGGAGCATCGGGGTGGGGCTTTTCATGGAGACCTCCTGGCCAGCAGTCGCTGGTCATCGCTATGGCAGGATCAACTTGGAGACGGCGGTAAGCATTTGTGCGGGCTGAAAGGGCTTGACCATCCACGCCTTGGCACCGGAAGCCTGGCCTTGCTGCTTCATCGCATCACCGGCCTCGGTGGTCAGCATGATGACCGGCGTGAACTTGTAGGCCGGCAGCAGCTTGGCGGCCTTGACGAAACTCAAGCCGTCCATGTTGGGCATGTTCACATCACTGACAATCAGGTGGATTTTGCGGCCGTCCAGCTTGCTCAGTGCGTCTTTGCCATCACAGCCTTCGATGACGTCATAACCGGCGCCTTTGAGCGTGATGCTCACCACCTGCCGGATGGAGGCCGAGTCGTCGACGATCAGAATGGTTTTGCTCATCGGAAAAACTCCTCTAGAAAAAGGTGATTTCGTTGGCCTCGGCCTTGGCGTGCGGCTGACCGTCATGAATGGCGTGCTGCTCCGGCATCGTGTAAGCCGTTGAAAGCTCTTGCAGCCAACGGTCACTGCGCATCGGAGGGAGCGCATGCCCACTCAGGCTCGACGCTTGGCGCTCGTCCAGTTGCTGCTGCAGCTTGCCCAGGTCGCCGGTAATCAGGGTCAACATCTGGCTGACGCGATCCTGGAACTGCAAGGCGACCAGCACCTGGGCAATCTCGTCGGCGACGCCGGTACTCTGCTGCTGCAAGTCATGGCTGTTGCGTACGAGGGTCTGGGCGGTAGCGCGAAAATGTTCGATGACCTGAGAGACCACGCGCTCCGAATCGGCGAGGGTCACGGTGTCTTGCTCGGCGTGGTGGCGGGACATCTGCACCGTACGGGCAATAGCAGCGTTGACGGTGATCACGGTTTCACTGATCTTGCGCCCGGTTTCGCCGGACATGCTCGACAACTTGCGCACCTCATCGGCGACTACCGCAAAACCTCGCCCGGCCTCACCGGCTCGCGCCGCTTCGATGGCCGCATTGAGGGCCAGCAGGTTGGTTTGACTGGCGATGTCACCGACGAACTTGGCCATCTGCTGAAGTTGCTCGGTGAAACCCGAGAGCTGCATGACTTCCTTGAGTTCGCTCTCTTTATTCGACAGCGCGGTGCGCAGGGCCACCACGATGGAGTTGAGGTCCTGCTGGCCGACTTCCAGCAAGTCGACCAATTGTTGGGAGGCGTCTTGCCCGCCATTGCTGGCCACGCTGTGGCTGATGTTCGAGGACAGCGTGCCGAAACGTTCGCTGAGCTTGAGGATGGAGGTTTCGCTGATGGCTCGAGCCGCTTCTATCTGCCGCGACCAGATCGGAAGCACGCTCAGGCACACGTCTGCCAGGCCGTTATCGACGGCCAACGCCGCCGAGGCCACTGCCGGCTGATCGAGCTGCTGGCGCAGGCGGGCCCACTGGACCTGGTAGCCCCGGTTCGCCCAAAAGCCCAGGCCGATGCACAGCGCCAACAACAGACTCGCCACGCCCACTGACCACGCACTGAAGCCATTGCTGTAGGCAACTGCCAGGCCACCGAGCAGACCGGCCAAAGCCACGGGAAACAGCGTCAAAGCGGTCGAAGGCGGGGTGGTCTGTTCGCTCACGGTCTGTCTCCCATTCAAAGCATCTCGTCGCCGGTTGATCGGCTGTTCGATTGCCTGAGACAGATGCTGGCCCAATAATGGCACTGCTGCCATCGGACCATCCCTATTCTGGGGTAGGGATACCGGGAGTCCGGGTAGGAAAATCCCTACCCGCGGGGGTTGATCACGAAATACCCAAGGTCATGGCGAAGCGCACAATGTCTGCGGTGGAGCTGAAACCCATCTTTTCCATGAGCCGCGTCTTGTGGGTGCTGACGGTCTTGTTGCTGATGACCAACTGCTCGGCAATCTGGTTGACGCTCATGCCATGCGCCAGCAAGCGCAGGATCTGGAACTCGCGATCGGACAGGCTTTCCACGTAGGTGTGTTGCTTCAAGCCACTGCTCTGCAGGGCAATCTGCTCGGCCAGGTTGGGGTCCAGGTAGCGTTGACCACTGGCCACGCGACGCATGGCAGCCAACAGCGTCTCGGGGTCGCGGTCCTTGGTGAGGTAGCCGAGCGCACCGGCGCGCAGTGCGCGTTGCGCGATGTGAATCTCGTTATGCATGCTCAACACCAGGATCGGCAGATCCGGGTACTGGGTATGCAGCCGGGCAATCAGGATCTCGCCACTGATACCCGGCATGTTCATGTCGAGCAGCAGCAGGTCGATCTCGACCTGGCGCAACAGCTCGATCACTTGGGTACCACTCTCGGCTTCGGCCACCACCTGGACGTCGGCGACCAGCATGAACAACTGCTTGAGCCCTTCGCGCATGATGGTGTGGTCATCGGCAATCAGCATGCGAATCATCAGTACGTATCCTTGTGCATCGGAATGAACGCTTGCACCGTAGTGCCGTGTCCGGGATGGCTGAAAATAATCACTTTGCCGCCCAGCATCAGGCCACGCTCACGCATCCCGGCCAACCCTAAGGTCTTGCGGCCAACGGCATCCGGGTCAAACCCCTTGCCGTTATCCTGGACCTCCAGCAGCCAGTGAGTTTCCTGCGGGCTCAGGGTGACGCTGACCTGTGTCGCTTCGGCGTAGCGAGCGATATTGGTCAACGATTCCTGCACGATGCGAAACGCTGCGGTGATATGGGTATCGGGGAGCGTCAGGGGAATCGAAGGCAGGTGCAACGTGCAAGGAACCCGGGTCAGGGTGACAAACTCGGTTGTCAGCCATTCCAGGCCGGAGACCAGCCCCAGGTTCAGCGCAGACGGTCGCAGGCTGGTGGAGACATCCCGTACGACCTGGATGGTCTTATCGGTCAGTACCATCAGCCGTTCGACCTGCGGGGTAAGTTCGGGCGTGCTGGCACCGAACTGAAACCTCAACAGCGATATGCCCATGCGCAGTGCGGTCAGGTGCTGGCCCAGTTCGTCATGGATTTCCCTGGCGATCAGTTTGCGCTCCTCTTCACGCGCCGTTTCGCGGCGGGTCGACAGATCACGCAACTGTGCATTCGAATTGGCCAGCCGCCGCTCGGCAGCACGCAGCTTGGAAATGTCGCGCCCCACCGCCAGCACGCTGACTACCCGCTGGCCGTCGACCTCCGGCACAAAGTGGATCAGCACGACTTTGGGCGCGGCCTTCAACCCCGAGAGGAGAAACTCCTGCTCCGTCGCTTTATTCTGCTGGATCACCTGAGCCACCAATTCGCGAAACAGCTGAGCCTGGTTGTTCAGGGGGGCCACCGCATCCATGGGCATTCCGATCAGTTCCGGCCACGCCCCGCCCACCCATTTTTTCAGCTGCGCATTGACGTACAGCACTTGGCCATGCGCACTCACGCGCACGATAGCGTCCGGGCTGTTTTCAACCAGGGCGTTGATGTCGTGCTGGCGTTCGAGTTCTTTCTGCCGAGCCCTGGCCAACAGGGTAATGTCGCGACTGATCACCAGGATCCGCGGAGCCACCCGGGCCGAGTCCGCTACCGGCACCAGGGTCAAGTGCAGTTGACGAACTTCGTCACGCAGCACCATGCCCTCATCCGACTCGATCACGCGTCCGACGACCGTGCATTGCTCACAAAGCGCCTGGATTTTTTGCGCGCTCAACCGACCAAAGATCGACGCCAGGCTCTCATCGATCACCTCGCCATGCGCTTTGCCCAGCGCGCGCAACAACGCAGGGTTGACCTCGACGCAACGCAGGTCACCGACCGAGGTCATTTCCAGCAGGCACAGCATGTCCAGGGTGTGGTCGAAAATGTCCCGGTAACGACGCTCGCGCTCCCGGAGTAACGACTCCGACTGCCAGCGTTCGATGGCGATCGCCGCGATGTGACACGTCTGGCGTACGCGCAGGATATCGCTCTCATCCGGCTCGTCGCCGGGAGACAGGGACAACTCGAAAATGCCCAGGACGCGCCCTTGTTTGTCGACGATCGGTTCGGACCAGCCAGCAGCAGGACTGGATGCCGCCAGTCCAGCAGAGGCCTTGTACGTCGCCAGTCCGATGCCGAGCGGCTCTGCCAGCCGTACCCCGCAGGACCGATGGGGCAAGGCCATTTGCAAATAGCCCACCAGCAACGCCAGCGTCTCCTCCAGAGCCCCGCCGGTCGCCATTTTTTCGAAAATCCCCAGGCGCGCGTCTTCCAGGACCTGTTGCTTGCGCAGCTCGGTAATGTCGTGGGCCAGCGCCAGCACGCCGATCACCTCACCGGTATGACTGCGCTCGGCCATCAGGCTGACCGCACAACTGACATACTCGGTACTGCCCTCGAAGGTCCAGCTGTCGAGGAATTGCGCCGTTTCCCCCGTCGCAACCACATGACGCAGCTGGTTGAGATAGTGACCTGCGCCCTCGCCAGGGCTGACGCCTATCGACTCGTCATAAGACCGGCCGGTCAAGAGCAGAAAGGTCGGGTTGACGTAAGTGCGTAACAGATTGCGGTCGTAGCGAACAATGATGTTGGGTGAGTTTTCCGCGAGGGTGAGAAATTTGAGTTCGCTGCCCATCAAGGTTTCGCGAAGCTGCCAATTCTCGGTGATGTCCTCCAGTTGGGACACGAAGCAGACCGGCTGGCCTTGATCATCCCGTACCAGGCCCACGGTCAACCTGACCCACACCACGCGCCCGTCGCGATGGATATAGCGTTTATGCAACGTAGCGCCTGGCCTTGCACCGCGCTTGAGTTCGTCGATCAACTGCTTGCCGACCTCGCGGTCCTCGGGGTGGGTCAGCGCCATGAACGTGGTGGCTTGCAGTTGCGCCTCGCTATAGCCCAGCAGCGTGCAGATGACGCCATTGGCCCGTAGCCAACGACCGTCCAGCGCCACCAGCGCCAGGCCGGTACCCGAGGAATCGAAAATGGACCTGAGCGGAATGTCCGAGAAGCTTTCGGTACTCGATTGCAGGGGCGATGGCGCCTGGCGGGCAATGACCTCGACAATAAAATAATCGTCGCGCCATACCGTGAGCGAGATGTCCAACCCGCACGACACCCGGCTCAACGCCGCGAAAACCGCGCGCGTTTTCCCCGCCGCCTTTTCCAGGGCAGCGTAAAACAACCCATGGTCTTCGGACTGCAGGAGGGAGATAAATTCGCAGCCCGTGGCGGGGCGAACGCCGTTCTGGATTTGCAGATGTGAGAACGCGGGATTGCCTGCGACCACCCGAGCAGCTCGATCCAGCGCGACCACAGCACCTGACAGGCAGGCGAGCACGCTCTCGAGGGTTTGCAGCATTTCATCGTCAGCCACTGCAGCTCCTTTGCCCGTCCTTCGCGAATGATTCTTCCCTGTGCTTCCTGCGGTAAAACACTCAGCAATGACTGGATGGACTATCACGCCACCGACTTGCCTGGCCTACACCGACCAGTCGGCCTACCGCAGGCTGGAGCATTTGTGTGGTGACGCCTGGAGCTTTTCCGAAATACTTTGTAATCCTTATCTGAAGGGTAGCTCAAGATCAAAAATAACGACAGGGGGCTACCCGTGGTACGCGTTGATAACCATTGGCAGCCCCCCTGTTTCGCCCCTGATTACAGCGCTGAAGCGGGCCGCCGGCAGGCATTGAACGGCGGGATTCGCCCGCGCCAGGGTTGGGCGCGCTCCAACTGCGCGGCGAGTGCGAACAGGGTACTTTCCTCGCCAAAACGACCGGCGAAGTGCGCGCCCATCGGCAAGCCCGCAGCGCTCCAGTACAGCGGCACCGACATCGCCGGTTGCCCGCTGGCGTTGAACACCGCCGTGAACGGCGAATAACTGTGGAAACGCTCAACCAACGCCTCCAGGCTCAAGCGATCGTCTTGCAGGTCCAGCTCACCTATCCGTACCGGTTCACGCGCTAACGTTGGCGTGAGTATCACGTCGTAGTCCTGCATGAACATCGCCAATTGGCGGCCCAAGGCATGTATCCACTCCACCGCCCCGGCGTACTGCGCACCGCTGACGTCGCCCTTGGTGCGCAGAATGATCCGGGTGCGCGCCTCCAGTTCCTCAGGCCGTACCGCGCATCCGCGCATCTGGCCCAACACCTCGACGTAATGCCGGGTACCTGCACCAATGATGGTGAAGACCTTATCGAGAAACTCCGGCAGCACCACCGGCAACGTGGCCGGCTCAACACGATGGCCCAAGGCTTGGCACACACTGGCAGCCTGGCGCACGGCGTCCACAGACTCATCGGAGGTCGGCCAGGGCCCCAGTTGCTCGACCAACGCAATCCGCAGCGGTCGAGGGTCACGTTGCACTGCGCAAACATAGGGCTGTGCCGACAGGGGGGCCGCGTAAGGGGCGCCCAGGTCGATCCCGGCCGTGGCATCCAGCAACGCGGCGCTGTCACGGACCGACAGGGTAATCCCATGGGGGGTGCCCATGCCGGCCCAGCCCTCGCCAATCATCGGCCCCGACGGCAGCAGGCCACGGCTCGGTTTAAAACCAAAGACACCGCAACATGACGCAGGGACGCGCAAGGAGCCGCCACCATCGTTGCCATGGGCAAAGGGGACGACACGGGCAGCAACCAGGGCCGCCGCGCCGCCGCTGGAACCGCCCGCGCTATGCTCGAGGTTCCAGGGGTTGCGCGTCGCGCCAAAGCGAGTGGACTCGGTGGAGTAGGACGTGCCGAATTCGGGAGAGGTGCTGGTGCCGAGAATCAAACAACCGGTGCCGCGCAAACGGGTGACTATTTCGGCTTCAACGTCTGCGCGAGCGCCTCCCAACGCCAGCGAGCCATTGGTCATCGCGGCCCCCTTGACCGGCGAAAACAGGTCCTTGACCAGGGTCGGCACCCCGGCAAACACACCGTGAGCGGGTCGCGACGCGCGTGCCGCCTGCCGTGCCGAATCGTAGAGCCGCTCGGCCACCGCATTCAGCTGCGGTTCGATCCGTTCGATACGCTCAATCACCGCTTCCAGCAGCTCGCCGGGCTGCACCTCACCACGCCTGACCCACTCGGCCAAACCGGTGGCGTCCTCGCTGTCCAGCAGGTTGTGGATGTCCATGTTCATCTCCTATTGATTATGAATGACTTGATCTGAATGCCTGGGTGAGCGCTTTGCGCCGCGCTTGCAGGCCTGCCAGGGCCCATGCCAGGGCCGAGGCGAAGCTGGCGCAGGCCAGCCACAGGATTGAACGACGTACGTCACCCGAGTAAACGCTGAGCAAGGCCACCACCAGCGGGCTGACAAATTGACCGAAATACAGAAAAGCCGTGAACCCGCCCAAACCGCGCCCGCGGGTTTTCGCACTCAGGGCATTCATCACCGGCGCCATCGCGTTAGGCACCAGGAGCCCGGCGCCCAGGCCGTGGATCAGCACTGCCAGCAACACCATGGTGTAGCTCGGCGCTCGCACCAGCAGCCACAACCCCAAGCCCAACAGGCTCAGCAACAGCGCATTGCAGCCGGGGATACCGATGCACCGACGCAGCAGCGGCCAGGCTAACGAACCGCCCAGGGTCGCCAGCAGGCTGCCCCCCGCCGACAGCCCGATCATCGTGCTTGAGGTAACGCCGAGGCTGACGAGTAAAACCGGCGCCTGGATCGGCACGATAAAGCTCAGGACCATCCCGCTGAGGATCAGCAGATAACCGAGCACCAGGGGCAGCACGGCCACCCTGCCCTGTTCAGCCACCTCGACGGGTCGGCGGGCGACCGCGGGTTCCCACAGCACCTTGATCATCATCGGCACCAACAACAGTGGCAGCAGGTACAACAGGAATGGCAGGCGCCAGGAGTGTTCGCCCAATACGCCGCCCACCACATAGAACAGCGAGCCGACCAGACCGATGGTGACCACTTGCCGATTGATGTAGCGCAGCCGCTCCTCGCCGTGCCAATAGTCGGCAATCAGCGTGGCGCAACAGGTCATCACCACCGCCTCCGCCGCGCCGAACAGCAGGCGTACACCGACGATGGAGGGCAAGTTATCCAGCAGGGCCGGGATGGCTCCGAGCACGGCATATAACAGGGTGGCGATCACCAGCAACGCCTTGCGCCCGACCCGGTCGGCCAACCAGCCGGCCAGGGGCGCGCACAGCACAATCGCCAGTGCCGGCCCGGTGACCGCCAACGGCACCAACAAGTCGGCACGCGGTTCCAGCGGGCCGAACTCGGCACCGAGCTTGGGCAGGATCGGCGCCACCATGGCCGCGCCCATGATGGTCAGGCTGCTGCCCAGCATCAGCACCAGCCCTTCACGGCGCCCGGTGGCTTGCCGTGGTGCGGGAAAATCGGAATGTGATGAGTTCATGGCCAGCCCCTTAGAAGCTTTGAGAAATACGCAGCGCCACGGTGTAACCCTGGGCACGGTTGACGGCGTCGGTTTCCTTGTAGGCATGCAGCCACACGGCTGGCAGGCCGGGCTTGAAGTAGCTCACTGCCGGGCCGACGGCCAGCACCCGCGCGCGGTTGCCCGATTGCAGCCCGGGCGCATCGTCGTCGGTGAACTGGCGGTAGTAGTACCCCCCCAGGCCCAGGATCCACGGCCCCACATGCTGACCGACGGCAAACTCGTGCCGATACTCCACACCGCTTTTGTAATCGGTGGCAGGGTTACGGGTGTTGACGTCGACTTCAAAGCTGGAAGAAACCTCAAAGCCACTGTCGGTGATGTAAGTAGCGTTGACGATCGGCGAGAACGTCCAGTGATTGAGCCCTGGGGAGACCAGACGATTCTTGTCGTAGTCACCGGTGGGCGTCTGGATCTGCAACTGGGTGTTGATAAACAGATTCGGCGATAGATTCCATTGCAGGATCACCGGTAGAAATTGCACGTCGGCCAATCGAAACGGATCGGCTTCCAGGTTCAGCGGGCCGGCCGGTGTCGGTATCTGGAGGGAAGCGTCCATCTTGAAAAATGGCACCACCATGCCGAACCCATAGTTAGCGCCCAGCACGGTGTGATCCGTCATGCGCATATACGCGGCCGCGATGGACAAGACATCCAGAGAAAGATGGTTGTCAACTGAACGTCCGTGGCGATCTTTCTGCACATTGGTCGAGTAAAACGCTGTTCGCACCCCCACTGTCCCAAAAGGCGTGGCGGGCGGCATCATCCCCGCGCCGAAATCGTAGACACCAACGGCCGTGGTCGGCGAACCATTCTCGGTGCCGTGCACACTGGCGCAGCAACCGACCAGTCCCAGCGTAAACAGCGTCACACGCACGGTGCTTGCATTATTCTTGTTAATCATCGAATGCCCCTCCCATCAAGTGGTGTGGGCCATCCTAGTAACGCGTGACGTGAGCCGGTTATCCGTTTTCAGCAGAGTTGAGTGCGACGCAGGGTCTGTGAAGGGCTTTCGCCAAACATCGTGCGGTAATCGCTGGAGAACCGGCTCAAATGCCAGAAACCCCAGCGCGCCGCCACTTCCTGTACGCCATGGGCTTGGGTGCTCATTCGCAGTTCACGTCGCACCGCATTGAGGCGCAGCGCACGCAGATAAGCCACCGGGTTGATCCCCAGGGTTTCCTGAAAACAGTACTGGAGCTTGCGCCGGCTGGCGCCGATGTGATTGCACAGGTCGAGGATCGACAGCGGCTCGTCGAGGTGACTCAACGCGTATTCGCGGGCGCGGTCGACCATCCTTTTGCGAGCCGTGGGATTGAGCGGCGGCGCTTGATCCGGCGCCACCAATTCCAACAAGTGCAGCATCACCGCATCGCGTATGCCGCGACGGATCGAGTCATGCCCCAGCACCGCATCACGCCCCTGATCGCAGCCCGCCAGTTCATCGAATAGCGCCATGAGTTCACGTTGCACCGATGAGTTGCCCAGGCGGTAACACTTGGGAAGATCGGTAATTCGAAACTGGCTGCCCTGACGCTCCAGGACATGCTCCAACGCCTGTTCTTCAATCGCCACACTGAGCAAATCCAAGTGTTGTGGCGTGAGCAGTTCGGGAAGATTTTCGCCATGGGCGACCAGCAGGCTAGGCTCATGGATCGGATGCCCCGAACAATACAGCGCGCCGCTGGCACTCAGGGGCAAGCTGAACGTGATCGCGCCTTTCCAGGCCGTTCCCCTTTTGATCATGGCCTGATTAGAGCGGTCGCGTGCCAGTTGCATCCAGCCCGAGCGGAATTCGATCAGCTCCCCTGTAAAGGGGCCCGGTGATAGTTGGTCATAGCGAACGTGCCAACCGTCCATATTACGAGCGTGCTCATCGATGTCGTTCGTCTGCCAACGCTGGAAGGGTAATGTCGATCGAACCAGCGCAGAGGCGGTGGGCACCAGCATATTGTTGTTGTTCATTGACCCAACCTTTTTCAGTTGCAAGGCTTACGGGTCGGTTATTACGCAAGTTCCATTCCGCCCTGTGGAGGGTTTGCGCATTTGTGCCGAAAATGGATAGTGGGGGGGGGTTGGCCAGGGGTGGGGATCTACACGGCTTTGGTGTGGCCCTGAACCTGTGGTGGCTTGGGAGCCTATGACTATCTAACTGATGCTCCGCGGCTTATATGTGGGAGGGGGCTTGCCCCCGATGGCGGCCTGACAGCCGACCAGGATGTTGGAGTGGAATGAGTACATATCCGTTGCTGCGGTAACGGCTACTTAGGGTTCCGCTCTTACAGTCTGGCCCTGAACCTTTGGCGGCTCGGGAGCCCACGACTATCTAACTGATGCTCCTCGGCTTAAATGTGGGAGGGGGCTTGCCCCCGATGGCGGCCTCGGGGCCGACCAGGATGTTGGAGTGGAATGAGTACATATCCGTTGCTGCGGTAACGGCTACTTAGGGTTCCGCTCTTACAGCGGGTCACTTTTGGAAGAGCGCCAAAAGTAACCAAAAACGCTTTGCCCCACCACTCGGCACCTCGCTCAGGCTCGGTGTGCCCGCAATCCGACATTGATTTGGGGGGCCGCCGCCACGCGCCATCCATGGCGCGGGGCGGCTAAACCGGCATCCCTGCCGGTTTACCCCCCAAATCAATATCGGATTGCGGCCAGCGTGGTTTAACGGGGCGCTTGAGATCAAGATCAAGATCAAGATCAAGATCAAGATCAAGATCAAGATCAAGATCAAGATCAAGATCAAGATCAAGATCAAGATCAAGATCAAGATCAAGATCAAGATCAAGAGCGAGAGCGAGAGCGGCTCGCTTCGCATCGTGGATACGTTTGCGCGACTTGGACAGGGGTGGGCGCAATCAGTCAGCGATCGACAATCGATTGCTGTGTGCAGCTTTACTGCCAGGCCGGATTCATGGTTGATGGTGGCAGCCACGGTCAAGACTGGCGGCACACAGCGTCAAGACATCTGCCGCTCGGAAGGGACTTAATAGCACCTGAGCGGAACAGAGCCTCCCGTCGGCTCTGCAGCGAGTTTTCTTTCACTTTTCCAGGCTGCGCCATGATCAATATTGAAACGCCTACCTATTATTCGGCGACCAAGAAATACAACCTCAGCTTCCCCACACTCGAGCAGGACGTGGAAGCGGATGTCGTGGTGATTGGCGGTGGTTTTTCGGGGATCAATACCGCACTCGAACTCGCCGAAAAAGGCATCACCAATATCGTGGTGCTGGAAGCCCGCTACCTGGGCTTCGGCGGCACGGGCCGCAACGGTGGCCAGATCATGGCGGGGATCGGCCACGACCTGGAGAAAATCAAGCAGCAGGTGGGCGAGCAAGGGCTGCGCGAGATCTTTGAAATCAGCGAGCTAGGTGCTGGCATCATCAAGGATCGCATCGCCAAGTACTCGATCGACGCAGACTTCTGCCACGGCTATGGCTATATGGGCTTCAACGCCCGCCAGGAAAAAACCCTGCGCGCCTGGGAGAAGGACTTCAAGTCGATCAATACCCAGGACGAAATCCGCTTTATGGCGGGGTCCGAGGTCAAGCAGATCATCGGTTCCGACGCTTACAGCAGCGCGCTGTTGCACATGGGCGGCGGGCATGTTCACTCACTGAATCTGTTGCTGGGCGAAGCCAAGGCGCTGGTCGGACACGGCGTGCGTATCTATGAACACAGCCCGGCCCTGGAAGTCAGCTATGGCGAGCGCATCACCGTGCGCACAGGCCGGGGCTCGGTGAAAGCCTCCAAATTGTTGTGGGCCTGCGACAGCTTCCTCAACAAACTGGAACCCGAGCTGCACAAGACCACCCTAAACACCTACGCCTTCCAGTTGATGACCGAACCGCTGTCGGACGAGATGATCCGCCGCATCAGCCCGATACGCGGCGCCTACAGCGACATTCGACCGGTGATCGACTACTACCGGGTCACCAACGAAAACCGCCTGCTGTTTGGTGCCGCCACGCCTTTTGTCGAGCACATTCCGCTGGACCTCAAAGCCTGGAACCGCAACCTGATGCTGAAGATTTTCCCGTACCTCAAGGACGTGAAAATCGACCTGGCGTGGGGCGGGCCGATGGCGACCGGGGCCAACTTGTTCCCGCAGATCGGCACGCTCAGCGGGCGCCCCAATGCCTTTTATGTGCAGGGCTACGCGGGCTTCGGGGTCACCCCGAGCCACATCATCTGCAAGGTATTGGCCGAAGGCATGAGCGAAGGCTCTTCGCGCTACGACCTGATCAGCTCGGTCAAGCATGCGCAGATTCTGGGCAAGGACCACATACGCCCGTTGCTGCTGACAGCCGGCAAAAGCCTTCATCAACTATCAGGCTATTTCAACGGTCGCCGTTGAGCCTGATGCCCGTCAGTCAAGGAGGAACACTGTAACTGTGGCAAGCGGACTTACTGTGGCGAACGGGCTTGTTGTGGCGAGCGGGCTTGCCCTAATGCCGTTCAGTTAAGGCTTTTTTGTAGGAGCGAGCTTGCTCGCGAAGAACTCACAGGCGCCGCGTTCACTCAGGAAACACGCGTTATCGTTGACGTTTTTCGCGAGCAAGCTCGCTCCTACAGAAGGCGATGTACGCTTAACTGAACGGCATTAGGGCTTACCCCGCGTTGGGCTGCGAAGCAGCCCCAATAAGGCCGCCGCATTTCTTCTGGTGGAACCGGGAGACTGGTTTTAGGGCCGCTACGCGCCCCAACGCGGGGCAAGCCCGCTCGCCACAACAAGCTCGCTCGCCACAGGTGACTGTTTGCCCGTTCTATCTCTTGACTGGCATTAGCCGTTAAGCCCCCTTTTTCATTCACAGGAGAACCGCCATGCCCGTTACCACCCTCAAGAAAGATGTCCAACTGTCGGACCTGGATGCCTGGGGCACGGTTGCCGACCTGGGCTCCGAGATCCTCGAAGGTGAGGTCAAGGCCTTTGGCAAAATGACCTTCGGTGCCCTCACCGACCCCGTCAGCAGCGCCTATTTCGGCACCACCCAAGGCAAGTTCCGGATGACCTACCCGTTCGCCGAGCAAGCCACGGTGGTCACCGGCGAAGTGGTCTTGACCGACGAAAGCACCGGCCAGAGCACCCGCTACAAGGCCGGCGACAGCTGGTTCGTGACCAAGGGCACGCCGGTGCTGTGGGAGGTGGTGAGCGAGAGTTTTGTGAAGCACTATTTCGCGGTAGCCTGATCGCCCCCCCTCTGCCGGCTTCGGCCGGCAGCGTTTCTTCCGACCAGGTGACCGACCATGCACGCCATCCCCGCTCAGGAAGTCGCCAGCCATTGCCTGAAGGCGTTCACTCAACTGGTGCCCGCCAGCCAGGCAGCGTTCTATTGCGTCGACCGCCAGCTGCAAGCGCATGATTTCAGGCTGCAAGGCATGAGCGGTGAGATGCATCGCGACTACCTCGACAACTACCGCCAATTCGACCCGTTGCAACCGCGCAATTGCCTGTCCAGCGGGCTGGCGGTGGTACCGCTGGTTTTCGCCATGGCCCGCCAGCCGCTACGTGACAGCCGCCGCTATCAAGACTTCCTGAAACGCTACGGCGTGGTCGATGTGGTGGAGATCGTCGCCCATCGCGCCGACCAGCCTCAGGCGGCTATCTCCTTGCTGCGCACGGCGGAGCAAGGGGTGTTCACCACCGACCAACTGACTCAGCTCAACGCCTTGCAGGCCTTGTTGCAAATGGCGGTGGCCAATATGCAACCCTGCGACGACGCACTGGCCGGGCTCACGCCCAAGGAGCGCCAGATTGCCTGGTTGTTGCGTCAGGGCGCGAGCAACAAGCAACTGGCCCTGGAGCTGGATGTCGGCCTGCCCACCATCAAGACCCACCTGATCCACCTGTTCCGCAAGACGGGCGTCAGCAGCCGTACCGAACTGGTCGCCGCGCTGTTTCTCTAAGCCGCCTCAACCCTTCGGTTGATAGGCGAGCCTCGCGCGCCACCCCATGATCCGGGTTGTCTATTCCATCAACCGGAGTCATGCAATGGCCACACTATCCAACTGGATCACCGTAGGCGCCCTCGCCGACGGTTTTGCCCCCGACGCATTTATCCTGCCCAACCTTGCCGACCTCAGCGGCAGGACCTTCACGCTGAACTTCGCCAACGGCTGGCAGATCGAACATCGTTTTGACACCGAGGCCCTGCACTGGAACGCCGCCGACGGTCATTCCAGCGGCTCGGCCGTGTACCGCGCCACGTCCGTGCGCCCCGGCCTGTATCTGGTCGATTTCATCAAGCACGAAGCCACTCAGGCCTGGTCGATCAGCCTGGTGCTGGATACCTCCACGTCGTCGTTCACCGCCGTGATCGGCCGCCTGCCGGACCGCGCGCAAACCGAAGAAGGTTTGTACAGTCGCGCCCTGGCCGGCAAGGCCCTGACCTCGGTTGAAGTGGAGTTCCTGCACGGCAGCCTGGATCAGCCCTGGCAGGCAGGCCTGTGCCCCCACGGGCCCACCCAGGAACTGACGGGCCTGCGCAACCTGTATCGCTACAGCCCCAGCGAAGTGTACGAACACGTCTATCTGAACGATCAGTTCTATGCCTGGCAGTGCCTCAAGGGCGTCGAGCAAGGCCTGTGCGATACCGACCGCTGCCACGCCTACAAGATTGCCGATCAACTGTACCTGTTCGTCTGGCGCGAAAAGATCATTCCGACCCTCGGCCTGGTGTTGATCGACCTGCAACAGCACCGCAGCGACGGCAAGATCTTCGGGTATGCCGGTGCGTCCTTCGACGCCCTGTCCAATTTCCCGGTCAGTTCCTACTGCCAGGTCCTTAACCGCACGGAGTATCCCGATGCCTGATCCACGTACCGTCGTCATCACCGGTGCCGGCACGGGCATCGGTGCCGCCTGCGCCCGCCTGTACGCCGCCGAAGGTGCCAACCTGGTGTTGATCGGCCGTCGGCGCGCGCTCCTGGAGCAGGTTGCGCAGACAACCGGAGGCCTGATCCTGGTGGGCGATGCCGCCTGCCCAGACACCTGGGAGGGGTTTATCGCGCAGATTCAAGCCCACTACGGTCGCCTCGATGTGCTGCTGGCCTGCGCCGGCGGGCATGGCCTGGGCAGCGCCACCGAGACCCGCCCGTCGAGTTGGGAAGCCGCGTTGCGCAGCAACCTGGACAGCGCGTTCTACAGCGCCCGGGCCTGCCTGCCGCTGCTGATCGCCAGTGCCGGCAACATCGTTCTCCTCGGCTCCCTCGCCTCGTTGGCCGCCGGCCCCGACGTGTGCGGCTACACCACCGCCAAGCACGCACTGCTCGGGCTCAATCGCTCCCTGGCCCGCGACTACGGGCCACGTGGGGTGCGCGTCAACGCGGTGTGCCCAGGCTGGGTCACCACACCGATGGCTGACGAAGAAATGCAGCCATTGATGAATTTCCATGGCGAAACACTGCAACAAGCCTACGCACGCGTATGTGCCGATGTGCCGTTGCGTCGCCCGGCCAGCGCAGAAGAAATCGCCAGGGTATGCCGCTTCCTGGCCGGCCCCGACGCCTCGATCATCACCGGTGCGAGCGTCGTCGCCGATGGCGGTTCGAGCATTGTCGATGTACCGACGCTGGCCTATGCCCGCCTGGAGCACACACATGCATGAAGCATTGGATTTCAGCGCAAAGACGGTACTGGTGACCGGTGGGGCGCAGGGTATCGGCCGCGCCATCGTCGAAGCGTTCGCCTGGCGTGGCGCGCGGGTGATGATCGCCGACCTGCGCGTCACGCAAGCCCAGGCGCTGGCCGCAGAGCTGACGGCACACGCGTGCCGGGTCGAGGCCACAGGCGTTGATATGGCCGATGCGGCAGCGGTGTTCGAGTTGGTTGGGGAGATAGAACGACGCTGGGGGCGCCTGGATATCCTGGTGCACAACGCCGGCTACTTTCCGTTGACAGCGTTCGCGCAGATCACCCCGTCCATGCTGGAACGCACACTGGCAGTCAATCTTTCGGCGCTGTTCTGGTTGACTCAGGCAGCCCTGCCCATGTTTCAGCGCCAAGGGGGTGGCTGCGTGCTGGTCACTTCATCGGTCACCGGGCCAAGGGTCGCCTACCCAGGGCTCAGCCATTACGCAGCCTCAAAGGCCGGGGTGAATGGTTTCATTCGCAACGCCGCACTGGAACTGGCCACCTACCAGGTGCGCGTCAACGGTGTCGAGCCGGGGATGATCGCCACGCCGGCCATGGACAACCTTGGCGACGCGCAGGTCAACGCCGACATCACCGGCCGAGTCCCCCTGGGGCGGCTCGGCGCCCCTCAGGATATTGCCGGGGCCATGCTGTTCCTGGCGTCTGACCTGGCGGCTTACATCACCGGGCAAACCCTGGTGGTGGATGGGGGCTCTACGTTGCCTGAAGTGAAATGAAACAGCGTTTGCCGAACAACTCAAGGCAGTGATGAACGCCGACCAGTGGATCCAATAACTTAAAAATGATCGATAATCGCCCGATAAAAAGCGATTCAAGATTGACTCTCCATTCGAGCACTCATTTAATGGATCCATTAAATAAAAATAATCACTCGCCTGGAGAGTCGCCATGTACCCCAAGAACACTTGGTATGTTGCCTGCACCCCCGATGAAATCGCGCAAAAGCCCCTGGGTCGACAGATCTGCGCTGAAAAAATGGTGTTTTATCGTGGGCTGGAAGGCGCCGTCGTGGCGGTCGAGGACTTCTGCCCCCATCGCGGTGCGCCGCTCTCGCTGGGCTATGTGGAAAACGGCAACCTGGTCTGCGGCTACCACGGCCTGGTCATGGGCGGCGATGGCAAGACCGTGGAAATGCCCGGCCAGCGGGTGCGCGGCTTTCCCTGCAACAAGACGTTCGCCGCCGTCGAACGCTACGGCTTCATCTGGGTGTGGCCCGGCGATCAGGCCCAGGCCGATCCGGCACTGATCCATCATCTGGAATGGGCGGTGAGTGATGAATGGGCCTATGGCGGCGGGCTGTTCGATATCCAGTGCGACTACCGCCTGATGATCGACAACCTGATGGACCTGACCCACGAAACCTACGTCCACGCCTCCAGCATCGGCCAGAAGGAAATCGACGAAGCACCACCTGTCACCACGGTCGAAGGCGACGAAGTGGTCACCGCGCGGCATATGGAAAACATCATGGCCCCGCCGTTCTGGCGCATGGCCCTGCGCGGCAATAACCTGGCCGATGACGTGCCGGTGGACCGCTGGCAGATCTGCCGCTTCACCCCGCCCAGCCATGTGCTCATCGAAGTCGGCGTGGCCCACGCCGGCAAGGGCGGCTACCACGCCGCGCCCGAGCACAAGGCGGCAAGCATCGTGGTCGACTTCATCACCCCGCAAACCGAGACCTCGATCTGGTATTTCTGGGGCATGGCGCGCAACTTCAACCCCCACGATGAAGCACTGACCGCCAGTATTCGCGAAGGCCAGGGCAAGATTTTCAGCGAAGACCTGGAGATGCTTGAACGCCAGCAACAGAACCTGCTGGCCCACCCGACGCGCAACCTGCTCAAACTGAATATCGATGCCGGCGGCGTGCAGTCACGCAAGATCCTGGAGCGACTGATCGCCAGGGAACGCGCCCTCGAACCGCAACTGATCGCCACGACCACCGCCTGAACGGCACAACCCCTTGCGAGGACTGAAGATGATCGATGTGGTGGTGGTATCGCGCAACAACGAAGCCCAGGATATTTGCAGCTACGAACTGGCCAGCGTCGACGGCAAACCGCTGCCGGCCTTCAGTGCCGGCGCGCATATCGACGTGCACCTGCCGGATGGACAGGTGCGCCAGTATTCGCTGTGCAATCACCCTGAAGAACGCCATCGCTACCTGATCGGCGTGCTCAAGGACCCGGCTTCCCGGGGCGGCTCGCGCAGCCTGCACGAACAGGTGCACGAGGGCACACACCTGACCATCAGCGAACCACGCAACCTGTTTCCCCTGGCCCACGACGCGCGGCGCAGCCTGCTGTTTGCCGGTGGCATCGGCATCACCCCGATCCTGTGCATGGCCGAGCGCCTGGCTCACGCGGGTGCCGACTTCGAATTGCATTATTGTGCCCGCGCCGAAGAACGCGCGGCGTTTGTGCAGCGTCTGAAAACATCGCCATTTGCCGAGCGGGTGTTCCTGCATTTCGATGAGCAGCCCCACACGGCCTTGAATGCCGCCCAGGTACTGGCGAAGCCCGAAGCCAACGTCCACCTGTATGTGTGCGGCCCCGGCGGTTTTATGCAGCATGTGCTCGACAGCGCTCGGGCCCAGGGCTGGCAGGAGGCATGCCTGCACCGCGAATACTTCACCACGGCGCCGGTGGACAGCAGCCTCGACGGGGGCTTTTCGGTGAAAGTCGCCAGCAGCGGCCGAGTCTTCGAAATCCCGGCCGACAAGACGGTGGTCCAGGTCCTGGAAAGCCACGGTATCGAGATTGCCGTGTCGTGCGAACAAGGCATTTGCGGCACCTGCCTGACCCGCGTGCTGGAAGGCATACCGGAACACCGCGACCTGTTCCTCACCGAGCAGGAACAGGCGTTGAATGATCAGTTCACGCCCTGCTGCTCACGCGCGAAGACCGCGCTGCTGGTGCTCGATCTCTGACAGGTGTCACGACGCGGGCAAAATCACCTTCATGCGCGCGTCGGCGGTGGCCGAGCTGAAGATCTCGGCATAGCGCAAGGTCGCATTGGCGTGCTCGCGCATGATGGCTTCGGCCCGCGCGCCCTGGCGATTGACCAGGGCATCAAAGACCGAGTGGTGTTGCATGTGGGCATAATTGAAGCGCCGGTATTCGCGGGCCATGTCCTCGCGATCCACCGCCAGCGCGGTCACCGACGCAAACGGCAGGTGATCGTTGCGTGCCAGGGCGTCGGCGATCGCCGGGTTATGGCTGCCTTCGACGATGACGTGGTGAAAGCGCATGTTCAGGTCGTGATAGACCTCCAGGTCGTCTTCGGTCACGTAGCCCTTGTCGAACAGTTGGTCGCCTTCCACCAGGCAGCGCTCCAGTGTCGCGCGCGCCGCAGCAGATAAACCGCGCTCGGCGGTTTGACGCGCCGCCAGGCCCTCAAGCACGCCACGCACTTCGACGGCGCCGGCAATGTCGTCCGGGCTGACCGAACGGACCTGATACCCACGCCCGCCGAACGGCACCAGCAACCCTTCCTGTTCGAGGGTACGAAACGCCATGCGCACGGGCATGCGCGACACACCGAACCGCTGCGCCGTGGGAATCTCCATCAGGCGCTCCCCCGCCGCCAACTCCCCGCTGGCGATCATCTTGCGCAGTGCAACCAGCACCAATTGACCGGGTTTACTCATCCAGGCAACTTCCAGAAAACGTGAGTCGCCATAGTACCGCAAGCGTCCGGCGCCGTCAGACGAACGCCAGCGCTGCGCGCGCGCCGTCGATTGCCCCGAGGTGCTGCGCCAAACGCGACGGCAGGTAATCGAAAAAGAACCCGGCGCTTTGCAGCTTGGCGGCTCGCAATGGATCGTCTTCGGGCAGTGCCCTGGAGACCCGTGCGGCCCGCGCCCAGGCAAAGGCCAGCAGCGCCACGCCACATAACTGGAGAAAGTCCGGCGCGGCCCGATAGGGGTACTCGCTGTCATCCAGCGCTCGTTCACCGATGGCCTCGACCACACTCGCCAACGCGTCACACAGGCTGCCCAGTGCCTGGGCAAAACCGGCACACTCGCCGCACTCCCCGCCCTGCGCGGCTTCCGTGCGCAACTCGGCCAGCAGCAGGCCGAAGGCGCGGCCCTCATCCGCCAGCACCTTGCGCAGCAGCAGGTCATTGGCCTGGATCTCGTTGCTGCCCTCATAGATCATCGCGATGCGGCTGTCGCGCAGGGTTTGCTCGATGGCGAACTCAGTGACGTAGCCGTAACCGCCGAACACCTGCAGCGCATGGCTGGCCTGGCGAAAGCCCTGTTCGGTGAAAAACGCCTTGATGATCGGCGTCAGCAACGGCGCCAACTGGGCGGCCGACGAGTGCGGGTCATGCTCGGCCTGATCAAGCAGGTGCGCGGCCCAATAGCCGATCGCGCGCATCCCCTCGCTGGTGGCGCGCAACTCCAGCAACACGCGGCGCATGGCCGGGTGATAACGGATCGGATCAGCCGCCTGGGCCGCCACTTCTTCCGGCCTTGACGGCGCGCGCATCTGCACGCGTTCGGCGGCGTATTGCCGGGCGTTCTGCCAAGCGGCCTCGACATGCCCCAGGCCTTGCAGGCCCACATGCAGGCGCGCCGAGTTCATCATCACGAACATCGCCGCCAGGCCGCGATTGACGTCGCCGATCAGCCAGCCTTGGGCGGCGTCGAACACCAGGGAGCAGGTGGCACTGCCCTTGATGCCCATCTTGTGTTCGATGCCATCGCAGTGCACGCCATTGGCCTGGCCATCGTCCAGTTGCTTGGGCACCAGGAACAGCGAAATGCCTCGACTGCCCGGCGGCGCATCGGGCAGGCGCGCCAGCACCAGGTGCAGGATATTGGCCGTGAGGTCGTGCTCGCCGCCGGAGATAAACAGCTTGCTGCCGCTGAGGCGATAACTGCCATCTGCCTGGGGTTCAGCACGACAGCGCAGCAAGCCGACATCGCTGCCGGCCTGGGGCTCGGTCAGGCACATGGTGGGCAAGGCCTGGCCACTGACAATGTCGGGCAGGTAGCGCGCCTGCAACCACGGAGCAGCGTGGGCCTTGAGGCACAGGTAGGCGCCATGGGCGATCCCGGTGTACATGGCCCAGGCATGATTGCTGGCGTAGAGCATCTCTTGCAGCGCCGCGTCGAGCAATTGCGGCAAGCCCTGCCCGCCCTGCTCCTCGGCACACGCCAGCGCCGGCCATCCGCCCTCGACATAGGCGCGATAGGCCGCGACGAAGCCGTCCGGGGTGCTGACCTGGCCCGCCTGCCAGCGGCAGCCCTGGCGATCACCGTGGCCGTTCAACGGCGCCAGCACGCCCTGGCTGAAGCGTGCCGCCTCCTCCAGCACTTGTACCGCCAGCGGCAGATCCAGGGCCGCGAACGCCGGGTTACGCTGCCAGGTATCGGGCGCCTGCAACCAGTGTTCAAGGACAAATTGCATATCGCGCAGGGGCGCCTCATAGCTCCACATCGGGACACCTCATCGACAAAAAAAGAATCGCGCACTCAAGCGCGATAGGTAGGGTTCTCGATCAGCAACGCCATGCCCTGCCCGCCGCCCACACACGCCGAGGCAATCCCGTAGCGCAGGTTGTGCTGGCGCAGTTGCCGGGCCAGGGTCATCACCAGGCGCAGGCCGGTGGCGGCCAGTGGATGCCCCAGCGCAAGCGAGCCGCCCTGGACGTTGAGGCGGGTGCTGTCCAGCTCCAGTTCATGGGCCACCGCCAGTACTTGGGCGGCCTGGGCTTCGTTGATCTCGAAGCGGTCGATGTCGCCCAGGTTCAACCCGCTGCGTTGCAGCAACAGGCGGATCGCCGGTGCCGGGCCGATGCCCATGAACTCGGGGGCCACACCGACCACCGCGCTGGCCAGCAGCCGGGCCAGGGGCGGATGCGTACAGGCCGAGGCGCGCCCCACCAGCGCCGCCGCCGCGCCATCGACCACCGCGCAACTGTTGCCGGCGGTTTGCACGCCGTCTGGATGCACGGTGCGCAAGCGCGCCAGGGCCGCAAGGTCGGTGGGTCGTGGGTGGCTGTCGACGCTGACGGCACCGGCCCGACGCGCGAGGCTGATGCCCCTGGGCTGATACCCCTCAAGCTCGAACACCTGGTTGTCGACCGTGACGATTTCTTCCGCCCAGGCGCCGTCACGTTGCGCCTGCAAGGCACGCTGATGGCTGTCGCAGGCGTGACGGTCCACGGCCTCGCGGCTCAGGCCATAACGGCGCGCCAGGTTGTCGGCGGTGGCGATCATGTCCAGGCCCGGGGCCGGGTCGTACAGGGCCTCCCAGAGGAAATCCTTGAATTGCACCTCGCCACCGAGACGAAACCCATCCCGGTGGGTGTAGGCCGCAATCGGGTTGCGCGACATGGACTCACTGGCCACGCACAACGCCAGTTGCACCTCGTCGCGCAGTTGTTCAGCGGCCTGGCGCAACAGCTCGAAACCGGTGGCGCAGATGCGCTGCACCCCCAGTGCCGGGACCGCTTGCGCCACACCGCTGTACAAGCCGATATGCCGTGGCAGCAAGTAGGCATCGAAGCTGGCCTGGGCCATGGAGCCGGCCAGTACGCTGTCCACTGCCAAGGGGTCGATGCCGGCGCGGGCCAGCACTTCACGGCCGACCTTGATCCCAAGGTCGATGGGCGACACCTGGGACAGTGCTCCGCCCAGGTCCACCCATGGCGTGCGCACTGCCTCGAAAATCGCCACGTCGGCAAACGCCGAGTACTGCCCGACGCTGTTCAAGGCTGGCGCTCGGCACGCAGGATCGACGCGTCTTCACCGCGATACAACGCCTCGACCTTGGCCGCGCGCCATTGCAGTACCGCACGCTGGTTGATCGAGCCTTTGTCGGTGATTTCCCCACGGTCGATGGACGCGGGCTCGTCGAGCAGGGCAATCCATTCCAGGCGACTGGCATTGCCAGTGGCCTCGCGGTTGAGGCGCTGCAACCAGTCGCCGAACCACTGGCGCACCGGCGCGCTGGCGAGCACTTCGGCGTCGCTGGCGGCCGCGTCCAGTCCCGCCAGCCGACGGCACTCGTAGAGCCGAGGGAATACCAGGGCGCCCAGGCATTCGCGGTCCGGCGCCGCAACCACCAGGTCCTGCACCAAGGGCGAGCCTTCGAGTACCGCGCGATTGCGCAACGGACCGACGCTGACAAACACCCCGGAGGACAGCTTGAAATCCTCGGCAATTCGCCCGTCGAACATCAGCCCCAGTTGCGGCTGATTCGGGTCGGCCAGCTTGATCGCATCCCCCGAGCAATAAAAACCCTGCTGGTCGAAGACCTCGGCGGTTTGCTGGGGGGCGCGCCAGTACCCCGGCATGATGTGCGGCCCGCGAAAGCGCCCTTCGAACTTGCCGTCCACCGGCACCAGGCGTACCTCGCAGCCCGGCGCGGGCAAACCGATGTAACCGGCCATGGACAGTGGCCCGGTGGTGAAGGTGCAGGACGGTGCGGCTTCGGTCATGCCCAGCCCGGCCATCATGCGGATGCGTTCACCACAGTGCAGCTCGGCCACGCGGTCAAGGCGGTCCCAGACACTTTGCGAAAGGCCGGCGGCGGCGAAGAAGAACAGTTTCATGCGCGCAAAAAAACGCTCGCGCAACTCGGCGTCCTGTTCCAGGGCGTTGACCAGTTCTTCCCAGCCCTTGGGCACCGTCAGGTAGGCCGTGGGCGACACCTCCTTGAGGTTGCGCAGGGTCTCGGCAAAGCCCTGGGCCGTGGGCTTGCCATCATCGAGGTAAAAGGTGCCGCCGTTGTAGAGCACAATGCCGACGTTGTGGCTGCCGCCGAACGTATGGTTCCACGGCAGCCAGTCCACCAGCACCGGCGGTTCTTCGCCGAACACTGGAAAGGTCTGCAACAGCATTTGCTGGTTGGCACAGAGCATGCGCTGGGTGGTAATCACCGCCTTGGGCAATTTGGTCGAGCCCGAGGTGAACAGGAACTTGGCGATGCTGTCGGGGCCGGTGGCCTGGAACGCCGCGTCGGCTTCGGCGCCGCCCGGCGTTTGCAGCAGGCTGGCGAAGCTGACCTGAGTGCGTCCAGGCACATGGCCGCGCACGCTGATCAGCGGGGTCTCGGCCGGCAAGACGGCGTCGATGGCGCGCTGGTAAACCGCCGCGTCGCTGACGAACACCAGCCCTGGCTGCAGCAAGCCACAGACATGGCGCAGCTTGGCGAAATCCTGGGACAGCAACGAATAGGCCGGCGATACCGGGCAGTAGGGAATACCGGCGTACATCGCGCCGAGCGCCACCTGCAAATGCTCGATGTCGTTGCCCGACAACAGTGCCAACGGTTTATCCGCCGAGAGCCCATAGTTCAACAGGCCCTGGGCAATCGCGCGCACGCTGTCGAGCATTTCCCGGTAGCTGACCCGGCGCCAATCAGCGCCGGCCTGGCGCGCCGCGATAAATGTCTGCTCGGGGCGCACTTGGGCCCAATGCACCAGGCGATCGAGCAGGCGCGCTGGCAACTCGGCCAGGGGCTCCAGGGAGCGCATATGCAGCACGCCGTGTTCTTCAGTGACCGCCACCGGTGCGTGGCCGATGGAGACCTCGCGATAGCGCGGTGCGGGCTGGGGTTGCGGTCTGAATTCGGAACTCACAAGGGTGTCCTCCAGCAAGGCGGATCAAAGCCGCCTCGTTATTGTTATGTCGCGACGCCTGCTCAGATCGGGTAATGCCGCGGCCCGTTCTGCAAGGTCACCCAGCGCAATTGCGTGAAGTGCTCGATCGAGGCCTTGCCGCCAAAGCTGCCGTAGCCGCTGGATTTGACGCCACCGAACGGCATCTGCGCCTCGTCATGCACGGTCGGGCCGTTGATATGGCAAATGCCCGACTCGACCCGTTGCGCCAGGGCCAGTGCACGCCCGGTGTCACGGCTGAAGATCGCCGCCGAAAGGCCGAACTCGGAATCGTTGGCCAGGCGCAGCAAGGCTTCATCACCGTCACCGCGCAGCAGCACCGCCACCGGGCCGAAGGATTCTTCGCGGTACAAGCGCATGTGTTCGGTAACGCCATCGATCAGGGTCGGCTGCAGGATGCTGCCCTCCAGCTGGCCGCCCGTCACCAGGCGTGCGCCCTTGGCCAGGGCATCGTCGATCAGCGCCTTGATGCGTGTGCCGGCGCTGGCGTCCACCAGCGAACCCAGTACCGAATCCGGCGCAGCGGGGTCACCCGCGCGCAGGGTCGCGACCTTGGCCGCCAGCTTGGCGGTGAACGCATCGGCGACCTTGGCGTCGACAATCAGGCGTTCGGTGGACATGCAAATCTGGCCCTGGTTGAAATAAGCCCCAAAGGCCGCCGCCGCGACCGCAGCGTCGAGGTCGGCGTCGTCGAGCACCAGCAACGGCGCCTTGCCACCCAACTCCAGCAAAGCCGGCTTGAGGTGACGCGCCGAGAGCTCGCCGACAATCCGCCCCACATGGGTCGAACCGGTAAAGTTGACCCGGCGCACGGCCGGGTTGGCGATCAGCCGCGCGACAATCGCCGCGGCATCCGCCGGGGCATTGCTGATGACGTTGACCACGCCGTCACCCAGGCCGGCATCCTGCAATACCTGGCCGATCAGGCGGTGCACCGCCGGGCTCAGCTCCGAGGCCTTGAGCACCACGGTATTGCCGCAGGCCAGCGGCATGGCGATGGCACGGGTGGCGAGGATCACCGGGGCATTCCACGGCGCAATGCCCAGCACCACGCCGCACGGCTGACGCAAGGCCATGGCGAAGCTGCCGGGCACATCGGAAGGGATCACCTCACCGGTGATCTGGGTGGTCATCGACGCGGCTTCGCGCAGCATGTTGGCCGCCAGGCGCACGTTGAAGCCATACCAGTTGGCCATGGCGCCGGTCTCGCCGGCGGCGGCAATGAATTCGGCGCTGCGCGCCTGCAATTGCTCGGCAGCCTTGAGCAAGCGGGTGCGGCGTTCGTTGGGCGCCAGCGCCGCCCACGCAGGGAACGCGGCGTGAGCGGCCGCTACGGCGGCATCGGCATCTTCCAGGGTCGCGGCGGCAACCCGCGAGACCACTTCACCGGTCACCGGGTTGCGGCGTTCGAAGGTTCGACCGTCACGGGCGGGGCACGCCTGGCCGCCGATCAACAGGGGCACGTCCAGCATGGTGATTCCTCTTTATTGTCTTTATCGGGAATACGTTCAAGCAGGGTACAACGGCGCGGCCAGATGGCCGCGCCCTTCAGCGTTTATACGCCTGCAGGCCAGGCTTGATGCTCTTGTCGTCAAGGAACTGCTTCATGCCCTGCTCGCGGCCGCCTTCGGTGTCGAGCAGGCGCGACTGATCGAGCTTGGCGTAGAGGTAATCCTCGTTCTGCTCCCAGGTCAGTTCGCGGCAGCGCTTGAAGCCATGCTTGGCGGCACGCAGCACCACCGGGTTTTTCTCCAGCAGGTTGCGCGCCAGCTCAATGGTCACTTCGCGCAGTTGGGCCAGGGGCACGCTTTCGTTGACCAGGCCCATTTCGGCGGCTTTCTGCCCGCCAAACGTCTTGCCGGTCATGATGTAGTACAGCGATTGGCGATGGCCCACGGTGTCGGCCATGGCTTTGCTCACCAGGTTGCCCGGCGGGATACCCCAGTTGATTTCCGAGAGGCCGAAAGTGGCTTCGTCGGCGCAGATCGCCAGGTCGCAGGCCACCAGTGGACTGAAGCCGCCACCGAAGCACCAGCCATTGACCATGGCGATGGTGGGCTTGGCGTACATGCGCAGCAACTTCCATTGCCATTGCGAGGCTTCGCGGCGGATTTTCTCCTGGAGGATTTCCGGGCCGGCGTCCACCTCGCGAAAGTACTCCTTGAGGTCCATGCCAGCGGTCCAGGCTTCGCCGGCACCGGTCAACACCAGCACGCCGGCGGCAGGGTCCTGCTCGAGGGTTTCCAGCACGTCGATCATTTCCCGGTTCAGGGTCGGGCTCATGGCGTTGCGCTTTTCCGGACGATTGAGAATGACCCAGGCAATGCCTTCTTCGATCTCAACCTTGACGGTGGTCCAACGGCCTTCGTAATTGCTCATGGCGGTACGCTCTTGTTCTGGGTTTGAAGATGATTCGAAATTAAACCGCAAATATAGTTATGTCAATTAACTATTAATCCGCATAACCAATATTTTTCCGCTGTAAAACCTACGCTGTGCGGGCGTTATGAAAAGCCGGCATAGCCATGGCGCTCCAACCTCGGCAAACTAGATAGCCTTCTTAACCTCCACCTTCTGAGGATTGCACTGTTAATGGCCAAGCCTTCCAACCTCGCCGACGCCAGCCAGGCCCTGCCTGATCCCAACGAGGCACGCGTGCCAATGGATTCGGCCCTGGACGACCTGATCGGTTACGCCATGCGTCGCGCCCAGCTCAAGTTGTTCCAGAACCTGATTGGCCGTCTTTCCGACCACGACCTGCGCCCCGCCCAGTTCTCGGCCCTGGCGATCATCGAGCAGAACCCTGGCCTGATGCAGGCCGACCTGGCTCGCGCCCTGGCCATCGAGCCGCCCCAGGTGGTGCCGTTGCTGAACAAGCTGGAAAGCCGTGCGCTCGCGGTGCGAGTGCGTTGCAAGCCGGACAAGCGTTCCTACGGGATCTTCCTCAGCAAGACCGGCGAAACCCTGCTCAAGGAGCTCAAGGACATTGCCGCCCAGAGCGACCTCGACGCCACGGCCGCCCTCGACGGCCAGGAACGTGAAGAGCTGCTGCGCTTGCTGAAGAAGGTCTATCAGGACTGACCGGCTTACCAGAGCGCCACGGTGTAGAGCACCAGGAACCGGGTCTGGTTTTCATCGCGAAAGGCCGCGCCGCCTGGGAAGTCATTGCGGTAGATCGACTTGCGCGCCATCAACCCGACGTTCTTCAGCGGGCCGCTCTGGATCACGTAGCCCAGCTCCATCTGGAACTCGCGCTCCTTGCGATCCTCGGCGTTGAACGCTGCCAGTTCGATGTTGTCGCCACGCACATACCGCAGCCGGCTCTTCAGCCCAGGCAGGCCGGATGCCGCGAAGTCATAGTCGTAGATCGCTTGCCACGTGCGCTCCTTGGCATTGAGAAAGTCCGAACTCATGGTCAGCTCACTCATGCCCATCAGCTCGGTGCCGGAGATATAGGGCGTGGCCGTCTGCCCACTGGAATGCATGTAGCCCAGGCTGAATCGGTGACCGCCCAGGCGGTAGCCGAATAACGCCGAGAGGTTGCGGTTATCCACGTTGCCCGCCTTGGCGCTGCCGTCCTCGCGACTGAAGAAACTACGCAGGTCGCTGGTGAGCACGCCATCGCCCACGGGCAGATTGTGCAGCAGCGCCAGGGTGTCCTGCTGGTAGAGGTCCGCGATTTGCGAGTGATAGACGCGCAGGCTGAGGTCTTTGTTGACCTGGTAATCACCGCCCACGTACGCCAGGTGCGAGGTGGTGGCGGTGGGGTTGAAACGCCGGTTGGGCGAGGCGATGGTCATGGCCTGGTAGTCGGTGGAATCGCGCTTGTTGATGCGGTCGATGTAGCCGGTATTGAGGGTCAGGCCATCGATGTCCTTGGAGCTCAAGGTGGTGCCGCGAAAGGTTTGCGGCAACAGGCGCGAGGGGCTGGCAAAGGCGAACGGCAGGAAGATCGATACGTCGCCGGTCTTTACGGTGGTTTGTGCAAACCGCAACTTGGCGGTCGGTGCCAGGCGCGAGTATTCATCGGCGGCACGCTTATCACTGGCCGACACCGGCAACAACTCGGTGCCGCTGCGGTCCGGCGACGAGTCGAGCTTGACCCCCATCAGACCGCGGACATCCAGGCCAAAACCCAGCGGGCCTGGGGTATATCCCGACTCCAGGTTGACGATAAATGCCTGGGCCCATTCCCGCGCGGCGGTCTTCGCACCGTCGTCCTTGTAGTCGCGGTCCAGGTAGTAATTGCGCAGGGTCAACGTGCCGTGGCTGTCGTCGACAAAGCCTGCCGCCCAAAGCGGGGTGGGCAGCACGCTCAAGGCCAGCAACGCCATGAGCAGGCACGCAGGGTTGTTCGGCACACGGGCGACGGCTACAGCGTCTTCCATAGGGAGTTCTGGCATGTTCGTTGTCCATTTTTTGTTGTTGTTTTTGGGGTGGCACAGGCTCGGCCCACTGGGCTTGGCGAACAAAGAATGGAAACAGCCGACGCTGCTCGTCAACTGCTAATGACCGATAATCGAACATTAATAAAGCTATCTATTTTTAAGTCGAGCACAGATAAGAACCACAACTAACTGTATTTAAAGTACTTATTTATTGATTTTGGCAATTTTCATCCGCCATTCATTTTTTAGTTATCTTTGTTATCTTAATAACCAGCAGCCATTCGTGCTTGCCACCACAACAAAAACAACAATGAGGTTTGCCCATGGACAGTCCATCGCGTCGTTCGACGCTGACTATCGCGTTGTGCTTTATCGTTGCGCTGATCGAGGGGTTCGATCTGCAAGCCGCCGGAACCGCTGCCGCAGGATTGCGCCAGAGTTTTGCCCTGGACCCGAAGATGCTCGGCTGGGTATTCAGCATCGGGATCATTGGCCTGCTGCCGGGGGCGTTCTTCGGTGGTTGGGTCGCTGACCGCATCGGGCGCAAGAAAATCCTGGTGATCGCCGTGCTGCTGTTCGGCCTGTTCTCCCTGAGCACTGCGTTTGTGGAAAGCTACCCGAACCTGCTGTTGGTGCGTTTTCTCACCGGCCTGGGGCTGGGCGCCGCGCTGCCCAACCTGATCGCGCTGTGCGCCGAAGCGGTCAGCGAACGCAACCGTGGTACCGCCATCAGCGTCATGTACTGCGGCGTACCGTTGGGTGGCGCATTGGCGGCGGTGGTGGCGATGTTTTCCAGTGAGCACTGGCAGACCACCTTCATCATCGGCGGCCTGGCCCCCTTGCTCGCCGTACCGTTGATGATCCTGTTGCTGCCTGAATCCACCGCCTTTCGCCAACAGCGCGACAACACCCCCGGCGCCCGCCCCTCCACCGGCCAGGCGCTGTTCGGCGAAGGTCGCGCCCGCACCACACTGGCCTTGTGGCTCAGCTACTTCTTCACCCTGACCGTGATGTACATGCTGCTGAACTGGCTGCCGTCGCTGTTGCTGGAGCAAGGTTTCAGCAAACCCCAGGCGGGCATGGTGCAGATGCTCTTCAATATCGGCGGCGCCCTGGGTTCGCTGCTCGGTGGCGTGCTGCTGGACCGGTGCAATGCCGTCAAAGTGGTGCTGGCCGTGTATGCCGGGTTGCTGGCGGCGTTGGCAGGGGTCGGGTTGTCGGTGGGCATCGTGCCCATGGCCATTGCCGGGTTTGCCGCCGGCCTGTTCGTCATGGCCGCGCAGTTGGTGCTGTACGCGTCGGCACCGCCCTCCTACCCCACCTCGGTGCGTGCCACCGGTGTCGGTGCAGCGGTGGCCGTCGGCCGCCTGGGTTCGGTAGCCGGGCCGCTGGCGGCCGGGCAACTGCTTGCCGCTGGCGCCGGCACCGCCGGGGTACTGCTGGCGACCTCCCCCGGCGTAGTGATCGCCGCACTGACCATCATCAGTGTGATGGTGCGTACGGCGCCACTGAACCTGCCCACCCCGGCAGCGGCCGGGCACACCAAGGCCTAGAACTTGTGCAGCCAGTTGAGCACCAGCTTGTTGCCCTGCGTGCGGTTCTCAGCCTGCTGCTCGAAGTAAGCGTTCACCGACAGCACGTTCTCCTTGTTGAAGGCATAGACCAGGCCTGGGCCCATGGCCCAGACCTTCTCCCGACGGCCGCTCACGGCGTGCCCATCGACCTTGGTGTCGGTGATCTGCTTCAACCAGTAGCCGTTCACCCCCACGCTCAGTTGCTGGCTCAAGGCATATTGCAGCGTCAGGTTGGCATGCAACGCCTGGCCGGCCTGGGTATCGGAAACATCCCCAAAGCCGGCCTGCGGGTCATCATTCTTGCCATTCCACAGGTACATGAAACGCCCGCTCGCCGACCACTGCGGGTTGAACCAGTACGTCGCCGCGTAATACGGGTTGAATGACCAGAAGTTGCTGCCGGGGTTGATCGAGCGCTTGCGGTCATAGGCCCCCACCGGCACCGAAATATCGGCTTCGATACGTTGGGTCAGCAGTGGGCTGCCATCGGCGCGGCTCAGGGTCGGCAGTTGCAGGAAGGGCCCCACCGTCACATCACCAAAGCCGGCCCGCGAACTCAGCGCCGCATTGTTCAACCCATCGTCGACGTCCACGTGGGCCAGGGAGGTGTTGATCAGGGTGAATCCCGGCATCGCACCATTGGCCAGGGGTTGGCCGAGGTAGATGATCTGGGTGGTAGGCGCCACCACTTCCACGTCCTGCTTGGGCAATGCCAGCTTATGGCCGTTGGCATCATTGAAGCGGCTGGCCCGGGAGTACGTCAGGTATTCCTCCAGGTACCAGCCCGGGCCGGCCGGCGCAGGTGAGCCGTCGTAGAAACTGGTGCTGCCCAGGTTGAGTCCGGGCAAATCGTAAGCGTGCGCAGTCGATGTCAGTGCGACAAAAGTCATGGCCGCAACCGCCCGCAAGATAGGCTTGAGCATCTTGTATGTCCTGTATTTTTGTTGTTGTTCAAGACCCCCGGCACGGTGGATCCGCACCGGGGTTTACCGCCGTTGCAACCTTTACACGTAGGTCGCCGCCAACCCACCATCCACCGGCAGGTTGACCCCGTTGACCCAGCGCGCAGCGTCCGAGCAGAGGAAGGCGATCACCGCGGCCACCTCATCGGCCAGGGCCGGGCGGGTCATGCGCTGGTTGTCCGCGGCCACCCGCTCCGGCCCGAGCATGCTGACGAAATCGCCGAGAATCGGGGTGAACACCGGCCCCGGCGCGACGCAGTTGATACGTACCGAGTGATCGCGAAACCAGCCCTGGGATTGCTGGAAGCTCCACACGATCAGCGCTTCCTTGAAGTACTGGTAACAGCTGGCCTGCTCCACCGGATTGGCCGCCAGCCACTGCTGCCCGGCCTCGAAGCTGTGCGTCGCGGCCAGGGCCTTGTGCAGTTCCAGGCGTTGCGGCCATTGCGCACCGAGGACCGAGGCGACATTGACGATGCTGCCGCCCGCCGGCATGCGTGGCAGCAGCGCTTGGGTGAGATGCCGCAACCCCAGGTAATTGACCTCGGCCACCGTTTGCACCGGCGCCGTACCGGGCACGCCGGCGATGTTGCACAGCCCATCGACGCGCGCCGGCAGGCGCGCCACCAGCGCATCGATGCTGGCCGGATCGCCCAGGTCGGCCTGGAAGAAGCCATCCAGGGTCAGTTGCGGTGCATGGCGATCGACACCGATCACCGTCGCCCCCTGGAAACGCGCGAGCCGTGCCAGCTCGGCGCCAATGCCGGAAGCGACACCGGTGACGATCAAGGTTTTGTTGTGCAGGTTCATGTTCAAGCCCTCTTGTTTTTGTATAGGCATGCGTGTTTCAACCCCATGGGCCGGGGCTTAGAAGGGATAGGTCGGCGGCGTATTTTTCACCGTGACCCATTGCCACTGGCTGTATTCGTCCCAGTCGGCCGGCCCGCCCACGCTGCCGCCATTGCCGGAGGCACCGCGCCCACCGAAAGGGTTGATGCATTCGTCGGCCACGGTCTGGTCGTTGATGTGCAGCAGGCCACAGTCGAGCCGCTCGCCGATGGCCATGGCGCGCCCGACCGACGGCGAGATGATGGCCGCCGAGAGGCCGTACTCGGTGCGGTTGGCCAGTTCGATGGCCTCCTCGTCGGTGGTAAAACTGACGACCGTCGCCACCGGGCCGAAAATTTCATCCTCGAAGGCGCGCATGCCTGGACGCACACCACTGAGTACGGTGGGCTGGTAGAACAACCGGTCGTATTCGCCGCCCGCCTCCAACCGCGCGCCGGCCTGCAGGCTGTCGCTGACAATCTCGTGCACGCGCTGCAATTGCCGTTGATTGATCAACGGACCGAGTGCGGCTTCACCTCGCGCGGCATTGCCCACGGTCAGTGCCCGGGCCTTGTCCACCAACTTGCGCGTGAGGCGTTCGGCGATGGATTCATGGGCGAGAATCAAGCCGGTCGCCATGCAGATCTGCCCCTGGTGCAGCCAGGCGCCCCAGGCTGCGTTGCTCGCGGCCAGGTCCAGATCAGCGTCTTCAAGAACGATCAGGGGGTTTTTGCCGCCCAGTTCCAGCGCGACCTTTTTCAGGTGCCGCCCGGCCACCTCGGCGACTTTGCGCCCGGCCGCCGTGGAACCGGTGAACGCGATCATCCGCACATTCGGGTCGCGGCACAGCGCTTCCCCCGCTGGCGCGACACCGGGCAACACGTGCAACAGCCCCTTGGGCAAACCCGCCTCTTCAAACAGCCGGGCGATGATAAAACCACCGCTGACCGGCGTCTGTGGATCGGGCTTGAGCACCACCGCATTCCCCGCAGCCAGGGCCGGCGCCACCGAGCGCAGCGACAGCACCAGGGGGAAATTGAACGGTGAAATCACCCCGACCACGCCATGGGGCTGACGCCGGGCGTAAGACAGGCGACCGGCCGCACTGGGCAGCACCAGCCCATGGGGTTGGGACAACAGCCCCGCCGCCTGATGCAGCAGCACAATGGCCTCGCGCACCTCGTGTTCGCCCTTGAACAGCGCGCCGCCGGTTTCCCGCGCGACGTACAGCGCCAGTTCGGCAAAGGACTGCTGAGCCAGGTCCGCCGCCTTGCGAAACACCTCGGCGCGTTCCCGTGGGCCGAGGGCGGCCCAGGCCGGCTGCGCCAGGGCCGCACTCCGGCAAGCGATGGCGATATCGGCCGGGTTGGCCATGGCGCACTGCATCAACGGCTCGCCGGTGGCCGGTTCGATCACCGCGCTCAGGGCTCCCGAAGCGGGTCTCCAATCGCCGTTGAACAGGCATTCGGACTCAAGGGCCCGCTGTAGAAAATGGGTGGTTTCAGACACTGACATGGCAACTCCCGGTTCTTGTAATTGTCATCGCCTGCACACGGTGCAAACGCCGCATCAAGCCTTGAGCAAAGGCTGTGCCGCTTGCACACCCTGGCGCTGACATAACGCGCCGAAGGCTCTGGACCAAGGGTTGCCACGCACGGCCCATGGACACCCCGCAGCGCGGCGGTAAAAACCAGGCCGCTGGCACTTGTTCAATTGATAAGGTTATGTTTAATAACTATCTTCGCAGTTGCTCATATCGTTCACTCGCTTTGCAGGGGCATAACAATGACTAATCCCCACAGCGCGCTGCCCGACGACCGGGTGGCCACCGCGTCTTACCATCCGAGGGGCGATAGCCGCCAACTCAGCGACAGCAGTTCACCGACGCCGGCGGAACTGACCGACTGCCTGTTCTTTTCTCCCGAAGACGGGCGGATCTGGCTCAACGATCAACGTATGTTGTTGCTGCACAGCTCGTCGTTTGGCGCCCTGCGCAGGGAGGTCATCGAGCGCCTGGGGCTGGAACAGGCGCGCGGCCTGTTCACCCGTGCCGGCTACGCGTCCGGTGCGCGGGATGCCCGGCTGATCCGCGAACGCTGGCCACAGGCGGATGCCGCTGCCGTGTTTCGCGCCGGCACACATCTGCACACCCTGGAAGGCATGACCAAGGTCGAGCCCCTGCACTTCAAGTTCGACGCCGACTCAGGCTTCTACGAAGGCGAATTTCTCTGGCACCACTCGTGCGAAGCCGACGAACATGTAGGTGCCTATGGCATCGGTCAGGATCCGGTGTGCTGGACAGAAACGGGCTATGCCATCGGTTTCGTCAGTGGCCTTTTTGGGCAAATGGTGATTTTCCGCGAAGTGGAGTGCCGCGGCATGGGCCACCGAAGTTGCCGGGTGATCGGCAAGACGGCCGAGCAATGGGGCGACGTCGAGCAGGACCTGCGCTACCTGAATGTGTCCCAGACCGTCAGCCGCCCCGCCGCCGCCCCTACGCTCGATAGCGCAATGGGCAACCGTGCCAGCGGCAGCCAGCCACCGCCGTTGGTGGGCGCCAGTGCCGCGTTCAATGCCGCGATGCAGGCCCTGCAGCGCGTCGCGCTGACGCCCGCCACCGTGCTGATCAGCGGTGAGTCAGGGGTGGGTAAGGAGATGTTCGCACGCCAGTTGCACCAGCTCAGCTGTCGCCGTGACAGCCCGTTCGTGGCGCTCAATTGCGCGGCCATCCCGGATAACCTGATCGAAGCCGAACTCTTCGGTGTCGAACGTGGGGCGTATACCGGCGCGACACACTCACGTCCCGGACGTTTCGAGCGAGCCCAGGGCGGGACACTGTTTCTGGATGAAATCACCAGCCTCAGCCTGACCGGGCAAAGCAAACTGCTGCGGGCCTTGCAGGAGCGCGAGATCGAACGGGTCGGCGGCGTGCGCGGCATCAAGGTGGATGTGCGGGTGGTCGCCGCTACCAACCTGGACCTGCGCAAAGCCGTCGCTGACGGCACGTTTCGCGAAGACCTGTTCTACCGGCTGAATGTCTACCCCATCGCCCTGCCGCCCCTGCGGGAACGCCGCGACGACATCCCGCTGTTGATCAACGCGTTCCTGACGCGCTTCTGCCAGGAATATGCGCGCACCCCCGTGGGCCTGACCATGCGCGCCCTGAAGGTGTTGCTGCGCTACGACTTCGCGGGCAATGTGCGCGAGCTGCAAAACCTGATCGAGCGCGGCCTGATCGCCAGTAACGAAGGCCAGGCCATCGACCTGGTGCACCTGTTTCGCAACGAACCAATGCCGGCCGATCCCTACGGCCTGGACGATCACGGCAGCCTGTCAAACACCGGGCAAGTGCCCCGCCCTGCACTGTTGGATACGCTTGGCCAACTGGAACAGGGGTTTTCCATCGAGGGCCTGGAATCGCGCCTGATCAATGAGGCGCTGCAACAGAACTCAGGCAACCTGGCCGCTGCGGCCAGGCTCGTGGGACTGAGCCGGGCGCAATTTGCCTACCGCCTGAAGAAACATCGGCGGCAGGCGCCTTGAATGGCAATTAGAGCTTTAAAAGCTTTACCCAATTAAGTATTTTGCAGGGATACCGGGCCGACAAGCGCCTGGTGCCCCTCTTTTTACTCGTGACAAGGACCTCCCGTGAGCGGACTGCGTGAACGTCAGAAAGCCGAACGCCGGCAAGCCATTAGCAAGGCGGCGATCGAACTGTTCGAGCGCCAGGGTTTCCAGAACACCACCATCGAACAGATCGCCAGCCAGGCCGGGGTGTCGCCGCCCACGGTGTTCAAGTACTTCGGCAACAAGCAGGAAATCATCCTGGAAATCCTGCACCACGCCGATCAACGCGCCATCACTGACACGCGCAGCCTGATCCGGGAAATAGAGGATCCGGTCGAGGCGCTGTGCCACTTGGAACGGCTGCTGACGGGTTATGCCTTGGAAGTCATGCACCCCAGCCTGTGGCGCGAACTGCTGCCATTGATCCTGTTCGGTGGCAGCAATGAACTGCCCGAAGGTTATCGGGCCATGAACGATGCGCTCAGGGCCGAAATCAGCGAGCTGCTGCGGGAACTGCAACGGGCCGGCAAGCTGCGCCCGCAACTCGATGTGGAGTTGGCCGCGTTCCTGCTGAACGACTACTCCCACCTGCAGTTGTTTCGGCTGGTGAACCAGGAACACCCGGATATCGACGCGCACTCTACCCAGGTCAGGCGTATCACCGAGTTGCTGTTCTACGGAATGCAGGCCTGACAGCATAGGTATCTACACAAATCTTAAGGCTGACACATAACTCTGCAGTGAGCGGAGCAAGCCCTAATGCCCGTCAGTTAAGCGTACAGCGCCTTCTGTAGGAGCGAGCTTGCTCGCGAAAAACCTCAACGATGACGCGTGCCTCCTGAATGAACGCGGCGCCTGTGGGTTTTTCGCGAGCAAGCTCGCTCCTACAAAAAAAAAATTAACTGCCTGGCATTAGGGTCACACTGATCAGCGGTTGCTCTTGATGGCGGTCCAGGTGCGGGTACGGATGCGCTCCACCGCAGCCGGGATCGGCTCCAGGGCGAACAGGGTCTTGCGCGCGGGCTCCGGCACATACATGTTGGGGTTGTTACGGATGCTGGCGTCCACCAGCGCGGTGGCGTCCTTGTTCGGGTTGGGATAGCCGATTTTGTTGCTGATGCGCGCAATCACGTCCGGGCGCAGGATGTAATTGATGAACACATGAGCCTCTGCAAGGTCGGGCGCGTTGGCCGGGATCATCATCACATCCGACCACATCGGCGCGCCTTCCCTGGGCAATGCCATCTCGACCTTGACGCCCTTGCCAGCGGCATCCGCCAATTGCTTGGCCAGCGCGACACCGCCGGACCAGCCCACGCCCACACAGATATCACCGTTGGCCAGGTCCATGCCGTAGCGCGACGAGTTGAAGTAGGTGATGTAAGGGCGAATCTTCATCATTGCGGCCTGAGCCTGCACATAGTCCTCGCGCTTCTGGCTATTGGGGTCGAGGCCCTTGTAGTGCAAGGCAATCGGCAGGATCTCGTTGCCGGCGTCGAGGAAGCCGACCCCGCAGCTGGCGAGCTTGGCGAGGTTTTCTTCGTTGAAGATGATGTCCCAACTGTTCATCTGCACGTCGGGGCCCAGGGCTTTGCGCACCTTGTCGACGTTGTAGCCGATCAATGTGGTGCCCCACAGGTAAGGCGCGGCGTAGCGGTTGCCGGTGTCACCCACCGCTTCCAGGGATTGCATGAACTGCGGGTCCAGGTGCTGCCAGTTCGGCAACTGCTTGCGGTCCAGTGGCTGCACCGCTCCGGCGGTGATCAAGTGCCCCAGGTTGGCGGTGCCGGGGAACACCACGTCATACCCGGAGTTGCCCGTCAGCAGCTTGGACTCCATGGTTTCGGAACTGTCGAACACATCGTAAATCGGACGAATGCCGGTTTCGTCCTGGAAGCTCTTGAGCACTTCGGGTGGCAGGTATTCGATCCAATTGTAGATCCGTACCGTCCGCTCTTCAGCCAGGCAAAAACCACTGATCAGCAACGAAGTGACAGTGCCCAGCAAGGTATTACGCAAAAACCTGTTCATGATCCAAACACTCCAGCGCGGCCACGATGGCTCGCGGCACTTAATAGCGATAGGTGAAATACAGTTCCAGCGCACTGAACGTCTGGTCATCGCCGAATACCTGTTTGGCGGCGGCCAGTGGCTTGACCCAGTTGTAGGACAGCGACGTATAGAACGACGGCGTGGGCGTCCAGTCGAGGAAAACCACACTTTCGTCAGCAAAGCGCCGATCGCTGACCGGTGCGCCCATGTAGTTTTTCTCGTCCAGCCAGAACTGGTAGTGAATCGCGCCGAGGGTCAGGGTTTCGTTGAGGTGGGTCTTGAGGGAGAACTGCTGGACGTTTTCGTTGCTGTTGAACAGCAGGTAGTTGCCGACCACGTCCCCGACCAGCCAGGTGCTCCAGTCGACGAAGCCTTTACTCAGCGAGTCCCAGGCTTTCTGCCGGTTGTCGGTGAGGTTGTCGTCGCCGGAAAAGCTCGCGTAACGGTAGCCGAGGATCGGCGTCAGCGGCACGGTGCTGAAGGCGTAGTCGGCCTGGGCGTACCAGGCGTTGGCATCGTAGTCGACCCCCTCGCCGCTGCCGCGCTCCAGCGCGTACTCGGCATTCAGCGTCAGCGCCTGTACGCCGGGCACCTTGGCGTTGAGCGCCCGCAGGTTGTACACCTGCATGCCGTCCCGACGGCGCGGGAGCGTGCTGCCCCTGGGGCCAAGGGCATTGACCTTCATGGCCATGGCGCCGAGCGTCACCTGGTCATCGAGGTTGTAATCGAGGTTGACGCCGGTCATGCGGAAATCGCCCAAGTCATCATCGGTGCGCAAGGTGAAGGCCTGGGACTTCAGCGCGCCATGATCCCAGGCGAGGATCGCCGAATCCTTGAACGCGGTTCGCGGGCCGAGCCAGTAGGCGCCATCCTTGTATTGGTCGAGGTTACCGTCCATGACGATGAACCCGGTACCGATCATGTAGTTCTGGCGGCCGGCGGTGAACTTCCATTCGCCGGCGCGAAAACCGCCGTAGAGTTCTTCGGCAGCGACCTTGCCGTCGGAGCTGCGGCTGAAGCCCCCCGCATCGCCATCGCCAAACGTGCTCGCGCCCACCAGGGAACCGCCCGCCAGCAGGCTGAAATCCGGTTGCAGCGCATACTCGAGTTTGACCCCGGGTTTTACGTAGACCTCTTGCCAGTTGATCCTGGCGCCGCCGTTTTTGCCGTTGCGCGCATCGACCTGGCCGCTGCCGAAGTTGACGCCACGGGTAAACAGCGTCGCCCCGCCCACCGTGAGATTGACTTCACCCTTGAGATCGCCGTCCTCAAAGGTGTAGCCCGCCAACGCGACATGACTGGTCAGGGGTAAGCCGAGCGCTAACAGCGCTCGGGAAAAACGCTTGGTGAAAACCATAAGAAGCTCCTGTGGAATTATTGTTGTTACAGGGCAGTCAATGGCGACGCAGAGCGCCGCCAACACCTGGGCAAGCCAGGTGAATAGAACGCAAAACTCTTATTTTTTAGGCGTGGGTCAGTGACTCAGTTGCGCGGCGATCGCGCGCAGCATGCGCACGCTGTCGTTATCGAACGGGCTGACCGCATCGGTGAGCGACGATTGCTTGACGATCACCACGCCGGACGGCTTGTCGATAAACAGGTATTGGCCGTGGATGCCCCCAGCCATCAGGGCTTGGCTGTGGTCGTTGAACACGTACCACTGGCTGCGATAGGACGCACCCGGCGTCCAGCTCGAGAACTCGGCATTTTGCGCGTAGACCGCAGGATCAGCGCCGGCGGCGATACGGGCCACGGTCTCGGGCGACAGCAGCTCAACGCCGTCCTGGCGACCGTCGTTGGCCAGCAGGCGGCCGAAACGTGCCATGTCTCTCAAGGTTGCACTGAAGCCCGCCCCGGCAACGTTACGGCCCCAGGGATCGGCCATGAAATAACCGTCGCGGTCGCATCCCAGGCGAGCCCAGATCTCTTCCAGCATCTGACTGCAGGCCTTGCCCGAGGCACGTTCCATGACCCATGCCAAGGCTTCGGTGGTTGCGGTCACGTAATGGAAAAAACCACCGTGGCTGCCGCGCTTCTTGAGAGACGGCAAGTACTGGTACAACGAGTCGAACTGGGCGTACTGCGCCGGTGCCGGTTGAAAGCCGCAGGCATAACCATACTGCGAGCTCTCAGAGCTGGGGTCGTCATACACCTCGCTGTAGTCGATGCCCACCGCCATATCGAACAACTGACGCACCGTGGCATCGCCAAACGCACTGCCCACCAGCTCAGGCACGTAGTACGCGACGGACAGCTCGGGCTTGAGCGTGCCGTTGGAAACCAGCTGTTCACCAAGGGTGCCGATCAGCGACTTGGTCACCGAGAACATGATGTGCCGGTCATCCGCACGCTGGCCGTTGAAGTAGCGCTCGAACAACACCGTGTCGCCCTGCAGCACCAGAAAGGCGTCGGTCTGGCTGGCGACAAGGTGTTCGATAACACTGATGCTCAACCCGCATTCGCTGTCGAAACACAGCTGATCCAGCGCGTTGGGCGCTTCCTTGAGCTGACCGGCAGGCCCTGGACCCGCCGCCACATCGATGGTGGGACGCAGCCGCGCCAGATGACGGAAGCCCCACTGGCTGAAGGGTGCGCGCATCCAGTTGTGCCACGTGACTCGGTGTTTGGGTTCGGCGGGGAAGCCCTGCATCAGCTGGGGGGTGATGCGATTGGCCGAGGGCGACTCAGTGGCCTCGATGTAAAGAGTCGCAAGAAAAGACGGGGGTGTATGACTCATCGGGATAACCCTGAAGATGACTCTGCATGAAAGCAGATGCAGGGAAATAATTACCCGATATTTTATTTTAGTCAATAAAACTTTTTATCAAGAAACGCTAATTCCACCGCCTTTGAATCCCAGCGGATTGCCGGCTGCGGAGGATGCCGCTGCCGGGCAATCTGGGCCGAAAGCCCGTGCCATAGGAAAGCCTCGACGACCCGCTACGAGTCGCCGTGACATGCTCAGACGAGGGCTGCGCCAGGCGGTTACCACACGGCAATATGGGAGTCCGCCCGCGGTTCAGTGCCTGCGCAGAGCACCCCGCTGACCGGGTCGCGCAGGATGATTTGCCCACGCCCGTAGTCGGTCAGGTCGCTGGCGATCTGCACGTGATGCCCACGCCGGGCCAGGGCATTGGCCAGGTCACGGGAGGCGCCCTGCTCGATGCCGACCTTCATGTCGCCCAGCCATTGCCAGCGTGGCGCATCCAGCGCGGCCTGGGGGTTGAGGCCGAAGTCCACCAGGTTCATCACCATCTGCACGTGGCCCTGGGGCTGCATATAGCCGCCCATCACGCCGAACGGGCCAAGGGCTTGGCCATCCTTGGTGAGGAAGCCGGGGATGATGGTGTGGAAGGTTTTCTTGCCCGCGGCCAGGCAGTTGGCATGGGCCGGGTCGAGGCTGAATTCCTGCCCACGGTTCTGCAGCGCAATGCCACTGTCGGGCAGCACCACGCCGGAGCCGAAGCCGTGGTAGTTGCTCTGGATGAACGAGACCATATTGCCTTCAGCGTCCGCCGTGGCCAGGTACACCGTGCCGCTGGCGTGCGGGTCACCGGGTTTGGGCGGCTGTGCCTGTTCGCCGATCTGCGCGCGGCGGCGCGTGCTGTAGTCGTCGCTGAGCAGGTCGGCGACTGCCACGCGCATATGCAGAGGGTCGGTGATGTAGTGCAGGCCGTCGCTGTAGGCGAGCTTCATCGCCTCGAGCTGGCGGTGCCAGGTCTGTTGGCTGTCGCGGTGATCAAAGGTGAAGCCTTCGAGGATTTTCAGCGCCATCAGCGCCACCATGCCCTGGCCGCTCGGTGGGATTTCCCACACGTCCACGCCACGGTAGTTGATGTGGATCGGGTCCACCCACTGCGCGCGGTAATCCTTGAGATCACTGGCGCGCAAGTAGCCACCGCTGGCCCGCGAATGGGCATCCAGGCGTGCGGCCAGGGCGCCGCGATACAGGCTTTCGCAACGGCTGGTGGCGAGTTCTTCCAGGGTGCGCGCCTGGGCCGGGTTGCGGAAGATCTCCCCTGCCCGAGGCGCGCGGCCGTCGATCAGGAAGGTATCGAACCAGGCGTCCAGCACCGGGTCGCGATGGGGGGTGAATTCATCCAGCGCGATCTGCCATTGATGGGCAACCACCGGCGACAGCGGGAAACCATCACGCGCCAGGCTGATGGCCGGTTGCAGCAGCTCGGCAAACGGCAGCTTGCCGAAGCGTTGCGACAGCTCCGCCCAGGCCGACGGGCAGCCGGGCACGGTGACCGGGGTCCAGCCGTACAGCGGCATCCGATCGTGCCCCGCGGCCTTGACCGCGTCGATACTCAAGGCGGCCGGCGCGTGGCCGTTGCCGTTCAGGCCGTGCAACTGGCCCTTGCACCACACCAAGGCAAAGGCATCGCCGCCCAGGCCGCAGCCGGTGGGCTCCACCACCGTGAGCGCCGCCGCCGTGGCAATCGCCGCGTCGATGGCATTGCCGCCCTTTTGCATGATCTCGATACCCGCCTGGGCGGCCAGGGGCTGGGATGCGGCGACCATACCGCGACGCGCGAACACGCACTGGCGTTGCGATGGATAGGGGTACTCGTGAGCAGAAAATTTCAACATGGCAAAGGCTCTTCGATTTATTGGCCGGATTTGATCCGGTTCCATTCCCGGGTCATCAGGCGCTGGATGTTTTCCGGCAGGTCGGCGGAGACAAAGGTGTGGCTGATGACGTCATCGCCGGGGTAGATCCCCGGGTTACCGCTGACCTTGGGGTCCATCAGCGGCGTGGCGTCCTTGTTCGGGTTGGCGTAGCCGACGTAGTCGCTGATCGACGCGATCACGTCGGGGCGCAGCAGGTAGTTGATCAGGGCGTGGGCGTTGGCTGTGTTACCGGCGTCCTTGGGAATCGCCAGCATGTCGAACCACAGGTTCACGCCTTCCTTGGGCATCAGGTAGCGGATGTCGATGTTTTTACCGGCGTCCTTGGCCCGGCTCTGAGCCTGCATCACGTCGCCGGAATAACCGACGGCCACGCAGATATCGCCGTTGGCCAGGTCAGCGGTGTATTTCGACGAGTTGAAGTAGGTCACCGACGGCCGCAGCGCCATCAGGCGTTTGGAGGCTTGCTTGTAGTCGTCGGGCTTGACGCTGTTGGGGTCCAGGCCCAGGTAGAGCATGACCTGGGGAATGATCTTCACCGGCGCATCGAGGAAGGCCACGCCGCAACTTTTCAGCTTGGCCAGGTTGCCAGGCTCGAAGACCATCGACCACGAGTCCAGCACCACGTCCTTGCCCAGCACGGCGCGCACTTTTTCTGCGTTGTAGCCGATGCCCACGGTGCCCCACATATACGGCACGGCGTAGCGGTTGCCGGGGTCGGCGGCTTCCAGGCGTTGCATCAGGCGCGGGTCGAGGTGCTTCCAGTTATCCAGCAGCGCGCGTTGCAGCGGCTGGTAGGCGCCGGCGCGAATCTGCTTGGACAGGAACTGGCTGGACGGCACGACCACGTCATACCCCGAGTGCCCGGAAAGCAACTTGGCTTCGAGCATTTCGTTGGTGTCGAAAATGTCGTACTGCACCTTGATGCCGCTGTCTTTCTCGAAGTTCTTCACGGTGTCGGGGCCGATGTAATCGGACCAGTTATAGACCTTCACCACCGACTCGGCGGCCTGGGTCACGGGGACAAGGGCGGCACAGCACAGAGCCGCAAACAAACGTGATAAACGCATGGTGATTTTCCTTGCAAGGGTCATAACACGCGGCTGAGAAAGGCCCGGGTACGCGGGTGGCTGGGGTGGCTGAAAATCTGCTCCGGCGGGCCTTGTTCGATGAGCTCCCCCTGATCGAGCACCACCACACGGTCGGCCACTTCACGGGCAAAGCCCATTTCATGGGTGACCACCACCATGGTCATGCCCTCTTCGGCCAGCGTCTTCATGACCTGCAGGACTTCGCCGACGGTTTCCGGGTCGAGCGCGCTGGTGGGTTCGTCGAACAACATGGCCTGGGGTTTCATTGCCAGGGCACGGGCAATCGCGACCCGTTGCTGCTGGCCACCGGAAAGCATCGAGGGGTAATGGCTGGCCTTGTCCGCCAGCCCGACCCGTGCCAGCAAGCCACGGGCCTGTTCCAGCGCCTCGGCACGCGGTACGCCGAGCACCTGGATCGGGGCTTCGATGATGTTTTCCAGGGCAGTCATATGGGGGAACAGGTTGAAGCGCTGGAACACCATGCCGATGTCGCGACGTTGCCGGGCAATGTTGCGCTCCGAATCGCGCACCAGGCTGCCGTCGCTGCGCTCGCGATAACCCATGGCGCGGCCGTTGACGCGGATGCGTCCAGCCTGGATGTCTTCCAGCAGGTTGATGCAGCGGATAAAAGTGGTCTTGCCGGAACCGGAGGCGCCAATCAGCACCACCACCTCGCCGCGTCGCACCTGCAACGAAATCCCCTTGAGAATCTGCAGCGTGCCGAACGATTTGTGGATATCCAGGGCTTCGATGATCAGTTCTTCACTTTGGTGCGCCATGGTTAACGTCCCCTCAGCAATTTCAGGGTGCTGCGGCCGAACATGCGGCTGGATGCCGGCGGCGGTGCGGCAGGCCGATCGGACTGGCTGAAACGCGTCTCCAGCCAGCGCTGGAAAAAGCCCCACAGGGTCGTCAGCGTCAAGAAGTAGAGCGCCACCACCAGGTACAACTCGAATACGCGAAAGGTCGCCGAGGTGATCATCTGGGTGCTGAGCAGCAACTCTTGCACGCCAATCACACTGACCAGGGTGGTGTTCTTGAGCATCACATTGAACTCGTTGCCCAGCGGCGGCACGATCACCCGGAACGCCTGAGGCAACACGATGCGGCGCATCAGCTTGGCGAACGGCATGCCCAGGGAGCGCCCGGCTTCATACTGGCCCTTGTCCACCGCACCGATGCCGGCGCGGATGATCTCGGCCATGTACGCCCCTTCATTGAGACCCAGGGCAATGATCGCCGCCTGAATATTGCCGGGCACGACCAGGCCGAACAGCGCAATGTCCTCAAAGCGGAAGATGCCGCCCGCCGCCAAGGCCGTGTAGAGAAAGACGATCTGCACCAGCAACGGCGTACCGCGCATCAACCACACATAAAAACGCACCGGCAGGTGCAACAGCGGGTTTTTCGACAAGCGCAGCAGCGCGGCCGCCAGCCCCAGGACACAACCGAGCGCCATCGCCAGCACGCTGATCAGGCAGGTCAGCCAGAGCCCGGTGAGGTACACCCCGCTCGGCTGCAACAGGTACTGCCAGAACACATCCCAATTGAAATTCATCGCTGGCAAACCTCAGTCGAGTGTGTCGCTGCTGACATGCCATTTGTTGAGCAATTGCCCATAGCTGCCGTCACTGCGCATATCACTGATCACCTGCTGCACGGCGGCGGTCAGTTGCGGGTCGTCCTTGCGAATCCCCAGGCCGGTGAGGATGCGACTGAAAGCCGGCACGCCCTCCTGGAACAGCTCCGGCGCCATCGCCGCGTAGTACCCGGCGGTTTCCACGGTGGTGCCGTAGGCGTCGACCTGGTTGATGCGCAGCGCCTGGAATGCATCGGTGTCGGTGTTGTAGACCACCAGCTTCATCGGTGGCTTGCCGGCCTTGGTCAGGCTTTCATTCTGGGTATCGAGCAGGGTCTTGATGGTGGAGCCGTTGAGCACGGCCACTTTGTGCCCGGACAAGTCATCAAGCGCCTTGATGCCCTTGGGGTTGCCCTTGGGGACCACCACCGACTGGCTGGAATACATGTAGTTGACGATGTCGATGACCTGCCGCCGCTCAGGCTTGTCGAACAGCTGGTCGACGATCATGTCGCACTGCTGGGCGAGCAGCGCCGGGACCAGCCCGGAGAACGGAATCACCCGCCACTGCACCGGCTTGTCACCCAGGCGCTTGGCGATTTCCAGGCCCAGGTCGACGGTGAGCCCGCGCGGTTTCTGGTTTTCGTCGAAGGACACCAGGGGCGGTGAATCCATCCCCGAGCAATACGTAAGCTTATCGACTTTCTGCAGGCGCTCCGGCACCTGGGGCGCGGCAAACGCCCCTTGCGTGCAGAGACCCAGGGTTACAGCCACCAGCAAGGCGCGGCGTTTATGCATGACCAGACACTCCAGTTCGTTGAACAACGGGGGCAGGACTCAATGTCAAAACACAGTCGGGCTTGGGCCCGCTTCTATTTTTCCGATTGCAGGAATTGAATCAGCGCCGGCACGGTGCCTTCGATGTGTTCGCGCACCACCGCTTCGGCACGGGCGGCATCCCCGGCACGGATGGCATCGAGGATCACCGCGTGCTCCTGGCGCGCGCTGAGGGGTTTGTCACCGTGCTGCAACCATAACCGCATGGGCGCCTCGACCAGCGAGTACAGCGCCGAGATCTGCTTCATCAAGCGCGGACGCCCGCTGAGGCTGCAGAGCAATTCATGGAAGGCACGGTGGCGGCTGACCCACTCGGCGCTGTCGTCGCGGTAATCGTCCATCTCGTCCAGCAGGCGCTCCAGCGCCGCCAGTTGGCGTTCGCCGATACGGCTGGTGGCAACGCGCACCGCCAGGCCTTCGAGGGCGCTGCGCATTTCAAACACTTCGTGCAATTCATCGATATCCACGCCGCTGACGACCGCGCCACGGTTGGGCCGCAGGGTCACCAGGCCCTGCGCGTCCAGGCGGCGAAAAGCCTCGCGTACCGGCATGCGGCTCATCCCGAGCTCGGTGGCAATGTCCTCTGCAATCAGGCGATCACCCTTGCGATAACGGCCGTTGCAAATGGCATTGAGCAGAAAACTGTAGGCCTCCTCCTCGGCGGTGAGGGGCTGGCGGTCAACGTAAGCGGAGGCAAATTGCATCGGACAGCACCTTTTGAATTTTTGTATCCAATTATCCACGAATACAAAAAAAGCAGGATGCGTGCCAATTCTTCGGTTACGCGTCAAGTGATTGATTTGGCAGCAATCGCCGGAAAACCCGCGTCAGCCTGGCGCATGGGGTCAAGGCGCGGTGCTACCAAATAGCTCAAGGGGTGCGCCGTTAATGGGCACAACTGCAAGCGCAGTAACACTCGAGTCGCAGCAGCGGCGCCGTTGCTGCGCGTCGTGAGTCCGGGTGGTGTCGGGACCGCGGCCAACTCGCCCCTCATCAACCGCGTCAGCGATACCTCATCGACCAGCCAGATGCGCCGATTCAGTGTTCATCCCTTACTCTGCTGGGCATCAAGGGGGACATCGAGGATGAAGGTTGCGCCTTGCCCAGCCCCGTCGCTGCGCACGGTCAAGCTGCCACCCATTTCCTGCGCAGCGAGCGCGCAGCTGTGCAGGCCGAAACCGTGACCGTCCTGGCGCGTCGTGAAGCCATGGGAAAAGATGCGCACCAGGTGCTCTGGCGTAATCCCGTTGCCGTTATCGGCCACCGTGATACGCAATACTGGCCCGTGCGCAACAGAGGCGTTGAACGTGATGGCCGGGCTGCGATCGATCACGCCGTCCAACGCCTGCTTGGCATTCCTGATCAGGTTCATCAGGATCAGCAGCACCCGGTGCCGGTCCAGCGACAGCAGGGGCAAGTCGGCAATCTCCTTGACCACCGTCACCTCCTGACGCCCCCGTGGTCCGGCACTCATGCGCAAGGCATCATCGATTAGTTCCGAGATCGCTATTGTCTCGACGACACTGACGGCAACGGCATAGGACTGCTGGGCTGCGACAATGGTTTTGATGTGGTCAATGCCCTTGGTGAGTTGCCCGAGTTCTTCGATGATGCCCTGTTGCTCTGCCGTCACCACTGTCGCCAGCTTGAGCAGGTAGTCGGGCAGCATCTTCCCTTTGTTGTCTCGGGTGAGGAAATCGCTCAGGTCATGGACGTGTTCGTTCATCAGCTGAGCCACCTTGCCCAGGCCCTGGGCTTTGGAGTTGCGCATCTGGCCGCTGACCAGCTCTGCCGATACGTTCACGCTGTTGAGGACATTGCCGACGTTGTGCAGCACCGTAGTGGCAATTTCGGCCATGCCCGCCTGACGGGATTTTGCGCTCAGTTCGGCTTGCACCTGGCTCATGCGCAGGGCCGCGCGTACGCGAGCCTTGAGCTCCAGCGGCGAGAAGGGTTTGGCGATATAGTCATCGGCGCCACTCTCCAGCCCGGAGACGCAGGCCTCGCTGCCGCCGCGGGCGGTCAACAGGATCACGGGCAGATGAGCGAAGCCGGCGCTGGCTTTGATTCTGGCGGTCAGGCCAAAGCCGTCGAGCTTGGGCATCATCACGTCCGAGAGAACGACATCGATGGGTCGACGCTGCAGTATTGCCCAGGCCTGTTCTCCATCGGCTGCGGTGGCGACAATGTAGTCGTCGCGCAAAAGTTCGTTGAGGTAGCTGAGCATTTCCGGGTTGTCGTCGACCACCAGTACTTTGGATCGCAAGGCGTGTTCCGGGTGGGGCTCGTCGTCTGCGACTTGCGTCGACGCCGGGTCGCCGCGACTGCCTTGGCGGCCGTCGTCGAAACGCAGGTAGCGCTGCTCGGTGGTGCTCGGTGCTGACCGCTCGTGCATCCTATTGCTGGCGTCGATCGGCACGATGCTTTGCTCGGCCCCCAGCGGAAGTCGCACAAAGAAGCATGAGCCGCGTCCAGGCTCGCTGTTGACGCCAACTTCGCCCCCCATCCGTTCGGCCAGATACTTGACCAGGGCCAGACCAATGCCTGTGCCGCTGTAATGGCGCGTGGCGGAATTGTCGATCTGGGAAAAACGCTGGAACAACAACGGCAGTTTGTCAGGCGCAATGCCAATCCCCGAGTCTTGCACCGCGAGTTCAAATCGCTCGCTATCAATCGGCGTCACGGCCACGTGCACGGTGCCGCCAGCGGGCGTGAACTTGATAGCATTGCTCACCAGGTTAAGCACGATCTTCTCGAAGTGTCGGGGGTCCAGGAACACCGTGCCGAGCGCGGCGTCGATGCTGCAGGTCAAGGTGCAGCCTTTGCCCTGCGCCACCAGCGCGGCATCCTCGGCCAGCACACCCACCGCCTTGTTCAAGTCAACGGACGTTGGAAACAACTCCACCTTGCCGGCTTCGGCCTTGGAAAAGTCGAGGATCTCATTCACCCGGCTCATCAAGCGCAGCGCATTGCGTTGGGCGCGCTCGACTTGCACACGCCAGTCCGCGGGCGGGGTGGTCACCGCCGAGAGCTGCTCCAGGGGGGCGAGAATCAGGGTCAGGGGGGTGCGCAGTTCGTGACTGACCGTGGCAACGAAATCGCTCTTGGCCCGGTTAGCCGTCTCGGCCTGGTTGCGCGCCTGAATGAGTTCGACGGCCTGCGCCTCCAACACCTCGGTCTGCCGGTGCAGCGTGTCGGTCCGTTCATCGACCATTCTCTCCAAAGAGGCCTGGACCTGCTGTCGTTCGGCTTCGGCCTCGGCCTCCAGCACCCGGATGCGCAAAGCATTCTCCTGGAACACCCGCACCGCACGGGTCATGATCCCAATCTCATCGCCGCGCCCGGCGCTGGCGATCTCGGCGCTCAGGTCACCGGCAGCGAGCCGGCGCATGACCGAGGCCAGGGCAACGATGGGCTGCGCAACAAACCGCGAGGTGCTCCAGGCGATGGCACCGGCCAGCAGGATGGCGACGGCGCCCGCGATGATCGTCGCGAGCATGCCGCGATCCTTGTGGACCAAGGCGTCTGAACGCGCTTGGCCAGCGAAGCGCGCAACCAACAGGCCTGCACTGCGGGCCTCGTTGCGAACTTGGTCGCGCGCGTCACTCAAGGCATTGCTCGCCTGATGGAACCTGGCGAATGCGGCCCGGTAGCCGGCGATCTGATCGCTGACCGTCTGGGGCGTAGCGTCGGTCTGCGGCCCTACCGATGAAGGGAGAACGCGCGCGAGACGGGAGAGTTCATCGAGGATGGCATCGACAGCGCTGGCGACCTCGGCCGAGGGTGCCAGGCGAAACGACAACGTCTGCGCCTCCAGGGTGGCCACACGCTCGGCGAAACGCTTGGACAATGCGGCCGCATTTTGCAGCAAACCGGTGGCGGCCTGAATGTCGCTGGCTTCGTGGGCAACGTGCTCCTCCACTTCACCCAGCATGACTTCGAGGCGTTCGGCCACATCCCCAACGGTGCCGAGATGCCGCAAAGCCTCGCCACCGCGAAGCTTGGGCGCCGCGCCAAGCTGCTCGACCGCCAGGCAGGCGTCAGCGACCGCCGTCGCCAACTGCCCCAGGGTCTCGACCTCCTGCGGCGCTCCCATCAACTCGCGCAATTGCTCGACCACGGGCGGCAATGCCGCGCAGGCGCTGCTCGCCGCAGTGGCGGCCGCCCCATCACCGGTCACCAGCACCTTGGCCACATTGGCGGTGATGATCCGTTCGCCGTTGCGCAGGATATCCAGGATACGGTGGGCACTCTCAATATTGCTCACCCGCGCCTGGTGGTCAGTGGCGCGGGCACCAAGCGTCTTCAGCCCATCGGCGATGCCCTGTTCGACGACGATCGTCGCCTCTCGCATTCGCTCGTAGTGGGCGGTCATGTTCTCCGTTTCGCCATCCATGGTCAGGGTCGCCGCCCGCAAGGCGGCGATCGCCCCGGCGAGCCGTTCCAGGCTGCCCTTGAGCGATTGCGCTTCTGCCACCGGAATGGCGGCAAGGCCGGTGATAGCCGTCGCCACCATGCCTTCGGCCTGGGACAAGCTTTCCTGATCGCGGGTGGCAATGAAGTTTTCCACCCGTCCGGTGGCGCCGTTGACCGAAGCCAGAATTTCTGCGGAATGGCTGGCGGAATCCACCGCCCGTACCATGCCTCGCAGGCCGTAGAGGTTCACCAGCGATACCGCCAGCATCAAGAACACCAGTGCGGCAACTGCCAGGCCAATCCTGACGGCAATGGGCCTGGCCGTGGCTGATTTGAATGTCAACATGGGGGCTTCGCCTCCTCGCCCGCCGCTACTGTTTCGTCACCTCCGGCAGCGGCGCTGGCGACACCGTGTTGTTGATGGCAGCGTCGATCATCGCCGCAACGGAAGCCTGGCTGTAGAAAGGATTGGCGGCGCCGCCCACCGGCATAGTGGCGAGCCAGGCGTCCAAGTCTTTTGCATCGATACGCACCAGCGGCACCTCGACGAACTTCGGCACCTGCTTGCCCGCCAGGATCTGCTGGGCTACCCAGAAACCCACCTGAGAGACGCTCGGGGAGGCAGAGACAGAGACGGTCTCGTAGCCATTGGCATCGCGCTCCTGTTTCCACAGGGCGAGCTCGTCCTGACGGTTGCCCATCACGATGATCGGCAACGGACGTCCCGCCGCCTTGAACGCCATGGCCGCCCCATAACCGTCGCCCCCCTGAGTCGCCACGGCATCAATGTTGGGCAGCGATAGCAGCGCCAGCGCCACCTCCTTGCGGGCCACAGAAGCCGTCCAGTTCCCGTACACGGTCTTGGCGAATCTCAGGCCCGGATAGTCGCTGGCGGCCTTGCGAATGCCGTCGCTGATGTTTTTATCGGTGGCATCGCCGGCAATGCCACGGATCTCCAGCAACGTTCCGTTGCCCTTCAGACGCTCGGCGATGTAATCCATTTCCACACGGCCCATGGCAGACCAGTTGTAATCCACGGTATAGACGCATTGCTCGGTGACCAGGCTGGCCATGACCACCACCACGATGCCGGCGTTGCAGGCATCGCGGATCACCCCATTGAGGGCCGTGTCAGACGCGGCCAGGATGACGATGGCATTGACGCCCTTGACGATCATGTCCTGGATATGGGCCGCTTGTTCCGACGCCGAGTTATTGGCGCTGACCACCGGAGCCTCCCGGATCAAGCCATCCTTCTGCGCCTGGAGCGCCATCGCCTGCCAATTGCTCACCATCACCTTGCGGAAATCGCTGCCCGCGTAGGAGTTGCTGAAGGCAATGCTATAGCTTGCGGTAGGGCCACCGGCGATGCCGCCGTCGGCAGCCTGGGCTGGATTGGCGGCAACCATTGCCAGCCCGGTCACGCAGCCGGCGAGGTGCCATAAGATTTTGTGGATGGGTTGAGTGTTCATACTGCTCTCCATCTTCTTAGGATTTACCCACAGCAATCCACCTGCACTTGCCGACAGCCTGGATCGACTGATTGATTTGGTTGATCTGGTTGGAGAAGCCGCCCGGCGGAATGGAGATTGACAGTCATCATAGTATCAAAGTGCCCGCTTCGCCCGCGGCCATAGAGAATTTCAACCAATGCTTGCATGAGCCCGCGCCCCACCAACTAGACCGACGCCACGCCAAACACCGCATCGGATAGATCCCCCAGCGAAACCGCTACGGACGAGACGCTCTCGACGCCCTCCCCTGCAGTCGACGCACGAAATACCGTGACCGTTGCGAATTTCGCAATAAACAGCTTTTTATCCGCACATTCATAGCCGCTTCACTCGTGGGCAAGCCAGTACATTAGACCTCCATGGTCCCGCAGAGCGACCGACAACAAAAACGACAGCTCGCCCAAGAAATCTGCCAACCATTCGGAGTCTTTCCATGAGCACATTGCGCACTACAGCTTTCAAACTCGCGAGCCTGGCCCTGTTCATCGGTGGCGCTACCCAGGCCATGGCCGAGGACATCACATTCGTTTCCCAGGGCGGTGCCTACCAGGACGCCCAGAGCAAGGCGATTCTCGAGCCGGCCGCGAAAAAACTCGGCTTGACGCTCAAGCAGGACAGTTCACCGAAGGCTTATCCGATCATCAAGACCCAGGTCGAGAGCGGCAAAGTCACCTGGGATGTGGTCGACCTGCCCACCGGTGATTGCATCCGAGGCGAGGCCGAAGGCCTGTTCGAGAAGCTCGACCTGTCGCTGGTTCCCAACGCCGCGCAGATACCCGACAGCCTCAAGGACGACTACAGCGTCGGCTACATCAGTTACTCCACGGTGCTGGCGTATCGCACGGACGCCTTCAAGGGCGACAACGTACCCAAGACCTGGGCCGATTTTTGGAACACCAAGAAGTTTCCAGGCCAACGTTCCCTGCGCAACTTGCCGCGCCCGACCCTGGAAATCGCGTTGTTGGCGGACGGCGTGCCGGTGGACAAGCTCTACCCACTGGACGTTGATCGCGCCTTCAAGAAGCTCGAACAGATCAAGCCCGACATTGCCACCTGGTGGACATCCGGCGGGCAGTCGGCGCAGCTGATCAGCGACGGTGAAGTGGACATGATCCAGGCCTGGAATGGCCGCATCACCGCCGTGCAGGCCGCCGGGGCGCCGGTGGCCTTCGATTACAACCAGGGCGTGCTGGAAACCAACTCACTGTGCGTACTCAAGGGTTCCCCGCACAAGGTGGCGGCGATGAAATTCGTCAACGAAGCCATCGATGCGCAGCTCCAGGCGGCACTGCCGATGATCATCGACTACGGCCCGTTGAATCCCGAGGCATTCAAGACCGGCGTGATCCCGGCCGAGCGTGAAGCCAAGCTGCCGTCCGCCCCCGAGAACATCTCCCGCCAGGCCCTGCTCTCGGCGCAATGGTGGGCCTCGCAGGATGGGGTCAAGGCTGAAGAGCGCTGGCTGGCCTTCGTCCAGAAAAAATAACCGCCGATTGATGCTGCGCCGCGGGCCAGACGCCTCGGCGCAGGACATGCCGTCTGCCTCCCCGATTTCGACATAAAGCACTTCGGCACCGGCCAATTCCACCCGCTTCGTTCGTTGGCATCCCGGTACATTAGACCTGAGGGTCCCGCAGAGTGAGCTATGCAGACAACTCGCGCTCGCCCTACGTACCTGCCCACCATTGGGAGTTCCCTACATGACACTATCCGAGCACCGCACCTTGCAGTCCGTGAGGACGATTGCCGCCAGCACTGTCCGCCAGCGCTGGATTCCCTCCAGCCCCCTGCAGTGACGAGAGGTCTTTATGTCAAACGCCTATCTCGCCAAATCCATGCCCGACTCCAGCGACCAGCCCCAACCGCCGTTGAGCAGCGAACAGGCCCTGGCCCGCGAAGAGCGCAAGGAACACACCTCGATGCTGTTGCTACTCACCCCCGCGCTGGTGATAGTGGTGGTGCTGCTGATCATGCCCCTGTGCTGGCTGGCCTTGCAGTCGGTCCAGACCGAGGAAGGGTTTTCCCTGGCCAACTACGTCCGGATTTTCCAGGAAACCATCTACTGGGACACCTTCGCCCTGACCTTCAAGATCAGCTTCATGGTGACCATCCTGTCGGTCGTGATGGGTTTCCCCATCGCCTACGCCGCCTCGCGCCTGCAGGGTCTCTGGGCCAACCTCATCCTGATCTGCGTGATCTTGCCGTTCTGGACCAGCGTATTGGTGCGTGCCTATGCCTGGCTGGTGCTGCTGCAACGCCGCGGGCTGGTCAACCAGACGCTGATGGACCTGGGGATCATCGACCAGCCCCTGACACTGATGCACAACACCACCGGCACGGTGATCGGCACCCTGCACGTGATGTTGCCCTTCATGGTCCTGCCGCTGTATTCGGTGATGAAGAAGATTCCCCAGGACCTCATGCAAGCGTCGGAAAGCCTGGGCGCAAAACCCTTCTACACCTTCCGCCGTGTGTTCCTGCCAATGGCGGCGCCCGGGATCATGGCCGGTTCGATCCTGGTCTTCGTCATTTGCCTGGGCTTCTTCATCACCCCTGAATTGCTCGGTGGCGGTCGCACGATCCTGGTGTCGATGCTGGTGCAACGCAATGTCGAGCTGTACCACGCCTGGGGCGCCGCCAGTGCGGTCGGCCTGGTGCTGCTGTTCGTGGTGTTCCTGATTTTCTGGGGCATCAATCGCTTCATTCCCATCGAACGCATTCTGGGAGCTCGCTAAATGAACCTGCTTGCCAACCTGCGTCACCTGCGCCTGTCCCACGTGCTGTTCACCGTGGTGGTCGCGGCGATCCTGCTGTACCTGATCATCCCGGTGTTGATCGTGGTGCCCATGTCGTTTTCCGAAGCACGCTTCCTGCAGTTCCCGCCCAAACAATGGTCTTTCCATTGGTACGAGGCGTTCTTCAACAGTGTGGAGTGGATGTCAGCGGCACGGGTCAGCCTGATCACGGCATTCTTCACCATGGCAATCAGCCTGCCGATCGGCATGGCGGCCGCCTACGCCATCAACAACTCGAGCCTGAAGGTGGTGCGTACGTTGCAGATCATTCTGCTGCTGCCGATGATGGTGCCGATCATCCTGATCGCCGCCGGCGTGTTCTTCGTGTATGCCCGGGTCGGCCTGATCAGCACGCTGACCGGGCTGGTGCTGGCGCACATTATGCTCGCCCTGCCCTATGTGATCATCGCGCTGCTGGCCGGCCTGCGTAATTTCGACATGTCGCAGGAAATGGTGGCACGCAGCCTGGGCATGAACCGCTTCCGCGCGTTCATGGCCGTGACCCTGCCGCAGATCAAGCCGAGCGTGGTGTCGGCCACGCTGTTCGCCTTCATCACCTCGCTGGATGAAACCGTGGTGGCCTTGTTCATCTCCGGTGGCGACAACCAGACGCTGACCAAGCGCATGTTCACGGCGCTGCGCGACGAGATCGACCCGACCATTGCCGCAATCAGTTCGATCCTGATCCTGGCCTCCCTGATCCTGGTGCTGATCGCCGGGCGCAACAAGCACTGATCCTTCCTCAAAAACGCCTTTGCCCGCGTGGGTCGTGTGCTGGACATCATCAATGTCCGCGCGGCACCGCCCACGCGGGCAAAGGCGTTTCCGGGGCTTTGTTCCTTACCCGCCGATCACACGACCCAGGCAATTTCCAGCCCCAGCACAGCCTGCCGTCACGCGCCTCATTTCAGCATCTATCACCCGTGCGCAGGCGTATCTCGGCATCGGCCACTGGACGGGGCTTTTTACAATGGGCCCATCGTTCGCACCCTCAAGGCCCTGATCATGTTGAAAAACCAACTGCGTGACCCTTCCCTGCTTGTCGAACGCGCCTACGTCAACGGCGCCTGGATCGAGGCCGATGACGGCGCGACGATCGACGTGACCAACCCCACCGATGGCAGCGTGATTGCCCGGGTGCCGGCGTTGCAGGCCGCTGAAACCCGCCGCGCGATCGAGGCCGCGCGAGCGCGCTTCGTCGCCTGGCGCGAAGTGCCTGCTGCTGAACGCGCGCGCTATCTGGAGGTGTGGTTTGGCCTGATCATGGAAAACCAGGAAGACCTGGCGCTGATCATGACCACCGAACAAGGTAAACCGCTGACCGAGTCCCGTGGCGAAATCGCCTACGGCGCCAGTTTCGTCAAGTGGTTCGCTGAAGAAGCCCGGCGAGTTTATGGCGACACGATCCCTTCGCCTGCCGCCGACCGGCGCATTCTGGTGCTCAAGCAGCCGATTGGCGTCGTCGCGGCCATCACCCCCTGGAACTTCCCGAACGCGATGATCACCCGCAAATGCGCCCCCGCCCTGGCGGCCGGTTGCACGGTATTGGTCAAGCCGTCGGAGATGACCCCGCTGTCGGCCCTGGCACTGGCGGTACTGGCTGAGCGCGCGGGCATCCCGGCCGGCGTGTTCAACGTCCTGACCGGCCTGCCTGCCGGGGTCGGCGGCGAGATGACCGCCAACCCCGATGTGCGCAAGCTGTCGTTCACCGGTTCCACCCGGATCGGTCAGTTGCTGATGAGCCAGTGCGCCGCCACCATCAAGCGCCTGAGCCTGGAACTGGGCGGCAACGCGCCGTTCATTGTCTTTGACGACGCCGACCTTGACCTGGCCATCGCCGGCGTCATGCAAAGCAAATTCCGCAATGCCGGCCAGACCTGCGTGTGCGCCAACCGCATCCTGGTGCAGGACGGCATCTACGATCGTTTCGCCGAACGCCTGTGCGCTGCCGTTGCCGAGTTGAAAGTCGGCAACGGCCTGCAAAGCGGTGTCACCATCGGGCCACTGATCAACGCCGCCGCCGTGGACAAGGTGGCACGGCACATCAACGACGCCCTGGAGAAAGGCGCGAGCATCGCCATCGGCGGCGTACCTCAAGGCGAGGGGCTGTATGTGCAGCCGACCGTGCTGCGCGACGCCAACGCCGACATGCTGCTGGCCACGGAAGAAACCTTCGGCCCGGTCGCTCCACTTTTCCGTTTCAAGGATGAGACCGAGGCACTGACCCTGGCCAATGCCACGCCCTACGGCCTCGGCGCGTACTACTTCACCCAGGACATGCGCCGCGCCTGGCGTATGGGCGAACGCCTGGAGTTCGGCATGGTCGGGCTCAACACCGGGATCATTTCCATGGAGGTGGCGCCCTTCGGTGGCATGAAGCAATCGGGCACCGGCCGCGAAGGTTCCAAGTATGGCCTGGACGAGTTTCTCGAGGTAAAGGCCTGGCACATCGGCGGCCTGGACTGATTGAGGCGGGCATAAAGCAGCCTGTGGTCCCCCACTCGCACCGGACAGCAGATCATGTTGGTCCGGCCCCCCAAAACGGCACGAACCAGGCCCATGCCTGTGTTCAGATAACCAGCAGGCTTATCGGGCAATCCCTGGTTCTACAGAGGACGACGCTTCATGAATTTCACTGAAGGTTTTGAATCGGTCAGCGTTAACAAGGTGTGCAAGCACTACGGCAACCTCAAGGCTTTGAACAACGTGGACCTCAAGGTCGAAGCCGGGGAATTCATGTCATTGCTGGGCCCGTCCGGTTCAGGCAAAACCACCTTGTTGAGCATTCTGGGTGGTTTTATCAGGGTCAGTTCCGGCAGCATTTTATTCGGCGAACGCGACGTCACTCTGATGCCGCCGCACAAACGCGAAATCGGCGTGGTATTTCAGAACTACGCGCTGTTCCCGCACATGACTGTCGGCGAAAACGTGGCCTTTCCACTGCGTGCCCGTGGCGAAAGCGCCAGCAAAAGCCGCGACCGGGTCAAGAGCGCCCTGGCGACCGTGGAACTGACGGGCTACGAAGACCGCAACATCGCGGCGCTGTCTGGCGGGCAGCGCCAGCGCGTGGCCCTGGCCCGCGCCATCGTCTTCGAACCCAAGCTGATCCTGATGGATGAGCCCCTGTCGGCCCTGGACAAGCAACTGCGCGAAATCATGCAGATCGAGCTGCGAGCCCTGCACAAGCGCCTGGGCGCCACCATGATCTACGTGACCCACGATCAGCGCGAAGCCCTGACCATGAGCGACCGTATCGCAATCATGCGCGGCGGCCAGCTGGTGCAGGTCGACACACCGCGCCGCCTGCACGATCACCCGGCCGACGATTTCGTCGCCAGCTTCATCGGCGAGAGCACCCTGGTGCCGCTGCAACGCAGTGCGGACAACGGCTTGACCCTGGGCAGCACAGCACTGCGCACCACCCGTCCGGTGCCGGCATCGGGCGATGTGTTCCTGGCCCTGCAATCGGAAAAACTGCTGCTGGACAACAACAGCTCGGGGCCGGAATGGAACCGTCTGCGTGGCCGCGTGGCAGACATCGTTTTCCAGGGCGAAAGCCTGAAGGTGTTCGTCGACCTCGAAGGTGGGCCAACGGTCAGCCTGCGCCAACCCAGCCATCACGAAGGCAACCTCAGCCTGCCGCCCATCGGCGCCCCCATGATGATGCGCCTGCATCCGGAAGACACCATCGTCGTGCCACGCGCCGGGGTTTGATTCAGCCAGAACCTATCGGCCCATGGCAGCACGGTTTGCCGGCGTCAACCATTCAAGGTCCCGCCGACAAATCGCACGGCCATGGGCCGATGTCGTTTCTGACGCAAACGATACCCTGCGCCCTGCGCAGCGAAATATTTCGTCACACCCCTGCAAAACAGTCGATCACAGCGCGCGGCACCCCAAGTTCAGCGCTTGTGGTTCCGGGCAATCCTTATCCTGATGACATCACCCGCCACCTTCGGCGTTCACGGAGATCGAGATGAATTCTGCACTGACTGAAAACCAACGCCTGCTGGCCCTGCGCGAACAGCATGTACCGCGTGGTATCGCCACCGCCCACCCGGTGGTCGCGGCGCGCGCGCAGGGCGCCGAACTGTGGGATGTCGATGGCAAGCGTTACCTGGACTTCGTCGGCGGCATCGGCGTGCTCAACGTCGGCCATAACCATCCGAAGGTGGTCGAGGCAGTGCGTCGGCAGGTCGGCGAGATCTCCCATGCCAGCTTCCAGGTGGTGGCCTACGAAAACTACATTCAGGTCGCCGCGCGCCTGAACAAACTGATCGGCGGCGACGCCCACTACAAAAGCGTGCTGTTCACGTCCGGTGCCGAAGCCGTCGAAAACGCGGTGAAGATCGCCCGTGGCTACACCAATCGCACCGCGGTTATTTCCTTCCGCGGTGGCTTCCACGGCCGTACCCTGCTGGGCGTGACCCTGACCGGCATGAGCCAGCCCTACAAGCAGAACTTCGGCCCCTTCCCCGCCGAGATCTATCACGCCACCTACCCCAACGCCTATCGCGGCGTCAGCAGCGATGATGCGCTGGCCGAGCTGGACGAGCTGTTCGCCACCGACGTGGCGCCGGACCGTGTCGCCGCGATCATCATCGAACCGGTCCAGGGCGATGGCGGCTTCCTTGCGGCACCCAAAGAATTCCTGCAAGCCCTGCGCGCCCGCTGCACCCAGCACGGCATCGTGCTGATCCTCGATGAGATCCAGGCGGGCTTCGGCCGTACCGGCACGATGTTCGGCTTCCAGCATGCCGACATCCAGCCCGACCTGGTGACCGTCGCCAAGAGCCTGGCCGGCGGCATGCCACTGTCTGGCGTGGTCGGTCGCGCCGAGATCATGGACGCACCGACGCCGGGCGGCCTGGGCGGCACCTATGGTGGCAACGCAGTAGCTTGTGCTGCGGCACTGGCCGTGCTGGACCTGTTCGAAGAGCAGGATCTGCTGGCACAGGGCGAGACACTGGCAGCCCAACTGCATGACGGGTTGCTGGCCTTGCAGAAACGTTACCCGAGAATCGGTGACGTGCGCGGCCTGGGCTTCATGCAGGCGATCGAAATGATCGCCGACGATGCCGCCCGTAGTCCCGATGCAGCACTGGCGCAAAAGGTCATCGATGAAGCCCGAAACGCCGGTTTGCTGGTGATCAAGTGCGGTGTACATCGCAACGTAGTGCGTTTCCTCGCGCCGCTGGTGACCACTCCAGAGCAAGTGGCAGAAGCCTTGCAGATGCTCGACAAAGCGTTGGCCGCCTGCTGAGTGCAGTAACGGTAACACCCGGCCCGACCTGTCCCGGCAGTGTCGGGCCCTGGGCTGAATCATGATGGAACCGGCATGGCCTACTCAGGAGCAAGTCATGAGAGTCACCCAATACAAGGCGTTGGGCTTGTCATTCAGCACGTTGGTTGACCGCGAACGGGGCATCCTCGAAGGCCTGCGACCGCTGGCAGTGCAAAGTGAATCCAGCGCCAGTGATGCGCAGCTACTCAGTACTTACCGACAGGTGGCGCAAGAGCTTGCCAGCCGTGCACCGCAGATCAGCGCAGCGGCTTTCCACGGCCAGCTCTACCATCGTGTGGCGCAACATTTGCAAACCATTCCGGGCTGGGATGAAAGTGTGGCATTCAGTAGCTCTTCATCCTGGTGGCCGATTTTCGAAGACGCCCCCGGTGCCCTCCAGTACCTGGGCAAGTTCTACCGTTTGATACTGATTGCCCCACCCCAGGGTATCGATGTACTTGCCCTGGCCCGTCGCTTGCCGGTCGAATTCGATGCGATCATTGAACCCAGCGACGAGGATTGGCACAACAGCCTGGAGAGCGAGTTGCATCGCCTGGGGCTGGAGCGATCGGAACTATTACCGGTGCGCAGCACGGAAAGCGATGACCCGTGGAACGAGCGGGTGGATTTTCCGGTTTGCACACTACGGCGCGGCCATGCCCAGCCGTGGAACCATTCGCCTCAGGCAATGGACGGCAAGCGCTGTGAATACGCCAGCCTCGCTGACTTGGCCCATGCCCATCAAAAGGCATTGCACACCTGAGTACGACGGCCCTGATTTGACATTGCGAGGACTGATCAATGGACGCTGCAACCAAGCTCGACCGTATCGACATCAACATCCTGGTCCAATTGCAGAAGGACGGGCGCATGACCAACGTCAGCCTCGCCGAAGCCGTTGGACTGTCGCCCAGCCCTTGCCTGCAACGTGTCAAACGCCTGGAGGCCGCCGGGTACATCAGCGGCTATGAAGCCCACGTCAATCTGGCCAAGTTCGCCAACTCGGTGACCGTGTTCACCGAAATGACCCTCTCGGATCACAAGCGTGCCGACTTCGTGAAGTTCGAATCGAGCATCCGCAACATCGACGAAGTGCTCGAGTGCCACTTGATCAGCGGCGGCTACGACTACCTGGTGCGCTTCCTGTGCAGCAGCATCCAGCACTATCAGGAGCTGATGGAATCGATCCTCGACAAGGAAATCGGCATCGAGAAGTACTTCAGCTACATCGTGATCAAATCGCCGGTGGTCAAGAGCACCGTGCCGTTGCGCAGCCTGGTTCGGGCGGTCTAAAAAAACCTGCAGCGGTGCGGCTGGCCGTACCGTTGGCCAGCGCGCCGCTGCAGGTCGGATGGATCCTGCCGGCCCTTTGCCGAACTCACGACAAGATGCAGAACACCTTGCGTACGGTCTCTTCGCTGACCCACGCATTGGTGGCGCCCTGGGGCACGATCACCGTTTCTCCCGCCCGCACATGATGGCTGTCGCCCTGTTCAGCCCGCAACGTCACCGAGCCTTCAAGGATAAACATCAGCTCGCTGTAACCCGGCTCGACCTGCTTGCGCGCGTACGCCTCGCATTGCCACAGCCCGACACGCAGGTTGCCGGCGCTGAACAGGGTTTCGCTCCAGGCCTTGGGCGTCGCGGTCAACAGCACACTGGCTGCCGGCGGACTCGCCGGTGCAAGCGCCTGGGACAGGTCGATTCTGATCGGAAGGCGGGGCATTTGCGTGGAGGCTGAAAGCCCCGGAAACACCATGAACAGCCGGCGCAATTGCCCGTGATGGTGCCAACGCACACGGAGTCCACGAGGCACGACGAAGCAATCCCCTGCCGTCAGCTGCAGGTCAAAACCCTCACCCTGCAAACGTAGTTCTCCGGCTTCAACCACACCCAGTTCAACCCAGGGAAACGCCTCGATCAACAGGTTCGCACCGGTGCTGACACTACTGCCTGCGGCATAGCCCTGCACGGGGTCGTGGAAGTTGATGACTCGCCCGGCCGCCAGCGGATCGCCCTGCAGGGCGAATGCGGCGCAGGGCAATTGACGATCAGTGTAGGGGTGGGAGTAATGCAGAATCGGTGGCATACCTTAACGCTCGCTCATCGGCCGATGATGTCTAGAAATTGCTGCCAGCCCGCCGCCAGGCGAACGCCCGGTGCGCGGAAGGCATGCAGAGGAATGGGGTTGAAATGCTCGCCTGCGAGCAAACCGAGCTCGACCTTCTCGCCCGCCGTCATGGCGGCCAGTTGCTTGCCCATCCAGGTCGACATCGCGACCCCGCCACCGTTGTAGCCAATGGCGTAGTAGCTGCGTTCATCGAGCTGGCCGGCATGGGGAAGATAATCCAGGGTCATGGCCACCAGGCCCGACCAGCGATAAGCAATAGGCTGGTCGCGCAGGATCGGGAAAACGTCGCCCATGCTGCGCTGCAAAGCATCGAAGGCGCTTTGTGAATCGCCTTTGCCGAACGCTCCCCGCCCACCAAAAATCACGCGATCACCGATAACGCGGAACCAGCGCAACATGCGCTTGGTGTCACCACACACCTGCCCACCCGGCATGATTGTGGCAAGGATGTGCGGTGGCAGTGACTCAGTGGCGATGATCGCGCTGCGGAAAGGAATCAAGCGTCGGTGCAGCGTATCGGTGGCGCGGGTCTGGTCGGAATAACCATTGGTAGCGTAGATCACTTGCTTGGCACTGACCCGCCCTTGCGGCGTCTGCACGATCACCCGGTCGCCTTCGCGACGGACCTGCTCGGCCGGGCTGTTGATGAACATTTTCACGCTATGGCCGGCCAAGTGGCGGGCCATGCCGCGCGCGTAGTTCAAAGGGTGGATACCGCCGGCCTTGGGGGTCAGCAGGCCGCCGGCGAAGATCGTCGAGCCGGTCATTTCCCGCACCTGGTCGGCCGAGATCATCCGTGATGACGTACCGCCGGTTTCACGCTTGATCCAGTTCGCGGTGGACTCCAGCGCGCCCAGCGCGTGGACATTGTGCGCCGCCGCGACGTGCCCGCCCAGATGCAGCTCGGCCCCGGTCAGGCCAAGGGTTTCAACCATCTCCACCAGGCTGTCCACCGCGGCATAACCGGTGTGGTACATCTGCAACGCAGTGTCACGACCAAAGCGCGCCATGAGCGTGGGAAAGCCCACCCGGAACTTCGGTGACACCACACCGCCGTTACGTCCGCTCGCGCCCCAGGCCAGGGTATTGGCTTCGACGATGAGGGGCTCGCGACCACTGCGGGCAATGTGATGGGCTGCCGAGAGGCCGGTGTAACCCGCACCAATGATCACCACGTCGCACTGCCGCTCGCCTTCCAGGGATTGCAGCGCAGGTGCCGGTTGGGCGGTGGCCGCCCATAAGCTCTGAACAGTCATGCCAGCCTCTCGACTCAATAAGGATTGGCGCTCACGGCCAAGGCCCAAGCGCCGAGGGGATCAACCCAGCTCTTTCTCGACCGCGTCGGCCAATTGCGCCAGCGAAGTGAAGTGGTAATGCGGCTCGGTGCGTTCCGATTCGAGGGTGCCGCCGGTGCCTTTCTGGGCAAAACGACGCTCGATCCAGCAGGTCTGATAACCCAGGCGCATGGCCACGCCGATGTCGTGGTACTGACTCTGGGCAACGTGCAGGATGTTCTCGAACAGAATGCCCTGGGTCGCCAGCACACCACGGGTGTAGGCAAAGAACTGCGGATCGGGTTTCTCGAAGCGCACATCGTCGACGGTGACCCGTACGTCGAACGGCTGGTCGAGGGTTTCGGCCATGTAGTTCAGCGCCCAGATCTGCGAGTTGGTGGTGGCCACCAGCTTGAAGTGCTTGCGCAGGCGCTTGAGCGCTTCGACAGAATCAGGGAAGGCCGGGAAGTTCTTCACCGCCTGCGCCAGGCCCTTGGCATAGTCGTCGTTGTCCGGCAGCCCCAACTTGGACGCGATGACGTGGTAGCAACGCTCCAGGTCATCCGGCCACCAGCCCGAATCAGTCGAGGCACGGGCCTCGCGATAAGCTTTGAGGATGTCGTCGTCGCTGCGGGCCTTGCCCGCTTCACCCGCGACTTCGCGTACATGGGCCAGGATTCCGGCTTCGAAATCGATCAGGGTACCGACAACGTCGAACGTCAGGGCTTTGAACTGCTTGAAAGACATAGGGCGCTCCGCAAGAAAAGTCGTAAGGGTGAAGCTGACTGGACAGGCCCATTATCTGCCCGCATTCTCGCGAAATATTTTGTTTTGCCCTACCCCTGAGGCATAACCTACTGTTTTTTTACTCGACGTGCCGCACCTGTGCTCAATGGCTCGATTCCAGGGCGGCAAGCAGCCCCAGATGAGGGTAAAGCGCGTCGATCCTGAGCATGTCCTCACGCATCTCCTCGATGATCCAGTCACGCACGCTTTCCACGATCGGGCGCACTGGACGATTGGCCGGAACGACCAGGCAGCAACGCCGGGAGTTGACCCGAAAAGAGTCCGTCGCCGGCACCAGCTCGCCTTTGCATAAGGAGTTCGACACCACGTTCAACCATCCCAGCGCCATGCCCTGGCCCAACAAGGCGGCCTGTACCACCACGGCATAATCGGAGAACACCAGCGCGTTGTCGGCGCGTCCCGGCGTTTCAAAAGCGGCGGCCCAGCCGCGGTCCTGGTTGTCCATGCTGATCAGCGTCGGCACCTGTTTTTTAGCCTTGCCCTGAACGACATCCGCCAGGTACTGGGCGTTGCACACAGGCAGGGTAATTTCTGGAATAACCAGTGTATCCGTGGCCTTCAGGCTGCCCGCCTCGAGGTAACGCATGCCCAGATCGACGTCCACCAAGGGGCCGCCGATCCTACCGGACATCAATTGATAGCGCATGTCGACAGTGGGGAATCGCTGGCTGAAACGACTCATGCGCGGCATCAGCCAATGGGTGGTGAACGCCGTCGACACCGACAGCGTCACGGTCTCGATGCCCGTCGCCCGTGCCTCGATTTCACTGATTGCCGACTCGATGGTACTGAAGCCTTCCTGCACGCGACGGTACAAAATGCTGCCGCTTTCCGTCAGCCTCGCCCCACCATGAACACGCTCGAAAAGCTGCACGCCAAGGTGCTCTTCCAGGCGCGACAACATGCGACTCACGGCCGGTTGGCTGACGCACAGTTCATCCGCCGCCCGGGTGAAGCTGCCACATCGAGCGGCCGCCTCGAAGACGAACAATGAGCTGGAACTGGGAACCTTGCGACGTAGATTAGACATGACCTGAGTTTATGCCTGGCACAACTATTAGTAAATTGTCCCGAACAAAATACCCCGCCTATTCTGGTGAGCGGCTGCGTAAGGCGACCCACGGATATTCGGAGCGGCACTCCTCTCCCTCACGAGACCCTTCCCTGCTATGAAAAACACCTTGAAGTTTTACATCGATGGCCGCTGGGTAGAGCCTCACAGCTTCGATCGCCTGCCCGTGATCAACCCTGCCACCGAGCAGGCATTCTGCGAAATCGCCATGGGAGACCTGAACGATGTCGAGTCTGCCGTCATGGCCGCCCGGCGCGCTTTTCCAGGGTTCTCGCGCACGTCACCCGCGCAGCGCAAACAACTGCTGCAACGGATTCTGGATGTCTTCATGGCGCGCTACGATGAAATCGCTGACGCCATCGTCCAGGAAGTCGGTGCCCCGAAAGCCTTGTCCCACGCCTGGCAAGCCGGGATCGGCAAACGTCACCTGGAGCAACTGCTGCGCACCCTCGACACGTTCGAGTTCCAGAAATCCCGTGGCACCACATTGATTACCCACGAGCCTGTGGGTGTGGTGGCGCTGATCACACCCTGGAACTGGCCGATCAATCAGATCGTCTGCAAGGTCGCGCCGGCCCTCGCCGCCGGCTGCACCATGGTCCTCAAGCCGAGTGAAATCGCACCGATCAATGCCTTGCTGTTCGCTGAGGTCATGCATGAGGCCGGCGTGCCGGCGGGCGTTTTCAACCTGATCAACGGCGACGGCCCGACAGTGGGTGCTGCCCTGTCTGCACACCCACACGTGGACATGGTTTCGTTTACCGGTTCGACCCGCGCAGGGACGGAAATCGCGCGCCTGGCCGCACCGACCGTCAAGCGTGTGCATCAGGAATTGGGCGGAAAATCGGCCAACATCTTGCTCGACGATGTCGACCTGCAAGCGGCAGTGACCAACGGTGTAGACAGTTGCTTTGGCAATAGCGGGCAATCCTGCAATGCGCCTACGCGCATGCTGGTGCCCGTCGCGCTGCACGACCAGGCCGTGGACATCGCCCGTCGCGCCGCGCAAAAACATATCGTTGGCGCGCCCGATGAGGACGCCACGACCATGGGCCCGGTGATCAGTCAACGCCAATACGACAGCATCCAGCGAATGCTTGCCATCGGCATCGACGAAGGTGCACAACTGGTGTGCGGCGGTCCAGGTCGCCCCGATCACCTGCCCCAGGGTTACTACGTACAGCCGACGATCTTCGCCCAGGTCACCCAGGATATGACCATCGCCCGCGAAGAAATTTTCGGACCGGTGCTGGTCATCCAGGCCTACGAGGATGAAGCGCACGCAGTCCGCATGGCTAACGACAGCGTGTTCGGGCTGGCGGCTTACGTTCAATCGACGGACCAAGCGCGGGCCCGCGACGTTGCCCTGCAAATGCGTGCCGGCAGTGTGTACATCAACTATCCGAGTTGGGATTCCGGCGCGCCGTTTGGTGGCTACAAGCAATCGGGCAACGGCCGTGAGTACGCCGAATGGGGGCTGGAGGCGTTTCTGGAAGTGAAGGGAATTGTCGGTTGGGGAGCTTGATGCCCCCGCCCTGACAGGCTCGCCGGCCAGGTGATGGCTACAGTCGAGCCGCCACCGTGGCCACACTGCCTGACATTTTCGCCTCAGCCTTGATCAGATCGGCCATGCGCTCGGTGATCATCAGGGTCGGGACGTTGGTATTGGCGCAGGGAATCGAAGGCATCAGCGAAGCGTCACACACCCGCAACCCGGCGACACCGATCACGCGGCCATCACCGGTGGTGACTGCCAGCGGATCATCGGCGCGCCCCATGCGGCAAGTGCCTGACGGGTGCCAGGTGCCACCGACATTGCGCTGCACGAACTCGGTCAGGGCCTGGTCATCGGCGAGCAGCTTTTTCAGGGTGACCCCCTGAGTCACCAGGCCCTGAATCAGCAAGCCCCGCAACGGCCCGGCGATATCCAGCAACACGCTCAAGGCGCCGCGTTGCAGTGCATTGAACCAGCCCGGCATTGCGACCCTGGCCACTCGTGGTGAGTAACTCGATGGAAACACCACACTGCATTCCCGGTTCAAGGCGGGCGCCGACAAGGTCTGGGCGCCGAAGCGCAATGCCTGCTTCAGACGTTCGAGGTCGCGGCCATCGCTGAGCATGCCGAAGCGTACGTGCGGTTCGTCATGGGGATCGCTGGATGTCAGGCGCAGATGGCCACGGGAATAGGATTTGTTGACCCAGAAAAACATCGTGCCCAGTCGATAACCGATCGAATGCCAGCCTGATCGAGAAAGGATTGCGCCATGCATATCACACGGCACCGTGTCATCCAGCCCGGATGAAAAACGCACGATGGCCTGCTCATGGTGCTCTTCGGGAAACGCCGTGCGACCTTCGCGATTGAGCAGCGCAGACACCGCAATCGAAGGATGCTCCATCAGGTTGGCCCCCACCCCTGGCCGGTCCACCACCGGGGCAATGCCCAGAGAAGCCAGGTCGTCCGCCGGACCAATCCCACTGCGTAGCAACACCGCAGGGCTGTGGATCGCGCCGGCACAGACGATGACTTCACGCGCCCGCAAGGACTCGACGACGCCATGACTGTCGATAATCCTGGCGCCTGTCGCACGACCGGCCTCAATCAACACCCGATCCACCACGCAGCGGGTGCGCAGGGTCAGGTTCTGGCGTTTGCGCACCTCATCGGTCAGATAACACACCGACGTCGGGATTCGCTCGCCCTGCTCGCTGACGCCAATGGCACCCACGAACACGCCCTCCTCCCAGAGCCCATTCTGATCGGCCTTGTGCTCGAGGCCACGCCCGCCCAGGACCTTCATCACACCTTTGACGAAAGGCGAAAGGCGCTCCGATGGCGTACGCCGGATCCTGACCGGGCCGTCGCGGCCATGCAGCGCCTGGTCCTGCGGCCCGCAAAAGTCGGTGTCGTTTTCCAGCTTGCGAAAGTACGGCAGGCAGGTGTTCCAGCTCCAGCCTTCGGCCCCCAGCGCCTGCCATTCGTCATAGTCGGCGGGCGCACCACGGTTGGTCATCAGGGCGTTGATCGCCGAGCCCCCACCGAGGATCCGCGCCTGCTCATAGCGCCGGGTGGCACCGGCACGCGGGCCCATCAACGCGGTCAGGCGCTGCCAGATATTGCTGGCATCCAGATAGGCGCGCCCCGGGTAACGGCTACGTATCTCGGCGGGCATCGTGTGCAGGGAAATATCGCGCCCCGCCTCGATCAGACACACCTGTTTGTCGGGGTCCTCCGAGAGCCGGGCGGCCAGCACGCAGCCGGCCGAACCACCGCCCAGAATCAAATAATCGATCATGCCGACACCTTACTGAACGAATTTGAGCCAGCGATCCTTGGCGGCAATCCCTTCAGCGGAGGCCCACCACTCTTCCGACATCAGCGCTTGCCTGGCCGCGTTATCCGGCGAGCTTGGCAGTTCCTTGGCCCGCTCGGGGGTAATTTTCCCCGTGGCGAACGCCGCCGGGTTACCTGGACCGTAGTCAATGTAGAGCGGCAGGTTGGCTTGCAATTCAGGCGATACCGCTTCGTTGAGGAACTTCACAGCCGCCGCATAGTTGGGGGCATTTTTCAGGATGCACAACTGGGTGTTTTGCAGCAGGCCGTCGTTGTAGGTGAAGGCCACGTCCGGATTACTCTTTTGCACGGCGCTGGCTCGACCGTTCCAGATCATCAGCATGTCGACTTCGCCATCGGCGAGCAATTGCGCCGACTGACCACCCGAGGTCCACCACACGGCAATGTTCGGCTTGATCTGCTCGAGACGCTTGTAGGCGCGGTCGACATCCAGCGGGTAAAGCTTGTCACGGGGCACGCCGTCAGACAGCAGCGCCGCCTCCAGGGTGCTCATCGGATCGTTACGCAAGGCACGCACGCCGGGGAAGTTCTTCACGTCCCAGAATTCGGCCCAGGTCTGCGGCACTTTCTTCAGGTTTTTCTTGTTGTAGCCAATGACCGACGAATAGAACTCGTAGGCCACCGAATATGGAGTGCGGTAGGCCGCCGGCATGTTCTGTACGTTCGGCAGCTTGCTCAGGTCCAGCGGTTCGATAAGCCCTTCCTTGCCACCGCGCAGGCAGTTGGAGGGTGGTGTATCGATCACATCCCAGACCGGTTTTTTCGCTTCGCCCTGGGCCTTGACCATCGGCCAGGCGTCGGGGGCGCTGTCCTGCTTGATGGTAATGTTCAGCAGTTTGGCTGCCGGATCCAGAATGGCCTTCGTCTGGGCCTCCTGGTAAGCACCGCCTTGGGAGACAAAGGTGATTTCCGCGGCCACGGCGGGCATCGCGCACGCCACCGAAAGACTCAACAGGGAAATGACGGAACCGAACGCTTGAGCAACAGACAAGGTTTTCATGGCAAATCATCCTGGACGTAGATTAATTCGGCAGCGTTAAAACCTCGACTGAACACCCTGCACCCACGTGCTTTGCTCAGGTTTGATTTTATTGTTCGACCGAGCGGGACATTTCGACGTTACAAGAGCATGACAGCAGAGGGCAATGCACGAATAGTCAGAGATGTCATAACCTCAGATCATGCTTATTTCTACAGGCACCTGCCCTCGTTCGCGCGGGCCACTCGCCTACTTGAGCGCCGCGAACGGCAAGCGTCTGGCCAGCTCCTGCGCGAGGTAACGGGCGAACACCGAGATGCGTTGCGGAGTATGCCGGCGATGCTGATAGACCACGAAGATATCGGCCCTGGGAGCCTGGTAATCGCTCAAAACCGCCCGCAGGCGCCCGCTTTCAAGGTGATCCTGAACATTCCAGCGAGAACGCAGGATCAGTCCATGCCCGTCCAGGGCCAGGCGTAACGCGACTTCTCCATCGTTGCTCGACAGCGTTCCGCTGACCTTGTGCGAGTAATCCTGGCCATCCTTGCTGAAACGCCAGATCGCGTAATCACTGCCGAACTGACGCAGCACGATGCAGTTATGCCGGACCAGATCCTCCCCCCCTGACAGAGCAGGCATAGCTTCAAGGTATTGCGGGGAAGCACAGAGAATGCGCGGGTTTTCCAGCAGGCGCATAGCGATCAGTCGCGAATCGGGTGGCTCGCCCATGCACACGCTCATGTCGAACTGGTCATCCAGCAAGCTCGAAGGCTGGCTGGACAACTCCAGGGAAAGCTCCAACTCCGGGTGCAATCGGGCAAAGCTGGAGACCACCGGTGCCAGGTGTTGTCGACCGAAACCCAGGGTGCCGTTGATCCGCAAGCGTCCCTGCAACGTCGGCTGTCGGCGATTGAGCGCACTCTCCAGCTCTTCCAGTTGCCGCAGGATCGGCCGTCCTCCTTCCAGGTACAAGGTCCCTTCCGGAGTCAGCGACAGTCGCCGGGTGGTGCGCTGCAGCAACTGCACGCCCAGACGCGCTTCAAGCTGGCTCAGGCGTTTGCTCACCGCTGGCAACGACAGGCCGAGGTGCCGCGCCACTTCGGTGAGACTGCCGCGTGTCGCCACCTGCTGGAAGAAACTCAAGTCATCGATCATCGCCATGATTCTTTCCTTAAAACTAAGAATGGCTTTCGCTCAAGGCTAATTATTAATACAGGGCCACTGCATACACTGGCAATCAGTCCACATCAATCCCAGGAGTCGAACCCATGAGCAAAGCCCAGTACAAAATCGCGGTGATCCCCGGCGACGGCATCGGCAAGGAAGTCATGCCCGAAGGCGTGCGCGTACTCGACGCCGTGGCGACCAAACACGACCTGGAACTGCAATGGGACTGGTTCGATTTCGCCAGCGCCGATTACTACCTGGCCCACGGCAAAATGATGCCCGACGACTGGTTCGACATTCTCAAAGACTACGACGCGATCTATTTCGGTGCGGTGGGCTGGCCAGACGTCGTGCCTGATCACATTTCCCTGTGGGATTCGCTGCTGCAGTTCCGTCGTGAGTTCGACCAATACGTCAACCTGCGCCCGTGCCGCCTGATGCCGGGGGTAAAGGCGCCGCTGGCCAATCGCGCGCCCGGCGACATCGACTTCTGGGTCGTACGGGAAAACACCGAAGGCGAATACTCCAGCGTCGGCGGCAAGATGTTTCCCGGCACCGACCGGGAAATCGTCTTACAGGAGACCGTCATGACCCGCGTCGGCGTCGACCGCATTCTCAAGTTCGCCTACGACCTGGCTCTGAGCCGCCCGAAGAAACACCTCACCTCCGCCACCAAGTCCAACGGCATCGCGATCACCATGCCGTACTGGGATGAGCGCGTCGTCGAGATGGGCAAGAAATTTCCTGAGGTAAAGGTCGACAAGTACCACATCGACATCCTCACCGCGAACTTCGTCCTGCATCCGGACTGGTTCGATGTGGTGGTCGCCAGCAATCTGTTCGGTGACATCCTTTCCGATCTCGGCCCCGCCTGCACAGGCACCATCGGTATCGCGCCGTCAGCCAACATCAACCCGGAGCGTAACTTCCCGAGCCTGTTCGAGCCGGTGCACGGCTCGGCGCCGGACATCGCCGGCAAAGGCATCGCCAACCCGATCGGACAGATCTGGTGTGGCGCGATGATGCTCGAACATCTGGGCCACCCGCAGGCGGGCGCAGCGGTGCTGGCTGCCATCGAAACCGTACTGGCGATGGGGCCGGATAATGCACCATTGACGGCCGATATTGGCGGCAAGGGCAACACCGAAGCCTTGGGCAAGGCCATCGCCGCTGCGGTCTGAACCGGCAAATAACGCGCAATCTTCCGTTCACGGCCCGTGATACGGGAGATTGTTGCGTGTGACTTTGGCATCGTCTGAATACCTTGCCAGCGCTTGCGAGAGACACCATGACCCTGCTATTCAAAGTCGACGAGGCCCGTGGCCGCGCCTGGAAATCGCTGTTCGAAACACACGCGCCGGACATCGACGTGCGCTTCTGGCCGGACATTGGCGACCCGTCGCAAGTACGCTACTTTGCCGCCTGGCAACCGCCACGACAGCTGCATGAACGCTTCCCGAACCTGCAAGTGATCTTCGCCACCTCGGCGGGAGTCGATCAATTCGACCTCGGCGAGCTGCCAGAGCCTATCAAGGTCGTCCGCATGCTCGACCCCGGCATTGCCCAAGGCATCGTCGAGTACGCCTGCTTCGCCGTGTTGAGCCTGCACCGACAGATCCCTCTGTACCTGCATCAACAACAGGCCGGGCGCTGGCAAGACCACTTCCTGACCCCGGCAGCGCAACGTCGGATTGGCGTCATGGGCCTGGGCAATCTGGGCGTTGCGGTGCTGCAGAGCCTGCGTGCGTTCAACTTCCAGTTGCATGGCTGGGCGCGCTCGCAGAAGAGTATCGACGGTGTGCAATGCCATGCCGGCGACGACCAGCTCGAGTCCTTTCTCAGCCAGTGCGACATTCTGATCTGCCTACTGCCACTGACCGACGACACTCGCGACATACTAAACGCGAGGACGCTGGCCGCACTGCCAAAGGGTGCCAGCCTGATCAACCTGGGCCGGGGCGGTCATCTCAAGGAAGACGATCTACTTCAAGCGCTGGATAGCGGACAACTGAGCCACGCCATTCTCGACGTGCTCAACGAAGAACCGCCATCGCCGGATCATCGGTTCTGGCAGCACCCACATGTCTGGCTGACGCCGCACGTTGGCGCAATGACGGCACCGCAGAGCGCGTTCGAGGTATTGCTGGCCAATATCAGGCGTCATCAGGTCGGCAAGCCCATGCAAGGCTTGATCAAGCGCGATCATGGCTACTGAGGCTCCGCACAGTACGTCCGGCCAAGTCACCTTCTGAACTCCAGCACTAAGGCCGACGGTGTCCGCGAGCGGCTCCAGTGATCCGCATCGATGCCATTTGGCTCGCCACCGAGCCGATGGAAATGCGCGCCGACACCCACCCAAGGCTCGTCAAGCATGCTATTGCGCGATACCTCCTAGCGGAAACGCTGATTGGTTCGCCAGTCCGTTCTGGTTATATATTTTATTGCTGAATAAAGTAACGCCCGAACATCGCGCATAACAAATATGCATTAAATATTCAGGACACTACATTCATTTAAAATCAGTCCAATAAACGCGAGAGCTCTCATGATTAAAATGCTAGCCGCCGTACGCCGAAAACCTGGAATGACCCATGCTGAGTTTTTGGAATATATAGAGCATCAGCACGGAAAAATCGCTCGAGCCAAACCATTGAGTGTCAAACGATACGTACAAAACCATATCATCGACGGCGCGTTCGGAGTGGACTCCGATGTGACCTATACAAGAGGTTTTCACCGAGACTCCATCACGGAGTTATTTTTTGATGATATGCCGGGTTTGATTCACACGTTCAGCGATCCCTATACCCAACAAACCGTAGGGCCTGATGCAAAAAACTTCGCGGACCTGTCTAACCAGGCCGCTCAGTTGATGGATGAAGTCGAAACCGTCCCTGCAAGTTCAGGGTCCCTCAACAGCAAAGTGATGATTTTTTTGAAAAAGAATCCAACGGTGTCTTTGGATTCGTTTTTCAGCGCATGGGATTCGGCGCACGAGGCAATCATCAGCCGACACCCAGACTTTCAAAGTGCACTCCGTCGGCATGTTCGTTCCAGATACCTGCCTGAAGGTGACAGGGTAACCGCCTATTTCGGACCCGACATAACGGTATATGAAGGCGCTTGCAGCATGTGGTTTGAAAGTGAAAGCGCTCTTTCCAGTTTTCGTCAGTATCAGCGCGCACTGTTCCAACAGCTTTCTGACGAAGGGATTGTGGTGTCAGCGGAGTCTTTTTTCGTATATGTCAAAGAGGTGGTGATTATGGGCCTGAACCGGTAAACACTTAATCAACGGAACTGTGCTCAACCGCGCGTCAACGCGGACTCAAGCCGCTGAGTCCGCGTCCTGTGCCGCACACCCTAGACATAAGTGCCAGGCACCAGAACAGCGACTCATTTATCAGATGGGCTCGGCCAACATCGCAGTAGACTCGCGCATGATCTGAGCATGCTCGTCCTTGTCACCCCCACTTTTTTCTATCTCGCACAGCCGCGCGGAGTTTTCGACCACGAGCTGGCAACGCTCCCAACGCCGCGCTTCGAACCGGTTCAGGGCAGTCTGTAGATCGGCGCTGGCGAGCAACTCTTCGGCGAGCACGATGGCGCTCTCAATACCAATTCCAGCCCCGGAAGCCAGATGTGGCGTGGTGGCATGCACCGTGTCCCCAATCATCACCATACGGCCTTTATGCCAGGGCAACGGCACCAATAGATTGGCCAGCGGACGATAGTCGATATTGGCGCCCGGCTCATACAATTGAGGCACCAGCGCCTGCAGGATCGGGGCGGGGAACTCACCCAGCAGCCGCGCCATTTCACCTGGCCAACTGGCCGGATCGATCCACTCGGAAAACTCGCGGCTTTCCATGAGGAACATGTACATGTGCATTTCGGAAATCGGATTGACGCCAACCTTGGTGCGTCCGAGCCAGTGACTGGGCCGCACGATTTCCGGCGGACGCCTCAGTACAGCACGCCAGACACTCTGGTGAATGGGTTTCGGCGCAGGCGCTTCGGGGAAAAACGCCTTTCGTATCTGCGAATGCACACCATCGGCGGCAATGACCAGGTCATAGCGCCCAGAGGTGCCGTCGGTGAAAGACACTTCAAGGTCATCCGCGTGCTCGATGATGCCGTCGAACGTGATGCCGAGGCGCACATGGGTGCCTACTTCCCGTGTCTTGTCGGCAAAAATACGAGCCAGCACCGGGCGCAGAATGCCGCCGCCACAAGGAATCGCTTTATCACTGAGCGGAGGTCGAAGCGCCAACTGCACAATCAGGTCGCCTGCCGGTGAAAACACATCGAAATTGGTCGACAGATACCCTTGCGCGGCCACCTGTTCAAGAATCCCAACGGTATCAAGCGCTCGTAGCGTGGGCCCACTCAGGGTAATTCCCGCCCCTAGAGGGCACCACAAAGGATCTATTTCGACCAGGTCAACTTCCACCCCCTGGCGGGCGAGCTGGATAGCCGCGGTCATACCGGAGAACCCTCCTCCGATCACCAGGACCTTATTGACTGCTGCAATCATCACGCTCTCCTAATTATTCTTATTCACCCGGCTGACAGTGCATGGCACACCGACGAGCGTTGCGGCGTCGTCGAGTCAATGCTGCAGAGTCATGAGTTTCCGACGGAAAATGTCAGATCAACGACGAGACTATCGAATTGGTTATCTGCGCTGAAATCGCTTTGCACAATCCGAGGTATCGCTTCAGCTGATGGGTCTTGGCGTTGCGACAAAACCCGGTGTTATCCGCGTACCTACGGATAAATAAAAAAGCCGATTGATTGCAGTTCATTCGAACCGCAATCAATCGGCCTTCAACGACACGGATTCACACGCTTTCCAAGCCATCCCAGCAGAGGTATTTCACTTCAAGAAATTCGTCGATCCCAAGGTGCGATCCCTCGCGCCCAAGACCGCTCTGCTTGACGCCACCGAAGGGGGCGACCTCATTCGAAATCAAACCACAGTTGATGCCCACCATGCCCGATTCGATACGAGCGGCGTTGCGCCAGATGCGTGCCGCATCACGGCTGAACAGATACGCCGCCAGGCCAAACTCGCTGTCGTTGGCCATCGCAATGGCTTCGTCATCGCGGTCGAAACGCAACAGCGGCATGACCGGGCCGAAGATCTCTTCACGAGCGATCCGCATCCCATGGGTCACGTCGGCCAGCAGGGTGGGCTGGAAGAAACCTCCTCCCAGCACATGGGGCTTGCCGCCGGACAGCAGTCGAGCCCCTTGCGCCAGCGCGTCATCAACCAGGGCCTGGGACTTTCGTACTGCCGCATCATCGATCAACGGCCCGACCTGCACACCCGGTTCCAGGCCATTGCCCACCTTCAGGCGTGCCATGCGCTCGACGATGCGTTCGGCCAGTGCGTCATAAATCTCTGACTGCACCAGCACCCGGTTGGCACCGATGCACGACTGCCCGCCATTGCGAAACTTGGCCAACATCACCCCGTCAGCGGCGGCATCCAGATCAGCATCGTCGAAGACAATGAACGGGGCGTTGCCGCCCAACTCCATGGAGCATTTCTTCACCGTCTGCGCCGCTTGCGCGAGCAACAACCGACCCACTTCGGTGGAGCCCGTGAAAGTGAGCTTGCGCACCAACGGGTTGGCCGTGAGCTCACCGGCAATGTCGCGGGTGTCGTTACCCGTGATCACACTGAAAACACCGGCCGGCACACCCGCGCGTTGCGCGAGTTCGGCCAGCGCCAGTGCGGTCAGGGGCGTCTGACTGGCCGGTTTCACGACCATCGTGCAGCCGGCCGCGAGGGCCGGGGCGGCCTTGCGCGTAATCATGGCAGCGGGAAAGTTCCAAGGCGTGATCGCGGCGCACACCCCGATGGGTTCGCGCAGTACAACGATGCGCTGAGTGTCCTTTACGCCGGGGATCATTTCGCCACGTACCCGCGTGGCTTCCTCGCCAAACCAGCGCACAAAAGACGCCGCGTAATCGACTTCGCCGCGCGCCTCCTCCAGGGGCTTGCCCTCCTCCAGGGTAATCAGCGTGGCAATATCCTCCCGATGTTCAACCATCAACTCATACCAACGGCGCAACACCTCGCCACGGCGTTTGGCCGTCAGGCGCCGCCACGGCCCAAAGGCCTCCTGCGCCGCGTCGATGGCGTGCCGGACTTCAGTTTCGCGACAGCGCGGCAACTCGGCCAGCACCGTTTGATCCACCGGATTACGCAGCGTGTAACGACCGTGTGGCGTCTCGGTCAACCACTCTCCAGCGATGTAGGCTCCGGTACGCCACAGTGTCGGGTCCTTAAGTAAATGCTTCACGGTGCAACCCTCCTGATCAGCACGGGTGACGCCCGATCATGAAGGCGGCATCAGGGTCCGAAGTCACTGGCAGCCCCGACGCGACCAACCCTTGACGCAGAGACTTCATGAAGCGATCCGGCACACGCATCGCCGGGGCGCGGAGCGGGCCGCCGTTGAAGCCGGCGAGCCAGTCCTGGTATTTCCACATCGTGCGGTTGAGCACACCGGTGCCGCCGGCATAGCTTTGCGCGGCGGCGCCGTTGGCGCTGCGTGCCGGATTGACCTTCCAGTACAGTTCCATCGCTTCTTCGAAACGCCCCGTGCGGGCCAGCTCGAAAGCTTTCGGGTAGTAGTCGCTCATCCAGGCGGTGTTGCTGGTGCCGGAAAACTGCAGCTTCATCAGGCTCATCAAGGGGATCGCATCGCCTTCGATCGGGCAACTGATCACCACTTGGTCACGGAAGTGGTGGTACATCTCGCAAATGCCCGCCGGCAATGGGAACCCTTGCTCGGACTTGATGGCGGCGATATTCGGGCAATCGGCCAGCAGGCGACGGACCAATTCCAATGACATCCCCGCCGGATGCACGCGCTCAAAGCCCCAGAGCGGAATCGGGAAGAGCATGACGGCAAGGTCCGTCGCGTCGCAGAATGCCTTGGTGTAGTCGTAGATTTCCTGCTCGCTGGTCGGCCAGAACTGTGGCGGATAGGACAGCAGGACGATGTCAGCACCGGCATTCTCGGCGAGCTTCACCGCCTCGATATTCTCGGCAAGCGTGCCAAAAGCCGCGTGGAAGAACAGGATCAGGCTTTTCCCCGACTCACGCGCCCAAGCGGTGAATTGCGCGTTTTCCTGGGCAGAGATGGCCAGCTCGCTGCACAGCAACGTGGCGCTGTAGCCCAGCCCGACCGTATGTTCGATGTCGTGGCGTATGCCACGCTCATTGAGGCGCTTCAGATCAGCACTGAAGCTTGGGAGGGTGACAGCCGAGCAGCCCACCAGGTTTTCACGCGCCCAGGCACGGGCATCCGCTTTGTTGTAAGTCGCCATGATGATTTTCCTTCGGACAGTGGAGGGGTTATTTCGAGACAGGGACAATGCTGGCAGGCAACTCGATGCCGAGGCCTTGTTGCCGGGCGCGCTCGTACAGCACTTGCGCAATGACAACGTCTTGCAAGGCCGAGCCCACCGATTTGTAGAGAACGATGTCGCTGTCGTTCTGGCGCGGGATGACACGCCCTGCCACCAGGTCCGACAGCGCGACCAATTTGTCGGCGACATAGACACCGGCAGTGATCGCCGCAATGGCATCCCCCGTATCGTGGAGTACCTCTTGCGGCATATCCGCGACGATGCACACGGCTCGCTCCATCGTGACCGGGTCAACTTCCCGTTGTTCAGGCAAGGTCGAACCCAACGATACGATTGTGGTACCCGGGCCAATCCACGCGCCTTGCAGTACTGGAGACTCGTCACGGCTGCGGGCGGCACAGATCACCACATCACAGTCCTGCACGGCCTCTTGCGCGCTGCCCACCGCGTGAATATCCAGCCCCGGCCTGAAGCTGTCGGCAAACCGTTCGCGGCTCGCAGGCGTTGGACTGAACACGCGAACATGGGCGACATCGCGCACGGATTTGAGGCAATCCAAGGCGCCACGCGCCTCGAACCCCGCGCCAATCACACCCACCCGCAGCGCACGCTGGGGCGCCAGCAAATCCACCGCCAGCGCAGCGGTTGCCGCGGTGCGCAATCCGGTTACCCGATTGCCGTCGATCAGGGCACTGAGCGCCATGGTTTGCTGGTTGAACAACGCGATCAAATAGCTAGCGCAACGTGCCCGCATGGATGCAGCAATCAGCTTGCAGCCCATATGGCCGCCAGTCGGTGGTACGGCGGTCAAACTGCGCAGCCAGATCCCATCGCCCCGCGCCATCGAACGGGGCGGCACCATGGCATCCGAGGTGGGGCTGGCATAGGCCTGGGCGAGCGCCGCGACGGCGGCGCTCCAGTCGGCGAGCGAGGCCACATCGGCATCGCTGAGAAAAAGCGTCGGGGCCACGACGTGGTGCTGTTGGGCGTGATGCATAGCGCTAACCTCGCAATCGGGTATCAGTCGGTGATTGACTGACACCCTACGAGGCACATCCCCCACCGAATACTGCTGGGGATCGAAAGCAGCTATCGCTCAAATCGATGGCATCGCCAGGCTGCCGATCAAGCGTCGCACTTCACGGGAGGCACGGGTCAAGGGGCGACGTGGTGACTCGACCAGTACCACAAAGCGCTCGAGAAGCGGCTCGACGATACGTGACGAACTCAGTCGCGGGTCCAGAGAGCCCGGTAGCACAGAGGCGATCGCATAGCCGCCACCCGCGGCGACGACTTCATATTGGAGCTGCACGGAGTCGGCTTCGACGGCAACGCATAATTCCACGCCTTGCTCGGTGGCCAGATGGTCGAGCCTGGCCCTCAACAGATGCGGTCGCCCAGGCACGACCAATGGCAACCTCGATAGATTTTTTAATGCAATATCTCGCTTGACGAACAGCGGATCGGCGGCCGGTCCTACCAGGTGCAACGGCAGCCTGGCCACAAGATGGGCCTGCCCGATGCTTGCCTCGCTCTCGCGCAGCACCAGCGCCATATCCAGACGACCATCGTGCAACTGCTCTTCGAGTTGAGCGCTCGCGCCCTCGATCAGGTGCAACCTCACACCGGGCATCTGGGCGCGTACCGCAGAAAAAAGCGTCCCGGCAAACCGACGCACCGCAGACGGCAACATGCCCACGACCACCTCCCCCACCGGCTTTCCCCGCAGGTTGCGAATGTCATCGGCAAGGCCTTCAGCGTCCGCAAGAAGATCCGATATGCACGGCAGCAGTTGCTCCCCAAATTCGGTCAGGACCACCCCGCGCCCCGTGCGATGAAACAGGCGCTCGCCACATTGCGACTCGAGCAAGGCAATATTGCGACTCACCATGGACTGCGGCATATCCAGCAGTACCGCGGCTTTGCTGAGACTTCCAGCCGCCACGACACGCACGAACAAGGTCCAGCGAGGATCGATGATGGTCAGCGCTGTTGCCGGATAGTGCGAGCCATTGCCCGGTACATCGGCACTCTGAAGGTCCTTCATGGCCTCAACTCTTGGCGAGCCTGCTGCAGGTACTCGCGACTGTCCTGAAGATGCAGGCGCATGGCCGCGCGCGCGTATTCAGCGTCCTGGTTGAGGATCGCCTGATAGATCTGTTCATGCTCGCTTTGCATGCGCTGTTCATAGTGCAACGGCTCATCATGAAACAAACGCGCAGAATCCAATCGACTGCGCGGAATGATGATCACGCCCAGGTTGGCCAGTGTGTTGGCGATGTAGTGATTACCTGTCGCCTGGGCAATGCTCAGATGGAACTGAAAATCCAACGCCGCCCTGTCATTGACACTGACGGCTGGCTGTCCGAGTTGATCGAGAAGCCCCCGCAACCCGGCCAACTGATCCGGACGACGTCGCTGGGCGCACAGCCCGGCAGCTTCCACCTCAAGACCGATTCGAAACTCCATGATCGCCAGCGAATCATCGAGGATGCCAAGAGTAGCCGGATCGATGAATGCCCCCAGCGACAGGGCGCTGCCGCGCACAAACGTGCCGATCCCGTGGCGTGTCTCAACCATTCCAGCAGCCTGTAGACGCGACATGGCCTCGCGCACCACGGTCCTGCTGACCCCATGCTCAAGCATGAGGGCCGACTCGGTGGGCAACTGTTCACCGCCACGCAGTCGCCCCTCCAGAATGTGCCCGGACAGCAGCGCCTCCAGCCCCTGGGACAGGCTGCTGCGTTTTTTTCCTGCGGCCGCCGGCACGTTCACGCCTCGAAAATCGCTACGGCACGGACGAAACCGGCCGACGCGTGCCGGATCTTGTAGGGGAAGCAGGACACCTGGAAACCATGGGCCGGCAGGCACTCCAGGTTGGCCAGTTTCTCCATCTGGCCGTAGCCGATGTCACGCCCGGCCTTGTGCCCTTCCCAGATGATCGAGGCATCGCCCGTGGCCGCGAAGCGTTCGCGTGTGTACTTGAACGGCGCATCCCAGCTCCAGGCATCGGTGCCGACCACACGCACACCGCGCTCAAGCAAATACAACGTAGCCTCGCGGCCCATACCGACCCCGGCATCCAGATACCCTGGCTGACCGAACAGCGCGCCGGCGCGGGTGTTGACCAGGACAATGTCCAACGGCTGCAGCACGTGGTCGATGCGCGCCAGCTCCGCCTGCACTTCGGCGGCGCTGACCACATGGCCATCGGGAAAATGACGGAAATCCAGCTTCACGCCGGGTTGCAGGCACCAGTCCAACGGCAACTCATCAATGCCGAAAGCCGGCTTGCCACCATCCGTGGTCGAGGCATAGTGCCAGGGGGCGTCCATATGCGTACCGCTGTGCGTGGTGATCTGCAGGCGCTCAGCCGCCCAGGATTCGTCGCCAGGCAGTTGCGCCTTGGACAGGCCGGGAAACATCGCGGCCATCTCCGGCCAGCCTTGCTGATGGTCCATGTAGTCGATTTTCGGCAGCAACGGCGGTGGATCGGTGTAGGGGTTGTTGTCCAGGGTAACGGACAGGTCCACCAGGCGGCGTTTAGTTGATTGCATGTTCGCTCACTCCAAGCGCCACCCGCCCACGCGCACGACGCGCCGGGGCAGCAGCATTCAAACTGTTTCGTATCAAGGCGGCAGCCGAGCCGTCATGGCGAAAGCCAAGGGCACGGGCCAGAGGGGTTTTCATGGCCGGGAAGTTGCCAAACAACGCTTGCAGCCCGGCATCCGGTGCGAAGCTGATCAGCGCACGGCGTTCCTGGCCATAGACAGCGGCCAGGGCATCGATGACCTGGGCAATGGACAGGCGCAACAACGGGAGTTGCCAGACGCGTGACTCGCCAAGCTCGGCGGCCGGCAGTTCGGCGGCCCGTAACAGGTTATCCACGCAACACCGCACCGACATCCACCAGGCCTGCGCCTGCGGTGAAACCGGGCAGCAATACGGCTGGCCTTCGGCGAAGGCATGCAGCAGGTCGCTCATGAACGCCGAGCGCAGCCCGTTGGGTTCACGTGGACGGGCAACGATGCCGGGCAGGCGTACGGCACGGCCGTCCACCTCGCCTCGTCGGGCCAGGTCGTTGAGTGCCATTTCCACCATCGCCTTGTGCGCACCGTAACTCAACTGCGGGTGTGGCACGGCGCGCTCATCGAGGCGCGCCGGCAGGTCGCCGCCGTACACCGCCACGCTGCTCGCATACACCAGCACCGGCGCGCCAGGCTGCGCGCGCAACTGGTCAAGCAACTCCAGGCTTGCCAGCAGGTTGACCTGATAGCCCAGTGAATAATGCTGCTCGGCCGCTCCCCCAGGGATGCTGACCAGGTGAAAAACCACATCAATGCCATCGGCCAGGGCGCGACGCAATAACGCGGCATCGGTCACACTGCCGCAATGCCGACGCAGGCGTTTATCGTCAGCAAACCCCACCAACTCTTTATCCAGCAGGATCAACGCGCTGATCGAACGGCCTTGCCATTCATTCGCCTGGAGCAATCGGTTGACCAGCGCCCGGCCGACAAAACCATTGGCCCCGGTAATCATCACGCGCATGGGAGGCCTCCGTGCACGACACGTTGGTCTATCGCCCCGAAGACCGACTGCCCGCGCAGGTCGAGAACTTCCATGCGCACGCGATCACCGAAGCGCATGAAGGACGTCTGCGGCGCCCCTTGCTCGATCATCTCGACGGCACGACGTTCGGCGATGCAGGCCGCGCCAACCGTGGGGTCGGCATTGGAAACCGTGCCAGAACCGATCACGCAGCCGGCCCCGAGGCGCCGGGTCAGCGCCGCGTGGGCGATCAACTGATGAAAGCCGAAATGCATGGCGCCACCGTGGGCATGCCCGAACCACTGGCCATTCCATTCGACCCTCAGTGGCAAATGCACACGCCCGTCCCGCCAGGCCTCGCCCAACTCGTCGGGGGTGATCGCCACCGGGGCAAAACTTGACGAGGATTTGGCCTGGATAAACCCGAAGCCGGTCTTCATTTCACGGGGGGCCAGCGCACGCAAGCTGACGTCGTTGACTTGCACAATCAGCCGAATATGGTCGGCGGCGTCTTGCGCCGAGCAGCCCATGGGCACCTCATCGACCACCACCGCGAATTCACCTTCAAAGTCGATACCGTGGCTTTCACTGGGCAGCACGATGTCGTCGTGGGCCCCCAGGAAATCATCGCCACAGCCCTGATACATCAAGGGTGTGTGTTCAACACCTTCGATCGGATCCAGCGCGAACGCTTTCTGCATGCGCTCGCCATGACTGAGGAAGGACGAGGCATCCAGCCATTGCCAGGCACGTGGCAAGGGTGCGGCAGCGTGCTGCGGATCGAAGGCGAAGGCGCCGGCCAGGGTGCCTTCATTCAAGGCGTCGTAGCGCGCGCGTAACGCGGTTTCGACGCTCGACCATTGTTCAATGGCAACCTGCAACGTCGCCGCAATATCGCTGGCATCGGCCGCCCAGGCGAGGTCGCGCGACACCACCAGCAGGCGACCGTCGCGGCTATCATTCTTGAAGGTACTGAGCTTCATGCCTGGCCTCCTTGCAGTTCGGGCGCGAAGCGGCCATCCAGCAGCACAAACAACATGCGTGCCATCTGCTCGGTGCGATTGCTCCAGGCGTGGTTGGTACCTCGCTGCACGACGATGTCACCGCGCTTGAGATGCACCTCCTCGCCATCGAGCACCAACCAGACCTCCCCCTCCGTGACCACGCCGTAATCGAGGGTTTCGGTGCGGTGCATCAGCTTGTGTTTGGAATCTGCCTGCCCCGTGCCGGCATGGGCCTGGCCAATTTCGGCGAAGGCCGCCGCGGCATCCTCGGCGCTGACTTGGTTCTGTACGCTGTCGGGCGGGATATCCACCACACGGATAACGCTGCCCAGCGGCGCCGGACTCAACTGAAGCGGCTTGCGGGTGGGGTCCTCGCCATTGTCGAGTAAGGCCGGGCTGGCGCCACTGTTCCAGATCTCATGGAATACCGTACCGGGCACGGCCTTGAGCGGGAAGCTGTTGGGTGTCGGTCCGCTGAGCGCGACCACCGCCTGGCCGTGGGCATCGTGCCCGGTGACCACGCGTTTGAAACCTGGAAGTTGTTGCATGTTCGACTCCTCAATCAGTTGGCAAAACACCGCAGCGGGTAGAGATGGATGAATGGAAAACCTTAAAGATCGAGCACCAGCCGGGCGCTCCTGGCACGCGAGCAACACGGTGTGAACTGGTCGTTGCGGGCCCGCTCGGCATCGGTCAAGAACATGTCGCGATGCTCCGGTTCGCCTTCCAGCACGCGCGTGATGCAGGTGCCACAGATGCCCTGCTCGCAAGACAAAGGGATGTCGATGCCGGCCTCCAGCAGCACCTGGGCAACGCTGAGCGTGGCCGGCACTTGGAAACACTGTCCGGTGCTGGCCAGTTGCACTTCGAACCCGCCCGCCTCACTCGCCGGGGCAGCAGTAGCGGTAAAGTACTCACGGTGCAGTTGCGTTTCGGCCCAGCCCTGCGCACGCGCAGTGCCGAGCACATGCTCCATGAAGCCATTGGGGCCACAGACGTACAGATGACGGTCACGGGTCGGCGCGGACAAAACCCCAGCGCTGTCCAGGCGCTGGCTAGCCTCGCCATCGTCCACATGAATGTGCACGCCATCGGCGAACGCCGAATGGCGCAGGTACTCGATAAAGGCCATGCGCCCGACCGAGCGACCGCAATAGTGCAACTCGAAAGGCGCACCGATCCGCGCCAGGCGCTCGGCCATGCAGAGGATCGGTGTAATGCCGATGCCGCCCGCGAACAGCACGCTGTACCCGGCCCCATGCTCCAGCGGGAACAGGTTGCGTGGCTCGCTGATCCGCAGCCGGCTGCCTTCGTGCACTTGCTCATGCATGGCCTGGGAACCGCCACGAGACGCAGGGTCAAGCAACACGCCCAGCAGGTAGCGGTGACGTTCTTCCGGGTGATTGCACAGCGAGTACTGGCGCACCAGGCCATTGGGCAGGTGCACGTCGATATGCGAGCCGGCACTGAAAGCCGGCAGCAGGGAATCCTCGGCCGGGGCCAGTTCAAAGCTGTAGATGCCTTCGGCTTCGCGACGCTTGCGGGTCACCACGACATCGATCATCTCGGGGCACTCACTGGCTGCTCAGCGGCAATCAAGCGACGCAGAACACGTCGGCAACGCACGGCCCCGGCATCGACTGGCAACAACACAGGGTTGAGGCCAAGCAGCTCAACCTCGCCAATCTGGCGCTGTTGAGCCTCGACCATGGGTTTGTCTTCACCGGCGAAAATCCCGATCAACATGTCCTGGATGAAGGTGTTCAACTGCGCATTGTCCTGCTCGAAACTGCGTGTGTTGGCGAAGAAGTAATGGGTGTTCGTCGCGTCCTGCGGCGTCATCAGATGCAGGTTCCAGGTCACCGGTCCCTCTTCCCTGGGGCGGCCGGGCGGCGTGGCGCCACTGCCCAGCAGCATCAGGCCGGGGGCGTGCCAGATGACTTCGGCCCAGACGTCTGCCCGGCTTGGGTCTTCCAGATGAGCGCCGAAAGCCGGTGGGGGGACATCGTCTGGCGCCCACCAACTGATGCGCACGCGGTCGTTGGGCAACTCCTCGATGGTCGCGCGCGTGCGTGACAACGCCCCGCCACCCAGCGTATCGGGGTGCAGGAAATCAACGTGGCTCAGGTCCATGATGTTGTCGGACAGCAACTCGTAGTGCGCGCGGGTTGGCAAATACCCATGCCCCTTGGCATGGGGTGGGGCCTGTTCGAGGAAGGAAAAATCAGGGATCTGCGCCTCGTTGGCCAGGCTCGAATCGCCAGGCCAGACCCAGATCGCCCCATGCCGCTCGACGACCGCGAACGCGCGAACGCAGGCGGCCTTGGGGACGGTCCCATCGCCATGGGGGTTGTGCGTACATTGGCCACTGCCATCGAAACGCAAGCCGTGGTACGGACACTGGACGCTATCGCCGACAACCTTGCCCATGTGCAGCGGGGCAAAACGGTGTGGGCAACGATCGGCGAGCGCCTGGATCACACCCTGGCTATTGCGAAAGAACACGATGGGTTGCTCGACGATGGTCCTGCCAAGCATCCCACCTTGCGTCAGCTCGTCTGCCCATCCAGCGATGTACCAGGTATTGAGCAAATAACTCATGATGATCTCCTCATTGTTCTTGTTTTCATGAAATGTCGAATAGACAGATCAGCGATCAGGCTCTGCGACGACCGCGCCGGCAAAAGCGGCCCCGCTGCCTCGCAACCGAAGGCAGGCCAGGGCCACCACAAGTTGAAGCCCTGCGATGATTCCCAGTGCGGCAGGCAAGGCGCCGATCACCCCGCCGGTGATCGCCAGCACCACCAGTGGGCTGGCGAACTCACCGGCAAAGAACAGCGCCGTGAAGCCGCCGGCCGCGCGGCCGCGCTGCTGGAAGTCAACCTGGCTCATGATCCAGGTGAGCAGGGTCGGCATCATCAGGCCGATGCCCAAGCCGTTGATCAGCACGGCGACCACCACCAGCCCGTGACGGTCGGCCACCGCCAGCAACCCGCCGCCGATAGCGGCCGCGAAGAAAGCCAGGAGCATCTGCCGAGGCGCCGGGACACCACGCAACAGACGGAAACTCAAGGCGCCGACCAGTACGCCGAACTGACTGGCGCCCATGGTCAGGCCGATCTGCTGCGACCCTTCGACATGCAGCAGGTTGAGCAGATAACTGACTTGTACCGGCACGATGAACAGGCTCAAGCCAGCCAGGAATGCCAGGGCATACAAGGGGGCCAGGGCGCGCCAGGGGAATGCCCTGTCCGCTGTGGTTGTCACGGTGACGGCCTGCGCACGCGGCTCCCATAGCAACCAGGCCATCAGCGGCAGGAACACCAGCCCCAGCCCATACAGGGCAAACGGCGTGCGCCAACCGTGCTCGCCGAGCACACCGCCGACGGCAATAAAGATCGCCGCCGACAGCGAGGTCGCAACCATTTGCAGCGCGAATATGCGTTCACGCCGCGCGCCGCTGTAGTAGTCACCCATCATCGTGGTGCAACAGGTCATGATCGCCGCCTCGGCCACACCGATGCCGGCGCGGCTGATCACGATGACCTGCAGCGACTCCAGCCATAGCGGCAGCACGCCACAAACCGTGTAGAGCACCATCGCACCGATCAGCAACGGCTTGCGCCCCAGTCGGTCGGCGATGATCCCGGCGACGGGGGCCAACAGCGCAATCATCAACGCCGGCAGCGTCAGGGCGATGGGCACCAGCACCGCGACACCTGGCGTGTCGGCAAAGTGTTCCTGCATACGCGGCAGGATGGGAGCCAGCAGCACCGCACCGAGCACCGGCAGGCAACTGCCGAGCAAGAGCAACAAGGACTGCGGCAGCCGCGCCTGGCGTTCAACGTTCATCACGCACCTCCGCAGATTGGGTCGCGCAGAACGCCATGCCGAAGGCGCTCAGGCCGGCGATAAGGTCAAGCCATAGAAGCTGTCGGAACAGATACATACGAGGCATCGCAACGTCCTTTCTTGTTGTTATGGCGCGACCGGATTAGCCGCCACAGAGACTGTCTTCTTGCACGATGAGTGCTGTTCCCTGGTCCTCTGCTCGGCGGTGACGGGCGTCAGCGCCGCAGTGACCAGGCAGTGGGGCTCATCCGCGACTGTGTGCCCAACCGGTTCCTTGCTCACACGCTTGCTCGGCAACAGGAAGTGAGCCAGGGCCGGCAGCAGAACCAGGGCACCGACCATGTTCCAGACGAACATGAAGGCCAGCAGCACACCCATGTCAGCCTGGAACTTGATCGGCGAAAACATCCAGGTGGCCACGCCGATCGCCAGGGTCACCCCGGTCAGCATCACCACCTTGCCGGTGGACAGCAGTGCCCGGTAATACGCCTGCGACAGGCTTGAGCCCTGGCGCATATGCCCGAGCAGGATGCTCATCACGTACAGCGCGTAGTCAACGCCAATGCCCACGCCGAGGGCGATCACCGGCAGGGTCGCGACCTTGACGCCGATGTTCAGCCAGACCATCAGCGCCTCACAGAGTACCGAGGTGAGCATCAGCGGAATGACCGCGCAAATCGTGGCGCGCCAGGAGCGGAAGGTGACCAGGCACAACAGGATCACCGCACCGTAGACCCAGAACAGCATTTCGCGGTTGGCCTGTTTGACGACAATGTTGGTCGCCGCCTCGATCCCGGCATTGCCGGCAGCCAGGAGGAACTGGACCTCGTCGGTATTGTTCGCCGCGGCGAATTGCTCGACGTGATCCACCAGGCGGCTGAGGGTTTGCGCCTTGTGGTCGGAGAGGTAGACGTACAGCGTCAGCAGGCTGCAGTCTTCGTTGTAGAGCCCGCGTGGTGCCCCGGCGGTGACCATGTTGAGCATCGCCTGGTTGTTCTGCAGCTCGTACCACTTCGGGCTGCCTTCGCTGAGGCCGACCAGCATGCGGCGGTTGAGCAGCGCCAGGGAATTGGTCGAATCGACACCCGGCAACGTGCGCAACTGCCAGTCGAGGGCATCGACCTTGTTCAGGATGTCATAGCGCGAACAGGCGCTGGCGGGGGTCTTGATCATGACCGCGAACAGATCGCTGCTGGCGCCGTAATGCCGGGTCAGAAACGCATCATCCTGGTTGTAGCGCGAATCGGCCCGCAGCTCGGGCGCGCCGGCATCCAGATCACCGACCTTCAATTGCAGGCTGACGATGAAGCCGAGCGTCGCCAGCGCCAGGCTCAGGGCGATGCACAACGCCGCCCAGCGCCGCTGGGTGAACAGGTCAAGGAAACGCCAGAACCCATGGCGATGCTGACCGGCCTGTTCAGCGTGCTCGCTTTTCAGGCTCAATCGCGCCGCACGGCGGCTGACCCCAACGTAGGAGAGCAATATGGGTAGCAAGATCAAATTGGTGAAGATCAACACCGCCACGCCGATGCTGGCGATCATCGCCAGGTCCTGGATCACCTGGATCTTGATGATCATCAGCACCGCGAAACCGACCGCATCACAAAGCAGCGCGGTGAGCCCGGCAAGGAACAGGCGGCGGAATGTGAAGCGTGCGGCGACCACCCGGTGCATGCCGCGCCCGATGTCCTGCATGATGCCGTTCATCTTTTGCGCCCCATGGCTCATGCCAATGGCAAACACCAGGAACGGCACCAGCACCGAATAGGGGTCCAGTTGATAATTCAGTAACGGCAGCAAGCCAAGCTGCCAGACCACCGCCACCAACGAGCAGAACACCACCAGCAAGGTGCTGCGAATGCAGCGGGTGTACCAATAAAGCACGACCGTGGTGATCAGGATCGCCACGGCGAAGAAGATCAGGATCTGCCGCAGGCCGGCAATCAAGTCACCGACTTTCTTGGCAAACCCGGTGATGCGAATGTCGATGCTGTCGCTCTGGTATTGGCTACGCAACGCCTCCAGCTGTTGCGACAGCTGGGTGTAGTCCAACGCACGGCCATCCGGGGTGCGCTGCAACAGCGGTACTTGAATGATGCTCGATGCCTGGTCGAACGCCACCAACTGGCCGAGTTCATTGGACAGCTGCACATTGCGCCGCAACGCCGCAAGGCTCGCGGCGCCGCCATCGTATCTATCCGGAATGACCGGCCCACCCTCCAGGCCCGCTTCGGTCACCGCCACCCAACGTGTGGCCGGTGTCCACAGCGACTTCATGTACGCACGGTCGACACCGGGCAGCAGGTAAATCTTGTCGCTCAACGCTTGCAGGGTCTTGAGGTAGGCGCTGTCGTAGATATCGCCCCGCTTGTTGACCACGGCGATGCGCACCGCATTACCCAGCCCGCTCAGCTCCTTCTGGTGCTCAAGGTAGTTGGCGATATAAGGCTGATGGGTGGGGATCATTTTTTCAAAACTGGCATTGAGCTCGACACGACTGGACTGCCAACCCAGCACCAACGTGGTCGCCAGACACAGCAACAACACCCACAGGCGATGGTTGAACAGGGCTCGTTCGAGCACCGAGCCAGAACGCGGATCGAAGTCTTCGAACGCATTGGCAGGGGACTGGGGGAAATTACCAGGAGACGTCATAACCTCACTCCGAAGCGGCAGTGGCTGGCTGCGCAAGACGCTGCAGCCCGGTGAAACCAGCAACGATCAGGCTGCCATCGGCGGCCTCGATCACACTTGAAACAGGCTTGCCCAAGGGGTTGCCCAGTGGCAGCAGCGCCGCCCCGGTCTGCTCGCTGTTGCGAAACAGCGTGCCGCCCTGGTTGACCAGCAGCAGCTGGCCGTCGGCCAGGCGGATGGCGTCGTTGAAGGAGATGGGTATGGGAACTGACAAGCGCTGGAAACTTGCGCCGGCATCGTGGGAGACAAAGGCATTGCCCTTCAGGCCGGCGACCACCAGTGCGCCATCGGCGCGGCTCTGCAGGGTGAAGAAACTGCCTTCGTAGGGGCTGTCCAACTGACTGAACGACAGCCCGTCGTCGTCCGAGCGCGCCAGGTAACCCTGCTCGCCAGCCAGGAACCAATGTGTGCCCTGCCGACTGATGGCGTACAAGTGCAAGCCGTTCGGGTTGGCGATACGCCCCATGAGCGACTGCCAGGTGGCGCCACCATCGGTGGTCAGCAGCGCCAAACCGTAGGCACCGACGATCAACCCGCGGCGGGCATCGACGAATTCCAGTGCCAGGAAAGGTTTGTCTGGACCATCGGCGACAAGACGCTCGGCATTTTGTATCCGTACCAGTGCGGCATCCGGGTCGCTAGCCGTGGCCTGGTCCGCCTTGGCGGCGTCCAGTTCCAGCTGCGCCACGCGCACGCCGTCGAGCTGCAACGTCCAGTGCTCGCCACCATCCAGCGTCGCCAGCACCACGCCCGCGTGGCCGACCGCCCAGCCCTTTTGTGCATCAACGAAGCGTACCGCCGTCAGGCTGACCGAGACCGGCACCGACGCCTGGCGCCAGGTTTGTCCATTGTCGTCGGAGAGCAGTACCAGGCCACGCTCGCCTACGGCCACCAGGCGTGTACCGGCACGCGCCAGGTCGATCAATACGCTGTTCTGCGCAGCCGGTACCCGCATGGCCGGGGTATTGAGCGGCACGCCCACTGCAGCCTGCCCCGCCAGGCACTGGCTCGTGACGAAGGGCAAATACAGGGCCAGGAGCAAAGCACCCGCCTGACTGATTCTGTTCATAACCTACCTCGGACAAACACTCGTACCCCAAGGACATGCCGACGGGCATGCCCTTCACGCTCGGTTCAGGTTTAACGCACGCCGCGCCCGGCCATCGCCGCAGGCGAGAACTCCGAGGCCTTGTAGCGATCAACCGCGCGATACTGATCCGGCAATCCGGCGTAGACGTTCTGGATAAACCACGCCCCCGAAGTCAGGTCATAAAAACCCGAAGACAGTTGCACCAGGCCAGGCAGGTCGGGCAGTACGGACGGCAGGGACCAGAGGGTCTTGGCCAGTTGACCGCTGGCATCCCAACGGTCACCGAGCAGGGCTTGCCAGGTGTCTTCGTCGAGGTAGTAGCGGCCTTTGGGCAGTTGATGACGCTTGCCGGCGGCCAACGTCGACTCGACGACCCAGACGCGGTGCAACTCCCAACGCACGTAGTCAGGATTCAGATGGTGCTTGGCGAACAGGTCTTGCGGCTGGGCGGCGGCCTGCACCTTGTTGGTGTTGTAGGGAACATACATTTCCTGCTTGCCCACCAGTTTCCAGTCGAACCGGTCCGTGCGCCCGCCCCACACGCTCAGCTCGTCGAACGACATGACGCCAGCGGTGGACGGCGTCGGTGTATCGCAGCAGGCGTTGGGCAACGTGCGCACCCGGCGCTGGCCGCTCAGATAGACATGGGCCTGGGATTTGTCGCCGTTGATGTTCTCACGCCCCAGGATCTGTTCGCCGGCACGAATCGCCGGGCCGAGATTGACGAAGCGCACCAGCCAGTAGTCGCCCGAGAAGTTTTCAGGGCCACCTTCCTGGAAGTAGTAAGGCATTTCCTGGGTCAACAAGCCGTCGCTGGTCATCACCTGGTTGCCGTCGGCCGTCATCAGATAGTGGCGGAAATGCCCCGCCACCGAGGTGCCGCGCCAGTTCAGCAGGTGGTTCCAGATGGCTTCGGTACCGTTCTGTGGAATCGGAAACGGGATCCCGCCATAGGCACCGTCGGGGATCAGGCCGGCGCTGCTGTTGACCAGTTTGGCGCGGGTCGCATTCTTGAAGGTGTTGTCATACACCCACTGCGGCGCGGCCGCCGTGCGCCGGGTCGGATAGACATCGATGCGATAGGTGTCCGGGAAGCGCTTGAACAGCTCCTTGGTGCCGTCGCTGAGCTTGTCGGCGTACTTGGCCACGTTTTGCGCGGTGATGCTGTACAAGGGTTTGTCCGCGGCAAACGGATCGCTGCGCTTGCCCCCCGGAACGTAGGCAGGATCGACCTTGGTGTAGCCACCGTCCCAGGCGGGAATGCTGCCATCGGCATTGCCTGCTTTCTCGGCACCAAAGGGCGTCAGGGTCTTGCCCAGTGCGGCGGCTTGTTCGGCGCTGGCGGCCAGCGTCATCGGCGCGGCAACAGCCAGCAGGGTCAAGCACAAGGCCTTTAGAGTGAACTGAATGGTCATGCGCGAATCCTCTTAGAACGTGGTCTTGACGGAGAAGGCCAGGTAATCCCGGTCCTTCAACGACTGCTTGTAAGTGAACTGGCTGGCGGCGTTGAGGCTGGTGTCCTCGGGACCGTAGTAGTGCGTGTAGGTCAGCCCTACGGTCACTTGGTCCAGGTAGGTGGCGGAGACGCCGATGTTCATGTCCCCTCCTCTATCGGGACCAAACCCGCTGATCACCGCCGACTTGCCCATGGGGAAATAGCTGATGCCCAGCGGCACGCTGATATCGATGCCGGGGAAGAACTGGCGATAGGTGGGCGTGTACACCAGCTTCAAGCCCAGGCCATCGTCGGTGGCGTTGGGGTCGAGGGCTGCGCGGTTCCGGGTCACGGCCAGCAGGCGGTTCCAGGCCACTTCCCCTGTCAGGTTGGCTTCATTGGAAACGAAGGAAGGGCCCAGCGATGCCAGGACGTTGAGGTTGACATGGGCCGTCCGGCCAACCGCGTACAAGGCGTTATCGTTGTTGTCCGCCTCAACGCCCGGCAGGACGGTCTGGGCGTTGGACACCAGCGGCATGTTCCAGCGCATCGATGCCTCGCCGGCAAAGCTGTACTCGTCCACGGAGGTCGCGAAACTGGCGCCCAGGACACGGATATCTTCCGGGTAGACCCAGGAATACTCGCCGATTTGCCCGGTACTGAAGTTCGGCCCGGTGGCATTCGGTTTCAAATACAACGTCGGCGTTTTCTCGTGATACTGCAGCGCGTACAGGCCGTAATCCGTCGTCCCGGTGTTGAACTTGAGCTGCAGGCCGCCCTGGCCGGAGTCCCTGGCTTTCTTATCCTTGCCATGGAAAAAAGCCGCCGGGCTATTGGCATTACCGCCAAGGACATCCGGGAACGGCCCGCCCGTGATCAGCCGTTCATTGCCCTCGCCGATGGTATCGCTGGTGGAGAAATAGCTGCCGGCGCCCGGCAAGCGGGTGGCCTCCCACTCCAGTTGGTAGAAGGCGCCCAATGACACACTGTCGGTCAGTTGGTAGGCGGTCGAGAGCTGATTGACCGGCCGGGTGATTTCCTTGAACTGAGTGTTGGGCACCGATTGCGCCTTGACCACGTCCACCGGCGCCATGGCACCGGCGATGCCGTTACTACCGAAGAACAGGCTCTCGCCCCAGATAAGGCCGTGGCGCCCCGCGCGAACCGATAAGGCACGGTCGGCCAGGGTACCGTTCCAGTAGACAAAGGCATCCAGCAGTTCGCCATCGCCACCATGCAGATGACGCGTGTCACTGGTGAACTCGTCGAAGCCCACCGAACGCTGGTTGGCACTGGCCGCGTCGTGGTTGTCGTTGCGTTCCTGGTAAACGGTGTCGTACCAGGCTGCACCGCTCACACGCGCGCCGAAGTCGCGATAACCGATGTCCAGTTCGGAAAGAATATCCAGGCGATCGGAAATCAGCCCCTTTTTGAAGTTGTGATCGCCGTCGTTCTGGTTCAGCGCCGTCTGCCCCTCGCTGAGCTTGCTGCTGGGGTCCTTCAGGCGCCAGGCCGCGCTGTACTTGAGCGTATTGTCCCAACGCAAGCTGAGATCGGGATTGCCGGTATCGATCTGAAATGCCTGGGCGGCCGTGGCGCCGAGTCCCAGGCTGGCCGCAAGGGTCAGGGTGAAAGGGACGCGCCGCGACGCAGCGATCTTACGAGTAGCCATCGAAGTAACCCTCTTTATTGTTTTTGTATGTCAGTTCTTCAGGTGAAACAGCGCCCACGGACGAACCGGGCCAAGCCTGCACAGGCATAAAGCATCCGTGGGAGCGCGAATTCGGTCTTGCCGGGCCTTAGATGGGCTCTGCCGTGACTTCGAGCATCCGCCTGACCAGGCCGATCCGGTCGAAGCCGCTGTCGTGGGTCATTTCCTTGTCACCGGCCAGCACCGAGCTTTCGCTGATGAATTTGCAGCGCTCATATCGGCGCGCCATGAAGCGTTCGAGCTGCTGTTCGACGCTGCCGTCGGCGACCAGCTCTTCGCCGAGCACCACCGCATCTTCAATGGCCATGCCAGCGCCCTGGCCCAGGTGCGGCGTCGTGGCGTGCACCGCGTCGCCAATCAGCACGACACGGCCGCGGTACCAGGGCTCGCTGACGAACACCACCTCCAGCGGCTTGTAGACCACCTGGTCGCTGTCGAGAATCTGCTCGCGCAGTTCACCGATCAGCCCGGTGAAACCGTTCAGGCGCTGGCGCATCTGGGTCGCCAGCGTGGCGGCATCCATCCTCGGGTTGGCGGGTTCATGAGAGGTGACGAACAGGTACATCTGGTCGCGTCCCAGCGGCACCAGCCCGGCATTGCCGGCGGGGCCTTGGAAGGTCGCCAGGTGATCGATTCCAGCCGCGCGTGGGAAGTTGTAGCGCCACACCGACTGGCCGGTGAAACGCGGCCGGTACTGCTCACCGAACAGCAAACCGCGTATTCGCGAGTACAGACCATCGGCGCCTACCACCAGGTCGTAACAATCGCGACTGCCATCGGTGAGCAGCACATCAACGCCCTCGCCCACCTGCTCCAGGCTTTGCACGCTCAGGCCCAGGCGAATCGAAGCACCCAGGGCAATCGTGGTTTCGCTGAGGACTTGATGCAGGGCCAGGCGCGAGATGCCGACGTTGGCCGGATACTCGGGGCCCGCCAGGCGTTGGCCGGGAATTCGCGCCAGCTGTTCACCGGCCGTGGTATTGATGGTCACATCCTCAAACGCGTAGGCAGCGTCCAGGTAACCGTCCAACACACCCAACTTGGCCATCTCACGCACCACGTTGCTCTGCTGGATGATGCCGACACCGTAGACTGTCCACTGCGTCTTGAGCTCGACCAGGTCGACTTCGATAGCCTGGCGACGCAACGCGATTGCGGCGCACAATCCACCGATACCACCACCGACGATAAGCACCTTTTTCACTGCGTTCATGCTTGTCTCACTCTTATTCTTGTTATTCACGCAAGCGTTCTGCCGGAGCGATCCGAAGCCTCACTACCGGCTGTTTCTGCACGCATTCGCTAGCGCGTTGTGCTCACTTTCTCGGCAAAGCAGGCGTTTGACTAATCGCATGTAGGGATACGATGTATCAGCAACCGCGATACGTTGACTCAGGTGCACACGCCTCCAATTGACCCGCTTCAAGCACCAGCCAATCGGCCTGCGCCTGCCATTTCAAAGCCGTCAGGTGCTCGCCCAGACACGGCCCGTAGACGCACAGGCCACTGTCCGGAAGGAAGCGGGCACCGTGGGCGTAACAGACAATCTGGCTGCCATCGACGCTGAGAAAACGGTCCTTGCGGTACTCCAGGCGCACCTCCAGGTGCGGGCAGCTGTTGCGATAAACCCGCACCTCGCCGCCATGGCGCAGCGCAAACACGCTGTCCTTTCCCGTGCCCAGGGGATCGAACCCGCGGGCCTGCCCTTCGAGCAGTTCATCCAGGCGACATAGCGCAATCACGTCGTGACTCATGGACGAAATCCGCACTCAGGTCTGCTTGGGCGGCGGGCCGCTGGGGAACCATTTTTCCCGGGACGTGAACAGGAACAACTGCGAGTTATCCGCCGACAACGGCGCCTGACGCGCTTGCCAGGCGTCATCGTGCTTGTCCATGTCGGCGTCGTATTCGATGTGGCAGCCCAGCGGGCTGTTGAAGTACCAGAACCAGTTGGAGCCGAAGAGGTGACGGCCCGGCCCCCAGAAGCTGGTCCAGCCTTGCTGTTCGAAACGGCGCCCGGCCAGCAGCACTTCCGTGCCGCTGCCCATGTGAAAGGTGAAGTGCTCGCAACCCTTCATGTGCGGTGGCGTCTGGATCATGAACAGGCAATGGTGGTCATCGGAACCGGCTGGACGCATGAACGGGCCGGCGCCCACGAAGGTGTCGGTGGTCGTGAAGCCCAGGCGTTTGTAAAAGGCCTCGGCCTTGGCCGCATCCGGCACGAAATACACCACGTGGGACAGGGTGCGTGGCAGGGCCTGCATGTCGGGGGTGATGCCCGGTTGGTTGACCGGACGCTGGGGAGCATGGCCCGGCGCATTGGTCAGGTCAGCCGGCGCGCTGTAGGGGCGCCGTACACTGATCTGGAAACCCAGGGCAAACCCCATATCGTCCACACTGTGCACCGAACCATCGGCGCCACGGGTCACCAGGCGATCGCGCCCCAACTCATCGGCGATGGCCTCAAGATCAGCGACGCTGGCCACGCCATAAATGGTTTCACGAATCGAGGGCGCTGGCCCGATGGCCGCCGGCAGACGGGCATCGTCAGCACGACGGATAATCACGGCCGTGCCGTCGAGGGCTTCAAAACGGCCGCCCTCGCTGTCGACATCGACAGGTTGCAGGCCATAGTCACGCAGGCAATGGGTACAGGCTTGAATGTCGTCGACGCCAAAAATCAAGGCATCAAGGCCAATGATGTTCATTGTTACCACTCCATTTGAATTATTCAGCACACGGGCCGGACAGCAATGCCTGGCAGTGCGCTGCTGATGCTGGTTGTGGAGTCGATAGAGCGTCACGGCCAACCGACTGTGGGCCGATACTGAAGTGGCAAAAACGTACTGACTAATCGCTTGTCGGGATGCGACCTATCGGCAAACGCAATACCTGGTCGCGCAGCACCCAATGACGGGGAAAAACCCAAAGACACAGGCCGACGCCCCTCGTCAGGGGGCTTGACGGCGCGATAGGAAGGTCGGAAGGTATTTACAAAATAAATACAAGAATCGAGACCGCCATGCGTTTTAACCACTTGGATCTCAACCTCCTGGTGGCGCTGGATGTGTTACTGGAAGAGCAGAACATCACACGCGCCGCCGAACGCCTGCACATGACCCAATCCGCCACCAGCGGCGTACTGGGCAGGCTGCGCCTCTACTTCGAAGACGAACTGCTGGCGCAGGTCGGGCGCAAGATGCAACCCACGCCCTACGCCCGCGAACTGGCGGCGCCCGTGCGCCAGGTACTGCTGACGATCCAGTCCTCGATCACCGCCAAACCGGTGTTTGACCCCGCCACCAGCAAGCGCCATTTTCGCCTGATCACGTCGGACTATCTGATCAGCGTTCTGTTTGCCCGGGTGATCCAGAAGATCTCCCTGGAAGCCCCGCACATTACCTTCGAACTGCTGGGCCCTGGCGACGCCTCCACCGAGCTGCTGATGCGCGGCGAGGCCGACATGATGATCGTGCCCGAGCGCTACCTGATCGAAGGCCACCCATCGCAACTGCTGTTCGAAGAAGAGCATGTTTGCGTGGTGTGGGACGGCAACACCCAAGTGGGCGACAGCATCACCCTCGATCAGTACATCGAGATGGGCCATGTCTCGGTGATTTTCGGCCGCAACCGGCAGTTGAGCGTCGAAGAATGGCTGATGAGCCAGTACGGTTTCACGCGGCGCATGGAAGTGGTGACCCACGACTTCAACACCTTGCCGCAGTTGATCGTCGGCACCCAACGCGTGGCCACCATGCTCCAGCGCATGGCCAGGCTCTATGCCGACTACCTGCCGCTGCGCATCGTGCAACCCCCGGTGAAGATCCCGGTGATGCGTGAGTTCATGCTATGGCACCGGACCATGGAGGGGGATCCGATGCACCGTTGGCTGCGGGCGAAGATCAGTCAAATCATCAACGAGTTAGAGCAGTAGTGGCTGCTTGAAGGGCGAGTAGAGACCCTCGGGTCGACGGCGCGCATACGTTCTATCTGCGTTCGCAATACCTCCCATCCTGACTCGCGATTAGCCAAACAATGGGCCTCCCCTTAGCCTGCTTCGAACCGCCAGGTCCGGCGATCACCGCTCAAGACCTGGCCGTCTGCCTTTGCTTGCACAAGGACAATTACCCTCATGTTTCGCTACTTCCCGACCAACTACGTATGGAATCTCTCCGTCGATCTGGCCATTGAAATGGGCGCCCGCATCGGCGAAATCGAAGAGATGTGTGCGCCACTGCAAGAAGCCGCCAAGCAGCCGGATGCCGCCGGCAGCAAGGCCTTCCGTGAAACCTGGGCGAACATGGCCGACAAGCTGTGCGGCCTGGCTGAAGAAGACGAAGCCAAAGGCCGAATGTTGTCAGCCGGCGAAAAATACAACCGCGCCGCCACCTATTACCTGAGCTGCGAACGCCTGCAGGCCCATGGTGCTCCTGGCCGCACGCAGCTGTACCAACGCTTTCTGCACACCTTCCAACGCGGTATCGAGCTGGCGCGAGAAAACTGCGAGCGCGTTGAGATCCCTTACGAAGGCAAACACCTTTCCGGTCTGCTGGTTCGTGCCGAAGGCGTCAGCGGCCCGGCGCCGATTCTGGTGCAGGTCAATGGACTGGATTCCACCAAAGAAATGAAATACCGCGTCGGCCTGCCCACCTGGCTGGCCAAACGTGGCGTGTCGTCATTGATCATCGACCAACCCGGCACGGGCGAAGCACTGCGCCTGCATCACCTGACGGCGCGTTTCGACAGCGAGCATTGGGCCAGTCGCGTGGTGGACTGGCTGGAAACCCGCGACGATATCGACGCCAAACGTATTGGCCTGGAAGGCGTATCCCTCGGCGGCTATTACTGCCCGCGCGCGGTCGCCTTCGAACCGCGCTTCGCTTGCGGCGTAGTGTGGGGGGCCAACCATGACTGGCGTGATGTGCAGAAGCGTCGCATGGAAAAGGAAGGCAGTTTCCCGGTGCCGCATTACTGGTCGCATGTGTCGTGGGTATGGGGCGCCAAGGATACGGACGAATTCATGACCATCGCAGAGAACGTCCATCTGGACGGCATCCTGGATCGCATCAAGGTGCCCTTCCTGGTCACCCACGGTGAAAAGGACTCGCAGATTCCGCTTAAGTGGGCACACCGAACCTATGAGCAGTTGGTAAACAGTCCAAAACGCGAGCTGAAAATTTTCACCGAACGCGAAGGGGGTGTGCAGCATTCAAGTTTTGATAACAGCATCAATGCCGGTCAGTACATTGCCGACTGGGTGGCTGAAGTGCTCGGCGGTCATACCGCATGATGGGGGTCAAACGTACCAGACCCTCGGCAAGTGTCGGCCTTGCCTGAAACTACAACTGCACGACTCGGCGATGTTATGCACAACGGGCCCGAGTCCTGTATTCAAATGTTCCAAGTGGGGCAAAGGCACAAAAAAAAAGCCACTCATATGAGTGGCTTTTTTAAATTTTGGAGCGGGAAACGAGACTCGCATCTGGCGACCGACCCATTGAAAAATAAGGGTTTTCTTTTCTTGCCGAAGCAGGAAAAGACTTAATTCTGGACTCGTTTTTGGGGAGTATCAAGGGCCAAGAAGGGGTGACTCCGGGCTGTGCCATTTCCTTCTATCCATAGCCAACCGGACCGGAAGCGTCCGGTCTGGACAGTTAGGCGATGGTTTACGAGATGACGATGACGCGTCGGTCCGTGAAGGACGGCAGGCTCATCTCTTCACGAGCGAGCACGCACCGACCGAGTCGATGATGCCCTTTCAGCACCAGCGTAACACGCCCGCCATGTGGACTGCTTGTGCCCAAAATTCTCTGAAATTTAACATCCGCTCCGACCGAGTTGACCTAAACTCGCGATAGATTGGGATGGCAGACTGCATGTACACATTAGTGTACCTTCACCATTGCGGAACTGTTCGAAAAGGTATGGGAAACGCCGATGGTCAAATTGGCTCAGGACATCGGTGTGTCTGACGTTGCTGTCGCCAAGGCTTGCCGCAAAGCCGGCATCCCTCTCCCTGGCCGTGGCTACTGGGCGAAGCAGGAAAAGCAGCGACCACGCAAACCCAAGCCTCCTGCTATTGAGGGCGTGATCCAATTCCAAGTTCTCGACCATGCCCCCCTACCCGCTGCGAATAATGCGGAGACAAACTCACCTACAGTCCAGCGGATGATTGAAGTCCCGTCTCAATTGACCGAGCCCCACGCTCTGGTGAGTCAGTGGTTAAAAAGCGCAAAGGCAGCAAAGCTCAAAGATGGCTACCTCGATTACGCAGGCAAGCGTGTCTTGAATGCAATGATCTCCTCGTCATTGATCGAACGCTGCGCAATCCTGTTCGATGCACTAATCAATGAAGGTGAAGCTGAAGGTTATGCATGGAAGATCAATGCTGAAGGAAAAACCATTGTCACTGTTAACGACGAGCCCATAGCCATGCGACTCGTGGAACGCTTAGACAAACATCCGATACCGCCCCCGCCTCCCCCCAAGCGCCGCCCCGGTGCTCCTTGGGAACCTGATTTTATGTCTCTGCGAAGGCCACAGTTTGAGTGGACCTCAACGGGTGAGCTGACCTTTCAGATTGAAGCGCGGATGGATTATGGGGAGCGGAAAAATTGGAAGGACACCAAGACCGCACCGCTCGAGAAAAAACTACCTAGCATTTTGTCCGGCCTCACGTCCGCCTCAATCTCCATCAAGGCGCTTCGAGAGAAAGAGGAGGCAAGAAATCGTGAATGGGCTGAAAATGAGAAACGTCGCCTTGAACGTGTCCGAGAAGCAGAAACACAGCGTCGTCTCAGGCGGTCACTCGTTAAGCATACGGAGTGCTGGGAACGCGCCGAGCGCTTACGGGCGTTCATAAAGAGTGTTGAAGACAGCCTTAGATCTGCCTCTCTAGCAGACCCCGAAATGGCCCAGAGATGGATTGATTGGGCTCACAAGCAAGCTAACCTCTTAGATCCACTCCAGGAAAATCTCGCACAGATCACCAATTTGGACGTGCAGCTGGAAAGCTGGTTCAGTGGTTCACACTACGGCCAAGTGGAAAAAAGTTGGTGGTCCGAATAAGCGCTGAAAGGAGCATTCCATACCTACCTGCCTGGCTTAAATTCGTCGATTCGCCCGTCTCCCAGGATATGGTCCCTTACATCTCAACTTGCGTAGCAAGCTTTATCACCCGGTTTAACGGCAGCTTGAATACTTCAGGTTGCTGTTGGCATTCTTCAGCAAAAACGCAAACAGGTTTTCGCGCCACCGAGCCATGCCAATGCGCTTGGTTGGGATCACCGTCTCACGGCTGAGAAAGTAAGTGGTTCGCATAGGACTGAAATCGAGTTGCTCGAGATGGCACTGACTCAACGCCAGCGGCACGTCAGGCTCCTCCATGAAACCGAAATGGAGGCTGACGCGGAAGAACCCTTCGCCGTGGGCCTCAACCTCAAAGCGACGGCCTGCGCAAACGCGAGGACTGTCCTCGGAAACCACGGTCAGCAATACCGCCTGTTCATGGAGCACTTGGTTATGCAGCAGGTTGTGCAATAACGCGTGCGGAACGGCATCGGCCCGCGCCGTGAGAAAAACCGCCGTACCTTGCACACGTTGGGGTGGCTGTAAACGGACGCTGGCGATAAACAAAGGCAAGGGAAGCGCAGTTTCGTCGAGCCGCTCGACGATGACTCCCCCGAAGCGTGCCGAAGTATCAAATTATCCGCGCGGTGCCCGACGACACGGTGAGAGCTTCTAACGATCCCCAACGGCAGTTCACTACCCCCGCTCTCATCGCCAACGAGCGAGATTCGTCCCCAAAGAGCGGAAACAGTGTCTAAGAAATAACGCCGACTTAGCACCGGCCTTTGAACTGGTCAAGTAATTCTGGACACGAGTTAAGGTTTCACGCCGCCATTTTCTCCATAGCTACTGGCGACCGATAGCCGTTGTAGCTATGGAGCCTGACGTTGTTGTAACGCATCACATAACGCTGTACATCCACCCGAGCTTCGTGTTCCGAGCTATAGCCGTCTTCCGGCACCCATTCTGACTTCAGACTACCGAAGAAACGCTCCATCGGGGCGTTGTCCCAGCACTCACCTTTGCGACTCATGCTTTGCAGGAGTCCATGCTTGCGCATCTCATTCCTGAATTTGTGGCTGGTGTATTGGCAACCTTGATCGGAATGAAACAGCACCTCTTTTGGACGGCCTCGCAATTGAACTGCCATTCGCAACGCTTCGCAGGTCAGCGTGGCATCGGAAATCATGGAAAACGACCAGCCCACGATCCTGCGTGCAAACAAGTCCAGTACCGCTGCGAAATACATCCAGCGATTACCCACCTTGATGTACGTCACATCGCCACACCACACCTGATTGATCGCCGTGACATCAAACTTGCGCTTGAGCACATGCGGCGCCACCAGGGCCTCCACACCGGAAGATTTGTACTTGTGCCGACGTCGCTGATGACTGGCAACACCGGCTTCGCGCATTAAGCTGCGAGCCATATGCCGCCCGACGCGATGCCCCTTTGCTTGCAGCTCCTTGGAAAGGGTGCGAGCCCCCGCGGACGCTCTGGACTCCTTGTGATGCTCGACCAGCATGGCTTTCAGTTTCTCCCGCTCAGGCTTCACCTTGCCTTGGCGCTGACGCCAGGCGTAAAAGCTGCTGCGGTTGACTCCAAACGCCCGACAGCAATTGTTGACGCCGTACTGCTCGTCCAGCTCATTGATCAACGAGAATGATCTTTGGAGTCCAAAAGCAGGAGAGCACTGGCCTTCCTAAGAAACACCCTCCAGTGGTTGCAGCGTAAAACCAAACTCAGCCGCGCGTCGGTGTAGGCCTTTGACGACTCGCTCGCGATATTTTTGCTCATAGTGATCTGCTCCAGGGTCTTGATAATTCATGCCGAAACGCATGGCGTTGTAGAACAGGATCGCGATCTTTCGAGCGGTAGCCGTGACCGCCTTGGCTTTGCCGATTCGCGCCGCGAGCCGCCGATAAAACGCCCCCAATGCGGTATTGGTTCTGCCGACCGTCACTGCGGCTAAGCGCAGATGGGCGGTCACTCGATTTTTGGTCTTGCGGGTATGGGCCGAAAGTACCTTGCCGCCACTGATGCGACAGCCGGGTGCAAGGGTGAGCCAGGAAGTGAAATGGTGACAAGTCCGCCATCGACTCAGATCCGTGCCACACTCGGCGACCAGCCGAAGAGCCAGGTAGGGGCCGATGCCGTGGATCTGGGTCAGATCAACACCGACCAGTTGATAGAGCAAGGTACGTACATCGAAATTGAGCGCGTTGGGTTGCCGAGTGTTATGCCGTGGTTTTGGCAGCGGCTCAGCGGGCAATGTCTTTTCCTGCGAGAGCTTAATCAACGTTTGTGCAATCTGCTGGTCGCAAACCAGTAGCTGCGCTTGATAAGCGTCATACATGGACAGCGCCTGCGTCAAAGCGAAAACGTGCTCGGGCTGGTAGTTGCCGACCAGCGATGCCTCAATCACATCAACACCTGCCTTGCAGCGCTTGTCACTCAGCGCCGCTAACGAGGAGGGGTTGCGCTCGCCTGCGACGATGGCGCGAATTATCCGCATCCCCGACAAGCCGGTGATATCGGCGACGACGTGATGCAATTGCAGGTTCATGTGCGTGAGAGCTTTTTGCATGTGCTGAATATGCGCCGCGGCATAATCGAGATGACGCTCCCGCAGCCGCAAATAGCTGCGCAAAGCCGAAATCTCACGATCAGGGTGAAAGCTGGCTCGAAGCAGCCCACATGCATGGAGTCGTTGAATCCACTGTGCATCATTCACATCGGTTTTGCGCCCTGGCACCGCACGGGCATCACGCGCATTGGCGAGTACGACCTGAAGGCCGTGCGCTTCCAGTATTTCGTAAACCGGAATCCAGTAAACGCCAGTTGATTCCATGGCGACCGTCGTTATCCCAAGACTTACCAGCCAGTTGGCCATGCGCTCGAGATCGGCAGTGAAGGCCTGGAAAGTTTGAACGGATTCTTTGGCCAGGTCTGCAGGAACGGCCACCACATGAAAGCGTGAGCCAATATCAATGCCGGCTGCGTAATCATGAATAACCGGTAACCCACGCTGCTTCAGATCATGCTTTTTCATGAGCACCTCCAGTCAAGTTGAACTGGACGGGGACTCGGATCAAATCACCTTCCTAAACGGGGTCACGGAACGTGCCACCACTAACGGGTCCGCAGCTTCCCCTGGGTCAAGTTTTTTGACGGGGACTAAGCCTCCAAAAAGCCAGCGACCACTGTCCAGTAAGATCAGTGTAGAACGCAGTGTTTCTAATCCAATGGGCCGCGGAGCGCCGGGGAGGCGGTTTTTTAGGATTTCAATGTCCAGGTCTTTTTGTCTGAGCAAGGCTTTGAGCTGCTGGATCTCTCGCTGATCAGCGGTAATCGCCTTGGCCCCTTCCGGGGTCGACCCCAAGCGCTCTTTTCGAACCTGATCGACCCAACGGCGCAAGGCCGTAGGGCCAATATCCAGGCTGGCACAGACCTCAGGGACCGACTGTCCCTCGTCCAGCACCATGCTGGCAGCTTTGAGCTTGAACTCACTGGAATAAGATTTACGCATATCCAAACACCTCAGATTTGGGCGCCATCATAGCGCCCGATTGAAGTGTCCAGAATCATTAGGCCAGTTCACCTTCTTGTACTCATGTCGGGTTGATATGTACGTACGACTCGTGGAGCGGTTAGATAAACACCCGATACTACCCCCGCCTCCCCGCCTCTCCCCAAACGCCGACCAGCGGCTTCATAGGAACCTAGCTTTAGACACTAGAGAAGCGAGCTCAAGGATTGGTGGGTCATATTTTGATCCTCCCACAACGATAGCGACAGCAGCCCGACCCGCAGATCAAGCACAGCTTCGTAGGCGCTGAATGCTCGGTAAGCCTGCTTGTGTTGGATGAAGCACAGCAGAAGCGCGGTCATCTAATAAAACCACAAGGCCATCCGATTCCTTTCGCGAGGAGCGCAGAACAGCCAGCCCGTCACAATGCAGTCGACATCTAGCAGGATTGATTGCCAGTGATCTAAGAACGAAGCCTGTCCAACGTAGGCGTTCGAGTTCATCAACCTGATCATGAAATTCGCCCCACTCGGCGCGTTCGGCTCGGAGGCGTACGCGATCGGCAGCAACTGGTCGGCGGTGCTGATGGTGCTGATCAACCTAGTGCTGGTGCTACCCACCGGTCATGCTTCAACCTAGACGGCATGTCCATTTACATGTCGCTGTAGTGCTGTTCATCGTCAACGCCTACGGCGTGCCGATGAGCTGGGAACAACGCCTGGGCACCATCGCCATCATGCTGGTCACCTCCAAAGGGGCGGCGACGGTGTTCGGTGGCAGCTTCGTGGTGTTTGCCGCAACGGTCACGGCGATCGGCCTGTTGCCGGTGGAAAGTCTGGCGCTGCTGTTCGGCGTCTACCGCTTCATGGTCGATGGCGATCGCCACCTGCAACACCATCGACAACAGCGTGGCAAACGTGGTGGTGTCGAAGTGGTCAGGCGAGTTCACTGAACAGACCGCCAGGGCTGAATACCACCGAGTGTTTGGCCGCAGCCCAGAGGCAGCGCTCTAGTCGCTCATCGGTGTGCAGCAGTTGTCCTGAAGACCGTTCATGACGAAGGGCCGGCAAAGGGCCCTTTTTTGTATTCTCTCCAAAATCACTTGATCAGCTAAGTCTCAAGCATTGGGCGTCCTTCTAACCGAATTGGCCTGCGTGACGTATCCGACCGCGAGAGCTCAAACATTCGTGGTTGTTGATGAAAAGGCACATCTGCATGGGGGTAACGTCTCAGTCGTTGACCTTGAGGGGTTTGTACTCACACTTTTGTCGAGAAAAGTCGGTAGGTATCACCACAGATGCTTCAAAGAAGGTGCCAAAGTCAAAATCCTCTAGAGCAAAAGGCGCGACCAATACGGACTCCTGTGTGTTCCCAAGAAAAACGACCGGCTTGGAGGCTTTCACGTTGGCGCACTCATGCGAGTAATTGAAATCAAGTGCATGGGCCATCAGGTAGATTTTCTCTGAAATTCTTGAGTCATTCAGTTCTTCCTTCGACCAGCCCGAACCAAAAAGCAAAATCACACTGGACACACATATGAACAATAACGAAAACAGCGGCGGTAGTTCTACATCGCGGTCCGTCCACTTGGCTTTAACCCAGGTCAAAATAATCAGAAAATGAGCCAAGGCAGTTATCGTTGCCAAAGCCAATACAAAGGGGATCAACAACTTAAAGAGCACGAGCCCTGTAGTCAGTACCAATGTGACAGTGAATGCCGATGCGTCAACATGAAAAACACTGTTAACTAAACCTGCCGCTCGACCTCGAGCATAAAATATGACGCCCGACAAGATAATCGACACGATAAATTTTGTGATGTAAAAACCCCATAGCGATTTGACTAAGGCCGATCGTTCCAGCGATACACCAACAAAAATCGTACACAGCGTCACGCCCCACAATTGCAGCGTTAATCGGTGGTGCTCTATCCACTCAATATCACTGTTTCCCCATTGACCGATGGCCAAGAGTACACCGACTATACCGATCCCCCCCATGGCCCAACTGAGATTATAACGATGCTTGTGCTGCTCCCGTTCTTGCGCGATTAGAAACTCCGTCAAACGATGACTGATGCTACGCACATAGTATTTTAACGATTTTACAGAATTGCTAGACAGATCTCGCTCGTCTCCTTTCAACTGGCGATGGATTTCCTCGAGACTCCGTTCAATTTCTTTTGTCATTTTCAGTCCATTTGCTGTGTGGATCCTGCTTGTTTTTTATAGAGGGCGGCCGCGAAAACTGAGTGCAACACCTGACCTTTCCGGTACGGTGCTGCCCCTATGTCCTATTCCGAACTCAGCGTCGAAGAGCGCGCCATCATTCAACTCAGTCAAGCTCAAGGCTTCAGCCTGCGCGGCATTGCTCGCCTGATTGACAGGTCGCCCTCGACCATCAGCCGAGAGCTGAAGCGCAATCGAGGCAGTAGTGGTGCTTACTCGGCCCGCTGCGCCCAGCAACAGATGAACATTCGGCGCCAGGTTTGTCGCCCCAAGCGCAAGCTTGTGCCGGGCAGCGAGCGCTTCGAACTGGTGGCCCACATGCTGCGTAAGCGTTTGTCTCCCGAGCAGATTGCCGGCAAGCTGCGCAGCATGACCATACCCAACCTCAGAGATGCCTACGTCTGTCGTGAGACGATCTATAACGCGATCTATGCCTTGCCGGTCGGCGAGTTGCGCAAGGAGCTGATCGTCTGCCTGCGCCAAGGCAAGACGACGCGCCGGCCGCGCTCTGGTGGCGTGGATCGGCGCGGCCAGATCCCTGAGATGGTCAGCATTCATGTTCGCCCGCCAGAGATCGAAGACCGGCTGATGCCGGGGCATTGGGAGGGCGACCTGATCAAGGGTAAGGCCAACGCCTCGTCGGTAGGCACGTTGGTGGAGCGCACCAGTGGCTACCTGATGCTGATGAAGATGAACGACGCAACGGCGACCTCGGCGATGGAGGGCTTCAGTGCAGCGCTCAACAGCATGCCGCTGGCGATGCGCAAGAGCATGACCTACGACCAGGGCCGGGAGATGGCGCGGCATGCTGAAATCACCCAGCAGACAGGGGTCGCTATTTACTTCTGCGACCCGCACAGCCCCTGGCAGCGCGGTAGCAACGAAAACATCAACGGCCTGATCCGCCAGTACCTGCCCAAGGGGACTGACTTGTCGGTACACAGTCAAGAGCAATTGAATGCCATCGCCTTGGAGCTGAATATGCGCCCCCGTAAACGCTTCGATTTCAAGTGCCCGATCGAAGTCATGGGCGAGGTGATGCAGGAAGCCATGGCTATGCGGCATCATGCTCCAGCTTCAAATCAATAACCGTGTTGCACTCAGCTTCTGCAACCGCCGAGTATTTGAGCGCCCCGCGATAGTGAGCAATGATCCAGTTGCAGAGATTCGCGACTCAATATTCGGGAGCTGAAACTAACTTGTCAGAGTGTCGAGCTCGTTACTTGCCCAGACTCTCGAATTGGGTACTGACTTTTGAGCCTGGTGATTGATGCCGCTCAGCGGCACTTTCAATTTGGCCGGCCACGTGGCGGTGGCACCCTACTTGAACGAACCTATACCCGTTCCCAGTCTCGAGGATCATCCGGTAGTCCGAGGGTGGATGTGTCCACCAGTTCAAACGTTTCTGGATGGAGTACGGAGCTGGTGGCGTCGTTTAACAAGTCATCAATGGCGTGCAGGATGCTCTGATAACTACCTAGACTCTCGTGATCGAACATTGGATGAAATCTGCCATCTACCGCTTGAGCAATGTAGAACGTGCCGACCCGTGTCCTGTATTTCAAAATCGTGCGCATGTGCTGGCTTGCCCGCGTTGTCGGTTGAAATGGAACTGATCCAGAACAAAATTAGCAAAACGCCACTATGGCGTCCACCCTCCGATCTGCGCGGCGGAAACGGTGCGAGGCTGCTCCGGGGAAGAAAGTGAACGCCTCAAACCGCGAGCCCGCTAATCATTGTTACTTTCGATACACAGCCACCTGGCAGGACGGTATTGAGAAACAATCAGACATGAAAACGACTGCAGGTAGCAGCGAATCCGTTGCCCCTGCGAAACATTATCCAAGCGCGACGTTTTTTGACTGACGGATTATCGCTGAGCTATATGAAATCCGAGCCGCTGAAGTGTGGTTCGCTCTGCGGCTTTCAATTTCTTGACTGCCCAGACCAGGAGATTTCTGGGCCTCGAACTCGCCACATAGGCGAGCCTTGCCGCTTCTAAATTCTTATCACCAATCCAATCCGCCCAATGTGACTGATCCCCTCGCCTGGAAGCTGAGACCAGCATTGTCGCTTCGTGGGTTTCGCCTTTGATCTCATGAATTGTTGCCAACCGAATGCTGCTCTGCTGCAACGCCACCAACGATAGTCTCTGAGTGACCAATTGCTCACCGAGCCCCGCTGGGGAGCGCAATCCAAGTGCTACCAGTGGTGCAATTGCTACGGCAATATCGGCGATGACAAAGGCCTGCTTTGGCAGTTCATTAAGACGAGCTTTGGCGACCCTGCACCACCCGCGCCAGTGCTGACCTGCGACCAAGGCGCCTGTGCTTGTGACAAATGCCAACGCCTGATGAAGAAATAAACGCCACTCCAACTCGGACTCGACATCCACAGGGCAGTGGAAGGAATTGGGTTTTACTGAATACTCCAACTTGCTGGCCAGCCACCCTCCAAACAGCGCAAGCGACTTCTGGATGGCGAATGCCGAATCATTACCTGCCAAGGCGCAGGCCAGTGCCAAACGCTCGGTATCGTTCAGGTCATTGGCACCGCTGCAAAACCGGCTCAGTGTCGAATGACCGCGCGAGACGATCACCCGGTTCGCGTAGCTGTCACTGAGGCTCATAAACAGCGGCATCGCTTCCGAGGGACAATCGTCATACTCGACAATCACTGGCGCAGCCGATTGAATCGTTGGATTGCCGTGAATTTTGCTCCCCGGTACTAGTTCGGAGCAGAGGTCGACAATGGCCTGAGAACTGCGAAAATTCTGACACAACTGCAGACCGGTGAATCCATGAGCTCGAATGAAATGCATGACACGTGCGGGATCTGCATGGCGAAATCCATAGATCGACTGGTTGAGATCCCCCACGATGTGCATTTTCACGCCCAGCCCGAGCAAACCCTCCAAGATGGTTAACTGCTCTACCGAAAGGTCCTGACACTCGTCGATCACCAGAAATGGATATCGCAGGGCCAGTCGTGCGCAAAAGGCGGACAACTTTGCCTCGTGCAAGATCTGGATGGCGAGATGTTCAACATCCCTATATGTGGAAAAACCTGCCGCCTTGAAACGTGTCTTGGCCTCCCTAAGGTCACGCAATTGCCAATCGGCCAATACAACGGCGTTCAGCTTGCGGTCCAGTCCAGGCTCCCCCGTTCGGAAGACAAACTTACCCGTTGCTAGATCCAAGTCGTACTGATTGGCGGAAACGCGGATGTGTTCGATGGCGTATTTGGTTTTGAAGTACACCGTTGACGAGGCGTCGACCAACCTCAGCCGGAAGTCGCCGTTTTTGCCAGCATATCCGGTGAGCCGATGGGCCACGGGCGCCACGACACAATTGAGGATGAAGCTGTCAATCGTCGACACCCAGTGCGGGTAGGCCAACGGAGCCCGTTGCCGATGAGCGATTAACCGGCTCTTCAGTTCATTGGCCGCGCTGTTGGCAAACGACAGCAGTGCGATTCCTCCCGGATAGCCCTGCCAATCCTCGATTTCGCGTGCCACCTTCGCGGCAATTACCTCGGTTTTCCCGCTCCCTGGACAAGCCTCCAAGTAAATATTATCGTCAATGGAGGAGCCGAGATATGCCCGTTGCTCGTCGCTCGGAAAGATCATTCAGATCCCTCCTCAGCAATAGCGCACGCCCAACAGATGGCCTGCTTGATATAGCGCGGTACGGCAAAGACGCAGTCACCCTGCTCGAGCTTGTCGGCCAGTAGCTGGGCGTAGAGCCCCTTTCCCATGCTGGTAGAATCAATACGCTCCAGAAGCTCGTAGGCATATTCGGCTTTCTGCACCTCGGTCAGGGCCACAAAGTCGGCCGCGAGCATCTCCTTGAACGCGGCCTTGACGGAGCCATCGGTGGGCCAGTTGTCATACGCCACCTGCAGCATCAATTGCAGATTGCCTGCCGTCATCGCCAAGTCATACTCAAAAGTTTTAAGGACGCCACTAAACAAGCGCCCGTATTGGGATGTCGCAATGGTCGGAATCAGGCCCAGCGCGGGATTTGTTCCTGCGGCCAAATTCCCTGGATACGGTTTGATAGCCACGTCGACCAACTGCTCCTGCACCCGCACCTTGTGGGTTTTGGCCGGATCGTTGTCGGTGAGACCTGAGCAGGGAATAGGCAGGTTACGGCTTCGTAACTGCCCATCGACCTCACAAAACAGCTGCATGAAATGGGCGAAATAGATGCCGTTGAGATTGATGACGGACACCCCGTAGTCTTCCAGGGTGTTCAGTCCTTGGCCGCGATTAGCAAGCACGATTTTCGCCAGCTCCGGCAGTGCAATGGCCTCTGCCACGCCCTCGACAAGGATGACGCCTTTCGAGAAAAGCAGGTTGGATTTGGTGACATCCAGCCAGCGGTCGATAAATCGCCGACTCGGTTCCGCTAGGCCGCAAAAACGCGCAGGAACGGCGAGTGGTTCGGCTCCGCCGTTGATATGGATAATGTTGTTGATGGAGACGGCCGACGAAATAACAGTAGAGTGGGTAGTGATTACTACTTGAATATTCTTGTTGAGGGCCACCTCCTGCAGGTGTTTTAACAGCCTGATCTGCAGTTGCGGATGCAGGTGAGCTTCCGGCTCCTCAATCAACAGCAGCTTATGCAGTGTGCGCTCCCCCGGCCCCTCGCCATCCTCGACGACCAACTCGGCGAGAATGGAGGCGATGTAGAGCAGATTGTTGTAGCCAAGGCTGTTTTCATCCAGCGAGCGGAACTGCGACAGTTCGGCGGATGACGCGTTCGGAAAGTACAGCAAACGCAAGCCTTCGACGATCCTGGTGAAGTTGGATTCCGAAAACTGGATCGTGGTGTTTTGCGACAACCTTTCTCCGAGGGCGGCGCGTAGACTACTGGAGATCAGGTCATTCGCCCGTTTAATGTCTTGTTCAGCCGCTAGCTGGGAATTGAAGTCGGCGACTTTTACTTCAAGCGGATGCAACGTTCTGGTTTTAGCACATGCCTGTAGCTGGTCTTTGCACAATGCCTTCATCAGCCGGGATAATCTGGACTGTCGCCCCTCTCGCAGCTTCTGCTCCGCATCACGCAACGGTGGCAAATAGATGCAGTGAATTAGCTCTAGCGTCTGTTGATTGAAGCCCCCCGTCCTGATTGCGCCCCCCCAGAGCTCCTGGCTGTAGCGACCGCGCAACTCGCGGTTGAGCACGGTCAGATTGAGCACCGCTTCGTCCTGCTCACCACACCAGGAGTCGAGAGCTACTTTCTCGAAAACACTGAGATCGCCAAACGTCGCCGTGATGGCGAAACTGGGGGCGGGCACCGCGTCTAGCTCGAACGACTTGTGAAAATCGCGCTCGTTGATCGAGCGTTTACCCGACTCCGAATCCTGGAACAGCTGACGCAACGCGTTAATCACGCCCGTTTTGCCCGCCCCATTTTCCCCAACCAATACGTTCAACCCTTCATGAAACTCAACCGTGAAACGCCTGCCGAAACTCTTGAAGCCCTCAATCTCTAGCTTTCTCAAGTACATTAAATCTCATCCCTTCAACTTAACGTTTGGCAGGTGTGCTGGGGTGCGCTCACCTGGTGGTAATTGCCAATGTCGCCAATTGCCAAGGGGATGTCCATAGGCCATTAGTCGCTAAGTTGTGACTAGACTATTTAGGGCACTCCAAAGTGCCCCCCCAGAGTTGATGTCATATCAACCCCTGGCCGTGACGTTTAGACGAAATTTTCCAACAACATCCTGATTCACAAGTTGAAGTCAGGGACGGTCACTCACTCAAGTGCCTGATGAAACCCCATGGGCATCCATGGCTGGTTATTCCCCGTCCTTCTTTAGAGGCGGCGGAATGAAGTAATAATTCGTGTTACTCGACATCGGTCAACAGTCCGTCGCCTCCCGGCTCGTTGCTTCCATCGTTTGTCGGAACTTGCAGCAGCAGTCCACCGCGCAGTACCACGCGGATGGCGTTGACCTCCCTAGTACCTTGCAGGTAACAATCAAATTCAAGGCCAAAACACGTAGAGCCGACAGCCAATGTCTGCATTTGACCGATTCTGTTGAAAAAGTAGCTCCCCTGGCCGACCTCCGGCAAAATCTCTTCATTGGCCGGAGGGGGATCACACAGCATGATGGGACAGTTATCGAGTGGGCAGGAGCGACTGTTTTACTCCTTCAACCTTGAAGATCACATCCCAGCCAATCACCTTCTGCGCAGCATTGATCGGTGTCTCGATCTGAGCGACCTGCGCCATTACCTCGCTGATTTCTATAGCCCGATTGGGCGCCCTTCAATTGATCCTGAACTGATGATCCGCATGCTGGTCGTGGGCTACTGCTATGGCATCCGCTCCGAGCGGCGGTTGTGCGAAGAGGCCCATTTGAACCTGGCGTATCGCTGGTTCTGCCGGTTGAGCCTTGAAGATGAAGTACCCAATCACTCGACGTTTTCCAAAAATCGACACGGCCGTTTTCGGGACAGTGATCTGTTCCGCTGGTTGTTCAATGAAGTACTGCGTCGCTGCATGGATGCAGGGTTGGTCAAAGGCGAAGGCTTTGCCGTGGACGCCAGCATTATCAAAGCGGATGCCAGCCGGCAGCGCGGTGTACCGGGCGATGAACAGGTCAACTGGAGCGATCCGGCCCTGAGCACCCGCGCCGTGCGTGAGTATCTTGAGGCACTCGATGAAGAGGCTCTGGCCGAAACGCTACCGAAGCGCCTATCGCTGACTGATCCTCAAGCCCGCTGGACCGCAGCTCCAGGTGGCCCAGCGTTCTACGCTTACTCCACGAATTATCTGATCGATACCGAGCACGGTGTCATCGTGGATGTGGAACCCACACCGGCTCATCGCACGGCCGAGGTCGAGAGCACCAAGATCATGATCGACCGGGTCGAGGCGCAGTTCGACATCAAGCCGGAACGCCTTATTGGCGACACCGCTTACGGAACCGCGCCGATGCTGGCCTGGATGGTGGAGGAAAAAGACATAGAGCCGCATGTGCCGGTATGGGACAAAACCGAGCGCAAGAACGACAGTTTATCGAGCAACGATTTCCACTGGAATGAGGAGACTGAGGAATACCGCTGCCCAGCCGGCAATGCCTTGCGCAGCGAATGGCGTGCCTTCAAGAATGAGCGTTCGCACGTCACCAAAGCCAACACCATCATCTTCCGATCCCGGCAGACCGACTGCGTTTCCTGTCCGATGAAAGCCAAGTGCTGCCCGAACACGGCGTTCCGCAAGATCGCTCGCAGCGTCCATGAAGCCGCTCGTGATGTGGCTCGGCGCATTGCAGCAACGCCGGCGTATCAGCGCTCTCGCCACGAACGTAAAAAGGTCGAAATGTTGTTTGCCCACCTCAAGCGCATCCTGAAATTGGATCGCTTGCGGCTACGTGGCATGAGTGGCGCGACCGATGAGTTCACGCTGGCGGCTGCGGTACAGAACCTGCGTCGACTGGCCAAACTCACATCTCAAGGGCCACCTGCCACGGGATAGGTGCGCCTGCACGAAGCAAAAAACCTCAAATTAACCCAATAACAGAGCAGCAAAGGTCAACGAAGGGCCGAGAAACCACTCAATGTGGTGAGTAGGTTCTCCGGGGGGAGCCGTGCCTGAGTTCAGGCGAACTGAAAATCCGACTTTTTCAACAGAATCGGCCGGTTCCTGCCTTTCGCGACCAGCTACAATCGACCCAAAGCTGGCGATGGCGACAGGTAGAAATCGGCCAGTATGAGACATTCTTTGCTTTTAAAAGCCGGAGGTCCGGAAAGTTGTCTTCTGCAACCGACACTTCTTCCGAGCCTAGCCAAGAGGTGGAGCAAAGCGTTCCCCTGACAAAGCTACGCCCCCTAACTCCATTGGCTGCAACACTTGTGGAACCGTCATTCCAGCATGAACACAGCAGATAAAACGCACGCGAAGGCTCTACAGGACGCCCTTTTAGCCCTCGATCCTTCAGGCCCAGAAGGATTTGAAGGGTTACTCGGAGTCGTACTGGGTCAAATTACAGGACAATCTTTCCGTCTCGCAAAGTCAGGTACACAGCGAGGACGAGACGGCGATTCGGCGTTCGATGGCGGGGCCACATATTTCGAGGGCAAACGCTACAAAGAAGGCCTTTCGAAGAACGATATTTCGACGAAGCTTTTCGACGTTGCGAACGACGACACCGGGGTGGTGGATCTCTGGATACTCGGAGCAACATGCGAGGTGGCATCCCAAACAGTCGAAGACGGGCGGAAATTTTCGGCCAAGAACGGCTTCGGCTTCACGGTATTGGACTGGTCAAATAACGATCTCGGGGCACTGCTCGTAGCCACTGTTGCGGCAGGTTTAAAATCCAAAGCATTTATCGAACAAGGACTTACCGGAAAACTTGGCTCGGTCCTTATCGCACCCGCTATCAAAGCAATCGACCACTTTGAAAGACACGGGGATTATCCCTCAAGGCTGAGTGCGCTCAGAAAATCACTCGCCACAGACGTTGGGTTGGGCCACGCCAAGACGCTCAACCAAGAATGGCTGGGCCGGTTGTTCACAGACAAAGTGCAGGCGCGCGCCGAGCTCGGCCAACCACTCTCCCCATTTGATCCGTCCGGCCCTTCGGCACTCGACCGACCTGAGCGTGCGCTTCTTACAAAGGCATTCTCCGGAGCTCCAGAAAGCGAAATCTACGCAATTGTCGGTGAAGAGGGAGTCGGAAAATCCTGGCTGGCTGTCCAGAGCTGGAATCTGTCCCATCCCAAATCACTTCTCGTTCTGTGTCCTGCTGACGATTTGACCGGAGATGATGCAGAAGACTTTGATGACTTCCTAATTCGCAAACTGATCTATCAGACAGATGGAAATGTTACGCCGCAAGTGATCGCGCGCTGGCGGCGCCGTTTTAAAGACTGGCGCACGAACACTCCGGCAAGCTCCGTCCGCGTAGCCCTCATAGCGGACGGGCTCAACCAGCCGCTCAAGTCGAATTGGGGGCGTTGGCTCGATCGCGCCGCGCTACGCTTAAAGGAACTGGGCGGCTGCCTGGTAGTCACCACCCGTACGCCGCACTGGGCGTATCTCAAAAAAACGCTGTTTTGTGCAGTAAGGACGATCACGCTGGCCGAGTGGTCCATCAATGACGTGAAACAGATATTGGGAAGTCGCGGCATCGACTTCTCCAACACCAGAATTGAGGTTCTCGAATCCGTTCGGAATCCCAGACTTCTTGGTATCGCTATTGAGCTGATAGAAGCCAAGGCCATCGAGCTTTTGGATGAGCTAAGCGTCGGGCGGCTGCTCTTTGAGCATATGCGCAGAATGGAGCAGCACGGAGCGGCTACAGTTTCGGCGCCCGCATTCGCCGACCTTTTGAAAGACCTCGCAGCTAAGGTAGTGGCTCGAGCGAATGCGCAGAATACGGATGATCTTAGGCTGTTCGATGCCGTCCAAGAAGCCCAACTCGAAGCTGTTGCATCGAGCCGGTTCTTCTCCTCGGTGAAAGGAAGCGCATCACAGTATGAGATAAAACTCGATGGTCTAAACCTGGCACTCGCGCTCTACCTCGTCGGCCAACTCGAACTCGAGTTGCGCAACGAACGCGACCCGCGAGAAAAGCTAGCGACAATACTGGAACCGATCAGCGCACTTGATGAAACGGCCAAGGTTATCTTGCTCGCAACGCAGATCGCTTGCCTTGAAGATGAAACGAGCCCCGAGATACGCTCCGCGCTGATCGAAAAATTCGTATCACTGCAGAATCTTCCGAACAGCCAGGCCGACGCCTTCGCCGTGCTAGCAAAATCGGCCCCGCTCGCTTTCCTGCAAGCCGCTGAAAATGTATACCTGTCTCAAGAACACATCGCCAGCAAAGAGTGGCTGCTTTACGCGCTACTCAACCGGCGCGACGAGCCGGGAATTTGGCAGCACATTTTGGAATCTACGAAGCGTTGGCTTTCCTTCTATTCGCTTGCACCAGAACGAGGGATGCACCGGACGTCGGGCCATGGATCTGTCACTCATACTGACGAAGAGCGCAATAAAGTCTTGGCTAACATTCAAGTACGTCAGGCTGCCCTCACTGAAGCCGAGCGATCCTTCATGACTAGGAACCTCGTAATCGCTCCGCACCCTAGGTTCGATGGTATAAGTCGCTTCGCTCTCTATCTTCTGGCTGGTATGCCGCTAGAAGAGATCGCAACCTATCTTGTCCGTTGGCGGTTTTCTGCCGCACTCAATTCATCAACGTCGGTGCCCTATGCAGAATTCGAGCAGCTTCTTCACTACAACCGCGCCGATTGGGAGGAGACTCGATCAGCAATCCTGAAGGGATTGGAGGCGCTGCTGGCGGAACACTCGTCCAGCGTGGGGGCGTGGACACGCGTTGGCATCCTGTACGGCACCGGGGATGTCGGCGACGCCGAAGAGGGGGCCCGTATCCGCGGTGAACTCACACGCGACCAAGAACGCTTTGAAGGCTGGTCTATAAAAGAAAAATACAGCGCTGTTGATCCCTGCAATCCCGATACCGTTGAACCAGAGAACGTTATCGCGACAGCCCAAAACTATCGACAGATTGACCCAGAAAAAATTGCCATGAGCCGGGGAATGGCCCAAGAGGAACATTACTTCCGCGGCGCTCGGGCCGGTGTCGCACGCTTCGTACCTGCTGACGCGATACACACGCACCGAGCACTCGCGAGCGAAGTGCTCGGCCGTAGCGGGCATGCGCGACTTCAGGGCGTATTGATGCTTTTACGGCATAGTGCGGCCCTCACAAAAGACCTTGCCCAGCGCTTCCTTTCGGCCAGTGTAGCTAGCACCGCGTCGCATAAAGACGGGCAAGACGATCGGGACGAATTCCTTACGGCACAGTTTTCCGCGATCATCGCATTGCCGCATTTTACCGCCGACGAGCAGCTCGACGCGATCATAAAAATGCAGGGCGAGACCCTCCTACTGGAGCTGCTCTCATGCGTGCGCAGCGCCAAACCGGAAAAAGTGGAACAGGTGCTGGAGGGTGTTCAGCAGAGCGGAAATCAGCATGCGCAGACAGCGGTTCTTGCCTCAATCCACTATTCTAAATCGCCGCTCACACCGCGCGCTGTCGGTATTGTCAAAGGCTTCATCCGATCTCCACTAAAAAATCTCCGGCATGAAGCGCTCGCCCTCGCCGCATCGAGCGGTGACACCTCATTACTACAGGAAGTCATAGATAGTGGATGGAGCGCTGAAAAGCCGAACAAGCGCGACAGCAGCTTCGAGGAGTGGCACGGGTCCACCGCGATATTGAAAGCGTTGGAAGCGGGCCTGATAGAGACGGAGTCCGCGCTTGATCGAATGAACGTGTCCCACTACGGGTTCGCCGCCGAAACGCTACCTGCCGAACAGAATGATGCCATCGCCGCTCGCATCGAAGCCGCGCTTGTGAAAGCATTGGACTATGAGGGGGATGTGGAGTTGCCGGAGATTGAGGCTGGGGCGCCGACAGTGTCCGACCTCGCGCCTCCCCTAGTTTCGTTAGCGGAACGGGCTCCATCGGAAAACGACTTCGCATCCCAGATGAATCGGCTTTCGGAAACGGAAGAACAGTTCGACGAGCGCCAACGCCGCATGAACAATGCCTATGAACGCTTTGTCGGTGAGCTTACGGCTGTTGAAGCAGACCTAATACTCTCCGACCTCACGTTCGACGGCATCAAATCGATCATCGGACAGGATGCTGATCGCGATCAGCGCTGGCTCCGGATGTTGGTCGCCACCTCCGATCGAAAGCTCCGTCATCTTCACCACGTCGCCCTGCAGGTAGCGGTCGCACTCGGCACCAGCGGCAATCTCTTAGCACCTGAGTTCATTACCCGAATTTTGGCATTGGGCCCGACCATACGTCGTGTCACCGGCGCTGCAAAAATCCCTGTAGAGACCATTGTCCTATGGAGCAACACTGCTAACGCGGCGATGGTGGACATATGCAAAAGGCGCCTACGAACACCGCAAAGCGACAGCGACATCGCGCGCGAGGTCATCGCAGCCCATCTCTGCGGAAAGGTGGCAATTCTACAGACCTATATTGATGAACTTCTTGCCACGGACCGGCCGTACGAGACAGCACTTGCGCTCATGATTGCAGGCTTTTGCGACGATAGCGTCCACGCTGAGGCGGTTCTGTCTCGCTTCGACGGCACCGAGGGTTTCATTGGCAAGGCCCACTCAACTGCGAGCGATTCGTATGCAAGGAATCTTTGGGCAAAGACTTGGTATGAAAAGATGCTAAATGCCCAACGGCAGGAGGATTTCTGGAGCGCGTCCATTCTGTTTATGAAGATCGTCGATGGCCGTTTTGACATATGGTCCGAAGCCTCGATAGCACCAACAGCCATCTTCACGGCCTTTATGCCGACGATAAGTCGGGAGATCAGCAACAGAGCAATTAAGGTCCAGAAAAAGCGCCAAGAGAAGCTGTTCGGTGAAAAAGCTCCCTCATCTGTAATGTTGAGTTTTGAATAATGAAGTGCGAAGGCAGAGGCGAAAGCGTGGCCGCTTTCGTCGGTAGGTATCGACTTTGCGAGTGGCCGAGATAAGAGCGCAAAGCCCTGCCTCATCGGCATATTTCACGCGCCTTAGGCCAGTACTGGCAACGGCCCCATGCCATAGATATCATCGCCAGCTATTCCCGAAAGTGTGAGCTGATGCCGATTTTGCAAAACCATCGGAAGTCTATGGCACGTCTGTTGATGCGTTGCCTGGTGGACCGCCAGCTGGCACGTCGCGACCTTGCCCAACCCCTGCATATCGTGCTTCCCCGCTGGGACGCCAAACTGGGCGACGCGATCGTTTCTTCATTCTTCTTTCGCGAAGCGCAGAAGCTCGGTGCCCGGCTCACTGTGCTCACCGTACCGGAGCTGGTCGCCCTGCATCGGCTCGACTTCGGCGTCGACCGGGTCATCCCCGTCACTTGCCCATCCACGTTGACCGGGATGGGCCAACTGGTACGCGAATTGGGATCGGTAGATGTGTTGGTCCACCTAGTTGGCCGTATCCAGCCCCTCGAGATACTGTTCATCCGCTTGCTTAAACCTGCCCGGGTTTACTCGCTGGACGATGCTTTACACTGCGTCAGCGGCAAACTGGGTGAAGCCACCGCCCAGCTTAACGTGGTCGAGCGCTACGCCCGGGTCCTGCTCGATCTCGGGGCGACCCGGATCAACCGCGACTATATCGTCCCGCTTCCCGAACGACAGGACGGCAACACCGTCGCGCACATCCTGGTCAATCCCTATGCCAGCCGACCTGACAAAAGCCTTGGGTTCGCCAGAGCGCTCTCGCTGGTCCGTGCACTGGCGGATGCCTGGCCGCAGCACCATATTGGCATTCTGTGCAGTCCCGCCAGCCGTGCCGAGGCACTGCAACTCGAGCACGCCATCGCCCGCAGCAACGTCCGGACACTGTTCGAACTGGATACGCCCCGCGCGGTCGCGGGTGCCATCCAGCGGGCCGGGGTGGTTGTCAGCGTCGATACCGCCATTGTCCATATGGCCGTCGGACTTAAAGCGGCATTGGTCGCGATCTATCCAGCCAGTAACTTTTTCAATCCCTGGCTGCCGCCGCTTTCCCCCCGTACCCGGGTTGTCTTCAGCCGCCAGGAACCACGTCAGTACCCGCATACCGGCAGGAAAAACTTGAACGAATTCACTGATGTCGACGTGATTCAACCCGTCACCGAACTGCTCCAAGAGTCGATCGATGCGGCCCTCGCAGTGGATGCGCATATCGTTTCAGGCCTGGGCGTGGCCAATGGCACGCTGGCCCGCCAGCTGCCCTTGATCAGCCAGTCTTTTCCTGAAGTCGCCGATTGCCATCCGGGCACGCTGAACCTGCAACTGTCACGACCGCTGCGTTTGATCCATCCTCATCACCGCAGCGCTCCGCTGGCTTGGACACCGAGCGGACGTACCAGTGAGGTGTTCGACTTGCTGCGCATCGAGCTGGAATTCGACCACCTTGCCCACCGCGTGCCGGCCTGGCTGTACGTCGCCCACGGCTCGCCACACCGGCAGACCCCGACGGTGCACGAGGTGATCGCGACTCGCCTGGAGCTAAACGGGGCCCAACGTTGCCGCGTGCACCTGCCGGCGCATGCGGTGGAACTGGCCTGAACACCCTCAGCCGCAGCGTTCGATCAAGCGCTCACTCTCCCCCAGCCAATAGCCACGATCGGGTTGGATATGCAGGAAGATGCGTGACAGCAGGGTACCCTCGTCAAGGAATTCCGCCACCGACTCGTCGCGTGTCACTGTCCGCTTGAACCAGGTGTTGTACAGCTTCAGCAGGCTTACGTCATGGAGCAGGAAATCACTCACTGCAATGTCCGTGCGCCTCATCACCGCGCAACTGTCGAAGTTGTAAACCGGTCGATAACCCGGGTCGCATACCGAGGGCGAAATTGGCACCAGCTGATGCGGCGACCTGGCGACAAGCTCCTTGATCCCTCCCGGGTTGCCCCAGGCATGTGTCTCGACCGCGAGCCCGGTCGCCAGTGCCTCAGCGAGATCGGCGTTTCCCGGCAGTGAGGCGAACAGGCATTCGCTGTGCCAGTGCAGTCGCTCGTCGAGTCCCGTCGGGAACAACAGGGAGGTCGGGTCGCGCAGCAGGATGCTGTCCGCGTCGATCCAGGCCCCGCCATGGCGATGAACGTAAGCCATGCGGATGAAGTCGCTCCTGGCGACGATCGCCTCGATCCCCTTGTCCATGCTGAAGGTAAGCGGCTCGAAGCGCCAATCCTTGCCGAGGATAGAAGCATCTATGCAATGCTCCAGGCTGTCCGGGGTTAGCAGGGTGAAATGATCCCCCAGCGCACGCTGCATGGAGACCAGAGCCAAGGCGATCCACGGCGGCATGCACTGCCCCGCCGCCGTTTCCCAGTAGCTCACGTAGTTCACACGCACAACGGGGCCCTCTCTGCCGTCACGCCGCTACTGCCCAGCAGCCCGAGGTTCTCCAGGTAATGCCGCAGCAGCGTCAGCGAGGGTATGCATTCGGCCTGGCGCAGGAACTCGTTTCCCAGGGCCGCCTTGTACAGCCGCAACCAATTGGCCGCCGGCACCCGCGCCAGGAATGCCGGCAAGGCTTGGTAGTTGTCCGTCGAAAACAGTAGACGCAACGTGCGCAGGATCGGTTGGTAATCCGCGGCCCCAAGCAGTTTGGCCAATGTGTCGTCCAGCTGATGGCTGATTTCCACCATGTTCAGGCGCTCCTCGACGGTGGCATCCGCCAGGGCGACCCGCGGATCGATGGCAACCGGGTAGATCGCCTGGAACGAGCGGGCACCGGCTAGCAGGGACTCACGCAACACCTTGTCGGCAGTCGACCCCGTCACCAGTACATCGTCGCCGAAGATGACGTGCACACCGCTCCAGCGATAGAAGTTCTCCGCGGGTATCACATGGTCCTGGACAAGATTGACCCGCTCGCGTTCTTCAGCACTCAGGCTCGCGTAGTTCTCGCAAGGAGGGGCGATGCGCGGCAGCTTGACGTTGATCAGGGTGGGGAGGCCCATATGGGCGAGCTTGATGTTTATCTCCTCAACCACGATGTCGTAGAGCACGTTGGCCGTCGAAGGCACGTTGCGCCAGCCAGTGGTCATCAGCACCACATTGTCGTTGAGCTCCCGCGCGCTGGTGAACAGCCGTGCCCAGTGCGATGCCGGGTCATCCAGCTGCCGCTCCAGATAGTTGATCACCAGGCCGGCTAGAAAACGGATGTCCTTCTGGCTGCCGTACTTGGCACGGCTGTAGATGGATGTCAGCGCGGAGGCGCTTGCGCCATTGCTCATGTCGCGGAATCCGTTGGTGCAGTCGGGCGTCAGACAGTTCAGGGCATGACCACCGAGCACCGCGACATAGCTGTCCATATCGATCAGGTCTTGCGCAAGCAAGCCGCAAGCGAATGCGCGCAGACCTCCTTTTACGTCCTCCGCCTGCGGCCGGGCCACGGCCTCGCGAAAGCGCGCCAGCTGTTCGTCGACAGGCGCCTTGGCGAGTAGTTTCCAGTCAATCGATCGGGAGTTCACGGGACAATCCTTGTATCGGTGCCGGACGACAGGCTGAAGAAGTCTAGGGGCATGTCGATGCGTCGACGCCCTTCGAAGTAGCTGATCCGGTCCAGGCCCAGCGGTTGCAGTTCGTCGACCAAAGTGCGGATACCTGCCCCCGCGTCCAGCGGATCGTGGGCGTCTGAACCTATGGTGAAGGCCGCGCCGTGGGCGATCAGTTGGGGCAGCAGGGTGCGTGATGGATAGCTCCAGACACCCTGAACCTCACGAGTCGAACCGGGCAACAGGCTCGACTTGCGAATGCCCGAGGCATTCAGTTCGTAGGCCACACCATTGCGGGCGAACAGCGGCAGCAGCGGTTCCATCCGGCGCAGCACTACGTCTTCCGCCACGCCGCGCAGCAGCGTGTCGGCGTGCCCGACTGCGTCGAACAGCCCGCACTCCAGCAAGGCTTGCAGATGGGCGAAATAACGGTCGAGAAAGGCCGGGGCGGACAACCGGGCCAACTCCCAAACCTTAGCCATGGTCTCGCCCGGCAACTCGACGTAGTGGATCGAGCCGATGGCGAAATCCAGCTCGTACCGGGCCAGCATCTCGCGGTTGTAGGCATCCACACCCGGCATGTAGTCGAACTCCAGTCCGCGCAGGATCTTGATCTGCCCCTGGTGCTCCTGTCGTGCCCGCTCAATATCGGCGAAATAGCGCTCCAGTTCCGCCTCCAACAGGCGATTGTCGCTGTCCACCGGGAACGGCGCGTGGTCGGTGATGGTGAGGATCTTCACTCCGGCCGCGATTGACGCCCGCACCAACTCATCCACCGTACCGACGGCATGCTTGGAATAAAAGGTATGGCTGTGGGAGTCGATCATGCCGGCACCATTCGTTCTAACAGACCATCGTGATTAGCCAGTTCCTTGACCAGCCAGTAGGGGTTATTCGCCTTGCGCAGGATCTTGTGCACCAGTTCGAGGTCGTCGAGACGCGCCAGCAGGTCCCTCAGCGGTTGGCTGTAAAGGGCGCGGACCAGGGGCGTGTCGCGTACATGGCTGGCCAGTCGCTCCCAGCAAATCCGGTCAAAGTGGATATTGCCCAGGCGCTGGTGCTCGATGCCGTACAGATAGACGTCACCATTAGGTTTCACCGTCAGGTCGATGCCGTTGGCGTGGGGAGGCGGGTTGAGGCTGCCGAGGGTGAAGCGCTTGTTGACCCGGGCTTCGATCGCGTCGATGTAGCCATGCAGGTCCAGGTAACCTGGTGGCGTGTCGGCCGCCGGGTGGACAAGGTTCTTGTAGTCGATACCGAACCGTTCCTCGCCGACCACCAGCGTATCTTCCAGGGCGTTGCCCGGGACTATCTCGGCGTCGAGGCCCCAGCGCGCCAGTTCCTCCCGTAAGTAGTCGCGGGTGAACTCCCGATCAGTGTCGATCGAGCGGAACGAGAAGCTCAGCCCGGCCGGTCTGTTTCGTCGCAGGTAATCCAGACTGAAGCCATGAGCCCGCCATTTCACCTTGTCGATATGGTGGCTATCCGAGCTCAGGCGGATATTGCAGGTGTCGCCGCGGCTGACCACGATGCGATTGGTGGTGTCATAGAACTCCGCCATCTTCTCGTGGGGAAAGAAGCCGCTTGTGATGAACTCGAAACGCTTGCCGCCTTGGGAAAGCTCGAGAATCTCGTGGAAGACCCTGGCGTTGTTGAGGGGTTCGCCCTCTCCGCTGATGGAGATGCGCTTGACGTCGGGGGCGTTGATCAGCGCCGTCAGGTTCTCCCGGGCGAGGCTCGATAACTCCATGCTCATCCCCGTCTTGTGCTTGTCGGCGTACATGCAGAACGTGCAACCGATGCCGCAGATTTGGGTGATATCGATGTACAGCAGGTGGCCTTTCAGATCCATCTTTCTTGACTCGTTGCTAGCCTGTACAAGCGCACAGGCGTGGGTTGCACATGACCGGTAGGCACCGGTCACGTGGGGCATCAGTAAGGCTGCAATACCTGCAGTTGCGGGATCTGCACGGAGTCGCGATGGACCACTGTATGCAGTACCCGATCCTCTCGGACCGCAGCCATGTCCGGGTAATCGCTGTAGTGGTCGTTGCTGATCACATAGGTCTCGACATCGAACTCCGCGGCGACCAGCACCGGATGGTCGGCGGTGAGGGTGGGCGGCATAACCAGTACCCGGGCCTGCGGAAACATCGCTTGGAGTGCGTTGTCGCTCATATCGAGCTGGCGGCGGATGCCCGGATCAAAGACCAAGGTCACGCCATAAGTCGCAGCCAGGTGAGGCACAAGTGTCTTGAGCACCTCCAGACCGATGAAGCGCCGTTTTCCGCCCGCTTCGTTCAGGTAGCAAAGATTATTGCCATCTACCACCAAGTTGCGGATTTCGTTTTCTAGCAGGCGAATGGTGTCGCGCAGGCGCCGCTTGCGTTTTTCCTCTTCCCGTTCCAGTTTGCGCTGGTGGAATTGCCGGTCCTTCAACACTCTATCCGGACCGCGCTGCCCGGCACCAAAACGAGCTTCGCAATCGTCATGGACCATCTTTCTATCGAATGGGCTTTGCGCGTTGTCCAACTGGTTGATGAAGCACTGGGCATCGATGATGTCCCGCTCCGTCGCCCGCAACTGGTCATGAGTAGTTTTCCAATTGCGATACACCTCTCCGGCCACAGCCTCCCAGTGGGCGCTGGCCTTTCTGACTTCGTCGGCGACGCCCTGCAGGCGTTGCACGTCGTTGTCCAGTTGCGTGATGGTGGCCTTGGCCTGCAATGAATCGAAGCCCCGGTAACGCCGCGAATTGGCGCTCAGGCACAGCTCCTCCCGCTGGCTTTCGCCGAGGCCGGATACCAAGCCCTCTAGCCGACTCTTGAACTGCGACAGCCGCTCCTGCAGGGTGCTGACCTGGCGCTCAGCCACGCGCCGTTCACTGGAAAACCAGTGCAACGGCGACCAGCCCGCCTCGGCAACGCCCTTGGCGCTGTTCAGCTCAGCGCGGCTGGCCTTGATGCTCTGTTCCACCCTTGCAAGCTGCTCCCGCGCGGCGAGAGTTTCCCGTTGCAACTGAGCGAGCCTGCTATGGTTGCTCTCCTGGTCGAATCGCTCGAACCATTCGAGGTCGGCACGCAGATTCTGGATGTCTGCATTGATCTTTATGATTTCCCCTTTGAGGGATACCAGTCGCTTGGCGTGATGGTTGCTGTACACGGTTCTCGCTCCTACTCAATCCGTTGGTTCAGGTGGCGCTCTGCGCGGCGCGTTTGCCGGAGGCATGCACGGCTTTCGCCGCAAGGTTCAGCGCGACCACCGTGGCCGCGCCAGCGGCGAAGCAGATGACGTTGGTCAGGAGAAATTCGAGAGGGGAAATCACAGGGTTCATTGACTCACTCCTTGGTCGTCTAAAGTGAGCATCAGGCGCCCAGTCGTATCCCGCATTTGCCACAGAAGTTGGCGCCGACCGCGACTATCGCGTGGCAACCGGGACAGGTGGGTTTGAGCAACATCTTCTGGCGCATATGGCCGATCTGGATGACGCAGGGCACGGTGACCCGGTACGCCGGGCTTGCTAGGTCGAATGCCGTCCAGATCCCGGTGATGGCCCAGCCCACCGGGCCAGCCAGCACTGCTAGACCACGACCCAGGGTGCTCGAACCCGCCAGCACCACGCCACGCCCTACCAGGCTGCTCATGGTCGCGCTGGCGACCACCGCCGCCACGTTGTAGGAAGCCAACCCGGAACTACCGAGTGAAGCCAGCAAAGCCGCCAATGCCCCTGGCCCCATGCCGGGTCGGTACGCCAGTCCGCCCAGGGATTCGAACAGTGTTTTGCGGTCTTCCTCGCTCATCCGCGCCAGGGACTGGGCGAATACCTTGGTGATGATCGCCATTTCCATCTCGGCGCAGCTGGCGCTCGCCTTGTTCTTCGCGCCGACGTGCCCGGCCACATCAGCCAACAGCTCGCGGTACGGCACACCACTGCCACCGCGGAACAGGTTGACCAGTGAGTTGCCGCCAAAGCGGGTCAGCTCCTCGGCGAAAATAGCCCGGGTCGACTCGCCGACACCCTTGTCCTTGTCGGACATCAACTGACGACAGACTGAAGATGACAGGGAGATGCGGCCCTTGCCGTTGTCGGTGATCACATCTATCAACAGGCCCACGTCGTCGGCGCTGGCACTCATCAATACATCGGCAAGATCGGGGTCGTGAATGATCGGCATCCCGGCACTCCTTATTGTTCGCTAGAAGAAGGATCGTGTGGCGTGGTCTGGCTGACCCAGGCGCCCGCTATCGCGGCCAACCACTTGCGTGGGCCGGATTTTGAAATCTCGCGCAGCATCAGCGCATCGAGCTTGAGACATGCGCGTCTACGCCACTCATCGCGGGCATTGGCCCGGGCAACTTCCGGCGAGGCACCCACAATACTGGGGCGCCGATCCGGATGGACCTTGCATTCGCGCAAGACCTTTTCCACCGGATTAATCTCTTGAAGCCGCTCATCGGCCTCCAACTTGTGAGCTGCAACCAAGTAATCGCCACTGTTGCCGATCGCGCTGGCCAGCAGTGCCCAGTCCTGGGGCCGCATCAACAGAAAAGCAGGTGGTACCCCCAGAGCCTGGGCAAGACGCTCGATAGTGCTCAGGTCCGGGTTGGCATCGCTACCTTGCGCTGGTGATTTCAGGGCCCGCAGCGTGCTACGAGCGATGCCGGTTCGCTGCTGGATCTTCACTGCGGACAAGGGCCCGGGGCCGTCGGCATCGTGTTGCGTTTCCCGCTGCGCACCTGCGACAGCGAGAACGGAGGATAGGTTGCGGCTAAACCATTGGCCGAGCGAAACCTGAATGGGTTGAGGCGTGAGGATATTCATTGCCATCATCTCGCTATTAGATGGTGGCACTTTAGTAATATTTTTAGCGTAGCAACAGGCCTAACTGGAGCGCTGTCACTCCATTTTTAAGATATCCCGATGGTGACTGGAGCGTTGTCACTCCATTATTCTGTGCGTTGTCAGGGCGAAGACAACAACGGAGCTCTGTGAATCCAACGCTACGCTTTTCCCGAACGCCGGGCGTTTGCCTTTCTGAGCATTTCATCCAACTGCGCTATGAGTTCATTCGGGTCCAATTCGGTCCAGTTGCCACAATCCGCGGCCACAATCATTTCGGCGAACTCCGGGCTGTACTCAGGTACCCGGTCAGCGACCACGTCGTCGATGAAAGAAGTGAAAAACCAAGCGCCCTCCGCCTCTTCACCAACAAGCCGGCCTTCGACTTGCAAGGTGGCCAATTCCCCCAAGTAAGCACCATCGTTCAGGTGTGGGTGAACGCATAGGACAGCAGATTTGAGCGCCGACGAACTAATACCGCTTTTCGCCAACTCGACAATCATGAGTTGCAGCGAGGTCATCTCGGCCATTGGGGCCTCCGATTTAAGTTAGTGGGGGCGCAAGGGCGCAGGACGCCCCCTCGCCTCCTCCAGCAGGGTGACTTGTGAGATCGTTTCACCAAAGCAATGGTGGTCAGTCGTTCACCGGCAAGTCATACCCAATACTGAACAGAGCCTGTTCGATGCTGCGAAGTGTTTGTTGGGTTGTTTTACCGACTCGGAAAGGACTCTCAGCACAGAGAGGATGTTTTGCCACTTGGCTGAGCACGTAGCTGGCGTGCATGTTCCAACGTGCGTGATGCGACCCTGAGCGCAGGCGTTTGAACTGTAGACTTCCGATACTTGGGTTACGGCGTTTAGGTGCGAGAGCAGTGGTCGACCCTTTCGCCCCGGCCCAAGGGAAATTAAGCGCCGGCGGAACTTTCGTCAGGCATTTGACATTGCAGTATTTGACCACCAGCAATCCCAATGCAGCGGCTACCCGGCTGTCGTAGATGATGAAATCAGGGCAAAGCAACGAATAGATTTTGGTCATTCCCGAATTGAAGCGCAGCGATTGATTACGAAGAATCGGGGCGTCGGGATCATTGTCTACCAATGCTGTAGCGACATCCGAAATCATCTTTGCAAGGCCAGTCTTGTTGGCTTTCAACCATTCGTTGTTGCGGGAGGTGACACCTCCCCAGGCCATGACGTCGAGGGACGCCTGAAGGATCAACGCATCGCTGCTGCCAGCAGCGATCAAGTCTGCGCGCAGTGCGGACAGCGCCATTTCGTTGCTGGCAGCGCTAACCCCTGGGTTGAACGCGAGGCGGGTATTACCCGGATGATTCCAGCAATACGAGGTAAACGCGCCGTACAGGCTGTTACACGACCACCGTACTCCCGAGCGACGATCAACGTACTCATGCGTGATGAGCGTGTCCGAATCAAGATGACCCGCCAACCAGTCGATGAATTCGGGGACGTGATCAAGCTTAGCGTAGGGGTGTTTAGTGTTCATGAATGCTCCTGTGGGCTGGCATATTCAACGCCCAATTGCGTGCCAGCGGGGCTATGATGCAGTCCTACTAGACACTAGTTTGTCCGAGTTGAAAAATTATGCGAATTATTTCAGATGAAACTGAACACCGAGAAAAGCGGCGCAAATATTTGCGCAAGATTCTCCAACGTGCAGGCCGCGCTTTGTCGACCGAGGAGTTGCATCAAGAGATGCTCGAATGGGCGGACGGTACCGCCAATCCGAGGACAACTCGGCGTGACCTGTTTGAGTTGAAGGCGGAAGGGTTTGTAGAAAAAGTACCCGAAGAATCAGGACAGCGACGCAGAGCGCATCGCTGGAAATTGGGCAAGGGCAGTTTTGACTTGGCGCTTTCGCCGCAAGAATCGATGACCCTTAGCGCTATTTTCCAACATGCTGAACGCTTCGGTTTCTGGATGGACACGAAAGAGCTTACAAAGCTGCGCGAGTACGCGGCCTGGGAGCTGAAGTCTCGATCAGCCCGGCATTTAGTCGCCGAGGGTCGCATCATCACTGGCACGCGGTTCACGGTGCTGGAGCATGGGCAACATGACCATGAGCACCTCAAGCTCATACAAGGTGCAATGATCGACGATCATAGCCTGACCGTGCGTTATAGACCTCGAGATGCCAACGGCGTGGAGTGCTCCTACCTTCTGAAACCGCTCGCGCTCGCGTACCAGGACAGCAACATCTACCTGTCAGCATTTGTAGCAAAGGAGACCTGGCATGGAGAGGCGCCCGATCCTGGCTTGCCAAGAGGAAAGTACAGCAGCAACGGGATTGGTAAAACCTGTGCGCTGATGTTGCATCGGATGGTGGACGTGCGGGTGGCGAGGGATGCTATCCAAGAACCTGAAGGCTATGACGTTCGCTCCATCGAGGTTCAGCGAGACCTAATTTCTGTCCACGCGAACGAGACGATAGAGTTGGTGTTGCGGTTGAAGGAGAACCTTCACAATCGCCTTACGGAAAACGCGCTTGCGGCGAATCAACGGGTCGAAAGAGATGGCAACGGATGGTTGCTGCGTTGTGAATTGCTCGACACTCAGGGGCTTAGATTATTCCTGATGAGCAATGCCGCAGACGTCGAAGTCGTGTCGCCCGAGTACCTTCGCTGTCATGTCCGCGAGCAACTCGAAACAGCGCTATCGCAGTACACGTGCTGAAATCCACTGGAAAGGCTCCCGGCACCTGGGGCAGATTTTGTACATCCATCGCCCCACGCCGCCCTCCCCTCAAATGTGCAAAGAAATGAAATCCACAAAACAGCGCAGCGTGGGCGTGATAAAGCGATTCGGCGGCCACAGCACGCTAAAGTGAATTGTGCGGGTTACCTCCTGGGTAAGCACGGCCCGCAATTCTCCAGACTCAAGGGCCTCCTTGACGGAAAATTCCTGCAGGCAGGCAATGCCCGCTTCCATGGCGGCGTTGAAAAGCATGTCGATGTTGTTGCAGACCAGCATGGCCCGGCTCGGTGGTCGTCAATGAAATTGCCGGTGGTATCGATTTCAGGATGATACAGCGTTCGCTGTGCCACCATGGGGACAGCGAAGCTCGACTGATCGTGCACCTCCAACCGTCACAGGCTGCTCCCACCAGTCCCGCCTCAAGCCCCCACGACCGTCAGCCATGAAGGGTACACACGCATCCTGCATAGGCTTTAAGGCAAACCGTCACGCCGCTTCATTCACCACTTGATATCACTATGCCATTGAGGCAGCCTCTACCGAGGAGAAAGGGTTCAACTCAGGAGACGCGATGAACCAGGAACAGGCTCGAGCTTTGTTAGCGCAAGCTCAACAGCATCGACAACCCACCTACGAGCCCAGCATCTTTGCTCTTGGCGGAAGGGGCTATTACGAAAATCCTACGAGTGATTTGCTGGCATTCTTCCTCGATCCCACTCAGATACATGGCTTTGGCGATTGCTTCCTTCGAGTCTTGCTGAGTTGTATAGGCCAGGAACCATTGCCCTCTACTGCGCTTCGTTCTCCGCCCGAGCGAGAGGTAATGACCAGCAATGGCAACCGGATCGATCTACTCCTTCAGGGGAAGGAATGGATCTTGGTTCTGGAAAACAAGATATTCCATGGCCAAGTCAATCCGTTTGCCGATTATGAGCTCCACGCTAAAGCGCTTGCGTACGGAAGTTCTAGCCATCCTATTCTCGTCGTGCTGTCTCCATCAGGACGCAGCCCAGACGTTAACTGGATTGGCTTGAGCTACGTGTTATTTATCAATAAGTTACGTGAAGAACTATCTTGTTACTCCCTACTTGAGCCAATGGATAAATGGCGAGTACTGGTGGGAGAGTTCGTGTTGCACTTAGAAAATCTTACTATTGAGCAGGCTATGGACACGGACAGCGTTGGATTTATCTTTGATCACCTCCCCCAAATTAACGCCTTGAACAAGCTGCGCGATAAGGCCCTGGAAGCGTTGAACAGCAAGATCCTCGGCAATCTCCAAGCCGAAATCCCTGACTACGTACCTTATACGCGACGGCAAAACTGGGTTGATGGCCCGGTTCTGCGCTACGCCTGCAATGATTGGGAGAACTGGTCGGACGTTCTCCTCTACCTGGATTGCAGTCAATCAACGTTAAAACCCTTCATACGTGTTTATTTATGCGATGCCGACACAAACCTCATGGAGCAGGCACGCAAGCATTTCATACGCCCCAGCCGGCAACCATGGACCGAAGGCAAGTCTGTCATCGGATTCGAATGGCAACTGGAGACGTTCGATGAGCAGACGATTATCGAAGTGATCACTGAAAAGATGAAGCTGCTGATGCGATTTGAGAATGACGATCGCCGAGATGAAGACAAGTTAGCGTCATCAACCACGTAGGCAACTGACTGAGAACCAATAAACTCGCCCTATTGATTTTTGCACGCTCCCGCGTCTCATCGGAGCTGATTGAAAATCTATCCCCTTATCAATTTTCGGTATTCCATCATGGACGAAAGTGTCATCTGGCTGAACAGGCTACTCAAAGCATCCACGGATCGTCAGCTTGATAAAGATATGACAAAATTGGATTTTCAGGAACTGCTGCTTTATTGGCTCGCCGTTCACATGGTGGATTGGAACAACGACAAATGGCGTCACGAACGAGCGAATAGGTCTTGGGCGGCTGACCGCGATCTGGACGATCGCGCGCAAATGCTGATGGACTACTGTGACCGCGGTGACGAACTGTCGGCTCGACATAGCAGTATTCACGAACATCTATCGCATTTGATAACAGATGCGCTAATAGGACTACACCCAGATGAACACCTCGCGCTCTTCGATACCTTGTTCTATCGCATCATCGCCCAAGCCGGTGTCGACCGCAGACACGCAGAAATCAGCGCAGCCTTGGCCAGCGGCCTGGCCCATAACCAGGATTTGATCGAGCTGCAAGGGTACAGCGGTGAACCTTTTATCGTTCACTCACACCTGGAAAAAGTTCCTCGACCATACCGCTACACCTCGGCCCAAAATCGCCGCCAGGACCTAATGCGACTCAGGCTGGCGGTGCATCAGATTAACGCCCAGCTGCTCGGGTACGGCCTGGATGACTTCGAAAGTGAACACCTGACTCTACTTGATCTTTCCACAACTCAAGCGGCGCCACTCCAGGCAGTGCACCAGCACCTCCAGTCCGGTAAGTTGACAGGGCGTTTGCTGGTGCTGTTCAAACCCAGCGGCGGGTCAGAGCGTGAGACGCCAAACGAGCTCAAAGACATACTGCGGGATGACGATCTTCTGGAGGCCGTTTTTTCATTCACCAGCTACAACGTAAAAGGCAAACCTGCTCCGCTTCGCGCCTGGCTATTGAACAGCGACAAGCATCACGGCACGAAAACGCTATGCATCGATACGCGAAAACTGCTTGACCATTTCCCCGGTATCACAGCAGAACAACTTGCATGGTTTGCGTCCGCAACGTACCAACTCTGGGCCGCCCGCAAGAAATTTCGCATCGGTCAATTTCCTCACGCACGTCTAGGGTTGCTTCAAGGTCTTTTCAGCCAATACTTTCAAAGCGATTACCGAGACGTAGAAGGTTTCTGCGTCGTTCACGGCTCAAGATATGTGCTAAACACTCCCTGGAATCGACTGATCCCACCCGCCAGCTCAGTCGATGTGAAATTTTCTCTATTGGACAAGCACCGGGTTGTAGACGCACTGGAGCGGGTAGGCCAAGGGCCATTTTGCGCCTATATCATCGGCGACAACGGGGCAGGTAAAAGTTTATTGCTGACCGCCTTGGCTGCCCATCTGCAAAATAAGCAAACGGGCTGTGCCGTGATTGCCAGTGGAAGCACGGATCGCTTCCCCCTGACCGGCGACAAAAATACCTACCGCTACATGGGCGACAGAACGACGAAAGGCAGTTCCATACAAAATACCGAAAAAAAACTGCTCGCTTTCCTAAAAGAGACTTTTGCTCTCCACGACCGTATTCAGCTATTCGAAAAAGCATTGGAACTCCTGGGTCTGAAAGGCCGGGTCTACCTCGCCCCAATCGAGCTTTTCAACAAATTTCTAGTCCCCGACTATGTGATCGATCGTGTTATGCCTCTGGCGGAAGCGTTTCAGGCCTCCGCGCCAACTAACCACGACACGCTCGCCTTGTCCCGGCAAGGCAGTTCCCATTTGGTGAAATTCAACGAGCTGAGCTCCGGGGAACAACAAGTCTTGCTGTTGCTCGGAAAGATCATGGCGGGCGCCGGCCCTGGAAAGGTTCTACTCATCGACGAACCAGAAATCAGTCTGCACGTCCGATGGCAGCAATTGCTGCCGGCATGTTTCAGCCTGATTGCACGGGAAACGGAAACACGAATGGTCATCGCGACGCACTCGCCCACACTGATTGCCAATGCCCAGGACGACATCAGTGCTTGTTTCCTCGCCAAAAACCAGCAGCTTCACCCGGTTCCGCCTGAGCAGCGCCATTCAGTGGAGACCATACTACTGGAGGGATTCGAGACCTATACGCCACACAATCGCGAAATCGCCGAACGTTGTGCCGCCCTTGTCGCAAAAGCAATTAGAGCAATTAATCACAGCCAAGGTATCGACGCCAGCCAGCAACAAAATCTGGTGGATGAGCTAAATGACATGGAGGAGATCATGACGAACTCCGGCAATCGCGAAGACAAGCGATATGAGCAGGACCGGCAATTGATCATTCAAGCTCGTCAAGCGATTGCCGAGACATTTCGCTTCGCCCAAGAGGAGTTGCCTGAATGACGGGTAAAGCGGCCGAAGCCACAGACCTCAAACCTTCCCGAGCCGAAAAGCGCTTGAGCCTTCGACAGGACCGTCTGACCCTCCTGCGTGAATTGCGGATCGCGGCAAAAGGTGGCGATATCCATGTCTGGACTCGCCAGGGCGATACTAAAAATGCTCCGAGCAAGGATCTCAAGGCCCTGCTTCGTAAAAGCCTGAAGGCTCGCCAAGAGCCACGTTGCTGCTATTGCAAGCGTTGGCTATTAAACAATGCACATGCGAGCCCCATAGAACATATTCTGCCACGCAAGCACTATCCAGAATTTGCGCTCCGTGCGCGCAACCTCGCGATTGCCTGCAATGATTGCAATTCATTGAAATCCGACGCTGATTGGGGAAATTTCACTGGATCGCCTAAAGCTTACCCTTCCCCTGCGACCATGCATTTTTTTCATCCCCGCTACCATTTTTATGATGAACATATCCGCTACCTACGCATGGAAACAAATCGACAGGAATTCGTCACTTACCATGGACTCACCCCCCAAGGACAACACCTGTGTACAAAGCTGCTAAGCAGGGTAGTCGGTAAGCGTAACCTGAAAAAAAGTTATCCTCAGTTAGCCGGCTGGCTGCGTACGCTTGAGGAATTTGATACCGAGCCTCAATCAACGTCTCGCCCTGCCTTGCAAGCATTCCGTGATGCGATGGACAAGGCGATAGCCGAGCGCCTCGATGACGGCGACAACGTCAGTGCACTATGGATAGTGCCTGACGAATCTTAATCTACTTCGCCGTAATCACTGATAACTTGCTGATCCCCGCCGGTCAATAGACGCCATGGCCCGAGCCACCTCGCCATAATTCACCCCGTTGTCCGCCTGCAGCTGCACGCGGACGTCAGATTTTTTCGCCTTGGCGGCTTTAAGGTTCAACTCCAGCAAATCTGCTGGATCTCGTCCTTATTGATGAAGACCTTGCCCTTGTCATCAATGCTCACCACCAACGGTCTTTCTGCTCCACTGGTACCGACTCGGTCTTGGGCAGGTTGACGGAGATGGCGTTTGTCAGCAGCGACGCGGTGACGATGAACACCACCAGCAGCAGCAATATGACATCCCCCAAGGGCGTGACGTTGATCTCGCTGAGCACTTCATCGCTGTCTCGTGCCGAGAAGGCCATGTCAGGACGCCTCCCTGACGTGTTACACGGCGACGGTCGCGCCAGGCTTGTTCAGCCCCCGGGTGCAACAACACGCGGAAGGCATCTTTCTGCGCCAGGCTGTAGAAGTCGTAGGCGAAATCGACCAAGTCTGCGGCAGTCAGCTTCAAATCGGCGCAGGAAATCTGGCTTAAAATAGACTCTGCTATAGACCCGATTTAGCGTTTTACCTTCCAGGCCGATTACTGTCGCTCGATATCAACAGGTACGCGCTTCCCTCGTCCGCCCTTTTGTTTCCGCCCCTTCCGCTGCTACGCTCTTGAGTCCTCGATTGGAGCCAAAACAATGCCCAGCGAATATTCACTTTCTGATGTTCTTGAGCGGCTGTACCAAAATCAGCTCGCCTTGGAGGCCGCGGTGATGGAGCTGACCTTGAAGGTAGAAGACCAAGGTGCAACGGAGATTGGTGCTAACGTCCGAGGTGCACTTCACACCATCGGAGAGAACGCCGGACACATCAAGCAGGGCTTGGCTAAGCTGAGAACCCAAGGTCACTGATTTAACCGCCCATGCGATGGCGAGCTTGGCGATTTTTCGCGCAAAGGACAAAGACTGACATGACGGATGTGCAGATTTCCCGCGCGCTGCGCGGCGACATCGTGAAGATAGGGATCCTCTCAGCCTCGCGTTATGAAAAGGTGGCGCACCTTGATAATCCTGCCCGAAGCGACCTTATGCTTGGGCTTGGCCATCCGAATAACCGTGTGCGGACCATCGGCCGTTGTTTCAACGAGCATGCCATCTCTGATTTCCATCACGCTGAGTCCGGCCGCCAGCGTATTGATATAAGCAGCTTTGATCGCGCCTTTCACCATGGCTGGAATTTTTTCTTCCAGCCGGCTCACCAGTTCATCATTCATCGGTTGGTTGGCGATCATAACGAGCTCCGCGTAAGGCCAGCACGGAGCCAGCCATCGTTGTTGCTGCGCTCCGTGGCAAGCCCCCCTTCCTTGGGAGGTAGGCGAGACGTGTCTGGCCGTCGACACCACGTAAAACTTGTACGGAAATCACCATTAATGCCCCCCATAAAAACTCGCCGTCTTCGGCAAGATCTAATGACTGGTGGCAACTCCAGCCTCAGAGAGAGGATCCCAGGGGCCACTGTTCGGCCATTTTGACTCAGCTTTTTCCCGGGATGATAACGACCCCAATCCGCTCTGCCAGATTGAGCACCGTGTCGAACACAGTCGAATCGCCGGACAAGCTGCGCGACGCCCCCTGCGGGTGGAGTGCGCCGTCAGGAATACGGTCACCGAAGAGCACCACCGCACGCGCCGAATCATCCTGTCGCGACACCCAAGTCAGCCCTTGGGCATCTGGACACTGACGGTGGATTGCCTCGGCCCATTTGCGCGTCGCAGGATATTGATCTTTCTCAGTGTCGATCAATTGTTTGCGCGTGATGCCCAGTTTCCGCAGGGGCACGCTGGACAGATCAACCAGGCGCAGCGGTTGGCTAACCTGGACGGCAGAATGCACCTGTCCAGTTAGCTTGCCTTTGTCGAAGCTCTTAAACCCAGCCGTATGGGGAACGTCGTGGAAGACGGTCTCCATCAAGGCGCAATCGACTGTCGTGCCGCCATACAAGGTGGGAATCGCCCGCCCCTGATTATCCTGGATCGGGCTGAAGCGTGCGTTGCCGTGCACACCAGGATTGAATTGATCAGGCTGATACTTATCCTGGTGCACACGGTGAAACACATCGCCTTTGGCGATCACGGTGAAAGTGACGTGCAACGTAGCCGCAGGCACTGGGGTAACGGACGCCGCCAAATCCGTGGGAGGCGTCGCCCTACCCTCACTGGACTCGGTACGCTGCTTAGCCATGGACAATACCTTGGATTTCATCCAGTGCTGCAGCAATCACCCGATCAGGCGCCGATGCCAACAAGTCCTGAGGTCTTTTGCCTCCCAGAAAACTATTATCGGAGCGAAACCAGTAAGCCATCCCCCAGCCGTCCTTGTGGCCAGCGAAAGCCTCAATGATTTTGGCCAGCGCCTTGAACGGCCGATAGCCCGCGTCCGGGTCCAAGCCGTAGCCAGGGAAATAATCGACCCCACCGTGACTGATGGCAAAGATCTGCCCCTGCTTTTTCCATTTGTTGGGCTGGGCACTCGGGTTTCGTGTACTCAACTGTGCCACTTGGGCGATGTCTGCGGCGGTCAGCCAGTCACCGCTTTCCAACACCGCTTTGCGGGCCTGTACCAGCATTGCCGCTTCCTTGAGCAAGCGAGGCGAAGGCGGCTTACGCGTCACAAACACCTCGGCCAGTCGCTCTAGCGACTTCGGGTCCTGACGCTCCTGCAGCACCTCGTACATCGAAGAAGCCACATTGGCGAAGTTTTCCGCCAACACCTCAAATACGCTGAGGTTGACCTGATCGAAGGACACGACCAGCACTCGGTCCGCATGCGAGCGGCTCAAGCTGGCCCGAGCCTCCTTAGGCGTACCGATCAAGGTGGAGACGCCCGACTGCTCTGTAACGCTCATGGAAATCTCCTCTCCAGTTATCTACGTTATCTAATTCTAGCATAGTCGTGATAACCCTAGCTCTAGCCTAAGCTCCATTCATCTGGATGCATAGGTAAGTTTGAGTGGAGTACGCCATGCCGTCGATCAGCGCATGGCGCTGGGGTGAGAAGCCTAAGGACACGATCTTGGCATTCAGGTGCTGCGAGCGGACTCGTTCAAGACATGCGTTGGAAACCGCAAGAAGTCGCGTAGCATAGTGGCGCTGTGAGCAGACTACGATCTCAATTTAATTACAGTTCGGTCACCGTCGTCGGTGATATCGATAATTCGTCGAGCATGCGCCGGGGCGAGTTGGGCTCTGCTCCTCCATGAATCACGGCGTCGGTGGCGGTAGGCACTGAGCAGCCGTCGACTGAATTCTCGAGGAGGACTGACAGCTGCCGGCCAGAAGTGGCAAGGCGGTCACGTAGACGAGCCTGATTCGTTGTGCATCGCTCAGTTCCTTAATGGGTCTGTTCGTTGGCCGACAGACGCTGCTCCAGTTCCAGGCGCCTTCCAGCTCGGGGCCCGCCGCTCCACATGGCCTAAGTAATCTACAGGGCTACATTGAGGAATTTTAGGCATCAAGCCTTGCGATAAATACCCAGTCGAGCCGTAGATGGAAGGGGTAACAGCTTCGTCGACGTGAGAGTCATTGCCCTCCCTACACCGAACGCTAGCGCTGTACTCATCGACTCCCCCGGCCGCTCCTTGTAGTACTCCTCAAAAAGCATCGAACCTTCTCCGTCGTAGGCACCAACAAACAATTGAACCGCCCCGGTGCGGGAAGTCCGCACCTGCACATCAATCTGCCCACCGTCTGAGAGCAAGCCATCGTGACAACGATTGTGAAGCTCGCTATCGGACCATTCCCAAAACACTCGCCTTCGTTGTTTTAAATACATCTGTCGTGGCCTTGGGGATTATTTGTATCTTTTACTCCTTATTTTATTAGGAAAGTAAGGAAATCGAACTTTTTATTGAACTATAATCGCACTGCACGGTATTAGCGCGCCCGCACCTCTTCTTACCTGCCTGCCGGTGAACCGCGGGCGAGAAATTCTTATGCCCGATAAAAATCTGCTGCGCGATGCTGCGATTGGCACCAAGTTCGGCCTTAGAGAGCGAATTCAAGGGGCGCTGCTCGGTCATTTTGGCTCAGTTTTTCCCGCGATGATGACGACCGATCAGGTCCGCCAAATCTAGCACCGTGTCGAACACAGCCGAATCCTCAGTCAAGCTGCGTGACGCCCCCCTGCGGATGGAACGCACCCTCAGAAATCCGGTCACCGAAAAGCACCACCGCACGTGCCGAGTCATCTTGTCCCGACACCCACGACAGCCATTGCACATCAGGGTATTGACGGAGGGTCGCCTCTGCCCATTTGCGCGACGCGGGGCATTGATCTTTCTCAGTGTCGATCAATTGCTTGCTGGTGACGCCCAACCTACGCAGGGGCACGCTGGACAAATCAACCAGGTGTAGTGGCTGGCTAACCTGGACGGCAGAATGCACCTGTCCGACCCTTCACTCATCCCGAGGCATAAATAGGGTTAAGAGGCACGCCTTCGGATGATGCCGCGCCCCTCCCTCAAGGACCGAGGATTTGCAACACATCAACGCTAAAACGATGCTCAGGAGGCGCTTTGCAGGTCAACAGCTTGGCATTGCGCTCAAGGCGTCGCTGATCGCGGGGATCGATACCCTTCGCGATCAGCGCCCTGGCGATATCACGCAGAACGCGAGCATCGCGTAGACCTATTTCAGGATAAGTACCGAGCGAAATACGAGGCTGTTTGCCCGCCCAAGAAAAACGGAAGTGCCAGCTCTTGGTGCCCTTCGTATTCACGAAAAGCGCAAGGCCGTCAAAGTCAGAAAGGGTGTAGTTTTTTGCGCTAGGTTTGGCGTGCCGGACCGCCGTATCGGTAAGAACCATTGTACTAACTCCACTCATATGAATGAAGGAGTGTTGTACAGCCATCAGAGTGCCAAGCAGCTCTAAAAACTGATTTACCAAGCGTCGAATTGATGTACTAAAAAATGTACTAAAAAATCGCGGATGCCAATGTAACAGAATAGACTTTACTGGAACTAAAAAAGAGACCTAAGCCTCTTTTTTTGATCTCTACATACTTCAATGGAAGTCTATAGCAAAATAATTGGAGCGGGAAACGAGACTCGTATCTGGCGTCCGACCCATTGAAATATAAGGGGTTTCTTTTCTTGCCGGAGCAGGAAAAGACTTAATTTTGGACTTGTTTTTAAAGTACTTCAACGGTCAAAAAGGGGTTTATTCCAAGCTGCGCTACTGGATTACATCCGTAGCCAATTGGACGAACGCGCGCCGCCGTTACGAACGGTGAGCCTACCAGAACGGTAAATAACATGATGCAACGCCTGACCGCGCCCAACCTCAATACATTCCCAAAACCAGTGGGCGCGGCTCGTGTTCGATGAGTACACAGAACTTTATGGCGCTGCGCTGGCTCAACGATTGAGGAATTGAGCGGCTAGGGTGATGATGAAACTCGGAACCCACCGAACCAAACAAGAACCTGCTGCTCCATCCGCGCCTTCTGCCACCCCCGGCACGAAACGCAACCCGTTCGGCCTAGCCTAGGCCTAGAACTGTGCTCTCCTGTTTTCGAAGGCTGACGAGGCCCACATCAAGCGGTACAGCTGCATTTTGCTCGGGAACTCTTGATAGTAAACCATGCCAACGCAGGTCAAGGCCGGTTGCATGATATACAAGTCGCGATCACACAAGTCCGGCTTTTGTTCGGCAAGACGGTCTAACGTCAATTACTCAAAGCCGATCTGGCGATTGCAGACTTGACGTCGATAATAAGTCTAGGAAGAACAAAACACTCAGCGCGATTGGTCGATCCGGGTGAGCCCTGCCAATTTTATTTACAACGAGAGTTGCCGTAGTAATGTAAAGGCCTGCTTCATTTGGTCTTCACTGACGACAAACGCCCGCAGCTGCCCTGCCATGTCCAGCCCTTTGGCTACCAGCCCCTGTGCCTCAAGGTTGATCTGCCATTGCAAGTCCTTCCGGTTGGTTTCTCCGGCCAGGTGCAGCGGCATTTCCGGGGTCTTGATCTTCACCAGCATCGCCGGGAACTTCACTTGCTCATCGCCACCCAGCACATTACTCGCCAGGGTCATGGCGCTTAACTGAATGGGTTGTAGAAACGGCAGCAGCTTGCCCTGGATTTGCGCGCAATCGCCAACGGCAAATATGTGTGGGTCAGAGGTGCACATGCGTTCATCAACTTCAATGCCACGATCAACCCGTAGGCCAGCCTGCGCCGCTAACGTCGTATCAGGTTTCAATCCGATTGAGGCAATGATCACATCGGTGGTGATTTGCCGGCCATTGGACAAAGTCGCCAACAGGCTATCGTCTCTCTTTTCAATGGATTCCAAAGCCTGGTTGAACACCATTTCCACCCCCATCTGGCATAACCGATGCTGCAAGCGGCTACTCACCTCAACAGGCAGCAACGATGCCAGCAGGCTGCAGGACTTATCCATCAGTACCACTTGCTTTCCGGCACGATTGACATCCATTGCCAGTTCACTGCCAATCAAGCCGGCTCCCAGAATCAGTACGCGCTCTGCCGCTCTCAGAGCGTGTTGTGCATGACGGTATTCTTGCTGACTATTCAAAGTCACCATCCACTCCCGTCCGGGAATTGGCGGAACGATGGCTTGCGCACCCGTGGCAAGAATCAGTTTGTCGTAGCTGAACGCCTCACTGCCGGCGCTGACACGCTTGTTTTCACGATCAATTGCAGTCAGCTGGCAACCAGCATTCAGGGTTAACCGATACATCTCGGCAAACTCCGCCGCAGACTGACGAGTCATGTCGTCCGCTGTCTGATTGAGACTGATGACGTGACTCAGGTCGGGCTTGTTGTACTCATCGCAACTGTCTGCAGCAATCAGCCGAATGGGCACCGCTGCATCGAGCCTGCGCAAGTTCTTGACCACCTGACGAGCAGCGAAGCCGGAGCCCACAATGACGATTTCCTTGTTCATTTCGCCTCCGAAGCAAGCTCATCGAATACCGATTTACCCAGTGAACATTCCGGGCACAGGAAGTAATCAGGCACATCACACCAGGCCGTATCGGCCTGCACATCCTGCATTGGTTCCCCGATCGCCGGGTCGTAAATCCATTGGCAGACACTGCACTGCATGCGCGGGCCGTTGTCCGCGATTGGTTCTGCCTGGGCAGTTGTGGCTGCGGCAGATCGTGCGACTTGTGCTTGCGTCGATGGTTGCAGCGCCCATTGCCGAGCGATTTCACGGCCATGAGCTCGGCAAACCTCAAGCGAGTCACCGTCTGGCCGCCACTTGGCTTTGAGCGTCAATGTGGTTTCAAAACCAGCGTCCATCAAGCGTGTCTGAATGCGGTCTACCGCCCCACCATTCCAGCCGTAACTGCCAAACGCCGAAGCCTTTTTGTTACGAAAACGCAGCCCGGTTATTTCCTCCAGCAGGGCGGCGACTTTCGGCATCATGACGTTGTTCATGGTGGACGAGCCCACCAGAACACCTTTTGAGCGGAACACGTTGGTCAGAATCTCATTCTTGTCGTGGCGCGAGACGTTGAAAATCTTCACCGCCACACCCGGATCAACTTCGTGAATGCCTTGTGCGATGGCATCGGCCATCATGCGGGTGTTATTCGACATGGTGTCGTAGAACAATGTGATGCGGTCCTCCTGATAGTCCGCCGCCCATTCCAGATAGCGGTGCACAATCTGCGTCGGATTATCACGCCACACCACGCCATGAGCGGTGGCAATCATATCGACCGGCAGATTGAAACCGAGGATCTCGGTAATCTTAGGAATGACCAGACGACTGAATGGCGTGAGGATATTGGCGTAGTAACGTTGGCACTGATCGAACAGTTCGTTTTGATCCACTTCATCATTAAACAGGTGTTCGTCGCAGTAATGTTGGCCAAAGGCGTCGTTACTGAACAGTACGGCATCGCCGGTTATGTACGTCATCATGCTGTCTGGCCAATGCAGCATCGGAGTTTCCACGAAAACCAGCTGTTTGCCATTGCCGACATTTAGGGTATCGCCGGTATGTACGACGTGGAAATCCCACTCTGGATGATGGTGATGACCGTTGATCGAGTCCACGCCATTGGCGGTGCAATAGATCGGCGTATTCGGGATCAGCGACATCAGTTCTGTCAGCGCCCCTGCATGGTCCTCTTCGGCATGATTGATGACGATATAGTCCAGCGTGTTCAGGTCGATTTCCATCGCCAGGTTCTGTATGAACTCCCGGCTGAACCTGTGATCAACCGTATCAATCAGCACGGTCTTTTCTTCACGGATCAGATAGCTGTTGTAACTGCTACCTTTGTGGCATTTGTATTCTGTGCCATGAAAGTCCCGCACTTCCCAATCGCGCTGACCGACCCAATGGATGTTGTTCTTGACGAGAATTGACATAACCTACCTCGGTAAAAAATGATTTCTACACCGAAGATGGCAATGTTCGTGCCAGATAATAAGACATTGATTTTAAACGACAAATAAAAAAATATTGTCAATATGACATTACCCGTTTACTGTCTTTATGACTAATCATTGTCAAAGTGACAAAACATGAGTCTGTCCGTTGAATCCTTGGCGCGCATCGCTATTCAGTTGCAAAGCGGCATTTCCCATCAGGATCGCTTTCAACGTCTAATCAATACCTTGCGCCAATTGCTGGGTTGCGACGCTTCTGCCTTGTTGCGTTATGAACAGCGACAGTTCCGTCCGCTGGCGATTGACGGCCTGGCACCGGATGTTCTGGGGCGTCGCTTCAGCCTTGATGCACATCCGCGACTGGAAGCCATCGCTCGCGCCGGTGACGTGGTGCGCTTTCCGGCAGAGAGTCATTTGCCTGATCCCTATGACGGACTGATACCGAACCGGCAGGACCTCAAAGTGCATGCCTGCATCGGATTGCCGTTGTTCGCGGACCAGACACTGATTGGTGCGTTGACGATCGATGGCATGGACCCGGCACAGTTTGATCACTTCAGCGACGAAGAGCTGCGACTTGTGGGAGCCCTCGCTTCTGCTGCCTTGGCCAATGCATTGCTGGTGGAGCAACTGGAAAGTCAGACAATTACGCCTCTCTCCATCAGCAATATCCCGGCGGGCAAACCCGGCACCGAAATGGTCGGGCTCAGCGAAGTCATGCGACAGTTGAAGAGAGAGATCGAAATGGTGGCAGGTTCCGACCTGAACGTCTTGATCACTGGAGAAACCGGAGTCGGCAAAGAACTGGTCGCCAAGGCCATACATGAAGGTTCATCGCGCGCCGGTCAGTCTGTGGTTTATCTGAACTGCGCTGCGCTACCGGAATCAGTGGCTGAAAGTGAGTTGTTCGGCCATGTCAAAGGGGCTTTTACCGGTGCAATCCATCATCGCACCGGCAAGTTCGAAATGGCTGATAACGGCACACTGTTTCTCGACGAAATCGGTGAACTGTCATTGAATCTGCAAGCAAAACTGTTGCGGGTACTGCAATACGGCGACCTGCAACGGGTTGGTGACGATAACGTCTTGCGGGTCAACGTACGGGTGCTTGCCGCGACCAATCGTGATCTGAAGCAGGAGGTGTTGAACAATCGGTTCCGTGCAGACCTGTTCCACCGTTTAAGCGTATTCCCTGTGCATGTACCACCACTGCGTGAGCGTGATCAGGACATCACGTTGCTAGCGGGTTTTTTCTGCGAGCAGAGCCGGGAACGCATGGGATTGAAACGGGTGGCTTTGGCTGCCAACTGTCTGTCGTTGCTCAAGCAGTACACGTGGCCAGGAAACGTTCGCGAACTGGAGCACGCTGTTTATCGGGCGACGATCATTGCTCGCGCGACCCAGCAAAGTGACGAGCTGCTGCTTGAAGCACAGCATTTCAATCAAGTACCCGAGCAGATGGTAGCGCCGCCTGTTGCTCTGGATGTATCTTTCCTCGGCGTTGAACAGGGCCTGCGGGATGCGACGGATGACTTCCAGCGTCAGCTGATTGATAACACGCTGAATAATTGCGCAAGGAAATGGTCTGCCTGTGCTCGAATGCTGGATATGGACGTAGCTAACCTGCACCGACTGGCGAAGCGGCTTGGTTTGAAATAACACTCACGGCCGATCAGGGCTCAATTCAACCAGAACCAAGCATTGATCGACTGGCCGATTGCAGTCAGTCAAGGCCGTCGGTCCCGCCGCCAAGCCATCCAGCATTAAAGGACTGTCTGGAGATCATGGGATCTCGGGGGGCAGGCAGGCTCCCAAAGCTTGGGAAGACGGTTTTTGAATCCGCAGGGGTAGAGAAGAAAACCCGCTAGCAGGGAAAAACGCGTTCACTGGTTCCTTATCCATCGCTAGTGCAATCCGACTGGTGCGGCCCAGCAGCTCTTCCATCACGATCCGTAGTTCCAGTCTTGCAAGCGGTGCACCGGGGCAGACATGAATGCCGGCACCATAGAGCAGGTTCAGCTCGGGATCGCGATCGAGGCGCATTTCATCGGGATCTCCAAAAACCGCTTCGTCCCGATTGGCCGACGCCCAGTTGAGGGCGATACGCGCCCCCTTTGCCTGCGTGCGCCCGCCCAGCATGACCTGTTTCGTAGTCACCCGACGGTTCATAATCAGCGGTGCATGAATACGCAGTATTTCATCGATGGCGGCAGGTAGCAGAGCGGGTTGTTCGCGTAATTGCTGCTGCCATTCGGAGTTGATGGCCAAATAATGCGCGAGAATGCCGACTGAAGCGGAAATGGTTCCGAGTTCGCCGACCGTCCAGTTGCGTAAAATGCTGACGATTTCATCGTCTGTCAGAGTCCTTCCCAAGGACTGATCGCGTAGCAAGATGGTCGTGATGTCATTCGGCGCAGCAGCGCCGGCCGTACGGCGCACCTCCAGCAAATCCTTGATATAACCGTCAAACTCGAGGGCCACGGCGGCCAGGTCAGCGTCGTCTCTGGCCAGCGTGGCCGCGTGATTCTTCAGTGTCCACAGGCGCAGCGGTTCATGAAGATCAGCCGGCCAGCCCAGCCAGGCACACTGGATCCGCAACGCAAAGATTTGAGCAAATTCCCCTATCAGTTCCGAAGGGCCTTCATCCGGTAACGCCCGCACCAAACGAACAGCTATATCCCGGCACACCGGGGCAAAAGCATCCATATGCTCCGGGCTGAAATAAGGCTCGATGAGGTTCCGGTACACCGTATGCTCGGGCGGATCCATGCCATTGGGAACAGAGGGAAAACGCGAGACCGCATTACTGAAGGATTCATGATCCTTAAGTACGCGCAGCACATCCTCATGCCTGAACAAGGACGTATAGCCATATTGACTGTATGCGACCGGGCAACGGCGGCGCATGTCGTCGTAGGCTGTCGTCTGATCCTTTAACACAGCTTCTGACCTCGGATCCCAATCAGGTAGTGATTTCTCGTCCATCGTTTACTCCATAAACCCGTCCAAGTGAATCTGGAAAAGGTAGCAAGGTTAGTCGAGCTAGCCGCACTCGGTCGGGACATGTCCGAAAAGCCCGCTAGACTGAAACCATGCACGACGTCCATTACGTCGGCATCATCCGGGTGAAGTCTGCACGGGCTTGTAGGGAAAATCGGGTCACTAGCTGGCCAGGGAGACGTGATGAGTAAGCTTCAGCACAGGTTAAACTCGCAGGGTAGCACTGCGTTGTGGGTGGTGTTCTGGCTCTACGGCGTAGTGCTCAGCAATGTACTATTTGGCCTGATCCTGGTCGCCTTCAACAAGGTTGCCCCCTCCCTGTTTGGTCTGATGCTGCTGGGTTTCGTGGCCTACGCCGCTTGCATGCTCAATGCTGTATGGCGCAATGCGGATAATGTCCGTGACCCCATCTGGGGTCAGATCGCTCGTTTCCTCACAGTGGCGTGGTCGATCAACGCGGTATTGGTTTCGGGTTTTCTCTTCCTAGGTCATCTTAATGCCATTGCCTACCCCCTGCTGCTCCCTTTTTAACCCCAAATGACCAGGGCCCTCAATCCTACGGGAGGAATAGGGTGGCAGGTGGGTGGTGATACGATTGACTCCGAGCTCCTCATCGTCAGAACATCAATCATTTCAGCAAAGCCATACCTCAATGATGTTTTCTTTCTTTCGAGAAGCTATTTTAATTCAATCACCGCGGATATAGTGCCGAGCGTACACAGGGCTTTGCTGACGTCCAGCATACCCTCCACGCCCTATTTTAATTCAATATATTTTAGCGACTTACACAACACAACTTAAAGGAAGAGCCATGAAGATAAATAATCAGCGCTCAACCCCGGGAGTTGCGAACACGACACACTTAGCAAGCATCAGTTAATTATCCACGGGCGGCAATTAACCACACGGGACCGGCCAACGACCACCCTTCGGTCGGCCTTGACCCCTTTGTATTTGGCATCGAAGGCATGAAGCTTTTCCACGGGAATGCCGATCAGCAAAATCGGCTCATGGTGCTCCAGCACGTAGGCATCCTGGATGACGCCGTGGGTATCGAGGATGACCTGCATGTTGATCGGTTGCCCGAGTAAGCCGGAATATCTACCACGTTCTGACTCTGAAACACGTAACCGAGCACCTCTTTGCCGGTGCGCATGGTGCGAACCTTAAACTCGCCGTCAGGCTCGGAAAGTCCATCGCTACCGGGAAATATGGTTTCTACACGCTGCTGCTCGAACCCGCCATAGTCCTTCGCCTGTAATCCGAAAAAACCATCGAACACCAAGCACAACAAAATAATCAGCCCATAGTGAAATGGCCGCCGGACACCGGGCATTGGGAGTTTGGAAGCACGCATGGGTTCGCTGAGCGATCGACCTCTGAAAAAACACCCGTCGAGTAACGGTTATGCTCAATCGCTCTTAACTGAATTATGTGATCAACACTCCCCCTTACTCACGAAAATAGCAATCATATTCTATAAACGGGTCAAGCCAATTATCAGCACCCGTGGTTCAATATTTATTTAAGAGATTATCCAGTAGATAAATAGTCATCTTCCAACAGGTCGATATATTTTTCGTCATTGCACGAAAACCTCTCCTGACAGGTATTCATGCCTGATTTTATCGCCTTTCGTCTAAAATACAGATTTGAATAAATTATTTATTGACCATGACCGAAATTTCCGCGCCAACCCCCCGATGTTCATTGTCATAGTTAGCACTTTTGGTATTGTTGGACCGAGGCAATATTCAAGTTGCAGCAACTTACATATCCGAACCGCGCCCACACTAATGGACTCTGGATCAGATAACGTTTTCATAACTATGGCGACCATGCATCGTCCGAAGAATTTGAACAGGCTTTTTTGCGTTTGCAAGAACTCAGTCAGGACCAGCGATGCGATCCTATGTGGGAGGCCGTCTGGTGGCGTTGTCATCGCAGAATCGTAGCGGACTACCCTCTCTTTGATTACTAGCTTTTTCCAAGGCAAGAGCTCGGCTTTGAAGGCAGACTGATTCGGCACCCGACAACTCTGGAATCTCGGTAGCCGCCATGATTGCAGTTCTACTGCTGCTCCCTTGTTGCCCGCGCCGATGCGTCGCACCTTCTCAGGAGGTGGATTGTCTATTAGCGGCGCTTCACCGTCTGTCCCGTAAGCTGGCGCCGAATAAGCCACCAGTCGAGAAGTCATATTGACTATTGTTTTGTCATTATGACCCTTTCCGGACTAGGTCGTAATGACCATTCAAATACTTAACTAATTGATATTGTTGAATAAAATTCTTGGCCCGTTTTGTGTATTGAGTATTGAACTTAACGCAAACCCCAAAGGGACAATGTCATGACTCGTTCAATCGCGCTCAGTTTTACCCTGTGTACTCTACTGTCTCCGCTATGCCTGGCAGACCAGATAATCCGTGAAGTCCCCGACACAACTGCCGGCAAGGGTTTCGGCGCCTTGACCGGAATGATGGTTGGCGCGGTAGGGGGGCCGATTGGTGCATTAGTCGGCGCAGCTGGCGGTTTTTTCGCAGGCAGTGCGGTGCAAACAGGGATTGGTAAATCTGAAACCGCTTATCAAGTAAAAAACACACAAGGTGAGACTAGTACAGTGCGCTCACCCAATGCCAGATTTGAAGTCGGGCAGCAGGTCACGCGTAAAGGTGCGCGACTGGTGGCAGTTGAGGAGTAAGAAGCCGGAACAGTTTCATGCGACTAATAGCCCCCCCTTTTTAGGCCCGCTTGTGGGCCTTTTTAAGTCGTTTTTGATATCTATCATTAACGATTCGATGTTTGATCAGATTCCTAAATGGATTCCCACCGTTCGGACTTTTTCGAGCTGCGCCGCCCTTGATTACTCGATCGACTCTATCTAGATCGGAAATTTGAATCCCGGATCATGAAAAGAGACGAAATACCGATCTCAAAATATCATGAAGCCATCGAGCTTACGGTTGACCATGACTGAATGCCATGCGCCTCCGCCCTCAATAGAGATATGCTGATCATTTGCTTCACCTGATTATTTCAATTTCTTCTATGTATCCGTCACTACGACTTGTTAAAATTTCATAGAATTTCTTGACAGCCATGCAAAGCCTACTACCCTCAAGATCATTCATTCTCACAACTTGAACCACCACACTCAAATATGCAGCGCTTGGTATCGTTAATAATACCCAACCGGCAGAGCGCTTTTCCAAGAACTTTCCAACTGCACTTTCTACTCGGGATGCAGCCGTGCAAAAAGCTTTGAAGATAGTCAGCTATGCCGTGCTCGTGCTGATGGCCAGCGCGGTCGTTTATGCCAGCGTTATCGGCATCACCTATTGGACGGGTATCGGCGTCTAGGGAGTTCGCAATGAACAAACGCCAGACACGCTCGTTCGCGCTGATATCGACGGCCATCGCCGCCATTGTGTTTCTTGGCATGACGGTTGATAGTCACCGGCAGTTTCCAAAATTGACCAACGCTCAACAGATCACGCCAGAAGTCACTCGCGGCAAGGATGTATGGCATGAATACAATTGCATCAATTGCCATACGTTGTTTGGTGAAGGCGCGTATTACGCTCCGGACCTTACGAAAATCACCCAGCAGCGCGGCACCCCCTATCTCACCGCGTTCCTCAAAGACCCCTCAAAGTTTTATGACGAGCAACGTCATCGCCGGTTGATGCCGAACCTAAAACTCAACGACGAAGAAATCGCGGCGTTGATCGCCTTTATGGATTGGGTGAGCAAGGTCGACAATCAAGGCTGGCCGCCGCGGCCGATCCTGGTGACCGGCACGTCGATTCCCGGCATGGACCTCACCGTTGCGCAACAGAATGTCGCCGGTGGCAACCAGCCACCCGCCGCACGCCCGGTGTCCGACAAGGAAGACCCGATCGCCCTGGGCGAGGCGCTGTTTCGAACCACGGCCACACCGGTGTGCAGCGCTTGTCATTCGATTGCACCGGGAGTCAATCTCGCCGGACCGACACTGGCCGGGTTGGCTGCTCGGGCCAAACAGGTCATTGCCTCGCCTGACTACAAGGGCAAGGCCAAGGACGTCGAAGGCTTCATCCGCGAATCCATCGTCACGCCAAGCGCGTACCTGCATCCGGGCGACATGTATTCCGCCAATGGCATGTCTTTCATGCCGGACACCTTCGCCAAATCGCTAACGCCCGAACAGATCGATCAACTGGTCGCCTATCTGGCGTCGTTCCAGTAATCAAAGGGGATGACCATGCGTTACAGATCTCAATCCGTCGCTTACTGGTACTTCGCCGTCGCCATGGCGCTATTCGGTCTGCAACTGGTATTCGGCTTGCTCTCGGCGGCTAAATACCTCGGACCGGATCCCCTGCTGGACGTGTTGCCCTTTGATGTCACCAAGGCGATACACACCAATCTGTTGATCGTCTGGGTGCTGACCGGGTTCATGGGGGCAACCTACTGGATGGTGCCGGACGAGTCCCGTGGCGAGTTGCACAGCACCAAACTGGCGTATATCCAGCTCGGGTTGTGGACGGCCATGGGCGTCACCGCCGTGCTGGGCTATCTGTTCGGTTATGGCACCGGGAACAAATTGCTCGAACAACCGCTGCCGCACAAGATCGTGATCGTGATCTGCATGCTGATGTTTCTCTACAACATCGGCATGACCATCAAGAAAGCCGGGCGCTTCACTGCCACCGAAGGCGTTCTTTTGTTGGGGCTGGCCAGTGCCGCCGTGCTTTATCTGCCGGCGCTGCTGCACTATGAAAACTACGTGGTATCGATCTACTACCGCTGGTGGACGATTCACCTGTGGGTCGAAGGTGTCTGGGAAATGATCCAGGGCGGCTTTCTGGCCTATCTGCTGATCAGACTGTCCGGTGCTGATCGCGAGGTCATGGAGAAGTGGCTGTACGTGATTGTCGGCCTGGTGTTCATTGCCGGTATCCTTGGCACCGCCCACCATTATTACTGGATCGGCGTCCCCCATTACTGGCTTCCATTGGGCGGTTTCTTCAGTGCACTTGAGCCTATGGCGCTGGTCGGTATGGCGATCTACGCTTACAACGCAATGCGCCGCTCCGGCCTCTCTCATCCCAATAAACTGGCCTTGCACTGGACCATGGGCAGCGCCCTGTTCACCATGTTTGGCGCTGGCCTCCTCGGTCTGGCTCATACCTTCCCCGACGTCAACAAATGGACCCATGGCACCCTGATTACCGCAATGCACGGCCATGCGGCCTTCTATGGGGCCTATGCCATGATAGTCCTGGCGATGATCACCTACGCACTTCCAGGCATGACCCGTCGTCCCGTGGAAGAAAGCAGTATCGGTTATTGGGCATTTTGGCTGCAGTTGGGAGGGATGTTCGGCATGACCCTGTCATTTGCCACTGCGGGCATTGCTCAGGTGTACCTGGAACGCATTCTTGGCATGGGCTATCTGGATGTGCAGTTGAAGATTCAGGTGCATTTCCTGATGCTGGTGGCGACGGCGTCGATGTTCAGCCTGGGTGTCGGGCTGTTTATCTTCGATTTTTTCCGCCATGCGCCGCAATTCAATGTCGATGAATCCGATCCGGTTCTGGTGCCTCGTGCGTCGGGCGCAGCGTTGTGATTGATCGTTCACGAATGCAGCAGAACCTGTCGGCCGCAGAACCCGCATCGCCGCAAGCTGAACCCTATTACCAGCCCAGCGGCGACGAGGTGGCGATCTTCGATCAATGCCATGCACAGCAGCTGGCTGTCATGCTCAAAGGACCCACCGGGTGTGGCAAGACCCGTTTTGTCGAACACATGGCCTGGCGTCTCAAGCGCCCGCTGATCACTATTTCCTGCCATGACGACTTGAGTGCCAGCGACCTGGTCGGGCGTTTCCTGATCGGTCACCAAGGTACCCATTGGACGGAAGGCCCGCTGACCCGGGCGGTGCGCGAAGGCGCTATCTGTTACTTGGATGAGGTGGTCGAAGCGCGGCAAGACACCATTGTCGTCCTGCACCCGCTGACCGACCACCGACGCATTCTGCCCCTGGACAAAATTGGCGAAATCGTTGAAGCCTCGCCACACTTTCAATTGGTGGTGTCCTACAACCCCGGCTACCAACGAATACTCAAGGATTTGAAGCCGAGCACTCGACAGCGCTTTGTGGCGCTGGATTTCGATTTCCCGCCGGCCGAGCGCGAAATCGCCATTGTCATCCATGAAGGTGGAACCGACTACGCCATCGCCCACGCGCTGGTCACCCTCGCCCAGCGACTACGCGCCCTGCAGGACCGGGGCCTGGCGGAAGTCCCCAGTACCCGTCTGTTGATTGCCACTGCGCGACTGATTACCAGCGGCATTGCTGCGCCCATCGCCTGTCGGGTCGCATTGATCTCGCCGCTGTCCGACGACGCGGTACTGGTCGCTGCCATGCGCGACCTCGTCGACCTGACATTTATCTAAATGGCCGAAGCCGAGGACCTCATTACCGATGTTGCACGCCACGCGACGGTGTATGCACAGGCGTTGTGGCGTCGTCACCGCCCCCCCTCGGAAACTGAAAAAATCGTCACCCTCGGGGATGTCGCACAACACCTCGACTTGCTGATCAAGGCAGTGTTCAACACCCACTATTCGCTGCGCGTCGCGCAACCGCCCTCGCCCCCTACGCTGCTGAAGAAGCTTTTTGTGCGTCACGAAAAGCCGTGTCAGCAAAGCGCCGTCCCAGCGACCGATGGCGTGACTATATGGCTACCGCAGGATTTGGGAAGCAGCGAGAATCCGCTCACCCTGGAGTGCTATAGAGCCCTGGCCTTGCAACAGGCGATGCGCGCCCAACGAGGCAGCGCCAATGCCCTGTCAGCCCTCGACAACCCGATGCAGCGCAGCGTCTATCTACTTCTCGAAGCTTGGGCGGCTGATGCGGATTTGATACGCCTGTTGCCGGGATTGGCGCCCTCGATCCATGACTTGCGCCAGCATGCCCTGGCGACCCGCCCACCGCTTCACGCCTTTCCCAGCCAGCGACACCCCCTGGAAAACTTCCTGCGTTTACTGCTGAACAGTGAATGCGGCGCGCCTCTGGAAGAGTTGGCGCCCCCCACCCACACCGCCGATTCGCTGCAACTGTCAGAAGCACTCGCGCAACGTCTCCTCCTCTGCGAAGAATCTCACGGGCTCGGCGCAGACAGGCTTCTCCTTGATGCCTGGACCGGCGACCTGCGCGAACCGTCGGCCGGTGAGGAAGTGTCGCCCTCGCCCGGTGAAATCGACACCGACGATGCCCTGCCACGCAGTGCCCGCCTCACACGTCAGCCCACTGCGCGCGAGGCCTGTGCCGATGAGGACGATCAGGAACAAGGCCTATGGATGGTGCAACCCGCCGAACCGCTGGAAAAAGCCGAAGACCCCATGGGCATGCAGCGCCCGACCGACCGGGATACCGATACCCCTGCGGCTGATTTCGCTGAGTCTTTGTCCGAACTCAACGAAGCCCGGCTGGTGGTGACGGCAGGTCGCCCGAAAGAAGTGCTGCTGTCCCTCGACCCGCCACGGACCCGATTTCAGCACCGTGCACAGGACCTCGCAACCCACACGATCAGCTATCCCGAGTGGGATTATCACCACCAGGTGTACCGTGATCCGGGGGCGACCCTGCAACTGAGTCCTGTTCGGGAAGGTCCGCAGCAATGGGTTGAGCGAACCCTTGATGCTCATCGTCCGGTGCTGGATGCCATCCGTCGGCAATTCGAAAGTCTGCGGGCCCAACGCGTCAGGCTACGCAAACAATGGGACGGCGACGAAATCGATCTGGAAGCGTATATCGACGCTTGCGCCGAGGCCCGCGCTGGCCTGAGCATGCCGCAAGCGGTGTATCTGACCCAGCGTCGTGGCCGTCGCAACATGGCGATCATGTTGCTGATCGACGTCAGCGGCTCCACCGACAGCTGGCTGTCCTGCCATCGTCGGGTCATTGATGTCGAGCGCGAAGCGTTGCTGCTGGTCTGCCTGGCGCTAGAGAGCCTGGGCGAGCCCTATAGTGTGATGGCGTTTTCCGGCGAAGGGCCGCAGCGGGTCACGATCCGAACTCTGAAAACCTTCGATGAGCGTTACAGCCTTGAAGTCGGTCGGCGCATCGCGGCTCTCGAACCGGAACGCTACACCCGGGCCGGCGCCGCCCTGCGCCACGCCAGCACGTTGCTGATGCGCGAAGCTGCCACGCACCGTCTCTTATTGCTGATCTCCGATGGCAAGCCCAACGATGTTGACCAGTATGAAGGCCGCTACGGCGTCGAAGACATGCGTCAGGCCGTAACCGAAGCCAAGCTCCAAGGCATCTATCCCTTCTGTTTGACTATCGATCGCCAGGCGGCGAACTACCTGCCAGCGGTATTCGGCTCGCGGCAATATGCCTTGTTGCACAGACCCGAGTTGCTACCCAGGGTGCTGCTGGACTGGATCAAACGACTGGTATCAGCGTGAACGAGAGACGCCCGCCAAGGTTTTTCATGGCAGGCGGTTTTCGGCTCATGACTGAGTTTCCCGTCAGTGGGGAGATGACTTCATGACTGCGCCTTTCCTGATTCCATTGGTGACGCACACAATAACTTCTAAACCTAATCTTTGAATGCAGGGCAAGCTTTGTCGCGCAGGCCAGGCCGCTCAGTGCTCATATTTCCGACAGCTTTCGAAATCTCACTGCACGGTCGACGCTGTTGACCATTTGGGATGCGGCATGAATCGTCAAAGGGTGCTGGGTAAAACCCGGTCTAGGGAAGGTCTGAAGTAAGCAGCCGTTTTTAACGGCCTCGCTGTCTGAGGTTCAAAAAACACCGACTTAATCGAAAATCAGACCTTTCCTCCTGTCAGTTCACTGTTTTTTGCGGAATAGCACCTTTTCAGGGCTCATTGTCCACATCACAGGCGCACCTCGCCTGCATTCAACAGTCGTTTTCGCATCATCCACAGGTTCGATAAGGCAAACAGTGTGGTCTGCTGCGCGGTGTTTTTCACCAAGCCTCGGAAGCGGACTTTCGTATAACCAAACTGGCGCTTGATCACCCTGAATGGATGCTCAACCTTGGCCCGGACTTGAGCTTTCGCGTATTCGATTTTGCGGCGCATGCGACCGATCAGGCTCTTTTTTGCATGCTTCTTATAGCTGCTGGGGCGCGCTGCGATCGACCAGATCATCTGGCGATGTTGATGCTCCGCACGCTTCTCCACGCCGGTGTAACCGGCATCGCCAGAGACGTAAGTTTCCTCGCCATGCAGCAACTGATCGACCTGAGTCACGTCCGCCACATTCGCCGCCGTGCCCACCACGCTATGTACCAGACCGGATTCAACATCGACACCGATGTGCGATTTCATCCCGAAATAGTACTGATTTCCTTTCTTTGTCTGGTGCATTTCGGGGTCGCGTTTACCGTCCTTGTTCTTGGTCGAACTGGGCGCATGAATGATCGTCGCATCGACCACAGTTCCCTGACGCAGCAGCAAACCTCGGTCGCCCAAATAGCCGTTGATGACCTGCAAAATCCCACCGGCCAGCTCATGTTTTTCCAACAGCCGGCGGAAGTTGAGGATCGTGGTTTCATCCGGAATCCGATCCAAATGCAGCCCGGCAAACTGGCGCAGAATCGTGGTTTCGTAGAGGGACTCTTCCATCGCCGGATCGCTGTAGCCGAACCAGTTTTGCATCAGATGAACCCGCAGCATGGCCATCAACGGATACGCCGGACGACCGCCTTCACCCTTCGGATAATGCGGCTCGATCAACGCAATCAGGCCTTTCCAGGGCACGACCTGATCCATCTCAATCAGGAAACGCTCACGGCGGGTCTGCTTACGTTTGCCTGCGTACTCGGCATCAGCGAAAGACATTTGCTTCATCGGGGCTCAACCGTTCAGTTCGTGGGACAGCCGTATCTCACCAGATTTGGAAGTCTTTTTCAGAGTTTCCCTAGGCCTAATGTAGCCAGCCATTTCCCGGGCGACCGTAAGCTGTTGATCCGTCCCTTGGGCGAGCAACGCGATAACCAGATTTTCCAGAGCAATCACACGAACACGAAGGTGAACCAACTCGGTATTTGATAATTCGGGAAGCTCATGAGTGCCTTGGGTGGGAAAAGCTTTTGATGTGTCTTCAGCGTCCCATCTCGAAAGCGTCATCTGAAGTTGTTGTGCAACAACCGACGATGGGGTCTTGTCTCTAGGCATAAAAGGATTCTCCAAAGAGAAGGCGAATTGTGGAAGCTCAAGCCATCACCAGCCTTTTGATCCACTTCAGCAACACGCCGGGCAACAACTCGGGTCTGGGCAATAAGGCGTATTGACGCGCCAAATACCGCAGGCGGATAGTTTGCTGCTTGCCTGTCGATAGTCAAACAGAAGGAATAGATGCCTTGCAAATCAGCTTCGGTGACTGCCTGGCGCATGTCTTCTACACCATAACGACCCTCATATCGATCGATATCATAGGTTTGCCATCGGAAATCAACAATAGCAGACTATTCCTGCTGGCTTCGCGCATCAGTAAGGTGCTGGCGTGGCGTATGGCGGCCCCTGCCGTCTTCGACCATGATAGTCGGTCCGCCATCCAGCACCCAGGAAAACCAGCGTGGCAATCACCAGATCGGCTTCGAAAAATAACAATAGATCATCTCGGCTAATTGAGCCTAGCGTATACCACCGCCATGCATTTCTCCTTCAGTTAATTCAGATGGCGTGAAAAAAAAAAAACAGTTGGGTTCAATGGGAGAACTCCTATCAGCAATTGATCACTCCTGTCATTACACCAGCCATTGAATTCAACACCCTGCGCTCGCCTGGATTTTAGCTCCTTAAATAAAAAACAGCTGCAAAATTGGAATTTATACCATACGCCATTGATTACAACCTTTTGAACAACTCCGAACTTTCAGCGCAAAATTCGAAGCGAAATTCGAGTTACGCTAGCATCCAAGCCACTGAATTATAAGCATATTTTTCTGAAAAAGCCCAGATCCTGGATGGTGAATTTGGGCGGCATTTACAATACTAACAAATCGTACCGAACATCGAGTTTCGCTAAAATGTCACATATCTGAACGACCAATTGCAGCGATCACACCATAAATACTTCAGTGAATGCCGCAGTCGATATCTCAGAAAATCCCGACAGAAGTTTTTGAAAATCTCGGAACCTCAACTACACTTTCCACTGCATCCGAAGCTTACCGGCGCGAATGCTGTATTGATTGATAAAAAACGGAACAGATTACTGACAAGCGGTACTAGCAAAGCACACCCAGATGAGGAAATAAAAAATGAAGAAAAAACTTATGCATCTTTTTATCTTCGGCACTTTGCTGAACCTTCAACCAGCCCAAGCCGTTGATGGTGAAGCACTGTTCAAGAGCAAACCCTGCGTAGGCTGCCACATGATCGAAGCGAGACTAGTCGGGCCTAGTTATAAGGAGATCGCAGCTAAATATGCCGGACAAGCTGATGCCTCGGCCACCCTGGTAAAAAGCATCAAGGAAGGTAGCTCCGGAAAATGGGGCGCCGCGCCAATGCCGGCCAACCAAGTAACAGACGAAGAAGCGAAAACGTTGGCGGACTGGATCTTGACGCTCAAATAATTTTTGCTAAAGCAAGGTACCGCAATCCGACCGCCAATAAAATCGCAGAAGTGGGTCCAGCTCTCTTCTGCGAGTCGGTTCGGTAAGTTCCTCAGACAGCCCTACTCAGGGAAGCGGCTCAGTTACAGCGCAGGCGTTTGCTGTAAAAGCGTTAAATCGATGTCTTCAAATCGCAATACTCTGCCGCCCTGCTCGCTGGCCAGCTTGCGCGCGGCGGCCTCCTCGGAAAATGACGCAAGGACCACGCCCATGGAACCTTTGAGCCGGGTCCCGACGACGTAGTAGGCTTGGGTGGCATCAATCAAGTAATGGTCGTCGGGTTTCTCCCAGGCACTTTTACCCATGTCGTGCACATACAGTTTCGCCTCAGTGAGGTGATTCTCTGGCTGAAGCCACCATCCAAGCATTTCTGCGGTGGAACAGAACTTCTTGACTGAACCTTTTGCCACGACTTCACCCTTGGGGCCCGGGAAGTCGGCGATCACCATGCCGCAGACATGACACTCGTCGCTCTGATGGAAAGCCACCGGCGCAAAGGTTTGCTTTTCTTCTGCGCGATCATTACAAGCCGCCAACCCCAAACAGATAATGATGACCAGGGCACGGGTTCCGATCAGGTACAGAGTGTTCATCGCAATAGCCTCGAGCGTAATGAATCAAGTCAGCCGACGGCGAAACATCCAATAAGCCAGCAACAGCAAAGCGCCGACCCAGAGCAACAAGCAGAGCCAGAGCACCGAAATCGACACCGGTAAATCACTGCTCAATGCCATGAGACCGATGGCATTACCGCTGCCCTCGAAACCAGAGAGATTGATCAGGCGATAGATATCGGTGGGGTTGAGCAGCAGAAGCCACGGTAAGAGGTCCGGGTTGAACCGGCCCTTGCTGAGCACGAGCAACGCCAACAGTGCCAGGTCGAATACCAATACGAAGAGAAACCACACGCCCAATGCCATCCCGGCGGCGCTGGATTTCTCGCTGGCCTTGCTGCTCAAGACATAAGCCAGCGCCACGAAGACCCAACCCAGTAGCGTGGAAGACACCATGAAGCGACCGAACGCCCAGAGCAGCAGCCCCAACTCGACGTCATCGACCAGCAAGGCGATGGCCACTGCGGCGCAACCAAATCCAATCAGGGTGGCCAAGGCCAGAATCAGGCCATGACCGACAAACTTGCCCAACAGGATCTGGCCACGACCCAGCGGGTAGGTCAGCAGCAGCATCAGCGTGCCACCCTCCTCCTCCCCGACAATGGCATCGTAGGCCAGCAGCAGCGCAATCAATGGCATCAGGAACGTCGCCAGGCTGGCGAGGCTGGCAATGGTTGCCGGAATCGAGGTAAAGCCCACTTGCCCGGAGGCCGCCGCGCCAAGCCAGGCGATCCCCACCGCCAGAACGGCGAACAACAGACTGATTGCCAGCAGCCAGCGGTTACGCAGGCCGTCGCTGAACTCCTTGGCGGCGATATTCCAAATCTGCGTCATGAATGAGTGCCTTCAGTGGCGGCGCTTGCATGGCTCATGTAATAGCCGTAAAGGTCCTCAAGGGACGGTTGCAGTATCTCGATGTCCTGCGGTTGATCCTCGTGGAACAACTGGCGCAGTAGATCAACTTTGTAGCCATTGACGGCCATCACCTCGATCCCGTTGCCGCCCACCGCTGTGGCGGTGTGCCCGGCGGCATTCCAGCGCTGCAACCATTGCTCGCGTCGGCAAAGACCACTGGCCCGGATTCGCGCCGGCAAGTCGGCGTCTTCTCGCAGTCTGGACAGACTCCCGATCGCCTGTAAGCAGCCATTGGCCAGGATGGCCGCACGGTTGATATGCACTTCGACACCTGCCAACACATGGGAACAGAGGATGATGCTCGCGCCCTGTTGGCGCAGACGGTCGATCAACAGGTAAAGTTCTTGGGTGGCGATAGGGTCAAGACCCACCGTGGGTTCGTCCAACAGCAACAGGCGAGGTTCACCGAGAACCGCCTGGGCCAGCCCTAGACGCTGGCGCATGCCTTTGGAGTAGGTTTTCACCCGACGGTCTGCGGCGCCGGCAAGACCGACCTGCTCCAGTAGCTCGTCCACTTGTGTCAACGCGGCGCCCTTGAGGCGGGCGAAATAGCGCAGGGTCTCGCGACCACTGAGTTGTGGGTAGAACGTCACGTTTTCCGGCAGGTAACCGAGTTGGCGACGCACGTCGGCTTGTGCGGGTCGGCAGCCCAGTACGTGCACCTGGCCGGCGCTGGCCTTGAGCAGGCCAAGGATCAATTTCATCACCGTGGTCTTGCCCGCACCGTTGTGGCCAAACAAGCCCAGCACCTCGCCTTCGCCCAGACTCAGGGTCAGATCGTGCAGCACGGTCATGCTGCCGTAGCGCTGGCTAACCCCTTCAATGTCGACTGCGTTCATAAGTTCGGCTGCTGTGTCTGGGGCATGGTCGGAAGATTCATCAACGGATAGCTGTCCTTGACCCCTGGCGACTTGGTCACCGGGAAACTTTGCTGCACCCAGCGCAGCAGTTGAATGCTCGGGCTATTCATCAGCAGACGGACCTGCGGGTACAACCAGAGCAGGCGGTCCACATTGTCATTGGGCTCATAGATCACGTCGCCAATCGCATCGTTATTGCGATCCCAGCCCAGGTAATCACTCCAGTAATTGCCGTGACCGTCGGCCGACCACTCCTGCAAGCGGGTGGCAACGTATTTGACCTGCTGCTGGTTGTCGACGAAGGCGTTGTCGGCGATACGGTTGTCTTCGGAGCCTGCGGTGAGGTGAATGCCCACGGCACTGCGCTCGAAGTGGTTGTGTTCGATGACATTGAACAGCGAGTTGTAGATGAACAGCGCCTTGCCTTCGGCACCGCTGACCATACCGCCATCGGCGGAACCACTGCGCACGTCGCTGACGAAGTTGTCGCGCAGCTCGGAATAGGTGATGTAGTTCATGAGGATGCCATAGCCTTCGTCCTGCTCGGAGCGATTGCCAATCACCGTCAGCTTGCGGCTCTGCATCAAGGCATAACCGGTGCGTGTGCGGCGGGTGGTATTGCCCAGCAACTGGTTGTCGTTGGCGTACATGTAGTGCACGCCATAGCGCAGGTCTTCCAAAGTATTGCCCTGCAGCAGGTTGCCATTCGAGGTATCGATGTAGATCCCGTCCCGGGTCTGTCGCACGTGATTACCGATAACCTTGGCGCCGTGCACGGCATACAGATGAATCCCATTGCCGCGGTCTTGGGAGCGAATGCTCGGGTCGCCTTCAATATCGTTGTCAATCAGGCTAACGTCATGCGCCCTATCCACCCATATACCAAATCCCGGCCCGTTCATTGTATTGTTGCGTATCATCGCGCCTGTCGCTTGAGGGCCGATGAAAATCGCAGCGTTCATCGCTGTCATATCGCGCCCCCAGTTAAGCAAAGTACAGCCTTCGACGCGCACATCGGGCGCACTGATAAAAAGCGCGTTCCCAGCACCTTCAGCGTCAAAGACCGCACCTTTATCACAAACTATCTGCATAGATTGCTCAATAGTAAATTGGCCTTTGTATTCTCCTAAAGGAAGTCTCCAGCGGTTGGCGCCCTCTGCATGCATTAACAATTCAGTGATGGGCCGAGGCGACGAATATGCGAGGGACGTTAACATCAATGAAAATAGAGTTAACGCCCATCGCATCTTGAACAAGAGATGCCTAGACACTGCATTTTCCTTCTTGGCAGCGCGGGGGGCCGTTAAACTCGCTCGACTTTCATACGCCCAACCATTTCCATGTGCAGTGCATGACAGAACCAACTGCAGTAGTACCAATGCAGACCGGGCTTGTCAGCAATGAAAGTTATCGACGATGTTTGTTGCGGGCTAATCTCCATACTTACACCATGATTAGTCATGACAAAGCCGTGAGAGACATCCTCAATCTTATCGATATTAGTTATCGTCACAGTAACCTCATCGCCTTGTTTTACGGTAAATTCTTGCATTCCATAGGCAGGGGCCATAGAAGTCATATAGACACGAACTTTCGTGCCCTCTCGGACAACCTTGTTATCAGTCTCCAGTTTAATTCCGTCCTTCGCAGCGATAGCCACGGTTTCTGCAAAAAACGGATCGTTGCGGTCCCAGATCTTTTTAGTCTTGATCTGATCTCGACGGGCCATGACGCAGTCATGTGGTTCAGCGAAGGCCGGGCCGTCGTGCACCAGCTTCATCTCGTCACCGGAAATATCGATCAACTGGTCGTTTTCCGGGTGCAGCGGACCGGTCGACAGAAAGCGATCCTTGGAAAACTTGCTGAGTACCACCAGCCACTGGCCGTCGGCCTCACGGGTTTCGGTCAGCGACGCGTGGTTATGTCCGGGTTGGTACTGCACGTCGAGTTTTTGCTTAATGTAGTTGACCTTCTCTCCCTTGTAGGCGCGGATCGCCTCTTCCATGTTCCATTTCACTACCTGGCTATCGATAAACAAGGTGGTATAGGCGTTACCGCGGCCGTCGAAGGTGGTGTGCAACGGCCCCAGTCCCAGTTCAGGCTCACCGACTACCACGTCCCGTGGGTCTTTGAGCTTGTCATCAAATAAATCGTCGAGCTTGGCAGTTGCAATGATTGTGCATGTAGGCGAGAGCTTGCCGTTGGCGATGAAATATTTGCCGTCAGGCGAGGTATTGAGCCCATGAGGATTTTTCGGCACAGGGATATAGCGGGTAAATTCAGAATCCTTGCCGTCGCTTTTGCGCCCATCCACCACAGGGACCTTAGAACCGTCCAGGGTGATGAACTTGCCGGCCTTGATCGCCGCTTCGATGCGAGGGATGTTGAACACCACCACCCAGTCGCGCTCGTTGCGCATCATACCGCCCAGGTCGTAGGCCTTCTCGGAGTTGTAGCAGGTGCTGGCGGCGTATTTGCCGGTGTAGTCAGCGTCGGTGTTGTCCAGGTTGCCGTCGACGATCACCTGGAAGGCCATCTCCATTTTCTCGGCATCGACAGCGTTGAACATTGTGAAGCTGTTCTTATCCTGCAAGTCGAAGGTGCTACCGTCGTTGGGATGCGGAATAACGAACTCAGCGTTGGCGAACACATACTGAGTATGGGGCACCTTTTGCAGCCGTAGGCCATGGATCGCCTGTACGTTGGGCACAGTAAGCATCTTGTCGCACTTCATAATGTCTAGGCGAATGCGCGCGATCCGGGAGTTGGCCTTGTCATTGATGAACAGGTACTTGCCGTCGTACTTACCGTCAGTCATGGACAAGTGTGGATGGTGGCAATCGCCATTCATGAATCTTGCGCTATCACCCAGTATCCGCTTGCTTTCGTTGGTCAGCCCCCAACCGGTGGCAGAGTCGACGTTGAATACCGGTATGCGTAACAACTCGCGCATCGATGGAACCCCCATGATCCGCACTTCGCCCTGATGGCCGCCGCTCCAGAAACCGTAATACTGGTCCAGTTCACCCGGCGCCACGTGAATTTTCGACTGCGCATCCTTAGCCGCAGCCGCCCAGGATTCGCGGGTGAAGACCACGCTGCCAAGTGCCGATGCACCGGCTAGCGAAGCGCTGGCAAGCGCACTGGTACCGAGAAAACCGCGACGGCTAAGGCCGGGCGATTTAAATTCCTGCGTTGCCTCCTTAGGTTCATGATCAGCATTCGTTTTGTTGTCAGTCATGGTTGCTGCTCCATTGGATGCGGGTGAAAAAACAAGAATCGCAATGTTTCGTCCAGCTTAGATATTCATGGCTTGAATACCTGCACCACCGGAATCAACTCAGTGTGTTCTGGCACCGGCGCCGGTTTGTCCCGCGTCTTGCGCTTATTCTTGAGCACCAACGGCGGGCATTTGTTTTCGTTGTGGTAAGTCATCTGGCAATCCAGACAGTAATGACACTCGTTGACGTTGATATGACCGTCCGGGTGAATCGCCTGGATTTCACATTCCTTGGCGCATAGTTGGCAGGGCGAGCCGCATTCCTTGCGTCGTTTAAGCCAGTCGAACAGACGCAGCTTGCTAGGAATGGCCAATGCAGCGCCCAACGGGCAGACGTAGCGGCAATAGATCTTGCGGGTAAAAATGTTGATGATCAGCAGCCCCCCTGCGTAAGCCACAAACCACCATTGGCGGTCGAACTTTAGGGTGATGGCGGTCTTGAACGGCTCCACCTCAGCAAATTGCTCGGCGGTAGTCATCGACTCAAGCGAGATGCCGAACAGCACTAACAAAACGATGTACTTCACCGCCCATAGGCGCTCATGTAATGCAAAAGGCAGCTCATATTGGGGAATCTTCAGCTTGCGGGAGGCTTCGTTGATCAACTCTTGCAACGCGCCGAAGGGACACAACCAACCACAGAAAACTCCTCTTCCCCACAGCAGAATACTGGCGGCGGTGAACGTCCAAAGAATGAACACAATCGGGTCGGTAAGAAACAATTCCCAACGGAAGTTATCGAACAGAGCATGGGCGAAGGTCAGTACATTAACCACAGAAATCTGCCCCAGTGCATACCAGCCGATGAACACGACGGTGAACATCAGGTAAGCCCGACGCAACCAGTGGAGAAAACGCGGGTACTTGGTGAAGGTATCTTGCAGGAACAAGATAATCATCAATACAGCCAGAGCCGTGCAAAGAACCCCGATCTGAAAGGCTTTCTGATACCAGATATTGACCCATGTCGGTCTATTGGCAACCTCGATAGCCTCCAGCTCTTGAGCGGTGGGTGGCGGACGCAAAAGGTATTGTTCTGGCAATTGGTAAGGCAGTTCGAAGCTGCTGAAGGTACCACCGACAGCGCCGGTCTGGCGACGCACCAGCAATTCCAAGGTCCAGGGCGATCCTGGATCGAACCGGACGGGCTCACGAACAATGAAAATGGACATTTCATTGAACTCGGGCATGCCCGTTGCGAACACGTCGGACAAACGTTGATGGTCCATGTCGCGAAAGCTGATGATGTTGCCGAACTGACGCAATTGCACCCTATCGAAAATTCCTCCTCGCACATAACCGGAGCCCTTGTAGGAATAGAGGCCACGACCTAGCACTACGATGGCGTGCTCACCTGGCTTGAGGTCTTGCATCAAGAAGCGATATTGATTATCGCCCAGCAGGTTTCGACCAATGGCGGGTGGGTTCAGATCGGCGGTGTATAGTTCTATGAAAGTATCGTCTTCCTGTCCGGGCGGAGCATTGTCAACCCCCTCGGCCTCAGTACCCTTGAATGCAGCGTCGACTTGACCGCGGGTTAGGCTTAACCGGCGGATTGCGCCGTTGCCGGTCAGTTGCTCCCAGGTGGCAGGCTTAAAAAAATCTTCACGCACGGCAGCAGGTTTCTGCTTAACGCCGCTGTTGTCCTCGATCAGTTGCAACGACACCGCCACTTTATGTGCCGCACGCATGATGATTTCATTCACCACCATGGCGGTTACTGTGGCTCCGGCGATCCCGTCAACTGTCACCGTCTCTGGATCGCTGGAACGACCCACGACTACCCGTCGATCAGCTTTGATGCCCTTGTATTTATCGTCAAATGCGTGGAGCTTCGCCACTGGAATTCCGATTAACAGAATTGGTTCATGGTGCTCCAATACATATGCATCCAGTATTACGCCTTGAGTGTCAAGAATGACCTGCATATTAATGGGTTTACCCGAATATGCGGGTATATCTACGACATCTTGGCTTTGGAATACGTAACCTTTGATTTTTCCTTCAGACTTTACGACGCGCACCTTAAACTCATCCACCGGCGCGGAAATATCTACATTACCTGCAAACACTTCGCTGATGCGCTGCTGCTCCATCCCACCGTAATCCTTAGCTTGCAAGGTAACAAAACTAATGCATAGCAATATGCACATAAGCACGGCAAAACGACTGAAAAGCAAGACGAATTTGGAGACGAATTTTTTATAATTATCCATGCGACAACGGCGCCATCCAATTTGCATTAAGTATAAAACACGCTTTTCCACCGCACTATTCTACTCTAGTTTTTCTTGACCTTAGACTAGAGACATGAACATTTCAAGTTTGTTGCTTAATAAACAACGCATTATCAGCGCTCCCCTAAAAATATAAAAAAAATATTTACAAAACAATAGGTTACCCACGCAAGATGCGTCATCCGTCAAAGAAGCACCTATAGCCCCCGCGACAGTCACTTTCGTACGACAACACGCGAGTACTCAAAAGCACTAATTCGAACATTTTTTATCGCATTTTTGACTAAGGCGGTAAATAAACCGGCGGTTGCAGAAGCTGAGTGCAACACGGTTATTGATTTGAAGCTGGAGCATGATGCCGCATAGCCATGGCTTCCTGCATCACCTCGCCCATGACTTCGATCGGGCACTTGAAATCGAAGCGTTTACGGGGGCGCATATTCAGCTCCAAGGCGATGGCATTCAATTGCTCTTGACTGTGTACCGACAAGTCAGTCCCCTTGGGCAGGTACTGGCGGATCAGGCCGTTGATGTTTTCGTTGCTACCGCGCTGCCAGGGGCTGTGCGGGTCGCAGAAGTAAATAGCGACCCCTGTCTGCTGGGTGATTTCAGCATGCCGCGCCATCTCCCGGCCCTGGTCGTAGGTCATGCTCTTGCGCATCGCCAGCGGCATGCTGTTGAGCGCTGCACTGAAGCCCTCCATCGCCGAGGTCGCCGTTGCGTCGTTCATCTTCATCAGCATCAGGTAGCCACTGGTGCGCTCCACCAACGTGCCTACCGACGAGGCGTTGGCCTTACCCTTGATCAGGTCGCCCTCCCAATGCCCCGGCATCAGCCGGTCTTCGATCTCTGGCGGGCGAACATGAATGCTGACCATCTCAGGGATCTGGCCGCGCCGATCCACGCCACCAGAGCGCGGCCGGCGCGTCGTCTTGCCTTGGCGCAGGCAGACGATCAGCTCCTTGCGCAACTCGCCGACCGGCAAGGCATAGATCGCGTTATAGATCGTCTCACGACAGACGTAGGCATCTCTGAGGTTGGGTATGGTCATGCTGCGCAGCTTGCCGGCAATCTGCTCGGGAGACAAACGCTTACGCAGCATGTGGGCCACCAGTTCGAAGCGCTCGCTGCCCGGCACAAGCTTGCGCTTGGGGCGACAAACCTGGCGCCGAATGTTCATCTGTTGCTGGGCGCAGCGGGCCGAGTAAGCACCACTACTGCCTCGATTGCGCTTCAGCTCTCGGCTGATGGTCGAGGGCGACCTGTCAATCAGGCGAGCAATGCCGCGCAGGCTGAAGCCTTGAGCTTGACTGAGTTGAATGATGGCGCGCTCTTCGACGCTGAGTTCGGAATAGGACATAGGGGCAGCACCGTACCGGAAAGGTCAGGTGTTGCACTCAGTTTTCGCGGCCGCCACCCTTCTTGCGGTTCGTTCCTACAAGCTATTAGCCGCTCAATTGCAGTGCGCAAGAAATTCGTAGATGGACACTATGCCGAAAATAGCGAATCAGACCGATATTCAGACGATTAGGAAATAACTCATTGCCAGTCAAAGCTGACGGATCAAAACCGATGATGTTCGTGGCGAAACCAAACCTGCCCCATGCACGCTAAGCATTTTGTGGCATGGAAGCTAACGACACGCTCACATTCCCGGCGTTTTTCAAGGTAGTTGTCGCGTCACCGTCTAATTATGCAGCTCTTTTCTCAGCTGGCTGCTCCCGGTCTGGGTTCAGCAGCACCGTGCCTATCGGCTCCCAGTTGCGTGTCTGGCCAGGCCAGCGCTCCGGATTTTTCTCCCTCGCCTGCTTGTACACTACATGACGCCGCGCCAGGATCTTTCGGTCCAACCCTTGGTGGCGTTCGGCCGGGGTCACGAATCGGATTCGGCTAAGCCGGCGGTTGTGGCTGGCTAACCTGGACGGCAGAATGCACCTCTCCGGCCCTCCACTCATCCCGATGCATAGATAGGGTTAAGGGAGCACGCGGTGCCATCGGTCAGTGCAATGGCGTAGAGGTGTGAGTCTATGGGCACAAAGTTAGCATTCAGATGTGTTACGGGCGATCGTTCTCAAGCCCGGCGACGGTAGACCGACGGTGTTGGCATAACCCGATTCAGCATTGCTTGAACCCCAGCGCACGACGGCAACATCTTCGGGTGGTGCCGCGCCCCTCTCCCAAGGGCCGAGGATCTGCAGCACATCAACGCTATTACGACGCTCAGGAGGTGTTTTGCGGTTCAACAGCTTGGCATTGCGCTCAAGGCACCGCTGATCGCGGGGATCGATACCCTTCGCGACCAGCGCCCTTGCTATATCACGCAGAGCGCGAGCATCGCCTACCGCTCGCTTATTCAACCGCACTTTGTTTCCACCCCTTCCGCTGCTACGCTCTTGAGTCCTCGATTGGAGCCAAAACGATGCCCAGCGAATATTCACTTTCTGATGTTCTTGAGCGGCTATATCAAAATAAGCTAGCCCTGGAGGCTGCGGTGATGGAACTGACCTTGAAGGTAGAAAACCAAAGTACAACAGATATTGGCGCCAACGTCCGAGGGGCACTTCACACGATCGGCGAGAACGCCGGACACATCAAACAGGCTTGGCTAAGCTGAGAGCCCAGGCACTGATTAGCGGACCCAACGCACCGGCGAGCTTGGCGGTTATCCTGCTCAGCAGGAAGGCTGGACTTGCCGAAGTGTCAGACTTCCCGCGTGTTGCACGGCGACATCGTGAAGATACGGGCCCTCTCAATCTTTCGTTATCAAAAGCGGCGCACCTTGATAATCCTGCCCGAAGCTATCTTATGCTTGGGCTTGGCCACTCGAATAACCTTGTGCTGACCATCGGCCGTTGTATCAACGAGCACGCCATTCATGACTTCCATCACACTGAGTCCGGCCGCCAGCGTATTGATATAGGCCGCATTAATCGTGCCTTTCGCCATCGCTGGAATTTTCTCCTCCAGCCGGCTCACCAGTTCATCACACAACGGTTGGTTGTCATTTATAATGAGAACCACATCCAAGGCCAGCAAGGAGCCAGCCATCGTGTCATTTCTGCGTTCCGGGACAAGTGCCGCCCTTCCTTGGGATGCACGCAAGGCGTTTGGCCGTCGACGCCGCATAAACCTTCTACGGAACCACCGACACCCCACAGAAGCCCGCCCTCCTCAGCAAGTCCTAATGAATGGCGATTTAAGCCATAGAGAGCGGATTCCAGGGACCACTGTTCTGGCATCGACTGTACGTCTTTGAAGCAGGCCTGGCGCTGTGCAGTCTCGCCGCCGTCGTCGTTCTCAAACTGCCTCCGGGAGAGCGGATCAAAATCTTTGAATCGCTGGACTTCGTAACCTTCGCGCTACTTGCTCCGGGGCTGGCATTGATAGCTGCGGTGCTGGCCCAGGGCCGCGTGCAATGGTGGAACAGCCAGCTATGGATGGGGTATGCGCTGCTCGCATCGGTCATTTTGCTGACCGCTGCCTTCATCATCGAGTACAACCGCAAGAACCCATTGCTGCAAACTCGCTGGCTGGGATCATTGGAGACTTTGCGTTTCGCCATGGGCGCAATGATGTTGCGCTTCATCCTCTCAGAACAGAACTTCGGCGCCGTCGGACTACTACAGACACTTGGTATGGGCGCAGACCAACTGCATTCGTTGTATGCAGTCATGCTTGCAGGTTTGCTGGGAGGTATGTGCACCAGCGCTCTGACGTTCAGTCAGAAGGCGGTGATTCCGCAGATCCTGACGTCCATCGTCCTGATAGGCCTGGGTAGCTTCATGGACGCCGACGCAACCAATCTGACGCGTCCACACGATATGTTCCTCAGCCAGGGACTGCTCTCGTTTGCAGCCGGGATGTTCATGGGGCCGCTGATGCTGATTGGCGTAATGAGCGCCTTGAAAAACGGGCCGCAGTACATGGTCAGTTTTGCCGTGCTGTTCTCTCTCACCCAAAGCATAGGTGGGTTGGCGGGCCCCGCTGCTTTCGGCTCTTTCCAGGTGATGCGCGAAAAATTCCATTCGAGCCAGATCAATGGCCATCTCGACCCGACCAATCCTGTGGTGGCTCAGCGGTTGCAGATCCAGAACCAGATCTACAGCGCGACCCAGACCGACCCTGTTCTACGTCAGGCCCAGGGCATCTCGCAACTGAGCCAGGTAGCCAGCCGTGAAGCCAATGTGCTGGCATTCAATGACGTCTTTCGTGTTATCGGCTTGCTGACCATCAGCTTCTTGAGTTGGTCGCTATTCCACACCGTGCGTGCCGCACGGGCGGCAAAGAAGGCCGAACAGCCCAAGCCCGACATTACCCATCCTGTGACTGTGTGACCCTCTTATGACCCGAAATGACAAAGCCGGAAACGGACAGCCCAACCCGCAGAATCCAGCGACGCAAGACTCCATCTCGGTGGCAGATACTGGCAGTGCGGCCCAGGACCCGCCAAAAATCATAAAGCCCCGACGGGGTACGGTTTTCATAATGATTGGTGTGGCTTTGGCGGGTATTCTGGCGATTCTTTACGCTTGGCAATTCTGGCCTTTCAACAGCGCCATCACCACCACTGAAAACGCCTATGTCCGGGGACAGATAACGGTCATGGCACCTCAGGTCAACGGTTATGTCGCAAAGGTATTGGTGCGCGACTTCGAGGCTGTGCGTCGAGGCCAGACCCTGTTGCAAATCGATGATCGGATTTATCGCCAGCGAGTCGAGCAAGCACAGGCCGACCTTGACGCCCGGAAGGCAGAACTGGACAACTCTGTGCAAACCCAGGCGTCAGACCAGGCGACACTCACCTCTCGAGGGGCGGAACTCTATTCGGCGCAAGCAGAATATGCCCGTGCGCAGGCCGACGAACTGCGGGTCAACGAGTTGGCCTCTCGTGGGTCGGTCTCTGTACGTGAACGCGACCAGATTCGCGCGACCGCTCGGGCCGCCAGTGCGAACGTCAAAAAAGCGCGAGCCGCCATCAACATTGCAGAAGAGACCGTCAAGTCCACCCGTGTTTCACGAGGGGTGCTCCAGGCGCAGGTCAGAACCGCACAAGCGGCTCTTCATCTGGCTGAGATCGATTTGGACAATACACAGATCAGGGCGCCGCGCGACGGCGTTCTCAGCGAGGTATCGGTGCGTCTTGGCCAATATGTATCGGCGAGCTCGCAACTGCTCTACCTGGTGCCGGAACAACTGTGGGTGATCGCCAATTATAAGGAAACCCAGATTCACCATATGCTAGTGGGCCAACCTGTCAGCCTTGATGTGGACGCACTGGACGGCGCACGTCTGACGGGGCGACTCGAACGTTTGGCCCCAGCCACCGGCTCGGAATTCAGCGTCCTGCGTCCGGACAACGCAACAGGCAACTTTACTAAAGTCGCACAACGTATTCCCGTTCGAATAGTCCTGGATCCAGAGCAACCCTTGTTGCACCGGCTGCGTCCAGGCATGTCGGTGATCACCCATGTCGATACCAGCGACACCTCGAAGCGGAGTTCGGCGCCATGAATATCAAAGCGTATGGTGCCCTGCAGTGGATGTCGTTAGGCGCCGCATTCGGCTTGATTGCTTGCGCCCCGGTCAAAACAGCCTCACCCCAGGAGGCCAAAGTATTTGCCCCGGCGGCCTGGCGCGCACCCATCGGAGTCCCCGCACCGATATCCGGCACGTGGTGGCAAACGTTCGATGAACCAGCGATTAATGACCTGGTTGAGGCTGCTCTGGCCCATAACACTGACATTCTAGAGGCCATATCCAGAGTTGAAGAAGCCCGACAGCAGATCAGGCTGTCCCACTCAGCGCTGTTGCCGACTCTGGACGGTTCGGTCGGCGGACAAACCAATCGCAGTTTGGGGACTACCGGCATCACCCATACGCGGTCCATACAACCGGAGCTGCAGGCGTCTTATGAACTGGACCTCTGGGGCCGCCTGCGCACCTTGGAAAACGCGGCGCAGATGAGTTATCAGGCAAGCCAGTCTGACAGGGATAACATTCGCCTGTCTGTGGCCAGTACCACCGTGCGGGCCTACATTTCACTGGTGTCCCTGGACACCCAGCTAAAGGTTACCCGAGATACCGCACAATCACGCCGTGACGCATTGCGTGTCGCTGAGGATCGAGCAAACGAAGGCTACACCTCGCAACTGGAACTTACCCAGGCGCAGTCTGAGTACGAATCTGCCGCACAGATGATCCCCGAACTTGAGCAGGCTATCCGTCAGCAAGAGAACGCCATTCGTTTATTAACCGGCACGCTGCCGGGCGATCTACACCGGGGACGAGAGCTTCAAACCCTTACACCGCCCACGGTGCCAGGACTCTTGCCCGCGCAATTGCTGCGCAGGCGCCCTGATATACAGCAGGCCGAACAGTTGGTCGCCGCTGCTGACCTGAAGCTGGATGCACGGCGTGACGAATTCCTCCCCCAAGTGCAACTGTCGAGTGGCATAGGACGGCTTTATGTAAATGCCTTGGATTTCGATCCAGTCAAAGTTTGGGATCTGGGGGCGAGCGTCTTGGCACCGATCTATAGCGCTGGTCGACTCGAAGCCCAAGTCGGGGTCGCCACCGCCCAACGCAATCAAGCGGCTTATTCGTACAGGGCCACTGCGCTCAAAGCTTTTGGTGAAGTTGAAAATTCATTATCTGGCGTCAAACGCCTCGAGGAGCAGATAACGCGAGTGCATGCTCGCCGGGTTACCTTGGCTCGCTCACTGGAAATCGCCAGGGATCGTTACCAAGGGGGCTACTCTTCGTACCTTGAAGTACTGGACGCTCAGCGCAATCTGTTTAACACCGAATTGTCAGCCATTCAGATTCGGGAGAACCAGCTTAAGAACGTGATTTCTCTGTATCAGGCGCTTGGAGGGGGATGGGTGCCGGAAAAATGAACAGGGTCCCAGCAATGAACCCCGCGGTCGAACAGGTCCCATCACCATGAAGCAAATCCCCCTCACCTCTTGTCTCATTCTGATACTGACACCCTTCGCCCTAGCAGAACTGACAGTTGTTGAGGGTCTGCCCGGCGACTTCGCTCAAACCGATCTTCGAGTATTCGATGCTCAGATGAATGGAGGGACACCTAACGGACTTTTCCGTGCCGAGGTCTCCCTGCTATCTGATGAGGCCTGGATGCTACCCATCAGCAGTTCTCGGTTGAGCCCAGGCAAGATCACACCTCGAACCCTGGACATGCCTGGCCTGCCGCCCTTCTTTCTGGTGGGGGACGATCCCAAGTCACTGGCTTGGCTTCAGGAGCGGGGCACAGTCCTGCGCGAGCTGGGTACAGTTGGCCTGGCTGTCGAAGTGGCTGATTTAAAAGCTCTGGCTCGGATTCGCGCAGCCGCTCCCGGGATCACCATTCTCCCGCTCAATGGCAACAGCATCGCAACACGCTTGCAGATCAAGCATTACCCAGTCCTGGTCACTGCCACCTCGCTGGAACAGTGAATCGAGGAAATGGCCTTCGAAACAGAACACCCTGCGAAAGTTTAGATTTTACAGGGGTGACTATCTCATCAAGCGCCCTGCTTTTCTATTGCCTCAAGGTATGCAACCAAGGCGCGTGGCGCCTCGTTTAGAATAAGCAAACTTTTAAAATTATCATTTTCAAATGCTGCGCGACAAAGACCAGCAGGTAACGCCAACATTGCAACCGCATACACTTCACACATTTCGGTACTGACATTAGGAATGCGTAACATAACAACATGACTATAAATTTCTTTGAGCTGTACCTGTAAATCAGAAGCCTGAAGCTGGCCAGCAGAGAAATTCGGGCTGATCATATGCAGAAAATCAGGATTTTTCTCAACATACTCCAGCAATGGAAGCACTAAATGTTTAACTGTATCCGCCGTACTAAATCCAATCCAGGTGGCGGGTTCAATAAGAAGAAGCTCACTGGCAATTTTGCCTAGCGCATCAATATGGCGACGGCCCAATGCGCTCAGGACCTCCTCCTTATCCCTAAAAAAATGATAAAGCGACCCAATGGAAGTACCCGCTTCCTTGGCAATACCATGCATGGTCAGACTGAGCACACCTTTCCCCACCATGAGGCGTGCACAAGCATCCAGAATCATCTCGACACGCTCATGGCCACGCATCTGTTGTGGACGACGTTTGTATCTCGGGGAGGCGGGTGCCTGTGAGTCTGTCATGATCTTCAAAATCGAGAGGGCTTTCCATTATGGCATGGCGTCCAGTCGATCACATCGTCGGCCAGGCAGGCCGCGAACAGGAAGCCTGTGGATCGCTGCGCTCTCAGAGCGTCGAAGGGCTTACTTGCGCATCAGTCATGTCAAACAGAGGGACGCCATTAAGCAAGCCGTATCAATCGCGTATGCGGCCCTTCCGCCAACATAGGCAGAGCGCCACTAGAAACCCGCCTGCTGACATCAGTGCAGCACAGAGAAATATCGCAGCATAGCCAAAACCTGAGGCAACCAGGCCCATCACCGGGCCGGCGATCCCCACTGCAATATCAAAAAATATTGAAAGGGCACTGAGCGCCGAGTTACGGTTCGCGGCCGGAGTGCTCGCCAATGTCTCCACGCCTAGCCCCGGATAGACCCATGACACCCCTATCCCGGTCAACGCCCCGCCGGCAATGGCCAGCGCAGGAGACGGCGCGAGCCATATCAGCAGCATGCCCAAGGTCTGTACAAGCAGGCACCCACCCACCACCTTGTACCCTCTGAATCGCTGCAGTATTCCCGGCGACGACAATCGGGCAACGATAAAACCTGCCCCGAAGCCACTTAGACAGTAGGCGGCGTGATCCCAGCCCAGACTGTCGAAGAACAGTGCGACGAACGCCGTCAGCCCGCCAAACCCCACCGAACTGCAAACCAGGACCAGGCCATTTGGCATGACGGCGAACAGGACTCGATAAAATGCCAGACGGGCGCCTGTCACTAATGGAGCTGACCGCTTGCCCAGAGCCAAAAGCAGGAACATCAGGCCAAGCAACACGGTGCTCAACCCCACACTGGCGATACCCAACGAATTGTGCAGCAGCACACCCAGTGGCGCGCCAACAGCCGTGCCGCCGTAAGCCGCTATTCCGTTCCACGACATGACCTGTGCTGCCCGAGGGGCACCGCATAACCCGATGGCCCAGGTGCAGCAGGGCGTGGAAATCATGGCTGTGGACGCCCCCAACACCAACCTCCCCAGCAGTAATAGTGTCAGGGTCAACCAGGGTTGGGTGTGCAGGAAAATGGCGAGCGCAGTCAGGGTGCCGCTCAACATCAAGCCACTGAACCCACACACCACCGCGTATTTGGCACCCAGGCGATCGGCCACGCCACCAGCCAAGGGGCGGGTCAGGAGCGTCGCCAGGTACTGCGAGCTGATCACCACACCCGCGAAAACCGAGGGCAGGCCCAGGTCATTGAGGACGTAGCCCGGCAACACAGCAAGCGGCAAGCCACTGCATACGTACGAGATAAAGTTGAAGCTGATAATGGACAGAATCATCCAATGGCTACGGGTCGCCTTGTCGCTGCCATGGCTCAAAACACCGATATCACCCATCATTGATCACTTGATTGCATAGCAGCCCACGGCGACGATGTACCCGTTCACCCGCTGCAGAAAAGTCCTCTTGTATTCGTTCTGCCCGGTCATAGGGTTGCGCCACAGATAGGCGATCTCCCCTGTTTCATGGGCGCTCATCTGCTTGAGAATATCCTCGCCAATAGGCTTGCCGTCGGTTGAGCGCAATGACTTGAAGTCGGTGCCGATCAACCGGGGCGAAAAACCGTGAGCGACAAACCGCTGGGTTTTCAGGTCCACCACAAAGGCATAAAGATCATCCCGGGTGAGCTGCTTATCGTGCTGATTAATGAGGCTGAAGGTGGTTTTAGCGTCGTTGGCAACTTGCCCCGAGATTTGGCGCAGCAGTTGTTGTGCCTGTTCCGGGCTCGACCGTGGCATGTAGTAACCCACGGAGATCACCCGATCCTGCACACGCTGATAGAACACCCGTTTGCGCTCGACCTTGGCGTGTTGCCAGTTCCACCAGCGGTATTCGGCGCTATGCACAACGCCGTCATCTGGCTGTGAAATGGCTTGCTGGAATACAGCTTTGAGGTCGTCGTCCAGGAAGCTGACCACCGGTTTGCCGACCAGTGAAACTGAAGGCCCGCCGCTCGCAAGCATTACACCGGAGGTATCTACCACGTAGATGTACAGCTCACCATCGACATAGGCCCCCTGCCGGCTGAACTCGGCTAACGCTGTGTCGCCCTTGGCTTTGTACTCGGCGACAGCTTTTGCCAGCAAGGCTTTGGCACGCTGGGTGTCGGCACCATAGGCATCCGCTGGGGCTTGCTGAGCAACGCCGACTAGAGAGACAAAACACAGGCAAAGCGCAGCGAATGCTCGATAAAGGCCCACTGTCGTTTCCTTTGGTGATCTTTCTGTTTTCACGATGGACTGAGGCCCCCCTTGGGACTGTGTGGTGATGCATTCCGTGATGGTTAATTCAGTCACCCAGGCGAAGATCCACCGTCAAATTATCGATGAGTCGCGTTTTACCGATGCGCGCCGCCACCAGGATCACAAAATGAGTATCAGTGCTTGTCACAGGATTTAAATTCTGGGCATTCCTGACCTCAAAGTACTCCAGCTGAAAACCGGCGTCGCTTATACGTCGACGACATTCCATCAACTGGCCCTCAGCCACCCGACCCTCAACCTGGATAGACGCCGCCATTTGTTGCAGGCATGCATAAAGCACTGGAGCAATGGCACGCTCTCTATCGGTCAGATAACCGTTGCGGGAAGATAACGCCAACCCATCCGGGGCTCGAATGGTCGGAGCAGCGACAATGTCGACTGTCATATTGAGATCCCTGGCCATTGAACGAATGACCGCCAACTGCTGATAGTCCTTCTCCCCGAAAACCGCGACGCTCGGCTGAACGATATTCAGCAATTTGACAACGACCGTAGCCATGCCATCGAAGTGTCCTGGGCGCGCTGCACCGCACAAACCTTCGGAGACGTTCGGCACACTAACAATGGCCTGGTTAAGCATTCCTTCGGGATAGATCTGTTCGACAGCCGGGACAAATAGCGCATCACAGCCAGCGTCGACCAGTTTCTCTCGATCCGCCTCCGGCGTCCGAGGATAGCCGGCCAGATCCTCACTCGCCCCGAACTGGAGTGGATTGACGAAGATACTCGCGACCACATAATCAGCCCGCTGCCTGGCCCAATGAACCAGGGCTATATGACCCTCATGTAAATTGCCCATGGTTGCCACCAGAGCGACTTTCTTGTTTTCACTGCGCGCGCGGGTTACCAACGCGCGAAGTGCACTCACTGTGTCGACCGTCTGCACGCCTAAGCCTCTTTGGCCAACTGTGTATTTATCGCGTCAAGCAACCGAGGGTCATCCGCCGTAACGTCCGGAGCGAAACGCGCAACCACCGCGCCGTGGCGGTCGATCAAAAATTTCTCGAAATTCCACAGCACGTCCGTGGTGTTGGCCGACTCGATGCCATATCCCTTCAACCGCTCACGGAACGGACCGTCACCGATGGCTTCAGGTTGCGAGCCAGTCAGTTGAGTGTAGAGAGGGTGCTGATCCGCGCCGACCACCGAGATTTTCGAGAACAACGGAAAGTGGACGTCATAGTTGACCGAACAGAACTCGACGATTTCCGCGTCGCTCCCCGGCTCCTGTTCCCTGAAGTTATTGGCCGGGAAACCCAACACCTCAAACCCCTGGTCTTTTTTACTTTGGTACAGCTTTTCCAACCCCTCGTATTGCGGGGTCAGGCCGCATTTTGAAGCGACGTTGACCACCAGCAGAACTTTGCCCTGGTAGTCGCCCAGGCGGCTGGCACTGCCATCGTTTTTTTTCAAAGGAATGTCATAAAGGGAGTTATTCATCTGATTGCCTCCTGCGGCAGTACTTCAAAGGGTACGGCCGATAATTTCTTTCATGATTTCCGAGGTGCCGCCGTAGATCCGAGCAACGCGAGCATCTACCCAGGCACGGCTGATCTTGTATTCGCTCATGAAGCCATAACCACCGTGCAATTGCAGGAACTCGTCGAGCAGCTTGCCCTGCATTTCCGACCCCAGTAGCTTGGCCATCGCGGCGATTTCAGGCGTCAACTCACCGCGCATCACCTTGGTCAGGCAGTCGTCAACGAACACCCGCAACATGGTGGCCTGGGCCTTGGCTTCAGCGAGTTTGAAACGGGTGTTCTGGAAGTCGAGCACCGGTTTGCCGAAGACCTTGCGCTCACGGGTATAACCAATGGTTTCCTCCAGCAGCGTGTCGATCGATTGCGCGGCACGGATCGCGATAATCAGGCGCTCCCAGGCCAGTTGATGGGTCAGGTATTTGAACCCCATGCCCTCCTCGCCCAAACGATTGCCGACAGGCACCCGGACTTCATCAAAAAACAGTTCGGCGGTGTCTTGCCCTTTCAGGCCGATCTTTTCCAGCAGGCGTCCCTTGGCGAAGCCGGCACGGTCTTCTTCGACGCAGATCAAGGTCAACTCTTTGGCCGCGGGGTCAATCTTGGTGGCAGTGACCACCAGGCCAGCATTCCCACCGTTGGTGATAAAGGTCTTCTGGCCACTGACAATGTAGTCGTCACCGTCGCGCCGCGCCGAGGTGCGCATGGCCCTCAGGTCACTGCCGATCCCCGGTTCGCTCATGGCGATCACGCCAATCAATTCACCACTGACCATACGCGGCAGCCATTGCTGCTTCTGCTCTTCGCTGCCGTAGGCCACGATATAAGGCGTTACGATTTCCGAGTGGGTGGTGAAACCCACGGCAGTGGCGTTGGCTCGCGCCAGCTCTTCGATCATCACCGCCGAATGACCGAAGTCACCTCCGGGGCCGCCATATTCTTCTGGCACCGTGGAGCACAGCAATCCGTTCTCGCCGGCCTTGAGCCAAACCTCCTTGGGAACGATGCCGTTCTTTTCCCACTCATGCAGGTAAGGCACGATTTCGCGGTCGACGAAGCGGCGGGCCTGATCACGGAACATGTTGTGGTCTTCTCGAAATACGCCACGCATTTTGCTTACTCCAGATCGATTCTTGTTGTGGGCAATGGGTGATCAGCGGTCCTGATAATCGGGATCGCGCTTGTCGACAAAAGCCGCCACCGCCTCTTGATGGTCTTCGGTGTGATGCGCCAGCGCCTGATACGCCGCGGACAATTCCAGCAGCGAATCCAGGCGCATATGTTGGCCTTCACGCAGCAGGCGCTTGCACAGGCGCAACGCATGCCCCGGATTACTGGCGATTCGTCGCGCCAGCGCCTGAGCTTCCGTCTGGAGCGTTTCGTGCGTGCAGACTTGCTCCACCAGGCCCCATTCCAGCGCCTTTGCGGCATCGATGGCATCGCCGGTAAACGCCATGAGACTGGCTTTGGGAATGCCGATGATGCGCGGCAACAGCCAGGCACCGCCGTCCCCGGGAACAATGCCCAGGCGCACGAAACTCTCGGCGAAGATCGCCTTGGGCGCCGCCAGGCGGATGTCGCACATGCACGCCAGATCGAGACCCGCGCCAATCGCCGGGCCGTTTACCGCCGCGATGACTGGAATATCCAGCTCGTAAATCGCCAGGGGAATGCGTTGAATGCCATCGCGGTAGGTATTGCGCAACTCATAGGGCGAACCGGCGAAGATACCGCCACGCTCGTGCATATCCTTGACGTTACCGCCGGCACAGAACGCGCTGCCATTGCCCGTGAGCACCATCACCCGCGCCGACTTGTCGCGCCGCAGTTCCGCACACAGGTCGACAAACTCCTGAATCTGCTCGGGCGTCGTCAGCGCATTGCGGGTATCGGGATGGTTCATGCGCACAGTGACGATGCCGTCCTCGCGCTCGATCTGAAGAAAGTTGCTCATGCCGGGTTACTCGCAGGGCAGATTAAGGATTGCTGGCCGTGGCTGGTCAGCAACGGCCAGTATCCATCGCTGCCTCCCTGGCATATTTGAGCGCCGAAACGTTGACTCCAAACGCTGGCCGATCCGAATTCGCTGCGCCACGCCCACAACCGCCGCGTGAGCAAATGCAGGGGGTACTCCTCGGTAAACCCGATAGCCCCATGCACGGAATGCGCAATGCCGGCGCCAACACTGGCCGCTTCTGCCGTGCTGATTTTCGCGGCAGCAATGGTCAGCGCGGCCAGGCCCCAACGGGACTCTGCAAAGGCGGCCTCGGCGGCAATGCCGGCGGCAGCAGCCTGTTCGGCGAATACCGCCAATTGCTGTTGAATGGCCTGGAACGAACCAATGGCCTTCCCGAACTGTTTGCGTTCGCCGGCGTAGTTGGCGGTCATGTCCAATAGCGCGTGCAAAGCCCCGGCGGTCTGCGCCGCACGCAGCATCGCACCGCCCAGTTCCAGGACATCGGCGTCGAGCCCGGCGGGTAGCGGCGCTTGCGCCAGTACCTGGGCACTGGTGAACCCCAGGTCATCCCGTGGCTCGCCCGCCACATTCAAGCTCGGCGTGAGTTCGCTGGCAGCACTGCGCTCAAGCAACACCACATGTGGGACACCGGTTACGCTATTGGCAATCGCTACCAGCGCTTCGACATTGCGCCCCCAAGGGACCGAATAGGCAGCGCCATGAACGCGCTCGCCATCGAGCACCAGATCAGCGCTGGCCGCCATGCTCAGGGCGCCTGCCCTGCCCTCCAGGCCGGCCTTGCTCAGTAGCCAGTTGGCGAGCAGGGCCTCACCCAATGGCGCGGGCACCGAAAAGCGCCCGGCGGCACGGACCAGCACATACATATCGGCCCAACTGGCTTCAGCACCTCCCAGCGCTTCGGTGACACCCGCCTGGGTAAAGCCCGACTCGTCCAGCGCGGCCCATAATTCGGCCGGCCATTCGCCTCCTTCACAACCCATCACATAAGCCGGCGTCGCCACATCGGCAAACAGGCGTTCAATCGTCGTTTCAAATATCTCGCGCATTATCGCAACCCCAACCCGCGGGCAATGATGCCGCGTAGAATTTCGCGCGTGCCCCCGCGCAGTGAGAATGAGGGCGCCATCTGAGTCAGGTAGGCCAGCACCCGTGCATGTTCGCTGCCGCCGTCTTGCCGTGGTTCGGTTTCCAGTAACAGCTGGGCAACCTCGGGAATTTCCTGCTCAAAGGCATTGCCCAAGTCCTTCACGCAGGAAGCCGCCCAGGCCGGATGCTCACCCGCTGCCAGCTGTGCCGTGACCGACAACGACATATTGCGCAGTGTCAGCAACTTGGCCGAAAGCCGCCCGATCTCCCGCGCCTGTAGCGCATTGGGTGTCTTACCCACCGCGTCAATCAGCGTTTTCAACAAGGCCATGCAACTGAGGAACCGCTCAGGGCCGCTGCGCTCGAAGGCCAGTTCAGCGGTGACCTGGTCCCACCCTTTGCCTTCAGTGCCGATCAAGGCGTCGGCGGGCAGCCGCACATTGTCGAAAAACACTTCGTTGAAGTGCTCGCCACCGGCCAGGTCGCGAATCGGTCGGATGGTGATGCCGGGCAGGCTCAGATCGACGATGAATTGCGACATGCCCTCATGCCTGGCGGCCTGTTTCTCACCGGTACGCACCAGGGCAATCATGTAGTGCGAATGGTGGGCGTTGGTGGTCCAGACCTTCTGGCCATTGACCAGCCAATCATCGCCCTCACGCACCGCAGTGCTTTTGATCGACGCCAGGTCCGAACCGGAATTGGGCTCGCTCATGCCAATGCAGAAGTAGCTTTCACCCCGGCAAATGGCCGGCAGGTAATGCTGTTTTTGCTGCTCGGTGCCGAAACGATTGATCAGCGGCCCGCTTTGCCGGTCGGCGATCCAATGAGCCGATACCGGCGCACCGGCAGCCAGCAACTCTTCGATAATCACATAGCGGGCAAACGGGCTCGCCTGTGCACCGCCGTAGGCGTTGGGCAAGGCCATGCCGACCCAGCCCCTGGCGCCGAGTTTCTTGCTGAACTCGGCGTCGAACCCCATCCAGGACCGCGCACTCAGGGTGGGAGGATAATCGGCCAGCGTGTCGTGAATGAACGCTCGCACCTCTGGGCGAAGCGCTTCCGCCTCGGGAGGAATACTGCTGTAGGAAAATTGACTGATGGCCATATGCGCTCTCTCACGCTCAACACAGGCGCAATCGCTTCGAACGAAGCGACCACAGAACGGCAACCGCTCCACAGCCGCCATTGGCCGGCGACTGTGGGAGCAGCGACAACTTACAACGCGGTTTGCGCGTCAGCCTGGGCGAACATCGCATTGATGTCGCCGGAGGTGACCGGCTTGTTGTCATGGCGACCATGATCGGCGCCGCCCAGGCCCAGGGCAGGCTCGATGCTGACGTGCGTGGCCTGAGCCCGTAGCGCGCCGACCGTGCAGTTTTCCCGGCCATGGATGGAGAACGGATCGAAGGAAAACTCACGCATGGCATTCAAGTGAGTGACCTTGTCGATCATCTCCTTGGGCAGGTGCTGCAACCCTTCCCAGGCGGTTTCCGGCGAGTTTGGCCAGGTGCAGTCGGAGTGCGGGTAATCGCTTTCCCAGGTGACCATCTCGGCGTTCAAGTAATCGAGGTTTTTCAGGCCGAAATTATCTTCGATGAAGCACGTGATGAAGTGCTTGTTGAAAATGTCACTGGGCATTTTTCCGTCGAAATTGGAGTTGGTCCAGGCGTTGTGATGACGGTGGGTGAAGTCAGCCCGCTCCAGCAGGTAAGGAATCCAACCGATACCGCCTTCGGAAAGCGCCATGCGCAGGTCCGGGAATTTTTTCCACATGGGCGCCCAGATCCAGTCGGCGGCGGAGTTGGCGATGGAAATCGGCATGGAGGTAATCCAGGCATCGATGGGTGACAAATCCGATGCGTGGTTGGCTTTTACGCCGGTACCGATGTGACAGCAGATCACCACCTTGTTATCGCTGCAGGCCTTCCACAACGGGTCCCAGTAATCGCTGTGAATCGACGGGTAACCGTGAATGGCCGGGTTATCCGACAGCGATAGCGCGTGCACCCCCTGCTTGGCCAGGCGCTCGACCTCGGCGGCAGCGGCCTTCATGTCCCACCACGGCACGATCATCAGCGGGATGAAACGGCCTGGCGCTGCATTGCACCAGTCATGCAAATGCCAGTCGTTGTAAGCCTGGATGGCCGCCATCGACACGTCACGGTCAGCGTGCACCTGGAAACGTTGCCCGGCAAAACCCGGGAAGGTAGGAAAGCACAATGAACCTAGCACGCCGTTGGCGTTCATATCGTCGACGCGGTCCTTGATACTCCAGGTGCCACGACGCATCTGCTCGTAGCCCAGCGGCTCCATGCCGTATTCCTCTTTGGGTCGGCCGACCACGGAGTTGAGGCCCATGTAGCCAGTGGCCTGCTCCTCGAACACCCAAACATCGCGATCGCCTTTCTTGATCACATGCGGCTCGCGCCCCTTGAAACGGGCAGGCATGTGACGAGCAAAGGCATTTGGCGGCTCGATCGCGTGGTCATCGACACTGACGAGAATCAGATCTTCAACTTTCATTGTTTTCCCCTTCGCATTCGGGCTTGTTGTTGTGCCTGAATCATAGTGCACATCTTGATTTAATTAAACACATTTTTTATTTGTGTTCATATTAAATCAGACCCAAGCGCCCATCAGTCCCACTGCACATGCAGGTAGTGCGGGCCGCGCAGCTGCGCGCCGACGATTTGCGGGCCGGGTTTGCTCGGGTCGAGGCGAATGTTGGGCATGAGGTCGAGGATGGCATTCAGCGCACAGTTGATCTCGGTTTTGGCAACGAACTGACCGATACACATGTGCGGACCGAAGCCGAAGCCGAACGAGGGTTTGGGTTTTCGGTCGATGTCGAATTGATCGGCATTTTCGAACGCCTCTTCATCGCGGTTGGCGGAAGTGACAATGCATTGCACCATCGCCCCCTTAGGGATGGGCACGCCACGAATCTCCAGGTCTTTAGCGGCCTGACGCACCTTGAAAGTAGCCACCGGTTCAAAGCGCACCGCTTCATCGATGGCCTTGTTCACGAGGCTGCGGTCATTGCGCACCCGCTCCAGTACGTCCGGATTTTGCAGAAGCAAGGACATCAAGGTGCCGAAGGTTCGGGTTGTGGTTTCACTGGCAGCCGGAAGCAGCGAACGCACAAAGGTGGCAATCTCATGATCGTCCAGGGAGCGACCCTGGTATTCGGCGTTAATCAGCCGGCTGATCAGATCATCGCCCGATGCCCCGCTTGCGCGACGCTCGGCCACGACTACTTTCACCACATCATACAAGGACTGCGCCGCTTGCATGGCGGCGCCCCGGGCAGCCGCGGCTTTTTCCGGGTCGACTTGCGGACCCGCCAGAATGGCCAGGGCCCAGGCAGCGTATTGCTCGATCTGCTCGGGACGGTCCTCGGGGAAGCCGATCAACGAGTAAATTACCCGGATGGGGAAATACAGCGCGAAATCCATCAGGTCCGCGCCTTTGGCCTGCACCATCGGCTTGAGGTATTCCTCGCGAATCACCCGGTCGATCTTGGTTTCTTTCCAGCGATTCACCGTCTCCGGCATGAAGACCGGCTGCAACAGGTTACGGATGTTCTTGTGGGCATCCCCGTCCATTGCCGTGAGGATCAAGCCATCGAAAAACGCACCCAGCCCTTCCGCGATGAAACCACTCGTGAAGGTGCCGGCGTCACGCATGACAGCCATGACATCGTCGTACTTGAACAATGTGAAGGTCGGTCGACTGGCATCCAGCCCGGCAATCGAGGGCACGCCCAGCCGGGCCATGAAATTGTCTTGCAGCACCGGCGAGTTGGCGCGCATGTCGCGGTAGACCGCGTGCAAGTCGATATCGCTGGTGCCGCGATAATTACTGGCTACGTCAGTAAAAACCTTGACCAGGTCACTCTGTGCGGGTGTGGACATGATCGTCTCCGTAATTTTTGTCATTATTTTTCAAGAAAGCTCGCTTAAGGCCATACTTTACGGCCAATCATAGGCCTTGCCCGAACACTATTGGACACTTATTAAAAAATAGATCATATATACCTCGACATCGAAGGTATCAATAGGCCTGCTGCACCAGGGTCATACGACCTCCAGCCAACATCAGCGCGCAATACAGCCCAAGCTCTACCACTTGGGCCGTGGAGAAGAAGTCCCCAAGCTGGAGGAAATCGGTGTCGTCAATTGCCAGGTAGTCGCCGGCAAACAACTCGGCATAACGCAGCGCAGCGCGCTCGGCTGGCGTGAAGGACGCGCTGTCCGTTGCCATGCACGCAATATCTTCCTCAGTGACCGCATCGGACTTACGCGCCAGTTGGCAGGCCTTGCAGGTGGTGATGCTGGCAATCTTCAGCCGCACCAGCTCGCGCAAGCGCTCATCGAGCACACTGTCGTTGTGCAAGCTCTCCATCAAGCCCAGCCAAGCCAGCGCTACCGCCGGTCGATGCGCCCAGACCTGAACCGGCGTCGTGGAACTGAGCATGCGGCTGTACCGACCACGCTCGACTGCGTCCTGCAACGCAACCGGCATGGCCTCCAGCGAAACCAGCGGTAGGCGCGCCATCTCAATCGAGCCGTTCGATGATGGTCGCCGTGCCCATGCCGCCAGCGCAGCAAATGGCTTGCAGGCCAAAACGACCACCACGGCGTTCGAGCTCGTTCAACAAAGTCGTCATCAATCGCGCACCGCTGGCACCCAACGGATGACCGAGGGCGATGGCGCCACCGTTGACGTTCAACTTATCGTGAGGCACACCGGTTTCCCGCATCCACGCCAGCGGCACGGAGGCAAACGCCTCATTGACTTCGAACAGGTCGATGTCGTTGATGCTCAGCCCGGCCTTGCTCAATACCTTCCAGGTGGCATCGATGGGGCCTGTGAGCATCAACGTCGGATCGGAACCGACCGTGGTGAAGGCCACAACCCGCGCGCGCGCCCTGAGCCCGAGTTTTTTCGCGGTTTCGGCACTCATCAACAATAAAGCCGCAGCACCATCGGAGATCTGCGACGAGTTGCCAGCCGTAATGCGTCCAGTGTCCGGACGAAAACTGGTCTTAAGCGTCGACAGCTTTTCCCGCGACGTGTCACGACGAATGGTTTCATCCTGACGCAACACAGCGGCCGGCGCCGCCAGCACCCGCTCAGACAACTCCTCGACCGCAACCGGCACGATTTCATGATCGAAATAACCGGCATCGGACGCCGAGGCGGCGCGCTGATGACTGGCGAACGCAAAATCATCCAGGGCATCACGGCTGAGCCCCCATTTGTCGGCGATACGCTCGGCTGCCTCGCCTTGACCAGTCAGTTCATAACGCTGCGCCACCATCCAGCCAAACGCCTCGCCGTGAATTTCGCGATTGCTGCCCATGGGCACGCGGCTCATGTTTTCCGCGCCCCCCGCCACCACGACATCAGCGGCGCCAGCAGCAATAGCGCCAGCAGCCACATGCACCGCCACTTCACCCGAACCACATTTGCGGTCGATGGTCAGCCCCGGAACAGTCACTGGCCATCCGGCACCGAGCAAGGCTGTGCGGGCGATGTTGGCGGACTGCTCACCGATTTGCGTGACGCAACCGAAGATCACATCATCGACCAGATTCGGCGACACATCGACCCGCTCCAGCAAGCGGTTGAGCACCAGCGACCCAAGATGATCGGCGCGCACGCTGGCAAGGCCGCCACGGAACTTGCCGATTGGCGTACGTACGGCATCAACGATGACGATGTCTTTCATAGCGCGCTCGCCTTGAGCCCCGAACCCGGAACTTGTTTACCCTCTTCATAGCGGTAGACCCCCTGCCCCGACTTGCGACCCAGCCGCCCGGCGGCAACCATTTTGATGATCAGCGGGCAAGGCCGGAATTTTTCGCCCAGGGTCTGGTGCAAATAGCGCAGCACCGACAACCGCGTATCCCAACCAGTCAGGTCACCCAGCTCCAATGGTCCCATCGGATGGTTGAAGCCCAGGCGCAACGCCGTGTCGATGTCTTCGGCGGTCGCCGTACCCTCCTGGAGCATCCACATCGCCTCGTTACCCAAGAGCGCAGACATGCGGCTGGTGGTCAGTCCTGGCGATTCATTGACGACGATAGAGGTTTTGCCGATCTGCTCACACAGGGTGCGCGTACGCGCCACGACTTCATCGCGAGTGGCCAACCCTCGCACCAGCTCCACCAGCTTCATCTTGTGCACGGGGTTGAAGAAGTGCATGCCGATCACGCGATCCGAACAGTCCACCGACGCAGCAATTTCGGTCACGCTGAGGGCCGAAGTATTGGTCGCGATAATCGCGTCCGGTGCCAGCAGTGGCGCCGCCTGAGCGATAACGGTTTTCTTCACCGCCAACTGCTCGGACACCGTCTCCACCAACCAATTTGCGCCACTCGCGGCTTCGCTCAGGTCGCTGCAGGTCAGCAGGTTGGCCAGGGACTGCTGGGCTTTTTCGTCACTGACTTTGCCCAGGCGCACACCATCGGCAAGGATCTTTTCGATGCTCGCCCTGGCATTTGTCAATGAGGCGGCATTGGTATCGACCAGCAACGTGTTGAACCCGGAGCTGGCGAACGCATGTGCAATACCGGTACCCATCAAGCCAGCACCGACGACGACTACTTTTTCTTTATTGGCGTTCATGTTTGGCTCTCGATTAGGCGCAGTTCTTTTTACTGACCACATTGCGCAACGTGCCAATGCCCTCGACGCTGGCTTCGACCACGTCGCCTTCCTTGAGGAACACACCGGTGCCCATCCCCACCCCCGCTGGCGAACCGGTGAATAGCACGTCGCCACCGGCGAAACTCGAACGCTGCTGCACGAAGCGGATCAGTTGACCGACATCCCAGGTCATTTCCGCTGTCGATCCGTCCTGACGTACTTCACCGTTCACCTTCAAGGTCAGGCGCAGCCGCGGCGAACCTTCCGGGAACTCGTCCTTGGTGACGATCCAGGGCCCGAGGCCGGTGGTCTGGTCCTGGCTTTTCGCCGCGAACAGGTCCATGCCAATCCCCGCAGGCCCGCTGCGTTGCAGGTCTCGGGCACTGACGTCGTTGCCGACCGTGTAACCGAGCACGCAAGCCAGCGGGTTTTCCAGGTCGATCTCATCGGTGCCAATGACCGCGACCAACTCGACTTCGTGATCGAGCTCCTCAGTCAACGGAGGAAAGCGGATAGGGTCATTGGCGCCAATCAACGCGCCATAGGCCTTGAGGAATGCAACCGGCTGCGCCGGCGCCTGCAAGCCGAACTCCACCAGATGCTTGGCGTAATTGGCTCCCGCCACCACCACTCGGTTGACAGGCTCAATAGGCGGCAGCAAACGTACTTTGGAGAGCGGCAACGAGGGCCCGGCGAAACGTACCGAACTGATACCGCGCCCGGCCGCCACCGCGGGTGCCCAGTCTTTGAACTCTCCGCAAATGGGTGTCACCTGATTCTGAGCGACATCAACCACCGCCCAAAAAACCCCAGTATCAAAATACTCACAACGCGCCAGTTTCATCAGGCACCTACCTTGCCCAACTTGGCGGGATCCAAGTGCAGCAGGCGGCATGCGTTTTCATAGCGAATCTTGCGCAGGTCCGCGTCGGACAACTTCAAACCATGGGTCAGGTCGTGACGCACGGCATCGCTGCCGCCGAAGTTGCTGCCGTACAGCACGTGGTCTGCCCCAATGATATCGACCAGAGCCTGGCGCATCGGCACTTCATGCAGCTCGACGTCGAAGTAGAAGTTCTTCATGTACTCGAGCAGCGGCTTTTTGTTGTATTTGACGTCGAGGTTTTCGTTGGTCTTGGCCAGGCGACCGAGCTGGTACGGGACATAACCACCTCCATGGGTGATGTACACCTTCAAATCGGGAAAACGATCCAGCACACCGCCGCAAATCAGGTTCCAGAAACAGCGGCTTTCGTCGTACTGCATGCCTACGATGGCAGTGGTTTCGTAACGGTCATCATTGGCGTTCTTACCCCACGTGACCGACTGGTTGTAGCCGTGGATGAACATCGGCAGATCCAGGTCGCAGAGGGTTCTCCATACCACGTCGAGCTCCGGCGAATCGAACTCCAGGCCGCCGAAGTTGGCCCCTCCGGCGACCAAGCCCTTGGCGCCCAGCTCGGTGCAGGCGTAGCGCAATTCAGCCGCCGCCGCTTCGGGAGCATTGAGCGGTACATGGGCCCAGAACATCAGGCGATCAGGGGCGGCGGAGCAGTATTGCGCCAGCGTCTCATTGACGGTGCGGGCGAACGGTACGGCAAATTCGGCTTCGGTCCAGTACATGTAGCAATGGGATGGGACAGAAACCACCTGCAAATTCTGTCCCGCGGCATCCATGCCGGCCAGACGCGTTTTCGGGTCAGCCCAGCGAGCAAAATACTCCTCAAGCTTGGGACCGTTGCCCGAGCGCACGGCCGCCTTACGCTCGGGCGACCCAAGCCCGAGAATCCAATCACCTACACGCAGCTTGATATCGCCGTCGGCATGTTGTTCGAAGAACGGCCCCCAGTGAGGGTGCTGGTTGTAATAGCCAGGGTGTGGTGCGTGGGCGTGTAGATCGATAAGCATGTCTGGTACCTCGAGGTTGGCACTTTTTGTTGGTTTATTAGCGCGGCGCCTTCACATGGACAGGATCGACCCGTCACGAAAAGACTTACTACCAGGACCAGAGCTTAAATTTAAATTGAGCAGAAATCAAAATACTGTTCAATTTATTTTGAAAAATCGCCAGGAAGCCTGACGCAGGGCCTTCGACCTAAGTCTTGAAACGCATCGAGGGATTGGAAAGCACGAGCCAAGCTCGAAAAATGAGGAGTGCAGCGGCGAAAAAACTAGCGCCCGGAAACGCGAAGCCCTCGATATGCGAGGGCTTTAGTCAAGCGATGGGTGATTTGTCGAAGGTCAGCGGCGGGTACGGGATGTGGAACCCATGATCAGCGCACCCAGCAGTTTTTTCATCCGCACCGGGAACAAGCGTCGCCCCGCGGCTTCCGGCACCAGGATTTCGCTCAACACATAACGAATGATCATTTCGCAGATCAACTCACGGTCAAGACGTACCCCCAGGCGCTCGTCCCAATCGTCGAAAACAATGCCCAAGCCATCCTGAAAACGCACGATCGAATCGTGGAAAATCCGCCGGAAAAAACCCAACGCATAATCAGGGGCAACCACCAGAAGGCGCCGCGCCCGACTTTGCTCAAGGTAATTGTCGAGATAAGCGAACAGCGCATTCAGACGCGCTTCCGGATCACTGATATGCCCCAGCTCCTGGGACAGCGAGCTGTGGAAACTTTCGCGTTTGTGCCGCGAAAAAGTGTCCAGCAGATCTTCTTGGGAGGCGAAATAGCGGTAGAAGGTCCCCCGCGAAACACCCGCGACCTGACACACATCCAGGATCGAAATACGATCGGCACCGGACATCAACACCACTTCTTCAGTGGCCTTGAGGATATTGGCGATTGTCTCTTCCGAACGTCGGTTCGGCTTCACCTTGATCCCTGCCCCTCCATTGGCAGCGATACGTCGCTCGACCGGTTTAACCTGGCTCGCCCCTGTATCAGGCAACGCCTTTTTCTTCGTTCTGGAGGCCGGCGTAGGCGCTTCTGTTTTCAGGGATGCGGCTTTTGGCATGGATCGATGCGCTCAAGGAAAGTAAAGATGGCGCAACGTTACCACAGGATCTGGGCATAAATAACAGGATATGTTCAACTTATTGCTAAAGACATTTTCACATTTTCTATTTAGAATCTCATTCTCTCTTCAAAATAAAATCAGGCAACCCTTACCAACGTGGGCGCCTAAAAGGAGAAAACTGATGGGCAGCAGTGGAAATCCAGAGACGTGGGCAGTGGGAGAACGAGACACTGTTATCGATGCGTTAGATCGGGCGGTAGCAAGGCATCCAGACAAGATACTGCTGGATTTCAGCGGAGAGTTATACACATATTCACAGATTGACTCACTCTCAACAAAAATGGCGCATGCCTTGATCTCGCTGGGCGTCAAGACCGGTGACACGGTGCTGACAATGCTCGATAACAACATCGACGCAGTCACCACTTGGCTGGCCATTAACAAGCTCTGCGCCGTGAGCGTGCCAATCAACACCGCCCTCAAAGGGGAGTTCCTGCGCCATCAGATCGCCGATACCGGCACCTCGGTGGTGATCTGCGAAGCAGCCTACCTGCCGCGCATAACGCCACTGGCCGGACAACTGCACGACGTACAGCACATTCTCCATCGCGGCGCACTGGAGAAAGTCCCCGATTGCCCGATTCATATTGCGCCATTGGATGCATGGCGCGGACATGACACGACCCCGCTGGTCAAGAAACCACAGCCTTCAGACCTGGCTTGCCTGATCTACACCTCAGGCACCACCGGCCCCTCCAAGGGCTGCATGATCAGCTACAACTTCATGTGCAATCTGGCGCGCCTGCAATTGCGTGCCGGTCCAGCCAGTGCCGATGACGTGACCATCACCCCGCTGCCGCTGTTCCACATGAATGCACTGTGCGTATCGATCATCGCCAGCATTCTGGTGGGCGCGCGCGCCGCCATTCTCCCGCGTTTCTCGGTCTCGAATTTCTGGCCTGAAGTGGAGCGCTCGGGCGCAACCATCGCCTCGATCCTGGGCGGCATGGGCGGCCTTCTCGCTCAAGCGCCTGACAATGAAGCGATGCTGCGCTGCGTCGGGCAGATTCATACCGCACGTGGCAACCCTTACACCGAAGAGACCAAGAAAATCTGGCGCGAGCGTTTCGGCACCCAACGGGTAGGCGGCAACGGCTATGGCCTGACCGAAGCCTGTGTCGTCACCTCGCTGGCGGCCGGGGAATACGCCGCGCCCGGCTCGTCGGGAAAACGCATCGCGGATTTTGACGTACGGATCGTCGATGACCTGGATCAGGAAGTACAACCCAACTGCGTGGGCGAAATCGTCGTACGCCCGCTACGTCCGGACATCATGTTCCAGGGCTACTGGCGTCGTCCGGAGGACACCCTTAAATTGATGCGCAATATGTGGTTCCACACCGGCGACATTGGCCGATTCGATGACGACGGCTTCTTCTACTTCGTCGACCGCAAGAAGGACTACATGCGCCGCCGGGGTGAAAACATTTCCAGCTTTGAAATGGAAGCCGCTTTTGCTGTTCACCCGGCACTGGCAGAAGTGGCGGTACATGCCGTCCCGTCAGAGCGGGGTGAGGACGATGTGAAGGTCACTGCCGTACTGCATGAAGGCGTAACGCTTGAACCGGAGCAATTGTTCCATTGGGCCACCGATTCGGTGCCCTACTACGCCCTGCCGCGCTACATCGAGTTTCGCAGCAGCTTGCCAAAAAACCCGCAGGGTCGGGTGTTGAAGTATCTATTGCGCGATGAAGGAAAAACCGAAACCACTTGGGATCTGGAAACCACATCGATCGTAGTGTCCAAAAATTAGCGGCCTCTTGCTTGGTACGCGCCAACACAGAAAGCCCGCTTTGAAGCGGGCTTTCGCGTTTTTTGGGTCTGGCGCCGTATCCGGTCACAGGAGCGAGCAAGCTCGCCCCCACATTTACGGGCTCAATCAGTACTCCCGCACGGGAACACCTTTCGGGCGGGAGTTGTAGCCGGGAAGGTGCAAGCCACCATCGACGTGAATAGTCTCGCCCGTGATAAACCGCGACATCTCCGACGCGAGGAACACCACCACCGGACCAATGTCGGCCTCAGGCTCGCCACAACGACCCAACGGCCGCATCGAAGCGGACATTTCGGCAAAGCCGGGGTTTTCCGCGGCGAGTTTGTGGAAGGTGGCCCCCATCGCGGTAGGGGCAATGGCATTGGTGCGGATGTTGAAGCGCCCCCACTCAGAGGCCGCGCTGCGGGTCAGTCCGACGATCGCTGACTTCGCTGTGTTGTAGTCGCCGTGCAGCCAGGCGCCGATCTCGATATCGATGGAATAGAAGTTGATGATTTTGCCGCCGCCCCGCGCCTTCATATGGGGCAGCGCGGCTTTCATTGCCCACCAGGCAGCCCATACCGTAGAGCCGAGGGTCTGCTCGAGCATGGCATCGGTTTTTTCTTCCAGAAGGACATTGGGCGTGGGAGCGAAGGCGTTATTGACCAGGATGTCCAGGCCACCAAACTGATCGACGGCCAATTGCACGGCGGCTTCGATATCGGTCTTGCTGCACACATCGGTCTTGATGAATACCGCCTGGGCGCCCAGCGCTTTCAACTCGGCGACTACAGCCTCGCCACTGGAAACATCCAGCTCGGCGACCACCACGGCAGCACCTTCTTTGGCAAAACTCAGTGCAATGCCGCGACCGATTCCGCCACCTGCACCGGTAATCAGCGCAACCTGTTCGTTTAGCAATGCCATAGCCACTCCAATTCTTGTTATTCAGTGAACATTTTTGTTTATAGTGTTCAACTATAGCTGATTTCTTCTGACCGAACAGTAGCGGAACAAGGATATCGAGAATGGCTGTATTTCGTCGCCGCGTGGACATCGTTGCTCATCATGCCCAGGCCACGGGGGAAGTCCGTGCCGCTCTGGAAGACGACTTCCACCACTTCCGCGTCTGGGTTCGTCACCATGAAGGTGAAGTCACCGCCATAGGCGGTGAAGCGTTGCGCTACCCCTATTCTCTGTGCCCACAGGCTTGCGATCAGTTACAGCAGTTGCTGGGCATGACATTGAATCGGATTGCCCACTCCGTCACCCGGCAGACCGACGCCAGCCATCAATGCACCCATTTGTTCGACCTGGCGGGCCTGGCCATTGCCGCCGCCGCGCGCGGTACTCACCAACGTCGCTACGAAATCAATATCGGCCGGCGCATCGACAACCGTACCCGCGCCATCTTGATACGCGATGGTAATCAAGACCTGACCTGGGACGTGAACGGCACCCTGATCGAAGGACCTGCGCCCTATGCCGGCATCAACCTTCGCGAAGGCATGGCCCGCTGGGCCCTCAACACCCTCAGTGAGGAAGCCGCCGAGGCAGCCCTGCTACTTCGCCGCTGCACGCTAATTTCGATGGGACGGGCCTACAACCTCGACGAACAGATTCACGCCTCGAGCACCGCCCGGTGCTACAGCCAACAACCCGAGCGCGCCGAACGGGCACTGCGAATGAAGGGCTCGACCCTGGACTTCAGCTATCAAGCATCAGCGCTGTGTGACCAGGACCAGGCGTGGCTCAGGCAGAAACGCTAGCCGCGCGACACTGGCGTAAAGACCGGTGCGGCCGATACCTCCAAGGGTTGGCGATCCGGACGCGAGCCGGATCGCCGATACCACCCTAGAGGAAAACAGCCAGGTTGGGCGTCCCGAGCACCGCCTGATCGATAATGACTTCGCGCCGTGCCAGCTTGAAGCCCGCCCCGCCGAGACGCAGCACGTCACGCCGTTCACCACTGATGATATCGACGTGGTGGTCTTTGAAACGGCTGCGGGTCAGCAGCAGGTAACTGGTCACCACGAACTCATCGGGCTTGTCGGTTTCTTCGACAAACACGTTGGTCACCAGACGCCGGGTACGCGAGGGAGGGTCTTCCGCCCAGGCGCTTTTGCCGGACAGGCGCAAAATGCGGCCCATGATCGAGCGGTAATCGTCGTGGTAATGCTGAACGCTGCGCACGATGGTGGTTTTCAGTTCCGCCGCCAGGCGCGTCTGGCGCAGCGGCACGGTGTACACCAGGTCGGTGTCCAGGCGCTCGGCCCATTCCTGTAGGCGGATCTGGTCGAGCAGCGTGGCTTCCTCGTACAAAAAGGTCACCACGTCGTTGTATATCGGCGACCCCACCGGCACCCGCTTGGTACCGACTGGGGAACCCGGCTGGATATCTTCCACGCCGCGCTGTTGAACCTGAGCCATGAGTCATTCCCTCACTGTTATTCTTGTTAATGCTGTTACCGCCGACGGCGGCCCGAGGACCGCAGTCGAACCTGGCCTGACAGCGGGCGTTACTGGTCATCCGATGCCGTCATCAGCTCATGCCAGTACAACCACCAGTGCCACTGGGTATCGTCCTTGGTGAAGCCTTCATTGACGATGCCGGGGCCAGGCCAGCCTTCAGGTGCGCCGGTTTCAAAGCAGGCCTGGTATTTCAGCGTGCTCTTGCGGCCCATTGCCCCTTTGGCGGCCAGGGTCATGTGCGGCCAGGTGTCGGAGTCATCCTGCTCAACCATGCCAGAGGTGCCGAACAGCTGGATGGTTTGCTTGAGCATCTTGTCGCGCAGTTCCGGGGAGGCGTCTTTCTCGGCAAACACCCAGTTGACGAACTCGAGCTTGTCCGGGCCTTGCGGTACGTAAGCATGCAGGGTCATCGAGCCAACGACAGAGCCATCTGGCTGCGGAATGTAGACAAAGCCGAAAAGAATGTTCGGGAACATCCCACCGACCTGGGGCGGCATGCTGGTGAGCACGTTCAATTGATCTTCGGTCAGATTGCGTGCCAACTGCTCGACCATGTCGGCCGTCATGCCGGCCGGCGGCAATGCTTCAAGTTTCTGCTGCACAGTCAACTCCGCCGGATCGAGGCCGGTCAGGCGCTTGATCTTGCGCGCCAGGTCGATGCAGCGCAGTGCATGACCGTGCGGCGAGCTGATTTCCACGCCAATCATTTCCGGGCTGAGGTCGGCTGTCTCGCCCTCGCCTTTCTTGGCGTAATTACCCACCTCACCCAACCAACGGTGCAGGGTCAGCGTGTGGAAACCGTCCGCCGCCGATTGCTCGCCCGCCGTTTTCCAGTTGGCGTTGACGATAAAGCGCTGCGGTGGGCCGAGGACTTCCATGCCCTTGTCGGAGCGACAGAACAGCATGTCGTAATACCACTTGGCATCGCCCAGGAACTCGTCGAACGAGGGCCCATCGATATTCCAGGTGGCAAATACCAGGCCGCCATACAGCGTGACCCGCGCCTTCTTCAGGCCCAGTTCTTCCTTGGGCAACATCTTGCCGTGCATGCATTCACGTTCGACGGGCGAGCCGATGAAATCGCCATTGGGGCGGAACGCCCAGCCGTGATAGATGCATTTATGAATTTGCGTATTGCCGCAGTCGGCGGTGCTGATGCGCATCCCGCGGTGCGGGCACACATTAAGGGTCACGAACACCTCGCCCTGCTTGCCACGGGCCACAATGACGGAATCGGACCCCAGGTCTCGGACCATGAAGTCTCCGGAGTTGGGAATTTCCGACTCGTGCCCCAGGAGTACCCAGATCTTGCCGAAGATCTTTTCCATCTCCAGTTCGTAAATTTCGCGGTCAGACAACACGCGCATTTGCACTTCACGGCTAGAGGGGTAGATGAGGTCCGAGACCTTGGTTCCATCGGACAATACGGGGCTTGTTTTTGTTAGCATGATTGCCTCCTGATCAGAGCGTTACACGGTTGGTCGCCACAAAATATAAGACACTTTCTATATTTCTGTACATTTAATTCGCGAGCGGTGAATGTCTCCGTCCTCGCATCATAGTCATTCCCTGTCGGGCGCCTTGCCCACTTGAGTCCGCAGCACGCCAATGCCATCGATCTCCAGCTCAACCACGTCGCCGGGTTTCAAATAACGCAATTGCTCCAGGCCACAGCCGTTGCCGACCGTGCCGGAACCAAGAAACTCACCGGGGTACAAGGTTTCCGAACGGGACACGTGGGCAATCACGTCTTCAAAACTCCAGCGCATATCACGGGTATTGCCGCGCCCCCACTCCTCCCCATTGACCCGGGCAACCATATTCAGATCGTGGGGATCACCCAGTTCATCGGCGGTCACCAGGCATGGCCCCATGATGTTGGCGGTGTCGAAATCCTTGCTCTTGGCCGGACCGAGCATGCCGGGCATTTCCAGGGCCTGCGCGTCGCGCGCACTCATGTCGTTGAAGATGGTGTAACCGACGATATGCCCACGGGCTGCTTCACGGCTGATGTCCTTGCCGCGCTTGCCGATGTAGCAACCGAACTCCAGTTCGAAATCCATCGCCCGGCTAAAGCTCGGCCATTGGAATTCATCGTCGATGCCAATCACCGCGAAACGGTTGCCCTTGTAGTAGATGGGCTGCTGGTTGAAGGTCTCGATCACCCGGTCGTCGGCACGAGTGTTCATCGCTTTCAAAGTAGCTTCCGGATCTTCGGTACTTAGCGCACGGGCGCGACGGGCCGCAGCGAAGCTCTGGCGCAGATGCAATTCGAAGCACGAACAGTCGCGCATCTGTGGGGGTGGCTGAATCGGTGCGCGCAGTTTCACATTGGCACGTTCCAGCACCGCCGCCGAGGGTGCCTTGGCCACCAGCGAACGGGCCAATTCCAGCGCCGGCTCACCGCCCTCCACCAAGGCCAGAATGCTGCTCAGTGCTACACTGTCGCGACTTTCCAGCAAGCGGTAAGCCCTTTGCAGGTCGAGCACCTGCTGGTCCTGGTTGAGCAAGGCTCCTGCGCGGTCAAAGCCTTCGGCGTCGGTATAGGTCACCAGTCTCATACGCGACCACTCACGGGCAACAGCGCACCGGTTACAGCGGCAGCATCATCCGACAGCAGAAAGGCCACCACCGCCGACAACGCTTCTGGCGTCACCCAGCGGCTGCTGTCGGCATCCGGCATGTCGGCACGGTTGGCTGGGGTATCGATGATGCTTGGCAGCACGGCGTTCACCGTCACGCCACGCTCCTTCAACTCTTCGGCCAGGGCTTCGGTCAACCGGGCCACACCAGCCTTGGAGGCCGCATAAGCCCCCATCCCCGTTTCGGCCTTGACCGACGCCAGCGCACCGATATTGACGATGCGTCCCGCGTTGGAGACCAACAGGTGCGTCAGCGCCGATTGAGAACTGATGACCGCGGTACGCACGTTTATCTGATAGAGGCGATCCCAAGTCTCCAGGCTGCCGCCTTCGACGGTCTCCCAGGCAAAACCGCCCGCGACATTGACTAAACCATCGATGCCGCCCCACTGCGCCGCGACCTGCTCGAACGCCGCGCTGGCCGACTCGGTCGAGGTCAGGTCGACACCGCCCAGGCACAGCAGATTCTTTGTATCCAGCAAGGCGGCTGGCGCCTGGCTACGGTCCAGCAAAGCGACCCGGGCGCCGCGCGCCAGCAGGCATTTGCCAAGTGTGCTGCCAAGGGCACCAAACCCGCCGGTAACGACTACCCTCTTGTCCAGTAATGACTGGGACATCGCAAAATCCTCTTGTTGTTGTTTTACGGCGCGAACGGTCGATTCGTGCCTTCGTCGGAACAAATATATGACACTTTTAGAAAATATGTACAAATGATACCGTATGACTTCCAGTCAAATACTCACCTGCGGAGCGCTGATGCCCAGAAAACTACCTGCACTCAACGCCGACAACCGCGCCTTCTGGCAAGGTGGCGAACGGGGCGAACTGCTCGTTCATCGTTGCGCGGCCTGCAGCCGGTACTTCCATCCACCGGCCCCGCTCTGCCCGCATTGTGCAAGCTTTGACGTGGCACCGCAGGCGGTGTCAGGCAAGGGAAAAGTGCTCAGTTACACCATCAACCACCAGCCTTGGGCTCCTGACCTGGAGGTGCCCTATGTGGTGGCAATCATCGAGCTGGTCGAACAGTCCGGATTGCAGTTCGTAAGCAACATCGTGGGCATGCCGGTCACGGATGTGCATATCGACATGCCGGTACGGGTCAGCTTCCTCAATGTCGAGGATGTGTGGTTACCTCTGTTCGAGAAGGATCAGTGATGTTCGATCATCGTTATGAAAAAGACGTCGCCATCACCGGCGTCGGCCAATCGGAAGTCGGGCGCCCCTCGAACAAGTCGGCGATGCGCCTGACGCTGGATGCCTGCCTGGAAGCGATTGCCGACGCTGGCCTGCAACGCAGCGATATCGACGGCGTGGCCTGCTGGCCGGGCGACAACAATAACGGTGACCCGTTCTCCCCGGTCGGCCCCAGCGCACTGAAAAGTGCCCTTGGGCTCAACGTCAACTGGTTCGGCGGCGGTTATGAAGGACCTGGCCCACTCACTGGCGTGATCAATGGCGCCATGGCGATTGCGGCGGGCCTGTGTAATCACGTACTGGTGTTTCGTACTATCACCGAAGCGTCGGCTCGCAGGGTCAACAAACAAGCGGGCGCTCTCACCAACAAGACTCAAGGTCGCGACAGCAGCTACGCCTGGCAGTGGTTTACCCCTTTCAATGTGCAATCGGGCATCAACCTGATGGCGCTGTATGCCCAACGTCACTTCCATGAGTACGGCACCCGGCCAGAGCAACTGGCGCAAATCGCCCTGACGTGTCGCCAGAACGCCATGCGCAACCCCAAAGCGCTGTACCGAACGCCCATGAGCATGGACGACTACATGGCGTCGCGGATGATTTCCTCTCCTCTGCGCATGTTCGACTGCGACGTGCATTGCGATGCATCCACCGCCATCATCCTGTCGCGTCGCGATATCGCGCGGGATCTGCCGAACGCACCGATCCGCATCGAGGCCATGGGCGCGGCGTTGAACCAGCCATGGTCGTGGGACCAGATTTCCCTGACCAGGATGGCCGCCTTCGATGTCGGCCAGATGATGTGGGCACGCACCGACTACACTCCGCAGGACGTTGGCTCTGCGCAGTTGTATGACGGTTTTTCGATTTTGACCCTTATCTGGCTGGAAGCCCTGGGGTTGTGCCCGACCGGGGAAAGTGGCGGGTTTGTCGAGGGTGGCACGCGCATTGCGCTGGAGGGCAGCTTGCCCATCAACACCAATGGCGGGCAACTGTCTGGCGGGCGCACCCACGGCCTGGGTTATGTGCACGAAGCCTGCCTGCAATTGTGGGGGCGTGCCGAAGGCCGACAAACCCGCGAACACCGCGTCAGTGCGGTGGCCGCCGGCGGCGGTCCGCTGGGAGGCAGCCTGCTGTTGGTGCGCGAGTGACCGCGCGCCTCAGTAGAGAACGCCAGCCACTTCGTTACAGAACTCGATCAGCGCCTTGCCCAGTTCGGCAAGGCCCGCTTCATCCCGTTGTCCACGGAACATCACCGCTGAAACGGTGAAGTCGATGCTGTTGGTCGGTGAGTAGACCGGCGCCGCAATGGCAAGAATCCCCCCCGAGAAATGGCCATCATCCACCGCCCAACCACGCTCGGCAGCTTGTCTCACTTCCTTGCGGTAAACCTCCAGCGACAGCGGTTGAGCCCAGCGGATGGTCTCGAAACTGCTTTGTACCTCGGGGTCGTCAAGGTCGATCTGCGTGGCGAACAGACGGCCACTGGCACCCATCAGAATCGGCAGGCGCTGACCTTCGGCCATGTCGATGCGCACATCGGTCGGGCTGGCCGCGGAGCTGACAATGACGATGCGATCAGGGCTCATCTTGCGCCACAGGGTGATGGTCACTCGCAGGCGTGCAGCCAGGTTCTGCAACAGGGGTTTGGCCATCTGTACGCGGTGGCCCTGGGTGACCAATTGCTCGACTAAACGCGCCAGCCCCAGGCCCACGGAGTAACGCTTGGACATGGGACTGAAATCAACCACTTCCTCCTGGACCAGGGTGCGCAGGATATTGAAGCAGGTGCTGGGATTGATCTTCAGTTGCCGGGCGATATCCACCGAACGTTCCGGTGTGCCCACCTGACTGAGGTAGCGCAGGATGCGAATGGCGTTGGAAACGGGCTTGACGAGGGTTACGCCGGCCGATTTGGTGCTGTCATTGACGTCAGTGAATTCCATGCCCGATCCCGTCACTTTAAAGTGCCGGCATTCTAGCCTGAGAATGAACGACAACGTGAAAGTTTTATCTGGGAATTAGTCGAACACTTGAGACGGAGTATTTCTCTAACGGCTGGTAAATCAGCCGGCGGGTTTGCAGGTTCTCTCGACGAAAACGCTCAATGAGACACTCCTGGGCATGGTCAGCCTGGGTCACCCGCATCTGCTGGCGCAGATACTCCAGCCAGGACTCGACAATAAAGCGCTCACTGTAGAGTTGCGGGTCCGCCATGTCGCGGTAAAGGCACCAGTTTTGCGCACCGTTGCGCCGTCGCGCCTTACCTACAGCGTACACGGCGATCAAATTCATCGCGCTCTGGCGCCGTCACTTGGTACAGGATCTTTCACTTATCCAGCGGCAGGCCCAGTCGCCCGACCGCACGGGCGGGGCTGAGCGGGCGTGGCGCAGCAATGGTATTGCGCAGTCGGCCGATGCCTTCGATTTCGGCCTCGACGCGGTCACCCGGGCGCAAAAAGCGCCCGCTTTCCAGCCCCACGCCGTGGGTGGAACCGGTAAACACCAGGTCACCCGGGCGCAGGCTGATGCGCGCATCCAAATAATTGAGCAACTCGTCCAAGGGAAAAATCATCTGCCGGGTATTGTCCTGCTGGCGCAACTCATCGTTGACGCTCAGGCGCATCTCCAGAGCCGGTTGCCCCCTGACGGCCACTTCGTCCGTGGTCACGATCCAGGGACCTACCGGCGTGGTGCGATCCATGGCTTTCTGCGTCAACAGGTCCAGGCGACCAATCTGCTTGCCGGCATCCCGAGCACTGATGTCATTGCCCACCGTGTACCCCAGCAGGCAATCGCTGGCATGGGGTTCATCCAGCAACGGTCGGCCCACCACGGCGACCAGTTCGACCTCATAGTCAAGTTGGGCGGTTAAGGGTGAGTAGTCGATATCGTCATCGGCACCGACCAGCGCCGACCCAGGCTTCATGTAGGCCAGCGGGTGCGCCGGCGCATCACTGCCCAGGCGCTTGAGATGACTGAGGTAGTTGAGGCCCACACCAAAGACGCGGCTGCCCGGCTCCAAGGGCGCGAGCAGGCGCGCGGCTGACAACGGCAACCATTGGCCTGCCAGGTCCAGGGCGTCTATCGCAAGATCCGCGCACAGCCCGACCCAGTGGGAAAACGGCGCGTTAATCCGCCGCAAATGCTCGGTTTGCCCATCCAACAGTGCCCAGAACGCCTGCCCAGCGACTTCGACCCGCGCCAGACGCATATCAGCGCTTGGCCAGGTACGTCGTCAGGTACTCGGCATCGAGCACTTCTTCCGGCGTCTTGACGCTGGGACCGAGAATCGGGCCAACCATTTCGTGGCCCCACAGGCTGAGTTTTTCCGGGTTCAACTCATAGGGATCGCCTTGCCATGGCTCGATTTCAGCAATGGTCTCGAAGGCAAAACCGGACGGATTGAAATGGTAGAACGACAGGTGCGGGTCCTGGGCATGTTGGCCGAGGGTCATCATCATCGGCAGCCCACGCTGGCGCACGATGTCGTAGGTTTCCCCGACATCCCGCACATTGCGCACGAACAGCCCGACATGCTGCACCCCCATGCGTCCCGGCCCATGGCCATAGGCAATATCATGGCTGGTGTGATGGTTGAGTTTGGAGCGGAAGAAACCGGTTCGCCCTTTGCCCGCACCCGCGCCATACCAACTGAAGCCCATCACGTTGAGCAGAAAGTCTTCCAGTTCCGGGGTGTAGTCCGGGGTGATCAGCACCACATGGCCCGCGCCCCGTTCGTCAGCCAGGAAACCACTGTGGGGACGCCCTGGCTGGAACGAGCGCGGCAGCCATTTCTGCCCGTAAAACAGTTCGTGCTGATACCCCACGGGGTCGCGGAAGCGCACCAATTCGCGCACACCGCGCTTTTCACACAATTGGGCGTCGCCACGGCTGTAGTCGACATTCGCCGCCGCCAGCTTCCTGATGCCCTCTTCGAACGCCATGCGCCCCACCGCTTCCCAGCCGATGTAGGCAATTCGGTCTACCTTGCCTGGATGAAAAGCGAAGCGATGGCGTCGATCGTCGATTTTGAAGTACAGCGACTCCGGGTCACTCTCGGGATTCTTGCCGATACCAAAGCCCATTACCTGCGGGCCGTACTCACGCCACGCCTCGAGATTGGGGGTTTCGAAGCCCATGTAACCGATACCGATGATGTCCACGTTATTCACCTTTTTATTGTTCGAGATGAAAGGTGCCTGCGGCACCCGCCCTGACGCCGCGCTAGACAGCCAGCAACCCACCGTCGATGACGAAGTCTGAACCGGTGATGAATGAGGCCTCATCCGAAGCGACAAATACCGCCATGGCCACCACTTCCTCAGGCTCGCCGGGGCGATCCATCAATACGCCGTCCAGCAGCATGGCGCGAATCTTCGGGTCTTCCAGAAACGGCCGGGTACCCGGGGTGGCGACAAATCCCGGACTCAAGCTGACCGCACGGATGCCGAACGGGGCGCCCTCCACCGCCAGCTGGCGAGTGAACGACACCACGGCCCCCTTTGCTGCCGAGTGGGCGCTGATGCCGGCGACTTTCGAGCCGCCCCAGGCTGCGGTGGACGATACGTTGATGATCACCCCGCGCTGCTCGGCCAGGTGGGGCCAGGCATACTTTGTGGTATAGAACAGCAGGTCGATTTCATTGCGCATGGTGTACTGCCAATCCTCGATCGACAGTTCGCTGACCAGTCCGAAACGAGCGGCGGAAGCATTGTTGTAGAGAATGTCGATGCGCCCATGTTCGGCGACGGCGGCATCGATCCAGGCCTGGGCCTGTTCATGATCGCCCAGGTCCACAGGCGCCGAGCCATACAGGGTATGGCCCTCGGCCCGCAGCAAGGCCGCCGTCTCCTCATGACCTTCGGCAACCACGTCGCAACCAACCACGATTGCGCCTTCGCGGGCAAAACGCAGCGCCGCCGCCCGGCCCTGGCCACCACCGGTACCGGTGATCAACGCCACTTTGTCTTGTAAACGTCCCATCAGCACACCCTCACCTCTGTGGTTATCACATTGCGGCAAACGTTCATGCCGTCAAACGGCTTCGTTTTCCGAGGTGATGGGTTCAAGCCAGATCGCCTCGGCGGGACAGGCGGCAGCGCCCTCACGGGCCTCCTCCTCCAACTCCGGGGGGATATGGGCGTCGTCGAAATACACCAGGCCATCGGCATCGAGCTTGTACAGGCTGGGGCAAATCGCGGCACATAAACCATAACCACAGCAGCGGCTACGGTCTACCACGGCTTTGAATTGCGCTTTTTCTGAACTCATTTTTTTCTCCTTATCAGGTTCAGCCTCGGCAAATTATGAACACTATTTTATTTTATGTGCAATTAATATTTGGCACGGCTATGCTGGCAGTCACCTGGGACGATCGCCGTGCCAGACAAAGATCCATGTGGGCGAACTTGCTCGCTCCCAGAGGCCCAGATTGGTCCGAAGGAGGCCCCCACGCAGGGAATTCGTTTGTCTATAAGTCAGATGGTTGGGCTGGACAAAGCGGAATTTTTGATTTTATTCTGAATAAAAAACCAGATTCTGTTCAAAGAATCTGCTGAGGGTGGATTCATTTCCCCCTTGTAGCAATGCTTGGCTCAACAAAACCTATAAGGAAGCCAACCCCATGCACCCGTCTACAAACCAAGCCGCAATCGATCCGCGCGAATTTCGACAGAGCTGGAAAATTCTCATTTTGTCCGTCGCCGGTGTTGCCATCAGCATCAATGCCGCCCTGCTCTATGGCTTCGGCACATTGGTCGTGCCGCTCGGCGATGCCTTTGGCTGGAGCAGAAGCGAGCTGCAGGCCTGCATCACCTTTCTGTTTGGCGGCGCCGTGGTGTCACTGCAACTGGTGGGTTGGTTCAACCTGCGCTATGGCATGAAGCGCGTCACGGTCATTTCCCTGCTGTTGTTGTCACTCGGCTACCTGGCGACAACCCAACTGACCCAATCGATCTGGTCGATGTACATCGCCTTTGCAGTGCTGCCGATCGTGGGCATGGGCGCACTGGCGGTGACCTGGACACAACTGTTGAGCCTTTGGTTTGACCGCAATCGCGGCCTGGCATTGGCCATCGGCCTGTCCGGCACCGGTCTCACCGCCGCCACTATTCCCCGGTTGATGGCATGGGGGATCGAACAATGGGACTGGCGCGCGGCCTTCGTGATTCTCGCCCTGCTCAACCTGCTGGTTTTGTTGCCTCTGATTCTGCTGTGGTTCAAGCTGCCCGCTGCGGCGGGTAGCCAAGACGACGGCCATGCACTGGAGCGATTGCCCGGCATGGGCTTTCGTGAGGGTATGGGCTCGCTGAAGTTCTGGACCTGCAACCTGGCGCTCAGCCTGGTGATTTCTTCGATCGTTGGCATGGTCACGAGCACCGTGCCCATGCTGCAATCCAGGGGGTTGTCCGCTGCGGATGCCGCCACCATTTTCAGCGGTTTTGGTATTTCGCTGATCTTCGGCCGGATGTTGATCGGCTATCTGCTCGATCGCCTGTGGCCACCGGCGGTGTCCGCGCTCAGCCTGGTGTTGCCCGCCGTCGGTTGTTTTATCTACCTGAGCCCCACCGCTGAATTTGCGCCGCTGATGCTGGCTGCCGTACTGATCGGCTTTGGCGCCGGGGCAGAATTCGATATTGCCGCCTTTTTGATTGCCCGCTACTTCGGCCTGCGCGAGTACGGTCGTCTGTTTGGCGTCCATCAGGGCTTGAATACCGTGGCTTCGGCGCTGGCGCCATTGCTTTTCGCCTACCTGCTGGCACGTACTGGTTCGTACACGGCAATGCTGGTGTACAGCGCCGCCTGTTGCCTGGTCGGTCCGCTGCTTTTACTGACCCTGGGACGCGTACCACGCTTCAATGCGCAACCACTTCCCAGCCAATCCTGAGCCCTCCCCCCACAACAAGAACCGGAGCAGAACATGCCCACATTGACGTTTATCGAACACAACGGCACCACCCATCAGGTCAAGGGCGACATCGGCCAATCGGTGATGCAAGCCGCGACCTTCGCCTCGGTGCCCGGTATTTCCGCCGACTGCGGTGGCGCCTGCAGTTGCGCTACTTGCCATACCTACGTGGACGAGGCCTGGCTGGGCAAGGTGCAAGCACCGCAAGGCATGGAAAGCGACATGCTCGAGTACGCCTTCGAACGCCGCGACAACAGCCGCTTGAGCTGCCAGTTGATCATCAGCCAAGAAATGGACGGCATGGTGCTGCACCTGCCGTCGTCGCAATTCTGAATGCACTTGAAGGAGCTCTCATGACCCTCGCCTCAGTCGTTATCGTCGGTGCCGGCCAGGCCGGCTTTCAGGTCGCTGCCTCCCTGCGTCAGGAAGGCTATGACGGGCGCATTACCCTGATCGGCGATGAACCAGGCCTGCCCTATCAGCGACCGCCGCTGTCCAAGGCCTATCTGCTCGGCAAAATCCAGGCGACCAATCTGCTGTTTCGCCCGGCGGACTTTTACGCCACCCAGCGTATTGAACTGCTACATGACCAGGTCAGCGCCATTGACCGCCAGAACCAACGGGTGATCCTGGCCTCGGGTGCGGCTGTCAGTTATGACCATCTGGTGTTGGCCACCGGTGCGCACAACCGTCCCCTGCCGGTTCCCGGCGCAGAGTTGGCGCAAGTGTTCGGTATCAAGACCAAAGCCGATGCCGATGCCCTGGCGCCGCTCGCGAAAGCAGCGCGCAACGTGGTGGTGATTGGGGCCGGGTTTATCGGCCTGGAGTTCGCGGCAGTGGCCGCTGCCTTGGGCGCCAGCGTGCACGTGTTGGAGCTGGGTGAGCGCCCCATGGCCCGTGCCGTGTCGCGGGAGATGTCTGCAGTGTTTCGCCAGGCCCATGAAGCCTGGGGCGTGCATTTTGACTTCCGCCAGGGCTTGAGCCGCATCGATGGCGACAACGGCAAGGTGTGCGCGGTGCAAACCGGTGACGGACGTGTCCTGCCCGCTGACCTGGTGGTCTTTGGTATCGGCGTGATCCCCAACGCGCAACTGGCGACCGAAGCAGGCCTGGACATCGAGAACGGCATCAAGGTAGACGCCAGCCTCCTGACTTCTGACCCGCGAATCTCCGCGGTGGGCGACGTCGCCAGTTTCCCTTGCCAGCAGAACGATGAACAACATACCCGCCTCGAGTCGGTGCAGAACGCCGTCGACCAGGCCCGCGCGGTCGTCGCGCGCTTGATGGGCAAGCCGGCGCCTTACAGCGCCCTGCCCTGGTTCTGGACCGATCAGGGGGACTTGAAGCTGCAGATTGCCGGGCTCTCCAATGGCTACGACAGCACCGTTGTCCTCGGCTCCGTCGACGAGAAACAAGTTTCTGTGCTGTGTTTCCGCAATGACCGCCTGGTGGCCGTGGAGTCTTGCAACCGCATGGGTGATCACATGGCCGCGCGCAAGATCCTCGCCCGCGCGCCCAAGCTGACGGCTGTCGAAGCCGCCGCTGACGGTTTCGACCTGAAGGCCTGGGAAGTGGCCAATCGCGACTGAGCACTGCGGACCTGTAAACCCGCAGCCGCGCCCGCCCCAAAGCTGACGCGGCTTTTTTTTGCACAATGCCTGGAGCGATGCGATGAACAAAGTCTGGTTTATTACCGGTGCGGCCCGAGGCCTGGGTGCCGCCATTGCCAAGGCCGCGCTGACCGACGGCGACCGTGTGGTGGTCAGCGGCAGGCGCACCGACGCGCTGGAAAATGTCTTCGCCGAGTATGGCGAGCGCGTGCTGGCAGTGGCCCTGGATGTGACCGATGAAGCCCAGGCGCTTGCCGCCGCAGAGAAGGCCGTTGCGCGTTTTGGCCGAATTGATGTGCTGGTCAACAATGCCGGCTACGGGCAACTGGGGCCCTTTGAAGACAATTTCGCCAGCGACGCCGACAAGCAGTTCGCGACCAACGTGTTTGGTGTGTTCAACGTCTGCCGTGCCGTCTTACCCATCATGCGCCAGCAACGCAGCGGCCATATATTCAATCTGTCCTCGATGGGCGGCCTGGTGGGCATGGGCGGTGCGGCGCTGTATTGCGCGTCGAAATTTGCCGTGGAAGGTTTTTCCGAATCACTGGCCCTGGAGGTGGCGCCGTTCGGTATCAAGGTCACGCTGGTGGAACCCGGCGTTTTCCGTACCGACTTTCTCGACGCCAGTTCAGCGGTCTTCGGTGCAGGTGGGCTAGAGGATTACGCAACATTCACCGCCAAGGTCAAAAGCGCTTCGGCCGCCTACAACCACCGGCAAACCGGCAGCCCGACGAAACTGGGCAGCGCGCTGGTACAGCTGGCCAACAGTGCGCAGCCACCGTTGCGTTACCTGGCAGGCTCCGACGCTTATCAGCAAGTCCGCGACAAGCTCGACAAGATGCTCGCGCAAATCGAGCAGTGGCGGCCGCTGACCTGCTCCACCGATGGCGAATAACCGCAGGTGCGCATAGCCTTTCTTGACAAAAGCTGCACGCACCAGGGCGTCCACGGTTACTGGTTGATGAAATAACGCACAGACAACTTGCCGTCTTCGAATCGGTACAACTCGATCGTCTCGATGCCACCTTGCTGCTCGCGAAAGGCGTTCAGGTGATGACAGGCCGCCTCATTGCCATTGACGATGCACTGGCGCACCTCCACGCGAATCTTCGGCTGCTGTAGCGCCCACATGCCTTCCAACACCTGCCAGGCATCATGCAGGGGTTTGCCGACATATTCGATACTCAAGCCATTGGCCGAGACGCTGCGGTAATGGGCGAAAAAACCCTCTTTGTCGCCTTTATTCCAGCAGTCGATCTGGCCGTGCAGGAAGTGCTCGATTGCTTGTTTGTCCATGCTCATATCAGGTTCATCCTCAGGTGGGGTCAGGCGTGTTGTCCTTGCTGCGGGTTTTGTTGACGGGCCAGGAATGCCGGCTCCATCTTCAACCACAACAGAATGATCGGACCGATGATGGCGCAACAGAAACAGCACACCAGCACCGCCGAATAACTGCCGTACACGTCATAAAGATGACCGAACAGCATGGGCACCAGCCCGGAGACGATGGTAATCAGGCACAGGTGCAAACCAAAGATTCGCGCGTAGTCCTTCAGGCCGAAATAGCGGGCCATCAGGAAGGCCGCCAGATCGAATTCAGCCCCGGCACTGGCGCCAATGCACAGGGTGGCAAGGACCAGCAACGAGGTGTTCTGCGCCCCGCCCAAGAGGAAGATCGCACAACCCAGCGCCGGTAGCGCCAGGCTCACGGCCGCGACCACCGAAGGTGAATAGCGATCCAGCAGATAGCCCACCAACAAACGTCCGCCGATGATGGAAATACCAAAGCTGCTGAAAATCTGACTGGCCTGCTGGGGGCTCAAGCCCTTGCTTTGCAGCATCGGCACGAGGTTGGTGACCATGCCGACGGTCAACGACACCGACAATATCAACGCGACGTTGAAGCCCCAGTACATCCCTGAGCGCAAGGCTTGTCTGAACGACATGCCAGTCAGTTGCGCAAGCGCTTTCTGAGGCGTGGCATCAGCACTGGCGAGCGGTGCCGGCATGCGTAACCACATCAATGACAAAGGCAGGGTAAACAGCATCGGCATCGCCGCCAACGCAATGAACCCGGCCTGCCAGCCGTAGGCGGCAATCAACCGCGACAACAGCGGCGGCAGAATCATCGCCATCAAGCCGGTGCCACACAGGATCACGGCCAGCGCCAACCCACGATTACGCTCGAACCACAGGTTGACCAGTTGTGTCCAGGTAATCGCAATGGTGCCGGCGCAGATGATCGGCATGATGAAGAATGCCAGGTACAACCAGCCAATCGAGCCCTGGATCCGGGTGATGGCCAGGTAACCGACGATCTGCAGCACCATCGAAACAATCGCCACTCGGCGCAATCCGTAACGGCGATACAACCCACCCACCAACTGCGTGGAAATCGCCACACCAGCAAACAGAAAGGTGATCGAGGCCTGCAAGTCGCCACGACTCCAGCCGAACGCCTGCTCCAGCGGAATCACCAGGGTGCCGAAGGAATACAGCAACGCAGCGGAAATGCTCGTGCAGATGCCAAACAACCCCAGCAGGACAATGTGCCAGCCACGCTTGAACTCGGAGAAATCATTGCCGGCGTGGGCCGAGGTGGTGCTGTTGCGTGTATTTGTAGTCATGACCTGACTCCCAGCGCGGCCCGCCATTGCGGACGCGCGACATGATTAGTGGCCCTTGAGGATTTCTTCGACTTTGGGCAGCGCGACCATGGTGGCGCCTCCATCCACCAGCAGCGAGGTGCCAGTGATGTAGGAGGCCTCGTTGGAGGTCAGAAACAGTACGGCATTGGCAATGTCGGCGGACTCACCCAAACGCCCCACGGGAAAATGTGCCGCGAGTTTATGCGGCAGTTCATTGCCCAGGGTTTCCAGCATATGGTCAGTGCCGATCAGCCCGGGCTCGACAACATTGACCAGAATATTCATGGCGCCGAACTCCACCGCCAAGCCACGAGCGAAGGCGTTCATAAAGGCTTTGCTGGAGCTATAGGCAATCAGTCGAGGCGTATATTTGCGGTTGGCTTCGCCGGAGGAGATGAATATCAACCGGCCTTTATCGACCGCCCGGGACAGGTAAAAGGCGCTGTCCTTGGCCAGCCAGAACAACGACTGGATGTTGCTGCGCACGATGTGATCGAAGGTGTCATCGGCCATGTCGGCGATCAATCCGTGGCTCGTATCGGCCGCGCAATGCACCACGATATCCAGGCCGCCAAAACGCTCCACGCCACCTTCCACCATCGACTTGATCGCCTCGCGGTCGGCGATGTCGCCACCGACCAGACAGGCCTCACCGCCCAGGGCCTTGATCTGGCTGATCGTTTCTTCGCCGTATCGAGCGGTGCGTGCCGATACGACCACCTTGGCGCCCTCGCGGGCATAGGCCAGGGCAATGGCACGGCCCATGCCTCGACCGGCACCGGTGACCAGCACGACTTTGTCACGGAATTTCATTGCGGTTCCTCATTGTTGTTATTAGAAGAGGCTTTTGACGCAGCGCGCGCGCCGGGTAACCCATCGCAACCCGGCGCACCCGACCGACTACAGGTCCTTGCCTGGAACGTTACGGGCCGAGCCGTTACGTCGGTCCGATTCGCCCCAGCCCAGCCAGTGCGAAGGCTCACGGGTATCGCCCACCCGACGCCAGCGTCCTTCCTGCTGCGCCGTGATCGGGAAGCCACCGACGAAGTCGATCATCTCCCCCTTCTCGTCGGGCAGGAACTCCCACTCTTCCTGGCCTTCCAGGACAATTTTGGCCGACTTCAGGAAGTAACTGCCGTCCTTGTGCACGGTTTGCCCTTCGATATCGGTGGTGACCCGTACCTCGCCCTTTTCATTGTTGAAAATGGCGTAGCCCAAGTGGTCGTGACCGACCATGAAGGAACCGGTGTCCCAGCTGCCGTCTTTGTAAACGGTGACAAAGGACCACCAGATCACGTGCTTGTTGTTGTTCACCACCAGGTCTTTCTTGAAGTGAATAGCGCCGCCTTCGGCCATGTAGAACTGGTCCAGCGCCATGGCACCTTTCACCGCCCGCCCCTCGCAGACACCGGCGATGTCCCACAACTGCGAAACGTAGAAGGTGCCCCAGTCCACACCCGGCAAGTACCACTGCAGTCCCGGGCCGAGCAGACGCCCTTCCAGGTGAAACAGGCCTTCTTCCTTCCAGGTCAGGCGCTCGCTGCTGGCCGTGATTTCCCAACCATTACCGGGCTCACCCGGTTGGCTGGCCCAGCGTGCGACATCGCCTTCCAGGCTGTGCACGGGCAACGGCGTCAGGGCCTGCCGGGCCATTTTTTCGTGGTCCATGCGCAGGTTGACGTTGTCGACGTGGTTGTTCAGGTAGAAGAACTTGGTCGGGTTCGGGGTGCCATTGGGCGCCATCAGCGAACGCACGAATGAATAGATGTTGCCTTGTTCATCGCGCACCGACCCGAACGGGGAACTCTTGCTCAGGTGCAGCCCGAAGAAACCGCGTTCGGCGGACATCGAAGCCCCCGTGACCTTGTGCGGCCCGACCAGTTGTTGAAAGCCAAAATCACCGCGTTCCGGAATGGTCTTGAACGTTCTCATAATGCCCTCTGTTGTTTTTGTTGAGGCCTGGAGATGGCTCTTAGGCGTGGTTAGTCCCAGATCACCGGAAGCTTGGACACGCCGCGCAGTTGCGCCCCGCCGATCTGCGGGACAGGCTCGCTCGGGTCGAGGCGCAAATTGGGGAATAGATCGAGGATCGCGTTGACCGCGCAGCTGATTTCCACCTTGGCTACGAATTGACCGATGCACATGTGCGGGCCAAAGCCAAAACCAAAGGAGGGTTTTGGCTTGCGATCGATGTCGAATACATCGGGGTTTTCAAAAGCGTCTTCGTCGCGGTTGGCGGACACCACCATGCACTGGACAAACGAACCCTTGGGAATCTTCACGCCGTGAAACTCCACTTCTTTGGCGGTTTCACGCACCTTGAAGGTGGCGACCGGCTCGAAGCGGGTGGTTTCGTCCATCAGTTTACCGATCAGCGAGCGGTCGGCCTTGACGCGCTCCAGCAGGCCGGGCGTGGTCAGTAGCAAGGTCATCACCGAGCCGAACATGCGCGTGGTGGTTTCGCCAGCGGCCGGCAACAACGAGCGGGTGAAGGTGATCACTTCATGGTCATCCAGCGTGCGCCCTTCGTATTCGGCACGCAGCAAACGCCCGATCACATCATCGCCCTGGCTACCCTCGGCACGGCGTTGCACCACGACCTCGGCCAGCGCGTCGTACAGCCCTTTGACGGCGATGCCGGCCTGGCGGCGCGCTTCAGCCATTTTGCTCGGGTCAATCTGGTTGCCGCCGACAATGGCCAAGGCCCAGGCGGCGTATTGCTTGTACTTGGAGGGGTCATCCGAAGGGAAGCCCATCAAGGCGTACATGATGCGAATCGGCAGTTCGAGGCCGAACTTCATCAAGTCGGCCTTCTTCGCTGGCAGCATCGGCCGGATGTATTCTTCGCGAATCACTTGATCGATCTGCGGGCGCCATTTGTTCACGGTCTCCGGCATGAATGCCGGTTGCAGCAAGGCGCGGACCTTGCGGTGTTCGTCACCGTCCATGGCAAGAATGATCAGGCCATCGAAGAACGCGCCCAGACCTTCGGCAATGAATCCACTGGTGTAGGTCGCACCGTCGCGCAGGACGGTCATCACATCCTGGTACTTGAACAAGGCGAAGGTCGGGCGAGTGCCCTGCTGGGTCCCGGCATTGGTCGGAACGCCGAACTGGGTGATGAAGTCGCCTTCATAGATGGGCGATTTCAGCCGTTGCTCGCGGCACACCGCGTGAATATCCAGGTCGGTGCCGCGGTACATTTGCGATACGGCAGAATAAGCGGTTGCCAGGTCCAGTGCCGCGCTGTCGTTGTTCATCAGGGTCTCCCGTCTTGTTTTTATGGCTCTTGCACACCAAGATTGCCCGGCTGCTAACCTATGGTATGCGCTTGCATCCATACCGGTGGCCGGCTTCGTTTGACTTAGGGTCAAACGAAGGCCCACGGGAAAATGCTTCAAAGTATCAATAGCCTGCCCCATGCAGGCATGAGGAGTACGAGGTGGCGGTGAAGGCAGGAGAAGGTGGCGAACAGGGCAAGCGCAATACGATGAATCGCCTGCTCGCTGCTGCGCGCATGGAGTTCGCCAAAAAGGGCCTGGCCGGTGCGCGAGTGGAAGAAATTGCCCGGGATGCGGGCGTCACCAAGCAGTTGGTCTACCACTACTACAAGTCCAAGGAAGGGCTGTTTGTAGCGGTACTGGATGAGTCTTCGGACAACATCATGTCCGAGCTGGTCAACCTCAATGTCGAAGCGCTTCCACCACCGGAAGCGATGCGCGTCGTGCTCAACCATTTCTTCGATCAGTACCGCCTGGACCCCTTCCTTGGCAGCCTGGCGCTGGAGGGCATCCGCTACCACGATACCCACGAAACACCCCGTAACCATTTCCTGGAAATGGCGCCGAAACTGATCGCCAAACTCGACGCGATTCTGCTGCGCGGCGCTGCCAATGGTGATTTCCGTGGGGGTATCAACCCGCGCCTTTTGCTGGCCAGTGCATCTTTGGTGACCACTGGCTGGTTCACCAACCGCTATTCGATGTCGGCACTCGCCGGGTTGGACACCGACTCGGCCCAAGGCATGGCCATCTGGCGTCAGTACTCGGCGGACTTTGTCCTGGCGAGTATTTCACTGGGGGCAGAAAAGAACGCCGACAGCGTTTAAGGCTGTCGGCGCGTTTTCGCGAGCAGGCTCGCTCCCACAGGTTTACCCGCGTTACCTGAACATGATCTCTTTGTGGGAGCGAGCCTGCTCGCGAAGGGGCAAGCACTTGCACCATCATCGCCGCCTGACACACCACCTTCGCGAGCAGGCTCGCTCCCACAGGTTTATCTGTCGACGGTTCAGTTGCCTTTTTTACTCAGGTACTTGCTCACCCGCCTGGCCGCCAGCCGGCCGGCCATGCCATTGACTCCGCCGCCCGGGTGAATGCCGGCACTGCCCAAATACAATCCCGCCACCGGCAAGGTATCGCCTCCCAAGCCGTATGCCGGGCGCATGGTACTCGAGCGCATCGAGGTGGTGTCGATATGCACCACGCAGCCATTCACGGTGTTCAGGCGTTCGGTAAAGTCCGGGGCGGCCTCGATGCGTCGGCCAATCACTTGCCCTTCGATACCCTCGATATAGTCGTACAACTGTTCCTGCACCTGGTCGGCCACTCGCTCACGCAACGCGTCCCAGCCTTCGTTGGGGTTCACCGGCATCACGGGCGGGTAGATGTACAACACATCCTGGCCGGCTGGCGCCTGGGAGGGATCCGCGGCGCTTGGTGCGGCCACGGTGATATAGGGCAATTTGGGGACCTCGCCACGGGCGCAGGCGGCGAAGTTTTCCAGCACGGCCTCTTCGGTGCCGATCAACATCACGGTCTTGCGCAGATCCACACCGTCGCCGCGCGCGGCAGCGAAACGTGGCAGGGAAATCTGCCCACGCAAGGCGACATCCACTTTGAGCGGTCCCGAGCCCTTGCCGTTGGCCGGCGCCATGGCGATGCGGGTCAGCAGGTGTTGCGGGATCTCGCCGCGGGTGACCATGTCCAGCGCTGGCTTGGGATGACAACCGGCAATGACTGCACGGGCCGTGAACTCGCGACCGTCGGCCAGCTTCACGCCTTTGACCTGACCTTGCCTGGCGACGATTTCACTGACGCTGGCCGATACCAGCACCTGGCCGCCCAACTCTTCCAATCGAGCCTGCATGGCATTGCTCAACTGCTGCATACCCCCCATCACCCGGCCCACGCCAAAACGATGGAGGAAACCGAGCAAGGCGTAATAGATGCCACCGCCATCGGCGCTGATATCGCCCGCCAGGCCGGTGAGTGCGCACATCGCAGAAAGGGTCACCGGATGCTCGAAGCGCTCACGGGCCGCCTGCAACGCAGAGCCCGTCATCAGCGCCATCAGCTCGGGTTTCAAGGCTTTGTGCTTAAGCGCGGTGCCGAGCATTTTCAGCTTCACGCCCAGGTTGGTTTTCGCCGGGTCGACCCGCATCATCGGCAGCGCGATATCGAGGAACATGTCGATGACCTTCATGAACTGAAGAAACGCCTCGGCGTCCTTGCTGCTGAAGCGGCGTATCTCGGCAGCGGTTTTCTCACGGTCACGCCAGAAAATCAGCGACTGCCCATCCGGGTGGAGGTAGACATACCCCGGCGCGAGCTCCACCGATTTGAAGCCGTGGCGCTCCAGTCCCAATTCCAGCGGCACATGGGAATGCACACGCATCGACATCATGTCCAAGGCACAGGGGTGTACCAGATGCTGCGGCGCTTCGGGTATCAGGTAGCCAGACGAGGCCATCCCGCCAACCTTGTCCAACGCCTCAAGGACCAACACTTTTTTGCCTTCCATGCCCAAGTAACAGCCCGCTGACAGGCCGTTGGTACCCCCACCGACCACGATTACATCGAAATCAGTGTTTCTCTCAATTTGGTTCTGGTTCATTTCAGGCTTCCAATGTCGAAATACAAGCACGGCGGCTGTAGCGGCGAAGATCAGCCTCGGCGCACTGCGTAGAGGGCGCCGAGGCAAGCGTTACATGCCGGTGCGGCCCATCTGCGCAAAGAGCGCGCGCATCGCCACCAGGGATGGCGTGTGGCTGCTGAAACCACCGTCGGCGACCAGTGTGGTGCCGGTGACAAAGGCGGATTCATCACTGGCCAGGAATGCCACGACATCGGCGATCTGCCGGGGTGTGCCCAGCTCGGCGGTGCAGTGGTTGTCGCGCAGAATGTCGAGCACCGGTTCAGGCATGGCGTGCTCCGAAGGCGCCAGGCCGATCTGCACGGCGTTACCACGAATACCTTGCTTGCCGTACTGCGAAGCCACCATGCGCGGCAGCATCATCAGCCCCGCCTTGGAGGTGGCGTAGCCGGTCAGGGACATATCGCCCTGCATGCCCAGGCCTGAAGTGGCAAAGATAATCGAGCCCTTGCCGTTCTCCAGCATGACCGGGATCACATGCTTGGTGCACAGCACCGCGCCCCGCAAGTTGACGGCGATGGCGCGATCCCAGGCCTGCATATCGAGGTTGACGAAGTCACGGTCCAACTGACGTTGCTCGGCATTCAGGATCGCCGCGTTGTTGTGCAGGATGTCGACACGGCCAAAACGCTGTTTCACCTGGGCGACCATCGCCCGCACGTCGTCTTCCGAGGACACGTCCGTAGCGATCGCCAAGGCTTGATGACCCGCAGCCAGCAGCGACTCGGCAACGGCCGTCGCGCCCTCGAAGTTGATATCGACCACTGCGATACTTGCACCATGCGACGCCAGTACCCGGGCGCACTCAGCGCCCAGGCCGCCACCGGAACCGGTAATAATGGCCACTCGCCCTGCCAGTTTTCCTGTGCTCATGTCCTGTTCCTTATTGTTTTTTGGGTGACGCTTTACTCGCCGGTAAAGCGCGGTTCGCGCCGCTCGCTGAACGCCTGGGCCGCTTCGCGGGCATCCTTGGTCGGGGCCAGCAAGGCGAACAGATCGAGCTCCAAGTCCAGGCCGCGCTTGAGATCCATGTCCAGCGCCGCCCGGGCCGCCTGTTTGACAAAGGCCGACGCGGTGGGTGGTTTGCTGGCGATGCGCTGAGCAAAGGCCCGTACTTCGTCCAGCAGGCTGGCGTTGTCACTGGCCAGGCGGCTGACCAGGCCAATGCGCTGCGCGTGTTCGGCACCCACCCGGTCACCGGTAAGCAACATGTCCAATGCCTGACCCGGCGCCACCACACGGGAAAGTCGTTGCGTGCCGCCGCCACCGGGAATCAGGCCCAGGCCGGTTTCCGGCAGGGCGAACACGGCATCGGGCGCGGCGAAACGGATGTCACACGCCAATACCAGCTCCAGCCCACCGCCCATGCAGTAGCCATGGATGGCGGCAATCACGGGTTTGCCGATGCCATCCAGCGCTTCGATCCAGCGCACCTTTTCCATGCGCTGGCGCACTTGCAGGCTCGACTCCGGACCGCGACGTTCCTTGATATCGGCGCCCGCACAAAAGCCTCGCTCGCCTTCCCCGCGAATCACGATCACACGAATTTCCGGGTCTTGTTGCAACAACGCCAATGCTTGCGGCACGCCCTGGCGAATGTCGTCGTTGATGGCGTTGATCTGCCGGGGCCGGGTCAGTACCACCCAGCCCACCATGGCCTCCCGCTCCAGGCGCACGGCATCGTTGATCAGCACGCAAGACGGCTGGTTCTGCGCCGGGCTCATGCAGAGCACTCCTCGAACTCGAAGACTTGGCCATCGAGTTCCTGCGGATCGACCTTGATCAACGCACGGCCACCCACGGCCGCCGAGGATTCGATCCACTGGAACCGAGTGCCGCGCGCTCGCAAGTCCTCGGCTTTGGCGGCCAGGTCGTTGACACCGATGCGGATGTAGTACGGACCCGGGCCCCAATTATTGACGTAGTGGCCGGCGTCGGTGTTCCAGTAGGTAGCCTCGAGCACATCGAGGGTGGCGCTGTTGGGCACTGTGAAGCCCATCCGCGCACGGCGGTAACCTTCACTACCGATGGTCTCTACCGGGCCGCTCGGCTCCCAGTCGAGGTTGGTCGATACCTTGCGCAGGGTTTCATCGAGGTCGCGTATCAGGAAGCCACGGGCGGTGACGCGCACCATGTCGCCGGGCTTGAGATCGCGCGGTTGCATCGGTGGCAGCTGGTAGGTTTCCGGCGGCATCTGCAAAGGCTCGGTCGGCATGATTTCAATGCACAAGCCGCCGTCCACGGAGGGTTGGTAATACGGTTGCTCGGGGGTCGCCCCCAGCCATAGGCGATCGAACGGCATTTCCGGGGTGTGCTGCGCCATGCGGAATGGCAAGCGACGACGCATCAGTTTGTCCACCAGCGCGTCGAACTTGTCCCCATGCAGCGCCAGCACGATGGAGTGGGTAAGCATGGGCCGGTGGTGGCCCTGGAAATCCTTGAGGCTTTCCAGGAAATCATGAAACAGCGGGTCACCGGGGTTCGGCCGATCCAGGTGCCACTGCGGTTCGATGCGCGTCGGCGACACCGCCAGGGATTTGTGTACCCGCAGAAAATGCGCGATGTACGGGTGATTATCGAACGCCTGGCGCCAGCGCTCGTGTTTGTAGATCCCGAGCTTGTCGACCAACATTTGCGTCATGCCGTCCGGGTCTGGAACCATCATGTCGGCACTCATCAATAACTCGAACATCTTTATCTCCTTGCAATTGCCAGCCAGGGCCTGGGCCCGGCCATTAGTCAGCGGGCACGCCGGGGTAAGGCGAGCTCAGTCAATGAGTGTGTTGGTGCACTGGTCGCGGCCTTACGCGGTTCCTGCTGCGCGCGGGCGTCTTCAAGGTCAAGCGTCACTCCGGCCTTGGAGTTGCCCTTGGGGTTGAGCAGGTAATGTGACAGGGCCGGGATCAACACCAGCGCACCGAGCATGTTCCACAGGAACATGAAGGTCAGCAGAATGCCCATGTCCGCCTGGAACTTGATCGGCGACCAGGCCCAGGTAATCACCCCCGCGGCCATGGTCAGGCCCACCAGGGCGACGACACGGCCAGTGAAATCCAGCGAGCGGCGATAAGCGACAGCCAGGCTGCCACCTCGCGCCTGCACCGCCAGTTGCACGCTCAGCAGGTACAACGCGTAATCGACACCGACCCCGACACCCACGGCGATGACCGGCAAGGTGGCCACTTTCAGGCCGATGCCCAACCAGACCATTAGCGCCTTGCAGATGATCGTGGTCATCAGCAGCGGAATCAGCGCCACCAGCGTTGCACGCCAACTGCGGAACGTCAGCAGGCAGAGCAAGGCCGTGGCGCCATACACAGCCAGGTACATCGTGATGATGCCCTTCTCAACCTCGATGTTGGTGGCGGCCTCGATGCCGGCGTTACCCGCGGCCAGCAGGAATTCCACCGGCTGCTCGGCGCCGGCGGCGGTGTTGTTTTCCTTGGCGAACGCCTCGGAGACCTTCAATACCCGGCTCAGGGTATCGGCCTTGTGGTCTGCCAGGTAGGCAATCAATGGCGTCACCGAGCATTGCTGGTTGGTGATGCCGGGGGCGGAAATCATCGCCGCGTCCACCGCCGAGTTGGTGATCGCCTGGTCACGGCTGATGCTCAACCATTTCGGGCTGCCTTCGGCCATGCCGGAGCTGATCATCCGCACGGTTTCGGCCAGCGATTGGGTGGTTTGCACGCCCGGCGTCTGGCGCAGGCGCCAGGCCAGTTTGTCCATGCTTTGCAGCGACTGGTACAGACGGCAGCTGTCTTCGTTGGTCTTCATGATGACCACGAACTGGTCACTGGAAAGTCCGTAATGGCTGGTGATGTAGGCGTTGTCACGGTTATAGCGTGAGTCCGCGCGCAACTCGGGTGCACCGGGGTCCAGGTCGCCCACCTTGAGATGCATCATCACCACGCTGCCCAGCAGGGTCACCAACAGCGACAAGGCAATGACTGCCGTGGCCGCCGGCCGTTCGGTGAAGCGGTCGAGACCACGCCAGATATGCCCAAGCAAACCTCGGCTGGCTTCATCGGCCTGGTCTTTGGCGATGGCGATACGCGCGGCTTTTTCACTCACACCCAGGTATGACAGCGCCACCGGAATCAGCAGCAGCTTGGTGAAAATCAACACCGCCACACCGATGCTGGTGGTCAGGGCCAGGTCGCGGATCACCGGGATATCAATGATCACCAGCACGGCAAAACCGACGATATTGGTCAGTAGCGCGGTAAGGCCGGTGAGGAACAAACGGCGGAAGGTGTATCGCGCGGCCACATACTTATGAGTGCCCCGGCCAATATCCTGGAGGATGCCGTTCATCTTCTGCGTGCCATGGGAAATGCCGATGGCAAAAATCAGGAACGGCACCAGAATCGAATACGGATCCAGCTCGTAGCCGAGGATCTGCATCAAACCCAACAGCCACACCACACCGGCCACCGCCACGCTCACCAGCAACAGGGTGCTGCGCAGGCAGCGGGTATAGCAGTAGACGAACAGGCCGGCGATCACCACCGAGGTGCCAAAGAACAGCATCACCGAATACAGGCCGTCGATCAGGTCACCGACCAGCTTGCTGAAACCGACAATGTGAATGCCCACCTTGTCGCTTTCCAGCGAGCGAATCTGTGCTTCCAGTTGCTTGGAAAAATCACCGTAGTCCAGGGGTTTCCCGGTCTGCGGATGAGTATCGAGCAGTGGCGCGACAATCATGCTCGACCGGCCGTCGTTGGCCACCAGGTTGCCGATAATGCCGGCGCGCATGATGTTGCGGCGCAGCGCCTTTATCGACTTGTCGCTGCCGTCGTAATCGGCTGGCATCACCGCACCGCCATCGATGCCCTCCTCCGTCACTTCTTTCCAGCGAACGATGGGCATCCACAGCGACTTCATCCAGGAACGGTCGATACCCGGAATCAGGTACAGGGTGTCGTTGACCTTCTGCAGGGCCAGCAAGTAGTCAGCGTCGTAGATGTCACCGGTCTTGTTTTCCACCACCACGCGAATGCTGTTGCCCAGGCCTGGTAACTGGTTTTTATAGGCCAGGTAATTCTTGATGTACGGGCTGGAGCTGGGAATCATTTTCTCGAAGCTGGCATTCACCTGCAGCTGGGTAGCAAAGAAGCCCAGCACGACCGTGGCGAGCAAGCAGGCAACGATGACGACCATGCGATGACGGAAAATGACCCGTTCAAACCAGCCACCGGAGTGCTTGTCAAAGTCCTCCAGGTTGGCAATCACTGGCATCCCGCTGTTGAATTTTTGCTCGACCATTTTTTCTTTCTCGTAGGGGAATCGTGCCGGCGGCGTTAGTTGGCCGGGGCGATATCGATGACCTTCGCGCCGCTGAAGCGCGTGACGACCAGGCTCCCAGCCTGTTTGGTGGCGGTGGCTGCATACACCTCGCCTACCCGCGCATCGGTCAACGGGCTGACCTGCAAACTCTGCCGATCGACACTGACCAATTGCCCCCCCTGGCTTACGACGATCAAGGCGTTGCCCTGCTCGACGATACTGACCAGGCTGCTATTGAGCCGGGTCTCCACGGGCTGCCACTGCTGGCCGTCATCACGGCTGGCCAACAGATTGCCGCGCAGTCCGTAAGCCAGCAGTAGATGATCGAAGGCACGAACGCCAAAGTAGGTACCGGTATAGGGCGTATCGATTTTCACGAAACGCTGTTGCTGACCGTCCAGGCGCAACAACAGGCCCTGTTCACCCGCGATATAAAAAGCGCCAGCGTGCTGCGCCAGGCCATACAGGTGCATGCGTCGATCGTTGTCGCTGCGCTCGATCCATGGTTCCCAGCTCTGGCCGTTATCAGCGCTGTGCAACAACATGCCGAAGGCCCCCACGACAAACCCGCTGCCGTGTTCATTGAACATCACATCCAGAAACGGTGCGGCCAACACGTCCGGCGTCGCCGAAGTGCTGGCGGCCATGGCAACCTCCCTGAGCACCAGGGCTGCGGCTTCATCGCCTTTTTCGGCCCGCGGGCCGTAGTAGGCGTTGAGCAACGTCAACAGGCGGCGCCCGTCAAGTTGCACCTGCCAGCTGTCGCCGCCATCGGTGGTGCGCATGACCAAGGCATCGTGACCGACGACCCAGCCATTGCGCTCATCGCGAAAGCGTACTTGCACCAGATCGCTGGAAACCGGGCTGTCGACCTGCCGCCAGGTCCGGCCGTCATCGGTGGAACGCTGGATCAGCCCGTGCAGACCGACGCCGATCATCGCGTTGCCAGCCCTGGCGACCGACAGCAAGGGTGCGGGCAGACGTTCATCCACCCGCTGCGCCGGCACGTCCAGCGAGTCGGCGGAGGACGCGACCGCGCTATAGGCAGGCGTCGTCACCCACGGACTCGCACCGACGATCAGCGCGACAGCCAGCAGCAGGCGCGTCGTGGAGCGGAAAAAAGAAGCAGGGCAAGGGCCAGTCATTATTTTTATTCCTTAACCATCCCACGTGGCGAACCCACCCGCTCTGCCTGCCAGGCTTGATGCGCAAACCGGCACGCAGAACAGGCGAGATCACGTCAGCGCTGAGTCACCCGGGCCACAATGGCTTCAGGGTTCATGTCACGCTCGGAAAGTGGTTTGTCGACGAATTTGTAGCCGCCCTTCAAACCATCGTTGAGCAACGCATACATGCCTTTGTTGAAGTCATAAACGACGTTCTTCACGTTGTAGGGGATGTTCTTGTCGTAGAGCTGGACACCGCTGAGGAAGATCGAGCGATACAAGGCGCCGCTCTTGTCCCAGGCGTCATACAGGCCTACGCCGAAGGTATCTTCATCCAGATAGTAGGTGCGCTTGCTGTAGACGTGACGCATGCCCGGCTTCAACGTCGCCTCGACGACCCAGACCCGATGCAGTTCCCAACGCTCGTTCGCCGGATTGGCGTGGTGCGGCATGAACTGATCTTCCTGCTTGCCAACGCCGAAATAGAACTTGTAGGCGTTGTAAGGGATGTACATCTCCTTGCGGCCGACCAGTTTGTAGTCGAACCGGTCCTGGCTGCCGGAGAACATTTGCAGCTCGTCGAACAGCGTCACACCGCCCTGGCTGGCGACCGGCGTGTCGAAGGCGAATTCCGGCGCCAGTTTTACCCGGCGCTGGCCTGGGGAATAACTGAACGAACGACGCGCCTTGGCCAACGGATCGAGGAAGTCGGTCAGTACCACCACTTCACCAGAACGTCGCGCCGGATAGTCATTGCGCGAGAACACCCGGGCATACATCAATGGGTCGCGATCCTGCTGAGTCACCTGGTAATAAGGGGTTTCCTCGAAGGTCGCCTGTTCAGCGGTCTTGGTAATCGAGCCGTTCGCATCGACTACCCAGCTATTGGAAGAAGACGTGGTCGAGTAGCCGGTGCCGATCTTGTAACGCACCTGCTGGTTCCACATCACTTCGTTGCCGGTTTTCGGAATCGGGAACGGCAAGCCGCCACGGCAGGCCGGATCGACTGCCAACCCGTCCTTTTGGATCTGACAGCTGGTGGCGTTGCGCATGGTGGCGTCAAGTACCGCCTGAGGATAGGCCGCCGTACGGTGGCTTGGGTAAACGTCGATGTAGTAGGTCGGGTATTTCTTGATCAGGGCCTTTTGCCCTTCACTGAGCTTGTCCCCGTACTGGTCAACGTTTTTGGCATCAATGCGAAACAGTGGTTTCTCGTCCTTGAACGGGTCGACCCAGAACCCGCTATCCGCTACGAAGCCGGCCGGTGCCTTGGTCAAGCCGCCATCATAGGCAGGAATCGTACCTTCGGCGTTACCTGCCTTGATCGCCCCGAACGGGGTAAGGCTTTTGCCCAGTTCCGAGGCGTCACCGCCTGCCGCCAGGGTGTAGGTCGCCATGCTCATCAGGGCAATGGATAGGGCAAGTTGTCGTTTCATGAACACATTCTCCGATTCTTGTTGTATTTGTCAGAAGGAGGTCTTGAAGGTAAACGCCAGCCAGCCGCGGTCGGTGCCGCCCACGGGCCCGTTACCCGCCACGGTCCCGTTCGCCAGGTGCTTGGGTTGAGCCCGGGTGTCGGCATAGCGCAACCCGAACTCATAGAGTTGCGCGTAAGTTGCCTTCAGCCCGATCGAATAGGACAGCGCTCCCTCGTTCCCACCACCGGCAGTCGGTGCGTTGCCATGCAGACCGTAGTTGACGGTCAATGGAACATCCAGATCCCAGGACGGAAAGATGGAAATGTACTGTGGCGTATAGTTGACGGCGACGGCGTAGTAGTTCTTCGACGAACAGCCATCGGCTTCGCTGCCCGAATCAGGAATGCCGGGAGTCCTGGCATTGGTACAGGCCGCCGTACCGACGCCCTTGTACAGTTCTTCGTGTTCGGTCACCCGTTGCAAATGACTGTAGGCGAACTCACCGACCAGCGTGGCGTTGTCCGAAATGAAGTTACGCGGTACGCCGTAGACAGCGTTGGCGATGAAGTGGATCGTATCGCCGCGAGGGCCTTCATCATCCAGGGCACTGACACCGGTGGCATTCAACGCGCCGCCCATGCGATAGGACAACTCGGTCCCTACCGCCACGGTGTTGAAGACCCGGGCAAAACTGACACCAGCGAGTTTCACGCCGCGTGGGTAGACCACCCGATAGGAGCCCGATGCCGCTTTGACCTGCGGTGCCAGCCAAGGCTGGTAGTCATCGAACTGACGATAGTAGGCGCCAAAGGTCGATTCGATTTCTTCGACGTTGAGCTTACCCATCACGCCCCAGTTCTTGCCGTCACGCCCGAAGCGCGAATCCTGACGCTGCAACGTTGCCCCATTGGCAGCCACCGGCAATTGGTCCGGACCTTCGAACAGAGGGTCGGCGCCACCGAAATAGGTGCCGCCGAATGGAATCCGGGTCGGTTCCCATTCATAGAAGTACTGAGCGGCAAGGGAGAGTCGGTCGGTGACCTGCGCTTTGGCCGACACTTGTCCGACGGGCAGGAACACTTCCTTGGTTTCGATACCTGGGCTGGTTGACGCCTTCACGCCATCGCTCGGGGCTTGCGAGTAAGACACGGAGTGGGCGCCGAAGAGCAGGCCCTCGCCCCAATAGTTGGTATGGCGACCGACTTTCACGTTGACTGGCGTGTCGCCGATGTTGAAGTTGCGCCAGACGAACGCATCGAGGATCTCGCCCGACGGTCCGTTCATGTAGCGATCCACTTCATCGCTGTACTTATTGTTGTGATAGCTGGTCGCGTAGCCGGGAATGTTACTGGTCACCGAGTCGTCGTGATAAGCCTGGTCAAACCAGGCGGCGGCACTGAGTCGCCCTCCCCATTCGTTGAGGTAGGAAAGGTCGAACTCACTCAACAGATCGAGGCGATTTGTCACGATATCGCCTTTATCGAACTTGCCGTCCGACTCGTCGTAGTTCGGCGTGTTCATGATGTGGCTGTCTTGACTGTCGGTGCGCATCCCGAGGTTGTAACGGACCGTATTGTCCCAACGCACACGGTAGTCCGGGTTCGACATGTCGAACGAGGCCGCCATCGAAACCTGTGCGCCGCCAACCATCAACAGTGTCAGCGCACCTTGAGTCAGCACCCGCCGACCCTGTTTGGTCTTCTCTTTCATACACACTACCTTTTATTTTTATTTTCAGTCGTTTAGTGCGTTCAAACAGTCCTTCCAACAATCTGCGAAACCTCACAGGATCGTTGCAAGTCCCGCCTGGACAGTCCGCTCACGGAGGCCTGGCACGCTCCAGGACCGCTTCCCTCCTCAGCTGAAGTTACCGTAACGGATAAGAACCAAAAATTCCACATAAAGATTTCAATTCTATATACAGAATTATCGATCGACTTCCTTGGGATACCGATTTCAGCCACAGGCGATGCCAGGAATAATACTGCACACAAAATCTATAAACGTTCAAATAGTCTTTGACGCTTTTCCTCTTTCAGCTTTCAATAGCTCCGGAAAACCCAGTGAATTTGGGATGTTCCCCAGCAAAAAACGGCCATCGCAGCGGCAGATAAAAACAAGAGGAGCCACCATGAACATTGATTTGAGTGCCAAACGCGTGATCATCACGGGCGCTTCGCGGGGCATTGGCCTGGCCATTGCCCGGGCTTTCGCGGCCGAAGGCGCACGGGTAGCGATTTGTGCCCGCAGCGAGACTGCCGTCCACGAAGCCGCAAAGGAGCTCTCGCAACACGCCCAAGCGGTCATTGCCCGGGCTGTCGACGTGACCGACAGCGAGGGGGTCAAAGCATTCGTGGCTGAAGTTGCACAGGCCTGGGGCGGTGTCGATGTGCTGGTGAACAACGCCGGTCAAGGGCGTGGCGGCAATCTAGAGACCCTGACGCCGGAAGCCATCCTCGAACATGCCAACATTCTGCAGATGGGGCATTTCCGGTTCGTTCAGGCCGTGGTGCCGTTCATGCGTGAACAGCGCTGGGGGCGGATCATTGAGATCAATGCCCTGGCCGGCGCGATTCCGACGCCCGACGGAATTCCCTCGGTGATCAACCGCGCCTCGTGCATCGCCCTCTCCCGCTCCTTGGGCATGTCCCTGCCCAAGGACAATATCCTGGTCAACAGCCTGAACATGGGCTGGATCGATACCGGTCAGTGGGATCGCCACTACAAGGAAATGGGCCCGGGCGTCAGTCGCGAGGAATTCGACGCCATGGTGATGAAAGTCGTACCGCTCGGGCGTTACGGCAAACCTGAAGACGTGGCCGGCATGGCGCTGTTCCTGGCCAGTGAATATGCCAGCTTCATCAGCGCCGCCTCGATCGACATTGCCGGTGGCATGGGCGGACAGATTGCCTACTTCCCAACCCTCAAGCGCGATTTTGCCGCTGCCATCGCGGCGCGTAACGCTGCCAGCGAATAACACAGGCATGGCCGCCTGGCGGCCATGCCTGGCAGGCTATTCCATCACGGCGTCAATATCCGGTCAGTGCTGGCCGGCACCGTCAGCTTGAGCAGTTCAATCGCGTTACCACTGCGAATCCGCTCGCGGTCCTCAGTGGATAAGCCGATGCCTTCGGTCAGATCGCCATGGTCGTAGGCACCGCCGAAGTTGGTGCCGTACAACAGACGCTGCGCGCCCACCACTTCGGCGACACCACGACGCAAGCCCGGAGCATGAACGTCGAGATCGAAGTAAAAGTTCGGCAGGTAATCCATCAATGGCCGCTGGTTGCGCGAGTCCGGCGCCATGGCCCGGTTCAGTTCGCTCAGGCGCCCCAACTGGAACACCGCCATACCGCCGGCATGGGTGATGTAGGTTTTCAGGGTCGGAAACACATCCAGCGCGCCGCCGCAGATCAGGTACCAGAAAAACAGTGTTTCATCGACACAGTCGCCCACGATCGACGTCGTTTCGAATTTGTCTTGCGTATGTTTCTCGCCCCAATAGATCGACTGGTTGAAGCCGTGCACCATAATCGGCACATCCAGCTGGGTCAGCTTTTCCCAGACAGGAAACAAGCGCTCATCGTGAGCCTCCAAACCATTGAAATTAGCCCCACCCACGCAGACACCCTTGGCGCCTAGCTGAGTCACGGCGCGCTCGATCTCCTTGGCCGCGTTTTGCGGGTCCGCCAGGTTGGCATGGCACCAGAAATCGAAATGGTCGGGGTCGGCCCGGCAAAACGCGGATAATTCATCGTTGCAGATGCTTGCGTACTCATTGGCGAAGTCCCCCGCCCAGTACATGAAGCAGTGGGACGGCGTGGACATCACCAGTTTGTCGACACCCCGCTCGTCCATCAGCTTTCGACGGCTGGCGTGGGTCATGCGCGCCAGGAGATTGGCCTGCGCTTCGGCATCCGTAGCCGCTTTGGCCGGTTGTTTGGTACCGAGGGAAAAATGCCCCACGGTCAGCCCCTGGACCTTCATGAACGGCCCCCAGAACTCATGGCGGTTCAACATGCCCTCGGTCAGCAAGTGGGCGTGGACATCAATCAGCATGGCGTTCTCCTTGTTGTAATGAGCCAGCAGACCGAACGCCCCATTGGCAGGGGCTCCGGATCGATTTGAGGGTATAAATGCATCGCCAACTATATAGACACATTTTAATTAAGTGTTCATTTAATTATTGAGTGAACGACTAGAACAGCCACCTGCCGGTAGCGGCTACGAGGCGCAGGCCATGATCAGGAACTGCCGGAACGCCTGGGCCGGCGCCGACAACCGGTTATCCGGCAGCCAGATCAGCCCCAGTTCCATGGGTGGAATCACATCCACCAGCGGCCGGATCTCAATTTTCTTGCCTTCCAGTGACCAGGCCCGGTAGAGCATGTCCGAGAGAATGGTCACACCGAAGCCATGCGCCACCAACCCGCGCAACGCCTCCATGGAAGAGGAGCGAAAAGCTACCTTGGGGGCCAGCCCACGGGATTCCCAATAGCGCAAGGTCGACGCCTCTCCCTCATCCACCGTGGGGAGGATATAGGCATGCCCGGCGACGTCCTCGAGATTGATCGAGGTGGCAGCCATCAACGGGTGCTGGCTGGCCAACCAGAGTTGGCGGCGGGAACGGACCAGCACATGGTGAGCAAATCCGTCGAGGTTCGGTGTGTTGGAGACGATCGTCAGGCCGAGATCGAGGTCGCCATTGCCCAGGGCCTCCTCAATGCTCTGGCGGTTCATATCGATCAGGTCGATCTCGACCTGAGGGTAGCTACGCTTGAAGCGTGCCAGCAGCGCAGGCAGAAAGTAACCCAGCACCGTGTAGGAGGCGCCGATGCGCACGGTCCCCTGCATGGTGTGGCCGAGAAACAGCGGTTCACTGAGGGCATCCTGCAAGGTGTCGAGGATGTGCCGCGCATGCTGGGCAAACTTGTTGCCCTCAGCGGTCAGTGTCACGCCATGAGGTAAACGGTCGAACAGGCTGACGCCCATGGACTGCTCCAGGTGCAGCACCGCCGCAGTAATCGCCGACTGCGAGACATGCGCCTTGAGCGCCGCTTGGGAAAACTGGCCCGCGTCGGCGGCGGCAACGAAATAGCGCAGTTGACGCATGGAAATATCTTTGCCTTTCGTCATCGGATTTTCTGATACCTGTCACCTGAATATGTGAAACAGCTCGGCTCACGCGCTGGGTACACTCAAAGCCGGGTAACTCCCTGACGTATCGTTATCTTTCGAATTTCAGCGCCAATAATAAAAATGGCTGAAGGTTGAACCATGAACGCGATCCACTACAGCGAGTACGACTGCGAAGCGTCGGGTAATTTCCTGACTGAAGCTTCATTGGCCAGACAAGGCTTCGACATCCGGGTTGAACACGCGCAGTGGTCCAACACGGGCACCGCCTTGATCGAAACCGGCGACAGTTGCCTGTTACGCCTGATGCTGCCGACCAGTGCCCAGACCAAGCCTAACTTCGGCAGTTTCCCCAGCCACGGCGCGCATCGATTCCACCCCCTGGGTAATCTATTATTCATTCCCCGCGGCACCGAATTTCACCTGCGTCACGCGGCCAGCGAGCAAAAAGCGCTGGTCTGCCTGTTCGATCCCTCCTCCCTCGGCGTCCTGGGCAGCTATCGCTGGAATTGGCAAGACGGCGTCAGCGAAGCCATGCTCAACCTGCAAAGCGGTTACCTGCACGCCTCCCTGCAGCGTCTGGCCGAAGAGGTGGCCCACCCCGGTTTTGCCAGCGAACTGCAAACCGAGTGCCTGCTCACCAGCATCGCCCTGGACCTGCGTCGCGAGTTCATCGACGCGGACGACGATGCCGTCCACTCCTCGCACAGCGCGGAAAAACTCAGCCCTCGTCAACTCAACATTCTGCGCGAGCTGCTCGACAGCGCCAGCGATGAGGGCCGCTCCCTCGGCCACCTGGCGCAGGCCTGCCAACTGCCGCTGCGAACGCTGTCCAGTCGCTGCAAAAACACCACCGGCATGACCTTGCGTCAGTACGCCGCGCAAAGTCGCCTGCAAAAAGCCGTGGCGCTATTGGCCGACTCACGACTGCTGATCAAACAGGTTGCCTATCAGGCCGGCTTCAACAATGCCGCCGCCTTCAGTGCCGCATTCCGTAAAGAACTCGGTGTCACACCCGAGGAGTTTCGCCACCAGCGCCAGCGCTGACAGGCGCCCTGACAAGGACGCCCTTTTCGCGCTCATGGCTTCAGCGATGAATCTTGGCGGTGATTTTGGCGTGTGGCCCATTGACCTGCGCGGCCCAGGCTTCAGCCGCCTGGTCGAGGGTGTAATCAAGGTAATCCACCTGGATCTGCTGCTCTTTGGCGATCTTCAGCAGTCGGAGCCAGATCTGCTCACGGTCTGCGGGCGGGCGTTGACCCGTGCCAATGCACGACAAGTTGCGAAACAACAGATCGGCAATATCCAGATTGAGCTGGCGACCGGCTCCCGTGCCAATGGTCATGATCCGCGCCCCCCAATTGGTGGCTTTCAGGGAGGTCAACATGGGTTGACCGCACACGAGGTCAAGCACCACATCAAATCCGCCATCGGCCGCATCCTTCAGTGCAGCCACATCATCGCTGCCACCCAGCGTCACCACAGCGTCGGCCAGGCCCCGCGACTTCAAACGGCCCAGCGCTTCGCCCGACCGTGCAGCACCGACCACTTTGCCAGCCCCCATGCCACGCGCCAATTGCAGGGCAATCTGGCCGAGGGTGCCGGTGGCGCCCAGTATCAGGACCTTTTCACCTTTCTGGATCGCGGCTTTTTCCAGCGGCACGATGGCACCGGTAGCGGCGATGCCCATGCTGATCGCGGTTTTATCGTCGACGTCGTCCGGCACATTCCATACCTCGGCTTGCGGCACCAGGGTGCGCTCTGCCCAGGCACCAAACGGCAACACCGAGCGCTCGCCGAAATACACCCGGCGACCATCCGGTGCCCGGCCCACGCCTTCGCCGCGAATGACACAGGGGTATTCAACCCCGAGTCGGTACGCGCCGAGGACATCCCAGCCGCCCAGGCCGGCGGTATCGACATCGATCAGGACTGCGCCGTCTTGCGATTGCGGCTCACGAAACTCACCGACGACTGGCGGTGCATTGCGCTCGGAAATGATTGCGGCACGCATGGCATTCTCCTTGTCTGTTTTATTGTCAGGCTGCACCCGAGCAATAATTGAACATTTTTCTATTATCTGTCCATATTTACTTAAGCGCCGCGTTTAACTGCTCCTCAATGGCTCGACCTGATAACGCGGGTACCCACCCAGCGTCAGGAGTAGCAAGGGCCCGACGACAAAGCAGATGGAACTCAACAGCAGCATGGCCGAGTAGCCACCGGTGAGCTTGAACAACCCCGCGAACAGTAACGGTGAGATCGCGGCACCGGCGGTAATCAGGCCCAGGTGGGCACCAAACAAGCGGCCGTAGTCACGCATACCGAAATAGCGGGCGATCAGGAATGCCGCGATATCGAACTCGGCACCCGCCCCCACGCCCACCAGCAACGTGGCGAGGATGTACAGCGCAATACTGGAATCCCCATAGGCGAAAATGCCGCAGGCAAATGCCGGCATCAGCAGCGCCAAAGAGGCGACGCCGGGCGCCCACAACCGGTCAATCAGGTAGCCCACCAGCAGCCGGCCAAGAATCAGCGACACGCCAAAACTGCTGAAAACCTGGCTGGCCTGCAAGGCGCTCAGGCCTCTGTCCTGCAGCAACGGCACGATATTGGTGACCATGCCCACCACGCAGGAAACCACCAAGGTCATCGACAGGTTGCAAACCCAGAACCGCCATGAACGCAGCGCCTCCCGCAGTAACAGCCCTCCAGCTTGTCCGTTGGCGGCTGGGAGTTGTGTGGTGTTGTGGCTGACATTGGCCGTCGGTAATAACCACCGCAGTGCCAAGGGCAACGCCAGCAGCACCGGCAATACGCCCAGCGCCAGGAAACCGGCCTGCCAATTCCAGCGGCCGATCGCCCAGGCGGTAACCAGCGGCAGCATGATGGCGGCCAGCCCGGAGCCGCTGAGGATGATCGCCAGCGCCAGGCCACGGTTTTCCTCGAACCACAAGTTGACCAGGTGCGACCAGGTCACCTGCAATGTACCCAGCCCGGCTAGCGGCACCAGGAAAAACCCCAGGTAGAGGGTCCAGATCGAACCGTTGATACAGGTCAGGGTGAAGACACTCAGGGACAGCGCCAGCAGCGACAGCAACGTGACCCGGCGCAGGCCATATCGCAAGTTCAGCCAGCCCGCCAACTGCGACGCGACAATGGTGCCCAGCGACAGCGCGGTGATCGCTGCCTGCAACTCTGCCCTGCCCCAGCCCATGGCCTGTTCCAGAGGAATGACCATGGAACTGAAGCTGTACAGCAGCAACGAACTGGAACTGGTCGCGACGCCGATCAGGGCCAGGATCAGCACTTGCCACCCGCGTTTGAATTCTGCGTTATCAAAACCTTTCATGGGGGTGACCTCAGTCGTTGCCGATAAACACAGCCGCTTGCGCGCTCTTGCCCAGCACATGGGCACGACGTGCCGCACCGGGTGTATCCGCGCCCTGGGCGAGGATGTCTTCGGGATGGATCAGCGTCGGGCCATTGCCCAGTTCCTCAAGCGCCAGGAGCGCCAGGTCTTCAGCCTGGGGCAAGGTCATGGTCAGAGCGTCGGGAATGTTCAACTTGACCATGGCATCACGCATGGTCGGTGTGTCGACGGTGCCGATGAGCAGGTTGAGCACATCCACGCCACGGTCTTTCCACTCGGCCCATAACGACTCGCCGAGATTCAATGCGAACCCCTTGGTGGCGGCGTACATCGCCAGTTTGCGAATACCGCCCAATGCAGCCTGGGAACCCACCAGCAGCAATCCGCCCTGTCCGCGCGCCAGCATGGCGGCACCAAAGGCATGGCTGCATTGCATCACGGTCGAGCAATTGAGGCGCAGCAAGGCGCCCCAGTCCTCAACCGAGGTGTCGAGGAAGCGTGTGATGTAAGGGTCACCGCCAGCGTTGTAAATGAACAGACCGACTTGCCGTTCACCCACAGCCGCCATCAATTGCTCGCAGGCATTCGGATGAGCAAGGTCTTGGGTCACCACCAGCACATCGATGGCGTACCGTTGCTCCAATTCGCTTTTCAATTGCGCCAGCGCGTTACCACGGCGCGCCACCAGCACGCAGTTGAGGCCACGCTCGGCCAGTGAACGGGCGAACGCGGCGCCCAAGCCATGGGAGGCGCCGGCAATCACGGCCCATGGGCCATACCGATGCGCGAAGGCATTATTAGGAACAGGCATAGGGACTCCCAAAACGAGGGTCCGGTGACCGATCACCGGACGAGGAAGGTTTCAGCGCGTCAGATGACAGGCGGCAGGTCGATGTGGCTGGCGGAGGCGCCAATGGCGGTGCTGCCATAGACCAGGACGCGGCGCTCGATTTGCGCCATGAACAGGCGCAGCAAGGGCTCGTCGTATTCGGGCCCGGCGCTTTTGACAAAGGCCTCCAGCGCTGCATCGATCTCGTTGTAGCCACTGAAGGTGCGGTCCAGCAGGTCTTGCGCTTCTTGTTGTTCCAGCTCGCGCAAGTGCAACTCCATGGCATCACCACGACCCAGGTATTCCACCAATTTGCTCACTGCGCGCAGTTTAGTCTTCTGGAAGTCACTGCTCACTTCCACCTGTGCCAGGGCATCGGCGAGCATGGTCAGCAACGCTGCATTCGGGCCACTGCTGACAATGTCCAGTGTCGGCGTTTGCAGAGCGACCCCCATGGCTTCGGCCAGCGCATGCACCACCACCCGGCGCAGGGCGAGGTCAAACTCGGCGTAGGTGTCATGGGGGTCACCCGGTTGTGGCGTAGCCACCGACGCCGAGAACTGCATCGTGCTGACGGTGGCAAACAGGGCGGTGTGATAACGCACGACATCGGGGTCCGCCGGTTCACCGGTCACTTGCTGGTAGTAGCGATACAGGGCCGCGAAACTGTCCCCGAGCGGCTCATAATTGTCGCGCATGCGCGCCGAAGCCAGGTCGGCCAGGGGATCGCCGATCATGGCGAATTCAAAATCATAGAGGCCAAGCACCTGGCCGTTCTCGAACAGGAATTGCCCCGAGTCATACTGAACGAAAGCAGGCCGGGTGCGGTGCCGTGGCACGTTGCGGCGCAGCCAACCGAGGGCGAATTCGGCCAGCGGTTGCGGCTTGGTTTTATTACGCGCGTACAGCGGGTAATAGGCCTCCAGGCCTGCCAAGGTCATGTCCTCGGCACCTGTTGGGAGATCAATACCCTGCTCGACAAAGGGTTGCAGCGGCAATTGATGCATGCGTGCCATGGCGTCGACCCACTGGCGTGCGACCCCATGGCGTTCGGCATCGCTCTGCGCGGTGCTGACATCACGACTCCCCGGCACCCACTGCATCACGATGGCCTGCGGATCTTCGCAGAAACCGTAGATACGCGGTACCGGCACGCCTTGCTGATCGAGCACAGTGAGAATATCCGCTTCCCGGCGTAGCTCCGGAAATGGACTGACATCCCCCCCGCGCTCGCCACGAATGTGCAGTTGAAGGGTTTCGCCCTCGCGTTGCAGTTCAAGGTTCCAGGCCGGGCGCCAGCGCGGCAGGCGTTGCATGGCAGTGACTTTCCCACCCAGCAGCCCTTCGACAAAGGTACGCAGCTTTTCTTCGAGCGGATCACAGGTCGCATTTATTGTTGTTGACATACAAGGTCCTCATCAGGCGCTGATGACCAGCGCCGTTTTCAATGGGTGTCGGTCACTCCAGCGCCAGGCCCGCCCACCTGTTCCAGCGGCACCCTTTTTTCCTGGCAAGGTCGGCGGTGTCCAGGTACTCGCGCCAGGCACAGATGAGCCCGTTTTCATCCAGCTCATACACCGCCACCATCGAGTGCGGCATGGGGATGCCATTGCTGACGCAGTAATCGTCGCGCTCGGTCATCACCACGCGCTCGGAAGAGACAATGTGGCGCGTGGTGCAGCGGTTATGCGTGACATAACTCATCTGCCGCTCGATCTCGCGACGCAACGCAGCATGCCCGCGGATCACCGGGCCACCCGGCACCCACAGTTGCCAGACGGCGTTGTCGGCGAAGGTGGCCATGATGCGGTCGATATCGGGGCGGCTGCCGTCGCTGCCATCGCCCCAGGCGGCCAGCATGTCGAGGATGAAGCGTTCCTGTTCGAGTGCCATGAAACGGGCTCCAGTGCAGTGAATGGATCGGCATCAGACCGAGGCTTTGGGCAGCAGGAAATTACGCACCACCGGCACCATCGGCGTGCCGCAGCTCATGCCGCCGTCCACGCGCATCAGCGTGCCGTTGACATAGGCCGCGTCGTCGCTGGCGAGGAAAGCAGCCATGGCGGCGATATCTTCCGGCTCGCCCAGTTGCGGTACGTTTTGCAGATCGAGAAAGGCGGCCTTCATGGCCTCGTTGGCCCAGCTTTCCATGGCAGGCGTGCGAATCACCCCCGGTAAAATGCCATTGCAACGAATGCCGCGCTTACCGAAGGTGGCGGCAATGCTTTGCACGTACCAGTTGAGCGCGGCCTTGGAGGCGCCGTAGCTGAACTGGGATATCTCACCGGCAATCGAGCTGGTGGACGAGGTGAACAAAATCGAGCCACTGCCCTGGGCGAGCATGTGCGGCAAGGCGTATTTGCACGCCAGCACACCGCCCAGCACGTTGACACGCATGCAGTTGTGGAACAGCTCGGTGTTGAAGTTGATGAAGTCGATATCGCGCGTGGTGGCCGGGTTTCGGTACACGGCGTTGTTGAACAGCACGTCGATCCAACCGAAGGTCTGGACGGTCTGCTCAATCATCTGCCGCAAGGCGTCTTCATCACCGACGTCCACCTGCAAGGCCAGGGCGTTGGCACCGATTTCCGCTGCCACGGCCTGCGCCGATTCAGCGTAAAGATCGGTGACCACCACCGTGGCGCCTTCCCTGGCAAAACGCAGTGCCGAGGCACGGCCAATGCCGCTGCCTGCGCCGGTGATCACACAGATTTTGCCGGCTAGACGTTTCAGGATCTCGCTCATAAAGGAATCTCGGGACGGATAAAAAAAATCGGCGCCCGTGGCGAACGCCGAAAAGGAGCATGACGTCAGCGGGTCTGCCCCCCGGCGATGGTCTGCGGGTTGGCTTCACGCTCAGCCACCGGTGCCTTTCGGTAGCGCGTCGGGCCATTGCCGAACATGCCGTATTGGTCACGGGTGAAGTCGTACAGCGAGTAGGAATCCTGTTGCGGATTGTTGGGAATGCCGTAGGCCTCGATGTTGTACTGAGAGCCGGTGCGGAACAGCGCACCGCTGTCGTCCCAGGCGTCGTAGACCGCAGCGCCGTAGGTGTCCTCGTCGATGTAGTAGCGACGTTTCTTTTGCGCGTGGCGCACCCCGTCCTTGCGGGTCGCTTCCACCACCCAGACGCGGTGCAGCTCCCAACGCTCACAAGCGGGGTTGATGTGTTTGGGCATGAGCTTCTTGTCCATGTCGCAACCCCATTTCAGCGTGTAGTTGCTGTAGGGAATGAACATTTCCTTCTTGCCCACCAGCTTCCAGTCGAAGCGGTCCATCTTCCCGGAGAACAGGAAGATTTCGTCGTAGAACGCCACCCCGCCGAACGCCGAGTTGGGGGTGTCGTAATTGAACTCCGGGGCCTTGCGCACACGGCGCTGGCCGGTGCTGTAGCTCCAGGCGTATCGGGCGTCGGCGACCGGGTCGAGGTAATCCCAATACCCGGATGCCTGCCCGGCGGTGCGAGCCGGCGCGACAATGCGCGACCAGATACGCTGGGCGATTTTCGGATCGCGCCCTGGCACCTCCAATTGGTAGAAAGGTTTTTCGCCGGTGGACTGGTTGGTGTTGGTCAGCGTCGCATGGCCTTCGTTGACCACGTAGGCACTGTGGTTCCAGTCCCAGCCATTCACGCCCTGGTAGTTGAGGATGTAATTCCACATCAACTCCCGACCGTCACGCGGCAACGGGAATGGCAGGCCGCCACGGCAGCCTTCGCTGATCGACAGACCGTCGTTTTCGGTTTTGCATTCCTTGCGGCTGGCGTTGCGCTGGGTGGCGGCCAGAAAGTCAGCCGGAAAGGCCGCCGTCCGGTGCGTGGGGTACACCTCGAGATAATAGGTGTCGGGGTTCTGCTTGAGCAGTTGCAATTGCCCGGCCGCCAATTGGTCGGCGTACTGATCGGCGTTGGCCGCCGTGATGCGCAAGCGTGGTTTTTCATTGGCGAACGGGTTGGGCCAGTTCCCATCGCCGGGCACCAGGCCTGCAGGCACTTTCAAACCACCGTCGTACGCCGGGATCGTGCCCGCGGCGTTGCCCGCGACTATCGCGCCAAACGGCGTGAGCTTGCCGCCCAGGTCGGCCGGGGTGAAGCTGTCATCGGCCAACGCCGAACCCGCCAACGCGATGACCACCAGGCCTATCGCATGAAAATCAACCATCATGACATTCTCCGATCAGAGGGGGGTGATCACCGAACCCGGCGATCACTGCATTGCATTCAGAGGCTGTTCAGAACGCGGTGCTGAGGGTCAAGGACACCCAGTTACGGTCGGTCAGACCAACATCGCCGGAACCGCCAACCACCGTTTTGCCGACACCGGCGACGTCCGCGTAGTGGCGCTCACTGCCGTAGCCGATGTACGACAGGGTCACGTCAACGCGCTCGTCGTAAGTGCCCTTGATGCCAGCCTTCCAGGTGTATTTCCCTTCGTTGCCACCGCCCGTTGCGGCATTGCCGTTGACGCCGTAATCCACACTCATGGGCGTGGAAATATTCCAGCCGGGGAACACCCCAAGCCATTGCGGCGCAAAGCTGACGGCGAGGCCGACATAGTTCTTGGTGGCGCAGCCGTAGTGCTTGTCCTGGCCCGCCGGGCAGCCGCCATAGCCTTCGCCCTTGAACAGTTCTTCATGCTGGGTCACCCGTGCCACATGGCTGAAAGCCATTTCGGCAATCAGGCTGCCGGTGTCGAAATAATCGGTGCGCGGCAGCAACCACAAGCCGTTGACCACCATGTGCCACGTATCACCCCGGGCACCTTGGTTGTCGACGGTGCTGATATTGCTGGAGACCAGCGAGGTGTTCTGGCGATACGACAGGTCTACTCCCAGGGAGCCACCACCCAGTACCGGGCCAGCGGAATAACCCAGGCCATAGAGCTTGACGTTCTCGGCGTACACATACCGGGCGAAGGTGGGCGCCACCTGCAGGCCCCACGGGTTGTAATCGTCGAACTGGCGATAGAACAGGCTGACCTCCGAGTGCAGGAAGTCGAAGCTGTAAGTGCCCATCACCCCCCAGTTGCCCCGGTCCTTGGGCTTGACCGGATCGATCAACGGCCGTGATACACCACTGAACAGCGGCAAGCGGTCCGGCCCCTCCAGGGCGACGTCGGCAGACGCCAGATAAGTGCCGCCTTCCGGTGCCCGAGTGGTGTCCCATTCGAAGAAATACTGCGCCGCCACCGATAACTTGTCGGTGACCTGTGCCTGGGTGGAAAGCTGCGTCAATGGCAGGAAAATTTCGCGAGTCTCGGTACCGGGGTTGCTCACGGCCTTGCGCCCATCCAGCGGTGCTTGCGAATAGGAGACCGCATGCCCGGCAATCAGCAGGCCATTGCCCCAGTACACGGTGTGTCGACCGGCACGTACGCTGACCGGAATGTCACCGAGTTCGAAGCGGGTAAAGGCGAAGGCGTCCAGCAACTCACCGCTGGGGCCGCGGTGGTAGCGCTTGGTAAAGCCCGAGTAATGGCCGTTGGTGTAGCTCGACGTGCTGGTACCGGGAAACGCGCCGGGGTAGTAGACATTGCCAGGGCTGGTTTCGACATCGGTGTCCGCATATGCCTGGTCGTACCAGGCGGCGCCGCTGATGCGAAAGCCGTTGTACTGCTTGTAAGCCACCTCCATTTCACTCATCCAATCGATGCGATTGGTCACCACATCGCCTCGATCGAACTTGGAATCGGACTCGTCGTAGCTGGCATTGTTGGCCAACGCGGAGTCGCGTCCCTCGGCCCGTATCCCGAGGTTGTAACGTACGGTGTTGTCCCAGCGCGCGGTCAGGTCGGGATTGCCGGTATCAAACTCGGCAGCCTGACCAGGGCTGACGATGAAGGCACACCCGGTCACGCTGAACCAGACGGCCAGGCTTAACGGCTTTAACTTTGCATCGATCATCAACACTCCCCCTACATTCTTGTTGTTATTGGCAGCCGAGGCCTTGGGCCGTTTGGGCCGCGCGATAAGCGCCGGCCCGACGGCATTCGGTATGGCCTGAAGTAGACGGGAGGGGGAGGTTCGGGCACAACGGTTGGGAGCATTGCTCAAATGCATTTTGGTATTGATCAAATGCTCAGGCCCACGGAGGGCGTGCAACACGCAAGCTGTGTCAGCAAGGACCGCTGGACGACTGAGCGGTATTTGAATAACCAATACCGACCCGTCGTTTTTGTGATTTTACGATGACAGAAGCACTCCCTAGACTCCGGCCAATAACTAGGCAACGCCGCTCTCCTGGCGCCGCCATGACAATAAAGCCTGGAGGATGAACATGAGTGCGCCCCCGTCCCTGGATGACAAATACGTCCAGCACAGTGGAAACGTTTTGCTCAGCGGGATTCAGGCGCTGGTGCGCCTGCCGCTGATGCAGCGCCAACGCGACCTGGCCAATGGCCTGAACACCGCCGGGTTTATTTCCGGGTATCGGGGCTCGCCGCTGGGTGGTTTCGACCAGGCATTGTGGAAGGCGCGCGACTATCTCAAGGCGCACCACACAGTGTTCCATCCAGGCATGAACGAAGACCTCGCCGCCACCTCGATCTGGGGTACGCAGCAGGTCAACCTCTTCGAAGGCGCCACCTACGATGGCGTGTTTGGCATGTGGTACGGCAAGGGTCCGGGCGTCGACCGCTGCGGCGATGTGTTCCGTCACGCCAACGCCGCCGGCACCTCGCCGTTCGGCGGTGTACTGGCCATTGCCGGTGATGACCATGGCGCGCGTTCCTCCTCGCTGCCTCACCAGACCGAGCACATCTTCAAAGCAGTCATGATGCCGGTACTGGCACCATCGGGCGTGCAGGAATACCTCGACTACGGCATGCACGGCTGGGCCATGTCACGTTATTCCGGGTGCTGGGTTGCGCTCAAGGCAGTGGCCGATACCGTGGAGAGCGCGGCCATTGTCGATATCGACATTCATCGCGTGCAGCCGATCATTCCCGATATCCCGCTGCCCGAAGGCGGCTTGAATATTCGCTGGCCAGACCCGCCCCTGGCGCAGGAACAACGCCTGCTGGAACACAAGCTGTATGCCGCCCTCGCCTACGCCCGCGCCAATCGCCTCGACCGGATCGTGATGGACTCGCCGAAGGCGCGGATCGGTATCATCACGTCCGGCAAATCCTACCTCGACGTGTGCCAGGCACTGAAAATCCTCGGTATCGATGAAGCCCTGGCGCAGCAGATCGGCTTGCGCGTGTACAAGGTCGGCATGGTCTGGCCGCTGGAGGCTGAAGGCGTGCGGCAGTTCGCCGAGGGCCTGGAAGAAATCGTGGTGGTCGAAGAAAAACGCCACATGATCGAATACCAGTTGAAGGAAGAACTCTACAACTGGCGCGAAGATGTCCGCCCGCGCATCGTCGGCAAGTTTGACGACAAAGGTGAATGGAGCCTGCCGCACACCGATTGGTTGCTGCCCGCCATCAACGACCTGACCCCGGCGATGATCGCCCGTGCGCTGGCCAAGCGTATGTTGCGGGTACATCAAAGTGGCCCGCTGCAAGTGCGCCTGGCCGTGCTGGATGCGCAGCTGGCCAGCAAAGGCCAGTTCAGCAACCTGATGGACCGCGTCCCCCATTACTGCTCCGGTTGCCCGCACAACACCTCGACCAAAGTGCCCCAGGGCAGCCGGGCACTGGCCGGCATCGGTTGCCATTACATGGCCGCGTGGATCTACCCCCAGACCCAGACTTTCAGCCAGATGGGTGGCGAAGGCGTGGCGTGGATCGGCCAGGCGCCCTTCACCACCACCCAACATGTTTTCGCCAATCTGGGTGACGGTACCTATTTCCACTCCGGCATTCTCGCGATCCGGGCTGCCGTCGCGGCAAATGTGCAGATCACCTACAAGATTCTCTACAACGATGCCGTAGCCATGACCGGTGGGCAACCGGTGGACGGCAGCCTCAGCGTGGCGCAGATCAGCCGACAGCTCGCCGCCGAAGGCGTACAGCGCGTGGTGGTGGTCAGCGACGATGTCGAGAAATACCAGCATATCCATGATCTGGCTGATGGCGTGCCGGTGCTGCGTCGCGACAAGATGGACGAGGTGCAGGAACAGCTGCGTCAATTCCAGGGTGTGTCTGCAATCATTTATGACCAGACCTGCGCCGCGGAAAAACGTCGGCGTCGCAAGCGCGGCAAGTTCCCCGATCCGGCCCGCCGGGTAGTGATCAACGAAGCGGTGTGTGAAGGCTGCGGTGATTGCAGCAGCAAATCCAACTGCATGTCGGTGGTGACAGTGGAAACCGAGTACGGCCACAAGCGGGAAATCGACCAGTCCTCGTGCAACAAAGACTTCACCTGCCTCAACGGCTTCTGCCCGAGTTTCGTCACGGTCGAAGGTGGCGCTTTGCGCAAACCCAAGGCGCTGGCGGCTACGGCGGATGACGTCTGGGAACTGCCAACCCCTGCGACCGTTACCCTGGATGAGCCCTACAGCATTCTGGTGACCGGCGTAGGAGGCACCGGCGTGGTGACCATCGGCGCACTGCTGGGAATGGCAGCGTTTATCGAAGGTAAAGGCACACTCAACCTGGACATGGCGGGCATGGCGCAAAAAGGCGGCGCGGTGTGGTCGCATATCCGCATCGCCGCGCATCAGGATCAGTTGTTCGCGCCCCGGATTGCCGAAGGTGAAGCAGCGCTGCTGCTGGGCTGCGACCTGGTGGTCAGCGCCAACACCGAAACCCTGTCCAAGCTGCGCCAGGGCGTTACCCATGCGTTGATCAACAGTGAAGAAAGTATTACCAGCGCCTTTGTGCGCACCTTTGCCCAACAGGCCGAAAGCGGCGATTTGCAGAAACACCCGGACCCGACATTCCAGACCCAAAGCATGTCGGCACAAATCGCCGAAGCGGTTGGCCAGGCCCAGGCCGACTTCGTCGACGCGAGCAAAATCGCCACGGCATTGATGGGCGATTCGATTGCCACCAATACCTTCATGCTCGGCTATGCCTACCAGAAAGGCTGGTTGCCCGTGGGCGAAGCGGCGCTGCTACAGGCCATCGAATTGAATGGCACTGCGGTCCCCTTCAACCTTTCAGCCTTTGCATGGGGCCGGCGCAGTGCCGAAGATTTGCCACGGGTCTTGCGCAAGCTGGAAGCCGGCAACGTGCAGAACGCAGATCGCCGGCTGTCGCAAAGCCTGGAGGAAACGCTGGAACGCCGCGTGGCATTTCTCACGGCGTACCAGAACAAGGCGTATGCCCAACGTTACCGACAACGGGTCGAGCAAGTCATGGCAGCGGAAACGGCACTGCTCGGGCAGCCGGGCAAGCTGTCGGCAAGCGTCGCCCGTTACTACTTCAAAGTGCTGGCGATCAAGGATGAATACGAAGTGGCACGTCTGTTTACCGATGGTCAATTCCTGGAAAAAATCCAGGCGGGCTTCGAGGGCGACTACCGCCTGCGCTTCCACCTGGCGCCACCGCTGCTCAATGATAACGGTACCGGTCGTGAGCCGAAAAAGCGCAGCTTCGGCCCGTGGATGCTGCAAGGCTTCAAGCTGCTGGCCAAGCTCAGGTTCCTGCGCAACACCTGGCTCGATCCATTCGGTCGCACCCACGAGCGCAAGGTGGAACGTAACTGGCTGGCCAACTATGAAAGCATCCTCGACGAAGTGTTGAGTGATTTGACTGCGGACAAGCTGGGCCTGGCTCAGGATCTGGCGCAGTTGCCAGACAGCGTCCGCGGTTATGGTCCGGTTAAAGAACGCTTCCTCGCCCACGCCCGAGAGCGCCAGGCACTTTTGCTTGAGCAGTGGCGCAACGGCACGGGGGCAGCGTTTCACGATGCCAGTCGAACCACAGGAAAAATCACCGTCACCCAACTTTAAGTTCGACACCCCGGCGCTGCGGCGTCGGGGTGTACGTTTTTTTGCCACGTGGCAGGGTATGACGTTCTCTTCTTTTTCAACCTGACAACAAGGTCGACTAATGGACGAAAAGCTGGCGAAAAACTACCGGGAAATACTCCAAGGCGTGGGCGAGGATCCGCAGCGAGAAGGCTTGCTGAATACGCCAGAACGCGCGGCCAAGGCCATGCATTACCTCTGCCATGGCTATCGGCAAACGCTCGAAGAGATCGTCAACGGTGCACTGTTCGAGTCGGACAACGATGAGATGGTCATCGTCCGGAATATCGAACTTTACTCGCTGTGTGAACATCACATGCTGCCGTTTATTGGTAAGGCGCATGTTGCTTACATGCCGACGGGCAAAGTGCTTGGTCTGTCAAAGGTGGCGCGTATTGTCGATATGTTTGCCCGCCGCCTGCAAATTCAGGAAAACCTCACCCGTCAAATTGCCGAAGCTATTGCCCAGATCACCCGTGCCGCCGGCGTGGCGGTGGTAATCGAGGCGAAACACATGTGCATGATGATGCGCGGCGTTGAAAAGCAGAACTCTGTAATGAGCACTTCGGTAATGCTCGGTACTTTTCGCGAGTCGTACAACACGCGCCAGGAGTTCTTGCAGTTGATCCGCAGCCGCTAGGCGATGCACCTGATTCGCCCAGGCATGGCGGCATTCAGTTCAAACATTGACTTGAGGTGCCTAATGACAACTGAATCTACCCTCAGCTTAGTTCTCCATGACGTTGCCCGTTTGATGCGAAAACGTTTCGAGCGATTGACTCGTGCAGCCGGCCTAACGCGCGCTCAATGGCAAGTTCTATCCAAACTGTCCATGCATGAGGGCATTTACCAAAAAGGTCTGGCCGATCTGCTGGAAGTCGAGCCTGTCACTCTGGTACGCCTGCTGGACAAAATGCAGGCGCGCGGTTTGATTGAGCGTCGCAACCACCCCACTGACCGTCGTTTTTTCTTGTTGTTCCTAACCCCGAGTGCCCACCCGCTGCTGCAGTTCATGCGCTCCATTGGCGAGCAGACGCGACTGGAGGCCATGGCAGACTTCTCCCCTCAGGAGTATGACCAATTGCAGCAGTACCTAGAGCGTATGCGTGAACATTTGCTGACGGCTTGCAGCCTGCCCCCGGACGAAGCCACAGCAGGCTAGGTGCAACGGGAATCCACCAAGCACCCATCCGTAGGCGCCCTGGATCGGTCGGTCATATTTCAAAGCGAAAACGTCCTACCGCCAGATTCAGCTCATCGGACAGCTCCCGCAAAGAAACCACGGCTCCGGAGACTTGATGAGTGATCGCATCGCCCTCGCCGGCCATGCGCGCGATGTGCTCGACGTTCGCAGTGATGCCCCGCCCACCCTCGCTCTGCACACTCGCCGCGTCCGCAATCTGGTCCACCCCGCGCGTGGAATCACCGACCAGTTCCGCTGCCTGTTGTAGCGTACTTTCCAACTCAGTCAACAATCGGCCGCTATCATCCAACGCCACCGTGCCGGCGCGCAGGGCTTCGTCGACAACCTCAGACTGACTCTCCAGCTTCACGGTCAGTTCGTTGATCGAATTAGCGGCCGTCGCAGAGCGTTGTGCCAAGTTGCGCACCTCGTCGGCCACCACACTGAAACCGCGTCCGCTCTCTCCTGCCCGCGCCGCCTCGATCGCCGCATTGAGGGCCAACATACTGGTCTGTGCGGAAAGATCCTTGACCTGAGCGATGCTCGTAGTGATCGCCGTCGTGCTCTCGACGAAGTCGCCCACCGAGCCGCGGATCGCTGAGAACGCAAGGCGCACGCTGTCGATCTTCTGAAGCAGTCGTGCCAGTGCCAGGTGTCCATCTTGCGCACCACGCAAACTGGCTTCGGCACAACTGCGCAGGCTCTCTGCATGACGGGAGATTGCTGCAATCCCGTCGCTCATCTGCTCGATGGTCATCGAAACCGCACCCACCGCACCGGCCTGTGCGGTAGAGCTTTCGGCCACCCGAGCAGAGGTTTCCACAAGTTCCTCCGCCGACGCGCCAACCGATGCCGCAACGCCGGCTACCTTGCGCATGGCCTGCTGGAAGCTATCAATGAGCTCGTTGAATGCCTGGGCGGTATGGGCAACCTCATCTCGCCCCATGACCCGCACACGTCGGGTCAGGTCGCCGTCGCGCAAGTCGATCGACGCCTGCTCGATTTCCCGGATGGGCCGGATGATCTGTGAACGCAATAACAGACTGACCACCACAGCCAGTATGCTGGCGACCAGCAATACCACGACCAGCATCTGCGATACCTGTCGTTGCGTGGCACCGGCCTCGGCAAAGGCGCCAGAGGTCAGCTCCGCCTGCAGCCCCAGAAGGCGGCTGAATTGGCCTTGTAGCCCATTGTTATCGGCGCGCGCCCTTCCGAGCAGCGAAGCAGCCTGTATCTGATCGCTCAGGGCGGTGCGCTTGAAATCGGCAAGGCCCTCGCCAACGACCGCGGCCTGTTCCTGCACGGCCTGGTAGAGGGCTTTCTCCTCGTCACCCAGGCGCGTCTCACGGGCTACCTTGTCCAGCCCCACGCGCATATCGTCGACACTGGCCTGCATGTCTTCCAGATAGGACTCAAGGTCTTCAGCAGAAGCTTGCCCGTTGGATTCGAGAATTCGCGCGCCTGCCGCATAAGCGCCGACCATCGCCGCCTGCGAGGCGGCCGAGGTTTCCAATACCTGGCGATACTGCTGAAAGCGCAACTGGTCTATTTCCTCAATCACCGCTTGCTGCTTGGCAAGCCCCCGGTAGGCCAGACCGGAGACAACCAGGAGAGCGAGCATGAATAACCCGGGCAACACGAGGAGTTTGCCGCCGATAGAAAGGCCTTTGAGAAGTGACATGATGGGTACCGTTTTTGTTTTTATAGGGACATGACTGGGCAGGCAACTCTCCCGCCTAATTCTTTATACAGTATTTAATTCTTCTTTCAGAATAAAAATAACTATTTGCCCCCCATCAATGACCGGTTCCAGCGAGCGCGCACGCGCATCGACGCCTCATCACCTCACATGCCGGCCAAGGCGCATGGCTCATTCAGAACGAACCCGAAACCGCGCCCGATATCGCCCCGGACTCTCCCCCGTCCACTTCTTGAACGCCCGATGAAACGCACTCGACTCCTGAAATCCCAACTGCTCGGCAATCTCGCTGATGTTCGCCTTGCTCTGGCGCAACCATTCAAACGCCAGCGCGCGCCGCACTTCATCTTTGATTTCCTGATACGAACAACCTTCACGTCCTAACTTCCGGCGAAACGTGCTGGGACTCAGGTGCTGCTCCAGGGCGAAGGCCTGCAAGGTCGGCCATTCGCTGTAATGGCTGTGGCGCAGGCGTTGATGAACCTGCGACGCCAGCCCATGTTGGTTGCGAAAGCGGATCACCAGCCATTGCGGTGCGGTGCGCAAAAAAACTTTCAGCGAGGCAAGGTCTTGGACTACGGGCAAGCGCAGGTAATGACTGGCGAACTCGATTTCGGTGCGCTCGGCACCAAAGGTCAAGTTGGCTCCCCAAAGCAACGCATCATCACGCAACGACAAGCGCTGATGACGAAAGTCTGCCCGATCGATAGGAATGCGTCGCCCGCCCAGCCAGCACAGCAGACTGATCATCAACACCAGGAACGTTTCTTCTCCCAACCGGCTGACCTCACTGTCCTGCGAACCGCTCTGCAAGCTGATCACCGCACGTTTGCCACGCACAGTTAGCGTGCCGCGATAATCACCTAGGAACAGGGCAAAATTGGCCAGGCACTGACGCATGGCTTTCTCCAACGTCGGCTCCTGAATCAATGCCCTACATATCAAGGCAAAACTGCCCGGCGGCATGCCATGGGCGTCCAATTGAAAAAACTCGTCGTTCAGCTCACGAATCTGCACCAGCCACAACGCGGCGAAGGCCTTGGCCGGTACCCGTGCTGTCGGTTGACCCAGCAATGCCGGATCGATGCCCACCTGTTCCAGTATTGAACGCAGACGCTGCGGTTTCTCACGCAGCGCATGGATCATGGGGAACATGAAGTAAGCCGCCACCGAATCCGTTTCCCGCATTTGAATGCCTCTCTCACATCTGAATATGGCAAAAAACGCCATCACCCTTGAACAGTTCTGGCATAGGCCAGTGGCGCTGCTGATTCTAAACTCGTGTCCAACATAAAAGACCTGCTTAGAGGGCAACATTGCGGATTCCACGGGCATCCGGCCACCCATTCCATGAACATCCGGCCACTGATTCCACGATGATCCGGCCACCCATTCCACGGCCATCCGGCCACCCACAAGGCAGGCAGCAACGCAGGATTAATTCACTACCATCGACCTCTTTTATCGAAGCAGAGAGGTCGTCGTGGAGCGGTTATCCATGCGTAAAATTAAGGAAGTGCTACGTCTCAAGTTTGAGGTCGGCCTATCTGCTCGCCAGATCGCTGTCAGCTTGCAGGTGGGTCGCGCAACTATCGGTGAGTACCTCAATCGCTTTGCTGCCAGCGGGCTGACTTGGCCGTGTGCGGCGAGCGAGGCGCAGTTGCAGCAGCGTCTTTTTCCGCCACCACCCGACGTCCCCAGCGATCAACGTCCGATGCCGGACTGGACTCATGTCCACGCAGAGTTGCGCCGCCCCGGCGTAACCCTGGCCCTGCTTTGGCAAGAATATCGACTGGCGCACCCGCAAGGCTTCCAGTACAGCTGGTTCTGCGAGCACTACCGGCTCTGGGCCGCCAAGGTCGACGTGGTCATGCGCCAGGAACATCGCGCCGGCGAAAAGCTGTTCGTCGATTACGCGGGTCAGACCGTGCCGATCATCGACCGGCGAACCGGAGAGATCCGCCAGGCCCAGATATTCGTCGCCGTCCTCGGCGCCTCCAGCTACACCTTCGCCGAGGCGACCTGGTCGCAGAAACTGCCCGACTGGCTGGGCTCGCACGCCCGCTGTTTTGCTTTTTTCGGCGGCACCGCACAGATCCTGGTGCCCGACAATCTGCGCAGTGGCGTGACCAAGGCGCATCGCTACGAGCCGGATATCAACCCCAGTTACCGCGATCTCGCCGAGCATTACGGCGTAGCCGTGCTGCCCGCGCGCTCGCGTAAACCCAGGGACAAAGCCAAGGTTGAAGTCGGCGTACAGGTCGTCGAGCGGTGGATACTGGCGGTGCTGCGCAACCGCCAGTTCTTCTCCTTGGGCGAACTCAACACAGCCATCGCGTTGCTGCTGGATCGCCTCAATCAGAAGCCCTTCAAGAAACTGCCCGGCTCACGCCGCTCGGCCTTCGAGACCATCGACCAACCCGCGCTGCAACCGCTACCAGAACATCCATATGTCTACGCCGAATGGAAAAAGGTGCGAGTCCACATCGACTACCACGTCGAAGTCGACGGCCATTTTTACTCCGTGCCGTACCAACTGGTGAAACACCAACTCGAAGTACGCCTGACCGCGCAGACCGTCGAGTGCTTCCACGCCAACCAGCGCGTGGCCAGCCATCTGCGCTCGCCGCACAAAGGCCGCCACACTACCCACACCGAGCACATGCCCAAAAGTCACCGCGAACACGCCGAGTGGACGCCCCAGCGGCTGATCCGCTGGGCTGAGCAGACGGGCCCGAATACGGCCGGTGTCATCGCCTACATCCTCGAACGCCGAATCCATCCGCAGCATGGCTTCCGCGCCTGCCTGGGCATCCTGCGCTTGAGCAAACAGCACGGCGAAGAGCGGCTGGAAGCCGCTTGCCAACGTGCGCTGGCCCTAGGCGCATGCAGTTACAAGAGCCTCGAATCGATCCTGCGCCAAGGCCTGGAACGGCTACCTCTTGCCCAGCAAAACCTGCCGTTACTGCCCGATGAACATATCAATCTGCGCGGCCCTGGCTACTACCACTGACTGAAAAAGGAGCACGAACATGCTGCCTAACCCGACCCTCGACAAGCTGCAAATCCTACGCCTGCACGGCATGATCAAGGCGCTTGGCGAACAACACGCAACGCCCGACATCAACGATCTCAGCTTCGACGAACGCCTCGGCCTGATGGTCGACCGCGAGCTGACCGAGCGCGAAGACGCCCGCCTGACGACTCGCCTCAAAGCCGCACGACTGCGCCATAACGCCTGCCTGGAAGACATCGATTACCGCAGCCCTCGTGGCCTGGACAAGGCGCTGATCCTGCAACTGGGTAGCGGTCAGTGGCTGCGCGATGGCCTGAACCTGATCATCGGCGGGCCGACGGGCGTAGGCAAAACCTGGCTCGCCTGCGCGCTGGCTCATAAAGCTTGCCGCGACGGTTACAGCGTGCGCTATCTGCGCCTGCCGCGCTTGATGGAAGAACTGGGCCTGGCACACGGCGACGGCCGCTTCGCCAAGCTAATGGCCGGCTACGCCAAGACCGACCTGCTGATCCTGGATGACTGGGGCTTGGCGCCGTTTACCGCTGCTCAGCGGCGCGACATGCTTGAACTGCTGGACGACCGCTACGGCAACCGCTCGACGCTGGTGACTAGCCAGATGCCGGTGGACAAATGGCACGCACTGATCGGCGATCCGACCTTGGGCGATGCGATCCTCGACCGGCTGGTACATAACGCTTATCGGATCGAACTGAAGGGCGAATCGATGCGCAGGCGCGCAACGAAATTGACGGCGACAGAGACTTCAGACTAACAATGCAAACCTGCGTCGCTGCGCTCCGACTGCCCGGCCGGATGAGCGTGGAATAGGTGGCCGGATGTTGGTGGGCTGGGTGGCCGGATGGCGTGGAATGCGCAGGCAACATGAAGCATTCCGATATTTTTGTCGTGAGCGCCGTCCGTTCTGCCATTGGCAGCTTTGGCGGCTCGCTCAAGGACGTGCCGCCTATTGACTTGGCAACCGAGGTTTCCCGCGCCGCTATCGAACGGTCAGGCCTGGCGCCCGAACACATCGGCCATGCGGTGATGGGACATGTGATCCCGACCGAGGCACGTGATGCCTACATCTCTCGGGCTGTCGCAATGAATGCCGGCCTGACGAAAGAAACCCCCGCCTTCAACGTCAACCGCCTTTGCGGTTCGGGTCTCCAGGCCATTGTCAGTGCCGCGCAAAGCTTGATGCTCGGAGACGCGGGTGCTGCGCTGGCCGGTGGCGTCGAGTCCATGAGCCGGGGGGCGTATTTGTTGCCGCAGGCGCGCTGGGGGGCACGAATGGGCAACGTGCTGGCCATCGACTATATGCTTGGGGTATTACAGGACCCATTTGCCGGTTTCCATATGGGTATCACTGCTGAAAATATCGCCGAGCACTATGGCATCACGCGTCAGACCCAGGATGAACTGGCGCTTCTGAGCCAGCAGCGGGCTGCCCGGGCGATTGCCGAAGGGCGTTTTTCCGGGCAAATCGTGCCGATCGAAGTCGCGACCCGCAAAGGGCCTGTTTCGTTTGCGACGGATGAGCACGTACGGGCCGAGGTCGACGCCGAGCAATTGAGTCGCATGAAGCCGGCCTTCAAGAAGGATGGCAGCGTCACCGCTGGCAACGCGTCTGGCCTCAATGATGGTGCCGGCGCACTGATCCTGGCCACGGGCCAGACTGTTCACGAACAAGGCCTCAAGCCCCTGGCGCGACTGGTAGGTTATGCCCACGCCGGCGTTGAACCTTCGATGATGGGGTTGGGACCGATTCCCGCCACCCGCCTGGTGCTCGAACGTGCCGGCCTGAGCGTCGCCGACCTCGATGTAATCGAGGCCAACGAAGCCTTTGCCGCCCAGGCCTGTGCCGTAGCGCAAGAACTGGGCTTCGATCCGCAGAAGGTCAACCCCAACGGGTCGGGCATCTCGCTGGGCCATCCTGTGGGCGCCACTGGCGCGATCATTGCCACCAAAGCCATTCACGAACTGCATCGCTGTCAAGGCCGTTATGCCCTGGCGACCATGTGTATTGGCGGCGGCCAAGGCATCGCCGTGTTGTTCGAACGGGTTTGATAAGGAAATACGCATGACTCTTCAGAATATAGGCGTCATCGGCGCCGGCACCATGGGCAATGGCATCGCGCAGGTCTGCGCCCTGGCTGGTTTCAATGTGACCTTGATTGACATATCCGAGGGTGCCTTGCAAAAGGCAGTCGCAACCGTCAATAAAAACCTTGATCGACAGGTTTCCAAAAACACCCTGACACATGAGCAAAAGCTCGCGGCTCTCGACAGGATACGCACCAGTACTGAATACCACAGCCTGCAAAACGCGCAACTGGTGATCGAGGCCGCCACCGAAAACCTCGACCTGAAACTGCGCGTGCTACAACAAATCGCCGCGCAGGTCAGCGCCGAATGTGTAATCGCCTCCAATACCTCATCGCTGTCCATTACCCAATTAGCTGCCAGTGTGAGCCGGCCTGAACGCTTCATCGGCCTGCACTTTTTTAACCCAGTGCCGGTAATGGGCCTGATCGAAGTGATACGCGGTCTGCAAACCAGCGATGCTACCCGTGCCCTGGCGCTGGAAATGGCATCCACGCTCGGCAAGACCGCGATCACCGCTGCCAACCGTCCGGGTTTCGTGGTCAACCGGATCCTGGTGCCAATGATCAATGAAGCAATCCTGGTGCTTCAGGAAGGCTTGGCCAGCGCCGAAGATATCGACGTGGGCATGCGCCTGGGCTGCAACCAGCCAATCGGCCCGCTGGCGCTGGCGGACCTGATCGGCCTGGATACCCTACTCGCTATCCTTGAAGCGTTCTACGATGGTTTCAACGACAGCAAATACCGCCCCGCGCCACTGCTCAAGGAGATGGTTGCCGCCGGTTACCTGGGACGCAAAACAGGGCGTGGCTTCCATGCCTATGCCTGAGCGTTGCTCGCGCTTCGCCGAGTATCGGGACAAGGTGCTGGAGCTTTTTGCCAGCAAAGGGTTCGGTCAGGTCGGCATGCGAGAGCTTGCCACGTGCCTGGGGCTGTCCCCAGGCTCGCTGTATCACCACTACCCCAGCAAACAACACTTGCTGCTCGACCTGATCGAAGAATTTTACGAAGAGCTGCTGGCAACCCTGGCGCGCATCAAGCAAACGGCTACGACAAAACGCGACAGGCTCAAGCCATTGATCCGCGCCCACCAGGATCTACATCGGGAGATGCCTTGGCATTTTCGCCTGGTGGAGCGTGACAGCGGTTGTTTGAATGAAGAACAGCAAGAACGGGTCCGACAACTTCGCGAACAGTACGAACGCCAACTGCTAATGATGCTCGGTGTCCGCTCCCGACTCAGTGAACAGGGCCGAGCCGTCGGTCATGCCATTGCCACGCTGCTTAACAGCGCGCCCGGTTGGCTGACGCACTATTCGCTGGAGGAACGAGAGCACGATAGTCTGATAGAAAACCTGGTGAGTGGCGCCATCGAGAGGTCGCTGGCATCTGGCAATAAGCCTGGCCTTGGTTTCAAAAAACACCCCCAGGAAACTCATACCCCCGCCGCAGTCCAGAAAACTTATTCGGAGCTCCACTGCAGGAAGACATCGTAGCAGAGGGCAGTTGTTGGGAGCAGGCGCGGCTCCTGTGAACACTGCCCTAGTCTGCACTCGTTTCAAAAACTCCCCTCGATACTAGCAGGCGCAGATCCCCGATGCCCCCTCTCCCAAACATGTGAATCAATTGATCGGCGTAACGAACCGATATTTGAATCCGAACGGCTCGCGCCGCGGAAACGCCTAGCGAAACACTTTTGCTACTTACAGTGGGGTGGTTATGCCCGCAAATCTGCTAAAAGAACAACCGAACGTTGCGTACCGAGCTATGGGCGAAGACTATATTCATCGAACGTATGTAGCTCAACGCTGCAAGAAAGCCAACTGGCTATGATCAGGTAACAAACGCATCAATCGTTACCAACATCAATAGTTGAAATTCTTACTATTTTTTTCTCATGCCCCCATGATGGTCCGAACACTACAATAGTGGCCAGGAACGGACCGTACGTACCTGGGGATAGTATAAAGTTTTTAATCTATTGACACCGGGGCTGGACGAAAGAAAAATGATGGATTCGACGTATAATTTATTCTAGGAGTCCATGATTTACAGGAATAGGAGGTTCCTTCGGTGTACATATCTCAAAGCTGTAACCCACTGGCACAGGTATTCTATCGCCCCATCGATGCAGCAATACGTTGGTGCAACTTAATGGCCTACGAGACGCAGATTCTCGAGGTAGCCTGGCGATCACCTACCATGCTCAGGTCTGCCTTCCCACAATGGCCATGTCTGTACGCAAACACTGAGAAAATTTTCGATGCTATTCGTCATGGAGAACTTCCCTACGGCTGCCTCGGCATACAGGTAGCCATTGGGACTCGCGTCGAGTGCACTCAAGTAACCATCCGCCACACTGATCTTAAACTTTGGATGTCTCGCTTTCACCCTGAACAAAAGCCAGCTTTCCTTTTCGATCAACCATTGAACCAGAACGGAACAATCAGCATTGGTACCTACTTGGCTCTACAAGCCGATCGTGATGCTTTGCAACTACAGGTGAGGAGTACAGAAACAGCTTATCAACAACTGTTGAGTGAACTTGAAGCTGTCGGTTTGGAAAAGGAGGGCGGCCGCGAAAACTGAGTGCAACACCTGACCTTTCCGGTACGGTGCTGCCCCTATGTCCTATTCCGAACTCAGCGTCGAAGAGCGCGCCATCATTCAACTCAGTCAAGCTCAAGGCTTCAGCCTGCGCGGCATTGCTCGCCTGATTGACAGGTCGCCCTCGACCATCAGCCGAGAGCTGAAGCGCAATCGAGGCAGTAGTGGTGCTTACTCGGCCCGCTGCGCCCAGCAACAGATGAACATTCGGCGCCAGGTTTGTCGCCCCAAGCGCAAGCTTGTGCCGGGCAGCGAGCGCTTCGAACTGGTGGCCCACATGCTGCGTAAGCGTTTGTCTCCCGAGCAGATTGCCGGCAAGCTGCGCAGCATGACCATACCCAACCTCAGAGATGCCTACGTCTGTCGTGAGACGATCTATAACGCGATCTATGCCTTGCCGGTCGGCGAGTTGCGCAAGGAGCTGATCGTCTGCCTGCGCCAAGGCAAGACGACGCGCCGGCCGCGCTCTGGTGGCGTGGATCGGCGCGGCCAGATCCCTGAGATGGTCAGCATTCATGTTCGCCCGCCAGAGATCGAAGACCGGCTGATGCCGGGGCATTGGGAGGGCGACCTGATCAAGGGTAAGGCCAACGCCTCGTCGGTAGGCACGTTGGTGGAGCGCACCAGTGGCTACCTGATGCTGATGAAGATGAACGACGCAACGGCGACCTCGGCGATGGAGGGCTTCAGTGCAGCGCTCAACAGCATGCCGCTGGCGATGCGCAAGAGCATGACCTACGACCAGGGCCGGGAGATGGCGCGGCATGCTGAAATCACCCAGCAGACAGGGGTCGCTATTTACTTCTGCGACCCGCACAGCCCCTGGCAGCGCGGTAGCAACGAAAACATCAACGGCCTGATCCGCCAGTACCTGCCCAAGGGGACTGACTTGTCGGTACACAGTCAAGAGCAATTGAATGCCATCGCCTTGGAGCTGAATATGCGCCCCCGTAAACGCTTCGATTTCAAGTGCCCGATCGAAGTCATGGGCGAGGTGATGCAGGAAGCCATGGCTATGCGGCATCATGCTCCAGCTTCAAATCAATAACCGTGTTGCACTCAGCTTCTGCAACCGCCGAGAACATCGAGCATCTCATCAAAATTAACGGCAAAGTAAGCGACCGAAGTGAGGCCACTTACCTCCACATCATCGGAGCGATGCTCAGTCTACTGCTCGGTCACTCTCCCTCAGGAAAACCTCATTCAGTTTTCCGTTCCCAAGCCGCCATTGTCGACGCACTGACCGCCCATTATGACAAGCTGCCAGGCATATCCAAGCGAAATCTGGATGAGAAATTTGCTGCTGCCAAACGCAGCCTCTCGGAGCGCTAGGGCAGATTGCGCTGCAATCGCTGTAGTTGCAGCGCAATGACGCCAACCCGTTTCAACGATTCAATTCAGGTCACGTCTTATCACGCGCCAATCGACGCCAGGAGTGACCATTATGTCCAGCCAGTCCTTCCCCATCGCTAAGCATCAACCACAAGTCGAACGCCATATTATGCGGCGTGAAGAGGTGGAGCAAAAAACCGGCTTCAAGCGCGCGCACATTTACAGCTTGATGAAGGAGGGCAAATTCCCACAAGCCAAGCGCATTGGATTGCGTGCTGTGGGATGGGACTCAATGGAGATCGAGCGATGGGTCACCGATCGCTTGGCGCAGCAGCGCTGATGTTACGCGCGAGGTGTCGGTGGCTTCCACTAAAGGTGGAACAGGTAAACCCACGGTTGCCGTCAACCTCGATAGCCACGTGTGAGGAGGCTCAATGAAACGAATTACCAAGCGGGTGTTTCTCGCCCGGCCATATTGTTTGACCGGCCTCGACGCCAATAGCATTGGCAAGGATCTCTTCGATGTTAGATAAACTACCCATCGTCGTTCAGCCATCCGATTGGCTGCCCCCTCCGCCGTCCGAAGAGTATTGCACCGTGGTATTTCACCTGCAGGGCGGACGCTCTACCATGGGATCGTTCCTAACAGAACTTTCCAGTCACTTCGAAGATGCGCGGACTCTCAAGATCGTCAAATTCGAGGTCGGTGACCATTTGCGCAACCGGCGCTAACTGAGACTATTCAAATGAAGAAGCTCAGTCAGGAGGAGGTCGCCGACAAACTGCACCAGAACCATTTTCCTCGAGGTCCAGAACTGGAGCGACTCTCCGATCCGGTCGTCGACACTCCCATGCTGGTCACACTGGAGCAGTTACGACCCTACGAACACAACCCACGCTTCATCCGTAATCCGCTTTTTGACGATATTAAAGCCTCCATCCGTGAACGCGGGCTGGATCAACCACCGCCGATTACCCGCCGCCCGGGTGGGACCTATTTCATTATCCGCAACGGCGGTAATACGCGGTTGGCAATTCTCGGCGAGCTGTGGCAGGAAACCCGCGACGAGCGCTTCTTTCGCATTCATTGTCTGTTTCGGCCTTGGAGCAATGAAGTCACCACCCTGCTCGGCCATCTGGCCGAAAGCGATCTGCACGGTCAACTCACCTTCATCGAACGGGCTCTGGCGGTGGCCAAACTCAAAACCATGATCGAATCAGACGGAGCGACACTCTCGCAACGTGAGCTGGCGCGACGTATTGCCGCTGGGGGTTACCCAATTTCACAGTCGCACATCAGCCGGATGCTCGACACCCTCGAACATCTCCTGCCCGCCATTCCACAGACCCTGTATGCCGGATTGGGTAAACCCAAAATTGAACGCTTGATCGCTCTGCGTAGCCAGGCTGAACGAACCTGGAATCGTTACCCAACCGACATCATTTCGTTCCCCGAGTTTTGGCTCGACACCTTGGGGCAATTTGATGCCGATCCCGAATCTTTCCACCTTGAGCAAATCAAGGATGAACTGCTCGAACGCATGAGCCGCCTACTCGGCCAGTCCTACCGCATGTTGGCCTTGGAGTTGAGCTCCACACAACGGCCTGGCGTTGTCAGCACTTCCTTAGAGAACAGCCATCTGCCAAGCATTGATGAAGCCGCAGCAGGACCTCCCTCCTCCGAGTCCCGCCCCCCATCAACTGAAACCGGAACCCGGGCCGAAACAGCGCCAGAGGAGCAGCTCACGCTGCCCGAAACGAATGTCGCATCAGCAGTCAGCCCTCGGTCACGTGTCCAACAAATTCGCGAACAGATTGAACGCGACACTGCCCCCGAACCAGCACCGACCGTCGAAACCTGCATGATCGACGACCTCTGGATCATCGCACCAACACTGGATACCCCCGAGCAGCTGCGTTTAGCCATTGCTGGGCTGGCTCGGGAACTGGCGACCTATGCCGGGTATCCCGAGAGCGTCAGCGATCAGCAGCGCGACTTGGGCTTCGCCCTGAACATCGACCAACTTGATCTTGCAGCGCCCCGCGCGACCGGCGTTCACCTATTGCTCTTGGCCCTGCTGCGTGCACAAGACGAAGTGAACTGGGAGGATCGCAAGCAATTGCCCTCAGCCCTTTTCGGGCAACTGCTATTGGGGGTCTATCAACTCCCGCTGGCCGATCGTCCCGCCGTGGACGTAGGACTGGAGCGACTGCCCGACTATCTGTTAATCAAACTGTATCGCCTCATTCGCTTAGCCCGGCGTCTGATCGACTTGACGCTTACTCCTGAAGACGATTCACCAAGGGAGCTGCCATGAACCTGTCCTTCAATGTGCTCAACCAGGCCATGCTGACTCAAGTCCTTCACGAGTTGCGCCTGGGTAATCTGCAACGCTGCAAAGCACTCGGACTGGGTGAAGACGACATCTACCTGTTGCAATCCTTACCGCCCAGCACACTGTCACGTCTGGCCCATGCCACCGTCCCCTGGGTTGAGGTCAAGATTGATTCGCCGGTGCTGCATCGATTGATCGACCAGGCCGAACGCGACGAACAGAACGAGCGCCTGATCAACCGAGCGCTCAAGCTCGGTGCCAGCAGTACCATCATGTATCAGCACTTCGGCTTGGCGCATTCGGAAACCGCCCTGCGCCGACGTCTGCTCAAGATAGAAACCCGTAAGGGCCGTCCTCAGAACTTGAGCGAAGCGCAGGAACATGCGCTCTGGCAGCGTTGGTGCCAACTACGGGCTGAGGACGGTGCTGAGGATCAGCTCGACGCCATGATGATGTTGGCAGAGGAGCAACAGATCAGCTTGACCATCGTTTGGCAGCAGATCGACCATTACAGCAACGGAACATGAACACTGCCCCTTCCAGTCGCTGGCAGCGTGTTCTGCAGCAATGCACCCAGCAATTAAGTGAACGTTGGCCCTCACGCCCAACCACTGAGCATCCTTCCAACCAGGCCCTGCAGGCGGGCTTTTTGTTCAGTGGCCAATCTCTCGAAGTCGTGCCGCGTCGACTGCTGCTGGATAGTCGGCTAACGCCATTGGAACGGAATGCCTGGCAAGTATTTCGACTCATGCTGCAAGGCCAGGGCGTGGTCACGCCGCGCTATGAAGATCTGCAACCTTACTTGTCGAGCGTGCCCTACGGTGCGTCAGCCTCTCGTGAAACCATCGCTCGCGTTTTGACGATGCTCCGGCTGACCCGCTGGCTCAGCTTGGTAAGTCATGGCCGCGATCAGCTCAGCGGGCGCCTACAAGGTTCTCTGTACATCCTGCACGATGAACCGTTAACCCCCGCCGAAGCCATGGAGCTGGATCAGGATTACCTGGAGCTGGTCGGACACGCCCTCGATCATGCAACCAAGGCTGTGCGAATTGTCGCTCGGCATGTTTTGGAAGAAATTCGTCAGGACACCGATATCGATTTGGGTCGGCTCCCCACCCGGCTCGACAGTTGGGGCGACCATTGGACAAAACAAGGATTGGATAAGGCGCCCGATGAAGCGCTGCACGATTCCGAACTGGGTGGCGACCACCTCGTTCGGAATCGTGCGGGACCCGGTTCGGATTCCGAACCGGGTCCGAGCGCCAATGTTTCCGGCAGCGTTCGGAATCCGAACGCTGCCTGTACTGTATTAAAAGAAAGTATTAGTACGGTACCGCGCGCGACCCCAGCGGTGGATAACCTGCACTGGCCTGATCCGCTGCACCTCAGTCCGAGCGAGCGACAGGCCGTCACCGTGGCGCTGAACAAGCTTAAGCCAGCGGATCGGCAGGCAGTGCTCAACGAAGCGGGCGCGCGATGTGCGGCAGGCAGCGTCCGCAAACCGGCGGCGTATCTGATGGGTCTTATTCAGCGAGCGCTGAAAGGCGATTTCCGCCCTTGGGCAGGTCAGGCTGAATCGTTACCCATTGCAGAACCGCCACCCGCTCCCCCGCGCCAACTTAGGAAAAAGGGCGAACCCGCCTCTGCCCTCGCCCAAGCGTGCCTGGATGAACTGCGCCAGCTGCGTAGCAAACGCGGTGGACGTCAGTAGATTTGATGCCACTGGCATCACTGACGAGCGTCTCGAAATCAACCGTCTCGAACCAAATCGAACAGACCGAATACAGCTTTTCGGATGTACTTGACCTTCTTCTGTCGCAACGTTCCCGTCCAAGCCTATGCGAGGACGACACCGTGGCCGATCACTATCAGCTCAACCTGGGCTCATTGCGCAGCAGCATCACCCTGACACTGCATACCCACCACGCCGCCCGAATCTGGCAAGGCCGAACCGCACGCGAAGGCGTCCACTCGATCATGGGTATGGCGGGCTACATCAGCGTCACCAACCTGATCAAACAAGCCGCAGCGCAGGACGATCCTTATGCCGACTGGGCGATCGTGCAGCTCGAAGAAAAATTGATGCAGGCCAAGGCTGGGATGCTGGAACTGACCCAGCAGTTGGACCGGATCAGACAGGACCTGCCGACACAGATCGACATGAGCGACAATATCAACATCCATCCCGTTACTTTGCCGTTGTACATCGGCAGCCAGCTGGGCTTCCTCGCCGTCTACCTGCTGACTGACTACGACACCTTGGTGCGTCATACCCTGTTGGCCCATCACACCGCCTTGATCGGTCGCCGAGACATGGAAGCCTGGATCGACGACGGCGCCCATCTGCTGCGCAGCCTATTCGGTCAGGCGCAGCGCTATCGGCATGCTGGCGTCACCCGTGACGACATGGCGGCAAATAACGCTCGTGCTCTGGCGGCCATGGAGAAGTTTGGGCTCCCCCCTACGGACATCCTTGAGGGGCATCGCCGCTCCCAGTTCGCGCCCCCGATCATTCGTCGTGGTGCTGTGGCGGTGGATGACGCTGAAGCGTTGGAGGAGAACGCGATAGAGCCATCTGCGACAGTCGATGAGCCGGAGGACGAAGTATGAACCCCGTGATCCCGACTCAACCAATGCCCCTCGAAACACTCACACCGGATGCCTATCGACAGCTCGAACACGCTGCCTCCCTAAAAGGCCTTTTAAAACCATTTAAGGGTAAGGGGGAGCTAGAACACCTGGCGCAGGTGGCGAGGGGAATCGAGGCGCAGTTACGTCGCCTGATGGAGGCTGTGGCGCAGCACGCCGAACAACCTCCTTACTCACTGTTGGATATTCGATTGGTGCTGCAGAACACCAGTGCGCGCAGCACCTTTTTGCGATGGCGCACCCGCGACTTCGCCCGTATGGGCGTTGCGGTCTGGGAACGCCAGGTCTCCAACAAGGCTTTGCCGCAAGCCGTACGCGAGGGACTGCACCGTTTCGAATGCGAGCGTATCGCACTGAACTTGCAGATGAGCGTGGTGCATTCGCTCTACCGTCAGGCTTCAACCTGCGCGATCAAAATGGCCAGCGCCGAACGGCTGCTGCGCCAGTTCACACCAGCAGCGGAGATATCACAATGAGTACCTTTTTCGTCGGCGAAGGCAACATCGGTAGTGCGCCAGAGTTCCAGGAGTTCCCGTCAGGCAATGACGAGCCACGGCGCTTGCTGCGCCTGAATGTGTATTTTGACAACCCCGTGCCACGCGACGGCAGCTATGAAGATCGAGGCGGCTATTGGGCGCCGGTTGAGCTCTGGCACCGCGACGCTGAACACTGGAGCACGCTGTATCAGAAAGGTATGCGTGTAATGGTCGAAGGCCGCACCGTGCGCGATGAGTGGGAGGACAGCGAAGACAATGCGCGGGTGACCTTCAAGATCGAGGCCCGTCGAGTCGGGATCCTGCCTCACCGCGTGCAGAACGTGCTCATGCGGGAGCGCACAAGTGAATCAGCATCGTTTGCGGCTCCCGTCGGGCAGGCTACAGACCAGGCCAGCTCGCCTGCGTCGAAGTCCAAAAAGCGCAGAGGGCAGCCACCATCGGCATGACTGACATGAGGCATAAAAATTGCGCGTTTGCGCGAAGTTCCTGGCCTGTCATTACTCGCTGCTCGTGAAGCACTGTCGTCCACATGACTGCAACCTAGCAGCCTCTCCCCCATTCAAGACTGCCCTCACCGACTAATGTGAGAGACCTGCCATTCAGGTTTCTCATAGCTCGCCACTGCTGTTTCCAACAACGCTGCTCCGAACTCAACCCGGAGCAGTTCTATGCGTCTTTTTCTCTGCGAGAAACCCTCCCAAGGTCGTGACATCGCCAAGGTTCTCGGAGCCAGCCGACGTGGCGATGGTTGCTTGATTGGTCCCGAGACAACTGTCACCTGGTGTATCGGTCACCTGCTGGAAACGGCCCAACCTGAAGCCTATGGCGATCAGTACAAAACCTGGTCGTTGGATCATCTACCGATCATTCCCGCGCAGTGGAGAGTTGAGGTCAAACCCAAGACTGGCGCGCAGTTCAAAATCATCAAACAGCTGCTCAGCGAAGCTACCACCGTCGTCATCGCCACCGACGCCGATCGCGAAGGTGAAATGATTGCCCGCGAGTTACTGGAGCTCTGCAACTATCGTGGTTCTGTTGAGCGCCTCTGGTTATCGGCACTCAACGAGGCGTCGATTCGCAAAGCGCTGTCCTCGCTGAAGTCTAGTCAGGAGACCTTCCCGCTCTATCACTCAGCCCTCGCCCGCAGCCGCGCCGATTGGCTGATTGGTATGAACCTCAGTCGTTTATTTACCCTCCTAGGACGGCGGGCGGGCTATGACGGCGTGCTGTCGGTTGGACGCGTCCAAACACCCACTTTGCGCTTGGTGGTTGAACGAGACCGCGCGATTGCCAGCTTCGTCTCTGTGCCGTACTGGGTGGTGGATGTGCACCTGTCTTCAATGGGGCAACCCTTCATCGCGTCGTGGATACCGCCAAGCTCAGGACGTGACGAAGCCGGTCGCTGCCTGCAGCAGGCGCTCGCCAGTCAAGCCGTCCAAGCGCTTTCTGGCAGCAAGACCGCCACCGTAGTCTCGCTGCAGACTGAGCATTTGCGCGAAGCGCCACCCCTGCCCTTCGACCTGAGCACACTGCAAGAAGTCTGTTCACGCAAGTTGGGACTCGGCGCTCAGGAAACACTGAACATCGCCCAAGCCTTGTATGAAACCCACAAAGCCACCAGCTATCCGCGCAGCGATTGCCGTTATTTGCCAGAGAGCATGTTCAACGAGGTCGCCGCAGTATTCGATGCCCTACTCAGAATGGATCCTGCGTTACGCCCAGCGCTCGCAAGCGTCGATCGATCATTGCGCTCACGAGCATGGAACGATGGCAAGGTCACTGCGCACCACGCCATTATCCCCAACACCGAGCCGGCGAATCTCACGCGGATGTCCGAACAAGAGCGCCAAGTCTACGAGCTAATTCGTAGCCACTACCTCGCGCAATTTCTGCCGCATCACGAGTTTGATCGAACCGAGGTCGAACTGGAGTGCGGCGCCGAGCGTTTGACTGCTGTTGGCAAACGGATCCTCGTCCAAGGCTGGAAAGGCTTGCTCTCCGACAGCGCCGAAGACGATGAACCCAATCAAAAGTCCCAGGCGTTGCCCGCTCTACAACAGGGTGTGAAGTGCGCAGTGGACGACGTCGACCTCAAGTCCATGCGCACCGCTGCTCCCAAACCGCTCACCGAGGGTGATCTGATCAGGGCGATGAAAAATGTGGCCAAGCTGGTCAACGACCCGCGTCTGAAACAGAAACTTCGGGACACCACCGGTATCGGCACCGAAGCCACGCGAGCCGGCATCATCAAGGGGTTGATTGATCGCGGCTATTTGCTGAAGAAAAAACGAGCTTTGATGGCCTCCGCAGCGGCCCATACCCTGATCGAAGCGGTACCCGCAGCAGTCGCGGATCCGGGTATGACAGCGATCTGGGAGCAGGCTCTGGATGAAATCGAAGCGGGACGTCTGACCTTGGATGCATTCGTTGCCAAGCAGGCGCACTGGATTACGCAGCTGATCGCAAACTGCGGAGCGCTTAACTTGTCGGTACCGGCCGAAGCCGGGCCGATTTGCCCCATTTGCAACGCCTCAATGCTCAGGCGGAAGGGAAAATCAGGACCGTTCTGGTCATGTTCCCACTACCCGGACTGCAAAGGCACTGTGCCGATCAGCAAAGGTATACGTCGTCCATGAGGCACCATTGGCGTTCACATGACCTCGGGGGTGTTGTCAGTGCATCATCAACGGCGCCTGATCCTTCTCCAAGTCGTCTAGCGGTTGTCCGATTTCACGGGCCAAGGCGATGCCTGTCGCGATCCATATCTGCCCCAGTTCGTTGAACGCTTTCAGGTGAGCAGGATCTTCGTTTAGCCAATGAACGAGGCTCTCGAGATGTTCAGGGCTATCAGGGCAGTCATGGATCTTGATGAACAGCTCCAGTGTTCGATCCCAGATCAGGTCCATGACGTTCTCGCGCGGCTCATCCATGCTCAACCTTACCTCCCTTTGGCCCTATCAGACCGCTCAGTCTCGCTGGTCACTTCGGCCTCTGATTCCTGGAGGAATAGATGTCACGTCGCGACAAACAGCTATTTCAGTCAATATAACAACCTTCTAAGTCGATACTCAACCGTTAAGGATGTTCATGTCAATGGGTCTTTGCTCAACCATTCGGGTTGAATTGGAGAGCTCATCACTTGGCACATAAACATCCAACCCAAGCCCAAATTGGGCGCATGATCGCGAAGCACCGCACTCAGCGTAATCTGACCCAGGAAGAGGTGGCTGAACGCCTGGGGATCGGCAGCGAAGCCATTTCGCGCCTTGAGCGGGGTGTGGTGGAGCTTTCCGTGGTCAAGCTGATGCAACTGGCGGACATCTTCGACTGCCGGATGGATGAACTGCTGACGGAGTCGAGCAGTCGCCCCAACGACCAGGGCCAGATGATCGCGGGCCTGCTGAGCGGCCTTCAAGAAAGCGACCGTGCCTTTATCCTGACGACCGTCGAACAGCTGGCCGCTCATCTCAGTAGCAAATAACCTCTTCGCCCACTGGCTTGACGTCGCCACACCCATTCTGCTGTAGTGCCTCAGGATCATCGCTACGGCGACCCAAGACCGATTCGCTCCGGGCAGCTCGGTTGGACTCCCTGAGTTCGGAGCCTTCTCTTCTGCGGAATTTCATTCCCGCTTTGTGCTCGACCGGATCAATGTGGCGGATGACCACTGTTGCCTCTGCCAGGCATCAGCGGTCATCCGCTACGGCGATCACATTCAATCCCGGAGCCCGCCGGGGAAACACTGGGCACCCTTTGTGCGCGGATGCGTGCCAGCGTATTCCGACCCAGGCCACGATAAGGGTCGGTTGGCGAATCATGGCGCAGTTAATAAAGTTTTGCGAGGAGCTTGTCGACTGCGTCAGACCGCCTAAGGTGGCTTTTTTTATTCCTCGCCTGGCACCCCGCCAGGCCTACTCTTCACTTTCTTCCGTCCAGTGATTGCCACTGAATTCCGGCCATAAAAAACGGGTTGCGGCGCCTTGACGCGCCCCTGTGACAGGCTTATATAAAGGGTGTGGTTCGCTGTCGTTGACAGCCCAGCCCAGGTAGCTTGAACCTTCAAGGCTACGCCACGCTTGTGGTGGTTTACCCAAGTGCGATCAGCATTCGGAGGCTCGCACGATTACCGCTTCAGCGGTGATGAATGCCCACTACCCTAGGTCCGCAGATATGCTGCGGATTTCTCCTCTGCTGCCCCCCTATTCTCCAGGCGCATCGATCTGATGGTCATCGGCTTGCCGGTGACGAGTCGTTCATCGTTCGCCTTCACCTAACCCACCCTGACGGGGACTCACTTCCCCGTCAGGGGCTGTGCGTCGCCGTTTTCCCTTGAAACAGGAGAACCACCATGGCCCACGCCAACCAATCCCAAGAAGCAACTACTTACTTCAATCTGCACACCGTCGGTATCGGCTACCTCAACCGTGTCCGTGAAGTACAAGTCCGCCGCGGCCAGCCGTTCATGGCCTGCGATATCGCCGCTCTGCATGGTGCCACTGATGCAGTGGAATACACCCGTTTCGACTGCAAAGTCGCAGGAGGCGAAGCTGAACGTTTGATTCGCCTCTATATGGACGCCGTCAAAGCCGAGAAAAAGGTCTTGCTGTCGTTCCGTATCGGCGACCTGTGGATTGACCCATTTCTCTATGAGAAAGGCGATAAACAAGGCCAACCGGGCGCCAGCCTGAAAGGTCGTCTGCTGTACATCGACTGGATCAAGGTCAACGGCACGTTCGAGTACAAAGCGCCTGCCAGGCAGGAAGCAACAGCACCTGCTGAGCAAACGCCAAACAGTGAGCCATCCCCAACGTCGGCTGATGCCGATGCCGAGGATACCGACACCCCAGCGAAGTCCAGGGCTGAACCTGAATCTGCACCCACTCCCCGCACGGCCCGCCGTGTCGCTACACGTACTGTTCAGTCCGCCTGAACAATTCACGATGTTTACATCAAGGCGCTCAATCGAGCGCCTTTCTTCAATCTGCACAGGAGAACCCATATGGAATCCTTCTGGCTTTGCGACGATTGCCTGTTCGCTGCGGCTTACGAGGACTACAGCACGTTATCGCTCTACTACACGACAGATGAGATCGCAAAACGCATTGCTGACCTCCATCTTGGGCTGGTTCGGCTAATGCCCATCAGTGCCGACTTCGACCCCGAAACTGGCCAGGGTATAAGAACTGCCTCTCCATTGCCCTGCGACGGTTGTGATTCACACCTGCACGGACAACGCCACCGATTCACTCGGCTGTAAACAGCGCGTCATCGGGCAATGCCCGTCACTCTATATCCACCTCGGGGACAACACTCCCCTCAGGTGTGTACCCCCGGATTGTTCCCTTCGGAGGTACGCCATGAGCACCCCACTCACCCTGATTGAAACCTCGGATGTCGAGGCTGATCGTATCGCCCAGGAAAACCAGCTAATCGACGAAGCGCTGCACATTCTGGATCGTCGGCTGTTCACCCGCGGCCCCAACCTGACGTCACCTGACGCCGTGGCCTCATATCTGAAACTTCATCTTGCGCAACAAGAGCATGAAGTTTTTGGTGTGATTTTTCTCGATGCCCGCCATCGCGTTCTGGCATTCGAGATCCTCTTTCACGGCAGCATCGATGGCGCCAGTGTTTATCCCCGCCAAGTTGTCAAGCGCTCCCTCGCACATAACGCAGCAGCGGCCATTGTCTGCCACAACCACCCCTCCGGTTGCACGGAACCCAGCCTGGCGGATCGCGCCTTGACCGCACGGTTGAAAGCGGCGTTGGATTTGATCGAAGTGCGCGTACTGGATCACTTCATCGTGGGTGAAGGTCGCCCACTTTCTCTTGCCGAATACGGCTGGCTTTAACCCTTACAGGCGCCTTCGGGCGCCTTGTTCATTTTCATCCTGGAGAAATACTCATGAACTCCACTACCCAAGCCCCAGCCATGCTGGGGGCCTCAAACCCATTCGTTCGCGGCTATGACAATCTATTTATTGAACGGCTGCTGCAAATCACCTACGCGAACGACTGCCCTCCCTGCTTTCGCTCCATACACGACTCACAAGCTCATCTACCCAACGATGCGCTGGAACTGTTCGCCTGCCTGTTCAACGACGACTTCGCTCTGATCAGCGAGGGTCAGGCCATTCCGGATGAATTGGATGAACACTTCCAGTCCACCGGGCTGGTGCGGGAAGTGATCTATGCCGTGACTGGCGAGATGCTCAACGAACGACATCATGTCGGTGACCTTTACTCCCAGGAAGAAGCCCAAGCCATGGTCCACCGTTTGAGCTTCGACACAGGACACTACAGTCGAGCCTGGGAGATCAGTACCGCACACCTCACTGAAGAGGCGTTGCGCTACTTGGAACGCCGGGCTAGCAATTTCAACTCCGGACCAACCGGTCTGCTGTTTGAACCCTTCGCCCTGCCAGACGGCAATGGCCTCGGGTGTAAGCTGGTCGGCACGCCCTGGACCGACGAAAATCTGATGAAGATTGAGGGCAGTCCTTACACATCGCTGAGGCAGGAGCAGCTCGACGCTGGCACACCGGAAGCCCTGGTCAACGTACTGTATCTGGCGGCATTGGCGGATGTGAGGTTGTTGATTTTCGACCCCGACGCTGCCGTCTTGGATGGGCTCGCCATTTATGACGAATAGCAACGCGTTCAACTTAAACACGACCCGTCTTGAATCAACTTACTCACTGAATCGCTCCTTCACCTCATGTCAGGTTCTGCACTGAATCTGACATGAGGTTTTTTCCATGGAGCGTTTTTTCACGCCTGTCTGCCTGCTGGGTTTATTGAGCGCCTGCACGGCGCAGATCCCCACCCATTTGCCGACTAGTCCAGAGAATGCCGGTGGTTCCAATCGGGCCCAGCTTTCGAGGAGTACAGCCGAAGAGAGTCATCCGACAGAGCTCCGCTATGGCCGCTATACGCTGGTCAGCACCGAGCCCACCCCGGAACAACGTGATCTTCTCGCTCAAATTGTTGACGTGAGCATTCCGTCCAACCTGAATCCTTCGGTACAGGAAGCGATGCACTACGTGCTGCAGCGCTCAGGTTATTCGCTCTGCCCTGCTGCCGAACCAGTAAAAATACTGTTTACCCGGCCTCTGCCTGCCGCCCATTACCGGCTCGGCCCGATCTCATTACGCAACGCGCTACAAGTACTGGCTGGCCCCGCCTGGCAACTCACGATCGATGAGGTTAGCCGTTCGGTCTGCTTCGAACGGCAAAAAAATGATGCTGCCGTCGTGCGGCTCGCACCCAGCGCGGCCCATCAGCCGGAGGCACGCCCATGAAAGCCACGACGTTTCAAACCCTCATTGTCGGCTCACTTTGCCTGGCGGTCTCCGGGCTGAGTGGTGGTTTGTATAACCAGTATCAACGCGTGACCGAGCTGGAAAATGCGAACGCCCAACGCCTACAGACCCTGGATACCCTGCAACGTGACTCAAGCACCCTCATGGATGCACAGGAGAAGCTGCAGTACGCACTGAAAGACCTGAAGCAGATGGTCGATTCCGGTGAGCAACAGGCCAATACCCTCGATCCGATGTTGGATCAATGGGCGCAGGAGATACAGGAACTGCGCGATGGTCTGGCAGCCCGTGCTACCGAAGCCGACATGATCGCGCTACGCGCACGACTTGAGCACGTCGAGCAGCAACTCCTGGACCTCAAAAGTCAGCCACCACTCCCACCACCGACGCCTTCCTCGGCCAAGCCGAAAAAAACCGCTCAGCCCAAGCCTGCCCCGCTCCTGCCGCCATTTTCAGTGTTGAGCGTTGAGTACCGCGGTGGCGAGCGCTTTCTGGCGGTCGCACCTCCTACCAGTCGCTCGCTCAATGATATCCAGTTGCTGCACAACGGCGAGCAGTTCGGCACATGGCAACTGAAGGTGCTGGAGCCGAACGCGGCTATCTTCGCGGTGACCGCTCACCCAGACCAGACCGTGCACCTCCCTTGAGAAGCGATCATGAACAGAGCTCCGCTGAGCCCCATCGTCTGTTTCATTTCATTGCTGAGCACGGGCGCTGCGCTGGGCAACCCCGTCACGACACCGTCACGGACCCAGGACACGCAGTCTACTCCGCTGGAGCGTTCGCACTCTGAACAGGCGGCAAGCTGGGGTCTGACGGAGCAGGAGTGGACACGCTTCGAACAGATCCAAGCCGGCCCGCGTGGTTACTGGAGCCCGAATCTCGATCCGCTGACTGCACTCGGCGTCGAAGCAGAGAACGACCAAGAGCGTCAGCGCTATGCCGAATTGCAGGTAGCGCTGGAAGCCAAACGTGCCGAGCGCGAGTTGGCTTACCAAAACGCCTACACCGCAGCTTGGGCCAAGCTGTTTCCTGGACTGTTGCCGATTCAGGGTATGGCCTCCCCGCCCGCTGCTAGCTCACCGGTAGAGCCGCGCCGTGCTCTGTTTGTCGAAGACCATTGCCCAGCGTGCACCGCTGAAGCGCAGCGTCTGCAAAGTAGTGATACAGCGTTCGATATCTACTTGGTGGGCAGCCAAGGTGAGGACGAACATGTCCGTGGCTGGGCGCGGCAAGCAGGCATTGATGCGAGCAAGGTCCAACACCGGAAAATCACGCTGAACCATGATCGCGGGCGCTGGTTCAGCCTGGGAGCCCCGAGACCGCTACCCGTCACATTTCAGCAGGTGAACGGACAATGGCAACGTCTCGATTGATTGCTATTGCGCTCCTGCTGACGGTGCACGCCGTCCGGGCAGACGAACTTCCGCCTCCGGCTTATCAACTGGCAGCGCATGACGCCAACGTCCCTTCCACGGTGTTGTTCGCGACTGCCCTGCAGGAGAGTGGTATGCGCGTCCGTGATCAACTGCTGCCCTGGCCCTGGACCTTGAACGTCGCCGGAATACCTTACCGTTTCGCCAATCGTCAGACCGCCTGTCACGCCTTGCTTCAGGCGCTTGCTCGGTATGACGCCAAGCGGATCGATGCCGGGCTTGGGCAAATCAACCTGGGTTATCACGGACAGCATTTTTCCAGTCCCTGCGAAGCCCTTGAACCCTACCGCAATCTGGCCGTAACTGCCGCGCTGCTGCAAGAGCATCACGCCGTCACCGGTGATTGGGTGTCCGCTGCCGGACGCTATCACCGCCCGGCAGGGGGAACGCCGGCCGCGCGTTACCGCGCCGGCTTTTCTCAACAACTCGAACGACTGCAGGTTTCCTTTAAACAGGGCACACCACCATGAAGCGAATTCCCAGTGCGTATTACTTCGCCGTGCTCTTGGCTGCGCTCGCCCAGCCAGGACTGTCGTTTGCAGAAGTTCAGCCTGGCGGTTTCACCCGCCCCCAGTTTGAAGCTTCCAGGCCGCCAATAAACAACAAGACCCAGCCTGCTCGGGCCATACATGCAGACCTCTCTGCATTTGCCGATGAAACCTGGATACTGCCCGTGCGCAGCTCTCACTTGAGCCCAGGCCAAATCACAATTCGCACCCTGGACATGCCGGGCTTGCAGCCATTTTTCCTTGTCGGGGAGGATCCCCAATCGTTGGCTTGGCTGCATCAGCGTGCGACTGAACTGCAAGAAATGGGGGCGGTCGGCCTCGCCGTCGAAGTGACCGATACTCAAGCCCTGGCCCGAATTCGAGCAGCCGCGCCGGGCATCACCATCCTGCCGGTCAACGGCAACGACATCGCCTCTCGCCTGAAAATTGAGCACTACCCTGTCTTAATCACAGCCACCTCACTGGAACAGTGAGTCTGGGTCATGGCCGAGCATGCGATGGAGTCCAAACTCCGGCCCGCAGTCGAGCTGTATACCGTGGCGATCTGCGTCGCCGCGGCGGTGTTATGCGTGTATTCGCCCTGGGCCGTGGCCCTATCACCCGAGATCGGTCTGATTGCGGCTCTGGCCTATGCCCTGTTCGGTTTGATCCGCCTCCGACAAGCCTGGGTGGTGTTGCGCTATCGGCGCAATATCCGCCGGCTGCCTCGCTACGAGCTGACCAGCCGGCAGATTCCGGTGAGCCGCAAACGTCTGTTCATGGGCCGAGGCTTTCGCTGGACCCGCCTGCACGCCCAGCGCTTAGTCGAGGCCCAGGATCCGGCCGTCGCTCACTACGTCGACCAACCGACCCGTTACCGCCTGGCACGTGGACTCGAACGTCGCCTAGAACATGCACCATTTCCGCTCTCGACATTGGCCCGTGTCACCGCCTGGGACAGCGCCTTTAATCCGTTGCGCCCTTTGCCTCCGGTAGGAGGCTCGCCACTGCTGCATGGGGTTGAGCCAGATGAAACAGAGGTCAGCCTGCCGCTTGGCGAACGGGTGGGTCACACGCTGGTGCTTGGTACTACCCGTGTCGGCAAAACCCGGCTCGCGGAGGTGTACATCACCCAGGACATTCATCGTATCGAACACGAGGTCGTCATTGTCTTCGATCCGAAGGGCGATGCAGACCTGCTCAAACGCATGTACGTCGAAGCCAAACGCGCCGGTCGGGAGAAGGAGTTTTATGTCTTCCATCTGGGCTGGCCGGAGATCTCCGCCCGCTACAACGCCGTGGGACGTTTCGGGCGCATCTCGGAAGTGGCGTCGCGCATCGCCGGGCAGCTCAGTGGTGAAGGCAACTCGGCGGCATTTCGCGAGTTCGCCTGGCGTTTCGTCAACATCATCGCCCGCGCCCTGATCGAGTTGGGCCGACGTCCAGACTACCTGCAAATCCAACGGCATGTGGTCAACATCGACGCATTGTTCATTGAGTATGCCCAGCAATTTTTCGCCAGAACCGATCCGAAAGCGTGGGAAGTGATCGTCCAGCTTGAAGGCAAGCTCACCGAAAAAAACATTCCCCGGCATATGGTGGGACGCGAAAAACGCGTGGTGGCCATCGAGCAGTATCTGGCGGTGAAGCGGGTATTTGATCCCGTAATGGACGGGCTGCGTTCGGCGGTGCGCTACGACCGTACTTACTTCGACAAAATCGTTGCCTCGCTACTGCCGCTGCTGGAGAAACTCACCACCGGCAAGACCGCCCAGTTACTGGCCCCCGACTACACCGATTTAGATGACCCGCGGCCGATCTTCGACTGGATGCAGATCATCCGAAAACACGGCATCGTTTACGTCGGCCTGGATGCACTGACCGATGCAGAGGTGGCTGCCGCCGTCGGCAATTCCATGTTCGCCGACTTGGTCTCGGTCGCGGGCCACATCTACAAACATGGCATTGACCACGGCCTGCCTGCATCGAGCAGCAGCAGTGACAAGCTGGCGATCAACCTGCATGCCGATGAGTTCAACGAGTTGATGGGCGATGAGTTCATTCCGCTAATCAACAAGGGCGGTGGCGCCGGCATCCAGGTGACGGCTTACACCCAGACACTCAGTGATATCGAAGCACGCATCGGCAACCGCGCCAAAGCTGGCCAGGTGATTGGTAACTTCAACACCCTGCAAATCCTCCGGGTGCGCGAAACTGCTACGGCTGAACTACTAACCCAGCAGTTGCCCAAGGTTAACGTGCTGACCAAGACCCTGGTGTCGGGTGCGACCGACACCTCCGATCCGGAGGCCAACACGGACTTCACTTCGTCCTCGCAGGATCGCGTCAGCACCACCAGCGTGCCGCTGATTGAGCCAGCGCATATCGTCAGTTTGCCCAAGGGGCAAATGTTTTCCTTTCAGGCCGGTGGCCAGCTCTGGAAAGTCCGCATGCCTTTGCCTAAGCCCTCCAACTACGATGCAATGCCCCAGGACCTGCAGGAGCTTACCCAGAGGATGCGGGCCACTTACAACGAACAGGTGGGCCAATGGTGGAGTGCGAGCGGCGGCCGCCCGACAACCAACTTCGATCTGGATCAGGTTGGGTAGCCCGCCCCGCGACAGGTTTTGATTCAGCAAACACGTATTCGGCAGGTGCCGTGGCAGCAACTTAACGGTGCGCAATGGAGTAAAGGATGGCGACTTCGGTACAGAACACGCCGCCACAACCGATCCAGCGCCCGGGATTGATCGTCTCGGTTATTGGCTTGGTCTTACGCATTATCGGTTTGCTGATCGCCTCGTTGCTGTTCTCAATCCTCATCGAGTTCGCCGGTCTACTGCTGTTCTGGAGCGACCAAGGTTGGCGACACAGCCAAGCGATGTTGAATAGCGAATTGGGATGGCTCAGCGAGCACTTCAAAGCTTCACTCATGCTCCAACAACCCGGACTGATGATTGTCCAGTGGCTGGATTTCCTCGATCAGTGGCTGTTGGTCAAGACTGGCTTTTCGGATTACGCCCGGCAAGCACGGGTGTCGAGCCAGGGCAACGGTTTATGGAGTTGGGCCAATCAGTTCTACGTGAGCATCGAAGATTTCGTGATTGCTGCAGTGTATGTGACCTTCACATTTGTGGTGCGCCTGACCATTCTGGTTCTGGCGACACCCTTGTTTCTGTTGGCCATGTTCACTGGTTTTGTAGATGGTTTGATGCGCCGTGACCTGCGCAAATTTGGCGCGGGGCGTGAAAGCAGTTTTGTCTATCACCGCGCCAAGCGCGCAGTGATACCACTGCTGATCGTGCCCTGGATCATTTACCTGTCACTGCCCTTTTCAATCAATCCCATGATCGTTTTTCTGCCTTGCGCTGTGATGCTTGCGGTGACGATAACTGAATCGCCCCGGGTTTCGTAGACACCTCCATGCCTTAAACTGAGGCCAATCAGGAGGTGCCATGAGCAACCCACGTTATCCCGAAGAGTTCAAAATCCAAGCGGTCAATCAAGTGACCGAAAAGAAGCTGCCTGTCGCTGATGTGGCGGCGCGTCTTGGCGTGTCGACGCATAGCCTCTATGCCTGGATAAAGCGCTACAGCAAACCTCAGGCAGAACGGCAGCAAGACGACGATCAGCACGCTGAACTGCGTCGTCTGCGAGCCGAACTCAAGCGCGTCACCGAAGAGCGAGACATCTTAAAAAAGGCCGCCGCGTACTTTGCCAAGGAGTGCGGTTGAAGTACGCCTTTATCAAGCAGCGAGCGGGCGATTATTCCATTCGACGGCTTTGCCTGACGCTGAAAGTCCATCCCAGCGGTTATTACGCCTGGCTGTCTGAGCCGCAATCTGTACGCGCCAAAGACGACCAGCGACTGCTGGGTTTGATCAAGCATTCCTGGCTGGAGAGCGGCGGCGTTTATGGCTATCGCAAAGTCCATGACGATCTGCGCGAAGTCGGTGAGGATTGTGGTCGGCATCGTGTGGCGAGGCTGATGCGTCTTGAAGGTCTGCGCTCTCAGACAGGGTATCGACGCCGTCCTGGCAAATACGGCGGTAAGCCAGCGGTCGCCTCACCCAATTTACTGAAGCGCCAGTTCGATGTCGTAGAACCCAACAAAGTTTGGGTCACCGACATCACTTACATTCGTACGTATGAAGGCTGGCTGTATTTGGCAGTGGTGCTGGATCTGTTTTCTCGTCAGGTCGTTGGCTGGTCAATGAAGTCGCAGATGACCAGTGATTTGGCCATTGATGCGTTATTGATGGCGGTCTGGAGGCGTAAACCGAAGCAGGAGGTGATGGTTCACTCCGACCAGGGCAGCCAGTACAGCAGCGCCGATTGGCGCAGTTTTTTGAAGGCGAACAATTTGGTTGCCAGCATGAGCCGCCGAGGCAATTGTCATGACAACGCCGTGGCTGAGAGCTTTTTCCAGCTTCTAAAGCGGGAACGGATCAAGCGGAAAATCTATTCCACGCGCGAAGATGCTCGTAGTGATGTGTTTGATTACATCGAGATGTTCTACAACGCAAAACGCCGCCATGGTTTCAACAATCACCTGTCACCGGTAGAGTTTGAAAAGCGTTATGCAATGAGCTTGCAAGGTGTCTAGAGAATCCGGGGCGATTCAAACTATAACAACAGCAACATTCAAAAAGTACATCTGAGATTTAATCTACGAGCTTCTAATGACGAGCGCACTGTTGGGGAGCACAGCCTGATTCTCTGCCAGCGCGACGACTTACTTCTGGAGTAAGTCCTCGATTTTATTTTTCCACATAGTCCAGCTGCTGACTTCGGTCGCCAACTCTTGCAATTGACTCACCGAGATACCACGTTTAGACGCTTCGCGAACCTGCTCTCTTATAATATTCGGGTTGTGGTAATTACAACGATTCCTAATTGTGCCAATCAGATAGGCAACCTCGTTTGCCCCCGTATCGACGCGCTGTGCCAGAATTTTTGCGAGGGCCGTCAGTGCCAGATCTGGCTTACTTTCATGAGCAAATGCTTCGGCCATAACATCAATCACCTTTGAGTACCCGTGACGTTTGGCCAAGCTAAGTATTTGGCTTTCTCCTTTAAGAGCCAGCTTCGCGCTACGGAGGCATCCATTCCAAGACTCGATAACTAAGTGATTCCCGGCCGCCGGAGGCATTGAACTATCAATATCTTTGTAACGTTGGCCAAGCCAGATCTGAAGAGTGAGGATCTGAGCCGGACTGAGCGAGACAAGTGATTGGTCAATGGCCTCCATGGCAGAGTAAAGACTAGCCGGCAACGGTGACGGGATCGGACGTACAACCTGCTCGCCATCGAAATCCAGATGGAGTTGCGTTGCAGCAAGTCGCTGCAATTTTGCTCTAACTTCGGGACGAATTTTTTGTATTCGCTCTACCTCGAGAAGCTTAGAGTCGATCTCAACCGCCTTCTCGAACGCTGCCAGCAGGGCGTAGCTATCTGTGTTGGTACCGACCCAACCATAAGCGAATACCACATCTCTACTTGGCTCAAGATTTAGACGCTCCAGCGATGCAAGCGCCCCCTGATAGTCACCTAGATTGGCCTGTCGGAAAATATACTCAATACCGTATCGAGTCGGAGCAAGCTCGGTGAGCTCAGCTAACCAACCAAGGTAGGTATTGCTGCTGTCCCCATCACAATTGATCTTCGCAATATTTCTTTTAGCAAAAGCGAACAGCATCGATAACACTCGGAGTCGATTCGTTGCTGCAACTTTTCTGAGCTGCGCTTTAGCACCAAAAAATAAGGGGCCGAATTTCAAATCAACGTCATCCCACTCAGACAAGATCTCCAGAGCCGCGACGTCCTCTCCGTCCTCGAACTGATACTCTTCCAGATAGTCGATCATCAAGGCCCCAAGAGTCTTCAGGTCCTTAGTAGAAAACTCGCTGAGCAACTCAGCAACCTCGTAGGACGGAGCGTCAGTCCAAAGCTGTCGGACACAATTAGTAAACGCCTCTCCAAAGGCATACTGAGCGTCATTTAGCAGCAGAAGGCGAAAACGGTTTGAGGACTCGGTGTTAGGCAGGCGACGAAACAATTCTAGCTCAAATCCGTCCACTGGCTGGAGTATCGACGGCCAAGAATCATATGGACCCTCAGAAAGAAAGCGTGTGTAACCTTCAACCATACATGGTGATTGGTAACAGATTAGGGTATCGACATTCGTACGCTCCAAGACGACCGCAGCACGCTCGAATTGTCCGTTCGAGGCACAGGAAAAAAGTTCTATAAGAGGATCGGATAAAAAATCATGGGCATGCTCATTAGGAATGTTGTCGAGCAAATCCACCTGGTTGCTCATAATCGCGGCGCTCACCAGCGCCCTGTACATTTGCGGGCCCAATTTGCTGTAGCGAGCGACAAAGACTCTCGCGGCCCGTTGTGCAGTTTCTTTTTTGTTGACGAAGTTGGCTGCACGGCAAACGGTGGCCATATTAGGGGCCGTGTCAAAATCGACTGCCTCCAAAAGGGTCAAAACAGTATCGCGATTTCGATCGGCTAGGGCATCCAACAACTCTGAATGCCACTTACCATGTATGGTCAGCGTGGGGTAAACAACTCTCTGCAGGTCAACGAAAGCCTGATGTCCACGGCGGCTGTGCATGCTGGCCCCATACCAAGACATCAATACTAGGCGGCCTGCGTATGGATTAGAGTCCACATGGTCCTTGATCCATCTGGTCAGACGAATTAATTCCTTCGGTTTTTCATACTCATCGGGCTCGAGGTCAGAATCCCACAGCTGATGGATTCGGTGTATGGCCTCTACCTGGAGCTCCAGCCCCATCTGAGAGCTAGAACTCAAGTCATCACCTATCAGATCACCGTCATTACTACCAGCGCTGCCAATGCAGAGCTTGGCGAAGTAGATTTTCTCGCGCAAAAAGCGACCCGGCGATTCAATCTGCCGATAGAGGTCCAGCGCTTCCTGATACTGATCGGCTAGCAAGCACCCGTCGCCCTGCCCCTCGATCATGGCTACATTCGGTTCTGGTTTCTCTTTGAAGCGAAATAACTGATCCAGGTTAAGCATGAATGTCCCTTTATGAATTCGGGAAAGGCCGTATCAGGGAGTCAATAATGTCACAGCCAGTGTGTGTCTCTGGCATACATTTTTGACAGAACTCAATCCGTAGCGAGGTTAACCCAGGCTGTGAAGAGTATCCGCTCCCACCCATAGTGAACGTATGGTTGGACTTCGCCACCTAATGAGTACCTAGCTACCTCCGATAATGAACGCTGGCCATTTACGCTAGTCTCCGAAGCAGGCAAGGATGACTATTCACTAGCGTCAAAGGAAGGCCAGTTGTCCGTAGTCTCAGCAGCGCTCCGCCAGAAAAAACGATTCATTACACCTCATATTTCCTACTGAATAACTCGACCGCTGACTTGATTCTGTCCTCAGATCCATACGAGCCAGCATCATGCCAACTACCGTCTTTCGCTATTTACTGCTCTCGCTGGCTATCGTTGGTGGCAGCAGCTATGCCGCATCTGGTCATGAGCAGGATCAGCTCAGGCTAGTCCAGCAGCAACTCGACATCATCGAACGTCTTGCGACACGAGCTGAGGCAGCCAATCCGTCGGAATCAATCGAGCGTTATCGCTTCGACTATCCCCGCCTAATCCAAGACATCCAACGCATGCGCCAAGGCGTGCAGAGCTATCTATCCCCATCCCGCGCTCAACCACGCGATCCCACTGAATTGGTCGGCGATTATCGTCTCGACACTCCGCCAGCGGAGCCTTTGCCATGAGCATGACTGACGCTCAGACCACGGCCTTCCAAAATGCCTCAGGCTTTTCGGCACAGAGCAGTTCGACGCTCTGGCTGTCCTTGGTTCTCGTCCTGGCTTTGCTGTGGTGTGCCTGGGTGATGTGGACGGCTTACCGGGGTTGGGCCGCCGGCAGTGTGCGCTTTGGAGCCTTTGGCGGCAGCGCCGTGCGCGTCTTGCTCGCCCTGCTCGTACTGATGTTCTTCACCCTGTCCTAATCCAGGAGATCGTCGCCATGCTCAAGTGCATTCCCCCCCTAAAAAACAATCTCCGTGATGGTGCAAGCCAGCGCTTGATCGGTCTGCTGCTAGTACTTGGTCCAAGCCTGGCTTTTGCCGAACTCCCGACCATGGAGGCTCCGTCACGTGGCGAAGGTTCCGGGTTGATCGAGACGATCAAAAACTACGCCTACGACGGCGGCATTCTCCTCGGCCTGCTGATCGCCCTGCTCGCTTTTCTCGGCGTAGCTTGGCACTCGCTGACCGTCTATGCCGACGTTCAGAACCAGCGCAAGACCTGGAAGGACTTGGGTGCGGTGGTCGGCATTGGAGCGCTGCTGGTGGTGATCATCATCTGGTTCCTGACCAAGGCAGCCGCGATTCTATGAGGTCGACATGAACGACACTATTGAACGTCTTGCCGACGGCACCTTGATCTTTCTGCCTGAGCGACTCAATCGTGACCCTGCTGTATTACGCGGTTTGACCAATGATGAGATGTGGGTAGCGCTCGGTGCCGGCGCAGTCATTGGCCTGGTGCTGGGTGTTCCTCTGGCGATTGCCACCTCCTCCATTGCCGTGGCGCCAACCAGCATGATCGCAGGCATGGCGGTAGTGTTATTGGCCGGTGGGGCGCTACTGCGTCGGGCCAAACGAGCCCGCCCCGAGACCTGGTTATACCGCAAAATCGAATGGGTCCTCGCCAGCCGTTGGCGCCTGGGTCGCGGAAGTTTGATCCTTCACTCCGGCGCCTGGACGGTTCGCCGCTCGCGTCGGCTGCGCCCTGCTCTGTCCCGGTGGCAGCGATGAGCCGCTTTCGAAACAAGGTCGATGCCCAACAGGCGCATATCTTCAGCCTGCGTTTGGCGGTAATGATCCTTGCCCTGGTCTGTGCCGGGCTCTGGTACGGCTGGCGTTCGGCACCGACCGATCTGACCGTGCATGTACCACCAGATCTGCGCTCGGGCAGCACTCGCAAGTGGTGGGATATCCCCTCAGAAAATATCTATGCCTTTGCCCTGTATATCTTTGGTCAGCTAAACCGCTGGCCCTCGGATGGCGAGCAGGATTATCGCCGCGCCATCTATGGCTTGCAGTCCTACCTGACACCTGCCTGCAAAGCCTTCCTCGACGGCGACTACGAATACCGCAAGGCCGCCGGTGAACTGCGCCAGCGAGTGCGCGGGGTCTACGAAATTCTGGGCCGCGGTTACAGCGAAGATCCGGAACTCAGGGTCAAGCAACTCGACCGCGACAGCTGGCTGGTCACCCTCGACCTCAACGCTGATGAATATTACGCCGCGGAACCGGTGAAACGGGTGGTGGTGCGCTATCCACTACGCGTGGTGCGGTTCGACCTCGATCCCGAACACAACAAGTGGGGACTGGCGCTGGATTGTTATCAAGGCACGCCACAAAAAATCGCTCTGCCTGGAGGTGATTCATGAAGCGGATTTCTACCCCGGCGCTCACCATCGCATTGATGCTATGGGGAGTTGCAGCGCAGGCCGTCGAGTTGATGCGCTGGGAACGCCTCCCTCTCGCGGTCCCACTGGTGATCAATCAGGAGCGGGTGGTCTTTGTCGATGAGGCTGTTCGCGTCGGAGTGCCCTCAACCCTGACGGGCAAGCTGCGCGTGCAATCAACTGGCGGCACGCTGTACCTGCGGGCGTCGGAGGCCATCGCCCCGACCCGCCTACAGCTGCAATCTGTCGCGACGGGAGAGATCATCCTCTTGGACATTGCGGCCACGCCTGGCGATCAACCGCTGGAACCCGTGCGTATTCTTAAGAATGCTCAGGAGCAGCCTACCGAGGCTGAATCCAGCACCGTCCCTGTTCCAGAACGTACGCCAATCCCAGTCGCTTTGACACGCTACGCCGCGCAAAGCCTGTATGCGCCGCTACGCACCGTGGAGTCCCTGCCCGGCGTACGCCGCGTCCCGCTCAAGCTGCGCACCGAACTGCCAACCCTGCTGCCGATCGAACACGTGTCCAGCACGCCCATCGCCGCCTGGCGACTCGGTGATTACTGGGTGACGGCCGTGAAGCTGCGCAATCGTGGTTCAGAGACGGTGCAACTCGATCCACGTCGACTCCAGGCCAAGCTATTCGCCGCGGCTTTCCAGCATGCTTTCCTCGGACCTGTCGGCAGCGCTGAAGACACCACGATCGCCTACCTTGTCACCCGCAGTGTCGGCCTTGAGCAAGCCGTGCTGTTCCCGGCCGTTTCGCGAGGTGCTGGCGATGAAAGCTAACGCCTTGCTCAAATGGCTGGTACCGGCTGCGCTGCTGGGCGTGGTGTTGATTATCCTGAAAACTTGGGTCGGGGGTGGCAGCAGTTCCTCTCCAGAGAAGTCGGTTGATCAAGGCAATCTTCAGCTATCCGCCGAGCAAGCCAAGTCGCTCGGTATTGCGGGCGATACCCCCCGCGATACGGTCGCCACCCTGGTCGGCCAGGTGAAGGCCATGCGCAGCGACATGCTCGGTTTGAAGAAACACAACGATTCGCTGCAGACGGAAAACAACCGCCTGCGCGAGCGGGAAAACAATGTTGATTCGCGTATCCAGACGGCGCTTGGCAGCGTGACTCAACAGGTCGACGAAGGTCGACGACAAGCCAACGAGGCTCGACTCAAAGCGGAACAAGACAGTCGCCAGGCCCGTGGTCTGCTGACGCAATTGCAGGAGCAGCTGTCAGGGCTGACCGGCAAAGACAAGGATATGCCTATCGGACTGGGGCTTGAGCCGGGCGACGGCTCCCAGTTCGAACGGCAGCATCCTGCCAATGATGCACTGCTGTGGATTGAGCCCTCGGATGCTCTGTCCACCGCCCCCCAGGGCAGAACCAAGACCGCGCCCACCCTGAGTCTGCCTACTGCCTTCAACACACTGGAGGGTTTGAAGGACAATGCCATCGACCGCAGCCAGAAGCAGTTACACGAGGTCACCAAGGGTGAACATGACCTGACACGCTCCGCTGATCGTACCGAAGGCGCGAAGCCGGTCTACACCATTCCCGAAAACGCAACATTGATGGGTTCGGTCGCCATGACCGCGCTGATCGGCCGAGTCCCAGTCGACGGCACCGTGAATGATCCCTATCCCTTCAAAGTACTGGTGGGCCCCGAGAACCTGACCGCCAACGGCATCGAGCTGCCGGACGTCGCGGGGGCCGTTATGAGCGGCACGGCATCCGGTGACTGGACCCTGTCGTGCGTACGCGGACAGGTCGAGTCAATCACCTTTGTGTTTACTGACGGCACCATCCGCACGATGCCTCCGCCGAAGGCAGTGGCCAGCCGCAATGCCTCCACCACCCAGAGCTCGAACACCGACAAGATTCGTGGCGGACTCGGTTACCTATCCGATCCATATGGCATCCCGTGCATTGCCGGCGAACGCCGCTCAAACGCTCAACAGTACCTCGGCAGCCAGAGTTTGATCACTGCCGCCGGCGCCAGTGTCGCCGCCTTGCTCGGGGATGAGCAGAACAACAGCAGCGTCATCAGTTCGGGCGGCAGTACGCTTGGGGTCACCAGCAGCAGTGGCAATAGCGCGCTGAATTCAATTCTCAGTGGTGGGGTCAGCGACATCCGCGGGTGGATCAACAAATTGTATGGCGAGACCTTTGCTGCCGTGTACGTGCCACCGGCCGCCCAAGTCGCGCTGCACCTCGACCATGAAATCACCATCGACTACGAGCCCAAGGGCCGGAGCGTACGCCATGAAAAAATCCACGTTTCCCTGCCTGACCTGGATTAGCGTGTTTTCCTTGGTCCTCACAGGGTGCTCCACCGACAAGGAGACGCTGCTGCCCCATGGCGAGCAAACCATGATGGATATCTGGAATGGCGCCGGTTCGCAAGGCACTCAGCAGCAACTGCTGGATGCTCGGCAGCAGCTACGCCGTCCGCTGGCTCAGGCAGATTCCTCCGCGTCTCTTCAAGAACCGTATACGCGCACCGCGGCGAACGAGATCCACAATCTGTTCCCTCGCCTGCCCAATCCCGATCTGGTGCTGTACGTGTATCCGCATTTGAGTGGTACCGAGCAGGCACCGGTCCCGGGGTACTCAACCATCTTTCCGTTCTACCAACGGGTGCAGTACGCATTACCGGGTGAACGTCAGGAAGACTTATAGTGCCTACCGGTGACTCGGGTGAGGGCTCTTCTGCGTGGAAAGCCTGGCGCCACCCATTGCGCCCTCGTGCCACCTTGGCCGATGAGGCCGCATTGTATGCGCACCACCCCAGCTTCACCGATCACCTGCCATGGGTCGAATACCTCGACACCGAACAGTGTTTTCTGCTGGATGACAATCGCTCGGTGGGTGCGGTGTTCGAGTTGCTGCCCATCGGCACCGAAGGGCGCGAACCTGATTGGCTGATGGCGGCCCGCGATGCCCTTGAAGACGCCCTACAGGATAGCTTTGACGAGCTGGATCAAGCGCCTTGGGTGGCGCAGTTTTTCTGCCAGGACGATAACGACTTCACCCCCTACCTGACCCGGCTCACCGATTATATTCAGGACAGCGCACGAGGCACCGTCTTCACCCAGGCGTATTTGGCGCTCAGCCGCCATCATCTGAAGGCCATCGTCAAGCCCGGTGGTTTGTTTGAGGATAAGGTGGTGACGCGCCTGCCCTGGCGTGGCAATAACCGACGGGTGCGCCTGGTGGTCTATCGCTGGTTTGAGTCTGACGCTGATGAGACGGGACTCACCCCAGTGCAATCCCTGCAACAGGCTTGCGAACGTATCAGTGCTTCCTTGCAGGCGTGCGGCGTGCAATCGACACGAGTCGATGGCCGAGGTTTGTATGCCTGGTTGTTGCCCTGGTTCAATCCGGCACCCAAGCTCACCGATGAAGCGCCCGAAGAATTCTACCGCCGCGTGGCCTATCCAGAGTCGAGCGAAGATGAGTCACTGGAACTGCCCTTCGATCACGACTTTGCCGAGCGGCTGTTCTTCAACGAACCGCGTTCGGATGTGCAGCACGGACTCTGGTTTTTCGACGATCAGCCCCACCGGGTGATGGTGGTGGACAAACTGCGGCGGGCACCGTCGATTGGTCAACTCACCGGGGAAGCCCGCAAGGGTGACGCGGTGAATGCGCTGTTTGACCAGTTGCCTGAAGGCACAGTGATGAGCCTGACTCTAGTGATCAAGCCGCAGGACATGCTCGAGGAGCAGTTAAACCGCCTAGCGCGCAAATCCATAGGAGAAAACCTGGCCTCAACCCAGACCCGCCAGGATGTTGAAGAGGCTCGCGCGATCATTGGCCGCCAGCACAAGCTGTACCGGGGCACACTGGCGTTTTACGTGCGCGGTCACGATGAGCAGCAATTGCATCAGCGCTCGGTCAGCCTGGCCAGCGCACTGCTGGGTGCGGGGCTGCAACCGGTAGGCGAAGGCGATGAGGTCGCCGCCTGCAACAGTTACCTGCGTTGGCTACCAATGGCTTACAACCCGGCCCGCGACACGCGCAACTGGTACACGCGCCTGATGTTTGCCCAGCACCTGGCGAATCTGCTCCCGGTATGGGGCCGCAGTACAGGTACCGGCCACCCGGGCATCACCCTGTTCAATCGTGGTGGCTCGCCGTTGAGCTTTGATCCATTGTCACGCCTAGATCGGGCCATGAACGGCCATCTGCTGTTGTTCGGCCCCACCGGCGCCGGCAAGTCGGCCACCCTGGTCACCCTACTGATGCAGGTCATGGCCGTGTACCGCCCTCGCCTGTTTATCGTCGAGGCCGGCAACTCATTCGGCTTGCAGGGTGATTACTTCGCAACTCAGGGCTTGTCGGTCAATAAGGTCCAATTAAAACCTGGCGCCTCGGTCAGTCTCGCCCCGTTCGCCGATGCCTGGCGCCTGGTCGAGCAACCGGATCAGGTGGCGAGTCTGTCGATTGATGAGCTGGACGATGAGGCGGCAGCAAGTCGAGAAGACCAACGCGATGTTCTTGGCGAACTGGAAATCACCGCCCGGCTGATGATCACCGGCGGCGAGGCTAAGGAAGAGGCGCGCCTGAGTCGAGCCGATCGCAGCTTAATCCGCGAGTGCATTCTCGATGCGGCACAGACCTGTGTCGCGTCGTGTCGACAGGTATTGACCCACGATGTGCGCGACGCGTTGCTGCGCGTCGCCGCCGACACGCACTTGCCGGAGAAGCGTCGTGAGCGTGCCCAGGAAATGGGTGAATCCATCGACCTGTTTTGCCAGGGTTTCGAGGGTGAACTGTTCGATCGCGAAGGCACACCTTGGCCCGAAAGCGATGTGACCATTGTCGATCTCGCCACTTACGCTCGCGAAGGCTACGAGGCCCAGATGTCCATCAGCTACATCAGCCTGATGAACACCGTGAACAACCTGGCCGAGCGCGACCAGTACCTGGGCCGACCAATCATCATGGTCACTGACGAGGGCCATATCATCACCAAAAACCCGCTGCTGGCGCCATTCGTGGTCAAGGGAACCAAGATGTGGCGCAAGCTCGGAGCCTGGTTCTGGCTGGCGACGCAAAACCTTGCCGACTTTCCTTCCGCCGCGCAGACCATGCTGAACATGATCGAATGGTGGATTTGTTTGAACATGCCGCCCGCGGAAAGCGAAGAAATAGCACGCTTCAAGAAGCTCACGCCTGCACAGAAATCTTTGTTGCTCTCAGCTAGCAAAGAACCGGGGAAATATACCGAGGGAGTAGTGCTGTCGAAAAAGCTCGAAACGCTGTTTCGAGCAGTGCCGCCCAGCCTTTACCTCGCCCTGGCCATGACGGAACCCGAGGAAAAAGCAGAGCGCTGGACATTGATGCAGAACATTGGCTGCTCGGAGTTGGAAGCCGCTTACCGGGTAGCTGAACGGATCGATAGAGCGCGAGGCATAGAATCCGCATAGGGAAATCTACTCAAATATCGCGCTCTAAAGCAAGCGGCCGGTTACTGCGATGCGCCTCGAAGCCGCTGCTGAATCCTCAACAAGAATCCGGCTTCAAAAGCATCTTGGCAGTCACCGATAGGAAAGGTCTTGCGTGTTTGGGCCAGCTCCCACCACAGTGGAGTCTCGCCGGGAGTACCGAGCCAAGCCTGGGCGCATTGCACGCCGCGTTCGATCATAGGCGCAAATTCGCTGCCCCACGGCGTCAGAAGGCTCGGGCAACCATCCGCCGCCGGAATTGAAACGTAATTTTCGTCCATAGACACCTTAGCTTTCGATTATTTATTAATGCTCGGTCTGTTCCAAGCAGCATAGAAACAAAACTGACACTCGGCTTAAGCATCAAAAAGCCTGAATCAGAGCAAATGTAGACTATATCCCGTGGATTGAGAGTCCCTCAAGGCGCAGTTTGCGCGCATGACTCAAGACTACGAACAGCTCCGTCTGCAACTCGCGGAAAACATCCGCTCGATGCGACGCGTGAAGAACCTTACCCAGGAGCAATTGGCGCTCATGGCCGAGGTGGATCGTACCTACGTGAGCCAAATCGAGCGAGGGGTAGGCAACCCGTCGTTATTGGTCCTCTGCAAACTCGCCAACATTTTCGAGATCAAAACGGATCAGCTGCTCATCGAGTCTGACGCGCTTGCTCGTACGCTGAGCGCTGAATGACCCTCTGCTCATCTAGAAGGTCGCTGTAAACCGACTATCCTGCTTTCGGCTTTCTCACTGACACCCTTCTTTCGATCATTGAACCTGTCCAGGCCATACACCCAGAGCCTGGATCATGTCTGCTGCCTGCCCGTATATTTCGCCCCAGAAGTTACATCCTTTGTTGCTGAGCATTCTGCTGGCATCCGGGTCAAGCGTGGCGCTGGAAACGGGCAGCATTACCGCCTCCGTGCTTTCTCCAGACTGCCTCGAGTACAGGGTCGTCGGCATCTGCTTCTGGTTGCTCTGCACCCCTTTTGGCTGCACGGTTAAAACCTCAACCAAGGTTCGTCACTTCATTCCTGAACTGGTGGTCTCGAGCTATACCACCACCGGCAGCAATCCGTGGACCGAGATGGCCGCTCTCTCCTACCCCATCAGCGGTGCGGAAGGTGGCGGTAACCTGATCACGCCGAACACTCAGCGCGATAACCTGCCTCGTTTCAAAAATGTTGATGGCATTGGCCATCCCGGCGGCTGGGCCGCCACGCAACTTGCCTCGCAATCCGGCTACGCCTGCGCCAGCGGCGCCACTGCGTTCGTGCCCTACTATCTGAGCACTTTGGACTCACTGGCCTGGCGTCATGGCATCCCAGAAAGCTTTTACCCCGAGTCGCTCGCGCCCGGGATCCGTGAAATCGGTCGTCAGCTCGCAGGAAACATGTGGGGCAGCGTCTATCCCCGGCAAGGATTTTTGGTGCAACCCGACGACTTCAAAGCCGCTGCGGTGATGGCGCAGCGAGCGGGTGACGTCATTACCCGCAACTGGCAACCGCACGTGTATGTCCCGCTCACACCCGTACCACGCGATGGTTATTGGCCGCCTGGCCCAATCGTTGAAAACGACGCTTCGACCCACAAATGGCAATTGCTCTCCCCCGTGGTTCAACCCACATGCGCCATCTTCCCCAACGATCCGGTGCAGAGCGCGGATGGCGGCTATGCCTGGTCGCTGTGGCGTCCCTATAGCTGCTGCAAGCGTGAGGGACAGACCTTCCTGTTCAGCATCGACTTCGAAGGTGGTGCTTCATGAGTCGGCTTCTTGCAGAATCATGGTTAAGCCCGATGACTTTGTTGCTCTGCGGACTGCTCGCAATAGCCACGCATGCCCACGCCGCCGAGGACGATTACCGCTTAAGCACCCAAGGCGAAGTGCTCGACGATCGGGTGATGTACACCATCGGTGGCGGCTCGGCAGCGGGCTCGCCGAGCTCGCTCTATCGCCCCAACGGGCTCGGTGTCGGCGGATCCTGGCAGGCGAACATGATGTGCGGAAACATGAGCCTCACCAACACCCTGCAAAACCAGTTGAACGGCGTCACCGAAGGGTTCCAGCAGATCATGGGCAGCATTGTGCAGAACGCGACCCAAGCAGTAATGTCGCTGCCGGCGTTGATCATCCAGCGTGCCAACCCGGGTCTCTATGAGTTGTTGAGCAACGGAGTGATGCAGGGGCGTATCGACTTCGACCGTTCCAAGCTGACCTGCCAGGCCATGGCTGAGAAGATGGCGGACAAGGTCGGTCAAGCCGGCTGGGGCGCATTGGCCAAGAACCAGGAAATGCAGGGCAACCTCGAACAAACCGACGGTGATGCGGTGGCTGCGGTGAAAAACACCGAGGCCCGTAACGGCAACAATGGGGTGTCTTGGGTCGGCGGGCAGAAGGCTGGAGGTAGCGGACAAACACCCATCCGGGCAACCTCCGATGTGGTGCGCGCGGGTTATAACCTGCTGCATAACCGCGCAGTGGATGACAACACCTCGATCAGTAACAGTGATTGCCTGGGCGGCGCTATTTGCCAGGCATGGACCTCACCGCAAGAGGAGTCCGAATGGGCTGTTCGCGTGTTGGGCGAGACCGAAGTCGCGACCTGCGACACCTGCGAGACTCTGCGGGCTACCGCAGGCAGCGGACTGACGCCGCTGATCCAGGAGGCCTACAGTGAACACCTCAAAACCCTGCAAGGCTTACTGTCCGGATCTCTGCCGCCGAACCCTGACAATCTGAGCAAAGCCTCCAGCCCGATGCTGCCGGTGACTCGTGGTGTGATCGAAGCCCTGCGCGACGATCCTGATCAGGAACTCCTGGCGCGGCGCCTGGCCAGTGAGACGGCCCTGTCCAGCGTACTCGACAAAGCGCTCCTGCTATTGCGCACGCTGCTGGCAGGCAGCCACGAACCTAACATCGCTTCCGCCGAACCGGCCCAAACGGCCTTGACGAAAAACATCGACACACTGGAGCGCGAGATACGCCTGCTACAAACCGAGTTGCAGGTCCGGCAGATGCTCACAACCAATACCGCCAGCCTAGTGCTCGATCGACATGCCGGAGGTGCCGATGCGTCGCGCACCGTCGAGCAAGGCGACCCCGAACCTGGCCGACTCAACGACGCTGATGCCAGGCGCAAGTGAGCCATGAAACGCTCACTGCTATTCACTTTGCTTTCCAGTCTAGGGATCGCCGCAGGGATGATCCTGACCGCCGCACTGAGCGCCTGGATCGGCTGCACTGCGCTGGGCAGTTTCGGGGGCTGGCAGCAAGCCTTGGAATCGATACGGCCTTATCTGCGGTGGTGGCGTGTCCTGCTCTACGGCGTCCTCTTTGCACTCTGGTGGGACCTGCTGAGGCGCTACCGACATCGACCACAGGACCGACTGCGCGTGAAACGCGCCGGGACATTAGGGCTCTTGCTCTTTACCTGCGTCGAGCTCACTCGATTGTGAGGTCACCACCATGCTCATGAGCACTAACAGCTACCTGGAGTTTTACCTCTCCCTGCTGGCATGGATCATCAACAACGGTATCTGGAACGTCCTGTCCGATACTGGCCTGTTCGCAGCTCCCTTTGGTGCAATCATCTTGCAAGAATGGTTGTCGGCCCGTCAGCAAGGCGCGGATGAAGGCAACAAAGGATTGCTCTCGGTACCTCGAATCGAGAACCGGCTTTGGTTGGCCTACATCGTCGTATTGTTCGGCTGTGCGCCGGTCTTTCCGCTAAACCTCGCGTCTATGGCGTTCGATGATGCGGCGAGTCAGCGCTGCGGCATCAGTGTGGCCAAACCGACGGAAACCGCCTGGGGGACGACCTTCAATACTATCGGCGAACGCTCCGCCAACGTACCGATCTGGTGGTTTCTGGTACACGCCTTGAGCAAAGGCGTGACCGCAGCGGCCACCGCCTCCATCCCCTGCGCACCGGACATCCGACAGATGCGCATGGAGATCGACAGTTCGCGCATTGATAACCAAGTGTTGTTACAGGAAGTCGCCGATTTTACTCGCGACTGTTACGGCTATTCCCGCTCTCGGCTCTTCACCAATCGTCCACAGCTGGACAAGGCTCAAAGTCATGATGCGTCTTGGATCGGCTCAAGCTATTTTCTCGACGCTCCGGGCTACTACGACACAGATCACTCACGGACACCACGAGTCAGCTGGCCCTATGATGAAACCCGCGATATTACCTTGCCACGGTTGGAGAATGGCGCGGGCTACCCCACTTGCAAACAATGGTGGAGTGACAGCGGTATCGGGTTGCGAGCACGATTGGTCGAGCAAGTTGACCCTTCGCTGCTGACTCAGCTGAAAGGCTGGTTGACTGGTCGCTCAAGCAACGAGATCGAGGATGCCACACTGCGCGAACTGGTCAGCCCGCGCCAACAATCGATGTCCATGTCGCCCGGACAGGTGTTCCAGGACTATGGCTCCAGTGCTCGCGGTGGGTCGATCAATCAGGGGCTCAATAACCTGGCCACCAACACTGGGCTGGCCCTTGGCTCGTTCAGCAACTTCCCGGCAATAAATGCACTACGCGCTGCCCTGCCGATGGTGCAGGCTTTCCTGATCATGGGTGTCATCATCAGCTTGCCGCTGATCCTTCTGGTCAGTACCTACCAATTGAAGACCGTCATGACGGCGACGTTCGCGCTGTTCACGCTGCACATGCTGACCTTCTGGTGGGAGTTGGCCCGCTGGGTCGACTCCAGCATGCTCGATACCTTGTACAACCAAGTCTCGGCGTCCAATCAGGTGCTGTTGTCGCTGCCGACATCCGGTTTTATGGATGGAACCGTCACGGCACAAGTGATTGAGTATGTGATGGGGGCGATGTTCATCGTACTGCCGATGGTCTTTCTAGCCGCAATGAGCTGGGCTGGGTATAGCGTAGGTTCAGGTGTAGAAGGAATGCTCAGCCGGGGAACCCAGGCTGCGCAGACAGCGAGTTCTAACGGGACCTCTCAGTTGATGAGCGGAGCAAGAATAGTTTCAGGTAAATCGGGCTCAAAATAACCAGGGAGGTTACTTCAGTGAACCCCATTTATCGTACCGCTCAGGCCAAGACGCTCTGTGAATTGGATCATTGATATCATCAATATCTGGAGTGTCTGAATCTTGAACTGAGATAGCCGCTAATGCGACGAATGTGCACACCAGCAGAAACAACCAAAAGCTAACAAAAAGAAGTGCACCGAACAGGGCCACCTGGGCAAGCAGAAAGATCCCGCGAATGAGTAAATTACCCGCAGGCAAACCTGCCGTCACTGCACGCTTGGCCACACGAGACTCAAACCCTTTCAAGCTGCGATAACCACGTTTGGCGAACATACCGCATGCATATGCCCAGCGGTGTGTGCGGGAGATTTGAAGTGGCTGCTGAGCCGGCATGATTGCGCCCTCTTCTGAGCGTACTCCTGTGGAAATCGAGATTACAGCCTACTACTGAAAACCGCCCATGCTTAACCGTTTATCAGCTTATTCGGTCGAAAACTCTTCACTGGAAGACAGAAGACGCACCTCGTACAACAGCGCCTCTAAGGCCGTTGACCCATCCAAATCATCCAGCTACATAGAGGATACGGATCGCTGTTATCGACAGCACCTTCCCAGGTAGCCAGAGTCTTTGAGGCTACGTCACTCCAGTGATGGTTCCCCCAAGTGCGATTAGCGTTCGGTGGCTCGCACGGTCACGTTTCACGGTGATGAACGCCTACTGCTCTCCCGAGCGTCTTTCAAGCTCGGCTCGTCCTAACCCCTCTTATTTTTCTTCAACCCACCGCGGGGAATTCTTTCCCCTATGGGACAGGTTTCTTCGCGCTATCAACGGAGGCATACCATGTCCGACTCACTCACACCCGAAGCACTGAACAATCTGCACTTGCCCGTTGTGTTCACTCCAGACGCGTGGCAACGCGCAGTACTGCTCGACGGTTCAAATCATCCTGAAAAACTGCAATTCGATAGGCTGAGCAACGTGGTACGCGCAGCCTTCAAAGCTCACTTGGCCGATCCAAACGCGCCCTACGTGGTGTTCGAGGTAGCCAAAATTGGCTCAACACGTGACGCAAACCATGAACCGTTGCTGCAACTGAGCCTCAGCCTGCTTCAGGCACCGGAGCAGCCTGACGCCTTATTGATAGCGCTTGCGGGAGAGCAGCAACGCTGAACGCATACACACTCAGACTGCGCGCAGTCCTGCATCAATCCAACCCAACACCCACCGGGGAACCCCTCCCCGACGGGCAAGGCGTTCCTCCGTTTTCTCTCGAGGAAAATGCCATGCGTAATATCTACCAAGACGTGACTAACAAAATCGTTGCCGCGTTAGACCAAGGCGTAATCCCCTGGATCAGGCCCTGGTCCTCAAGTGGTTCAACTGACGTCGGTCATCACCAACCCTATCCCATTAACGCCATCACGCAGCGTCCCTATTCAGGCATTAATTTACCGTTGCTCTGGGCCGAGGCCAGGTTGCAGGGGTTCACTCAAGATCGCTGGCTGACCTTCAACCAAGCCAAAAAAGCCGGCGGACACATCCGTAAGGGTGAGCACAGCATTCTGGCAGTGCTCTACAAGCCGATGGAGCGCGAGGAACAGACCGAATCAGGCCACCCCGTACTTGATGAAAACGGTCAGCCCAAGGTCGCTCACTTTGGCATTCTCAGGACGCACTTTCTGTTCAACATCGAGCAAACGGAGGGGCTCGAAACGCACAACGAAACTTTGCTCCAGACGGAACCGAGCGATCCCTTCTTCCCCAACGCTGCTGCGGAAAGTTTGTTGCTAAGTTCGGGCGCAAATATCATTCATCGATTTGCCGACGAAGCCTTTTACCACCCGATCAGGGATCTCATCCAACTGCCGACAAAATCGCAATTCCACGATCAAGGTGGATACTACGCCACTGCACTTCACGAGCTGACGCACTGGACCGGACATCACTCTCGATTGCAGCGCGAAGGCGTGACCTCTCCGTGTCCATTTGGCTCGCCAGGCTATGCATTTGAAGAGTTGATCGCCGAAATGGGCGCCGCTTTTTTATGTGCCTACGCCGGTATACGGGGAGAGCTTCGGCACGAGGGCTATATCGACTCCTGGCTCGGCCTGCTCAAGGCTGACAACCGCGCGATTTTCCGCGCCAGTGGCCAGGCCCGATGCGCTTCGGAGTATGTGCTCAACCTGGAGCAGCAACGGAAGCAGACGGTAATGGATGACTCGCGATGCATGAAAGATGGAGCTTGATCGTCACCTCACCGCTGCAAACGCTTCATAGGGTCCAACACGAGTTGGACCCTTTTTCTATGCCCAGAAAAATCCCCACAGTGCGGAGTTCTGACGCAAAGAACATGAGGTAATCCCGTAACCCCAGTTCGCCGTTACGTATCCAGATTCTCAGCCAGGTAATCCACCAGCTCAAGTGGACTTCGGCTATCGATCACCTTGTAGATCAGATCACGTTTGCTGCGCGGTAGCTTCTTGACCACGCTCTTCGCCGAGGCCCTGACGGCTTCGTCTGTTCCATGGATACGTGCCGCGAGCAGCAGTATGAGCGTTGCGTCCGTGAGGTTCATGGCAAGACCCGATAAAATTCGCACCGCAGTGTACCGACACTTTCCTTTTTCGTACCAGCATGCGCATCCAACAAAACGGCACCAGGACAAATCAATATTCCGATTGCCGCACAAAGGGAAACGCGTCAAAAGGGCCGGTAAGGATTGGAAGGGAATGGGGAGTCAAGGGTAAGAGCCCTATCCGAAAAGGCTAAAAGGCCACTGACTCTGCCAGTTCCCGGGAGGACCATGATGCTCAGTCTGTTTCGGCACAAAAGGCAAAAGCCTCCTCCGCCACCAACCGTAAACGTCGCCGATGGGTACCGGTTCATCGAATCGTCCCAGAGCTTGTTAGCAGCCGAGCATCGCCGCCAATTGCTTGATCGCATTTGGCAGTACACCGCCCTCTCCCATCCGCAATTCAGCCAGCTCTATTTAAATCCGATCCATCGATACGCCGAGCTGGTCCAGCAGCTTCCAGCCAGCGAGACGCACCACCATGCTTATCTTGGCGGCATGCTAGACCATGGGTTGGAACTGGTCGCTTGTAGTTTGAAATTACGTCAGTCGTATCTGCTTCCCACCGGCGCCGCACCTGAAGACCAAGCCGCCCAGACTGACGCTTGGTCCGCTGGCATCGCCTATGGCGCGTTGCTCCATGACATCGGCAAGATCGCCGTGGACCTGCTGGTTGAGCGCCAAGATGGCCGTGTCTGGCATCCTTGGCAGGGATCCCTGGATCAGCCCTACCGTTTCCGTTATATCAAGGGTCGTGACTACCACCTGCACGGCGCGGCTGCAGGATTGCTCTACACCCGAATTCTCGACCGCACAATCCTCGATTGGCTCAGTGGATTTCCATCGCTCTGGGCCAGTCTGCTTTATGTCCTGGCGGGCCAGTACGAACGTGCCGGCGTGCTCGGTGAGTTGGTGATGCAGGCCGACCGCGTTTCTACTGCGCAGAATATCGGTGGTAATCCGAGCAAGGCACTGCAGGCACCGACTCATTCGCTGCAACATCACTTAATCAGCGGACTGCGTCATCTGGTTCAGCACGAACTGAAACTCAACCAGCCAGGTGCCGCGGGATGGCTGACCCAGGACGCACTCTGGCTCGTCAGTAAGACGGTCACGGACAGGCTACGAGCCTATCTGCTGTCGCAATCGATTGAGGGCATTCCCTCGTCCAATCTCGCGGTGTTTGACGAGCTGCAATCGCATGGATTGGTGGAGTCCACACCGGAAGGCAAAGCCATCTGGACCGCGCTTGTGGCACAGGGAAATTGGCAGCAGAGTTTCACCTTTCTGCGCCTTCAACCGGCGCTGATTTGGGGGAACGAAGACCGGCCCGAGGCTTTCAGCGGAACGGTGAGCATTGCAGCCCATGACCACTCAACTGACACCCAGATACCAACACCAGCGCCTGAGACAGCCAGTGCAGGATCAGCTCAAAGCCAACCGCAGCCGGATCCCATGGTACTAAAGGATGGCGATTACCTCGGCACGCTGCTGGACATGTTCGAGTTGGAAAAGCCTGAGGCCAGTGACGCACTGCCAGAAAGTGCTATCGAAATTTCAACGCTTCAATCGGATAACCCAGGCCAGGCATTCCTGAATTGGGTCAAGGAAGGCATTCTGAGCCACAAACTGATCATCAACGACAGCAAGGCCAAAATCCACACGGTGGATGGCAGCGTATTTCTGGTCACGCCTGGTCTCTTCCAACGCTATGCGCAGGAGTTTCCAGGCGTTTCGCAGGGTTCAGATCAGGAGATTGAGGCATGGCGCTGGGTGCAAAAGCAGTTCGAGAAGCTGAGGGTTCATAGGAAGCGAGACAATGGTCTAAACATCTGGACATGCCACGTGCAAGGTCCAAGGAAGAAAACCGTCCTCAAGGGATATCTGATTGAGGAACCGAAGCTACTTTTTGAATTAATTCCGCCCGACAATCCCTTCCTTAAAATCGAAAAAAACTGAACATCCTGCCCATTGATGGGTTCGAAACGCAGAGTTGGCCCCTGGAGAACCCTCGCTGCTTGATCGCCCCATTATCCGTCCTAGCGGGCTTTGCGTCCAATGATGGATTGGAACTGCTAACTCTACAGGCCTTGTAATACGAGCCCTGTAGAGCATCATAAAAAACCCCGTACCACTTTCGTACCATCATCTTTCACCACATTTAGGCCCTGCCCTTTTCGCCGGCTGTAGCGGCTCCACGACGGAGTTCGATTTTTTTGCCTTTTGATCCTATCTAAACATTCGTCTACCGGATTTAATCGGGCTACGCTTCTGACTGCTCCATAGCAGATTTTAAGCTATCGCTTTGTGGTTTCTCTTACCGGCACTGCCGTTGCTATGCTTGAGTTTTCTGAAAAAGGGGGTGATCAATGTCAGGGAGCTACTCGCTGCCGGATGTGCTGGATAGGATCTATCACAATCAGCTAGGGAAGGTCTGAAGTAAGCAGCCGTTTTTAACGGCCTCGCTGTCTGAGGTTCAAAAAACACCGACTTAATCGAAAATCAGACCTTTCCTCCTGTCAGTTCACTGTTTTTTGCGGAATAGCACCTTTTCAGGGCTCATTGTCCACATCACAGGCGCACCTCGCCTGCATTCAACAGTCGTTTTCGCATCATCCACAGGTTCGATAAGGCAAACAGTGTGGTCTGCTGCGCGGTGTTTTTCACCAAGCCTCGGAAGCGGACTTTCGTATAACCAAACTGGCGCTTGATCACCCTGAATGGATGCTCAACCTTGGCCCGGACTTGAGCTTTCGCGTATTCGATTTTGCGGCGCATGCGACCGATCAGGCTCTTTTTTGCATGCTTCTTATAGCTGCTGGGGCGCGCTGCGATCGACCAGATCATCTGGCGATGTTGATGCTCCGCACGCTTCTCCACGCCGGTGTAACCGGCATCGCCAGAGACGTAAGTTTCCTCGCCATGCAGCAACTGATCGACCTGAGTCACGTCCGCCACATTCGCCGCCGTGCCCACCACGCTATGTACCAGACCGGATTCAACATCGACACCGATGTGCGATTTCATCCCGAAATAGTACTGATTTCCTTTCTTTGTCTGGTGCATTTCGGGGTCGCGTTTACCGTCCTTGTTCTTGGTCGAACTGGGCGCATGAATGATCGTCGCATCGACCACAGTTCCCTGACGCAGCAGCAAACCTCGGTCGCCCAAATAGCCGTTGATGACCTGCAAAATCCCACCGGCCAGCTCATGTTTTTCCAACAGCCGGCGGAAGTTGAGGATCGTGGTTTCATCCGGAATCCGATCCAAATGCAGCCCGGCAAACTGGCGCAGAATCGTGGTTTCGTAGAGGGACTCTTCCATCGCCGGATCGCTGTAGCCGAACCAGTTTTGCATCAGATGAACCCGCAGCATGGCCATCAACGGATACGCCGGACGACCGCCTTCACCCTTCGGATAATGCGGCTCGATCAACGCAATCAGGCCTTTCCAGGGCACGACCTGATCCATCTCAATCAGGAAACGCTCACGGCGGGTCTGCTTACGTTTGCCTGCGTACTCGGCATCAGCGAAAGACATTTGCTTCATCGGGGCTCAACCGTTCAGTTCGTGGGACAGCCGTATCTCACCAGATTTGGAAGTCTTTTTCAGAGTTTCCCTAGCCTTGGAGGCTGCCGTAATGGACCTTACGTTGTGGGTGGAGCAGCAAGGCTGCTCGGTTGTAGGCAATAATGTTCGTGGGGCACTCGAGGAGATTGGCGAAAATGCAGGCCATATCAAACAAGGCTTGGCACGGCTTAAGAGTAAAGGTCTTGGCTAGGTTTCAGTGAACAGGGCGGGAACTGACTATCGCCTCTCCTACCGATAGGGGCCCTTATGCTTGATATTCTGGCTTGGGGGCATTGGCCTTGACTCGGCCAAGCTTTGTGAATGATATTCAGGTATCGTCTGGCTTCGAATAGGCTGGACATTTCTAACCGTTCAAAGGATTGAATATTGAAAATGTATAGACCGAAATTTTATAGAGACTCGATAGGTTATACATCTCGAAAGAGTTCGAAAGCCATGTATGACTAGTTAAATATACAACTAAGTCAAAACCTTAATATAATCGTTATTCATCTGTCAATACAGGTCATAAACCTTGAGCCACGTCAACTCCTTCGGCGTTCGAAATCTTAGAAGCTTCGGCGCAGAAACCCAACTGATCCCGATAAAAAAAATCAATATTTTTGTTGGTCGAAACAGTTGTGGAAAAAGTACGTTTTTACGAACATATCCTCTACTCCGCCAATCTGTAGAATCAAACACTAGATCACCGATATTGTGGTATGGATCTTATGTAGACTTTGGAGATTTAACTACGGCAGTCCACGACGGCTCCACCAAGATCTATTTTGATTTCAACTGCGAGCTTGACATTGAAACAAATTATTCTGACAAATACTTGTATGAATCACAATTCTTCAACGCACTTACATCACTCACAAAAGAGACCTTACAAGTTAATACGGACATCTCGATAGGACTCGATCTTAGAACAGACAAACAGGTTCAATCTAACTCTGTAATAACAATCAACAATACTGAGATCGTTGTAAACTATTGCGCGGGACAGGTTCAGGACATGGTATGTACACAATACAGCCAAGACTCTGAAAAAAAACAACTTAACCAGCTGGCATTTTCTAATTTATATATAACATCAAAAGGCAGTATTCTCCCAACAAACATATACGGAATAAAAGATTCCACCGATGCACAAGGCAATATGGTGAAACAGCTGGACGAAGAAACCATTAAAAAAGGTGCCCAACAAGCGCTTTTAAGCTATCTAAAAAAATACACTTCTACAACAAAATCTCTCTCGCAAAAGCTCGAACAAATTAAGCTAGTAGAAATAAGAAAACTTGGAAGGGAACTGACTAAAATATTCCCCGCCGATAAAAAATTTCACATGCATTTGAAAGAACTACCTAACGAAATCCCAGAAACAGTTTTCTTCTATCTAATAATTCGCAACTTTCCTAGAATCCTAACCGCCGCAGATAAATCCTTTAAAGGACTATTCAGCGGAGTCAGATATTTAGGTCCAGTTCGTGCGTCCGCTGAGAGATTTTATAGACATCAAGATCTCGAAATTGGGGAAGTTGATCACAAAGGAGAAAATCTCCCGATGGTGATTAATTCGTTAGACGCTCGAATGAAGAAAAATCTGAGCAAATGGATTTCTGATAATTTCGGCTTTGAATTGGAACTTGAAGCGTCCGGCCTACATTATGAATTAAAAATAAAAGAAGAGCATGACGCAAAATTTCATAACATAAGCGATATGGGTTTTGGCTATTCTCAAATATTGCCAGTCATTGTATCCATATGGCTAGAAACGGTGGGAGCAGTGCCAAGACGGCACCTAGGCTTCACCGATGCAAACTCTCGAACCCTTGTGATTGAACAACCTGAGCTCCACCTGCACCCTGCTCTCCAATATCGATTCGGCCTAGCCATAGCGAAGGTAGTTAGCTTAGCTACAAATTTTGGTTTTAGAATCGTTATAGAAACCCATAGCAGTCAAATGATTGAAGCTATAGGAGAAAGCATCAGACGTGGAGTAATAGAAGATTCCGACATCAGCATCGCGCTCTTTGAAAAAAATAAAAATGACTGCACCGAGATAACAATGTCAGGTTTTGACGACGAAGGTTATCTGATGAATTGGCCTGCTGGTTTCCTGTCTGCCTAATATGATTATTATAATAGAAAAAATAGATGAAATAGAAAAACTTAACCATTCACAGGAGTCAGCATTAGAATGTTTACTCTGGGCCTATGGTCGTGGAAACCAAGTACTATGGATGCCAATAGATTTAATCGAAGCCCTCCTCAAAAAAACGTGTTTTAGTGATTACGCAAAGCGCGCGCTCGTGGATTTGAAGACGTTTTCAAGATTCTCGAAAAACCTGCTGATAACCGAATTCGATTTTCGAGTGGTCGTTGACTTCTCGAACAAACATAAACTCTTAAGTACCGAAAAACAATTGACCGTCGGATATGAAATCATTCTAGACGAAAAATTCTTGCTAGAGCCTGTGTTACTTACCGAAAATGAAATTGATGCAAAGGTCTATACTCTATTTGCTAAGGCAATTTTCTCCTCCCGGAAAAATCTGAACCTTGTATATGAGATAAATATTGAGCCACATGGGGGTGGAGGGTCCGACACAATTAAAACTTTTGAGCGGTTGCTAAGCGAAAGCAGGCTTTTCGTTTGCTTATTAGACAGTGACATAAAGCATCCAAAAGGACCACTAGGCGAAACAGCCAAACATTTCGCCCTCTACCCTAAGGGCCCGAATAGAAATTCCCGTTTAGAAATATTAAATGCACATGAAATTGAAAACTTAATACCTATCCCCATAATCGAACACTTATTTGCCAAGGAGTATCTTGGGCATTTATTTAAACATGCGAACCCTATAAAATTCAAAAAATACCCTGATCACAAAAATGGTTTCTTAGTGGAACAGGCAAAAAAACAAGACATGCATCATGGTGATACTTTCTGGAAAGATTTTTATCATCTAGGAGATCACACTTACATCTGCGCTAAGTTAAATAGCCTCACTGAGCAAACTAAGCAATTTCTTGAAAATACTTCCACGTATAAAATACAAGAGTTTCTGGACAAGGACGCGAACGAAGAGCTCTTCACGATATCGAATATCATTGCTAGTTGGGGTGTCAAACTCAGACGCCGATTATCCTAGGCCTCAAGTCTTCGGCTTTATGCCTACTCCTTACCTCGTTATCTGCTTCGCGGCTGATAACGAGGGCTCGGCTCCCTCTATTCGCTCCCCATTTCCAGGCTCACAGCGTGCCGATATGACGTGCGCGGGCTGGCGACTACTACCGAATGCTGTTGGTGACTGTGCACCAGGTTGTGTGCAAGAACTTGGACGCACCAAAGCTAGCGCCTTCCCCTTTACGCTTTTTGCGCTTTTAATGTTGACCCACGGGAAAGAGGTTAGGAGGGTAAGTTTTTTGCTAGGTGCTCTGGAAGGCTTGTTTGTTATGGCTTTTCAAAGGGTTGGCAAGGTTAGCTTTTTGGTTAGGTCTGGTTATTTACTAACCTTTATTAGTGTTAAATATTCAATAAATTAATCCCTTCAAAAATAGTAACTTATGAGTTACTAACGGCGGTTGCAGAAGCTGAGTGCAACACGGTTATTGATTTGAAGCTGGAGCATGATGCCGCATAGCCATGGCTTCCTGCATCACCTCGCCCATGACTTCGATCGGGCACTTGAAATCGAAGCGTTTACGGGGGCGCATATTCAGCTCCAAGGCGATGGCATTCAATTGCTCTTGACTGTGTACCGACAAGTCAGTCCCCTTGGGCAGGTACTGGCGGATCAGGCCGTTGATGTTTTCGTTGCTACCGCGCTGCCAGGGGCTGTGCGGGTCGCAGAAGTAAATAGCGACCCCTGTCTGCTGGGTGATTTCAGCATGCCGCGCCATCTCCCGGCCCTGGTCGTAGGTCATGCTCTTGCGCATCGCCAGCGGCATGCTGTTGAGCGCTGCACTGAAGCCCTCCATCGCCGAGGTCGCCGTTGCGTCGTTCATCTTCATCAGCATCAGGTAGCCACTGGTGCGCTCCACCAACGTGCCTACCGACGAGGCGTTGGCCTTACCCTTGATCAGGTCGCCCTCCCAATGCCCCGGCATCAGCCGGTCTTCGATCTCTGGCGGGCGAACATGAATGCTGACCATCTCAGGGATCTGGCCGCGCCGATCCACGCCACCAGAGCGCGGCCGGCGCGTCGTCTTGCCTTGGCGCAGGCAGACGATCAGCTCCTTGCGCAACTCGCCGACCGGCAAGGCATAGATCGCGTTATAGATCGTCTCACGACAGACGTAGGCATCTCTGAGGTTGGGTATGGTCATGCTGCGCAGCTTGCCGGCAATCTGCTCGGGAGACAAACGCTTACGCAGCATGTGGGCCACCAGTTCGAAGCGCTCGCTGCCCGGCACAAGCTTGCGCTTGGGGCGACAAACCTGGCGCCGAATGTTCATCTGTTGCTGGGCGCAGCGGGCCGAGTAAGCACCACTACTGCCTCGATTGCGCTTCAGCTCTCGGCTGATGGTCGAGGGCGACCTGTCAATCAGGCGAGCAATGCCGCGCAGGCTGAAGCCTTGAGCTTGACTGAGTTGAATGATGGCGCGCTCTTCGACGCTGAGTTCGGAATAGGACATAGGGGCAGCACCGTACCGGAAAGGTCAGGTGTTGCACTCAGTTTTCGCGGCCGCCAACCTTTAACCTAACCTAATCTAACCCCTCAAAGTTAGGTCTCAAGCCCAACAAACACGGGCCTACCAAGTCACATCACCCCCCCTTAAAAAAAACTAACCTTTTTCCCGAGGCACCTCTGAATTCAGCTATCTGTGCGTTCTTCTAAGCGTTGCGAAAAACATACACCTTCGCAGGGTTTCGCAGGTTTTTGCCCCCTCTAAAACGCCAAGCAAACGCCCGGCCTGCGCCGTCGTAAGCGGCCCGCAAGTCCGCGGAAAAAATGACCCATTTAGGCCGCAGGCGAGGTGGGGGGACGACGGCGCGCGCCAGGTGTGAAGCACGCCATTGCCAGCGCATTTCGCCCCATTTCGGTGCGCTTCCTTCGGGCGAAAAAAGCCGCCTCAATGGGCGGCTGGTGCAGGCATCAGTTCACCTACAGTGCACCTGCCAAAGCTGGTCCAGCTTGGTGGTGTAGCTCTGGCTCATCATGTCTCGTCGCATTCCCCAGTCCGGGTTGAGGGGCACACTGGCTGAGCGAAGCGTCCCCCTACCCCATCGACCGTTGACCTGGTCCAACACCGCCATCAGCTTCGTGGCGTCGGCAGGTTGGGAAGTGGCAAATAGATCGTCGGTGTACTCCCCCTGTTGACAGAGATTCATCAATAACACCTCGGCCTTGCTGTACTTGAAACCTGGCCGGAACACTCGGTCGAGCGCGTCCACCGCCGCCTTGGTCAGCAGCCGTACATCATCGGTGGGATACGGGAGGTCAATCAGTACACCATTGGCGTACTTCGCCTCCTCGGGGTTGAACATGCCGGTGCGGATGCTGACGCGGATCTTCTTGCACAGCGACTTCTGTGCCCTGAGCTTTTCCGAGGCGCGCATCATGTAGGTGGCCACCGCCTCCTTGATGGGTGCCAGCTCCGTGAGCCGCTTGCCAAACATCCGGCTACAGCAAATCTCCTGCTTCGGCGGGTCCGGCTCGTCCAGCTCCAGGCACGGCGTACCGCTCAGCTCCCGGGCGGTCTTCTCGATCACCACGCTGAACTTCTTGCGTAGCGTCCATGGGTCGGCCTTCGCCAGGTCCATCGCGGTCTTGATCCCCATGGCGTCCAGGTGAAGTTTCATCTTGCGACCGACGCCCCAGACCTCGGACACGTCGGTGTTGCGCAGAACCCAGTCACGCTTGAACGGGTCGCAGATATCGACCACACCGCCGGTTGCCACCTGAAGCCGTTTGGCGGTGTGATTTGCCAGCTTTGCCAGGGTTTTGGTGTGGGCGATCCCCACCCCAACAGGGATGCCTGTGCAGCGCAGTACCAGGCTGCGGATCTTCCGACCGAGGGCATCCCGGCCGTCGATGCCGGTCAGGTCTGCAAAGGCTTCGTCGATGTAAAGGAAAGATGTCAACCCATGGACATCGGTTTGAATGAATATTTGTGAGGGTTTAGATTAGGTATCCGATGTCCATAGACCACACGCATTTTTCACAGAAATTGATCATGTGGTGTCCATGGCACATACGCGAATTTTGTGGCGACAGAAACTAGCGTGACCAAGATGAGCCCGATCCAACAGCCCAAAGCTCATCCAATCTGGTTGGACAACTGGGGCTCTTAAGCCCTCTCCTCATACTCCATTCAGGTGATACAGGGACGCTGGCAGTCCGTAATCGACCGATTCTGTTGAAAAAGTCGGATTTTCAGTTCGCCTGAACTCAGGCACGGCTCCCCCCGGAGAACCTACTCACCACATTGAGTGGTTTCTCGGCCCTTCGTTGACCTTTGCTGCTCTGTTATTGGGTTAATTTGAGGTTTTTTGCTTCGTGCAGGCGCACCTATCCCGTGGCAGGTGGCCCTTGAGATGTGAGTTTGGCCAGTCGACGCAGGTTCTGTACCGCAGCCGCCAGCGTGAACTCATCGGTCGCGCCACTCATGCCACGTAGCCGCAAGCGATCCAATTTCAGGATGCGCTTGAGGTGGGCAAACAACATTTCGACCTTTTTACGTTCGTGGCGAGAGCGCTGATACGCCGGCGTTGCTGCAATGCGCCGAGCCACATCACGAGCGGCTTCATGGACGCTGCGAGCGATCTTGCGGAACGCCGTGTTCGGGCAGCACTTGGCTTTCATCGGACAGGAAACGCAGTCGGTCTGCCGGGATCGGAAGATGATGGTGTTGGCTTTGGTGACGTGCGAACGCTCATTCTTGAAGGCACGCCATTCGCTGCGCAAGGCATTGCCGGCTGGGCAGCGGTATTCCTCAGTCTCCTCATTCCAGTGGAAATCGTTGCTCGATAAACTGTCGTTCTTGCGCTCGGTTTTGTCCCATACCGGCACATGCGGCTCTATGTCTTTTTCCTCCACCATCCAGGCCAGCATCGGCGCGGTTCCGTAAGCGGTGTCGCCAATAAGGCGTTCCGGCTTGATGTCGAACTGCGCCTCGACCCGGTCGATCATGATCTTGGTGCTCTCGACCTCGGCCGTGCGATGAGCCGGTGTGGGTTCCACATCCACGATGACACCGTGCTCGGTATCGATCAGATAATTCGTGGAGTAAGCGTAGAACGCTGGGCCACCTGGAGCTGCGGTCCAGCGGGCTTGAGGATCAGTCAGCGATAGGCGCTTCGGTAGCGTTTCGGCCAGAGCCTCTTCATCGAGTGCCTCAAGATACTCACGCACGGCGCGGGTGCTCAGGGCCGGATCGCTCCAGTTGACCTGTTCATCGCCCGGTACACCGCGCTGCCGGCTGGCATCCGCTTTGATAATGCTGGCGTCCACGGCAAAGCCTTCGCCTTTGACCAACCCTGCATCCATGCAGCGACGCAGTACTTCATTGAACAACCAGCGGAACAGATCACTGTCCCGAAAACGGCCGTGTCGATTTTTGGAAAACGTCGAGTGATTGGGTACTTCATCTTCAAGGCTCAACCGGCAGAACCAGCGATACGCCAGGTTCAAATGGGCCTCTTCGCACAACCGCCGCTCGGAGCGGATGCCATAGCAGTAGCCCACGACCAGCATGCGGATCATCAGTTCAGGATCAATTGAAGGGCGCCCAATCGGGCTATAGAAATCAGCGAGGTAATGGCGCAGGTCGCTCAGATCGAGACACCGATCAATGCTGCGCAGAAGGTGATTGGCTGGGATGTGATCTTCAAGGTTGAAGGAGTAAAACAGTCGCTCCTGCCCACTCGATAACTGTCCCATCATGCTGTGTGATCCCCCTCCGGCCAATGAAGAGATTTTGCCGGAGGTCGGCCAGGGGAGCTACTTTTTCAACAGAATCGACCCAAGGCAGACATTCGTCTTGTGTCTCTCAATCGCTGGACCAAGGGACAATGTCGTCACGCAGAAACAAACAAGGCCGCACATGCGGCCTTGTTTTATTCAGGGTGTTACTCGTGTGAGTGTCCGTGCTCAGCGCTCTCGGAGGCTGCTCCTTTCTCACCGCCGCCGCATGCCGTCATCAGGCCAAGGAAACAGATCAGGAGCACCGAACGGATCAGCGTTGTTGGGGTTTTCATTGGGAGACTCTTCAAAAAACGGGTGAAATAAATGCTTTCGTTTAGGCTGAATACTGGCATTTTCGACAATAGAACAGCCATCGCTGATTCGTATTACTGTTTGACGCTCAAGTAATCGCCGGTTGTTTTCAGTGCGATGGTCACGTCGTTATTGCTGCGGTTACGCCAAAACCAACCGTGGGTGCCGTCAAAAATGGCGGTGAATTCACCTTTATCACTTTTGACTTGCTTGCCCTTGTTGTAGCTGTGGAAGTAACCCTTTTCACCGTTGTAGGGCTCGCCATGGGTGTCGTAGTTCACAGGCCCACCAACCGCTGTCCATTCATAGCTGACAGTCTTGTTCTTCAGCACTTCCAGTTTGATTTCTGTCCCTTCACCTGGCTTGAGCGTGACGCTCATTTGATTCGTCTTCAGAGCTGGGGTAGGTGTCGCCACTGGCTGAGCAACAGGTTTCGCAATAGGTTGGACTTGCGCAACCTGCGGAGCTGGAGCTGGAGCTGGAGCTGCTGGTTGAGGTGGCACGGCATCCGCCAAAGCTTCTTGGGCAAGGATGATCTTCAGTTCGCCCATCTGGGTCAGTCCCAGTGCTCGACCCACACCCGTTGGATCAACGGCGTATTCCGATGGCATGACAACGGTCACCAGCAGGCCGACAGCAGTCAGCAGTGCAATGACAGTCGAACGCACCAGTTTGCGAGTGCTAGGCAATTCATTAACAGTTGGAAGCGGAGTATTGAACATGGTCAGAATTCCTTACGCAGAGACAAACAGGCCGGTGATCTGGTAACCCATCAGCAGGAAACCGGCACTCATCATGGCGACGTTGGCGGTATAGGCGTGGCGCCAGAAACTGCCGGTGCGCCGCCAATACCCCATCAAAATGAGAATCGCGCTAAGGGCCAGCAATTGGCCGATCTCAACGCCAACGTTGAAGGCGATCAGGTTCGGAATCAGGCCATCAGGCGAGATCTCGTACTCCTGAATTTTCGTCGCCAGACCAAAACCGTGGAGCAGACCGAAGATCAGCGTGGCCACTTTGGTATTGGGTTGGAAACCGAACCAGCGCTGGAATGCACCCAGGTTATCGAGCGCCTTGTACACCACCGAGAAACCAATGATGGCGTCGATGATGTAGGAGCTGATGCTGATCTCGGTCAGCACGCCAAGCAGCAGGGTGACCGAGTGGCCTACAGCGAACAGCGTGACGTAGAGCCCCACGTCTTTCAGGCGATAGAGGAAGAAGATCACCCCGAACAGAAACAGCAGATGGTCGTAGCCCGTCATCATGTGCTTGGCGCCCATGTAGATGAAGGGCAGCAACATGACGCCGGAGCTTTCCTGGATGAATCCCTTGTCGCCTTCAGCAACGGCATGAGCCATCGCCTCGGGCATTGTGAGGAAAAGTGACGCGACAAATAAAAACAGCAGCAGTAGCAGGCGACGCGAAGGCGCAGTAAATGCGTCGACGCCGCACATCGAGTGCGAATGCATAGATAAATCCTACGTTGCAGTGATCGTGGGCCGCTGAGCGGCCATGGTCAGGATGCGAACGAAGGACGGGGTGGACGCTCGATCAAAAAAATCGGCGGACGAGGAACGGAATATCGGAGCGCATCAACCCGTATTGACAGCTTCGGCTGTGCAGCCAAACTCAACGCGGACGTGAGCTGTGGCGTTTCGTGCTGATGGTCAGGGGTCAACGGCGAGTGGTAGTGATCCGAGTAGCTCGCGCTCGACATCTCTGCCTGCAGCTCATGGGAGTGATGGGCGTCTTGCGCAATCTCCCAGGCTGGCTGTTTCGATGTCACCGACAACGTATAGGTATGCCCGGCCCAAGCCACAAACATGGCGAGAGCAAGTGCGATTACCACCGTCATTGTCAGTGTTCTGCTGAACATAGTGTTCGGGTTTCAACTCGTTTTGTAGGGCTTTGATGCGTTTGACCACATCCCCCTAGGGGGGATAGGATGCCAGCGTAATTCATTGAGGCCTGAGGCTCAAGTCATGAGTGAGCGCGAACACGAACACAACCATCCCCATACCCACCAAAGTCACGAGGCGATCATCAAGCGCCTCAAGCGGGCGGACGGCCATTTACGCGGCATCATCACAATGATTGAAGAAGGTCGTCAGTGCGTCGACATTGCTCAGCAGTTGCATGCTGTCGAAAAAGCAGTGTGCCAAGCCAAGCGCACGCTCATTCAGGATCACATTGATCACTGTCTGGAGGACACCGTCTCGGCCTTGGGCAATGGCGAGCGCGCACCGCTGGAAGCGTTCAAACAAATCACCAAATACCTCTAGGTCTGATATGCCCAACTTCGCTGAACTGCTGCAACAAGGCGGGGCTCACGCCTGGCTGTATTTCCCGAGTGCTATTCTGCTCGGAGCCTTGCATGGGCTTGAACCGGGCCATTCAAAAACCATGATGGCGGCCTTCATCGTGGCCATTCGCGGCTCGGTAAAACAAGCCGTATTGTTGGGCTTGGCCGCGACGCTGTCGCACACCGCTGTTGTGTGGTTGGTCGCTATCGGCGGCATGTACCTGGGCAAAGGTCTGGACGCTCAAACCACCGAGCCTTACTTCCAACTCGCGTCCTCTGCTCTGATCATCGTGATTGCACTATGGATGCTATGGCGTACCTGGCGCGGCGAGCAGATGTTTAAGTTCGAGCAAGGGGATGATCACCACCACGGCGAGCATGACCATGGTCATCACGATGAGACTCATCGTATCGATACAGGCCATGGTCGCATCGAACTGTCGATCTTCGAAGATGGCATGCCACCGCATTGGCGCCTGAAGGCACTGACCGGGCATGCGTGGCCTGCTTCAGACGTTCGTCTGACCACTACCCGCCCAGACGGCAGCACTCAAACGTTCTCTTTCGTCGAACGCGAAGGCTTCTTGGAGTCGATGGTCGATATCCCGGAACCGCATGAATTCAGTGCGCGCTTGAGTCTTGGGCATGCCGGCCACTCCCATGATTACGACCTGGAATACCAGGAGCATGATCATGGGCATGCGCATTCAGAGCTGGAAGGTCTGGAGTTGTCAATTGATGGTTATCAGGATGCGCATGAACGTGCACATGCCAACGATATCCGTAAGCGCTTCACCAATCGTGAGGTGACCACGGGCCAGATCGTCATGTTCGGTTTGACGGGCGGTTTGATTCCTTGTCCGGCTGCCATCACCGTTCTGTTGCTGTGTCTTCAGGTTAAAGAAGTCGCGCTGGGAGGCATGCTTGTCCTGTGCTTCAGCATCGGTTTGGCGCTCACCTTGGTGGCCGTAGGTGCTGCGGCAGCTATTGGCGCTAAGCAGGCTTCTAACCGCTGGCCATGGCTGGGCACCGTGGCTCGTCGTGCGCCGTACCTGTCCAGTGTGTTGATCATCGGTGTCGGCCTGTACGTGGGCTTCCATGGCTGGATCGGCCTGAACGCATAAGGCGACGTTTGAGTGTTTGAACTCACCAGCTACGCTGGCCTGTTCCTGGCGGCATTCGGTGCCGCGACGTTACTGCCCATGCAGTCTGAAGCCGTATTGGTCGGGATGTTGCTCTCCGACCGGTATATCGTCTCTACGCTCTTGGCGGTCGCCACCTTTGGCAACGTTCTTGGCTCTGCACTGAACTGGGTGCTGGGCCGTTCCGTTGAACGATTGCGCCACAAGCGATGGTTTCCCGTGAGTGAGAGCAAGCTCGAAAAAGCCCAGCAGTCCTATCTGCGCTACGGGCGCTGGTCATTACTGCTCAGTTGGGTGCCCATCATTGGCGATCCGCTGACGGTCGTCGCCGGAGTCATGCGCGAGCCATTCTGGAGTTTCCTGCTGATTGTCATCCTGGCCAAGGGCGTGCGTTATCTCGTGCTGACCGCAGTCACACTGGGGTGGACATGACGACGGCTCATACAACCCCGCAGTCCTCACTCAAGAGCCGAAGCAGTAGCCTGGATCTGATCAAGTGGCTGGCGATGCTGACCATGGTTATCGATCACTTGCGCTTGGTGTGGCCGGAGATGAGCAATCTGTTCATTCTGGGGCGGCTCTCTTTTCCGCTGTTCTGTGTCGCCATTGCCGCCAACGTGGCGCGCTCCAAATCGGGCGAATGGCTGACTGCCGCGAACGGTCGATACCTCGCGTTGATGCTGTTGTTCGCCGCCATTTCAGAAGTGCCTTATCGCTACATCAGCACCTCGGGATCATTCAACGTGTTGGTTACCCTGGCATTGGGGCTGGTGATTGCCTGGGGATGGCAGCATCGTACTTTGTTGAGCGCAGCAATGGCGTTGATGGCCACCGCAGTTGCCTATGCGCTGGATGATCCATTGATGTATGGATTTTACGGGGCACTTGTTCCAGCGGCTGTCCTAGTAGCAATCAAGAGCCCCGGTGTTCTTTGGTTGCTGCCAGCGGCTCTATGCCTGTTGAGCAATACCCGCAGTAGCATCGTAACCAGGGCGTTGGACTTGGAAGTCTATTCATTGTTGGCCTTGAGCACTGCGTTCGCCGCTCCCCTGATCGGACTCTGGCTACTGCGTCAGACTTTCACCTTCAAGGTCTGGCCAGTGCGGCAATGGGGCTACTGGTTTTATCCAGGGCACCTTGCCGCTCTGCAAGCGCTACGGTTTCTGATCTGAAGGCTGACCAACCAGCCTTAGCTAGTCTTAGGAAATTACGATCATTTGTTGGGCCATCGGCGATGCTGATCATCGATCACGTATGGATGTTCGTGATCCGCGCCCTTCTGGCCGTCGATGTGCATGTGATCGCCCGGCAGATTCTCATGGGTGTGCTTGATCGACTCTTGGTCATGGGCCGGACGCCAGATCACGATGCTGACTGTCAATGCGCAACCTGCCACGACGGCGAGCCCAACAAACGACGCTGTGAGGCTGATGTTGGCACCCAGCCACCCAGCCAATGGGTAGGTAATCAACCAGCAGGCATGGGACAGGGCAAATTGGGCGGCAAATAGTGCCGGGCGATCTTCGGCATGTGCCGAGCGACGCAACAGGCGACCGCTCGGGGTCTGAGCCAGCGAATAGCCCACGCCGAGCAACATCCACAGCGGTAAAAGGAAGTTGTAGGTGGTCAGGTTGATGCCAACGGCCAAGCCTGCGACCAGTATTCCTCCGCCAAACAACATGGCCGTTCGGTCTTTGATGTTTTTCAGCAGGCGAGGCAAGACCAGGGCGGCGACCATGGAGCCGCCACCAAACGCAGCCAGCGCCAATGCCGTGGAACTCTGAGGTAGAGCGAAGCGCGACTGAACCAGAACCACCGTATTGACGATGACCATGGCGCTGGCGGCAGCTACCGTCAGATTGAGAGCCAGCAGTCCCCGCAAGCGAGGCGTGGCCAGGAATATGCGCATGCCACGGGTGGTTCGTTCGTAGATGCTGCGTCGCGGTGTCTGCTTCGCCTTGGGCAGCAGTACCGTGGAGACCAGCGCCGCTGAGGCGAGAAAACCGATGACCGTGCCGGCGAACAGGTTGTGGAAGCTGATCACCGTCAGCAGTGCGGCGGCGAGCATCGGGCTGGCGACACTTTCAAGATCGTAGGCCAGGCGCGATAACGACAAGGCACGGGTGTAGTCGTCTTCATCCGGCAGGATGTCTGGAATGGTCGCCTGGAAGGTTGGGGTAAATGCGGCCGAAGCCGACTGAAGGACGAAAATCAGCACGTAGATTTGCCAAACTTCGGTCACAAACGGCAGAGCAAGCGCGACCAGGGCCCGCACCAGATCCAGCGAGACCAGCATGGCTCGGCGAGGCAGACGCTCTGCAAAAGCCGCTGCAATGGGCGCAACGCCAATGTAGGCCGTCATTTTGATTGCCAACGCCGTCCCGAGAACGGCACCCGCTTGGGCGCCTGCAAGGTCGAACGCCAGTAAACCCAGTGCGACCGTGGCGAGTCCCGTCCCGACGAGTGCAATCACTTGAGCCAGGAAGAGATGACGGTAGGTTCGGTTGGCTAGGATTTTCAGCATGAGAAATCTCACATGGAGAGGCCCGCACCCATCAGGTTGTCGAGCATTTCTCGAAAAAAGAGAGTAACGAGTTTCTCATTTATCGATTTTTTGTATCCCCCCTAGGGGGATATAGAGCCCATCCTAAACCAGAGGCAGGGACAGCTCAAGAAATAGGCGATGAGCCTTTCATCGAAAGCCTGGGAAACGGTCGGGAAGTTGCTTGCTCAGTGGAGGCAATTAGCCATACGCTGCGGAGCGTGAGACATCTCACGGATATAAAAACATGAGCAAGGAGCAAGCCCTGATGAAACTGTCCGCCATCTTGATCGCCGCTTTACTTTCGATTACGTCCGTTGCTGCCTTCGCGCACAGCGGCGGTACTGACTCAAAAGGTTGCCATCGCAACCATAAAACGAACGACTACCACTGCCACTAAATGAACAAAGCCCAGCACTAGGCTGGGCTTTGGTGTGAACTGGTCTCTTTACATCTGAGGAGGCCAGTTATGCGATTCGCCTTGGCATTCCTTGCACCAGGCATAGAGCGCGTCGTACATGACCAGACCGTGTGACAGCATTTCGTGGTCGTCCGAAAAACGCTTCGACAGTCCAAGTGATATTGCGTACAGCCCAGCCGACTGCGGTGTTAGCTCCAGGCGAGACGTATCTGCTCCCCGAACAATTTTGGCTAATTGCTGTAAAGCGGGCTCGTTGAGCTGGTACTTTTTCAGAAACGCATCGAAGCTGCACAGCTCGCCCTCATGTGTCAGTTCTACGCCGGGAATGTCGTAAGGTGCAGCGTCTTTCTCCGCCGCTAAACGCAGCACGTCACCACTGCGCACGTATAAAAACTCGGGCTGCGGATCGATGAAGCGAACGATCAGCCAGGGACAGGCGATGCGGTCGATCTTGGGTCGTTCACGGGTAATCCACCTCATGAAACACCTCCTGCCTAGCTCGGTAGGCTGGGTGATCTGGCGAGCCCAGTGCTCGCCAAGACTGTTAATCCACTCGTGCGATCTAGCGCAGCAGATGCGCTGCCAAACCGACGAGCGCGCAGGCCATCAGCACCTGGATGACGCCTCGCTTGAAGCGGAACAAGGCAATCGCCGCTGCAATGGCGATCAGTGCAGAGGGCCAGTCGAGGCTTCCGCTGAAGCCTCTCGGCCAAAGCACGTGATAGCCGAAGAAACACGCCAGATTGAGGATCACCCCAACTACGGCGGCGGTGATGGCGGTAAGCGGTGCCGTGAACTTGAGTTCGTTATGAGTCGACTCCACCAGCGGGCCACCCGCGAGGATGAACAAAAATGAAGGCAAGAAGGTGAACCAGGTTACCAGTGCGGCGGCGACGGCTCCGGCCAAAAACACCTGATCAGCCCCGAACACTTGCGATACATAGGCCCCGACGAAGCCGACGAAGGCCACCACCATGATCAGTGGCCCTGGCGTGGTTTCCCCTAGCGCAAGCCCGTCGATCATCTGTGTCGGGGTCAGCCAGCCATAGTGACCGACTGCGCCTTGATACACATACGGCAGCACCGCGTAGGCCCCGCCAAACGTCAAAAGCGCCGCCTTGGTAAAGAACCAGCCCATCTGGGTCAAGGTGCCTTCCCAGCCAAATAATGCGGTCAAAATCCCCATCGGCAATGCCCATAGCACGGCTCCTATCAGTGCAAGCCATGCCAACTTCAACCAACTGAACCGGGCATGCTCCGGGGACGGAGTGTCATCATCGATTAAGGCCGGGCCAAAGGATTTCTTGGCGGCGCTATGGCCCCCGGCTCTGAATTTCTCGGGTGCCAAGCGTCCACCGACATAACCGATCAATGCAGCACCCAGAACGATCAACGGGAACGGAACATTGAATGCGAAGATTGCGGTGAATGAAGCCGCCGCTATCGCCCATAGCCAATTGTTCTTCAATGCCCGAGAGCCGATTCTATGTGCCGCCTGCACGACGATGGCGGTCACGGCAGGCTTGATGCCATAGAAGAGCCCTGCCACCACAGGCACTTCGCCGAAGGCGATGTACATCCATGACAGCGCGATCAGGATAAATAGAGAGGGCAGCACAAACAGCGCACCCGCGATAACGCCTCCCCAAGTTCGATGCATCAGCCAGCCAATATAGGTGGCCAACTGCTGCGCCTCTGGCCCAGGCAACAACATGCAGTAATTGAGGGCATGCAGAAACCTGCGTTCGGATATCCAACGCCGCCGCTCCACCAATTCCTGGTGCATGATCGAGATCTGACCCGCAGGCCCTCCGAAGCTGATGAAGCCGAGCTTCAACCAGAACCAGAACGCCTCACGCAAACTGATTGCTTCCGGCCTCGACAGCTCTTCTTCAACCATTGGCGCCAATTCCTTACTCATTGGGTTTCTCCTCTTTCACGAACCCGGCGAGCAGGCCGTCGAAGATGGCACTTGCTGCTGCCAGCAAATGGTCGTCGTCGGTTATGGTTTCGCGCAGCCCTGCCAGCACCCGCTCAATGCCAGCAGCCTCCACCGGCTGAATACCGCCGACATCGAGGTAATGCACAAGGGCAGCAATGCGCCCTAGACCTGGTTTCTGGATTTGAAAACTGGCTTGCAGGGTTTCGAAGGTCACGCGGTTACCAGCATGGCTGAAGGTCGCGTCATCAAAATCAAAACCCAACGCATCTACCGGACAGTCCTGTGGAGTGTTCAGCCAAAGGATCTGAGCTTGCGGGTCAATGAAGCGGCGAATCAGCCAGGCACACGCTAGCCGGTCGACCCAGGGACGTTTGCGCGTTGCCCAGATACGCCCCTGATATTCGTCAAGATTGAGTGCCGGTATTGGTTGGTTACTGCTGTGCGGCTCATCCGGAGACAGGGCTCTGCTGACTGCTGTCTCCAACTCCTGCAAAGCCGAATCAATCTGCTGCTTCGGCTTACCTGGAAAGTAATCGATGCTGGCTATCTGATCGTAGGCTTTGCGTAGCTTACGAATTTGTTTGGTCGTCGCCAGCGCATTTTCAGCATTCAACTGTCCACGGCATTCTTCGATCTCTACACCAAGCTTGCCGTAGTCATCGCTACGGTCGAACAACTCGATAAAGCGTTCACCGTCAGGGTCGACGACAGGCAGGACATAGGCGGTGCCGTTGATCGCCAGAATGTCACGTTCGACAGACGCAAGCACTTCACGACAGACACCGCTATTCGGCAATAGGTAGGCGCCATCGCGTATGACTGCCGCGCCGCTGGCTTTCAAAGCGCGCCAAGCTCGCATGCGTTCGGTGGCATTGGCGGTCGGCAGACCGAGAATCAAAATCAACCAGTTTTTCATGTAGTACATTCTACTTATTATGTAGTTTTCGTTACCTTAATACTAATTTTGGCCGTAGGAAAGATCTCCTTCAGAATTAGAAGTGCGCAGATAGCAGGTGTGGTGCGATGTGGGAGCTATCAGAGGTGTTTTCGTTTTAGTGGTGATCGTATCTGATGGTTTAAGGGGGGAGTATCTGATTTGGCCGATAGCTGCCTGTTTCCATCAGCGGATCGCAGCCACTAGGCAGGAAGCATCTAGCCCGGAGCTGCCGGCTGAGATGCCTCAATCAAGCAGAGCGCTCTTCTCTTTCCGGCTCGCAGCATCAAGGTTGAGCAGCAGAGTGGTCGGAATAGGCAGTCCCCTACACCTGGCGACTAGCTGCACGCGCGCTGTTATCTCAAAGCTTTCTGGGCCCGCGTGGATCCAACGACAGTATGTTGGACGCAGGTAACTGTCGCTCAAGCTCAGCAATACGGTCATACAGCTCTATGATTTTCGCATCCGCCTCGCTCAGTAAACTTGCTAGCTGGTCGCGCTGTCGAGCAACCTGCTCAATCCGATCCCGCAAGGCGCGGCTTTTCTGACGGGCAAGATGATTTACCTGGTTCAACGAAGGAGGTCGCTCCTCCGCATGTTGTTCCACGTAGGTTTTTATCTCTGCGATGAGACTCGGGAAACGAGATTTCTTAAGCGCTGACGGATCGCTCCCGGCCTCTTTGGCCACGTTGTTCTGAGTGACCGGTGTCCCCTTTGGTAGAAGCTGTGGCTTATTGAGTTTCAGACGCTCAAAAGCATCACGATATTGATCAGCCGCGCTTCGGCGAGCAGGGAGTTCAACGTCCATTTGCGCTTCCTACGACACGGCGAAAGCTCTCTACGCTTCGCTTTTGAGCCATCAACGATTCCATTAGCGGACTCCCTCCCTGAGCAGTAGCAAGCCGCTCTTTGAGTACATGTTCAAAATCATCTACCGCACCCAATCGTTCTGAGTCATACAGCACATCAGGGCAAGGTTTTGCATCCACTGAATCACCACCCCCGCAACGGGCAATGTTGTCAATTCCGCCGTACGGACAAGGCTCGCGACTCGAACAAACGCCAAGAATTATCGGGCGACAGGCGACCGCGCCTTTCTTTGCCAAACCAATCATCTTCTTCGCATCCTCTGGCGAAATCAGCCGAACGATCTCAGCCTTTCGTTTGTCTCCATGGGGACTGACAAAACGCTCACTCGTTAGCTGCTGTAATTCTCTTCCAAGCGTCTCGTACATTGTGCGAACGTACAGAGTGTGAGCCTTCTCCTCTAGACGCACCCGCGAGTGATTTTGTCCGTAGTAAAGGCTCATCGCTCGTGTGACGTGCTTGAGCTGGTACTGAAGCGAAGCATCACTTACGAGCCCGGAAGCTTGCATGTTCACTGCCCCAGTTCTACGCAACTGATGCCAAGCCAACGGCCATACATCGCCCACTTGATACTCCTCCGGCAATGAAGGGGTAGCTAGCCGGGCCAATTTCAAATCCTCAGGCGTGATACGCAAACGTTCTAAGTCAAAGAGCTTCCCATACTTCCCCAAAAGGTCGGAATATGACTGGATGCTCGGCCTCAGTGAGTGATTACCTTTATTGCGCAACGAACTCCAGGGCTCGTAAGAAAAATCGGTCAAGTAACGCCCGGCGAGAACTCTCGCGGCTTCGTGAGGTGCGTGGAGTGAGCGAAATAGAGAAATAACCTCCATCGCCTTCACGGCGACCGCCACAGATGGGGATGTGACCCAAACGGCGTCCCTATCAGAGAGCGTTTTTGTCGTCTGCCCACGTAACAAAAAAATGTCGCCGAAACTCTTGTCGTGCTCGATGTCAAGGCACCCGGCTCGAAGATTCCATGCTTCCTCAACCCGCATGAGACTGAAGTTAAGGATGTAAGCCAATCCCGCGCCGTTGACCAGTTTCAGATAGCTAGTCAGCGCTCTTACTTGCAAGTCACCACTGCGCCCTACCCAACGTTCAAGTAGCTCAAAGACGCCGAAGCGTTTCGCCGTTTCCGCAAACGCGCCAAGAAAACGAAGCCCCGTTTTAGCGCCTGATAATTGCATCTTATGGCCGCAAAAAGGCGGGGCGTTTACGCACGCTGTTCTCTCCGAAACCCTCTGGTTATGTTCGTAAGCCGCGAAGCAGAACCGGTAACAAGCTTCAACCTGTTCTCGATGGGATAGGAAATCATCAAGGCACTCTCGCAGCCTAGTAACTTGATAGCGCCAAATACGTGGAGGAATGTAAGGTGTTTGAGCTGTATGGTGAGTTGGAAAAAGCGCAGCCAGACGGGTTAGGGAGCCTGAATCCAGCAACGTAAATCCTACGGCACTACGGGACGCGTAAAGCTCATGCATTAACGACAGAAACTCGGTTTTTCTTGAGGTATGAAGAAAGGCAGGGATCCGTTCGCATACGCGTGGAAAGTGGCTTAATTCGCTGGCAAGTATTCCTGCCTCTTCGCAAAGAACAAACAGCCGCCGCATCTGATCGAAACGCGTTTTAAGGGATCTGTAGCCACGAGCGCCATACGGCCCGTATAGCCACCAGCCAGTGATGATTCGAAGTAAATTTGCGTTCTTTGAGCTAATTGGCGCCGCTGATTTTTTAACTGGCCCATCACCAAAATTCAGCGTCAGTGCCTTCTTGGCCCATGGATCAAGCCTCCAAATTGGATCGCCCCAACGGCTTATTACTTTGCCCTGTGCATCAATTACGACCGGCCAATCAGGTGACGGAGGCCAGCTCTCTGGACGGTAATTCGATGCCCCAGGAACGGCGAGAGGCGACTCGATAGAAAGCCCCAACGTTGTGAGCATATTCATAGGGAAGTCCCCGCTGTAACTTCCGCAAGCCGAATAAATCCATCCCAAGCTGGGTGATAGTCCTCCTCAGCTATGCGTGCGAATGCCTCTTCCACCCAAAGCCGACGTACCTCGCTACTCTCTTGAAAGAACCGTAACTTCGCGCTCAGACGCTCGACCGCAAGCATCGCTGGATGGTCAGTCTCGTCAGATCTATCCGTGCAAGCTGGGCGATATCTAACTAGCTCCAAGCTCTTGAGCACTCGCAAACTACTCAGAGACCAGACGTGATCCTCGCTTTCAATATCCCGATGATTGACACAGAAAAGGCAACCCGCAGCGTTGATACAATCGGGATCAGGAGCATTAGTCGGAGCATCCACGACCGATTCTGGTATCGGCTCCACACAAGTACCTGGAGCAGGTGAGCAAACGACGGGATCTGCTTGCCGGTGAAATCGAGTGATTTCAATCATCGCAATTTGCGGATTGGGCTCGGCGTACACACGAATCAAAGTTTCAGCGGTATGCTGTGCGATTTCCGCCACCAGTTCCGGCCGTTGCGACTCACGTAGCAGCCAATTAATACGCGCACCCCGGAGCTTACGGGGTCGAACGAATCGAACACTGGAATCGGTGCAGACGCGCGCGATAGCCGTGAACTGAGGAGCTTCTAAAACGAGACGTCCCCCAGGGCGGACGAGAGGGAAAAGAAGTCCCTCTAGATCGTCTGGAAACCACGTGTTACGCCACTCAATGTAGCGTTCGAACCACTGCTTGTAGCTTGAGAAAACGTCAAACAGCACTTCACCCTGACGGCGATTTTTGTAAGACCTCACTTGGTAACCATCAAAATGACTCGTGTAATGGTATTGGTCGATACGAAGCTGATGCGCCTGCGACAAATTCATGCCGGTTTGTGCGATGAACATGAGCAGCTCGGCTTCGATTCGCAGATTCACTGCGGATTCCACGGGCATCCGGCCACCCATTCCATGAACATCCGGCCACTGATTCCACGATGATCCGGCCACCCATTCCACGGCCATCCGGCCACCCACAAGGCAGGCAGCAACGCAGGATTAATTCACTACCATCGACCTCTTTTATCGAAGCAGAGAGGTCGTCGTGGAGCGGTTATCCATGCGTAAAATTAAGGAAGTGCTACGTCTCAAGTTTGAGGTCGGCCTATCTGCTCGCCAGATCGCTGTCAGCTTGCAGGTGGGTCGCGCAACTATCGGTGAGTACCTCAATCGCTTTGCTGCCAGCGGGCTGACTTGGCCGTGTGCGGCGAGCGAGGCGCAGTTGCAGCAGCGTCTTTTTCCGCCACCACCCGACGTCCCCAGCGATCAACGTCCGATGCCGGACTGGACTCATGTCCACGCAGAGTTGCGCCGCCCCGGCGTAACCCTGGCCCTGCTTTGGCAAGAATATCGACTGGCGCACCCGCAAGGCTTCCAGTACAGCTGGTTCTGCGAGCACTACCGGCTCTGGGCCGCCAAGGTCGACGTGGTCATGCGCCAGGAACATCGCGCCGGCGAAAAGCTGTTCGTCGATTACGCGGGTCAGACCGTGCCGATCATCGACCGGCGAACCGGAGAGATCCGCCAGGCCCAGATATTCGTCGCCGTCCTCGGCGCCTCCAGCTACACCTTCGCCGAGGCGACCTGGTCGCAGAAACTGCCCGACTGGCTGGGCTCGCACGCCCGCTGTTTTGCTTTTTTCGGCGGCACCGCACAGATCCTGGTGCCCGACAATCTGCGCAGTGGCGTGACCAAGGCGCATCGCTACGAGCCGGATATCAACCCCAGTTACCGCGATCTCGCCGAGCATTACGGCGTAGCCGTGCTGCCCGCGCGCTCGCGTAAACCCAGGGACAAAGCCAAGGTTGAAGTCGGCGTACAGGTCGTCGAGCGGTGGATACTGGCGGTGCTGCGCAACCGCCAGTTCTTCTCCTTGGGCGAACTCAACACAGCCATCGCGTTGCTGCTGGATCGCCTCAATCAGAAGCCCTTCAAGAAACTGCCCGGCTCACGCCGCTCGGCCTTCGAGACCATCGACCAACCCGCGCTGCAACCGCTACCAGAACATCCATATGTCTACGCCGAATGGAAAAAGGTGCGAGTCCACATCGACTACCACGTCGAAGTCGACGGCCATTTTTACTCCGTGCCGTACCAACTGGTGAAACACCAACTCGAAGTACGCCTGACCGCGCAGACCGTCGAGTGCTTCCACGCCAACCAGCGCGTGGCCAGCCATCTGCGCTCGCCGCACAAAGGCCGCCACACTACCCACACCGAGCACATGCCCAAAAGTCACCGCGAACACGCCGAGTGGACGCCCCAGCGGCTGATCCGCTGGGCTGAGCAGACGGGCCCGAATACGGCCGGTGTCATCGCCTACATCCTCGAACGCCGAATCCATCCGCAGCATGGCTTCCGCGCCTGCCTGGGCATCCTGCGCTTGAGCAAACAGCACGGCGAAGAGCGGCTGGAAGCCGCTTGCCAACGTGCGCTGGCCCTAGGCGCATGCAGTTACAAGAGCCTCGAATCGATCCTGCGCCAAGGCCTGGAACGGCTACCTCTTGCCCAGCAAAACCTGCCGTTACTGCCCGATGAACATATCAATCTGCGCGGCCCTGGCTACTACCACTGACTGAAAAAGGAGCACGAACATGCTGCCTAACCCGACCCTCGACAAGCTGCAAATCCTACGCCTGCACGGCATGATCAAGGCGCTTGGCGAACAACACGCAACGCCCGACATCAACGATCTCAGCTTCGACGAACGCCTCGGCCTGATGGTCGACCGCGAGCTGACCGAGCGCGAAGACGCCCGCCTGACGACTCGCCTCAAAGCCGCACGACTGCGCCATAACGCCTGCCTGGAAGACATCGATTACCGCAGCCCTCGTGGCCTGGACAAGGCGCTGATCCTGCAACTGGGTAGCGGTCAGTGGCTGCGCGATGGCCTGAACCTGATCATCGGCGGGCCGACGGGCGTAGGCAAAACCTGGCTCGCCTGCGCGCTGGCTCATAAAGCTTGCCGCGACGGTTACAGCGTGCGCTATCTGCGCCTGCCGCGCTTGATGGAAGAACTGGGCCTGGCACACGGCGACGGCCGCTTCGCCAAGCTAATGGCCGGCTACGCCAAGACCGACCTGCTGATCCTGGATGACTGGGGCTTGGCGCCGTTTACCGCTGCTCAGCGGCGCGACATGCTTGAACTGCTGGACGACCGCTACGGCAACCGCTCGACGCTGGTGACTAGCCAGATGCCGGTGGACAAATGGCACGCACTGATCGGCGATCCGACCTTGGGCGATGCGATCCTCGACCGGCTGGTACATAACGCTTATCGGATCGAACTGAAGGGCGAATCGATGCGCAGGCGCGCAACGAAATTGACGGCGACAGAGACTTCAGACTAACAATGCAAACCTGCGTCGCTGCGCTCCGACTGCCCGGCCGGATGAGCGTGGAATAGGTGGCCGGATGTTGGTGGGCTGGGTGGCCGGATGGCGTGGAATGCGCAGATTCACTGCCGGGTATCGAGTCTCGATTGAAACGTCAGCGTTCCGAAGTTCGCGGTTTCTAAGGATGGTCGCAATCTGGAATTTGGTTTGAGGTCGAATCCGTCGTGACGCTTCCCTCTCTGTATCGCGCAGGCCGCACCAGATAGGTAGCGTCGAACCCGACCGCAACTCCACGTGGATGGGAAGTGGCCCCGTCACAGCCTCATAGGTAAGGGACGTACAGACGTCGGCAATGAACTGCCCGAATGAAAAGCTCTCTTCTAAACTTTGCTTATCAGCGCCCCCATTACTGGCCTTTCCGTTGCCTCTAGGCTTGCGAATTCGGGTGCTGTACAGAAGCGTCGAGCTTCGGCCTAGAACTCGGTCGAGCATCGTCGCGGTTAAACTTGCCGCGTCGTATAATGATCCGGCAGTTAGATATCCTTCCACGCGATGACGCTGTAGAAGATGTTCAGCCCACCCCAGGTATTCCTCCGCGACCGTATCAATGCTCAACGGACGCTCGCACTGATCCACCCACTGAAAAAACTTCCTCAACGCACCAATCTTGTTATTTGCCGAAAAGCGGCTCCCCCCGCCGACAAGGTCGTCGGTCAAACAGTCATGGAGCCCCTTCACAAGCTCTACCCGCTCCAGCAAAGGATCACTCAAAGCACCTGATGTGATTTCACTGCGTACAGTCTTCACTTTTGCCTTAGCACCACCGCTGTATAAAAGTGGTGCCAGATCCCAGGGCGTCTCATTTTTCGCGTACTCAAGCATTGGAAACGTTAGGTCTGAAAACGTCAGATTATTCATTGCTTGCTCCCTGCATCGACGCAATCCCTATAAACGCAGTCATGAAGCTGTTCGCAATGGCCTGCTTAGCGGGCGCGGCTTGCACAAATTTGATGTATTTGAAGGTGGTAGCCTCCGAATTTCGACCGTGAAGCAATGCATTGCTGACAGTCGCAATCACTATCGCCACATCAGTGCAATTTGCTAAAGCGAGCCTAGCTAACTCAGTTCCAAAGGTGCATCGGGATTGGTGGAAGCGAAACTTCCTGAGCGCTTTGATGCCCGACGCGATGCCTAGTTTTCTAAGTGATGACATCTCAACGTTTATGGCCGAAGACTGATCACTGTTGCGACGTCCGAAAGGGTTTCCAAAACGTGTCAAGAACACTAAGTCTTGATGCTCGCCAGCAGCAGATGCCTCGCGAGTCAACCTGCGAAGACCCTTGGCATACTCCAAGACTTCTGAACACAAAGCTTCGGGAATCCATACCTGGCCAGTTACTGCAAATTTGGTATGCACGGGCGGGGACGCACCTGGCCCTACGGATATCAGAAGCAGACCTTCAGCAGACGGGTCATGTATGGCACGCTCCAACGCATCGATACGAAGGTCACAGATCGTTCCCAGTCGCATACCCGTAAAGAAACCTAGAGCCAACATCAGATAAAGCTCGGGTGAGGCGCTCTGTTTTGCGAAATCAAGAATGGCGTCTCGATCAACCGCTGACACAGGAAGTAGCCCACCTTCCAAAGTGACCCCAATGCGTTTTCGGTTTGGAATACCCAGATCGGTGGTGGTGCCAGCTAGCGTTCGCTCGAAGCCGACCTGGTCAAAGTATTTGATGAAATAGCGCTTGTCTTTCCACAACGGCAATAGCGGGTTTAGAAGGCCACGCCTCCTGACCCACCTGTAGAAACTGATGCAGTTACGCATGTACTCGGAAGCCGTGGCAGGACTGATATGACCGGCATCACGAGCCTTGATAAGCGCCCCACGGTACTGAACAAGACATCGATCAGCCTTTCGAGACGGAAACTCAAACCACTGAAGCCTGCGACTCTCCAAAAACTTCGCGTAGTTCAACAGCCCGTTCAGGTTGCTAGAAACGGTCTTAAGGAGTGCCTCACCATTGGTGACTCTCTCCATAGCCCAGAGATTGGCTTCTCTCCAGGGCAAGCCGTCTTCCCAGAATATTTGTGGTAGTCCTTCGATCACTACACGGGAGCTATTCAGCGAGTAGGTAATCAGGCGGTCTTGGACAGAAAGGTCATGCGGACTGAAGTGAATGTGTTCGACGGTAGGCAAGTGAAATCTCTATAAGAACAAGCATCAATGTCCATTGGGACGCCATCTAACTTTGGGCGTCCACAGTATGCAACTTATTCTTATCGATGCTGTAGACCTCGACGGCAGGCACCAATGATTCAATGAGCGTCATGACCCGCTCGCTCATGTCGCCATAGAGCGCATAGTTCGAAGAGAACGGGATGATGCCGTGCTTATGCAGCTTGTGCTTGATCTGGAAATACGGCTCGCCCATCTTCACATAGGGCTTGGCATCGTAGCTGCGGGCGATCACGCAGCCGTCATTGTATCTGAATGACCCTAACAGTTAGTTGAGTGTAAGATATTGATTTATAAGCAAATTAACTCCCTAACATTTTTTTGATTATTTTCCTTCGTTCCTGATGGCGATACTCCTCGACTAAGCCTATTTCAGACGTGGCTTCGCAAAGCAGGGCGGCGGATCGCAATCGACGATAGCTTCACTGTATACTTTTGGCTCCGCATACCCCTTGAGCTACAGGAACACCAGCATGACTGTACTCCAAACGCTCTACTGGCAGCCTACGCCGCCTTAGCGCTACGCCCCCTCGCAACAACCTCGCCTCCGCCAGTTTCGCTGGCGGCTGCGTACTGCTGTATGCCCGGTTCTTACACCCAAAGCGCACAGCAAAATAATCCTCACAATTTGAATTCGTATCGACGCGCTCGCCATTTTCCTGGCATGCGTGCGGTGCATTGCTTTGGATATTCTGATGCTACAAACACTCAAACAAACGTGGTTTTCCAACGTCCGTGGCGACGTGCTCGCGGGGATCGTCGTCGCACTTGCGCTGATCCCTGAAGCCATCGCTTTCTCTATCATTGCGGGCGTCGACCCCAAAGTTGGTCTCTACGCCTCATTCTGTATCGCCGTGGTGATCGCCTTTGTCGGTGGCCGCCCAGGCATGATTTCAGCCGCGACAGGGGCCATGGCACTGCTGATGGTGACCCTGGTCAAGAACCATGGTCTTGAATATCTGCTGGCCGCCACGCTGCTGTGTGGCGTGTTGCAAATTGGTGCTGGCTACCTGAAGCTCGGCTCGCTGATGCGCTTCGTTTCGCGCTCGGTGGTGACCGGCTTCGTCAATGCACTGGCGATCCTGATTTTCATGGCTCAGCTGCCCGAGCTGACCAATGTCACCTGGCACGTCTACGCCATGACAGCCGCAGGCCTCGGCATCATCTACCTATTTCCCTATATCCCCAGGATCGGCAAGCTCATCCCATCGCCACTGGTGTGCATCATCGTGCTGACCGCAGTCGCCATGTCGGTTGGGCTGGATATCCGCACGGTCGGTGATATGGGGGAACTGCCGGATACGCTGCCAATCTTTCTCTGGCCTGACGTGCCGCTGACGTTCGAGACGTTGGCCATCATCTTCCCTTACTCGGCAGCGCTGGCCGTGGTCGGTCTGCTGGAGTCGATGATGACCGCGACTATTGTCGACGACCTGACCGACACCCCCAGCGACAAGAACCGCGAGTGCAAGGGCCAGGGCGTGGCCAACATTGCTTCGGGTCTGATCGGCGGTATGGCCGGCTGCGCGATGATTGGTCAGTCGATCATCAACGTGAAATCCGGCGGTCGTTCTCGTCTGTCCTCCCTGGCCGCAGGTGTATTCCTGCTGCTGATGGTGGTGTTCCTCGGCGACTGGCTGAAGCAGATCCCGATGGCTGCGCTGGTGGCAGTGATGATCATGGTGTCCATCGGCACCTTCAGTTGGGATTCGCTGCGCAACCTGAAGAAGCACCCGTTGTCGACCAACATTGTCATGGTCGTCACCGTTGTGGTCGTGGTGGCCACCCACAACCTTGCCTTCGGCGTGTTGGCCGGCGTGCTGCTGGCCGCGATGTTCTTCGCCAACAAGGTTGGCCATTACATGGCGATCAGTTCTTCGCTGGACGAATCCGGCGAGCATCGTAGCTATAACGTCACTGGCCAGGTGTTCTTCAGCTCGGCAGACAAGTTCGTCGCGGCCTTCGACTTCAAAGAAGCCCTGAACAAGGTAACCATCGACCTGAATCGCGCCCACTTCTGGGATATCACCGCAGTTGCTGCCCTGGACAAGGTGGTTATCAAGTTCCGCCGCGAAGGCACCGAAGTTGAAGTGTTAGTGTTGCCGCTGACCGAAAACTGACCCAGTAGAGGCTGTTCTGCCGACTGAAAACTGACCCAGGTGTTCAACTGCTTCTGCTCACTTTTTGAGCAGGAGAACACAGGGTGATCAGCATGGAAATGTTGGGAAAAATCCGGCGGATGTACTTCCGCGACAAGCTCTCGCTGCATCAGATAGCCAAGCGTACCGGGCTGTCGAGAAACACCATCCGAAAATGGGTCAGAGCGCCCGAAGCCACTCAGCCAGCGTACCAACGGTGCGCAACCTTCAATAAGCTCAGCCCTTTTCACGAGACCCTGGAGCAGGCGCTCAAGGCCGATTCGTTCCGGCCAAGACACAACCGCAGGAGCGCCAAAGCGCTTTTCGAGCAGATCAAGGCCGAGGGTTACGACGGCGGCTACAGCCAGCTCACGGCGTTTGTCCGCTCTTGGCGAGGGGAGCAAGGCAAGTCTTTACGCGCTTTTGTACCGCTGACGTTTGCTCTCGGTGAGGCCTTTCAATTTGACTGGAGCGAAGAAGGTCTGCTGATCGGTGGTCTTTTTCGACGTGTCCAGGTCTCCCACATGAAGCTGTGCGCCAGCCGCGCATTCTGGTTGGTTGCGTACCCCAGCCAAGGCCACGAGATGCTATTTGATGCCCATACGCGCTCGTTTGGAGCGTTGGGTGGCGTGCCACGTCGCGGCATCTACGACAACATGAAAACGGCTGTCGACAAGGTCAACAAAGGTAAAGGCCGCACGGTCAACGCCCGGTTTTCCGTGATGTGCGCGCACTATCTGTTCGATCCGGACTTCTGCAACGTGGCCTCTGGCTGGGAGAAAGGCATCGTCGAAAAGAACGTGCAGGACAGCCGGAGGCGAATCTGGCTCGATGCTCAAAATTGCATGTTCCATACCTTTGAGGAGCTGAATGTCTGGCTCGGCCAACGTTGCCGGTCGCTCTGGAGCGAACTGGTGCATCCGCAGTACAACGGGCTGACGGTGGCCGAGGTCTTGGAGCTGGAGCAGGTCGAAATGATGCCAATGCCGACGGTATTTGATGGCTACGTCGAGCGTACCGTGCGGGTCTCCAGCACCTGTCTGATCAGCGTGGCGCGAAATCGCTATTCAGTGCCATGTGAGAGAGTCGGCCAGTGGGTCAGCAGCCGTTTGTACCCTTCGCGGATCGTGGTCATTGCCGACGAAACGGTGATCGCCAGTCACGAGCGCCTCTTTGATCGAGATCAGGTCAGTTTTGACTGGCAGCACTACATCCCACTCATCGAACGCAAGCCTGGTGCATTGCGCAACGGCGCGCCATTTGCTGATTTGCCAAAACCGTTACGGCTTCTCAAACGAGGACTGAGGCGTCACACCAACGGTGATCGAATCATGATGCAGGTACTGGCTGCTGTGCCAATTGCGGGTCTCGAACCAGTGCTGGTGGCGGTGGAGCTGGTACTTGAATCGGGAAGTCTGAGCGCCGATCACATCCTCAATGTCGTTGCCCGCCTGACCTCCACCACACCACCTCCCTGTGTAGAAACCAGCCTGCAACTCAAGGTCGCGCCTGTTGCCAATACGGCACGCTACGACCGGCTCCGTGCGACCGATGAGGAGAATCGCAATGCGTGACCTAATGACTGAACTCAAAGAACTTCGCCTGCACGGCATGGCCAGTGCTTGGGAAGAACTGGTCTCTCAAGGAACAGCGTCGACGGCTTCATCGAAATGGCTGCTGGAACATCTGCTTCAGCAGGAACATGCGGATCGCGCGGTACGCTCGGTGAATCATCAGATGAACATGGCAAAACTCCCCATGCACCGTGACTTAGCTGGCTTTGACTTCAGCGCTTCCAGCGCTGATGCCCGGCTGGTCAGCGATCTATCCAGCTTAGCGTTCACTGAAACCGCGCAGAATGTCGTGTTCATCGGCGGCCCTGGAACCGGGAAAACACACCTGGCCAGTGCCTTGGCTGTATCCGGAATCACGGCCCACAACAAACGCGTGCGCTTCTTTTCCACGGTGGATCTGGTGAATCTGCTGGAGCGTGAGAAGTACGATGGCAAGGCAGGGCGAATCGCCCAGGGACTGCTACGAACAGACCTGGTGATACTGGATGAGCTGGGGTATTTGCCCTTCAGTCAAAGCGGCGGTGCCCTGTTATTTCACCTGCTGTCCAAACTGTACGAACACACCAGCGTGGTCATCACCACCAACCTGAGCTTCTCGGAATGGTCGAGTGTGTTTGGCGACGCCAAGATGACCACCGCGTTGCTGGATCGGCTGACACACCACTGCCACATCGTCGAAACGGGCAACGAGTCCTACCGACTACAACACAGCACCTTGGCCGCGCAGACAAAGATCAAGTCACGGGAACGAAAGCGCAAGGACGGAGATGATGTCGAGGACGATGAGCCATTTTGATCCGCACCATAAATGCCCTGCCGCTTGCGGTGGGGCTTGATGGTCTTGAATCGGAACACTGCTGCTAAGCTTATCCACAATTGCTGGGGCAAAAATCAGCAATCCGTCCTGGGTCAATTTTCAGTCGGCAGGGTGGGTCAGTTTTAAATCAGCGCCAACACTCGACACGCTTCAGACTCACACCGACCGCACTTAGGATATCCACTCATCTCCATATCGTCTTCCGAACGACCAAAGATTTGCCATAGACGGGTTGCTCGCCCGTATAAGGAGGCGTACTGAATACCAGCCACTGCCATACTTGAGTCCGTCAGAAATCGCCATTCGCGATCACTCGCACACTCGGCGCGAATGAGGGAGGAAAATGGGGCATAACTCGTTTTTTGAGCTAAAACCACCTTGCTGAAGCCCAGTCAAAACGTTCTTTGGAGAGAGCGACCTTAACTGTATTTACAGGCTTCCGGCTTACCACGCTTTGCGGCGCGACTCAGCATCAACCGCAACCGATCTGCAAATCGGCAACCCTTTAACAAACCTACTCGCGCCTTCTGACTCTTGCACTGATACGAGCTGCCCGGGGAAACGAGAGTCGAACGCCTCTCAAGTGGCATATCTACCGAGATCCAAGATATCCGTGGGAGTAAATGTGGGAGTATTTTTCGAGACATGAAAAAGCCCAACCTTTTCAGATTGGGCTAAGTCATTGAAAAATATGGTCGGGACGGAGTGATTCGAACACTCGACCCCTAGCACCCCATGCTAGTGCGCTACCGGACTGCGCTACGCCCCGACTAGGCGTGTTACTGGGTTCGCTTCGCAACGAAGCGATCAGGAATATACCGCAAGCTTTTGAAATGTGGAAGTATTTTAAAAGCCTGAATCATTTCTTCAACACCACCAGCACATCTTCGAGTTCGGAGATCATCTGGCGGATCAGTTGCTTGTATTGGGTGGTGTCGTCTTTGGCTTCATCACCGGACATGCGCTGGCGGGCGCCGCTGATGGTGAACCCCTGGTCATACAGCAACGCACGGATCTGTCGGATCATCAGCACATCCTGGCGCTGATAATACCGACGGTTCCCGGTACGCTTGACGGGGTTGAGTTGAGGAAACTCCTGCTCCCAGTAGCGCAGCACGTGCGGTTTTACCGCACATAGCTCGCTGACTTCACCAATGGTGAAGTAGCGTTTGCCTGGGATGACGGGTAGCTCGTCGTTATGACTTGGTTCCAGCATAAGCCTCAACTCGGGCCTTCAACTTCTGCCCTGGACGAAAGGTGACCACACGGCGAGCCGTGATCGGGATTTCTTCTCCCGTTTTTGGATTGCGGCCAGGCCGCTGGCGTTTGTCCCGCAGGTCAAAATTGCCGAAACCGGACAATTTGACCTGTTCATTGTCTTCCAGAGCGTGTCTGATTTCTTCAAAAAACAGCTCAACCAATTCCTTGGCCTCGCGCTTGTTCAGACCCAACTCTTCGTACAGACGTTCCGCCATCTCAGCTTTCGTCAAAGCCCCCATACGTCACTTCCTTAACGTGGCGTTTAACCTTTGTTCGAGCGAGGTGAGGATATTTTGTGTCGTGGTGTTCACCTCATCGTCATTAAGAGTGCGCGATGGATGCTGCCAGGTCAAGCCAACTGCAAGGCTTTTTCTATGCGGATCAATGCCTTTACCCTGATAGACGTCAAATAGCCTGAGGTCTGTCAGCCATTCCCCTGCATTTTCACGGATTACATCCAGGACGGCAGTGGCGGCGACTTCGCGGTCGGCGATCAGGGCCAGGTCTCGACGCACTTCAGGGAAGCGCGACAGCTCGCTGAATTTAGGCATCTTGCCCGAAGCGACTTCCGCCAGGACCAACTCAAAGACGAAGACCGGACGGTCAAGGCCGAGGGTTTTCGACAGTTCCGGGTGAATGGCGCCGACGAAGCCTACCAGGCGACCTTCGCGCTCGATACGCGCGGTCTGGCCAGGGTGCAGCGCCGGGTGGTTGCCTGGAACGAAGGTGAAATCACCCAATGCACCGGCAAAACCCAATACGGCTTCCACGTCAGCCTTGACGTCGAAGAAGTCCACCGCATCACGACCTTGTGCCCAGCCTTCCGGCAGACGGCTACCGCACACTACACCGGCCAGCATCGGTTCCTGCTTCAAACCGTCCAGTTGGCCGACAAAACGCAGGCCGCTTTCGAACATGCGCACGCGATCCTGCTGACGATTCAGGTTGTGGGAAAGCGCTTTCACCAGGCCTGGCCACAGGGAAGAACGCATGGCGGCCATGTCGTTGGAAATCGGATTGGCCAACAACAACGGCTCGACACCGGGGTTGAACAGTTCGAACTGCTTCGGATCGATGAAGCTGTAGGTCACGGCTTCCTGGTAACCACGGGCAACCAGCAGACGACGCAGCTCAGGCAGGTGTGCACGCGCCTCCGCCTTGGGTTGCGGTGCCAGGCGTGCTTGCGGGTAACGAACCGGTAGACGGTTGTAGCCGTACAGGCGGGCAAGTTCTTCGATCAGGTCGACTTCCAAGCTGATATCGAAACGATGGCTTGGCACTTCAACGCGCCACTGCCCTTCCCCGCCTGCGGAAATACCCAGGCCGAGAGCCGACAGAAGTCGCTCAATCTCTGCAGCCTCAATCACCAGGCCGAGCATTTGCTCGACGCTCTTGGCGCGCAGGGTGATAGGTGCAACGGACGGCAGATGCTGTTCGCTCACGGCCTCGGTAATCGGGCCGGCTTCGCCACCGGTGATGTCCAGCAGCAGGCCAGTGGCGCGCTCCATGGCTTCACGGGCGAGCTGCCAGTCTACGCCACGCTCATAACGGTGCGACGCATCGGTATGCAGGCCATAGGAACGGGCCTTGCCAGCGATGGCGATCTGGTCGAAGAATGCGCTCTCAAGGAAGATGTCACGCGTGGTCGCGGACACGCCGCTGTGCTCACCCCCCATCACGCCAGCAATCGCCAGGGCGCGGGAATGGTCGGCGATTACCAGGGTGTCAGCGCGTAGGGTGACTTCCTGGCCGTCAAGCAATACCAGCTTCTCGCCTTCTTCTGCCATGCGCACACGGATGCCGCCATTGATTTCGGCGAGATCGAACGCGTGCAGTGGTTGGCCCAGCTCGATCATCACATAGTTGGTGATGTCGACGGCAGCGTCGATGCTGCGCACGTCAGCGCGACGCAGGCGCTCAACCATCCATAGCGGGGTGGGCTTGGACAGGTCGACGTTGCGGATCACACGGCCCAGGTAACGAGGACACGCGTTTGGCGCCAGCACCTCAATCGGGCGGACTTCGTCGTGCACCGCAGGGACGGCGGTAATCACGGGCCGGGTGACCGGGACGTCGTACAGCGCGCCCACTTCACGCGCCAGGCCCGCCAGGGACAGGCAGTCGCCACGGTTCGGGGTCAGGTCAACCTCGATGCTGGCGTCTTCCAGTTCCAAATAGGCACGAATGTCCTGGCCCACTGGCGCGTCGGCCGGCAGCTCCATCAGGCCATCGTTGCCCTCGCCTACCTGCAGTTCAGCCTGGGAGCACAGCATTCCGTTGGACTCGACACCGCGCAGCTTGGCTTTCTTGATCTTGAAGTCACCTGGCAGTTCGGCGCCGATCATGGCGAACGGGATCTTCAGGCCCGGACGCACATTGGGCGCTCCGCACACGACCTGGAAGGTTTCCGTGCCATTGCTGACCTGGCATACACGCAACTTGTCGGCGTCAGGATGCTGCTCGGTGCTCAGCACCTCGCCCACAACCACGCCACTGAATACGCCAGCAGCCGGGGTAACACTATCGACCTCAAGACCGGCCATCGACAGACGAGCAACCAGCTCGTCGCGATTTACCTGCGGGCTTACCCAGCCACGCAGCCATTGTTCACTGAATTTCATCCTGCTCTCCTAAAGATTCGTTACGACTAGCGAAATTGCGCGAGGAACCGCAAGTCGTTGTCGAAGAACAGACGCAAGTCGTTCACGCCGTAACGCAGCATGGCCAGACGCTCAACGCCCATGCCGAAGGCAAAGCCCGAGAACTCTTCCGGGTCGATCCCGGACATGCGCAGCACGTTGGGGTGAACCATGCCGCAGCCCATCACTTCCAACCAACCCGTCTGCTTGCAGACGCGGCAGCCTTTACCGCTGCACATCACACATTCCATGTCGACTTCAGCGGACGGCTCGGTGAACGGGAAGAACGATGGACGGAAACGCACCGCCAACTCTTTCTCGAAGAACACCCGCAGGAACTCTTCGATGGTGCCCTTGAGGTCGGCGAAGTTGATATCGCGATCAACCAACAGGCCTTCGACCTGGTGGAACATCGGCGAGTGGGTGATATCGGAGTCGCTGCGGTACACACGGCCTGGGCAGACGATGCGGATCGGCGGCTTCTGCGATTCCATGGTGCGGACCTGTACCGGCGAGGTATGGGTGCGCAACAGCATGTTCGCATTGAAATAGAAGGTGTCGTGCATCGACCGGGCCGGGTGATGGCCGGGGATGTTGAGCGCCTCGAAGTTGTGATAGTCGTCTTCGACCTCAGGGCCTTCGGCGATGCCGTAGCCGATGTGAGTGAAGAACTGCTCGATACGTTCCAGAGTCCGGGTAATCGGATGCAGACCGCCCGAAGCCTGGCCACGGCCAGGCAGGGTCACGTCAATGGACTCGGCGGCGAGCTTGGCCGCAAGATCGGCCTCCTCGAGCGACGCCTTGCGCGCATTGAGAACCTCTGTGACACGCTCCTTGGCAACGTTGATCAGCGCACCGACTTGCGGACGCTCTTCAGCCGGCAAATTTCCCAGGGTCTTCATCACCTGAGTCAATTCACCCTTCTTGCCAAGGTAGTGAACCCGGATTTGCTCCAGGGCATTGATATCTTCAGCGCTTTGCACAGCCTCAAGAGCTTGAGCGACGAGCGCGTCCAGGTTTTCCATGTACAGACTCCAGATACAAAATAGGGGAAGAGCTTGAAGGCTCTTCCCCTATTTAAGACGTTTAACACCTTGGGCTACAGAGTAACCCAGGGTGACTGTCGGGGGTACTTAAGCCAAGGTGGCTTTAGCTTTCTCGACAATCGCAGCAAACGCCGCTTTTTCGTTCACTGCCAGATCAGCCAGAACCTTACGGTCGATCTCGATGGACGCTTTTTTCAGGCCAGCAATGAAACGGCTGTAGGACAGACCGTTAACACGAGCACCAGCGTTGATACGAGCGATCCACAGAGCGCGGAACTGACGTTTTTTCTGACGACGGTCACGGTAGGCGTATTGGCCTGCCTTGATTACCGCTTGCTTGGCAACACGGAATACGCGTGAGCGTGCGCCGTAGTAGCCTTTAGCAAGTTTCAGAATTTTTTTGTGACGTTTACGGGCAATGACGCCACGCTTTACACGAGCCATGAGTTACTTCCTCTAGTCTTGATCCAAAAATTAACGAAGGCGCAGCATGCGCTCGACTTTTGCCACGTCAGACGGATGCAGCAAGCTGCTACCGCGCAGTTGACGCTTACGCTTGGTCGACATTTTGGTCAGGATGTGGCTCTTGAAAGCGTGCTTGTGCTTGATACCGTTAGCAGTTTTCAGAAACCGCTTAGCAGCACCACTTTTAGTCTTCATCTTTGGCATGTTCGGATACTCCGCATTCAGTTGATAAACATAATCAGAAGGCCTGCCGTGCCCTGTTGATTACTTCTTCTTTTTCGGGGCGATGACCATGATCAGCTGGCGTCCTTCCATCTTAGGATGCTGTTCGACCGAACCGTACTCGAGCAGGTCAGCTTCAACCCGCTTGAGGAGTTCCATCCCCAGCTCCTGGTGGGCCATCTCACGGCCGCGGAATCGCAAGGATACCTTGGCCCTGTCCCCATCACTCAGGAAACGTACCAGGTTGCGCAGTTTTACCTGGTAATCCCCTTCCTCCGTCCCTGGACGAAACTTGATTTCTTTTACTTGAATCTGCTTCTGGTTCTTCTTCGCCGCAGCAATCTGCTTCTTCTTTTCGAAGATCGACTTGCCGTAGTCCATCACCCGGCAAACAGGCGGGACTGCGTCGGCGGAAATTTCCACCAGGTCCAATTTGGACTCTTCAGCGATACGAAGCGCTTCATCAATCGAGACGATGCCAATCTGCTCGCCGTCAGCGCCAATTAACCGAACCTCGCGTGCCGAGATATTCTCGTTGATCGGGGCTTTCGGTGCAGCTCGTTTATCTTGTCTCATTTCACGCTTAATAATAATTACTCCGAATCTGGGCGACCACGCCGGGAAACCGCTTGCGCGAGGAACTCAGCGAACTGGGCGACGGGCATCGAGCCCAGGTCAGCACCTTCACGAGTACGCACAGCGACAGTCTGCATCTCGACTTCCCGATCTCCGATAACCAAAAGATAGGGAACCTTGAGCAAAGTATGCTCGCGGATTTTAAAGCCGATCTTTTCATTTCTCAAGTCGGACTTGGCACGAAATCCGCTTTCGTTGAGAGTTTTTTCAACTTCAGCGGCAAAATCTGCCTGTTTATCAGTGATATTCATGATCACTGCCTGGGTCGGAGCCAGCCACGCGGGGAACGCACCCTCGTAGTGCTCGATCAGGATCCCGACGAACCGTTCGAACGAGCCAAGGATCGCCCGGTGCAACATGACCGGGTGTTTACGGCTGTTGTCTTCGGAGACGTATTCGGCTCCCAGACGGATCGGCAGGTTAAAATCGAGCTGCAAGGTACCACATTGCCAGACACGGCCAAGGCAATCTTTCAGCGAGAACTCGATTTTAGGCCCGTAGAACGCGCCCTCACCCGGTTGAAGATCGTACGCAAGGCCCGCGCTGTCTAGCGCAGCGGCGAGTGCCGCTTCGGCGCGGTCCCATAGCTCGTCGGAACCGACGCGCTTTTCCGGACGAGTGGACAGCTTCATTTCGACTTCGGTAAAACCGAAATCGCGATAAACGTCCATGGTCAGCTTGATAAATGCAGCGGACTCCGCCTGCATCTGTTCTTCGGTGCAGAAGATGTGTGCGTCGTCCTGGGTGAAGCCGCGTACGCGCATGATGCCGTGCAATGCACCCGATGGCTCGTTACGGTGGCAGGCACCGAACTCGGCCAGGCGCATCGGCAACTCGCGGTAGCTCTTCAAGCCCTGGTTGAACACCTGCACGTGGCAAGGGCAGTTCATCGGCTTGATGGCGTAGTCGCGGTTTTCCGACTGGGTGGTGAACATATTGTCGGCGTAGTTGGCCCAGTGCCCGGATTTCTCCCACAGGCTACGGTCAACAACCTGAGGAGTCTTGATCTCCAGGTAGCCGTTCTCACGCTGCACCTTGCGCATGTACTGTTCAAGCACCTGGTACAGGGTCCAGCCGTTCGGGTGCCAGAACACCATGCCCGGGGCTTCTTCCTGGAGGTGAAACAGGTTCAGACGCTTGCCGATCTTGCGGTGGTCGCGTTTCTCGGCTTCTTCGATGCGCTGGATGTAGGCCGCCAGCTGCTTCTTGTCAGCCCAGGCGGTGCCGTAGATCCGCTGCAGTTGCTCGTTCTTGGCATCGCCGCGCCAGTAGGCACCGGACAGCTTGGTCAGCTTGAACGACTTGAGGAAACGCGTATTCGGTACGTGCGGGCCACGGCACATGTCGACGTATTCTTCATGGTAATACAGGCCCATGGCCTGTTCGTCCGGCATGTCTTCTACCAGGCGCAGCTTGTAGTCTTCGCCACGCGCAGTAAACACGTCGATCACTTCGGCGCGCGGGGTGACTTTCTTGATGACGTCGTAATCTTTTTCGATCAGCGCGTGCATGCGCTGTTCGATGGCGGCCAGGTCGTCCGGCGTAAAAGGACGCTCGTAGGCGATGTCGTAATAGAAACCTTCGTCAATGACCGGGCCGATCACCATTTTCGCGGTGGGGTACAACTGCTTGACCGCGTGGCCAATCAGGTGCGCGCAAGAGTGACGAATGATCTCCAGCCCCTCTTGATCCTTGGGCGTGATGATCTGCAGGCTGGCGTCGGAGGTAATCAGGTCGCTGGCGTCGACCAGCTTGCCGTCGACCTTGCCGGCCACGGTGGCCTTGGCCAGGCCGGCACCAATGGATGCGGCGACCTCGGCGACGGAAACCGAATGATCGAATGAACGTTGACTGCCATCGGGAAGAGTAATAGTTGGCATGGCGCCTCCTCTCCTAGTGGTGACCCCTACCAAAGGTCACGTGGGTTGGGATGAGCCAGTACAAGATCCAACACCAGGCCGTTCAGCAACGAACGCCTGCCTTACAGCGGCAGGAGCCTTTCGGCAAACCGATAATCGAACCAGAGTGACTGGAGTGAACAAAAGGAACATGGCAAGGCGGCAAATGGCGCGCCCGGGAATAGCCAGGTGGCTGATGCTAGCACAGATGAACGGTCATCGCGCCGGCGCCATCCGACGTAAAGACAAATTCCAGCCTTTATAGCGGTAAAAGTGAACTTGAGCTGTACGCGACGCCTCAAACCCACTGAGAATCGCTGTTCGTCCTCGACCCAAAGGAGCATCCCATGATGCGTTTTACCTCGACCCTCGCTCTCGCCGCTACCCTGAGCCTCCTTTCCCTCGGCGCACAAGCAGCTGCGCCTTCCAACTGGCCAGCCGGTGCCCGTGACAGCTTCGTTAAAGACTGCACCTCTGCCGCCAGCCAAAATGTGGACGTCAAAACCGCCAAAGAACATTGCGAATGTGGCGCGAACAAAATCAACGCCGAATTGAGCACGGCCGAGATCAAAGAGCTGATGACCAACCAGAACGCCAGCCCGGACCTTAAAAACAAGGCGGTCGCGGCTATTTCGTCCTGCAAGGTCGTGAAGAAAAAGTAATATTCACCCCTGATCAGACGGCCGTTTTGCTGGAAAAACACCTCGAAAACTGCCATTTCTCACAAATTACGCAGCTTTTACGGCTTTTTTTACCAGCTTATATTTCGCACAAAAGCCCCGTAGATCGGGGCTTTCAGCCGATTCAGGTAGTAAACGCAACGCTATTGACTCGCAAACAATGCCTTGGGGGGGCTCCCAAGTCGAACATTTCGACTATGATAGCCCGGTGTGCCCAGTTGGCCTGAGCAGCACAGCACTACTGAAAATATATGTTTCTTGGAGATACACCATGTCTAATCGCCAAACCGGCACCGTTAAATGGTTCAACGATGAAAAAGGCTTCGGCTTCATCACTCCTCAAGGTGGCGGTGACGACCTGTTCGTACACTTCAAAGCTATCGAAAGCGACGGTTTCAAAAGCCTGAAAGAAGGCCAAACCGTTTCCTTCGTGGCTGAGAAAGGCCAAAAGGGTATGCAAGCTGCACAGGTTCGCGGCGAGTAATTCTCCGCTGAGCTAAAAAAACCCCGTCCATGTGACGGGGTTTTTTATGGGTGGCGCAAAAACCCGGAGGCTGTCAGCCGCAATTGACCCGCGTGATCACCAGGTTGTCGTCGGTGTTCAGGTTCAGGCGGTCGGAGCGGTATTCCAGGGTGATCATATCGTTGGGCTTGAGGATCCGTGCATTCTGCGCACCGGCACGGGCGCGCGCCTGCTCCAGCAGTTGGGGCGAGGCTTTCTGGCCAATCGCGAACTCGGCGGCCTTCGACTCACAGCGGCTATGGCCGGTGTCGGCCGTGGCGGCGTCTTTGGCTGGCTCAGAGGCACCTGGGGTGCTGCAACCCGCCAACGCGAGTGCTGCCAACAAAGTACCGAATGATGCGAGCTTCCAAGGCATGAAGCCTCCTAATGATAAAAAATGAACAGAGATCGTGCGACAGCCGTCAGACGGATTGGTTTCAAGACGTAAATCGCCTGCGGGCAAGTCTGCCTGACTCAGAGCGGGCATTCGCCCGGCCAATCGTGACCAGATATGAACGTACTCAGTAGATATCAATGTAGTCAAACCGTGGCGTCGGCCAGTTCTCCTTCAGCGCATTGAAAATCTGCATGACCCAGACTTCGTCGCTGGCCGCCACATTGCCTACATACCCAGAGCCCTTGGCCCACGTTTCCAGACGAAACAGCAACCCATCAATATCAACGCCACCCACCGCTTTGCCCGATGAGATATAGGCGATACCGCTCTTGGTCACGCGCAACTGGGTATGTTCATCGTCGCTGGCACTGGCGATCAATTGGCGCACGGCCACCAGCGTCAGGCTTTCGGGGTTATTCAAATCGATCTGCACCTGGTGTCCCCGGCAGTTAGACAGGCGACCAGTGTCGCACAGCCACCCCCTCATGCCTAAGTAGCAGTGCCAAACCCTGCGCAAAATGGTTAACTGCGCCCGCAAGAACCGAGTTTCAGCGCACTGCCCAGCACTTTTCAGATCGTGAGCCGCCCATGAGTACCGTAACCCTTCAAGCCGATATCAAAGCCAAATGGCACCAAGGACAGAGCTCCTACAGCCCCGGAAGCCCGGAAGAATTGGCGATCATTGGCATCGACCTGCTGGTCAAGGAACTCGGCACCCAAGCCGCACAGGCATTCATCGGCCAGATATTCGAGAAATACCCGACCGATTACCGGGGTGCACACGACCCCGAGCGCGATTAAGAACCGGCCGGCGAGCGCCAACCGGCAACTGCATTACTTCAGGCGTGCCAAGCGCTCGGTCAACAGATCGAAGAAGCCCTGGGCATCGCCGTTCTCAACCCAGAACACATTCTTTTCCTGCTTCAGGCCGTCATACCAGTCGACGATGGTCTGGCCGAAGGTCGGTCCTTCGCGACTGTCCACCACCATATTGGCCTGACGCCCACTGAACAGAGAGGGCTTGAGCAGGTAGGCAATCACGGTAGCGTCGTGCACTGGGCCACCTGGGATGCCGTAGTGCTCCATGTCACCCTTGACGTATTCATTGAGAATATCGCCGACGACCTTGCTCGCGTTGTTCTTGATGTCCGCGATCTTTTTCAGGCGCGCCTCGCTGGTCAGCACCTTGTGGGTCACGTCCAGCGGCAGGTAGGTCAGCTTGACGCCACTCTTGAGCACGATCTCGGCCGCTATCGGGTCGGCGAACAGGTTGAACTCAGCCACCGGCGTGATATTGCCGCCATTGAAGTGCGCGCCGCCCATTACCACCACTTCCTTGATGCCTTGGGTAATTTCAGGAGCCTGGGTCAATGCCAGCGCCAGGTTGGTCTGTGGGCCGAGCATGGCGATGGTGATGCTGTGGGGCTTGGCGGTGCTGAGGGTCTTGATCAGGTAGTCGACAGCATTGCCTTCGGCCAGGCCTTTTTTCGGCTCATGCACCGTCACACCGGAAATGCCTTCCTTGCCATGGATATTCTCGGCATAGATAGGCGTACGCAGCAGCGGTTTTGGCGCACCGGCGTACACCGGGATGTCCTCACGCCCTGCCCACTCGCGGGCCAGGCGCGCATTGCGCGATGTCTTGTCCAGGCGCACGTTACCTGCGACGGTGGTCAGCGCGCGAATATTCAACTCCTCTGGGGAAGCCATGGCAAACAGCAAGGCCACCACGTCGTCAGCGCCCGGGTCGGTGTCGATGATCAGGTCGATTTTTTCCGCCGCTTGGGCGCTTGCTGCAGTGAGTGCGGACAAAAGCAGGACACTCCGGAACAGATTTCTCAGGTTGGGAAGACTACGTTGCATGGAACACTCCTTGTCGTTGGGAAACGCTAGAACGTGACGCCGGACACCAGCGCGATATTGCAATAAGGCTGGCACTCACCGGTGCGAACAATGGCGCGCGCGTTACGGCTGAGCTGCTTGAACGCTTCATGGCTGACCAGGCGACGCTCGCCGAGATGGGCCTGTGCGTTCAGACTGTTCAGCTCAGTCAGCGCCGGTGGCTGCTTAAGCAGGATTTCTTCGGCCAGCACATGGCTTTCCACCTGCATTTCACTGAGCACGATGCGCAAGGTACTGATGAAATCGGGAATGCCCTGGGTCAGCGCCAGGTCGATCAACTCGACACCCGGCGGTACTGGCAGACCAGCATCGCCGATGACCAGAATATCGCCGTGCCCCAGGGAGGCGATCACGCGCGACAGAGCAATATTGAGCAGGGGTGTCTTTTTCATGAGGGCACAAAACCTTGTACGTCGTGCAGCGTAGGGATGGAAGGCTGGGCGCCGTCACGGGTCACCGACAGCGCCGCCGCCACTTGGCCGAATCGAATAGCCTCGGCTTCGCTCTTGCCGCTGGCCAATGCCGCGGCAAAGCCACCCACAAAAGTATCACCGGCCGCCGTGGTATCCACCGCCTTGACCTTGGGCGCCACCAGGTGTTCAAAGCCATGACCATCGGCGAACAATGCGCCCTGGGCACCAAGTGTAATGATGACTTTACCCGCGCCCGCCTTGATCAATTCGGTCGCAGCCAGCCTGGCGCTGTCGAGGGAGTCGACCGCCACACCGCTCAGCGCGGTCGCCTCGCTTTCATTGGGAATCAGGTAGTCGATCGAGGCATACCACTCGGTCGGCAAAGGACCGCTGACCGGCGCAGGGTTAAGAATAACCGTCTTACCCAGCTCACGACCGCGCTTGAGCGCATGCCCCACAGTCTCCATTGGCACTTCAAGCTGGCAGACGATCACATCGGCGGCCTGCAGCACCGCGTCAGACGCCTGCAATGAAGCCGGCGTGAGTTCACCGTTACTGCCCGCGACGATCACAATGGCGTTCTGGCTGCTGTCATCTACGACAATCAGCGCCACGCCGCTGGAGCCGGCAACGGTGCTCACAGCCCCGCAATCGATGCCTTCCACCCGCAGCGCATCGCGCAGCTGGCTGCCGTAGGCATCAGTGCCGACACAACCGATCATCGCAACCTCGGCCCCCAACCGCGCCGAAGCCACGGCCTGGTTGGCGCCCTTGCCGCCGGGAACGGTGGAAAACGATTGGCCGATCAAGGTTTCACCGGCACGGGGCAAGCGACTGGCACGGGTCACCAGGTCCATGTTCAAGCTGCCTACTACCACTACTTTTGCTGGCATACATCAATACTCATCAATTCGGTTCAGCGGTATTGGGCGAACACACCGGCAATTGGCGCCGTCGACTCACGCAACACGATGCTCGGCGTCACGATGCGTTGATCGATCGGCAGTTGGGGTGTCGCAATCCGTCGCAGTAAAAGTTCGGCAGCCGTCTCGCCCAGTTGCACGATCGATTGCCCGACCGTGGTCAGCGCCGGGTAGACGTAACGGCCCATTTGAATATCGTCGAAACCAATCACCGACAGCTCGCCGGGCACGCGGAGATTACGTTCAGCCGCCGCGCGCAGCACACCAAAGCCGATCATGTCGTTGCTGGCGAAGATTGCGCTGGGCGGGTTTTCTGCCAATAACTGCACAGCCGCAGCATAACCACCGGTACTGGTGAAGTCGCTTTCCCGGGTGCGATCAGCCGCCACCTCCACACCCGCCTCGCGCAGCGCACGGTGATACCCCGCCAGGCGCATCTGCGCCACGCGGGTATGGACTGGGCCGCCAATACAGGCGATGTCCCGGTGACCCAGTTCAAGCAAGTGCCGGGTGGCCAGGTAAGCGCCCTCCTCGTGGTCGATACGCACCAGGTCAACGTCAATGCCGTCCAATGCCCGGTCGACGATGACCATGGGCGTGCGCACCGCGCTCAAACCCGCGGCGAGGCCGCTGTCGTCACCGCCCACGGAGGTCACGATCAAGCCATCGACACGTTTTTCCAGCAACACCCGCAGGTAGCTGCGTTGCTTTTCAGCATTGTCGTCGGAATTACACAGGATCACGCAATAGCCATTGCGCTCGCAGTAATCCTCGATGCCTCGGGCCAGCTCGGCAAAATACGGGTTGAGGCTGTTGGGTACCAGCAGGCCAATAGTCGCCGTGGTCTTGGCCTTGAGCGAGCGCGCGACGGCGCTGGGCACGTAGTCCAACTGCTTGATCGCGGCTTCCACCTTGATGCGTACCGGCTCGCTGACCGGACGCGTCTTGTTCACCACATGGGACACGGTGGTGTAGGAAATACCGGCAAGCGCTGCCACATCCTTGATCGTTGCCATGGCTCAGCCTCGCCGACTGGCGCGTTGGCTGCGGTAGGTATCGAGGACCACGGCAATCACGATCACAGCACCGGTGATGATGCGCTTGGTGGGCTCCGTGGCACCGATCTGCGCCAAGCCAGCGGCCAGCACCGAAATAATCAACACACCAAAGAACGTACTGATGACCGAGCCGCGCCCACCCATCAAGCTGGTGCCGCCGATCACCACCGCAGCGATCACTTGCAGTTCCAGGCCGGAACCGGCGTTCGGGTCTGCCGCTTCCAGGCGTGATATCTGGAACAACGCCGCCACGCCAGCCAGCAGGCCCATGAGGCTGAACACCAGGATCTTGTAGGGCTTGGGATTGATCCCTGCCAGGCGCACGGCTTCCTCGTTGGTGCCGATGCCGATCAGGTAACGACCAAACACGGTACGGGTCAACACCAGTTGGGCAACGATGATCACCAGCAAGGCGATGATAAATGACGGCGAAATGCCGAAGGCAATCGGGTTGGACAACCAGGCGAAGGAATCACCGATATAGGCGGTGCGCGAGCCGGTCATCTGGTACGCCACACCGCGTGCCATTTCCAGTACGCCAAGGGACACGATGAACGACGGAATGCGCCAGGCCACCGTGATCGAACCCGTAATCGTGCCTGCCAATGCGGCGCAGCCCATGCCGAGCAAGGCTGCCGGCAACACGCTCCAGCCCCAGCCAAGAATCGCCACGCTGACGGCCGATGCCGCCAGTGCCAGCACCGAGCCCACTGACAGGTCGATACCGCCGATAATCAGGATGAAGGTCATGCCCACCGCCAGCACCATCAGGTCTGGAATCTGGTTGGCCAGGGTGCTGAAGGTGTCGTAGGACAGGAAGTGATCACTGAGCACCGAAAACAGCGCAATCATCGCCAGCAACGCACCTGCCAGCCCCAGGTAGGTGCCCAGGCCGTAGAAGTTGCCAGCTGCTTTACCGGGGGAAGTTGTTGTTTTCATGGGGTATCCCTAAGCGCGGCGTCATTGAGCAGCGCATCACGTTTCTGATAGCCGGCAAACGCGGCGGCGAGCAATTCGTCCTGGGTCCAGCTGTCACGTTCGAAGGTCTCGATCAGGCGCCCGGCGGACAGCACGCCGATGCGGTCGCAGATCAGCATCAGCTCACGCAGGTCACTGGACACCACCACCAGCGCTTTACCCTGGCGAGTCAACTCGCCGAGCAAGGCATAAATATCGAACTTGGCCCCCACATCGATACCGCGGGTCGGCTCATCGAACAGCATCACCGAGCAGTCGCGCTCCAGCCAGCGGCCTATTACCACCTTTTGCTGGTTGCCGCCGGAGAGCTCGGACACCAACTGCGCCGGGCTGGAACTGCGGATGCGCATGGCATCGATCTGGCGCTTGGCCAAGGCGGTTTCATCGCGGCGATTCACTACACCGCCGCCAGAAATTTCCGGCATGTTGCCCAAGGCAATATTGGCGCTGATGGACTGGGTCAGCAGCAGGCCTTCGCCCTTACGGTCTTCGGTGATCAGGGCAATGCCGTGGCCTACCGCGTCCACAGGTGAACGAATGCTGACAACCTGGGCTGGGGAGCCCAGCGCCACGGTGCCGCTGTCGGCGAGGTCGGCACCGAAAATGAGGCGTAGCAACTCGGTACGACCAGCGCCGATCAGGCCGGAGATGCCATAGATCTCGCCAGCACGCACTTCAAAGGACACATCACGAACCTTGTCCGAACGCGTCAGGTTTTTCACCGTCAAGGCGGGACCGCCGATTGTCCGCGGGCCCAGATCGATGTGCTCGCCGAGCTCGCGACCGACCATCAAGGTGACCAGTTGCTCACTGTTGTAATTGGCCATCGGCTCGACACAGACCAACTTGCCGTCGCGCAGTACCGCAATGCGCTGGGCTACACGGGCCAACTCTTCGAGCCGGTGCGAAATATAAATGATCGCCACGCCCCGGGCCTGCAGGCGAGTGATTTGTTCAAACAGCATCTCGACTTCACGGGCGGTCAGCATGGCCGTAGGTTCGTCGAGGATCAGCACATGGCAGTCGCCGATCAGGTTGCGCGCGATTTCGACCATTTGTTGATGGCCGATGCCCAGGCTGCCAACCAAGGTGTCAGGGTCGATTGCATCCAGGCCGACCTGAGCCATGGCGTCGATCGCGGCTTTACGCAGTTGCTTGCGGCTGATCCAGCCACAGTGGCTGGGCAGGTTGTCCAGGAACAGGTTTTCGGCCACGGTCAGCGTTGGCAGCAGGTTGAGTTCCTGCATGACCATACGTACGCCCAACCCTTCGGCCTGGGTGCGACTGCCTGGACGGAAGTCCTCGCCATTGAACTGCATATGCCCGGTGGTCGGTGTGACCAAACCGCCGATGATCTTCGACAAGGTACTTTTGCCTGCGCCATTTTCACCGGTCAACGCCAGCACTTCCCCGCGATTAAGCGTCAGGGTGATGTCGGACAGAACCGGTTGGGCATAGGTCTTGCCGATACCGCTGACCGAGAGGACAGCGTTCGGGGCGGAAGATGACATAGGAAAATCTCCAGGCGCCCGCTCAGGACGAGCGGACGCTGTTGGTGCTGCCAGGATTACTGCTTGGTAACGAGTTCGACCGGAGTTTCGATCACACCGTCTTTGGCGTCGACTTTTTCACCCTTGACCAGCTTCAGGGCATTCTGGATACCGAACACGGCTTGCTGGGCGGCAGCCTGGTCAGCAGTCGCCAAGACTCGGCCGTCCTGCAGCATCGGCTTGATGGCCTCGATGTTGTCGTAGCCCACCACCATCACTTTCCCCGCCTTGCCTGCTGCACGTACCGCAGACACTGCGCCCAAGGCCATATTGTCATTACCCGCCAGCAGAGCCTTGATGTCCGGGTATTCGCTCAGCATCGCAGACGCCACTTTCTGGCCCTGGTCGATTTCCCAGTTACCGGATTGGGTGGAGACGATTTTCATACCGGCAGCGTCCATCGCATCCTTGAAGCCTGCGGTGCGCTGCTGGGCATTGGTAGTGGTCGGCACACCTTCAATGATGCCGACCTTGTCACCCGAGGCCAGTTTCTTGGCCAGGTAGTCGCCCACCAGCTTGGAGCCTTTGCGGTTGTCGGGGCCTACGAATGGGATATTGAGGTTTTTGCTTTTCAGTACGTCCGGGTCCAATCGATTGTCGATGTTGACGACTTTGATACCGGCGTCGGAGGCTTTCTTCAGCACGGTGACCAGCGCCTTGGAATCGGCTGGGGCGATGACGATAGCGTTGACCTTGGCAAGGATCATTTGATTGACGATATCGATCTGCGCGCTGGTATCGGTTTCGTTCTTGATACCGTTGGTGATCATGTCGAAATCAGCGGAGTGCGCCTTTTGGTAATCTTTCGCCCCCTCCTGCATCGTCACGAAAAACTCGTTGGCAAGGGACTTCATCACCAGGCCGACCTTGGGTTTGGCGGCAGTATCGTCAGCGAATGCAGAGGAGAGCGGTAAAGCGACGGATGCGGCAGCAAGCACAGCGACAGCAAGAAGACGTCCAGCAAATGGCAGCTTCATGGGTTCACTCCGATCTTATGATTATTGTGAGCAACGCTTGCACCGAAAAGCGCTTCGGCAGCCCTCCCACCTGGGTGGCTGAAACGAGCTTTCACGAGACTCAGGGAGCCACCCGTGAAATATCTCGCAAACGTTTGCGTTATTCAAACTATGAGAACCTTGTCGAGATTTGTCAACGCTGGAAAACAACCTTTCATCCAGGCCCTCTATCCCCTGCCTTGCCGCTCGATCGCACCGATCAGTAAACATCATCTGCGCCCAGTCGTTCTCTAAAACGACAGGCCATGACGCCTCCGTCGCGCAGGGTGTCCGGAGAGTTCGTCACTGCTTTCGGACAACCGAACGCGAACCCACTCTGTTGTTCGGAAAGCCGGACAACGGGCCGGCCAACCGGTCCGAAACAGTGAAAATAAATCTTTTTAAATCAACAACTTAATTTATATACAAGGCCACAACCAGACTGGTACAGATCCTGCTCTTCCCTAACACCTCGCGGCGTTCAGAACCGCCCGGGTGTTCTAGATGAACTTGCTACCGCACTCATCAAAAACCAGAGAGAAAAATAATGAAATCTGCATTGAAGAACATTGTTCCGGGCGCATTAGCCCTCCTGCTGCTGTTCCCCGTTGCCGCCCAGGCAAAGGAAGTTGAAACCAAGGCCAAACTCTCCAACGTAGTGATCCTCGCTACCGGTGGCACCATTGCTGGCGCTGGTGCCAGCACGGCCAACAGCGCTACTTACCAGGCAGCCAAGGTCGGCATCGAGCAGTTGATTGCCGGTGTTCCTGAACTGAGCCAGCTTGCCAATGTGCGTGGCGAGCAAGTGATGCAAATCGCATCGGAAAGCATCAACAACGAAAACCTGCTGCAATTGGGCCGCCGCGTCGCCGAACTGGCCGACAGCAAGGACGTGGATGGCATCGTGATCACCCACGGGACCGACACCCTCGAGGAAACCGCCTACTTCCTGAACCTGGTGGAAAAAACCGACAAGCCTATCGTGGTAGTCGGCTCCATGCGTCCAGGCACCGCCATGTCAGCCGATGGCATGCTCAACCTGTACAACGCTGTCGCCGTTGCCGGTAGCAAAGATGCCCGCGGCAAAGGCGTGCTGGTAACCATGAATGACGAGATCCAGTCGGGTCGCGACGTCAGCAAGATGGTCAACATCAAGACCGAAGCCTTCAAGAGCCCATGGGGCCCGCTGGGCATGGTGGTCGAGGGTAAATCCTACTGGTTCCGCCTGCCGGCCAAGCGTCACACCATGGATTCGGAATTCGATATCAAGACCATCAAGAGCCTGCCCGACGTCGAAATCGCCTACGGCTACGGCAACGTAGGCGACACTGCCGCCAAGGCCCTGGCCCAGGCCGGCGCCAAAGCCATCATCTATGCCGGTACCGGCAACGGCTCAGTGTCGTCCAAGGTTGTTCCTGCCCTGCAGGAGCTGCGCAAGCAAGGTGTGCAAATCATTCGCTCGTCCCACGTGAATGCCGGCGGTTTCGTACTACGCAATGCCGAACAGCCTGACGACAAGTATGACTGGGTCGCAGCCCACGACCTGAACCCGCAGAAAGCGCGGATCCTGGCAATGGTTGCACTGACCAAGACCCAGGACAGCAAGGAACTGCAACGGATGTTCTGGGAATACTGATTACTAGCCATACCCTGTAGGGACGAGCTTGCTCGCGAAAGTGGTTAACGATGACGCGGTCCGTCTGGCTTAACCTATTGCCTTCAAGTCTTTCGCGAGCACGCCCGCCCCTACAACTCTTCGCCCCCCCCCCCGCCGCTACACAAAAATCCCAAATCACTGTCAGACGGCCTTGTTTAACTTTAAGCAGTTGCGAAACTGCCTACAGTTAAATACTGTATGCACGTACAGTTAACTAAGGAATATTCCGTGGCAACGTCCTCTTCCGCAGCACCAACCCTGCCCGATGCCTATCAACGCCTGGCCGTTCGCGTGCAAAAAGTCATCAATTCGACCAATGCCCAAAAAAACAAGGCGGCCTTGATCTTCCGTTTGCCGGATGAGCCGGAGGACGAGTGGGCGCGTTTGCTTGAAGAGATCGCAGAAAACGACAACGTTACCCTCGCCTATCGGGACGACGGTGGCGTGCAGATTTTCTGGGTTGTGCCGAAGGAAGACTGATTCAATGAGTGTCCGTTTTATTGCTGTGCTTTGCTTGTTTTTTGCCGTCACCGCCCATGCCCAAGCGCCCCGAACGTTCAGCGAAGCCAAAAAAATCGCCTGGAAACTCTACGCCCCGCAATCCACTGAGTTCTACTGCGGCTGCAAATACACCGGTAACCGCGTGGACTTGAAAGCCTGCGGTTATATCCCTCGTAAAAACGCCAGCCGCGCTGCACGCATCGAATGGGAACACATTGTTCCGGCCTGGCAGATCGGGCACCAGCGCCAGTGCTGGCAGAATGGCGGACGCAAGAACTGCACACGCCATGATGAGGTGTTCAAGCGTGCCGAGGCGGACCTGCACAACCTGGTGCCGAGTATCGGTGAGGTCAACGGCGATCGTAACAACTTCAGTTTTGGCTGGCTGCCGGTGCAAAGCGGGCAGTACGGCTCATGCTTGACCCAGGTCGACTTCAAGGCCAAGAAGGTGATGCCGCGCCCGTCCATACGCGGAATGATTGCCCGGACGTATTTCTATATGAGCAAACAATACGGCTTGCGCCTGTCGAAACAGGACCGGCAACTTTATGAAGCCTGGGACAAGACCTACCCTGTGCAGCATTGGGAGCGTCAGCGCAACCAGACCGTGGCCTGTGTGATGGGGCGTGGAAATGAGTTTGTCGGCCCGGTGAACCTCAAGGCCTGCGGTTGAACGCGGGCGGGAGCACTCGGCGTGCTCTCGCCCTACCTGCCGGTTACTGCGCAGTCTTGTGCTCGACAACCTGCGATTCGGTGTCGTTTTTCTTGGCGCGGGCCAGCTTTTCCGTGAGCAGGGCCTGCTTGGCTTCCGCATCGGCCTTGGTTGCGAATGGCCCCAAGTACACTTCGTCCTTGCCGTTTTCCTTCACGATATAAAAATTGAAACCATGCTCCAGCAACCACGCGGTCAGGTCGGTGATCGCCTGTAGCTTGTGGTCAGGCGGGCCTACCCAAACGTCCCATTCCTGGGCAGCAATCGCGCCGGTCTGTGGCTGGTTTTCAGTCACGGCAGGCTTGGCCTTGGGCGCTTCGACAGGTTTACCTTCACCGCAACCGGCCAATGCCAACACCGCAATTGCCATCGCTACTTTACGCACTGCCCTGCTCCTTAAAGGATAAAGAGGCAACTTTATCATTCGCTGTCTATTCTGGCCGTCATAAACGTTGGCTTAAACAATGCGAATGATGTATCGCAGACCTGTATGATGCCGCCATGGGAATTAATGTTGCCTCTATGCGTCCTAAAAAGAGGCAGTCACAGGGAAGCGCTTAGCAGTAAGCTACACACATCCGACACCTGCCCTGTCTGAAACATGTGTCCTTAAAAGTAATCAAGGAGAAGTCCATGCTGATACTCACCCGCAAAGTTGGTGAAAGCATAAACATCGGTGATGACATTACGATCACCATCCTGGGCGTCAGCGGCCAGCAAGTACGAATCGGCATCAACGCACCCAAGGACGTTGCCGTGCATCGCGAGGAGATCTACCAGCGCATCCAGGCTGGCCTGACAGCTCCGGACAAAAACCAGACTCCTTGAAGCACTCCAGTAGCCAGCCTTTTCGCTCTGTAACGGCTGGCGAAAACTGCCTAGACCTGCTCGCGCCTTATTCTTGTCCCGCGCACTGCCCTTGCATCTGCATTGGCAGATGAAACTGTCTTCATCCCTGGAACTTGTCGCGCGATTCGCAGCCGAAACTCCTGACTCACTCTGCCGACATCTGAGCACACTCAGGAGCACGCCGATGAGGCGCACCTCAACACAACGCTTTATCACCTATTCCTGGGCGATCGCCGTGCTGATCGGGTTGGCCTTTGCCGGCCTGGAATATGGTTTGAGGTTCGAAATTGAAAGGACAGACGCCACCGACGCCCCTTCATGGCTGGATCTGGCTTTGTTTTTGTGCGGCTACCTGTTCATGTTCTGTCTCAAACCGATCCAGAAGGCCATCCAGCGCAAGTTGTGCCAGCGAGCCACCCACCGCGCCCACCCAAAAAACGCGGGTTGATAGGTCGCAGTTTCGCTAATAGATCACCGGTGTTTACAGTCTTCCAACAGGATCTATGCTTGGGCTTGCACGATCAGTGAAAGGTGCTTACGCAGATGGACACCCTCAGCAAATCCCAAATCGAATCTGCCCTGGCGAGCCGCCTGCCCAGCTATACGGTCAATTGCACGTTGCATGCCGACGGCACCCTCTCCGCCATCCTCAGCGGCCCGGAAACCGACCACTTCGCGATTACCGGCATTGTGCGCGCGCATTATCGCGGGACTGAAGCGATTGCCCGTCTGGCCAATGAAATCCTCAGGGAAATGGTGCTGTCACGCCAGGGCATGAGAAGCAGCCGACTGCAACAGGTGCCGCCTGGTCATACATCCTGCGAATAGGACCGAGACCGCCAAACCGGGCTCGGCTTTTTCGCATCAACCTGCCAGGCGCCGCAAGCGCAGCAAACCGCCACCGTCGTGCTCGACGTGCAAGTGTTCATACCCATCGGTGGTGGCATGCGCAGTGTGCATGGTCGTCAGGTGAGTCGAGGTCACGACCATCACATCCGCGCCAGCGGCCTCGCCTGCCCGAATACCTACCGTCGCATCTTCGAATACCAGGCAGTCCTGTACCGCCGCCCCCAGGCGCTGTGCGCCCAGCACATAGCAGGCAGGGTCAGGCTTACCACTGGCCACATCTTCAGCCGTCACCAGCACCGCAGGCGGAGTGATGCCGGCCGCTTGTAGCCGGCGCAACGCCAACTCCCGGGGGGCAGACGTCACCAGCGCCCATTGGTCGCCAGGCAGGCGGTTCAAAAACTCAACGGCACCGGGAATCGCCACGACGCCTTCGACATCATTCAACTCCGCCTCGGTAATCCATTGCGCCTCCACCTCAGGATCAACCCCAGGCAACGCCTGGCGGGTAATGGTATCGATGGCCCGAGCGCCATGAATGGTAGTCAGGAAGGCCTTCACGTCCAAGCCGTGACGTTCAGCCCACATACTCCAGACCCGCTCGGCGGCAGCAATGGAGTTGAGCAGGGTCCCGTCCATATCGAACAGGAAGGCGCGGTAAGGCCGGGTAAAGACGCGGATGGACACTGCTGGGCTTCCTCTTGGACGGTGACAAATGATGAGCCCGTTGCAATCTACGGGTCAGGTCTGCACTTGTAAACGCGGCGGACAAGCACTCCAGCGATTTCATGGTTCCTGGGCTGACGGCTCCAGCTGGTCCGAAGTGATCACCCGACTCCAAGCCGCCCCTACCGTACTGGTCGGCCATTCCTACGCCGGCAGCGTGGTCAGCGACTCGGGAGTAAACCCGAAGGTCAGCGCATTGGTGTATGTGGCTGCCCGTGCGCAATGGAGTGGAAAAGCACGACGGCTACCTCACCCTGAGCCAGGACGCCTTCCTCTTATTACGAACTTGTCATGATCCTGTTGGTTGGCTGTTTGTGTCGCCTGGTTACTGTGAACTCACTGCCAACGACCGGGCAACCCGCCCTTAACGAGAGATACCTCCATGAAACTGTTTGCCCTTGGTTTTGCCGCTTTACTGGCCACCGGTTCGGTATTCGCGGCCGACACTCCAGCTGCCACGGACGTGATCCACGACAAAACCGGCTTCTTCGTACACCTGGACGTCGCCAAAGTCCTGTCGAGTACCGACACTTACGGCCAATGTGGAATCGTCCCGGCACAACTCAAATACCTGGACCACCAGGACCGCGAACATGTGCTGGACTATCAGGTCCAAGGCATCGGCTGCGCCAATGACAATTGATCGGGCTACACTTGCGCCACGCACTGAACCAGGGCACTTCCCATGAACATCCTTGTCGTCGAAGACGAGCCCAAGGCCGGCAATTACCTGCTCAACGGCCTGCAGGAGCTGGGCTACTCCGTAAGCCTCGCCCGTGACGGGGTAGATGGCTTGCACCAGGCCTTGGAAACGCCATTCGATGTGATCGTACTCGACGTGATGATGCCGAAAATGGACGGCTGGGAAGTGCTGCGGCGCTTGCGCAAGGAGGCCGACACGCCGGTGCTGTTCCTCACCGCCCGCGATGACATTGCCGACCGCATCAAGGGCTTGGAACTGGGGGCTGATGACTACCTGATCAAACCTTTCTCCTTTGCCGAACTGGTCGCGCGCCTGCGCACCTTGACCCGACGCGGTCCGAGCCGCGAAGAAGAACACCTGAACATCGCCGACCTGCACATCGACGTGCTCAAGCGCCGTGTCACCCGTGCCGGTACGCGCATCACCCTGACCAATAAAGAGTTCGCCCTGCTGCACCTGTTCGCCACGCATCAGGACCAGCCGTTGTCCCGCTCGTTGATTGCCTCGCGGGTCTGGGACATGAATTTCGACAGCGACACCAATGTGGTGGACGTAGCCGTGCGGCGCCTGCGCCTGAAAATCGATGACCCGTTCCAGCTCAAGCTGATCCACAGTGTGCGGGGCATCGGCTACCGTTTCGATACCCAGCCATGAGCCCAAATCGACATTACTCCTTGACCTTGCGCCTGGCGTTGATCTTCGCCTTGCTGGCCTTTGTGCTGCTGGCCACCCTGGGCGTGGCGCTGTACCGTGAGCTGGAGCGTGAGCTGATCATGCGCGACGACGCCGCATTGATCTACCGTATCGACCAGTTGCGCAACCTGCTCAACGACAGCAACACCCTGGACCTGATCAAGACCAAGCCGGAGCTGTTCCAGAACATGCTGGGCAATCGCGAGTCGGTGCTGAGCATCACAGCGCCGGGCCAGACACCCCTGCTGGTCGTCAACCCCGGCAACATCGAGGTGCCATCCGTTCCCCCCGTGCCGAAAAACCATACCCTGGCGTTGACTGACGTACACCATTTTCCCGGCGTGGATGGCGTACCGTTTGCCATCGTTGCGGCCTCCATCGACTCTGGCGACCTGGGCAGCCTGCAAGTCACCACCGGCCGCCTGATGACTGAACGCACCGCCGTGCTCGCCAGCTACCGATTGAGTGTGTATATCCTGGCCAGCATCGCGGCAATCTTCCTCGCCCTGGTGGGCTACCTGCTGGTACACCGTGGCCTGCTGCCCTTGCGACGCCTGGCGCGGCATGCCCGGGGCATCGGTGTCGGCAACCTGGCTGAACGCCTCGACAGTCGTGGCACGCCCAAGGAGTTGCTGCCGATGATCGACTCGTTCAATACCATGCTTGAACGCCTGGCCAAGGGCTTTACGCAACTGGGCCAGGTATCCACCGACATGGCCCACGAACTGCGTACACCGATCAACAACTTGCTGGGGGAAACCCAGGTCGCCTTGCAACAGAGCCGCAACGTCGAAAGCTACCAGCAGTTGCTCGCGTCTAATGTAGAAGAGCTTGAACGCCTGGCCCGCATGCTCGATAACATGTTATTCCTCGCCCGCACCGACCCGGCAAGTGCATTGCGCCAGCGCCAGGAATTAAGTGCAGCAGACGAAGTGGAACGCATGGCTGATTACTTCGAAGGATTGGCGAGTGACGCAAATATGCACATCATCGCCGAGGGCGCGGGCGTGATCTGGGCCGAGCCGATGCTGCTGCGCCGCGCATTGGCCAACCTGTGCGCCAATGCCATCAAGTATGGCGCTCCTGATTCCGATCTGTTGATCCAGGCGCTTCCCAATGCCGAAGGCATCCACCTGAGGGTCAGCAACCAGGGCGACACCATTGCTGCCGAACATTTGCCGCGACTGTTCGAGCGGTTCTACCGGGTGGATGAGTCACGGGAACGGTCGGCACAGTCCAATGGGCTAGGGTTGTCGATCGTGGCAACCATCATGCAGTTGCATAGCGGCCGGTACAGCGTCAGCAGCCAGGACGGCGTGACGTGTTTTGAGTTGTTCTTTCCGCAACGGGGTCACTGAGCGCCGCGGGCCAGAACCTCGGTGGTATTTTGCAAAAATTTGTCGGTCACCCTCTGCTCTGACTCCCACTATTCTTTTCTCCCAAGCGCTCTCTCACACGATTTAAAACAGGTGTCAGGCTTTGCAGAAAAAACAGTATCGATTTGGCTCGACGAATACGCTGAATACCCCGACTCAAGGCAGAGCGGGCGGAGGAAATGACGGAGGTCCCGGTGTGGAAAAACGATTGAGCTCACTGGAAAAGAGGCTGGCTGAAATGAAAGAGAAGCTATTCACCGTTTCAAACAGGGCAGACTCCATGGAAAAGCATTTCGCTACCAAGGCGGACCTCGCAACCACTGAACTGAATCTCATCAAATGGTATGTCGCAACGGCGTTCGCCATGACAGGCCTGGCCTGTGCGATCACCTTCGGGCTTACCCGACTGCTTGCCACCTGAAGTCAACCCGACAGATCAGCTGACCTGCCCGCCCGCTTCCGTTACATCCACGGATGTTTGCCACGCCGTCAGCACAGCCACCTGCAACCCTTTGACCAGCGTGGTCAACGCCATTGAAGGCTGCCCCGAGACAACCACCTGCTCCGGCAGGTACGGCACGTGAATGAAACCACTGCGTACACCCGTTCCTGCGAGTGAGTGCTGCAAACGGTAGAACACTTGGTTGCAAACGAACGTCCCCGCTGTCTGCGAGACTGAGGCTGCTATACCCGCCTCGCGCACGGCCTTGACCATGGCCTTGATCGGCAACGTGGAGAAGTAGGCTGCGGGCCCATCGACCACTACAGCCGTGTCAATCGGTTGCTCCCCCAGGTTGTCGGGAATACGGGCGTCATTCAGGTTGATCGCCACCCGCTCTATGGATATCTCGCCACGCCCAGGCCCCAGGCCCGTCGCGATGATCAGGGCCGGGTGCAACTCATCTATCAGTTGGGCCAGGCACTCGCCGGCAGTGGCAAAGGCGCAGGGCAAACGACGCGCAACAATTTGCACATCTTCACCCAACGGCATGCCATCCAACTGACGCACGGCCTCCCAGGATGGATTGATCGCGTCTTGATCAAAGGGCTCGAAGCCCGTCAGCAGAACGATTCGCATCCTGGCCTCACATCAACAGGTAAAGCAGGACAATATTGACCACCAGCATCATCAACGCGGTCGGCAACTGCGCCTTGATCACCGCGTTTTTGTCCGGCAGCTCCAACAAGGCGGCCGGGACGATATTGAAGTTGGCCGCCATCGGCGTCATCAGCGTACCGCAGTAGCCGGAAAACATGCCGATCGCCGCCATCACCGCCGGGTTGCCACCGTAGATACCCACCAGCACTGGCACACCGACGCCACCCGTCATCACCGGGAAAGCCGCAAAGCCGTTGCCCATGATCACCGTAAACAAGGCCATGCCCAGCACATAAACCATCACTGCCACCAACTTGTAATCCAGGTTGATGTAGGTGGTGGTGACGTGGGCGACGGCCGTGCCCACTCCGGCTTCATTGAACAGCAGCCCGAGCATCGCCAACATTTGCGGGAGCACCATCGCCCAGCCAAGGGCTTCGGTCAGGCGGCGGGATTCGCGCAAGGCTTGCACCGGGGTGTCGCGAGTCAACCAGCAGGCCAGGCCGAGGGCGATCAGGCAGCCGATACCGAGGGACACAAAGGTGGTGTTCTTCGGGTCCAGCAGCGGTACGCCGCCGATCTCGGTGTGCTTGAGCAACACCGAACCAATCACCGTCGTCAGCGGAATGGCCAGCGCCGGGATAAACAACTTGTGGCCCAGTCGGCCGGCACTCGCGCGGGAAGCCTTGTCGTGCAATTCGGCATGGGCGCCACGGCCAACCCCGCCCAACCCTGCGATCAACGCCATCACCACCACACCCGCCCCGATCACCACCGACGGCAGGCGCTCGCCCACCAGAAACGGAATAGCGAACAGCAACCAAAACAGGGTGCTGGACCAGCGCTTCGGGTGGCTACGATCCAGCAGGATCATGCCGGCAGTGATCAACAGCAACACACCGGCGAGCCAATACAGGTATTGAATGGAAATGATCATTGGGCGGCCTCCACTGGCGTGGCGACGGCGGTCATTTCCCGCGTCAACCGTCGATCAAAGCGATGCAACCGAATCGCGTGGATGATAAAGGCGCAAATCGCCGTGGGAATGCCCCATACCGCGATGTGCAGCGGTTCCACATCTATCCCCGAACCAAGCAAGAAGGTGTGCATCAGCGCGATTGCGCCAAAGGCGACAAAGATGTCCTCACCGAAAAACAGCCCGACGTTATCGGTCGCCGCGCACATGGCCAGCACCTTGTGACGCAGTTTGTCCGGCAATTTGCCAAAGCGCTTTTCCGCCGCACCTTCGGCCATCGGCGCGAGCAGCGGGCGCACCATCTGCGGATGCCCACCAAGGCTGGTCAGCCCCATGGCAGCGGTCGACTCACGCACAAACAGGTAGATGATCAACAAACGCCCGACCGTGGCGCGTTCGAAACGAGCGATCCAGTTCTGTGCATGCAGGCGCAAGCCATGGCGCTCCAACAGCCCGATGACAGCCAATGGCAGCAACAGAATCAATTGCAGGGCGCGGGTCTGAAGGAAACCATCGCCCATGGTGGCGAGGATTTTCTCCAGCGGGAAATGGGCAGCGAGCCCGGTGGCGATAGCGGCGGCGGTGACCACCAACAGGGGATTGAAGCGCAAGACAAAGCCAACCACGATGACGAGTACGCCGATCAACGGCCATAGATTCACAACAGTTTGCATGGCGGTGAGGTCCTTAAGTGCGCGCTGCGGCGCCATTACAGCAGGATGTGAACAAAGGGTTCACAGCAAGAAAGTGGCGTGCAGTCGGCTCGGTTTTTTATTGTTGACCTGGAAGGTCGAGCGTCGGTGGCGGCATCTTTGCCGCTTGGGGCGGGGGGTGTCCAACAAGAAAAGTTGTTGCTGTAAACCAATAAATTTTGTGGGTAATGGGCGCCAGGTGAACCGGCGCCCTGGCAGGATTCAGGCCAGACGTTTCTGGAAAAAGTGACGTTGGTGTCCCGGTGGATAATCGGCAATATGCCCGAACTCAGTGAACCCCAGCTTTCGATAAAACCCGGGCGCCTGGAAACTGAAGGTATCCAGCCAGATCCCGGTGCAGCCATGCTGCCTGGCCAACTCTTCAGCGGCGCGCATCAGGCGGGAGCCAGTACCTTGGGTGCGTAACTGATCGGGAACACTCAACAACTCAATGAACAACCATCCGTATGAAATCTTCCCATACAGCCCACCGACCACCTCTTCAGTGACAGGATCCCGCAGCAAAATCCCTACGGTTTCGAACGCCATATCGCCGGTATGACTGAGGTTATACGCCCTCAACGGTTTGAGGATTGCCTCACGCTCCTGTGCCGTCACGTCGAACGACACTTCCATTAACTGCTCCATCGCTGCCTCCCCGGTTGAATTCAAACAGTGCCCAGTATGGCGTCAACCCTGCAAAAAAGGGCCAACCTCTCGGTTGGCCCTGCGATCGCGCCCCCTCAAGACAGCCCTGTATCAGAGCTGGCCTGAGGCTAGACAGTGAAGAATCCCAATCCGAAACTATACTCAACCAATACGGTGCGCATTCCTGCGCATCGTTTACGGCATGATTGCCGACAAAGAGGTAGCCAACATGTACGCCGGGCAAATGGGTATGGCGACAACGAATGGTGAAATACGCTGCCAGATGATAGCCCAGATCATCTGCCTGCTCGCGGTGGCTCAGCTTTTCTGCTGATCGATCCGCCCTCACTTTTCAAAGCGAGCCGCGTCAGTGGCCAGGCGACGCCGTGCCCAAATTCCAGACAACAAAAAAGGGCCCACCTTTCGGTGAGCCCTTCTAGACCGCCCAGCAGAGCGGATTTTGTTTGGTAGGCGCGATTGGACTCGAACCAACGACCCCCACCATGTCAAGGTGGTGCTCTAACCAACTGAGCTACGTGCCTGCTGTGAGGCGGCATTCTACGGAATTTCGGAGGGGTGTCAACATCTTTTTTGCAGCTAACCCTATGAATATGCGAATTTTTTATTTGCGGCTGGTGCATTTGCATTTTTCGGGTGGCTGGCAGGCAATTTTCAACTCAGGTAGGATCGGGGCACTCGTAAAAAATATAAAACAGAGGTTCCAGGATGGCGAACACCCCCTACCCCCAGTCGTATTACGCTGCGTCCGCCAACGCGGTCCCTCCGCGTCCGGTACTGCAAGGCGAAGTGGAAACCGATGTGTGCGTGATTGGTGCCGGCTATACCGGCTTGTCCAGCGCACTGTTTCTACTGGAAAACGGTTTTCGCGTGACGGTGCTGGAAGCCGCCAAGGTCGGCTTTGGCGCGTCGGGCCGCAATGGCGGGCAGATCGTCAACAGCTACAGCCGCGATATCGATGTGATCGAACGCAGCGTCGGGCCCAAGCAGGCGCAATTGCTGGGGGACATGGCGTTTGAAGGCGGCCGGATCATTCGCGAGCGGGTGGCCAAGTATCAGATCCAGTGCGACTTGAAGGACGGCGGCGTCTTCGCCGCACTCAACAGCAAGCACATGGGCCACTTGGAATCGCAGAAGCGCCTCTGGGAACGTTATGGCCACACACAACTGGAGCTGCTCGACGAGCGCCGTATCCGCGAAGTAGTAGCCTGTGACAACTATGTCGGCGGCCTGCTGGACATGAGCGGCGGGCATATCCACCCACTCAACCTGGCGCTGGGTGAAGCGGCGGCCGTGGAGTCTCTCGGTGGCACGATCTATGAGCAGTCAGCAGCTGTACGCATTGAGCGCGGCGCCAACCCGGTGGTGCACACGACCGAAGGCAAGGTCAGGGCCAAGTTCATCATCGTGGCGGGCAATGCCTACCTGGGCAACCTGGTGCCGGAGTTAGCAGCCAAGTCGATGCCCTGCGGCACTCAGGTGATCACAACCGCACCACTCGGGGATGAACTGGCCCAGTCGCTATTGCCGCAGGATTACTGCGTCGAGGACTGCAACTACCTGCTCGACTACTACCGACTCACCCGTGACAAGCGACTGATCTTCGGCGGTGGCGTAGTGTATGGCGCGCGCGACCCGGCAAATATCGAAGCGATCATCCGCCCGAAAATGCTCAAAGCCTTCCCTCAGCTCAAGGACGTGAAGATCGACTACGCCTGGACCGGCAACTTCCTGCTGACCCTGTCGCGCTTGCCGCAAGTCGGCCGCCTGGGCGACAACATCTATTACTCCCAGGGTTGCAGTGGCCACGGCGTGACGTACACACACCTGGCGGGCAAGGTATTGGCCGAGGCACTCAGAGGCCAGGCCGAGCGCTTTGATGCGTTTGCCGACCTGCCGCATTACCCGTTCCCAGGCGGGCAACTGCTGCGCACGCCGTTTGCGGCGATGGGGGCTTGGTATTACGGGTTGCGAGACAAGCTGGGGTTCTGATTGGAAAGTTTGCCTGGGATGTGACAATGCGGGCTCATGATGAGACCCAGTCGTTGCTATCGCAGGCAAGCCAGCCGCCATCGCGTTGCGATGGCTTGCGCGGGCGCATTGACCAGCACCAAATTGCAGACACAAAAAACCCCGGTCTTTCGACCAGGGTCTTTGCTATCGGATCAAAGTAGCCAGTGGCTTTCTTTGTGCTTCAAGGCGTTCAGTGGGCCTTGATGCAGATATGGCGCAGCGGACGGGACTCGAACCCGCGACCCCCGGCGTGACAGGCCGGTATTCTAACCGACTGAACTACCGCTGCGTATCGCTTGACCGGCTGCGCGTGATGCCTCAACCGTCTTTAAACATCTGATCAATCAGCCTTGGCTGTTCAATCTCAAGCCCGACAAGTCAGGCCTGGAAAATATGGCGCAGCGGACGGGACTCGAACCCGCGACCCCCGGCGTGACAGGCCGGTATTCTAACCGACTGAACTACCGCTGCGCGTCGGTGCAACCTTTAACGTTGCGTCTTGCCCGAAGGCAAAACTCTCAAGAAGTGGTGGGTGATGACGGGATCGAACCGCCGACCCTCTGCTTGTAAGGCAGATGCTCTCCCAGCTGAGCTAATCACCCTTTGCTTCGTTGAGGCCGCGAAATTTACGCAGGTAGAGGACCTAAGTCAATAGCCCGCTTGAAGTTTTTCTGAAAAAGACAAAATTGCTTCAAGAGCGCTAACCACCCTACTCGCTGTAAATCATCTTCTTGCTCATGCCACCGTCCACCACAAACTCTTGCCCCGTGACAAACCCGGCCTGACGCGACAGCAGCCATGCCACCATCGCAGCCACATCCTCCACCGTGCCAACCCTCCCCGCCGGATGCTGGGCATGATCGGCTTCGGTCAGTGGTTCTGCACGTCGCGCAGCGGGGTCACGCGCATCGATCCAGCCAGGGCTGACCGCATTGACCCGCACTTCCGGCCCAAGGCTCATCGCCAGGGCGTGCGTGAGCGCCAACAGGCCGCCCTTGCTCGCGGCGTAGGCTTCGGTGTCTGGCTCCGACTGACGAGCGCGGGTCGACGCCAGGTTGACGATGGCTCCCCCATGGGCACGCAGGTAAGGCGCACAGTGCTTGGCCAGCAGCATCGGCCCGCTGAGGTTCACCGCCAGCACGCGATTCCAGTAGGCCAGGTCGAGGCTTTCCAAGGTGATATTGCGCGGGTCGGCCACTGCTGCGTTGCAGACCAGCGCGTCCAGGCGCCCGAATTGCCCGAGCACTTCGGCCACGCCCTGGGCGACCTGCTTTTCATCAGCCACGTCCATGGTAATAAACCAGGCGTTGTCGCCCAGCACCCCGGACACCTTGGACCCGCGCTCGCGGTCCAGGTCGGTCAATACCACCTGCCAGCCTTCGCTGATCAACCACGCCGCAATCCCCAGGCCAATGCCCCGTGCAGCGCCCGTCACCAAGGCGACACGCCCGTTACTGGCTGTTGCAGCCTCCATGGACCACTCGATCACAAGGCCGCCAGCCCACGAGCCAGGTCAGCCTGCAAGTCAGCCACGTCTTCCAGGCCCACCGCAATGCGGATCAGGCTGTCCCGAATACCCGCCGCTTCACGCTCTTGTGGCGCAAGACGGCCGTGGGAGGTGGTGCTCGGGTGGGTAATCGTGGTCTTGCTATCACCCAGGTTGGCGGTGATGGAGATCAGGCGCGTCGCATCGATAAAGCGCCAGGCGCCCTCTTTGCCGCCCTTCACTTCAAAACTCACCACGGCGCCAAAACCGCGCTGCTGGCGCTGGGCCAACTCGTGTTGTGGATGGCTCTTGAGACCGGCGTAGTGAACCTTCTCGATACCATCCTGCTGCTCCAGCCATTCGGCCAGGGCCTGGGCGTTGGCACAATGGGCCTTCATCCGCAGGCTGAGGGTTTCCAACCCCTTGAGGAAGATCCAGGCGTTGAACGGGCTCAGGGTCGGACCGGCAGTGCGCAAGAAGCCCACCACTTCCTTCATCTGCTCGCTGCGACCGGCAACAACACCGCCCATGCAACGACCCTGGCCGTCGATAAACTTGGTCGCCGAGTGCACCACAATGTCCGCGCCCAACTTCAGCGGCTGCTGCAAGGCAGGCGTGCAGAAGCAGTTATCGACCACCAGCATCGCGCCTTTGGCGTGGGCCACTTCGGACAGCGCGGCGATATCCACCAACTCGGCCAACGGATTGGACGGCGACTCGACGAACAGCAACTTGGTGTTGGCCTTGATCGCCGCATCCCAGCCCGAGAGGTCCGCCAGGGGCACGTAGTCCACTTCGATACCGAAGCGCTTGAAATACTTCTCGAACAGGCTGATGGTCGAACCGAACACGCTGCGCGACACCAACACGTGGTCGCCGGCGCTGCACAGGCTCATCACCACCGCCAGGATCGCCGCCATGCCGGTAGCCGTGGCTACCGCCTGCTCAGCACCTTCCAGCGCAGCAATACGCTCTTCGAACGCTCGCACAGTCGGATTGGTATAACGCGAATAGACATTGCCCGGCACTTCGCCGGCAAAACGCGCGGCGGCGTCGGCAGCAGTGCGGAACACGTAGCTGGAAGTGAAGAACATCGGGTCACCGTGCTCACCTTCGGGGGTGCGGTGCTGGCCAGCACGCACTGCAAGGGTATCGAAAGCTACGCCATCGAGGTCGCTGTCCAACCGACCGGCATCCCATTCCTGACTCATGCTGCGACTCCTTACTCAATTCTTTATTTAAGATACAAAACCGGCCCCTCAGGGCCGGTGTCTACTCAGTTGTTGTACAGGTCGATGATCGCGCTGACCGCCTGGGTCTTGATCTTCGACGAGTCGTTACGCGCCTGCTCGATCTTGTTCAGATAGGCCTCGTCAACATCCCCGGTCACGTACTTGCCGTCGAACACGGCGCAGTCGAACTGGTCGATCTTGATCTTGCCACCGCCAACCGCTTCGATCAGGTCCGACAGGTCCTGGTAGATCAACCAGTCGGCGCCAATCAGGTCAGTGACGTCCTGGGTCGTACGGTTGTGGGCGATCAGTTCGTGAGCGCTCGGCATGTCGATGCCGTATACGTTCGGGTAGCGCACGGCAGGCGCTGCGGAACAGAAGTACACGTTCTTCGCACCGGCTTCACGGGCCATCTGGATGATCTGCTTGCACGTGGTACCCCGCACGATGGAGTCGTCCACCAGCATCACGTTCTTGCCGCGAAACTCCAGCTCAATGGCGTTGAGCTTCTGGCGTACCGACTTCTTGCGCGCCGCCTGGCCAGGCATGATGAAGGTGCGGCCGATGTAGCGGTTCTTGACGAAGCCTTCGCGGAACTTGACGCCCAGGTGGTTGGCCAGCTCCAGCGCGGCGGTACGGCTGGTGTCCGGAATAGGGATCACCACGTCGATATCGTGCTCAGGACGCTCGCGCAGGATCTTCTCGGCCAGCTTCTCGCCCATGCGCAGGCGCGCCTTGTAGACCGAGACGCCGTCGATGATCGAATCCGGACGCGCCAGGTAGACGTGTTCGAAGATGCACGGGGTGAGTTTCGGCGCGACAGCGCACTGACGGGTATGCAGCTTGCCATCTTCGGTGATGTACACCGCTTCGCCCGGCGCCAGGTCACGGATCAGGGTGAAGCCCAGCACGTCCAGGGACACGCTTTCGGAGGCAATCATGTACTCGACGCCTTCGTCGGTGTGACGCTGGCCGAACACGATCGGGCGGATGCCGTGCGGGTCGCGGAAACCCACGATGCCATAGCCGGTGACCATGGCCACCACCGCGTAACCACCGACGCAACGGTTGTGCACGTCGGTCACAGCGGCGAACACATCTTCTTCGGTCGGCTGCAGCTTGCCGCGCTGGGCCAGCTCGTGGGCGAACACGTTGAGCAGCACTTCCGAGTCGGAACTGGTGTTGACGTGGCGCAGGTCAGATTCGTAAATCTCCTTGGCCAGTTGTTCAACGTTGGTCAGGTTACCGTTGTGCGCCAGGGTGATGCCGTAAGGCGAGTTGACGTAGAACGGTTGAGCTTCGGCCGAGGTCGAGCTACCGGCAGTCGGGTAACGCACATGGCCAATGCCCATGTGCCCGACGAGGCGCTGCATGTGACGCTGATGGAACACGTCACGTACCAACCCATTGTCCTTGCGCAGGAATAACCGGCCGTCGTGGCTGGTCACAATACCGGCAGCGTCCTGGCCGCGGTGCTGGAGGACGGTTAGCGCGTCATACAGCGCCTGATTGACGTTCGACTTACCGACGATACCGACGATGCCACACATGCGACGCAACCCCTACTTAATGAATCTTGACTGAACACTGCTTACTGAGGCGTTTTGGCCGGCAAGAGGTGTTCCTTGAACGGAAGATCAGCGGGTACGCTGATTCCGCTGGCCAGCCACTGACTGCTCCACCCCAGAATGAGGTTCTTGGACCAATCTGCAACCAATAGAAATTTTGGCACGAGTACCGACTCCTGCCACCATGCATCCTGCTGTACCGGCCCCAGGCTCAACAGCCCGACCGCCACGACCACCAGCAACGCGCCACGCGCGGCGCCAAAGGCCATGCCGAGAAATCGATCGGTCCCGGAGAGGCCGGTGACACGTATCAACTCGCCAATAAGATAATTGACCATTGCCCCCACCAGCAGCGTGGCGATGAACATGATGGCGCAGCCCGCGATGACGCGAGCCGAGGGTGTCTCGATGTATCCGCTCAGGTAGACCGACAGCGAACCGCCGAACATCCAGGCGAAGACTCCTGCGATGATCCAGGTCAGCAGCGACAGTGCTTCTTTGACGAAGCCGCGGCTTAGACTGATCAAAGCGGAGATGGCGACGATTGCAACAATCGCCCAATCAACCCAGGTAAATGGCACGTTTGAGCCTACGGACGGATGAGGCGGCGCATTTTAGCAGAGCTCCGGGCTATCGGTAAGCTGTGATTGCGGGTGCTTTGCAAATCAATAGTTTGTGGCGAGTTGAGCGCATTTCAAGTCCCGCACAAAAGCAAAGCGGGAGGGGGCTTGCTCCCGATGGCGGTGGGTCAGTCAGCACATCGGATACTGACCCATCGCTATCGGGAGCAAGCCCCCTCCCACATTTGACTGCATTCCAGGCTGAACGCGAGGCGAACTCAGCCGCGCTCAGGCTGGAAACGGGTGACGAAACCCTTCAGGTTCTGCTGGCGATCCAGCAAATCCCGCAGGCGGTCCGCCTCGGCGCGCTCGATCAGCGGCCCGATAAACACCCGATTCTTGCCATCGGCACTGCGGATATAGGCGTTATACCCCTGGCTACGCAGTTTTTTCTGCAAGGCGTCGGCGCCGTCGCGACTGCCAAGGCTAGCGACCTGAATCGACCAACTGATCGGCAGGCCATTAGGGTCGATACGGCTCTGGCCCACATCCGGCTTGCCCGGTGCAGCCGGTTGCGGTGCGACCGGCTTGGGCGCCGCGGCTGGCGTAACAGGCTTCGCGGCGACAGCCGGAGCCGGTGTCGGCTTGACCACCGGCACACTTGGCTGCACCGGCATCGAAGGCGCTTGCTGGGCGGCCACTTCATCATCGGTCGGCACCGGCTCCTCCTCAGGCAATGCCTGCGGCTCCGGCACCACCACCGGCTCAACCTGCACCTGCGGTACGGCCGAAGCCTGGGGCGCTGCGGGCACGTCCACGACAACCTGGCGCTGTTCATCCTGGCGGGAGAAGAGCATCGGCAGGAAAATCACCGCCAATGCCACCAGCACCAAGGCTCCGACCATTCGCTGCTTGTATGCGCTATCCAGTAATGCCATGTGCAGCTTCCTCCGTGGAGCGCCGGGCCAACCACTCAAGCGCCTCGGCAACACAATAAAATGATCCGAACAACAGAATTTCATCCTCGGCCGTTGCTACCGCACACTGGGCCTCAAGGGCAGCGGTAACGCTTGCATAAGACGTCACGGACGCGCCAAGGTTCTGCAAGGCCACTACCAGCTCAGCAGCCGGACGGCTGCGCGGCGTATCCAGCGGCGCCACCGCCCACGCCTGGACACTGCCCAACAAGGGTGAAACCACGCCATCCAGGTCCTTGTCGGCCAACAAACCGAAGACTGCCAGACGACGACCCACCGGCGGCGTGCGCGACAGGCGCTGCGCCAGGTATTGGGCCGCATGCGGGTTATGACCCACGTCCAGCAGCAGGTTCAGGCGCTTGCCTGCCCAGTTGAACACCCGGCGATCCAGGCGCCCGACCACCCGGGTCGCCAACAACGTCGCGGCAATCTGCTCGGCGTCCCATGGCAAGTCCAGCAGCAGGTAGGCTTGCAGCGCGAGCGCCGCATTTTCCATCGGCAGGTTCAGCAGCGGCAAATCATGCAGTTCGACCACTTGGCCACGCGCATCACGCCCGCGCCACTGCCAATGCTCAGCGCCAATCTCAAGATTGAATTCATGCCCGCGCAGGAAGAACGGACAACCCAGCTCGCGCACCTTGTCGAGCAAGGTATGAGGCGGATCCAGGTCGCCGCACAGCGCTGGCTTGCCCCGGCGAAAGATCCCGGCCTTTTCATAGGCCACGGACTCGCGGGTATTACCCAGGTAATCGGCATGATCGACACCGATGCTGGTGACCAGCGCCAAGTCGGCATCCACCACGTTGACCGTGTCCAGGCGCCCGCCCAGCCCGACTTCCAGCACAACCACGTCCAGTTGCGCACGCTCGAACAGCCAGAACGCCGCCAGGGTGCCCATTTCGAAGTAGGTCAGGGAGATCTCGCCACGCCCTGCATCGAGGGCCGCGAAGGCTTCGCAGAGTTGCTGGTCAGTGGCTTCGACGCCATTGAGTTGCACCCGCTCGTTGTAACGCAGCAGGTGCGGGGAATTATAGACGCCCACTTTCAGCCCTTGAGCTTGCAGCAGCGCCGCGACAAAGGCACAAGTAGAGCCCTTGCCGTTGGTGCCGGTCACCGTGATCACACGCGGTGCCGGGCGGCCCAACCCAAGGCGGGCCGCTACCTGTTGCGAGCGCTCCAGGCCCATGTCGATGGCGGACGGATGCAACTGCTCCAAGTAGGCGAGCCATTCGCCCAGGGTACGTTGGGTCATAGGTTTGCTGGCACCGGCGGCACGACCATCGGCTCAACCTTCGGAGCAACGTAGACCGGCGTCGGCAGGCCCATCATCTGCGCCAGCAGGCTACCCAGGCGTGGACGCAGCTCACCGCGCGGGATGATCAGGTCGATCGCGCCGTGCTCCAGCAAGAACTCGCTGCGCTGGAAGCCTTCGGGCAGTTTTTCGCGAACGGTCTGCTCGATCACTCGCGGCCCGGCAAAGCCGATCAGGGCTTTTGGCTCGCCAACGATCACATCCCCCAGCATCGCCAGGCTGGCGGAAACGCCGCCGTAGACCGGATCAGTCAGTACGGAGATGAACGGAATACCTTCTTCGCGCAGACGCGCCAATACCGCGGAGGTCTTGGCCATTTGCATCAAGGAGATCAACGCTTCCTGCATACGCGCACCACCGGAGGCGGCGAAGCAGATCATCGGGCAACGGTTTTCCAGGGCGTAGTTGGCGGCACGTACAAAACGCTCACCGACGATGGCACCCATGGAGCCGCCCATGAAGGAAAATTCAAACGCAGACACCACCACCGGCATGCCCAGCAGCTTGCCGCTGACGGAAATCAGCGCATCCTTCTCACCGGTCTGCTTCTGCGCAGCGGTCAAACGGTCCTTGTACTTCTTGCCGTCGCGGAACTTGAGGCGGTCAACCGGTTCAAGGTCAGCACCCAGCTCGTTACGGCCATCGGCGTCGAGGAAGATGTCGATGCGGGCGCGGGCGCCAATACGCATGTGATGGTTGCACTTAGGGCAAACGTCCAGGGTCTTTTCCAGTTCCGGGCGGTACAGCACCGCGTCGCAGGATGGGCACTTGTGCCACAGACCTTCAGGAACCGAGCTTTTTTTCACCTCGGAACGCATGATCGAAGGGATCAGTTTGTCTACTAACCAGTTGCTCATGCTTTCTTTCTCCAGTACCGGTGGCTTGAACACAGCCCCGCGTATGCCCTTGAGCTAAATTCATATGTGGCGATGACACATGCTGGACGGGGTCAGGCGTTCGACCAGCCATTTCCCGCATGCATCCTCAGCCTTCCAGACAACCGGCCAATGCACGGTCGCCACTTCATTTCCGGGCCTCCCGCAGGCGGCACCGGGCTGTTTTACACAGTGGTCACTATGGACGGCGGCAGACTGCCCGCCGTCACATCGCCTCCCTGCTGTTGCGCACGGCCTGCATGAATGCGCGAATCTTGCTGTGGTCCTTGATGCCCTTGCCCTGCTCTACGCCACCGCTGACATCCACGGCATACGGGCGAACCTGCGCGATCGCCGCCCCGACATTCGCGGAATTGAGCCCACCCGCCAGGATGATCGGCTTGCTCAGCCCCTCGGGAATCAGCGTCCAGTCGAACGCTTCGCCCGTGCCGCCAGGTACCCCCTCGACATAGGTGTCCAGCAAAATCCCGCGTGCACCAGTATAAGCAGCGCAGGCGCCAGCGATATCGTCACCGGCCTTGACCCGCAACGCCTTGATATATGGGCGTTGATAGCTTTCGCATTCATCAGGGGTTTCGTCGCCGTGGAACTGCAGCATGTCCAGCGGTACGGCATCCAGGGTTTCGTTGAGTTCGCAGCGGCTGGCGTTGACGAACAAGCCGACAGTGGTCACGAACGGCGGCAACGCGGCGATGATAGCCCGCGCCTGCAACACATTCACCGCCCGTGGGCTCCTGGCATAAAACACCAAGCCAATGGCATCCGCCCCCGCCTCGACGGCCGCCAGCGCGTCTTCTATGCGGGTAATCCCGCAAATCTTGCTGCGAACGGCAGACATATTGTAGAAACCTCAGGGGGAAACCGAGAAAGTCCCGGATGGTAACAAAAGCTTTTCCGGGCGTCAGCCGCCAAGTTCGCTGAAACCTGTGAGGAAGTGTGGTCCGATGAAACGCTGCGGCAGCTCGAACTCGTCGCGGTACTCCACATCCACCAGGTACAGGCCGAACGGATGGGCCGTGACGCCGCCGGTACGGCGAATTCGGCTTTCCAGCACTTCCTTGGCCCACTCAACCGGCCGCTCGCCGGTGCCGATGGTCATCAGTACGCCGGCGATATTGCGCACCATATGGTGCAGGAACGCCCCCGCGCGGATATCCAGCACAATCATCTTGCCATGGCGGGTTACCCGCAGGTGGTGGACTTCCTTGATCGGCGACTTGGCCTGGCACTGACCGGCGCGGAACGCACTGAAATCGTGGACACCGACCAAGTGCTGCGCTGCTTCGGCCATGCGCTCGGCATCCAGCGGACGGTGGTTCCAGGTAATTTCTTCGTTGAGGTGCGCCGGACGGATCTGGTCGTTGTAGATCACATAGCGATAGCGCCGGGCGATGGCCTTGAAGCGCGCATGAAAATGCGCGGGCATGACCTTGGCCCAGCTGACGCTGACATCATGGGGCAAATTGATATTGGCGCCCATGACCCACGCCTTCATCGAACGCTCAGCCTGAGTGTCGAAGTGCACCACCTGGCCACACGCGTGTACGCCCGCATCGGTGCGCCCGGCGCACATCAGCGAGACCGGTGAGTCGGCGACTTTCGACAGCGCGTTCTCCAAGGTTTCCTGCACCGTCAGCACACCCGAGGCCTGGCGCTGCCAGCCGCGGTAGCGCGAACCTTTGTATTCCACGCCCAGGGCGATCCGGTAAAAGCCTGCGGCCGCCATTTCGGCGGCCGCGTTATCTATATTTGCCAAGAACTGAGAGCCTGATGAGTTGCGCAAAGGCGGCCATTATAAATGCGGCGGCTGCATGGCGTGCGCTTTTGTTAGGGATTGACGCCAACCAAATGCGGGAGGGGGCTTGCTCCCGACAGCAGGGAATCAGTCAGCCCATGTACGTGCTGACCCACTGCTATCGGGAGCAAGCCCCCTCCCACACAGGACGTGCGTCGAACTTCAGATTTTGCCGAGCATTTCCTTGGCTTCGCTGCGCTGGACATCATCGCCTTCGGTCAGCACTTCGGAGAGGATATCCCGCGCGCCATCAGCATCCCCCATGTCGATATAAGCCTGGGCCAGGTCGAGCTTGGTGGCGACCTCATTGGTCCCGGAAAGGAAATCGAACTCCGGCTCATCGTCACCCAACGCTGCATCTTCAGCCGTGAAGGAAGGCTCGATCGGCGGGTTCTCCAAGCTCTGGGACAGGCGGTCGAGCTCGGCGTTGACATCATTCAGTTCGGAAGCGAAGCCATCAGGCTTGGCCGTCGCCGGAGCCTCTGGCTCATCGGCCAGGGACAGGTCAAAGTCTTCCGGCAGATCGAAGTCGTCCAACGCGGCCGGCGTCAGTGTCGGCGGTTCGACCGCCGGCGCATCCTTCATCTGCTCCTCAAGACCGGAGAGGAAGTCATCATCAGACAGCGCAGACGGCGCATCGAGTTGCAGGTCCAGGTCAAAATCCGACAAGTCGTCCTGGCTTGCCTTGGCTTCTGTCTGCTGCTGCAGGACCGACTCGAAACTCAATTCGTCTTCCAGGTTCGCTGGCGAGGCCGCTTCCAGGTCATCCAGGCTGAGGTCGAAGTCAGTGTCGAGCGCATCGGCTTCAGCTACCGGCGCTGGCGCGGGCGTTGGCGCTGGCTTGTCTTCCAGCAGGTCCTTGACGTATTGAGCGTCCAGCGCGGCAGCGGCTACCGCAGCGCTTACACCCGCCGCCAGCACGGCCATGGCCGGGAAGCGCGACTTGAGCTGCTCGACCTGGGCATGGTTTTCACCATTGGCCACCAGTTGGCGCTCCTGGGTCACGAAACCGTCCTTGTCACTTTGCAGGCCGTAGACTTCCATCAGCTTCAAACGCAGGTCGCTGCGCTTGGGTTCGTGCTTGATCGCCTGCTCCAGAACATCGGCGGCCTGGTTCAGGTGGCCACGGTCGATATGGGACTGGGCCTGTGCCAAGGCATCGGACGAGTGCTCGGGTGCGACCGCAACCGCCAGCGGCGACAGCACCGACGCCACGCTCGGCACCACGACCGCAGCGGGAGCGGGAGCCGGCGCAGGAGCCGCCGCCAGCTTGACGTTCGGCGGCGTGACCTCAAGGCCCTCGAAGCTGTCCGGCGGCAGGTCTTGATCGATATTCGAGGTGAATTCCGGCTCTTCGGCCAGGGCCCGCGCCATGCGCAGGTGCTTTTCCTCTTCGCGGCGCGCGTTGCGATGGCGTGCCCACAGCAACAGGAGCAACAACACCAACAAGCCAGCGGCACCGCCGATCACCCCCAGAACTATCGGGTTGGTCAGCAGGTCGTTGAATTTGCCTTCGGCAGTGGTCGGGGCGGCATCCGCCTTGATGGGGGCGGGCGAAGGCTCGGCAGGGGCCGGAGCGGCCGGCGTTGCAGCCGGTGCTGCCGCCGCGGCGGCCGGGTCAACCGCCAACTGAGCAGGCATCGCCGCCGTCGCCGGGGCAGCCGATTTATCCGCCTGCAGCCTGGCCAATTGATCATTTTTCAGCTGGATCAGCTTTTGCAGCTTGTCCAACTGGCTCTGCAGGTCGGCAGCACGGCTTTTCAGTTCTTCGTTGTCGCGACGGGTGGTGTCCAGTTGTTCCTGGGTCATCGCCAGTTTGTCGCTCAGGGCCTGGCTATCGCCCGCCTTGCCCTTGGCGCCCTTCTTCGCATCGGCCGAGACCAGGCTCAAGTTGTCCTTGGCATTGGTGCTCGACGGCGCATTGCCTGCCTGGGTGCGCCTGGTGGCATCCAGTTGCTGCTTGCCCGCGGCTTGATTGCTCGCCGTACGGCGCCCCTGGCGCCAGGCGAGGTTCTGCGCCGACACTTCGGCGATCGCCTTGGGTTGCGCGAGTGCCGTGCTTTGTACCGTGTCCGGCAGGCGCAGTACCTTGCCGGTTTTCAAGCGGTTGATATTGCCGTCGATAAAGGCGTCGGGGTTCAGTGCCTGGATGGCCAGCATCGTCTGCTGTACCGAACCGCCATTGTGGTACTTCTCGGCAATTTCCCACAGGGTGTCGTGGGAGGTAGTCGTATGCTGGGCGGGCTTGCTCACGGCGGGCGCCGTATTGGCCGGCGCACTCAGGCGCGGCGCAGGGGCTGCTGGGGCTGTAGGGGCTGCGGCTGGCGCCTGCTGGTCGAACTTGGCCGGGTCGAGCAGCACGCTGTAGTCGCGCATGAGGCGACCATTGGGCCATTGCACCTGCAACAGGAAGCGCACATAGGAGTCCGGCAGCGGCTTGCTGGAGGTGACGCGCACCACACTGCGGCCGTTGGGATTGATCACCGGCGTGAATGTCAGGTCGTTGAGGAATGCCTGGCGATCGACGCCGGCATCCACGAACGCCTGGGATGAAGCCAGGCTCGGCGTGATCTCGGAGGCTGTGAGGCCGCCGACATCGAGCAATTCGATTTCCACCGACAATGGCTGGTTCAACTTCGACTTGAGGGTCATCTCCCCCAGCTGCAGCGCCTGCGCCATACCGGAGGACAGCGCCGAGGCGGCCGCTATTGCTAACACCAGTTTGCGAACTTGAACCATAGCCTCATCCTTTGTTTGAACACTCCCCGGCCTGCGAGAAGGTTGGTAACCGCTGCCATAAGGCATGGCGAGCCGATAGGTCACCGACGCGCTTCTGTTCCTGCTTGGGGCCAAGCATAGCGCCTGGTTAGAATCAATCTACAAATTGCCGCCAAGTATCTTTTACACAAGGCCTTTTATCAACAACTGCGCCAGTTGCACGGCATTCAGGGCGGCGCCTTTGCGTACGTTATCTGACGTCAGCCACAAATTAAGTTCCGCCGGGTCGTCCACACCGGCGCGAACCCGTCCTACATACACCACATCCTGACCCACCGCATCGCCCACGGCAGTCGGGTAATCCCCCTCTTCCACCAGCTCGATGCCCGGTGCCGCTTCAAGCACACGGTTAACGGCGGCAAGGTCGACCGGCGCGCCCAATTGCAAGGACACAGTCAGGCTATCGCCAAAAAACACCGGGGCTTGAACGCAAGTTGCGGAAATCTTTAGCAAAGGAGTTTCCAGCACGGCACGCAGTTCGTGTACGAGACGTTTCTCCAAGGCCGTATGACCTTGGGCGTCTGGCTTGCCGACTTGTGCCAGCAGGTTGAAGGCCATCTGCCGATCAAAGAACTGCGGCTCCAGCGGGCGCACATTCAACAGCTCGGCGGTTTGCCGGGCCAGTTCGCTGACCGCTTCACGGCCTTGGGCCGAGACCGCCAGGTTGGCGGTGACGGCGACCCGCTGGATATCCAGCAAACCGCGCAACGGCGCCAGGACGACGGCGAGGTTGGTCGCGGACGGGCTCGGGCTGCTCAGCTGGAATGGCGCTTTCAGACCCTCGAGCACGTGGGCATTGGCCTCCGGCACCACCTGGGGTGCCTGATCGGCGGGCAAGGCTCCCGACAGGTCGATCACCGAACATCCGGCCGCCGTGGCACGCGGCGCAAAGCTCAGTGTCGCCGCCGGACCGGCCGCGAAGAAGGCCAGTTGCGCCTTGCTGAAATCGAACTCATCGACTTCGCGCACGCGCACGTTCTTGCCACGAAACGGCACCGACGCACCGGCAGAATTGCTGCCCGCTAACAGATGCAGGACGCCGACCGGGAAATTCAACTCTTCGAGAATCTGTACCAGGGTTTCGCCAACGGTGCCGGTGGCGCCGATCACGGCGATATCAAAGGTCTGGGTCATGGAGGCTGCCTCGGGCATTGCGGGGGGAGCGGCACTTTACCGGGTGCTTGGGGGGGCAGGCAATTAAGCTGGGGCTGGTGGTGGGGCTGATGATGCTATCGGGGGCAAGCCTCCTCCCACAGTGAACAGCATTTCAACGTTGGAATTCGGTCGAATGTGGGAGGGGGCTTGCCCCCGATAGCGCCCGAAAGAACAACAAAAAACCCGCGCCTGTCACCAGTCGCGGGTTTCTTGTATTGCCTCAGGCGATCAACGCTCCAGCAGGATCCGTAGCATGCGACGCAGCGGCTCGGCCGCGCCCCACAGCAGTTGGTCGCCGACGGTAAACGCGCCCAGGTACTGGGTGCCCATGTTCAACTTGCGCAGACGGCCCACCGGTACATTCAGGGTGCCGGTGACCTTGGTTGGGCTCAGCTCCTGCATGCTGATGTCGCGGTTGTTCGGCACCAGCTTGACCCAAGGGTTGTGCTGGCTGATCAGCCCTTCGATATCGGCGATCGGCACGTCTTTGTTCAGCTTGATGGTCAGCGCCTGGCTGTGGCAGCGCATGGCGCCGATGCGTACGCAGATGCCATCCACCGGGATCGGGCTCTTGAAGCGGCCGAGGATCTTGTTGGTTTCGGCCTGGGCCTTCCACTCTTCACGGCTCTGGCCGTTCGGCAGCTCTTTGTCGATCCACGGGATCAGGCTGCCAGCCAACGGCACGCCGAAGTTCTCGGTCGGGTACGCGTCGCTGCGCATGGCTTCGGCCACGCGGCGGTCGATGTCGAGGATCGCGCTGGCCGGATCGGCCAGTTGATCGGCGACCGCCGCGTGGGTCGCGCCCATCTGCTTGATCAGCTCACGCATGTTCTGCGCGCCGGCACCGGAGGCTGCCTGATACGTCATGGCGCTCATCCACTCGACCAGGCCGGCTTCGAACAAGCCACCCAGGCCCATCAGCATCAGGCTGACGGTGCAGTTGCCGCCGACGTAGTTCTTGGTACCTGCGTCCAGCTGCTGGTCGATGACCTTGCGGTTGACCGGGTCAAGGATGATCACGGCGTCGTCCTGCATGCGCAGGCTCGACGCGGCGTCGATCCAATAACCCTGCCAGCCGGCGTCGCGCAGCTTGGGGAAGACTTCGCTGGTGTAGTCGCCACCCTGGCAGGTCAGGATCACGTCGAGGGTTTTGAGCTCGTCAATGCTGTAGGCGTCCTTGAGCGGGGCAATATCCTTGCCCACGGACGGCCCTTGGCCACCCACGTTCGAGGTGGTGAAAAACACCGGCTCGATAAGATCGAAATCCTGCTCTTCCAGCATCCGCTGCATGAGCACGGAACCGACCATACCGCGCCAACCGATCAGACCTACACGTTTCATCGCAACTACACCTTGTTAAAAAGTGGGCCGCCTTGCAGCAACAACTGCAAGCGGGCCCGAGAGATTACAGATTCCGCAACGCGGCGACTACTGCGTCGCCCATTTCTTGCGTACCGACTTTGGTGCAACCCTGCGACCAGATGTCGCCCGTGCGCAGGCCTTGGTCCAGCACCAGGCTCACCGCCTTCTCGATCGCGTCCGCCGCAATGCCCTGGTTGAAGCTGTAGCGCAGCATCATCGACACCGACAAAATGGTCGCCAACGGGTTGGCGATGCCCTGGCCGGCGATGTCCGGTGCCGACCCGTGGCATGGCTCGTACATGCCCTTGTTGTGGGTGTCCAGGGACGCCGACGGCAGCATGCCGATGGAACCGGTGAGCATCGAGGCCTGGTCGGACAGGATGTCGCCGAACAGGTTGTCGGTAACGATCACGTCAAACTGCTTCGGCGCGCGCACCAGTTGCATGGCGGCGTTGTCGACGTACATGTGGCTCAGTTCAACGTCCGGGTAGTCCTTGGCCACTTCTTCAACGATTTCGCGCCACAGTTGGCTGGACGCCAGGACGTTGGCCTTGTCCACCGAGCAAATTTTCTTGCCGCGCACACGGGCCATGTCGAAACCGACACGGGCGATACGGCGGATTTCACTCTCGCTGTACGGCAGGGTGTCGTAGGCCTGACGCTCACCATTTTCCAACTCACGCACGCCACGTGGCGAGCCGAAGTAGATACCGCCGGTCAGCTCACGCACGATCAGGATATCCAGGCCCGCCACCACTTCCGGCTTGAGGCTGGAAGCGTCGGCCAGTTGCGGGTAGAGAATCGCCGGGCGCAGGTTGCCGAACAGGCCCAGTTGCGCACGGATCTTCAGCAGGCCGCGCTCAGGGCGGATATCACGCTCGATCTTGTCCCATTTCGGGCCACCCACGGCGCCGAGCAGCACAGCGTCGGCCGCACGGGCGCGGTCCAGGGTTTCATCGGCCAGAGGCACGCCGTGCTTGTCGATGGCCGCGCCGCCGATCACGTCGTGGCTCAATTCGAAGCCCAGGCTGTACTTGGTGTTGGCCAGTTCCAGGACCTTGACCGCTTCGGCCATGATTTCCGGGCCAATACCGTCGCCAGGGAGAATCAGAATCTGCTTGCTCATGCGTTCCTCATTTCATCAAGCGACCCGCCCGTGGGCAGGTCGGGAAAAATAATCAGCGTTCGGCCCAGACCACCAGTACGTCGGTGCTGAAGGTGCCGTCGGCCTGAATTTCGTAGTAATCGCGCACTTCCTGGCCCATTGCCTGCTGCAGTTGCAGGATCGCAGCACGCAGGGCCGGTGGCGTGCGCATGCGCTCAACCCATGAACTGTATTCCAGGCGCAGGCGCTGGCGACTGCTGCTGCGCACGTGCAAGCCGGCTTCGCTGAGCTGGCGCATCCACTCGGCAGCGGAATAATCGCGCACGTGGCTGGTATCGCGCAGCACTTCGACGGTTTGCAGGTAAGTGTCCAACAGCGGGCTGCCCGGTGACAAGACGTCTACAAACGCCGCCACGCCGCCCGGCTTGAGCACCCGACGAACTTCGCGCAGGGCCAGGCCGAGGTCGCTCCAATGGTGCGCCGAATAGCGGCTGAACACGAAGTCGAATTCGCCATCGGCAAACGGCAGGCGCTCGGCAGCGCCGTGCACGGTGCTGATGTTGCCCAGGCCACGATCCTTGGCAGCGGCTGCCACCACGTCGAGCATCTGCTGGGACAGGTCGTAAGCCACCACTTCCTTGACCAGCGGGGCCACATGGAAACTCACGTGACCGGCACCGCAACCCAGGTCCAGCAGTCGCGCAGCGCACTGCCCGGCCAGTTCGGCCTGGAGCAACGCGAATTCGGTGCCTTGGGCGTGCACGGCACTGCTCAGGTAGGCAGAGGCTTGCTCGCCGAATTGTTTTTGCACGACTTGGGTGTGGGCGGTGTTGGTCATGGTGGCATCCTTCAAGGGTTGTGTTGCTAGTACCGGCCCTATCGGGGGCAAGCCCCCTCCCACAGGGGAACGCATTCCAAATGTGGGAGAGGGCTTGCCCCCGATGAGGCCGGTCCTGCCTACATCAATTCAGGCGTCACGAAACAACCATGGCTGGCTCGCCCGGTGCTTGGCTTCAAACGCCGCAATCGCATCGCCGTCCTGCAAGGTCAGGCCGATATCGTCCAGGCCGTTGAGCAGGCAGTGCTTGCGGAACGCATCGACTTCAAAGTGATACACCTTGCCATCCGGGCGGGTCACGGTTTGCGCGGCCAGGTCAATGGTCAACTGATAACCCACATCGGCTTCCACCGCTTTGAACAGCTCATCCACTTCCGCATCGCTCAAGATGATCGGCAACAGGCCGTTCTTGAAGCTGTTGTTGAAGAAGATGTCGGCATAGCTCGGCGCGATGATGCTGCGAAAGCCATATTCTTCCAGGGCCCACGGCGCGTGCTCACGGCTGGAGCCGCAGCCGAAGTTCTCGCGGGCCAGCAGCACGCTGGCGCCCTGGTAGCGCTCGGCGTTGAGCACGAAGTCCTTGTTCAACGGGCGCTTGGAGTTGTCCTGGTAGGCGTAGCCCACGTCCAGGTAGCGCCACTCGTCGAACAGGTTAGGGCCGAAACCGGTGCGCTTGATCGACTTCAAGAACTGCTTGGGGATGATCTGGTCGGTGTCCACGTTGGCACGGTCCAACGGCGCGACAAGGCCTGTGTGTTGGGTAAAAGCTCTCATCGGGTATTCCTCAGATCAATTCGCGAACGTCGATGAAACGACCGTTGACGGCAGCCGCGGCGGCCATGGCCGGGCTGACCAGGTGGGTACGGCCACCGGCGCCCTGGCGCCCTTCAAAGTTACGGTTGGAGGTGGACGCGCAATGCTCGCCGGACTCCAGGCGGTCCGGGTTCATCGCCAGGCACATCGAGCAGCCCGGCTCACGCCATTCAAAACCGGCGTCGAGGAAGATCTTGTCCAAGCCTTCCGCTTCGGCTTGCGCCTTGACCAGGCCCGACCCCGGCACCACGATGGCTTGCTTGATGGTCGAGGCGACTTTACGGCCCTTGGCGATCACCGCCGCAGCGCGCAGGTCTTCGATCCGCGAGTTGGTGCAGGAGCCGATAAACACGCGATCCAACTGGATGTCGGTGATCGCCTGGTTGGCTTTCAAGCCCATGTACTTCAATGCACGCTCGATGGAGCCACGCTTGACCAGGTCGGCTTCCTGCGCCGGGTCCGGCACGTTCTGGTCGACGGCCAGGACCATTTCCGGCGAGGTGCCCCAGCTGACTTGCGGCTTGATCTGGGCAGCGTCCAACTCGACCACGGTGTCGAACACCGCATCGGCATCGGAGACCAGGTCTTTCCAGGCTTCGACAGCCGCGTCCCAATCAGCGCCTTTCGGGGCGAATGGACGACCTTTGACGTATTCGATGGTTTTTTCGTCCGCCGCCACCATCCCCACACGGGCACCGGCTTCGATGGACATATTGCAGATGGTCATGCGGCCTTCGATGGACAGGTCGCGAATGGCGCTGCCGGCGAACTCGATGGCATGGCCGTTACCGCCGGCGGTGCCGATCTTGCCGATCACCGCGAGCACGATGTCCTTGGCGGTGACGCCGAACGGCAACTTGCCTTCGACCTTCACCAACATGTTCTTCATTTTTTTGGCGACCAGGCACTGGGTGGCGAACACATGTTCCACCTCGGAGGTGCCGATGCCATGGGCCAAGGCGCCGAACGCACCGTGGGTCGAGGTGTGGGAGTCGCCGCAGACCACGGTCATGCCCGGCAAGGTGGCGCCCTGCTCCGGGCCAATCACGTGAACGATCCCTTGACGCACGTCATTCATCTTGAATTCGGTGATGCCATATTCGTCGCAGTAATCGTCGAGGGTCTGTACCTGCAAACGCGACACCGTGTCGACAATGGCGTCGATCCCGCCCTTGCGTTCCGGGGTGGTCGGCACGTTGTGGTCCGGGGTGGCGATGATGGAGTCGACGCGCCAGGGCTTGCGCCCGGCCAGCCGCAGGCCTTCGAACGCTTGGGGCGAGGTCACTTCATGGATGATGTGACGGTCGATATAGATCAGCGACGAGCCATCGTCGCGCCGTTTCACTTCATGGGAATCCCAAAGCTTGTCGTAAAGCGTTTTGCCGGCCATCAGTCGGTCCTCATCAGCGGTATTTCTATGCCCCGGGTCTTGAGACATTCAATAACCCTTTGGCTTGTGAGGCTGATGGTATGGCGCTACATTAAATAACTCAAATTCATATTTTTTATGCTTTGGATTACCAACTGGAATACAACAATGGACCTGGCCAACCTCAATGCCTTTATTGCCATCGCCGAGACCGGCAGCTTCTCCGGCGCTGGTGAACGCCTGCACCTGACCCAACCGGCCATCAGCAAGCGCATCGCCGGCCTGGAACAGCAATTGAAGGTGCGTTTATTCGATCGCCTGGGCCGTGAAGTCGGCCTGACCGAGGCCGGCCGCGCCCTGCTGCCGCGCGCTTATCAGATTCTCAACGTGCTGGACGACACCCGCCGCGCCCTCACCAACCTCACCGGCGAAGTCAGCGGGCGCCTCACCTTGGCCACCAGCCACCATATCGGCCTGCACCGCCTGCCGCCGGTATTGCGCACGTTCACCCGCACGTACCCGAACGTGGCACTGGACATCCAGTTTCTCGATTCGGAGGTCGCTTACGATGAAATTCTGCACGGTCGCGCCGAAGTGGCGGTGATCACCCTGGCGCCCGCCCCCCACAACCTGGTGCGCGCCACTCCTGTGTGGGACGACCCACTGGATTTCGTGGTGGCACCGGAGCACAGCCTGATCAGCAACGGCCCGGTCAACCTGGCCGATATCGCCGGGCACCCGGCGGTCTTTCCCGGCGGCAATACCTTTACCCATCATATTGTCAGCCGCTTGTTCGAGGCCCAGGGCCTGACGCCAAACATCGCCATGAGCACTAACTACCTGGAAACCATCAAGATGATGGTTTCCATTGGCCTGGCCTGGAGCGTGCTGCCGCGCACAATGCTCGATGACCAGGTGGCAAGTATCGCTTTGCCGGGCATACAACTCAGTCGCCAGCTAGGCTATATCGTGCACACTGAAAGGACGCTGTCGAACGCTGCGCGGGCGTTCATGAGCCTGCTGGATGCACAAGTCGATCTGCCAGGAGCATCGGCATGACACTGTGCGGCCTCAAGGCCTGACTGAACCCGCGCTGTTTGCCCATCGAGCCAAGGCCCTTTGATAATGCGCAACCCCGTCGATTCCGTGCCACCCTTACCCCGCATCTACGCCCTTGACCCTCAAGAGGCGGAACGAAGCTGGGACAGCGCTCCGCAGTTGCTGGCAGCTCTGAACGCCGCACGGCTGGGAGCGTGGTGCTGGGAAATCGAAACCGGCCGGATCAGTTGGTCCCGAGGCACCCAGGCGCTGTTTGGCTTCGACCCCCACCAGCCGCTACCCAGGGACGTGGATTACCTTGACCTGCTGGCACCGCAGGATCGCGCCCGGGTCGTTCGGGCCTTCCACGCGGTGCTGGCCGGCGAGCCGTTCGAACAGGCCATGCACCACCACATCCAATGGCCGGATGGCAGCCACCACTGGCTGGAGATCAACGGCAACCTGGCACCGGACAAGGCCGGCCGGCGCCGCATGATCGGGGTGATCCGCGAGACCACCCGCCAACGCGAACGGGAACACGCCCTCAGCCACTCCGAAAAGCGCTTCGCGACGCTGTTTCACCTGTGCCCGAACATGGTCCTGCTGACCCGCCAGTCGGATGGCCTGATCAGCGAGGCCAACCAGTATTTCCAGATGCTGTTCGGCTGGCCATTGGCCGAAGCGATAGGCCGCACCACCCTGGAACTGGGCCTGTGGCGCCATCCCGAGCAACGCGCGCAACTGGTCAAGGCGACCCAGCGCAAAGGTGAACCCATCACCATGGAAGTACAGTTCTGCGCAAGCAGTGGACAGATCCACGATGGCACCCTCAGCGCGCAAAAAGTCGAGCTGGAGGGCGAGGCCTATTTGCTCAGCACCTTCCTCGACACCACCGAACGCAAAAACGCCGAGCAGGCCCTCAAGGACAGCCAGGAACGCCTCGACCTGGCGCTGGACTCGGCGCAGTTGGGCACCTGGGATTGGCATATCCCCAGCGGCATGCTCTACGGCTCAGCCCGTGCCGCCCAGCTGCATGGCCTGCCGGCCGAGCCCTTCCATGAATCCTTCGAGGCATTTTTCGAGGGCATGCCCAAGGAAGAGCGCGAGAACATGCGCAACGCCTATCGCACCCTGCGCGAAGGCCCGGCCGGCAATTATCAACTGACTTACCGCGTGCAACTGGAAGACGGCAGCTCACGCTACCTGGAAAGCCGCGCGCGCCTGTACCGCGACGAAAAAGGCGCTCCGCTGCGCATGGCCGGCACCCTGCTGGATATCACCGACCAGGTCGAGCGCGAACAACGGCTGACCGCCTCCGAAGAAAAATTCGCCAGCCTGTTCCAGGCCAGCCCCGACCCGATTTGCGTCACTTGCCTGGAAAGTGGCGCGTTTATCGAAATCAACCCGGCCTTCACCCAGACCTTTGGCTTCACCGCCGCCGAAGTGCTCGACAAGAGCGCCGAACAGATCGGCCTGTGGGATGAGTCGAGCAGGCGCCTGCAACGAATCGAACAAGTCATACGCGACCAGGCGCTGAACAATGTCGCCATCGTGGTGCACCACAAGGACGGCCAAAGCCTGACGTGCGTGATTTCCAGCCGACTGATCAAGGTCGGCGACCAGCCGTGCATCGTCACGACGCTGCGGGACATCACCCAGCAGCAACGCTCGGAAGCCGCGCTGAAGGCCAGCGAAGAAAAATTCGCCAAGGCGTTCCACTCCAGCCCCGACGCGATTTCCATCACCGAGCGCGACACCGGCCGCTATGTGGAAGTCAACGATGGCTTCTGCCGGCTGACCGGTTTTCGCGCCGAAGAAGCCATCGGCCTGACGCTCTACCAGATCGGCATCTGGGCCGATGAAAAACAACGCGCCGCGCTGCTGGCCGAATTGCAGCTCAAGGGGCGCATCCATCACCTGGAAATGCTCTGGCACAACAAGCGCGGCGAGGTATTGACGGTGGAAGTGTCGGTCGAACCGATCACTCTCAATGAAACCCCGTGCCTGCTGCTGACCGCTCGGGACGTGAGCCTGCTGAAAAACGCGCAGGCTCAGATTCGCCACCTGGCCTATCACGACCCGCTGACCAACCTGCCCAACCGCGCCTTGCTGATGGACCGGCTGAGCCAACAGATTGCCTTGCTCAAGCGCCATAATTTGCGCGGCGCCCTGCTGTTTCTCGACCTCGATCACTTCAAGCACATCAACGACTCCCTCGGCCATCCGGTGGGCGACACCGTATTGAAAATCGTCACTGCTCGCCTGGAAGCCAGCGTGCGCATGGAAGACACCGTGGCGCGCCTGGGAGGCGATGAATTCGTGGTGCTGCTCAGCGGCCTGGACGGCACCCGCACGGCAGTCAGCGCCCAGGTACAGGAACTGGCCGATACCCTGCGCGAACTGCTCTCGGAACCGATGTTCCTCGACGGCCATCGGCTGCAAGTCACGCCAAGCATTGGCGTAGCGCTGATTCCCGACCATGGCTCGACCCCGGCGGACCTGCTCAAGCGTGCCGACATCGCCCTGTATCGCGCCAAGGATTCCGGGCGCAACACCACGCAGATGTTCCACAACAGCATGCAGAAGACCGCCAGCGAGCGGCTGCGCATGGAAACCGACCTGCGCCTGGCCCTGTCACGCGGCGAATTCAGCGTGCATTACCAGCCCCAGGTGGATGCGCGCGGCAACAAGATTGTCGGTGCCGAGGCCCTGGTGCGCTGGCAGCATCCGCAGCTGGGCGCACAGTCGCCATCGGAATTTATCAAGGTCCTGGAAGACAGTGGCCTGATCCTCGAAGTGGGCACCTGGATCCTCGATGAAGCCTGCGCCGCGTTTCAGCAACTGATTACCGAAGGTCTGGTAGACCCGCTGAACTTCAGCCTGTGCGTGAACATCAGCCCCCGGCAGTTTCGCCAGGCCGATTTTGTCGAACGGGTGGAGCACAGCCTCAAGCAACATCAACTGCCCCACAGCCTGCTGAAACTGGAAATCACCGAAGGCATCGTGATCCAGAACCTGGAAGACACCGTGGCCAAGATGCGCCGCCTGAAAAAACTCGGCGTCAGCTTTGCCATGGACGATTTCGGCACCGGTTATTCCTCCCTGACTTACCTCAAGCGCCTGCCGGTGGATGCGCTGAAGATCGATCAGTCCTTTGTCCGCGATGCCACCCACGACCCCAACGACGCGGAAATCATCCGTGCCATCGTGGCCATGGCCCGCAGCCTGAACCTGGAAGTCATCGCCGAAGGGGTGGAGACCGCGGAGCAACTGGCGTTCCTGCAAAAGCTGGGATGCCATTTGTTCCAAGGGTATTTGCACAGCCGGCCATTGCCGATCGAAGCGTTCAGACGGTTGCTGGAATAGCCCTCACGCCAGCTTCAAGGCCCGCAACCCGGTATTCATCCATCGCGATGACGCCAGGCGGTGCTTTTGCCCATAGTAGTCAACCGCACCGTTGACCACCGCGACCGAATGGAAACGGTCCGCCAGGGTACCGATCGCACCGTTTGCCAGCTCCTCAACAGTACTTTCGCGCATATAGCCAAACAGCCCGAGACGCCGCAGCGCCTCCCCTGGCGTTTCCCCGTCGTTGAGGGTTTCCAAAGCCACCGCATAACCCTGCCCGGCCCGCGAATCGTTATTCTCCAATTGCGCGCGCTTGGCGCTGACGGCGTACAAAAAGTTCGCATAGCTCAGCAATTGCGGGTGGGCGCCACGAAAGTTCGAGGCTTGTGTCGCCTGGCTGACTTCATCATGGCTCAATTGCAGCCTGAAGGAATCCCGCATGGTCACGTCAAAGCCATCCGGGGTGAGGTGAATGTGCTTATAGATACCCTGGGAGTCCTGCCCGAAGCGCATCAGGGCCGCCTTGATCGCTGAAACGGTGACGCAATTACCTTCCGCACCTTGATAGAACCCCTCCCAGATTTGCGCAGGCGACGGGTTTTCGCCCTCATGGGACACCGCCTGGGCATCGCTGCGCAGCGGTTTCCTATCGTCAAACAATACATACCCGTAGTCCTGATGCCTGCCCCCCTCTTTGACTAACGCGGCACCAAAGTCATGCGTCTGCATGACGCCCACCGCCCCGTTGAGCTTCATGTCGTTCGACGAGACAAACTGCGAAAGGCCGTACACCCCCATGCCCTGCAAGCACCGCTTGAGCGTCTCGCCCTCGACGGTCTTTGACAAGGCCGCGCCAAACGTCGAGTAGCCGTGGGTCATCTGCTTGCGTTTCACAAAGGCGGCGAACACAAAGTTGGCATCCCTGACCGCACCGTCGTCCTCACCGGCAAAGCGTGAGGCCTGCGCCGCCTGTTCCATTTCCTGGCGCGAAAGACGAACCTTGAATTCATCCTTCATCGTGACTTCATAGCCATCACCTGAACGCTTGACCTCGTTGAACATCCCGGCAGGATGTTGTCCGAAGGTCATCATCATCAACTTGATGACCGCCGCATGGCTGCTGCAATCAAAATGCTCGCCGAACCGACGTTGCGTCGCGTTAAATGCCCGGGCGATGTCGGCGGGCTTTTCCCCTGCATGCTTCGAAGAAGATTCCGACAAGCCCTGGCCTTGCACACCCATCGGGGTCACCGGACGAGCCAATACCGAGATATTCATCCACTGGATTCCTGATGTTTATCTAAACCGCAGAACGCGCAGCCAGGACGCACGCACACCACCCCAGCGTTGATCGAGTACGCCCCAGAGGGCTGCTGCGTTCTTCCATTCACGTCAGTCACATAAGCGCTACAGCATCACCGTGGGTTGGCGCCCAGCCCGGGCTGCCCCATAACTCCTCCCGCCCATTGATGACCGCCACCGAATGCCCGGTTCGATTGCACATCCCCAGTTGGCCGCGAGCGAGTTCACTGACGTGGACGCGCTTCATGTGTTTCCTTAATCCCAGTCGCAAAAAACCCTCCCCAGGCCCGGTCTCATCCTCGCCATCATTCAAACTGCGGATCGCAGCCTGATAACTGCGGCCCGCCGTGCGATCGTTGTTTTCCATCTGTGCCCGCTTGGCACTGACGGCGAAGAGAAACTGCGCATCCTGAAGCATGCCTCTGTCGGTACCGGCAAACTTCGCGCCCCGCGCACCTTCAATCAATTCACGATCACTCAGGGTAAGCCGGAAGTCATCACGCATGACCACGTGATAACCATCGCCCGTTTTTTGCACCTCTTTGAAAATATCCGTGGGGCTTTGGCCGAATCGATACATCGCCGCCTTGATGGCCGATACCGTCACACAGTTGCCGTCGGGCCCCTGGCGAAACCCGCTCCAGATATTGTCCGGCTTGGCGCCGTTTCGCTTATTCGAAAGGCCTGGGATATACACCGCTGGCGCCGGCCGTGGCGCCACAGGTTCTGGTACCACTCGCGGTGCCACCTCGGGGCGCGGAGGCGGTATATCGGGGACTGTTTTGTCTTTTCTATCCGATAGCAGGTTAATCAGTTGAGTAAAAAATGAGGAAAACAGCGCCACCATTGTCTGGATAGCGTCTGAATTATCACCCACTCCCATCGTACTTCCCTGCGCAGTGGGCGCGAAACAAACACCCTGCCCGGCACTAGTGGATGGCGGGGTTGAGTCATTACTGACACTCAGAGAATCCGTAGGCAGTACCTGGCGCATATCCCCGACACGCGCAATATTATTAATTGAACAACACGACATGCAGCCCTCCACGAGCAGGTACTTCGCTAAACGGTTAAGTTCAGGAAGTACGCGCTCTATTCAAAGTATCGAGATCAAGTAAGCCAGGTCAGGACATGAACTTCGGACGCGGCGCGAACCGCCAACTCCTGGGGTCGAATCGATTATCCGTAGGGGCTGGGCTGGTTAAGTCCGGGGTAACAGGAGGTGCCGGCTGTGGCGTGACCTCAGGCGTCGGCGTTACGTTGGGTTTTACATCCGACTGGACTTCAGGCTTCGGGCTGGGTGTTGTGTCGGGGTTCATGTTCAGCTTGACCTCAGACCGTGGGCTTGGCGTTACGCCTGGCTTGACCTCGGGCTTGGGACGGGGCGTTACCCAGGGTTTCACATTCAGCTCGACCTCAGGCCGTGGGCTTGGCGTTACGCCTGGCTTGACCTCAGGCTTGGGACGGGGCGTTACCCAGGGTTTCACATTCAGCCTGGGTTCCACGACGGGCTTGGGCACGTCCGGCAGCACCCGCGGCTTCAACCCGCCGTCCGGTAACGACTGCGTATCCGGGCAATGGCAATGGCCGACGTTCACGTTCACATGCACATTGGCCTTGGCATCGTTGTTCACACTGATGTGGGGAGGTAAAACCAGTTCCTCATGCGGCTCGTGCTCGTGCTCGTCAGGCCGCACCCATGCCGGATCAACGTACCGAGGCTCCATCGGCAGCTTCACGCCTGGCAAGTCGCGCTGCTGTGGTTTCAACGGCAGGTTGCCCTTGTCAGGGGTCACAGGCAGCTGGCGCGCGTCCGGCTTAACGCCCGGCAATTGCCCCGACTGGGGCAGTACATCAGCGGCTATGTTTCTTCCGGAAAGCACCTCGCGCATGGCCCTGAAGACCATATCAAACATGTCAAACAACTTGGTGAGTGCACCGCCATTGACTATCACGTTATTGGGCGCAACTTGGAAACAGTCACTGCGAACCGGCGCCCGAGTATCTGCCTTGGCAGGCAGCGCACTTTTATTGACATCGGCTGAAGCTGGGCTACGGTCATAGACCGACTTATCAACATTGACAAAGGGGGAGTTATTGATCGATAGCGACATTAGCAAGTTCCTTATTCAGCGCGGCCTGACGTACGTTAGTTGGCCAGGGAAGCGATAGTCTGTAGGGGCTGCGAACAACGGCGTTGCTTCACAGTCATTACATTCGTGGAACATCACGCCATCGAGTTCCTGAAATCGCGCTTCATATAAGGAAACCAAACTGATTCTTCAGACTTTTCCCCATGACTTCCAGAGGAATGCCGCGTATCAAACGGGCCTGACATGCCCTTACAGGACACACACGCTAATAAACCGCGCAACACGTCAATCACCGACATAATTCCAGAGACCACAACACCGTCTATTGTGTTATTCCGCGTCCACGGGAATAACATCAAGCAACCCAATCATTCATTCACATTAAAAAAATGAAAAACACAAAAAACCTTACATGCCATTTTATTTTGAATCTGGAATACCGTGCACTTTACTCAATGTTACCGCCTAATATTGAAACACCCTCTCCCTCACCCAAATACCCCACTACCGCTGGGGGTACCGAGTGAATCCCTACCGCCCACAAACACAAAATGCCCCGTACTTTTCGGTACGGAGCATTTACGTTGAAATACAATAAACGCTGACGCGTGGCCCCAGCGGTCCTCAACAAACACTCAAGCGTTACTGCATGACTCAGGATGGGGCATATTCAGCAGGCGACTCACCTGCTCCAACCCGGTCTCGCGGCGCAGGGCCGTAAACAGCTCGACAGCTTCGGGGTAATTACGCGTCAGCATCGCCAGCCACTGCTTCAAACGGCCTGGCGCCTGGCGTTCGGTCAACTGGGCGACCGACTGGACCCAGAAGTCCTGAAGCAAGGGCTGCAACTGCGCCCAAGTCATTTCCACCACGTCTTCGCCCGCCCGCGCCGCGGCAATCTGCCGAGCCAGGTCAGGGCGCGCTACCAGGCCACGACCGAGCATGATGTCTTCAGCGCCGCTGACTTCGCGGCAACGCTTCCAGTCTTCGACGCTCCAGATATCCCCGTTGGCGAACACCGGCACCTTGACCACGTCCTGCACCCGCGGGATCCACTCCCAATGGGCCGGGGGCTTGTAGCCATCGGTCTTGGTGCGCGCATGCACCACGATATGCGCCGCGCCACCTTCGGCCAGGGCAGTGGCGCACACCAACGCGCCGTCCGGGCTGTCGAAGCCCAGACGCATCTTGGCGGTCACCGGGATATGAGCAGGAACTGCTCGGCGTACGTGCTCGACGATCTGATTGAGCAGCTCCGGCTCCTTGAGCAGCACCGCACCGCCGCGCGACTTATTGACGGTCTTGGCCGGACAGCCGAAGTTCAGGTCGATCACTTGCGAACCGAGCTCGCAGGCCAGGGCTGCGTTTTCGGCCAGGCACACCGGGTCGGAGCCAAGCAATTGCACACGCAGCGGCACACCGGCAGCCGTATGGGCGCCTTGCAGCAGTTCCGGAGCGAGCTTATGGAAATAGGCGGGGGTGAGCAGGCGGTCGTTGACGCGGATGAATTCGGTCACGCACCAGTCGATACCGCCCACGCGGGTCAACACGTCCCGCAGGATGTTGTCGACCAACCCCTCCATGGGCGCCAAGGCAATTTGCATGGAAAACACTCAACAAAAATCGTGGCGCAGTTTACTGGGTTTCCCAGCGCAACCGTTAACCCCCTGTCAGGGCGGGGCCATAACCGTCGAGAAACTCTGTCGGCATACGCTTGGGCTTGCCCGTGGACAGTTCAATGCAGACGAAGGTGGTTTGCGCGCGCAGCAAGGTCGCACCGTCACGGGGCCGGACGAGCTGGAAGCGCCGGGTCATTTTCAGGCGCTGGTCCCAATCGACGATCCAGGTCGCCAGTTGCAGCTCGTCGCCCTCATAGCCGGCCGCCAGGTAATCGATCTCATGGCGCACCACGGCCATGGCACGGTCCAGGCGACGATACTCGGTCAGGTCCAGCCCCAGGCGCTGGGAGTGGCGCCAGGCGCAGCGTTCCAGCCAGGCGACGTACACCGCGTTGTTGGCGTGCCCCAGGCCGTCAATGTCCTCAGGGGCTACCTGCAGGTCGATGATAAACGGCGTTGCCAAATCCCAGCCCATGCCTTGCTCCAGTCGATTGATGTCGGCACGGCAGTGTATCAGGCGGTCTGGCGCTCCTGTAAACGACGGCCTGCCAACAGATCCAGCACGCCTTCGATCACACGCGGGTCAGCCAGAACTTTCTGGTGCCCGCCGTGTTCCAGGCGCAGCAGGCGGCTGTCGAACCAGGCGTCATGGATAGCTTGCGAGGCGTTGACCGGAACGAAGGTATCGTCTTCGGCGTGAACGATCAGGCCAGGGATATTCATCTGGTAGTGGGCGACATCCAAGTGCTTGAGCGGCATGCCGAACGTCAGTTCCACTTCCTGGATAAACGCCGAGCGGGCCCGCGACGGCAAACCGACCATTCCGGCAAAGCCGCGCAGCACATCCAGGAAGCGGGACGGCGCCGCAATGCTCACCAGCGCTTCAGTGCGCAACCCCAACTGCACCGCCAGCATCGCACTGGCGCCGCCCATGGAATGGCCGACCACGGCGTGCAAGGGCGGCAACTCGGCCGCCGCCTCCAGCATGGCGCGGGCGAACAACAGCACATGGGCCTCACGCCCCGGCGAACGACCATGGGCCGGGCCATCGAGGGCAATCACCGAATAGCCGTTGCCCACCAACGCCGTGATCAAGCTGGCGAATTGCGTCGGCCGCCCTTCCCAACCGTGCATCAGCAACACCGCCGGCCCTTGGCCCCAACGCAGCGCCGACAGGCCGAAACGCAAGGTGATGCGCTCCGACTGGGCCAGCAGCGGCAATTCCCAATCACGCGGCGGCAGGTCTCGCGGGGTCATGAAGACCCGACGCATTTTACTGGCCACCGTGTGCGGCGCCAGGCGCCCCAAGGTGCCGTTGACGCTACGAATCCATGTGAATGCGCCCATTATGCAACCCCCTTTTCAGCGCACTGCCGACTTGGCAGCACGCAATACACGATCCGACAATTCACCCGGCCCAAGCGCACGAGCCAGGGCCAGGCCACCAATCATCAAGGCCATGTCTGCCAAGGCTTTGTCGGTATCTTCCGGGCTGGCGGCCAACTGTGCGGCCATCAACTCCACATGCTCATTGAGCACCTGGCGAAATTGGTCCGGCAGGCGGCTCATCTCGCCCACCGTCGCCGGGATGGGGCAGGCTTTGGCCGTCGAGTCGCGGTGTTTGCGCGACAGGTAGAACGCGGCCACCAGCGCACGACGCTCTTCACCGGTCAGTTGCTCGTCCATGTCGTCGATCGAAGCTCGACGCTGGGCCAGCAGTTGACTGAAGGCCTCCAGCATCAGCGCATCCTTGCTTTCAAAATGCGCGTAAAACCCACCCACCGTCAGCCCCGCCGCGCCCATGACTTCCCCCACGCTCGGCTCGGCCGGGCCACGCTGGACCAACGCGGCACTGGCGGCCTGCAGAATGCGTTCGCGGGTTTGCGCTTTTTTATCGCTCATCGTGTGCCTCCGTCGTTCATGGGTTGAATATTATTACCATAATAATATTTCGCAAGCGAGAAGCATGACCGCCCGTCCGAACCGGCCGCCTGCAAAACGTTGGAATAAGAGTCAGGGCAAATAGAACAGGCCAGAGGGCAGAAACCCAAACGCCAGACAAACAAAAGGGCCATTCAATAATTGAATGACCCTTAAAAATCCCGCAGAGCGGGTAATCGTGGCGTCCCCTAGGGGACTCGAACCCCTGTTACCGCCGTGAAAGGGCGGTGTCCTAGGCCACTAGACGAAGGGGACACAAACCTTCTGTACAACTGACCAGGCTGATCTTGAAACCAGACCTGATCGATCCAAGGACGGTGTGGCCGGAACCTTGGACCTGTAAATTGGTGGAGCTAAACGGGATCGAACCGTTGACCTCTTGCATGCCATGCAAGCGCTCTCCCAGCTGAGCTATAGCCCCGATTTTTCGCCTGGCGGCGCAGCAGACCTTTCGAACTGCTTGTTGAAACTGGCGTCCCCTAGGGGACTCGAACCCCTGTTACCGCCGTGAAAGGGCGGTGTCCTAGGCCACTAGACGAAGGGGACAAAACCTTCTGTACAACTGATCAGCGCTGAGGACTGATCGATTCAAGGACGGTGTGGCCAGACCTTGAACCTGTAAATTGGTGGAGCTAAACGGGATCGAACCGTTGACCTCTTGCATGCCATGCAAGCGCTCTCCCAGCTGAGCTATAGCCCCTCATCGGTGAGGACGGGGCGAATCTTAATGGCGCTTTAGAAAGGTGTCAAATTTATTTTCAACAATTTCTAAAAATTTTTGCCGGGATAACAATCACTTACCAGACAAACCCCGGAAAACCGGGGTTTGGCCGCTACAGCAGCTGACTCAGGCGATAGCGCCCAGCAGCTTTTCCCATTCCTTGTTTTCTTTCTTCGACACACCGCCAAGCAAATCAAGGGCTTGGCGTAGACGGAAACGCGTCAGGTCCGGGCCAAGAATTTCCATCGCATCAAGCACCGACACCGAACTGGCCTGGCCGGTGATCGCGGCGAACATCAGCGGCATGGCGTCGCGCAATTTCAGTTCGAGGGATTCAACCACCGCCTGGATCGTCGCGGTAATCGCCTCCTTCTCCCACTGGCGCAGGCTTTCGAGCTTCCACAGGATCAACTGCATCAGCTGGCGAACCTGGTCACCGGAAAGCTTCTTGGATTCAAACAGCTTGGCATCCGGGCTCACGCCACCGGCAAAGAAGAAGCTGGCCAACGGTGCGACCTGGCTGAACGTCTCCACCCTGCCCTGCACCAGCGGTGCGATCTTCATCATGTATTCAGGGTTCAACGCCCACTGCTGCACGCGGCTGGCGAACTCTTCCACCGGCAGGTCACGCAGCCACTGGCCATTGAGCCACGACAATTTCTCGATATCGAAGATCGGCCCGCCCAGCGAAACGCGGGACAGGTCGAAGTTGTCGACCATTTCCTGCAACGAGAACTTCTCGCGCTCGTCCGGCATCGACCAACCCATGCGGCCCAGGTAGTTGAGCATGGCTTCGGGCATAAAGCCCATGCGCTCGTAGAACGTCACCGAGGTGGGGTTCTTGCGCTTGGACAGCTTGCTCTTGTCCGGGTTACGCAGCAGCGGCATGTAGCACAGCTGCGGTTGTTCCCAGCCGAAGTATTCGTAGAGCAGGATCAGCTTCGGTGCCGACGGCAGCCATTCTTCACCGCGCAGCACGTGGGTGATACCCATCAGGTGGTCATCGACAACGTTGGCCAGGAAGTATGTCGGCAAGCCGTCGGTCTTCATCAGCACTTGCATGTCCATGCGGTCCCACGGGATCTCGACGTCACCGCGCAACATGTCCGGCACCACGCACACGCCTTCGCTCGGCACCTTCATGCGAATCACATGGGGCTCGCCAGCCGCCAGGCGCCGGGCCACTTCTTCTTTCGACAACAACAGCGCACGGCCGTCGTAACGTGGCGTTTCACCGCGCGCCTGCTGCTCGGCGCGCATCTGATCGAGCTCTTCGGCGGTGCAGAAACAAGGGAACGCATGGCCCATGTCGACCAATTGCTGGGTGTACTGCTTGTAGATGTCGCTGCGCTCGCTCTGACGGTACGGGCCATGCGGGCCGCCGACGTCCGGGCCTTCTGACCAGGTAATGCCCAACCAGCGCAGGGCATCGAAAATCTGCTGTTCCGACTCACGGGTCGAACGCAGTTGATCGGTGTCTTCGATCCGCAGGATGAATTCACCGCCATGCTGCTTGGCAAAGCAGTAGTTGAACAAGGCGATGTAGGCAGTACCGACGTGGGGATCCCCAGTAGGCGATGGCGCGATGCGCGTGCGGACGGTGGTCATGGCAGGTCTCGAATGGGCGATATAACTGAAAATTGAAACAAGGGGCGAATGGTAACAGCCTGGGTGATTTCTGGAAAACCGAGGCGCGGCCATCGGGGGCAAGCCCCCTCCCACACCGGACCGGTTCTCAGCATGAGAATGCAGTCAAATGTGGGAGGGGGCTTGCCCCGATGAGGCCGGTTGAGTCAGCGCAAATCAGACCGTCAGCAACCGCTCACGCAACTTGCCGATCTCATCGCGCGTCTGCGCCGCTGCCTCGAACTCCAGATCCCGCGCCAGCTGGTACATCTTCTCTTCCAGCTGGCGAATCCGCTTGGTGATCTCGCTCGGCGAGCGCAGTTCGTTTTCGTACTTGGCGCTTTCCTCGGCAGCCTTGGCCATGCCCTTGCGCTTTTTGCTGCGCGAGCCAGGCACGGTGGCACCTTCCATGATGTCGGCGACGTCCTTGAACACGCCCTTGGGCGTAATGCCGTTGGCCAGGTTAAAGGCGATCTGCTTGTCGCGGCGGCGCTCGGTCTCGCCGATCGCCCGCTCCATGGAGCCGGTAATACGATCTGCATAGAGAATCGCCCGGCCATTGAGGTTACGCGCCGCACGGCCGATGGTCTGGATCAGTGAACGCTCGGAACGCAGGAAGCCTTCCTTGTCCGCGTCCAGGATCGCCACCAGCGACACCTCGGGCATATCCAGGCCCTCACGCAGCAGGTTGATCCCCACCAATACATCGAAGGTGCCCAGGCGCAGGTCGCGGATGATCTCCACGCGCTCCACGGTGTCGATGTCCGAGTGCAGGTAACGCACCCGTACGCCGTGGTCGGCCAGGTAGTCGGTCAAGTCTTCGGACATGCGCTTGGTCAGCGTGGTGACCAGCACCCGCTCTTCCAGGGCCACGCGCTTGGTGATTTCCGAGAGCAGATCGTCAACCTGGGTCAACGCCGGGCGGATTTCGATCTGTGGGTCCACCAGGCCTGTCGGGCGCACCAGTTGCTCGATCACGCGGCCGGCATGCTCGGCCTCGTAGTTCCCCGGTGTCGCCGACACGAAAATGGTCTGGGGGCTGATACTTTCCCATTCATCGAAGCGCATCGGCCGGTTATCCAGCGCCGACGGCAGGCGGAAACCGTATTCCACCAAGGTTTCCTTGCGCGAGCGGTCGCCCTTATACATGGCGCCCACTTGCGGCACGCTGACGTGGGATTCGTCGATCACCAGCAGCGCATCGGGCGGCAGGTAGTCGTAGAGGGTCGGCGGCGGCGCCCCGGATTCGCGGCCCGAGAGGTAGCGCGAGTAGTTTTCGATGCCGTTGCAGTAGCCCAACTCGAGGATCATCTCCAGGTCGAAGCGGGTGCGCTGTTCAAGGCGCTGGGCTTCCACCAGCTTATTGTTGGCGCGCAGGTACTCAAGGCGCTCGGCCAACTCGACCTTGATGCCCTCGATGGCGCCCATCAACGTCTCGCGCGGGGTCACATAGTGGCTTTTCGGATAAAAGGTGAAGCGCGGCAGTTTGCGGATCACCTCGCCGGTCAACGGGTCGAACGCCGACAGGCTCTCGACTTCATCGTCAAACAGCTCGATGCGGATCGCTTCCAGGTCGGATTCGGCCGGGTAGATGTCGATCACATCGCCGCGCACGCGAAAGGTGGCGCGGGCAAAGTCCATGTCGTTGCGTGTGTATTGCAGGCTCGTCAGGCGACGCAGCAGTTCACGCTGGTCAAGTTTGTCACCGCGATCGACGTGCAGCACCATCTTCAAGTAGGTTTCCGGGCTGCCCAGGCCGTAGATGCACGACACCGTGGTAACGATGATCGCGTCCTTGCGCTCCAGCAGCGCCTTGGTCGCCGACAACCGCATCTGCTCGATATGGTCGTTGATCGACGCATCCTTCTCGATAAAGGTATCGGAGGACGGCACGTAGGCTTCGGGCTGGTAGTAGTCGTAATAGGAAACGAAGTACTCCACCGCGTTGTTCGGGAAGAACGCCTTGAACTCGCCATACAGTTGCGCGGCCAGGGTCTTGTTCGGCGCCAGCACCAACGTCGGGCGGTTCACCTGCGCGATCACGTTGGCAATGCTGAAGGTCTTGCCCGAACCGGTCACCCCGAGCAGCGTCTGGTGCGCCAGGCCGGCCTCGATGCCTTCGACCATCAAGCGAATCGCTTCGGGCTGGTCGCCGGCGGGTTCAAAGCGGGTGACGAGCTGGAAATCCGACATAACGTACCTCTTTCAAGTCACCCCAGGCTGACAACCGCCGAGGACGAAATAGCTCAGCAACCCGCGAATTCTCATCGCAGGTTGCAGGAAAAAACCATGATAGCTGTAGAAGTGGTGGCGAATGTGATGGGTTTCAAGGTAATCCTCCTACACGGCCCTTCCCCCCAATGTTGCAATAAGACTAACGGTCGGCAAATAAACCGAAAAACTTGGCCGAAAAGCCGTTTCGGCTGTCGCCCTCAGGCGTGATGGCCTCTATACTAGCTCCCCGTTTGTGCACCGCTCTAGTGCATTCGGCTGGAGCGCGACACGTCCCTCCTTTCCCCCATAGAGCTGCCGCAAAAATGAGCCTGTTCTCCGCTGTCGAAATGGCACCACGCGATCCTATCCTGGGCCTCAACGAAGCATTCAACGCCGATACACGAACCACCAAGGTCAACCTTGGCGTGGGCGTTTACTGCAACGAGGAGGGGAAGATTCCACTCCTGCGTGCCGTTGCCGAAGCGGAAGCCATTCGCGTGGCGCAACACGCTGCCCGTGGCTACTTGCCGATCGACGGCATCGTGGCCTACGACCAGGCCGTGCAAAAACTGCTGTTTGGCGCTGAGTCGCCACTGCTGGGCGCCGGCCGCGTCATCACCGCGCAAGCCGTCGGCGGTACCGGTGCCCTGAGAATCGGCGCCGACTTCCTCAAGCAACTGCTGCCCAATGCCGTGGTTGCCATCAGCGACCCCAGCTGGGAAAACCACCAGGCACTGTTCGAAAAAGCCGGTTTCCCGGTGCAGACCTACCGCTACTACGACGCCGCCACCCACGACGTGAACCGTGCCGGCCTGCTCGAAGACCTCAACGCCCTGCCGCCGCAGTCCATCGTGGTGCTGCACGCCTGCTGCCACAACCCGACCGGCGTCGACCTGAGCCCGGCGGACTGGCAACACGTGCTGGACGTGGTCAAGGCCAAGAACCTGGTACCGTTCCTCGATATGGCTTACCAGGGCTTTGGCGACGGCATCCACGAAGACGCCGCTGCCGTGCGCCTGTTCGCGGAATCCGGCCTGACCTTCTTTGTCTCCAGCTCGTTCTCCAAGTCGTTCTCCCTGTATGGCGAACGCGTGGGCGCACTGTCGATCGTCAGCGAGTCCAAGGAAGAAAGCGCGCGCATCCTGTCCCAGGTCAAGCGCGTGATCCGCACCAACTACTCCAACCCGCCGACCCACGGCGCAGCGATCGTGGCGGCGGTGCTGAACAACCCTGAACTGCGTGCCCAGTGGGAAGCCGAGCTGGCCGAAATGCGCCTGCGCATCCGTGGCATGCGTGAGCAAATGGTGGCCGAGCTGGCCAAGGCTGCTCCGGGCCACGACTTCAGCTTCGTCGGCCGCCAGCGTGGGATGTTCTCCTACTCGGGCCTGACCGTGGAGCAAGTCACCCGCTTGCGCACCGAGTTTGGTATTTACGCGCTGGACACCGGGCGTATCTGTGTGGCGGCGTTGAACCAGTCGAACATCGGTGCGGTAACAAAGGCGATTGTTCAGGTTCTATAAGCCTGACGGCGTTATACGAAGGGAAGCCGTGGCTTCCCTTTTTAATGCCTGTCGGAAAATACCCTGCTCCCCTAGACTGAGCACCGATTGCCCTTTTGCTGTGAGAGCCCTATGAAAAACGACGACCTGAACCTGCACGCCGATCCAGACGACCAGGAGTACTTCGCTCCGCGCGCGCCGCAAGCCAAGCGCCAGAAAAGCCTGGTGCTGCAAGTGGCGCTGGGTGTGTTCCTGGGTGGCCTGGCGTTGTGGCTGGTGCAGTTGGGCGCGACGGCACTCATGGCGAAACTGGCCATGGGCACCCTGCAATTCGGCGGCTGAACACGACCCGCAGTAGTAGGAGCGAGCTTGCTCGCGAAAAACGCAGGGACACCGCGTTTATCCAGAATGCCCGCGTTATCGTTAACGACCTTCGCGAGCAAGCTCGCGCCTACAGTGGCCGCGCTCCTCCAGCAACTTCACAAAACTGTTCAAACTCTGCGACACCGTGCCCCGTCGCCAGATCAGCCAGGTGTGCAACAGGCGGAAACTGTCCGTCAGCGGCCACACGCTCACCGTGGTAAACCCCGGCATGCTTTCCAGCATGCTGCGCGGCATCAGCGCCAGGCCGGCCCCGGCACTGACGCAGGCGAGCATGCCGTGGTAGGACTCCATCTCGAAGATGCGGCCCGGCACCGCGCCATCCTGTGAGAACCACCGCTCGAAATGGTGCCGGTAGGAACAGTTGGAGCGAAAGGTGTAGATGCTCTCCCCGTTCACATCCTGCCCGCGGGTGATCGGCGCATGCTGCAACGGCGCAATCACCACCATCTCTTCCTCGAACACCGCCACGCCTTCCAGGGTGGCATGCAATACCGGCCCATCCACAAACGCCGCCGCCAGGCGTCCCGACAACACGCCTTCGATCATCGTCCCGGACGGCCCGGTGCTCAGGTCCAGCTCGACCTTGGCGTGCTTCTGGTTGTACGCCGCCAGTAACGCCGGAATGCGCACCGCGGCCGTGCTCTCCAGCGAACCGAGGGCAAATGCCCCCTGGGGCTCCTCCCCCGCCACCGTCGCGCGGGCTTCCTGCACCAGGTCAAGAATGCGCCGCGCATAGCCAAGGAAGTTCCACCCGGCTGGCGACAGGCGCAGGCGGCTTTTCTCGCGGATGAATAATTCCACGCCCAGATCCTGCTCCAGTTGCTTGATGCGCGTGGTCAGGTTCGACGGGACCCGATGAATCAACTGCGCCGCGGCACTGATGCTGCCTTGCTCGGCAACGGCCTTGAAGATTTCCAGCTGCACCAGATCCAAATCATTCTCCAATCGTGAATGTATTGCTCAATATTATTCAGTTTCCAGAAAAGATGCAGCCCCGTAGGCTGACCCCAATCCACTCATTCAGCCGGACGGTGCCATGAACGCTATCACCCACCAGACCCACGCCCTGTCGATCAACCCCACTACCGGGGCGACGGTCGGCAGCTACCCCTACGAAACCGAAGCCCAGTTGGACGCCGCCCTCAACCGTGCCACCCACGCCTTCCGCACCTGGCGCCGCCAGCCGGTCAGCGAGCGCTCGGCCCTGTTGCTGGCCCTGGCCGGTGCCCTGCGTGATCAAGCCGAAGAGATGGCACAGATGATCACCTTGGAAATGGGCAAACCCATCGTCCAGGCCCGTGCCGAAATCGAGAAATGCGCCCAGCTCAGCGAGTGGTACGCCGCCCACGGCCCGGCCATGCTCGCCCCGGAACCGACCCTGGTAGACAACGGCACCGCCCATATCGAATACCGCCCGCTGGGCCCGATCCTGGCCGTGATGCCGTGGAACTTCCCGGTGTGGCAAGTCCTGCGCGGCGCGGTGCCGACGCTGCTCGCCGGCAACACCTACGTGCTCAAACACGCGCCGAATGTCATGGGCAGCGCCTACCTGATGAAAGCCGCGTTCGACAAAGCCGGCTTCGCCGAAGGCTTGTTCGAAGTGCTCAATGTGACCCAGGAAGGCGTGTCAAAAGCCATCGCCGACCCGCGCATCGCCGCCGTCACCCTCACCGGCAGCGTGCGTGCCGGCATGGCCATCGGCTCCCAGGCCGGTGCCGCGCTGAAGAAATGCGTACTGGAATTGGGCGGTTCCGACCCGTTCATCGTGCTCAACGATGCCGACCTCGATGCCGCCGTCCAGGCCGCCGTGATCGGCCGCTTCCAGAACAGCGGCCAAGTCTGCGCCGCGGCCAAGCGCCTGATCGTCGAAGCGGGTGTGGTGGAGGCCTTCACCGCCAAGTTTGTCGAAGCCAGCCGCGCCCTGGTAATGGGCGACCCGACCTCGACCGCCACCTACGTCGGCCCCATGGCCCGCTTCGACCTGCGCGACGAACTGCACGCCCAGGTCCAGGCGACCCTGGCGCAAGGCGCGACCCTGCTGCTGGGCGGCGACAAAGTAGCCGGCGCCGGCAACTACTACGCGCCGACCGTACTGGCCGACGTCACCGACCAGATGACCTCGTTCAAAGAGGAACTGTTCGGTCCCGTGGCCTCGATCATCACCGCCCGCGACGCCGACCATGCCGTGGCCCTGGCCAATGACAGCGAGTTCGGCCTCACCGCGAGCATCTTCACCAGGGATTCAGCCAAGGCCCGCGACATTGCGAACCAGCTGGAAACCGGCGGGATCTTCGTGAATGCTTTCAGCGTCTCCGACCCTCGGGTGGCGTTTGGTGGCGTGAAGAAGAGCGGCTTCGGTCGCGAGTTGTCGCACTTTGGCGTGCGCGAGTTCTGCAACGCGCAGACCGTTTGGCTGGATCGCAAGTAAGTTCGGGCAGGCCCTGAGCCTGCCTCAACAGCGAATATGCCGCCGCACACACTGCACCAGCCCATCCAGCGCCTGCGACTTCACCGGCGCCAGCACGCAGACCGTGTGCTCACGCTCGCCTTCCGTCACGGTCAACGTGTAATGCACCTGGCTTGGGTTGCCGGGTTCTGGCGCGGTGCTTTGCGGCAACTCAAAGAAGTTTGACGCCTCGATCAGTTGCCGCAATTCCTGCTGGTCCGGCTCGGGCAGCGTGTCCAGCTGCACCGTACGAGGTTTGGCCAGCCCCGGAAAAAACGCCGGCCCGCCGTTTTCCTTGATCGAAATTTGCATGGCTGCTCCTCACCGCACAGGCGGTTTGTCACACATGAATGCCAACCGCTTTCCAGCCCTCCTTGACCGCCTTCTGCTCATCCTTGTTCGCGCCATACAGTCGACCGGCGATATCGTAGGTAATCCGCGCGAAGCGCAGGAACCCTGAGTTCGGCCGCAAGCGCGCATCGCGCAATGCGTCATACCAGATCCGCCCCGCACGTTCCCAGGCAAACCCACCCAGCTTCGTGGCCACCTGATAGAACGCATGGTTGGGAATGCCAGAATTGATATGCACCCCGCCATTGTCCTCGTAAGTCTGTACGAAATCATCCATATGCCCCGGTTGTGGGTCCTTGCCCAGCAACTTGTCGTCAAAGGCAGTACCGGGTGCTTTCATCGAGCGCAGCGCAATGCCTTTGATCTTGTCGGTAAACAACCCTTTGCCGATCAACCAATCGGCATCTTGCGCCTTCTGCTGCAACGAGTACTGTTTGATCAGCGAGCCAAACACATCCGACAACGACTCGTTCAAGGCGCCGGATTGATTGAAATACATCAGCTTGGCTTCATCCTCGGTCACGCCGTGGGCCAATTCATGGCCAATCACATCAAGCGCGATCGTGAACCGGTTGAATAATTGCTGATCGCCATCACCAAACACCATCTGGGTCGAGTTCCAGAACGCATTGTTGTAGTTCTGGCCAAAATGCACGGTCGCGTCCAGCGCCATACCGGCATCGTCGATGGAGTTGCGGTCGAAGACCTGGTCAAAAAAATCGAACGTGGCGCCCAAACCGTCATAAGCTTCGTCTACCGCCGCATCGCCGCTGGCGGGCTGCCCTTCGCCGCGGATCAGCTTGCCTGGCAGGCTATCCGTGCCCTCGGCGCCGTAGATCGAACGCCGTTTGCCGGCGCCCATGGACAAGGCCATACGGGCCGGGCCATGAGCGGGCTCGGCGACCATGCGCAACGAGCGGAACGTGCTGTCCTTGGCACGGGTACGTAACGCGACGTCCCGTTGCGTTTTATTACCGTTACGCGCGATCTGGTCGAGGATGTAAGGCGGGATCAGGCAGAAAATCGCCTGGCGCGGGTGGCGAACACACATGGGCTGGCTCCTTTTGGCGGGTAATGAACGTCCGGGTCACCGGTTCAGGATAGCCCTGCTGCGGGCACCTGGCCCTAATTGTCATGAACCTGTGTTGCAGTCGTGTTTACCCAAGACTGCGAGGAACTCGCGATGCCAGCACGCAAAGCCAAAATTGACCTGACCCACCGCCCCCGGCTCGTCGATCTACGCCCGTTGATCCCGGCCACCCCCAGCCTGATGGAAGCCAGGGCGGCGACGCCCCGTGTGACGCCCGCCAAGGATTTGCAGGACCGGCGTGGCTACGCACCCGACTTTCTCAGCGGCTTCGCCGTGCCGTGGCCCACGGTGGATGAGGCATTGGCAACTGACGTCCAGCCGCTGCGCCTGGACTACACGCATTTCTCGGTGACCCTGTCACGTTCCCGACGGATGGCGCTCTATGTGGGCGTGAATATCGACGGCAGACAGGCGGTGGATATCGTTCGCAGCAACGACACCTGGGCCTACGACGGCCGCCTGCCCATCAGCGCGCAGATCGGCGACGAGCTCTACACCAACAACGGCCTGGATCGCGGCCACCTGGTGCGACGACAGGATCCCAACTGGGGCGACGAGGCCAACACCGCCAACCTCGATACGTTCCATTTCACCAATTGCTCGCCGCAGATGAGCGGGTTCAACCAGAAGACCTGGCTGGAGCTCGAAGACTACATTCTCGACAACACACAACGCTGGAAGGCCCGGGCCACGGTGTTTACCGGCCCGGTGTTGGCCGATGACGACCGTGTCTACCGCGGCGTGAAAATCCCCAAGGCATTCTGGAAAGTGGTGGCCTACCTCGGCGACGACGGCAAGCCCTCTGCCAGCGCCTACATGATCGACCAGAGCCGTGAACTCGGTCAGCTTGATCTGGTATTTGGCCAACTGCGGACCTACCGGCGCAGTGTGATCCAGATCGAGCAATTGACCGGCATCCGTTTCGCCAACCTGGCCGACTACGACGGTTTCAGCAATGAAGAGCGCGCCACGGGGACGCGAATTGAAGCACTGATCCGCGGCCCTGAAGATATACGCCTCTGACCGGCTACCGCGGCTTTATGTGGGCACGAGCCTGCACGCTCCTACAGAAAGCCGCCATTCGGTTCCCCCTCCCCAGCCCAATCGACTACCATACCGCGCCGGTTCCCAAACGGGACTAATAGGGAATCCGAAGCGCGGTACCCCCGCGTCAATCGGAACTGCCCCCGCAACTGTAGATGCCGAGCCTGCTCCTCAACGCCACTGGATACCCTCCGGGAAGGCTGGAGCCGGGTGACGACGCATCAGTCAGGAGACCTGCCGGCCCAGTAAAACCACTAACCGGCGGGGTGTCCGGGAAGGACATCCTTGGCTGCCTCCACTGCAGCGTCCGAGGGCGTATTTCCGAACCGTACCTCCCCAGTTCCACGTACGGCTCCCAGGAGATTGCCCCATGCTGCCACGCGTTACCGCCCTGCTCACCGGCCTGGGCTTCTGTGCCCTGGCCCAGGCGACGCCCACCCACTACCCGCTGACGCTGGAGAACTGCGGCAGCACTCTGACCTTTCAGCAAGCGCCCACCCGCAGCGTAACCATTGGCCAGGCGGCGACCGAAATGCTCTACGCCCTGGGTGTGGGCAACACAGTGGTCGGCACGGCGTTGTGGTTCAACAACGTGTTGCCGCAGTTCAAGGCACAGAACGACACCATCGAGCGCCTGGCCAACAATGAGCCAAGCTTCGAAGCGGTCATTGCCAAGCGCCCGCAACTGGTGGCCGCCGAGTTGGAATGGGTGGTTGGCCCACAAGGCGTGGTCGGCACCCGCGAGCAGTTTCATGAATTGAAGATCCCCACCTACCTGCTGCCGTCCGACTGCGAAGGCAAGAACAACCTGGTGGGCGCCGACGGCACACGCCTGGAGCCGTTCCGCATCGACACCATTTATAAAAGCATCAGCCAACTGGCCGAGATTTTCGACGTGCCGGACCGCGGCCAGCAACTGAACGAGGCGCTCAAGGCGCGCCTGGCCAAGTCCGTCGCCACCGCCCGCAACAAGGGCCTCAAGCAGGCCAGTGCGCTGGTGTGGTTCTCCAGCGCCGAAATGGCCAGCGATCCCTATGTGGCCGGCCACAAGGGTGTCCCCGAATTCATGCTGCAAACCCTCGGCTTGCACAACGTGGTGCAGTCCGATGAAGAGTGGCCCGCCGTCGGCTGGGAAACCCTCGCCAAAGCCAACCCCACCTTCCTGGTGATCGCGCGCATGGACCGCCGCCGCTACCCGGCCGACAACTACGAACAGAAACTGGCCTTCCTGCGCAGCGACCCGGTGACACGCAACATGGACGCGGTGAAACACAACCGCATCATCATCCTCGACGCCATGGCCCTACAGGCCAGCGTGCGTACTTTCGATGGGCTCGACCAACTGGCGAGCGCCATCGACAGCTACGACCTGCCCAAATGAGCAGAACGCTTCTCGCCCTGGCGCTGCTGTTGATCGCCATACTGGCCGGCGTAGCCATCGGCGAAACCGCCATCGAGCCGCAGGTAGTGCTCCAGGTGTTGGCTAATAAACTGTGGGCCGCCGGCTACGCGCTGGACCCTATCGACGAAGGCGTGGTGTGGAACTATCGCCTCACTCGCACGCTGGTCGCCGCCGCCTGCGGTGCGGGGCTGGCCACATGCGGGGTGATTCTGCAGTCGTTGTTGCGCAACCCCTTGGCCGACCCTTACCTGCTTGGCATCAGCGCCGGTGCCTCGACCGGCGCGGTGCTGGTGGTGCTGATGGGGGTCGGCGGTGGCTTGATCTCGCTGTCCGCCGGCGCCTTTGCCGGGGCGATGGCGGCGTTTGCGCTGGTGATTTTGCTCGCCCGGGCCAGCGGGTCGTCGAGCGGCACCGGCCAGATCATCCTGGCAGGCATCGCCGGTTCGCAGCTGTTCAACGCGCTGACCGCGTTCCTGATCACCAAGTCCGCCAGCTCCGAACAGGCGCGCGGCATCCTGTTCTGGTTGCTGGGTAATCTCAGCGGCGTGCGTTGGTCGTCGGTGTGGCTGGCGGTACCGGTGGCCGTCGCGGGGTTGGCGGTGTGCCTGTGGCACCGCCGCGCACTGGATGCATTCACCTTCGGCAGCGACTCGGCGGCGTCCCTCGGCATCCCGGTGCGCCGCGTGCAATTTGTGCTGGTGGGCTGCGCGGCGTTGGTCACCGCGGTGATGGTGTCGATTGTCGGCTCCATTGGTTTTGTCGGCCTGGTCATCCCTCACGCCGCACGCCTGTTGCTCGGTACCGGGCACTCACGCCTGCTGCCGGCCAGCGCCTTGGGAGGCGCATTGTTTTTGATTACAGCCGATGTGCTGTCACGCACCTTGATCAAGGGCCAGGTCATTCCGGTGGGCGTGGTCACCGCACTCGTCGGCGCGCCGGTATTTGCGCTGATCCTGATCGGCCGGAGGAATGCGCGATGACGGTGCTGAGCTGCACGGCCCTGGGCTTCAAGGTGCGAGAGGCCCAGTTGCTGCGCGATATTCACCTGCAAGTCCAGTCGGGGGAAACCTTGGGTATCGTCGGGCCGAACGGCTCCGGCAAATCGACCCTGCTCAAACTGCTCGCCGGCTTGCGCGCACCGGCCAGCGGCGAGGTGCACCTGGGTGGTGAGCGTTTGGGCGCGCTGTCCCGCCGCGCCATCGCGCAGCGCCTGGCGGTGGTGGAACAACAGGCCGACACCGACGATGCCATCCGCGTATTCGATGCCGTGGCACTGGGCCGCACACCGTGGTTGTCGGCGCTGAGCCCGTGGTCCAGCGAAGACGATCGCATCGTGCGCCAGGCCCTGCACGACGTCGACGCCACCCACCTGAGCCAACGCGCCTGGCGCAGCCTCTCCGGCGGTGAGCGCCAACGCGTGCACATCGCCCGCGCCCTGGCGCAACGGCCACAGATCCTGTTGCTGGATGAGCCGACCAATCACCTGGACATCCAGCATCAACTGACGATCTTGAAAGGCGTGCAGGCATTACCCGTCACCACCTTGATCGCCCTGCACGACCTCAACCAGGCACTGACCTGTGACCGCCTGGCCGTGCTGGATCATGGGCGATTGGTGGCACTGGGCAAACCGCTGGAGGTGCTGACGCCGCAACGCTTGCAGGAAACCTTCGGCGTGCAGGCGCATTACCTGACAGACCCGTTCGACGGCGCGCAGATACTGCGGTTGCGCTCGAACTGAGATTTAACAACGCGGCCCAACAGTGTCATCGGGGGCGAGCCCTAATGCCAGTCAGTCAAGGAGAAAAACGGTAACTCTGGAGAGCGGGCTAATTGTGGAAAGCGGGCTTGTTGTGGCGAGCGGGCTTGCCCCGCGTTGGGGTGCAAAGCGGCCCCAAAACCTGACGATTTAATAGGCCTGTATAAACGCGGTGGCCTTACTGGGGCTGCTTTGCAGCCCAACGCGGGGCAAGCCCGCTCGCCACAACAAGCCCGCTTCGTTTTCCTCCTTGACTGACTGGCATTAGGGCAAGGCCCGTCATACGAAAGCCCATGATGGGTACCTCTTGAAGCAAGGGCCCATCAGGCAAGAACCGCGGCAGGTTTACGGTGCTACAGCGATCCGGCGCGCGACCCACGCCCGACTATAGGCCAGTACGTTCTCGGCGATCGCCAACGGAAAATGGATAAACCCATGAGCCGCCTCCGGCAGCAGATGGGCTTCCACCGTCCCCCAGCGCTCAGCAATGAGCAGGGTGTCATCCTTGAGCGGGTCCAATGCCCCCACAAACATCAACGCCGGCGGCAACCCGCTGAAGTCGCCATACAACGGCGACAACGGTGGCTGTCGCCGCTGCTCATCGCTCAACCCTGGGGTCAGCCTGCGCAACGCGTCCACCATTCCAGGCCCATCCAGCAACAACGTCTGCGGGCCCGCCGCGCGTACGCTGGGAGTGCCGGTCAAATCATAGACGCCGTAATACAACACCGCACCGCTCACGCGCTGGAGCAAATCCGGCCACTGCTTCAATGCCAGCAACGTCGCCGCCGCCAAGTGCGCACCGGCCGATTCCCCCACGACAATCACCGGCAACCCGGCAAATTCCGCGCAGTCACCCAACAGCCAGCGCGCGGCGCTCAAACAATCCTCCATCAGCCCTTCTATCGGTGTATCGACCGCCAGCCGATAATCCACCGACACCACCGCCACCTCGCACGCGTTCACCAGGCCCAGGTTGAGGTCATCATCCATCTGCGCATTGCCGATCACCCAACCGCCGCCGTGGATATCCAGCACCACGCCCTTGGGCTTGCCGCTCGGCCGCAAGATACGCACGGGGACTGCGCCCACGAATTGAGTCTCGGCCAGCGGCACCCGCTTGAGCGTTTGACTGACCCGCAACAGCGCCTGAATCAAACGCGGTGTCACGCGATTGCGGATTTTGAAGCGCGGCAGCCAAGTGAGCTTTTGGTTGAAGCGGCGCATTTGAGCCAGTTCAGGCGCACTGGCGGGCCAGGGTTTATGGGCCATCAGCGGTTATTGCGCAAAATCGAGAAATTCAACGCCGCCGCCACGCACAGCCACGCCAGGTACGGGAACAGGATCAGCCCGGTAATCAGGTCCAGGCGCACGGCCAAGACCACCATTGCGGCGACGGTGAGCCACAACAACACGATGATCAGCATACCGGCGAGCAACTGATGCGCACCGAAAAATACCGGTGTCCACAGCGTGTTCAACGCAATCTGCGCCGCCCACAATGCCAGTACCGGCTGGCTGTCGGGGATCAGGCTCAAGCGGTAACCGGCCCAGGCCAACAGCAGGTAGATAATGCTCCAGGCCACCGGGAACAGCCAGTTGGGCGGGGTGAAGCCGGGCTTGACCAGGGATTCGTACCAGGCACCGGGCTTGAAAATGACACCGGTGCTGGCGGCAGCGGCGCAAGCCAGGAGGAATATAAAGAAGGTCATCGTCTGTCCTTGGCTGAGTTCAGTGGCGTGCAACGGGGAAGTCTTTCTGCATGCATCTTCAATGACTCCAGCACGCGCGCAAAAATTCCATCCGGCGTGGCGATTTGCGCGAGCGGGCGCCTCTTCTGTGCGTCATCAAAATTCGCTAAGGTGCCTCGATACCCTAGCCTATTTTGCCCTTATCGAGACCCTGCACCTTGGCCCACTCCCCCACTGATCGCCCCACCCGCATCTGGGGAGTGTTCCTGATCTTCCTGCGTCTGGGCCTGACCTCCTTCGGCGGTCCCGTCGCGCATCTGGGCTATTTCAGGCACGAATTCGTGACCCGGCGCGGCTGGCTGAGCGAGCGCAGCTATGGGGATTTGGTCGCGCTGTGCCAGTTCCTGCCCGGCCCGGCCAGCAGCCAGGTGGGCATCGCGCTCGGCCTGTCGCGGGCCGGCTACGGCGGAGCGCTGGCGGCGTGGCTGGGGTTTACGCTGCCGTCCGCCGTCGTGCTGATCCTGTTTGCCCTGGGCATTGCCCAACACAGCACCGCCATCCCGCCCGGCGCGCTGCACGGCCTCAAGGTGGTGGCTGTCGCGGTGGTCGCCCAAGCCGTATGGGGCATGGCGCGCAACCTGTGTACCGACGCACCGCGCATCACCCTGATGCTGCTCGCCGCCTGCGTGGCCCTGCTGCAAAGCTCTGCGTGGGGCCAGGTCGGGGTGATCAGCGCAGCAGCGGTGGCTGGCCTGCTGCTGTTCAAGCCCACACCGCCCGCCGCGCACGATGCGTTGCCCATGACCATCAGCCGTCGTGCAGGGGCAATGTGGTTGTCGCTGTTTGTGCTGGTGCTGGCCGGTCTGCCGATCCTGGCCCACTGGCTCCCCAACCCAGGCCTGGCGTTAACCGACGCCTTCTACCGTACCGGCGCGCTGGTATTTGGCGGCGGCCACGTGGTGCTGCCCCTGCTGCAAGCCGAAGTCGTGCCCACCGGCTGGGTCAGCAACGACGTGTTCCTGGCCGGCTACGGTGCCGCCCAAGCCATGCCCGGCCCCTTGTTCACCTTCGCGGCTTTCCTAGGGGCCTCCATGACCCAAGCCCCGACCGGCTGGCTCGGCGGCCTGCTCTGCCTGCTGGCGATCTTCGCACCGTCGTTTTTGCTGGTGATGGGCGCACTGCCCTTCTGGGAAAGCCTGCGCCGCAGCCCTCGCACCCAGGCCGCGCTGGCAGGCGTGAACGCCGCGGTGGTCGGCCTGTTGCTGGCGGCGTTGTATCAGCCGGTGTGGACCAGCGCGATCTTTACCGCCCAGGACTTCGGCCTGGCGCTGATTGGCGTGGTGGCGTTGATGGTGTGGAAGCTGCCACCGTGGCTGGTGGTGGTAGGAAGCGGCGCGGCGGGATGGTTATTGAGTCTTACGGTGTGAGGCTCGCAGCCCACGCGCATCGCCCTGCCGAGTTAATCCCTAGCCCTTCAACTCGCCCAACCGATGACTCGCCGCGTCGTCGTAAGCCACGTACAACGACTCCGCGATTTGGCTTTTGATGGCTTTGGTGGATTCCAGACCCAGCACAAAACCTTCCGCCTTGCCGCCGGCACGGTTGAGCTCTTCGTGAGTGGCCGCGCCCGTGATGGCGTCGAGAAGCTTGGCGGCGTGAGGGCCTACACCTTTGGGCAGGGAGATTTGGTCGATGGTCATTACGGTACCTTCAAGGATGGAGATCGGTAGCGCGTGGAACCACTGCCGGGGTGGCATGGTAGACCGGTTAGCGGAGAAAGGGGTTGCTTTCGGCCAGACGCTCGACGGTTTCAAATTGGATCTGCTTTGTTTGACACATCAAAGCGCTTGACTGAAGGGCATTGGGTTGCGCCAGCCGCCCGGACTTTGTAGGCTCCGGCCAGACCTCCCACGCCGTTGAGGCCCACATTGGAAAGCGTGATAAGACTGCAAATCGAGAAAGCGACCTACGATGAATTCCTGACGCTTTGGCAGCAAGGTGCTTTCGACCATCAGCGGCTGGGCCAGGCTTTCTATAACCATTTCCGTCTGCATCGTCTCAGCGATCAGGGCTTGCTGCATGAGCTTTACGCAGCTGACGGCAGCAAAGCCCTGAATGCAATTGCTGGCATTTTTCAGATCAATTAACTCGCACCACTGCGGCTCTCCGTCCGGCTGTATTAACGCGGCCTAGAACAAAAATCGCGCACCGGACGAAAAAAATAATGGCCCATAGCCACTACTCGGTGATATTCTAGTATTTTGCATGGAGTGCATATAATGAAGAAACACCTCGCCCTATCTATTATCTTGTCCACTATCAGCGGATTAGTCGCTGCAGAGCCCGCCAAAACGTTGTTGGTCCCTGACTCTCAAAATAGGGATTTTGGTATTATTTGTCGAATCAACGACAAAACAACTTATTACATAAAAAAAGACAGCAACAACAACGACTACCAAATTGCTAGAAACATCTATCTCACTGACATTAGTTCGGGGCGGGTAGCGATCAGTTTAATGCATGGTTTCGTCAGCGCGAACAAAAGCAGCACCTACATCACCGCAACCAATGAATCCTGCAACACTTTCAGCCAGTAATCAAAACCACATAGTACCCATCAATCTATACCCCGCCATAACGCGACACCTCTAGTTCGCTGAAAATGCCGGAATCCAATGATGCCGGTCCACGCCCCGACAACTATGAGCAGATCATGAGCAAGCCAATAAGATACATAAAACTGATCGCCCCCCGAGAACTCGAAAAGACAGCAAAACTTTTTGATTTCTTTTTAAATCTTTGTGCGCAAGAAGGTGACGGCCTAGTTATCCACCCTCAAGTCGGGCATGCCAGGCGAGATGACTTTGGCGAAGGTGTAGGGGATAAAATTGCAATGTCCCTTACTAACGGAACACTCAACCATAAAGGGCACGGTATCAAACTGTGCGCAGCGCACACCATTAGCAGACACCCGGTATCCCAAGTCTATTTCGCTTGGTGGCCTTTAAATGTTGACCTGGAAAAAATAGAGAAAAAATCTTGGAAATTTGGCGTAATTGCCTGCCGAGACGAGTCAGACATTAGCTTCATGAGCCATAAATTTGACTTTAAATATATCTAGGGAAGGTCTGAAGTAAGCAGCCGTTTTTAACGGCCTCGCTGTCTGAGGTTCAAAAAACACCGACTTAATCGAAAATCAGACCTTTCCTCCTGTCAGTTCACTGTTTTTTGCGGAATAGCACCTTTTCAGGGCTCATTGTCCACATCACAGGCGCACCTCGCCTGCATTCAACAGTCGTTTTCGCATCATCCACAGGTTCGATAAGGCAAACAGTGTGGTCTGCTGCGCGGTGTTTTTCACCAAGCCTCGGAAGCGGACTTTCGTATAACCAAACTGGCGCTTGATCACCCTGAATGGATGCTCAACCTTGGCCCGGACTTGAGCTTTCGCGTATTCGATTTTGCGGCGCATGCGACCGATCAGGCTCTTTTTTGCATGCTTCTTATAGCTGCTGGGGCGCGCTGCGATCGACCAGATCATCTGGCGATGTTGATGCTCCGCACGCTTCTCCACGCCGGTGTAACCGGCATCGCCAGAGACGTAAGTTTCCTCGCCATGCAGCAACTGATCGACCTGAGTCACGTCCGCCACATTCGCCGCCGTGCCCACCACGCTATGTACCAGACCGGATTCAACATCGACACCGATGTGCGATTTCATCCCGAAATAGTACTGATTTCCTTTCTTTGTCTGGTGCATTTCGGGGTCGCGTTTACCGTCCTTGTTCTTGGTCGAACTGGGCGCATGAATGATCGTCGCATCGACCACAGTTCCCTGACGCAGCAGCAAACCTCGGTCGCCCAAATAGCCGTTGATGACCTGCAAAATCCCACCGGCCAGCTCATGTTTTTCCAACAGCCGGCGGAAGTTGAGGATCGTGGTTTCATCCGGAATCCGATCCAAATGCAGCCCGGCAAACTGGCGCAGAATCGTGGTTTCGTAGAGGGACTCTTCCATCGCCGGATCGCTGTAGCCGAACCAGTTTTGCATCAGATGAACCCGCAGCATGGCCATCAACGGATACGCCGGACGACCGCCTTCACCCTTCGGATAATGCGGCTCGATCAACGCAATCAGGCCTTTCCAGGGCACGACCTGATCCATCTCAATCAGGAAACGCTCACGGCGGGTCTGCTTACGTTTGCCTGCGTACTCGGCATCAGCGAAAGACATTTGCTTCATCGGGGCTCAACCGTTCAGTTCGTGGGACAGCCGTATCTCACCAGATTTGGAAGTCTTTTTCAGAGTTTCCCTAGCGCATACACACCAACGATATATTCCATAAAAACGGAGTTTTAATTGTTCGAATCGGGGGCAGACCATATTCGTAAGAGCCTGAGTTCTGCCCCCGACGTTGAGACTTCTTAATCCCCCTGGCATCACCGCACAATCAACCGCAACAACTCCGCTGCCCATCCAACCGCATTTCGCTGATATCCCTCATGCCACTGCTGCGGCTAATCCTCGGGCCGCCCTTGCGTTTCCGTCTCCGCCAACGTTAACCCTTCAACAATACGTTGCCACGTGTCGTCATTCGGCACCAGGACGGTGTCCCCCCAGGGAAACTCGGCCTGCACAACAAAACTATTGCAGCCTAACTGCCTGGCATAGGTACGCTGGCTATAGCCCGCTGGATTCAGGCCCAGTCCGTGAGCGTTTGCGCATCGTCGATCAACTATTTCAACATGCAGGATCGTACAAGCCAGCTAACCACCCCCTCGATATCCTGACACCTCTCAACTACCCGAGTATCGGTCATGGCCCAGTCACAGCACCCAACACAACCTGTAAACCTCACGCAAAAAGCGTCGCTCATCAACGAGCAATGGAGCCCGAGGGTCGTCGCCGAGATGAACGACTACCAGTTCAAGGTGGTGCGTATCGAAGGAGAATTCATCTGGCACTCGCACCCGGAAACCGACGAGGCGTTTCTTGTGCTTGAAGGGACGCTGCGTATCGACCTTCCGGAAGGCCCCGTGTACGTGGCGCCGGGTGAACTGTATGTGGTCCCCCGTGGCGTCGAGCATCGGACGGCCGCCGAAGGTGAAGCCAAGCTGATGATGATCGAACCGCGCGGCATTCTGAACACTGGCCATGAAGGCGGAGAGCGCACTGCCACGAATGATCTGTGGATCTGAACGGCTGGGGCTCGTCGCCCCGCTTTTGAACTTGGCGCCGAGGGCGAGGATAGCGAGTACGGCCAACGGGTGAGGCGGTGCAAGCCGCCTGATGCACCGGTAAAAACCACTGCGCCCACCAATAGACGGCGTCGGTCGTGATGGGTTAATCAGCCTCCCCTACTCTTCAACACTGTGTATCAACGCCGCAAACAGCTCGCCACGCGGCCTCTTGTTCCACGGGATATCGGCACTTTCAAACCACGCCTGCCCGGCTTCCGGATGGGGGCCGCTCAGTACCACCACGCCTTTTTCATAGGCATAACGCGCCGCGGCGACGTCGCCGTTATGGTAGGTCGCAAGGGTTTTATAGCGTGTGGTCGTGCGGGGTGTGGGGAAGTAAGGGCCATCCTGATAGAAGGCGTGGTCCGGCTTGCCCGCCCAGGTGACGCGAACCGCCGCGTCGTCGAGGGTGGTCACTTCAAAGCCTGGGCGGCCGACTTCGCTGTCGAGGGCCTGCGGGATCAGGCCGAAGTTGTTTTCGTCCGCCAGGTAGGCGCCCATGCACAAGCCCAGGTAACGACCACCCTGGGCGACATAATTGCGAATGGCCTCGACGCGAGCATCGCCCAGGCTGTCGAGGGCGGCGGGAATGTCCTGGCCGCCGCCGGGTTGCACATAGAGATCGTAGCGGGCGAGGGTTTGCGCGGTGATGTCGATCGGTTCGTCGGCGCCGACGAAGTCGATCTGGTAAGTCGGGTCGAGACGCAGCAGTGCCCTTTTCACGCTTTCCGAACAGTCCTCGCAGCCCGCCGGGCCGCGGTAGATCGCCACATGGGTGAGGGGTGTGGCGGCGTGCGCCGACACTGTGGCAAACGCCAGTAACGCGGCGGCGATAGCGTACGACTTCATGGCAGTGGGCTCTTGGCAGGTAGGGCATGGGTGATCCAGCGCACAGCCTAAATCGAATGGGCTGTTGAATCCGTTAACAGTTGTAAACACCCCCAGGTGCCTTGGGTACCCTGCAGGCCGGCTCGAAAGGCGGCATGCAATGGATCTGAAATTCAGTCACGTCTATATATTGGTCGAGCATCTCGAGATAGGGTTGTTGTGGCGAGCGGTGGGCGCATTATCGGGTTGCCCAAACGCTTAGGGCACTTCTCCATCGAGATTCTGGAGGAGAAAGGGCTGAAAGCCTTTATCGACGCAGCGTTTGCCGACGAACCGGTCAATTAGGGCACTCCTTCGCAGCAGCGCAGTCTCTACCTGAACACCCACTTTTGCCCAGCGGAGCCTCACATGATCATTGTCCACCACCTCAACAACTCGCGCTCGCAGCGCATTCTATGGCTGCTCGAAGAGCTCGGCCTGCCCTACGAGATCAAGCGCTACCAGCGCGACCCGAAAACCAATCTTGCACCACCGGAGCTCAAGGCCATTCATCCGCTGGGCAAATCCCCGGTGATTGAAGACGGCTCCCGCGTGGTGATCGAGTCCGCCGCGATCATCGACTACCTGATCCGCCGCCATGGCGAAGGCCGCCTGCAGCCAGACCCGGCGACCGCCACCTATGACGAGTACGTGCAGTGGCTGCACTTCGCCGAAGGTTCGGCCATGTTGCCGTTGATGCTCAACCTGTACGTCGGGCGCCTGGGGGAAGCCGGTGCGCCGTTGCATCCGCGTATCGAGTCCGAGGTGGCCAATTACCTGGGTTATCTGAACGACGCCCTGGGCAACTCTCCATATCTGGTGGGTGACACGTTGAGCGGCGCGGATATCCAGATGAGCTTTATCGGCGAGATTGCCAAGGCCCAGGGCAAGTTGCAGGCCTACCCGAACCTGGCCGCCTGGGTGCAGCGGTTCCAGGCGCGCCCCGCGTATCGCCAGGCGTTGGAACAGGGCGGAGCGTATGCGTTTGCGAAGTGAGGACGCTGTTGTGGCGAGCGGGCTTGTTGTGGCGAGCGGGCTTGCCCCGCGTTGGGCTGCGCAGCAGCCCCAAAACCAGGCACCGCGGTGTGTCAGTTAAAAACACATCGCCTGTAAAGGGGCTGCTTCGCAGCCCAACGCGGGGCAAGCCCGCTCGCCACAACGGCCCACTCCACAACAGCTTGCTCGCCACAGGAAACGCGGTGAGCGTTCAGCTCAGGCGAAAACGCGCGGTGTTGTCGCTCAGGGCACGGCTGCCCTTACTCAGCGTATCCGCCGCCTGATTCACCGCCCGCGCGCCGTCGAGCAAGCGCCCTGCCGCCTGGTCGACCTGTTGGATATTGCCGCTCACTTCATCCGCCGTGGTGGCTTGTTCTTCCACCGCCGCCGCAATCTGCGCCAGGGTGTCGGTGACGTTCTGCACAGCCCCGGCGATCTCGCCCAGCCGCGTGCCCAGCCCGGTGACGGACTCGGCATCGGTCAGCGCCTGTTCGCAGGCGGCGCCCATCAGCGTGACGGCCTGGCTGACCGTGGCGCGCAGGCTGTCCACCGTGCTGGCGATCTGCGCGGTGGAGGCCTGGGTGCGTTGTGACAGGCTGCGCACTTCATCGGCCACCACGGCAAAGCCCCTGCCCTGCTCGCCGGCGCGAGCGGCTTCGATGGCGGCGTTGAGCGCCAGCAGGTTGGTTTGTTCGGCGATGCCGCGAATGGTGTCGACCACCGATTGAATCTGCTGGCCCTGCTGGCTCACTTGCTCCAGGGCGTTGGCCGTGTCGGTCAGGCGCTGGTTGAGCTGCTGGATGCTCGCCGTGGTGCGCAGGCTGTCGCGGCTGCTGTCTTCGGCGATGCGCCGGGTCTGCTGGGCGCTGCCGGAGGCTTGTTCACAGCTCTTGGCGACGCCCATGGAGGTGGCGGCCAACTGCGTGGCGGCGGCGGCGATCTGGCTGATCTGGTGTTGCTGGTCTTCGACGTCGCCGAGGGTGCTGCTCGATTGCGTATTGAGGGTGAGCACGGCAGAACCGAGCTGCTGGGTCTCGTGGTTGACCCCGAGCAGGCTGGTGCGCAACTGCACCACCGCCACGTTGAGCGCGGTGCTGATGACCGCCAGTTCGTCGCGCCCTTCCACCGCCACTTCCACGCACAGGTTGCCGTCACGCAGGGACTCGGCCAAGGTGGTGATACCACTGGCACTGCGGCGGATCGAGGCTTGCAGGCACATGAACAGGTACAGCGCCGCCAAGGCCAGCAGGCTGAACGTCGCCACTACAGGGATGAACTGCTGAAGGGAACGGTCGTGGTAATAGCTCAGGCGCGCTTCCAGTGAGCCCAGCGACTGGTTGCGCAGCGCGCCCAGGCTACCGAGCATGGCGTCGACACTGCGCTCGAAGCCGGCGGGATCGAGCTTGATGCTGCCGCCGAACACGCCATCGTCAAGCACTTTGAGCTCGCTATCCAGCAATTGCAGGCTGTTGTCGTACTGGGCGATCCAGGGTTCCAGGCCAGGGTATTGCTTGGCCTTGAGCGAGGCCGTCGCCTTGACCAGTTGCTCCCGCGCATCACCGATGCGGCTGCGCAGGTCACGCATCTGCAAACGGCTTTGCAAGGTGAACTGCCCCGAGGCGACGGACGACTGACCCACACTGGCCATGCGCCCGATACGCTCGATCAGGTCTGGCGTTTGCTGGGTGGAAATCTGCATCAGCAGGTAAGTTTCCAGCCAGGGATCGAGGATCAGGCCGGTGTCGAGGGCGATCTGCTCGCGCAGGGTTTGCAGGGCGGTCAGGGCCGAGGTGAAGCGGTCGTAACCGTCCGGCCACCAGCCCACCGTGCGCAGGGATTGCACGTCCATGCCCTTGACCGTTGCCTGCAACGCCTCGAAGCGGGCCAGGGTGTCGGCGCTGACGCCCCGAGCCTTGAGCGCATCGCCCAGGGCTTGCAGGCTTTGCAGGATCAGCGGGTTATTGGCATCCACCTTGTCCATCGCCACCTTGGCCGCAGGCGTCGGTTCACGCAGCAGGTCCAGGGCTTTCCAGCGCGACGCCAGGTTGCGCTGGGCGGTCAATTGGCCATCCAGCGAATCCAGAGCCAGCAGTTGGTGAACGCCGGACGTTTCGCTGGAAATCACCGCTAATTTATCGCGATAGTCCAACCCGATCAGCCACAGGCTCCCGGCCAGGGGCAGCATGAACAGAATGAATAGAATCTGGAACTTGCGCGCAAAACCAAAACGTCCGAGCAGGCGGATACCGGGTGATAAAAGACTGTGCATGGCCGACCACTCCCCAAAACAACCCACGTGGTACAACGCAGGGCGAAACCATGAAATGACTAACGGCAAAGTGCCATGTCATTGATTGGGAAGGCTCAAGCAAGATACGGGCCGTCGGCATGGGGCCCGCAGATAGGCAGGGTGCGGCTGAATAACGGGCGCGGTGCGCACGAAAATGGGGCAAAAGCACTCAGGTGCGCTGGGCAAACTGTAACCGCTCTTTACGCCCCTTTCGCTTATTCGCCGGCGGGCGACGCATTTACCTGCATGTACTGGCTGAAATTGTTGATGTGGTCATCCAGATTGTCCTCAAGCATCAGTCGGTATTGCTCGGTGAAATACTTCAACAGCGCTTCGCGCGCGTCGGCCATCTCCGCCCCGGACTTGAAACTGCGCGCGCTGGCCCAGGCATTGAAACGCGTGGTCCCGAAGGTCATCGAGGCGCTGACCTGGCCGATGTTTTCAAGGGTCTTGAGTTGCTCGTTCGACAGCTCGATATGGGCGTCGGCGCGGTCGTAGAAGGCTGAGTCGGTGGCGTCTGCCATGGTGGGCTTCCTTGATGAATCGTTGAATTGAGTTCAAGCCAGCAACGCGGTAATCCACTGCACCTGCTGGACAAGTTCCTGCACCTTGGCCTGCGGCACCGCATGCCGCGCTTGCTGGAAACTGGCCAGAGTCTTGTGTTTCTGGCGCAGCAGGCGTTGCCATTTGGCCAGGAACACCGGGCTGCGCGCCTGCATCAGCAGCGGGCCGAAGTACAACGCCTCGGCACTGTACACCACCGGTTCGGCACGTTCGGCGACGATGATTTCGTAGTAGAAACGGTTTTCCTGCAACAGCTCCTCGACCAGGATGCGGTAGCCATTGTCCATCAGCCAGTGGCGCAGCGGTTGCTCGCCGCCGTTGGGTTGCAGGATCAGACGCTCCTGGCCGTTGAGGTACGCCGTGCCGCTGGCGAGAATGTCACGGATCGTCTCGCCGCCCATGCCGCACAGGCTGATGGCGGTGATCGCATCTGCCGGCGTGACGGCCGCCAAGCCATCGGCCAGGCGCACGCTGACTTGCTGCTCCAGGCCATTGTCGCGCACGGTCCGTTCCGCCGCGTGGAAGGGCGTCGCCGCCACCTCCCCCGCCACCGCTGCTGCGATCACACCGCGACGCATCAACGCCACCGGCAGGTACGCGTGGTCCGAGCCGATATCCGCCAACCGCGCCCCAGGCGGCACAAGCGCCGCCACGCGTTCCAGGCGGGTGGAGAGTGTGTGTTCGTTCAACTGAGGTTCCTTCTTCACCGCGAATGTCAGTGCGAGCGGCGCATCATGCTGGGTGAAGAAGATGAGGTAAAGGCTGGCACCTGAAAACACGGCCGGCCTTGCCATTCAATGGCGCACAAACCCCACTACCCGCGCCAACATCCGATCACACGCCTCCAGTTGCGCCAGGCTGATAAATTCATCGGCCTTGTGCCCCTGCTCCATGCTCCCCGGCCCGCACACCACCGTGGGAATCCCCACCTGGTCAAACAGGCCGCCCTCGGTGCCAAAGGCGACGGTGCCGTAGTCTCGAGAGCCGCAAAATTGCGCGACCCACTCGGCGGCCTGGCTTTCCAGGGAGGTCACCAGGCCGGGGTAGCTCGACAACTCGCTGAAGCCGATCGCGCACTGCGCACTCACCGCCTGCATCGCCGGTAGCAGGGTGTGCTCGGCGTACTCACGCAGTTGGTTGGCCACCTGCCAAGGGTCATGGGCCGGCAGCGAGCGCACTTCAAAGTCAAACGTGCACTGCTGCGGGACGATATTCAGTGCCTTGCCGCCGCTGATCACACCGGTCTGCACCGTGGAGAATGGCGGTTCAAAACGCGGATCCAGCTGCGCCGGCGCCTTGAGTGTTTCGCCAAGCCGTACCAGTTCACTGATCAAGCGCGCCGCGTATTCGATGGCGTTGACGCCCGACGGCGCATACGCCGAATGACACGCCGCGCCGTGTACGTCGCAACGCATGGCCAATTTGCCCTTGTGCCCCAGCACCGGCTTGAGCTCGGTGGGCTCGCCGATCACGCATAGCAGCGGCTTGACCGGTTGGGCCTGAAACCTTTCGATCAACGCCCGCACACCCAGGCAGCCCACTTCTTCGTCATAGGACAGCGCAATGTGCACCGGCATGCGCAACGGCGCCTGTACCAGCGTTGGCACGCAGGCCAGTACGCAGGCGATATAGCCCTTCATGTCAGCCGTGCCACGCCCGTATAACCTGCCGTCCTGTTCCGTCAGCTCGAACGGCGCCACGCTCCAGCGTTGGCCGTCCACCGGCACCACATCGGTGTGCCCGGACAACACGATGCCCGGCACATCCGCCGGGCCAATGGTCGCCAGCAGGTTGGCCTTGCTCTTGTGTTCGTTGAATAACAGTTCACAGGCAACGCCGTGGCCCTGCAAATAGGTGCGCACGAAGTCGATCAGCGCCAGGTTGGATTCGCGGCTGGTGGTGTCAAAGCGCACCAGTTGCGCCAGCAGGTCACGGCTGTGGTTCATCGATCGTCTCCCGGCACCGCATAGCCCGGTGCAAGGTGCGGGTTGAGGGCGCGGTCGAGGTAGTCCTGCAGTTGCGGGCGATAGGCCTGCCAGAGCTGGTCGAGGCCGCCAATCGGGTCTGTATCGGCCCAGTCCACACGCAAGTTGACGATAGGCCACGGCAGGTCATCGACCACCACCAGGGCCGCCGAATGCACCGGCCCGGCTTCGCCGCCCTCGGCCTGGCCGGCGTGCATCGCGGCAAGCAGGCGCTCGGCCAGGTGCCCGCTGGCGTGCTCAAAGGCGCGCACCATGGCGCTGATCACTGCGCGATTGGCCAGCATATTTCCGGCGGCAACACACTGCTCCCCGCTGACCGCGTCGTGAATGCCCAGGGTCTGGGCACCGCTGTAATGCGCGGTGCGCCCCTGGCTATCGATCACCGTTACTTGACGATATTCACCGTGCTCCTGGCCGGCAAGCACCGCGCCAAGCGCCTCACTGGCTGCCATGCCCTGCTCCAACACGTCCAGCACCTGCGGCCCCAGGCTCGGCAAGGTAATGTTCTGCGAGGCCACCGCGCCCACGCCGGGCCGCAGCCATGGGCAACGGGCGCCCACCGCAATGCTCGACGAGCTGATTGCTATACCCAACTGGCCCGTTTCGGCGCAGCGGGCGACAACGGAAAAAGTCATTGAGCGCTCCTCAATCGAGTACCGAGGGGTCGGCGTCGATCATCATCTGCTTCATTTCTTCAAAGTGCCGGCGTGAGAAATCCGCAATGCCTTCCCAACTTCGTGCGGTTTTCTCCGCGACGTCATCGGACAACACTCGCAGCGGCTGCCCCGTGGACCACGCTGTGACGAGGATCTGGCAGGCGCGCTCCAGGGTCCAGATATCGTCAAAGGCTTCACCGATGGACGAGGCCGTCACCATCACGCCGTGGTTGCCCATCAGCAGGCGACGCTTGCCGTCGAGCAAGCCGGCCAGGCGCGCGCCTTCGGCCTCGGTGTCGGCCATGCCGCCGTAGAGTTCATCCACCGCGACACGGTTGAAATAGCGCGCGGTGTTCTGGTCGATCGGCGGGATATGCGGTGTGGCCAGGCACGCCACCGCCGTGGTGTAGACCGGGTGCAAGTGCAGCACAGCACGGGTGTGCGGCAGCAGGCGGTGGATCTGCCCGTGGATCGACCAGGCAGTGGCGTCCACGTTCGGGTGCTCGGCCCAGGATGAGTCATCAGCGTTGAGCAGCAACAGATCGCTGGCCCGGATCCTGGAGAAGTGCTTCCACTTCGGGTTGAGCAAAAACTGTTTGCCATCGGCCGACACGGCGGCACTGAAGTGGTTGGCCACGGCCTCGTGCATGCCCAGGTGGGCAATGATGCGAAAGGTCGCCGCCAGGTCGATGCGCGTTTGTTCTTCGAGGGATAACGCCATGGATCGGTCTCCGCAGGGCGCGGCCGCAGCGGACTGCGGCGCGCGGGTCAGGTTACTTGGGCATCAACGCCGCAATGTCGGCATCGGTCGGCGCCTCGAAGTTGTATTTCTTGAGCAAGGCCGCGTACTCAGGCGTGGCGCGGTATTTGTCCAGGCCGTCGAGCAGGGCTTTTTTCACCGTGTCATTGCCCTTCTTCACGCCGAAGCCGTTGAGCACCGGGTAGATCAACGTGTCGGATGAAATCACCACGCGGTTGCCCAGCTTGTCGATCACACCACGGGCCACGGCCGCGTCGGTGATCTGCGCCTCCACCGCATGCGCAAGCAGCGCCTGGGTGGTTTGCGGGTCGGTGCTGTATTCGCTGATCAGGATCGGCTTCAAGCCTTTGGCCACGCAGTACTCGGCCGACAGTTTGTTCATCTGCGCCAGCCACGAGGTGGCGCCCATGGAGCCGATCTTGTGGCCGCAGAATTCTTCCGGAGTCTTGGGCTGGAACGCACTGTCCTTGAGGGTGAGGATCGACTCGCCGCTCTTGAGGTAGGGGATCATGTCGATGACTTTGACCCGCTCGGCAGTGATGTACATCGACGAATTGGTCACATCGAAACGCCCGGCTTGCAGGCCGGTGATCAGGTTGGGAAAGCGCGTGTCGAGGGTCTCGACCTTGCGCCCCATGACCTTGCCCAGGCCGTCCATGAACTCGATATCAAAGCCCGCCGGCTTGTTGTTATCCATGTACTCGTAGGGGAAGAACGTCACATCGGAACCGGCGACGATCTTGCCTTCCTGCTGGAACGCCGAAGCCGCCAACGAAGTCATCGCAACCGCAGCGCCCAGCAGGCACACGGCAAGGGGGCGAACACTTTTACGAAACGCTGTCATGGTCAATACCTGCAAGGGGGTTGGGAGGTTAGGCAGTGGCAGAATCTTGTCCGGCCTGTTGCACGAAGAACGAGGCGCCACGGGGTTTCTGCGGCAAGCGCAGTTGGTTATCCGTAGAACGCACCACGCCACTTTCTTCGCCGGCCACCAGCAGGCCGGCATGTGCGCTGGGCAGTGGGTTTTCGCCGAATGGCAGCGCGTCTTCAGCGGCGTAGACGCTGATGAAGAGGGTGCGCGGCAGTTCGGTCTCGTTAGGGCTGGAAGCATGTAAAAGCCGCGTGTGCATGAAGCACACGGAGCCGGCCGGGCCGTAGCAGGCCACCGGTTGCTGGCAGTGTTCCTGCACCACCGCATCGTCCACCGCGCCGGTGAAGCGCTGGTTCTGCCAGTGCGACCACAGCGGGCCTTTGTGGCTGCCGGGGATCACATTCAGCGGGCCATTTTGCGGGGTGACTTCACTGACCATCAGCAACGCAGTGACGATGTCGTCGTTGCTGTGGGGCGTGAACAAAAAGTCCTGGTGCCACTTCACCTGGGTCGCGGTGTGGGGCAGTTTCGAGTTGATCTTGCTGTGGTGGAAACGCGCGCCACCGCCACCAATCAACTGCGCGGAAATCGCCGCCATGCGCGAGTGCAAGGCCACGCGTTCATACACCGTGGAAATCTCGGTGGGCGAGCTGACCCGGCGCAACGAGGGGTGGTCAGGCCGGTGGTCGCCTTCCAGGTCGAAGCGCGCGCGGCCATCCACGGTAGCGCCCCACCCCTGGTCATGGCGCCGGCTTTCTTCGACCCACTGGTCGAAGTCGTGCTGCAGCGCGGCCACTTCGTCCATCGACAACACACCTTCCACCACCAGGTATCCGTCGCGCTGGAACTGCTCGATTTGTGCTTGCTCGATCATTGTCTTTTTCCTGAACGTTAAAGCGATCACGCCAGCGAGACGTCCTTGAGGAACGCCTCCACGCGTGGGTTCTGACCGCTGCGCAATACCGCGGGTGTGTCGTCGCAGACCACCCGCCCCTTCTCCATGAACACGATCCGGTCGGAGACCTTGAACGCGAAATTCATCTCGTGGGTGACGATCACCATGGTGATGCCCTCCTCGGCCAAGGCCTCGATGACTTGCAGCACTTCGTTGACTTTCTCCGGGTCCAGCGCCGAAGTGGGCTCGTCGAACAACATGATCTGCGGGCGCATCATCAGGGCGCGGGCAATGGCCACGCGCTGCTGTTGGCCGCCGGAGAGTTGGTGCGGGTACTTCCAGGCATGGTCGAGCATGCCGACCTTGTGCAGCAGCGCGTAGGCCTGTTGCTTGAGCTCGTCGGTACGGCCCAGGCGGTGGTATTTGGGCGCCATCAGCAGGTTGTCGAGCACGTTCAAGTGCGGGAACAGGTTGAAGCTCTGGAACACCATGCCGATGTTCAGGCGGTGCTCGGCGTGCTCGGTGTACTGGGGTTTCTGCGCGCCGACCTTGCTGAGGTGAATGAAAGGCTGGCCGTTGATCTGGATCTCGCCGTTGTCCAATGGCTCCAGGCCGTTGAGCAGGCGGATCAACGTGGTTTTGCCCGAGCCGGACGGCCCGATCACCGACACCACTTCACCCGGCTGGATTTGCAGGTTGACCGAGCCCAGTACCTCGATGTCGTTGTAGGCCTTGTGCAGTCGCGTGGCCTGCAGCGCCGACACACCGGTACTCACCGGGCGCTGCAACGCGCTGCGCTGTTGTGTGGCCAGGGCCAGCACCGCCGCATCGGGAACGCGCGAGACATTGCGCTGGTTGACGTCGAGAAGGCGCTCCAGGCGTTTGAGCAGGAAGTCGAACACCGTGACGATAAACACGTAGAAGAACGCCACCGCGGCCATGGTTTCGATCACCAGGAAATTCTGCGAATACAGGCGCTGGCCGACCATCAGGATTTCCGTCAGCGAGATCACCGACACCAGCGAAGTCAGCTTGACGATGGAGATGTATTCGTTGGCCAGGGACGGCAATGCCACTCGCAGCGCCTGGGGGATCACCACGCGCCATTGGGTGCCGAAAAACTTCAGGCCCAACGCCCGCGCCGCTTCGCCCTGGCCCTTGGGGATCGAGAGCAAACCGCCGCGATGGATCTCGGCCACGTATGCCGTTTCACAGATCACCAGGGCCAGCAGGCCGGACCAGAACGGGTCGGCCAACACCACCGAGGTGGCGGGCAGCGCCTGGGGCAGGTTGTAGATAAAGATCAGCAGCACCAGCAGCGGCAGGCTGCGGAACAACCAGATATAACCCCGCGCCGGCACGCTGAGCAGCGCGTGCCTGGATTGCTTGGCCAGCGCCAGCAGAAAGCCAAAACCGATGCTCAAGACCCAGGTCAGGGTGCTGAGCTTGATCACCGTCCACGTCGCTCGCCAGAACTCGGCGTCACCCAGCAAACCCAACATGTAGTTCCAGTCAAATGTCATCGTCGCTGTGCCCTGCAGAAAAAAGAAATGGCCGATCGAACGTGCAAAACGTTGATCTGCATCAATGGATTCAGAGTCGTGGCGAGAGGCACTTGGGGTCAATTCGTAAAAGCCGGTCCACTGGGTAGGCAGAACCTACGCAGCGCCTCCCCCACTGTTGAAAACACCCCACATCCACTGTGGGAGGGGGCTTGCCCCCGATAGCCATGGGTATCTACACAATGTTGTATTAGCCAACGCTAACCACGATGCGAAGCGAGCCGCCCTTGATCTTGCTTTTGATCTTGATCTCAGGCGCCCCGTTAAACCACGCTGGCCGCAATTCGACAGTGATTTGGGGGGTAAACCGGCAGGGATGCCGGTTTAGCCGCCCCGCGCCATGGATGGCGCGTGGCGGCGGCCCCCCAAATCACTGTCGGATTGCGGGCACACCGAGCCTGGGCGAGGTGCCGAGTGGTGGGGCAAGAGCCCTTTGCTTACTTTGGGGCTTTTCCAAAGTGAGCCGCCGTAAGGGCGGAACCCTAAGTGGCCGTTACCGCAGCAACGGATATGTACTCGGTCCAAACCAAAAAAATAGTCGGCCCAGAGGCCGCCATCGGGGGCAAGTCGAATCGTCGCACCGCCCGCTCCCACATTTAGGTCGCGATGCATCAGTTAGATAGTCGTCGGCTCCCGAGCCGTCACGGGAGCAAGCTCCCTCGCCACAGGTTCAGGGCCATGCCAAAAGTTGTGTAGATACCCATGCCCCGATAGCGGTGCATCAGCACCCCATCATCCGGCTGCCCCTCCGCAATCGGGAGCAAGCCCCCTCCTACAGTGAACAGACTGTGTGGTTTGGCTAAAAGGGTGCACGCTGCAATTCAGCGTGCCGCGAACGCCACCTTCTGGTGCGTTCTCAGTTCACACTGCTGAGCGAGCGCACCGCATGGGGGTCAAAAAAGCTCGGCGGCGCCATGCCGGGGATGTACTGGTCGGACACAAACATGCGGCAGCGCTCGGCAAATGCCGACACCACGCGCGACAGCTGGGTGTTGCTCGCAGTGGCATAGCCCAGCTTCATCGGCCGATGCGCCCCGGCCAGGCGCAGGCGGATCACCCGCTTGCCGTCCTGGGACATGTTCGATTTGGGCCGCGCATTCGCGAAGGAATAGCCAATGCCATTGCCCACCATCGCCCGCACCGTTTCCAGGTTGGTGGAGCGCATGATGATGTTCGGCGTGGTGCCCGCCTGCATAAACAGGCTGAGGAAATAGTCGCGGCTCCAGGGCGTGTCGAGCAGCACCACCGGGTACGCTTCCAGGTCCTGCATGCTGACCGCCGACAGGCTGGCCAACGGGTGATACTCGCCGACCATCACATAGGGCGGCAGGTGCGCGAGGGGTTGGAAGTCGATGTCCGGGCTGGTTACCAGGTCGTAGGTCAGGGCGATATCCAGCTCGCCGCTGCGCAGTTTTTCCAGCAGTTCCTCATGGTTGCCTTCGGTTTGGGTCAACCGCACGCCGGGAAACGCGCGACCAAAACCAAACACCAATTCGGGCGTGATCATCGGCGCCAGCGACTCCAGGCAGCCCACCCGCAACGGCCCGCGCACCGTGTTCAATGATTCCGAGGCGATGGTATAGAGGTTGCTCATCTGCTCCAGGATCTGCTTGGCCTCTTGCATCACCAAGCGCCCCACGGCGGTCAGGGAAATACCCTGGGCGTGATGACGGATAAACAACTGGATGCCCAGTTCGGCTTCCATATGGGTGATCGCCGCCGAGATCGACGGCGATGACACATGAATGCGCTCAGCGGCCGCACTGATGCTGCCCGCCTCTCCCGACGCCACAAAATACTCCAGTTGACGCTGAGTAATACGACTGAGCATCACACCTGCCCCTCAACAATGACTGTGCAGGCGACGTTGCAGGGTTCGTGCCGGGTCCTGCGCGCGCCGATGACCTGCACGGGCTTCGGATTTTCCTAAGCACTACCCCGCGCAAATGCTGGTTTCGCGAGAACGGAGGCGATGTGAAGCTGAACTCATCCCGCTTGCGATGAGTTACCTGCTATGCCGACCCACACCCGTATCCGCATGTTCAATACCAAAGAGACCTACCCCAACCAGGCGCTGGACAACGACCTGTGCCAGGCCGTGCGCGCTGGCAATACCATCTACGTGCGCGGCCAGATCGGCACCGACTTCGACGGCAACCTGGTCGGCCTCGGCGACCCGCGCGCCCAGGCCGAACAGGCGATGAAAAACGTCAAGCAACTGTTGGAAGAAGCCGGTTCCGACCTGTCGCACATCGTCAAGACCACCACCTATTTGATCGACCCGCGCTACCGCGAGCCGGTGTACCAGGAGGTTGGCAAATGGCTCAAGGGCGTGTTCCCGATTTCCACCGGGCTGGTGATTTCCGGCCTGGGCCAGCCCGAGTGGCTGATGGAGATCGATGTGATCGCCGTGGTGCCGGACGATTGGACCGTATGAACGCGGTGATCGCCCGCGAGCCCGGTGGGCCAGAGGTGTTGCAGTTAGTGCAACGCCCGGTGCCGTCGCCCCAGCCTGGCGAAGTGCTGATTCGTGTCGCGGCCGCGGGTGTCAACCGCCCGGACCTGATGCAACGCAGCGGCTTGCCGACACCGCCCGGTGTCACCGACGTACTGGGCCTGGAAGCGGCAGGCATCGTGGTCGCACGGGGTTGCGATGTGGACGAATTTGCCGTGGGCGATCGCGTGATGGCGCTGCTCAACGGCGGTGGCTACGCCGAGTACTGTGTGGCCGAGGCGGCGCACTGCCTGCCGGTACCCGTGGGCGTGTCACTGCACCACGCCGCCGGCATACCGGAGGCCGCGTTTACGGTATGGCACCACCTGTTTGAACTGGGGCGCCTGCGCAGTGGCGACAGCGTGCTGATCCACGGCGCCGCCAGTGGCGTCGGCAGCTTCGCCGTGCAGTGCGCCCAGGCTGCCGGTGCGCGGGTGATCGCCACCGCTGGCGGCGCGCAGAAAGTCGCGATGCTGCAAGCGCTCGGCGTTTGGCGCGCGCTCGACCGCCACACGGAAGACTTCGTCCGGGTGGTGCAGGACTGCACCGAAGATCGCGGCGTGGACGTGGTCCTGGATAACGTCGGTGGCCCCTACGTGGCGCGCAACCTGGCGGCGCTGGCGATGGGGGGACGGCATGTGAGCCTGTCGTTCCTGCAAGGCGCGCACATCGAGCTGGACCTGGGCCTGTTGATGCGCAAAAGCCTGAGCCTCACCTCATCGTCCCTACGCCCTAAAAGCCACGCCGAAAAAGCCCGCCTGGCGGTGTGCATCCGCTCCCGCGTTTTGCCCTGGCTGGCGTCCGGCCTGGTCAGCCCGCAGCTGCATGCGCAAATCCCCCTCGCCCAGGCTGCCGAAGCTCATCGGCTGCTGGAAGCCAACGCCAATGTCGGCAAAGTCGTGCTGAGCGTCGCGCACTAAGCAGGAGAACCCCATGCCCCACACCGTGTATTTCCTCAATGGGCCCAACGCCAACCTGTATGGGTTGGATAGCAACGGCACCTACGGCAATGAGAGTTTTGCCAGCATCGAAGCACGCTGCCAACGCCACGCCGCCGAACTGGGCTTGAGCCTGGACTTTCGCCAGAGCAACCACGAAGGCGTGCTGGTGGACTGGATTCAAGAAGCGCGCCTGCACGCTGACGCCCTTGTGATCAACGCCGCCGGGCTGAGCTACAGCTCGGTGCCGATCCTCGACGCGCTGCTGGCCTTCGACGGCCCGATCATCGAAGCGCACATGAGCAATATCTGGAAGCGCGAACGCTTCCGGCATCACTCCTACCTCTCCAAGGCCGCCACCGGCGTCATCGCCGGGCTCGGGGCGTTGGGTTACGAACTGGCACTTACCGCCGTGGCCGAGTTGCTCAAGCCTTGAATGCGCACTCGAAAACACAGCAGCTCCCCGCGGGCGTTCGACAACGCTCGCATCGGAACGTCGGCGTCGCTGATAAACCTCTCACTTTCCAGGAAACGCACATGTCAGTAGAAACCATCAACACCCTGGTCGTCGGCGCAGGCCAGGCCGGTGTCGCCATGAGCGAACACCTGTCCCTGATGGGCGTGCCGCATATCGTGCTGGAACGCCACCGCATCGCCGAACGTTGGCGTTCGGAGCGCTGGGACTCGCTGGTCGCCAATGGCCCGGCCTGGCACGACCGCTTCCCCGGCCTGACGTTCGAAGGCATTTCCCCCGAAGCCTTCCCGCCCAAGGAGCGCATGGCTGACTACTTCGAAGCGTACGTCGAGCGGTTACAGGCGCCCGTGCGCACCGGCGTAGAAGTGCACCAAGTGGAGCGCCATGTCGGCCGCCCCGGCTTCAAAGTCACCACCTCGGCCGGCGTGATCGAGGCTGCCAACGTGGTGGCCGCCACCGGCCCGTTCCAACGCCCCGCCATCCCGAACATCGTCCCCGCCACCGCACCGCTGCACCAACTGCACTCCTCCACCTATAAAAACCCCGGCCAACTGCCCGAAGGCGCCGTCCTGGTAGTCGGTGCCGGCGCCTCCGGCGCGCAAATCGCCGAAGAACTGCAAAAGGCCGGCAAGACCGTGTACCTCTCGGTCGGCGAACACTACCGCCCTCCCCGCGCCTACCGCGGCCGCGACTACTGCTGGTGGCTCGGCGCCCTAGGCCTGTGGGACGAAGTCAAAATCCAGCCGAAGAAAAAACACGTCGCCTTCGCCGTCAGCGGCTACGAAGGGGGCAAGACCGTCGACTTCCGGCGCCTGGCGCACCAAGGCATCCATCTGGTGGGCGTCACCCAGGGCTGGAACGACGGCATCATGACCTTCCAACCCGGCCTGGCCGAGAACGTGGCCGAGGGGGATCGTGCGTATTTTGACGTCCTGCGTGAGGCGGATGCCTATATCGAGTCGAACGGCCTGGCATTTCCACCGGAACCCGAAGCCTGGAAGCTGCTGCCCGACCCGGCATGCCTGATTAACCCGACCCTCAGCCTGAACCTGGCCGAAGCCGGCGTGACCACGATCCTCTGGGCCACTGGCTTCACGTTTGATTTCGGCTGGTTGAAGGTGGATGCATTCGACGAGAACGGCGAGCCGTTCCACAAACGCGGGATCTCGGCGCAGAGCGGCATCTACTTCCTGGGCCTGCCAAACCTGGTGAACCGCGCATCGTCGTTTATCTATGGGGTTTGGCATGACGCGAAGTACCTGGCCGATCACATCGTGTTGCAGAACGAGTACATGGCCTACAAGAAGCCTTAAAGGTGGCCCGGTCGCTGACAACTCAGTGATCGGGTTCAGTAGCCCGAGTGAAAACATCACTTCTGTGGCGAGCGAGCTTGCCCTAATGCCGTTCAGTTAAGGCTTTTTTTGTAGGAGCGAGCTTGCTCGCGAAAAACGTCAACGATAACGCGTGTGTCCTGAATGAACGCGGCGCCTGTGGTTTTTTCGCGAGCAAGCTCGCTCCTACAAAAGACGACGTAGGCTTAACTGAACGGCATTAGGGCAAGCGGGCTTGCCACAACAGCCCTATCTGCCCCCCCTCAGTCTCAGCTAAGTATCCGTGCGTATCTTCCCCTCCACGCAAGTTCAGCGCAGATCAGGAGAGGCTACCCACACATGAATCACGTCAAAGCCGGATGGCTCAATAAAGTGCCCGAGGTCACGCTGTCGTTTTGGTTGATCAAGATTCTGTCGACGACCGTGGGCGAAACCGGTGCGGACTTCCTGGCCGTCGATGCCGGTTTGGGTGCGGGCTGGACCAGCATTGGCATGGCGCTGCTACTGGCGTGCGCGGTGTTTTTGCAAATGCGCAAAACCGCTTATTCGCCGTGGATCTACTGGTTGACCGTGGTGCTGGTGAGCATCGTTGGCACGCAGATCACCGACATCATGACCGACATGCTCGACATCAGCCTGTACGTCAGCACGGCGGTCTTCTCCGTCCTGTTGGCCACCAATTTCCTGCTGTGGTACCGCGTGGAGCACAGCCTGTCGATTCGTGAAATCGACACGCCGCGACGTGAGTTTTTTTACTGGTCCACCGTGCTCTGCACCTTTGCCCTTGGCACCGCCGCCGGGGACCTGGCCACTGAAGCGCTGGGGCTGGGGTTCACCCTCGGCGCGGTGATTTTCGGCGCACTGATCGCGGCAACACTGCTGGCCTGGCGCCGGGGTGCCAATGTCGTGCTGACGTTCTGGATCGCTTACATCCTCACTCGCCCGTTCGGTGCCTCCCTCGGTGACTTGCTGACCCAAGCCAAGACCTACGGTGGCTTGGGCATGGGCGCCGCGTGGACCAGCGCCATCTTCCTGACGGTCATCGTGCTGTTGGTGGCAGTCGCGCAAGTCAGCGTGGCCAACCGTAAACCTGTCATTCAATAACCCTTCAGACCTCGACCAAAGGAATCATCATGCCCGCCTTTCAAACGGCTCTTCGCCACGTAGCAATCGTCGCGTCCCTGGTACTGTTCGGCAGCTTGGCCGGCTGCTCGAAACCCGCCGACAAACCCAGCACCGGTACACCAACTACCTCGATGAGCGCGCCTGCCCAGTCGGGCTCAAAGCTGGGTGACCTGAGTGAGTTCCGGGCCATCGCCGCCGATGTCAGCGCGCTCGTCGAGAAAAACGACCTGCCCGCGGCCAAGGCGCGCATCAAGGACCTGGAGACCACCTGGGACTCCGCCGAAGCCGGCATCAAACCTCGCGCCGCCAGCGACTGGCATGTACTGGACAAGGCCATCGATCGAGCGCTCGACGCCCTTCGCGCCAGCACGCCAAAGCCAAACGAATGCAAGGCGGCAATGGACGATTTGCTCAGCGCCTTCGACGCGATGAAAGGCAAACCGTGAGGCCGCGAGGAATCGGCGGCGGACAATCCCCGGCTCAGATGCTTCAATACAGGTGCGGCGGTCGCGACCGTCGCACCTTTCCTTATCGGAGCGCAGCATGCGGATTCTGCTGGTTGAAGATGACCTGATGATTGGCGAGGCCATCCAGGCCGTGCTGAACGACGCGAGCTACGCCACCGACTGGGTGAAAAATGGCCTGACCGCCTTGGCGGCTCTGGATACCCAAAGCTATGACCTTGTACTGCTCGACCTCGGGCTTCCCGGCAAAGACGGGCTCGACGTGCTGGATGCCATTCGCGCGCGTAACAACGCGGTGCCCTTGATCATCATCACCGCACGGGACGCTCTCGATGATCGTTTGCGGGGCCTGGATGGCGGCGCCGACGACTTCCTGCTCAAACCCTTCCCGATGGCCGAATTGCTGGCGCGCATGCGTGCGGTATTGCGCCGTCGTGGCGGCAACGCGCAATCGCTACTGGATAACGGAGAGGTCTCGTTGAATCTCGTCTCGAAGCAGGCCACCACGGCCGAGACCCGCGACGTCCAACTCTCCAATAGAGAATTCGCGCTTTTACAGGCCCTGTTGATAAGACCTGGCGCCATCCTCTCGCGGAGCGAACTGGAGGACCGTATCTACGGCTGGGGCAATGAAGTGGAAAGCAATGCAGTGGAGTTTCTGATCCATGCATTGCGACGAAAACTGGGGAGCCATGTCATCAAAAACGTCAGGGGGATGGGATGGATGGTTTCAAAAGGCGCTTGAGAGACTCGGTCCAGCTAAGGCTTTCGATCACGCTGTCGCTGGCCATCCTGATCGTCGCATTGGTGGCCGGGGCATTCGCGTTTACCTCCGCGCTCGATGAGGCACACGAAATGCAGGACGACGCTCTGCGCCAAGTGGCCGCGCTGTTTGATCGACAACACATGACGCTGCAGTATCCCAGCGCAGAACAAGCCGCAGGCGAAGATGAAGACGCCAGGATCATCGTGCAGTACCTGGCCGATAGCGAGCACGCGCCCAGCAATAATGACAACGCCATACCCTTGCCCTTTCCGACGACGCTGGCCGATGGTTTGTCGACCTTGACGATCGCGGGCGAAGCCTTTCGGGTACTGGTCAAAACGACTGCGGCAGGCCAACGAATCGTGGTTGCCCAGGAGGCAGACGTGCGTGACAAGGAAGCGCGCGAAAGCGCCTGGCGCAGTCTGTTGCCCTTCCTCATTCTCTTTCCGGTGCTGTTGCTGGTGGTGGGTGACCTGGTGCGCAAGCTGTTCAGACCGATTGCAACGCTGTCGGCCGAAATCGATCAGCGCGACAAGCAGGCTTTGCATCCTATTGACGAACATCACCTGCCGACAGAGATCCGGCCTTTCGTGGTGGCGATCAACCGGTTGCTCAAGCGTGTCGAGCAGGCGATGGAAACACAGCGTCGTTTCATTGCCGACGCCGCCCACGAATTGCGGTCGCCGATGACGGCACTATCCCTGCAAGCGGAACGGTTGAAGGCTACGCCACTGTCGGCCACCGCCCAGGAACGTTTTTTGCCATTGGCCGAGGGGATCGAGCGCAACCGAAAACTGATCGAACAACTGCTGGCCTTGGCCTCTGCACAATCGCTGACCGCTCGACCACAAGCCTGCGTGTCAGTCCATGCAGTGTTTCGCCAGGTGCTGGAAGACTTGCTGCCCTTGGCCGAACACAAGGGCATTGATATCGGGGTTGAAAGCCTGGCCGATGTTCAAGTCGTCATCAACGAAATGGAGATGTTCATCCTCCTCAAGAACCTGGTCGACAACGCCATTCGCTATACCCCTGCGGCGGGCCGTGTCGACCTTAAGGTCACTGCGCAACGGAAGACCGTCCTTATCGAGGTCACGGACTCCGGGCCGGGCATCGCCGTTGCAGAACAACGGCTTGTATTCGACCCGTTCTACCGCAGCCTGGGAACCCATGAATCCGGTTCCGGGTTGGGCTTATCCATCGTCATGGCGATCGTGGAGCGTATCGGAGCGCGTATCCAACTGGGTTTTGCCGATGAAGCGAAGCAGAGCGGGTTACGTGTTTCTGTCTGGATCACACGTTGACCGCTGGCGTTCACCTTCACTTGTACAAGATCGCCTGATGAATGTCCTCCAGCGCCATGATGCGCTGGGCGGCGTTGAGCTTGATCGCCTCCTTGGGCATGCCGAACACCACGCAACTGGCCTCGTCCTGGGCCACGGTGGCGGCTCCGGCCTCGAGCATCTCCTTGAGCCCGCGTGCGCCGTCGTCGCCCATGCCGGTCATGATGATGCCGGTGGCATTCCTGCCGGCGAACTTGGCCACCGAGCGAAACAGCACATCCACTGACGGCCGATGCCGGTTGACCAGCGGCCCGTCGATCACCTGGGCGTGATAATAGGCACCACTGCGGGTAACCATCAGGTGTTTGCCGCCAGGCGCGATCAAGGCCAGGCCGGGCAGGATGCGGTCGTTGTTGCGCGCCTCGCGTACCTCGATCTCGCAGACGCTGTTGAGGCGCTCGGCAAAGGAGGCGGTGAATTTCTCGGGCATGTGCTGCACGATCACCATGCCGGGGCACACCCTCGGCAATGCTGTCAGCACCGCCTCCAGTGCCTGGGTACCGCCGGTGGAGGTGCCAATGGCGACGATACGTTCCGTGGTCTGTGCCATGGCGTGGCCATTGGCGGGCAGGATCGCATCCGCACTGAGCTTGCTGGGCGGGGCCAGTGACGGCGCCGGGCTGGCGGCGCGCTTTCCCAGGTTCTTGACGTTGGAGTTCGCCGCGGCACGGATCGCGGCCACCAACTCGGCCGCCGACTCGATCAGGAAACTCTTCAGCCCGGTCGTGGGCTTGGTGATGATTTCCACGGCACCGGCCGACAGCGCTTGCAGGGAGGTCTCCGCGCCTTTCTGGGTCAGCGAGGAACAGATCACCACCGGCGTCGGCCGCTCGCTCATGATTTTCTTCAGAAAGGTGATGCCGTCCATGCGCGGCATTTCCACGTCCAGTACGATCACATCCGGCCATTCCCGGGCGAGTTTGTCCATGGCAAAGATCGGGTCAGAGGCGGCACCCATCACGTGGATATCCGGTGTATCGCTGAGAATCGCCAGCAGCACCTGGCGTACTACGGCCGAGTCATCGACCAGCAGCACACTGATTTTTTTGTTAGGCATTTTGTTGAAGTGTTCCCATTGGTTGGTGCCGAACCCAGACGTTGCCGTTCCACAGGTCGAACATGATCGTGCGGTAACCGGTACTGCCCATGTCCTGGGCCGCCAAGTGCAGGTGATAGCGCTCGGCCAAGGCCAGCGCCGCGCGAATATTCAGGCTGGCCACGTCCTGCGTCGGCCGCTGGCGTTGCTGTTCGGGAAACATCCTGCCGCCACCGAACAGCTTGACCTGGTAATCCTGTGCCTGCGTGCCATTGAGGTGGGCGTGTTGCACCAGCAGTTCCAGGGCCTCATCGGCATACTTGCCGTCCAGGGACTGATGGTTGCGCAAGCGCCCCGGCAGCATGAAGTGGCACATGCCGCCGATCTGCCGTTGCGGGTGCCAAAAGGTGATAGCTACGCAGGAACCGAGCAAAGTGCGCAGGCGCGTCGGCCGCGTCGCAAAGCTGACCTGCCCAGGTGCCAATACCACTTCGGCCACGCCGACAGGCTTTTTCATGGCTTGCGGTAAATCGACGGTGCCACCAGCTTCAAGGTGTCATTCACACCGTGGAGGCTTTCCGAATGACTGATGATGAAGTAACCGCCGGGCTTGAGCAGCGGCAACAGGCGCGCAACCACCTGGCTCTTGGTCGGCTGGTCGAAATAAATCATCACGTTGCGCAGGAAGATCACCTCGAACTCGCCGAGTGCGGGCAGCGCTTCGTTGAGGTTGACCTGGACAAAATTGACCCGGTTACGCAAGGTCTTGTCGATCAGGAAGGTGCCTTCCTGGCGACCAATGCCCTTGAGGCAGTACTTGGTCAGCAGCGGCTGGGGCAGCGTCTCGGTGCGCTCCATGGTGTAATGACCACTGCGCGCCTTGGCCAGCATCTGGGTACTGATGTCCGAACCGACCACTTCCCAGGGGGTGGTGCCCAGGCTCTCGGCCAGGGTCATCGCCAGGCTGTAGGGTTCTTCGCCCGAGGAGCTGGCCGCACTCCACACACGAAACACCTTGCCCGGCACGACCTTGGGCAGCACCTGTTGACGCAGGAAGTCGAAGTGCTTGGGCTCACGGAAAAAATAGGTTTCGTTGGTGGTCAGCAAATCCAGGGCAACCTGCAGTTCGCCCGTGCGTTGGTCATTCATGATCAGCTTGAAATACTCACCATAGCTCTGCAGCTCATAGTGCTTGAGACGCTTGAACAGGCGCCCGGCCACCAGGGCTTTCTTGGCCGGCGACAGGTTGATGCCGGCAGCGCGGTACAGCCAGGATTGGAACTGGCCGAATTCACGATCGTCGATAACGGCGGTGTCTGGCATGGTCGGGCCTCAACGCAGGTCAAGGTCGAGAGCCGGCGCCTGGCCGCCCTCGGCGAGGCTGGACATCTCATCGATGGACAGCACCTTGTCCACCTCCAACACAATCACGAACTTGCCGTCGACCTTGGCCATGCCACTGATGAAATCGGCGCGAATCCGCGCGCCGAAGCTGGGCGGCGGCTCGATCTGCGTGGCGGGGATCTCCTGCACGGCAGACACCGTATCGACCAGCAGCCCGATGTCCTGGGGCTGGCCATCTTCGGTACTCGCCTCGATGATGATCACGCAGGAACGCCGGGTGATCGCCGAATTGGCCCGGCCGAAGCGCGCCGACAAATCGACCACCGGCACTACCGCGCCACGCAGGTTGATCACCCCGCGCACGAAGGCGGGCATCATCGGCACCACGGTCAGGCTGCCGTATTCGATAATTTCCTTGATCCCCAGAATGCCGAGGGCAAACATTTCGCCGCCAAGCATAAAGGTCAGGTATTGCGCGTCCTCGTCCACCGCAACCGCGGCATGCCGAGTCGTCATCACTGCGCCCATGTCATTCTCCCTGTAGGCCCGCATCGATTCTTGTGATCAGAAGCGGGTGAATTCCGATTCGTCCGGGGCACTGGCCATGCTGTAGGCGAAGGCCTTGCGCGGCGCCTGTGGTTTCGGGCGTGGCGGTTGACGGTTGGGCTTGCTGCCAGGGCTGTCCACGCTGCTGCTTTGAACCGCGGCCTTGGGCGTTGAATCCAGCACGAAGAAGCTCATGGCCTGTTGCAGTTGCTCGGCCTGGCTGCTCATTTCTTCGGCGGTGGCGGCCAGTTCCTCGCTGCTTGAAGCATTCTGCTGGGTCACTTGGTTGAGCTGGGTCATCGCCGTATTGATCTGCGCGACACCTGCGGCCTGTTCCTCGGACGCGGCGCTGATTTCCTGCACGAGGTCGGAAGTCTTGTTGATCGAGGGCACCATTTCGTCAAGCAACTTGCCGGCCTTCTCGGCCATGTCCACGCTGCTGGAGGACAGTTCGCCAATTTCCTGGGCGGCGACCTGGCTGCGTTCGGCCAGCTTGCGCACTTCGGCCGCCACCACGGCGAACCCCTTGCCATGCTCACCGGCCCGAGCGGCCTCGATGGCGGCATTGAGGGCGAGCAGGTTGGTCTGGTAGGCGATGTCATCGATGATGCTGATGCGCTGGGCGATTTTCTTCATCGCCACCACCGTCTGCTGTACCGATTCGCCGCCCTCGGTGGCTTCCTTGGCGGCCTTGCTGGCCATGCCGTCGGTGACCTTGGCGTTTTCAGTGTTCTGGTTGATGCTGGCGCTCATCTGCTCGACCGATGCACTGGTTTCCTCGACGCTGGCGGCCTGTTCACTGGTGGCCTGGCTCATCGATTGCGCAGTGGCGCTGACCTCCTCGGAAGCGCTGGCCAGGTTATCGGCGGCGTTGCGTACTTCACCGATGATATGTGCCAGCTTGCCGACCATGTTGCGCATGGCGTTGAGCACCATGCCGGTTTCATCTTTGGCACCCGGCTCGATGTGGGCGTTGAGGTTGCCTTCGGCCAATTGCTCGGCGGCAGTCGCGGCTTGCTTCAACGGACGGGAAATGATCCGCGCAATGAACATCGCCAGGCCCAGGCCAATCAACAAGGCGGCGATCAGCACCGCGATGATCGACACGCGTGCGCTTTCGTACAGCGCCGCGCCCTTGTCACCCGCAATGGTCGCCCCGCCGTCGTTGAGCTCGACCATTTTCTGCAAGCGGCTGGTCACTTCATCGAAATGCTCCTTGGACTCGCCCCTGAGCAAACCGCGCGCCTGGGCTTCCTGATTCTGCCGGGACAGCTCGAGCAACTGCTTGCTGGTCGCCAGGTAGGAGGCCCAGGCGCTTTTCACGCTGGCCAGGAGCTGACGGTCTTCATCGTTGGACAACAACTGCTCATAGGTCCCGAGGCGGGTTTCGAACTGTTGGCGCGAGTCCACGGCCTCACGTTCAGCCTGGGCCTTTTCCTCGGCAATCTCGGTACCGATGTGGCGGTTTTCTTTCAAGCGGTAGTTGGCGGCAAAAAAACGCATGCCGGCCGCTGCGCGCATGGAGGGCATCCAGTTGCCCTTGATGTCCTGGGCCGCCTGGTTGACCGCACCGAGCTGGTGGATGGCGAAGCCGCCCATGGCGGCGGTAAGCGCCAGGACCACCAGGAACGAGCTGATCAACTTGGTGGAAATCTTAAGATCGTAGAACCATTTCATCGGGGAACCTCCATGGAGTTGCGAATACGTCAGCGAGCGACGGCCGGTGGCGATTGAGGCACCTGGGTCGTGCGGGCTTCCAGTTGTACGATTTGGTTGAGCAGTGCCGGTATATCCAGGATCAGGGCCACCGCGCCGCTGCCCAATATGGTCGAGCCGCTGATGCCGCGCAGTGCGCCAAACAACTTGCCCAGGGGTTTGATCACGGTCTGGAACTCCCCGAGCAGCTCATCGACCACCAGCCCGGCCTTGTGCTCGGCGTAGCGCACCACCACCACATTCTGGCGGCGCGAGGCGGGGCCTTCGTGGCTGAAGTGGTCGCGCAGGTCCACCAGCGGCAACACTTCACCACGTAGGTCCAGGTAGCCCTTGTCGCGGCTGGACTGGCGCTGGCGCTCATCCAGTTCGATGCATTCCTGGACCATGTCCAGCGGAATCACATAAGTGGACTGGTCGATGCCCACCAGGAACCCATTGATGATCGCCAACGTCAGCGGCAGGCGGATGCGCACCACGGTGCCCTGGCCGGGGCGGCTGTCCAGGTCGACGGTGCCGCGCAACAGGGTGATATTGCGCTTGACCACGTCCATGCCCACGCCACGCCCGGAGAGATTGGTCACGGCCTCGGCGGTGGAGAAACCCGCTTCGAAGATCAGGTTGTAGATCTCCTGGTCGGTGAGCACCGCGCCGCTGGCCACCAGCCCGCGCTCCTGGGCTTTGGCCAGGATGCGTTCACGGTTGAGCCCGGCGCCGTCGTCGGCGATTTCAATGACGATGCTCCCCGAGTCATGGTACGCATTGAGGCTCAAATGGCCTTTGGCCGACTTACCGGCCGCACGCCGGGCATCGGCGCTTTCGATACCGTGGTCCATGGCGTTGCGCAGCAGGTGCATCAGTGGGTCGCCGATTTTCTCGACAACCGTCTTGTCCAGTTCGGTTTCCGCGCCGCTGATGATCAGTTCGATGTCCTTGCCCAGCTCCTGGCTGATATCGCGCACCACGCGGCGGAAGCGGTTGAACGTGTCGCCGATGGGGATCATGCGCAAGTGCAGGGCGCCATCGAGGATCTCTTCCACCAACCCCGATACCGTCGAGGTGGCCTCTTGCAGAGGGTCGTTGTTACAGGAGCGGGCCAGCAGGCTCGCGCCGGCACTGGCAATCACCAGCTCGCCGACCAGGTTGATCAACTCGTCGAGCTTGTCGGCGTTGACCCGCACGTAATTACCGTCCCGGGGTTTCGCCTCGCTGGCTGCCGGCTGGCGCTGCGCCGAAGCCGTCATGGCGCCTTGCTCTGCCGCCGTGACCTGTTCGCTGCCCAGGCCGCTGTCGGGCGTGTGATCGACGGCAACGATGTGCACTTCACAATCGTCACGCACGAAGTCGAACACTTCGTTGAGGGTGGCGTGGCTGGCTGTCGAGCGCAGGTCGATCTCGAAACCCAGGTAGCAGCTCTCCGGGTCCCAGCTTTCCAAGGCCGGGATGCTATCGGTGAGGATCGTGACCTGCATCATCTGCCCCAAGGTCTCGAGGTAACGCAGAAACGACAGCGGGTCCATGCCATTGCGGAACACATCCGCGCCGAAGCGCAGGGAGATGTGCCACAGCACGTCGGTGGGAGTGCCTGTGCAGGCCGCGGCGGTTTCGACGCGTTGGGCCGGGGTGCCAGGTGCCTGATACGTGCTCAGCGCCTCGCGCAATGCCGCTTCACGTTCCAGGGCCTCGGGCTGCAACGTTTCGCCCCGATGGGCGACGACGTCGATCAACTCGAGCATATGGTCGCCGCACTTGAGCAACATCGCGATCAGCGTGGCATCGACCGCCACACTGCCGTCGCGCAGGCGGTCGAGTACGTCCTCGACAATATGCGTAAAACTCACGACAGGCTCCAGGCCGAACAGGCCGGCGGAACCCTTGATGGTGTGGGCAGCACGGAAAATCGCGCCAATGGCATCCTGGTCGCCGGGCTCGCTTTCCAGTTGCAGCAAGGATTGCTCCATGGCTTGCAACAGCTCGCGCGCCTCGACGATGAATGTCTGCTGTGCCTGATCGAGATTGATGCTCACCTGAACTTTCCTTGTCGATCAATGAACGTGGATGGCGCTGACTACAAGACCGCGCCGCGACACAGTTGGAGTGCCTGCGTGACCGCCTGGCTCTGGCCGATCACGCTCAAGGCTGTGCCGGCGATGCCGGCTTCACGCTGGATGACCGCGAGCAACTGCAGGCCGGCGCCATCCAGTTCCGTGACCTGCGACAGGTCCAGTGCCATGCGTGGCGTCGCGCCCAGCTGCGGCAGCAGCGCGCCCGCCAGTTCGGCGACGGTGTAGATCGTCAGTTCGCCGTCAATGCACACGCGGGTGGTGTCATCGAACGTTTCATGGGTGATGGGCATGGGAGCCTCCCTGGCGCCGGGTGTCAGGGCAGAATCAGTTTTGAGACCGCTGCCAGCATCTGTGCCGGCTGGAACGGCTTGACCACCCAAGCCTTGGCGCCAGCGGCCTGGCCCTCGGCCTTCTTCGATTCCTGGGACTCGGTGGTCAGCATGATGATCGGGGTGAACTTGTAGTTGGCCAGCTTCTTGACCTCCTTGACGAAGGTGATGCCGTCCATGTTGGGCATGTTTACGTCGCTGATGATCAGGTGCACCTTCTGCCCGGTGAGCTTGCCCAGGGCATCCCGGCCGTCGCACGCTTCGATCACGTCGTAACCGGCGCTTTTCAAGGCAATGCCGACCACTTGCCGCACACTGCTGGAGTCGTCGACCACTAATACATTCTTCGCCATGAGGTGCTCCTAAAAGAAGGTAATGTCTTGAGAATTCTGCTGCACGGCCGCTTCGCCATGATGGATGCGCCGTTGCTCGTCGGTGGCATAAGTGGCTTCCATGCGCGCCAGCCACTGCCGGGCGTCGACGGCGACCGCCTGGTCGGGGGCCTGGCTGGCCTGCAGGAGGTGGTCATGCAAGGCGTGCATGTTGTCTCGCACGTGGCTGAGGATCTGGCTGACCCGGTCCTGGAATTGCAGGTTGACCAGCACCTCGGTCATCTCATCACGAATGCCGTAGCTTTCCTGCTTGAGCAGGTCGGCGGACTCGGCCAGGCGCCCGGTGATGTTCTGGAAGCGCTCGAGCACCACTTGAATGCTGTTTTCGGATGCCGCCACCGAGTGGCTGTCCTGGTCGGCGCTGCTGGACGCGGCCTGTACCAGTTGGGTAATGGCGTTATTGATGATGTCGACCTTGGCCGACATCTGTTGGCCGGTTTCACTGGATTTGCTCGACAGGCTGCGCACCGCATCGGCCACCACGGCGAAGCCACGACCGGCTTCGCCAGCCCGCGCCGCCTCGATGGCCGCGTTGAGCGCCAGCAGGTTGGTTTGCGCGGCAATCGCCGCCACGTCGGCGGCCATGGTGCGCAGTTCACCGGTATAGGCGGTGAGGCTACGGACCTGGGCCAGGGTTTGGTCACGGCTGCTTTGGGTCGCCTTGAGCGAATTGATCACCTGGCTCAGCTCACTGTCGCTGCGCGCCAGCACCTCAAGCGCGCCGTCGGCGGCCTGGCCATCCAGCTCACCCGCAGCGTGCTGCGAGGCTTGTACCGTTTCCTGCAACCGTGCGGCAATGCCGGTAAAACGGTTGGCCAGGCTCACAATGGCTTCTTCGGTCTGATGGCGCGAGCTTTCCACCTGCTTGGCCCAGATCGGCATGGCGCCCAGCAACACTTCATCAAGCTGTGCCCGCGCGGCCATGCCGTTATGTGCCGCGTCCGCGTCGGCCTGATCCGCCTGCGCACGCGCAATGGCTCGCCGCGTGGCGTCACGCTGCGAACCCGCGCTCCAGGCACAGGCACCGAAGCCGATCAACACCAGTACCGCGCAGGCCGCCAGGTTGGCCGCAGAAGTTGATTGCACCAGTATCCACACGACGGCGGGCAGGACCGGGATGAAAGCAAACCAGCGAAAACGCGGATGACCGGTAGGGGAAATGCGGCTGGCTTGACGCTGGGTCATGAGTTCGATCCTTGAACGTTGTTGCGGATATAAACGACATAGGGTTTATCTGCCCAGTACAGAACAACTTTAGACACCTTATGTGCCTTCCGTCTGATTTATGACCAACGGATGAACGTCCACGGTGTTCAGTCCCGCTGAAGCTGCGCCTTTCGAATCGCTGCCGTTAACGTCCGCTCATGACGTTGAGAAGCCTCGGGGGCTGGCTACGCCGCGCTCTTGCGCCATTGCCCCCCAACCGGCGGTGATAGAGGACCGCCATTGACCGTCTTCACCCAAGCCTCAAGGTTTGAACCCCCTCATCAATTTGAACAGATGGCCGGGCCAGATCCATCGTGCGTTGGGCTGGTCGCGGGTGTCTGCGAGGGCGTCGAAGGCATTGCGATTGGGCGCCGTATCCACAGGGGCATTCAGGGTAGAGGGCGGCGACGCTTGATCATCAGGGGCTTTGGCTGGCTTGCTCATCCGGCCGGTGACCGGGTCGATGCTATAACCAGCCGCCTTGCCTTTTTCGGTCAGGCCCCATACGCCATTAACGATACCCGAGAGTGCTTCGGAGGGCGGCAGCCTTATGGACTTGTCCGTGGTGCGAACAATGTGATCCTCGATCCGGACTCGCGTGTAGGTGGCGAACTCGCTGCCCAGCGGCGGTTGCTGATCGCCCTCGCTGGAGAACTTGTTCACCATCTTCTCCAGGAACGGTATCCCCCCGATGTTCATGAACGCCCCATGGTCTGGATGCAGGATGTATCGCAAAAAACCCTGGTCGATACGGGTACTGTTGATCGCCGAACCATTGAGGACGCGTGAGGCGATTGCAGCGTCTTCCGGCTTGAAATCGAAAGTCACTCGATACCGCTCCGCGTCATAGCCGGTGTTGCCCCCCAAGAGCTGGCGGCCATCGCTGTGATGACGATAGGTGCCGAGTGTCATGGCCAATGCATCGACATAAACCAAATCCACTCCCTGCGCCTGCGCATAAGCATACATATCCGCGAACAAGGCACGATCCTCGCGGTTAAGGAAAAGGTTAGGGTTTAGGGTGCCATTGAAGCGGGTAAACGGTGGTTTGGCGACCGGTGGCTCGGTGTTGCTACCAAACAGGCGCGAAATCATGAGGTCACGGTGGGAATTGGACTTGGCCGGCGCAGGAGGCTCCATCGATCGCAGCTCTTCCCATGCGGCACGTCGCTCATTGAGGGTGAAAGGCCCGCCGTCGTCGTGGGCAATCAGCTGGAGTTGATCGCGTGTGAGGCCCTTGAACGGGTTGGTATCAGAACCGTTGACGAAGCCGGTCGCTTGTCGAGCCCGTGCCAGGAGATCCGGGTTATCGGTAGAGGGAACCTGCGCGTCGTGCCGCGCTTTGTTGGCGAGGTACTGATCGCCGGTAATCGAGTCGAGCAGGCTGATATCGTTTTGGCCGATGCGGGTTTCGGCACGCGTTGCGGCTTCACTCAATTGCTGAGCCAGGATTGAGACTGAGCTGAAGGTGCCACTATCGGTTGCTGAACCATAGGTATCGGGTTTGACTTCATCGCCTGGCGACACCGAAGAGCGAGGCGTGGTGTTGACTGAGCTGTTTGCCACGGGGTTGTAAGCCGACGGTGCGGCAGGATTGATAATGACCATGAGCATTCACCTTGGCTTGGGAAAACAGCAACGGTGCGATGAAAAGTCTATTGTCAAAACTGGAAAGCAACCCGCAGCCAAATAGGCTGCGAGTACTTTTTGTTTTATTAATATCGATATCGGAATGTCACTGAGTCGGTGCCGGCAGGATTCACATAACGTGGTGTCCCCCCTAGTACACTATGGTAGATGATGACTCGTGAGCCATGACCAAAGGCCTGAGTATTGAAGTCTGACAGCGTTCCGGATGAATTTGGAAAGATAGTTCTACATTCCTCTTGGGCGCTGAAGGGGCGGGAATAACATAACTTCACATCTTCCTTGGTACCCTGAGGATAGTAGGTCGTAGTCCATTTAATCTCTAACAACTGTTTGGGATCAATGAGTGTACCTTGGGGAATATCCGCAGCCAAAACATTGAAACTCGCAAGCCCGACGCCTGGCTGGGTGTCAGAGTTAGATAAAACAAGAACGGGGTTGGGCGCTGCTGTTTTAGTAATAGCGTTTTCTGCCGCAAAAGCAGTCCCATGAGTAGACGTTACAAAAACCGCTAACAAAGCGAGCAACGTTCGTCTTTGAGTAATACCGCGCGCCCATACAATCGTGCCTTTCATAATCATCACCCTAGAGTCAGTTATTAACATGTCAGGTTCAAATCAATCCAGCTGTAAGCATCACGCCCCTACCATTGCACGATTTAATAACCGTAGAAAGCCAAGCACTTCCTAAAAACACGAAGGACAGCACTGTCATACATGAAAGTAGGAATTCGTAAGTAACTTCCTAGTCCCGCCAGCATTACCGCTCGGAAGCCCCTTAACCCATCTTCCAGCGAATGGCCGTTCAAATCACCTGAATGATGAACCGGTTATTTCTTGTCTTTCTGACTGACAAACCCAAAGAGGGAGTGCCCTGCGCTCATTCGTCGCATCTTTGCGTCCTCCCCTCCAGCCCTCACCGAACCCGCCGATAACCCTACTAACCGCATGCCTATGACCTGCGCCCCTCCACCCGTTCGAGCCAGCCCTATGAACCCACTTTCCCTTCTAAAAAAAGCCCGGGCCGATCGTCAAGGCACCGCCACCCTCACCTGCACCGCCAATGAATTGGAGTCTTCATTGGCCACCCTGCGCATCACACCCACCCTGATCACCGGTTTCATCTCCCCCCACCTGGACATCGACCAGGTCGCCGCCAAGCTCAAGCGTCGCTTTCCGCAAACCGCCATCAGCCTGTGCACCACCTCCGGTGAGTTGTGCAACGCCGCCGATTCGCTGTATTGCGCGACCGGCGAGCGCTGGGACCGGATGGTGTTGCAGCTGTTTGATGACAGTGTGATTGCCTCTGCCGAGGTGGTGATGGTGCCGTTGGAGTGTGAGGACATTCGCAGCGGCGGCAAGCGCTTGGGGATGCAGGAGCGGATCGCCAAGTTGGTGGCCAATATCAAGCGGGTGCAGGTGCACACCTCGATCGATCACCGCGACACCTTGGCCTACGTGGTGTTCGATGGGTTGTCGGCGTCGGAATCGTTTTTCATGGAGGCGCTGTATGAGTCCGGGCGTTTTCCATGCTTGTTCGTAGGCGGGTCGGCTGGGGGTAAGTCGGATTTCCAGAAAACGCTGATCCACGATGGCCAGCGCAGTTATCAGAACCATGCACAGATTGTGTTCCTCAAGACCGCGGCCCATGTGCGCTTTGGCGTGTTTAAAAGCCAAAACTTCAAGGCCGCGGATTTGACCTTCAGTGTGCTGACCGCCTCGGTGGAGGACCGCACGATTGACCAGGTGATCGACAGCAGCGGCAATATCAAGAGCATGGTGCAGGCGCTGTGTGACGCGTTCAATTGCGCCCCCCAGGCACTGGAGTCGAAGCTGGCGGATTACTCGTTCGCGATTCGGGTGGGCAGTGAGTTGTTTGTGCGCTCCATCGCACGCATCGACTATGAACAGCAGATCGTGCAGCTGTTTTGCGACGTAGCGCCGGGCGAAGAGCTGGTGATGGTGCGGCGTACGCCATTGCGTGAGGCCACACGCCTGGACTACGAGCAGTTTTTGCGTGGCAAGGGCGGCCAGCCGGTGGCGGGGATTTTGAATGACTGCATTTTGCGCCGACTGAATAACGGCGCCGAGCTGGGCAGCATGGCCGGCATTTTTGGGGATGTGCCGTTGGCGGGGTTTTCGACCTTCGGGGAGATTCTGGGCTTGAACCTGAATCAGACGCTGACGGCGATTTTCTTCTTTCGGGTGGCCAAGGGTGCGAGTTTCAGTGATGAGTACGTGGACAATTTCATCGCCCATTACGGCGAGTTCAAGGCATTTTTCCTGCGGCGTCAGGTGAAGAAGCTGGCGGGGTTGAACCATGTGGTGGTCAAGCAGATTGCGGCGTTCAAGAACAATGATTTCACCGACACCCTGAATACCCGAGGCCTGGACCGCAATATCCTGCCAGTCTTCGAAGGCCTGGCCGACTTGGGCCTGGTGTTGGCCCAGGCCGAGCGCCAGCAGGAGGACATCGCTTCGCAGCTCAAGCACTACTCCGGTGAGTTACACGCCTCGATGGATGAACTGGTGGGCACGATTGGCCAGCAGAACACGGTGTCTGCCCAGGCCGGGGCCACGGTGGAGGGCCTGTCCAGCCAGGCGGATGTCGCGGTGCAAGGCGCGCGCACGCTGGCGGGGTCGAGTTTGCGTATCCAGTCGATTGTGCAGGTGATCCAGCAGATCGCCGGGCAGACCAACCTGCTGGCGCTCAACGCCGCGATTGAAGCGGCGCGCGCGGGCGACCTGGGCCGAGGCTTTGCGGTGGTGGCGGACGAGGTGCGCAAGCTGGCGGAAATCACGCGTAAGAATGCAGCGGAAATCGGTGTGGATATTGACCTGTTGTCGAGTGAGATCCAGCGCGTGGCCCAGCAGATTGAAGACCAGTCCACCGGGGTGGGCGCGTTGCGGGAGATGCTGGATGTGCTGGAGGCGTCGAGCCGTGCGACGGAGGGTACGGCGCAACGGACCAAGACCATTGCGGATACGTTGACGGGGCTGACCCATGCCTAGGGTATAGGGCGACGACCGCCGCATCAGGGGTTGATAGCTCTCATCACCGTGAACAGATAACCGGGTCCGGTCACCCCCATAGGCGCCCGATTGCGGCTGGTGGCGAGGGCCTCCAGGAGGGTGCGATGGGGGGCTTTGTCGACGGGGACAGGCGAGGTGGAGCCGTGTGGCGCTGGATTGTCTGCAGCGGCAGTCGCCCGTTGCAACTTGCCGGTGGCCTTGTCTAACGTGTAGCCGGCGGCTTTGCCTTCTTCGGTGAGGCTCCAGGTACCGTTGACGCTAGCGGCGAGTACCTTGGAGGGCGGTAGTTTTATGTTCTTATTCGTGGTGATCACAATATTGTCGTTGATCTTGACGGTTTTTAAAGTGGCGAACTCATTGCCCAGCGAGGGCAGTGAAGCCCCTTCGCCAGAGAATTTGATGACCATCTGTTCAAGGAACGGCATACCACCTGTATTTGAGAGTGCTCCGTAATCCGGATTCAGGATATGCCGCAAATAGCCTGGGTCGAGGCGGGTGCTGTTGATCGCCGAACCTTTCAGGATACGTGAGGCAATTGCAGCATCTTCTTCCTTGAAGTTGTAAGTCACTCGATACCCGTCCGAATCGTAGCCATTGTTGCCGCTCAAGAGCTGGCGCCCATCGCTCAAATGACGGTAGTGGCCAAGTGACCAAGCCAGGCGATCCACATAGCCCAGATCCGCACCTTCCGCCTGCGCATAAGCATACATATCCGAGATCAAGGCACGATCATCGCGATTGAGGAATTCAAAAGCGCTTTGAGTGGTGTTCTCAAAGGTCGCCGGAGGTTGGGCAACCGACAGCTCACGGTGGCCGAACAAGCGGGAGATCATCAGGTCACGGCCATTGATGCCTGCCGACCTGGGGCTACTCGCCACTGGGGGAGCGACAGTTTGCATCTCCTGCAACGCGGCACGTCGCTCATGGGTGGTAAAGGCGCCGCCCTCGTCGTGGGCGATCAAGCTCAATTGATCGCGCGCAAGGCCTTTGAAGGGGTTGCTGTCGAACCCGTTGACGAAGGCGGTTGCTTGACGGGCGCGAGCCAGCAATTCTGGGGTGGCGGTCTTTGGAAGCTCTGCGTCGTGCTGCGTTTTGTTGGCGAGGTAGGTGTCGCCCGTAATCGAGTCGAGTGGATGGGGGGTGTTTTGACCGCGACGGGCTTCAGCGCGCGTGGCGGCTTCGCTTAATTGATGGGCGAGCGTCGATACGGTGCTGTTGGTAACGCGACTGCTTGTAGTCAAGGATGCATCAGTCTTGTGTTGAGTTGGCGGGCTAACAACATTCACCGGACTGCCTGTCAGGCGACCATGAGCTATCGAAGCATAAGAAGTCAGGTTAATCATAAAATCTCACCCCGTAGAGGCGGCTGTAACTTGCCTACATTCAAAATATTCAATTGTCAGCACAGAAGGCCGCAGTAAAAGTGCCCCCTGAGCGGGCACCTGACTAGTCTCTATATCGAAAGGTCACTGAATCAACGCCGGCAGGACGAGCATAGGGAGGGACTCCTCCTAGTACCGTATGACCGATGGTGACACGCGAACCATGGTTGAACGCCTCACCATTAAAGTCTGATAGTGTTCCGGAAGAGTTCGGGTTAATAGCAACACAGTTCTTTTCAGAACTGTAGGGGCGGTAGTAGCACAACTCGACCGACTCGCTAATACTCTGAGGATAGTAGGTCGTCTTCCAGTCGACCCCTAATAATTGTTTAGGATAGGGTAGCGTACCACTGGGGAAATCTGAGGTAGCCAAGTTAAAAAATGCTAATCCGACACCCGCATTATTCGATATCACAAGAACGGGGTCCGGCGTTTGGGTTTTAGTAATAGATCGATCTATCGCGTAGGCTGCGTTATCTAAAACCAGTACGCAAACAGCCAACACAGCAAGCAGGGCTCGTCTTGCATTCATGCAAGACGCCAACAACAAAAACACCGTTGAGCGTTTCATAGTGATCACCATAGCGTCAGGAATTACTCTCTCGGCTTGCTAACAAGCCAGCAGTAGGAACGACGCCCCTAACATGCACGATTTATTATCCCGGGTAAGCCAGCCGCTTCCTAAAAACACTAAGGACCGCTCCGTCATACTTAACAGTAGGATGACGTCAGCCACGTCCTAATCCCGCGTGCACGCTATTCAAACCAAGTGGTTAAAGTCATGATGCGCGCCTCACTTCAAGGACGATAAAAACAGTGAAAACCACCTTCGCCGCCCTGCTCCTGACCTGCCTGGCCACACCCGCATTCGCTGACGCCCCCCTCATCGGCTTCAAGAGCACCACCCTGCCCGACGCCCACCACGCTCGCCCATTGGAACTGGCGGTCTGGTACCCCGCCAACACCACCGCCACGCCAACGCTGATCGCCGACTCCGTCGTCTTCATCGGCGCCCTCGCCGTGCCCGACGCACCACCGGCCAGCGGCGAACATCCCCTGGTTGTGCTCTCCCATGGTTACGGCGGTAATTGGGGTAAACAGGTGTGGCTGGCCAGTGCTTTGGCGCACCAGGGTTATATCGTGGCGGCGGTCAACCATCCCGGCACTACCAGCAAAGACCGCAGCCCCCAGGCCGCCGCAGCGTTATGGCAGCGCCCGGCCGACCTGAGCCGTGCCATCGACGCAGTCCTGGCGCAACCGAAGCAATTTGGCGCGGTGGCGAAAAACCAGATTGCCGCGGCAGGCCACTCCCTCGGCGGCTGGACCGTACTGGAGATCGCCGGCGCGCGCTTCGACCCCGAGCTGTTCAGCCGCGACTGCAGCATCCACCCCAAGCTCGGCGGTTGCATCGGCTACCAGGAGATGAACCCCGCCGGGACACCTGACGGGAAGGCGCGACTGGCCGCTGACTTGAGCGATAAACGCGTCACCGCCATAGTGTCATTGGACCTGGGCCTGTCACGCGGCATGACCGACGCGAGCCTGGCGGCGCTGCGGGTGCCGGTTTTGGTGATTGCAGGCGTGGTACCGTCGGAGGATATGCCTGCCGAACTGGAGTCTGCCGACCTGGCCAAGCGCCTGCCAACCGCCTCGACGCGCTACGTGGCGATCAGCGACGCCAACCATTTCAGCTTTATGTCGATCTGCAAGCCGGGGGCGGTCGCATTGATCGAAGAGCGTTCGCCAGGCGACGGCATGATTTGTCGAGATGGTGAGGGCGCACGACCACGGGCGCAGATTCAAAAACAGGTGACAGCGCTGATCAGCGACTTTCTGGCGCAGACGTTTCAGCGTTAAACAAATCCCCCCTGGACAGACGGCGGCCAGCCAATCAGTCAGGCTACATGGGCGGACCTGGGCAATCCCGCTCAACAGCCTCACATCGATAACACTGATGATTACTATCGAACCGCTCGCCTATGGGGTGGCCAAACCCGATTCCTATAATCGCCTCCCAATTCTTCCCCTTCGCCTGGCCTCAGGCGACATCCCCCTTGGAACCCAGCATCATGCCAAGCGCCCTCCAGGCCCCCAGCGGCCGTCCCGAACATAATCAACAAAGCGTCAAACAGCAGTGGCTGGCGATTCTCTCGGTCGCGGTGGGCGCCTTCGCCCTGGTGACCAGTGAGTTCCTGCCGGTGGGCGTACTCAACGACGTCGCCGCCGACCTCGGTATCAGTGCCGGCCACGCCGGGCTGATGGTGACCCTGCCGGGCATCATGGCCGCCCTCGCCGCGCCGTTTCTGTCGGTGAGCATTGGCGCGATGGACCGTCGCTACCTGCTGATCGGCCTGACGTTGATCATGATCATCGCCAACTCGGTCGTGGCCTTTGCCAGTGACTTCAACCTGCTGCTGTTCGGCCGTGTCTTGCTGGGCATCAGCATCGGCGGGTTCTGGGCCACGGCCATTGCCCTCAGTGGGCGCCTGGCGCCCAAGGGTGTGGATGTCGCGAAGGCCACCTCGATCATCATGATGGGCGTGACCCTGGCCACCGTGCTCGGCGTGCCCGTCGGCACCTGGCTCAGCGGCCTGATGGGCTGGCGCATGACGTTCCTGGTCACCGCGCTGCTGGGCGTGCCGGTGCTGCTGGCGCAGGTGTTCCTGCTGCCTCGGCTCACCCCGGAGAAGGCCATTCGCATCAGCGACCTGCCGGCGTTGTTTATCAACCCACAGGCGCGGGTCGGGTTGATCGCGGTGCTGTTGATCGGCTTGGCGCACTTTGCGGCCTACACCTATGTCGCGCCGTTCTTCAAATACAGCTCCGGCTTCGACGGGCCGACGATCGGCTCGCTGTTGCTGCTCTTCGGCGTGGCCGGGGTGTTCGGTAATATCTTTGCCGGTTTCGCCGCCAACCGCAGCGTGCGTCACACCCTGTTGCTGGTCGCGCTGATGATCGGCACCAGCACCGCCCTGTTCCCTCACTTCGCCACCGGGATGACCGGCGCAGCGATGCTGATCGGGCTGTGGGGTTTCGCCTTCGGCGCCTTCCCGGCCTGTGCCAGTATCTGGATGTTTGTGGTGGCGCCCAAGGATGTCGAACGCGGCATGCCGCTGTTCGTCGCCTTGTTCCAGGTGATCATCGCCTTGGGCTCGTTCTTTGGCGGGCGGATCGTCGACCAACTGGGCAGCTCGGTGCTGTTGAGCCTGGCCACGGCCCTGGTGGGCTGCGGTTTTGTGACGGTGCTGGTGCTGGGGCGTAATGTCAGCAATAGCTTGGCGGCGCAGCCTGGCTAGGCCTGTGCGGCTGCTGCGTGGGGAGCTGTGGCCGTTTTTAAGCTGGTATCATCCTGGCCTGTCCAACCCGGGTACAACACATGAATCGCCAGAAAAAACTGCAACAGCTGTTCAAGGCCAAAGCCAAAAAGGCCAGCGCCAAATTGGCCCCAAAAAGCAAGGACAGGTACATCAGCAAAGCAGAGCGGGAAAAACTGGCTGCTGAAGCCGCTCAAGAATCAGACGTTTCCCCTGAACGTTAATTCAGTAACCGTCCAACGCCACCTGCGGCCGTTCACATGCAACGAAAAACGGCCGCAACCGCACAGTTGTCACGACTACTCTGACCAGCCAAGCGCGATCATGAAGCGTGTCTTCACCGCGTTTTCAGGCATTTCACGAACGAACGACAACAGCAACTTGAACTGCTGGAAGCGTACCCACCGCTCATAGTCGTCGCCCTCTTGTTCCTCGGCATATACGTCGTCAAAAAAACCTGCGGCCACTTGTGCGACGCGTTCAATGACACGTTCCGGATAGCCCCTGGCAAAAATCTTTGTGGCACGAGGATGGAAGCCCATGTAATCGGGCACGCTCTTACCCGAACACTCAGCCAGCGCGAGATTCAGATCATCAATCAGCTCTGCGGCTTTGCGCTCGTAATACTGCGCATGCTCTTGAGGTGAATCGAGGATTGCCAGGATGTTATTGAAAATACCTTCGATGCCGCTGGCGATTGCAGATAACCCAAGCCATGACTCGCTGTCAGCACAACGACTGCCGATAGCGTGGCGGATATGAGCGAGACGCTCCCTTGCCGGAGGGTGACTGTTGCTGAAATCCAGCCCGATTTTTTCCAGGCATTGGTAGATCTGCAGCACGAACTCGATGCCCGCGTACCTCAATTGCAGCTCGGTTCCATCGGTTTGAGAGTGATCATCCTCCCTCGCCCCCAACACAAACATCGCGCCAAAAAAATCGGCGATAAATTCGTCAAAGTGCGATTCCAGGTCTACGCCCTGGATGTCACTGGAGATTTCTTCCAACATGCCAGGTACATCCGAGGCGATATGCCCGACTTCGTGACACAGAAGAAAGGCCTCAGCCTCCATAGCCAGCTTGTTGGCTACTTGCATCTGATCATCATTGATCGGGTAATCAGGGCCGTGGGCAACGTTGGTTTCCTCGAACCACCAGAAGACTTCCGCGACGAGCCTGGCCGTTTCGTGCAACTCCACTTCAACGCGTTGTTCTCCGATCGAGAAACGCGTCGAGATTATGCGCGCCAGCCGGTACACAAACTCTCGCATGCCCGTGCTGAAAAGGATGGCATAGCCGCTTTCCAGCTGGGTGATACAGGCATCAGGCAAAGGATCGTCGATTGCACCGATCGCAACGGCGTCAGATTCCAAAAGCGCTACCAACGCAGGATGAAGTCGGGGCTTTAGGTAGTTAACCAGAAACTCTGCCCAATCCTTCTCGTTCAGTTGTACGAGTAAATCCGAGAGTTTCAGCCCTGCGGCTTCACACGCCCTGGCGACGCTATCAGCAATATCTTCTTCCGTGTAGACACGTCGACTCGCGCTTGTCTGCCTGGCGCTGACGTAGTCTTTCGGCGTCATCACAGACTCCGCTTGAACTTCACCTTGATACCGGCTTGCATGCCGGCTTCAAGCTTGCCGATCAACGCAATGCTGCCTTTGCCATTCACCCCAAGCGAGACTTCAATCTCATCGACGCAATAACCGGACTTCGCTATCGGCTGTTCGTCAAGCACAGCCTGGAACCGGGAAAGAACGCCCTTGAGGTTTTCACTTAGTGTTTCCAAATCGACTTCAGTCGCACTGGTTCTGGCGCGACCAAGCGAAGGCAACGCATTGCGCGTTGCGGTTTCAGTAGTTTCGATATCCCAGACTTCGATGGTGCCCAATCCGCTAGACATAACACTTCCCTGATTGATGATGATCAGCGCCCGAGTGACGGAGCGAAGAGAGAACGCATGATATCATTTGGCCTTTATCCAAAAAAGTACAGCGGAGTGCCCCTCTCGGCCCCTCAAAATAAACAGTCCCTATCCCTCGTTATCTCATGAAGGACATGATGGGCAGGGCAGTGGCGGTCTCAGCAACCGCTCAACGCCACCTGCGGCCGCTCACCGGCAAAGAAAAACGGCCGCAACCGCACACCCACGCTATTGCCGATAAACGCCGCCACCAACCACACCCAGCCATGCAGGCTGCCCGAGGCGATACCGCTGAAGTACGCGCCGATATTGCAGCCGTAGGCCAGGCGTGAGCCGTAGCCGAGCAACAGGCCACCGATCACCGCCGCTACCAGCGAGCGTGCCGGGATGTTCAGGCTGGGAGCGAAACGCCCGGCCAGGCCGGCCGCCAGCAGCGCACCGAGGACGATGCCGATGTCCATGACGCTGGTGATGTCTTCCCACACTGGCGCGGCCAGGGCCTTGGCGTTGCCAGGCATTTGCCAGAACGCCCAACTGGCCACATCCACACCCAGCCCGCTGGCCGCCTTGGCCCCCCACAACGCGAACGCCGACGTAATGCCCCACGGCCGCCCGGCCAGGGCCAACGTTGCGTAGTTGAGCAGCGCCAGGCCAATCGCGCCCCAGACCAGCGGCCACGGCCCGCGCAGGAAGCGGCGCAGCCCTGGGTGTTCGCTGGTCACGCCCGCTTCAAGCTGACCATGACGGGCTTTTTCCAGCCGCACAGTCACCACCGCGATGAGCGCAAATACCGCCAGGCTCATGAGCAAGGCCGGCACCACGCCGAGGCTTTTGACGATGGACGTCGCGGGGAACGCAGGCAGCGCAAACCACCAGTCCACATGGTGCGTAGCTATCAACGAACCGCAAATGAAGAAGAACAACGTCACCAACATGCGCGCATTGCCGCCGCCCACGGTGAACAGAGTGCCCGACGCACAACCGCCGCCCAGTTGCATGCCAATGCCGAAGATAAATGCGCCAAACACCACCGACACCCCGACCGGCGCCACCAGCCCGACCACCGGTTGCCCGAACAACGTGCCTGCCCCCAATGCCGGGAAGAACAGCAGCACCGCCACCGCCAGCATCACCATCTGCGCGCGCAGGCCGGCGCCACGCCGATCATTGATAAATACGCGCCAGGCCGAGGTGAAGCCGAACGCCGCGTGATAGAGGGTCAAGCCCAGCGCCGCGCCGACCACCAGCAACAGCATCTGGCGCACGCCGACGGTGTTTTGCAGGAACACGGCGCCCACCAGCAGGATGATAAACGCCACCAGGGGCGCAAGCGGTTTGCGCGCAGGGGTCAGGGAAAGAGAGGTGCTCATGGGGATCTCGGTTCGGGTGAAGTTGGACGATTGCGAGGGGGCGAGTATAAACCCAGGGGCGGCTTATCTTTGGAGTATTCATGAGTTTGCTCGGAACCTTCCGCTCCCTGCGCAGCGTCAACTACCGCATCTGGGCGGCGGGTGCACTGGTCTCCAATATCGGCACCTGGATGCAGCGCACCGCCCAGGACTGGCTGGTACTGACCCAGCTCACCCCGCATAACGCGGCCGCCGTCGGCATCGTCATGTCGTTGCAGTTCGGGCCGCAGTTGCTCTTGCTGCCCTGGACCGGCTTCGCCGCCGACCACTATGACCAACGCAAGTTACTGATCGTCACCCAGGCGGTCATGGGCATGCTGGCGCTGACGCTGGGGGTGTTCACCATCACCGGTTTTGTCGAGCTGTGGCATGTGTATGTGTTCGCGTTTTTGTCCGGTTGCGCCTCGGCTTTCGATGCACCGGTGCGACAGATCTTCGTCGCGGAGCTGGTGGGTGAGAAGGATTTGTCCAATGCGATCGCGCTCAATTCCACCTCGTTCAACATGGCGCGCCTGATCGGCCCGGCCGTAGCGGGCTTGACCATCGCATCGGTGGGCACCGGATGGGCGTTCCTGCTCAATGGCACGAGCTTTTTTGCGGTGCTGGCTTCGCTGTTTTTCCTGCGGGTGTCCGGCCAGCCGGTGAAGGTGCGCGCGCTGCGCTCCAAGGGCAGCCTGACCGAAGGGCTGCGCTATGTGTGGGCGCGACCGGACTTAAAGGCGATCCTGCTGATGCTGTTCCTGATCGGCACCTTTGGCATGAACTTCCCGATTTTCATCTCGACCATGGCGGTCAGCGTGTTCCATGCCGATGCCCGCGCCTACGGCCTGCTGAGCTCGACCCTGGCCATCGGCACGATCGCCGGCGCCCTGCTCGCCGCCGGCCGCGAACGCCCGCAGTTCAAGTCGCTGCTCACGGGTGCAGCAGTGTTCGGCGCGGGCTGCACGCTAGCAGCCCTGGCTCCGAACTACTGGTTGTTTGCCGTGGCGCTGGTGATTATCGGCGTGGGTGCGATGACCTTCAGCAACACCACCAACAGCCTGATGCAGCTGAGCACCGACCCCGCCATGCGCGGCCGCGTGATCGCCTTGCGCGTGGGCGTCGCCCTGGGCGGCACGCCGATTGGGGCGCCCATCGTCGGTTGGGTCGCCGACCACCTGGGCCCGCGCTGGGCGCTGGGGGTGGGCGCGTTATCCGGTGTGCTGGCGGTGGGCGTGGCGCTGTATACCCTAAGGCGCCAGTTGCACCGGCCGAAGTAGCGTTGCAACAGCCTTCTTGTATAGGGGGGGTGGGGTATGCAATGATCCGCCGCATTATAGGTAGGGGGGGTATGCCGTGGGTCATCTAGCCGCAAACAAAGACAGCCTGATCAAACGCGTCAAACGCATCGCCGGGCAGATTCAGGCGCTGGAAAAAGCGCTGGAGTCAGACGCCGACTGCGCCAAGACACTGCACCTGGTGGCCGCCACGCGCGGTGCTATCAACGGTTTGATGGAAGAGATCATCGAGGACCACGCCAGGGCGCATGTGGCTGACCCGTCACTGAGTACAGAGGCGCGCAACCAGGGCGTCGAAGAATTGCTTGAAGCCATTCGGCGCTACTCCAAATGACCCTCACGAATAGCCAGGCACACGAGCATGTCTTCCTGGGGGCTGCCCACGACGAGAACGCCCGGCGCACGCTGTGGGTGGTGATACTGACCGTGGTGATGATGGTGGCGGAAATTGCCGCTGGCGCCCTGACCGGTTCCATGGCCCTGCTGGCCGACGGTTTTCATATGGCCACCCATGCGGGCGCATTGGGCATTGCGGCGGCGGCCTATGCCTACGCCAAGCGCCATGCGAACAGCCCTCGCTACAGCTTTGGCACCGGCAAAGTGGGTGACCTGGGCGGCTTCGCCTCGGCGCTGATCCTGGCGCTGGTCGCCCTGGGCATCGGTATCGAATCGTTCATGCGCCTGCTCCAGCCGACCGAAGTGCAATTTGGTACGGCGACCCTGATTGCTATCGTCGGGCTGGTGGTCAATATCGTCAGTGCGTTGCTGTTGGGCCATGGGCATAGCCACGGCCATGACCATGATCACGACCATCACCACCACGGCCACGATAACAACCTCAGGTCAGCCTACATCCACGTGCTTGCCGATGCGTTGACCTCCGTGCTGGCGATCGCCGCATTGCTGGCGGGTCGGTACCTGGGTTGGGTATGGCTGGACCCGGTGATGGGCATCGTCGGCGCCATCGTGATTGCGCGCTGGGCCTGGAGCCTGATGGGCGTGACCGCCGGCGTGTTGCTGGACCAGACCGACGAACACGTCGCCGCCGAGATCCGCGAGCGGGTGGAGCAACCCGGCGATGCAACGATTACCGACCTGCACGTCTGGCAGGTCGGGCCCGGTGTGCATGCGGCCATCGTCAGCGTGGTCGGCCAACCGACAGCGGATGCCGAGAGCATTCGCCTGCGCCTCAAGCCGGTCCATGAAGTGAGCCACCTCACGGTTGAATTTCGTGCCGCGTAGCGGCGCCCCTTGACGGTATCCCCAGGTGAAATCTTGGCTAAAGAAATCGAAAACCCGTGTGTCTCGACCTGCCAGTTGAGTGGCGAGTTGTGCGTCAGCTGCGGGCGGACCAAGGACGACATCCGTAAATGGAAACGGATGAAACGCCCCGAGAAAATGGCCGCCGTACAGCGAGCGACAGCGCGCTTGAAGGCGTTGAAAAAAGGCAAGTAACGCTGGGCGTATCGCTCAACCCAGCATCACGTACGCCCCACCGAACCCGTCACCGGCAGGTTGCCGAGTAATTTGAGCCCGGTACTCTTCACGAAGGTGTCGTAGTCCATCGGTTTCTGGATACGGGTTTCGGCATTGGGCAACACGTAGGCCCAGGCGCGTTTGCTTGAGGCGTCGTACACCAACTTGAACAGGCGCGTCGGCACCCAGACCTTGTTGTCGCCGATGGTGCTGTAGCCCGCATCGAACAGCGGCCCGGTGAACACATACACGTCGCCGCCCGCGCGCTTGGCAAACTTGCGCACATCCGCTTCGACCTTGCTCCAGATCTTGCGGTTGTTGGTAGGGTCTTGCGGCACCATGTTCGACAGCGCGAAAGACTGTGCCATGGCATGGGCATTCGGCGCGTCGGCGGCTGGGGATTGGTGGCCACGGTCCATCGCCGGGTGCTGGCTGCGGTAGTCGCTCAACTCGGCGCGCCCACCTTTGGGAATGCGTGGGTCGGGGTAAAACTGGTTGGTGCGCTCCTCGCCTTTGGCGTCGTTCAACTGGGCGGCATTCAGGCGCTCGACCACCACCAGCGGGGTCTTGCTGGTTTGCGAATAGAGCACCGCGAAGTGGTCGGAACAGAGGGCCATTGGCCTCATGCTGGCTGGCACCGTGGCCGTGTTGATCGGTGTCGCGGCGGGGAAGAGTTCGGCGCAACCGTCAAACGAGATACGTTGCTGCGTGGACGTGTAGGGGTTTGCCGGGCCGCGAGCGTCTACGGCGGTAGAGACTAAAACGAGGGCTACCAGCCCGACTGCAATGTTGCGTAGGTACATGCTTTAGATCTTAAGGTGAGGGTAAACGGATGAGCGCGAATGATCGCGCGGGGCGTATGGACCCTGATAAATCCGTTTGGTGCCGCAGGCTTACCGATCTTGTCGCGCTCCGCTCCCCTATCGCGCTCACCCGAAGGTTCAGTGAGACACTATTGCAACGCCAGACCGTCGCCCAGGCTTGAAGCCGTGGTCACGCGCGCCCCACGCGATCCCCAGCGCCACGCCGATCAACACCAGCATCGCCCACGGAAATGCCCCCACGCCCCAGCGATCGAGTAATACGCCACCCACCACACCGCTGGCGGCAATGGCGCTGTTCCACGCCACGACGTTCAGCGACAACGCCACATCGGCGCCATCGCCCGCCGCGTCGGCCAGAGCCGTTTGCAGCAAAGTGGCGGCACCGCCGAAGCTCAGGCCCCACACGGCGACGCCAAGGTAGATCACTTCAGGCACGTTGCCCAATACGCCAAACACCAGCGCAATCGCGGCAAACACCACCAGGCTGACCAACACCGTCTGGCGCAATAACGGCTCGACCAGCTTGGCCGTCAGCCAGATCCCCACCAATGCCGCAATGCCGAATACCAGCAACACCAGGTCCACCCGCGCGGCCAAGCCTGCACGCGCCACGAACGGGGCGATGTAGGTATAGAGAACGTTGTGGGCGAGCATCCAGCTGATCACCACCGCCAGTACCGGCCTGACCCCTGGCGTGGTGAGGACCTTGCGCAACGGCAGGCGTTGGTGCGCGGGCTGTGGCGCATAGTCCGGGACTTTCACCAGCACCCAAGCGATCAACACCAGGGTCAGTACCGACATCAGGCCAAAGGTGGTACGCCAGCCGACCAGGCCGCCAAGCCAGGTGCCCAGCGGTACACCCAGTGACAGCGCAATCGGAGTACCCACCATCGCCAGCGCCAGCGCCCTCCCCTGCTGATGGGGCGCGACCATGCGCCGGGCGTAACCGGCCAGCAGGCTCCAGGCCAACCCCGCGGCGACCCCGGCGAAGAAACGCGCCACCAGCGTCACACCGTAATGGGACGACAATGCCGTGATGGAATTGAACAGCAGGAAGCCGACGATGGTCAGCAGCAGCACATTGCGGCGGCGCCAACCACGGGTGGCTATGGTCATGGGGATCACCGCCAGCACCGAGCCCAGCGCATAGGCGGTGACCATCTGCCCGGCCATGGACGGGGAAATCCCCAGGCCATCGCCGATCAACGGCAACAGCCCGGCCGGCAGGGTTTCGGTGACGATGCAGATGAAACCGGTCATGGCCAGCGCGAGCAAGGCGCCGATAGGCAGGCGTTCAGAAGACGCGGATACGCAGACTGAGGGGGTCACGGGAAACTCCTTGAGGCAATTTAGATACTGATCGATACAAATGTTGCAGGCAGCTGTCGCACGTTGTCAACGACTTATGTATCGACTAGTATTTATCTGGTCTGCCAAGGGAGTTTTATGAAATGGCACAAATGGGCCGTCCCCGTACCTTCGACCGTGACCACGCCGTGGAACAAGCCATGTACCTGTTCTGGCAGCATGGCTACGACGCCACGTCCCTCGCCCAGCTCAAGGCCGGCCTGGGCGGCGGTATCTCCGCACCGAGTTTTTATGCCGCATTCGGCTCCAAGGAAGCGCTGTTCGATGAGTGCGTGCAGCGCTATCTGGCAACCTACGCTCAAGTGACCGAATGCCTATGGGATGAAAGCCTGCTGCCGCGCAAAGCCATCGAGACCGCATTGCGCCAATCCGCGCGCATGCAGTGTGAAGACGGGCATCCCAAGGGGTGTATGGTGGCATTGGGCGTGATGAGCGCACCAAGCCCGGAGAATGCGCGGGTGGCGGATGCATTGACCCAGTCCCGTATGAGAACGCGGGCAGGGATCGTGGCGTGTGTCGAACGTGGAATAAGCTCAGGGCAACTGCCGGATACGATTGCCGCGGTGTCGATGGCGGCGGTGTTTGACAGTTTCTTGCAGGGCATTTCGATATTGGCGCGGGACAACGTGCCCCACGCAACCATCGATGCCGCCATCAGCCACATCCTGCTGACGTGGGACATTGCCGCCGCTACCGCACCGCCCATCCGTGCGACGGCTGCACAGCAGCCCTAGCCCATCCGGAAGCGCTTGCTACAACTCAAGGCGTTGAGGCGCTCATCAAGAGAGCGCTTTGTGCCCGTGGTCAATGTACGTCCGTAGCCAGGCTGAGCGCGTGGATCTTGTCGACGATCTGCCGTGAAGCCTTGCGGATTGCCTTCGTCGTGTTGCCGGCGATATGGGGTGTCAGTTGGGCGTTGCGAATGCCAGCCAGCGGCGAGTTGAAGCGGTCTTTTTCCTGGGCGAAGGTATCGATGGCGACCGCTTTTATATGCCTGGGAAATGCCGTCATGAAGCTTGCCAACTGGGCTTCGTCGACAATGTCACCGCGAGCGGTGTTGATCAGTATCGAACCTTGGCGCATCTGTCTGAACTCGGTAAGGCCGAACAGGCCTCGGGTGAGCGGTGTCAGCGGTACGTGGATCGAGACCACATCGGCCTCCCCCAACAATTGCTCGAGGGTTTCTCGTCGCTCAAGCCCAAGGCTGCGCGCGACCTGCTCCGTAAAGCGTTCTGAACCGGTGGCGATGACCCGGATCCCCAGCGATCCGGCCTTGCGCGCGACCTCTTGAGCAATGCTGCCAGTGCCAACCACGCCTAACGTGAGTTCGCAGAACTCAAGGCCGGGCGCCAAAGTGCCCTTGGACCAGTGACCACTGTGCGTCTCGGCGTTGTAGTGATCCAGGTCCCGGGATAAAAACAATGTCTGGGCCACCACGTATTCGGCCACAGCTACCGCGTTGGAGGCCGGCGTGTTCAGTATCGTCACGCCACACCGTTCAGCCTCTTGCCGGTCGATATGGTTAACGCCTGAACCGGCCTGGGCGATGGCGCGCAGTGGCGTTGGCAGGGTCGGTGATGCAGCGGCGCGGATCAGTTTGCTCTCAATGGGAATATTCAGGCGCGTCTTGAACACGCTATACCCCCCGGCCTCAGTCACGGCGTCGATGAAAGCTTGCCTGTCGTGGCAATTGATCTCGGTGTATCGGATGCGCTCGCCGTAGTGCTTGCGGATACTGTTTTTATCCGTGAAATAGTAGAGATTCAGGGTGACGACCAAGCCCAACTCAAGGAATCGGTCGACTTCCTCGAATAGCAACGGCGGGCCGGGTGCATCCAGTATCAGGGTGGTGAATGCCATGCATTTTGGTCTTCTTGACTGATAGAGGCTGGGTTCATGCGCCTTCAAGTATGAAGTTGAACTGACTACATCCAGGCTTGAATTAATCATGATCCTGTTTTTCGACAAAGGACCCTTTTGGAATAAAAAGCGCAGTGTGTGCACTTACGCTAAAACAACAACCGCGAGAAATCACAGCACCCCTGCGCCATCCGCGCCACGTCCTGGTTCAAGCCGAATTGGCGGTCCACCCGGTGCAATGCCACGTACTGGATACTCGGCAACTCCGGCTGCGTGACCAACGCGCGTAATGCGCCGTGCTCGATCAGATGGGACAAACAGGCCTTGGGCAAATAACTCACGCCGATCCCCGACAACGCCAAGCCCACCTGCACCAGCAGGTTATGGCTGGTGAGGGTCCGCGGCATCTGCACGTTGTGCGCGGCCAGCCAACGCTCGTAGATTAAGCCGGTGCCCGACTGCGAACCCTGGGTCAGAACGGTGTAATCGGCCAGCACTTCCAGGCTTACAGGGTCGGGCTGGGGGATCAGGCCTGGCGCGCAGATCCAGGCGTTTTCTACGCATTGCAGCGCCGTGCTGTGAAAGCGCGGGTCGCTGTAGACGTCCGGCACGATGACCAAGTCGAGTTGGTCGCTTTCCAGCTTGCGAAACAGTTCGCTGCTCAGTTCCACTGACGGCTCGATCTGCACCTTGGGGTAGGCCTGACGCAGCGCATCCACCAGCGCCGGCAGCCAGGTCAATGCTGTGAGTTCGGTGACGCCGAGGCGAAAACGGCGCACCAGCACTTCGCGGGCGCTGACCCGTTCGAGCAGTTGGTCGCGGCTGTTGAGCAGGTCGCGGGCGTAGTCAAGCAGCTCACCGCCCTTCTCCGTCAGCCGGGCGTTGCGCTTGCTGCGGTCAAAAATCTCGACGTCAAAGGTGTCTTCCAACTCCTGGATGCGCTTGGAGATGGCCGACTGAGACATGTTCAGCTTGTTCGCCGCCGCTTCAAAGCTGCCGAGTTCGGCAATCCAGTACAGCGCATCGATTTGCTTGAAGGTGATCATCGCGGCCAATTCATGAGAAAAAGCGATGCTATCACATCATAAAATATCGCTAAAACTCTTCGATCATCACTCCTAAGATCCAGCCATAGCCCATTGCTATCTAACAATTCTGGAGATTTGCCATGTCCTTGCCCGGTTCACGCATCCTTCCCAACGCGCCCATGGCCCCGGCCGAACTGGTCGAGGCGTTTGGCCATGTCGTCACGCCGCATATCAGCGACAACCTCGGCCGTCATATCGGCGCCCGTGGCCTGACGCGCTACAACCGCAGCGGCAAGCTGGTGGGCACGGCGATCACGGTCAAGACCCGTCCCGGCGACAACCTGCTGATCTACAAGGCCATGAGCATGCTGCAACCGGGCCATGTGCTGGTGGTGGACGGCCAGGGCGACACCAATAACGCGGTGATCGGGGAACTGGTCAAGCTCTACGCCCAGCAGCGTGGTTGCGTGGGGTTTGTGATTGACGGCGCGATTCGCGATGTCGCCAGCTTCGAGGACACCCCGTGCTATGCCCGCGCCGTGGTGCACACCGGCCCGTACAAGACCGGCCCCGGCGAAGTGAACGTGCCGGTGTCTATCGGCGGCATGGTGATCAACCCCGGCGACCTGCTGGTGGGTGATGAAGACGGCCTGGTCGCGTTCTCCCAGGCCGACGCCGCCGAAGTACTGCGCCGCGCCGCGCAACATGCCGAGCACGAAGAAGCGGTCAAAGCAGAAATTGCCAGCGGTGCAGTGCGCCAGAGCTGGATCGACAAGGCCCTCAACAATGCCGGCCTGGTATGAAGGAGTCCGAAATGAGCACTGCATTTTTGTCGGACCGTGTCCTGGGCATTGCGCCCTCCCCCAGCATTGCCGCCAACGCCCTGGTCACCGAGTTGCGCGCCCAGGGCCGCGACATCGTTAACTTCACCGTGGGCGAGCCGGACTTCGACACCCCGGCGCATATTCTTGAGGCCGCCAGCTTGGCGATGCACAGCGGTGATACCCATTACACCGCCACCACCGGCACCCTTGCCCTGCGCCAGGCCATCTGCCTGAAACTGCAGCGAGATAATGATGTGGTGTATGGCCTGGACGAAGTCGTCGCCGGTTGCGGCGGCAAGCACATCATTTATCACGCGTTGGCCGCCACCTTGAATCGCGGCGATGAAGTCATCGTGCACACGCCGTATTGGGTCTCATACCCGGACATCGCACGGCTCAACGATGCCACACCGGTGATCATCCCGGGCGATGAAAGCCTGGGTTTCAAGCTGTCGCCCGCCGCGCTCGAACAGGCGATCACCCCACACACCAAATGGGCGATCCTCAACAGCCCGAACAACCCCAGCGGCGCGGTGTACAGCGAAGCCGAGCTGCTGGCCCTGGCGCAGGTTTTGCGTCGTCATCCCCATGTGCTGGTCATGGCCGATGAGATCTACGAACACTTCGTCTACGGCGACGCCCGGCATGTGCCGTTGACACGCCTGGCGCCCGATCTCAAGCCACGCACGCTGATCGTCAACGGCGCGTCCAAGGGCTATGCGATGACCGGTTGGCGCCTGGGCTTTGGTGCGGGGCCGGCCTGGTTGATCGCGGCCATCGCCAAGTTGCTGTCACAGACCACCACCTGCCCCAGCTCGTTGAGCCAGGCGGCAGCGGTGGCCGCGTTTGCGGGTGATCAAGCACCTATCGCCGGCATGCGCGAGGAATACCAGCAACGCCGCGCGCGCATTCTGGCGCTGCTTGAGGGCATCCCCGAATTGAGCATTACACCACCGGATGGCGCGTTTTATGTATTCGCCAACGTCAGCGGCCTGATGGGCAAGCTCACTCCCCAAGGCGATCGCCTCGACAGCGACACCCAACTGGTGGACTACCTATTGCGCGACTACGGCCTGGCCACCGTCAGCGGCGCGGCCTACGGCATGTCGCCGTATGTGCGCCTGTCGTTCGCAAGCTCGCTGGACGTGATCGAAGAAGGGTGCCGTCGCCTCAAAGACGCATGCAACGACCTGCGCTGACGGCCACCCGTAACACCCGGCGACCAGCGGACGGCCGCCTTTTGACTGCCTAGAACAACAACTTAAAAATCATTGATCTCAAATGAGGCACTCCCATGCACACGCCCCGCATCGCGCTGGTCTGGCAAATCATGATCGGCTTGCTCGCCGGTATCGCCATTGGTGCCCTGCTGCACCGCTTTCCCGAATCCCGGCCGTGGCTGGTGGACAATGTCCTGCAACCGGCGGGCGATATCTTTATCAAGCTGATGAAAATGATCGTGGTGCCCATCGTGTTTTCCTGCATGGTGGTGGGCATTGCCGGGCACGGTGACGGCAAATCCCTGGGCCGTATCGGGGTCAAATCCCTGAGCTATTTTTTCTGCATCACCACCCTGGCGATCATCATCGGCCTGGTCATGGGCAACCTGCTCAAGCCCGGCGCTGGCACTGAACTGTCCAGCCTGCACGCGGCGAATATCACCCTACCCACCAGCAACGGCGCCGGTCATAGCCTGGGGCAGATCATCGTCGGCATCATCCCCGACAACGTGGTCAACGCCATGGCCCAGGGCAGCCTGTTGTCGGTGCTGTTTTTTGCGGTGATGTTCGGCCTGGGCGTGGCGCGCTTGCCCGCCGAGCGCAAAGACCCGGTCATCGCGCTGTTGCGTGGCGTCAGCGACGCGATGTTCAAGGTCACCTCGATGATCATGGCCTACTCGCCCATCGGCGTGTTCGGCATGATCGCCGTGACGGTGGCCAACTTCGGTTTCAGCTCGTTGCTGCCGCTGGCCAAGCTGATCATGGTCAGCTATGTGGCCATCGCGTTCTTTGTGCTGGTGGTGCTCAACCTGGTGGCGCGCGTTTGCGGGATCAACCTGTTCGCGCTGATGCGCCATATCAAGGATGAACTGGTACTGGCCTTCTCCACCGCCAGCTCGGCGGCGGTGATGCCGCAATTGATGAAGAAACTCGAAACCTACGGCGTACCGCCTTCACTGGTGAGCTTTGTGGTACCGGTGGGTTACTCGTTCAACCTCGACGGCGCTTCACTGTTCCTCGGCATCGGTACCCTGTTCGTCGCGCAGTTGTACGGCATTGATTTGAGCCTGGGCGATCAGGCCTTGCTGGTGGTGACCATGGTGCTCACCTCCAAGGGGGCGGCCGGGGTACCGGGGTTCATGTTCGTGATTCTCTCGGCCACGCTGGCCAGTGCCGGTTTGCCGTTGGAAGGCATCGCGTTTATCGCCGGGGTGTACCGTTTGATGGAGATGCCGACCACGGCGCTGAATGTGCTGGGCAATGCGTTGGCGCCGTTGGTGATTGCCAAGTGGGAGGGGCGTGAGGGGCGGGCTGGGCAGCAGCAGAAAGCGCAAAATGTGCAGATGGAATGAAGCGACTGCTGTGCTTCTGTGGTAAGCGGGCCTGTTGTGGCGAGCGGGCTTGCCCCGCGTTGGGCTGCGAAGCAGCGCCAATAAAGGCACTGAGATTTTCCGATTAGAACTCATAGGCTGATTTTGGGGCCGCTTCGCGTCCCAACGGGAGCAAGGTCCCTCGCCCCAGGTACAGTGTTCGCCCTTAACTGACTGGCATCGGGGCAAGTCCGCTCATACAAAAGCGCCACATTTTGACCTCGCCACATCGAATAAAAGCGCTCCGAAGAGCGCCTTTATTCATTCCAGCCTTATTGCTCGCTGATGGATTTCACCTCAGCCTTGGCAGCACCGCCAATCGCAATGCGCTTAGGCTTGGCTTCCTCGGGCACGATCCTGAGCAGATCGATGCTCAGCAAACCATTGGCGAGCTGTGCGCCCTGCACTTCAATATGGTCAACCAGGCGGAACGACAGGCGGAACGCGCGCTGGGCGATGCCTTGGTGCAGGTAAGTGATGCCCTCATCGTGTTCCCGCTTGCCGCCGGCGACGGTCAACACGCCTTTCTCCACCTGAATATCCAGGTCGTCCTCCACCAAGCCTGCTGCCGCGATCACGATCCGATAATGATCGTCACCGTGCTTTTCGACGTTGTGTGGCGGATAGGTGGTACCGGCCTCGCTGCGAAGCGCCGATTCGAACAGGTCGTTGAAACGGTCAAAGCCCACGGAGTGACGGAACAGTGGGGCCAAGGAAAGAGTAGTAGCCATTGCAAAATCTCCTGAGTTTTCTCCAAGTGATTTGATACGCGACCCGCATTCGGCATCGCGTAATCCCTAGGTAGGTTCAGGCGGAAAAATTTCAAGCGTCACCCCAAAAAATTTTTCGTGCGTTTTTTGGCTGCTGGCACGCAGGGTGTTCGTCAAATTCAAGGCGAAAAAAAGCCTGCATCGCTGCAGGCTTTCTCTATCTGGCTCCACGACCTGGACTCGAACCAGGGACCCAATGATTAACAGTCATTTGCTCTACCAACTGAGCTATCGCGGAATGCGCCGTATGTTACTGATTGAAAAGGAGAAGTCAAGCATTACGTAGCATTTGGCCGGTTTCATTCGGATGACCGGTGACGCCCTACTGCGTCGGGCTGGCCATTTCCTTGGCCAAATCCAGCCAGGCGCGTGCCGCCGGTGGCAGGTGGGCACTGGCGCGCCAAGCCAGGGCGATGTGCCAGTCGGTGTGGGGTTCGTCCAGGGGGATCAAGGCGATGCCGGCGTGCTGGTGCTTGTGCGCCAGCATGCGGGGCAGGAACGCGACGCCCAGGCCGGCCGCTACCAGGTCGACGATAAAGTCGATCTGGCCACTGCGGGCGGTGACTCGGGGCGTTACGCCCTTGCGCTCGCAGGCAGCCATGATCAATGCGTTCAGGGCGAAGCCGGCTTCGAACAGGATGAAGGGTGAATCCGCCAGGTCGGTGAAATCGATGCGAGTGCGCTGGGCCAGTGAGTGGCCCATGGGCAGTACCGCCATCAGTGGTTCATGACGCACAGGCTGGTAATCGAACCCCTCGTCCACCGGCAGCAGCAGGGCCGCCAGGTCGACCTCACCGGCTTCCAGGCATTCGCGCAGTGTCTTGCTGCCGTGCTCGGTCAGTTCGATATCGATGTCTGGATAGCGACTGCGATAGGTGGTGAACATCGCCGCGAACAGCACGCCACATCCTACCGGCGGCAGGCCGATGCGCAGCACACCGCGCTTGAGGCCGCGCAAGTCGTTGATCTCGGCAACGAGGTCATGGTGCTCGGCAAGCAGCACCAGGGCACGGCGGTAGGCAATTTCGCCGGCGGCGGTGAGTTCGTTCCGGTGGCCAAGGCGATTGAGCAGTGGCGCGCCGAGTTCCTCCTCCAGGGTCTTGACCGCCTTGCTCACCGTGGATTGGGTCAGGGACACCACATCGGCCGCTTGGGAGAACCCTCCCTGGCGCACCACTTCGACAAAGGCACGCAATGTGCGCAGGTTCATCAGCATTCCTTTAGCGACTGGGTAGTAGTGATAAAAGTTGTTTTTATCATGCCAGATGTTTGCTTATCGTGGCGCCACCTTGCCCGTGGAGTCACCCTAAATGATCATCTCGTCTGCTGCCGATTACCGCGCAGCCGCCAAGCGCAAGCTGCCGCGCTTTCTGTTCGACTATATCGATGGTGGCGCCTACGCCGAGCACACAATGCGCGCCAACGGCTCGGACCTGGCCGAGATCGGCCTGCGCCAGCGCATCTTGCGCAACGTTGATAACTTGAGTTTGAAGACCCGCGTCTTCGGCCAGGAACTGGCTATGCCCGTCATCCTCAGCCCAGTGGGCCTGACCGGTATGTACGCGCGACGCGGAGAAGTGCAGGCCGCCAAGGCAGCGGCGAACAAAGGCATCCCGTTTTGCTTATCGACGGTGTCGGTGTGTTCGATCGAAGAAGTGGCCTCCCAGAGCCCGCAAGCGATCTGGTTCCAGCTCTATGTGCTCAAGGATCGCGGTTTTATGCGCAATGCCCTGGAACGGGCACAGGCCGCCGGCGTGACAACTCTGGTGTTCACCGTCGACATGCCCACCCCAGGCGCACGCTACCGCGATGCGCACTCGGGCATGTCCGGGCCGTATGCATCGACGCGGCGGATGTTGCAGGCCGTGACCAAACCGCAATGGGCATTGGATGTCGGCTTGCTCGGCCGCCCTCACGATCTGGGCAATATCTCCACGTACCTGGGCAAACCCACCACCCTGGAAGATTACGTGGGCTGGCTGGCGAACAATTTCGACCCCTCGATCAGTTGGAAAGACCTGGAGTGGATTCGCGAATTCTGGAAAGGCCCGATGATCATCAAGGGCATCCTCGACCCGCAGGACGCCAAGGATGCGGTGAGTTTCGGCGCCGATGGCATCGTGGTGTCCAACCACGGCGGGCGTCAGCTGGATGGCGTGCTGTCCACCACCAAGGCGTTGCCACCGATTGCCCAGGCAGTGGGCGATGACTTGACGGTGCTGGTGGACTCCGGCATTCGCTCCGGGCTCGACGTGGTGCGCATGCTAGCCCTGGGGGCCAAGGCTTGCCTGCTGGGACGCTCGACGGCGTATGCGCTGGCCGCCGAGGGCCAGTCTGGCGTGGAGAACCTGCTGGATATCTTCGCCAAGGAGATGCGCGTGGCCATGACGCTAACGGGCGTCACCGCGATCGACCAGATTGACCCCAGCACGCTGGTTCAGCCTGCCAAATAACCGGCGTCATACGGCAATGGCTGTTTTGCGTGTTAAAAACAGCCATTGATTTATAAGGAGTTTAATTAAGTTAAACGAAGTGGCATGAATCTCGCTCTAACCCTTCCCACGCAGGTTAAGCGATGACAAGACGTGCGGCAGTGCCCAAGGGTTATAACCCATGACAAAGCGGTCTAAACTGTTTCCAATGTTTTACGGAACTGAAGGAACAGTAAGACGCTTGGCACTCGCCACTCTCATCGAGCCTGTAAGACAGCTAAGTGCTTAGAGGCCGATTGCTTATGAAAACACCCACCCAGACCCACGCAATCGACTTCGACACGGCCAAATTGCAACGCCTGGGCTTTGGCCAGCCAACCTCTCTGCCGCGCCGCCCCACCACCACTGTCCAGCTTCGCCAGCAACTGGGTCAGCAATTGCAGATCAGCCTGGAACCGGAGCGTATCCTCGGCCTGTTCTTTCGCGAGATCCAGCGTCTGGTACCCCTTGATGCCCTGCTGTACCGCCACCAGGCCAGTGATTTGCGCCTGGAGTTTGGTCATCGCGGCCATCATTCGGTCAGTTATGCCCTCAGTCACGAAGGCGAGCACTTGGGTGAACTGGTGTTCCGCCGCAACCAACGCTTGGTGGAAGAAGAGCTGAGCCAACTCGAATCCCTGCTGGCCACCCTGCTCTACCCGATGCGCAACGCCCTGCTCTACCGCGCCGCCACCCGCAGTGCGCTACGCGACCCGCTGACCCAGACCGGTAACCGCGTCGCCATGGACCAGACCCTGCAACGGGAAATCGATATGGCGCGGCGGCACCTGAACCCGTTGTCGTTGCTGATGCTGGACATCGATCACTTCAAACAGATCAACGACACCCATGGGCATGCGGCCGGCGATAACGTGCTGCGCGCGGTCGCCGCAGCGATCAAGGCCCAGTTGCGTAACGTGGACATGGTGTTTCGGTTTGGCGGGGAAGAGTTTCTGATCCTGCTGTCCAACACCGGCCGGGATGCCGCGGCGATGGTTGGCGAGCGTCTGCGCCAGGCGACGCAGGCCCAGGACTACTGGGCGGATGACCTACGCATCGAATTGACGGTGAGCCTGGGCTGCTCGACCTTGTTGGCGGGTGAGTCTGCCGACAGCCTGTTGCGCCGGGCCGACAATGCGCTGTACGTGGCCAAGCGCGAAGGCCGTAACCGCTTGGCAATGGCGGGGTAATGACCCCGCCATCACGCTGACCTTATGCTTCGCTGGCCACGCGAACCGGGCGTTCACGCACCGCCATGACCGCAGGTTTGTCTTTCTCCAGGCGCATGCAGCTTTCCAGGAACAGGTACATGTAGTCGTAGCTCTTGCACACGGCCTGGCGCAGCTCTGCCTGCAGCGCCTTGGTCGGGTTCATCCCGGCCAGGGTGCAGATGATTTCCAGCGCTTCCCACGGGTGGGCGTCATCGTACTGGGCGTGCATCTTCAGCCATTTCATCGCGCGCTTGCGGTCTTCCTCGGGGAAGGCGGCAGCGTAGACGCCGGTGGAACATACCACCGCGGACCACTCCCCGGTCGCCCCCTCGATTGCGTAGTTGGTCGCGGCAATCGCCACGATCAGCGAATCGGCCGAACTTGTGTGCCAGCACCAATGGCTCAGTGCATGCAACTCCGGCGGTACGTTCTGCGCTTGCAACTCTTCGAGGCTGACGCCATGGGCGCGGGCCCAATGCACCCAATAGTCGGCGTGGTTCAGTTCCACGCGAATGTTGCGCATCAGCCACCGCCGCGCCATGTCCTCTCCAGGATGACGGGCAAACTTGGTTTTGGTGAGGTTCTGTGCCATGTACAAGGCAAACTGTTCAACCACTGGCCAGCCACCAATAAGGTAATGGCGCATGGTCTTGGCGCTGAGCGTGTTATCACGCATGCGCTGGTACAGTTCGTGCTCGACAACTCGGCGCTTGCTCTCACTACAGTCCTGGATCAGTCGTTGTGCCCAGGCGGGGTAACTTGAGGCTTCCATAAGCGGGCCGGTTCGGTTGAAGGTGTCGATCACTGTAAGGCTCCTTTTTAAGTGTGATTGTACAGACCAGCAAATGTTTCAGCGGAATGTGCCGGGCGCCTTGAATAACAGGGGCTGCGGCCGCACAGGTCGACACTGCAAGCTATCAGGGGTAAACAACTGCGGGCGTTCAATCACGTAGCCCTGAGCGTAATCCACACCAATCTCGAGTAACGCCTGTTCAATGAGCGGTGTTTCAACAAACTCGGCAATTGTGCGCTTACCCATGACGTGGCCGATGTGATTGATCACTTCGACCATGGCGCGGTTAATCGGGTCGTCCAGCATATCCTTTACGAAACTTCCATCGATCTTCAGGAAGTCTACAGGTAAATGTTTCAGATAAGCGAATGAGGACATTCCGGCACAAAAGTCGTCGAGTGAAAAATGGCAACCTAACGCTTTGAGTTCATTAATAAAGCGAATTGCACTACCCAAATTGGCAATAGCGCTGGTCTCAGTTATTTCAAAACAAATCATTTCCGCAGGAATGCTGTAAGCCGCGAATTTGTCACGTAGAAACCCCAGGAAATCGTCATCGCCAATGGTTATTCCCGACAGATTAATCGCACACATGGCCATGGGCTGGCCCGGACGCTCATGCATGCAGCGGGCGATGATCTTGAACACGTTCTCAACCACCCAGCGATCCAGCGAGGTCATCAGGCCGTAACGTTCGGCTGCCGGGATAAAGCTGTCCGGCAGAATGATCCGACCGGCCTCATCATGCAGGCGCAGGAGGACCTCGATATGTCCGTTACCGGGGTCCGTATGGCCCAAGGCTGCGATTTCCTGGGCATACAGGCAGAAACGGTTTTCTTCCAGGGCCATGTGCAGGCGCTGCACCCAGGCCATCTCGCCGAAACGCAAGGACAGCTCAGAGTCATCGGCATGGTAGACCTGCACGCGGTTGCGGCCCTTTTCCTTGGCCATGTAGCACGCCATATCGGCGGCCCGCAGCGATGTCTCCAAGGTGGTCGGCGCGTGTGAGAGGTGCACCAGGCCAATGCTGACCGTGGTCATGAACGGCCGCCCCTTCCACACAAAATGCAGGCTTTGCACGGTATGGCGCAGGCTTTCGGCGATTTTTTCCGCCACCGGCGCCGGGCAGTTCTCCAGCAAAATACCGAACTCATCGCCGCCCAGGCGCGCCAGCGTGTCACCCTCCCGCAGGTCCGATTGCAACAAGGCGCAGATGTGGCGCAGCAGTTCGTCGCCTGCCGCATGCCCGCAGGTATCGTTGACCAGCTTGAACTGGTCCAGGTCGAGGAACATCAAGGCGTGGCGCCCACTTTGCTGGCGCGCGGCCTGTTGCAACACCTGCTCCAGGCGGAATTCGAATTCGCGGCGGTTGGCCAGGCCGGTCAGGGCATCGTGGGTGGCTTGCCACGACAGATTGGCAATGTACTGGCGCTCCTGAGTCATGTCGTGCAGCACCAGCACCGCCCCGCTGACCTTGCCGGCGCTACGGATCGGCGCGCCCACCAGGGTCACCGAGACCGTGCTGCCGTCCAGGCGCTGAATGGTTTTGGAGTGTTCACTGCCACCGCTGAGCTGGCCTTTGGTGATGTGCTCGATCAGGGTAAATCCATCGGGCTGGGCGTCTTCATCCAGCAAATTGAACAGCGAAGCCAGGGGCAGGCCCTGGGCCTGGGACGATTTCCAGTGGGTCAGCGCCTCGGCCGCCGGGTTCATGTAGGCAATGGCACCATTGACATCAGTGGTGATCACCCCGTCCCCGATCGATTCCAGGGTGATCTGCGCCCGCTCCTTTTCCAATTCCAGGGCATCGGCGAACGCATGACGCTGGCGCAGTAACTTATGGGTGCGCAGCAAAGCCAGGGCGATCAGGCCCAGGGCCGTGGCCAGGTTGGTAATCATCAACAGCCGCAGGATAAATCGCGAACCTTCGCCCAGGGCATCACTGAACGCCTTGGCCGCCGGCGTCACGCCGTCGTTGATGGCAAAGATCTGGGCTTTCCATTGCCGCACAGCGTCGCCGCTGACCTGGTGGGTGGTGATTGCGCGGTGCATCGTTTGGGCCAGGTCATCCAGTTGCACCAGGTAGCCATCCCCCACGGTCCACAACTCGATGGCTTTTTCCAGGTAACTGAAATGGCGAAAGTTGAGGTACAACCAGATCAGGCTGGAGACATCATCCGGGTGGTTGCCCCCCTTGAGGATCCCCAGGCGTGCGGCGGAGAGATCGGGTGTGGGCCGGTCCAGGGCGATACGCAGCTCATGCCCGCCCTGGGGCACGGCGATGGCCTGCTGGTATTTGAGGAAGGTGGCTTCGTCACGATTGTCGGCGTACAGGGTCAGGTAGTAGATGGCGTCCTTCTGGCCTTTTGACCACAGGCTTTCGCCGGCCACATAACCACGCACGGCCGAGAGTACGTAGAGACTGACACTGCCCAACAATGCCTGGAACAGCACGACGGCGATAAATGGCCAGACAATGCCCAACAACCGTGGCGTTCCGAGAGTCCGCTTTTGCTTCATGAAGTCCCTTGCACATGCACAGCTGAAAACGCACGCGAACATCCGCTCCTGATAGCACAGCGTAGGCTAAATCAACGCACTTGTTGCAGGTGCCCGTAAAGTTTGGCGTACAGGCCGCCGTCGGCGATCAGTTGCTGATGGTCGCCATCTTCGGCGATATGCCCACCATCGAACACCAACACCCGGTCTGCCTGCTTCACTGCTGACAAGCGGTGGGCAATGATCAGTGTAGTACGGCCACTGAGAAACCGCGCCAACGCCTGGTGCAGGTTGTACTCGGTGGCGGCGTCCAGGGCGGAGGTGGCTTCATCCAGGATCACCACTTTCGGCTCGGCCAACACCATGCGCGCAATCGCCAGGCGTTGCCGCTGCCCGCCGGAGAAGCGCACGCCTGAGCGACCGACGATACTATCCAAACCCATGGGCAGCGCCTTGACGGTCGCATCCAACTGGGCGATTTCAAGGGCCTGCCAGCACGCCTGGTCCGTACGACTGCGCCCCATCGTCAAGTTGGCCCGCACGGTATCGTTGAACAGCGCCGGGTGTTGCAACACCACCGCGACGTTCTCGCGAATGGTCTCCAGGCCGATTTCCTGCTGGGTGGCGCCGCCAAAACGAATGCTGCCAGCTTGCGGCGTGTAGAGCCCCAGCAGCAGTTGCACCAGGGTACTTTTGCCGCCGCCACTGGCGCCGACGATTGCCACCTTCTCCCCCGGCTCGATGGCCAGGTTCAATTGATCGAGCACCCGTTCTTCGCCATACCCGAACGTGAGGCCGCGCACTTCAAGGCCGACCGTCTCGCGCCCGGCAAACGGGTCCTGGCCGCCGGCATATTGCGGCTCATCGGCGCGTGCCAGCAGTTCGTTGATCCGCGTCAGCGCCCCGCCCGCCGCGTAGTAGGCGTATTGCAGGTTCAATAACTGCTCCACCGGGCCGATCATGAACCACAGGTAGCTGAATACCGCGAGCATCTGGCCGATGGAGAGGTCGGAGAACAGCACCGTCAGCATCGCTGCCGCACGGAAGATGTCGATGCCGAATTGGAACAGCAAGCCACTGGCGCGGCTGGAGGCGTCGGTTTTCCACTGGGAGTGGATGGCATAGTCCCGCACTTCCTGGGCACGCTGGCCGAGGCGCCCGAGGAAAAAGCCCTGGCGGTTACCGGCGCGCACTTCCTGAATGGCATCGAGGGTTTCGGTCAGCGCCTGGGTAAAGCGCGAGGTGCTGTCGTTTTCCAGTTTCTTCAGGTGTTTGACGCGCTTGCCCAGCTGCACCGTGGCGTAGATCACCAGCGGGTTGAACAACAGGATCAGCAGCGCCAGTTGCCAATGCATCCACACCAGGATGGCCGACGTGCCCACCAGGGTGAGCATCGCCACCAGGAAACGGCTGAGGGTTTCGCCGACGAACTTGTCCAACGTATCCAGGTCGGTGACCAGGTGCGTGGTGACCGTGCCGCTGCCCAGGCTTTCGTATTCCCCCAGGGAAATACGCTTGAGTCGTTCGATCAGGCGCACGCGAATGCGGTAGACGATGTCCTTGGCCAGCCGGGCAAACAAACGCGCCTGCACCACGTTGAATACCAGCGCACCACAGCGCAGGGCCAAGGTCACCAGCAGCATCAAGCCGATATACCCAGCGGCCTTTTGCCAACCCAGGGGCAACGCGTGGTTCATCACCTTGAGCGCGGCATCGCCGTGGCCCAACAGCACTTCGTCGACCAACAGCGGCAACAGCAGCGGAATAGGCACGCTGCACAGGGTCGCCAGGACGGCGACACCGTTGGCGATCCACAGGGATTTCTTGTGACGCAGGGCCAGGCGGCGGATCTCCGCCCAGGTCAAGCGGTCGACACGAGGGGTGGGCGTTAGGTCGGGCTGATCATGCACAGGCAGCTCGCTCCAGCCATCGGGCGAGCAGAGGCGACAGCTCGGAGAGCGGCTGGTAGCCATTGGTCAGCAACGCCAACTGACCATTGCGCTCGGCCAGCAGCGTTGGGAAACCGGCGATCCCCAGGTCCTGTACCCAGGTGAAATCGGCGGCGGTAGCGGCATGCTGCTCGGCGCGGTCAAAAGCGCCGGCAAACTCGATACGCGGGATACCGGCCTCCTCGGCCAGTTCCACCAGCACACTGGCGAGGGTCACATCGCGCCCCTCGACATAAAATGCATGCTGGATCAGGCCCAGCAGTTTCCACGCGCAATCCGGCGCCAGGCTGCGCGCAGTGACAATTGCACGGCACGCCGGCTCCGTGTCGTAGACAAAACCGTCGGGCAGCGCGCCTTCGAACGTGAACGTCTGCCCGGTGGCGTCGGTGACCGCCTGCCAGTGTTCCAGGATATAGCGCCGGGTCGTCGGCTCCAGCGCCGCGCCGCTGCCGGTGCGCAAGCCGCCCACCACCAGGTGCAGCTCCACGCCGGCCGCCTGGGCCTGCTCAACCAGCGCCTGCGCCACCGGGGCAAAGCCCCAGCACCAGGAACACATAGGATCCATTACATAGAGCAGGCGCGCGGACATGGCTCAGGCCTCGGAAGGAGTTTGCTTGTAGTTGAAGCCGATCGGGTGCGGCATATTGCGGGCCTTGGCCAACTCAATCTGCTTTTGCCGGTCGATCGCGCTGCGACGGGTTTTCTCCGGCAGCTTATCCCAGCAATGTGGGCAACTGATGCCCGCCACATAGTGCTCGGATGCGCGGTCTTGCACGCTCACCGGTGTGCGGCAGGCATGACATTGATCGTAGTCGCCTTCGCTCAAGTCGTGGCGCACGGTGACGCGATTGTCGAACACAAAGCAGTCGCCCTGCCATTTGGTCTCTGCCTGCGGCACCTCTTCGAGGTACTTCAGGATGCCGCCCTTGAGGTGGTAGACCTCATCGAAGCCTTCACTGAGCATGTAGCTCGAGGCCTTTTCGCAACGAATGCCGCCGGTGCAGAACATGGCGACCTTCTTGTGCTTGGCCGGGTCGAAGTTGGCTTTGATATAGTCGGGAAATTCGCGAAAACTGGTGGTTTTCGGGTCGATCGCGCCTTCAAAAGTGCCGATGGACACTTCGTAGTCGTTACGGGTGTCGATCAACAACACTTCGGGGTCGCTGATCAGCGCGTTCCAGTCCTGCGGATCGACGTAGGTGCCGACCTTCTTGTTCGGGTCGACGCCTTCGACGCCCAGGGTCACGATCTCTTTCTTGAGCTTGACCTTGGTGCGGTAGAACGGCTGCTCGTCGCAGTACGACTCTTTGTGGTCGATGTCGTCCATGCGCGGGTCGTTCTTGAGCCAGGCCATCAGGCCGTCAATGCCTTCGCGGCTGCCGGAAACGGTACCGTTGATGCCTTCTTCGGCGATCAGCAAGGTGCCTTTGATGCCATTGTCGACCATCGCCTGCAGCAGGGGCTCGCGCAGCGCAACGTAATCTTCGAGGGTGACGAACTTATACAGTGCCGCCACGACAATCGGTTGAGTCATGGGTGTTCTCTCCAGGTGGCTACCCTCGTAAGGGGTGAACCGGATGCAAAAAAAACGCGCCGGCTAAGCGGCGCGTTGCGGATTCTAGCAAATGCGAGGTGTCAGAGACACCCGGTCATCAGCCATGGCCGCCGGCGCAGGTCGGCGAGGCCGGGGCTGCGTCGATTTTCGCCCACTCTGCGGGCGTGTAGGTATGCAGCGCCAGCGCATGAAACTCGCTCATCAGGTCACCCAGGGTGGCGTAGACCTTCTGGTGGCGCTTGACGCGGTTGAGCCCCTCGAACTGCTGGCTGACCAGCACGGCCTTGAAGTGGGTCTGCAACCCACGGCTGTGCATATGGCTTTCGTCCAGCACGCTCAAGTGCTCCGGGGCCAGGGCGGCAAGTGCCGTTTCGATACGCTGTTGCATGGTCATTCCTGCTTACTTCTTCTTGGCCGGTGCGGCGGCTTTAGGCGTCAGCTCGTTGGTCATGTCTTCCAACAGCTTGTTCACCACCGGCACGGCGCTTTCCAGTTTGGCCTGGGTCATCTGGGCCGATTGCTGGGTCAGCTGCGGCATTTTCTCCAGGACTTTCTTGCCCAGTGGCGACTGGTAGAACGCAACCAGGTCCTTGAGCTCGGATTCGCTGAAGTTGCTGGTGTAGAGCTTGACCATGTCCGGCTTCAGTTTCGGCCAGCCGATGGCTTGGTCCAGGGCAGCATTGGCCTTGGCCTGGTAGCTGTCCAGTACGGACTGTTTGGCGGCAGGCGCCTTGGTCTGTTCGAAACGCTGGGCGAACATTTGCTGCACTTGCATGTACACCGGGGTCCCCAGCTTGTCAGCGTGGGCCAGGGTAAGGAAGGCTTCGGCACTGGCGTTGTGGCTGGCGGTATCGGCAAAAACCTGGCCGCTGGCGCAAACCAGAGCAACCGCGGTACAGATGGCACGAAGACGAGTCATCGAGTTTCCTTTTCTAGCAGGCGAGGTAAGACCCCAAGGGCGCCCATTCTGCGCCTAAAAAACGCCCCGGCTCAACCCCGAGCCTTAGCGGGCGCGGATTGCCGTGAATGAATCCGATGAAAAGTCTTTTAGGGAACCCCCCGGGCCGATCACAGCCTAAACTGCGCAAACGAACCTGAAGGAGTGTGCCCGATGAGCCGTATCGAAACCGACAGCCTGGGAGAAGTCCAAGTCCCGGATGACGCTTACTGGGGCGCCCAGACCCAACGTTCGCTGGTGAACTTCGCTATCGGCGAACAGCGCATGCCCCTGGCGGTCCTGCACGCCCTGGCCTTGATCAAGAAGGCCGCTGCCCGGGTCAACGACCGCAATGGCGACCTGCCCGCCGATATCGCCCGCTTGATCGAACAAGCCGCCGACGAAGTACTGGCCGGCCAACATGACGACCAATTCCCCTTGGTGGTGTGGCAAACCGGCAGCGGCACCCAAAGCAACATGAACGCCAACGAAGTGATCGCCGGCCGCGCCAACGAGCTGTCGGGCAAGCCCCGTGGCGGCAAGAGCCCCGTACACCCCAACGATCACGTCAACCGCTCCCAGAGTTCCAACGACTGCTTCCCCACCGCCATGAGCATCGCGGCGGTTCAGGCGGTCAACCAGCAATTGCTGCCGGCGATCACCCACCTGTCCGGCGGCCTGGCGGAACTGTCGGCACGGCATATGAAGCTGGTGAAGACCGGTCGCACTCATATGATGGATGCCACGCCGATCACCTTTGGCCAGGAACTGTCGGCGTTTATCGCCCAGCTTGATTACGCCGAGCGCGCGATCCGCAACGCCCTGCCCCAGGTCTGCGAGCTGGCCCAGGGCGGCACCGCCGTGGGCACCGGGCTCAACTCGCCCCATGGCTTTGGCGAAGCGATTGCCGCCGAGCTGGCGGCACTGTCGGGCTTACCGTTCGTGACCGCCCCCAACAAATTCGCCGCCCTCTCCGGACACGAACCCCTGGTGACCTTGCACGGTGCGCTGAAAACCCTGGCCGTGGCCCTGATGAAAATCGCCAACGACCTGCGCCTGCTCGGCTCCGGCCCCCGCGCCGGGCTGGCGGAAGTCAAACTGCCAGCCAACGAACCGGGCAGCTCGATCATGCCCGGCAAGGTCAACCCGACCCAGTGCGAAGCGCTGTCCATGCTGGCCTGCCAAGTACTGGGCAATGACGTGACCATCGGCATCGCGGCGAGCCAAGGGCATTTGCAGTTGAACGTGTACAAGCCGGTGATCATCCACAACCTGCTGGAATCGATCCGCCTGTTGGCCGACGGCTGCAATAACTTCCAGGAGCACTGCATCGCCGGCCTGGAGCCCGACGCCGAACAAATGGCCGAGCACCTGGAGCGCGGGCTGATGCTGGTCACGGCGCTCAACCCGCACATCGGCTATGACAAGTCAGCAGAGATCGCCAAGAAGGCCTACGCCGAAGGATTGACCCTTCGGGAAGCGGCGCTGGACCTGGGCTACCTCACCGACGCAGAGTTCGACCAGTGGGTACGCCCGGAAAACATGCTGGGCGCCTAAGACGCCATGCGTAGCCGCCGGGCCTTGAGCCCGGCGAGCAACGACGGCGCCAGCGCAACCGCCGCCGACCCCATGACCACCACCAACGCGCCGAAATAGCCCAAGGCATTGATCTCTTCGGCCTGCACATAGTTGGGCCACAGCCACGCCGCCAACGCCACCGCGACAAAGGTCACCAACGGCGTCAGTGCCAGGGTTGCACTCACCCGCGAGGCTTCCCAGTGGGCCAGGGCTTCGGCAAATGCGCCGTAGGCCACCAGTGTGTTCATGCAACACGCCAGCAACAGCCAGCCTTGCAGCGGGCTCAGTTGCAGGGCCTCCAGCGGATGCGCCCAAGGCGTCAGCAGCACGGCGCACGACAGGTAGATCACCATCATCACTTGCAGCGAATTCCAGACGGTCAGCAACTGCTTCTGGCCCAAGGCGTAGAACACCCAGATCGACGTGGCGAGCAGGATCGTCAGCACACCGGCGGTATAAGCGCCGAGGGACGTCAGCAGTTCCTCCAGGCGTTGGTTGAAGAACAGACCGAAGCCGACGATCAGCACCACCAGGCCCACGCTCTGACCCACGCTGAAACGTTCCTTGAACACAAACACGCTGGCGATCATCAGGAAGATCGGCCCCATCTGCACCACCAACTGCGCGGTGCCGGGGCTGAGCAGTTTCAGGCCCACCAGGTACAATACGTAGTTGCCCACCAGGCCGCACACGGCCATCGCCACCAGCCAGCCGCCTTTGGGGCCGAGCACTTTACGACTGGGCAGGCGCTTGGTCGCGGCGAGGTACACGAAGAGGCAACTGCCGGCCACCATCAGGCGAAACCAGGTGACGGTGATCGGGTCCATCACCTGCAACACTTGCTTGAGCTTGATCGGCAGAATGCCCCAGAGCAGCGCGGTCAGCAGGGTCAGGAAAAAACCGTAGACCCAGCGGCCGGAAGAGATGTGCATGAGTGCCCCAGAAAATGCCAGAGGTGGAGGAGTGGCTATTCTAGGGGCAAGTGGACGCATTGGGATATGGCGCTGCATACCTGTGGGAGGGGGCGGTGCGACGATTCGACTTGCCCCCTCCACACTTATCAGCGCACGGCTTCGAACAGTCCCGTGGCGCCCATGCCGCCGCCCACGCACATGGTGACGATGCCATAACGCAAATTGCGCCGCTGCAGCTCACGCACCAGGTGCCCGACCTGGCGCGAACCGGTCATGCCGAACGGGTGGCCAATGGAGATCGAGCCGCCGTTGACGTTGTACTTGTCGTTATCAATTTCCAGGCGATTACGCGCGTACAGGCATTGGGAAGCGAAGGCTTCGTTGAGTTCCCACAGGTCGATGTCGGCAACCTGCAAGCCCTTGGCCTTGAGCAGCTTGGGCACCGAGAACACCGGGCCGATGCCCATCTCATCCGGCTCGCAACCTGCCACGGTGAAACCGCGGAAAAACGCCTTGGGCTTGAGCCCCAGTTCCAGGGCTTTCTCCAGGCTCATCACCAGCGTCATCGAGGCGCCATCGGAGAGCTGCGACGAGTTACCCGCCGTCACCGAGCCGTCTTCGGCAAACACCGGCTTCAACCCAGACAGGCTGGCCAACGTGGTGTCCGGGCGGTTGCAGTCATCGCGATCTACGACGCCGTCGAGGATTTGTACCGCGCCAGTGTTCTTGTCCTCGACCCTGTACTTGACCGCCATCGCCACGATTTCATCGTCAAACAGGCCATCGGTCTGGGCCTGGGCCGTGCGCTGCTGACTTTGCAAGGCGTAGAGGTCCTGGTCTTCGCGGCTCACGTTGTAGCGGCGCGCGACGATTTCAGCGGTCTGGCCCATGGGGAAGTAGATGCCCGGCACCTGCGCCTTGAGCAGCGGGTTGATGAGGTTATCGGTGTTGACGCTTTTCATGGTCAGGCTGATCGACTCGACACCGCCCGCCACGATGATATCGCTGCACCCCGAGGCGATCTGGTTGGCGGCGATGGCGATCGCCTGCAGGCCCGACGAACAGAAGCGGTTGAGCGTCATCCCTGCCGTGCCGGTACCCAATTGCGAAAGCACCGCCACGTTGCGCCCGATGTTGTAGCCCTGGGCGCCCTCGTTGGAGCCGGCGCCGACGATGCAATCCTCCACCGTGGCCGGGTCGATGCCGTTGCGGGCCAGCAGCGCGTTGACGCAATGGGCCGCCATGTCATCCGGGCGGGTCTGGTTGAACTTGCCGCGAAAGGATTTGGCCAGGCCGGTTCGCACACTGTCGACGATCACTACTTCACGCATGGGCTACCTCGATCTTGTGGTTGTTGGATCGAGAATAAGTCCAGTCCTCTCCCACTGCGACGATCATTCACCCGGCGTATGCAAAAACATGGTGACGAACATAAATCGGTGGTGAGTCGGCCTGTTGTGGTCAGAGGGCTTGTGTGGCGAGCGGGCTTGTTGTGGCGAGCGGGCTTGCCCCGCGTTGGGCTGCGAAGCGGCCCCAAAACCAGCCAATGAGTTCTGCCTGGAGAAACGCGGCGTCTGGGTCAGGGCCGCTTCGCGCCCCAACGCGGGGCAAGCCCGCTCGCCACAACAAGCCCTCTAACCACTTCAAGCCCTCCGGCCACTTCAAGCCCTCTCCCTCGCAACAGCCCCGCTCGCCACGAGTCAGTTACCCAGCCACTTATTTCTTTTTCTTTTTATCGTGCTTGTCGGACTTGGCGAACGCTTCTTCCAAGGCCAGGTTGATGGTGCGTAGCACCTTGACCCGCGCCCAACGCTTGTCATTGGCCTCCACCAGGGTCCACGGCGAGACCTCGGTGCTGGTGCGGTCGACCATATCGCCCACCGCCGCGCGGTAGTCGTCCCACTTGTCGCGGTTGCGCCAGTCGTCCTCGGTGATCTTGAAGCGCTTGAACGGGATCGCCTCACGGGCCTGGAAACGCTCCAGTTGGGTCTGCTTATCGATAGCCAGCCAGAACTTGACCACAATCACCCCCGCATCGCGCAGTTGCTCCTCGAAGTCGTTGATCTCGCCATAGGCACGCAACCAGTCGGCCGGGGTGCAGAAGCCTTCGATGCGCTCCACCAACACTCGGCCATACCACGACCGGTCGAATACCGTGAACATGCCGCGTGCCGGGATCTGCCGCCAGAAACGCCAGAGGTAAGGTTGAGCCCGTTCGTCTTCAGTGGGGGCAGCGATCGGGATGATGCGGTACTGGCGCGGGTCGAGGGCCGCGGCGACACGGCGGATCGCCCCCCCCTTCCCGGCGGCATCGTTGCCTTCGAACACCGTGACCAGGGCGTGCTTGCGCATGCGTTTGTCGCGCATCAGGCCAGAGAGGCGCGCCTGCTCGGTAATCAGTTGTTCTTCGTAATCTTCCTTGTCCAGGCTCAAGGTCATGTCGAGGCTGTTCAGCAGGCTCACCTGGTCCACCGCGGCAGGCAAAGGCGCCGGGTTCATGCCGCTGGCCTTGCCCCTGGCTTGCTTCAAGGCGTTTTGCAGGCCTTCGAGCAGGATCTTGCCCACGGTCAGGCCACGGTAATAGGGGTCGACACCTTCGATCACATGCCACGGAGCATAGTCACGGCTGGTGCGGCGCAGCACGCGCTCGCCAAAATGCACGAACTTGTCGTAGGTCTGCGATTGCTGCCAGTCCAGCGGGCTGATGCGCCAGCTGTGCAGCGGGTCATCGGCCAGGGCCTTGAGTCGCGCCTTCATCTGTTTCTTGGACAGGTGGAACCAGAACTTGAAGATCACCGCGCCCTCATCGCAGAACATCTTCTCCAGACGCTCGGCACCGGCGATGGCCTGGTCGAGCCGCGCATCCTTGATCTCGCCATGCACGCGGCTTTGCAGCATCTGGCTGTACCAATTGCCAAAAAACACGCCCATGCGGCCCTTGGCGGGCAGTTGGCGCCAGTAGCGCCAGGCCGGGGGGCGCGCCAGTTCCTCGTCGGTCTGCTGGTCGAAGGTGCGCACTTCGATCAGGCGCGGGTCCATCCATTCATTGAGCAGCTTGACCGTCTCGCCCTTGCCCGCACCTTCAACCCCGTTGATCAGGATGATCACCGGAAAACGCTTCTGCTGCTGCAACTCGTATTGCACTTCGAGCAAGGCTTCGCGCAGGGCGGGCACCTCGGTGTCGTAGGTGTCTTTGTCGATGGCGTGACCGATTTCGGCGGATTCGAACATAGGCTGCTCCGTTTCAAGATGGATCAAGACTAGCGGATTGGGCAACGCCATGCGGGAGGAAATTCCACGTGCGCTTGCCGTGGGTCAATTCAAAGGCTGTTGATCGGCTAGAATGGCGGCCTTGCCTTTGCCGAGTCGCCCATGAACCCCGTAACCCACGCCCAGCTCGACTGGGATGACCAAGGTCGCCCGCACTCACGGGTATTCGACGACGTGTACTTTTCCGACAAATCGGGCCTGGAAGAAACCCGTTATGTGTTCCTCGAACAGAACCGTTTGCAGGAGCGTTTTGCTGCCTTGCCGGTGAATGGATGCCTGGTGATCGGCGAGACCGGTTTCGGCACTGGCCTGAATTTTCTCTGCGCCTGGCAGTTGTTTGAACAGCAGGCCGTAGCCGGTGCGCGCTTGCACTTTGTCAGCGTTGAGAAATACCCGCTGAGCCACGCCGACCTGCAACGCGCACTCGCCCTGTGGCCCGAGCTGCAACCCTTCGCCGAATCCTTACTGGCGCAGTACGTCGCGATCCACCAAGGCTTCCAGCGCCTGGTGCTGGCCAACGGCCGTGTGACCTTGACGCTGTTGATCGGTGACGCCCTGGAGCAATTACCGCAACTGGATGCGCAAGTCGATGCATGGTTTCTCGATGGCTTCGCCCCCGCCAAAAACCCCGACATGTGGACCGCCGAGCTGTTCGCCGAACTGGCACGCCTGGCGGCCCCTGGAGCGACCATCAGCACGTTTACCAGCACCGGTTGGGTGCGGCGGCTGATCAATGCCGCCGGGTTCAAGATGAAACGCACGCCGGGTATTGGCCACAAATGGGAGATCCTGCGGGGTGAATACCTTGGGTGGCCGGCCGACACCCCGCCGCCGCCCCCGGACAAACCGTGGTTCGCCCGTCCAACGCCGCTGCACGGTGAGCGCAGCGCCCTGGTGATCGGGGGTGGCCTGGCCGGCTGCGCTACGGCAGCCAGCCTCGCGGCACGCGGCTGGCGCGTCAAGCTGCTGGAACGACATGCGGGCCTGGCGCAGGAAGCCTCGGGCAACCCGCAAGGCGTGCTTTACCTCAAGCTGTCAGCGCACGGCACGGCACTTTCGCAGTTGATCCTCAGCGGTTTCGGCCATACCCGACGCCTGTTGGAACACCTGCACCGAGGCGTCGACTGGGACGGTTGCGGCGTGCTTCAACTGGCCTTCAACGCCAAGGAAGCCGAGCGCCAGGCACAGTTGGCCGGCGCATTCGCCCCTGGCCTGCTGCATCGGCTCGATCAGGCCCAGGCCCAGGCTCGTGCCGGTGTGGCGCTGGAGCATGGCGGGCTGTTCTACCCCGAAGGCGGTTGGGTGCACCCGCCAGCGTTATGCGAATGGCAAGCCCGGCACCCTCTGATCACCGTGCTGACGCATCACGAAGCCCTTGAGTTGCAACGCGTCGACGGTCAATGGCGCGCCCTGGCCGGCGACACCTTGCTGGCCAGCGCCAGTGTGGTGGTGCTGGCCAACGCAGCGCAGATCAAGCACTTCGCGTTCAGCGCCGACCTGCCCCTCAAGCGCATTCGCGGGCAAATCACCCGCTTGGCGCAAACCCCGGCGAGCCAGGCGTTGGCCACGGTGGTGTGCGCCGAGGGCTATGTGGCCCCGGCGCGCCTGGGGGAGCACACGCTGGGCGCCAGCTTCGACTTCAAGAGCGATGACCTGACCCCCACGGTCGCCGAGCATGTCGGCAACCTGGACATGCTGCGGGAAATATCCGTCGACCTGCTGCACCGCCTGGGCGCCGACCACCTTGCCGGCGAGGATCTGCAAGGCCGCGCCGCGTTTCGCTGCACCAGCCCGGACTACCTGCCGATTGTCGGGCCACTGGCCGATCGCGCGGCCTTTGACCACGCCTATGCGGCACTGCGCAAGGACGCCCGACAGGTACCCGAGGCCGCCTGCCCATGGCTCGACGGCCTGTATATCAACAGCGGCCATGGCTCCCGTGGGCTGGTGACCGCCCCCCTGTGCGCGGAACTGTTGGCGGCATGGCTGGACGATGAACCCTTGCCGGTGCCTAAAAGCGTGGCCGACGCCTGCCATCCGAATCGGTTCGCCTTGCGCGCATTGATTCGCGGCACGGGCGGCTCCTCTGCGCAGTAACGGGCCACTCGCCGCGCAGGATCGCACCGGAGCAGCCAAGGCTCTTGGCCTTATAACAGATTGTTCTAAAACTCCAATCATAGGGGCGTGTCAGTTTCTGGGTACGCGCCCTTTAGGCGCATTGAGTATTTACCCCTCCCCAACGGAAAAACCGGTAAGGAACTTATGTGCGGATTAGCTGGAGAACTACGTTTTGATGCCCAACCTGCCGACCTGGCAGCGATTGAACGCATCACCCATCACTTGGCCCCCCGTGGCCCCGACGCCTGGGGCTTTCATGCCCAAGGGCCGATTGCCCTGGGCCATCGACGCCTGAAAATCATGGACCTGTCGGATGGCTCGGCCCAACCGATGGTTGACGCCCAGCTGGGGCTGTCCCTGGCGTTCAACGGTGCAATCTATAACTTCCCGGAACTGCGCCAGGAGCTCGAAGCCCTGGGCTATGCCTTCTATTCCGGCGGCGACACCGAAGTGCTGCTCAAGGGCTATCACGCCTGGGGCGAGGCTCTGCTGCCCAAGCTCAACGGCATGTTCGCGTTTGCCATCTGGGAGCGCGACGCCCAGCGCCTGTTTATCGCCCGCGACCGCCTGGGCGTGAAGCCGTTGTACCTCTCACGTACCGGCCAGCGTTTGCGCTTTGCCTCAACCCTGCCAGCCCTGCTCAAGGGCGGCGATATCAACCCGATCCTCGACCCCGTCGCACTCAACCATTACCTGAACTTCCATGCCGTGGTGCCTGCACCGCGCACGCTGCTGGCAGGCATCGAAAAACTGCCGCCCGCCACCTGGATGCGCGTCGACACCAAGGGCAACACCGAGCAAAAAACCTGGTGGACCCTGCCCTACGGCCCGCGAGAGGATGAGCGCAACCTCACGCTGGAAGACTGGACCGACCGCGTGCTCGACAGCACCCGCGAGGCCGTGGCGATTCGCCAACGCGCCGCCGTGGATGTCGGCGTGCTGCTCTCCGGTGGCGTCGATTCGAGCCTGCTTGTCGGCCTGTTGCGGGAAGTCGGCGTGCAGGACCTGTCGACCTTCTCCATCGGTTTTGAAGACGCTGGCGGCGAGCGCGGCGATGAATTCCAGTATTCAGACCTGATCGCCAAGCACTACGGCACCCGCCACCATCAATTGCGCATCGCCGAAAGCGAGATCATCGAGCAACTGCCGGCCGCGTTCCGCGCCATGAGCGAGCCGATGGTCAGTCATGACTGCATTGCCTTCTACCTCTTGTCCCGGGAAGTGGCCAAGCATTGCAAGGTGGTACAAAGCGGCCAGGGCGCCGACGAACTGTTTGCCGGTTACCACTGGTACCCGCAGGTGGACGGTGCCAGCGATCCGTATGCCGCGTACCGCGAGGCGTTTTTCGACCGCAGCTACGACGACTACGCCGCCACCGCCGCTCCAAAATGGCTGACCGCCAACGATGCCGCTGGCGATTTCGTGCGTGAGCATTTCGCGATGCCCGGCGCCGATGCCGCCGTGGACAAGGCCCTGCGCCTGGACAGCACGGTGATGCTGGTGGACGACCCGGTCAAACGCGTCGACAACATGACCATGGCCTGGGGCCTGGAGGCCCGCACGCCGTTCCTCGACTACCGCCTGGTGGAGCTGTCGGCACGCGTCCCCGGTCAATTCAAGTTGCCCGACGGCGGCAAGCAGGTACTCAAGGAAGCGGCGCGCCGGGTGATCCCGAGCGAAGTCATCGACCGCAAGAAAGGCTACTTCCCGGTGCCAGGGCTCAAGCATTTGCAGGGCGACACCTTGAACTGGGTGCGTGAACTGCTGCTCGACCCCAGCCAGGATCGCGGCCTGTTCAACCCGGCCATGCTCGATCGCCTGCTGACTGACCCGCAGGGCCAACTGACGCCGTTGCGCGGCTCCAAGCTGTGGCAACTGGCAGCGCTGAACCTGTGGCTCAGCGAACAAGGAATCTGATCCATGAAACCGAATGCCGCGGCTTACAGCCAACGCTTGCTCAAGGGCCAGGCGCCGACCTATGAGCGCCTGCAGGCGCGCCTGGCCGAAGATGGCAGCCCACTGGCCGCCGAGCCGATTGCGGTGCATTGCGGCTGGGGCCGGCTGTTGATCGGCCACACCTTTCCCGACCCGGCCAGCCTGGCCCAGGAACTGCTCAACGAGCAGCCCGGCGAGCGCGACATCGCGCTGTACGTGGCTGCGCCCCAACAGATCCTCGGGATCGATCCGCAGCAGTTGTTCCTGGATCCGTCCGATACCCTGCGCCTGTGGTTCAGCGACTATCGCCCTGCCACCCGGGTGTTTCGCGGCTTCCGGATTCGCCGGGTCCAGACCGAGGCCGATTGGCTCGCGGTCAACCAGCTCTATCAGGGCCGCGGCATGTTGCCCGTCGACGCCGAGCGCCTCACGCCGCGTCATGAAGGAGGCCCGGTGTACTGGTTGGCCGAGGATGAGGACAGCGGCGCAGTGATCGGCAGCGTCATGGGCCTGAATCACCCCAAAGCCTTCCACGACCCGGAAAACGGATGCAGCCTGTGGTGCCTGGCCGTCGACCCGCAATGCACGCGCCCCGGCGTGGGCGAAGTGCTGGTGCGCCACCTGGTGGAACACTTTATGAGCCGTGGCCTGAGCTACCTCGACCTGTCGGTGCTGCACGACAACCGCCAAGCCAAGAGCCTGTACGCCAAGCTGGGCTTCCGCGCGCTGACCACCTTTGCGATCAAGCGCAAGAACGGTATCAACCAGCCGCTGTTCCTCGGCCCCGGCCCGCAGGCGGGGTTCAACCCCTATGCGCGGATCATCGTCGAAGAAGCCCATCGGCGCGGCATCGACGTGCAGGTGGACGACGCCGATGCGGGGCTGTTCACCCTCAGCCATGGCGGGCGTCGCGTGCGTTGCCGGGAGTCATTGAGCGACCTGACCAGCGCCATCAGCATGACCCTGTGCCAGGACAAGAGCCTTACGCACAAGGTATTGAAGGCCGCCGGTTTGAAACTGCCTTCCCAGCAACTGGCGGGCAGCGCCGATGACAACCTGGAGTTCCTCGACGAACACCAGCGCATCGTGGTCAAGCCGTTGGACGGCGAGCAAGGCCAGGGTGTAGCGGTGGACCTGCAAGAGATTGACGAGGTGCAACAGGCCATCGAAGCGGCGCGGCAGTTCGACAGCCGCGTATTGCTCGAGAGCTTCCACGAGGGTCTCGACCTGCGCATCCTGGTGATCGGCTTCGAAGTCGTGGCCGCCGCGATTCGCCGCCCGGCCGAAGTAATCGGCGACGGCCAGCACTCCATCCGCGCGCTGATCGAGGCGCAAAGCCGGCGCCGCCAGGCCGCCACCGATGGCGAAAGCAAAATCCCCCTGGATGCCGAAACCGAACGCACCTTGAAAGCCGCTGGCTACGACTACAACAGCATCCTGCCCCGTGGTGTGCAATTGGCTGTGCGCCGTACTGCCAACCTGCACACGGGTGGGTGCCTGGAAGATGTGACGGGCATCCTGCATCCCACCCTGGTCGACGCCGCCGTACGCGCCGCCCGCGCGCTGGATATCCCCGTGGTGGGCCTGGACCTGCTGGTGCCCGCGGCCGATCAACCGGAGTACGTGTTTATCGAAGCCAACGAACGGGCCGGGCTGGCAAACCATGAACCGCAGCCGACGGCAGAGAAGTTTGTGGATTTGTTGTTTCCACACAGTCAGCCGACCGCTCAATAAACCCTGTGGCGAGGGGGCCTGTGGTGGTAGCGATTTTTTGTGGCGAGCGGGCTTGTTGTGGCGAGCGGGCTTGCCCCGCGTTGGGCTGCGCAGCAGCCCCCCACATGTGCCAATGAGGTCTGACTGAAAGAGCGTGGTGCTTGGAGAGAGGGGGCTGCTGCGCAGCCCAACGCGGGGCAAGCCCTAATGCCGTTCAGTTAAGCGTACATCGCCTTCTGTAGGAGCGAGCTTGCTCGCGAAAAACGTCAACGATAACGCGTGTTTCCTGAGTGAACGCGGCGCCTGTGAGTTCTTCGCGAGCAAGCTCGCTCCTACAAAAAAGCCTTAACTGAACGGCATTAGGGCAAGCCCGCTCGCCACAACAAGCTAGCTCGCCACAACAAGTCCGTTTGCCACAACAAGCCAGCTCTCCACAACAAGCCAGCTCGCCACAAAACCGCCCTTATCTTATCCAGTCAGGAGTCTTTATGACCCGAACCATCCCCGAACCGGATCTCAACTACCTGCAAAAAGTGCTGCTGGAAATGCTCGCCATCCCCAGCCCCACCGGGTTTACCGATACCATCGTGCGCTATGTCGCCGAACGCCTGGAAGAGCTGGGCATCCCGTTTGAAATGACCCGTCGCGGCACCATTCGCGCCACCCTCAAGGGCCAGAAGAACAGCCCCGACCGCGCAGTATCGGCGCACTTGGACACCATCGGCGCCGCCGTCCGCGCGATCAAGGATAACGGACGCCTGACCCTGGCCCCCGTCGGTTGCTGGTCAAGCCGCTTTGCCGAGGGCAGCCGCGTCAGCCTGTTCACCGACAACGGCGTGATCCGTGGCAGCGTCCTGCCATTGATGGCCTCAGGGCACGCATTCAATACCGCCGTGGATGAAATGCCGGTGAGCTGGGACCATGTGGAGCTGCGCCTGGACGCCTACTGCGCGACCCGTGCCGACTGCGACTCCCTGGGAATCGGCATCGGTGACTACGTGGCGTTCGACCCCCTGCCCGAATTCACCGAAAGCGGCCATATCAGCGCGCGCCACTTGGACGACAAGGCTGGTGTCGCCGCCCTGCTTGCCGCACTCAAGGCCATCGTCGACAGCGGCGAACCCTTGCTGATCGACTGCCACCCGCTGTTCACCATCACCGAGGAAACCGGCAGCGGCGCAGCGGCTGCCCTGCCCTGGGATGTGAGTGAGTTTGTCGGCATCGATATCGCACCGGTCGCCCCTGGCCAGCACTCCAGCGAGCACGCGGTGAGCGTGGCGATGCAGGACTCCGGCGGGCCGTATGACTATCACCTGTCCCGCCACCTGCTGCGCCTGGCGTCGGACAATGAACTGCCGGTGCGTCGCGACCTGTTTCGTTATTACTTCAGCGATGCCCACTCGGCGGTGACCGCTGGCCACGATATCCGCACCGCGCTGCTGGCGTTTGGTTGCGATGCGACCCACGGCTACGAGCGCACCCATATCGACAGCCTGGCGGCCCTGAGTCGCCTGCTGAGCGCGTATATCCTCAGCCCCCCCGTGTTTGCCAGCGATGCGCAACCGGCCCAGGGTTCACTGGACAGGTTCAGCCATCAGATCGAGCACGAAACGCAGATGGAGAGCGACACGCGTGTGCCGCCGGTAGATAGCCTGGTCGGTCAGAAGTCCTGACGCTGGCAACAATGGTCCCGGCGCAGTAGCATCGCCGGGATTCTCTAGTTGAGGCTTGTATGCTGATTCCCTACGACGCACTTGAAGTCGACACCCTGACCCGCCTGATCGAAGACTTCGTCACCCGCGACGGTACCGACAATGGCGACGACACGCCCCTGGAAACCCGGGTATTGCGCGTGCGCCAGGCGCTGACCAAGGGCCAGGCATTGATCGTATTCGACCCCGACAGCGAACAATGCCAGTTGATGCTCAAGCACGACGTGCCCAAGCATCTGTTCGACTGAGCGCGGTTTCAGGCGTTGGGTTGCGGATGGGCGGCGGCACCCTGGCGTTCGACGATCTTCTCAAACACCTCGGCGCGGTGCACATTGACGCCCGTCGGCGCTTGGATGCCGAATTTAACCTGGGTACCGTTCAGTTCGAGGATGTGCAAGGCGATGTCATCGCCAATGGAGATGATTTCGCCTACGGCGCGGCTTAAGACCAGCATGGCGGTTGTCCTTTTCGAGTGACAGGACCTTGACCTTGCGCGCTTGGATTTGTGGCAGCAATGGCTTGCGGCTAAATCAGGCAGCGCCTACATAGGCGGGTAAATTGCCTGACAGACAGAGGCTTGGTTGTGGCGGGTTTAGCGGGGCATATCCGTTACCAAGGAAACGGATATGCACACCATCCCAATCACCCCCTGACAGCCTGGGCCTTCGCGCGCATCTTATCCGCCATCACGGTCATCTCGTCATACAGCAACTGCGGGTTCTTCTGCTTCAACGCCCACGCCATCCGGCCCTGCTCATGGGGCAGGATCATGAACTCGCCCTGGGCCACCCGCTGGTAAATGTAATCGGCGATATCCGCCGCCGAAATCGGTGAGCTCTCGAGCAACTTGCCCACCTGCGCTTTCATTGCCGGGGTCGGTCCACGGAACGAGTCCAACAGGTTGGTCTGGAAAAACGACGGGCAGACCACGTGCACCCCCACTTCCTGCTGCTTGAGCTCCACCAACAGGCTTTCCGATAGCGCCACTACGCCGGCCTTGGCCACGTTGTAGTTGCTCATGGCCGGGCCCTGCATCAGTGCTGCCATCGAAGCAATGTTGATGATGCGGCCCTTGCTCTTTTCCAGCAGCGGCAGGAACGCCTTGCAGCCCTTGACCACGCCCATCAGGTTGATCGCGATCTGCCAGTCCCAATCCTCCAGGGACAGTTCGGCGAAGAACCCACCGGAGGCCACGCCGGCATTGTTGACGATCACATCTATGCCACCCAGCTTCTCCTCGCAGGCCTGGGCAAAGGCCGTGAGCTGACTGTAGTCGCGCACGTCGCAGCGCTGGATAAAACCGTCGCCACCGGCCTCGCGTACCCGCTTCAAGGTTTCCTGCAGGCCCGGCTCACTGACATCCGACAAGGCCAGTTGCCAACCCTCGCGGGCCCAGCGCAGAGCGATTTCACGACCCAGGCCGGACCCGGCGCCAGTGATCATCATGCGATTTTGCATAGAAAGTAGCCTTGTGGTTCACAGAAGAAGTGATCGGCAGTGTAGCGAAGGTTTTTCCTACACCCACGCACCATCAGAGTGATGAATGCCCCAGGCAAACCGCGGGCTCGGTCGGATACCTGCCCACAGGCTAAGTTCAATCTTTTTCAACTAAGCAGGTGCATTGGCGAGGGTATTAAAAGAAATAAGCGACGCTGCAAAACGCTTTAAAAAAACATGGAATTTTCCACGCAGGCGCACAGTCGGAGTTATTAAGGCGTCCGTATTCAACTGTCGGGCCTATCGTTAAATAACCGGTCTTTACAGAAGGCCTACAAGGAAAAAAACTATGAGCCTCATTCTGATCATTATCCTGATCCTTCTACTGGTCGGTGGCCTTCCAGTGTTCCCGCACTCCCGTAGCTGGGGTTATGGTCCGTCGGGTATTCTCGGTGTGGTCCTGGTCGTGCTGCTGGTGTTGTTGCTGCTCGGCAAGATATAAAAGCCGGGCAAAAAAAGAGGCCTTCTTGAAGGCCTCTTTTTTATTGCCGGTCAATTAGTCCGGCTTGCCATCAACCACCCCTGCGGTGTTATCCAACAGGCTCTTGGTTGCGGTCTGCAGGAACGATTCAAGCTTCTGCTTCAGTGCAGCTTCGTCCGGCGAATCAGGAATGACCTTACCGGTTGGGTCGGCGCCCAGTTCGTATTCCCACAACTTCGGTGGCATTTCCTTAGGCAACACCAGCACGCGGTCGCCAGTGAGCAACGCCACGGTCTGGTCGCTGCCCGAAGGCTTGATCACGCCGAAGCCCTTGTCGCCTTCCGGCAGGTTCAGCAGGTCACGCCCCCAGCACTGGTGCAGGGTGTCGCCGCCAAGGCGCCCCATGATAGTCGGGACGATGTCGATCTGGGTGCCCACGGTGTGGTCACGCTCGCCGAACTTCTCCTGGATACCCGGTGCGATCATCAGCATCGGCACATTGAAGCGGCCCAGGTCCATTTCGGTGATCTGCTGTTCATTGCCAAAGCCGTGGTCACCCACGATCACGAACAGGGTTTCCTTGAAGTACGGCTCTTTGCGGGCCTTTTCAAAGAACTGGCCCAGGGCCCAGTCGGAGTAGCGCATGGCCGTCAAATGCTCGTCGAGGCTGCCACGGCCGGTCACTTTATCCACCGGCAACGGGTTGGGCAGCGCGTACGGCGTGTGGTTGGACAGGGTTTGCAGCAATGCGTAGAACGGCTTGCCGCCTTCGCGGGCCTTCAACTCTTCCAGGCCACGGTTGAACATGTCCTGGTCGGACACGCCCCAGGTCGGGTCGGAGAACACCGGGTTGACGAAGTCATTGCGGCCAATGAAGTTGGTCATGCCCTGGTTGCTGAAGAAACCGGACTGGTTGTCCCAGGCGAAGTCGCCGTTGTAGACATACACGTCGTCAAACTTGCGCGCACTGAGCAACTGCGGCAGGCCCGACAGCTTGTGACTGCCTTCGGGGGTCTGCATCAGGTATTCGAAGCCCGGCAGGTTCGGGAAGCAGGCCATGGTGGCGAACATACCCTGGTGGGTGTGAGTGCCATTGGAGAAGAAGCGGTCGAACAGCAGGCCTTCCTTGGACAACTTGTCGAAGTACGGCGTGATATTGCCCGGGCGACCCAAGGCGCCCACCGAGTGACCGGCGAAGCTTTCCATCAGGATCACGACGACGTTCTTGATCGGCAGGGTTTTTTCGGCCGGCGGCGTGTAGTCACGGCGCACGGCGGCGGTGTCGGTATCCACCAGTTTCTCTTGCGGCAAGACCAGCATGTCGCGCACGGTCTGGGTGGCCAGCGGTTGATCCAGGGTGGCTTTCCAGATGTTGGAGCGTTCTTCGGAGAAGCGCGACTTGGCCGCGGCGATCAGCGACAAGGTGCCATTGAGGCCCAACTGGTTGGCGAAGTTCGACTCGGTGGTGTAGACGTCACCCCAACGCAGCGGCGGGCCCTGGCGCAGGGTGCCACGAGCAGCGACGACCGCGACCAGCAGGCAAACCACGAACACCGCGATGCGCGAGTACCACGGCGCCACCTGGCGGGTACCGATGCTGCCACCGCTGAACGGGCCGCGCGGGCGCGTGGCACGGTCGGCACCCTTGAAGGCGATGCTCAGGATCAGCGTGCCCACGGCCCAGGCCAGCAGGTAGCGCACCACTGGGAAACCGTACCAGAGCATGCTCATCACGGTCTTCGGGTCTTCCTTGACATATTGGAAGACCAGGCCGTTGAGGCGCTGGTGGAATTCGCGGTAGAAGTCCATCTCCATCAAGCCCAGGAACAGGGCGATGCTGGACGCAACGGTCAGCCACAAACGGAAGAACCCACGCGCGGCCATGGCCCGTACGCTGAACAGGGCCAGCAGCAGCGGGATCAGCACGTACACCACCAGGCGAATATCCAGGCGCAGGCCGTTGGCGAACGCTTCCAAGAAGGTCGAGGCCGGGGTGTCGAGGATCATCTCGCGGTTGTAGGCCAGCAGCGCCAGGCGCAGCAGGGAAAACATCACCATCATGACCAGTGCGCAAAGCAGCGTGTACGCCAGATGGGATTTGACGGTCGGTTGCAGCAGGCGATTAGAAGCTCGCTGCTGACTCAGGGCGTCCGGGTTTGCCATGTCGTTTCAGGACCCATTGGAAGTTTAAGTTGCGAAATAAAGCAATGGCGCTCGGCCTCGCCCAGGCTGGCTGGGGGTAGGCGGTTTGCGCGGTGGCGCAAATGGTGCCCGATCAATGCGAGCAACGCTATTAATTACTGAATGTGCGCCCCCCTTCTGCCGTTAACGGCACTGGAGATAGAGCCTTGGGGCGGCGATTCAAAGCGGGCGAATTGTCTTGGATGGGATGTGAAAATTTCGTGCAGCGAATATTTCGACACACAAATCTCTGGAGTGCGCTGAAGACCACTGTGGGAGGGGGCTTGCTCCCGATAGCGGTGGGTCAGCCAACTCATCTGGCACTGCCACACCGCTATCGGGAGCAAGCCCCCTCCCACACTTATTGCTCACACGCCAAAGGGAGTGAGGGGTCAGATCCGCACATTACCGCGCGGCCCGGCGATCGCCCAGATGATCAGGCCCAACACTGGCAGCAACAGGATCAACAGGATCCAGAGCACCTTGGCCCCGGTGCTTGCGCCGCTTTGGAACACATTGATGATCGCCCAGATATCCAGCGCCAGGATGATCAACCCGATCAGACCGTTGAAAGTAGAACCCATGGTGTCGCTCCTAAGTGAGGGCATGCCCTTGTAGGATAGTCAGCCCTGGCGGGGGTTCCGTTTTATTTCAGACGTGAACGGCCACCTTCAACGCTTCCAGGGAAGGCTCGCCCTTGATGCCGACTTCGGCACACAGCGCCAACACGCGCGCCAGGTCGTTGCCGTACACCAGCACCGCCTGGATCTCGTCATCCAGCGGTTGGCTGAAGTTCATCAACACATAGCCGCCGTCTTCCGGGCTCAGGGCGCTCATCTGGATCTGGATGCGGTTGAGGGCGGTCAGCGCTTCGGTCTTGGCCAGTTGCTTGGGCTTGAGGTTGAATGCCACGCCCGGGCCGAACGACGCGACGATCTGGGCAAACAGATCACTGTAAGTATCGGCCTGGAACAGCACGGTGTCCGGCAGGCTGCCGACCACCACCCACTCCCCCAACGGGATCGGGAAGGTGTCGTCGTAGTTGATGTCCGGATTGGCCGCCAGGAAGGCCGCAGGGTCTGCGTAGGCCTGGGCGGCCTCTTCGGCGATGCGCGCCACCTCGTCGTCGCTCATGAGGCCAGTGCTGATGTTGCTGATGAGTTCGACGAGGGCGGTTTTCATGGGGCGATCCTGTGACGGGCTGGTTTTCGAGGGCGCGTAGCCTACACCAGTTTCTGCAACTGCGCCGCCGTATCCATCGCGCCCATGGTCTGCGCCGCTGCCAGCACCGTCGCACCCTGGGCATCGACCGCCCTGGGGTTCGCGCCCTGGCCCAGCAGGTAGTCCACCATCTCAACGCGGTTGAACATCGCCGCCATCATCAGTGCCGTGCGGCCGTCCGAGGATGCTGCGTCAACCGGCGCGCCACCCTCGATCAGGGCCTTGACCACGGGCAGGTTGCCCTTGAACGCCGCGCCAGCGATCGGCAGTTGGTTCTTGTCATTGGCGATCAGCGGGTCAGCCTTGAATTCCAGCAGCACTTTTACCGCCTCGGCGTGGCCATGGTAGGCCGCGAGCATCAGCAAGGTGTCGCCGTTGTGGTTGCGCAGGTTGGCCGGCAAGCCTTTGGCCAGCAGCGCGGCGAGCATGGCCGCGTCGCCTTTGCGGGCCACGTCGAAGACCTGCTCGGCAAACTCGGCGGCTTCGTCTTCGGTCATTCGTTTGGCGTGGTCTGACATGGGGAGGCTCCTGTTCTGGTGCTTTATATGGCGCCCAGTGTCGCGATGGAGTTCCCCACTGTCATGGCTTTTTTGTCAAAAGCCTTCATAGACACAATCAATAGCGAAACTCACCGCCCTGGATCTGCGCCAATAATTGACCGGTGACCGGCACGTAGCTGTCCGAGCCCGGCAACCACGCGTAGACCGGATCGTTGCCCGCCTTGTCCGGGTCGAAGGCTTCTTCCTTGAGCCGTACCTTCTGGTACTTGAAGGTGCCAGTGGTCTCCATCTTCACCTTGATCCGCAGGAATAACGGCACCGCATAGTGCGGCAATTGACCATGGGCGAATTGCAGCAGTTCGCGCATATCCAGGGCCGCCAGGGATTCACTGGGAGTGATGGCGACCATGCCTGCGCGGCCGTTGGTGTTTTCGATCTCGACACCATAGGCCACGACCTCGGCGATCTGCGGGTGTTGCAGCAGGATGTTCTCGACTTCGGTGGTGGAAACGTTCTCGCCCTTCCAGCGATAGGTATCCCCCAGGCGATCGACAAACTGCGCATGGCCAAAGCCGATGCTGCGTAACAAGTCGCCGGTATTGAAGTAGCGATCGCCCTTTTCGAACACGTCGGTCAGCACCACCTTGCGGTTCTTTTCCGGGTCGGTGTAGCCATCGAACGGCGACTTTTCATCAATCCTGGCCAGCAACAGGCCCTGGCCGCCCGTTTGCACCTTGCGCATGAAGCCATCACTGCCCCGCAGCGGTTCGCCGCTCTCCGGGACGTAATCCACCAGCGCCCAATGTTGCAGGCAAAAGCCGATGGTGTTGTCGAAGTTCAACACGTTAGTAAAGCCGATATTGCCATCGCTGGCGGCATACAGTTCGCAGATATGCTCGACGCCAAAGCGCTGTTTGAATTGTGCCCAAACACCGGGGCGCAAGCCGTTGCCGACCATCTTGGTCACCTGGTTATCGCGATCCTGGGTACTGGTGGGCTGGTCAAGCAGGTAGCGGCACAATTCGCCGACATACCCGAGGGTAGTGGCGTTGAATTTGCGCGCATCGTCCCAGAACTGGCTGGCGCTGAATTTGCGCCGAATGGCGAATCCCGAGGCACCAATGATCGCCGCCCCCCAGCACACGCACAGACCGGTGGCGTGGTACAGCGGCAAGGTGCAATACATGACATCGTCCGGGCCCATGTCCAGGGCGATGCTGCCGAAACTGACGGCGGTCCTGGTCCAGCGACCATGTTTCATGATGCCGGCCTTGGGCAGGCCGGTGGTGCCGGAGGTGTAGATATAGAAGCAGGGGTCGCTGAAGAAGATCCGGGCACTGCTGGCGGGGTTGTCTGGCGAACAGTCGGCACTGGCGGCCATCAGGTCGACATACCCCTCGGGGGCCACGCTGGCATGCTGATCCGCGACGAACCAGGTGCGCTCCGCCGGGATCGACACTTGATCGCGCACCACCGTATAGGCATCCACCAATTCCGCGCCGACCACGATTGCCACCGGGTTGACCAGGTTCAGGCTGTGCACCAACGCCGCCTGGGTTTGTGCGGTATTGAGCATGGCGCAGATGCCGCCAAGCTTGGCCACCGCCAGCACGTTCAGCAGCAACTCGGGACGGTTTTCGATAAACAGCGCGACGACGTCACCCTTGCCGATGCCTTGGGAGGCCAGATGATGGGCGATACGGTTGGCACGCTGGTTAGCGTCGCGGTAGCTGAGCACGCTGTCGCCGTAGAGCAAGGCGGCGCCATCAGGGTTACGCAGGGTGGCTTGTTCGAAGTGCCAGCCCAGGCCGCAAGGCTGCGCCGGGTCGGTGACATTCGCAGCGCGCATGCCGCGCACCACTCGAGGCAAGGCCCGCACGATGGCTGGCACCTTACGCAGCATCATGCCCCAGGTGATCATGTCGTTTGGCTGATGGCTCATGGCGGAACATCCTTTTTCTTATTCTTTATCTGATCCGGAAACACCGGCGCCTTGCGAAGGCAGGAGGCCGAATGCCTTGCAGGAAAATACGCCAGCGATTCTTCAGCTGTACACGCGGGATTTGAAAAGTTTTGTATCCCCTGCCCCTCGTCGGCTGAAAAAAGGGAATTTAGTCACGTACTGACAGTCTTTACCCTTGAGCACCCGCCGCGACGGGCCTATCGAATAGCGCAAAATGCAGGATGCATGATGGCCATTCATGCAAATTGCACGAAACCGAAAATTCTGAATATTTTCAACCTGTTGATTTATAAAGATTTTTTATAAATTCATTAGCTGGCACAATCACTGCACCTATCACTCCATGCTTGCCAACTTGAGCCAACGGAGCTGATAGACATGAGCCTGATCCAAGATAAATTCGCCTCAGTATTCTCCAACTACGACGTCACCACCCAGCCACGTCCCGACGGCGGTATCCTGTTGACCCTGCGCAACAGCGAAGGCAAGCAGGTCAAGCGTTCGATCTCTTACCAGCAGTTGCACACTGCCGATCAACTGACGTGGGTGATCAGCGCGATTCGCCGCGACCTGGCCGAACAAGCCAGTGAGCTGCCGCAGATTTCGATGCTGCAAAGCCAGAACCGCTTTGCCTTGCCGACCTACCATTCGGCCTGAGCTATCCAGCAATAAAGAGGGCCGCGACGCCATCAAGCGTCGCGGCCCTTTTTTATGCGTTCAGTACAGGCCTTGCCGAACCGCTTCATTCATTGCCTGCACGCGGTTGGTGACCTGCAACTTGCCATAGATGTTACGCAGGTGAAATTTCACCGTGGCTTCGGAACTGGCTCGAATCTGGCTGATCTCCCAGACAGTCTTGCCCTCCAGGGCCCAGCGCAGGATTTCCTGTTCCGCGGGGGTCAGGGGCTTGCCGGACAAGCTCAGGCGCTTTCTCACCGCTGTGGACACTTCGTCCTGCGTCGGTGACGATCGATCCTGCTCCTGTTGCGCGCTCATTCATCTCTCTCCTTTTATTTGCGGACGCCGTCCTAACCTTCGGATTTCTCCTATTGACAGACAGCATAAACATCGAGGTTTGGAGAGATTTACATAACGAACGGAATTAAAGAGCAAGACCTGCAAAAACAGCCAAGTCTTACACTCCAATAAGGTTCTTCCCACAATACTTTTCCGCATAGGCGGGTTGAACAATCGCGAACCAGCGACTAGTCGTCCAATCCTGGAAACCCAGCGGCAAGCTCACTCCCGGTAAACTCAGCGACCGCGTGCCCAGGCTGGTGGGATAACTGCAAGATCACGCAGTGCGGGTGCTCTCCCATATCGAACCAATGCGGCAAGCCGGCCGGGATCACCAGCAGGTCATTTTTCTCACAGCGTACGCCGTACACATAGTCACCGATGTGCAAGCTGAACAGCCCCTGGCCGGCGATAAAGAACCTGGCCTGGTCCGAGCTGTAGCGGCGCTCATCGAGAAGGCCGGCGCGCAGCTCGGTGCGTTGCGGGTGGTCGCCGGTGACGCTGAACACCTCAATGCAGCCGTAACCGAGGGCGTCGATCCGGGGCTGGCACGCGGCGATCATTTCAGCCTCGCTGGCACCTTTTGCCAGTGGGCCTGGTTGCCAGCGCTCGAACCGCACACCGTGCTCGGCCAGGGTCGAGACGATGTCGTCGAAATGGGTCAGGACCTTGTTCGGGGTATCCGGGGTGGTGACGGAGTAAACGGCTACATAACTCATTGGACGGTTCCTTGGTTCTGCTCTTTCAATCGAAAGCCGATGATAAGGGCGGCGGCCAGGGCCGCGACGCTGGCGATGCTGAACGTGAGGGTCGGCCCCAACAGGTTCCAGCTATAGCCGGCATACAAAGCGCCAAGTGCGCCGCCGGTGCCGGCCAAAGCTGCGTACAACGCCTGGCCCTGACCCTGCTGGCGGTCGCCGAAGCTGCGTTGCACAAAGGCAATCGCCGCCGCATGAAAACTGCCGAACGTTGCCGCGTGCATCACTTGCGCCAATAGCAACACCCAGAAAAACTCGGCAAACGAGCCCAGCAGCAACCAACGCAGCGCCGCCAGCAGGAAACTGGCCAGTAACACACGACGCACGGAAAAGCGCGTAAGGATGCGACTCATGGCCAGGAACATCAGCACTTCCGCGACCACCCCCAGGGCCCAGAGCATACCGATCACGCCTCGGCTGTAGCCCAAGTGCTCCAGGTGCAGGGTCAGGAAGGTGTAGTACGGCCCATGGCTCATTTGCATCAGCGCCACACAGGCATAAAACGCAAGGACCCCGGGGCTGCGCAATTGCGTGAGGAAACCCTCGGCAGCCAGGCGATTGCCCTGGGTGGCAGGCTGCGCGTTCGGTACCCACAGGCTGGCGCCGATGATGCCGGCCATGATCACCACGACCACCACCGGGTAAATATCCAGGCTCAGCCAGTCGAACAGGCGACCCATGATCACGACGGTGAGGATAAAGCCGATGGAGCCCCATAGGCGGACCTGGCTGTAGCGCGAGGTTTGTGTGTGCAGGTGGGCCAGGGTGATGACTTCAAACTGCGGCAGCACCGCATGCCAGAAGAACGCGTGCAAGGCCATCACCAGCGCCAGCCAGGCGTAAGTCTTGCTGATGAAAATCAGGCAAAAGCTCGCCAGGGTGCACACCGCGCCAAAACGCACGATGGCCAGGCGCCGACCGGTATAGTCGCCGAGCCAGCCCCACAGGTTGGGCGCCACGCAGCGCATCAGCATGGGGATGGCCACCAGTTCGCCGATGCGCGCGCTGGAGAACCCCAGATGATCGAAGTAAAGCGCCAGGAATGGCGCTGTCGCCCCCAGCAGGGCGAAGTAGAACAGGTAGAAGCTGGAGAGGCGCCAGTACGGGACGGGGGGTGTCATGTTGCCGCAAGGGGCTGCTTCACAGCCCCGCGCGAGCCACATCGCTCGCCACCACAATCCGTCACAGTTGGCCCAGTACCGGGGTACTCACGCGTACATCGGCATTTTGCCCACGGTTGCGCAGCAGGTGGTCCATCAACACGATCGCCATCATCGCTTCGGCAATCGGTGTGGCACGGATGCCGACGCACGGGTCATGGCGGCCCTTGGTGATGACGTCCACCGGATTGCCGTGCACATCGATCGAACGCCCCGGGGTGGTGATGCTCGATGTGGCCTTGAGGGCCAGGTGCGCAATGATCGGCTGCCCGGAGGAAATACCGCCGAGGATGCCGCCCGCGTTATTGCTGAGGAAACCTTGTGGGGTCAGTTCGTCGCGATGTTCGGTGCCGCGCTGGGCGACACATGCGAAGCCCGCGCCGATTTCCACGCCTTTCACCGCGTTGATGCTCATCAGCGCGTGGGCCAGTTCGGCGTCCAGGCGGTCGAAGATCGGCTCGCCCAGGCCCGGCTTGACGCCTTCGGCGACCACGGTGATCTTGGCGCCCACGGAGTCCTGGTCGCGGCGCAACTGGTCCATGTAGGCTTCCAGTTCCGGCACTTTGTCCGGGTCGGGGCAGAAGAAGGCGTTGTCTTCCACGCTGTCCCAGGTCTTGAACGGGATTTCGATCGGGCCCAACTGGCTCATATAGCCACGGATGACGATACCCTGGGTGGCCAGGTACTTCTTGGCAATCGCACCGGCCGCCACGCGCATTGCGGTCTCACGGGCCGAGCTGCGGCCGCCGCCACGGTAGTCGCGTTCGCCGTATTTGTGATGGTAGGTGTAGTCGGCATGAGCCGGGCGGAACAGGTCCTTGATCGCCGAGTAGTCCTTGGACTTCTGGTCGGTGTTGCGGATCAGCAGGCCGATGGCACAGCCAGTGGTGCGGCCTTCGAACACGCCAGAGAGGATTTCGACCTGGTCAGGCTCCTGACGCTGGGTGGTGTGGCGGCTGGTGCCGGGCTTGCGGCGGTCGAGGTCGCGCTGCAGGTCTTCCAGGGACAGCTCGAGGCCGGGCGGGCAGCCGTCGACAATGGCGACCAACGCCGGGCCATGGCTTTCGCCTGCGGTGGTGACAGTGAACAGCTTGCCGAAGGTATTGCCGGACATGCAGGGCGCTCCGTGAAATCAGTTGTAATCACTCAGAGGTGATAACCAAGCGCGCCAGTATACGCGGGCCAACCGACTAGTTCATCCTCGAAACCTTACCGGTAGACGTTGGTCGAACCGGCACCTTCCTGATGATGGCGTGATGATGCTTCGAGTTTTGCTACTGACCCTGACCCTGTTTACTGGCGTGGCCTGTGCCGCGTCCCCCGTGGTGTTGCAACGGCCCATCAGCCTCGACACCGGCAGCGGCGAGCTGTTTGGCTCGCTGCTGCTGCCCCAGTCCGACAAACCGGTGCCGGTGGTGCTGATCATTGCCGGCTCCGGCCCCACCGACCGCAACGGCAACAGCGCCGACGGCGCGCGCAACGACAGCCTCAAGCGCCTGGCCTGGGTACTGGCCCGGCATAACATCGCCAGCGTGCGCTACGACAAGCGCGGCGTTGCCGCCAGCCTGGCCGCCACGCCCGATGAGCGCAACCTGACCCTGGACGCCTACGTGGCCGACGCCGTGGCCTGGGGCAAGCTGCTCAAGGCCGACAAGCGCATGGGCCCGCTGATTGTGCTGGGCCATAGCGAAGGTGCGCTGGTGGCCGCCCTGGCCGCGCCGCAACTCGATCCGGCGGGGGTGGTCTCCTTGTCCGGCAGCGCCCGTCCGGTGGACCAGGTGATACGCCAACAGTTGGCTGACCACCTGCCCCCTGCCCTGCTGCTGCGCAGTAATGAAATCCTTGACCACCTCAAGGCCGGCCAGGTGGACCCCGATGTGCCGGCCCCTCTGGAAGGGATTTTCCGACCCAGCGTTCAGCCCTATCTGATCAGCCTGTTTCGTGCCGACCCCTCGGCAGCTTTTGCCAAGCTACGCATGCCGGCGCTGATCATCCAGGGCACCCACGATATCCAGGTGGGGGTGGGCGATGCGCAGCAATTGAAGAACGCCAAGCCCGACGCCGAATTGACGATAATCGAGGGCATGAACCACGTGATGCGCATCGTGCCCAACGACGTGAAGCAGCAACTGGCCTCCTATAACAACCCTCAATTGCCCCTGGCCGCCGAGCTGGGCACACGCCTGGTGCGCTTTATCGACGGACTTCAACCCCGTTGACCGACTAATTGCCTCCAGTACTGGGAAAAGCGGCCGATAAGCCCAGGGTCGACAGCAAAAAGCCTGTCGACTGGCTGGGCTTGGACAGGATCGCGCCGCATGACTATCACCGAAGCAACACCAGAACCTACCGCTGAAACCGCCACGGAAAAAACCGAGGTCGTCGACGCGGCGCCCCTGCCGTGGGCAGACGTGCAGGCGGAACATTTCAAGATGCTGCGCCTGGCGCCCCTGGCCACTGACCGCGCCACGGGGGTGAGGCCTTTGCGTTTCGTGCAGTTCGGTTACGCCGAACGCAACGACAAACACCACAGCCTGCTGCGCATGGTCATCCAGTTACCGGGCCAACGGGTGCGCCGCGAGCAGAATCACCTGGACATCTGGGTCGATCACGACAAGCACCGCGTGCACTTCGGCCCAGGCAACAGCCTGGAAATCGAACCGGCCAACCGTGGCATCGGCCGATTCCTGGTCGCCCAAGGCGCCGCCTGGGCGAAGAAGAAGTGGGCCCACTACCGCGTTGACGGCGTAGACCTGGCCAACAAGGACGCGCTCAATGAAGCCACGCGCCTGCGTCGCGATCACTTCCTGCGTGTCCAAGGCTTTGACGTGGCCTACGCCGATGTGCAGCATTTGAAAGGCAACGTGCAGCCCGGCAAGGTCGGCGATGTGCTGGACAGCTGGAACACCGAGAAGGTGCAGTTCGTGGAGATCCTCGAAGCCGCGCAAATGCTGCAACAGGCCGAACAGAACCTGGCGGAGCAGGAAGTGAAGCTGCGCAAGGAAGAGGAAAAAGTCACCAAGTTCAAGCGTGAGGACAGCGGGCTACGGTTTACCATCACCTGCCTGGTAGCGTTCACCGTGTTTCAGGCGGGATTGTTGATCTGGATCGCTACGCACCGGTAAATCGCGAGTGACCGGGTTGCACGGGATACACAGGTGGAAGGTGCGCCAACTATCCGACTGGGCGCCGTGGCGCAGCAAACCGGAACCCTGTGGCGAGCGGGCTAGCCATAATGCCGTTCAGTTAAGGCTTTTTTGTAGGAGCGAGGGGGACGCCTAGTTCTTGCTCGCGAAGAACTCACAGGCGCCGCGTTCACTCAGGAAACACGCGTTATCGTTGACGTTTTTCGCGAGCAAGAACTAGGCGTCCCCCTCGCTCCTACAGAAGGCGATGTACGCTTAACTGAACGGCATTAGGGCTTGCCACAACAACCCGCTTGCCACGACAGCCGGTTCTTCTTCAGTTAGATCCTGGCGGCGAAGATTGCCTGATGCGCCCGGCACTGTTCAGCCGTCAACATGAACACGCCATGCCCACCGCGCTGGAACTCCAGCCAGGCAAAATCGACTTCCGGGTACAGCGCCTCGACGTGGACCTGGCTGTTGCCCACCTCGACAATCAGCAAGCCCTTCTCGGTCAGGTGATCGGCCGCTTCGGCGAGCATGCGCCGCACCAGGTTCAGGCCATCGTCGCCGCACGCCAGGCCCAGCTCTGGCTCATGCTGGTATTCGTCCGGCATGTCGGCAAAATCCTCGGCATCCACATACGGCGGGTTGGACACGATCAGGTCAAAGCGCTGGCCCGGCAAGCCATCAAAGCCGTCCCCCTGCACGGTGTACACGCGTTCATCGACGCCATGGCGCTCGATATTCTGGTTGGCCACTTCCAGCGCTTCGAAGGACAGGTCGCCCAACACCACTTCGGCGTCCGGGAACTCATAGGCACACGCGATGCCAATGCAACCGGAACCCGTGCACAGGTCGAGAATGCGCGCCGGTGGCTGGGCCAGCCAGGGCTCGAAGCGGTTTTCGATCAGTTCGCCGATCGGTGAGCGTGGGATCAGCACACGCTCATCGACAATGAACGACATGCCGCAAAACCAGGCTTCCTTCAACAGATAGGCGGTGGGTACCCGCTCGTGGATACGGCGATGCAGCAAACGCTGCACATGGGAGATTTCCTCTTCTTCCAGGTTGCAGTCCAGGTAGCTGTCGGCGATTTCCCACGGCAAGTGCAAGGCGCCGAGCACCAATTGCCGGGCTTCGTCCCAGGCATTGTCGGTACCGTGGCCAAAAAACAGGTCTTCCCCATGGAAACGGCTGACAGCCCAACGGATATGGTCGCGCAAGGTGCGCAGGCGAGAAGTGATCACGGGGGCAAGCTCCTGGAAAAAACGACTGGCGATTCTAACAGCCTTCGCCCGTAGCGACGATGTACGTAACGCCCTCGCCGTACGTCGGATTTCATCCAGTTTGCCATCATTGGCTGGAACAAGCCGGCCTCTTGACATGGCTGCACGCCAGCAACGGCGTACCTTATGATCGTAGCGATTCACAGAACCGCTCAGCCAGTGGACAATGTCACAAAAGCCCCACTCACAGGAGCCCCAGAATGTCCGTTCCAAAGACGATGTTTCAACTCAGCGGTCGTGGTTATGCAGCTGCCAATCTCAGCCATGCGACCCTTGTGATCATCGATGCCCAGAAGGAATACCTCAGCGGCCCGCTCGCCCTCACGGGCATGGACGCGGCGGTCGCCAATATCAAGCAATTGGTCGCAGCCGCGCGCAGCGCCGGGCGCCCGATCGTGCATGTGCGCCACCTGGGCACCGTGGGCGGCCTGTTCGACCCGCAGGGCGAGCGTGGCGAATTCATCCCTGGCCTGGAACCGGCCGGCGACGAAACCATCATCGGCAAGCTGCTGCCCAGCGCTTTCCACGGCACCGGCCTGGAAAAACACCTGCAGGACCTGGGTTCGCTGGACCTGATCGTCTGCGGTTTCATGAGCCACTCCAGCGTCAGCACCACCGTGCGCGCCGCCAAGAACCTGGGCTTTCGCTGCACCCTGGTGGAGGACGCCTGTGCCACCCGCGACCTGCCTTACAAGGGCGGCGTCCTCACTGCCGAACACGTGCAGCAAACCGAAATGGCCATCATGGCCGACAACTTCGCCACCCTTGCCTTGACCAAAGACCTGATCTGACAGCCGCGCGATGAGCGGAGCGGCCGCGTGCGGGCCCCGCTCATCTGCAAATGCCTGTCATTTGCTGCAATTGCCTCTGGCACAGGAACAACCTGTGTATCTTCCGGTCGAAGGGCCGATACCCTGGAGGAAAGGTCGGAATGAAGATATCCGATGGTTTTGATGCTCGTCGCTTGCGCCCCAAGGGCCCGAGCAACTGGCGCCTGCGCCTGGTGGCCGGCATTGCCGCGCTGCTGGCGGTTGTAGGTGTGCTGCTGGCGGTGGCCGGTGGCGCAGGCTTGTCGGGGCACTCCCCGGCACTGGGCGAATTGAATGCCAGCCCTGGCGGCTCGGCGATCCTGGTGGTGGTCGGCCTGTTGGTGCTGTGGTTCGGCGTGTGGTTGTGGCGGCGCAGCCGGCGGCGGATGCGCCAGCCGTTGTCACTGAACATCGCCTCGCACCTGATGAAAAAACACGACTGATGGCGCTTGGATAGCGTTTCCTGCGCCCTGGCCGCCGCGATTTAGGTAAACTGCCCGCCCTTCGCGGAGGCTGACATGCAAGACGACGATTTTTCCCTGTTCAAGAACGAGCTGCGCGGCGTCAAGCCGATCAAGCACGACCGCGCCGACACCGGCAAGCCCAAGACTGACCGGGCGCAGATCGCCAAGTTGCGCCAGGCTGCGACCGTGCGCACGGATGCCACCACCGTAGACGGCCTGTCGGACCAGTTCGTGATCGACGTCGGCCCCGAAGACGAACTGATGTGGGCCCGCGACGGTGTGCAGGAAAGCCAGATGCGCAAGCTCAAGGCAGGCCAGATCCCGTTCGAAGGCAGCCTCGACCTGCATGGCATGACCGTGGAAAAAGCCCGGGAAACCCTCTGGGCCTTCCTGGCCGAAGCCACCAAATTCGAAATCCGCTGCGTGCGCGTCACCCACGGCAAGGCCGTGCGCCTGGACGGCAAGCGGCCAATGATCAAGAGCCATGTCAACACCTGGCTGCGCCAGCATGCCCAGGTGCTCGGCTTTACCTCCTGCCAGGCCCGTCATGGTGGCGCCGGCGCGGTGTACGTGATGCTCAAGCGCACCATGATGGAAGGGCGCGACGAGTAACAAGTGCCATCGTCAGGCTTGCAGCCATGTGTCGGCCACCGTAACCTTGCGCTTTGCGAAAATCCAACAGGTAGTTTCATGTCCCTGGAACAGAATTACACCGAGATCCTCGGCCAACTTGGCGAGGACGTCTCCCGCGAGGGCCTGCTCGACACGCCAAAGCGTGCCGCCAAGGCGATGCAGTACCTTTGCCGCGGCTATGAACAGACACTTGAAGAAGTCACCAATGGTGCCTTGTTCAGCTCCGACAACAGCGAAATGGTGCTGGTCAAGGACATCGAGTTGTACTCGCTGTGCGAACACCACCTGCTGCCGTTTATCGGCAAGGCTCACGTCGCCTACATCCCAAGCGGCAAGGTGCTGGGCCTGTCCAAGGTCGCGCGGATCGTCGACATGTATGCGCGCCGCCTGCAGATCCAGGAAAACCTCAGCCGCCAGATCGCCGATGCTGTCCAGCAGGTCACCGGCGCCCTGGGCGTGGCGGTGGTGATCGAAGCCAAGCACATGTGCATGATGATGCGCGGTGTGGAAAAACAGAATTCGTCGATGATCACCTCGGTGATGCTGGGTGAGTTCCGCGAAAACGCGGCGACCCGTAGCGAATTCCTCAGCCTGATCAAGTAACAGGCTGCGTAGGAAAAGGCCGGCGTCCATCGCCGGTTTTTTTTCGCCCGCAAAATTCAGGTAAGCTGCGGCCCCTTCTGTCATGGGCAAGAGGTTTCAGCCATGTTCGTCAAAGCACTTCGAGTGGGCCTCGGCCACGTCATCATCGCGGGCGACTTCATTACCCGCCCACGCAAAAAGCAGCGCCCCGCCGAGCAGCAGGCACAGGTGAACGCGGCGGCCAAGGGCCTGAGCCTGTACCAGTTCCACGCCTGCCCGTTCTGCGTGAAGACCCGTCGTACCCTGCATCGCCTGAATGTTCCGGTGGCGTTGAAGGATGCAAAGAACAACGAGCAAGATCGCCAGACCCTGCTGGAGCAAGGCGGCAAGATCAAGGTGCCGTGCCTGCGCATCGAAGAGAATGGCCAGACCACGTGGATGTACGATTCCAAGGTGATCATCGATTACCTGGACAAGCGCTTCGCTGCGCTCTGACAGACGCCGTCTCCTCTGTAGGAGCGAGCTTGCTCGCGAAAAACCTGAGGACGCCGCGGGGTGTCAGGTTCCCCTCGTTATCGTTGACGATTTTCGCGAGCTAGCTCGCTCCTACAGGATTTCCATGTCCAGTAATGCGGAGCCCAGGCATTTTCCGTGGGCATCCAGCGCCAGCGAGCGTGTCACGCCGCCGCGCAGGATCCCCGGCAGCACGAAGTTCAGCGCCTGCACGTTGGGCAACTCATAACGCCGTATCGGCGCAGCACCCGGTTCCAGAAGGCCCGCAAAAAATTCGCTCACGCGCTCGGCCGTGAGCTGTTCGCAAAGCAAGGGATAGTCCTCGGCGCGATAGGCAATGATCGAAATATTCGAGGTGTCGCCCTTATCCCCGGTGCGGGAATGGGCCAGGGTGTGCAGCTTCATGCTTCGATCCTCGGGTTGACCGCGTTACGCGGCAGCAGCAACGACGCCACCGCCACCACCTGCCGCACACTCTTGCTGGCGCCGCCACCGCCAGACGGGCCGTTGGTGTAGAGGGTTTCCACTTCATTGCCGACACGTACCGCCTCGCTGCGCTCTTCACAGCGCGCAGCCACGCGCAGACGCACTTCCCAAGGCTCGACACTGCCGCGTGGGCCATGCAATGAGTCCAAGCCGATCAACTCGGCGCGCACCTCCTGCATCTTCACCCCCATCAACTCCAGGCGCTTGAGCACAACATCTCGCGCCAGTTGCGCCCGTGCGACCGCACCCGGGCCACCGTAGGACATCTGCCCCTCGCCGATCCAACCGTCCAGGTAACCCACGCTGACCTTCAACTGTTCCGGCCGTGCTCGACCATTGGCGCCCTGGGCCCGCACCCGGTCAGTAGCGTCGTCGATAAAGGTCACCTGGGAAAAGTCGGCGGTGACATCAGGGGTCAGGTACGCCGCAGGGTCATGCACTTCATAGATCAATTGCTCGGTACAGGTCGCTCGACTGACCCGTCCACCGGAACCTGCGACCTTGGTAATCACCGCATCACCGTCGGCATTGATCTCGGCCAACGGAAACCCCAGGCGCGCCAGGTCATTCACGTCCTTGAAGCCGGGATCGGCGAAATACCCACCGCTGACCTGCCCCGCGCATTCGAGCAAATGCCCCACCAGTGTGCCGCGCCCCAGACGCGGCCAATCGTCCATCGCCCAGCCAAACTCAAACATCTGCGGCGCCAGGAACAGCGACGGATCGGCCACGCGCCCGGTGATCACCACATCAGCCTCGGCACCCAGGGCCTCGAGAATGCCGTCGACGCCCAGGTAGGCGTTCGCAGAAATCAACCGCGCGCCCAGTGAGCCCAAGGTCTGGCCGTTATCCAGCACCTGCTCGGGACGCAGGATGTCGAGCACATCGTCACCCAGCACCGCCACCACCTTGAGGCCCAGGCCCAACTCATTGGCGATGCGGCGCACTTCAATAGCCGCCGCCACCGGATTGGCCGCGCCCATATTGGTGATCACTCGCAAACGTCGGCGCCCATCGCGGCGGCCGACAAACGGCAGCACGCGGCGCATGCGCTCGCTCAGCAGCGGGTCATACCCGCCCTGCGGATCGCTGATGCGCGCCTGTTGCGCCAGGGCGATGGTGCGTTCGGCCAGGCATTCGAAGACCAGGTAATCCAGGTCGCCGTGTTCGGCCAGTTCTACGGCAGGTTCGATGCGGTCGCCGGAATAGCCGGCACCGGAACCGATGCGCAAGGTGTTCATCTCAAATCACTCCCAGGAGCAACGCCGTCAGGGTCATCAACACCGACGCGGCAAACAGAAAAGGGATGGTAAAGCGCTGGTGATCGGCCAATTCGATCTTGCACAGGCCCACCAACAGGAATGTCGCGGGGGTCAGCGGGCTGACCGGGAAGCCGGTGGTGTGTACGCCGAGCAGCGAGGCCTGGGCCACTTGCAGCGGGTCGACGCCCAGGGCCTTGCCGACTTCGGCGATCACCGGCATGACGCCGAAATAGTAGGAATCGGGGTCGAACAGCATGCTCAGGGGCATGGAAATGAAGCCCACCACCGCGGGGATCAGCTTGCCGTGGCCCGCTGGAATCTGCGCGACCGCCACTTCGGCAATGGCCTTGAGCATGCCGGTGCCCTGCATGATGCCGGTGAACACCCCGGCAGCGAGCAGGATACTGGCCATGGTCAGGGCGGTTTTGGCGTGGGCATCGATGCGCGCACGCTGGGCGTCGACATTCGGGTAATTGATGCACAGCGCGACCACAGTGCCGAGCATGAACATCACCACGGGATCGACCCAACCGGCAATCATCACCACCATCACCAGCACCGTCAGGATCAGGTTGACCCAGAACAGGCGTGGGCGGCGCAGCCGGATGTCATCATCGCTGAGCACCCGTTGCGGCACGGCATCCACTGTGGAACCGGCGCCCAGGCCCAGGCGTTTTTCCTCGCGACGACCAAGCCACCAGGCGCAGGCGAAAACGAAGATCAGGCCGACGATCTGCACCGGGATCAGCGGCTGGAACAAGTCCGCCACTGGCACGTGCAAGGCTGCCGACGAGCGCAACACCGGGCCGGTCCAAGGCAGGAAGTTGACCCCGGCGGCCATCGCGCAGACACAGGCAAGGATGCGCTTGTCGATGCCCAGCCGTGTATACAGCGGCAGCATCGCCGGCACCGTCACCAGAAAGGTCACCGCGCCGGAACCGTCCAGGTGGACCAGCAAGGCCAGGGTCGCGGTACCCACCACAATTCGTGTAGGACGCGTCCCTACCGTACGCAGGATGCGATCAATGATGGGATCAAGCATGCCGGCATCGGTCATGATCCCGAAAAACAGGATCGCGAACACAAACATACCCACCACGGGGGCGACGTTCTTGATACCGGTAATGATGAAAGCGCTGGTCTGCAGGCCGAAACCGCCGAGCAGCGCGGCGATGATCGGCAAGGCAATCAGGGCCACCAGCGGCGAAAGGCGTTTGCTCATGACGGCAGCGAGCAGGCACAGGATGGTGATGACACCCAGGGTAGCGAGCATGGGTTACTCCAGAGCGGCCTTGGTGGCCGGTTATTGTTTTCCCTGGAGTATTGGAAGCGGGTTAGTCTTTGTAAATTGGAATATTCAGCCCCGTATGTTCGGAAAAACAAAATGAAGAACTCAATCCAGCATATTCAAGCGTTTCTCGCGGTGGCCCGTACCGGAAGTTTCACCAAGGCCGCCAATGAACTGCACCTGTCTCCTTCGGCACTGACAGTCCAGGTGCAACAACTGGAGGACTGGCTCGGCGTCACCCTGCTGGACCGTAGCCCGCGCCATGTGAGCATCACCGCCGCCGGCCAGGAAGCCCGTGGGCCGATGGAAAAGCTGCTGCTGGACCTGGACAACATCGTCACTGGCTCCCGCGACCTGGCCGCCCTGCGCCGGGGCGTGGTCACCATCGCCGCCCTGCCCTCGGTCTGCGCAGGCGCCCTGCCCCCGGCGTTGCGCCTGTTTCGCGAGCGTTTTGCCGGGATCGAAGTGCGCTTGCAGGACCTGGTGGCCCACCGCATTCACGCCCAGGTGCGCGCAGGCGAGGTGGATTTTGGTATCGGCGTACGCGCGCGGTTGAGCCATGGCCTGGAATTCGTACCGGTGCTTAATGATCGTTTGTGCGCGTTCGTACCACTGGATCACCCCCTCGCCCACCATCGCCAGCTGACGCTGCAACAACTGGCCGACCAGCCGATCATCCTCACCGGCCGCGACAGCAGCGTGCGTGAGCAAGTGGATGGGCTGTTCGATGAGATGCGGCTGACGATGCACGCCGGCATGGAAGCCAACTACATGTCGACGGTGTTGGCGCTGGTGCGCCAGGGCCTGGGAATCAGTGTGCTGCCGGAGTCGGCGGCGGACAGCCTGGAGGGGTTGAAACGTATCCACATCGATCATCCCGGCGTGAACCGGGAGATCGGGTTGATCAGTCGTAGCGGGATGGGGCTGAGCCCGGCGGCACAACGTTGTTTCGACCTGCTGAATGAGGAACTGTCCGACACACCCTCCCAGAGTTTTTGACCGCGTCAGTCAGTCGAGCATCGCGATATGTCTGGGATGGCTGGCCACACGCTCCAACCAAGCCCGCACGGCCGGGTACGGCGCCAGATCAAAACCGCCTTCCTCGGCCACATGGGTGTAGGCATACAACGCCACGTCGGCAATGGAGAACTGGTCGCCGACCAGGTAGGGCGTGAGTTGCAACTGGCGCTCCATGACCTTGAGCGCCTTGTAGCCACCCTTGTGCAGCTTCTTGTATTCCTCCTGGCGATCTTCCGGCAGCCCCAGGTAAAGCTGGATAAACCGCGCCACCGCAATGTACGGCTCATGGCTGTACTGTTCGAAGAACTGCCATTGCAGCACTTGCGTGCGCAGGCGCGGCTCGGTGGGCAGGAACTGGCTGCCATCGGCCAGGAAGTTGAGGATCGCGTTGGATTCCCACAGGCAGGTGCCGTCTTCGAGTTCCAGCACCGGGATCTTGCCGTTGGGGTTCTTGGCCAGGAATTCCGGTGTCTCGGTGTCGCCGTTGAGGATGTCGACATCCACCCACTGGTACGGGATGCCCAACAGGTTGAGCATCAATTTGACCTTGTAGCAGTTGCCCGATTTGTAATCGCCATAAACCTTATACATGGGGCTCCCCTTATGCCGCTTGCGCGTGCTGTGCTTGACGGACCACTGCGGCCAGGCGCTTGAGACCTTCGTCCAGGCGGGACGGGTCGATATGGCTGAAATTGAGCCGCAGTGAACCCAGGTGCTGGTCCGGCTCGGAAAAGAACGGTTCACCGGGCATGAACGCGACGTCCTGATCGAGTGCAGGAGCCAACAAGGTGCGGGTATCGAGCGGCTGTTTCAAGGTCAGCCAGAAGAATAATCCGCCCTGGGGCACTTGCCAGTCGGCCAACTCGCTGAAGTGACGCGCCAATGCAGCCTGAAAAGCATCGCGTCGCTCGCGATAAAAACCGCGCAGCTCGACCAAGTGCTGTTGATAGTTGTCGGTACCCAACCACTGCATCGCTTGCCACTGGCCGACGCGGTTGGTGTGCAGGTCAGCCGATTGCTTGAGCTTGAGCAAATGCGGGAACAGGTCGGGGCTGGCGATCAGGTAGCCGACGCGCAGGCCGGGCAACAAGGTCTTGGACACCGTTCCAGTGTAGATCCAGCTGGCCTTTTTCAGGCGGCCGGCAATGGGCTGCGCGCTGCCGCCATCGAAGGTCAGCTCGCGGTAGGGTTCGTCCTCGATCAGGGTCACGCCGAACTCGTCGAGCAAAGCCGCGACAGCCTCGCGCTTGGCTTCGCTGTAGCGCACCGCCGACGGGTTCTGGAACGTCGGGATCAGGTAAATGAACGCCGGACGATGGCGTTCAAGGCTGGCACGCAGGGCGGCCAGGTTCGGGCCGTCGGTTTCCAGTTGCACGGTGAGGCATTCGGCGCCGAACAGTTGGAAGATCTGCAAGGCGGCCAGGTAGGTCGGGCCTTCCAGTAGGATCTGGGTGCCTTTATCGATATACAGCTTGGCCGCCAGGTCCAGGGCCTGCTGGGAGCCGCTGACCACCAGCACTTGGCTGGCCTGGCACGGCACGCCAAGGGCGCGGGCCTGGGCAGCGAGCAATTCACGCAGTTGCGGCTCGCCTTCGCTCATGCCGTACTGGCCGATATTCAGCGGCATGCCATCCCAGTTCAACGCCGGCAACATCGCTTCGGCGGGCAAGCCTCCGGCGAACGACATCACTTCCGGGCGCTGGGCCGCCGCGAGGATTTCACGAATCAAGGAGCTTTTGAGGCGCGTAACACGTTCAGAGAAGGCCATAAGGTCACCGCTAGCGAAGCCTGTGGGAAATACGTCAAACTAGTTGACCGAAATTACGACGACTTGAGTAGATACGTCAATATGCTTGACCTTAAAAACCAGAACAGTCAGCAAGCCGCCATGGAAGCGTTCTTCTTCGGCTACCAGGCGTTTACCGCCAAGGCCGACGAAATGCTCGAGCGCCGCGGCCTGAGCCGGGTGCACCAACGCATCGTGTTTTTTATCGCGCGCTACCCGGGCATGAGCGTGAAGGAACTCCTGGAATTGCTGGGCGTGAGCAAGCAGGCGCTGAACATGCCGTTGCGCCAATTGCAGGAAATGCACTTGGTGGACAGTGTCGCGTCCGAGGCCGACAAGCGTAAACGCTTGCTGGCGTTGACCGAGGACGGCCGGCGTTTCGAGCAGTCACTGCGCCGCGAACAGGTGAAATTGCTGCAGCGCGCCTTCGCCGAAGCAGGCGAAGAAGCGGTAACCGGCTGGTTGGCGGTGAACCAGGCCCTTGCAGGGCCGCCGTGATCGCCGTGGCAAGCGGAATTACTGTGGCGAGCCCGCTTGCCACAACCCCCACCGGGATGTGCCTTTCATCTATTTCGCACAAGAAATAGAAAACATTATTTGCTTTCTTTGTATACAAAAGCATAATTCGCTTCGTGCGAGTTCCTGACCTATTGGTCAACAAACCCGCCAGTACCTCACAGCGCGTGCGCGCTGGACATAACAATAAAATGCTTGAGGAGTACTCGCTGTGGATAGCCGCAAATCCGAAGCCCCGCTGGACCTCGCCCCGCCGAACCTCACCCACACGAACCACGGCTGGCTCGAACGCCTGTTCAAACTGCGCTTGCATGGCACCACAGTGAAGACCGAGCTGATCGCCGGCCTCACCACCTTCATCACCATGGCCTACATCATCTTCGTCAACCCGAACATCATGGCCGACGCCGGTATCGACCACGGTGCGGCGTTCGTCGCCACCTGCATCGCCGCCGCCCTGGGGTGCCTGTTGATGGGCCTGTATGCCAACTGGCCGGTGGGCCTGGCGCCGGGCATGGGCTTGAATGCGTTTTTCACCTACACCGTGGTCGGCACCATGGGCTACACCTGGCAGACCGCACTGGGTGCGGTATTCATCTCTGGCGTGCTGTTCATGCTCCTGACACTGTCGCGCGTGCGTGAATGGCTGCTCAACAGCATCCCGGTCAGCCTGCGCCATGCCATGGGCGCCGGCGTCGGGCTGTTTCTCGGGGTGATCGGCCTGAAAACCGCGGGCATCATCGTCGATAGCCCCGCCACCCTGATCAAACTCGGTTCCCTGCACGAACCAGCCCCGCTGCTGGCGGCCATCTGTTTTCTATTGATCGCGATCCTCAGCTATCACCGCGTGTTTGGCGCGATCCTGATCAGCATCATCGCCGTGACCCTGGCCGGCTGGGGCCTGGGCCTGGTGCACTACAACGGCATTCTCTCCACCCCACCGAGCCTGGCACCGACCTGGATGGCCATGGACATCAAAGGTGTATTCAATGTCAGCATGATCAGCGTGGTATTTGCCTTCCTTTTTGTGCACATGTTCGACACCGCAGGTACACTGATGGGCGTGGCACAACGCGCCGGGCTGGTGGGCGACGATGGCAAGATCCATAACCTGTCCAGGGCGCTGAAGGCCGACAGTGCCTCCAGCGTGTTTGGCGCCATGGTCGGCGTGCCGCCGGTGACCAGTTATGTGGAAAGCGCTGCCGGCGTCGCGGCCGGTGGTCGCACCGGGCTGACCGCCGTGACCGTGGGCGTGCTGTTTGTGGCGGCGATGTTTTTCGCACCGCTGGCCGGCATGATCCCGGCCTATGCGACGGCCGGTGCACTGATTTATGTGGCGATGCTGATGATGGCGAGCATGGCCCATATCCATTGGGATGAAGCCACCGACAGCATCCCGGCAATCGTGACCGCGATCATGATGCCGCTGACCTTCTCGGTCGCCGACGGTATCGCCCTGGGCTTTATCACCTATGTGGCGCTGAAAGCAGGTACCGGCAAGTACCGCGAAATTTCCCTCAGCCTGTGGGTGCTGTGCGCGATTTTCATCGCTAAATTCATATTTCTATAAAAAGGAGTAAGGCATGACCCTGGAAACCTGGCTGCTGTTCAGCGGCGCTGCATTGATCGTGATCCTGATCCCCGGCCCACTGTCCTTGCTGATGATCAGTAACAGCCTCAACTATGGTCTGCGCGGTTCGTACCCCGCATTCCTGGGTGGCGTGTTTGCCTCGGTCTGCCTTTTGAGTGCATCGGCACTGGGGCTGGGCGCGCTGCTGCTGGCCAGTGAGCAACTGTTCGGCGCATTGAAACTGCTCGGCGCGCTGTACCTGTTCTACCTCGCCTGGCAAAGCTGGCAGCAATCGCGCCAGCCGAGCCTCGCCGTGCACGTACCACAGGCCATCGCCACGCCGCGTTTTCGCAGCTTGTTTGGCCGCGCGTTTGTACTGGGCGCCAGCAACCCCAAGGACATTCTGTTCTTTGCCGCCTTCCTGCCACAGTTTCTCGACAGCGGGCAATCCTTCCTGCCGCAACTGCTGGTCATGATCGCCACCTGGACGGTGCTCGACCTGCTGTGCAAGTTGACCTACGGGCTCGGCGCACAGGGAGCGGCACGCTACCTGCGCAGCGGCAAGGGCCAGGTCGGGTTCAACCGCGTCAGCGCCGTATTATTCAGCGGGGCCGGGGCAGCGTCTCTGCTGAGTCGATGAGGTCACTGGCAGACGCTTCAGCCTGCACACTGTCGAGTCGATCGCGGCGAGGCGCTCACACCTTCACAAAATAAACACTGGGTGGATCCGCCTGAAAGACAGGCCATTGAATACCTGCCACGATCCGGACCAATCGATTTTCCTGCATGGCGCGCTGGACACTCACAACGGGAAGCGAACCCGGGTTGGCTCTGATGGCGACATTCAACCAGTGATCGGTCAGCCTTTCTTTCAACTGAACACTGGCTCGCTCAACCCACAGGGCGCTGATGTAGTACACATTGCCTGACGCGGAAGAACGGTGCGTCGCGATAAATTCATTGCTCAGGTACCTGTTTCTTCTTACCTCGACGTCATACACGTTGAAGCCCTGCTGCTCCAGGACGTTCCGGATGGCGGCGCGTTGTGCAGTGTTGCGCTGAGCCGTTCTCCCTGGACCGCTATATCGCAACACAGGATCCAAGTGGGGAGCCCTGAAGTCGACGCGAGTGAAGCCCGGCGCGTTGCTCTCGTTACCGATGCGGATTGATCCGTGCGCTCGTTCGGTGCGGCGTAACATTCTCAGCAAGTCATCGGTCTGGCTCGAGCCCCTGGCATTGGAGGCCAGCCAATTGTCCAGCGTCGCCCGGATATTGAGCAGGTGAGTGGTCGAGACCGAGTAGGCAGTGTCGGCCAACTCGATCAGCCTTCTGGCTGCCATTCTCTGGCTGTGCAGGGTCATGGTGGGGAAGGCCGTGCCGACATAGTGCTCCAACGGCCGGTCGAACAAACGCGTATGCACTTGCCAGTCACCCGTCGCATTGCGCGATACCGGTATCGGCTGTTCGCCTGGCGCAGTGCTTGTCCAACGTTCGATATCCACGTAGGCGCGTGAAACCAGCGGCTCGTCCGGGACAATAAACGCAATACCGCTCCTTGGCGCATTGCTACCCTCATGAAGCAACCGGTAATACCCGATCCCCGACACGGTCGGCGTGTCATATTGCGCCCCGATGTAGATAGTGTCGTAGGAAAACCCTCGGGCGTCCTGGCTCACATGAAACGTCCCGAACTCCGTGGCGGCAGACATCTGCTCGAGAGGAACCTGAACCCTCCAATCGAACCATTCGTTGGCTGTGGCGGGTGACTGGTAAATACGATGTTCCGTCGCAGCGCGCACACTGGTTGGCCGCCAATCCGACACTACCGGCATTGGCGCACGCCAGGGGTCAAGCCCAGCGGTACTCGTCCCCGCCACCGGCTGGGGCGCATCAGCGCCCAGTAACCACTCCCCAGGTTGGTGGACGTTGATAATCAGTTCGTCCTGCCCCGGCGCCTGCTGGTTTTTCAGGCGCAATACCCGTTCGTTGTCGCGCCGGTAAAGTGGGTAATGGTGGGTTTCATCCGCTACGAAGAGCTCGCCGTTTTTCACGTAGACGCCGGACGCCCCAGGCCCTTTAAGCGCCACCGCGCCCTCGGGCACACCCTTGGCTTTGAAGCGTTCCAGGGCTTTGAGTTGGGTCACCTTGGGCGGTTCCGGGCGTGAAAGCCCGTCATACGGTGTCATGCGCAAGCGGTGTATTTTTCTCAGCCCATTACCCAGCGCGGGGCGCGCCATGCCGGCGCTCTTGGGGCCGGGGATAAAGCTCATCAACAGGTCAATCGCCAGATAGGCGCTCCTGAAACCGACTTCGACGGCATCCCGAGGGTCGCCAGAACGGTGATAACGCCGTGCCGAAAGCAACAACTCATAGGCTTCGTTCAACACCCCGAAGGCCGGAGAGAAAAACGCCACCAACGCCCGCGCACGGGTATCGCCCTGCTCACCAAGGCGCCGAATTCGATAGTCTTGCAGCGCCTTGCCGGATTGACTCGCCGCCTGCGTCCGACGCTGCAGGTCAAGCAGGCTGGCACGGTAGAGCAATGCCTGGGCGTTGCTGTGGGATGTTCCGACGATCGCCAACCATTCCCGCGGCTCGCAAGCGATCTGCTCGAGGATCAGTTTTTCAATTTCTTCCGGCAACGGCGTCGGCTCCAAGTGCTTGACCTTGAATGAGCGAACAAAGCCGATACCTTTCCAGATCCCTTTCATGAAGAAAAAAGCCGGCGCGACAATCAAGTGCGCGGCCCCCACAGCGCGCTCGCCAACCGCCTCCGGATAATGGGTGATCGCCTCGAATGCCCAACCGGGGGCGACCTGCCGCGAGAGTGCCTTGACGTTATCGGGCAAGGCACCGATGCGATTGAGTTCATCCTGAGCCACTTGCAGGCTGCTGTACTCAGTGAGCGCCAAGCCGTGGGGCGCATCGGGCCAGTAGACCACGCAGAGCCCGGAAAGCTTGTCCTGCACGACCACTATCCCCGCGATATAGCGATCATGCTGCAGGGTGTGCCCCACCACATGCACCACATGCAATTGCAACTGGTACGGGCTCTTCCACAAGTCTTGGGGGGTTATCGCCGCCATCGCGGCGATGAACAGGTTTTGTGCATTGGCTGTCAGACCCCGTTGAATCGCCGAGAACAGATGATGTTCAACGCCCGCACGCAGGGCGCGATTCAGCAACGCGGGGATACGTCCTTCGCTGAGCGTCCGGCCAGGACCGATGAGTGGGTAAAAAGCCCGGTTGATCAACGCGTCGTATTGCCCACCGATATCCAGTGAAGACACCAGGCGGATCAGGTAACCGGCATTGAGCTGTTGCTTCCAGTCAGCTTGCAGATAGCGGGCGCGATCGAGTCGCCACTGCGTCCAGGGCGCCAGTGGGTCCAGGTTATGCAGCGCCAATTGCAGCAGACTGAACGTCGTGCGCGTCGTGGTTGGCGTCAACACTATGTTGCGATCACCCACGGTACAGGTGCTGCTCCAGCCACAGAAAGAGCCGCGCACATCATCGGGCAGCTCAATCAAAGGCTCGTCGATATCCGGCAGCGGGGAAAAACCATCCTGGCGTAAACGGTCGATCAAGGCTTGGCGGGCGAACGTGTTCAGGTCAGGCAGGTAGTGTTCGATCCGATCATGAAAGGCAAAGGTACTGCCCAAGTACACACGCTCCAAGTGTTGGAATTTTTTACGCTGGGCTCGGCTTGCGCGCGCCAACCACGTGGGCAGTTTCTTCGCTTCGGATACCGCTTTGCGCAGCAGCTCGACATTGGCCAGAGCCCGGCTCAGGAGGTTATTGAGGGGAATACTCAGTTGATCTTCCAGCTCGACCATCAACAGCGAGCGGCTCAGCCCGGGATCCGTCACCTCACTGAAAATACGCGTGATGTCCTCGTTGCTGTTGTGCAAGCGAGAGTAACTACCCAGCAGTTTCTTGAGCGAGGCCAGCGCTGGCTTGCCCGGGATCTCAAGGTAGCGAACAGCGAGCGTTTCACGTGCCGCATGCCCCCGCAGATCGGAGCGTTTATCCCGCTCGACGGTGCCCCACAGCACAGAGCCATCCGGGCTGCTCAGGCTCGTCTTGAGGCTTCGGGTCAAGGCGTCCAAACCGGCAAACGCCTGAATCCCCCCCTCCACGCCGAACGCGTACAGCACCACCGGATGCTGGCGGGCCGGAACCCGCACCGCAGCCGCCGTGGTCATCACCCAGACATTATGGAGTGGGTAGAAGGCGTCCGGTTCGCTGCCCACCGCGATCGACAGCACCCGGGTATCGCTGCCCGGGCGTTTGGTTGCCAGGGGCTGGGCCACCACTTCGATCACCAGGTCTCGATGGGCCGCACTGATCAACTTGAGCCCGTGCAGCAACTGCGCTTCGCAACGCAAGGCTTCGGTCTGGGCTTGCATAAACAGGGAAACACGTCTGGCCGTTCCCTTCCCATGGGGGCGCTCTGCCCAGAATGCCAACTCAAGCAGCCGATGCCGCGCGCTTTGCATCAAGGTTTTCAGCACATGGGTATGGACGTTGAGTCGCCCCACCTGGGACATGATCTCCAGATAGGCTGGAGTCTCTGCGCAGGGGTCATCCGCGGCCAATAACGCGACCAGGCCCTTTTCATAGCGTTTGACCTGCTGTTCTACGGTACGCATGGGCAAACCCGGCGCCACACCGGTGAACATGATTTCTTCGCGTCGTCGTTGCTGGTCCCATTTGAGCAATTGATCGCCAATGACCCCGAGCCGGGCAGCGCCGACCAGTTGGCGCCTGGCGCTCTCCACCTGCGCGAAAAAAAGCACGGCATCCAGCGGTGGCGGCTGAGACCGCACGTCAGAAAACACATGGGCAAAATACACCTTCACCGCACACCCCAGCTCATTGCTCCATTGCCCGGCCAGCAACGCCTGGGCGCCATGCGCCAGCGCATCGTCCCTCACCTCCAAGCCACGCGTGAAGCCGGTGGCCGGCGACAGGTCCGCCGGCCGGTACAAGGTTTTGCGGCGACTTAACGGCAAGCAATGCCAGAGGTCGTGGAACAGCGAGCGGTTCAACGCCAGCAGGTCGCACTGAAGGGCAAAGAAGGATGGGGCCTCGTAAAAATTGCGGGCGGTGCCCGGCAGGTAAATCACATGAGGCGTATCACTGGCCTCCCCCTCACGGTAAAGATGCAAGGCCCCGGGCATCGCGACGGCAGGAGTGCCCGGCCACATCAATTGGCTCACTTTGACGCTGGCCCACTCCCCGCCTGCCCGCTCGCGTGCTTCTGCGGCAGGGGCGTCGATCAGGGCTTGAACCAGGGCCATGCCCGCGCTCGATAGCTCCTCAAGTTGCCGCGCCATGAACGCACGGTCAGCGAAGAGCGTCTTTTGCAACTCGACCCAACGTTCCTGGCGGGTGAGCCAGGAGCCCTGCGCCAGCGTGCCCCAGTATTCAGAAACCGCGTGATCCAATCGCTCAAAGAGCCTCAGCGCATTGACACGCTGCAACGCTTCCAGCGGCGTATACGGTAAGCGGCAACCCGGATCTCCCTTGACGCTCAGCGCGGTGAACTGGTTAACGTTGGCCATTACCACGGGCAACGCCAGCAACATCAACGCCCGATCGGTCAAACTGTCGACTTTGCCGGCTTCGCTTGGCCGCTTGGATTCGGTGAACAACAAGCAGTCGGGGTCCATGCCGAATGCTTTGCGCAGCTCGGCACGGATAACCGTCAAGACTTTGGGAGAGCGTCCTATCAAGCGTGCAAGTTCCTGCGTCGACTCTGTACAACGCCGATCTACAAGGCCGATCTGATTGATCAGGCGGCTTGGATGGGGATGGGCGTTGATCCGCCGCGTTAACCGCTCACGAATGGCCTGTGGCGCATCGCTGTCGTCTGCAACGGATGGGGAACTGGAAGGGGGCGCAGCGCTTGGGTGATCGGTGGACGAGGTCATGGTGTTTTCTTTTCTAGGAGGAAAACACCCATCCTAGGTATCGCCGAGGTGCCCCTGGCGCTAGATAGTTGAACGCACGACACGCAAAAAAAAAGCCCGCAGTGTGGGCGGGCGAAAAACCAACGAAGAGCGTTAGGCGAGGTGACGCTCAGCTACCGCGATAGGTGGAGTAGCTGTAAGGCGAAATCAACAAGGGCACATGGTAGTGATCCTGTTCGGCATTGATGCCGAAGCGCAACACCACCACGTCGAGGAAAGCCGGCTCCGGCAGTTGCACGCCCCGGGCGCGGTAATAATCGCCGGCACTGAATTGCAGCTGGTACACGCCGCTGCGGTAGTCATCACCTTGCAGCAGCGGCGCGTCGCAACGACCGTCGCTGTTGGTCAGGGCGGTGGCGAGCCGTTCAAGCTTCTCGCCCTCGACGCGGTACAGCTCAACCTTGATTGCGCTGCCGGGGCAGCCATGTGCGGCGTCCAAAACGTGTGTGGTCAAGCGTCCCATGGCGTTTGTGCGCCTCCCGAAGTCAGTAGAAGAGGAAACCGCACTTTTTCAGGGCATCAAAAAAGTCGGCGACGGCTGATTAAGACACTTTTTAAAAAAATTGTACACAATAAATATCACAACGCTTTTGATCCCCCCGCCGACATTGCTCGACGAGTCGATTCGTCAGTAATCCTTGCTTTTAAACGACCTTTTGTCCATTAGCTGACCAGTCAGGCAAGTTTCTTGCTACACCCTTGAAGGAGAGCGATGCGGAAAAAATGCAGAAATGCAGGCTTACAAAGTTGGCAATAAGTTGTATACAATCACTCATCGCTGTGACGCCACCCAGTCTTTTCACTGCCCGGCCGCCACACCTATTGCTACCACGAACAAGAAGGAAGACTGCAGTGAGCGCTGACTACCCACGCGACCTGATCGGTTACGGCAGTAACCCTCCTCACCCCCACTGGCCGGGCAAGGCACGCATTGCGCTGTCTTTCGTACTCAACTACGAAGAAGGCGGCGAGCGCAACATCTTGCATGGCGACAAAGAGTCAGAAGCCTTCCTCTCGGAAATGGTCTCGGCCCAGCCGCTGCAGGGCGAGCGCAACATGAGCATGGAGTCGCTGTACGAATACGGCAGCCGTGCCGGCGTGTGGCGCATCCTCAAGCTGTTCAAGGCGTTCGACATTCCGCTGACCATCTTCGCCGTGGCCATGGCCGCCCAGCGCCACCCGGATGTGATCCGCGCCATGGTCGAAGCCGGCCACGAGATCTGCAGCCACGGCTACCGCTGGATCGACTACCAGTACATGGACGAGGCGCAGGAACGCGAGCATATGCTCGAAGCCATCCGCATCCTCACCGAACTGACCGGCGAACGCCCCCTGGGCTGGTACACCGGGCGCACCGGCCCGAACACACGGCGGCTGGTGATGGAGGAAGGCGGCTTCCTGTACGACTGCGACACCTACGACGACGACCTGCCCTACTGGGAACCGAACAACCCCACCGGCAAGCCGCACCTGGTGATCCCCTATACCCTGGACACCAACGACATGCGCTTCACCCAGGTGCAGGGGTTCAACAAGGGCGATGACTTTTTCGAGTACCTCAAGGACGCCTTCGACGTGCTGTATGCCGAAGGTGCCGACGCGCCGAAGATGCTTTCCATCGGCCTGCATTGCCGCCTGATCGGCCGCCCTGCCCGTCTGGCCGCCTTGAAGCGTTTTCTCGAATACGCCAAGGGTCATGAGCAGGTGTGGTTCGCCCGCCGTGTCGACATTGCCCGCCACTGGCAGGAAACCCACCCCTATACGGGAGTGGCGAAATGACCACGTTCCAGACCCTGAAACCCTCGACCTTGAGCCGCGACGCATTCGTCAAAGCCTTCGCCGATATCTACGAACACTCGCCATGGGTGGCCGAAAAAGCCTATGACCTGGGCCTGGATGCGTCGATCGACCAGATCGAAACCCTGCACCAGCGCATGAGCGATATCCTGTTGAGCGCCGATCACGCCAGTCAGCTGGCGTTGATCAACGCTCACCCGGACCTGGCAGGCCGTGCGGCCGTCCAGGGCCAGTTGACCGAAGCCAGCACGAATGAACAAGCTGGCGCCGGTATTCACCAATGCACGGCCGAAGAGTTCTCGCGCTTCACCGAGCTGAACGATGCCTACAAGGCCAAGTTCAAGTTTCCCTTCATCATGGCGGTAAAAGGCAGCAACCGGCACCAGATCCTGGCCGCGTTCGAAACGCGCATCCACCACTCGGCAGACACCGAGTTCAACTGCGCACTGGCCGAGATCAACAAGATCGCGCTGTTCCGTTTACTGACCCTCTAAACGACCATCCCCAGCCACTCTATCTAAGGCAGACAAGAAGAATGAAAGCTTACGCTGTACCTTTCGAGAAGTTCGTCAACCTGGCCGACGCCCGCCTGGGCACCAAGATCATCTCCGTCACCGATGACTGGTTCGCCGACGCCAACCGCCTGTTCCAGCCGACCCCGGCCGTGTGGAAGGAGGGCGTTTTCGATGACAACGGCAAGTGGATGGACGGCTGGGAGTCGCGCCGCAAGCGCTTCGAAGGCTACGACAGCGCAGTGATCCGCCTGGGCGTACCGGGTTCGATCAAGGGCGTGGACATCGACACTTCATTCTTCACCGGCAACTACCCGCCGTCGGCGTCCCTGGAAGCCTGCTTCCTGGCCTCGGGCGAGCCTGACGACAACACCCAGTGGGTAGAAGTACTGTCGGCCGTCGAGCTGCAAGGCAACAGCCACCACTACCACGAAATCAGCAACGACCAGGCGTTCAGCCACCTGCGTTTCAACATCTACCCGGATGGCGGCGTGGCCCGCCTGCGTGTGTACGGCGTGCCGTTCCGCGACTGGTCCGCAGTGGGCGATAACGAACAGGTCGACCTGGCTGCCGCCTTGAATGGTGGTCGCGCCCTGGCCTGCTCCGACGAACATTTCGGCCGCATGAGCAACATCCTCAACCCGGGCCGTGGCATCAACATGGGCGATGGTTGGGAAACCGCGCGTCGTCGCACGCCAGGCAATGACTGGGTGATCGTCGCGCTGGGCCACCCCGGCGAGATCGAGAAAATCATCGTCGACACCCTGCACTTCAAGGGCAACTACCCGGACACCTGTTCGATCCAGGGCGCGTTCGTCAAGGGCGGTACCGACAGCCAGATCGAAACCCAATCGCTGTTCTGGCGCGAACTGCTGCCGTCGCAAAAGCTGGAAATGCACGCCGAACACACCTTCGCCGAGCAGATCAAGGCGCTGGGGCCAATCACCCATATCCGCCTGAACGTGTTCCCGGATGGGGGCGTAAGCCGCCTGCGTGTGCTGGGTAAAGTTTCGAAGTAAGCAGTGAACCTCTGTGGCGAGCGGGCTTGCCCCGCGTTGGGCTGCGAAGCAGCCCTGAAACCAGGCACCGCGTTGTATCGGTAGAAACGCGCTGACTTGATGGGGGCTGCTTAGCAGCCCAACGCGGGGCAAGCCCTAATGCCGTTCAGTTAAGGTTTTTTTGTAGGAGCGAGCTTGCTCGCGAAGAACTCACAGACGCCGCGTTCATTCAGGAAACACGCGTTATCGTTGACGTTTTTCGCGAGCAAGCTCGCTCCTACAGAAGGCGATGTCCGCTTAACTGAACGGCATTAGGGCAAGCCCGCTCGCCACATGAACTGAATGACACAACACAGAATCCGGATAAGAAGACAGCCATGCGCACACTGATGATCGAACCGCTGACCAAAGAAGCCTTCGCCCCTTTCGGAGACGTTATCGAAACCGACGGCAGCGATCACTTCATGATCAACAACGGCTCGACCATGCGCTTTCACAAGCTGGCAACGGTAGAAACCGCACAGCCTGAAGACCACGCAATCATCAGCATCTTCCGCGCCGACGCGCTGGATATGCCGCTGACCGTGTGCATGCTGGAGAGACACCCGCTGGGCAGCCAGGCCTTCATTCCGCTGCTCGGCAACCCCTTTCTGATCGTGGTCGCGCCACTTGGCGATGCACCTGTATCAGGCTTGGTCCGCGCCTTCGTCACCAACGGCAGGCAGGGCATTAATTACCATCGCGGCGTCTGGCACCACCCGGTGCTGACGATCGAAAAGCGGGATGACTTCCTGGTGGTTGATCGCAGTGGCACAGGCAATAACTGCGATGAGCATTTTTTCAAAGAGGATGAGCGGTTGATCCTCGCCCCCCACCAATAAGAGAAGGCCGGATCACCCGACAACAAGGGTGACAGGCGAGAGGTAAAGACTGTGGAAGCACATCTGTTGGAATGGCTGAACCTTAGCGTGCGCTGGGTTCACATGATCACTGGCGTCGCCTGGATCGGCGCTTCGTTCTACTTTGTCTGGCTGGAAAACAACCTCAACCGCGTCAACCCCAAGAGCGGCCTGGCCGGCGACTTGTGGGCGATCCACGGTGGCGGTATCTACCACCTGGAAAAATACAAACTGGCCCCGCCGACCATGCCGGACAACCTGCACTGGTTCAAATGGGAAGCCTATTTCACCTGGATGTCGGGCGTCGCGCTGTTATGCGTGGTGTTCTACCTCAACCCGACGCTGTACCTGCTCGCCCCCGGCAGCAGCCTGAGCGGCACCGAAGGCGTATTGCTGGGCATTGGCTCGCTGTTCGCCGGCTGGTTCATCTACTCCTTCCTCTGCGACTCGGCCCTGGGCAAGCGCCCTGCCCTGCTCGGTTTCATCCTGTTCGTGCTGTTGATTGGCGCCGCATACGGTTTCAGCAAAGTGTTCAGCGGCCGTGGCGCGTACCTGCACGTGGGTGCGGTGATCGGCACCATCATGGTCGGTAACGTATTCCGCATCATCATGCCGGCCCAGCGTGCGCTGGTGGCGGCGATCGCGGAGAACCGCACGCCCGACCCGGCCCTGCCGGCCAAGGGTTTGCTGCGCTCACGGCACAACAACTACTTCACCCTGCCGGTGCTGTTCATCATGATCAGCAACCACTTCCCGAGCACCTACGGCAGCCAATACAACTGGCTGATCCTAGCGGGTATCGCGGTGGCAGCGGTGTTGGTGCGGCATTATTTCAACACCCGGCATAACAGCCAGAAGTATGCCTGGACCTTGCCGGTGGGGGCGTTGGCGATGATCTCCCTGGCCTACGTGACCGGGCCCAAGCCCGTGGCAGAAGTGGCCAAGGCACCCGCCGCGATCGAGTACCAACCGTTGCCGGAAACCGCCTTGGGCGGCGGCGTGAAATCCTCCGCGCCAGCCGCCCCCGTCGCGGCACCCGCCCCCGCCCAGGCGACGATTGATTTCGACAAGGTGCATGGGGTGATCCAGGAACGCTGTGCGGTATGCCATTCGGCCAAGCCCACCAGCCCGCTGTTCAGCACCGCACCGGCAGGCGTGATGTTCGATACACCGGCGCAGATCCAGCAACAGGCGGCGCGTATCCAGGCGCAGGCCGTGGCGAGCCAGATCATGCCGCTGGGCAACATCACCCAGATGACCCAGCAGGAGCGCGATTTGATCGGCACCTGGATCAACCAGGGCGCGCGTACCAACTGACGGATTCACATAGTTCCAATGTGGGAGGGGGCTTGCCCCCGATGGCGGTGCATCAGTCACAGATACGTTGAATGACACACCGCTATCGGGGGCAAGCCCCCTCCCACATTTGGACATGCCGTGTTTTGAAGATTGCGTTCCACACAACACAACAATAAAAAGATCCGAGGTGTTGCATGACCGAGTTAGTCGAACCGCAGATTCCTGCCGCACCCGCCATGGTGCGGCTGCCCCTCTTGCAACTGATTCTGGTAGGCCTGCAACACGTCTTGCTGATGTACGGCGGCGCCGTCGCGGTCCCCCTGATCATTGGCCAGGCCGCCGGCCTGAGCCGTGAAGAAATCGCCTTCCTGATCAACGCCGACCTGCTGGTGGCCGGTGTCGCGACCATGGTCCAGTCGTTCGGCATCGGCCCCCTGGGGATTCGCATGCCGGTGATGATGGGTGCCAGTTTCGCCGCGGTCGGCAGCATGGTCGCCATGGCCGGCATGCCGGGTATCGGCTTGCAGGGGATCTTCGGCGCGACCATCGCCGCCGGGCTCTTCGGCATGCTCATCGCGCCATTCATGTCCAAGGTGGTGCGCTTCTTTCCGCCATTGGTAACCGGCACCGTGATCACCGCCATCGGCCTGTCGCTGTTCCCTGTGGCAGTGAATTGGGCGGGCGGTGGCAGCGCCGCCGCGACCTTCGGCTCGCCCATCTACCTGGCCATCGCCGCACTGGTGCTGGCCACTATCCTGCTGATCAACCGCTTCATGCGGGGCTTCTGGGTGAATATCTCGGTGTTGATCGGCATGGCGCTTGGCTACGGCTTGTGCGGCCTGCTCGGCATGGTCGATCTCAGCGGCCTGGCCCAGGCGCCGTGGGTACAGGTGGTGACACCGTTGCACTTCGGCATGCCCACATTCGAGCTGGCGCCGATCCTGTCAATGTGCCTGGTGGTCGTGATCATCTTTGTCGAATCCACGGGCATGTTCCTCGCCCTGGGCAAGATCACCGGCCACGACGTGACCCCGAAGATGCTCCGCCGTGGCTTGCTGTGTGATGCCGGCGCATCGTTCTTCGCCGGGTTCTTCAACACCTTTACCCACTCCTCGTTTGCGCAGAACATCGGCCTGGTGCAGATGACGGGCGTGCGCTGCCGTTCGGTGACGATCATGGCCGGCGTCTTTCTGATTGTGCTCAGCCTGTTGCCCAAGGCCGCCTACCTGGTGGCGTCGATTCCGCCAGCAGTACTCGGCGGCGCGGCGATTGCCATGTTCGGCATGGTGGCGGCCACCGGGATCAAGATTCTCCAGGAAGCCGATATCGCCGACCGTCGCAACCAGTTGCTGGTGGCTGTCAGCATCGGCATGGGCCTGATCCCGGTGGTGCGCCCGGAGTTCTTCGCACAACTGCCGTTGTGGATGAGCCCGATCACCCACAGCGGGATTGCCATGGCGACCCTCAGCGCGCTGGCGCTGAACGTGCTGTTCAATATCCTCGGCGGCGCAGAGCGCCCCGCTGTCGCCCACACGCATTGATGCCTTTGTTAGTCCAAAAATAACAACAGACAAGGAACATCCCATGCACGCCATTCACCTGGGGCCGGCCATGTGCCGTGCCCCATTCTCGCCCCTTGCGCGCTCTAACAGCGCACTTGAGCCAAGGCTTTGGAGCCAGTATTCTCCGCGCCCGCTCGAATCGACTCAAAAAAAAACAGCGAATGTAAAAGCTGACTGCAAGGCCAACTTATCCCGGCCCTGCAACAGCGACCAATGTGCACAAACATCCCCTGAATTCGACTGCATTCCGTGCAGCCGACGGGGATTTTTTGGTTTTTCAAACACGTTGGCGCAGCTCTTGCTAAAAGCATCAAAGCTGACCGAATAGACGATTTTTGCAGCGAACCAAAAGGCGCCACACCAGAGCGCCTGCGTAGAAGAAAAACCATAAAACTTTAACTCGGGAGCAACCGAATGAAACCTATGTTCAAGGGCCTGATGCTGGCGGGATCGCTGCTGGCCGGTGGCCAAGCCGTGGCCGGTGACTTGTTGCAGTGGCAGAACAACAGCCTGACTTACCTGTGGGGCAAGAGCTTCACGGTTAACCCGCAGATCCAGCAAACCGTCACCTTCGAACATGCCGACGCATGGAAGTACGGCGACAACTTCTTCTTCCTCGACCGCATCTTTTATAACGGCAAGGAAGATGGCAACGTCGGCCCGAGCACTTACTACGGCGAGTTCAGCCCACGCTTGTCGTTCGGCAAGATCCTGGACAAGGACTTGTCCTTCGGCCCGATCAAGGATGTGTTACTGGCCTTCACTTATGAGTTCGGCGAAGGCGATAACGAATCGTACCTGCTCGGCCCTGGCTTCGACCTGAACATCCCAGGCTTCGACTACTTCCAGCTGAACTTCTACCAGCGTCAGACCGAAGGCAATCGCCCGGGTGACGGCGTATGGCAGATCACTCCGGTATGGGCGTACACCCTCCCCGTTGGCAACTCCGACATCCTGATCGACGGTTTCATGGATTGGGTGGTGGACAACGACAAGAACGCCCGTGGCACTTACCACGCCAACCTGCACTTCAACCCACAGGTCAAATACGACCTGGGCAAGGCGCTGCATTGGGGCGATAAGCAGTTGTATGTGGGTTTTGAATACGACTACTGGAAGAACAAGTACGGGATCGAGGATTCCGGGGCGTTCAAGACCAACCAGGACACGGCGAGCTTCCTGGTCAAGTATCACTTCTGACCGAACATCGCAGGTCAAAATGTGTCAGGGGCAAGCCCCAATGCCAGTCAGTTAAGCGTACAGCGCCTTCTGTAGGAGCGATAACTGACTGGTATTTGGGCTTGCCCCTCCCACATTCAGATAGGCGGCAGGCCTAAGAACCGGGTGATTTCTTCACGCTTGGCCAACGCATCTTTCCTGCCCAATTCAATCAACTCGCTGCAATACCCCGCTTCGAACAACAAGTAACTCAGCACCCCTGCCCCACTCGTCTTGGTCGCCCCCGGCCCGCGCAGGAACAGGCGCAATGCCGCGGGCAATTCCTGACGATGCCGCGCCGCGATTTCATCGATCGGCTGGCTCGGCGCAATCACCAGCACGTCCACCGGGGCCAGGCCGCGGGATGCGCTGTCGGCAGGCTGGAAATGGCTGAACTGGTTCAAACGCTCCAGCAACTCGATATCACTTTCCAGGCTGTCGATGAACGTGCTGTTGAGCATATGCCCGCCAATCTGCGCCAGGGTCGGTTGCTGGCCCGTGAAGACGCGCGGTGTCGCCGCCTCGTTGCCCCGTGGGTTGCCACTGACCCCCACCACCAGCACGCGGCTGGCCCCCAGGTGCAAGGCCGGACTGATGGGTGCCGACTGTCGCACGGCGCCATCGCCGAAATATTCCTGGTCGAGTTTCACCGGGGCAAACAGCAAGGGGATCGCCGAACTGGCCAGCAGGTGTTCAACCGTCAGTTGGGTCGGCACGCCGATACGGCGGTGGCGCAACCAGGCGTCGATGGTGCCGCCGCCCTGATAGAAGGTCACCGCTTGTCCGGACTCATAGCCGAACGCAGTCACCGCCACCGCGTGCAGATGCTTCTCGCGGATGGCCTCATCGATGCCCTCCAGGTGCAGCTTGTCGTGGAGCAGCTCGCGCAGCGGCGAGCTGTTGAGCAGCGCCACCGGCACTTGGGCACCCAGGCCCAGCAGGCTGTGAAAACAGAAACGGCTGGCCTGGTGAATCACCCCCGGCCAGTCGCTGCGCAGCACCCGATGGCTGCGAAAGCCCTGCCAGAACGCGGTAAGACGCTGGATCGCCGCCGTGAAGTCCATGGCGCCGCTGGCCAGGCTGACCGCATTGATCGCCCCGGCCGAGGTGCCGACGATGACCGGAAAAGGATTCGGCGCCCCCAACGGCAGCAACTCGGCAATCGCCGCCAAAACCCCCACCTGATACGCCGCTCGCGCTCCGCCGCCGGAAAGAATCAAGCCTGTGACCGGTTCAGCTGGGCGCATTGCATCACTCCATGTGGGGCCAACAGGGGAAGGTCAGGTGTTATCGACGACGTTTTTCGTACAGCTTGGGTTCGCCCGGTGGCCGGCTCTTGAAGCGGCGGTGGGTCCACAGGTATTGCTCGGGGCATTCACGCACCGAGGCTTCGACCCAGCGGTTGATGCGCAGGCAGTCGACTTCGTCGCTTTCGCCTGGGAAGTCGGTCAACGGCGGGTGGATCACCAGGCGGTAACCGCTGCCATCGGCCAGGCGCTCCTGGGTGAACGGCACCACCAGCGCCTTGCCCAGCTTGGCGAACTTGCTGGTGGCGGGCACGGTGGCGGCCTGGATGCCGAACAGCGGCACGAAGATACTTTGCTTGGCGCCGTAGTCCTGGTCCGGCGCGTACCAGATGGCGCGGCCGGCGCGCAGCAGCTTGAGCATGCCGCGCACGTCTTCGCGCTCGACGGCCAGGGAATCGAGATTATGCCGCTCGCGACCACGGCGCTGGATAAAGTCGAATAAGGGGTTGCCGTGCTCGCGGTACATGCCATCGATGGTGTGCTTCTGTCCCAGCAAGGCTGCGCCGATTTCCAGGGTAGTGAAGTGCAGGGCCATGAGGATCACGCCCTTGCCATCCAACTGCGCCTGCTTGAGGTGTTCCAGGCCCTCGACGTGAGCCAGGCGCGCCAGGCGCTGGCGCGACCACCACCAGCTCATGGCCATTTCAAAGAACGCGATGCCGGTGGAAGCAAAGTTTTCCTTGAGCAGCTTTTTGCGCTCCGCGGCGGATTTTTCCGGGAAGCACAGCTCCAGGTTGCGCGCGGCGATGCGGCGACGCTCGCCGGCCACGCGGTACATGCCCGCACCCAGCAGGCGACCAATGGCCAGCAACGCGCGATACGGCAATTGAGTGATCAGCCACAGCAGGCCGAGTCCCAGCCATAACAGCCAAAAACGCGGGTGAAAAAATACAGCACGAAAACGCGGGCGATCCATTACAGATTCCGGTAAAGACAAGGGCCGCGCATTCTACAACGGTTCGACTCGGCTTGCGGCCAGTGGATGTTCTCGTTATAAGTCTCGACACTTTTCGTGACAAGCCGCTTTTGCCGACCATGAGCCAAACCGAACCGCTAGACCAAGATCCCGTGTTCCAGCTGAAAGGCAGCATGCTCGCCATCACCGTGCTGGAACTGGCCCGCAATGACCTCGATGCCCTGGACCGCCAGCTCGCCGCCAAGGTCGCCCTGGCGCCGAACTTCTTCAACAATGCCCCGCTGGTGCTGGCCCTGGACAAGCTGCCGGCCGGCCAAGGCGCGATCGACCTGCCCGGCCTGATGCGCGTATGCCGCTCCCATGGCTTACGCACCCTGGCGATTCGTGCCAGCCGTATCGAAGACATTGCCGCCGCCATCGCCATTGAACTGCCAGTACTGCCACCGTCCGGCGCACGCGAGCGTCCACTCGATCCGACGGAAGGTGAAGTGAAGAAAAAACCGGAAAAACCGGCGGAACCGACGATCAAGCCGACAAAGATCATCACCTCCCCCGTACGCGGCGGGCAGCAGATTTACGCCCAGGGCGGCGACCTGGTGGTGATCTCATCGGTCAGCCCCGGCGCGGAACTTCTGGCCGACGGAAACATCCATGTATACGGCCCGATGCGCGGACGTGCGCTCGCCGGTATCAAGGGTGACACCAAGGCACGTATTTTTTGCCAGCAATTGACCGCTGAACTCGTGTCCATCGCAGGCCAGTACAAGGTTTCAGAAGATTTGCGCCGCGATCCGCTGTGGGGGGCTGGTGTACAGGTCAGCCTGTCGGGCGATGTGTTGAACATCATCCGTCTTTAACGGATACTGCCGCATTTTCCAAGCATCTCTAGACTCTGATAGCACAGCGAAACTGGCAAGACTTGCGTAGGAATAATTGGAAGTTGGCGTTTCCCCTCCGGGAACCCCATCTTTTCCCTACAAAGGCTGTCCGCCTGCAGCGAGTTCCAAGAGATGTTTTTCAGGGGCTGAAAAGTCCTTTTTCCTTAGGGGTGAAACACCTTGGCCAAGATTCTCGTGGTTACATCCGGCAAGGGTGGTGTGGGTAAGACCACCACCAGCGCCGCTATCGGTACCGGCCTCGCACTGCGCGGCCACAAGACAGTCATCGTCGACTTCGACGTCGGTTTGCGTAACCTCGACCTGATCATGGGCTGCGAACGCCGCGTGGTGTACGACTTCGTCAACGTCGTCAATGGTGAAGCCAACCTGCAACAGGCCCTGATCAAGGACAAACGCCTTGAGAACCTGTATGTACTGGCCGCCAGCCAGACCCGTGACAAAGACGCACTGACCAAGGAAGGCGTCGGCAAAGTCCTCGCCGAGCTGAAGGAAACCTTCGAATACGTGGTGTGTGACTCCCCGGCCGGTATCGAAACCGGTGCTCACCTGGCGATGTACTTCGCCGATGAAGCCATCGTGGTGACCAACCCGGAAGTGTCCTCGGTACGTGACTCGGACCGTATGCTGGGCCTGCTGGCCAGCAAGTCCAAGCGCGCCGAAGAGGGTCAGGACCCGATCAAGGAACACCTGCTGCTCACCCGCTACAACCCTGAGCGTGTCAGCAACGGCGAAATGCTTGGCGTTGAAGACGTGAAGGAAATCCTTGCAGTGACCCTGCTGGGCGTGATCCCGGAATCCCAGGCAGTTCTGAAGGCATCCAACCAAGGCGTGCCGGTGATTCTTGACGACCAGAGCGACGCCGGCCAGGCGTACAGCGATGCGGTCGATCGTCTGCTGGGCAAGACCGTGGAACATCGCTTCCTCGATGTTAAGAAGAAGGGATTCTTCGAGCGTATCTTTGGAGGCAACTAAACAATGAAATTTCTCGACTTCTTTCGCGCCAACAAAAAGCCAAGTACCGCGTCGGTAGCGAAAGAGCGTCTACAGATCATCGTGGCGCACGAACGCGGCCAACGCAGTACACCGGACTACCTGCCAGCCTTGCAGAAGGAATTGGTAGAGGTGATCCGCAAGTACGTCAATATCGGCAACGATGACGTGCATGTCGCCCTGGAAAACGACGGCAGCTGCTCGATTCTGGAACTCAATATCACCCTGCCTGATCGTTGATCGAAAGGGCGGTCGCCACGGCGGCTCCGTCACCCTGATGCCTTTGCGGGCATCGGGTGGTCGAGCCGCCGTTGGCGTTTGTTACGAGGCTGTTTAATGCCGTTGTCCAACATCCATATTCTTCATCAGGACGATGCCGTCCTGGTGGTGAACAAGCCGACTTTGCTGCTCTCGGTGCCTGGCCGCGCCGATGACAACAAGGATTGCCTGATCACCCGCCTGCAGGAAAACGGCTACCCCGAAGCCCGCATCGTCCATCGCCTGGACTGGGAAACCTCGGGCATCATCCTGCTGGCCCGGGACGCCGATACTCACCGCGAGCTGTCTCGCCAGTTTCACGATCGCGAAACCGAAAAAGCCTACACCGCCCTGGCCTGGGGCCAGCCGGCACTGGACAGCGGCAGCATCGACCTGCCCCTGCGCTATGACCCGCCGACCAAGCCGCGGCATGTGGTCGACCACGAATTCGGCAAACATGCGCTGACCTTCTGGAAGGTGCTGGAACGTTGCGGCGACTGGTGCCGCGTCGAGTTGACGCCGATCACGGGGCGTTCCCACCAGTTGCGGGTGCACATGCTGTCCATCGGCCACCCCTTGCTCGGCGATGGCCTGTACGCCCATGAACAAGCCCTGGCCGCCTGGCCACGCCTGTGCCTGCACGCGAGCATGCTGAGCTTTACCCACCCGCAAAGCGGCGAGCGTTTGCGCTTCGAGTGCCCAGCCCCGTTCTAAAGCTGCAAACACAGTAAATGTGGGAGGGGGCAGCCCCCGATTGCGGAGTGTCAGTCACTGTATTTGTTGACTGGGCCACGGCAATCGGGGGCAAGCCCCCTCCCACATTTGTGCTGTGCACTTCTTGCCATCGGACGGTAAACTCCGCGCATTGCTGTCTGGAGCTATTTATGCGCGAAGCGTTGAATCAAGGCCTGATCGACTTCCTCAAGGCCTCCCCTACTCCTTTCCATGCCACCGCGGCCCTGGCCCAGCGCCTCGAAGCCGCCGGTTTCCAGCGTCTCGACGAGCGCGAAACCTGGGCCACCGAAGCCAACGGGCGCTATTACGTCACCCGCAACGATTCCTCGATCATCGCCTTCAAGCTCGGCCGTCACGCGCCACTGCAAGGCGGCATCCGCCTGGTTGGCGCCCACACTGACAGCCCGTGCCTGCGGGTCAAGCCGCAGCCTGAGCTGCAACGCCAGGGCTTCTGGCAGTTGGGTGTGGAAGTCTACGGCGGTGCGCTGCTGGCGCCGTGGTTCGACCGCGACCTGTCCCTGGCCGGGCGCGTCACCTTCCGCCGCGACGGCAAGGTCGAAAGCCAACTGATCGACTTCAAGCTGCCCATCGCGATCATCCCCAACCTGGCCATTCACCTGAACCGTGAAGCCAATCAGGGCTGGGCGATCAACGCCCAGACCGAATTGCCGCCGATCCTCGCGCAGTTTGCCGGCGACGAACGCGTGGACTTCCGCGCCGTGCTCACCGAGCAACTGGCCCGCGAGCACGGCTTGAACGCCGATGTGGTGCTCGACTACGAGCTGAGCTTCTACGACACCCAGAGTGCTGCCGTGATCGGCCTGAACGGCGACTTCATCGCCGGCGCGCGCCTGGACAACCTGCTGTCATGCTACGCCGGCCTGCAAGCCTTGCTCACCAGCGAGACCGATGAAACCTGCGTGCTGGTGTGCAACGACCACGAAGAAGTCGGTTCCTGCTCGGCCTGCGGTGCCGACGGCCCGATGCTGGAACAGACCCTGCGCCGCCTGCTGCCTGAAGGTGATGAATTCGTACGCACCATTCAGAAATCGCTGTTGGTTTCAGCCGACAACGCCCATGGCGTGCACCCGAACTACGCCGAGAAGCATGACGCCAACCACGGGCCCAAGCTGAATGCGGGCCCGGTGATCAAGGTCAACAGCAACCAGCGCTACGCCACCAATAGCGAAACCGCCGGTTTCTTCCGCCACCTGTGCATGGCCGAGGAAGTCCCGGTACAGAGCTTCGTGGTGCGCAGCGACATGGGCTGTGGCTCGACCATCGGCCCGATCACTGCCAGCCACCTGGGCGTGCGCACCGTGGACATCGGCCTGCCGACGTTTGCCATGCATTCCATCCGCGAGCTGTGCGGCAGCCATGACCTGGCGCATTTGGTCAAAGTACTCGGCGCGTTCTACGCCAGCCACGACCTGCCCTGATCCAAAGGCTGAATGCAGTTAAACAGGTGGGAGGGGCGGTGATTCGACTTGCCCCTCCCACATTTGGCTTCGCGTACACCTGATCTATATCACCTGCATTTCCCACAATCCCACCTAGACTTGTCACTATTCCCACTCTGACAAGGCCATCGCCTCATGATCACCATGTCCTCCTTCCACGCCATGCTCATCCCTATCCTGATCGGCATGATCATGCTCGCGGTTGGTTTTAACTTTCGTGACAAGCCCCTGGGTGTGTTCGGCATGTGGATCGGCATGCTGTTGATCCTGGGCACCGTGGTCTACAAGATCCTCGCCAAACTGGCCGAATGACAAATGCACTCGCATTGGGCATAGCGGCCTCGTACACTCGGTCAACTCGTCGTTTCCAAGGTTGACCGCCTCCGTGCTTTCCCGTCTGTTCGCTCTGCCCTGCTACCTGCTGATCGCCCTGCTCACGCTGCTGCCGCTCGCACCTGCCCAGGCCGTGAGCTTGCCCGGCTTGCTGAGCAGCACCAACAAGACCCAACCCCAGGCCGATGTGCCTCTGGGGCAGTCGTTGGACGAGGTGATCAAGACCCTGGAAAACGACCAGCAGCGCACCCAACTGCTGAGCGACCTGAAGAAGCTGCGCGAAGCCACGCAAAAAGCCCAGCCGGCCGCCGAACAAGGCGTGCTCGGGTTGATCGGCAGCACGCTGTCGGACCTTGAGCAACAATTTTCCGGGGACGACAGCCCGATCAGCCGCTGGTCCAACGAGGTTGACCTGGCCAAGGATGAACTGAGCGCACTGATACTGCCGGCCAATGAATGGCTACCCATCATTTTCGGTTTCGCCGTGATCCTGGCGGTGTGGAGCCTGCTCGCCGCCGCGTTGATCTGGCTCAGCCACCGCGTGCGCGAGCGCTTCGGCCTGCCCGAGGAATTGCCACAACACCCGCGCACCTGGGACATGCTGCGCTTCGCCCTGCGCAAGCTGGGGCCTTGGCTGATCGCCCTGGTGATCACCGTGTACCTGAGCTATGCACTGCCGTCGTCCCTGGGCAAATCCCTGGCAATGGTGCTGGCCTACGCACTGGTGGTCGGTACGTGTTTCTCGGCGATCTGCGTGATCGCGTTCTCCCTGCTCGACGGCCCGCACCGCCACCGCGCGTTGTATATCCTGCGGCACCAGGCGTTCCGTCCACTGTGGTGGATCGGTAGCTTTGCCGCCTTTGGCGAAGCGTTGAGCGACCCCAGGCTGGTCACGGCGCTCGGCCAGCATTTGGCTCATACCGCAGCGACCGTGGCCAATGTGATGGCTGCGCTGTCCACCGGTGTGTTTATCCTGCGTTTTCGCCGGCCGATTGCGCACCTGATCCGCAACCAGCCGCTGTCCCGACGCCTGACCCGCCGCGCCCTCAGCGACACGATCGAAATCATCGGCACCTTCTGGTTCATCCCGGCCCTGCTGCTGGTGGGTATCTCGCTGTTCGCCACCTTCGTCTCGGCCGGCGACACCAGCACCGCCCTGCGCCAGTCGCTGCTGTGCACCGTGTTGCTGGTGCTGTGCATGGTGATCAACGGCCTGGTCCGACGCCACGCGCTCAAACCGCAACGCGGGCACAAGCGCCATGCGCTGTACTCCGAGCGCCTGAAAAGCTTCGTCTACACCCTGGCCCACCTGGCGGTATGGCTGGCATTTATCGAGCTGGGGCTGCGAGTCTGGGGCTTGTCGCTGATCCGCTTTACCGAAGGCGATGGTCATGAAGTCGCCGTCAAGCTATTCGGCCTGGCGGGTACCCTGCTGTTCGCGTGGCTGATCTGGATTCTCAGCGACACCGCGATCCTCCACGCCCTCACCCGCTCGCGCAAAGGCCTGGCCAATGCCCGTGCGCAGACCATGATGCCGTTGATCCGCAACGTGCTGTTCGTGACCATCTTTATCATCGCGGCCATCGTTGCCCTGGCGAACATGGGCATGAACGTCACGCCACTGCTGGCCGGTGCCGGTGTAATCGGCCTGGCCATCGGTTTTGGTGCGCAGTCGCTGGTGGCGGACTTGATCACCGGCCTGTTCATCATCATCGAGGATTCCCTGGCCATCGATGACTACGTCGACGTCGGTGGCCACCTCGGTACCGTCGAAGGCCTGACCATCCGCACCGTACGCCTGCGCGATATCGACGGCATCGTCCACACCATCCCATTCAGCGAAATCAAGAGCATCAAGAACTACTCGCGGGAGTTCGGCTACGCGATCTTCCGGGTCGCGATCCCCTACAACATGGACATCGACAGCGCGATCAAGCTGATACGCGACGTCGGCCATAAAATGCGCAACGACCCGCTGCAGCGTCGCAATATCTGGTCGCCCCTTGAGATTCAGGGCGTGGAGAGCTTCGAGTCGGGCAGCGCGATCCTGCGCGCACGCTTCAAGACCGCGCCGATCAAGCAGTGGGAAGTGTCGCGGGCGTTCAACCTGTCACTCAAGCGCCATCTGGACGAAGCCGGGCTCGACCTGGCCACGCCGCGCTTGAGCGTGCAGGTGGTGACAGGGGCTGCGGGTGGGCTGGAAAAAGACAAGAACGTATAAGGGGTACAGGCCTGTTGTGAGAGCGGGCCTGTTGTGGCGAGCGGGCTTGCCCTAATGCCGTTCAGTTAAGCGTACATCGCCTTCTGTAGGAGCGAGCTTGCTCGCGAAAAACGTCAACGATAACGCGTGTTTCCTGAGTGAACGCGGTGCCTGTGAGTTCTTCGCGAGCAAGCTCGCTCCTACAAAAAAGCCTTAACTGAACGGCATTAGGGCTTGCCCCGCGTTGGGCTGCGAAGCAGCCCCAATAAAGCAGAATGCGGTGTATCAGATATTGCCGGGGCGGCTGGTCTTGGGGCTGCTGCGCAGCCCAACGCGGGGCAAGCCCGCTCGCCACACATCAAGCCAGCCTTCCACATCAAGCCAGCCTTCCACATCAAGCCTACCTTCCACATCAAGCCCGCCAGGCTTGCCCCAGGTTTTGTGTCAGCCCAGCGCGGCGCCGTCCATCTTCTGGCGCAGGCTCAGCGGGCGCATGTCGGTCCAGGTTTCCTCGATATAGGCCAGGCACTCTTTCTTCAGGCCGCTCTTGCCCACGGTACGCCAGCCTTCCGGCACGGCCTTGTAGTCGGGCCAGATGGAGTACTGTTCTTCATGGTTGACCACTACTTGGAACAGGATGTCGTCGCGGTCAAATACTGAGGTCATTGCGGTTCTCCGTCGCTCAAGGGCTGGCTGCGCACCACGCGCAGCGCTGATATCTGTAGAAACGTACCAAGACGTTGAAAAATTAGAGGCTGGCGACCGCCGCCGCCAATGCACGCCCGAAGATCTCGGCAACGCGGTCGATTTCCACGGCCGTGATCACCAGCGGCGGCAGGAAGCGCACCACGCCGCCATGTCGGCCACCCAGCTCCAGGATCAGGCCGCGCTTGAGGCATTCACGCTGTACCAGCGGTGCCAGTTGGCGATGCACCGGTGGGTGGCCCTGGATATCGAGGGGGCCGTGCGGGTCCACCAGCTCTACGCCGAGCATCAACCCACGGCCACGGATATCGCCCAACTGCGGGAAGTCGCGCTGCAGGAGGCGCAGGTGCTCGCCGAGGCGCTCGCCCATCGCCGCCGCATGGCCGGCGAGGTCATGGTCCTTGAGGTAGCGCATCACCGCCGACCCCGCCGCCATGGCCATCTGGTTGCCGCGGAAGGTTCCGGCATGGGCGCCGGGCAGCCAGGTGTCGAGCCAGTCGCGGTACACCACCACCGCCAACGGCAGGCTGCCGCCGATGGCCTTGGACATCACCACCACGTCCGGGATGATCCCGGCGTGTTCAAAGGCGAACATTTTGCCGGTGCGGCCGAAACCGCTCTGGATCTCATCGACGATCAACGCCACGCCGGCCTGCTCGGTGATACGGCGCAAACCGCGCAGCCAATCGAGATCGGCCGGGATCACGCCGCCCTCGCCCTGCACCACTTCGACGATCACCGCCGCCGGCAACAACACCCCGGCTTCCGGGTCGGTGAGCAGGTTTTCCAGGTAATGCAAGTTGACCCGAACCCCTTGCGCGCCGCCCAGGCCGAACGGGCAGCGGTAGTCGTAGGGGAACGGCAGGAACTGCACGCCATTACCGAGCAACGCCCCCAGGGGTTTCTTCGGACCCAGGCTGCCCATCAGGCTCAAGGCACCCTGGCTCATGCCGTGGTACCCACCCTGGAACGACAACACCGTGCTCCGGCCGGTCGCGGTGCGCACCAGTTTCAACGCGGCTTCCACCGCATCGGTGCCGGTGGGGCCGCAGAACTGGATCTTCGCTTCACGGGCCAATGCTGGCGGCAACAGGCCGAACAGGTCCTGCACGAACTGGTCCTTGACCGGCGTCGTCAGGTCGAGGGTGTGCAACGGCAATTCATCGCTCAGCACTTGCTGGATGGCGGCGATCACCACCGGGTGGTTATGCCCCAACGCCAAGGTGCCGGCGCCAGCCAGGCAGTCGATGAAGCTGCGCCCTTCCACATCCTCCACGTAGATCCCCTTGGCGCGCTTGAGCGCCAGGGGGATACGCCGTGGGTAACTGCGGGCATTGGACTCCTGCTGGCGTTGACGGGCCAGCAGCGGCGTTTCTTCGAACTGGTAGAGCGTTTCTGCGGGTGCCGGGCTGACAAGCGCCTGGGCGTCTTCGATACGGCTGGTAGCGACTGACATCTCTCGATCCCTCAATACGCTGATGATGGTGACCAAACTGCCGATCCGTTGGCGTCTGGCCCAAGGGCATGCGCACGGATTTCCTGTTCTGGAAACGCACCAGCGAGAGGAGGATTTAGGAGAAGTGATTGTTGACTGAGGCATGAGGATCAAAATGTGGGCGGGGCAAGTCGAATCGTCGCCCCGCCCCTCCCACCTTTGAACGGTGCGGGGCTTCAAAGCCCAAGGTACTTTTCATTCAAGGCATACAGAATCGCGCAGGTTTCGACATCCAGGAACCCGCAGTAATCCCGCGGCCGAAAGTGCATCTGAAATGCGCGGGTCCTCAGTTCAAACCCATGGCGGTTCTGCGCCGGCTTATAGCCGTAGCGCTGGAATGCCCGCTCCACCTCCACTTCAGGCGGTAAGCCGAGACAGAACCGGCGCTGGTACATGGCTCGCGTCGACTCGTCAAACCACGCCCCGATTCCCGCCTCGAACAAGCGGCGCCACGGCAGCCGGGGCCCCGGATCGCTCTTGCGCCCATAGGCCACATCCGAATGCCCGAGCACGTCGGTCGGCCCGATCTGTGGGTAACGCTCGAGAATGTCACGCAGCAACTCGATCAACACCTCGACCTGCTCCTCGGCGTAATAGGGAAAGGTAAACCCACTGGCGTCATCCCGCGCCTGATTGACGATTTCGATGCCAATCGAGCGACTGTTGAGGTTATCCCGGCCCCCCCATTGGCTCACCCCGGCATGCCAGGCACGCTTGTCCTCGTCCACCAGGCGAAACACGCGCAATTCGTCATAGCCGGCCGTGCGGTAGCCGGGCTCATCGGGGTCGGGCAGCAAGTAATGCGCACTGACCCCGTTCCGGGTCAGGGTGTGCAAGGAGGAGGCGAAGGGTGCCGCGGTGTAATGCAGGATCACTTGGCGCACAGGTTCGCCATTGCGTTCGTTGAAGTCCCTGGAGGGAAAACTGGTATCGATCACCAACATAAGAGCTGTCCTTTTCAACACAGGCCGAGTCATTCAGCCCGTTCAAGCGCAAAAAAATTACCGCCATCCTGAAGGGTTGAACCTCAGGAGGGCGGTAACTATGTGTGACACTTGAAAAAAGGGTGATCAGCGCCGCAGGGGCATGCCCAGGTCAACTCGCAGGCCATCCGGCTGGCTGTCGAATGTCAACGAGCACGAACAGCGCTGCACGATCGCTTGCACGATCGCCAGGCCCAAGCCGCACCCTTCGCTGTTGCCATTGCGCCAGAAACGCTGGGTCAGGTATTGCAGGTCTTCGGCGGATATCTGCGTGCCATGGTCACGCACACGAAACACCACCTGGTCGGCGGTGGTGGATACATTGAGTTCCACCCGGGTAGCCGCCGGGGTGTGGCGCAGGGCGTTGTCCAACAGGTTGCGCAGGGCCGCAACCGCCAGGCCCACCGGCATTTCCACCGGGGCACTTGAGAGGTTGTCCGGCAGGATCAGGTCGATCCGCGAATTGTCACCGGCATTCGCGTCCTGGATCGCCAGCCGTGCAACCTCCTCGGCACTGGATTGCATGCCATCGTCAAACGACAGGCTGCCCTCCACCCGCGCCAGCAGCAGCAATTGTTCGAGGGTGCGGTGCAGACGGTCGGCGCCCTCCTCGGCGTGGGCCAGGGACTGGTCGCGGGCAGCGCCCTCGGTCATGCGGGCCACTTGCAGGTGGGTCTTGATCGCCGTCAGCGGGCTGCGCAACTCGTGGGCGGCGTCGCCGGTGAGGCGGCGTTCGCGCTCGATGGTCTTGGCGATGCGTTGCAACAGTTGGTTTTGCGTGTCGAGCAGCGGCTTGAGCTCGCTGGGCAGCGGGTGGATCTGCAACGGCTCAAGGGAGTCGGCACTGCGGCGCATCAACGCGTCACGCATGCGGTTGAGCGGCAGCAGGCTCTGGCCGATGCCCAGCCACAGCAGGCACAAGCAGCCCAACAGGGCCACGCCCACCGGCACCGAGGCCGCCAGCAGGATCGACAGGTTCAAGGCTTCCCGCTCCACCTGGCGGTCGGCGGTGGTGATGAACAGGTCGCCACGGGCCAGGGTGAAGCTGCGCCACGCCGCGCCGTCGATGATCTGGTCACGGAAACCACTGCGGTGGGATTCCAGGCCCTGGTCAGGGGTAGTGTGGCTGCGCGCCAGCACCTCACCGCGCAAGGAGCTGACCTGGCATGCCATGCCCCCCGGCACGTTGAGTTGTTCGGCACTGAAATGCTTGCCCTCGGCGGTGCTCGCCAGGCCGGGCATTTGCTCCATCAAACCGGCGACCATGCGCGCGGACGCCACCAGGCGCTGGTCGAGGGAAAACATCATTTGGTTGCGCAGATCATTGAGCATCCAGGCAGCCGCCAGGGCCCAGATCAGCACAAAGGCGGCGCCGAGCTTGAACGTCAGCCGCAGTCGCAGGCTCATCACGAAACCTTCTCTCCCGCCTCGGCCGGGCCGCCATCCGCCGGCCCCAGGCGATAGCCCAGGCCGCGCACGGTCTCAACGATGCCATTGCCCAATTTGCGCCGCAGGTGGTGGATGTGCACGTTGAGCGCGTTGCTCTCCAGCTCGTCGTTGAAACCGTAGACGCTGTCCTTGAGCTGCTCGCTGGAGAGCACTCGGCCTTTGTTGTGCAGCAGGGCTTGCAGCAACGCTTGTTCGCGGCGCGACAAGTCCACAGGCTGCCCGCCCAGGAAGGTCTCTCGGCTGCTGGGGTTGTAGGTCAGTTGGCCATGTTCGATCAGGTTGACGCTACGCCCGGCCACCCGCCGCAGCAGGGTTTGCAGGCGCGCAGCGAGTTCGCGCAGGTCGAAGGGCTTGAGCAGGTAGTCGTCGGCACCGGCCTGCAGGCCGTCGACGCGGTTGGTTACCGAGTCGCGCGCGGTGAGGATCAGCACCGGGATCTCCAGGCCCTGGCTGCGCTGTTGCTGCAACAGCTTGAGGCCGTCTTCGTCGGGCAGGCCGAGGTCGAGCACCATGATGTCGAAGGTAGCCGCCTTGAGCATCGCCCGCGCCGCTGCCGCCGAGGCCACGCGCTCGACCGTAAAGCCCTGGGCGCCGAGGCCGGCCACGATGCCGCTGGCGATCAGTTCGTCGTCTTCACAGACCAGTACGTGCATGCTGAACCCTTCATGAAAGATGGGGGTGATTAAAAGTGCTGCGGATTAAGCAGCGATTATGCCGCGAAAAGAAGCCCCCTCAGACATTCCCTACACTTTAGAATAGCGCCCGGTTAATCATCGGTTAATCAACACCACACATTGTGTGCCTCACTTGCATCGAACTAAGGCTTGACCATGCGGCATTTGTTTATCGTTCTGCTGGCGTTATTCGCAGGGTTCGTCCAGGCCGCGCCGGGCAACCCATTCGAGACCAAACCCGACTTCCTCCCGGTGGGCAAAGCCTTCACTTTTACCTCCGAACGCCTGGAGTCCGGTGAAACCCAGTGGTATTGGCAGATCGCCGACGGCTATTACCTGTACCAGCAGCGCATGAAGTTCGATGGCCTGGCCGAAAAGCCGCCGCTGCCCCAAGGCGAAGCCCATAGCGATGAGTTCTTCGGCGAGCAGCAAGTGTATCGCCAGGGCCTGGAAGTGAAGATCCCCGCCGGGACCACCGGCAAGGTCAAGCTGGGCTGGCAGGGCTGTGCCGATGCCGGCCTGTGCTACCCGCCGCAGTCGATCACCGTGGACCTGGGGGGCAACCCCGCCGTGGCCGCTACCGCCGAAGCCCAGGACCAGAGCCTGGCCAGCGGCCTGCAACAACGCAGCCTGGGCTGGAGCCTGCTGGTGTTCTTTGGCCTGGGCCTGCTGCTGGCGTTTGCCCCTTGTTCATTGCCGATGTTGCCGATTCTCGCCGGGTTGGTGGTCGGCAGCGGTGCCAGCCCGCGTCGTGGCTTTGCCCTGGCCGGCAGTTATGTCGTGTGCATGGCGCTGGTGTATGCCGCGCTGGGCGTAGTCGCCGCCCTGCTCGGCAGTAACCTCGCCGCGCTGCTGCAAACCCCGTGGATTCTGGGCAGCTTCGCTGCGTTGTTTGTGATCCTGGCCCTGCCGATGTTCGGCTTCTTTGAACTGCAACTGCCGGTGGCCCTGCGCGACCGCCTGGACAACGTCAGCCGTAACCAGAGTGGCGGCAGCCTGATCGGCGCCGGAGTACTCGGCGCCCTCTCCGGCCTGCTGGTCGGCCCGTGCATGACCGCGCCCCTGGCCGGTGCGCTGCTGTATATCGCGCAAAGCGGCAATGCCCTGCACGGCGGCCTGATCCTGTTCGCCATGGGCATCGGCATCGGTGTGCCGCTGTTGCTGCTGGTGACCGTGGGCAACCGCTTCCTGCCCAAGCCGGGCACCTGGATGAATGTGCTCAAGGGGATCTTCGGCTTCCTGTTCCTGGCCACCGCCATACTGATGATTCGTCCGGTCGTCGATGAAGCCCTGTGGCTGGGCCTGTGGGGTGTACTGGCCTTGGCCATGGCCTATTGCGGCTGGCGCCTGGCACAGGATTTCGGGCGTATCGCCATGCTGTCCGGCGCCGGCTCCGTGGTACTGGGGTTGTGGGGCGGCCTGCTGCTGGTGGGCGCGGCAGGTGGCAGCGATGACCTGTGGCAACCGTTGAAGGTCTACAGCGGCTCGCGCGCTGTCGCCGGCCCTACCGCCCACGACGCGTTCATGACCATCAACGACCCAGCCGTGCTGCAAAGCCAGCTCGACAGCGCCAAGGCCCAGGGCCAATGGGTGCTGGTGGACTACTACGCCGACTGGTGCGTGTCGTGCAAGATCATGGAGAAACAGGTATTCGGCAAACCCGAAGTCCTCGACGCCCTGAAGGACGTGCGCCTGCTGCGCCTGGATGTCACCGCCGACAACGCCGCCAGCCGCGAGCTGCTCGGCCGTTACAAGGTGCCAGGGCCGCCGAGCTTCGTGTGGATCGGCCCTGACGGTGAAGAACGGCGTGCCCAGCGCATCACCGGCGAAGTGGATGCCGCGGCCTTCCTGCAACGCTGGACCCAGATCCGGGGCGCCCTCTGATGCTGACCCTGACCATCGGCACCTTCGCTATCGCCCTGAATCACATCCTGCTGATCAGCGCGCTGATTCTCGCCACCCTGGTGGGCTGGCGCGTGGCCAAGCGTGGCGGGGAAAACCCCGAGTCGGTGCTGTTCAGCCTGTTCCTGCTGGGCATGCTCAGCGCGCGGGTCAGCTTCGTACTGATGTATTGGAGTTACTACAGCAACGACCCGCTGCAGATGGTCGACCTGCGCGACGGCGGCTTTCTGGCCTGGCCGGGCGTGATCGCGCTGATCCTCGGCGCGCTGCTGTACGGCTGGCGCCGCCCGGCCCTGCGCAAGCCGCTGAGCGCCGGGGTAATCACCGGCCTGGTGTTCTGGGGCATGACCAGCCTGTCCCTCAGCGTGTATGAAAAAGGCACACGACTGCCAGACATCACCTTGCGCACCGCCAACGGCGAGGTGGTGCAATTGGCCGACTATCAAGGCGGGCCGCTGGTGATCAACCTGTGGGCCACCTGGTGTCCGCCCTGCCGTCGCGAAATGCCGGTACTGGAAAGCGCCCAACGCATGCGCCCCGACGTGACCTTCCTGTTCGTCAACCAGGCCGAGAGCATGCAAAGCGTCAGCACCTACCTGGCCACCCAGGGCCTGAACCTGGACAACGTGCTGTTCGATGCCAGTGGTCGCCTGGGCCAGGCCGTGGGCTCCATGGCCTTGCCGACCACGCTGTTCTACCAAGCCGATGGACGCCTGATCAACAGCCACCTCGGTGAACTGTCCCAGGCCAGCCTGGCCCGTGCCATGGAACCCTTCGACTCCGCCCCCGCCGCCACGGCCCCCTCAAGGAAACCGACATGCCCCGCCTCCGCCACCTGCTGACCCTGCTGCCACTAAGCCTGGCCGCCACCCTGGCCCAGGCCGAAGACTGGCCGGCACCGATCAAACAGATTGAAGCCAAGGGTGCCAAGATCATCGGCAAATTCGATGCACCCAGCGGCCTCACCGGCTACGCCGCGCAGTATCAGAACCGTGGCATGGCCCTGTACCTGACCGCCGACGGCAAAAGTGTGATCGCCGGCAACCTGTACGACGCCCAGGGTAATGACCTGAGCAGCGCGCCCCTGGAAAAACTGGTGTACGCGCCGATGGCCAAGGAAGTCTGGGCCAAGATGGAAAAGAGCCACTGGATCCAGGACGGCGACAAAAACGCCCCCCGCACCGTCTACCTGTTCAGCGACCCCAACTGCCCGTACTGCAACATGTTCTGGGAACAGGCGCGGCCATGGGTGAAAGCCGGCAAGGTGCAGCTGCGACATATCATGGTGGGGATTATTCGCGAGGACAGCCCAGGCAAATCCGCTGCGCTGCTGGCCAGCAAAGACGCGCCCAAGGCCCTGGAAGAACACGAAGCCGCCGGCAAAGGCAGCAAGCTCAAGCCGCTGGAGAAAATCCCGGCGGATATCCAGGCCCAACTCAATGCCAATATGCAGTTGATGGATGACTTGGAGTTGTCGGCAACCCCGGCGATTTTCTACCTGGATGACAAGGGTGGCTTGCAGCAACAGCAAGGCGCGCCGTCGCCGGATAAGTTGGTGAAGATTCTTGGACCGAAATAAGCCGCGCCTGGGCTGACGCCATCGGGAGCAAGCCCCCTCCGACACTCGAGCCCCTTCCTTCAGGATGAACCCGGTCACTGTGGGAGGGGGCCTGCTCTCGATGAGGCCGCGCAGGCTGCGAAAATTACAAGCCTTCCAGCTCCGCCATCAAATCACTCAAGCGATCCACCTTCTGCGCGCTGATCTCATTCGCCGCCAGCCCATCGATGTACTCGGCCAACGCCGCCACCGTGCTGCACTCGAACATCGCCCGCAACGGTACATCCCGTTGCAGGGTTTTCTGCACCCGCGAGGCAATCTGCGTGGCCAGCAACGAGTGTCCGCCCAGTTCGAAGAAGTTGTCCTGTACCCCTACCCTTTCGACTTTCAGCACCTCGGCCCAGATCGCGGTCAAGGTGGCTTCAAGTGCGTTGCGCGGCGCCAGGTAGTCCTGGCTGTGCAATTGGCCGATCTCCAGGGTGGGCAGGGCCTTGCGGTCGAGCTTGCCGTTGGCGTTGAGCGGCAGGCGGTCCAGCCATAGCCAATGCAGCGGCACCATGTACTCCGGCAGTTCGGCGCGCAGGCGTTGCTTGATGCGGTCCAGGCGCTCGCCTGGGTTCAAGGTTTCATCGGCGGCCACCAGGTAGCCGACGAGGTGTTTGCCGTTGTCCCCCTCCTGCACGCCGACGGCCGCGTCGCGCACGTCCGATTGTTCGTGCAGGCGTGCTTCGATTTCCCCCAGCTCGATGCGGTAACCGCGAATCTTCACTTGGTGGTCGATACGCCCGACGTACTCCAGCACGCCATCGCTGCGACGGCGTGCCAGGTCGCCGGTGCGGTACAAACGCTCGCCCGCCGCGCCGAACGGGTTCGGCACAAACACTGGGGCGGTGCGCAACGGGTCGCCGACATAGCCACGCCCCACACCGGTACCGGCTACGCACAACTCGCCTACCGCGCCTTGGGGCACCAGTTCCAACGCACCGTCCAGCAGGTACAAGCGGTTGTTGTCGGTCGGCGTCCCAATCGGCAGGTAAGTGCCACGGGTCGAGGCCAGGTCGACGCGGAAGAACGCCACGTCGTCCGAGCATTCTGCCGGGCCATAGGCGTTCACCAGCCCGATCTGCGGATAACGCAGCAACCACTGGTGCGCCAGCTCCGGCGGCATGGCCTCGCCGGTGGGCAGCATCCAGCGCAGGCCATCGAGGCTGATGCGCTCCTCGGCCAGCATGCCCTGGATCAGCGACGGCACGCTTTCCAGCACCGTGATGCCTTGAGTCTGAACATGCGCCAGCAAGCCTTGGGGATCGTGGGCGATGGTGTTCGGCACAATATCCACCCGCGCCCCGAACAGCGGCGCGGCAAGGAATTGCCACACGGAAATATCGAAGCTTTGCGAGGCCGTCTGGGCGATCACATCCGTCTCGCTCAGTTGCAGGTAAGGCACTTTGCTCAACTGGTTATTGAGCATGCCGCGCTGCTCGACCATCACCCCTTTGGGCAAACCGGTGGAGCCCGAGGTGTAGATCACGTAGGCGAGGTTGTACGGTGCGCTGTAGACACCAGGGTTGGCACCCCGGGACGGCACTTCCTCCCATACCAGCAACTGACAGTCAAAACCGTCCAGCAACGCAATGGCCTGCTCGCGGCACGCCTCGGTGCACACCAGCAACGGCGTACGGCTCAGGTCGATGATGCTGCGCAAACGCTGGCTCGGCAGGCCGGGGTCCAGCGGCAGGTAACCGGCACCGGCCTTGAAGCTGCCGATGATCATGCCCAGCAAGTCAAGGCTACGCTCGGCCAGCAACGCCACCGGTTGGTCCAGGCCGACACCCGCCGCGATCAGCGCGTGACCGAGCCCGTTACTGCGACGGTTCAATTCGTCATAGGTCCACTGTCGGTCCAGGCAACTGGCGGCAATGCGCTGTGGATGGGCGGCGACCTGCGCTTCGAACAGTTCGACATAACTGCGTTCCAGCGGGTAGGCGTGCGCGCTCTGGTTGCAGCCGTGCAACAGGAACGCACGTTCCTGCTCGCCCATCAGCGGCAGGTCGGCCATGTCGCCATGGAACCCGTGCATCAATGCCAGCAGCAAACGCTTGAACTCGCCGAGCATGCCTTGCACGGTGGTTTCGTCGAAGTAACGCTGGTCGTAAGACAGGTGCAACCCCAGGTCATCACCCGGATAGCACACGGCCGTCAGCGGGAAGTTGGTGTGGGTGCGGCCGGAGTCCGAGGTGGCATTCAGGCTTTGTGCGCGATCCAGTACCGAGACTTCCACCGGGGCATTTTCAAACACGAACAGGCTGTCGAACAGCGGCTGGCCCTTGGGCAACTCGCTGTGTTCCTGGATCGTCACCAGCGGCAGGTATTCGTACTCGCGCAGTTGCATATTGCTGTCGAGCAAGCCGCTCAACCACTGGCGCACGCTGCAACGCTGGTCGTCCTCGGGCAGTTTTACCCGCAGGGCGATGCTGTTGATGAACAGGCCGACGGTGCGCTGCATCTCGGGCATGTCCACCGGGCGACCAGCCACGGTGACGCCGAACAGCACGTCACGATCGCCGCTCAAGCGGCGCAGCACCAACGCCCATGCAGCCTGGGCGAAGGTGTTGACGGTGAGTTGATGGGCCTGCGCCAACTCGCGCAGTTGCGCACCGTCGCGGGCCTCGAGACGGGTGTAGCAGTCGCCCACCACCATGCCACCGCTATGGCCGGCATGTTCACGCAGGAATGGCCGGTCGCTCGGGATCGGCGTGGTGCGCTCGAAGCCTTGCAGGTTCTGCTGCCACCACTGGCGTGCTTCGCTCAGGTTCTGGCGTTGCAGCCAGGCAATGTAGTCGCGATAACGCGGCGGCGTGGCCAGTTGTGCCTCGCGCCCTTCGCCCAGGGCCATGTAGATCTCGAAGAAGTCATTCATCAACAACGAGCGGCACCACGCATCGATGAGGATGTGGTGGTTGCTCATCATGAACCAGTAGCGCTCGGCGCCGACGCGGATCAGGCGCAGGTGGAACGGCGCCTGGTTGAGCAGATCGAAACCGGCTTCGCGCTCCTTCTTGAGCAGCGCTTGCAGACGCGGCTCCTGCTCGCTTTCTGGATCAGCACTCCAATCCAGGTACTCAATCGGCGTACTGCCCGGCTGATGGATCACTTGCAGCATGTCTTCGCCAACGTTCCAACAGAACGAGGCACGCAAGGCTTCATGCCGGGCGATCACCGCCTGCCAGGCCTGGGCGAAACGCTCAGGGTCCAGGGCGCTGTCGATGCGGTAGCGGTCCTGCATATAGTAGAGACCCGTGCCCGGTTCCAGCAGGGTGTGCAGCAGCAAACCCTCCTGCATTGGCGTCAGCGGGTAGACGTCTTCGATGACGCTGGCGGGTACCGGCAAGCTGTCCAGTTGCGCCTGACTCAAGTGCGCCAGGGGGAAGTCCGACGGCGTGAAACCGCCAACATCGTCCCTGAGGCAGTGCGCAATCAGGCTGCGCAGTTCGGCCAGGTAGGCATCGGCCAGAGCCTGGAGAGTCTGCCGATCGAAGCGTTCGCGGCTGAAGGTCCAGCGCAGCACCAGCTCACCGCCGTACACCTGGCTGTCGATGCTCAGTTCGTTGGGCAACGGTGCATCCGGGTCATGGGCCAGGCCGGCAGACTCGTCCAGCGGGTGGAACAGCGCATCGGCGCCAAAGCTCTGGTCGAATTGACCGAGGTAGTTGAAGGTGATGCCGGCGCTGGGCAGCCCGGCCAGGGTCTGCTTGCACAGGTCGTCCGCCAGGTAACGCAGCACGCCATAGCCGAGGCCCTTGTGGGGGATGCCGCGCAGTTGCTCCTTGATCGCCTTGATCGAAGCGCCCTGCTCCGCCAGTGGGGTCAGGCGCAGCGGATAAGCACTGGTGAACCAGCCGACGCTACGGGTCAGGTCGATATCATCGAACAGGGTTTCACGACCATGGCCTTCCAGCTGGATCAGCGCCGAATCATGCCCACTCCAGCGGCACACCACACGGGCCAGCGCGGTCAACAGCAGGTCATTGACCTGGGTGCGGTAGGCGCTGGGGGCCTGTTGCAGCAACTGGCGGGTGTGTTCGGCATCCAGGCGCACGCTGACGGTATCCGCATCCCGATTACGCAGCGCGCCTAGAGGACGCGTCACCGGCAATGCCACGGCCGGGCCGGCCAATTGAGCCTGCCATACCGTCAATTCCTCGCGCAGGGATTCACTGTGGGCATAAGCCTGCAAGCGCGCAGCCCAGTCACGCAGGGCGCTGGTCTTGGCCGGCAGGCTGACGGACTGGCCTTCGCTCAGCTGGCGATAGACGTTTTGCAGATCCTCCAGCAGCACCCGCCACGACACGCCATCGACCACCAGGTGATGGATAGCGATCAGCAGGCGCTGTTGCCCTTGCGGGCCATCCACCAGCAAGGCGCGCAACAGCGGGCCGTGCGCCAGGTCGAGGCTGCGCTGGGTCTCGGTGAACAGCGCGGTGCACTGCGCCATATCGTGCACGTGCGCCTGCATCAGCACGCCGCCCTGGGGCACGGCCAAGTGCTCGGCGTGCCATTGCGCGTCGCGCTGGCTGAAGCTCAGGCGCAGCGCGTCGTGGTGTTCCAGCACCGCCAACAGCGCTTGCTCCAGGCGATGGGGCTCGAGCAGTTGCAGGGGCTTGAGGACAAGCGCCTGGTTCCAATGCTGACGTTCGGGAATCGGGGTATCGAAGAACCACTGCTGGATGGGCGTCAGGCCCGAGCTGCCGGTGAGCACGCCCTGCTCGGCCGTCACTTGCTCGACGAGCGTGGCAACCGCCGCCAGGGTTTGCACGGTCTGGTGCTGGAACAGGTCGCGGGGGCTGAAGTGAATCCCCGCCTGCCGCGCACGGCTGACCACCTGGATCGACAGGATCGAGTCGCCGCCCAGTTCAAAGAAGTTATCGTCCAGGCCGACTTGCGGCACGTTCAACACGGCGCACCAGATCGCGGCCAGGGTGCTTTCCAACGCGTTGCGCGGGGCCACGTACTGTTGGCGGTTGGCTTCCGGGTCCGGTTGCGGCAAGGCACGCCGGTCAAGTTTGCCGTTGGCGGTCAACGGCATGCTGTCCAGCACGATCAGGTGCGCGGGCACCATGTAGTCCGGCAGTTGCGCCTTGAGATGCGCCTTGAGCGCATCGCGTAATGCGCCGTGCTCGGCATCGCTGACCAGGTAGGCCACCAGCTGTTTGCCGCTGGGCGAATCCAGCGCCAGCACCACGGCCTCGCGTACGGCGTGGTACTCCAGCAGGCGGGTTTCGATCTCGCCCAGTTCGATACGGAAGCCACGAATCTTCACTTGATGGTCGATCCGCCCCAGGTACTCCACCAGACCATCGGCGCGTTGGCGCACCAGGTCGCCGGTGCGGTAAAGACGCCCGCCGTCACGCGCGAAGGGATCGGCCACGAAGCGTTCGGCGGTCATGCCCGGACGCTGGTGATACCCCTGGGCCAGGCCGGCGCCGCCGACATACAGTTCACCCGTCGCACCTTGCGGCACCAAGGCCAGGTCGGCGTCGAGAATGTACGCCACGCGGTCCCCGATGATGCTGCCGATCGGTACGCTGCCGGCGCCCTCCTCCAACTGCTCGGGCGCGAGGCTGGCCAGCGGCATCACCACGGTTTCGGTCGGCCCATAGGCGTTGAAAAACACCTGCGGCTGGAACGCTGCGCGGATGCGCTGCAAGTGTTCGCCGGTCAACGCCTCGCCACCGGTGATGCACATGCGCACCGGCAACGTCTGCTGCTGGGTCGCCAGCCATTGCGCCAACTGGCTGCCGTAGCTCGGCGTAAAGCCGAGGATATTGATGCGATGGGTACGGATCAGCGCGCAGATCTCTTCTGCATCCCACTGGCCCTGGGCGCGTAATACCACCCGCGCACCGCAGAGCAACGGCACCAGCAAACGTTCGGTAGCGGCGTCGAAGTTGATCGAATAGAAGTGCAGTTCGCAGTCGTCCGGGCGCATGCCGAAGCGCTCGATCACGGCCCGGCAGTGCATGGCGATTTCGCCGTGCGACACCACCACGCCCTTGGGCTTGCCGGTGGAACCGGAGGTGTAGATCAGGTAGGCCTGGTGCTGCGCCAGGCTGATAAAGGGCAGTTCATCGGCCGGGTAATTCTCCAGCACCGGAAGGTCATCTTCCAGGCACCAGCAGGCCACGGTCGCCGGCAGTTCACCCAGGGCTTCGAACATCGCTGCATCGCTGAGCAGCAGGCCAATGCCGCTGTCTTCGATCATGTAGTGCAGGCGGTCCAGCGGGTATTCCGGGTCGAGCGGTACATAGGCACCGCCCGCCTTGAGGATCGCCAACAGGCCGATGACCATTTCCAGGGAGCGCGGCAACGCCAGGCCGACGCGTACCTGCGGGCCGACACCACGCTCGCGCAGCATCCAGGCCAGGCGGTTGGCGCGGGCGTCCAGTTCGCGGTAGCTGAGGGTAACGCCGGCGAAGGTCAGCGCGGGCGCATCGCCACGGGCTTTTGCCTGTTGGCTGAACAGCATGTGAATGCACTGATCAAGGCGGTGCTCGCCCGCTTCGACGCCCAGGCTGTCCTGCAACGCGCGCTGTTCCGTGGCGCTGAGCAACGGCAATTCGCTCAGACGCTGCTCGGGGCTGGCGATCAGCGCTTGCAACAGATTGCGCCAATGTTCGGCCATCCGCGCAATGCGCGGCTCATCGAACAAGTCGGTGCTGTAGGTCAGGCAGCACCCCAGGCGATGGTCAAGGTCGGTGACTTCCAGGTTGAGGTCGAACTTGGTCGCGCGCGCATCGTTGGCCAGGTACTCGACCGTCATGCCGGCCAGTTGGCGGCTCTGCTGGAACTCCCAACGCTGCACGTTGCACATCACCTGGAACAACGGGTTGTACGCCGCACTGCGCGGCGGTTGCAAGGCTTCGACCAGATGGTCGAACGGCAGGTCCTGATGGGACTGGCCCTCGATCACGGTGTGACGCACCTGTTCGAACAACTCACCCACAGTCATCTGCCCATTGAGCTGGCAACGCAGCACCTGGGTATTGAGGAACGCACCAATCAGCCCTTCGCTTTCCGGGCGAATCCGGTTGGCCACGGGGGCGCCGATGCGCAAGTCGGTCTGGCCGCTGTAGCGGTAGAGCAACACGGCCAGGGTGGCGGTCATGGTCATGAACAGGGTCAGGCCGCGTTCGGCGTTGAAGGCGCGCACGCGGGCCGCCAGGTCATCGCTCAATTCGAAGCGGTACAGCTCGCCACGATGGCTTTGTACCGGTGGCCGTGGGCGGTCGCCGGGCAGTTCCAGCAGCGGGTGCTCATGACCCAGTTGCGCGGTCCAGTAATCCAGCTGGCGTTGGCGTTCGCCGGCTTCCAGCCATTGGCGTTGCCACACGCTGTAGTCGAGGTATTGCACGGGCAACGGCGCCAGCGGCGAGTCGCGCTCGTCGATAAAGGCTTCGTACAACGCGCTGAGTTCACGGGCAAAGATGTCCATGGCCCAGCCTTCGGTGACGATATGGTGCAGGGTCAGCACCAGGTAGTGCTCCTGCTCACCGGCCTTGACCAGGCACGCGCGCAGCAGCGGGCCGGTTTCCAGGTTGAACGGTGTGTGGGCTTCATGGTCGGCCAGCTGCTGCAAGCGTTGCTGGCGCTCGGTTTCGCAGAGCGCCGAGATATCCTGCCAGCCCATGCGCACGCCGGACTGCGGCGCGACCTTCTGATAGGCCACGCCATCGACACTCGGGAAGGTGGTGCGCAAGGTTTCATGGCGCATGATCAAGGCTTGCAACGCCGCCTCGAAACGCCCCACATCCAGCACCCCGCGCAGGCGCGCCATGCCGCCGACGTTGTAGGCCGGGCTGTCCGGCTCCATCTGCCAGAGGAACCACATACGCTGCTGGGAGTAGGACAACGGCACCGGTTCGCTGCGGTCGACCTTGGCGATGGTGGTTTGTTGGTTGCGTTGCCCCGACGCCTGGATCAGCCCGACCTGTTCAGCAAAAGCGCCCAACTCGCTGGCTTCGAACAACGTGCGCAACGGCAGCTCGACGTCACAGGCCTGGCGGGTACGGGAGATGATTTGCGTGGCCAGCAGCGAGTGGCCGCCCAGGGCGAAGAAGTCATCGTGCAGGCCGATCTTCGGCAGGCCAAGGACCTCGCGCCAGATCGCGGCGATCTGCTGTTGCAGCGGCGTTTCAGGCTCGACGTGCTCACGGGTTTGCCACACCGGCTCCGGCAAAGCGCGGCGGTCGAGCTTGCCGCTCGGGCTCAGAGGCATGGCGTCCAGACGCATCAGCAGGGCGGGCACCATGTACTCCGGCAGCTCGGCGGCCAGGGCAGTTTTGACCTGCTGTTCGTCCAGCTCGGCATGGGCGGTGTAGTAGCCGATCAACTGTGCGTCACGCACCAGCACCACGGCCTGGGCGATGCCGTCCAGGGCGAGCAGGCGCGCTTCGATTTCTTCCGGCTCCACCCGGAAACCGCGGAGCTTGACCTGTTGGTCGAGACGGCCGAGGTACTCAAGCACACCGTCGGCGCTCCACCGGGCGCGGTCACCGGTGCGGTACAGGCGCGCACCTTGGTGGTCGGCGACAAAGCGCTCAGCGGTCAACCCAGGACGATCGAGGTAACCCCGCGCCAGGCCAATGCCACCGATGCACAGCTCACCCGGCACGCCAACGGGCACGGGGTTGAGCTGCTCATCCAGCACGCGACAGATCACATTGCCCAGCGGGCGGCCAATCGGCGAGCGCTCGCCATCCTCCACGCGGCAGTGCCAGTGCGTCACGTTGATCGCGGTCTCGGTCGGGCCATAACGATTGTGCAATTGCACCGCCGGCAACTGCGCCAATACGCGGTTGCGCAGCTCGGCGGGCAAGGCTTCACCACCGGAGAACAGGCGGCGCAGGCTGGTGCATTCGGCCACCAAGGGTTCATCGATAAACAGCTGCAACAGCGGCGGCACGAAGTGCAGCGTGGTCACGCCGTGTTCTTGGACCAACTGCGCGATACGGTGCGGATCACGATGCTCGCCAGGTCCAGCCAGCACCAGGCGGCAACCGGTGATCAGCGGCCAGAAGCATTCCCACACCGACACGTCGAAACTGATCGGCGCCTTTTGCATCAGCACATCCGTGTGGTTGAGCTGATAGGTGGCTTGCATCCATTGCAAGCGTTCGGCCAGGGCCGCATGGGTGTTGCCCACGCCCTTGGGCTGGCCGGTGGAGCCGGAGGTGTAGATCACGTAGGCGAGGTTGTCACCCTCCAGGTGCAGGCCCGGGGGCTGGGTCGGCCAACTGTCGAGGTGCAGGCTGTCCATGGCGATCACGCACACGCCGTCGGCCGTCGGCAGGTGTTCGAGCAAGGCGGTCTGGGTCAGCAGCAGGTGCGCGCGGCTGTCCCGGAGCATGTAGGCCAGGCGCTCGGCGGGGTAGTCCGGGTCCAGCGGCACATAGGCACCGCCGGCCTTGATGATCGCCAGCAGGCCGATCAGCAACTGCGGCGACCGCTCGGCAGCGATGGCCACGCACACGTCCGGGCCAACGCCTTTGTCGCGCAGGTAATGGGCCAGGCGGTTGGCCTGGGTATGCAGTTGGGCGAACGTCAGGCTGCCGTCCTGCCAGACCAGCGCGGTGCTATCAGAGACAGATGGGTTGAGCAGTTCGGGCAGCCATTGTTGAGCGGGGGTACACGGCGCCTGGCTCCACGCTTGCTGTTCGTCCTGCTGCATCAGCTTGAGGTCGCCGAGGGCACGCTGCGGTTGCTCGCAGATCGCGTGCAGCAGGTGGATGAAGTGTTCGGCCAGGCGCTGGATCGTCGCAGGCTCGAACAGTTCATCGGCGTAGTCGAACGACAGGCCCAGGCGCCCATTGCGGTCTTCTTCAGTGTGCAGTTGCAGGTCGAACTTGGCTTCGCGGCTGTGCCACGGCAGCTCGTCGGCAAGCATGCCCGGCAGGCGGCGCAAGGCACTCAGGTCGCGTTGCTGGTGGTTGAACATCACTTGGAACAAACCCTGTTCGCGGGCCTGCGGGAACGCCTCCAGCAGTTGTTCGAAGGGCAAGTCCTGATGCGCCTGGGCGCCCAAGGCGGCCTGGCGTGTCGCGGCCAATAGCTGGTTGAACGGCAAACGCCCGTCCAGTTCGGCGCGCAGCACCAGCGTGTTGATAAAGAAACCGACCAGACCCTGGGTTTCCTGGCGTGGGCGGTTGGCGTTGGGCACGCCAATGCGGATATCGCGCTGGCCACTGTAGCGATAGAGCAAGGTCTGGAACGCCGCCAGCAACAGCATGAATGGCGTGGACTCATGGGACTGGGCAGTCTGGCGAATCGCTTCGCTGAGGCTGGCGCCCAGGCGCACGCTGTGGCGTGAAGCAGTGTGGCGTTGCTGCGCCGAGCGCGGGTGGTCGGTGGCCAGGCTCAAGGCCGGATGCTCCTCCCCCAGTTGCGCCTTCCAGTACGCCAGTTGGCGCTGGCCTTCGCCTTCGGCCAGCCATTGGCGTTGCCAGCTTGCGTAGTCGGCGTACTGCAAAGCCAGGGGTGGCAACGCCAGGGTTTGGCCCTGGGCAGCGGCGGCATACAGTCGCGAGAACTCGTCGATGAGCAGATTCAGCGACCAGCCGTCAGCAATGATGTGGTGCAGCGTCACCAGCAGTTGATGATCTTCATCCTCCAGGCGTACCAGGGTCACCCGCAGCAGCGGGCCGTTTTCCAGGTCGAACTGGGCACGCGCTTCGTCCTCGCGGATCTGTTGCGCGCGGGCGTCACGTTCGGCGGCGGGCAGGTGGCTGAGGTCGATGACGTGCAGATCGAAATCGCTGTTGGCGTCCACACACTGGAAGGCTTGGCCATCGCGCTCATAGAAACGTGTGCGCAGGGCTTCGTGGCGCTGGATCAAGTGCTGGAAGCTGGCACGTACCGCGTCCTCATCCAGCTCGCCACGCAAACGCAGGGCGCCGGGGATGGTGTAGGCGCTGCTCAGGGGATCCAGTTGCCACGTGATCCACAAGCGATTCTGGGCCAGGGATTGGGGCAGGTCTTCGTCGCGCGATAGGGTGTGGATCGCGCCTTGGGCAACGCCACCGTCCTGTTGCAATTGCGCGATATGCGCGGCAAAGCCTTCCAGGGTCGGGGCTTCGAACAGCATGCGCAGGTTCAGCTCCAGGCCGAGGTCTTCGCGCAGGCGCGCGACCACCTGGGTGGCGGTGATGGAGTTGCCGCCGAGCAGGAAGAAGTGATCGTCGGCCGCCACGCTCGCCACGTGCAACTGTTCGCACCAGATCGCCGCGATCCGGCGTTGCAACTCCGCCCCCTGCGCCGCATTAGGCGCCGGCGCATGCAGGTCGGGGAACTGCGCATAGCTATCGAGGCTGCCATCGGCATGACGCACCGCGCAGGCCGCGCGTTGCAGCTTGCCGCTGGAGGTCTTGGGCAAGGCACCGGGGTTGAGCAGCAGCACCACGCACGGCGCCTCTTGGTAGGCCTCGGCCACGGCCTGGCGGATGGCTTTGATCAGCGCTTCAGGCGGCAAGATCTTCTGCACGCTGCGGCTGATTTCCGCCGCAATGCCAATACCTTCCTGGCCCTGATCATTCACCGCGAACGCCGCAACGCGACCCTTGCGCACCACTTCCACTTCGCGCTCGATGGTCTGCTCGATGTCCTGGGGATACAGGTTGTGCCCGCGCACGATCAGCAGGTCTTTCAGGCGGCCGGTGATGTACAGCTCGCCCTCGCGGATAAAGCCCAGGTCACCGGTGCGCAGCCAGGTGCGGCCGGCGTGCTGTACGAAGGTCTTGGCGCTGGCTTCGGGGTTGCGCCAGTAGCCATGGGCGATGCTCGGCCCGCTGGCCCAGATTTCGCCGACGCCGTTGTCGGCCAGTTCGCTCAAGGTGTGCGGGTCGACGATCAGCACCCCATGGTCCGGCTGGCTCGTGCCGCAACTCATGATCGCACTGCCCTGCCCTGGTTCGGCGCGGTTGGCGGCCAACGCCTGTTCGTCGACACGCAGCGCGGGGATGCCCTGGCCACGGCGGCCACCGGCGACAAACAGGGTCGCTTCGGCCAGGCCGTAGGAGGCGAAGAAGCTGTTCGCGGTGAAACCGCAACGGGCGAATTTCTCGGCGAAGCGTTCCAGGGTGTCGAGGCGGATCGGCTCGGAGCCGGAATAGGCCACGCGCCACTGGCTCAGGTCGAGACGCGCCAACGCCGACTCACTGACCCGCTCACTGCATAAACGGTAGGCGAAATCCGGGCCGCCGCTGATGGTACCGCCGTATTCGCTGATCGCTTCCAGCCAACGCAGCGGCCGGCCGAGGAAGTACGCCGGCGACATCAGTACGCAGGGCACGCCGCTGAAAACCGGTTGCAGCAGGCCGCCGATCAGGCCCATGTCGTGGTACAGCGGCAGCCAGCTGACGATCACATCGTCCGGGTTCACGTCGATGCCGAAGCCTCGGCGGATCAGCACTTCATTGGCAACCAGATTGCCGTGGCTGACTTGTACACCCTTCGGCAACGCGGTGGAGCCAGAGGTGTATTGCAGGAAGGCAATGTCGTCGGGTTGCAGGTCGGGGGCGCGCCAGCTGTCCGCGATTTGTGCGTCCAGGGTGTCGACACTCAACACCGGCGGCGCGTTTTCGAGCTGCGCCAAGCCATCGCCGAGGCTGGCGATGGTCAGCAGCAGGCGCGGCTCGGCGTCGGCGATGATCGACAGCAGGCGCGCCTGGTGATGCCGGCGGGTGGACTCCGGCGGGTAGGCCGGCACTGCAATGATGCCGGCGTACAGGCATCCGAAGAACGCCGCGACATAGTCCGGGCCGCTGGGGAACAGCAGCACCGCACGCTCGCCCAACGTTGCGTTGGCCTGGAGGGCGGCGGCGATGGTGCGGGCGCGCAGGTCCAGGTCGCGGTAACTGAGCACGACGCTCTGTTCGGCGGACTCGGCGAGAAAGCGCAGGGCCACTTGGTCCGGGGTCTGCTCGGCACGCTGTTGAAGGGACTGGACCAGGGTGCGGGGAAGTTCGAAGGCGTCCATCTTGGGGTTCCTGCCTGAAATCGGCTTACGGGAAATTCGGGAATGGGAGGGGGCGTTCAGCCGGCGGCCAGTTGCCGCGCCGTGCCATTGCGCCAGCGGGCCAGGTGCTCGTCGGCATAACGCCGCAGGCAGCGCAGCACGGCGTTTTCGTGCTGCACGAGAAAGAAGTGGTGGCCGTCGAACATATCCAGGGAAAAGCCACTGGCGGCGTCGGCCTGCCAATCGAGCAATTGGTCGGCGCGCACACTGTCCTGCTTGCCGCCGAACACATGGATCGGCATGTCCAGCGGCGTGCGCTGGCCATAGGTGAAACTGCCGCACAGCAGGAAATCGGCGCGCAGGATCGGCAGCATCAATTTCATCAACTCGGGATTGGCCAGGGCTTCTTCGGCGGTGCCTTGCAGTTCGCGCAGGCGGGCGATCAGTTGCTCATCGGTCTTTTCAATGGCGTATTCACTGACATCACGGCGCGCGGGCCCGGCGGTGCCGGAGGCGAACAATGCCAGCGGCGCAGGTACATGGCGTGCGTTCAGCGCGTGCGCCAGCTCGAAGGCCAGCAGGCCACCCAGGCTGTGACCGAACAACGCGTAGGGGCCGTCCAGGTCGCGACTGATTTCATCCGCCAACTGCGCGGCCAATACCTTGATATCACGCTGCAACGGCTCGTCCATGCGCATGCCACGCCCGGGCAACTCCAGCGGGCACACTTGCAACCACTCCGGCAGGGCGCGGCGCCAACGCACGTAGACCATGGCGCTGGCCCCTGAATAAGGCAGGCAAAACAGGCGCAGTCGAGTCGGCGCACTCATCGCCGGTGGCCCCCACACTGAATCACGCTGTATGCACGATAGAAACCCATCTCGCCCTCCTGCGGGTGCTGATCCTTGGCCGTTTTACTAACGGACCTGTCACCCAGAAGAACGGACGGCACCGGCAAATAATTAGTCGCCGGGGGCGAGCGAGACGTGGCTCACACCTTCCGCAAAGGCATAAGATTAGTTCGCCTTCTCATTTGACAATCATTATCATTAAGCATAATTTGTTGCCCGATGTGTAGGAGGCCTCAGCAAGGACGCCCTCCCCTAACCTCTTTAGCGACAAGGTGATTTCCATGACGGAACAAGTATCCACAGGCAGGTGCGACTCACCGCTGCTCCAGGCATTCGTCGACAATCGGCTGATCCTGGTAAAGATCGCAGCACGAATTACCGGGTGCCGCTCCCGGGCCGAAGATGTGGTGCAGGACGCCTACTTCCGGCTGCAATCGGCACCGACGATCACCTCATCGTTCAAGGCCCAGTTGAGTTACCTGTTCCAGATCGTGCGCAACCTGGCGATCGATCACTACCGCAAGCAAGCCCTGGAGCTCAAGTACTCGGGCACGGAAGAGGAAGGCTTGAATGTGGTGATTCATGGCGCATCACCGGAAACCACCCACATCAATTTCAACACCCTGGAAAACATCGCCGACGCCCTGACGGAGCTGCCCCAGCGCACCCGCTACGCATTCGAGATGTACCGCCTGCACGGCGTGCCGCAAAAGGACATCGCCAAGGAACTGGGTGTGTCGCCAACCCTGGTGAACTTCATGATCCGTGATGCGCTGGTGCATTGCCGCAAAGTGTCGGGCAACCATAGCGATACGTTTGCGCGGCGGGTCTGACTGAGGCCACCCCCACCCTGGCCAAGGTCAGGGCACGGCCATCACATCAATGCGATACGGCTCGAAAATTTTCAACATCTCGCCGTTATCGCGTAAACGTTTGAGCAGTTCGGCAAACGCCGGCCCGCTGATCGGCGCCTTGGGTCGCAGCAAGGCGTAATGGTGGTACACCTGATCAATGCGCTCCGACACCATCAACTGCCCCGCCATCTCGGCATTGCGCACCATGAAGTCACTCAGGTATGAGCGCGTGACCAGCGCGATATCAGCACGGCCACGGGCGACCATCAGCAGGTTGCTGTCATGGGAGTAGGTCAGCGTCGCGTTGAAGTGCTCGGCCATGTACCTGGGGTCGGCGTTGAAGTTGGCGAAGGCGTAGTGATAACCGCTGAACACCGCCAGGCGCTTGCCGGTCAGGTCGTTGAAATAGCTTTGATCGCGGTCGGGTTCATGCTGGGCGACGAACACTTCGGCATCTTCAAGCCCCATGTCGACACTGGTGTGGGGAATCTTCTGCCAGCCCCAGTCCGGGTTTTCGAAGATCGCCATGTCCACCCGGCCTTGCTCGAAATCCCGGAAACGCCGGGGGATGGAGGTGGGGACCAGCACAAATTGGTAGTCCGCCTGCGCAGCGTTCAGCGCTTCCACCAGTTGCGGCAGCAAACCGGTGTCTGCGCCCTGCTCAGGGCGTACGGTGTAGGGCGGGAAATGCGCGGCGCCAATCCTTACCAATTGCGCGGCCGAAGCCGGCATCCACCCTGCGGTGCCCAGTGCCCATAAAGAAAGTCCTGCAGCCAGCCGCCATGGCGAAAACATCGAGGCACACACCGTTCACTATTCTGATGGCGATAAGCTAGGCGTTTTTGTCTGGCGAGACAACTTTTCCACCGCCAAATTAACAGCTTGCGTCTTAATCGGCCTTCAACACCATCAACAAAGCCTCTTCGGCCAATTGTTCAAGGGTCAGGCTGCCCTCGGCACGGAACCAGGTGGTGGTCCAGGACAAGGCCCCCGTGAGAAAGCGCCGGGCAATAAACACATCGCCCTTGATATAGCCGGCGGCCTTGGCCTCGCCCAGCACCTGCAACCAGAGTTGCTCATACACATCACGCAGCGCCAGCACCTGGGCCTGGCCTTCGGCCGACAGCGAGCGCCATTCGTATACCAGCACCGCCATCGCCTCGCCGCTGCCGCCCATGATCGACTGCAATTCGCAGCGAATCAGCGCCAACACACGCTCGCGCACGTTCGTCGCTTCTTCCAGCGACGCCCGCATCAACGCGGTGTTGTAGTGGATGGTTTCCTCCATCACCGCGCGCAGGATCTCGTCCTTGCTCTTGAAGTGATGAAAGATGCTGCCGGACTGAATGCCCACGGCGCTGGCCAGGTCGCGCACGGTGGTGCGTTCGAAGCCCTTGTTGCGAAACAGGTGAGCCGCGGTTTGCAGCAACTTGCCCCGGGCACTGTCGGGGTCGGTCAATTGGCCGCCGTCGACCATGGTGCGCATCACCCGCAGGGCTTTGTGCTCATCCATGCTGCTCTCCTCTACTTCTTTGACGTCTTGGGCGGCAATTTAGGCCGTGGCCGCCACCCAAGCAAGCGCTTGGCTAAAACTTGTATCCGAAGTTTACAAACCAAGCGCTTGCTTGGTAGGATCGAAGCCAGCCATTCGAGGAAGGATTTCTCATGAGCAAGACGGTTCGTATCGGCTGCGCCAGTGCCTTCTGGGGCGACACCTGCACTGCCGCTGCCCAGTTGGTGCACGGCGGCAAGCTGGATTACCTGGTGTTCGACTACCTCGCGGAAGTCACGATGTCGATCCTGGCCAGCGCCCGGATGAAAGATCCCCAGGCCGGCTACGCCACGGACTTTGTCGAGGTCCTCGCGCCGTTGCTGGGCGATATCCAGCGCCAGGGCATCCGCGTGATCAGCAATGCCGGCGGGATCAACCCGCACGCCTGCGCCGCCGCCCTGCAAGCGGCCTGTGACAAGGCCCACGTGCCGCTGAAAATCGCGGTGCTGCTGGGCGATGACCTGCACGCCCAACTCCCGCACCTGCAAGGGATCACTGACATGTTCAACGGCGCGCCCCTGCCGCCCCTGTGCGTGTCTGCCAACGCCTATCTGGGCGCACCGGGCATTGTCCAGGCGCTGAAGCTGGGCGCCGATATCGTCATCACCGGCCGGGTGGTCGACAGCGCGGTGGTCAGTGCGGCATTGGTGCATGAATTCAACTGGTCCTGGCAGGATTACGACCGCCTCGCCCAGGCCGCCCTGGCCGGGCATATCATCGAATGCGGCGCCCAGTGCACCGGCGGCAACTTCACCGACTGGCGCGACGTGCCGGACTACGAACACATCGGTTTCCCCATTGTTGAAGTCAGCGCCGACGGCCAGTTCACCGTCAATAAAGTCGAAGGCAGCGGCGGGCTGATCAGCGAACTGAGCGTGGCCGAACAACTGCTCTACGAGATCGGCGACCCCCGCGCTTACCTATTGCCTGACGTGATCTGCGATTTCAGCCAGGTCAAATTGCACCAGCAAGGCAAGCACAGCGTGCGCCTGCATGGCGCCAAGGGCTTGCCGCCCACCGCTCAATACAAAGTCAGCGCCACCTACCCCGATGGTTTTCGCTGCACCGCCAGTTGCCTGATCGCCGGGATCGACGCGGTGGCCAAGGCCGAGCGGGTCAGCCAGGCGATCATCCACAAGACCTCGGAACTGTTCAGCCAACAAGGCTGGGCGCCCTACACCGAGGTGAATATCGAATTGCTCGGCAGTGAAGCCACCTACGGCGCCCACGCCCAGCGGCATGACTGCCGCGAAGTGGTGGTGAAGATCGCGGTGCGGCACCCGAGCAAGCAGGCACTGGCGCTGTTCGCCCGCGAGATCGCCCAGGCGGCCACCGGCATGGCGCCGGGGCTGACCGGCATCGTCGGTGGGCGGCCGACGGTGTATCCGCTGATTCGACTGTTTTCATTCCTGGTCGATAAGTCTGCGTGTGCGTTGCTCATCGACGTCCAGGGCCAGCGTCACACCTGCGAACTACCCACCCGCGATGCGCTGGGCACGCCCTCCGCCCCCGTCGACCCGCCCATGCCCGAGGGCCGTGCCGACGCCAGCGTGCCCCTGGTGAAACTCGCCGTGGCGCGCTCTGGCGACAAGGGCAACCACAGCAATATCGGGGTGATCGCCCGCGACCCGGCGTACCTGCCGTGGATCGCCGAGACCCTGACCCCAGCCGTGGTCGTCGACTGGATGAGCCACGTGCTCGACCCGCTCCACGGCCGTGTCGAACGCTGGTACCTGCCGGGCAGCCACAGCCTCAACTTCCTGCTGGAAAATGCCCTGGGCGGCGGCGGTATCGCCAGCCTGCGCATTGACCCGCAAGGCAAGGCCTTTGCCCAGCAACTGCTGGAAATCCCCATCGCCGTGCCGCAACACATCGCCGATCAATGCCAATAAAAGGAATGTCGCCGTGGCCTTCGACTCGATCTTCAAAGCCAACCTGTTCCAGGGTCACACCGTGATTGTCACCGGCGGCGGCAGCGGCATTGGCCGCTGCACCGCCCATGAACTGGCAGCCCTCGGTGCCCAGGTGATCCTGGTCGGGCGCAAGCCGGAAAAACTGCAAAAGGTCGCGGCGGAAATTGCCGAAGACGGCGGCAGCGCCCACGGGCTGGCCTGCGATATTCGCGATGAAGAGGCGGTGAAAGCGCTGGTCACGCAGGTCCTCAATGACCACGGCCCGATCCATGGGCTGGTCAACAACGCCGGCGGCCAGTACCCGTCGCCGCTCGCGTCGATCAATCAAAAAGGCTTCGAAACCGTACTGCGCACCAACCTGGTCGGCGGCTTCCTGATGGCGCGCGAGGTGTTCAACCAGTCGATGAGCAAACACGGCGGCGCCATCGTCAACATGCTCGCGGACATGTGGGGCGGCATGCCCGGCATGGGCCATTCGGGTGCGGCGCGTGCGGGCATGGACAACTTCACCAAAACCGCAGCATTCGAATGGGGTTACGCCGGGGTGCGGGTCAACGCGGTAGCGCCGGGCTGGATCGCCTCCAGCGGCATGGACACCTACGAAGGCGCGTTCAAGGCCGTGATCCCGACCCTGCGCGAACACGTGCCGCTCAAGCGCATCGGCACCGAGTCGGAAGTCAGTGCGGCCATTGTGTTCCTGCTCAGCCCCGCCGCGGCCTTCATCAGCGGCAGCACCCTGCGCATCGACGGCGCCGCCAGCCTGGGCAACCGCGCCTGGCCGCTGCACAAGGCGCACCCACCGAGCGCGCCGTTCAATGGTTTCCACCGCGCGTACCTGCCGGACGTGCTCAAGGCGGAGCAATAAACCATGCCCGTGATTGAAAGCTCGATCGATGCCCACAGCCCGCAGTTCGCACAGAACCGCGAAGCCCTGCTCGCCACCATCGCGCAGTGGCGCCAGTTGGAAGATGCCCTGCTCAGCAAGGCCCAGGAGGCCAAGCCCAAGTTCGACCAACGTGGCCAACTGCTGCCCCGCGAGCGCCTCAACCGGCTGCTGGACCCCGGCGCGCCGTTCCTGGAACTGGCCAGCCTCGCCGGCTACAAGCTCCACGACGACAAGGACGGCAGCGCGGCCGGTGGCGGTTTGATCGCCGGTATCGGCTACGTCAGCGGTGTGCGCGTGCTGGTGGTGGCCAACAACAGTGCGATCAAGGGCGGCACCATTTCGCCTACCGGTTTGAAAAAATCCCTGCGCCTGCAACAGATCGCCATGGAGAACAAGCTGCCGGTGGTGACCCTCGCTGAAAGCGGCGGTGCCAACCTCAACTACGCGGCAGAGATTTTCGTCGAAGGCGCACGCAGCTTCGCCAACCAGGCGCGCATGTCCGCCATGGGCCTGCCCCAGATCACCGTGGTACACGGCTCGGCCACGGCGGGCGGCGCCTACCAGCCGGGGCTGTCGGATTACGTGGTGGTGGTGCGCGGTAAGGCCAAGCTATTCCTGGCTGGGCCGCCGCTGCTCAAGGCAGCGACCGGCGAAGTCGCCAGCGACGAGGAACTGGGCGGTGCCCAAATGCACGCGCAAACCGCAGGCACCGCCGAATACCTGGCTGAAAACGACGCCGACGGCATACGCATCGTGCGCGAGATTGTCAGCCTGTTGCCTTGGAATGATCGCCTGCCGCCTGCGCCCAAGCGGGCTTATCAGGAGCCGCTGTACCCGGTCGACGACTTGCTGGGACTGATCCCCGACGACCCGAAAAAACCCTATGACGTGCGCGAAATCCTCGCACGCCTGGGCGACGGTTCGAACTTCCTGGAGTTCAAGGGCGAGTTCGACCCCCACACCGTCTGCGGTCACCTGCACATCCAGGGGCGGGCCGTCGGCGTCATCGGCAACAACGGCCCGATCACCCCCAAGGGCGCCAGCAAGGCCGCGCAGTTTATCCAGCTGTGCGACCAGAGCCGTACGCCGCTGCTGTTCCTGCACAACACCACCGGTTTTATGGTCGGCACCGAGTCGGAGCAACAAGGCGTGATCAAGCACGGTGCCAAGATGATCCAGGCCGTGGCCAATGCACGCGTCGCTAAACTCACCCTCGTGGTCGGCGGCTCTTACGGCGCCGGCAACTATGCGATGTGCGGACGCGGCCTCGACCCACGCTTTATCTTCGCCTGGCCCAACAGCCGCACCGCCGTGATGGGCGGCGCGCAAGCCGGCAAGGTGCTGCGGATTGTCACCGAGGCCAAACAACTGAAGAACGGCCTGGTGCCGGACCCCAAGGTGCTGGATATGCTGGAGCAAGTCACTGCGCAGAAGCTCGAGAGTCAATCCACCGCGCTGTATGGCAGCGCGAACCTGTGGGATGACGGGCTGATCGACCCACGGGATAGCCGCACGCTGCTGGGGTTTCTGCTGGATATCTGTGATGAAGCCGAAGTGCGGGAGTTGCAGCCGAACAGCTTTGGCGTGGCGCGTTTCTAACCGGAGAATAAGCACAATGATCTTCACCCAGGAACATCAGGAACTGCGCCGCACCGTCCGCGCCTTCGTCGACCGTGAGATCAACCCCTACGTCGACGAATGGGAAAAAGCCGGCCGCTTCCCCATCCACGACCTCTTCCGCAAGGCCGGCGACCTCGGCCTGCTGGGCATTTCCAAGCCCGAGCAATTCGGCGGGATGGGCCTGGACTACAGCTACTCGATCGTCGCCGCCGAAGAGTTCGGCACCATACGCTGCGGTGGCATCCCCATGTCCATCGGCGTGCAGACCGACATGTGCACCCCCGCCCTCGCCCGCTTCGGCTCCGACGAATTGCGCGACGAATTCCTGCGCCCGGCCATCAGCGGCGAACAAGTGGGCTGCATCGGCGTCTCGGAAACCGGTGCGGGCTCCGATGTGGCCGGGCTGAAGACCCATGCGCGCAAGGACGGCGACGACTACGTGATCAACGGCAGCAAGATGTGGATCACCAATTCCCCCAGCGCCGACTTTATCTGCCTGCTGGCCAACACCTCCGACGACAAGCCGCATATCAACAAGTCGCTGATCATGGTGCCGATGAACACTCCGGGCATCAGCGTCAGCCCGCCCTTGGAAAAACTCGGTATGCACAGCTCCGAGACCGCCCAGGTATTTTTCGATGGCGTGCGCGTGCCGCAGCGTTATCGCATCGGCCATGAGGGGGCCGGCTTTATGATGCAGATGCTGCAATTCCAGGAAGAACGCCTGTTTGGCGCGGCCAATATGATCAAGGGCCTGGAGTACTGCATCGACAGCACCATCGACTACTGCAAAGAGCGCCAGACGTTCGGCAAGGCGCTGATCGACAACCAGGTGATTCACTTTCGCCTGGCTGAACTTGCCACCGAAATCGAATGCCTGCGCGCACTGGTCTACCAGGCCACCGAGCAATACATCAAAGGCCAGGACGTCACGCGCCTGGCCTCCATGGCCAAGCTCAAGGCCGGGCGCCTGGGCCGTGAAGTCAGCGACAGCTGCCTGCAATATTGGGGCGGCATGGGCTTTATGTGGGACAACCCGGTGGCCCGCGCCTATCGCGATGTGCGCCTGGTATCGATTGGCGGCGGTGCCGACGAGATCATGCTGGGCATTATCTGCAAACTGATGGGCACCCTGCCGGGGAAAAAACCATGAACACCCTGCTGCTCGAACCGCATACCGGGGTGCTGCATATCACCCTCAACCGGCCGGAAAGCCGCAATGCAATGAGCCTGGAAATGGTCAATGAACTGCGCGCGGTGCTGGCGGGGTTGGACAGCCAGGTGCGCGCGGTGGTGATCAGTGGCGCAGGCGGACACTTTTGCGCCGGTGCCGATGTGAAGGATCTGGTCAGCGCAGGCGATCAATTGCAGGCACTGAACCGGGCCTTTGGCGCTTTGCTGCAAGACGTGGAAGCCGTGTCGCCAGTGGTCATCGTGGTGCTGCAAGGCGCAGTGCTGGGCGGTGGGTTTGGGTTGGCCTGCGTGAGTGACATCGCGATTGCCGATCACCAGGCGCAGTTTGGTTTGCCGGAGACCAGCCTGGGGTTGCTGCCGGCACAGATTGCGCCGTTCGTGGTCAAGCGTATCGGCCTGACCCAGGCGCGGCGACTGGCACTCACCGCCGCACGCTTTGATGGACTGGAAGCTGAACGGCTGGGGCTGGTGCACTTCACCGAGCGCGATCCGCAGGCGTTGGCGGAGCGTTTGGATGAGGTATTGGGGCAAGTGCTGCGCTGCGCGCCAGGCGCCAACGCGCGCACCAAGGCGCTGTTGCTGGCCAGTGCGGAGCAGCCGTTGGGGCCGCTGCTGGACCAGGCGGCGCAGTGGTTTGCCGAGGCGGTGACCAGTGAAGAAGGGATCGAGGGGACGCAGGCGTTTGTGCAGAAGAGAAAGCCTGGGTGGTGCAAGTGACGTCATCGGGGGCAAGTCGAATCGTCGCACCGCCCCTCCCACATTTTTACCGCGCCCCCCCCGTGGGAGGCGCGGTGCAACGATTCGACTTGCCCCGATGAGGCCGGAACAACCGCATAACCCAAGGGATAATCCAATGCCCCAGCTCACCAAGATCCTGATCGCCAACCGCGGCGAAATCGCCTGCCGCATCCAACGCACGGCCCAGGCAATGGGCTACCGCACCGTCGCCGTCTACAGCGACGCCGACGCCCAGGCCCTGCACGTGCAGATGGCCGACGAAGCGGTGCACATCGGCCCCGCCCCGGTACAACAGTCCTACCTCAATATCCCGGCCATCCTCGAGGCCGCCGAAAAGACCGGCGCCGACGCCATCCACCCCGGCTACGGCTTCCTCTCGGAAAACCCCGACTTCGCCCGCGCGTGCCGAGACGCCGGCCTGATCTTCATCGGCCCCAGCGTCGAGGCCATCGAACTGATGGGCAGCAAGCGCCTGTCCAAACTCGCCATGCTGGAGGCTGGCGTGCCCTGTATCGCCGGCTACCAAGGCAGCGCCCAGGACGACGCCACCTTGCAGGCGCAAGCCCAGCGCATCGGCTACCCCCTGATGATCAAGGCCAGCGCCGGCGGTGGGGGGCGCGGCATGCGCCTGGTGCACGATCCCGCGTCCTTGCTGGACAACCTCCACACCGCACGTTCGGAAGCCCGCAATGCCTTTGGCAGCGACGAGTTGATCCTCGAGCAGGCGCTGATCGACCCGCGCCACGTCGAGATCCAACTGTTCGGCGACAGCCACGGCAACCTGGTCTACCTCGGCGAACGCGACTGCTCGATCCAGCGCCGCCATCAGAAAATCATTGAAGAAGCGCCGTGCCCGGTGATGACGCCCGAACTGCGCCAGGCCATGGGCGAAGCGGCGCTCAAGGCCGGGCGCGCAGTGAATTACGTGGGCGCCGGTACCGTGGAGTTCCTGCTCGACCGCAACGGCCGGTTCTACTTCCTGGAAATGAACACGCGCCTGCAAGTGGAACACCCGGTTACCGAACTGATCACCGGGCTCGACCTGGTGGACTGGCAACTGCAAGTCGCCGCCGGCCTGCCGCTGCCGCTGCTGCAATCACAAGTGACCCTCAGCGGCCACGCCATGGAAGTACGCCTGTATGCCGAGGACCCGGCCCAGGGCTTTTTGCCGCAGACCGGCGAGGTGCTGCGTTGGGAGCCGGCCCCCGGCATCCGGATCGATCATGGGTTGTGCACAGGCGAAAAGATCAGCCCGTTCTACGACCCGATGCTCGGCAAGCTCATCGCCCATGGCGCTACCCGTGAAGAGGCACGGCGCAAACTGCTGCGGGCGGTGCAAGACACGGTGCTGCTCGGGGTTGCGAGCAATCAGCGGCTACTGGCCGACCTGCTCGGGCATCCGGACTTTATCCAGGGCGACGTCAGCACCGGGTTTATCGCCAAGCACTTCAGCCCTATCCCGCCCGTGACCGCCAGTGCAGAACAGATCGCCCTGGCTGCCGCACTGTTCTACCAACGCAGCGCCGCCGAGCATCGCCGGGACCTGGCAGGCTGGCGCAACAACGCCACTGTCCCCTGTACCTACCAACTGAGCGTCAACGATGCCGTTCACCACGTCACCCTCAGTGTGCTGGCCGATCACCGGCTGCACATCGATGGCGTCGACATCCAGGACCTTCGCACCGACGGCCGCTGGGCCACCCTGGTGATCAACGGCATTCGCCGCCGCCTCGCCTACCACCTTGACGGCGCCCATGCCTGGTTGCCGGGTGTCAGCGTGGTTGACCGCACGCAGCAGGTCGCGAGCCGCCAGGCCCAGGCCAACAGCGGCACGCTCAAGGCGCCGATGGACGGTGCGATCGTCGATGTGCGTGTCCAGGCCGGTGACTGCGTCAGCAAAGGCCAGCTGTTGCTGGTGCTCGAAGCGATGAAAATGGAGCACCCGCTGAAAGCCGGCATGGATGGCGTGATCAAGGACGTGCAGGTGATCGCCGGAGACCAGGTGCGCAATCGCCAGGTGCTGCTGGAGATCGAATAAGCCCGGCCTCAATCAAAAACAGCGCGGAACTACGCAACCGGGCTACGCTCTATCCCCATCAGGAAGGGAAGAGTACGGGAACCTGCACCATGCATCATTGGCTGATTATTGACCTTGAGGCCACAACGGATGACGGCGGCTGGCCCGTGACGGAGATGGAAGTCATCGAGATCGGTGCGAGCCTGGTCAACCGACAGGGCCGCGAACTGGACCATTTCCAGCGCTTTGTGCGGCCGCTGCGGCGCCCCTTGCTGACGCCGTTCTGCCGCAAGCTGACCCATATCACCCAGGCGAACATCGACGGCGCCGCGCCCATCACCGAGGTGTGGCCGCTGTTCGAGCGCTGGCTGGGCCAGCATCAACCCCGCCTGGAGGGCTGGGCCAGTTGGGGTGACTACGACCGCCAGCAATTGGAACTGGAATGGCAGCGTCATGGCCTGAGCAGCGCCCTCGCCCACACGCCCCACGTCAACCTCAAGCAACGCTTCGCCAAGGCGCGGCGCCTGGACAAACCCCTGGGGCTCAATGGTGCCCTGCAATTGGCGGGGATGCAGTTCCATGGCCAGCAACACCGGGCGCTGGAAGATGCGCGCAACACCGCCCGCCTGCTGCCGCTGATTTTGCCGGTCTAGGCAGCTCCCCTGGCCTTGGGCATACTGGCCGACCTTTCCAGACCCTTTTCCGAGGATTCGCCCATGTTTAAAGTCAACGAGTACTTCGACGGCACCGTCAAGTCGATCGCTTTCGGCACCGCAGAAGGTCCGGCGACCATTGGTGTCATGGCCCCGGGTGAATACGAATTCGGCACCGCCCAGCGTGAAATCATGCACGTGGTGTCCGGCGCCCTGACCGTCAAGCTGCCCGACAGCAGCGACTGGGAAACCTTCGCCGCCGGCAGCCAGTTCAACGTACCGGCCAACAGCAAGTTCCAGCTGAAAGTCGCCGTGGACACCGCTTACCTGTGCGAATACCGCGGCTAAGCGCTCCCGCCGCGTAAAAAAATGCCCGTCTCGCAGGAGACGGGCATTTTTTATGGGCGGGCGATCTATTCGAGGATAGTCACCGGCATGCCGACTTCCAGGCGACCGACGCCATCGTTGACCAGGTTCTGGCCGAACATCGCGCCGTTCTCCGTCTTGCGATAGGCCTCCAGCGTGACGAAGGGTTCGCGGTCGGCACTGCGCTCGCCGGTCCTGGGGTCAATGGTGGTGAGAATGCAACGCGAGCAAGGCTTGACCACGCGAAACTCCACGTCACCGATGCGCAGGCGTTTCCAGCCGTCCTCGGCGAAGGCATCGCCGCCTTCGATCACCAGGTTGGGACGAAAACGCAACATTTCCATGGGCCGCCCCACCCGCGCGGACAGGTCGTCCAGGGAGGCCTGGCCGATCAATAACAGCGGGTAGCCATCGGCAAAGGCCACTTGGTCACCCTCCTGGCCATACCCCGCCTCGGTGTAACGGGCGCGCTCCAGCGGGATGTGCACCAGCCGGGTCGGCTTGCCGATAAAGTCACTGACCCAGGCGGCGGCCTGATCGCCGGCATCCGGTACGCGCAGGGTGTCACGCCAGATGGTCACGCCGCGCAACTCGGCATCACGGCCGGGCAGCGCGATTTCCAGCGGCGTGTGGCCGGGCGCGCTCAGGCTGAGGCCACCTGCGCTGTTCCACAGCGCCGACAGCTGGCTCATCTTCGCCACGGCCCGCTGGGTGAGGAACCGCCCACTGGCTTCGTCCACCAGCATCCAGCGTCGATCCCCAGCCAGCCCAAGTTTATCCAGGCCGATATGCTGAAGGGGTTCGGCCTTGCCGGACTTCAAGGGGTAACGGTACAGCGCGCTGAGACGAAGCATGGGCCTGCGTTCCTGAGGGGCAAAGACGTCACCCTAAGGTCAGGCGGACACTTCGTCCAGCATCAAGCGTTCGCGCACGACGTCCACCAGTTTGTCCGGCTGGAATTTGGAGAGGAAGTTGTCGCAGCCGACCTTCTTCACCATCGACTCGTTGAAGCTGCCTGACAGTGAAGTGTGCAGGACCACATACAGGCTCCGCAGGCGTGGGTCGTTGCGAATTTCGGTAGTGAGGCGGTAGCCATCCATCTCAGGCATTTCGGCGTCGGTGAAGATCATCAGCAGCTTGTCGGTCATCACCTGGCCGCTGTCGGCCCAGCCCTTGAGCATGTTCAGGGCCTTGAGCCCGTCGCTGGCGATGTGCATTTTCACCCCCAGTTGGCCGAGGGTGTCGCGCAGTTGCGACAAGGCCACATTGGAGTCGTCCACCAGCAGCACTTCACGGCCACGGGCGCGTTCCAGTACCGGATCATCGAGTTTCTCGCGGGAGACCTTGGCGTTGTACGGCACGATCTCGGCCAGGACTTTTTCCACGTCGATGATTTCCACCAACTGGTCATCCACCTTGCTGATGGCCGTGAGGTAATGCTGGCGACCGGCGCTGGTCGGCGGTGGCAGGATGGCTTCCCAGTTCATGTTGACGATGCGGTCGACGCCGCCCACCAGGAACGCCTGCACCGAGCGGTTGTACTCGGTGACGATGATGGTGCTGTTCGGGCCCGGCACCAGCGGGCGCATGCCGATGGCCTGGGACAGGTCGATAACGGGCAGGGTCTGGCCGCGCAGGTTGACCACCCCGCACACAAAAGGATGGCGCTGGGGCATCAGGGTCAGCTTGGGCAGTTGCAACACTTCCTGCACCTTGAACACGTTGATCGCGAACAACTGCCGACCCGCCAAGCGAAACATGAGGATCTCCAGGCGATTCTCACCCACCAGTTGCGTGCGTTGATCTACCGTGTCGAGAATGCCGGCCATTAAAAGCTCCTGATGCGCTAAGGGTTATGCAGTTGACTGAAGCAGGTCGCGATTAGCAACGACGATACGCGCCCCTTCTGGATCACGTGGCATCTTGAGTTCTTCACGAGCAAGCTCGCTCCTACGCTAGTTATCGGCGGCAAACGCCAGACCTTGACCCCGTTAAAATGCCACGTAAATCCATTGATGTCACACTGACATCATGCTTTACTGCGCTGGCCTCTCCATTCGGCAAGGCAGCGACATCGCGCGACATCCAAATCGGCGCGAGGTTCCGCTGCGTAAGGGATTCCCCTATGCACAATCAGGCCCAACCTGATATTCGCGATATCTAATAGCCATTAATGTGACGCCATTCTCATTGCATGAATGGAGTCAGGCTTTTGTTTGCCATCGCAAGTCCACGGCCTACTGGCCTTCCAGACATTCACGTCGCGGCAACCGAAGTTGTGCAAATGAACTCAACTGCGGGCCGCGTACTCGGCTGTCGCCCGTATTTAGATAACGGTCCTACTGAAATCTCAGAAGCGACCTACAGATTTCAGTCATCTTTCAGCGATAGTTTTACGCCATTCACTTGGTGCGACATCTCATCACCCGACCTTACGTTGTGGAGACTTGCATGATGAATAGCGCAAACGAATGGCAAACCACACTTCCCGAGTTCCTGCTTGAGGCCGAAACGCTGCTGACCAAGTCGGAAGAATGCCTGAGCCACCTGCATCTGATTCGCAACGACAGCGATGCCATCGACTGCATGACGGTCAGCCTGACCCAACTGGCCGAGAAGGCCGACAGCCTGGCCCTGCGGGCGATCAGCGAGTTCTCCCGGCACATCCAATACCTGATCGCCAATGCGGAAAACCCGCTGCAACTGCACGATCAAGCCCTGAAGGCCTTGCACGATTGCTTGACATTACTGGCATGGCAATTGGAGTTGATTGATACCAGGACCGGCGAACTGACACTGGATGAAAGTGAACAAACGACATTGATTGCCACGGTGACACTGGGCGGCCGCGAAAACTGAGTGCAACACCTGACCTTTCCGGTACGGTGCTGCCCCTATGTCCTATTCCGAACTCAGCGTCGAAGAGCGCGCCATCATTCAACTCAGTCAAGCTCAAGGCTTCAGCCTGCGCGGCATTGCTCGCCTGATTGACAGGTCGCCCTCGACCATCAGCCGAGAGCTGAAGCGCAATCGAGGCAGTAGTGGTGCTTACTCGGCCCGCTGCGCCCAGCAACAGATGAACATTCGGCGCCAGGTTTGTCGCCCCAAGCGCAAGCTTGTGCCGGGCAGCGAGCGCTTCGAACTGGTGGCCCACATGCTGCGTAAGCGTTTGTCTCCCGAGCAGATTGCCGGCAAGCTGCGCAGCATGACCATACCCAACCTCAGAGATGCCTACGTCTGTCGTGAGACGATCTATAACGCGATCTATGCCTTGCCGGTCGGCGAGTTGCGCAAGGAGCTGATCGTCTGCCTGCGCCAAGGCAAGACGACGCGCCGGCCGCGCTCTGGTGGCGTGGATCGGCGCGGCCAGATCCCTGAGATGGTCAGCATTCATGTTCGCCCGCCAGAGATCGAAGACCGGCTGATGCCGGGGCATTGGGAGGGCGACCTGATCAAGGGTAAGGCCAACGCCTCGTCGGTAGGCACGTTGGTGGAGCGCACCAGTGGCTACCTGATGCTGATGAAGATGAACGACGCAACGGCGACCTCGGCGATGGAGGGCTTCAGTGCAGCGCTCAACAGCATGCCGCTGGCGATGCGCAAGAGCATGACCTACGACCAGGGCCGGGAGATGGCGCGGCATGCTGAAATCACCCAGCAGACAGGGGTCGCTATTTACTTCTGCGACCCGCACAGCCCCTGGCAGCGCGGTAGCAACGAAAACATCAACGGCCTGATCCGCCAGTACCTGCCCAAGGGGACTGACTTGTCGGTACACAGTCAAGAGCAATTGAATGCCATCGCCTTGGAGCTGAATATGCGCCCCCGTAAACGCTTCGATTTCAAGTGCCCGATCGAAGTCATGGGCGAGGTGATGCAGGAAGCCATGGCTATGCGGCATCATGCTCCAGCTTCAAATCAATAACCGTGTTGCACTCAGCTTCTGCAACCGCCCTGCAAATCCCGCAAAAGGACTACAGCTATAAACCGCAGCAACGTTTGCATCACACCTCCTGAGTCCAGCCAGGTCGCTTTTAATACGTGAGTTAGCTAAAAACGACAGACGCAACTGATCGGTCGTGATCGACCTGCAGGCGAAAAGATATCAATTAGCCACTAACCGCAATAACGATACGATTCAACTTAAACAATACAACCCTCCATTGTTTAGACCCGGTATTTACCGTCCAGACCGTTTGCCTGAATTATGACTCAACGGTGTCAGGCGCCAGGCGACCAACGGTAAGAGTGGTGGTACTATGCCCCCGCTCGAAGTCACTCAACTTCATCATGTACAAAAACGATTCGGCCACGCATTCCAAACAGAGCCCCGTCAGCCGCCGTGACCGGTCTTATCGCAGCGAACCCTCATTGGCTCCATCCGTTATGTACGCCAGCCTCAAGTCACTCATCGCAAGGTCCGTGTCCCGCAGCCATGCACGGCGCCTGATCCTTGCCCTGTGCCTGTGCTCGTCGCTGCTCAGCCTGTGGGCCTATATTCGCGCCGACACCCTGCCGCTGGCGGTGCTGCTGTTCAACCTGGCCACGCTGGCGTTGGTGGGGTTGCGTCAATGGAGTTCGCGCAAATCCATCAAGTTCCAGCCTCAGGAACTGGCCGAACGCCTGCTGCAAGTGCAGGAAAACGAGCGCCACCGCCTCAGCCGCGACCTGCATGACGATATCGGCCAATTGCTCACGGCTGCCAAGCTGCAAAGCGAATGGCTCAAGCGTCGCCTGCCGGACGACCTGCAAGGCCAATGCGCGGTGCTGTGCAACACCCTGAATGAAACCCTGGCCAAGGTGCGCGACGTCTCCGCGATTCTCAACCCGCGCCAGTTGACCAGCCTGGGCCTGGAAGCCAGCCTGCGGGCACACTTGCTCAAGACCCTGGAAAACACTCAGGTGCACTGGAGCCTGGAATGCCATCAACGCCTGACCGGCATTCCGGAAGAAATGGCCGTGGCGGCGTTTCGTATCACCCAGGAAGCCGTGACCAACATGCTGCGCCACGCCCAGGCCCGCAACCTGCTGGTACGCCTGCAACGCCTGCCCGAAGGGTTATCGCTGTTTATCAGTGATGACGGCCAGGGTTTCTCGCCCGCCAGTAACCCCGGCCTGGAAGGCCAACGGGGTATGGCGGGTATGTCCGAGCGGATTGATCAACTGGGGGGCACCTTGTCCGTCAGCAGCCAGCCTGGCAAAGGGACCCGGATCGACGCGCTTTTCCCCTGGGCGCCCCGCGCCCTCGAACGGGCCAGTTCCCCTAAGGTTCTCGAGTGATCTGCAATTTACTCCTGGTGGATGACCACGCACTGATCAGGGCCGGCGTACGCGCGCTGATCCTGGATATACCCGGCTATGCGGTGGTCGGCGAGGCCAGCGACGGTGCACAGGTGCTGGAGGCGTTCAGCGCCTTGCAGCCCGATATCGTGCTGCTGGACCTGTCGATGAAACACACCGGCGGCCTGGACGCGTTGCAACAGTTAAAAGCTGCCTACCCGGCGAGCAAGGTGCTGATCCTGTCGATGCACACCGACCCGGAGCTGATCATGCGCGCGCTGGAGTCCGGCGCCCATGGCTACCTGCTCAAGGACACCACCGCCAACGAACTGGAGCACGCCCTGCTGGCCCTGCGCAACAATGAGCGCTACCTGAGCCCGGCGATCGCCCATACGGTGATCAACCAGGCGCTGGTGCGCAACCAGGGCCCGGTTTCCTCCGTCGCCCAGAACCACAACCTCACCGCGCGACAGCTGGAAATCCTGCGCCTGATCGTGCGCGGCAAGTCCACCCGCGAAATCGCCCACGGCCTAGGCCTGAGCATCAAGACCGTAGAGGCGCACCGCTCACAGATCATGAAGCGCCTGCAGATTTTCGATGTGGCGGGCCTGGTGTTATTTGCCGTGCGCGAGCAGATCATCAGCCTGGACGACTAGGGGCGAGCCCAGCGGCAAGTGCACGCGCAACGCCTTGGGCAGCGCGCAAAAGCGCAAATCGTCGCCCTTCAGCGGTTCGCCATCGAGATTGATGTACAACCCCTCGGCCTGTTTGATCTGAACCCACGGCAGGCGCGCGCGCACGAACATGGTGTCCAGGCCCCAGCCATTGTTCATCAGCTCACGCAAGGTGCCGACCACTTCCTGGGGCGCCGGCAGGATGCTGACGTCGAGCAACCCGTCATCAGCCAACGCTTCAGGGCATAACACATGCCCGCCGCCCGCCTGGCGCCCGTTGCCGATACCCAGCGCGAGCAGTTCGCCCTTCCAATGGAAACCCGGGCCTTCCAGCTCGCCATACGCCGCCTTCAATTCGCTGAAGCGCGACAGGCCGGTGAACAGGTAGGCGGCGCCACCGAGGATTTTTTTCAGGTCTTCGGAGGTGTTCGCGGTGACCTGGCTGCCAAAACCGCCGGTGGCCATGTTCAAGAACATTTGCCCACCGACCTGGCCGAGGTCGATCGCCCTGGCCGGTACATCCAGCAGCGCCAGGGCCTGCGCAGGCTCCAGCGGCACGCCGGCGGCCTTGGCAAAGTCATTGGCGGTGCCCAGCGGCATCAGCACCAGGCTGGCGTCGGTCCTGGCCAGGGCCATGGCTTCGGCCACGTCGCGCAAGGTGCCGTCGCCGCCGCCAGCGATGATGTGGGTATAGCCATCGGCCAGGGCTTCCTTGACCAGGCGCTGGGCGTCGCCGCCCTCCCACGTGACCCGCACGGCCAGCTCCTCGCCCTGCTCACGCCGGCTCATTACAGCGGCGCGCACGTCCTCGTTGAGGGCTTGCTTGCCGTGGAGGATCAACAGGGCCTTGGGGGTGGTCATGGGGGGAAATCTCCGCGTTCAAAGGGCTTGAAGGATGTTGACCTTTGGGGAGGAGAAAAAAGTCATTGGGATTGGAAATTAATTGACCGGGTGGATTGGCGAGTACGCTCAGCTCCTGTGCAACTTACTCATCAACTGCGCCTCAGCCTGGGTCAACCCACACGACTGCGTCAGTTCATCCACCGTAGCCCCCATGCCCACCAGCTTCGCGGCCTGGGCAAAGGAAAGACTCGACGGATCACGCTGCTCGATCTGCGCCAGCTTGTCCGGCAGGGGAGCAAGGATCGCGCGCAGTTCATGCACTTCGTCTCCGACCCGTACCGCACTCTGCTGGAAGTGATCAACGCGCTTGACCAGCTCCAGCACGCGCCGATCACGCACGGCATCGCGCTCGGCCTGTTGCATGGCCGATTCGCGTTGCTGGCGCAGGTGGCGCAGCAGGAATGCCAACGTCCCGGCCCACAACAGGGCCAGGACAATCACCGCTGCTTCAAGGAACAATCAGATGCTCTCCAGTTCCGACCACTCTTCTTCGCTCATCATTTTGTCCAGCTCAACCAGAATCAACAACTCGTTGTTCTTGTTGCATACGCCTTGAATGAACTTGGCCGACTCTTCGTTACCGACGTTCGGCGCTGTTTCCACTTCCGACTGGCGCAGGTAGACCACTTCGGCGACGCTGTCGACCATGATCCCGACCACTTGCTTGTCGGCTTCGATGATGACGATACGCGTGTTGTCGCTGACTTCGACGGTATCCAGGCCGAAACGCTGGCGCGTGTCGATGACCGTCACCACATTGCCGCGCAGGTTGATGATGCCCAGCACGTAGCTCGGTGCACCCGGTACCGGGGCGATCTCGGTGTAGCGCAGCACTTCCTGCACGCGCATCACGTTAATGCCGTAGGTTTCGTTGTCCAGTTTGAAGGTCACCCATTGCAGGATCGGATCATCCGAACCTTGTGCGGACGCGGACGCTGACTTATTCATACCCCTACCCCTTCAAATGCCGTTAGTTTCGGCGTGTGTGCTTCGTGGGCCGCACAACCGTGCGGTCCTTGTTGTTCAATCAACTGCGTGTGTGGCCTGGCATCGATTTGACGGCACCGCTGGCGATCAACTCGGCCAGTTCAGCGACATCAAGCAACGCGCACATATGTTCGATCACGGTGCCCGCCAACCAGGGGCGCTGGCCCCGGTGGCTGCGCCATTTGATTTCATTCGGGTCCAGGCGCAACGAGCGGCTGACTTGATGCACCGCCAGCCCCCACTCATAGCCTTGCACCGAAATCACGTATTGCAAGCCCTGGCGGAAATCATCGCGGTAGCGATCGGGCATCACCCAGCGCGCGGTGTCCAGCACCTTGAGGTTGCCGGCCTGGCTGGGCAGGATGCCGAGGAACCACTCCGGTTGCCCGAACAGTGGCGTCAGCTCCTGGCCTTCCAGGGAATAAATCGAGCCCAGGCACACCAGCGGGACCGCCAGGGTCAAGCCGGCCACGTCGAACAACAGGCATTCGAACGGCTCGGCAGCCCACGACGGGCGATCATCACCACTGACCGGCGGCGGTGTGATACTCGGTGGCAAGTGGACTTCGACCACCGGTTCGACCACCACGGGCGCCACCACCACAGGGGCGCTCGGCATCACCGGCGCGGCGACGGGCACCGCCCGCGCATCCCGCGCCTGCTCTTCCAGCACGGCCAGTTGAAACTCATCCAGCGTGCTTTGCGGCGGTTCCTGCACGGCCGGTTCCAGCACCAGGATCGGTTCCGGCAGTTCTTCGGCGGTGGCTTCCTGCAGCAAGGCATCCAGGTAGGATTCCAGTGCCAGTTGCGGCCGGGTCTTGAGTTCGACGGGACGGTTCATCACGCCACCTGCGGCACAAGCTGTTGGGACAGCAGGTGCTTGAGCAATGCGCGGTAAGCCAGCACGCCACGGCTCTTGGGGTCGAATTGCGACGGTGCCAGGCCCACGCGGCTGGCGTCACGCAGGCGCGTGTCCACCGGGATATAGCCATTCCAGATGGTCTCCGGGTAGGCGTCGCGCAGCACGCGTAAAGTGCCAAGGGAGGCTTGGGTACGGCGGTCGAACAAGGTCGGCACGATGCTGTACGGCAGCGCCTGTTTGCGCGAACGGTTGATCATCGCCAGGGTGCTGACCATGCGCTCCAGGCCTTTGACCGCCAGGTGCTCGGTCTGTACCGGGATCACCAGTTGCTGGCTGGCGGCCAAGGCGTTGACCATCAGCACCCCCAGCAACGGCGGGCTGTCGATGATTGCGTAGTCGAAGTCCTGCCACAGTTGCGCCAGGGTCTTGGCGATCACCAGGCCCAAGCCGCTTTGCCCCGGCGACTGGCGCTCCAGGGTGGCCAGGGCGGTACTGGACGGTAGCAGGGAAATGCTTTCGTTACTGGTAGGCAACAGCAATTGGCCAGGCAAATCGCTCGGCACACTGCCCTTGTGCAGGAACAAGTCGTAGTTGCTGTGTTCCAGGGCATCCGGGTCGTAACCGAAATAGCTGGTCATCGAGCCATGGGGGTCGAGGTCGACCACGACCACACGCTTGCCCGCCTCAGCCAGCAAGCCGGCTAAGGCGATGGAGGTGGTGGTCTTGCCGACTCCACCTTTTTGATTGGCAACTGCCCAGACTCTCATTCGGTTGGTTCCTCCCGGTGGGCGTAGACGCGACCGAGACATTGCATAAAGTTATTGAGCCGGTGACGGAGAATTGACGGAGCTTTGACGCACCGGCGGTTTTGCAAGGGCTGGTGCAGTTTGTGTGCCAGCCCGCTTCAAGGCCGCGTCCGGTGTTGCATTGGCGGTGCCGGTACCGGTCAGGCTGCGGCGTACATCCAGGTTACGTGACACCACCAGCACCACGCGGCGGTTACGCGCGCGGCCTTCCACCGTGGCGTTGTTGGCCACCGGCTGGAACTCGCCATAGCCCACCGACGCCAGCCGCCCGGGGTTCACACCCTGCATGGCCAGCATGCGTACGATGCTGGCGGCACGGGCCGAGGACAGCTCCCAGTTGGTCGGGTATTGCGCGGTGCTGATCGGGATATTGTCGGTAAAGCCTTCGACATGGATCGGGTTTTCAAACGGCTTGAGGATCGCCGCCACCTTGTCGATGATCGTAAACGCCTGGTCGCTCGGCATCGCATCGGCGCTGGCGAACAGCAGGCTGGAATTGAGTTCGATCTCCACCCACAACTCATTGCCGCGCACGGTCATCTGGTTGGAACTGATCAGGTCGCCAAATGCGGCGCTGATGTCGTCGGCGATGCTTTTCAGCGGGTCGCTGGTGCCACCCACGCCAGCCGCGGTTTCATCGCTGTCGTTGACCAGCGGCTTGGCCGGGGTCACGGTCTTGGGCCGCTCCTCACCGATGGGGATGGGCTTGAGCGAGCGGTCGGCGTCGTTGAATACGCCGATCAACGCCTGTGAAATCACTTTGTACTTGCCTTCGTTGATCGACGAGATGGAATACATCACCACGAAAAACGCGAACAGCAAGGTGATGAAGTCCGCGTAGGACACCAGCCAGCGTTCGTGGTTGACATGTTCTTCAGGCTCGCGACGGCGACGGCTCACAGACGATTACCTCCGCACAACGAATCACCTGTAGGAGCAAGCTTGCTCGCGAAAAATCCGAGAGCCACGCGTTCATCCAGGATGCCCGCGTTATCGTTGACCCTTTTCGCGAGCACGCTCGCTCCTACACCTTTCATGTACATCAATCCATGAAGCCCTGGAGCTTCAATTCGATGGAGCGCGGGTTCTCGCCCTCGGCAATCGAGAGGATGCCTTCGAGCAGCATCTCGCGGTAACGGGACTGGCGCATGGCGATCGACTTGAGCTTGCTGGCCACCGGCAACAGCACCAGGTTGGCACTCGCCACACCGTAGATGGTGGCGACGAACGCCACGGCAATGCCGCTGCCCAGTTGCGAAGGGTCGGCGAGGTTGCCCATCACGTGGATCAGACCCATTACCGCACCGATGATGCCGATGGTCGGCGCGTAGCCGCCCATGCTTTCAAAGACTTTGGCTGCGTTGATATCGCGGCTTTCCTGGGTGTAGAAGTCCACTTCCAGGATGCTGCGGATTGCTTCCGGCTCGGCGCCGTCCACCAGCAATTGCAGGCCCTTGCGCGCGTAGCTGTCAGGCTCGGCATCGGCCACGCCTTCCAGGCCCAGCAGGCCTTCCTTGCGAGCGGTGAGGCTCCAGTTGACCACCCGATCGATGCCACCCGGAAGGTCGACGCGTGGCGGAAAAATAATCCATATCAGGATCTGCATGGCGCGCTTGAATGAGCTCAAGGGCGACTGCAGCAACGCGGCGCCCACGGTACCGCCAATCACGATCAAGGCCGCCGGGCCGTTGGCCAATGCGCCGAGGTGACCGCCTTCGAGGTAGTTGCCGCCGATGATCGCGACAAACGCCATGGTGATACCGATCAGGCTCAAGACATCCATCAGAGGCAAGCCTCCACCAGATACTTGCCGATGTCGTCGAGGCTGTAGACGGCGTCGGCCAGGTCCGCCTTGACGATGGCCATGGGCATGCCATAGATCACGCAGCTGGCTTCATCCTGGGCCCAGATCGCACTGCCACCCTGCTTGAGCAACCGCGCGCCTTCACGGCCGTCGGCGCCCATGCCGGTGAGGACCACCGCCAGAACTTTGTCGCCGTAGGACTTGGCCGCCGAACCAAAGGTGATATCCACGCACGGCTTGTAGTTGAGGCGTTCATCGCCTGGCAGGATTTTGATCGCGCCACGGCCATCGACCATCATCTGCTTGCCACCCGGCGCCAGCAGCGCCAGGCCAGGGCGCAGGATGTCGCCATCCTCGGCTTCCTTGACGCTGATACGGCAGAGCTTGTCCAGGCGCTCAGCGAACGCTTTGGTGAAGGCCGCAGGCATGTGCTGGATCAACACGATCGGCGCCGGGAAGTTGGCCGGCAACTGGGTCAATACCCGTTGCAGCGCCACCGGGCCGCCGGTGGACGTGCCAATGGCCACCAACTTATAAGCCTTGCGCTTGGGCGCTGGCGAATAGGCGCTGGGCGCCGACGCACGGGCCGGGGCCACGGCTGGCCGGGCAACAGGCGCCGGGGCCGGACGACCGAACGCGGTGCTGGTGGGCGCAGCCGGGGGCGCGACCGGTGCTGCGGGTGCCGGTGCAGGCGCACTGAACAGGCTGCGACGGTTGCTGCGGGAAATGCTGTGCACCTTCTCGCACAGCATCTGCTTGACCTTCTCGGGGTTGCGCGAGATGTCTTCGAAGTTCTTCGGCAGGAAGTCCACCGCGCCAGCATCCAGCGCATCCAGGGTGACCCGGGCGCCTTCGTGCGTCAGCGAGGAGAACATCAATACCGGGGTCGGGCAGCGCTGCATGATGTGCCGGACTGCCGTGATGCCATCCATCATCGGCATTTCGTAGTCCATGGTGATCACGTCCGGCTTCAACGCTATGGCCTGATCAATCGCCTCTTTGCCGTTGGTGGCCGTACCGACCACCTGGATGGTTGGATCGGCGGAAAGAATTTCCGAGACGCGGCGGCGGAAGAAACCCGAATCGTCCACCACCAGGACCTTGACTACCATAAACACTCCGTTAGGCGGGACGGGCAATACCGCCCTGCCCCACCAGAATCAAATACGCCGTGCGGCGTAACGCTTGAGCATGCTCGGAACATCGAGAATCAGCGCGATCCGACCGTCACCGGTGATGGTCGCGCCCGACATGCCCGGGGTTCCCTGCAGCATTTTGCCCAAAGGCTTGATGACCACTTCTTCCTGGCCCACCAGTTGATCGACCACAAAGCCGATACGCTGGGTGCCCACCGAAAGGATCACCACGTGGCCTTCGCGCTGCTCTTCATGGGCAGCCGATGCCACCAGCCAGCGCTTGAGGTAGAACAATGGCAGCGCCTTGTCGCGCACGATCACCACTTCCTGGCCGTCCACCACGTTGGTGCGTGACAGGTCGAGGTGGAAGATCTCGTTGACGTTGACCAGTGGGAAGGCGAAGGCCTGGTTGCCCAGCATCACCATCAGGGTCGGCATGATCGCCAGGGTCAACGGCACCTTGATGACGATTTTCGAGCCCTGGCCCTTGGTCGAGTAGATATTGATCGAGCCGTTGAGCTGGCTGATCTTGGTCTTCACCACGTCCATGCCCACGCCACGGCCCGACACGTCGGAAATCTCGGTCTTGGTCGAGAAGCCTGGGGCGAAGATCAGGTTGTAGCACTCGGTGTCGGTCAGGCGGTCGGCGGCGTCCTTGTCCATCACGCCACGCTTGACCGCGATATTGCGCAGGATCGCCGGGTCCATGCCCTTGCCGTCATCGGTAATCGACAACAGGATATGGTCGCCCTCCTGCTCCGCCGCCAGGATCACCTTGCCGTTGCGGGACTTGCCCGAGGCTTCGCGTTCTTCCGGGGTTTCCACGCCGTGGTCGACGGCATTGCGCACCAAGTGGACCAACGGGTCGGCCAGGGCCTCGACGAGGTTCTTGTCGAGGTCGGTTTCTTCACCCACAAGTTCCAGGTTGATTTCTTTCTTGAGCTGGCGAGCCAGGTCGCGAACCAGGCGTGGGAAGCGGCCGAAGACTTTCTTGATCGGCTGCATCCGCGTCTTCATCACGGCGGTCTGCAAGTCAGCCGTGACCACGTCGAGGTTCGACACAGCCTTTTGCATGGCTTCGTCACCGCTGTTCAGGCCCAGGCGCACCAGACGGTTACGCACCAGCACCAGTTCGCCGACCATGTTCATGATGTCGTCCAGTCGTGCGGTATCGACCCGTACGGTGGTTTCGGCTTCACTGGCAGGCTTGTCGGCTACGGCAGCGGCAGGCGCACGCGCGGCGGCCGCGGCGGCTGGCGCTGGGGCTGGCGCCGGTTTGGCGGCAGCAGGCGCGGCGGCCTTGGCCGGTGCCGGTTTCGCGGCCACGGGGGTGGCAGTCGCCGCAGCAGCCGGGGCCACTTCGGTGAACTTGCCCTTTCCGTGCAATTCGTCGAGCAGGGCTTCGAATTCGTGATCGGAGATCAAGCCGTCGTCAGCAGGGGCCGCAGCGGCGCCCGGTGCAGCTGGCGTCGGCGCCGCGCCAGTGGCCGCGACTTCCGGCAAGGCATCGGCGGCAAAGGTGCCCTTGCCATGCAACTGGTCGAGCAACGCTTCGAATTCGTCATCGGTGATATCGGTACTGGCCGTTGCCGCCGGCGTTTCCGGGGCAGCCGCAGTGGCCACGGCATCAGCCGCGAACTGGCCTTTGCCATGCAACTGGTCGAGCAGGGATTCGAACTCTGCGTCGGTAATGTCTTCGCTGGTCGGCTCGGCAGGCGCAGCGGCCGCGGGTGCGGGTACGGCCGACGGTGCTTCAGCCTCGGCCTTGACCGCATTGAGAGAGTCGAGCAACTGCTCGAACTCGCTGTCGGTGACATCCGCTTCGGCTTCGACCACCGGCTCTGGCGCCGCTTCCACCACCGGCGCGGCCGAGGTGTCGGCAGGTTCTGCCAGGCGCGCCAGGGCGGCCAGCAGTTCCGGGGTGGCGGCGGTGATCGGGGCACGTTCGCGCACTTCGCTGAACATGCCGTTGACCGCATCCAACGCTTCGAGGATTACATCCATTAACTCCGAGTCAACGTGACGCTCACCCTTGCGCAGGATGTCGAACACGTTTTCGGCGATGTGGCAGCACTCCACCAGCTCATGGAGCTGGAGGAAGCCGGCGCCCCCTTTTACAGTATGAAAACCGCGAAAAATTGCATTGAGCAGGTTCGCATCATCCGGGCGGCTTTCCAGCTCGACCAGTTGTTCGGACAGTTGCTCTAAAATTTCGCCGGCCTCTACAAGGAAATCCTGAAGGATTTCTTCATCGGCGCCGAAGCTCATGGGTGTGCTCCTTAGAAGCCTAAACTGGATAACAGGTCATCTACGTCATCCTGACCTGACACAACGTCTTCACGTTTATCGGCATGAATCTGCGGACCTTCACCCTTGGCGAGATGTTTTTGTGGATCTTTTTCAGAGAGGATCGCTTCGCGGTCATGTTCGATGCCGGCGAAACGGTCGACCTGGCCGGCCATGAGTACCAATTTGAGCAGGTTGCTTTCCACTTCGGTGACCAACTGGGTCACACGCTTGATCACCTGACCGGTCAGGTCCTGGTAATCCTGGGCGAGCAGAATGTCATTGAGGTTGCTGGAAACCGTACGGTTTTCCTGCTCGCTGCGTGACAGGAACCCTTCGACCCGACGGGCCAGCTCACGAAACTCTTCTGCGCCGACTTCACGGCGCATGAAACGCCCCCAGTCAACGCTCAGCGCCTGGGCTTCCGTGGCCATGCCGTTGACCAGGGGCGTGGCGTTTTCCACCAGGTCCATGGTGCGGTTGGCCGCTGCCTCAGTCAGCCTGACCACATAGGACAGGCGTTCGGTGGCGTCGGTGATCTGCGAAATCTCTTCGGCTTGAGGCATGTGCGGGTCAATCTGGAAATTGACGATCGCACTGTGAAGCTCGCGTGTGAGCTTGCCCACCTCCTGGTACAGGCCGCGGTCACGGGTCTGGTTGAGCTGATGGATTAACTGCACCGCATCGCCGAACTGGCCTTTTTCAAGGCTGTCGACCAGCTGGTGAGCATGTTTTTTCAGGGTCGACTCAAAGTCGGCCTGCGATGATTCTTTTTGCTCCATAGCTCCCCCGTGGCAGCATTAGCCGTGGATGCGTTCGAAGATTTTTTCGATCTTCTCTTTCAAGGCCTGCGCAGTGAATGGTTTGACCACATAGCCGTTAACCCCGGCTTGGGCGGCTTCGATGATCTGTTCACGCTTGGCTTCGGCGGTCACCATCAGCACGGGAAGGCTGCGCAGTTTTTCGTCGGCACGCACGTGGCGCAACAAGTCGATACCCGTCATGCCCGGCATGTTCCAATCGGTTACCAGAAAGTCGATGCTCCCGCTGTTGAGGATCGGAATCGCCGTAAGGCCGTCATCCGCCTCGACCGTGTTTGTGAACCCAAGGTCACGCAACAGGTTTTTTATGATCCGCCGCATCGTTGAGAAGTCATCAACGATGAGGATTTTCATGTTCTTGTCCAATTCGACCTCCAAGCAGTCTTAAACGCGCCCAGCACCTGGACGCGCCATTTCAATCAACAGGCGTTACACAAAAAGGACTGCCCAGGGCACCACGGTTAGCCCCCGCGGCGGCCAAGGCCCTCGCGGTTGCGTCTGCAGTGTCCCCACACTGCCTGTCAGCGCGCGCGCCACTCTCCCAATCGCCCCCGCAAGCGGGCCGCGCACTGGCTGTGCAGCTGGCTGACACGCGATTCGCTGACCCCCAGGACCTCACCGATTTCCTTGAGGTTCAGCTCTTCGTCGTAGTACAGCGCCAACACCAGTCGCTCACGCTCCGGCAAATTGGCAATTGCGTCGGCCAATGCGCCCTGGAAGCGTTCATCCTCCAGGTCACGCGACGGCTCCATATGCGTACTCGCGCCGTCCTCGTGCAACCCTTCGTGTTCGCCGTCCTGCAACAGGTCGTCGAAACTGAACAGGCGGCTGCCCAAGGTATCGTTCAAAATCCCGTAATAATCGTCGAGACTCAATTGGAGTTCGGCCGCAACTTCATGATCTTTAGCGTCGCGACCGGTTTTTGCTTCAATTGACCGAATTGCGTCACTGACCATGCGCGTATTGCGGTGTACCGAACGCGGCGCCCAATCGCCTTTGCGCACCTCATCGAGCATCGCGCCACGGATACGGATACCCGCATACGTCTCGAAACTCGCGCCCTTGCTCGCGTCGTATTTGGTCGACACTTCGAGAAGGCCGATCATGCCGGCCTGGATCAGGTCTTCGACCTGGACACTGGCGGGGAGGCGTGCCAGCAAGTGATAGGCGATGCGTTTGACCAAAGGCGCGTAACGCTCGATCAACTCACCCTGACTGTCACGGGCGGACTTCTTGTAGGCGTTGTAGCCGGTCGCTGTCATAGCACGGGTCCTGCGCTCGTCTGATGCACCAATCGCTCGACGAAAAACTCCAGATGCCCCCGAGGGTTAGCGGGCAACGGCCAAGTATCGACCTTCTGAGCAATAGCCTTGAACGCCAAGGCGCATTTCGAACGAGGGAACGCTTCGTAGACTGCACGCTGCTTTTGCACAGCCTTGCGCACACACTCGTCATAGGGAACTGCGCCGACGTATTGTAGGGCGACATCGAGAAAGCGATCCGTGACCTTGGTCAACTTGGCGAACAGGTTGCGGCCTTCCTGCGGGCTTTGGGCCATGTTGGCCAGCACGCGGAAGCGGTTCATGCCGTAGTCGCGGTTAAGCAGTTTGATCAGGGCATAGGCGTCGGTGATCGAGGTGGGTTCATCGCAGACCACCAGCAACACTTCCTGCGCGGCGCGCACGAAGCTGACCACCGACTCGCCGATCCCGGCGGCGGTGTCGATCACCAGCACGTCGAGGTTGTCGCCTATATCGCTGAACGCCTGGATCAGACCGGCATGCTGCGCCGGGCTCAGGTGCACCATGCTCTGGGTGCCCGAGGCGGCCGGTACGATACGGATCCCACCGGGGCCCTGGAGCAGCACATCACGCAGCTCACAGCGGCCCTCGATCACATCGGCGAGGGTATGTTTGGGCGTCAGTCCCAGCAGAACGTCGACATTCGCCAGCCCCAGGTCAGCATCCAGCAGCATGACGCGACGGCCAAGCTCTGCCAGCGCCAGGGACAAATTCACTGACACGTTAGTTTTCCCGACGCCACCTTTGCCGCCGGTCACCGCGATCACCTGTACGGGATGCATGCTGCCCATTTTATTTCTTTACCTTGTCTTGCTTAGACGCAGGCTACATGGCTTGGCCGCGTGAATCGCTTGCAGACCATCGATGTAGATACATTTCACGGTGTTCATACTGACTCAACCCACCCGTTTTGCCGGGTTGTGGTAGAGGTCAGCGAACATGTCGGCCATCGCTTCCTCGCTAGGCTCTTCTTGCATTTGCACGCTGACGGCACGGCTGACCAACTGATGACGGCGCGGCAGATGCAGGTCATCCGGGATCCGCGGCCCGTCGGTCAGGTAGGCGACCGGTAGTTCATGACTGATGGCCAGGCTCAACACCTCGCCCAGGCTCGCCGTTTCATCAAGCTTAGTCAGGATGCAGCCGGCCAGCCCGCAGCGCTTGTAGCTATGGTACGCAGCGGTAAGAACTTGTTTTTGGCTGGTGGTTGCAAGCACCAGGTAATTTTTAGACTTGATGCCACGCCCGGCCAGGCTTTCCAGCTGCAGGCGCAAGGCCGGGTCGCTGGCTTGCAGCCCCGCGGTGTCGATCAGCACCACGCGTTTGCGCAGCAACGGGTCGAGCGCGTTGGCCAGCGACTGGCCCGGGTCGACGTGGGTCACCGACACATTGAGGATGCGGCCCAGGGTCTTGAGTTGCTCCTGGGCGCCGATACGGTAGCTGTCCATGCTCACCAGCGCGATATTCGAAGCGCCGTATTTGAGCACATAACGGGCCGCCAGCTTGGCCAGGGTGGTGGTCTTGCCCATGCCGGCAGGGCCGACCATGGCGATCACACCGCCCTCTTCCAGGGGTTCGATTTCCGGAGTGGCGATCATCCGCGCCAGGTGGGCCAGCAACATGCGCCAGGCCTGGCGAGGTTCTTCGATTTCGGTGGTCAGCGCCAACAGGTCGCGGGACAACGGGCCAGACAGGCCGATGCGTTGCAGGCGACGCCAGAGGTTAGCCTGGTGCGGTTTGCTGCCTTGCAACTGGGTCCAGGCCAGCGAGCCCAACTGCACTTCCAGCAATTCACGCAGGCCGTTGAGTTCAAAGCGCATCGAATCGAACACGCGCTGGTCGACTGCGGCAGCCGGCGCGGGCGCTGCAGGACGTGGCGGTTCTTTGAACGTAGGTTCGACCAGCGGCTCGGCAGCGGTCAGCGGCAAGCCGGCGAACAACTGGCGATTGGTGGTGGCATCGCTGTCACCCCGCATGCTCAGCTCAGCCTGGGCCGACACAATGCGCGAGGCGGTCTTGCGCAGCTCGTCTTCGAGTTCCATGTTCGGCACGCGCGGGGCCAGCGCCGAAGGGGTGTAGTCCAGGGCAGCCGTCAGCTCGACACCGCCAGCAATACGGCGGTTACCGATAATCGCAGCGTCGGCGCCCAGCTCATCACGGACCAGTTTCATGGCCTGACGCATATCGGCGGCGAAAAAACGCTTTACTTGCATAACCCACTACCTCAGCCGTTGGGCCCAACTGTCGCGACGATGGTCACTTGCTTATTGTCAGGAATTTCCTGGTAAGCCAATACGTGCAAATTCGGTACTGCCAGGCGTCCAAACCGCGACAACATCGCTCGGACCGGGCCTGCTACCAACAGAATCACCGGCTGGCCCTGCATTTCCTGGCGCTGCGCCGCGTCGATCAACGAACGCTGCAGCTTTTCAGCCATGCTCGGCTCCAGCAGGACACCCTCTTCCTGGCCAAGTCCGGCCTTCTGAATACTATTGAGCAATATTTGTTCCAACCTTGGTTCCAAGGTGATCACAGGCAGCTCGGAGTCAAGCCCCACAATGCTTTGCACGATTGCGCGGGACAATCCGACACGTACCGCAGCCACCAGCGCGGCAGTATCTTGACTCTTGGCGGCATTGTTGGCGATAGCCTCGGCGATGCTGCGAATATCGCGTACCGGCACCTGTTCGGCGAGCAACGCCTGCAGCACTTTGAGCAGCTGCGACAGCGACAGCACGCCCGGCACCAGCTCTTCGGCCAGTTTTGGCGAGGCTTTGCTGAGCAACCCCATCAATTGCTGGACTTCTTCGTGGCCGATCAGCTCGTGTGAGTGCTTGTACAGAATCTGGTTGAGGTGGGTGGCGACCACGGTGCTGGCGTCCACCACGGTGTAACCCAGCGACTGCGCCTGGCTGCGTTGGCTGATTTCGATCCACACCGCTTCCAGGCCAAAAGCCGGATCTTTGGCGGTAATGCCGTTGAGCGTGCCGAACACCTGGCCGGGGTTGATCGCCAGTTCGCGGTCGGGGTAGATCTCGGCTTCCGCGAGGATCACGCCCATCAGGGTCAGGCGGTAGGCGCTGGGGGCCAGGTCGAGGTTGTCGCGGATGTGTACGGTGGGCATCAGGAAGCCCAGGTCCTGGGACAGCTTCTTGCGCACCCCCTTGATCCGCGCGAGCAATTGCCCACCCTGGTTGCGGTCGACCAGCGGAATCAGGCGGTAGCCGACTTCCAGGCCGATCATGTCGATCGGGGTCACGTCGTCCCAGCCCAATTCCTTGGTTTCCTGGGCACGGGCCGGGGATGGCAGCAGTTCCTGCTGGCGCGCGATCTCTTGCTGGGCCTTCACCTTGATCGTGTTCTGTTTTTTCCAGAACAGGTAGGCCCCACCCGCCGCCATGGCCGCCATGCTGAGGAACGACACATGGGGCATGCCGGGCACGAGCCCCATGATCGCCATGATGCCCGCCGCCACGGCCAGCGCCTTGGGCGAGGCAAACATCTGCCGGCTGATCTGCTTGCCCATGTCTTCGGAGCCCGACGCACGGGTCACCATGATCGCCGCAGCTGTAGATAACAACAGTGATGGCAATTGCGCCACTAAACCGTCACCGATGGTCAGCAAGGCATACACCTTGCCGGCATCGCCGAAGGTCATGCCGTGCTGGAAGATCCCGACCGCCATGCCGCCGATCAGGTTGATGAACAGAATCAACAGGCCCGCGATGGCGTCACCGCGTACAAACTTACTGGCGCCGTCCATGGAGCCATAGAACTCGGCTTCCTGGGCCACTTCCAGGCGGCGCGACTTGGCCTGGTTCTGATCGATCAGGCCAGCGTTGAGGTCGGCGTCAATGGCCATTTGCTTGCCGGGCATGGCGTCGAGGGTAAAGCGCGCGCTCACCTCGGAAATCCGCCCGGCACCCTTGGTCACCACCACGAAGTTGATGATCATCAGGATCGCGAACACCACGATACCGACCACGTAGTTACCGCCGATCACCACCTCACCGAAGGCCTGGATCACCTTGCCTGCGGCAGCGTGGCCGTCCTGGCCGTGGAGCATCACCACCCGCGTGGAGGCCACGTTCAGCGCCAGCCGCAGCAGGGTCGCAATCAGCAGGATCGTCGGGAACACCGCGAAATCCAGCGGCCGCAGGGCATACACGCAGACCAACAGGACGACGACGGACAAAGCGATGTTGAAGGTGAAGAACACATCGAGCAGGAACGGCGGCATCGGCAACATCATCATTGCCAGCATCACCAGCAACAACAACGGCACACCCAGGTTGCCCCGTGACAAATCAGTCAGGGTGCCACGGGCCGTGCTGAGCATTTGAGAGCGATCTACCACCGGTATTCCCCGTATCCCTTAAAGCAAACTTTTGACGCCAGTTGGCGACTTGAAGGCGGTATTGCAAGAAGCCTTCCAACTTTGCTTTTGAGGGTATGGATCGCTACAGGCGCCCGAGTTCTACCGGATATACACCGTTCAAATGTGGGAGGGGCGGTGCGACGATTCGACTTGCCCCGATTGCAGTGTGTCAGGCCAAGAACAGGTGACTGATGCGCCGCTATCGGGGGCAAGCCCCCTCCCACCTATCGGAGATGTGTCCATCCGTTGCCACCTGGGATACGCCGGGGTCATTGAATTGGGCGGGGCAAAACGCGAAGGTGCGCTGGGCGTTGCGCAGTTGATCGGGCTGGCAAAGCTGATGGCTGGCAGAGTGCTGGAGGACAGCGAGCACTTGATGGCCTGATGGCTGATCGTTCCTGCAGCACCCTGCAGGAACGATCATCAAGCTCATAGGACACGGACGTTGGCAGCCTGCGGGCCCTTTTGGCCTTGAGTGACCTCGAACTCGACCTTTTGATTCTCCTCAAGGCTTTTGTAACCCGTACTCTGAATCGTCGAGTAGTGGACAAAAAGATCCGGACTGCCGTCGTCGGGAGTGATGAAGCCAAACCCCTTCTCCCCGTTAAACCACTTCACAATACCTGTAGCCATAGCCGTTCTCCGAACACTTCAATTAAGGACCTGCACAGGTGTCGTCAGATCAGTTTTACGTCATAGGCATAGATGCCATCCGGTCGATGGATCATCAGGAACGAGACTTTCTGACCCTTCGAAAGCCTGTGTCCACCCGAGCCGCGCCGATCTACTGACACGTCGTCCCCGCCTTCATCCGGCGCAATAGAGCCCTTGCCGGTCTTCTGGTTATAAGCTTTGACTCTGCCTGTAAATGGCTTCATCACTTCACATCCTGCATCTTGTTGCGCAGTGCCTGAGGCAATAGAAACGCGATAAGGCGATGGTGGCTACTGTCAAAGTTGACAGGTTGAGGGGTGTTTGCGATGAGCGGTCATAGGGGAAGGAGAGCACATTTGTGGCGAGCGGGCTTGCCCCGCGTCGGGCTGCGAAGCGGCCCCAAAAACAGACACTGAGTTGCGCCTGAAGGACTGCAGTGTTCCTGCCGGGGCTGCTTCGCAGCCCGACGCGGGGCAAGCCCTAATGCCGTTCAGTTAAGGCTTTTTTGTAGGAGCGAGCTTGCTCGCGAAGAACTCACAGGCGCCGCGTTCACTCAGGAAACACGCGTTATCGTTGACGTTTTTCGCGAGCAAGCTCGCTCCTACAGAAGGCGATGTACGCTTAACTGAACGGCATTAGGGCAAGCCCGCTCGCCACAGCCAACCTGCTTGCCACAGTCAACCTGCTTGCCACAGTCAGCCTGCTTGCCACAATAGGCCGGCTTGCCACAGAGAATGTGATCAAGAATCCCGGCGCAGGTCTGGCGGGATCGGCAGGTCCTTGAGCGGATCAGGGCGCTTGCCCTTGCCTGCGCGGTATTGGCGGATCTGGTAGACATACGCCAACACCTGCGCAACGGCCAGGTACAACCCGGCGGGGATTTCCTGGTCGAGGTCGGTGGAGTAGAAGATCGACCGCGCCAGCTCCGGCGACTCCAGCAGCAGGATGTCGTTGGCCACGGCGATTTCGCGGATTTTCAGCGCGGTAAAGTCGCTGCCCTTGGCCAGCAGCATCGGCGCGCCGCCTTTCTCCGGGTCGTACTTGAGCGCGACGGCGTAGTGGGTCGGGTTGGTGATGACCACGTCGGCGTCGGGCACCGCGGCCATCATCTTGCGCTGGGACATTTCGCGTTGCAGCTGGCGAATACGTTGCTTGACCTCAGGACGGCCCTCCTGGTCCTTGTGCTCGTCGCGCACTTCCTGCTTGGTCATCAGCAGTTTCTTGTGGCTTTCCCACAACTGGATCGGCGCATCCACCGCGGCGATCAGGATCAACCCTGCGGCCATCCACAGCGCGCTCCAGCCCACCACTTGCACGCTGTGAATGATCGCGGACTCCAGCGGTTCATGAGCAATGCGCAGCAGGTCGTCGATGTCGGAGGACAATACCACCAGCGCCACGAACAGGATCAGGATGAACTTGGCCAGGGCCTTGAGCAGTTCCACCAGGGCCTTGCTGGAAAACATGCGCTTGAGCCCGGCTGCCGGGTTCATCCGGCTGAACTTGGGCGCCATGCTGCTCGCGGCGAACAGCCAGCCGCCCAGGGCGACCGGACCGATCAGCGCAGCCAGCAGCAACGTGATCAGGATCGGTTGCACCGCCAGGATCGCGATCTTCCCTGAATGCAGCAGGTATTGCCCCATGGCACCGGGGCTAAGGAGTACTTCACGGGGCAAGGTGAAGTTGAGTTTCATCAGCTCCATCAGGTCCAGCGCCAGGCCGCCGCCATAGATCAGCAAGGCGCCGGACCCGGCCATCATGGTCGCAACGGTGTTGAGCTCCTTGGAACGGGCAATCTCGCCCTTCTCCCTGGAGTCCTTTTTGCGCTTCTCCGTGGGGTCTTCTGTTTTGTCCTGGCCACTCTCGCTCTCGGCCATGGCTCAGCGCGCCCGTGCCAGATCACGTAAGAACTGCAGGGCGTCGGTCGCCAGCGGTTGATACTGATTGAGAATGTCAGCCATGCCGACCCAGAAAATCCCCATGCCCAGCACCAGGGTCAACGGGAAACCAATCGAAAAGATGTTCAGTTGCGGCGCCGCGCGGGTCATCACGCCGAACGCGATGTTGACCACCAGCAGCGCGGTGATGGCCGGCAACACCAGCAGCAGCGATGCGCCCAACACCCAGCTCAGGCGCCCCACCAGTTCCCAGAAATGATTGACCACCAACCCCGAGCCCACCGGCAAGGTGGTGAAGCTTTCGGTCAGCACCTCGAACACCACCAGGTGGCCGTTCATGGCCAGGAACAGCAAGGTCACCAGCATGGTCAGGAACTGTCCGATCACCGCCGCCGACACGCCGTTGGTGGGGTCGACCATGGAGGCGAAGCCCATGCCCATCTGGATCGAGATGATTTGCCCGGCAATCACGAACGCCTGGAAGAACAGTTGCAGGGAGAAGCCAAGCAGCGAGCCGATCAGGATCTGTTCGGCAATCAGCATCAGCGCACTGAGGTCCAACGCATTGACCGGCGGCATCGGCGGCAGGCCGGGTACCAGCACCACGGTAATCGCCACGGCGAAGTACAGGCGGATGCGGCGTGGCACCAGGGTAGTCCCGAACACCGGCATGCTCATCAGCACCGCCGTGACGCGAAACAGCGGCAGGATGAAGGACGCCACCCAGGTACTGATCTGGGTATCGGTCAAGGCCAGCAGCGATTGCATGGGCTCAGCCGATCAACTGCGGAATACTGCCATACAGCTGCAGGATGTATTCCATGAAGGTTTGCACCAGCCACGGGCCGGCGACGATCAGCGTGATCAGCATCACCAGCAGGCGCGGCAGGAAGCTCAAGGTTTGTTCGTTGATCTGGGTCGCGGCCTGGAACATCGCCACCAGCAGGCCAACCAACAGGCTCGGCACGACCAGCACCGCCACCATCATGGTGGTCAGCCACAGCGCTTCACGGAACAGGTCGACCGCTACTTCTGGAGTCATGTCGCTACACTCCGCCGAAACTGCTGGCCAACGTGCCGATAATCAGCGCCCAGCCGTCCACCAGCACAAACAGCATGATCTTGAACGGCAACGAAATAATCAGCGGCGACAGCATCATCATACCCATGGCCATCAGCACGCTCGCCACCACCAGGTCGATGATCAGGAACGGGATAAAGATCATGAAGCCGATCTGGAACGCAGTCTTCAGTTCAGAGGTGACGAACGCCGGCACCAGGATGGTCAGCGGCGCCTGGTCCGGGGTGGCGATGTCGGTCCGCTTGGACAGGCGCATGAACAACTCCAGGTCGCTGGAGCGGGTCTGCGACAACATGAAGTCCTTGATCGGGCCCTGAGCCTTGTCGATCGCGTCCTGGGCGGTCATTTTCTCCGCCAGGTAGGGCTGCAGGGCTTGCTGGTTCACCTTGTCGAACACCGGGGCCATGATGAACAGCGTGAGGAACAACGCCATGCCGGTGAGGATCTGGTTCGAAGGGGTCTGCTGCAGGCCCAGGGCCTGGCGCAGGATCGAGAAGACGATGATGATCCGCGTAAAGCTGGTCATCAGCATGACAAACGCCGGGATAAAGCTCAGCGCGGTCATGATCAGCAGGATCTGCAGGCTGACCGAATACTCCTGGGCTCCGGCCGCGTTGGTACCCAGGGTGATCGCCGGGATCGACAACGGGTCGGCGGCCAACGCCAGTGGCGCGACCAGCCACAGCATGAGCGTCAATAAAACGCGCATTACTTCTTATCCTTCTGATCCTTGCCCAGCAACTCCATCAGACGCTGGGCGAATTCTGGCGTGGCGGGCTGGGACGCGTCCACGTTCACTGGAGTCTTGAGCACATGCAGCGGAGTGATGCGGCCGGGGGTAATGCCCAGCAGAATCTGCTCCTCGCCCACCTGCACCAGCACCAGCCGATCACGTGGGCCAAGGGCGCGCGAGCCGATCATCTCGATGACCTGGGCATTGCCCGGGCCGATGTTCTGCACACGGCGCATCAGCCAGGCCAGCACGAAGATCAAGCCGACCACCAGCAACAGGCCCAGCACCAGCTGGGTCAGTTGCCCGCCGACGCCACCGCCCACCGGCGCAACGGCGGCCTGGGCCACCGGCTCGGCGGCCCAGGCCGCCAATGGCAGCGCGACTAACAGTCCCACCATCAGCCGTTTCATATCAGCGCAACTTCTTGATGCGTTCGCTCGGGCTGATCACGTCGGTCAGGCGGATGCCGAACTTTTCGTTGACCACCACCACTTCGCCATGGGCGATCAGGGTGCCGTTGACCAGCACGTCCAGCGGCTCGCCGGCCAGGCGGTCCAGCTCGATCACCGAGCCCTGGTTGAGTTGCAGCAGGTTGCGGATGTTGATGTCGGTGCTGCCCACTTCCATGGAGATCGACACCGGGATATCGAGAATCACATCCAGGTTCGGGCCATCGAGGGTCACCGGCTCGTTGTTCTTCGGCACGCTGCCGAACTCTTCCATCGGCAGGCGCTTGCCGGCCGGCGCGGTGGCGGCGTCAGCGGCCAGCAATGCGTCGATATCGTCCTGGCCGACATCACCGGTTTCTTCCAGGGCCGCGGCCCATTCGTCGGCCAGGGCCTGGTCTTCGGCGGAAGTGCTTTCGTGTTCGGTAGCCATTACATGTCCTCGGCGGAGCAAACATTCATAAATGGGGGTGCATCAATCGGGGTGGCTCAGCGACGGTTGATCGCCTCGACCACTTGCAGCGCCAGGTTGCCCTTGTGGGAACCGAGCTTGACCTTGAACGACGGCACGCCATTGGCGCGCATGATCATTTCTTCCGGCAATTCCACTGGAATCACATCGCCTGGCTGCATGTGCAAAATATCGCGCAAGCGCAACTGGCGACGGGCCACGGTGGCGCTCAGGGGGACGTCGACGTCGAGCAGGTCTTCGCGCAGGGCCTTGACCCAGCGTTCGTCCTGGTCGTCCAGGTCGGACTGGAAACCGGCGTCGAGCATTTCGCGCACCGGCTCGATCATCGAGTACGGCATGGTCACGTGCAGGTCGCCGCCGCCGCCATCGAGTTCGATGTGGAAGGTGGACACCACAATGGCTTCGCTGGGGCCGACGATGTTGGCCATGGCTGGGTTCACTTCCGAGTTGATGTACTCGAAATTGACTTCCATGATCGCCTGCCAGGCTTCCTTCAAGTCGATGAAGGCTTGCTCCAGCACCATGCGCACCACCCGCAGTTCGGTCGGGGTGAATTCACGGCCTTCGATCTTGGCGTGACGGCCGTCGCCGCCGAAGAAGTTGTCCACCAGCTTGAACACCAGCTTGGCGTCGAGGATGAACAGCGCGGTGCCGCGCAACGGCTTGATCTTGACCAGGTTGAGGCTGGTGGGCACGTACAGCGAATGCACGTATTCACCGAACTTCATCACCTGCACGCCACCTACCGCCACGTCCGCCGAGCGGCGCAGCATGTTGAACATGCTGATCCGTGTGTAGCGGGCAAAACGTTCGTTGATCATCTCCAGGGTCGGCATGCGTCCACGGACGATGCGATCCTGGCTGGTCAGGTCATAACTTTTGACGCTGCCGGGCTCGGCAGCCGTTTCGGTCTGTACCAGACCATCGTCCACGCCATGCAACAGCGCATCGATTTCATCCTGGGACAGCAGGTCTTGCACGGCCATGTCGTGATCCTACTGCAATACGAAATTAGTAAAGAGCGCCTGCTCGATCACCACTTTGCCGAGCTCCTTCTGGGCCACTTCCTGCACGCTGGCGGTGACCTTCTGGCGCAGCATTTCCTGGCCCACCGGGGTGGCCAGGGCGTCGAAGCTCTGCCCGGAGAACAGCATGACCAGGTTGTTGCGGATCACGGGCATGTGCACCTTGAGGGCATCCAGGTCGGCCTGGTTGCGCGCCAGCAAGGTGATGCTCACCTGCAGGTAGCGTTGACGGCCGTTCTGGTTGAAGTTGGCGACAAAGGCCGGAAGCATCGGCTCGAAGATTGCCGGTTGCTTGACGTTACTGGCGGTTTCGGCGGCGGGTGCCGGTTTGCTTGCACTGCTGTGCATGATGTACCAGGTGCCGCCCACAGAGGCGCCAATGGCCAGGAGCAGGCCCAGGACAATCACCAAGATAAGCTTGAGCTTGCCCTTACCCTTGCCTGCGGGTGCTGTTGCTGCGTCGTCGCTCTTCGCCATGCCAATAATCCGTCACTATTCGGGGATTCATAGATCTTCGGAAAGGCAAGAGCAAGTGTTATGCCAGAGTTGTCTGGCTGGACGCAGACGAGGGAACACCACAAATCAAGTGTGGGAGGGGGCTTGCCCCCGATAGCGGTGTATCAGTCAACTGATGGATGAACTGACACACCCTCATCGGGGGTAAGCCCCCTCCCACATTTTGTCCTATGCCAGACTTACATCAGGCGTAGTAATCGACGGCGCTGGAGCCGACCACGGTCTGGGTCACCGGCGCGACGGCCGCGGCCACCTCGGCGTGATCCGTCAAGTCACCGCCGTCACCCCGGCCGCCGCTGCCGCTCACGCCGCGCGCCTGGTTCTGCTGCTGTTGTTCCTGGCCCTGGCCCTGCCAGCCACGGGACTGGTCGGACACGTTGACGTCCACCTGGCCCATGCCCTGCTGGGCAAACATCTCCCGCAGACGGCCGGACTGGCTTTCCAGCGCCTCACGCACCACGGCGTGACCACTCATGAACGTCACCTGGGCCTGCTGGTCCGCCGTCATGTTGACCTTGATATCCAGGCGCCCCAGCTCAGCCGGCTGCAACTGGATTTCCGCCGACTTGAGGTTGGCGCTGGACAGGTACATCACGCGGTTGACCACTTCTTCTGTCCAGCCGCTCTGATGCATGGCCAACGGTGCGTTGGCCACCGGCGGCAAGGCGTTGGCGGTTTTCGGCGTGGCGGCCTGGGTCAGTGCGGCCAGGCGGTTGGCAAAATCATCGACACGCGTATCGCTGCTGGCGTTCTTCAGGTCCTTGAGGCCGCCTTCGATGAGCCCGCTGAAGGCTTTGTCGCCCCCCTGGTCGGTGCTGTCCTTGGTGGCTTGCTGGTCGACCATATTGGCCATGCCAGCGGCAAAGCTCTGTGCAGCGGTCGGTTGATCCTGAGTCGTAGTCGGTGCGGTTTTCGCCGGTGTCTGGCTGCTGGCCGACACATGACCGCCCTGCTCCATCGCCAGGCGCACGGCCGGCATGGCGTCGAGGGGGTCGGCTTCGGGGTCGAAGGCCGGTGGCTGGGGCTGATCGGAGGCGGCGACGGGTGCGGCGACCACGGGCTGGGCCTTGTCATCCTTGGCAGCAGCAACAGGCGCCGGTGCTGGCGTTTCCACCGGCGCCACTACCGGTACCGGCACCACAACCGGGGTGACCGTGGCGATCAAGGCCGGGTCGACCACGGGGTCGACTGGAGGCTGCTGCGCCAGTGTCGGATCAGTGGGCTTGTCGCCGTCACTGCTCGCGCTGTCACTGGACTTGGCCGGTACGCTGGCAGGCAAGGAATTGCCGCTATCGGCAACCGCTGGCGTGCTGGCGGCAGGTTTGTCGTTGTTGGCGGCAGGCTTATCGTTGTTCGCGACCGGCTTGGCGCTGTTGTCAGAAGGCTTGTCCCGCGTGGATTTTGGCGCGTTATCGTCGGCCTTGACCGTCGGTTTCGACGCCTGGCTGGCGAACACTTGAGCGAAGCCAGGGCCCTTGTCCCGTGGGTCCGCAGCCACTGCCGGTGGATTGGCGGCGGGCGCTTGAGCCTTGGCCGCAGGGGCAGCCTGTAGGAGCGAATTAGGGGCGACTGGCATAGGTAAAGGTCTCCACTGCATGGGGATCGGAGATGCAGTAAAAGACATACAGCAAGAGTCGGGCCAGGTTTGCAAAGGACGCCTTGATCGTTCCCCTCACCCTGGGCAACAACGCTCATCACATCTGAAAACGCTGGCGCTCCGACTCATACAGCGGCTTGACCAGCGCAAACTCATGATCGATCTGGTCGACCAAGGCCCCCAGGTCCGCCGCGGCCTCGACGGACTCGGCCTCCAGCCGCTGGCACAACTGCGCCAAGCGTACCGCCCCCAGGTTGCCGCTGCTGCCCTTGAAGCTGTGGGCAATGCGCCCCAATGCCTTGGCATCATCGCGGGCCTTGCGCAACGCTTCGACGCGCTTTTGCGAATCGTCAAGAAAGGTATCGAGCAGCTTGGGATAGTCGCCTTCCATGATTTCCTGCAAACCCGACAACACGTCTGGGTCCAGATGAACCTCAACCACTTGTTCGCTCCTTGATCAAGAATCGGCGGATTATGCCAGAGCCTCCCAGGAAAACTCCACGCAGACACTGCGCCCGCCATCGGACCAGCCTATCGCGCTGCTCAACTGGCGCACCAGGCTCAGGCCACGGCCAGACAGACGGTCGAAATCCAGCGGCCGCGCCAGCACCTGCTCCACATCGAACCCAGGGCCACTGTCTTCGACGCGCAGGGTCATCTTGCCCCCCGCAGCGGTGGGCGACACTTGCACATGCACACGCACGTAGCCGCTGTTGAGGTGCGCCAAGCGCTCATTGCGCTGGCGATAATACTGCGCAAACCCCTGGGCATCGCGCTTGAGCCGCGAGTCCAGGCCCAGCACGCCGTGCTCCAGGGCGTTGGAATACAACTCTGCCATCACCGTGTAAAGCGCCCCGCTCCGCTCCCGCAGGCCGTGGATCTCCAGCAACAGTTGCAGCAGATAGGGCAAGGGGTTGTAGCGTTTGAGGGTCTCGGCGCGAAATTCAAAACTCACCGACCAGTCCAGCGGGCACGATTGGCCGCTGTCGGCATATAACAGCCCCGTCGCACGCAACGGCGGATCCGCTTGCAGGGTAATTTCCACCAGGCTGACGTCGTCCCGCGCCTCTCCGCGAAACGCCGCCAACGCCTGCTCGATGTCTTCGAATAGCCGCTCGGGCTCGCGATTGGACGCGAACACCTGCTGCAATCGCTCGACACCGAACAATTGTTCATTGGCATCGGCGGTATCCAGCACGCCATCCGACAGCAGAAACACGCGGTCGCCCAGGGCCATGGGCCAGACTTCAGTGCGATCATCAAACGCCTGCGCTGACAGCACCCCCAGCGGCAAATGCCGGGACAGCAGTGGCGTGCGCCGCCCAGTGGCTATGTCGTGCACATAGCCTTCGGGCATGCCGCCGTTCCACACCTCCACCGCCCGCCGCTGCGTGCTCAGGCACAACAGGGTGGCGCAGCAGAACATGTCCACCGGCAGGATGCGTTTGAGCTTGGCGTTCATCTCGCGCAGGATCTGCGCCAGGCCGTAGCCCTTGGCGGTCATGCCATAAAACACCTCGGCCAACGGCATGGCGCCCACCGCCGCCGGCAAGCCATGGCCGGTAAAGTCGCCGAGCAGCACATGCATATCACCCGACGGCGTATACGCCGCCAGCAGCAGGTCACCGTTGAACAGCGCGTAAGGCGATTGCAGGTAGCGAATATTCGGGGCGGCATTGATGCAGCCGGAATGGGCGACTTTATCGAACACCGCCTTGGCCACCCGCTGTTCGTGCAACAGGTACTCGTGGTGCCTGGCGATCAAGTCGCGCTGCTGCAACACCGTGGCTTGCAGGCGGCGCAGGCGGTCCATGGCGTTGATCTTGGCCGACAGGATCAACGGGTTGTAAGGCTTGGGCAGGAAGTCGTCGCCGCCCGCATCCAGGCACTGGGCCAGGGCTTCGCTCTGGCGCAGGGAAGTGAGGAAGATGATGGGCACCAGTGCTTCGCCGGCCAGCTGCTTGATCCGGCGCGCCGCTTCAAAGCCATCCATCACCGGCATCAGTGCATCCATCAACACCAACTGCGGGCGGTCGCGGTTAAACACCGCGACCGCTTCCTCACCATTGCTGGCCGTGAGGACTTGATGGCCCTGGCGCCGAATGATGGTCGACAGCAGCAGCAGGTCGGCGGCGCTGTCCTCGGCGATCAGGATGGTCAGCGACTCGAGGACGGGGGCCAGGACGCTCAACTGATATCGAACAGTTTGTCGAAATTGGAAATGGCGAGGATCTTGCGCACGTCGGAGTTGATGTTGATCACCTGGACTTCCGCGTCGTCGCCGCCGGCATGGTCCCTGAGCAGCAGGAGCATGCCCAGTGCCGAGCTGTCCATGTAGGTGGTGTCTTTCAGGTCGACCACATACAGCTCAGGCACCTTGTAGAAACGCTCATAGGCGTCACGAAACACCTGATGGCTGCCGAAATCGAACCGGCCCTTGATAGCGATCGTCAACTTCTTCCCATCCAGGGATACTTCTGACATGACTGACATACGACTGCTTCCTTGTCATTGGCATAGACACAAGGTGTAGCAGGTGAACCGGATGTGGGCAACATTGCCAATCAAATGTAGGAGGGGGCTTGCGCCCGATGGCGACCGTCAGAATGGTGATTGGCGGGGAAGACGCTGGGACAACTCATCGAGCAGCTTCTGCTCGCGCTTGTCTTCAATGGCCCGCGCTTCATCGATATAGCGCTGCACCAGCTTGCGCAACCCTTCTACCCGGGCATAGGCCGCTTGCCAGCTCTCGCGGGCCTTGTCGAGGTTGTTCTGGTGCCAGGCCAAGCTCTGGCGCTGCTGGCCGACAGCGGTTTCAAGCTGGTTGAGAAAACCCTGGTAGCCCATCAGCCACTGCCCGGACACGCCCTTGGTGCCGCGCTCGATCCACTGCTGCTGGTACTCGCCGCGAAAGCGCTCCAAGTCGCCCAGTTTGCTTTCCGCCAGGCGCACCTGGCCCTGGAAGTAACCCAGGCGCTGCACGGCGGTTTTTTCGGCTTTTTCAGCCATCTCCACCACCGGGGCCAGACGTGACGAGCGACTACTGGCCATGGCTTAGCCGCCTGGCGCGGGGGCGAAGATGGATTGCAGGTGCGCTTCGCTTTCGCCCATGCTGATGTTGTCGTTGAGGCCCTGGCGCAGGTAGGTCACCAACTGCGGCTGCAGGGCGATCGCCAGGTCGGTCTCACGATCGCCGCCGGCCACGTAGGCGCCGACGCTGATCAAATCACGGCTCTGTTGATAGCGCGACCACAGTTGCTTGAACTGCTGGGCGCGCGCCATATGCTCCGGCGTGACCACCGACGGCATCACCCGGCTGATCGACGCTTCGATATCGATGGCCGGGTAGTGCCCCTCCTCCGCCAGGCGCCGCGACAGCACGATGTGGCCGTCAAGCACGCCCCGCGCCGAGTCGGCAATCGGGTCCTGCTGGTCATCGCCTTCGGACAATACGGTGTAGAACGCGGTGATTGAGCCCCCGCCCGCTTCGGCGTTACCGGCGCGCTCCACCAGCTTGGGCAGCTTGGCGAACACCGACGGCGGATACCCCTTGGTGGCCGGCGGCTCGCCGATGGCGAGGGCGATTTCCCGCTGGGCCTGGGCGAAACGTGTCAGCGAATCCATCAGCAACAGGACATTCTTGCCTTTGTCGCGAAAATACTCGGCGATGCGCGTGCAGTACATGGCGGCGCGCAAACGCATCAGCGGCGCATCGTCCGCAGGCGAGGCGACCACCACTGAGCGCTTGAGGCCCTCTTCACCGAGGCTGTGCTCGATGAACTCCTTCACTTCCCGGCCCCGCTCGCCGATCAACCCCACCACGATGATGTCGGCCTCGGTAAAGCGGGTCATCATGCCGAGCAACACCGATTTACCCACGCCGGTACCGGCGAACAGACCCAGGCGCTGGCCGCGACCGACCGTCAATAAACCGTTGATGCTGCGAATGCCCACGTCAAGCGGCTGGCTGATGGGGTTGCGGTTGAGCGGGTTGATGGTGGGGCCATCCATCGGCACCCAGTCCTCGGCTTTCATGCCGCCCTTGCCGTCCAGCGCGCGACCGGCACCGTCGAGCACGCGGCCGAGCATGCTCATGCCCATGGGCAGGCGACCGGTATCGGCCAGCGGCACCACGCGGGCGCCGGGGGCAATGCCCGCCAGGCTGCCGACGGGCATGAGGAAAATCTTGTTGCCGGAGAAGCCCATCACTTCAGCTTCGACCTGCACCGGGTGGTAGCTGTCGTCGTTGATCACCAGGCAGCGGCTACCCATGGCGGCCCGCAGGCCCTCGGCTTCGAGGGTCAGGCCGACCATGCGCAACAGGCGCCCTTCAAGGATCGGTTGGCCGGGCAACTCGGTGGCCTCGGCATAACCGCCGAGGCGCTTGGCGAAGCTGGTGCGATCAAGGCGCATCGGAGGCGTCCAGCTCAACACTCAGGTCAGGCTCGGCCGGGTGCAGGGCTTGTTCGTGGAGTTGATCGAAGAGCTTGGCCATGATCTGGCTGATGCGGGTTTCCACCGTGGCATCGATGCGGCTGTGCTCGGTCTCGACACGGCAACCACCGGGCAGCAACGCCGCATCTTCGACGATGCGCCAGGTTTCTTCGTGGCGCTCGCGCAGGGCTTTGACCTGCTCGAAATCCTGCGGGTTGATGTACAGCCGCACATTGCCGACGCCCAGGGGCAGCAGCTTGAGGGCTTCGCGCATCACACTCTCGATCTGGCTGGAGTCCAGCGCCAGCTCGCGCTGGATCACCTGGCGGGCGATGTGCTGCACCAGGCCGACCATGGCTTTTTCGATCTGCGAATCCTGCTCGGCGATGGGGTCGAACAGGCTGCCCATCAGGCGTTCCAGGCTGGTCAACTTGACGCTCAACGCGGCCTCGGCTTCCTGGCGCACCTTGAGGGTGGTGCTGCGAAAGCCGTCTTTTTCGCCGGCGGCAAAGCCTTCGTTGTAGGCTTCCTGGCGGATGCTTTCCAACTCTTCCAGGGTCAGCGGCTGGACTTCCTCCAGCGGCACTTCTTCCATTTCCGCCGGCAGTTCCTCGACCGGTTCAGGCTCGGGTTCCGGCACGTGCGGGTCGAAGCTGGGCAACGACCAGATGTCAAACCCGCCCACGTCCCGCGCGCGAATCAGATCGCTGGGCGTCTCATCTTTGCTCGACATGTGGGGCGCCTTAGATCATTTCTTCGCCGCCCTTCCCGCCGAGAACAATTTCTCCGGCTTCGGCCATACGGCGGGCAATCGTGAGGATTTCCTTCTGGGCGGTTTCCACGTCGCTGACGCGCACCGGGCCCTTGGCTTCCAGGTCGTCGCGCAACAGTTCGGAGGCGCGCTTGGACATGTTCTTGAAAATCTTCTCCTTGACGCCTTCGTCCGAGCCCTTGAGGGCCAGCACCAGCACGTCGGAGGAGACTTCACGCAGCAACGCCTGGATGCCACGGTCGTCGACATCGGAGAGGTTGTTGAACACGAACATGAGGTCTTCGATCTGGCCGGACAGGGTGTCGTCGATCTCGCGGATCGAGTCCATCAACTGGCCTTCGACCGAGCTGTCGAGGAAGTTCATGATGTCGGCCGCGCGCTTGATACCACCCAGGGTGGTGCGCGAGGCATTGGAGTTGCCCGAGAACTGCTTCTCGAGAATCGTGTTGAGTTCTTTCAGCGCCGCTGGCTGCACGGTGTTCAACGACGACACGCGCAGGATGATGTCCAGCCGGACCTTGTGGTCAAAATGGCCGAGCACTTCACCGGCCTGGTCCGGGTCGAGGTACGCCACCACGATCGCCTGGATCTGCGGGTGCTCGTAGCGGATCACGTCAGCCACGGCGCGCGGCTCCATCCACTTGAGGCTGTCGAGGCCGCTGGTGTTGCCGCCCAGCAGGATGCGGTCGATCAGGCCGTTGGCCTTGTCTTCGCCCAGGGCCGAGGTGAGCATCTTGCGGATGTAGCTGTCGGAACCGACGCCCAGGCTGGTCTGGTCGCCGACGATCTCGACAAACTCGCTCATCACCTGTTCGACTTGCTCACGGTGCACATTGCGCATCTGCGCCATGGCCACGCCCACGCGCTGAACCTCTTTGGGCCCCATGTGACGCAACACTTGGGCGGCGTCGGTTTCACCCAGGGACAGCAGCAGGACTGCGGCTTTGTCGACCTTGGTGAGCTTGGCAACGGCGGCTCGATTATCACTCATCTGCGTTAATCCACTCTTTCACGACCTGGGCCACACGGCCCGGGTCTTCTGCCACCAGACTCTTGATTGCGTTCAACTGAGCGTCATAGCCTTCGCTCGGGCTAGGCAACAGGATGCTTTGCGGGCCGCCGAGGCTGACACGGTCGTTGGCCAGTTCACCATCCAGGCCGCCCATGCCACCCAACTCGACGTCGCTGCCACCGAAGGCGGCCAGTTGTTTCTTGCCATGGCCGGTGATGTTGTTGAGCACCGGACGCAGCACACCGAACACCAGCACCAGGATGAACAGCACACCCAACACTTGCTTGACGATGTCCCAGAACCACGGCTGGGTGTAGAACGCCGGGTCGGCGATGACTTCGCCGCGCTCGGCAGAGAACGGCATGTTGATCACGCTGACGCTGTCACCCCGGCTGGCGTCGAAACCGACAGCGTCCTGCACCAGGCGAGTGAAGCGCGCCAATTCGTCGGCGCTCCACGGCGCGCGAGTCACAGCACCGTCAGCGGCGTTGACCTTGACCTGGTCATCCACGACCACCGACACCGACAGGCGATTGATCCGGCCCTGCTGTTGCTTGGTGTGACTGATGGAGCGGTCAAGTTCGAAGTTCTTGGTGGACTGGTTACGCTTGTCCGCCGGGTAAGGCGCGAGCATTGGCTGGCCGGTGGCCGGGTCCATGATCTGTTGGCCATTGGCGTCCAGCAGTGGCTGGCCCGGGGCGATGGCGCCCGCGGTCGCCGCAGCGCCGCCCGTGGTTTGCGGCGCCGAGGCCGGCGACGGCGGTTGGTTGCTCAGGGCCCCCGGCACACCTTGCGGGCCATTGCTGGCGGTGCGTTGTTCGCTGGTGGACTGCTCGCTGCGCAGGGCCGGCTGGTCCGGGTTGAACTGCTCGGAGGTCGACTCGACGGCACTGAAGTCCACATCGGCCGACACTTCAGCCTTGTAGCGGTCGTTGCCCAGCACCGGCTGCAGAATATTGTGCACGCGCTGGGTGAGCATGCTCTCCATGCGGCGGCTGTAGTCAAACTGCTTGCCGGCCTGGGTCAGCGCGGAGTTTTCCGCCATGTCGGACAGCAGGTTGCCCTTCTGGTCCACCACGGTGATCTGCGACTTGCTCAATTCGGGAACGCTGGTGGCCACCAGGTTGATGATCGCCAGCACCTGGCCAGGCTCCAGGGAGCGGCCGGAGAACAGCTCAACCAACACCGAGGCACTGGGCTTGCGTTCGTCACGCACGAACACCGAGCTCTTCGGGATCGCCAGGTGCACGCGGGCACCCTTGACGTTATTCAGGCTGGAGATGGTACGCGCCAGCTCGCCTTCCAGGCCACGACGGTAGCGGGTGGCCTCCATGAACTGGCTGGTCCCCAACCCCTGGTCCTTGTCGAGGATTTCAAAACCGATATTGCTGTCGGACGGGGTCACGCCGGCGGCGGCCAGCTTCATGCGCGCACGGGCCACGTCATCGGACTTGACCAGCAAGGCGCCGGAGTTGGGCTCGACGGTGTAGGCGATGTCGGCGGCGGCCAGGGTTTCCATGATCTGCTTGGAATCCATGCCGGCCAGGCTGCCATACAGCGGACGGTAATCAGGTTGCTGCGACCACAACACCACGGCAAAACCAATCGCCACGCTGGCTGCCAGGCCGACCATCAGGCCCACCTGACGCAACATGGTCATTTCGGAGAGGTTTTCCAGGAACGACAGGCCAAACAGCGGCGGTTTGCCGTCTGCCTTGGCGGGTACGTTGTCCACGACTGCTTCTGCCATGACTTAAATCTCGTCCTTAAACCGGCATCTGCATGATGTCTTGATAGGCTTGCACCAGCTTGTTACGGACCTGGGTCAACGCCTGGAACGAAACGCTGGCCTTTTGCGAGGCGACCATCACATCGGTGAGGTCCACGCCGCTCTTGCCGATCTCGAACGCGGTGGCCAACTGGTTGGAGGCTTGCTGGGTATCGCTGACTTTATTGATTGCCTTGCCGAGCATATCGGCGAAACTGCTTTGGCCCAATTCCGGCGCTGGCGCGACGGATTTCGGCTGAGCCATGGCATCCATTTGCATGGAGCGCATATCCAACATCAACCGATTGAACTCAATACCCTGGCTCATGACCTTCTCTCCGACAACCCGCAATTTTTTGACACTACGCAGCGATTACTGGGGAGGTAGCAACAAGGGTGCCAGCTCTGTAGCAACTCGTAAGAAAAGGCGACAAACCTTGTCAGTCTCGTTACGGATCAGGTGGCAAAAAGATACGCTTCCACGTCCATACCAGCATCGCGCATCTGCGCCAGCTTGTAGCGCAGGGTGCGCGGGCTGATGCCCAGGCGTTCGGCAGCCTCCTTGCGACGGCCGCGCTCGGCACGCAGGGTGTCAATGATCATCTGGAATTCGCGGCGCCGCAGGTCGTCACCCAGGGCACCGGCAGACTCGGCTTCGGCGACGACCGGAGCGGGCGCCAGGCTCGGCAGCGGCGCGGCGCCACTGCCCATGGCCAGGCAGAAATCCTGAGGCTGGATCAAGCCGCCCTGCTGCAAAATCAGCGCGCGCTGGATTGCGTTGTCCAATTCCCGCACGTTGCCGGGCCATGGGTAGCTGATCAAGCAGGCCTGGGCATCGGCCGACAGCCGCGCCTGGGCGTGCTTCATTTTTTTGACGTGGTTGTTCAGCAGCCGCTCGGCCAGCGGGAGGATGTCTGCCGGGCGTTCGCGCAACGGGCGCCACGCCAGGGGGAACACCGAAAGCCGATAGAACAAGTCCTCACGGAAACGCCCTGCCGCCACTTCGCCCGCGAGGTCGCGGTTGGTCGTGGCGATCACACGGATATCCAGCTGGATCGGCTTGCGTGCGCCGACCCGCTCCACTTCACGCTCCTGCAACACCCGCAGCAACTTGGCTTGCAAGCCCAGGGGCATTTCGGAAATTTCGTCGAGCAGGAGGGTGCCGCCGTCGACCTGCTCGAACTTGCCGGGCTGGGCCGCGATAGCGCCGGTGAACGAGCCTTTTTCATGGCCGAACAGCGTCGCTTCGAGCATGTTGTCGGGGATCGCGGCGCAGTTGATGGCGATAAACGGTTGCTTGGCGCGGCTGGATTGCTGGTGGATATAGCGCGCCAGTACCTCCTTGCCGGTGCCGGACTCGCCGGAAATCAACACCGTGGAATCACTGCGCGCCACACGGGCCGCCAGCTCCAGCAATTGGGCACTGGCCGGCTCGAAGGCAATCGGACCTTCGCCGTCGGTGGCCGGGATCACACCCAGGGCATGCCGGGCGACTAGTTCGATCAGCGCCTTGGGTTCGAATGGTTTGACCAGGTAGTCCGCCGCCCCTTGGCGCATGGCGTCCACCGCCCGCTCCACCGCGCCATGGGCGGTCATCAGCAACACCGGCAACTGCGGCTGACGCGCACGCAGCAGGCCGAGCAACTGGTGGCCATCCATGCCAGGCATGTTCACGTCGCTGACCACCAGGCTGAAGGACTCCTGCTCGACGGCCTCCAAGGCGTCCTCGGCAGAACCGACCGCCCGGTAGTCATGGCCCGCCAACAGCAGCGTGTCAGCCAATGCCTCACGCAGGGCGCGATCGTCTTCCACCAATAAAACCTTGATAGCCATTGCTCTTTACTCCGCGCTTGCCGCGCTGACGAACAGCGGCAAGGTCATCAATGCACAGGTGCCGCGCCCCAGGTGGGAACGCAGCTGCAATTCTCCCTGATGAGCCCGCGCCACTGCCTTGACCACGGTCAGGCCGAGGCCCGTGCCGTTGGTCTTGGTGGTGAAAAAAGGTTCACCCAGGCGCCGCAGCACCGCCGGCTCGATGCCACTGCCGCTGTCGCTGATACACAGGCGCAGGGTTTGCCCGCGCGTATACAAGTGCACCTTGAGCCGTGCGCCGGGGCCGCTGGCCTGGGTGGCGTTTTCGATCAAGTTGAGCAAGGCGCCCACCAGGGTGTCGCGATTGCACAGCAACTCGCCGAGGTGGCTGTCGCACTGCCAGCGCACATTGGCTTCCTGGATATGGGTGGCTGCTGCCGCCTGCAACGACTGCATCAACCCCGACGGCGTGATGCGGTCGGTTAGCGGCAATTCGCCGCGGGCAAACACCAGCATGTCGCGCACCTGATGCTCCAGTTCATGCAAGCGTTCCTTGAGGCGCCCGGCAAAACGCTGCTGGGTGGCGGCGGGCAATTGCTCATCAGTCAAATGGCTGGCGTAGATCAACGCGGCCGACAGCGGCGTACGGATCTGATGCGCCAAAGAAGCGACCATCCGCCCCAGGGACGACAACCGTTCATGCCGCGCCAACTGGTCTTGCAGGTGACGGGTTTCAGTCAGGTCGTTGAGCAGCACCAGCTGGCCGGGCTCGGCGTCCAGGGAGCGGGTGGCAATGGACAGGCGGCGCCCGTCCTTGAGGGAGATTTCATGACCGTCGTCTTCGCGCGGCGCGAAGCAGCGGGTGATCACTTCACGCCACAACTCGCCCTCCAGCGGCAGGCCGAGCATGTCGCAGGCGGCCGGGTTGGCTTCGCGCACGCGACCCTGGTCGTCAATGACGATCACGCCGCCGGGCAACAGGTCGAGCAGGTTTTGCAGACGGTTGGCCAGGCGCTCTTTCTCGGCCAGCTCTTCCATGCGCTGGGCACTGACCACGGCCAGCTCACCCTTGAGCTCGGAGACCCGAGCCTCCAGCAGGCTGTAGGAATCAGTCAGTTGGCTGGACATCTGGTTGAACAGCGAAAACGCCTGCTCCAGGCCCTGGCGGCTCTGTTGCTCTACAGACGGGACAAGTCCCTGGAGATCAGGGACCGAAGTTAGTTGGGCGGCGTGGGGCATCATGCTCTCTCGCTTGGCTGACCGTCAGTTAAACGGAACGTTGCGAGGGCTGTAGCAATACCCGTGCCTAAAAAAAACCACCTATAAAACAGTGGCTTGAAAAACAGGCGTCAATCATCTGCCTGTTCATCACCTTCTCGACGACTCATACCGTACTTGCGCATCTTCTCCACCAGGGTGGTTCGGCGGATGCGCAGGCGCTCGGCGGCACGGGCGACGATGCCGTTGGCGTCGTCGAGGGCCTGCTGGATCAACCCTTGTTCCAGGTTGCCCAGGTAGTCCTTCAGGTCCAGGCCTTCCGGCGGCAACATGGCGGTAGCACCGAAGTCCGGGGTATGCCCGTTGATGGCGACCCGTTCTTCCAGGTCACTGCGCAGGCTGTCCACCAACTGCTCGTCTTCATCGTCGACGTAACGGAATTTTTTCGGCAGCTCGACCACGCCGATCACACCGTAGGGGTGCATGATCGCCATGCGCTCCACCAGGTTGGCCAGTTCGCGGACGTTGCCCGGCCAGCCGTGGCGGCACAGCGACATGATCGCGGCGGAGTTGAAGCGAATCGAGCCGCGCTTTTCGTGCTCCATGCGCGAGATCAGCTCGTTCATCAGCAACGGGATGTCTTCCACGCGCTCACGCAACGGGGCCATCTCGATCGGGAAGACGTTGAGGCGGTAGTACAAGTCTTCGCGGAAGCTGCCGACCTCGATCATGCTTTCGAGGTTCTTGTGGGTGGCCGCGATGATGCGCACGTCCACGCTCTGGGTCTTGTTGCTGCCAACGCGCTCGAAGGTGCGTTCTTGCAGCACGCGCAGCAGCTTGACCTGCATCGGCAGTGGCATGTCGCCGATTTCGTCAAGGAACAGGGTGCCGCCGTTGGCCAGTTCGAAACGCCCGGCACGGCTGGTGATGGCTCCGGTAAAGGCGCCCTTCTCATGGCCGAACAGTTCGCTTTCGAGCAGCTCTGCAGGAATTGCCCCGCAGTTGACCGGCACGAATGGCCCGTCGCGGCGCTTGGAGTGATAGTGCAGGTTGCGCGCGACCACTTCCTTGCCGGTGCCGGACTCGCCGAGGATCAGCACGCTGGCGTCGGTATCGGCCACTTGCTGCATCATCTGGCGCACGTGCTGGATCGCACGGCTGGTGCCGACGAGGCTGCGGAACAGGTTGGGCTCACGGTGGCGACCGCGTTCGCGGGCCTGGTCGTACATCTCGCGATAGACCTGGGCGCGGTGCAGGGAATCGAGCAATTTGCTATAGCTGGGCGGCATTTCCAGGGTGGAAAGTACACGGCGGCGCTGGTCTTCCGGCAGGTCGACAGAAGAAATATCGCCCATTAGCAACACCGGAAGGAACTCATCCCAGGTTGACAGTGTCTTTAACAAGCCCAGAACTGCACCAGGAGCGTTTACCGTCCCGATCAGCACACAAATGACTTCACGGCTCGATGACAATGAGCTGACCACCTGCTGCCAATCGTGGCTACCGCAGGGCAGATTTTCTTCGCCAAGAAAATTCAAAATCACCGCCAGGTCGCGGCGACGGACGCTATCGTCATCAATCAGCAGAATTTTGGTTTCACGCCACATGCAATAGCAACTTCCCTAGTAAAACGCTCTGCCCCAGAGTGAGGGCAATCTAGACGCTTGTAAGACTTCTTACTTACTAGACGTCTGAAATCTGAAAACAGCACTAGTTAAGTCAAAAATGCTGGCACAGTCAAATATATGACGCGCCGTTCGGATTAACTGCGCCCGTTCAACCGAACAGATGGTAAACCTTTGACGCCTTTTTCGCTTGGTTGATCTGCGACATCTCTTCGAAAATCGCCTGGCGTTCGCCGGTCGTCACTTCCAGCAACTGCTGATAAACCGCGAGCAGGCTCTCCAGTTTCTCTCGCAACGCATCCTCGTCCACCGGCGCTTCGCTCAGCACCTCCTCGATCACACTGCGACAGCCCATATCCAGTTCGCCGATGGCGTCCCAGTTACGTTCCGCCAGCGCGTCGATCAAGGCGTCGCGGGTTTCATCAATGCGTTGCAGTGCTTGGCTCATGACGAGTTCCTCAAGGCCGATGGCCTTATTGTGCGGCACCCTGCGGTGCGGCAATGGCATCCCAGCCTTCTTTTACGGTAATCAGCAGACGAGCGACTTCGTCGATCATCTCGGCATCGTTGTGCAGGTTGGCCTGCATCAAGCGGTTGGTCATGTACACATACAGACCTTCCAGTTGCTGGACGTATTCCTTGTTGTCGCTTTTTTCCGCATCGAGGCCATCACGCAGGCCGATCAGGATGTCGGTGGCCTTACCCAGCATCAGGCCCTTCTGAGCGATATCGCCACGCGCCAGCGCCCCCTTGGCTTGCGCCATGCGGTCCAGGCCGCCTTCCATCAGCATCTGCACCAGGCGATGCGGGCTGGCTTCGGAGATCTGGGCATGGGAATTGACCTTCTGGTATTGGCGAAGGGCTCTCATGGGATTCATTTTCTACCTCGTGACAGGCAACAGCTGGAAGGATTGCAGTAACCATTATGTCGACCGGGTCGCAAAAAACTTTAACCCGGCGGCTCTACAAAGAACAAAGCCCAGGTCAACGGACCCGGGCTTTTTCAGGCGCAGTCAATCAACTGCTGCTGCTTTTTGAGCCACTGATTGCATTGAGCGTACCGAGAATACTGGTGCTCTGCTGACGCAACTGCGCTACCAGCGTATCCATGGCGGTGTACTTGCGGGTCAAGGCGTCCTGCATGGTGGTGAGACGGTCATCCAGATCGGTCTGCTGCTTGGTCAGGTCTTTCAGGCTGTCGGCCAACGAGGTGGTACGCGTGGCCAGAATCCCGGTGCTCGGCTTGGCATACGCGTCGGTAGCGGCCGTCAGGCGCGCCAGCAAGCCAGTCTTGCCGCTGAAGATACTGTTGATGTCAGCGGCATTGGTCAGCACCGCCTTATCCCACTGCTTGCTATCGATGCTCAGCGCGCCGGTATCCTGATCGGTTGTGACACCGAACTGCGCCAGGGACTTCAAGGTGCCGTTCCCCGAAAGCGCGTTGAACTCGTTGCGGATCGCCGACTGCAAGGTGCGCATGGTCGAGTCGCCGGTCAGGGTCGCGGCGATGGAGTTACCCGCGGCGTCCTTGGTGACCTTGGTCTCGGCGTTCATGGCCTTGAGCAGGGCGTTATAGCTGTCGACAAAGCCCTTGACCCCGGACTTCAGCGCGGTGGCGCTGGTAGTGACCGAGATGGTCATGGCGGTACGAAGCGGGTTGGTTGTATTCGGATCGTTGGCCGTGACCGTAGGCGACAGCGACAGCAACTTGATGCTTACCCCACTCACCGCATCCGTGATGCTGTTGGACTTGGACTCCGCCGCAATGCCATCGATGGTGTACTTGGCGTTCTGAGGCGCGCTGACTACCGTGTAGCCAGTATCAATCCCAGAGTTGCCCGACATCGTCAGGTCCGAACCGACCCCGCTATTGGTGGAGGTCAGGATCAGACGCGAACCGGTGGAGTCGGTGAGGATGTTGGCACTCAGGCCGGCGGTGCCGAACGTGGAGTTGATCGAATCACGCACCTGTTGCAGTGTCGCGCCTGCCGGCACACTCAAATCAAAGTTCTTGCCCGACTGCGTGATTGTCAGCGTTGTCGCCGTGGTGCCGGCGTTGACGACTGTCGACTGGCCACCGGCAAACGTTTTGGTCGATAGCTTCGAAGGCATGGCCAGCTGGTTGACGATCAGCGAGAAGCTGCCGTTCGCTGCACCTTGGTTGGCCGTCATGGTGGCGACTTTTTCATCCGAAGAGGTACCGGTCAAGCCACTGAAGCTGTTGTCGGTGCCCATGCTGGTCAGCGCACCACGGAAGGCGTCCAGGGCAGCCTGGATCTTGCCGATCGACGACAGCTGGGTAGTTGCCTTTTGCGATTGGGTATTGATCTGCGACTGTTTCGGCGCTCGCTCGGCATCTACCAGGGACTTTACAATTGCCTGGGTATCGAAGCCCGACCCCACGCCAGTAATCGTTGTACCCGCCATCATCTTTCTCCTTTTACGGTGGCTGCCGTTATCTTGACGAACAACACTTCAAGCCGTAACAGCAACAAGTTTCATGCCAGCTCAAGCCTTGTCGTCAAACAACACGTGACTGGCGCTGGACAGACTTTGTGCCAGCTTCAAGGCCGTTTCCGAGGGGATCTGGCGGATCACTTCACCGGTGTCGGTGGCAATGACCTTGACCACAACCCTATGGGTGGAAGCGTCAATGGAAAAATCCAGATTGCGCTGGGCCGCTTGTACGAATTCTTTAATATCGGTGACCGCTTTTTCCAGATCGTCCTTTTGAGACTTACCGGTGGCTGGCGCGGCCGGCTCAACCTTAGTCTTATCTTTGTCAGCAACCACAGGTGCCACAGTGCCTTGAGGGGCCTGTAGCGGATAAGACAAGTTCAGTTTTACATTCATGTCCATGCCCAATCTCCTCTGATTGGAAAAGACGAAAGGGCACGTAAACGCGCCCTCCCGTCATTTACCCAGCGCTGTGATTACTGAAGCAGCTTCAGTACAGCGGATGGCAGTTGGTTAGCCTGCGACAGGATCGCAGTGGAAGCCGACTGCAGGGTTTGCTGCTTGGTCAGTTCAGCGGCTTCGGAAGCGAAGTCGACGTCCTGAACAGTACTACGGGCAGACGTGGTGTTTTTCTGAATGTTGGTCAGGTTATCCACAGTGCTGGTCAGACGGTTCTGAACGGCACCCAGGCCCGAACGGGAGCTGGAGATGGTAGCGATAGCCTGGTCGATTACGGACACTGCGTTCTGGGCCTTGGTGGCGTCAGTCACGTCAGTCTGCGAAACCGCAACCTTGGCCGAAGCAGCCGAAGTAGCGGCGCCGAAGAGACCGGTCACACCAGCGCCTTCCAGGGAGTAACCCTTGGAGGAGTTCATGTTCACAGCACCGGTAGCGATGATGCCGTCAGCCAGGGCAGTGGCAGTACCGTAGGCACCGGAACCGTCTTTGGTCGCAACAGTGATGGTACCGGCAGCGGTCGAAGAGCTGAAGGCCAGGTTTTCACCGGTGTCGGATTTAACCGACAGAGTGCCTTTGGATTCATCGTAGTTAACGCTGATACCCAGTTTGGCGGAGTTCGACTTCAGTTGGTCAGCCAGGCTGGCGGTATCGGTCACACCGACGAACGTGGTGGCTTGGCCGCCAACGGTCATGGTGAACGAAGCCGGAGCAGCAGCAGCACCCGCGCCGACAACGAACTGAGCTTCAGTGCTGGCGGTAGCGCTCAGGCCACCGACGGCGCCATTCAGTTGGGCAGCGATGGTTTTAGCGGAAGCAGCGGCAGCTACGGTTACGCTGGTAGTCTGGCCGTTACCAGTCACAGCGATTGCGCCACCAGCAACACCGGCACCAGGGGTGATGCCCAGGCTATTGATCTGTTGCGAACCGATGTTGTTGGCAGCAACGTTGTCCAGGCTTACGTTGATGGTTTCGTTAGCGTTGGCGCCAACCTGGATGGCTTTGGTACCGTACGAACCGTCCAGCAGTTTCTGGCCACCGAAAGTAGTGGTTTGCGAGATACGGGTCAGTTCCGAAGTCAGAGCCTGGTATTCGTCGTTGTTCGACTTACGGTCGTCGGTGCTCAGGGAGCCAGTAGCCGAAGACAGAGCCAGGGTACGCATTTTTTGCAGAATGTCGGTCGAAGCCTGCATTGCGCCTTCAGCGGTTTGCGCGATGGAGATACCATCGTTGGCGTTCTTCACTGCTTGACCCAGGCCGTTGATTTGGCTAGTCATGCGAGTAGCAATACCCAAGCCGGCAGCGTCGTCTTTAGCGCTGTTGATACGCAGGCCGGAAGACAGGCGCTGCATGGAAGTGGCCAGGGCGCCGCCTGCTTTGTTCAGGTTGCCCTGGGTAGTGATCGAAGCAACGTTAGTGTTTACTGTTAAAGCCATGACGAAATCCTCGTTGGATGGATACTGCGGCTTCCGGCCCTGGCAACCGCCGGGTGTGGCCTGAGAACCTACGTAATAGTTATCGTCGTGGTAGGCGGTTGCTTGAGCCTTTTTTTTATTTTTTTTACTGGCCTCGTGCCATCCCTTGTAATTCAAGGCTTTAGGCTGACTTTTCCCACCGGATTTTCTGGTTTTTTTGGCGCCAAATAAAAAACGCCGATGATCTTTCGATCATCGGCGTTTGCTTTTGCGGCGAACTCAGTCTACCGACGCGTCACGGACGATGCAGAATCGCCGAGCCCCACGACAGGCCCACGCCAAAACCGCTGATGGCCACGCGCTTCCAGGTAGCGTCCATCACGTGCTTCTCCAGCAGCAATGGAATACTCGACGACACGGTGTTACCGGTCTCGACCATATCCTTGATGAACTTGTCCACCGGGGCATCCTCGAAACGCCGCGCCACGGCATCGACAATCGCCGCACTGCCCTGGTGAATGCAGAACGCATCGATGTCGTCGGCCTTGAGCTGCGACTCATCGAGCAGCTCATGCAGGTGTGCCGGCACCTTGAGCAATGCGAAGTTGAACACCTGGCGGCCGTTCATGAAGAACACGCCATCACTGACCTTCAGGTGCGGCGCGCCGGAACCGTCGGTGCCGAACTTCGCCTTGCCCAGCAACCACGACGCGTCTTCGCCCATCCACGTGGCAGTGGCGGCATCGCCGAACAGCATGGTGGTGTTGCGATCTTCCGGGTCGACAATCTTGGAGTACGGATCGGCCGTGACCAGCAGGCCGTTTTTCAGGCCGGTGGCTTCCATGAAGCCTTTCATTGCGTAGATACCGTAGACGTAGCCCGAGCAGCCCAGGGAAATATCGAAGGCCGCCACGTGGGTCGGCAGGCCCAGCTTGTCCTGGACGATGGCGGCGGTGTGGGGCAAACCCTCTTCGTCGCCGTTCTGGGTGACGACGATCAGTGCGTCGATGGACTCGCGCTTCAAATCCGGGTTGTTGGCAAACAAAGCGTTGACCGCCTCGACACACAGGTCGGAGGTTTCCTGCGCAGCTTCCTTGCGCGGCAGAAACGCCGACCCGATCTTGCCAATGATGAACTCTTCATCCTTGGCGAATTTGGCACCCTGGGCGTAGTTATCGATCCCGTCTGCCGGCACGTAACTGGCGATGCTTTTTATGCCAATCATTGTGGCTTCCCAATACTAAATAGCTGGAGAACACCCCTCGGACGACGCCTGGAGTGCTGGACAATAAAGGGGATAACCCCATAAAAATCTCGCTGAAAGCCGCCCCGCAAGGACCCTGTGACGACTTATCCTTTTCACACGATACAGTGAAGATGCGCTTTATGACTCACAGGTCACTCAATTGTGTGTGCTTTGTGCAAAACCTTCAAACAATTAAACCCCAGAAACGAAAACGGCCCGCCCTGTTTCCAGAGCGGGCCGCTTGGCTAGACGCCGCTTACATCTTGTTGAACAGGCTCAACTGGGAGATTTTGACGAACGCCAATTGCGAGGCCTGCAACATGGTTTGCTGCAGCGTCAGATTGATCGCCGCCTCGCCCATATCGATGTTGGCCAGGTCACTCATGGTGCTGGTGTTGGCCAGGCCGATACTGGTGTTTTCGTCAGACTGGATGTCCAGGGCGTTGCCCCGCGCACCGATGGAACCCCGCACGTTGGTGATCTGCGACATTGAATTGGCCAGGTTGGCGATGGAAGCATCCAACACGTCCTTGAGCTTGACGGTCGCCGCCGGATTGCCGTCGGCGGGCAGCTCCAGCGCCTTGCGCAATTGGCCAAGGGTGTCCAGCGCATTCTGGGTTTTCTGGGTATTGGCCCCCACGGAAAACTGATCGCCCGCTTGCGGCGTCCCGCCGCTGATGTCAAAGGTCACCCCGGCCGCGGTCAAGGTTGTCCCGCCGCCGGTATCACCGGTGGCAATGGGCCTGCTATTGGCGGTGTAGGGCTGGGTATACATCTCATAGGCGGTGGCGCTGGTGAACTTGATCAGCGCCCCGCTGTTGGTCGGGAACGTGCTGGCATAGCCCGCCTGGCTGGACACGGTGGCATTGTTCAATTGTGCCGTGGACGCGTTGCTCGGCGTGCGCGAGATACTGAAGGTATCCGGCTTGGCTTCCAGGCTGAACGAACGATCCTTGACCAGCGCATCGGAGTTGGCGCCCGGAGCAACGTCGCCGAGGTTCATGGTGATGTCGAACTTCACCCCACGCAGCGCCACGCTGGTGCTGCCTTCCTTGGTGGCGTCGAAGGTACCGTTGCCGGCAATCTCCGAAGTCACGTCAGTGCCGTTCTTATCGGACACCTTGTATTGAGTACTGCTGGTAAAGGTCAGCTTGTACGGCTCGCCGTCGGCGAACTTACTGGCGTAGTCGGAGCTCGACGTCACCAGCCCGGCCGACAGCGCAACCTTGTTGTCATTGACCGTCGGCGGCACCGTCTGGGGCACAGGTGCAAGCCACGTGGCCTGGGTGCGACTGGAGTTGGCAGCGCCCTCCAGAACCGTCTTGCCGGTATCGCCAGCGTTGACCGTCAACGTATTCGACACTTGCAGGCTCAGCGGCGTTTCGTCGCCCTGATAGCTGTAGGTGCCATCATTGTTACGGCTGTAGGGCGGGGTCTGGGTCTTGGAACCGGAAAACAGGTAGTTGCCGGAAGAGTCCTTGCTGTTGAGCAAGCCCAGGACCTGATCCTCGATCGCCCCCACTTCACTGGCAACCGAGCGACGGTCGGCGTCGCTCAACGAACCACCGGCACGCAGGGCCAACTGAGTGGCGCGCTGCAAAGCATCGTTGATCGCGCCGAGCACGCTTTCTTCGTTGGTCAGGGAGTTTTTCAGGCTGGTGATATTGCCGTTGAACTGGCCCAGCATGTCTTTCTGCTGTTGCAGCAACAGCAAGCGCGCGGCGGCGACCGGATCATCCCCGGCGGTTTGCACACGCACACCGGAACTGGCCTGGTCTTGAGCCTTCACCACGCTGGAATAGTTGTCCGAATACTTGGCGGAACTGGTTTCGAAATATTGAGCAGTAGAAATACGCATCGTCCCAGACTCCCTTAAAGACTATTGATCAATGTACTGAAGGTTTCTTGCGCAGCCTTGATGATCTGCGACGACGCCGTGTAGTACTGCTGGAACTTGATCATGTCGCCCGCTTCTTCATCCAGGTTGACCTGGGACACCGAGTTGCGCGCGTCCTGGTTGGCCTTGAGCAATGCGCCGGTTGCCGTGGTGTCGGTAATGGCCGAAGCGGCCTTGGCACCCACGGTCGAGACCAGGCGGCTGTTGGCCGTCACCAGGCTCACACCACCGCCACTGCCATCGGCCAGGCCGACCGAGGCCTTGGTTTGCAGGTCCAGCAATGCCAGGGCATTGCGGTTATCCGAGCGGCCCGCGGCGTTGAACGAGAACGAGGTGCTGTCACCGTCGGCAGGCGAGCCGCCGACCGTAGTATCGAAACTGAAGCTCTGTGCCGGGGTGAGCAAGGTCCCGCTGGCATCGCGCATCGGTACGGCGACCGTAATCTTGTTGCCTTGGCCTGGAACGATGGTGCCGGTACCAATCGGGTTACCCTGGGCATCGTTGAGCGTGTACGGCTGAGTGCCGTCGGTGGCCGGCTTGCCGAATACCATCTTGACCGGCATCGAGTGTTCAATCCCGGTACGCAGCTGAGCGGTCGCCGCGCCGCCATCGATGTCGATCGGCACCGTCAGGCTCGGCGGGGTAAAGGTGCCAGTGCCCTGGTTGGTCTTGCTGCCCTCGCCCAGCAAAGGCCCGGCGAATGCAATTTTATTGGCGTCGGTCAGTTGGGTACCGATACCGGTGGCACCGTTGGCGGTCGGGCTGACCTTGAAAGTGTCACCCGCGGCCACTGGGCCTTTGCCGTCCAGGGCCAGGGTAAAACCATCAATCACCGGCGGCGGCGTGGTGGTGGTGTCAAACGCGCCCATGGCCTTGCCGTCGGAACGCGTCACCGTGTAGTTATTGCCACTGCTGAAGGTGACTTTATAGTCGTAGGTCGACAGCTTGCTGGTGTCGCTGATGCTGACATTCAGGTTACCGGAACCGGCGCTGTTGCCCGCCGCGCCTTGGCTGCGCTGCGAGATGGCGACAGCGCTGTTGACGTCCTTGAACAGGGACACGCCGAAGTCGCCGTTCAAATCCAGGCCTTGGCCGAGCTGGCTGTTGACGGTATCGGCGGTGGCGATGGCGATACGCCCCAAATCATTGATGGCCGGCATCAAGGCGTCACTGCGATAACGCAACAGGCCACCGATGCTACCGCCACTGAGCACATTGCCCAGGTCGATCGAGGTTCCGCCACCCGCATTGAGCTGGATGGTGTACTGGCTCGGGTCGTTTTGGCTCGGCACTGCCGAAATGGTGCTGGACTGGTCGCCCAACACCAGGGACTGGCCGGTGCCGGTACTGACGCTGAATATCCCGTTCTTTTCGCTGGCGGTGACCCCCACCAACTCATTGAGCGAACGTACCGCTTCGTTACGCGCATCCAGCAGGTTGGCCGGCGCCGTGGTGGTTGAGCCTTGGGCCTGGGTGATCTGCTTGTTGAGCGAGGCGATCGACGAGGTCAATTGGTTGACCTGATCGCTCATGGTGCCCAACTGGCCGTTGATCGATTCTTTCTGCTGGTTGAGCTGGCCGGAGATCGCGTTGAAACGGTTGCTCAGGGTCTGGGCGCTGGTCAACAGCACTTGTCGGGCAGAAACGTCGCTGGGGTTGGACGCGGCGGTCTGCACGGCGGAGAAGAACGCCCCCAGTACCGAGGACATGCCGGTGGTCTTGTCCGACAAGGTCTTGTCGATGGCGCTCGCCTGGCTCGAATAGGCCTTGGCATCGTTATTGAGTGCCGTGCTGTTCTGGTAAGCCGCGTCCAGGAATTCGTTATATACCCGGCGCACATCGGCCAGGGTGGTGCCGCTACCGATGTATACGCCGCCGTAGGGGTTCGACGCGTTCGCGTTCTGGGTGGTCTGCTGACGCGAATAGCCCGAGGTGTTGGCGTTGGCGATGTTGTTACTCAAGACCGACAACGATCCTTGAGCGGCGTTAAGCCCCGACATCCCGATATTGAGCAAACTCATGGTGGTTCAGACCTTATAAATGAGTGGTCGCGCCCGCGGCAGCGTAATTCTGGTAACTGTCCATCGTTTTGGCGATCTGCGAAATCTTGCTGGCATAGGCCGGGTCGGTTGCGTATCCGGCTTTTTGCAACTCGCGTACAAACTGTTCGGGGTTATCGGCCGATTTCACAACTTCTTTATAGCGATCATTGCTTTGCAGCAACGTCACCAGGTCATGGAAGCTGTCCTGGTAGGAGTCGTAGGAACGGAACTGCGCCGTCTCCTTGACCATCGCCCCATCACGAAACTCGCTGGTGATCGCGCGGGCCTGGCCGCCCTGCCAACTCTTGCCGGCCTTGATGCCGAACAGGTTGTGGCTGCTGCTGCCGTCCTCGGCGCGCATCACCGATTTGCCCCAGCCGGTTTCCAGGGCGGCCTGGGCCACCAAGTACTTTGGATCGACGCCGATACGCGCCGCCGCAGCCTTGGCCATCGGCAACATGGTGGCGACGAATTCATCCTGGGAACTGAAGGCTTTCTTCGCCGGCGCCAACGGTGGCTGGGCCACGGCGCGACCGTAGACCTGCATGCGTCCGCTCGGTACGGCAAACGTGCGCGCGGTGCTGTTGACCACACTGTCGTCGGCGACGCTGTTACGCAGCGGTGCGTTTTTAGCATCGATCGCGACCGGCGCGGTCGGCACAATGCCAGCGAGCAGGCGGTCGGTCAGCTTGCTTGGCAGGGCAATACGACGCTGGTTCATCAGCGCCATATCGTTGGCGTGGGCGCTGGCGCCCTCGGGCACCGCCACGCGGTACGCCCACAGCGGACGCTGGCCATTGGAGCGACCCAGCGGGCCATCGGCCTTGGTGCCAGCGGCGATTTCCGTCGGCACATCGACCTTCTTCGCCACGTCTGCCGCCGCCGGCCCCTGCAAGGTGGCCGCCTGGGCGTCCACCGGCTTGTTCTTCTGCATCTGGCGCATCAGCACGTCGGCCAGGCCGATACCGCCACCTTCGCGGGACATCGAGACCGCCAACTGCTGGTCGTACATTTCCTGGTATTGCTTGGCGGCCGGAGTGTTCAGCGGGTTGTCCTTGCCCAGGGCCTCGGTGGCCGAGCGCATGGACTTGAGCATCTCGCTCAAGAACAACGACTCGAACTCCTGCGCCACCTTGCGCATGTTGCCTTCGCTGTTCTTGTCAGCACCGACCTTGAGCTGGTTAAGCCGGTTCAGGTCCGAGTAAGACCCCGAGTCCGCCGTGCTGGTCAGCCCGCTTTTGCGCATATCCATGGCCATGGCCTCAGATCACGATCAGGTCGGCTTGCAAGGCGCCGGCCTGTTTCAAAGCTTCTAGGATCGCCATCAAGTCGCCGGGCGCTGCGCCCACCTGGTTCACCGCGCGGACAATCTCATCCAGGGTCGTACCAGGGCCGAACTTGAACATCGGCTTGGCTTCTTGCTGAGCGTTGACACGGGAGCGCGGCACCACGGCGGTCTGGCCGTTGGACAGCGGCCCAGGCTGGCTGACGATCGGGTCTTCGGTGATGGTCACGGTCAGGCTGCCGTGGGTCACGGCCGCTGGCGAGACCTTGACGTTCTGGCCGATCACAATGGTACCGGTGCGCGAGTTGATGATGACCTTGGCCACGGCCTGGCCGGGGTCGACCTCAAGGTTTTCCAGGATCGACAGGTAGTCGACGCGCTGGCTCGGATCGAGCGGCGCAGTGACACGAATCGAACCGCCATCGATCGCCTGGGCGACGCCAGGGCCAAGCATGTCGTTGATCTTGTCGACCACGCGCTTGGCGGTGGTGAAGTCGGAACGGTTGAGGTTCAAGGTCAGGCTGTTGCCCTGGTTGAAACCACTGGGCACGGTGCGCTCAACCGTGGCGCCGCCGGGGATGCGACCGGCCGATGGCACGTTCACCGTAATCTTCGAACCATCACGCCCCTCGGCGTCGAAACCGCCAACCACCAGGTTGCCCTGGGCGATGGCGTAGACGTTGCCGTCGATACCCTTGAGGGGGGTCATCAGCAAGGTGCCGCCCCGCAGGCTTTTCGAGTTACCGATGGACGACACGGTGATGTCCACCACCTGGCCTGGCTTGGAGAACGCCGGCAAGTCGGCGCTGATCGACACCGCCGCGACGTTTTTCAACTGCACGTTGCCCGAACCCGCCGGCACCTTGATGCCGAACTGCGAGAGCATGTTGTTGAAGGTCTGCAGGGTGAATGGGGTCTGGGTGGTCTGGTCACCCGTACCATTGAGCCCCACCACCAGGCCGTAGCCGATCAACTGGTTGGAACGCACGCCGGAAATGCTGGCGATGTCTTTCAGGCGCTCGGCCTGGGCGACTGCGCTCAGGCATAACAACAGTGCCGCTGCCATCAGCTGTTTGACGTTCAAAGTGGCCACCTAGAAAGGGAACAGCGGGCTAAGGAAGAAACGGTCGAACCAGCCCGGCTGACTCGCATCAGCAAACGAACCCGTACCCGAGTAGGTAATGCGCGCATCGGCAATCCGTGTCGACGGCACGGTGTTGTCGGTGGAAATATCATCGGCGCGGACCATGCCGGCAATGCGCACCAGCTCGTCGCCGGTGTTGAGGGTCATCCACTTTTCACCGCGTACGGCGATGATGCCGTTGGGCAATACATCGGCCACGGTCACGGTGATCGAACCGGTCAGGCTGTTGCCCTGCCCCGCCGAACTCTTGCCGTTGGTGGCGCGGTCACCGCTGTAGCCTGCGCTCAGGCTCAAGTCACCGCTGCCCAGGGGGTTATTGGTGTTCGGTACAGCACCAAACAACGAGGTCAGGCCAATGCCGGTCTTGCTGGTCTTGCCCACCTGCGAGTTGGCATTCTTGCTGGCCGTGGTCTTCTCGTTGAGGGTGATGGTGATGATGTCACCGACCCGGAACGCCTTGCGGTCGCTGTACAGGTTCTGTTCGAAACCGGCCTGGTAGATCGAGCCATTATTGGCCGCAGCCGGCAGCGGCGTGCGTGGCAACACCGGCGCGTAGTACGGGTCATTGGGTTTTGGCGTCGGGGCGACACAGCCCGCGAGCACGGCAATCCCACTCAATGCCAGAACGGAAACATAGCGATTCATGACCCTAACCTCACGGTGTTGCAGGCGCTCTCAGGAGCGCCCCATAGACTTGATTACAGATTCTGCGTAACGAACGAAAGCATCTGGTCAGCGGTGGAAATCACCTTGGAGTTCATCTCGTAGGCGCGCTGAGTGGTGATCATGTTGACCATCTCTTCAACCGTGCTGACGTTGGAGGTTTCCAGGGTGCTTTGCAGCGTGGTGCCGAAACCGTTCAGGCCAGGGGTGCCGATTTGCGGCGCGCCGCTGGAGGCGGTTTCCAGGAACAGGTTGTTACCAATGGCTTGCAGGCCGGCCGGGTTGATGAAGTCGGCGGTTTGCAGGTTGCCGATCACTTGCGACGCCGGGTTACCCGCCACCGTAATGGACACGGTGCCGTCGTTACCGACGGTGAACGTTTGGGCGTTGGCGGGCACGACAATCGCCGGTTCCAGGGCAAAACCGTTGGCGGTGACGACCTGGCCATTGGCGTCCAGGTGGAACGTGCCGTCTCGGGTGTAGGTAGTGGTGCCGTCCGGCTGCAGGATCTGGAAAAACCCTTTGCCGTTGATCGCCATGTCCAGCGGCTGGCCGGTTTGCTGCAAGTTACCGGCGCTGAAGTTCTTTTGGGTGCCGACGATCTGCACACCGGTACCCAGTTGCAGGCCCGACGGCAGTTCGCTGTCCTGGGTCGACTGGGCGCCAGGCTGCTTCTTGATCTGGTAGAGCAGGTCCTGGAACTCGGCGCGATCACGCTTGAAGCCCGTGGTCGACACGTTTGCCAGGTTGTTGGAAATGGTGGTCAGGTTGGTGTCCTGGGCGGACAGGCCTGTTTTGGCAACCCATAGAGCCGGAAGCATGCTGTTCTCCTTCGTGCGCCTGTTTGTTGGCGCTGTGCTGCAAAATTAGTGTGGGTGATGCCGCTATCAGCTCATCGCCAGAACGCGGGTCATGGCCTGGTCGTCTTCTTTGGCGCTGTTCATCATCTTGATGTGCAGCTCGAATTGCTTGGAAAGCGCCAGCACCGCAGTCATTTCTTCCACCGCGTTGACGTTGCTCGCTTGCAGGAAGCCCGAGGTCAGCTTGACGCTCGCATCGGCCTGGGCCGGCTGGCCATCCTTGGTGTGGATGGTGCCGTCGAGGCCTTTGGTCATGTTCTTGAGGTCCGGCTGGACCAGCTTGATGCGGTCCACTTCCGCCATCACCCGTGGGCCTTCGCCCATGGCGCGGATGCTGACGGTGCCGTCGGCGCCCACTTCGATTTTCTGCTGGGGCGGCACGGCAATCGGGCCACCGTTGCCCATGATCGGCATACCGTTGCCGGCCCGCAGCACGCCCAGCGCATCCACATTCATGCTGGCGCTGCGCACGTAGGCTTCGCCACCGTCAGGCGTTTGCACCGCCATCCAGCCGTCACCGCTGACCGCCACATCCAGGTCACGACCGGTTTCGATCATGGCGCCCGGCGAGAAGTCGGTGGCTGGCCGCTCGGTCATGGCAAAGGCCCGCGCCGGAAAGCTGTCACCGAACACCGGCATCGAACGGGCCTGCTCCAGGTCACGCTGGAAGCCGTTGGTGGAAATGTTCGCCAGATTGTTGGCATGGGCCTTCTGCGCCAGAGCATTCTGGCTGGCGCCGGTCATTGCCACATAAAGGTACTTGTCCACGCTCTATCCTCTTTCTGACGGACGCTTGCCGCCCACCGCTGTACTGATGAGGCTTAAGCAATTTGCGAACCAACTTTTGAAAAGCGGGAGAAGTGCAGGCGGGGCGGGGGTTTGGCGGCGGGCGTGAATAAATGACGTCCCGGTGAGAGTCGAAAAAACGGCGGACTTATGCCGCTTACGGCAACGCCACGGATTAAATGTGGGAGGGGTTGCCCCCTCCCACACGGGTTATTTGTCGACCTTGAGGATTTCGTAATCGCGCAATTTATTGGCGATGGTGGTGTGAGACACGCCCAAGCGCTTACCCAGCAGTCGACTGCTAGGGTGCTCGGCGTACAGGCTTTCCAGCACTGCCTTCTCGAAGCGTCCGACGATCGCCTCCAAACCACCCTCCAGCGAGAAATCGCCAAGCGGCTGACGCACGCCATAGTCCGGCAGCCGGATATGCTCGGCCTTGACCGTGCCGCCGTCGCACAACGACACAGCCTGGAACAACACGTTTTCCAACTGCCGCACGTTACCTGGCCAGTGGTAGTGGCTCAGGCGCTCCATCGCGGCGGGCGCCAGCTTGGGCAGCGGGCAGCCGATCTGGCGGCTGGCCTGGTCGAGAAAGTGCTCCACCAACGGCGTCAGGCCATCAAGGCATTCACGCAACGGTGGGATATGCAGGGACAGCACGTTGAGGCGATGGTAGAGATCCTGGCGGAATTCACCACGGGCGCACAGCTCGGACAAATCCACCTGGGTGGCGCAGATCACCCGCACATCCAGGTACACCTCTTCATCGCTGCCGACACGCCGAAAGCAGCCGTCCTGCAAAAAGCGCAGCAATTTCACCTGCAAGCGCGCGCTCATTTCCCCGACACCATCGAGAAACAGCGTACCGCCCGCTGTCAGTTCCAGCAGCCCGAGCTTGCCTTCGGCCCGCGCGCCTTCAAAAGCGCCTGGGCCATAGCCAAACAGCTCGGTCTCGGCCATCGATTCAGGCAGGCCGGCGCAGTTGAGCGCCATCAACGGCGACTGCCCACGCGGGCTGGCCAAGTGACAGGCACGCGCCAGCAACTCTTTACCCGTGCCGGTTTCGCCTTCTATTAATAGCGGCGCATCCAGCGGTGCCATGCGCCGCGCTTCGCGGACCACGGCAGCCATGACCTTGGAGCTTTGGAAGATACTGTCGAAGCCACGCAACTCTTGCTTGCGCACGTTGTAGATGCGCTCACCGACGCGATCGGCGCGATGCAGGGTCAACACGGCGCCCGCCATCGCTTCGCTGTCATCGTGCTCGGAGGATTGCAGCGGCGCGATATCCGCCAGGAACACGTCACCCTTGACCTTGACCCGCAGGCCATTGATCCGCGACTTGCTGGCGCGCACCAGTTCCGGCAAATCGAAATCCTCGGCATAGCGCGACAGCGGAATCCCCGGCACCTCGTCCACCCGCACGCCAAGCAACTGCGCCGCGGCACGGTTGGCGGCAACGATGGAGCCGCCCATGTCGATGGACAACACCGGAAACTCCAGGGCACCAAGCAGCGCATTGAGCTCCATATGCCGGCGCTCGCTGGGCATCAGCCCTACCCTCTTTACGCCAAACACCCCGGCAATCGCCTCGAACTGCGGACGCAATGCCTGGAACTGCATGTTCACCAGGTTCGGGCAGTACAAGTAGATGGCATTGCCGTGCTCGCCACCGACCTCGCCCTTGGCGACGTTGACGCCGTACTCCACCAGCAGGTTGAGGATGTCCCGCAGGATGCCGATGCGGTTCTGGCAATGCACTTTGATACGCATGGAAAGGCTCGAAAGGTCGGTAGGCGCTGCGTCTTTTTGTCGCTGGGCGCAGATAGTCGTCAAGATTATGTGACAGTCGCCGCGCTTTTCACAGCGTGGTGACGCCAGAATACCCAGGGCTGTAACGAAAACTTTACGAAAAACGATAATTTTTCCTACGAACACACCTGAGCGGCAGGTGGAATCGCGCCCCAGTCGGGGTATCAATAGGGTCATCGCAGGACATAACAAGAACGAATGCCTAGCAGGAGAGCCGTATGAAGCAGACGCACTACGTGGCCCGCGAGCCCGATGCGCAAGGTTTTATCCACTACCCGCCGGAAGAACACGCGGTGTGGAACACTCTGATCACCCGTCAATTGAAAGTGATCGAGGGTCGCGCCTGCCAGGAATACCTGGACGGCATCGACAAGCTCGGCCTGCCCCTGGACCGCATTCCACAGTTGAGCGAAATCAACCAGGTGCTGGCCGACACCACGGGCTGGCAAGTTGCCCGGGTGCCGGCGCTGATCCCCTTCCAGACCTTTTTCGAATTGCTCGCCAACAAGCAGTTTCCCGTGGCGACCTTTATTCGCACCCGCGAAGAACTGGACTACCTGCAAGAGCCGGATATTTTCCATGAGATCTTTGGTCACTGCCCGCTGCTGACCAACCCCTGGTTCGCCGAATTCACCCACACCTACGGCAAGCTCGGCCTGGCAGCCACCAAGGAGCAACGGGTGTACCTCGCGCGCCTCTACTGGATGACCATCGAGTTCGGCCTGGTGGATACCCCTGAAGGTCGGCGCATCTACGGTGGTGGCATTCTGTCGTCGCCCAAAGAGACGGTGTACAGCCTGTCGTCCGAGCCTGAGCACCAAGCCTTCGACCCACTGGAGGCAATGCGCACGCCGTATCGTATCGATATCCTGCAACCGCTGTACTTTGTCCTGCCCAACCTCAAGCGCCTGTTCGAAGTCACGCAGGAAGACATCATGGGCATGGTTGAGCGCGGTATGCAGTTAGGCTTGCACGCCCCGAAATTTCCGCCAAAACCCAAAGCAGCGTGAACCTCAGGTTTTGCGGCCAGGTGAGTCTGTTCCCTGGCCCCGCGTTGCTTTAGGGTAACGCCACTGACGACCGTTTCCAGACACTCGAATTCAGGACACCCCCATGACTACCTTGAACCAAGCCCACTGCGAAGCCTGCCGTGCCGATGCTCCACAAGTCAGCGATGAAGAACTGCCGGCGCTGCTCAAGCAGATTCCCGACTGGAATATCGAAGTACGCGATGGCGTGATGCAACTGGAAAAGGTCTTCCTGTTCAAGAACTTCAAGTTCGCCCTGGCCTTTACCAACGCCATGGGTGAAATCTCCGAAGCCGAAGGCCATCACCCAGGCCTGCTCACCGAATGGGGCAAAGTCACCGTGACCTGGTGGAGCCACTCCATCAAGGGCCTGCACCGCAACGACTTCATCATGGCCGCGCGTACCGACGAAGTGGCCAAGAACGCCGAGGGCCGCAAGTAATGCATTTCGATGCCATTGGTCGCGTGCCCGGCGACCCGATTCTCGGGCTGATGGACCTGTACGCCCAAGACTCCAACCCGAACAAGTTCGACCTGGGCGTGGGCGTGTACAAGGACGACCAGGGCCTGACGCCGATTCCCCATTCGGTGAAACGCGCGGAACAGCGCCTGGTCGACACCCAGACCACCAAGACCTATATCGGCGGCCACGGCAATGCGGCCTTTGGCACATTGATCAGTGAGCTGGTACTGGGCACCGACTCGGCGCTGCTGCGCGAAGGCCGTGCCGGCGCCACCCAGACCCCAGGCGGCACCGGCGCCCTGCGCCTGAGCGCCGACTTTATCGCCCACAGCCTGCCCGGCCGTGGCGTATGGCTGAGCAACCCGACCTGGCCGATCCACGAAACCATCTTCGCCAAGGCCGGGCTCAAGGTCAGCCATTACCCTTACGTGGGGGCGGACAACCGGCTGGATGTGGCGGCAATGCTCGCCACCCTGTCCACCGTGCCCGAGGGCGATGTGGTGTTGCTGCACGCCTGCTGCCATAACCCGACCGGCTTCGACCTGTCCCAGGCGGACTGGCGCCAGGTGCTGGAGATCGTGCGCGAGCGCCGGTTGCTGCCGTTGATCGACTTTGCCTACCAGGGCTTCGGCGACAGCCTGGAACAGGACGCCTGGGCGGTACGGCTAATGGCGACCGAGTTGCCAGAGGTGCTGGTCACCAGTTCCTGTTCGAAGAACTTCGGCCTGTACAGTGACCGTGTCGGCGCGTTGATTGTGTGTGCGGCGGATGCCGAGAAGCTGACCGACGTGCGCAGCCAGTTAGCGAACATCGCCCGTAACCTGTGGTCGACCCCACCGGATCATGGGGCGGCGGTGGTCGCGACCATCCTCGGCGATGCCGAGCTGAAGACGCTGTGGAGCGGCGAAGTCGAATCCATGCGTTCACGCATCGCGCAGTTGCGTTGCGGACTGGTGGAGGCGTTGGCGCCTCACGGTTTGTCGGAGCGGTTCGCGCACATCGGCGCACAACGCGGGATGTTTTCCTACACCGGTTTGAGTGCCGAGCAGGTGAAGCAACTGCGCGAGAAGCACAGCGTGTATATGGTCAGTTCGGGGCGGGCTAACGTGGCGGGTATTGACGCGACACGCCTGACGCTCCTGGCCGAAGCCATTGCCGACGTCTCCAACTGAAGAAACACAAAACCAATTGTAGGAGCGAGCTTGCTCGCGAAGAACTCATAAGCACCGCGCCTATTCAGGCTGCACGCGTTATCGTTGACGTTTTTCGCGAGCAAGCTCGCTCCTACAGTTGGATCAAGCCCCCTCCCACATCTGGACTGTGGTTGGCCTTCAGTTGGTGATCATCTCGGCCTTGAGCTGTGCCTCTTTGGCCTGCGCATCGGCCAACCGATACAACTCGATATGCCCATCCCAGTGTTCGATCAACGCCGTGCACGACTCCACCCAATCCCCGCAGTTGAGGTAATCGACCTCACCCACCTTGCGAATTTCCGCGTGATGGATATGCCCGCACACCACGCCGTGCAGTTCACGCTTGGTCACTTCATGGGCGATGGCTTCTTCAAAGTCGCTGATAAAGCTCACGGCGGTTTTCACCTTGTGCTTCAGGTACGCTGACAGCGACCAGTAGCCGTAGCCATACCGCGCGCGCCAATGATTGAGCCAACGGTTCAACGTCAGCGTGAACTCGTAGGCCGAGTCGCCGAGGAACGCCAGCCAACGGTGATAGCGGGTGATCACATCGAACTGGTCGCCATGGATCACCAGCAAGTGCCGGCCATCGGCGGTGACATGCACGGCCTCGTCCACCAGTTGGATGTTGCCCAGGATCAGCGTGGAATAGCGACGCAGGAACTCATCGTGGTTGCCGGTGACGTAGATCACCTCGGTGCCGCGCTTGGCCATGGTCAGCAAGCGGCGGATCACGTTGGTGTGGGCCTGGGGCCAATACATGCCGCCACGCAGCTTCCAGCCGTCGATGATATCGCCGACCAGGTAGACCTTGTCGGCATGGTACCCCTTGAGAAACTGCGACAGGTGTTCGGCCTGGCAATCCCGGGTGCCCAGGTGCACATCGGAAATCCACAGGGTACGCACGCGCTGCTTACGGCTGGGCGGGGTGAACTCGGCACTGGTCATGGGCATCCCTCGACGCTGTTTTTGCGAGCTTGCGCCCAGGCGGTGAATAGCCCATGACAGCTGTGCGTCAGTCTGATGACAGCGCCCACCGAGGGCGAAGCGTTGTAGACTGGCGCCCTGCTGCCCAGGAGACCGCGATGCAACCGTCCCTCACGCTCCGCCACTACCTCGAAGCGCCCATTGCCCACAGCCATGACCACGCGCAGCTGGTGTTCGGCCTGTCCGGCCATTTGGACCTGGAAGTCGATGGCCGTGGCAGCCAGGTGCATGAGAGCAGTGTGATGGTGCTGCCCTTCTCTGCGCATCACGCCTGCGGCAGCCGCGATGGCAGCCGCTGCCTGGTGCTCGACGTGCCCACCGAACACTGGGTGCTGCAATCGTTGGGCGAGCATGCCGATGCCAGCCGCCGCCTGCTCGATCAACCGGCCCGCCTGACCCTGGATACCCGGCAACACCAGTTGGTGCAATGGCTGGCGCACAGCCCGGTGAGTGACCCGCTGATCGCCCAGCAAGGCGCGGTGTTGCTACTCGCCAGCCTCAATCATCCGCAGGCGCCCCTCACGCCGGGCCGGCGCCTGCCCTACGCCGCGTTCAATGCCCATATCGAGCGGCACGCCGCCCATCCCCTGCAGGTCGCTGACCTGGCGCGCATCGCCGACCTCTCGGTGGCGCGCCTGCATGCGCGATTCATGGCCGAGTGCGGGCAGACGCCCATGGACTATATCCGCAGCCGTCGCCTGCACAGGGCACTGGGCCTGCTGCGCGATACCCCGCTGCCCATCGGCGAGATCGCCGCACGCGTCGGCTATGCCTCGCAGAGTGCGTTTGCCGCGGCAATGTTGCGTGAGTTCGGCGCCTCCCCCGGCGCCTTGCGGCGTTCGGTGCACACGCGAGTCCTGCGCTAAAAATCGCGAGCCGCACGACAGACACCCACACCGTCCACCCTCTAGACTGCGATCCTGTCACCCCGTTGGTTCAAGGATCGCAATGACTCCCCGTTCAGCCCTCGGCGCCCTGCATATCGGCGCACTGATGTTTGGCCTCACCGGCGTATTCGGCAAGCTGGCGGCCGCCTCGCCGGCCATCATCGTGTTCGGCCGCGCCGCGTTTGCGGTGTTGGCCCTGGCGGTCTTCGCGCGCTTCGCCAGCAACGCCCCCTGGAAGACGTTGCAAATGCGCGACTGGCGCCGGCTGCTGGTCAGTGGCGTGTTGCTGGCCGCACATTGGGTGACGTTCTTCATGGCGGTCAAGGTTGCTGGCGTCGCGGTGGCAACCCTGGGGTTTACCGCATTCCCGGCGTTCACCGTGATCCTCGAGGGCCTGATCTTCCGCGAGCGGATCCGCGCCAATGAAGTGCTGCTGGTCGCGCTGGTGACCGTCGGCCTGGTACTGGTCACGCCAGACTTCAACCTCGCCAGCGAAGCCACGGGCGGCCTGCTGTGGGGGATTGTCTCGGGGCTGCTGTTTTCCTTGCTGTCGCTGAACAACCGCGCCAGCTCCGGACGGATTCCGGCGGTACAGGCGGCGCTGTGCCAGAACGTGGTGGTCGCCGTGTGCCTGTTGCCCGTGGCGGCACCAGGGCTGGCGGATGTGCGGGCCATGGACTGGCTGTGGATCGGGCTGCTTGGGGTGTTCTGTACCGGGTTGGCCCACAGCCTGTTTGTCGCCAGCCTCGCGGTGATCAAGGCGCGCACCGCCTCGGTGGTGTTCGCCATGGAACCGGTCTATGGCATCACGGTGGCGTGGCTGCTGTTCGCCGAAACCCCGACCTTGCGCATGCTGCTGGGCGGCGCGCTGATCATTGTCGCCATCGTCCTCTCCGGCCTGATGGGCAGTGCCAGCCAGGCCAAACAGCCGGCAGCGACGGCCTGATCTATACTTTGCCCATCCGCAACAGTCTGTCGTCGTTCAACGGATAAAGACTCCTCGACGACAGCCATGCCCTTTGAAGTTGCTGCAAGCGAGTGGTCACGCCATTAACGCTATGCAGGAGCTGCATCATGGAAACACTCATCAGCTTGCTGATTCAGATCATCAGCGGTGCCGTCGGCGGTAATCTGGCCGGCATGACCAAACAGAGCCTGGGCACCGGGCTCAATACCTTTCTTGGCGGGGTCGGCGGCCTGGTGCTGGGCCAGGTGGTCTCCGCACTGACGGGCACCTCCGGTGGCGAAGCACTGGATGTGGCGGCGGTCGGCAGCAATATTGTCGGCGGTGGCATCGGTGGCCTGGTGCTGACGTGGATCGTGGGCTTCATCAAGAACCAGATGGCTGCCAAGTAGGCACGCGGCAGTGGGTCACTATCCTGCCAGGACGGTGACCTTTACTGCGTACGATCGTTGTGCCCCAGGTCACGCTGCGGGTCGATCTGGTCGCGCACACGCTGCTTGAGTACCTTGGCCTCCGGGAAGCCGCCATCGGCCTTGCGCTCCCAGATCTGCACGCCGTCGCAGGTGATGCGAAACGCCCCTCCCGTGGCGGGCGCCAGCGACACTTTGCCCAGGTCATCGGCAAAGGTGCTCAGCAGCTCCTGGGCCAGCCATGCGGCGCGAAGCAGCCATTGGCACTGGGTGCAGTAGGTGATGACGATTTCGGGTTTGCTGACGGACATAACTTGACAGGTTCCTGGCGTAACGGGCTCGGAGGGTCGAGTGGCTATAATACCGGCCTTTATCGCCCAGCCTCGAGATTCATGATGCGCCGCCTGCTGTCCTGCCTGTTCCTGTGCCTTCTCCCCCTCCTCGCCCACGCCGCCGACGCGCCGCGCCCGAAAATCGGCCTGGTACTGTCCGGTGGCGCCGCGCGCGGCCTGGCCCATATCGGCGTGCTCAAGGCCCTGGAGGAACAGGGGATTCATATCGATGCGATTGCGGGTACCAGCATGGGGGCGGTGATCGGTGGGCTGTATGCGTCGGGTTACAAGATCGACGAACTGGAAAAACTGGCACTGGGCATCGACTGGCAGCAAGCCCTCTCCGACGCGCCGCCTCGCGAGGATGTGCCGTTCCGGCGCAAGCAGGACGACCGGGACTTCCTGGTCAAGCAGAAGCTCAGTTTCCGCGATGACGGCAGCCTGGGCCTGCCCCTCGGGGTGATCCAGGGGCAGAACCTGGCGCTGCTGCTGGAAAGCATGTTTGCCCACACCAGTAACATCCGCAATTTCGACAAGCTCCCCATCCCGTTCCGCGCCGTAGCCACGGACATCACCACTGGCGAAAAAGTGGTGTTCCGCAAGGGCCACCTGCCCCAGGTGATCCGCGCCAGCATGTCGATCCCGGCCGTATTCGCCCCGGTCGAGTTGGATGGCCGGCTGCTGGTGGACGGCGGCATGACCGACAACATCCCCCTGGACGTGGCGCGGGAGATGGGTGTCGACATCGCCATCGTGGTCGACATCGGCACGCCGCTGCGCTCGCGCAAGCAACTGGCCACGGTGGTGGATGTGCTCAACCAGTCCATCACCCTGATGACCCGACGTAACTCCGAAGAACAACTCAAGGCCCTGCACCCCAAGGATGTGCTGATCCAACCACCACTGGCCGCCTACGGCGTGACGGACTTCGGCCGCGCCAAGGACATGATCGACGCCGGCTACCGCGCCACCCGCGCCCTCGACGTGCGCCTGGCCCACCTGCGCCCTGCCGAACCGATCGACCCGGAACTGGTCGCTGCGCGCACTCCGGGCGAACGCACGCCGGTAATCACCGCCATCACGGTGGAGAACGACTCGAAAGTCAGCGATGACGTGATCCGCTACTACATCCGCCAACCCCTGGGTGAGCCGCTGAACCTGGGCCGCCTGCAAACGGACATGGGCACCTTGTACGGCCTGGACTACTTCGAGCAGGTGCAATACCGCGTGGTCAAGAAAGGCCACGACAATACCCTGGTGATCAGCGCGCGCGGCAAACGCAGCGGCACCGATTACCTGCGCCTGGGCCTGAACCTGTCGGACGACATGCGCGGCGACAGCGCTTTCAACCTCGGCGCCAGCTACCGTATGAACGGCATCAACCGCCTCGGCGCAGAATGGCTGACGCGGGTGCAGATCGGCGACCGGCAGGAACTGTACAGCGAGTTCTACCAGCCGATGGACACCGGTTCACGTTACTTCGTCGCCCCCTATCTGAGTGCCCAGGCGCAGAACGTCGAGCTGATCCTGGACAACGACCCCATCTCCGAATACCGCCTGGAACGCTATGGTTTCGGGTTGAATGTCGGGCGGCAGATCGGCAACAGCGGTGAGATCCGCTTCGGTGTCGGCGAGGCCTGGGGCAAGGCCGATGTGCGCATCGGCGACCGAGACCTGCCGAGCGTGAGCTTCAGCGAAGGCTTCTATGAGTTGAAGTACTCCTTCGACTCCCTCGACAACGTGTACTTCCCGCACAGCGGTGAAGACATCGGCCTGGCATTCCGGGAATTCGAGCCGGGGCTGGGCTCGGACCAGCGTTACCGGCAATGGGAATTCAAGCTGGACAAGGCCATGAGCAGCGGCCCCGACACCCTGGTGCTGGGCGGGCGCTACGGGCGGACCCTGGATAACTCGGATGTGGTGATTTCCAGCTTTCTGCTCGGCGGGGCGCGGCAATTGTCGGGCTTTCGCCAGGATGCGATTTCGGGGCAGAACATCAGCTTGATGCGGGCGGTGTACTACCGCCGCCTGACGCCGCGCTCATACCTGCCACTGGATTTCCCGCTATACCTGGGCGCCTCCCTGGAACGGGGCCGGGCGTGGAACAACGACAATGAATTCGACAGCGGCTATATCAATGCCGCGAGTATTTTCCTCGGGTTTGATACGCCATTGGGGCCACTGAACTTCAGCTATGGGTTCAATGATGATAGTCAGCAGGCGGTTTACTTGAACCTGGGGCAGACGTTCTGACGCATCAACCGCAGGAGCCGGCGTGTTGTGGCGAGGGTACACACTCACTCGCCACAACACGCCCTGGATCCAGCCGTGTCAGGACTTTTCCAGATTCGCCAGGATATGCCCATGCACGCGCATGCACACGCGCATATCTTCTTCATCCACGCCCACGAACAGTTCATGGCGCAAGGCAGTGGCAATGGTCTCGATCTGCTCGATCAAGGGGCGGGCGCTATCGCATAGCAGAATACGCTTGGCACGGCGGTCTTCCACCACGGCCTGGCGCTGCACCAGGCCCTGGCCTTCCAGGCTATCGAGCAAACGTGCCAGGGTCGGGCCTTCCACGCCGACGCTTTGCGCCAACTCGCGTTGCGTCGGTGCCTCTTCGAAACGAGCCAGGTGCAACAGCACCAGCCAGCGCGCCTGGGACAAGCCCAGCCCGGCCAGACGGCGGTCCAGCTCGGCGCGCCAACCTCGGGACATTTGCGCCAACTGCATGCCAAAACGGTGTTGATCGGTTAACGGCATAAAAAACTCATGGGTTAGACTGAAAATAAAGTATGGCTAATTATTAGTCAGCTAAGCATGAGCCATGTCAGTAGGCAAGGTCTGCTATGTACTGATTCGTTACATTGTCGTAATTGGCACACTAAATTTCGAATTCCGACTGCAATGCCGCCCGAACACAGTACAAAACACCCTCAGGCACACGCCCGGTAAACAGCGGCGCAATCTCCGAAACAGCTGGCAATTCGCCTTCTCCATCGAGGAAGGCGTCTTGGATTTCGCCGAGCAAATCTTCCGGCAAATCAAGGGCCTGCTCCAGGGACAGCTGTTGCTTGCCGATGGATTCAGCCAACAGGGTGTAGACGTTTTTCTCCGAACATTGCAGTTGGCCGGCGATCTGAATCGGGGTCATCCCGGCGCGTGCCAGGCTGATCAATTCATGGCGAATATCGGCGACTTCCTTCGGCGCCTCGGCCTGGCCGCCGAGCACTTCGAGGAAGGCTTGGCCATAACGCTCCAGCTTGCGCGCACCCACGCCGCTGACCCGGGCCATCTCGGCCAGGGTGGTGGGTTGCTCGCGCAGCATCTCCAACAGGGTCGAGTCGGGGAAGATGACGTAAGGCGGCACGCTGTGTTCCTGTGCCAGTTTGCGCCGCAGGGTGCGCAAGGCTTCCCACTGCTCGCGTTCTTCGCCACGCACCAGTTGGCTGGCCTGGCTGGTGCTGCTCTTGGCGGTGGTTTGCGGCTTGAGGTCGCGACGCAGTTCCAGGCTCACTTCGCCCTTGAGCAGCGGCCGGCAACTGTCGTTCAGGCGCAGGCCGCCGTAGCCCTCGATGTCGATATCCACCAGGCCGCGCGCGACCATCTGTCGGAACAGTGAACGCCACTCGCCTTCGGCCCGTGCCTTGCCGACGCCATAGACCGAGAGTTTTTCGTGACCGAAGCTGCGCACTTTTTCGTTGTCTTTGCCCAGCAATACGTCCACCAGATGGCCCACACCATAACGCTGGCCAGTACGGTAGATCGCTGACAACCCCTGGCGTGCCGGTTCGGTGGCGTCCCAGGTCTGTACGCCGTCGACGCAATTGTCACAGTGACCGCACGGCTCGGGCATGTCTTCGTCGAAGTACGCCAACAGGGTCTGGCGGCGGCAGCGCGTCTCTTCGCACAGCGACAACATGGCGTCGAGCTTGTGCTGTTCCAGGCGCTTGTGGCGTTCGTCACCCTCGGAGTTCTGCAGCATCTGCTTGAGCATCACCACGTCTTGCAGGCCGTAGACCATCCAGGCATCCGCTGGCAGGCCGTCACGGCCGGCACGCCCAGTTTCCTGGTAGTAAGCCTCGAGGGACTTGGGCAGGTCCATATGCGCCACGAAGCGCACGTTGGACTTGTCGATCCCCATGCCGAAGGCGATGGTTGCCACCATGATCAGGCCTTCCTCGTTGAGGAAGCGTTTCTGGTGGGCGGAGCGCGTTTCATTGGGCAGGCCGGCGTGGTACGGCAGCGCCGGGTAACCCTGCTCGCACAGGAAGGCGGCCACTTCATCGACTTTCTTGCGCGACAGGCAATAGACAATGCCCGCATCGCTGCGCCGCTCGGACAGGAACGCCAGCAACTGCTTGCGTGGCTGCTCCTTGGGCACGATGCGGTAGAAAATATTCGGTCGGTCGAAGCTCGACAGGAAGCGCTCGGCATTCTGTAAATGCAGGCGCTCGACAATCTCTTCGCGGGTGCGCTTGTCGGCGGTGGCGGTCAGCGCGATGCGCGGGACGTCGGGGAACAACTCTGCCAACTGGCCCAATTGCAGGTATTCGCGACGGAAATCGTGCCCCCATTGCGAAACGCAGTGGGCTTCGTCGATGGCGAACAGGGCGATTTCCAGGCTTTGCAGGAAGGCCAGCATGCGTGGCTGCACCAGGCGCTCTGGGGCGAGGTAGAGCATTTTCACTTCGCCGCGCTTGATGCGCGCGGCCAGGTCGCGCTGCTGTTCGGCGCTGAGGGTGGAGTTCAATGACGCGGCCGCCACACCGAGTTCCTCCAGGGTCGCCACCTGGTCGTCCATCAACGCAATCAACGGCGACACCACCACGGCCAGGCCGTTACGCAGCAAGGCGGGCACCTGGAAACACAACGACTTGCCGCCGCCGGTAGGCATCAGGACCAGGGCATCACCGCCACTGGCCACGCGCTCAATGATCGCACCCTGGCGGCCACGAAAACTGTCGTAGCCGAAGATGTCCTTGAGGACGCGTTGAGCCTGCTCGAGCATGTAAAACTCCAAAAAAGTGCCGAAACCCTCAGTACAGGCTGGCCGAAAAAACGCGGCTTCACGGAAAATAATCCGTAAACGAAGTTTTCTCGGCCTGGTGCCTGGCCTGCGGGGCATCACAAAACGCGGCAGTATACCCGAGGGTCATCCGGCAAAGGGCGCGACTGACGAATAGACGTCCGTCTCTAAAACCTGGCAAATATGCAGTGCGGCTGGCCTGGGCGCTCAAGAAAGCCTAGAATTCAGCATCGTTTATTCCCAAGGTAGTCCTTCAATGTCCTTCGCTGAGCAACTAACCCGCCTGCAAGCCTTCCTCGACGCCGATGAGCTGCATGACGAGGCGCTGGACTATGTGGCCGCCCACGGCTACCTGACCGCCTTGTCGATCTCCTCCGACATCGTGCCGGACCGTGAGTGGATCGACGCCTTGTTCGCCGAAGAGCCGCACTACGCCGACGCCGCCCAGCGTGAAGAAATCGAAGCCACCCTGGTGGCCCTGAAGGCCCACATCGGTCGCCAACTGGCCTCCGATGAAGAGTTCGAACTGCCGTGTGACCTCGACCTGGGTGAAGAGCCGGACGACTCCGACCTGCGCGGCTGGTGCATCGGCTTCATGGAAGGCGTATTCCTGCGTGAAGCCGCCTGGTTCGAAACCGCCGAGGAAGAAGTCAGCGAAATGCTGCTGCCCATCATGGTCGGTTCGGGCCTGTTCGACGACCAGCCGGAGTTCTCCGACATCGCCGCCGACGCCAACCTGATGGACGACATGATCGTACAGATTCCGGAAGCGCTCACCGCCCTGTACCTGCTGTGCAACGCCCCTGACGAAAAACCGGCGATCCTCAAGCCACGCCACCACTGAGTCGTTTGCCCGTGACACCCATGGGCAACCGCTCGTTGCTCCTGCGCTACGTGCTGCTGGCCATCGGCTGGTTGAGCGTGGCGCTGGGGGTCATCGGTATTTTCCTGCCGGTCTTGCCGACCACGCCCTTTCTCCTGCTCGCCGCCGCCTGCTTCGCACGCAGCTCCCCGCGTTTCTACCGCTGGCTGGTGGAGCACCCGCGCCTGGGCCCTTGGATTCGCGACTATCTCGACGGCAATGGCATCCCGCTCAAGGGCAAGGTCTACGCCATCGGCCTGATGTGGTTGAGCATCGGTTTCTCCTGCTACCTGGTCCCCCTGCCCTGGGCGCGCGGCTTCATGCTGACCAGCGCCGTGCTGGTGACGATCTACATCCTGCGCCAGAAAACCCTGCCACCGAGGTAAGTGCGTGTCTCTGCCAGCAGTCAATATCAGCGGGCATGCGACATAAGATCCCACACGACCTTGGTCGACACTGACTAACCCCATGCATCATGCGAGACTGTCCAACCGGGCCCGGAATGCCTGGGTGTTCTTCTGTCCGGAGTTACCATGACGCTGTCCAGCGGGCTGATCGCCGCCGTTGCCCTGGCCTATATGGCCATTATGTTTGCCATCGCTTTTTACGGTGACCGCCGCCACGCGCCGCTGCCACCGCGTATGCGCGCGTGGGTCTATAGCCTGTCGCTGGCCGTGTATTGCACCAGTTGGACGTTCTTCGGCGCCGTAGGCCAGGCCGCCGAACAACTGTGGGCATTTTTACCGATCTACCTGGGGCCGGTGCTATTGCTTGTGTTTGCACCGTGGGTCCTGCAAAAGATGGTGCTGATCAGCAAGCAGGAAAACATCACCTCCATCGCCGACTTTATCGCCGCTCGCTACGGCAAATCCCAATCGCTGGCCGTGGTGGTCGCGCTGATCTGCCTGGTGGGCGTACTGCCCTATATCGCTCTGCAGCTCAAAGGCATTGTGCTGGGCGTGAACCTGCTGATCGGCTCGGGCGCCGACACCACCGGCACCCGCGCCCAGGACACCGCGTTGATCGTGTCACTGGTGCTCGCGCTGTTCACTATCGTATTCGGTACCCGCAACCTCGACGCCACCGAACACCACCGCGGCATGGTGCTGGCGATTGCCTTTGAGTCGTTGGTCAAGCTGTTCGCGTTTCTCGCCGTCGGCGCGTTTGTCACCTACGGCCTGTACGACGGTTTCGGCGACCTGTTCAGCCAGGCGATGCTCGCGCCCCGCTTGGAGGAATACTGGAAAGAAACCGTCAACTGGCCTTCGATGGTGGTGCAGACCGGCGTGGCCATGATGGCCATCATCTGCCTGCCGCGGCAGTTTCACGTCACCGTGGTGGAAAACATCGACCCTCAGGATCTACGCCTGGCCAAATGGGTATTCCCCGCCTACCTGATCCTTGCCGCGCTGTTTGTCGTGCCGATTGCCCTGGGCGGCAAAATGCTCCTGCCCGGTTCGGTGCTGCCCGACTCTTATGTGATCAGCCTGCCCTTGGCCGAAGCCCATCCGGCCCTTGCCGTACTCGCCTTTATCGGCGGTGCATCGGCCGCCACCGGCATGGTGATTGTCGCCAGCATCGCGTTGTCGACCATGGTCTCCAACGACATGCTGCTGCCCTGGTTATTGCGCCGCTCCAGTGCCGAGCGCCCTTTCGAAGTGTTCCGCCACTGGATGCTGTCGGTACGTCGGGTCAGCATTGTGATCATCCTGTTGCTGGCCTACGTCAGCTATCGCCTGCTCGGCTCCACGGCGAGCCTGGCGACCATCGGCCAGATCGCCTTCGCCGCCGTGACGCAACTGGCACCCGCCATGCTTGGCGCACTGTATTGGAAGCAGGCCAACCGGCGGGGGGTGTTTGCCGGCTTGGCGGCCGGTACGTTCCTGTGGTTCTACACCTTGGTCCTACCGGTTACAGCGAAAAGTCTCGGCTGGTCCTTCAGCCTATTCCCTGGCTTGACCTGGCTGCATTCGCACCCACTGGGCTTCTCGGTCACATCGCTGACCCTGGGCACCGTGTTCTCCCTGGCGGGTAATTTCACCTTGTTCGTCTGGGTTTCGATGCTGTCGCGTACACGCGTCTCCGAGCACTGGCAGGCCGGGCGCTTCATCGGCCAGGAAACCAGCCAGCGCGCCAGCGCCCGCTCGATGCTGTCGGTACAGATCAGCGACCTGCTCAGCCTCGCGGCACGCTTTGTCGGCGAGGAACGCGCCCAGCAGAGTTTTATCCGCTTTGCCTATCGCCAAGGCAAGGGCTTCAACCCCAACCAGAATGCCGACAACGATTGGATCGCGCACACCGAGCGTCTGTTGGCCGGTGTACTCGGTGCGTCTTCGACACGTGCGGTGGTGAAAGCGGCCATTGAAGGCCGGGAAATGCAGCTGGAAGACGTCGTGCGGATCGCCGACGAAGCCTCCGAGGTGTTGCAGTTCAACCGGGCCTTGCTGCAAGGCGCGATCGAAAACATCACCCAAGGCATCAGCGTGGTAGACCAGTCACTCAAGCTGGTGGCCTGGAACCGCCGTTACCTGGAATTGTTCAACTACCCCGAAGGCTTGATCAGCGTCGGCCGACCGATTGCCGACATCATTCGCTACAACGCCGAACGCGGCCTGTGCGGGCCAGGTGAAGCCGAGGTCCACGTGGCCCGCCGCCTGCATTGGATGCGCCAGGGCCGCGCGCACACCTCAGAGCGCCTGTTCCCGAATGGGCGAGTGATCGAGTTGATCGGCAACCCGATGCCGGGCGGCGGCTTTGTCATGAGCTTCACCGACATCACCGCGTTCCGCGAAGCCGAGCAGGCATTGACCGAGGCCAATGAGGGCCTGGAGCGGCGGGTCACCGAGCGCACCCATGAGCTGTCGCAACTCAATGTGGCACTGACCGATGCCAAGGGCGCGGCCGAGTCCGCCAGCCAGTCGAAGACCCGCTTCCTGGCGGCTGTCAGCCATGACCTGATGCAACCGTTGAATGCCGCACGCCTGTTCTCAGCCGCCCTTTCCCACCAGAACGACGGCCTGTCGAACGAAGCCCGGCAACTGGTGCAGCACCTGGACAGTTCGCTGCGTTCGGCCGAAGACCTGATCAGCGACCTGTTGGATATTTCGCGCTTGGAAAACGGCAAGATCAATCCGCAGCGCCAACCCTTTGTACTCAACGAGCTGTTCGACACACTGGGCGCCGAATTCAAGGCGTTGGCGCAGGAACAAGGCTTGCGCTTCCGCCTGCGCGGCAGTCGCTTGCGGGTCGACAGTGATATCAAGTTGCTGCGCAGGATCCTGCAGAATTTCCTCACCAATGCCTTCCGTTATGCCGACGGCCCGGTGCTGCTGGGCGTACGTCGACGCCAGGGCGAACTGTGCCTGGAAGTCTGGGACCGCGGCCCTGGCATCCCGCTGGATAAACAGCAGGTGATCTTCGAAGAATTCAAGCGCCTGGACAGCCACCAGACCCGCGCGGAAAAAGGCCTGGGCCTGGGCCTGGCGATCGCTGACGGACTGTGCCGCGTGCTGGGCCATCGCCTCAGCGTGCGCTCATGGCCGGGCAAGGGCAGCGTGTTCAGTGTGCGCGTGCCACTGGCGCGCATCCAGACCAGCCCGCAGGTCAAGGTGCCGCAGGAAAGTGGCCTGCCATTGAGCGGCGCGCAAGTCCTGTGCGTGGATAACGAAGAAAGCATCCTGATCGGTATGCGCAGCCTGCTGACCCGCTGGGGCTGTGAGGTCTGGACCGCCACCGACCAGGCGCAATGCGCGGCGCTCCTGGCCGAGGGCATACGCCCGCAACTGGCGTTGGTGGATTACCACTTGGACCACGGCGAAACCGGCACCGAGCTGATGGGCTGGCTGCGGGCGCAGTTGGCAGAACCGATTCCCGGTGTGGTCATCAGCGCCGACGGCCGCCCGGAAATGGTGGCCGAGGTGCATGCAGCGGGGCTGGATTACTTGGCCAAGCCGGTGAAGCCGGCGGCGTTGCGGGCGTTGCTGAGTCGGCATTTGCCGCTTTAAAAATGTGGCGGGGGCTTGCTCCCGATAGCGGAGCCTCAGTCACACCCTCCGTGCCTGATCCCACGCCATCGGGAGCAAGCCCCCTCCCACATTTCGGATGACGTTTATTCGGGAAGGTGCGCTACGCCGTCGGAGTCGGTCATCGCGCGCTCCAGCAAATCCGCCGGCAGGCTTTTGCTGGCGCGGGCACCGAGCAATCTTAATTGCTCGGTGCGACTGACCAGATTGCCGCGCCCATCTGTCAGCTTGTTGCGCGCCGCACTGTAAGCCTTATCCAACTGCTGCAACCGACTCCCTACTTCGTCCAGGTCCTGGATGAACAGTACGAACTTGTCGTAAAGCCAGCCGGCACGCTCGGCGATTTCCCGCGCGTTCTGGCTCTGGCGCTCCTGCTTCCACAGGCTGTCGATCACCCGCAGGGTGGCGAGCAAGGTGGTGGGGCTGACGATGACAATATGGCGGTCGAATGCCTCCTGGAACAGGTTCGGCTCGGCCTGCAATGCCGCTGAAAACGCCGCTTCGATCGGCACGAACAGCAAGACGAAATCCAGGCTGTGCAAGCCTTCCAGGCGTTTGTAATCCTTGCCGGCCAAGCCCTTGACGTGATTGCGCAGGGACAGCACATGCTGCTTCAACGCCGCCTGGCCAATCACCTCGTCATCCGCCGCCACGTATTGTTGATAGGCCGTCAGGCTGACCTTGGAGTCCACCACCACCTGCTTATCGCCGGGCAACATGATCAGCACGTCCGGCTGGAAGCGCTCGCCGTCCGGGCCCTTGAGGCTGACCTGGGTCTGGTACTCGCGGCCCTTCTCCAGGCCGGCATGCTCCAGCACGCGCTCAAGGATCAGCTCACCCCAGTTACCCTGGGTTTTCTGGCCCTTGAGGGCGCGGGTCAGGTTTGTCGCTTCGTCCGACAGACGCAGGTTCAGTTGTTGCAGGCGCTCAAGCTCCTTGGCCAGGGAAAAGCGTTCGCGGGCCTCGTTCTGATAGCTTTCTTCGACGCGTTTTTCGAAGGACTGGATGCGCTCCTTGAGTGGATCGAGCAACTGGCCCAGACGTTCCTGGCTGGTTTCGGCAAAGCGCTGCTCGCGCTCGTCGAAGATCTTGCCGGCCAGTTCGGCGAACTGCGCGCGCAGCTCATCTCGCGAACCCTGTAGATCAGCGAGGCGCTGCTGATGGCTGTCCTGCTGCTCGCGCAGTTCGGCGCGCAGGGCAGCCGACAAAGCGTCGAGACGGCGCAGTTCGGTTTCCTTGGCGCTGCGGTCGAGGTTCCAGGCGTGGGCGGCGTCACGGGCGTTGTCGCGATCGATCTGCAACAACTCGACTTCGCGGCGCACGGCAGCCAGGTCAGCTTGCTTGGCGGCATTGGCTTGGCTCAGGTCGCTGATCTCGTCGCGGCTGGCATCCAGTTGAGCCGCGAGGCCTTCCTGGGCCAGTTGCGCGGTGGCCAGGCGCTCTTCGAGCAATTCCCAACCGGCCATGCGCGCGACCAACCGCCGCTGGAGCTGCCAGCACACGGCCAATAGCGGCACTGCGGCCCCGGCGAGGCCCAGGGCAATACTGGTCCAGTCAAAAGCCATAGCCATTCCTGTCATTACCGAAAAGAGGAAGGTTAACCAAGCGCAGGGCCGGAAGACAGCTCAGTCTTTGAGCTGACCCAATTCGCGTTGGGCGCGCCGGTCCCCGGCACGCGCAGCCAGGCGCAAGAGGTCATGGCCGATACGGCGGTCACGGGCGCTGCCGCATTCGCGACACATCAGTTGGCCCAGACGGCTTTGCGCAACCACCACGCCATCTCGCGCAGGTTGTTTCAGCAGACGCCCGGCAAAATGCTTGACGTTAGTGCTGTGCCCCAGGCGTGGGCTATCGAGCAGCCACAAGGCGACCTTCAAGGAAAAACGCTTGGGTGCGGTAACAGTCGGGGGCGTGCTGGTAACAGAAGGTGATACTGAGCGAAACTTCATAAAGCACTGTGGGACAAACCGGAGGGCGCGCCACTCTACTCTTTTTTTCGTACACGTAAAGCTGAAAAAACTCTGCACGCCCGTGCTAGAGCAAGCGCTCGGGACAATCCACAGAAGCTGTGGATAACTCAGTGGACAACCCATCTTTAACTCGCGCAAAGGCCCATGGAACGGGGGCCGCAGTCAAACTGACGATTTTTTCACCAATAAAAAAAAGCGATATTTTTCATTGACTTAAATTTTCATCCCAGGCAAATGGCGGCGCAGCAAGACACTTGACAGCCAGGTTACACATCACGCAACCAATGTGTACAAGTACACATCCATTGGTTATATCGCCTGTTTTTTTGATTCGATCTCGCCCAGAACTGTTACCGCTGCGACAACCCAAGGGACTTTTCAAAATCATCCGCGGTCGCCACACTCCCCCACACCTAAAGCGCAGCCGTGTACGAACCGATGAAAGGAATTCTGTTGTTCGCCTTACTGTTACTGACCATTTGCGCGACGTCGCTTGGGATCAACGCAGCGCTGCCCTCCCCGGATGGCGCACTGTTTGCCATCGCGATCCTGTTGTCGGCGGCGTTTACGGCAGTGAGTCTGTGCATCGAATTGGGTGAAGGCCGGATCAACGATATGCGCGATGTGATGAAGGTGGTGGAAACCGGCAAGTCCCTGCGCCTGACGCTGGCCACCTATGGCCTGGGAAGCTCGCTGGCCGCCGCGGTTACCGTGCTGGTATATCGCGGGCTGCTGGGCGGCTGATTAAAGTTTTTTCGTTAGCGCACTTCCTTTCCCTGTTTCAATCCGTTACTATCCGCGGCGTTAGTACCAAGCTGAAAGTCAATTCTGGTCGAACAACTCCCCTGTACAACACGGGATCGACCACCTCGATGGTTTCCAGGTATTCCTTGCGACGACACGGCCTTTGAACAAGCAAAGGGTGTCGCGAAGACTCAATACTCTGACCGAACCAGCCTGCAAATTGATCAGGATCTTCACCCTGGGCCCAGAACCTTTGCCCCTGTTGTGTTTCCTGCCCTCCTAAGTACCTACCTGCCAGCCCAAGCGCGCCTAACTTATTAGCGCTTCAAACTGGCTGCTTTGTTCCAGTCGGGTTCTTCGTTCGATCAATGGTGATCAACGTCACTGGAACGTTTTAACGTTGCACGGTTCTTAACCGTGTCATTTGTAGGAACACCAATAATATGTCCACTATCCATACACAGGATGCCATTCGCACCCTTACCAACGCTTTTGCTCCAATGAACTGCCTGATCATGGCCGCTCGCAAAGGCTGCTTCAGCTTCACCCTGGTCAACGAACACGGTATCGCTCGTCACAGCGAACGCCTGTACCCCGATCAATACTCCAGCGCAGAGCCGCTGCAGGCCGTGATCGAGCGTACCCGTCAGGCACTGGTTGCCTGATCGACCCGAGTCGCTGAAATACAAAAACCCTGTCTAAAACACAGGGTTTTTTATTGCCCGGAATTCGAACCCGACGCTCGCGGATTAAGCTCAAATAGATATAACCGTTATAACTGATTAGAGAAGATGTTTTAAAAACAGTCTTTTACATCACGAATATGACACTACACTTCAACTCAAGCGGCATGATCCGCTTACGACGAGCCTGGGATCCGATTCACTGCTGCCAAGCCCCCCCTTCCCAGGCATCGTCGACCACTTTCACGGATTGAGGCTTGTATGGGTATCGCCGCCAGTGAATTGTGTCGTTATGTGATCAGGCCGACGTTATTTTATCTTGGCCACCCTCACCCGAGCGCTGAATCCCTCCTGCTGGGGATTGCCGCCAGCCAGTCGGAATTGGGTTCCGCCCTGCATGATCGACGCGGCCATGGCCTGTACAGCATCACCGAAACCCGCCACCGCGCGCTCTGGGACGACTACCTGGCGCTGGACCCCGAACGCGCCAGCCTCGTACGCGGGCTGGCCAGTCAACATGCGTTCCTCAGTGCGCCCCAGTTGGAATTGACGGTCAACCTGCGTTACGCCACCGCCATCGCCTGGCTGCTGGTGGAACAACATCGCCCAGCCTTACCACCGCCCGGCGATGTGCTGGGAATGGCACGTATCTGGAAAGAAATATTTCACCCTCAAGGAAGGCTGCGCGATTTCGCCCAAGCCTGGCAAACCTGTGTTTCACCCATGAATCACGTGGCCTGCTGACCGGGCAATTTGCAAGATTCGGCAAAAAACCGGAATTTTGGTCGGATTGTCCTACAAAACGGCTCTATCTCCTGCATTACAGCCTATAGCGCGATGTTAATTTTATTGATACTTTCCGCAGCGGTGATCACCACGGAGTTCTAATAATGAAAAAAGTAATGCTCAAGACCACACTTAGCCTCGCCGTTGCCATGGCCTCTTCCCACGTCTTCGCAAGTGGCTTTGCCCTTAACGAACAAGACGTCGCAGGAATGGGGACAGGTTTCGCAGGACGTTCCTCCTCTGCCGAAAACGCAAGCACTGTCTTTGGTAACCCTGCAGGTATGGCCCGCCTTGAAGGCCAGCAAATTACCGGTGGTGTTGCAGCGATCGATGCTTCGACCGATATCAAAAATACCGGCGGCCGCTCCAGCGGGTCCAACAAAGGCGACATGGTGCCTTTTACTGCCGTGCCATTCGGTTTCTACACCAACAAACTTAACGATCAATGGGCTATCGGCTTCGGGGTGTATGCACCGTTCGGGCTGAAGACCGACTACGAAAGCGGTTTCCAAGGTCGTGGCTTTGGCAACAAGAGCGAAGTGTCGGTTATCACCTTCCAACCGACCGTCAGCTACGCCTTCAACGACAAAGTTTCCATCGGTTTTGGTCCGACCATCAACCGCATCGACGGCACCCTGGAATCGCAGCCAAGCCTGGCCGGCCTGGGCTTCCCGGGCGACAACAGAGTCAAAGTCAAAGGCGACGATACCGCCCTGGGCTTTAACGCCGGTATCCTGGTGCAAGCCACTGATACCACGCGCGTTGGCCTGACCTATCACTCGAAAGTGAAGTACAAGCTCGAAGGCCACACCGAAGTCACCAAGGCTGCCACAGTGCCATCGGTCGTACTGGCCAACAACCGTTACGATGCGTCGTTGAAAGTGGATACCCCGGAATCCTGGGACCTGTCGGTCACTCAAGACCTCAATGACGCCTGGAAGCTGTATGCGGGTACGACCTGGACTCGTTGGAGTCGCTTGAAAGACATCACCATCAACAACGAAGGTGTGACAGCGGCCAGCGGTGGCATAGCTGCACCTACGCTCGTCAGAACGATCACTGAACCGCAGAACTGGCACGACACCTGGGCCTACGCCGTGGGCACCTCGTACCAGGTCACCAAGCAGGTGGTACTGCGTACCGGCCTGACCTTCGACCAGTCGCCAACCAACAACACCGACCGTTCACCACGCATCCCAACCGGCGACCGGACTATCTTCAGTGTTGGCCTGGGTTACGCGGTGATGGATAACATGACCGTTGACCTGGCTTACTCCTACCTCAAGGAAGAGCCGGTCAAAGTGAATAAATCCAACCAGCTGGGCTCCTACAGCGCCAAGTACGAAAACAGCGCCAACGGTTTCGGCCTGGGTGTGACGTACAAGTTCTGATCCAACGCTCATTAAAAAGCCCCGCTCTCCTGTAAAGGAGGCGGGGCTTTTTACTGGGCAATGCTCAGGGTTTCGACGCCAGCGCCTCTTCCACTGCCTTGATCAACTCCGGACTGTCCGGCTTGGTCAGGCTGGAAAAGCTGGCAATCACCTTGCCCTGGCGATCCACCACATACTTGTAGAAATTCCACTTCGGCGCGTTGGTCTGTTGCGCCAGCACCTTGAACAGGTGCACCGCATCCGGCCCCTTGACCTTCTGCGGCTCGGTCATGGTGAAGGTCACGCCGTAATTCACGTAGCAGACCTTGGCGGTCTCTTCGCCGGTCTTGGCTTCCTGCTTGAAGTCATCGGACGGCACGCCAATCACTTCCAACCCTTGGCCCTTGTAGCGTTGGTACAACGCTTCGAGGCCTTTGAACTGCGGGGCGAACCCGCAGAAGCTGGCGGTGTTGACGATCACCAGGGGCTTGCCGGCAAAGCGCTGGCACAGATCGATGGATTCCTTGGCGCGCAGCTTGGGCAACTGGCCTTCCAGCAGCGGCGGACAACTGGCGGCCAGGGCGGCACTGCCAATGGCCATCAGGACGGGTACAGCGAGCCAACGCATCTGCATGTCGTGTGTCCTTAAAAATATTCAGACCACGAACTTAACAGATCGCCATACCCAGTTGCATCAACGCCAGCCCGCCATGCTGCCAGCCCCACCAGGCCAGCAGCACCAGGATCAACCCCGCGACGAGGATCAGACCACGTAACGCTACACTCATGCCGCCTCCATCTGCGCCTGCAAGCGCGCCACCGGCCGCTCGCGTACCGGCCAGTTCAGGGCGGCGGCGAGCAGGCTCAACAGAATCGCCACCTGCCAGATCAAATCGTAGTTGCCGGTTCGATCATAGACCACCCCGCCCAGCCAGCCACCGAGGAACGAACCGAGCTGGTGGAACAGGAACACGATCCCGCCGAGCATGGAGAGATTTCGCACACCGAACAACGTCGCCACCGTGCCATTGGTCAGCGGTACGGTCGACAGCCACAAAAAGCCCATGGCCATGCCGAACAGGTAGGCCGTGATTTCCGTCACCGGCGCCCACAGGAACAGCATGATCACCACCGCGCGTAACAGGTACAGCCCCGTCAACAAGCGCGGCTTGGACATGCGCCCACCGAGCCAACCGGCGGTGTAGGTGCCAAAGATATTAAACAGGCCGATCAACGCCAGTACCGTCGTACCGACCGTGGCGGGCAGGTGCTGGTCCACCAGGTACGCCGGCAGATGCACACCAATAAACACCACCTGGAAACCACAGACGAAAAAACCGAACGCCAGCAGCCAGAATCCGGAATGGGAACAGGCTTCCTTCAACGCTTCCCGCAAGGTTTGCTGGCCCGCCAGGGTCGGCAGTGGACGGTCCTTGAGCATGGCCACCAGCGGCAGGATCAACGCGACCATCAAGCCCAACGCCAGCAAGGCTACTGACCAGCCCAGCCAACTGATCAAGCCCAGGGTACCCGGCACCATGGCGAACTGGCCGAAAGACCCCGCGGCGCTGGCAATGCCCATGGCCATGCTGCGTTTCTCCGGCGGAACGGCGCGGCCCACCACCCCAAGAATCACCGAGAATGATGTGCCGGATAGACCAATACCGATCAATAACCCCGCACTCAGCGACAACGACCATGCCGAATCGGACATGCCCATCAACACCAGCCCCGCGGCGTACAGCACCCCGCCGATGAACACGGCCTTGGTCGCGCCAAAACGGTCGGCCAGGGCCCCGGTAAAGGGTTGCGCCAGGCCCCAGATCAGGTTCTGCAAGGCGATGGCAAAGGCAAAGGTCTCACGACCCCAGCCGAATTCGGCGCTCATCGGCGCCAGGAAAAGCCCGAAGCCATGCCGCACGCCCAAGGACAACGCCAGGATCAGCGCACTCCCCACAAGAATCCAGCCACTGGTGCGCCACATCGAGGTCATTTCTTATTCTCCGCTCGCGGGTATATACCCGCTTATAGTCGAACAAACCCGCGTTCAGGCGAGCTCATCCAGCAAGGCCAACAGGGTTTCGCGTTTTTCCGCGCCCAATTGATCGATCAGTTTTTGCTGTGCCGCTTCCCAGGCCGGCAAGGCGGCGGCCAATCGTGCTTCACCCGCTTCGGTCAACAACACCAGGCGGTTGCGCTGGTCATCGCCTTCGATCAACCGTACCAGGCCCTCGCCTTCCAACACCCGCAGGTTACGCCCCAACGTGCTGCGATCCAGGCCCATGGCTTCGGCCAGGCTGGAAATACTCGGTTGATCCAGGCGCTGCAAGTTACACAGCAAAGAATACTGGGCAACGTTGATCCCGAAGCTGTCGAGAGCGCCGTCGTAATGCCTGCTGACGCCACGGGCGGCGCGTCGCAGGTTGGTGCATAAACATTGGGAGGCAAGCATGGAGCGTGTATATACCCGCGATTAATGAAATGCAAGAAAGTGTTACAGCGCCAGGCCAACCAAGACGACCACTTCCAGCAGCTCCAACAGGGCACCTGCGGTGTCGCCGGTGGTTCCGCCCAGGCGCTTGACCATCAGGTGGCGCAGGCCCACGAAGCAGAGCGCCGCCAGCAGCACAGCGATCCCACCGTTGAAGCCGCCGATCAGGATGCAGGCCAGGCCACTGAGGATCAGCACCTGCTGGCCGACCACCCTGGGCAGATGATCCGACAGCGCCTGGCCCAAGCCACCGGCGCGCACATAGCGCGTGGTCAGGAACAGCGCCAGCATCGACGCCCGCCCGATCAGCGGTGCGAGGATCAGCGCCGCGCCATTGTGCTGCTCGATCAGCGCCACCAGTGCAGCGAATTTAAGCAGCAACACCAAGCCCAGCGTGACCACGGCAATCGGCCCGCTGCGGGGGTCCTTCATGATCGTCAACGTGCGCTCGCGATCGCCGAAACCACCGAGCCAGGCGTCCGCGCTGTCCGCCAGGCCATCCAAGTGCAAACCACCACTGAGCAGCACCCAGGCGGTCAGCAACAGCGCGGCATGCAGCAACAACGGGGCCCCGGCCAATGCCACATTCAGGGCCCATAGCAGCAACCCGAACAACAAGCCAACCACCGGGTAAAACAGCAACGATCGCCCCAATTCCTGCGGCTGCGGCATACCCGGCAGGCGAACCGGCAAGCTGCTGAGGAACTGCAGGGCGATCCAGAACGGCAGCATCTTCAGGTACCTTCCTTCAACGCGCCGTCGGCGCCGACCTGCAGGCTGAACAGGCCACCGTGCGCGACCTCGACGTTCAACAGTTGCTCACGCGGCAGGCCACGCGCGCGCGCCAACAATAAACGCATCACACCGCCATGGCTGATCAACAGCACGCGCTGGCCGGCATACGCCTGATGCAAGCGTGAGATGGCGCCCAGGACCCGCGCAGAAAAGTCACTGACGGGCTCGCCATCAGGCGGCGTAAAGCGGTAAGGGTCGGCCCAAAACAATCCCAGCCCTTCGGCATCGGTCTTCATCAGCGCCGCCGCGCTCTGCCCTTCCCAGGCGCCGAAATGCAGTTCCTGCAGATCTTTTTCCAGGCTCACCGGCAGGTTAAGCGTCGCACCCAATTGCTGGGCAAAACGCGCACAGCGTTGCAGCGGCGAACTGATCACGCGGTCCCACGGCCCCTGACCCAGCACCGCGGCGTGCATCTGCGCCCACCCCTTATCGGTGAGCGCATCATCGAGGCTGCCGCGCAGGCCGCCACCCAATTCGGTTTCGCCGTGGCGCAGCAGGTCCAGGTGCAAGGTCATGCCGGGCGGTCTGCCACAGCGGCTTCGGCGAATGTCGCCATCTGCCCGTGCAACGCACAGGCCAGGCGCAGTAACGGCACCGCCAGCGCCGCACCGCTGCCCTCGCCCAGGCGCAGGCCGAGGTCCAGCAACGGCTGCGCCTCGAGGCGTTGCAACACATGGCGATGGCCGGGCTCGGCGCCACGATGGCCAAACACCAGCCACTCGCGGCAGGCTGGGTTCATGCGTGTGGCGACCAGCGCGGCGACGCTGCAGATAAACCCGTCTACCAGCACCACGATGCCGGCCTGGGCACACGCCAGGTAGGCCCCGACCAGCGCCGCGATCTCAAAACCACCGAGGTTGAACAGGGTGTGCAATGCATCATCGCGCTGCCCGGCATGCCGGGCCAGGGCGCGCTCGATGACCGCCACTTTGTGGCTCACGCCTTGGGCATTCAAGCCCGTCCCCGGACCGGTCAGGTCACTCACCGGGCAATCGAGCAAGGCGCAGGCCAACGCACTGGCGGCGGTGGTGTTGCCGATGCCCATCTCGCCGCCGATAAACAGCTGGGTGCCGTGCTCCACGGCGCGCTGGACGCTATCCCGCCCGGCTTGCAGCGCCAGGCGCCCCTGCGCTTCAGTCATCGCCGGGGCGTTGACGAAGTTGGCGGTGCCCGCACCGATATTCAAGTGACGCACGCCGGGCAGTGCCAGCGACGTCGTCACGGTACCCAGGTCGATCACTTCCAACTGCGCATCCAGCTGCCGCGCCAACACACTGATCGCCGCGCCGCCGCTGACAAAGTTATGCAGCATCTGGCCGGTAACGGCCTGGGGATAGGCCGACACGCCCTCCGCCACCACGCCGTGGTCGCCGGCAAAGATGGCGATCCACAGGTGTTCGACCGACGGCTTGACTCGGCCTTGCAGGCCCGCCAACTGCACGGCCAGCGCTTCCAGCTGGCCCAGGGAACCGGCCGGCTTGGTCAATTGCTGCTGGCGTGCCAGTGCTTGTTCGTATGCTTGAGCGTCAATCGCCTTACAGGGATTAAGCCACCAGGTGTCAGTCATAACGCAGTACCTTTCAACGTCAGGGGCAGGCCGGCCACCGTCAGGACAACACGCTGACAACGCTCGGCCAAGGCTTGATGCAGCCAACCGGCTTCATCCACATAGCGGCGAGTCAATTCGCCCAGCGGCACGACACCCAAACCGGTCTCGTTGCTGACAAAAATGATTTCACCTGGCAGCGAGGCCAGGGTGTCCAGCAGTTGGTCGCGTTCCAAGACCAGGCGCTCGGGGTTGTCGAGCATCAGCAGGTTGGTCAGCCAGAGCGTGAGGCAATCGACCAGCAGGCAGCGGCCGGGCGCGGCGTTGTCGCGCAGCACCCGGGCCAGTTCGAGTGGTTCCTCGATCAGCCCCCAGGTGTCGGGGCGACGCTGGCGATGCAGGGCGACGCGGTCGTGCATTTCGCCGTCCAAGGGTTGGCTGGTGGCGATATAGAGGACAGGCAGGCCGCTGTCGCTGGCGAGTTTTTCAGCCAGGCGGCTTTTGCCGGAGCGCGCACCGCCGAGAATCAGTTGACGCATGGCGCGACTCCACATAAACGGCGCAATAACCCGGTATCCAGGTGATGCTCCACCAAGTCCGCCAATCGCTCGATATCGCGCTCGCGCAACGCGTGGTAATCCACGGCCTGTACCGCCTGCAAACCGGCCCAACGCAACAAGGCACTGCAGGCGGCGGGCGTCTCGAACACGCCATGCAGATAGGTGCCGAGGATTTGTCCGTCCGCGCTCTGGGCACCGTCGCAGCGGCCATCCTCCAGGCGTACCGCGGCGCGCTCCAGCGCACTGCCCGACGTCACGCCTGCGTGGATCTCATAGCCACTGACTTCGGCATCCTCCAGCAGCAGGCGCCCGCGCACATTGCGCAGTTGTTTCTCTGCTTCCAGGGTCGTACTGAACGCCAGCAACCCCAGACCGTCACTGGAACCGGGAAGCCCTTCCAGGCCCAGTGGGTCGTGGACCTGCTCGCCGAGCATTTGCAAACCGCCGCATATCCCCAGCACCTTCCCGCCATAGCGCAAGTGCCTTGTCACGGCGGTGTCCCAGCCGTTGGCGCGCAGGTAGGCCAAGTCGCTGCGAACGCTTTTCGAGCCCGGCAGGATGATCAGGTCGGCCGACGGAATCGCCTGGCCCGGGCGGACAAACTGCAAATCCACCTGGGGATGCAGGCGCAACGGATCGAAATCGGTGTGGTTGCTGATGCGCGGCAGCACCGGCACCACCACCCTGAGCACCTGCGCCGCCTTGTCGATCTGGCGCTGGTCGATGCCGTCCTCGGCCTCCAGGTGCAGGTCCATCACATAGGGCAAGACGCCCACGACCGGTTTGCCGGTGCGTGCTTCCAGCCAGTCCAGCCCTGGTTGCAGCAACGCGATGTCGCCGCGGAAACGGTTGATGATAAAACCCTGGACCCTGGCCTGTTCGCTGGGCGACAGCAATTCGAGGGTGCCGACCAGGTGGGCGAACACTCCACCCCGATTAATGTCGGCGATCAGCAGCACCGGGCAATCCACCGCCTCGGCAAAGCCCATGTTGGCGATGTCATTGGCGCGCAGGTTGATCTCTGCCGGGGAGCCCGCGCCTTCCACCATCACCACCGGGTAGGCTGCGCTCAACCGTGCATGGGAAGCCAGTACTGCCTGCATCGCGATGGCTTTGTAGTCGTGATAGGCCACCGCGTTCATGCTGGTCACCGCGCGCCCATGGATGATGACCTGGGAGCCGGTGTCGCTGTTGGGCTTGAGCAGCACCGGGTTCATGTCGGTGTGGGGCGCCAGGTTCGCCGCCTGGGCCTGCACCGCCTGGGCGCGACCGATCTCGCCGCCTTCGGCCGTCACGGCACTGTTGAGCGCCATGTTCTGCGGCTTGAACGGCACGACCGCCACGCCCTGGCGCACCAGCCAGCGGCATAGCGCGGTCACCAAGGTACTTTTGCCGGCATCGGAGGTGGTGCCCTGCACCATCAGCGTACTCATGCAACGTCCTTATAGGCGGTCAGCGCTTCATCCAGGCGCAGCCAGTCTGCTTCCGTGTCTGGCAGGCCGAAGCGCAGGCTGCTGTCGTGTACGAACAGACGCAGCAGGATGCCGCGCTGGGCCATGAATTCGTGCAGCCGTTCGGCGTGCGGGGTGATCAACCACTGGAACAGGGCGCAACCGCCCTGGGGCTGAAAACCATGCCGCTCCAACAATGCGAACAAGCGCTGGCCGGCTTCAATGCAACGCGCGCGCTGTTGAACCTGCCCGGCGGTGTCGCGCAGGCAGGCCTGGCCCAGTACTCGCGTCGGACCGCTGACGGCCCAAGGTCCGACCTGTTCGGCCAATAGCTTGAGCAACTTGCGTTCGGCCAGCACAAAACCCAGTCGAACGCCGGCCAGGCCGAAGAATTTACCGAACGAGCGCAGCACGATCAGGCCGACCTGATGGGCCTGGCCCGCCAGGCTCAACTGCGGGGTCACGTCCATAAAGGCTTCGTCCACCACCAGCCAACCGCCACGCTGGGCCAGCCGTGTATGCCAGTCGAGCAGGCGTTGCGGCGCCAGGCTCAGGCCCGTGGGGTTGTTAGGGTTGACCACCACCAGCACATCAAGGCTGTCGAGAAAGAAATCGACCTCTTGTTCCTGCACTTCGCGCACCACGTAACCCGCGCGGCGCCAGGCCTCGGCGTGCTCGGCATAACACGGCGACAGCACGCCGACCTTGCCGGCACGCCGCAGGCGCGGCAGCAGCTGGATTGCCGCCTGGGAACCCGCCACCGGCAATACGTGCGCCACCCCGTAATATTCGCTGGCGGCCTGCTCCAGGCCGTCGTCGGTTTCCGGCAAGCGTGCCCAGGCCCGCAGTGGGATCTCGGGGATCGGCCACGGCCATGGCGCCAGGCCACTGGACAGGTCGAGCCAATCGGCTTCGGCAATGCCGTATTGAATCGCCGCCTTGCGCAGGCGGCCGCCGTGTTCAAGCATAGAATTGCGCCCCTGCACATAGGATCAGCAACCACAACCATACGCCGCGTTGCACCAGTTGCCAGCCACGGTCGATGGCGTCGGCATCGGCCGGTGGACCTTCTCCCAACTGAGGGCGCTGGTGCACCTCACCATGATAAATCGCCGCACCGCCCAACTCGACGCCCAAGGCGCCTGCGCCAGCGGCCATCACCGGCCCGGCATTCGGGCTGTCCCAGGTCGGCCCCTGGGTGCGCCAGCATTTGAGCGCCAGTCGAGTCTTGCCCAGCAACGCGTAGGTCAAGGCCACCAGGCGCGCAGGCACATAGTTGAGTACATCGTCGATCTTCGCCGCGGCCCAGCCGAAGCGTTCGAAGCGTTCGTTGCGATAGCCCCACATCGCGTCGAGGGTGTTGCTCAGACGGTAGAGCACCACACCCGGCACGCCGGCCACCACGAACCAGAACAGCGCAGCAAATATTGCGTCGCTGCCATTCTCCAGCACCGACTCGGTGGCGGCACGGGCGACTTCAGTACGGTCCAGTTCGCTGGTCTGGCGGCTGACCAGGTAGCTCACGCGCTTGCGGGCCTCATCCAGGTCATCGCTGCGCAGGGCCTGGGCCACCGGAATCACATGCTCGCCAAGGCTGCGCATGCCGAGGGCGCAGTACAGTGCGAGCACCTCCAACACCCAACCGATATAGGGTGCCCACGACAACGCGGTGGCCAACAGCGTCAACGGCACCACCGCAATCACCCACGCGGTCACACCGTGGCTGCGCCAGCCACGGCCACCGCTATTGAAACGTTGCTCGATGCGTCCGGCGAAATTGCCAAACGCCACCAGCGGATGCCAGCGCCTGGGTTCACCCAGCAGCGCATCCAGCGCCACCGCGGCGACACACAGCAAGGCCACACTCATTGACTTGCTCCCCACACATTCTCATACAACATGTCACTCAGCGGACGCGGTTCGGTCCAGCCTTCGAGCTGCAGCATCGGGGCCGGGTAGAAGGCGTCGACCGGCCCCAGGCACAGCACCGCCAGGGGTTTCGCGCCAGGCGGCAAACCCAGCAGGTCGGCCAGGGCCCGGGGTTCGAACAGCGAGACCCAGCCCATGCCCAAGCCCTCGACGCGCGCGGCCAGCCACAGATTCTGAATCGCGCAGGCCAGGGAGGCCATGTCCATTTCCGGCAAGGTACGTCGCCCGAAGATATGCCGCTCGCGATCGTCCATCAGCGCCGCCACCAGCACTTCGGCGCAGTCATGGATGCCTTCGACCTTGAGCTTCATGAATTCATCGGAGCGCTCGCCCAAGGCTTCGGCGGTGCGTATACGTTCTTCCTCCACCAGTTGCTGGATCTGCCCTCGTAGCTGGCGGTCGCTGATGCGGATAAAGCGCCAGGGCTGCATCAGGCCGACGCTGGGCGCCTGGTGCGCGGCCTGGAGCAGGCGATGCAGCAAGTGCGGGGCCACCGTGCCGCCGGTGAAATGGCGCATGTCGCGGCGTTCGGCGATGGCGCGGTAAACGGCGTCGCGCTCGGCCGGGGGGAAAGCGTTGTCACTCATGGGACTGGGCTGACTCAAGGTCGGGCGCAAACAGCGCAGCAACCGCACGGGGATTGGAGGGGAAGTAGAAGTGCACGTAGGAAGCGGTCATCCGCCCTTGCCGATACACCGCCTCGGCACCCCGCCCGCCGTTGGGGCTCAAGCCACGGGCGATCGGTTGCCAGTCGGTGCTGGTCAGGGAATGGTGGTAGGTGTGCCCGCGCAATACGCCTTCCGGCAACTCGACGCTTTGCAGGGCAAGGGCCGCCAGTTTCTTCTGCATCACCGCATCCCCCTGCAACAGGCCGACCAGCTCGGCACGGGTGCCGTCGACATCGGTGAGCGAGTCCAGCAGGTAGAGCATGCCGCCACACTCGGCAAGCAAGGGTTTACCGGCAGCATGATGGGCACGGATGGCATCGAGCATCGAGGTGTTTTCCGCCAGCGCCTGGTGATGCAGCTCCGGGTACCCGCCTGGCAGATAGAGGCTGTCGGCCTCGGGCACTTGGCGATCATGAATCGGTGAGAAAAAGCGCAACTCGGCCCCCATCGCCCGCAATAGATCCAGGCTGGCGCCATAGGTGAAGGCAAAGGCTTCGTCACGGGCCACGGCGATGCGCACACCGGCGAGCAGCGGTTCGGCTTCGATCACTTCAGGCGCGGCGAAGGTCACCGGCGGCGGCAAGGCAACTTCACAACTGTTGCCCAGGGCCTGGGCAGCGGCGTCCAGGCGTACGTCGAGGTCATTCAGTTCGCTGGCTTGCACCAGGCCAAGATGGCGGCTGGGCAACTCAATCCCGGTTTCACGGGACAACGCGCCGTACCAGCGCAGGCCTTCGGTGAGGCTCCCTTCGAGCAGTTGCGCATGGCGCAAGGTGCCGACACGGTTGGCCAACACACCGGCAAACGGCAAGTCCGGCTGATAACGCGCCAGGCCCAGGGCCAGGGCACCGAAGGTCTGGGCCATGGCGGTGCCGTCGATCACCGCCAGCACCGGCACACCGAAGTGCCGCGCCAGGTCGGCGCTGGACGGCGTACCGTCAAACAGGCCCATGACGCCTTCGATCAGGATCAGGTCGGCCTCCCCTGCCGCTTCCCACAGCAAGCGACGACTTTCCTGCTCGCCAACCATCCACATATCCAACTGATACACCGGCGCACCGCTGGCGCGTTCGTGGATCATCGGGTCGAGGAAGTCCGGGCCGCATTTGAACACGCGTACTTTGCGCCCCAGGTTGCGGTGCAAACGGGCCAGCGCAGCGGTGACCGTGGTTTTGCCCTGGCCGGACGCCGGTGCGGCGATCAGTACGGCCGGACAATGACGGGGCTGATTCAAAGTTCGACGCCCTTCTGTGCCTTGATACCGGCCTGGAACGCGTGCTTGAGCATGCCCATTTCGGTGACGGTGTCACCCATCTCGATCAACTCCGGCTTGGCGCCACGGCCGGTAACCACCACGTGCTGCATCGGCGGACGGGCTTGCAGGTCGCTCAGTACCTGGTCCAGGTCGAGGTAGCCATGCTTGAGGGCGATGTTCAGCTCATCCAGCACCACCAGGCCGATGCTCGGGTCTTGCAGCAGTTCGCGAGACACGGCCCAGGCGGCCTCGGCGGCGGCGATGTCGCGCTGGCGGTCCTGGGTTTCCCAGGTGAAGCCTTCGCCCATGACGTGAAAGCGCACTTGTTCGGGGAAGCGCCGGAAGAACAATTCTTCGCCGGTGCTGTTACGGCCTTTGATGAACTGCACCACGCCGCACTGCATGCCGTGGCCCATGGCGCGCGCGAGCATGCCGAACGCAGAGCTGCTTTTGCCTTTGCCGTTGCCGGTCAGCACCAGCAGCAAACCGCATTCGTTCGGGGAATTGGCAATGCGCTCGTCAATCACGGCTTTTTTGCGCAGCATGCGCGCCAGGTGGCGTTCGTCGCGGTCGGGGGAATCGGTCATGGCAGCTCTCCGTTGGGGCTGGACAAAAACGGCGGGCAGGAAAAAACAAAAACAGACAGCCAAGCATCGCCCACCGTGATGCTGTTGGATGATCCAGGCCGGTCTCCGGACTCATGAGTGGCTCGCTTTATAGAAAGCAGGCCGACGCTGCGCCTTCCCATATCGCAGCGCGATACAGTGGCCAATAGCACCGTCTTGACTCATTTACCGTTGCGGGGGCAGCGCCGGAATTGCGGCAACACTGTGTACAAGTGCGCTCACTCACCGGCTTCCCTGTTTCACTCAGTCGACCCTTGGGTCACAGAGCACCTGAAACAAGTCGCGAAGGTTAGTGGGTTGGGGGGGGAGCGTCAATTAAAGCTGGCCTTGCACTTGAACCATCGTGCCGCAGCACTCCTCTACCCTTACAGGCATTCAGGAGAAAACCATGCATAAAACAAGACTCGCCCTACTGATCATGGTCGCAGGCACCCTCGCTGCCTGCGGAGAAAGCTCGACCTTGAAGGTATCGGATGGCACCGGCCCTTCGCCCCAACTGCCAGAGCCCAACAAGACCCTGATCCCCACCGTGAATATCGCCCCAGCCATTGGCTGGCCTGATGGCATGAAGCCAACCGCCGCCGCGGGCACCCAGGTGACAGCGTTCGCCGAAGGCCTGGATCACCCTCGCTGGCTGTATGTGCTACCCAATGGCGATGTGTTGGTGGCCGAAACCAATGCGCCGCCCAAGCCGGATGACGCCAAGGGCATTCGCGGCTGGGTAATGGAAAAGGTCATGGGCCGTGCCGGTGCCGGCGTGCCCAGCCCGAACCGCATCACCTTGCTGCGCGATGCCGATCACGATGGCGTCGCCGAGACCCGCACGGTCTTCCTGGAAAATCTCAACTCGCCGTTCGGCATGACCCTGGTGGGCAACGACCTCTACGTGGCCGACTCAGACAAGCTGCTGCGCTTTCCCTATCAACCGGGCGAAACCGCAATCACGCAGGCCGGCACCACGGTGGTCGACCTGCCGGGCGGCAGCATCAACCACCACTGGACGAAAAACGTGGTAGCCAGCAAGGACGGCAGCAAGTTGTATGTGAGCGTCGGTTCCAACAGCAACGTCGGCGAGAACGGCCTGGAAGCGGAACAAGGTCGGGCGGCGATCTGGGAAGTCGATCGCACCAGTGGCCAGCACCGGATTTTCGCTTCGGGCCTGCGCAACCCCAACGGCATGGCCTGGGAACCGCAGAGCGGCAAGCTGTGGACCGCGGTCAACGAGCGCGATGAGATCGGCAGCGACCTGGTGCCGGACTACATCACCTCGGTCAAGGATGGCGCGTTTTATGGCTGGCCATTCAGCTACTACGGGCAACATGTGGATGTGCGTGTCACACCACAGGACCCGGCCCTGGTCGCCAAGGCGATCGCGCCGGACTACGCCGTCGGCCCGCATACCGCTTCGCTGGGGCTGACCTTCGCCGAAGGCAGCAAATTACCTGCACCGTTCGTCAACGGCGCCTTTATCGGCCAGCACGGGTCATGGAACCGCAAGCCGCACAGTGGCTACAAGGTGATCTTTGTGCCGTTCGAAGGTGGCAAACCCAAGGGGCAGCCAGTGGACGTGCTGACCGGGTTCCTCGACAAGGATGAGAACGCCATGGGCCGGCCGGTGGGTGTGGTGATCGATCAGCAGGGGGACCTGCTGGTGGCGGATGATGTGGGGAATAAGGTGTGGCGGGTGTCTGCAGCTAAGTAACTTTTCTCAAGACCACCACAAAAAATGTGGGAGGGAGCTTGCTCCCTCCCACATTGGGTTCGGTTTCTGGCTTAGGGATTGCGGGCCAAGTGCTCAGCCGGCAACACGCGCTTGGCACTCAGGTAGGCGTTCTGCCAATAGGCTTTGGACAAGGTGTCCAGCTTCACCGTACCGCCCGTTTGTGGCGCATGCACAAAGCGCCCTTCGCCTACATAGATCCCGGCATGACTGACCTGTGATCCACCACCGGTGGCGAAGAACAGCAAGTCACCGGTCTGCAGGTTTTCTTCGCTGACATCCTGGGCGCGCATCACGATCAATTCGCGGGTGGTGCGCGGCAGGGAGATGCCAGCGGCATCGCGGTAGACGAAGCCGATCAAGCCACTGCAATCAAAACCCGAATCCGGCGTATTGCCGCCCCATCGGTAAGGCGTGCCGACCAGGCCCAGCGCGCGGAAGAGCACATCTTCGGCAGCAGGCGAAAAACTTTGGCTGGAATAGTTGAACACCGGCTTAGGCTTGGCCGCTACGTGAGCGGGTGGCGGTGTGCGGCTTGCGCAGGCGCTGAGGAGCGCGGCGCAAACAATAAGAATCAGGCGGGCCGAGGTCGACATGTGCAGAACAATCCTGGTCTGGATGCGGCTTTCGCTGCCGAACGCTGAAAACCAGAACGCGCAAGCAAAGCTTGCGCGAACGGATTACAACAATATCCAGGGATTCTAGCGCTTACACGTCAAACTTCAAGTATCACTTTAACTTTACTTGCTGGCGGTAACCGTTGTCGGGGCCATGGCGAGTGCGCGCTTGGCTTCGATAAAGGTTTTGCTCCAGTAGCTGTCACCCAGGTTGTCGACTCGAACACCGCCACTGCGACGGCTGCTGGAGTGGATAAACTGGTTATCGCCCAAGTAGATACCGGCGTGACTGACACGACCACGGCCTGCAGTACTGAAGAAAAGCAGATCACCGGGCTTGAGGTTGTTGCGCGCGACCAACGGTGCTTTCACGTTGATCATTTCGCGAGTGGAGCGTGGCAGATTCATGCCAGCTTCTTCACGAAACAGGTAGCCGATGAAACCGCTGCAGTCGAAACCGGCTTCAGAGGTACCGCCGAAACGGTAACGGGTACCGATCAGGGACATGCCGCGTTCGAGGATGCTGTCGGCCAGAACGGGAAGCTGATAAGGCTTGCTGCCGGCAAAGTCGGCCAGTTCCTTTTCGGTTGCCACTTCTTCTTCGTAAACGGTAGAAGACTGTGCAGCAACAAATTTTGCCTGGGATTGCTGTTGGTTTTTGTGCTGCTCAGCCACTTGTTGAGGGTGGGAGGCGCAACCAAACAACAGGGTAACGAGTGCGAGAGGCACGAGGGGTGCGAAGCGATTTAGCATGGGCACGACCGTGGCTGATGTGTAAAGAAGTCGAGACTATGCCCTCTATCACATCGATTTGCAAATTCAATCGCGCTCTATGTGACTTACTGTTTGCGCCATGACATCTAAGCCCTTAATACCCTATACGTGCCTTTTGCGTGGCCAAACCGGCCAAAACGCAGGTTTTCTGGCGCCTGGAATTTGCCGAAAGCCCCGAAAAACAAGGGCTGACTACCAGCCGAGGGTTTCTTTCAGGAAGGGAATGGTCAGCTTGCGCTGGGCCTGCAAAGAGGCCTGGTCGAGCTGTTCGAGCAGATCGAACAATGCGCTCATGCTGCGCGTGCCACGGGTGAGGATAAAGTGCCCCACCTCATCGGTCAGGTGCAGGCCGCGACGGGACGCGCGCAATTGCAGGGCTCGCAACTTGTCTTCGTCGGACAGGGGGCGCATCTGGAAGATCAGTGCCAGGGTCAGGCGCGATTTCAGGTCGGCCAGCTTGACCGGTAGCTCACGGGGCGAGGTGGACGCGGCAATCAGCAGGCGGCGGCCGCTGTCGCGCAGGCGGTTGAACAGATGAAACAGCGCCTCTTCCCAATCAGCTTTGCCGGCAACCGCCTGCAGGTCATCCAGGCACACCAGCTCATACTGCTCAAGGTTGTCGAATATCGTGATACCGCGGTCCATCAACTCGGCCAAGGGCAGGTAAACCGCCGGCTCGCCCATTTGCTCGAAGCGCAGGCATGCAGCTTGCAACAGGTGGGTCCGCCCCACGCCATGCTTGCCCCACAGATAGATCAGGCTTTCAGTCCACCCGGCGTCGGCTTCGCAGAGCCGCTCGACATAGCCGAGTGCAGCGGCATTGGCGCCTGGGTAGTAATTGATAAAGGTGGCGTCATCACGCAGACGCACACCTAGGGGCAGCTGAATCGGTTTCATGCTGACTGAACGGCTCCAATCGAACCGTTAGTGGCCTCTGTGTAAAGTTTGCAAAGTTTATACCCGTGACGCCGGGCGCACAATGCAACAGACCACAAGCAAAATCAAAGGTTTGCGTTAACTTGCTGGATTCAAGCGGAATATTTGACACGCAGGCGCCAGAAACAACAAACCCGGCCATCGACCGGGTTTGTGACACTGCAATTACAACTCGGGGTCTTCGACACCCGTATACACATCCGAATCCTTGTACAGATCATGCAGATGGCGCACCAGGACCATGATCACCGCCGCCACCGGCAACGCCAGCAGGATGCCGGTAAAACCGAACAACTCACCGCCCGCCAGGATCGCAAAGATCACCGCCACCGGGTGCAGGCCGATACGGTCCCCCACCAGCAGCGGCGTGAGCACCATGCCTTCCAGGGCCTGGCCGACCATGAATACCGCGACAATCCCCAGCATCGGGTACAAATCGCCGCCAAACTGGAACAACCCGGCCACCAGCGCCGCGCCGATACCAATCACGAAGCCCATGTAGGGCACGATCGCGGCGAGCCCGGCGATCAAGCCGATCAACAGGCCCAGCTCCAGGCCGATCGCCATCAATCCGGCGGCGTAGATAACCCCCAGGGCCAGCATCACCAGTAACTGGCCACGCACGAACGCGCCAAGCACCTCGTGGCACTCCCCGGCCAGGGACACAATGCGCTCCTCGCGGTCACGCGGCAGCAGGCTGCGGATCTTGGCCATCATGATGTCCCAGTCCCGCAACAGGTAGAACGCCACCACCGGGATCAACACCAGGTTGGTCAGCCAGCCGATCAGCGCCAAGCTGGAAGCCGTCGCCTGGCTGAGCACGACACCGACGATATCGGTGGTCTGGCCCATATGTTCGCTGATCGCCGCCTTGACCTTGTCGAACTTCCAGAAGCCATCTGCCAGGCCGAGCTTGGCCTGGGCCCACGGCATCGCCGTGTGCTGCAGCCAGTCGAGCATCTGCGGCGCCAACTCATAAAGGCGAAACAGTTGCTTGGCCAGCATCGGCACCAGCACCAACACCAGCGCGGTAATGATCAACGTAAACAGCGCAAACACCGCTACCACGCCCAAGGTGCGCGACAGCCCGGCTTTCTCCAGGCGATCCACCACCGGATCGAACAGGTAAGCGAGCAATAACGCCACCAGGAAAGGCGTCAGGATCGAATGCAGCAGGAACACAAAAACGCACAGCAGGACGATCCCGCCAAGCCACACCCAACGACGCGCATCCGCCATAAACCACTCCATCTGTCATTTGCTTCCTGCTTCTATATAGAGCAGGAAGAACATTTACCAACGAAAACGCAGTTGCGCCTGAGGCTGGGCTGCCACAGCCGGCCGGGTACCATCTGCCACGGGCTGCTGAACCGGCGCCTCTCCAGCAGGAATCTCCTGCAACCTGGCCAGGCTCAACTGGGTACGCAATTGATCGGCGCTGCCGTTGACGCGATACACAATACGATTGCCGTCAACGAGCTGCGGCTGGCCACCGAACGGCTCCAGCAGATGCCCCAGGGCGGCATACCGCTCCAGGTTCATTCCCTGCACTTCCAACAATTGTTCTGTGCTGACACCCGGCTTGACCGCAAAGCGGGGAGCCAGTTTTTGGCTCACGGCCAGCATCACGGCATCGGCGACGGCAGCGGTGTCGGCCCCTTGCGCGGTGCCCTGCTCGCTCTTGTCGCCCAGCCACAGGCGCCATTTGGCTTGCCACTGGTTGCCGTCCTGACGCGCATGCACCGCCAGCAAAGCGTCGGCGCCATAGCGTTCGGAGGCCGCGCGCAGGGGCGTGGCATCGGCACTTTCGAGATTCGGCGCAGTGGCGACGACCTGCTCATCCAGATCGCCCAGCGGCAGGCGCAATGGCAAGCCACGATGTTGGGCCGCACGGCGTAGCGCTTGGGCTACGGCCTGACCATCGCCCACCAGGCTGCTGCCGTCGGTGGAGTCGTTCAACCACCAGCCGAGGATCGATGGCCGGTTGCTGCCCCAGATCGGCAGGCCGGCTTCACGCAAGGCGCGATCAGTGCTGACCGGGTCGAAATCCACTTGCAGGCTTTCCGGTGGGCCGGCGTCGTAGCCATACTGGCTGATGATTTGCTGCGGGTCCTTGCGCACCGCCGCCAGGCTCGGGCCGTCGGCGGCCTTGGCATCACCGGTGAGGCGGATGACCAAGGTCTGCACGGCGCGCTGGGTCGCCTGGTCACGCTCTTGCGGGGACTGACTGCTGACCGGTTCAAGTACTTGATACAGGCCATTGAGGGTTTCGGCATGACTCGCCAGGCTGGCCAATGACAGGCAGCCTACAAAAAAGAATTTACACAGACGCATGGAAGATTCCCGAACGACAAATTTAGCGGCTGGAACAGACCGCGCGAACCCGGTTTCCCAAGGCTGTGACCACAGCGACCGGTAAAACATTCACGGAGTCTCGGTAAGTTTTCGTACTGTCATAACGATAGCGAGTTAAAGGCTATACCTTAATACGTGCCTGGGCAGGCCCGGTTAGCATTTTTTTAACCCGCTTTTTTTATCTATGTGGCCCTGCCCGTCGGCCCGAGGATGGCCGCTGCCCCTCAAGCCTGATAAAATCGCGCGCCTTCGCAGACCGTCAACGGCTGGGCCTCTTCATGAAAGCCTTCGCCAGCTCGGTCGTTACCCCTGAATCCCCCCTAAAGGCCTGGATCATGAGCAAGCAACCCTCCCTGAGCTACAAGGACGCCGGTGTAGACATCGACGCCGGTGAAGCATTGGTCGAACGCATCAAGAGCGTCGCCAAGCGCACTGCGCGCCCCGAAGTCATGGGCGGCCTGGGCGGTTTTGGCGCCCTCTGCGAGATCCCGGCCGGCTACAAGCAGCCCGTGCTGGTCTCCGGCACTGACGGCGTGGGCACCAAGCTGCGCCTGGCACTGAACCTGAACAAGCACGACACCATCGGCATCGACCTGGTCGCCATGTGCGTCAACGACCTGGTGGTGTGCGGCGCCGAGCCGCTGTTCTTCCTCGACTACTATGCCACTGGCAAGCTGAACGTAGACACCGCTGCACAAGTGGTGACCGGTATCGGCGCCGGCTGCGAACTGTCGGGTTGCTCCCTGGTCGGCGGCGAAACCGCTGAAATGCCGGGCATGTACGAAGGCGAAGACTACGACCTGGCAGGCTTCTGCGTTGGCGTGGTAGAGAAGGCCGAGATCATCGACGGCTCCAAAGTGGCTGCCGGCGACGCCCTGCTCGCCCTGCCATCGTCCGGCCCGCACTCCAACGGCTACTCGCTGATCCGCAAGATCATCGAAGTGTCCGGCGCCGACATCGAGAACACCCAGCTCGACGGCAAACCGCTGACCGACCTGCTGATGGCTCCGACACGCATCTACGTCAAGCCACTGCTCAAGCTGATCAAGGACACCGGCGCGGTCAAGGCCATGGCCCACATCACCGGTGGCGGCCTGCTGGACAACATCCCGCGCGTACTGCCCAAAGGCGCCCAGGCGATTGTCGACGTGGCCAGCTGGCAGCGTCCGGCGGTCTTCGACTGGCTGCAAGAGAAAGGCAACGTCAATGAAACCGAAATGCACCGCGTACTGAACTGCGGCGTCGGCATGGTGATCTGCGTGGCGCAAGAGCACGTTGAAACCGCGCTGAACGTTCTGCGTGAAGCGGGCGAGCAGCCTTGGGTCATCGGCCAGATCGCCACCGCCCCTGAAGGCGCTGCGCAGGTTGAACTGAAGAACCTCAAGGCTCACTGATGTCCCAGACCTGTGATGTCGTGGTGCTGCTTTCCGGCACCGGCAGTAACTTGCAGGCCCTGATCGACAGCACGCGTACCGGCGATAGCCCGGTGCGCATCGCTGCGGTGATCTCCAACCGCAGCGACGCCTACGGCCTGCAACGCGCCAGGGATGCGGGCATTGAAACCCGCACCCTGGATCACAAGGCTTTCGAAGGTCGCGAGGCCTTCGACAGCGCCTTGATCGAACTGATCGATACCTTCAACCCTGAACTCGTGGTCCTTGCCGGCTTCATGCGCATCCTCAGCGCTGACTTCGTGCGGCACTACGCGGGGCGCCTGCTGAATATCCACCCTTCCCTGCTGCCCAAGTACAAAGGTATGCACACCCACCAACGCGCCCTCGACGCCGGCGACAGCGAGCATGGCTGCAGCGTGCACTTTGTCACCGAGGAACTCGATGGCGGGCCTCTGGTCGTACAGGCAGTGGTTCCGGTAGAGTCTGACGACTCGGCGCAGACGCTTGCGCAACGGGTTCATACCCAGGAACACAGGATTTACCCGCTGGCTGTTCGCTGGTTTGCCGAGGGGCGGTTGATTCTTGGTGACCAGGGTGCATTATTGGACGGCCAGTTACTTGCGGCCAGCGGCCACTTGATTCGAACCTAGGAGATTTTATGCGTCGCGCCTTGCTCTTCGCTTTTGCGCTGTTCGCCTTGCCCGCCGTGCAAGCGGCAGACCTACACCCGTTCTCCGCCAGCTACACCGCCGACTGGAAACAGTTGCCCATGAGTGGTTCGGCCGAACGCAGCCTGACCAAGAACGGCGACGGCTCCTGGACCTTGAACTTCAAGGCGTCCATGATGATCGCCAGCCTGACCGAGACCAGCGTGATCCTGTTTGACAAGGACACCCTGCAACCCAAGAGCTACACCTTCGAACGGGGTGGCTTGGGCAGGGCGAAGAAGATCAACCTGGACTTCGACCAGACGACCAAGAAAGTCACCGGTTTTGAAAACAAGGACCCGGTCAACGTGCCCCTGCAAAGCGGCATGCTTGATAAGTCGACCTACCAGTTGGCCCTGCAGCGGGATGTCGCTGCCGGCAAGAAAAGCATGAGCTACAACGTGGTTGAAGGCACCGATGTCGACACCTACGACTTCCGCGTGATCGGCCCGGAAAAGGTCCAGACCAAAGCCGGCTCCATCGACGCGATCAAGGTCGAGCGAGTGCGTGACCCAACCCAAAGCAAGCGCATCACCCAGATGTGGTTCGCCAAGGACTGGGGCGGCCTTCTGGTCGCCCTGCGCCAGGTGGAAACCGACGGCAAGGAATACAACATCATGCTGCAAGATGGCACCGTTGACGGCAAGTCTGTCAAAGGCAGCTGATGAGCTGATGTTCAATAAAGGAGCCTCGCTGATGCGGGGCTTTTTTTCGCCTGGCTTTTCACGCCGGGCCGCTATCGCCATCGGGGGCAAGCGCCCTCCTCCACTGGGAACGCATTCCAAATGTGGGAGGGGGCTACACCCCGATGGCGGGCGGCTGGGTCAATAAAGCAGTCAAAGCCTGACCCAGACATGAAACTTTTGTCATAAAACCCAGCGCCCTGCGACGCAATGTCGCGGTTTACGGGGCCTGCGGGATTGTTGCGCTTCCTGCAATTAATTGTTGCAGGGAAAATCAGTTTACTTAGCAAGCTAACAAAACATATAACAAAGGCCTGCGACGACTTGCCGCAGATCAACCAGAGATTGGAGCAAGCAGATGACTGTAAAAGTGACTGAACGCGACGACGAACATATGTCCCACGAAGCGCTGGGCCATGGGATTCACATCTGGGATGTCCACCAACAAGACCTGCTGGTCGGCATGTTTCACAACGAGAGCGACGCTCATAACTATAAAAACGAGCTCGAATCGCTTGAAATGAAACGCCAGGCCCAGAGCTCCTGAAACACTGAAATCAAGTAGGCGCCGGCCCACGCAGCCAGGCCGTCTACACACGACAGACCCCGTCATTGAGCGGGGTTTGCCGTTTTTAATCGTGACCGTCTTTGCCTCAGCCTCGACAACTGTATCGAAAAATACATATTTCACGCCGCCCCAGCCCACCTCCCGCCCCCCCTATCACAACGTTGAAGCAGCCCTTTACACAGGCCTCGACGCCCCTTGCCGTGCTTTTGACCACCCGAATCGTTCGCGCCCCACCTCTCCCCCCGAGCCTCTGAATAAACCTTTCAGCAAAAAGGTAACAATAAATAGACAATTGGTAATAGTTCTCGATAACATTCAGCCGCTTTTCACTCAGGCTCACGGACAGGGAACTCCACTTGATGCGCGGACACAGCCGTACCCCAGAACAATTGTTGCTTGAACGTTGGAGCGAAGCACTTGCTACCCCGCAATTTCAGGCTAACAACATCACCCTCGACGCTCTGATCAAAGCCCTGGCCCCCGCCGCCGAGCGTAGCTTTCAACGTTTGATCCAAGCACTGTTTCGTGAAGGCCTGCTGGCCCCCAGCACCCGCACCTATGACGAACACGGACACTGCTGGCTCGCGCTGCCTGACCAGAGCCGCCTGCGTTTCGATCACCTGCTCCCCGGCCGCATGGCCAGCTGGGACGTGCGTGGCCGGGTCACCCTGCTGCGTGATGATCATCCTGACCTGAATATTCAGTTCCCGTCGCAGCTACTGACGCTGCTCAACAGCAGTCTCGAATCACCTGCCGACCCGGACGTCCTGGGCCGCCTCAACACCGAAATCGACGACAGCTTTGTCAACGATACGCTGTGCCTCGCCTTTCATGAGCAATGGACACTCAAGCTCCATGCGGCAATGGACCCGATGCACCAAAGCAACCTTTTGAGCCACCTCAAGCATGACCCCAGTGTGACCAATCCGACCTCCACGCTTGAGCAATGGGGCACGCTGGGCCATCCCTGGCACCCCAATTACAAGACCAAACTGGGTTTGAATACCCACCAGGTCATCGATTTCTCACCGGAATTCGAAGCCCGTTTTCCGGTATTCCTGTGCGCCCTGCATCGCCAATTCGCCCATGTGGAAAGGCTGGCGGGCACCGCGGATTACTGGCAATGGTGGCAACATCATTTCCCCCAGGCCGCCCGGCAGCTGACGGCGCAGTTGACCGCTCAAGGCCTTGAGGCTGGCGATTATCTGCCGTTGCCGGCTCACCCTTGGCAGGCCCGCCAAGAGTTACCGCAATTGTTCGCCAACGAAATTGGAGACCGGTTGTTGGTGCTGACCGATATCGTTGCGTTCACCGCCCACCCGACCATGTCGTTCAGGACCGTGCTGCCTGAAGGCCGGTGCGACGCACCGATGGTGAAACTTCCGGTTTCACTGCGCCTGACCAGTGTGCAGCGCACTGTTTCGCCACGTTCGGCGCGCATGGGCCCGCGGATCAGCCACCTGCTGCAGACGATCCTCGAGCGCGAGCCTTCGATCCAGCAGATCCTCAGCATCGTCCCCGAGCGGATCGGCGTGCATTTCAAGCCGCAACCGGCCAATGATGAACACTCCCGCCACCTGGCCGTACTGTACCGTGACGCCCCCCAGAGCCTGCTCCAACCGGGTGAAATGGCCGTGCCGGTCGGCAGCCTGTTCGCGATCGACCAGCACGGGCAGCCGCTGCTGCGCCAATGGGTGCGACTGAGCCAAGGCAAGGACGACACAGCTGCCCTGCTCGCGTTCTTTCGGGACTACGCCGCGATTGCCGTACCGGCACTGCTGGGCATGTATTTACGTTATGGCGTGGCCTTCGAAGCTCATCAGCAGAACTCCTTCATGGTCATGGCCGCTGACGGGCAGTTGAGCCGCCTGCTCTTGCGTGATTTCGGTGATATCCGGATCGACCGCAAGGCCTTGCACGCCCATGGCCTGGACATCGAACTGCACGATCCCAAAATGACCCTGTACGACGATGCCGGATTCGTGCGCGACAAACTGCTGCACACCGTATTCATGTGCCACCTGGGCGAACTCGTGTTGCTCAGCGCACGCCACTTCGACGTGCCCCAAGTGCTGCTCTGGAACGAACTGTCGACACAGGTCAGCCAGTGCTTCGACGACTTGCGCAACAAGGTCGAACCACAGCGCTGGGAGACCGAGCGCAAAGCGTTGCTGGAGCAGGACTGGCCAGCCAAGTCGTTCATGCGCATGCGTCTGTTGGAGAGCCATGCCGATATCGTCGGGCGTTTGCCGAACCCGCTGAGCGCCGCCGCCAATGCCGGCTAACAACACCGCACTGCGGCTGCTGGTAGTGATTCAGTTGGTGTCGATGGGCGCCATGGAAATGAGTGGACCTTTCTGGCCGCTGCAAATCCAGAAGCTGCTCGGCGTCGCCAATGCCCAATACACCGGCCTGCTGTCCTCGCTGGTGTACGCAGGGCCGATGATGGCGGCGATGATCCTGACCCCCATGTGGGGGCGACTGGGTGACCACACCGGGCACAAGCCAATGATCATCCGGGCGTTGCTGGCGTTGGCGGTGTGCCAGGGCCTGGCCGCCGTGACCTTCGATCCTTGGCTGCTCGTGGCAATCAGGGTCGCGCAAGGGGCACTGGCCGGTTTTATCGCCGCGGCGCAAGCCTATGCACTGGCCTGCTGCGGCGACGGCGGGCGCGGGCACATTCTGGCTCGACTGCAATCGGCGACTGCCGTGGGCTCGCTGGCCGGACCGGTGTTGGGCGGCTGGTTGATGGATGTCTCGGGCTTTGCACTGCTGTGCTACAGCGCCACGGCGGTGTGCGTGTTGTGCGCGGTGATCAGCCTGTTCTTGCCCACCGACGCACCACGATCACGACCAACACGCAGCGCAACGCCGACCGCGCTGCCCAAAGGCTGGCTCGGTGCGATGCTGGGAATCATCGTGTTGATCCAGGCGGCCAAGATGATGCCCCAGCCGTTTTACGCCTTGTACGTCGCCGACGTGCTACACGCTCCTGCGTGGCTGATCGGTGCCAGCTATGCCGCCAGCGCACTGACCCTGGCGCTGTCCGCACCGTTATGGGGGCGCCTGTTCGACCGCCATCAACCGGCGCACACGCTGCGCATCATCGAGTGGGTCACGTGGTCCTGTGCCTTGACGCTGGCGTTTACGGCACTGGCCAGCGAATGGCTGGGATTCCTCGCCAGCCGGCTCCTGTGGGGCGTTTGGCAGGGTGCATTGCTGCCAGTCGCCTACACATTGATCGCCAACACCGTTGCGCCCAGCCAGCAGGGCTTTGCCCTGGGCCTGGGCAACAGCGCCGCCAAAGCCGGTGCGCTGTGTGGCGCGCTGATCGGCGGTATCGGCATGGGCATCGTGGGCCTGGCGCACAGCTTCTGGCTGGTGGCACTCACGTACGCCTTGGCCGCCCTGGGCATCCGCGCGATTCGTTCGTTCACCCGAACACCCGAGACATCCGGTTTTTCTGTCAATACTTCTAACAACTGAAAGGCAAGGTCATGAACAAATCGCAACTGGCAGTTCTGCTGCCGCTTCTGGGGTCGATAAGCGTGCCCGCCTGGGCCGATGAGAGCGAAGGTACGCAAGCCGCACCCACCAACCTGCAACTGCAGGCCACGGTCGTGTCGGCCACCCGCAGTGAAACCAGCATCGCGGCGATCCCCGGCTCGGTGCAGGTGATCAGCGAAGAGCAGATCCGCCAGCAAGCGGGTGCCGGTCGCCGGGTTGCAGACATCCTCGGGCAATTGGTACCAGGCATCGCCCCCTCCAGCGGCGGCATGAGCAACTTCGGCCAGACGCTTCGTGGGCGCAATACCCTGATCCTGATCGACGGGGTATCCCAGAACGCCACACGTGACAACTTCCGCCAGCTCAACAGCGTCGCGCCGGAAAGCATCGAGCGTATCGAAGTCATTTCCGGTGCCAGCAGTGTCTACGGTGCGGGCGCGTCAGGCGGCATCATCAACATCATCACCAAGCGCAACAAAGGTGAAGAGCTGGCGTTGAGCAGCAAGATCGGCATGACCACCGGCAACAACTTCAGCCATAAAGGTTTCTCCTACGAAGCGTTCCAAAGCGCCACGGGCCGCAGTGGCCCGGTGGATTGGTATCTCTCGGCCAACGCTGTGCAACGCAACGACCAGTTCGACGGTAACGGCAAGCGCATTCCCCAGGACACGTCCCAGGGCAGCAACATGGACACCGACACCTACGACCTGCAAGGTCGCTTCGGCTACGAGCTGGATGACGACAAGAAAATCACGCTGTCCCTGCAAGACTACAAGGACGAACAAGACACGCGTTACACCAAGAATCCACGCGTCACCAACACCGCAGTCGCGGTAAAAGGCCTGGACCTGGACGATCAACCGTTCACCCACAACCAGGCAGTAAACCTCAATTACGCCGATCAGGATTTCTACGGCCAAAGCCTGCAGGTCGAAAGTTATTGGCGGCGTGCCGACGCGCTGTTCTTCCCCGACCTGTCCAGGGGCCGCGCGGGCGTGTCCGACAACAACAGCGTGCAAGATGTTTACGGCCTGCGAGCGGCCATCGACACGCCAATGCCGGACATTGGCACGGCGACCGGCAACCTGGTGTGGGGTGCCGATTATGATCATGAAACCTCACGTCAGCGTGGCGACCAGTACCGGGTCAACGGCCTCACCTACACCAAGACCGGTACCACGTTCGAACTGGGGCCGGACATCCAGACCACCACCAAAGCTATTTTTGGCCAACTGTCCTACGACATCGACGACTGGACCCTGCGTGGCGGTGTACGTCGCGAGTGGATCGAAAGCGACATCGCCGACAGCATTGCGTACGGCGAAATCGTCCAGACCGGTAATCGCGCGACCCTGCCAGGGGGCACCCTCAAATACGATGACACCCTCTACAACCTCGGGGCGGTGTACCACCTGAGCGAAAACCAGGATGTATTCGTCAACTTCAGCCAGGGCTTTTCCCTGCCGGACATCCAGCGCTTCCTGCGCGACGTCAGCAGCACTTACGACATTCAAAAACTGAATGCTCAGGCCCTGAAGGTCGACAGCTACGAGCTGGGCTGGCGTGGGAATTGGGACAAGTGGCTGGCGAACGTCACCGCGTATGAAAACACCTCGGATGTCACTCAGTTCTACGATGCCAATGATCGTGTGTTGCGCCTGGTGAACCAGAAAGAGCGCGTGCGCGGCATCGAAACCAGCCTGACGTACAACGTCACCGATCAATGGTCGGTGGGTGGGACTTACGCTTACGCCAAAGGCGAAACCCGCCAGAACGGACAATGGATCGACTTGCCGGCGACACGTATTGCCCCCGCCAAGACGACGGCCTTTGTTGGCTATGACCGCGGCGACTACAGCGTGCGCTTGCAAGGCATGCGCCTGGCCGACTACGACGCGGCGTTCAAAGACAACAACGGCCGCGATATCCAAGGCTACACGCTGGTCGACCTGCTGGGTTCCGTGAGACTGCCGGTGGGTCGCCTGGAAGGTGCGGTGTACAACCTCAGCAACCGCAACTACCAGAACATGTTCGTCCAGGCCAACGCCCGCGCGCCTTACCCGAATGCCGAGGGTCGCACCTTCAGCATGAGTTACGCCGTGGATTGGTAACCACCTGACGCTGCGCGCTAAAACACAAACCCCGCCTTTTGAGCGGGGTTTGTTGTTTTACAGCCTTACCACATCAGATCATCAGGAATCTGATAGGCCGCATACGGATCGTCCTCGTCCGGCACCTGGCTTTCGGTGAGGATATTGAGCTGCACGATACGCTCCGGTGCGCGCTCCTGGATCTTCAGCGCCGCTTCGCGCGGGATCACCTCATAGCCGCCACCGTGATGCACGATCGCCAGGGAACCGTTGCTCAGCTTGTTGCGCATCAACGTATTGACCGACAGGCGCTTGACCTTCTTGTCATCCACGAAGTTGTAGTAGTCCTCGGTGGTCAGCTTGGGCAGGCGCGAGGTCTCGATCAGTTGCTTGACCTGGGCCGTACGGGCCTTGGCCTCGGCTTTTTCCTGTTGCTGACGGTTCAACTCCTGGTCACGCTTGACCTTCTCGGCCATCGCTTCCTGGGCCAGGCGCGCCTGGGTGTCATCGGCCTCGGCCTGCCCCTTGTGGACCAGGCGCTGCTGTTTCTGTTTCTCTTTGCCGACCTGCTTGGCCTGCTTTTGGTTGACCAGACCTGCTTTAAGCAACTGGTCGCGAAGGGAAAGGCTCATGGTGCTTACTCACTTAGGCAACTGCTCAACCGCAGCTGGACACGTTCTTTTCCTGGCGTTTGGCTTCGCCCCACAGGGCGTCCAACTCTTCGAGGGTGCAATCTTCCATGGATTGGCGCGTATCGCGCAATGCCTGTTCGATAAATCGGAAACGTCGCTCGAATTTGGCATTGGCGCCGCGCAAGGCGGTTTCCGGGTCGACCTTGAGGTGACGAGCCAGGTTGACCGCCGCAAACAGCAGGTCACCGACTTCATCGGCGATGGCCGCCGGATCGTTATCGGCCATGGCTTCGAGCACTTCGTCCAACTCTTCGCGCACGTTATCCACCACCGGCAAGGCCGCCGGCCAGTCGAAACCGACCTGGCTGGCGCGCTTCTGCAATTTGGCGGCACGGGACAAGGACGGCAAGGCCGTCGGCACATCGTCGAGCAAGGACAGTTGCTCTGGCGCGTCGGATTTTTCCGCACGCTCCTCGGCCTTGATCTGCTCCCAACGTTCCTTTACCTGTTCTTCGCTCAGCTGAGGAATATCCAGTGGCGCATACAGATCGCCGGTCGGGAACACATGGGGATGACGGCGAATCAGCTTGCGCGTGATGCTGTCGATCACCCCGGCAAATTCGAAGCGCCCCTCTTCCCGCGCCAGTTGGCTGTAATACACCACCTGGAACAACAGGTCGCCCAACTCACCTTGCAGATGATCGAAATCGCCGCGCTCGATGGCGTCGGCCACTTCGTAGGCCTCTTCCAGGGTGTGCGGGACAATGGTGGCGTAGGTTTGCTTGATATCCCACGGGCACCCGTATTGCGGGTCTCGCAGGCGGCTCATCAGGTGCAGCAGGTCTTCAAGTGAATACATCATTCTATTTCCGATCAGGTATGAACACCGCCGATCAAATGTGGGAGGGGGCTTGCCCCCGATTGCGGTGGGTCAACCAAGAATCTGGTACCTGACACTCCGCTTTCGGGGGCAAGCCCCCTCCCACATTTCAGACTGTGTTCATCCAGACGTTCATGGGGTACGGTTGCGCCGCGTCTCAATGATGTTCGGCAACTGGGAAATCCGCCCCAGCAACCGCCCCAACGCGTCCAGCCCCGGGATCTCGATGGTCAGGGACATCAACGCCGTGTTGTCCTCTTTATTCGAGCGGGTGTTGACCGCCAGCACGTTGATCCGCTCGTTGAGCAGCACTTGCGAGACGTCACGCAGCAAACCGGAACGGTCGTAGGCGCGGATGATGATGTCCACCGGGTAGGTGAGCACCGGCACCGGGCCCCAACTGACCTGGATAATCCGCTCCGGCTCGCGCCCGCCCAGTTGCAGCACCGAAGCGCAGTCCTGGCGGTGAATGCTCACGCCACGGCCCTGGGTGATGTAGCCGACGATGGCGTCGCCCGGCAGAGGCTGGCAGCAACCGGCAATTTGCGTCAGCAGGTTGCCCACGCCCTGGATCTGGATATCGCCACGTTTGCCAGGCTTGTAGCCGGTGGCCTTGCGCGGGATGAGCTCCAGTTGCTCGTTGCCACGCTCCGGCTCCACCAACTGCTGGGCCAGGTTGACCAGTTGCGCCAGGCGCAGGTCGCCAGCCCCGAGGGCGGCGAACATGTCTTCGGCGACCTTCATGTTGGCCTTCTCGGCCAGCTTGTCGAAGTCCACCTGGGGCAGGCCGAGGCGCGCCAATTCGCGTTCGAGCAGGGTCTTGCCGGCGGCGACGTTCTGGTCGCGCGCCTGCAATTTGAACCAGTGGACGATCTTCGCCCGCGCCCGCGACGTGGTGATGTAGCCCAGGTTCGGGTTCAGCCAGTCGCGGCTCGGCGTACCGTGCTTGCTGGTGATGATCTCGACCTGTTCACCGGTCTGCAGGCTGTAGTTGAGCGGTACGATGCGCCCATTGATCTTGGCGCCACGGCAGTTGTGGCCGATTTCGGTGTGTACGCGGTAGGCAAAGTCCAGCGGCGTGGCGCCTTTGGGCAAGTCAATGGCGTGGCCGTCGGGGGTGAAGATATAGACCCGGTCCGGCTCGATATCCACGCGCAGCTGTTCGGCCAGGCCGCCGATATCGCCGAGTTCTTCGTGCCACTCCAGCACTTGGCGCAGCCAGGAGATTTTCTCCTCGTACTGGTTGGACCCGGCCTTGACGTCGGTGCCCTTGTAGCGCCAATGCGCGCATACACCCAGCTCTGCCTCTTCGTGCATGGCGTGGGTGCGGATCTGCACTTCCAGCACCTTGCCCTCGGGGCCAATCACCGCCGTATGCAGCGAGCGATAACCGTTTTCCTTGGGGTTGGCGATGTAGTCGTCGAATTCCTTGGGGATGTGCCGCCACAGGGTGTGGACGATACCCAGCGCGGTGTAGCAATCGCGCATTTCCGGCACCAGCACGCGCACCGCACGCACATCGTAGATCTGGCTGAAGGCCAGGCCCTTGCGCTGCATTTTGCGCCAGATCGAATAGATATGCTTGGCGCGGCCACTGATGTCGGCATCCACACCCGTGGCCTGCAACTCGGCCCGCAATTGGCCCATTACGTCGGTGATGAAGCGCTCACGGTCGAGCCGCCGCTCATGCAGCAGGGTAGCAATTTGTTTGTATTGGTCGGGCTCAAGGTAGCGAAAGGACAAATCCTCCAGCTCCCACTTGATATGGCCGATACCCAGGCGGTGGGCCAGGGGCGCGTAGATGTCGAAGACTTCGCGGGCGACGCGGTTGCGCTTCTCGTCATCAGCGGTCTTCACCGCACGGATCGCGCAGGTACGTTCGGCCAGCTTGATCAGCGCGACACGCACGTCGTCGACCATCGCCACCAGCATCTTGCGCAGGTTTTCCACCTGGCCCTGGGTGCCCAGCACCATCGATTGGCGCGGGCTGAGGCTGGCACTGATGGCGGCCATGCGCAGCACGCCGTCGATCAGCTTGGCCACCACCGAACCAAAGCGCTGGCCAACGGTAGCCAACGGGATGTGCCCTTCACGCACGCCGCGATAGAGCACGGCGGCGATCAGCGAATCCTGGTCCAGCTTGAGATCGGCGAGGATCTCAGCGATTTCCAACCCGGTACGAAAGCTGGAAGTGCCCTCCGCCCACAGGTTCTTGGCCGCATTGTCTTGCTGTTCAGACTCACGAGCGAACTCGCAGGCTGCTTTCAAGGCTTCACGGTCCAGTGCCGGGTCGACACTGACGGCATGATCCAGCCATGCCTCGAGATTGATACTGCCGTCGGTGTTGATCGGCTGGTGTGCTCTCACCTGTACCATCTTGCTTACCTTCCCTACGACGCACCTTCGATGCGCCAGAATCATCGCCGACCTTTTTACTGCGAACTCCGTGGCAGGTCATAGGCCTTGGAGATCGCAGGCCAGTCGGATTAAACGGGCATCCTAGCCCGCTTCAAATAACGCCATGGCCTCGACATGCGCTGTCTGCGGAAACATGTCGAGGATCCCGGCACGTTTTAGCCGGTAGCCTTGCTTGACCAGCTCAACCGTGTCCCGCGCCAGCGTCGCCGGGTTACAGGACACATACACCAGGCGCTTGGCCCCCAGGGTGGCGAGCTTGCGCACAACCTCCAGGGCACCATCGCGGGGTGGGTCCAAGAGTACCGCAGAAAAGCCCTGTTTGGCCCATTCCACGTCATTCAAAGGCTGGGACAAATCGGCCTGAAAAAACTGCACATTATGCAAATTGTTGCTGATGGCGTTCCGTGCAGCCCGGTCCACCATGGCCTGCACGCCTTCCACCGCCACCACTTCGCGCACCTGTTTCGCCAGCGGCAGGGCGAAGTTGCCCAGGCCGCAAAACAGGTCCAGCACCCGCTCATCGGGTTGTGGTGCCAGCCAGTTCAGGGCCTGGGCAACCATCGCCTCGTTGACCCCGGCGTTGACCTGGACAAAATCCCCTGGTCGGTACGCCAACTCCAAGTCCCATGCGTCCAATCGAAAACCCAGCGACTGATCAGGCTCGACAGGCTCCGGCTGGCCTTCGCCATGCAGCCACAACTGGGCTTCATGGAAGTTACAAAATTCTTTCAGGATCAGCAGGTCCGCATCCGACAACGGCGCCATATGCCGCAGCAACACGGCGCTGGACGACCCGCTGAACACCTCCACATGCCCCAATGCCTGAGGCTTGCTCAAGCGACGCAGCATGTTCGGCAGACGCTGCATGATCGGTTGCAAGGCCTGTACCAGCACCGGGCAATCGTCGATGGCGACAATGTCCTGGCTGGCCACGGCGCGGAAACCGACTTCCAGTTTCCTGGCCTTGGCATCCCAACGCACGGCCACTCGGGCGCGACGCCGATAGCCAAACTCCGGCCCGCTCAACGGCGCGGCCCATTCTTGCGGTTCGACACCGGCCACACGGGACAGTTGCTCGGCGAGCATGCGCTGTTTCAGGGCGAGTTGTTCGTCATGGGGCAAGTGCTGCACGCTGCAACCGCCGCAGCGGCCAAAGTGCGCGCACGGTGCCGGGCGGCGTAATTCGCTGGCCTTGAACACCCGCTCGGTACGCGCCTCGACCACCTTACCGTGGGCGCCCAGCACCCGCGCTTCCACCTCTTCGCCGGCCAACGCGCCGTTGACGAACCAGGTGCGCCCCTCAAAGAACACGATGCCACGGCCATCATTGGCCAGGCGCTCGATGGTCAGGCGCTGCTTCTTGCCTACAGGAATCTGCGGGGCCCGGCTGCCGCCCGTCGGTTGGAAGCGCAGGCCTCTCTCGTGCTTGGCCATCAGTTGGGTTCGTCGAAAATGCCGGTCGACAAGTAACGGTCGCCTCGGTCACAGATGATCGCGACGATCACCGCGTTTTCCACTTCCTTGGACAGGCGCAGCATGCCAGCCACGGCCCCACCGGACGACACGCCGCAGAAGATACCTTCTTCACGGGCCAGGCGACGGGTGGTGTCTTCGGCTTCACGCTGGGCCATGTCGATGATGCGATCCACCCGCGAGGCGTTGTAGATCTTCGGCAGATACTCCTCGGGCCAGCGCCGGATACCGGGGATCGCCGCGCCTTCCATCGGTTGCAGGCCGATGATCTGGATCGCAGGATTCTGCTCCTTGAGGTAGCGCGAGTTGCCCATGATGGTGCCGGTAGTGCCCATGGAACTGACGAAATGGGTAATCGTGCCTTGGGTCTGGCGCCAGATTTCCGGGCCGGTGGTGGTGTAGTGCGCTTCGGGGTTATCACCGTTGGCGAACTGGTCCAGTACCTGGCCACGGCCTTCGGCGGCCATGCGCTCGGCAAGGTCGCGGGCACCTTCCATGCCTTCTTCCTGGGTGACCAGCACCAGTTCGGCGCCATAGGCGGTCATCGCCGCCTTGCGCTCGGCGCTGCCGTTGTCGGGCATGATCAGCACCATTTTGTAGCCCTTGATCGCCGCAGCCATGGCCAGGGCAATCCCGGTGTTACCCGAGGTGGCTTCGATCAGGGTATCGCCCGGCTTGATCTGCCCGCGCAGCTCGGCGCGAGTGATCATCGACAACGCCGGGCGGTCCTTGACCGAACCAGCCGGGTTGTTCCCTTCGAGCTTGAGCAACAGGGTATTGCTGGTTTCACCCGCCATGCGTTGCAAGCGGACCAGGGGCGTATTGCCGACGCAATCGGCGATTGTAGGGTACTGCAAGGTCATGGCGTATTCGCAATCCAGACTGCGGGGGCGAACATCATACCGGGAAAGCCAGGCGCGCCATATCACGCAAAGTGTGGTGCTTATGGCTTATAGGAATAAGCGAGGGAGGTGGCGGCTGGGCGGACGCTATCGGGGGCAAGCCCCCTCCCACACTGGACCGAGTTCCAGCATGAGAATGCGGTCGAATGTGGGAGGGGGCTTGCCCCCGATAGCCGCACCTCGATAACCCGCCTAGCCCAAATACCCGTCGCCATGATTTTTCTGAAAGACCTCCTCTCCCATCGCCGCAATCTGCCCTTCGATCAATGCATCAAACGGCTTGAGCAACGGCTCAAACGAAACCGGCGCCTCCAGCACCTCCAAAGCCTGCACAATCGCCTCCACCGTCGACAACGCCCCTGGCCCCGGCGCCTTGCGTAATCGGTAGCGGGACACGGCGCCCTCGACCAGCGTCACCCGGGGCAACGCCGCCAATAAAGGATTGAGGTGCAGCAGTTTGCGCGCCTTGCGCCAGGTGCCATCGGGCACCACCAGCAACAGCGGCTGATCGTCGGGCGCATAGGCTTGCAGCAGCTGGGCGTCGTCGGCGGGGAACAACAGCCGCGCCTGATAGCCTGGCGGGCTCAATAGCGTCGGCAGATCATCAAAGACCTCCCCCACCACCAGTTGCGCATTGTTCAAACCCAACGCCGCCAGCCGCGCGGTATTGAGCGCATGGTTGACCTCGCTCGGATGCTGCAACAGCAACACACGGGTACGGCTGTCGAGGCGGGGGATCAGCGCGCACAGGCAATGGGCAGCGGGCCTGTGACAGCGGGAACATTGGGGTCGGGACATGGTTCTTCAGGCCTGGTTGAGCTGGGCTTTGAGTAAATCGCGGAAGGTCTGGATCAGCGGTTCGCGACTGCGGCCACGGCGCATGATCATCGAGAACGGCGCCTGGTAGCCGAAGGTCGCCGGCAGCAATACGCGCAGGTCACCCTTGTCAGCCCAGGCCTGGGCGTAGTGCTCGGGCAGGTAGCCGATATAGGCGCCGGACAGCACCAGGATCAACTGTGCCTCCATACTTTCCACCGTGGCGGCGCTGTGCTTGAAACCATGGCGCGCCAGTTCCGCCTGGCTCCAGTAGCCGCGCCCGACCATGCGTTGCTGGGTAATCACTTGTTCGGGGATACGCCGCTCGTTGAACAGTGGGTGGCGAGTGCTGCAATACAGCCAGTGTTGCTCGCGGTACAGCGGCATGTAGACCAGCCCGCTCATGCGATTGGAGAAGGCACCGATGGCCAGGTCGAGGCGATTGTCCTGCACGCCCAGTTGCAGTTCGTACGGGCTCATCACCGACAAATGCAAATGCACCGCCGGGTGTTCCAGGCTATAGGCGCCGATGACTTCGGCGAACGGCAGGGCCTTGTCGCTGACGGTAGAGTCGAGCACGCCGAGCTTGAGGGTACCGCGCAACTCACCCTTCAATGCGGCGGCGTATTGCTCGAAGCCTTCCAGTTCGCCGAGCAGGCGCAGGGTTTCCTGGTGGAACAGCTCGCCCTTGCTGGTCAGGCTGAACCCGCCCCGGCCGCGATGACACAGCACCAGGCCCAACGCCGATTCCAACTGGCTCATATAGGTGCTGATGGCCGAGGTGGACAGGTTGAGTTCGTGCTGGGCATTGGCGAACCCCTGGTGGCGCACGACGCTGACGAAGATGCGCAGGAGTTTCAGGTCGGGCAAGGCGTTGGCCATCGGGCCTCCAAAAACGCAGTAACTGTAGGAGCAATCTCGCACCTACAAGAATCGTCAGAGTCTACCTCAGCCATTAGTTTAGAAAAATCTGAACTAAGTATTTGCCCCTGGCGATTCTTCCCTCCCCTGCCTTTTCGCAGAATCGACCCCTAATAAACAAAACAACGCTGAGGCAATCCTGTGGACAAGATTTTCCACCAACCACTGGGCGGCAACGAAATGCCGCGCTTCGCCGGCATCGCCACCATGATGCGACTACCCCATCTACAGTCGGCCAAGGGCCTGGACGCCGCGTTTATCGGCGTACCGCTGGACATCGGCACGTCGTTGCGCGCCGGCACCCGCTTCGGGCCGCGTGAAATCCGCGCCGAATCGGTGATGATCCGTCCTTACAACATGGCCACCGGCGCCGCACCGTTCGATTCGTTGTCGGTGGCCGACATCGGCGACGTGGCGATCAACACCTTCAACCTGCTCGACGCCGTGCGCATCATCGAAGAAGCCTACGACGAAATCCTCGAACACAACGTGATCCCCATGACCCTGGGTGGCGACCACACCATCACCCTGCCGATCCTGCGGGCGATCCACAAGAAACACGGCAAGGTCGGGCTGGTGCACATCGATGCCCACGCTGACGTCAATGACCACATGTTCGGCGAGAAAATCGCCCACGGCACCACCTTCCGCCGCGCGGTGGAAGAAGGCCTGCTCGATTGTGACCGTGTGGTGCAGATCGGCCTGCGTGCCCAGGGCTACACCGCCGAAGACTTCAACTGGAGCCGCAAGCAGGGCTTCCGGGTGGTCCAGGCCGAAGAATGCTGGCACCACTCCCTCGCACCGTTGATGGCCGAAGTACGCGAAAAAGTCGGTGGCGGCCCGGTGTACCTGAGTTTCGACATCGACGGTATCGACCCAGCCTGGGCACCTGGTACCGGCACTCCAGAAATTGGTGGGCTGACCACGATCCAGGCAATCGAGATCATCCGTGGTTGCCAGGGCCTCGACCTGATTGGTTGCGATCTGGTCGAGGTTTCGCCGCCCTACGACACCACCGGCAACACCTCGCTGCTGGGCGCCAACCTGCTGTACGAAATGCTCTGCGTACTGCCCGGCGTGGCCCATCGCTGATGAGCGCCCATGAAGTGTTGAAAGCTGCGGCCGACTTGGTGTCAGCCTTCGCGCGCAATGATCGCGAGGCTTACTTCGGCGCGTTCAGCGCCGATGCCAGCTTCGTGTTCTACACCCTCCCCCAGCCGCTGCTCAGTCGCGATGCCTACCAGGCGTTGTGGGACAGTTGGCGGCGGGACGAGGGATTCGAAGTGCTGTCCTGCACCTCAAGCAACGCCTTTGTCAGCCTGCAAGGCGACGTGGCGATTTTCATGCATGACGTGGCCACCGAGCTGCGCATGAACGGGGAGCAATTTTTTAGCCAGGAACGCGAGACCATTGTCTTCAAACGGCAAGGGCTGCGCGCAGAACAACAAGAAGGCCTATGGCTGGCCTGTCACGAACATTTGTCCGCTATGCCGGAAGGGCTGCCGCCCCCTTAGCCAATGTGATCGGAGCTGATCATGAATAATAAAAACAACGACAACAGTATTCGCAAAATAGAAACCAACGGGGTCGAACAGATCCCGGACCACGAACGTACCGCGGGGCCCAAGGATCTGTTTCGCCTGATCTTCGGCGGTGCCAATACCTTTGCCACCGCCGTGCTGGGTTCCTTTCCGGTGTTGTTCGGCTTGTCGTTCCAGGCTGGGGTCTGGGCGATTGTGCTGGGCGTGCTGGTGGGGGCCGTGATTTTGGCGCCCATGGGCCTGTTCGGGCCGATCAATGGCACCAATAACGCCGTGTCTTCCGGCGCGCACTTTGGCGTGCATGGGCGAATTGTCGGTTCGTTTTTGTCATTGCTGACCGCGATTGCGTTCTTCTCACTGTCGGTGTGGAGTTCCGGCGATGCCCTGGTCGGCGGTGCGAAACGCCTGATCGGCCTGCCGGAAACCGACCTGACCCTGGGCCTGGCCTACGGCGTATTCGCTGTTCTCGTGCTGACGGTGTGCATCTACGGCTTTCGCTTCATGCTGTGGGTCAACCGCATTGCCGTGTGGGCGGCGAGCCTGCTGTTCCTGCTGGGCATCTTCGCGTTCGCGCCAACCTTCGACAGCCACTTCGCCGGCACCGTCGCGATGGGCCAGAGCGGTTTCTGGGCGGCCTTTATCGGCGCCGCGCTGGTGGCCATGAGCAACCCGATCTCCTTCGGGGCGTTCCTGGGTGACTGGTCGCGCTATATCCCGCGGGAAACCCCGAAGGGCCGGATCATGCTGGCCGTGGTCCTGGCGCAGGTCGCCACCTTGATTCCGTTCCTGTTCGGCCTGGCTACCGCCACCATCGTGGCGATCAAGGCGCCGGACTACATCGCGGCCAACAACTATGTCGGCGGCTTGCTGGCGGTGGCACCTAGCTGGTTCTTCCTGCCGGTGTGCCTGATTGCAGTGATCGGCGGCATGTCCACCGGCACCACGTCGCTGTATGGCACCGGGCTGGACATGTCCAGCGTGTTTCCGCGCGTTTTGTCGCGGGTCAAGGCCACGCTGCTGATCGGGGTGATGTCGATTGCCTTCATCTTTATCGGACGTTTCGCCGCCAACCTGGTGCAAAGCGTGTCGACCTTCGCCGTGCTGATCATCACCTGCACCACGCCGTGGATGGTGATGATGATCATCGGCCTGATCGTACGCCGAGGCTTCTACTGCCCGGATGACCTGCAGGTGTTCACCCGCGGCGAAACCGGTGGCCGCTACTGGTTCAGCCATGGCTGGAACTGGCGCGGGCTGGGAGCCTGGATCCCGAGTGCGCTGGTGGGCCTGTGCTTCGTCAACTTGCCTGGGCAGTTTGTCGGGCCGCTGGGCAACTTGGCCGAGGGTATCGATATCAGCCTGCCGGTGACGCTGGGGCTGGCCTCGGTGGTGTACCTGACCTTGCTTCGCATGTTCCCGGAACCGGCTGCCGTCTATGGGCCAACGGACCCTCGCAGCCAGCGCACTGACGCGCGCGCGCAATCAGTGCAGCAACAGACCGCCTGACCCCAATAAAAAAGATAATCGGAGACTCGCCGTCATGGCTTTGGATTTATTCGTCGTACTCATCTACGCCGCCGGCATGCTTGTGCTCGGCTACTACGGCATGCGCCGCGCCAAGACTCACGAAGACTACCTGGTGGCAGGGCGTAACCTGGGGCCATCGCTGTACATGGGCACCATGGCCGCCACGGTACTGGGCGGCGCGTCCACCGTCGGTACCGTGCGCCTGGGCTATGTGCACGGCATCTCTGGCTTCTGGCTGTGTGCCGCATTGGGCATGGGGATCATCGCGCTGAACCTGTTTTTGGCCAAGCCGCTGTTGAAGCTGAAGATCTTCACCGTGACCCAGGTCCTGGAAAAACGCTACAACCCCATGGCTCGCCAGGCGAGTGCGGTGATCATGCTGGCCTACGCGCTGATGATCGGCGTGACCTCAATCCTGGCCATCGGCACGGTGCTGCAAGTGCTGTTTGGCCTGCCGTTCTGGATCTCGGTGGTGTTGGGCGGTGGCGTGGTCGTGGTGTATTCGACCATCGGCGGCATGTGGTCGCTGACCCTCACCGACATCGTGCAGTTCGTGATCAAGACCGTCGGCCTGATGTTTATCCTGCTGCCGATCTGCCTGTACCGCGTGGGCGGCTGGGATGAGCTGGTGGCCAAGCTGCCAGCATCGAGCTTCAGCTTCACCGCGATCGGCTGGGACACGATCATCACCTACTTCATGATCTACTTCTTCGGCATCCTGATTGGCCAGGACATCTGGCAGCGGGTGTTCACCGCCCGGGACGAAAAGGTCGCCCAGTACGCAGGCACTTTCGCTGGTTTCTACTGCATCCTCTATGGCCTGGCGTGTGCCTTGATCGGCATGGCGGCGCACGTGCTGATCCCGGATCTGGATAACGTCAATAACGCGTTTGCGGCGATCGTCAAAGCGTCGCTGCCGGATGGGATTCGCGGGCTGGTGATTGCGGCGGCACTGGCGGCGATGATGTCCACCGCCAGCGCGGGCTTGCTGGCGGCGGCCACCGTATTGACCGAAGACCTGCTGCCACGTTTACGCGGTGGTAAACAATCGAGCCTGGCAATCAACCGCCTGTTCACAATGTTGACCGGTATCGTCGTGCTGGGTATCGCACTGGTGGTAAATGACGTGATCAGCGCCCTGACCCTGGCCTACAACCTGCTGGTGGGTGGCATGCTGATCCCGCTGATCGGCGCGATCTTCTGGAAGCGGGCAACCACATCGGGGGCTATCACGTCCATGACCCTGGGCTTCGTGACGGCGCTGGTGTTCATGTTCAAGGATGGGCTGGATGCGAACACGCCGATCTACTACAGCCTGGCGGTGGCGTTGGTGAGCTTTGTGCTGGTGAGCTTGTTGTCGCGCCAGCCGGAGGCGGAGGTGGCTCGGGCGTTGTAAGAAATAACGGGTTTAGAGCGGTTTCTTCAGCGGGTGCGACGTCGGATGTCGCACCCGTTTTTTTTGCGTGGATTCTGGAGTTTCCGTTGGTCTGGACTGGTATTTCTGACAGTAGATATGAGGCTGAACGCAGCATTAGCTTGACACTGCAATGTCAAGCTGGAAACAGCTGGGCTTATTACCTTTACGGAACGAGGTGTTGAAATGAAAAATCCAAAAGCTTCACATCCACCCGGACCTACAGTACCCGCCAACTTGCAAACCGGTGACAGGGTGCATCTGAACGGAAAAAATGTGGAGGTCTACTCCGGCCTATGTAGGCTCCTATTCAATAACGCAACAGGAAGCCTCGCTTTTCCTCTGTCTATAAGCCGCAACTACGCTCATGAAATTTACTTTCAAGTCGATCCCAATTACACCGGCGAGTTTTCCGTCGTTGGAGAGTACGCCCCAAACAGCCCGGTTAATGAGGATGATCGCAGCTTCGGGAAGACAAAAATCACCCGATCTAAATAACACCTCTACAGACCTTTACTCCGCAACGCTCACACAGCTCGTAACGTGCTTCGTGTGAGCGCTTCCCAAGTCTTACCGACGACGCGGCCGACGCTGCTCGTCATCAGTACGAATCGGCACCGGTTGCAGCGGTGGCTCGATCAAGCCCAGTGCAACGCCGAGGTCGTGGAGCCAATTTTGGATTTTCTCTTTCATGGTTGCCCCCTTTGAGGGTAATGCGGGTAGGCGCAAATTCTGTCGCCCTTTCCTACATTGATAGTAGCCCTAAGTCCTACGTATTGCTTGAACGAAACCACAACGAACTATTACCGAATCGATCCCAATCCTGACGGATCGCTCAAGCAATCGCGCGCGTGCCTGGCAGGGACTCGGCCTTGCCCTCTTGCTGCAGGTCGATCCATGCATTGAGGTTAGCGCCGAGCATACCCTTTCGCCACATCAGCCAGGTGGTCGCAGTGGCAAAATGCCCTGTCAACGGATGAACGGACACACCGTCCTTGCCCGGCAGGCTGTCGAGCATGGATTCAGACATCAAGGCCACACCAGAACCGGCGATGACGCAGGCGAGCATGCCCTGGTAAGACTCGATCTCAATCGCCCGGCCCATGGCGACGTGCTCGTGGGAAAACCAGGTTTCCAGGCGCGTGCGATAGGCGCAGCTGCGTCGGAAAGTGAACACCGAACGGCCAGCAACGTCCTGGGGGCCGCGCACCGGCGGGTGATCGGCTTCGCATATCAGCACCAGGCGTTCTTCGCACAGGGCTAAGCCGTCCAACGAGGCGATAGTGATGGGCCCGTCCACAAAAGCAGCATCCAGGCGACCGGTAATCAACCCTTCGAGCAATTCACCGCTGGGCGCCGATTGCACCTGCAAGTTCACCATCGGGTAAGCCTTGTGATAACGCGCCAACAGCTTCGGCAAGTGCACCGCCGCCGTGCTGTACATGCTGCCCAGTACGAAGTCGCCGGCCGGTTGCCCGCCTTGCACGGCGCCATGGGCTTCATCGTGCAGCGCCAGCAGACGGGTGCTGTAGTCCAGCAACACCTTGCCCGCCGGAGAAAGCTGCAAACGCTGGCGTTCGCGCACAAACAGCTCGACGCCGAGCTGTTCTTCCATCTGCCTGAGCCGGGTCGACAGGTTCGATGGCACACGGTGCAAGCGCTCGGCAGCGCGGGTGATGGAGCCCTCTTCCGCCACGGCCTGGAAAATGCGCAATTGACTGAACTCCACACCTTTCTCCAAAACTGAACAAGTTACTCACTATTATTCATTTTTACAGAAAGTCAATCCGCTTTAGCCTACAGGTATTCGCTTTCGTCCAGGACGCCTGCCCATGTCTGCGCTGATCCGCTTACTCGCCAGCTTTATCGCCCTGATGATGGCCATGGGCATTGGCCGCTTCGCCCTCACCCCGCAAATGCCCCATCTGCTCAGCGAAGGCCAGATCGACCTGACCGGCGCCGGGCTGATCGCCGCCGCCAATTACCTGGGTTACTTCGTGGGAGCGGTGGACTCGATCTTCGCCCGCAGCCATCACCATGTGCGCGGTCGCCTGTATGGCGGGCTGTGGTTGTGCGCGCTGCTGACCCTGGCCTCGTACTGGGCCCATGGGTTCTGGCCGCACCTGCTGTTGCGCTTCGGTACCGGCGTTGCAAGTGCCTGGGTATTGGTGATGATCACCAGCCTGAGCCAGCCACTGGCGATTGCCGCTGGACGTGCACGCCTGGGGGCGCTGGTGTTCGCCGCGCCAGGGCTGGGGATTCTGTTGACCGGATTGCTGGCGTTGGGCTCCAACCTGTTGGGCCAAAGCTCTGCAACGTTGTGGCTGGTCTATGGCGTCGTGGCGCTGGTGATGCTGCTGGCAATCTTGCCATGCTTGCCCCAGCCGTCCGCCGTCACTGCACCTGTTGCAAGCCACGCCGACACAGCCAGCAATGGCAGCATTACCCACCTGTGCTGGATCTATGTGTTGTTCGGCCTGGGCTACATCATTCCGGCGACGTTCCTGTCACAGATGGCCAGCGCGCAATTCAAGGGCGCCTGGCAGGCCGATCTGTTCTGGCCCTGCTTTGGTTTGGCGGCGGCGATTGGCGTGGTGGTCGCAAGCCTGCGGCGCAAGGACCCGGACACCACCCGCCGCTGGCTGATGAGCACGTTGTGGCTGCAAGCGGCCGGCGTATTTGCCTGCCTGCTGGGTAACGGTTGGGGTCTGGCGCTGGGGGTGTTGCTGTGCGGCGGGCCCTTCCTGGCCTGCATGCAGTTGGTGATGGCGCGCCTGCGGGACGTTGCGCCCCACGGCTATCAGCGCAACACCGGGCTGCTGACCGCCAGCTTTGCCATCGGCCAATTGAGTGGGCCGTTGCTGGCGTCGGTGAGCAGCCACCTGAGCGGTGGCCTGCAACCCGCGTTGCTGATCGCCGGTGCAGGCCTGTTAGTGGCGGGAGGGGTGTTGGTCAGCCCGCGACCAACGGTGCCGGCGCACGAACCTGCTCACGCCGCGCCAGCACCAGGAAAAACAGCCCACCCAGGAAGCAGCCGGTAAACCAGGCGAAGTTGGCCATGCCCTGCAAGGCTGGGGTAAAAGTGATCGCGACACCCACCAGCGTCGCGGGCAACAGGGCCTTGACCGCTGTCCAATTCACACCGCCGTCGAAGTAATAGCGCCCGCTGGGGCTGTCATCGAACAGCGCATCCACATCGATCTTCTGCTTTTTGATCAGGTAGAAGTCCACCAGCAGAATCCCGAACAGCGGCCCAATGAATGCCGCGAGGATGTCGAGGGTGTAGTGGATCATCAGCGGGTTATTGAACAAGTTCCACGGCGTAATGAAGATCGACGCCACCGCCGCGATCATCCCGCCGGCACGCCAGCTGATCTTGCTTGGCGCGACGTTGGCAAAGTCAAAGGCCGGGGACACGAAGTTGGCAACGATGTTGATGCCAATGGTCGCCGTCACAAAGGCAAAGGCCCCCAGCAACACGGCCATGCTGTTGTCGATTCGCGACACGGTGGCGATCGGGTCATGCAGCATTTCGCCAAACACCGGCAAGGTGCCCGAGACGATCACCACGGTGACCAGGGAGAACGCCAGGAAATTCACCGGCAACCCCCAGAAATTACCGCGCCGCACATCATGCATACTGCGGCAGTAGCGGCTGAAGTCGCCGAAATTCAGGGTCGGCCCGGAGAAATACGAGACCACCAGCGCCGTCGCCACAATGACCTGGCCAAACGCCTGCCAGCCCGACAGGGATTTCTCCGACAGGGTAAAGCTGATATTCGCCCAACCCGCCTTCCACACAATCCAACCCGCCAGGACGAACATCACCGCGTAGACCACCGGCCCGGCCCAGTCGATAAAACGGCGGATGGATTCCATGCCGGCCCAGAACACGGCCGCCTGCAGCACCCACAGGCTCAGAAAACCCAACCAGCCAAGGTAGGACAGGCCTGCGAAGTGCGGCTCTGCATACACGGCCATCTGCGGGAAAAAGCGCAGCACCACAATGATCAGGGCACTGGACGCCAGATAAGTCTGAATGCCATACCACGCCACGGCGATCAGGCCGCGAATCACCGCAGGAATATTCGCACCGAACACGCCAAACGCCAGCCGGCAGATGACCGGATAAGGCACCGCTGCTTGCTGACTGGGCTTGGCCACCAGGTTGGCAATCAATTGCACGATGCAAATACCCGCGAGCAAGGCGATTAACACCTGCCAACTGGCTAACCCGAGGGCGAACAGGCTGGCGGCGAATACATAGCCGCCGACGCTGTGCACGTCGCTCATCCAGAACGCGAAGATGTTGTACCAGGTCCACTTCTGCGGCTGCGGGCCCAGGTCCTGGTTATACAGGCGGGGGCTGTAGCCTTTGGGCAATTGTTCGGTCATCGCTGGGCTCCTCGAAATACCGGCCTGCGCTGCCGTAACGGGATGCATACGGGAGGCGGCATGGTTTGTATACGATAGAGTCAGCAGAATGCGTGCCAATAGCACACAATCCCCCTGCAGCGCGGGTTGCAAAGGTATTTATGCTTGGCTAGAGGCTGGCAAGACGCTCAGCAACGGTGCACATAAATCCTGTACACAATCACCGGTGCACTCGATGTGCACACAAGTGCCCGACCGTGCAGCACGCCGCGGTCAGAAGAGTGCCCCACGCCATGTCCATCACCGCCAAGCCGGCCGACCAGCCTTGCAGCGTGGCCCAATTGCTCAGGTCATAGGTGCCATAGGCCACCAGGCCGAGCAAAGCACCCAGGCGCGCCGCGCGTTGCCAGCTTGCGCTGGGAAGGACCACCAAGACCACGCAACCGATGGCGTACAGGAGATAGAACAGCACGGCGGGCAACAGGCGAGGCTGATCAAGCATCAGCGGGCCCAGCAGGGATTTGTAGGTCGGGCCCATGAGGACGCCGAGCCAGAGGCCGTCGAGCACCAGAAAGGCGAACAAGGTGCCGAGGTAGGCGAAGACAGACGTCTTGGACATTGATACAACCTCTGTAGGAGCGAGCTTGCTCGCGAATGTATTCCAAGCGCATCGCTGCGTCGGATGTACCTTTTTCGCGAGCACGCTCGCTCCTACCAGAGAGCCAAGCGAACTCAGCTTAGTTCAATGCGATCCGCGTGAATCACAATCTGGCCCTGCTTGTAGAGTGCACCAATGGCTTTCTTGAAGTTGCCCTTGCTCACGCCAAACAAGTTGCTGATCACCGCCGGGTCGCTCTTGTCGCTGACCGGCAGGCTGCCGTTGTTTTCACGCAACTTGGCGAGGATCTTCGAGTTCAGGCTGGAGGCCGCTTCCTGGCCAACCGGCTGCAGGCTCAGGCTGATATTGCCATCGGCGCGGATCTCCTTGATAAAGCCCTTCTCTTCCTTGCCCGGGCGCAGGAACTTGAACACTTCGTTCTTGTGAATCAAGCCCCAGTGCTTGTTGTTGATAATCGCCTTGAAACCCATGTCGGTGGCTTCGGCCACCAGCAGATCGACCTCCTGGCCCACCTGGTAGTTGGCCGGCGTCTTGTCCAGGTAACGATCCAGGCGTGCAGTCGCCGTGATGCGCTTGGTGTGCTTATCGAGGTAGACGTGCACCACGCAATATTCACCGGCGCTCAACTGGCGCTTTTCTTCCGAATACGGCAGCAACAGGTCCTTGGGCAAGCCCCAATCAAGGAACACACCAATACTGTTGACTTCGACGACTTTCAAACTGGCAAATTCGCCGACTTGAACTTTCGGTTTTTCGGTGGTGGCGATAAGTTTGTCATCGCTGTCCAGATAGATGAAAACGTTAAGCCAGTCTTCATCTTCACTGGGAATATCTTTGGGGATGTAACGATTAGGCAAGAGGATTTCACCATCTTGCGCACCATCCAAGTACAAACCAAAGTTAGTGTGTTTAACCACTTGCAAGCTGTTGTAGCGCCCGACTAAAGCCATTTCCAATACCCTCATTGCGTGGGCGGCATTCTACCCGAGTTGCGTGCAGCACGCGCGCGCGCCTGAAAAATCGCGGCTGGCATGGCGTTCTACTGGCAGCGCCCCGCTCGTCAGATCAAACGGCTCGATTGCTCCACGGCACAACGGCCATTTCACCCCCAGCGTTACGAGTTAAAACAGTCAGTTAGGCGCTTATTGCAAAGTTAAAACCAGCTGATTTTCCAGCCCACTTATAATTCCAAGGGGATATTTACCAAGCAATTGTCAAGTATTTCCTGTACGATGCCTGGCCAAGTTAATTTTCTACAGGTTAGTGGCCGCCATGCGCGTAAAAGCATCCAACAGCAAAGCAAAGCCAGCTCCCGCCGTTGAAACCAGCGAATCGATCAACAGCCAGATTGCTGCGTTCCTCAAATCCGGTGGCGAAATCCAGCAGATTGCCAAGGGCGTGAGCGGCCAGACTTTCGGCCCGTCCAAGCAAATCAGCCTGGGCAAGAAGTAACCCCCGCGCAACGCACCTGGTCCCTAAGCGTCTTGCCTTCAAGGCGCTAGGACTAGAGCCCGAAATACCCGCCTGCCTGATCCTCTAATACGTTAATCGACGAACGGGACTCATCGCCTGGCATTCGCCGGTATGCTTGCACACGTCTAGCACGGGCATCTGCCCGATTTTTCCGTCACTGCTCCTCGCTTTTCATGGAGTGAAGCATGCTCAAACCCTATATCTTCCTGGTCAGTGCCTTGGCCGCCAGCCCGCTTGCCCAAGCGCAGATCTTCCAGCGCGAATTGGGCGACTTCGACCTTAAATTGGGCACCACCCCCAGCCGCAGCATGGCCCAGGGCCTGGTCAAGCCGACATCGCCCGGCAGTGATTCATTCCATGGCGGCCTGGACCTCAGTCACGACAGCGGTCTGTACATCGGCCAGTTTTCCCCGAACATGGGCCTGTCATCGACCAGCAACCTCGAGGTCGATTCCTACATGGGCTTCAAACATCCTTTCGACCAGACCCTCGGCTACGAAGTAGGGCTGATCCACTACAGCTACCCCACGCTCAGCCTCAGGAACAGCCAGGAGTTCTACGGCGGCCTGAACCTGTTGGGCAACCGCTTCGGTGCATCCTTCAGCAACGACCCCGACCGCCAGGACAGCACGCTGTTTGCCGACCTCAGCGGCACCCAGCCTTTCGGCATTGGTGTCAGCATGAAGTACACCACCCATCAACTGGGCACGCCAGCGTCGGTGGAAGGCGGCTCCATCAGCAGTTTCAGCGACTGGTCGGTGCAGTTTTCCCGCGCCTGGAAAGGCATTGACCTAGACCTGATCTACAGCGGCTCCAGCCTCACCGGCAGCGACTGCTCGGCCTACTCCGGACACAATTCACAATGCGATGGCCTGTTGACCTTGAAGGCCGCGCGGTCGTTTTATTGATGGGCTGAACTGTGGTGCCTGCCGCGGGTTCACATGCACTAACCCCCCTCCCGCGCAAGGACCCGCCCATGCTGCAACGGCTCAAACTTCTGCTGGTATTGCTGGCCCTGAGCCTGGTGCTCGCCGGCTGCAATCGCGTGGGCCTGGCCTACCGTAATCTCGACGTCATCATCCCCTGGACCCTCAGTGACTACCTGGACATGACCCCCGGGCAAAAGACCTGGTTCAACGACACACTCAAGGAACACCTGGCCTGGCACTGCACCACACAACTGCCGGGTTATCTGGATTGGCTCGACCGCCTGCAACAGATGGTCGACAACCACCAGGTCACCGACGCCGCACTACAGACCCGCACCGTCGAAGCCAAACAGGCGATTGCCGAGATTGCGCAACAGGTCACCCCGTCAGCGATCCAATTGCTGCAAGGGCTGGACGACCAACAGGTCAAGGACATGAACCAGGCCCTGGCCAAAGACCTGCGCAAACGCCAGGACGAATACCTCAAGCCGCCCCTCCCCCAGCAGATCAAGGAACGCGCCGAGCGCATGAACAAGCGCCTGGAGACCTGGATGGGCCCGCTCAGCGCCAGCCAGCAGAACCGCGTGATGACCTGGTCAATCGACCTGGGTGAACAGAACCAGCAGTGGATCGGCAACCGCGCCCGCTGGCAGGCGCAATTTATCGAAGCGGTGCAACACCGTGACGGCGCCGATTTCCCGCAGAAAATCGAGCAATTGCTGGTGAACCGCGAAAGCCTATGGACTCCAGAGTATCGCGTCGCCTACGCCCAGACTGAAACAGCTGCCCGTAGCCTGCTCGTGGATCTGACGGCTGAAAGCACAGTGCAGCAACGGCTGAAACTCTCGCAAAAAATCGACAAGGTCCGCAGTGACTTCCAGACGCTCAAGTGCCTGAAAAGCGTGCAACCCTAACCCGGCGCCAAGGTTCCCAGCCAAGCCACCAGCCCCAGGATCAATACCACCGCGCCGAACTCCAGGGCCATGCTGCGCCGCAGCACGCGGCCCGCAGCGGCAGTGTCGCCCGCCGCCAGGGACCGTTGCAGAAACGGAACCAGATGGAAACGATTGAGTGCCGCCAGCCCCAGCATCAAGCTAAAAACGCCGAGCTTCAGGCCCAACAGGATCGCGTAGACACTGCCGTTGATGCCGTCCAGGTTCGGCCCCACCACCAACAGATAATTGACCCCACCGGTGACGATCAGCACCGCGACGAATCCCGCGCCGATACGCTCAAACCCTGCAAGTGCCCCGGCCAACACCTCGACGCGATAACGGTCCCGAAACAATGCGCGCCTCAACAACAGCCCAAACGCCGCCAACGCCCCGACCCAGCCTCCCGCAGCCAGCAGATGTGCCGCGTCGCTGATGATGTGCCACGCGCCCAGCATCCCTTCGTGCATCACGCCGTGCCCACTCCAGACCAGTGTCACGAGCGCGACGCCCCCCAACACCGTGGCCGGCAGCAAGCGGGTAGTACACCCTGCCAGGACCAGCGCCACGATACGCAGGCACCAGGCCACACCCAGGTCGGTCTGCCAGAGCATCATCTGCAAATGTGGCCATAACGCCTGCCAATCGCTGGCGCCACTCATGGCCTGGGTCATGGACAGCAGCGACGCCACGGACAACAACACCCCCAGGCCCGCCGTCCACCCCATCAGCCTCTTGAAGTTCAGTAGCGTGCGCTGCGAGGCGTTCAGCCCGTAAAGCCCAAAGAGCCCGAAGCCAAACAACAACATCAGGTCAAGATAGAGGGCAAACCGCAGGGCGACTTGGCTCAATTCACTCATGGCTGAACGCTGAATACTACGTTACCGGTGATCGGGTGCGTATCGGACGATACCGCGCGCCAGTCAACCCGATAGGTACCGGTGCTCAGCACGGAAGCCGGCTTGATCAACATCACTTTGGGATCGGTGCTCGCTGCCACACTGGCCTTGACCGGCATCGGCGAGTTGGGCATGCCGGGCATATCGGTCATGGTCAGCTTGGCGCCGGAAAACTGCGTCAGCAGGTTCTCCGAGAAGCGCAGCTCTATGACCGCGGGCGGCGTGCCCTGGGTGCCAGCGGCTGGAATGGACGAGAGCAATTTCGGATGGGCCGCGGCCGGCAGGCTGAGGATTAATCCGACCCACAGCGCACCACCCGCTAACGCAGTTTTCAACAGAGACATGCAAGGCTCCAGGCCGCTCAAGGCGGCGAGTTATAGGTATAGGAAAAGTGTCAAAACCATAGGCGCACACCGACCAGCCAGCGCAGTTGGCTGACGTCTTCATCCTCCGCGCGGGCGTACTGTGCTGTCTGCCCATAGGTGCGGTTCCAACTGACCCCCACGTAAGGCGCAAACTCTCGGCGTACCTCGTAGCGCAACCGCAGGCCCAATTCGCTTTCCGCAAGGCCTGAGCCCACGCGGCGCTGCGGATCGTTTTGCGCATAAAAGTTGAGTTCCGCGGTCGGCTGCAGGATCAGGCGGTTGGTCAGCAGAATGTCGTAGTCGCCTTCCAACCGGGCCGCGGTGCGGCCCGACTCGCCAACAAACAGCGTCGCCTCGGCCTCAAAGTTGTAGAGCGCCATGCCCTGGATGCCGAAGGCTGCCCAGCGCTGGCTGTGACCGGGTTTGAAATCCTGCCGCACACCGCCAACCAAGTCCCACCAAGGGCTGATGGCGTGCCCCCACAGAACCTGGGCTTCGGCACTGTCAGTGCGGCCGGCGCTGCGTTCGCCTTCGCTGCGCAGCCACAGTCGGTCGATATCACCGCCGGCCCAGCCCTTGATATCCCAGTTCAGCGCACTGCCATCGTCGGCGCCTTGCCATTCCAACTGGTTGATCAGCAGCATCGAATGAATCGCGCTGTCGTGCACACTGTGCCCGCCAGGCGCGTTATAGACCGCTGCGCGATCGGCGTCGGTCAGTACCGGGATCGGTGTGCGGCTTTGGGTGGGTGCGGACGAAGCCGCCGGGCTCATGCCCTGCAGTTCATCCGCCAACACCAGCGAGCCGCAGGTTAATGTGGCAAACGTGATGCACAGCGATATAACACGATGGTTCATGCCCGCTTCCTCATTCATGCACGCGAACTTCACGGAACATGCCCATTTCCATGTGGTACAGCAGGTGGCAGTGATAGGCCCAGCGGCCGAGAGCATCGGCCGTCACGCGGTAACTGCGCCGGGTACCCGGTGGCATGTCGATCGTGTGTTTGCGCACCTGGAACTGGCCGTTTTCATCTTCAAGGTCGCTCCACAGGCCATGCAGGTGAATCGGGTGGCTCATCATGGTGTCGTTGACTAATACCAGTCGCACCCGCTCGCCATAGGTCAGTTGCAAGGGTTCGGCAGCGGAAAATTTCACACCATTGAATGACCAGACAAACTTCTCCATATGCCCGGTGAGGTGCAACTCGATCGTACGCGAGGGATCACGGCCATCGGGGTCTTCGAAGGTGCTGCGCAGGTCGGCATAGGCCAGGACGCGCCGGCCATTGTTACGCAGGCCGACGCCGGGGTCGTCGAGCTTGGGCATCGGGCTCATCGCCTGCATATCCACCAGCGGGTTGTCCTGCTCGCTGGCCGGATGGCTCTGCATCGACATCGAACCCATGGCGCTGTGGTCCATGCCTTCCATATCCGGCATATCGCCCATGGCGCCGTGGTCCATGCCGCCCATGCCCATGTCGTCCATGGTTATCCAAGGGCGCGCATCAAGCGCCGGCACTGAGGCCTCCGCCCCCGCCTGCCGGGCCAGCGTGCCACGGGCATACCCCGTACGGTCCATCGACTGGGCAAACAGCGTGTAGGCGGCGGCAGTGGGCTCGACCAGCACATCAAAGGTTTCAGCCACGGCAATGCGGAACTCGTCGACGCTGACCGGTTGCACCGGCTGGCCGTCGGCGGCGATAACGGTCATCTTCAGCCCCGGAATGCGCACATCGAAATAGGTCATCGCCGAGCCGTTGATAAAGCGCAGGCGAATTCTCTCCCCTGCCTCAAACAAGCCGGTCCAGTTGCGACCGGGCGGCTGGCCATTGAGCAGGTAGGTGTAGGTCTCGCCGCTGACGTCCGCGAGGTCGGTAGGATTCATCTTCATGCGCGCCCACATCAGCCGATCGGCGACGGTAGCCGACCAGCCGCGCTGGCCTGCATCGCGGACAAAATCGCCCACCGTGGGCTTGTGCCGGTTGTAGTAATCGGACTGCTTCTTGAGGGTCTTCATCAGCGCGACGGGGTCTTCGTCGGTCCAGTCCGACAGCATCACGACGTAGTCACGCTGGCAACTGAACGGCTCCGGCTCCCTGGGATCGATGACCAGAGGCCCGTACACGCCCTGTTGCTCCTGAAACCCGGAATGGCTGTGGTACCAATAGGTACCATGCTGCTTGACCTTGAACTGGTAGACATACACCCCACCCGGTTCGATCCCCTCAAAACTGAGGCCAGGCACGCCGTCCATGGTGGACGGCAGAAGGATGCCGTGCCAGTGGATCGAGGTAGGCTCGTTGAGCCGGTTCTTCACGCGCAGGGTCACGGTGTCGCCCTCGCGCCAGCGCAACAGCGGGCCGGGCAGGCTGCCATTGATCGTCAGCGCGATACGCTGTTGGCCGCTGAGGTTGACAGGCGTCTGGTCGATAAACAGATCGAATTCGCTGCCCGTCAGCACGGTGGGGTGGCCGGGATTGCTCAGCGCCCAAACCGGCGGGCGCCATAGCCCGAGCCCACCGAGCAAGCCGCCGGCGGCCAGGCCTTTGACGAAGGTTCGTCTGGAGGTAGTGGAATGCATGCCGATTCAAGTCCATGAGATGAATGGCTGCAGATTAGGCGGCGCCAGCTGTCAGCAACCTTAGCGGCAGATTACCGATCTGACAGCTGCGGAGTACCCGGCGGCGCGAAGGGGCCGGGTATGGAGGGATTCAAGCGATCTGTGCCTTGGACGCCACTTCAGCAAAGGTCGCCGGGTCCAACGCATCTGCCTGCTCATCCAGCACTTGGCGTGGGTGATCATTGCCCGGAATAGAGCTGTCGATCAGCGCCAGCAACTGCGCGCCGAGCCCGGTCAGGATAAAGTTTTCGCCGTTGCCGCCCTCTTCCTCAGGTCGCGATTCAATAAAACCGCGCTTGAACAGCAGCGCTTCATAATCCGCAGCGGTTTTTTTCAACGCATCCAGATTGCCCGTGGACTCGCCCGCCGTGGCCTTCTCGGCCGCTTCCTCTTCGGCGTACTTGCGTGGGGCGAAGCTGCCCTTGCCGTTCTGCACTTCATGCAGCAGACGTTCGATCAAATCCCAGTTGTAAGTCGTCATCCTGATTCCTCCTGCGGGCCGATGGAAAGGGAGCCCGTCTCAAGGTGTGACACGCCGCGTCACTGGCCGTTCAGCCGAATGGACGAGCGTCATTTCTCTGAACTTTCCAGACGTTCGCGCCCTCAACTGCACATAACCACCAAGGAGGTCCCAGTATGAAAACCCTGATGAACCTGGTCATTGCCACCACGTTGCTCACGGCCCTGCCCGCCTGGGCCTGTACGCCGGACGAGGCGACCGCCAAGCGCGAACAGCTAGGGCAGGAAGTGGCGAAACTCACCGAACAGAACCCCTCCAAGGCCAAGGAGATGAACGACGAGTTGCAGAAAATGGACCTGGATACCCAGAGCGCGGAGTTCCCCGACAAGTGCCAGTTGATCGATGCCCGCCTCAAAGAATTGAAAGAGGCCGCCGCCAAGGCGAAAAACTGAAGGCAAAAAAAACCGGACAACGTCCGGTTTTTTTATTTCACCCCTGCCTTACTCGGCAGCCGGCGCTTCTGGCTTGCGGCGCTTGAGCGGTGCCATGCCGTCCTTGCTGACGAGCGACAGGTTGTCGGTCTTCGGCCGGTTGGTGATCTTGCGCTTGGTCGGCGACTTGGCGCCGGCCTTTTTCTTGTCGCCCTTGGCGTCGACTTTTTTCTTCTTCACGCCAACGGCCTTGCCCGACGCCTTGACCTTCTTCGGCCCGGTGTAGGTGCCTTTGACTTCCTTGATGGTGCGACGCTCGAACGACTGCTTGAGGTAGCGCTCGATGCTCGACATCAGGTTCCAGTCGCCGTGACAGATCAGCGAGATCGCCAGGCCATCGTTGCCCGCACGCCCGGTACGGCCGATACGGTGCACGTATTCGTCGCCGCTGCGGGGCATGTCGAAGTTGATGACCATGTCCAGGCCGTCCACGTCCAGGCCGCGGGCGGCGACGTCGGTGGCCACCAGGATCTTCACGCCGCCGGCCTTGAGGCGATCGATGGCCAGCTTGCGGTCCTTCTGGTCTTTCTCGCCGTGCAGCACGAACGCCTTGTAGTCCTGCGCCACCAGGCGACCGTAGATGCGATCGGCCGCAGCGCGGGTATTCGTGAAGACAATGGCTTTCTGATAGGTCTCATTGGCCAGCAGCCAGTTGAGGATCTGTTCTTTGTGCACATTGTGGTCAGCGGTGATGATCTGCTGGCGCGTGGTCGCGTTCAGGTCGCTGACGTTGTTGACCTGCAGGTGCTCAGGGTTGTTCAGGACCTTGGCCACCATGTCGCGCAGGGTCGAACCACCGGTGGTGGCGGAGAACAGCATGGTCTGCTGGCGATTGACGCACTCGCCCACCAGGCGCTGTACGTCGTCGGCAAAACCCATGTCGAGCATGCGGTCGGCTTCGTCCAGCACCAGCACTTCGACCTCCTTGAGGTCGAGGTTGCCAGCGTTGAGCTGCTCGATCATGCGGCCCGGCGTGCCGATCAGGATATCCGGCACCTTGCGCAGCATGGCGGCCTGGACCTTGAAGTCTTCGCCACCGGTGATCAGGCCGGACTTGATGAAGGTGAATTGCGAGAAGCGCTCCACTTCCTTCAGGGTCTGCTGGGCCAGCTCGCGGGTCGGCAGCAGGATCAGCGTCTTGATGCTGACGCGGACTTTGGCCGGGCCGATCAGGCGGTTAAGAATCGGCAGGACGAAAGCGGCAGTCTTGCCACTCCCGGTTTGAGCCGTCACCCGCAGGTCACGCCCTTGGAGCGCGAGCGGGATGGCCGCTGCTTGCACAGGCGTAGGCTCGACAAATTTAAGCTCGGCCACGGCTTTGAGCAGGCGTTCGTGCAGGGCGAATTGGGAAAACACGGGTGCTACCTCGAAGAAATACAAAATATCAGCTGCATAGGGTACCGGTTTCGGCCGTCCAAACCGAGTTTCTTTACGCGAACGGCGCTAATCAGCCGCTTTTTTGTCAGCTGGTTTGTCCACAACGTCAACTTTATTGCACTTAAATGCTCTAATCGCCCCGTCTTGTCTTACAGAAGAATCGGTTTCACCCATGGATATCAAACAGTTCTGGCTCAACGTCCAAGACCTTTGGGGCGCCCTCGATCAACACCCGTTGCTGCATGCTGGCCTGGGTATGTTGGTGTTGCTGGTGGTGGCCTTGTTACTGGGCCGGGTGGCGCGCTACCTCATCCTTCACGCCATCAAGCTGCTCGGCAGGCAACCGCCCCTGCATTGGCTCAACGATCTGCGGCACAACAAAGTCTTCCATCGCCTGGCACAGCTGACGCCGTCCCTGGTGATCCAGTTCGGCTTGTACCTGGTGCCAGACCTGAGCAAGACCGCCACCCTGTTTATCGGCAACGTCGCGCTGGCATTCACCCTCCTGTTCATGACGCTGGCCATGAGCGCCCTGCTCAACGCCCTGCTCGACATCTATGCCCGTACCGAACATGCGCGCACGCGCTCGATCAAGGGGTATGTGCAACTGGCGAAGATGGTGCTGTTTGTCTTTGCCGCAATCATCATCGTCGCCACCCTGATCGACCGTTCGCCGTTGCTGCTGCTGTCGGGCCTGGGCGCCATGTCGGCGGTGATCCTGTTGGTGTACAAGGAGAATCCAAAGAACTCCGAAAAAACTGGGAATCTGAAAACGTCCATATGGACACCAAGATAAGACTACGTGCCTTGCCGGGCCTAAGCTCCATAGTTAGCTTTTCATGACATCCGCGCCTCACACTCGGCCCATACCGATAGCTGTGCTCTGCCCCACCAAAAGCCTGAAAGCCATCATCCCCATCTCACAAAGAGTACAAATATGCCCTGTTAGGTTGGGAGCCCCCCATCCAAACGATCAGATAGAAGGATCCATGGGGAGTAGGAGGAACAGATCTCAGCCCGACACATCACCAATCCAGAGAGACCCACTCCATCCCTCCCCTGCCCCAAGCCACCACATTAGTTTAAAACTCCCGTTACGGCTTTCTTCTGGTTCCTCGCTTGTACGGCTCATCGAGCTCCGCAAAGTCTCGGGAAAGCTGCGCCAAGACACTTGCCGCCTGATCAATCTTCGACCGATACATAGCGCTTAGTCGCTTGATGTCGTTTGGGCTGGCATCCCCCATTGAGGGCGAATATGAGTCTGACCTTGAACCGCGTGTCTGCCTTGATCCATATGAGAAGCTGGAGGAAACACCCGGGACGAGTTCAACAATCACCTCATTTTGGTGGCCAAAGTTTCGGACTACTCCCTCAAGCCCTGTGCGCTCGAATATCTTGAGCTCTTCGTACGAAATGTCCGCTGATGGGGCTGAGAGTAAATTATCCACGGAGGTGAGGCCCCGATATATCTTGAAACCCAACCCTGACTGAGCTGAAAGAATATCGTTTGGAGCTTGTAGGGCTGCATATAAGGCGTACCAGAACACCAATGCTGGATTCCCTGATTGCCTCAGTAGTTCCAGATGTTCCAGAGAGCCAGGCGCGATTTGAGTCGCGATAAACGCGCAGACTGCAGCGCCCACCTCATCACCACTACCCGACACCCCACTAACGCTGTCATACATTCCATGACCGCCACCGGGTAGAGCATTTAGCGCGGCCTGCAAGTAATTGGCACGGTTCTCACGAGTCGAGGCCTGTAAAGCATCGAGCTCGATACCGGGGGCGAATGAGCGGCTGTATTTAGACCAAAACATCCGTAGCGCCTCGCGGTCTCCTTGATGTATTGCGAACGCCAGTTCGGTTGCTTCGTTATTTGGATACAAGCCGCACGAGATGGACGCGAAAGCTCTCAACGCGCTGGTCAGTACTGCAAGGGTATCTCGCAAATGAGAAAACGATATATTGGCATTGAGAATTGAATAAACTTCTAGCCATCGGCTAGGCAGTCTCTCCAATCCTTCCACGCCGAGTTGGCCTGCTAGTGCACGTCCGAACGCATATGAAAGAGTACGTTTACAGGCAGCAAAGCTTACCTGGCGCAGACCTACTTTCCCATCCGAATGCCATACAGCTTCCGCCATCACTAGAGCTACGATTGCCGCATTCATTAGACCGTCGAAATCCATAGACGCCGAACGGGAGAACTCGTTGAAATCCTTTGTCGCTATCAACCTTGAGAACGCGGAGACTGGAGTAGTCGCTGAAGGAGATGCATTGATAGCCGTCAATACACTAGCCAACTGAGCTTCTGATGCCACGATAAAATTGGGAAACGGATACGCCTCCGAAGGCCCATCCTTCCAGAATGCACGGATGAAATCATCAGTTTCTACCATGCCCGCGTGTGAAAGACGGTCGGCCTTGCCTGGCAGACTTCTGCCCCCGCTAATCCAAAATTCTAAGAAGTCCCGCTTAGATAGCTTGATATGCCACATGGTCAAATCCCAAATATTTGATTACGAGCTGGAGCCGGCTTCGGCGCCTCCAACGGAAGGCATGCTGATTTCAAGTAGCCGGGCGCAGTGCGATGCCAATACAAGGTCAACGCGGTCTTTGCTCGCGTCACCCCGGTGAAAATCAGGCGCATCGCGACTTTCGGCATACGCTCCAGATGGCCAATGCCCAGGATATGAACTGCACGGAACTCCAAGCCTTTGGCTGCCGTGAGCGTCGACAGCCAGATGGGACGGGTGCAATCAAACCGGTTGGAAGCATTCGCCCTTGTGTAATAAGCCCCTAAACCCGCTCGATTGAGCTCGGCTTCAATAATGTCCAACTCTTCATTCCGTGGGGTAAGGATGCCGATTAAGTCTTCTGGGTAAGCTACCCGTTGCCGCCGTACCTGAGCGATCATTTCAGCAACCTGCTCGGGAAACTGGAGAGGGTACTTGGGCAGGGCCTCGGATGGATAATCAGCCTCGCGGTAGTTTGAGGTCGGCAGCATCGGCTCATAGATGGGGTATCCCTTGTAGATCCCATCAGCGACCTTGCAGATGTCGTGGCCATTGCGGAAGTGATACTTGAGTTTGTACTCATGACCAATCGATTGTGCTAGGTCTGCCGAGCAGTCCGCCACATCATAGATTTTTTGTCGAACATCCGCTGTCGCGACTAATACATTGGTAAGTCGAGAAAAAATCCGGATTTCCTGAGGCGTGTAGTCTTGGGCCTCATCCAACAGCAAGGCATCGAACTGAGCGCCGATCTTCCCGGCACAGAGCAGGGCTTCCAGATGATCTGCTCGTTGCTGCCGAGCCTCCATCAAACCCAGCGTTGAGTCGTTCACGTCAATCCCCTCTCGTCGCAGGATCATGTTGAAAAGACTGGCATGGGTCACGACGTTTTCGGATGGGAATTTGTATTGCGTGCCACCCATCTGAATGAACGACTTCAGCAGCGAGCCGAAAACCACGACGTAGAGATTGGGATGGGTGCCGAGATAGAGCTGATTAGCACGGAGCAACAGCAGGTTGGTTTTGCCACTGCCTGGCGGGCCGCTGATGAGCAGACGCTGATCAGGGTCAATATCTAGCAGATCCGACTGCTCTTTCACCAGCTCACTTGCGTCACGCCACCAGGTAGAAGGCATTGCAAAATCCTTTTCAATTGCAGATCAGAGGGAAGCCCACATCAGGTGTCAACTCAACACCTTGATCAATGGCGTTATAGGCAGCATCGAGATAGCCCAAGAGAACGACCTCCAGGAATGATCCATCCAGCAGTGACGGCAGATCCCCGGCGCAGGAGTTATCAGGTTCTGAGGTAATGGTGCTGATGGGCGCTGTAGCTAACGCGCTGGCCGTAGTTGCACGGAAGACCGGATCACCTGCGTTGGCATCCAGCAGCTCAACGTTGATGAGGACACTCATGTTGCATGGCAGCCCAAGTTCGTTATCGCGCTCGAACTGTATGTAGATCTGGAACTTCTTTTGCGCTGGGTCGCTGGAGGTGGTCGTCATGCGCAGCGGGAACATGCCAGCCCCGTTGAAGAAGGCGGCCAGCCGGGTCTCGAATTGGTTGCAAGCATCCTCAAGCATGCGCTTGACCTGAGATGCCGCTAGAGCTGCGGGTTGCTGGGGGCCAATGGCCTGCCGCTGGTACTGCTGCCGCAGAAGGACACGTTCCCGTGCGACAACCGCAGGACTTACGGAGGGCTCGTCAAAATTGAAATCCCCCCACTTCACCAGTTGTAGCCGTGTAGAAGCAAGCTTCGTCAGGCATCGATTGGCAAGCTGCACACACCGATGATCTTCCGACACGATGTGTGGCTTTTGGCTTTTCACTGCTTCAACGAGCCGTGGGAAAGGATCAGTGAACTCGTCGAACAGCACCTTCTTCATCAGCAGGTCATGGAGCACTGCTCCGAGCTGATAGAAAGTAACAGCCCGCCATCCCTCGATGGTGTTCTCCTCCTCGCGGAACAGAAACTCAGGAGAGCTGTAGCGCAGCGTGCCAATGAACTGGCGCTGGTCGACATCCGTCAGGCCCGCCGCTCCGATAGGCAGAAGCACGCCCAGGTCAAGCAGGATGGCCTTGGAGAAATCATCCGAAATCACGATGTTCTCAGGCTTGATGTCTCGGTGGGCCAGCTGGCGATCTTCGAGGTAACGCGCTGCGGAGGCGATCTGTGAAATGATGCCTGGCACTGCGGCCAAAGGGATATCGGCAAGACATTCGTGAAGATTTTTGTACGGAAGACGCTCCATCACGACGTAGAGGTACTTGGTGACCGGACACTCCCCTCCGTCCAGAATTTTCACCAGGTTTTCGTGATGAGCACCGACCAGGCTTCGCTCCCGCAAAATCCTTTCAAACTGCATTTCCTTGCCATACCGCTCCACCAGCTCCCGGTGGAAGATCTTGATGGCGCCATGCACGCCCTCTTTGCTCGCGGGCAAGACCACCGCAGACTTGCCGTTGCCCAGAAACCCATCAATGAGCCACCCGCCAACTACCTGCCCCTGAAGCTCATCACGCATCATCTGGGCCTGAATATTGTCCACTCTGGCTACCCCTGTTCGCATCCTGCAATTACAGCGAAAATCGTGTGACGGCCCGACGCCGCTAGCTGAGTGCGACGTTGAGCCAAGCCCAAGCGAGAGTCAATATCCTGATCGCAAATCGCACAACCTGCGCGGTGTCGATATTGCCTGCCCCTGCGGCATGCCCTGTCATTTCGGCCATATCTGCCGTTTCTGCCATGCAACACAGCAGCCCAGCAGCCCCTCAGCCAGGGCGCCGGCCAGCCGATCAGCTATCGCTGCCTGAACACCATCCGGCGCCTCGCCGATTCGTCGGTTTTCGGGCCGTACAGAGCCGCCTCTAATAAACGGCTAAATCGAACGATGGCGTGTTCAAGTTTTCCAGACCCCGCCTGTATCAATCGCACTCCATCGCGACGAGGCGTTTCGCTCTCGACTGTGCTGTGCGGCCTTAGGCCCGAGCAGCAATAGCGTCTTGTGCTGGTTCTCTTCGCTTGGACGTCGACCGCTGTCTTCCTTCCAGTAGATCCACGCGTTGAAGAACGGCTTCTCGCGCTCCTCGATGATATCGGGACGCAGACGGACGATTTCTGAGGGTTTGGGGTTGGCCCGGACACTGGCCTGAGTCGGAATGGCCTGATTCAGTTGCTCCAGGAACCCCCTGGGCTTCAACCGCTCGCCGCTCGTCCCGTCCGACCGGAGCACCGCAACCAGGTCGCCATACATGTCACCCAGGTAATCCCGGATTCTGTAGCCGTTGAGCACATCGAAGCGGAAGAAGCCCCTGGTTTCGCCACGGGCGGTGAGCGTCAGTACGAAGGGCGTGTCTCGGGTAGAGAAGAGGCAATCGAAGCTGGCGGCGCCCGTCGTCACCAGGAACTGCTGCATGTCACTGCCGATTGAAATCATGCTGCGATGAAGCAGCCTGAGAGACGTCATTTCCATCCAGCTCTAACCTCGCAGAAAACCTTGAGCTAGAGAGGATGGCGAGGTCAAACAAGGAGAGCAAGCCAAGTGCCACCACTCTCCACTTAGACTTTCGTCGCAGACAGAACTCTGGATCCAGCCAGTAAGCCAGCCAGCCAGCCGACCAAGCAACCACCCATCAACTGCCTTCAGACAGTCCCAAGGGGACGCCCTGACGAAGCTCTGGTCGACGTACCCCATAAACCCTCAAGCCTGTTCGTTCTGCAGAAGGTAGTCAGATGATCAGCTACCTGGTCAAAAGAGAGATTCGCCGTCATCACGAAATGAGTGCTGTGGGGTGTGGGGTGTGAGCGCTAAACCCTGTCGACGGCCTTATCGGAGCAGAGCGCCGTAAGGGTTGGTACTTTGCCCAACGCGAACAATGGTACCGAATGCGTCAAATACAACCGCAGAAATCACGCCCCTACCCTCCTGTTCGACCTAATTCAGCCACCGCGACTGTCTGGGACGAATACTTGCAAAACGGTACTGATCGCAAGCTTGTTCCGCCGACCATTGCCCATTAGGACGTAGTCGGAGTTCTCGGTTTGAAAAACATGCCGTCGTGAAAATCAACCACGGGTGTTGTCCGCAACCACTCGCCAAGTTGAGCAAGAACACTTGCTGCCTGATGAATCTTCTATCTAAATACAGCCCCTAGTCGCCTAATCTCGTTAGGGCTGGCATCCCCATTGATGACGAGTATGAGAGCGACCTCGAACCGCGTGTCTGCCTTGATCCATATGAGAAGCTGGAGGAAACACCTGGAACGAGTTCAAGAATCACCTCATTTTGGTGGCCAAAGTTTCGGACTACGTCGTAAATGACAACGTTCTTCGCAACCGTATTCACCCCCTCCATGATGGTGGCGATGCACAGTAGAAAACGAAGGTCGTCGGCATTGATGTACTGCTGGAGCGCCCATGGGAGGCCGCCGAAATGCGGGCCGATTCCATTCCTGAGGGCATAGGTGTAGTCCCATTCAGGGTCGAGCTCCTCGGCTACCCAGCCAATATGCTGACACTGGAACGGTTGGCCGTACCCAAGCCGTACGAGCTCACAGGCAACCTTACCGGCCACGCCAGACGACTTGCAGTAGATGATTGTGGCTCCTTCGCACTTGGGTACGATGGTTGCCAACATAAAGGCAGGGACTTAGGCGGGTTAAGGTATCGAAGGAGTTGGGGCTTCCCAGGACTAGGCGGTCTCAAGGAGCAAGCGCAACACCTGATGTAAGGTGTTGCCATGTCTACCCAATACAACCACCTGAGTACCGAGGAGCGCGTCACCATTATGGTGATGCTCTTTCAACGACAGACGCTGCGAGCTATTGCTACTTTACTAGGCCGGCATCCCAGCACCATTAGTCGTGAGATCAGACGCAACTCCCAGCAGCCCAACTACAACGCAATCCAAGCCACAAGCAGAGCTCAACGCCTTCGGCATGTGCCTCGCCGTCAGAAACGTTTATTTCCAGACGCAGAGCTGTTTCAGGTGGTCGTCGAAATGCTCCGCATTGGCTGGTCACCGCAACAAATTGCCAGCAGACTACGCAGCATCTGGCCCGGCCAACCTGAGCGACATGTGAGTCACGAAACTATCTACCTCGCTATCTATGCCTACCCACGCGGAGAGCTAAAGCGTCAGCTGATCAGTTATTTGCGTCAGGCTGACGGCAAACGTCGGAAGCGAACCCAGAGCAATGTGCGTCGGGAACGCTACCCTGCGCAGTTGAGTATTCACCTACGCCCCCCGGAAGTTGCAGACCGTCTGGTCCCAGGGCATTGGGAGAGTGATCTGATCATGGGCGCCAATAATCGCTCTGCGGTTGCCACAATGGTCGAGCGCACTAGTCGTTATGTGATTCTCGCCAAACTCGAAGCGCCCACCGCTGAGGCGGCGGCGCAAGCCATTGTGCGGGAGATGTCGCGGATGGCGCCCTCGCTGCTAAAAACCATGACGCATGATCAAGGCAGCGAAATGGCCCGTCATGGCGAAATCACTGCGCATACTGGAATGAAGATTTATTTCGCCGATCCACACTCGCCTTGGCAGCGTGGTAGCAATGAAAACACGAACGGGTTGTTACGCCAGTATCTCCCCAAGGGCACTGATCTCTCGCTGGTGACGCAGGCGCGACTGGATGAAATAGCCGATTTGCTCAACACCCGCCCCCGCCAGACATTGGGCTGGAAATTTCCAGTCGAGGTGCTGGTGGATTATCTTCAGCTCTGCGCGACCAACAAGCTCGAAACCATTAACTGACCGTTAAGAGAAAGGCCCACCTGAACGCCGACCAGCTACCTGGTGGAGGCGTCTAATGGGTGTTTCTATCGTGTCATTCCAAGCCGCCAAGTCAGCGATGGAGGGGGGTTGTGTATAGCCATTGTTTAAGCGATGGAGGGGGGGTTCTGTATAGCCACTGTTTCAGCGACCGAAAAGCTTGGTCATGACGTAAGCCCTCGGCGTTGGAAATCGTGTTTTGTCAGGCAGGCTAGGCTCGTTCAGGCGCCCATGGATACGATATTTCGAAGACGGGATTGCGTTCAGTTTCGTGATTAGCAAGCTCAAATCATTAACTGACTGTTGCACTTGCTCCTTGAGACCGCCCTACCGTTCAGCGGCATTGGAACTAAATCTGCCCTCGGATCGAGCCTCAAGGGCTTCGGTAATTAAAATTGTACGGTCAGCTTGATGAGCTGGGGCTGGATCAAACTGACTCTTCACCCCGAGACGGGTGACCAGCATAGAACCCTTTGCAACGCCTTCCGAGGCAATAGTAGAGCAGTCCTCCACAGGCGGCAGCGTATGACTCTCTATTGCAGAATGACGTCATACGATCACATACAGCCACCCCCAAGTTTCTTGGGAGTGGATACTCCAGTGCCTAGTAGTTTTTTCAAGTCGAGCGGCACGCTTTTGTAATAAATTGAAGTTGATTATCCGAAATTTAGCTCAAAGATAAATCCTTACAAAAACAAAAATTTAGCGCGACAAGCTTGGATAACCAGAATAAATATTCCACCCCATTAAAACAATATATAGCCAAATACACCAATAAAACAAAAGCAGAAATAAATCATAAACTAAAAAACGCTTTTCACATATATTGCAATCTCGCCTTATGCACATATTGAAATTGTAAAAAAGTTCTCGACGCACTCAATAAAATACGATAGGCTCCAAAAAAATCTTTGATTAAAGTTTGAACATTTTGGAAAATACAGCCACTACCACTCCCAACAAACACACAAAAGCCAAAGTTATAAAAATTGAAAAATTTCAAATACTAAAGCCAACTTACCAAGCACTTACCAGCACTGAACATCAGCTTATAAATCCGGAAATAGAGCTGCACGCAACCAGTGACGATATCTACTATAACTACCCAGTAATCCTTGATAAGGACGGCGAACCGTGGGACATCGCCAACCTATACCTAATTAACAAGTTAAACCATAATCTTACTTACAACCATAGAACTTATGCATCTACCGCCGACCACCTCCTACACTACCGCCGCTTCTTAGACAAAGAAGGCATAGACTATCTTCACTTCCCAAAACTGAAACAATCAAAAGCAACATATCGATACAAAAAACACATTGAAGATGAAATCGACAGCGGCCGAATGACTTTGCAGACAGGTAAAAAAAGAGTTAATGCCGTCTCTAGATTTTACAAGGACGTTATAAATTTCAACCTTATAAACCCTTCACTTCTTACTGAGTCCCCTTACGAAGAGGTTGTGAAATATATAGAAACGACAACAGACTTTGGCATAAAGAAATTCATCAAAGTTTCGTCGACCGATCTGGCCATCAAAGGCTCGAAGCCATTGCCGGATCCTGACTATATCTATGATGACGGGCAAACCAAGCCGCTTACCACCGAAGATCAAATAGCACTGCTGGAGGTACTGAAAGGATACGACAGAGTCTATCAGCTACTGTTCTATTTCGCCCTATTCACTGGCGTCCGTCTGCTAACTGTAGCCACCATTAGAATCAAGGATCTCGACAGGCCACTCGACCACGAGGGAAATATTCGACTTCCCATTGGCGCAGGAACAACCATCGATAACAAAAACAAATCAAGAATGACAATCGTAATCCCCGCTTGGCTTGTTCAAGATCTGAAGGTTTATATAAATTGCGCCGTAGCGACAGCTCGACGAGAACACTCTTTTTATGGGAACAGTGACTACAACTATATTTTCCTATCAAGCAAGGGAACTCCATTCTATACGAGCAAGCTTGAAATGCGTGAACGGCTCACGACTGACCGTAGGAACCAAAACTATGGACTGCCTTACGCGCACGCTGAGGGACAAGCGGTTCGAGAATTCATAAAAACCCTAACTAAAAAGATACGGTGCAAGTATCCAGAATATGAAAATTTTAAATTTCACGACTTGAGGGCAACTTTCGGCATGAACCTGCTTGAAGAGGAACTTGATAAACCGAGCCGTAAAAGCATCACAGCCATATTGGAATATGTTCAGCAACGCATGGGACATCGAAACAAAGAAACCACCTTGCAATATTTGAACTATAGATCAAGGATTGAGTGGAAAAACCATGTGCAAGATAAATTCGAATCCAAGCTGTTTTCCCACGTAGTGCGGAGTCTGGGTGCATGAGTCGTCAGTGCGACACTAATCTAGTGCTGAGAAAATTGACGTTAATTGATCTTTCCGATGTCACCACTACGATCCTAAACCCAGACACTTTAGTATTTCGACATGAGAATAAATCCACGCTCCAACTTAACACTCTGGACGTCTCATCTTTTTGCTACAAAAAAAGGGCTCACAGCCCAAGAGGAAAGATCGGTGACTTGGTAGACCCTGCAAGTCTAGATATTCGTCGATTAAAAATTGCCACGTTTGTCATAGAACACATTCGCGGCCAGAACTTTGAGACAGCCAGGCTCCACAAGCAACGCTTTTCATTGTTCCTTGACTGGGTAGACTCTAACCATAGCGACATTAAGCTTGACGACAAAAGCGACATGAAGCTGGCTTACGTAGGCTATACGGCCTACTTATTGCAAAGGCAAAACTCAGCACCTGCTAATAACGATCGGCTTTCAGCATCCGTTGCAACCAACTATCAGAAAGGAGCCTGCAAACTAATATCACTTGCTACAGGAGAAGATCAACGGGTAATAAAGCAGTGGGCAACCAAGCTGAGAAAAAGCAAGCCTGGCATTGTCAGGGCTGGAATGCGCTCATCGTCAGAGCAGGATATCTGCTTCGCCGCCCATATTAATTTTTTGGATGAAGTTCATCGCGTCATCGTCAACAACGAAAACTTTCCGCTTGTTCTAACGCCACAATTGGGTAACACCTACTATCTTTATGACGAGATTGGGTTTCGAAAACCACACAACCTACGGCTTATGTACACAGCACTCAGGAAACATCCTACGCTCCCGCCTGTAGACATCCTGATTGAGGGCAACGAAGAGCTCAACAGCCTCACAGGTAAACAAAAAAGTGCCACATACGCAATTCTAGAAGGCAAAATCCTTGATTCCAACTCAAACAACCGCAACGCCTATCGAGTAAGAAAACTGGTGGTCATGGCGATTACCGCAGGCTTGATGAGTTTCATTGCGGCTACTAGTGGAAATCTTTCAGTCGTAGCAGGTATAAAACCCGATGATTTCAAACCAATTCCTGGATCAAAGGGAAAACGACTGATAGGCCTAAAAGGTAGAGCCAACGGCAAGTTGATCTCCCCAGAGTTTGGCGCGCAATATAGCAGTACTTACAACAAGATCCTCGCGCTGCGACAATGGCTTTTGGGCACGGAAGACAGCCCTCTACTTTTCCCATTTCTTCGGAGAAGCGGACAGTATGGGCAAGTAAACGCTACTCATATTCAGTCCTATAAAAAACTTTTAAACAAGCTTATGCCCGCCGTGGCTTGGATCAAACCTACGGATTATAGAAAGAACGTAAGCTATCAGTACTTAAAAATGAGTGGTGGTGATACCTTACTCACCGCTCAAAAACTAGGCAATACTGTAGGCACTATTGAAAGTCATTATGGGCGCCCGTCGCTAGAAGATTTCGCTGAAGAGTTCTCGAAATTTTTCGATTCAATGCAAAATGCTGCCATCAAACGAGGTCGCACTCAAGATCGTATCCCAGTGAGAATTCTTGAGGATGACTCCCAGTCAGTCAAGATCCCAGGGGGATCATGTACATCTGCCTTAGCAGTGCCCACCCCCGCTACAGGCTTCACTAGCCTATCCCCTGCACCAGCATGCCGAGAACCAGAATACTGCGTATTCTGTAAATACTACGCCATCCATGCCGACGAAACGGATCTAAAACGCCTGCTGTCAATCAAACTTCTAATAGGGGTTAGCCAATCACATTACGACCCTGACAGATGGACTGAGCAACTCTATCCGCTTCAATATCGAATAGATGAGGTCATCGCAGCGGTGACTGAAAAGATATCGGACATATCACTCGTGAGTAAAATCCAAGATGAAGTTGAGAGTGGTGACCTCGACCCGTTCTGGGCCTCTCATCTCGATACACTTGTATACATGGGTTATGCATCGTGAACATTGAAGAAAAACTTATCCTTACTGCCGCTCAAAAAACGTACGCCCCACAGAACTATGTTCCGGCCGGGTCAAAACTCAGCATCCCGGGAGACTTCATAATCTCTCGCGACATAAATGGCGAACCGCTAAGCTTATACGATCACGATGTCTGGAGAATGGGAGCATACTCTTCAGCCAATATCTCATTTAACTTCTGCTCATGGCACAAAGGGAAACCAACGCCGCTATATGAAGCTATTGCAAGCGAGATGAAAAAAACTCAATTCTCGCGCCTTTATCTTTTCCCCAAGCCTAGAAAAGTTCAGAGCGTTAGGATGCATGCACTACGCTCACTAGCAGTATTAGCACTCACTAACGGGATCACCTTAAAAGAACTACTGTCAAACCCAAAATCTGAAGCAAAAATTCTGAGGGCCATTTCTTCGCTATCCAAAAAAAACACCGCTGATGAGATTGTCAGACTGCTTGTAGACATCCACACAATCAGTAAAATTTCGCCGCATTCAGATCTTACGATTTGGGATGGTCTTCCTATGCGAGCGAATAGCATCGTTACAGCCACCTTTGGTGAGGGTGACCGTAGAGAGCAGACATGGTTGATCCCTTCTCGAATCTACGCTGCGATGATCACTGAGCTCGCCAAAAACCTTGATGATTTTAATTCAATAAGCAAATCAATCACTGAGTTTTACCGCCGGCGTAAAAACGAGCCCGATTATGGATACGCTCTTAGCAATACGCCAAAAGATAAAAGCGCTCCTGATTGGGAAACTGCAATTGTCAGCTTGGGAATTCATGCACCTCTCTCGAACATGGGAATCACCAGCGTGAAACAATTGAACGCTTACCTTAACGAGGTGATGGCTGTCGCCAAATATTGGATTCACATATTTTCAGGAATGCGAGATGGCGAAGTCAACAAATTGCCATCCAATGCGTTGCAATCAATACGAATTAACGGCAAAGAAATCCCGGTTATTATTGGGTTTACCTACAAAGGCTCTAGCGAGAGTTTCACCCCCACGACTTGGATTACGTCGAGCGCAGCCGAGAAAGCTTTCAGTGCCGCAATCGCTGTAGGAAACATTGCTCGAATTAAAAATGATTACCCCCAACTGGATAGCTCTGAATATCCACTGTTTCCGATGGTGTCGCACACTAAAACCGAAACGCGACCGTTCCACTTCAAAGTACCTTTGAGAACTTCATTCAAGATACCAACCGTACTGAATAAAAATCCTTTGTTCAGAATCACAGAAGAAGATATTCGAGAGCTTGAAATTTTTGATGGATTTACTGATTGGAGGAGCGTCCCAAGCCTTAGCATTGGCACGTCATGGCCACTGAAAACTCATCAATGCCGCAGGTCTCTGGCGGTGTATGGAGCACGCTCGGGGGAGATCTCATTGGGCTCCATGTCCCTTCAGTACAAGCACCTTACAGAGAACATGGGCTCCTACTACCGACATGGGAGTATCTTCGCTGTCAACTTCATAAACGATACTGATCAGATGCTGTTTATTGATGACTTCGAAACAAACATAAAGCTAAGTCAGTACGAGCTTTACGAGGCCAACGTGATTAACTCCACCTCCAGTTTGTGGGGAGGAGAGGGCAGCCGTATCAAGGCCGCAGCGGACAGGGGCGCGCCATTGATCATTACAACCGATAGAGAGGGCGGTTGCAGAAGCTGAGTGCAACACGGTTATTGATTTGAAGCTGGAGCATGATGCCGCATAGCCATGGCTTCCTGCATCACCTCGCCCATGACTTCGATCGGGCACTTGAAATCGAAGCGTTTACGGGGGCGCATATTCAGCTCCAAGGCGATGGCATTCAATTGCTCTTGACTGTGTACCGACAAGTCAGTCCCCTTGGGCAGGTACTGGCGGATCAGGCCGTTGATGTTTTCGTTGCTACCGCGCTGCCAGGGGCTGTGCGGGTCGCAGAAGTAAATAGCGACCCCTGTCTGCTGGGTGATTTCAGCATGCCGCGCCATCTCCCGGCCCTGGTCGTAGGTCATGCTCTTGCGCATCGCCAGCGGCATGCTGTTGAGCGCTGCACTGAAGCCCTCCATCGCCGAGGTCGCCGTTGCGTCGTTCATCTTCATCAGCATCAGGTAGCCACTGGTGCGCTCCACCAACGTGCCTACCGACGAGGCGTTGGCCTTACCCTTGATCAGGTCGCCCTCCCAATGCCCCGGCATCAGCCGGTCTTCGATCTCTGGCGGGCGAACATGAATGCTGACCATCTCAGGGATCTGGCCGCGCCGATCCACGCCACCAGAGCGCGGCCGGCGCGTCGTCTTGCCTTGGCGCAGGCAGACGATCAGCTCCTTGCGCAACTCGCCGACCGGCAAGGCATAGATCGCGTTATAGATCGTCTCACGACAGACGTAGGCATCTCTGAGGTTGGGTATGGTCATGCTGCGCAGCTTGCCGGCAATCTGCTCGGGAGACAAACGCTTACGCAGCATGTGGGCCACCAGTTCGAAGCGCTCGCTGCCCGGCACAAGCTTGCGCTTGGGGCGACAAACCTGGCGCCGAATGTTCATCTGTTGCTGGGCGCAGCGGGCCGAGTAAGCACCACTACTGCCTCGATTGCGCTTCAGCTCTCGGCTGATGGTCGAGGGCGACCTGTCAATCAGGCGAGCAATGCCGCGCAGGCTGAAGCCTTGAGCTTGACTGAGTTGAATGATGGCGCGCTCTTCGACGCTGAGTTCGGAATAGGACATAGGGGCAGCACCGTACCGGAAAGGTCAGGTGTTGCACTCAGTTTTCGCGGCCGCCGAGCTAACTAAAAATATGTTCGAAAATGGCGAGATGGTTTATAAGCAAGGGCCATTGGGTGGATGCACTAACCTAAATAAATGCGAACTTATCAAGTTTACCAACCTGATCCCATGCACTGGCTGTAGCTATTCCATCCTGGACGCTGAAACCATGCCCAAGGTAAACAAAGCCATCAAGAACCTTAAGCAATCCATAGCGTTCCTCCCTGAAAACAGCCCATACCGCCTACAAGTGCTAATGGAGACTCAAAGCATCATCACCGCTGTTAATAAAGCGGGATACGCCGACCTGCTGGAGATAAAAATTGAGTAACAACAGCCATTACATCGAAGCAATTGATCAGCTGGTGCTTGAACGAGCTGAGATCAATCTCGACACAGTAGCACTTCGGGCTGGGAGGAAACGCGGCTCAATCAAACGGGGCAGACTAAGCCAAGCTTCATTGGTTAAGTTGATCGATGATACTGCTGCGCAACAACGCCAATCCCCGGCAGCACCATTGGTCAAACCCAAGAAGCAGGCCGCCAAAACCAAATCAAAAAAATCCGATGACTCAATCGTAGCGAAAAGCGAAATCTATCAGAAAGCACTTCAGAAGATGGTTTCCATTCAGTTCGAAAATCACCGTTTGAGAATGATGGTGGCTAAATTAGAAACCCAAACAACAGACTAGGGGACATGCACCGGGGCAGAATTTGGTTTTCTGCCCAGTGCTTCAGACCAGTCAACTTCGATGACTTAATCGATACGCCGATATCTAATTATCAAGATGGCTGGTGGTATCCGATAAGCACTTGGACGAGTTTTCACTCGTCCATGACCATGTTCTGGAACGTCCATTCCTAAGGATGTGTATGATGATTCAATTACAACGATCCAGGCGCGGGCCAAGGACAACAAGGATGCTCAGCATTGACTCTCCCCGATTGCTGCTTCCCCAGTCCCCCACCACAGCAACAGGTTAAAACAAACGCGCACTCACATACATCACGAGAGCCCAAAATGAATTACGTTGAGCTGATCCAACGCCAAGCCGAGCTCGTATTTGGCAACAAAACCAAAGCAAAAGCCAACAATCTACTAATGCCGCTCACTCAACAACTTCATACTTAATGCCACCGATGGTATCTACTTCTTTTTTCAATGCACGCGCATTGTGCATCCAGAGCATATCTAGCTCTGTTGCTACCTCCTCAAATGCCTCCGCCGCCTCAATTGAAGAATGCGAGAGAATCGTTTTGTTACTTTCCGGAACTGGTAACAGCCTTTCAAAATAACCCTCGTCTACCACATGCTCCTTCGAAACCCTCTGGGGCTTAGCATGGGCCAACGCGTTACGGAAGGTTTTCATCTTATTCAGGGTCTGCCAAGGCTCCTTGGAAAAGTCTACGGTGAGGCCCAGAAACTCAGAGATCATTGTGATTTTACCGATAAAGGTAGTCGATTCGAAATGATCCCAATGCGGGAAAAGCTGCCGGCCGTAAATATTACATAGAGCCTCAATTCTGAAGACCGAAAAAGCCATCGAGGGAACGATCCATCTGAATCGATGACCATCTTGCTCCCTCTTTGCCTGCGCAAGTTGATTCAGCGCAATTGATCCGAGGTAGCCGTGCTCAAAAATCTCTCGGGTGACTTTGACTTTTATTTTCTTCTTCTCTGGATCGGCCATACCAATGAATCTCCCTCGTCGCGGTAGAGTTATGCTCGCTTTTACGCAGGATGTCATGATAGCAAAAAGCAATCATCACTTCACAACCCATGCACAGAACCACTCTCAACTCATCGCATCAAGCGCCCCCATCACATCGGCTCGAAGTAATTGAGCACCGCGTTACGCTAGCGATTGCAGGTCATAGAAGAAATACCAAGGACGGGGGGGGCGAATGGCTCCCCCCTTAAAAGCTCGTTCAACCACCCCCTCAACCCAGCGCAAGAATGGGGAGTAAAGCTCTGAAGCCACTAAACCGCTGGCGAAATCGTATTCACTACATACAATTAGGCGTAATCCAAGGACTGGAGGAATGCCATAAATCTCTATGCACACAAACTCTGGCCAGCATTCAGAGAACAGCTCACCCTCGATGATGGGAGATGTGTAGAGTGCGTGCGATCAAGGGACGATGATGTTGTCCTGCAGGTTCACCATAAACGCTACATCAACACCCGCAACCCAGGGAATACGAAACGTTCGATTACGAAACGTTGTCGAGGTTGCCATGCAAGACACCATGCCTAAATACGACCGGATACAGGCTAGGAGTACGTCGGCGAAGAAGACCTAGGCGACCTGACTGTCAACTGCGAACTTTGCGACAACGCCATTCGCTACGTGCACTACATACAACATGAGCACTTGGAGCAGATGGGGGGTGGAATGCATTGCTACGACAACCTCACAGCGCCTTACGAGCGCCGGCCGGTGACCTGAGGCAAATCGACTGATCGAGGTGATTCACTGGGTTCACCCACTGCCGGTGAGCAATGCCTCGGCGAACAGACTCGTCAGATCCGGCGGGTAAATATCCTCGTCACACCTCGACAGTTCGGTTTGCGACCACCACCTCACTTCACACACGACGCTGCGCTCCTGATCACTCCATGCGGCAGAAGAGCACTTCTCGGCGCCGGCATACACCACGAAGTAGTTCTCGATCGCGAGCACAGGCTCCCCATCGGGCATTTGCCATAGGAACTCTCTGCGTGCGATGCATGGGCCAACGGATTGGACATCAACACCGGTCTCTTCCTGGAGCTCGCGCACTGCCGCCTCCTCAAAAGACTCATCCCGTCTGAGTTGTCCGCCAGGTGTCGCCCAGTAGCTCATCCCCGCCAAAGCACCGGTCTTGTAATTGATCTTGAAAAGCAGCAGTCGATGATCCGGGCTGATCAACAATATGCGAGAGGCTAAACGGCGTCGCGGCATGAGTCCCCCGATTGATGAGCACTAACCAATGACCTCCAAGACCTCACTACCCCGCATTCGCCGAACTTCCACCACATACTCAGCAATGTTGGGGACGGAGTAATCAACAACCAACTCGACCACCGTTTTGATCGGTTTGCCTGAACGCCTCACAGGATAATCCGGAATTCTACGGAAGATCTCTGTATCGCGACGATGCGGCATAGGCCAGGTATTGCCCGAGTTCATATGGCACAGCCAAATGGCTTCGGCATATGCCGGAATGAAAGTCGCCGAATCCAGCGTCAGAACATCGTGTTCGAGCCTGCGGTAATCGCGAGCGCCGAGCAGACGATGCAGCCTTTGTTCCTCGGCCCAAAAGAAGACCTTGTGGTTGATCAACTCATACCACTGTCGTGGTGTTGTGCCATGCGTGAGGGCCTGTATCAATCTGCCCTCAGGCATGGGCTTCTGATCACGAAGCACAATGTTGGAAGGGTGCCCTGCCCTCACATCCATTTTCTGATTGCGGTGCTCGCTCTCGAACCGGGCGCGGTCGCCCCCTTCGATGGCGAGATGATCAAGGACTGCCGTTGCGCTCATCAGCCCATGGGTACGAATACTATCCCAAGCTCCGTGCTCAGCCATATGGTAAACCCGAGGGTAAAGCTCGATCAGCTTGTTCAGATCCATCTGTTATCTCCTGCCAGAGCGTGCCGTCCAGTTGCGCCGATCGATCAGCGAACGTAAATCGCTGGGATCCGGGTCTCTGGTAAAGCGAGTGTTAATCAGCGAGACAGGCGCTTGAGACACCCGCTCAAGTTCCTCCACGAATTTGATCGTGTCAGAATCAAGCTGTTCGAACCGACGAGCATTACGATTCGTCGACTGGAGGTAATCTGCAAAAGTCAGGACGATGTCGGTCGGGGCATTCAGCGCGCAGGCCTTGCGAAACTGATCCCATTCAAACCAGCCAACTTTACGGTCACGGTGAGTGGTGGAGGTTTTCTCGGCAGCGTTCAAAGCGTCCGCTTCGAGATCTGCAAACTTTGCAATCTCGTCGAAAGTCGTCGGATGCTTGAGCAGCCCGGAAGTGTGTCCCTGATCCCCATCCGGATCGCCAACGCGGATAGGCATAGGTCGAATTACCATAAGGATCTTGCGGATCCTGCTGGGTGATATCCCCGCTTCAGCGAGGCATCCTGCAACATTCGTGTCCCTGGACGTCACATGGGGATAGTCACCGTGGAAAATACTCAGCCCGCTCCCCTGGGTTCCTTCCAGCAGAATGGAGTTACCGTTGCGGTAGGCCTCCTCCAGTCTGTCTGATGTGCATCCGTGATATTTTCCTGGAATCCCCACGTAAGGGCGAAGCTCATCAACATCCCGCGCGAGCCTTATCGCTTTACCTCTACTCATAATACGCCGCGCAGCCGCTGCCCCACTTCCGCTTCCAGTAGAGGCGATGGTTGACACCAGATGCCCCTCCTTCTCCGTCTCGATGTCTTCATCTTCAATAATGGTTGCTTGAGGATCGATGAACAACCGGTCTGCGCCGATACCGCAAGCTTCAATCTCCTTAAAAAGCCCCGGCAACCTGATAGTCATGCCAGGGCCAAGAAGTAGCCGTGCAGTAACTTCACGCGACCCTGAGGGAAGATGATGATAGGTAAACGTACCGACGGCACTCGCCACGGTGTGTCCAGCGTTGGGGCCGCCGACGCGAACCATGACATCGTACTCGCGGGCCAGGTAAGCGACGATATTGCCTTTGCCCTCGCTTCCGTACTGTCCGCCAATGAGAACATCCACACATCGAATTTCAGGCGGTGTGAAGAGGTGCAAGCGAGCGGCGACCCGCACCAATGTGTCCTCGGAATCTGAGCGTTCGGTGTAGATGCGAACGTCTGCATCCTGCTTGAGCGCTTCGATCTCACCCGGATCCTTGAGCTGATTTACGTCCTCATAGGCTGGAGGGCTGGTTTGCCCTTCAACACGCTTCGCGTAACGCCCCTGAAGCGTGGGATCGCTAGCGTAGAGGTGCACATGTACCAGGTTGGCACCGAAAGCCTGTCGAAACTGCAGCACCTCGGCCAGCGTATCCAGGTGATCGACGACTAATGGTCGGTCATCGTTCTCACTTGCGCACATCGCCTGGGTTTCCAGAAGCATCCACTGCTCATGCGCTGCCGTATCCAAATCACGTCGCCGATCAAGAATGTCCGGCTGATCCACTCGAAGGCGCCACTCGGCATCTTCAATGGCTCGACGATCACAAACCACGGCGAAGCCAAACTGCTTTTCCAACAGACTGGCTAATCCACTCTTGCCGCTACAGGTCTTGCCACTGATCACTACAATCTGCCGAGTTTCCATGCGCTACTTCTCCCAGATGCCCATTATCTGATCTGCAATTTCCCATGAGGTGTGCTGTTGAGTGTCTAGAACTTTGTCCGCAAAACCTGCAAGCGACCGAGCGCTCTGCTCGTTAGGGTGCTGTACGCTCACTTGATACTCATCAAGAAGACTTGCGCCACGTGCAGCGTATCTCTGCTCCAGAACAGACTCTGGCGCGACGATGTGCACGTGCCTCACCACATCCCCGAAACGGAGCTTGAACAACTCCACTTGCCGTGGTTTTCGGACTGCATCCAGGAGCCAGTTATCAACATTTGGTCGGGCTTCGATGGCCGGACTTGCGACAGACTCTATGAGCCAGGAAAAGTCAGTTGCCCTGTCGAGGGAGTCACCGAGTTCTTGGAGGCTATGACGATCAAGTGGCTCATTCCGGGAAGCCAACTGAACCCGCAGAAAGGAGCCACTACTGATCGGAACAAACCCATGGCGTTCTTGCAGCGAGGCTGAAACTGACGTCTTGCCACTGGCCATCGGGCCGCTCAAAAGAAGTAGTCGCTTCATGTGATGACAATCCCTGTCTTGCGAATTCAATTTCACGCTAAAGCGTAGCTGGCCCGGCTACGTTGATATGCTTTTTTTCCACACAGACCAGGTCATAGCCCATCCGGTGAATTCACGCATCTGGAAAACAATCCTTTGTCACCCCAGGCTCAGCTTTTTCATCGCTAACAATGGGGTTATATCTCAGTAATTGCTCCTGCATCACTTCAACTTCAGAATCGCTATAGTTGCTGGAGCCGGGATGTAGCGGGCAAGAGCACACGACTCCCCAAGTCCATAGGTATCTCGGTGATGCCCAGACGAATGCGATTTTGGGTGTAGTTATGATTTAGAAACTTTGCCTTCAACCAATTCTGTTGCGCCGGCTTGCTCTTCTTACGCTTCGAAGGAAAGGCTGCCTCGATTGAGGGCACCACGAGCTCAAAAATGTCTCCTCTAACCAACTCCTGCTTGGTTAAAAAACCGGATGCAGTGTAAAGGAGTTGCTCAATCTGTTGCTTGCCGAGCGATCGCGTTAGGAATTTGCACTGAAGGTATCGAGTGGCGGTCTCGCGAGTAGCGATCAGGTCGATACCTTGATCAGACCAGCCAAGCGAAAGCCCCCTATAGTCGATTTCCCAACCCTCGCGCTCCAGCTCCAGACCAACCCAACGCTCGTAGACGATGCCCCAGTCGGACGCGGCGATCGTCTCAGGTGCGATTTGATCGATTACGGCACCAATCTCATCGGTGATTGCAACTCCTGTCGCGAAGCTGACAGACAAACGTCCAGCCCTCAGTCTTTTGGTCAGTCCCTGCATCGACTACCCTCATCTACGATTACGATTCAGCTCAAACTCAATCCCTGCATATCCCCTAGGAGAGTGAGCGGTTCCAAGAAACCTGTGGCCGCAATACGGAACCTAGAAGCTAACGGTGTGCACACTATTCAAGTTCAATTTGGGGGCCATAAGTCATAATGTCCGCTAGCCGAAGCGCCTTCCTTGCTGCGGTTTTTGCGGCAGCCAAATCGCCGTTTCGCAGGATATCGATTAGCATCTGCCGGTCTTCGATCTCTGTGGAGGCTTCAGCGAGGCGTTTAGACCAGTATAAGCGGGCAACGCCTGAACCAATTTCAAGCACAGCTCCAAATGCCTGACCAGGATTGACTTCACGCTCCCATACCCGCATCAAAGCCGTAATTGCCTGCTCCTCAGGTTCCCGCTCAGTTCCCTCAGAACGTTCTATTGCCGCAGGGAGATCATTGCGAGCTTGATCAGCCTGCCGGAATTGGGCGATTGTGAAAATCGTCAATTCAGCGTCAGGGCGTAACGGGCGCTCGCGCCTCCTTGCCTCAAGAGCATCGATTGCAGCCAAGGTTTTCTGCTTGAAGTGTTCTTGGGTTGACACCCGAGCGGCTTGGCGCAATTGTCCAATCAGACGGCCGATATCGTCGACCAAAGAAACGAGGAACCAGTAAGGGCGCTCAGTTCCCTGTTGAATCAAAGCTGTAGCTACGAAAGGCCATACCTCCTGTACGGTGAGATTTGGTCGTCCCAGAATATGAGGTATTTGTTCGGGGCCAAGAAGGCACAAATCAAGGAGAAAGGATTCCGGGGGTAGATCCAATCTACCTTCATTTAACCGACCATTTGCAATTCCAACATCTGCCGCGAATTGGTCTGGAATGTCGGCGAAGGCTCGACGCAAATGTTGTGGGGCAATTGCTAGAGCGTTGGGATCATTCGGCCGCACCACAACATTAAGACCCTGGCCTCCGGGATTGATGCGTTGAAATCTAATGGGAGCGGCATTTTGCAGCGTCCCTAGTAGCAACGCGATGTCTGCGGGTGTCGGCGAGACAACCGATCGGTCAAATGCATCAAGCCATTCTGGTGCTTCAGGGGGAACCTCGGGAAGTACCAGAAAAAGAGACCTCAAAGCAGTCACACGCTCTGCGGGGGCCTGAGCGTGTTGGAATTTTTGTATGAGATCGTCTACGAGTACATTCTGATCAATTACATCTTCCAATGGTGTGGGGAGACGATCCAGATAAGGTCGAACGCGTGTAGAACTCGCAAGAAGCACCAGGAAATCGTGAACCCTGAGCGCTTGCAGCAGTGTTACGGCTCGGGATACTCCCAACCCGGCATGAAGCCCTGCTGCCCTTTGTGTGAATAGGAGTGAAAATCCCTGGGTTGCTTCATTTACCAGTCCTCTATGCGCCACTGCGTCTTGGACGCCAGCTGTTACGAACGAGGCTGCAGGCACAGGGGCTCGAAGAAGGTCTCGCACATCAGCCAGAATTTGCCGTGCACTTTTGAACTGAGTCGGGGAAAGCATCATCGCTTGTTCCCCCCGAACTTGAACAATAATTGCGGCCAAAGCCTGTTCCGCTGCAGCTCCAACAAGACCAATAGCTGGCGAATATCGGGCGCTTTCCACTCGAAGCTCTCCGCGACTGGGTGTACCGAGGCACACTAGGGCCAAGGCGAGTGATTCCTGACTCGCTTCTAGTAGGCGCACCGCGTTGTTACTTAGCAGTCTGGGCATCGCTTTATCCTGGCAGCCATCAGTCCTGAAGAGCAGTGTCGACCGGCCTAAGCATTGCAGCAAGTTGCCAATGAATTTTTACCACAAGCTTTGGGTTATTCAGACTTTTTACTGAATCAGTCCAACGACTTTTCAAGAGCATGCTAAACGGACAGTAAGCAGATCGGACACGGCACTCAATCAACTGCCGCAGGCAATGTTGAAATAGTAAAAAACCACTGGCCACCTCACCTCTGACTAGCTTTAATGCCACCAACGCCTGAACCTTGCGAGAGCCAGCGATGAATTATGTAGAGCTGATCCGACGCCAAGCCGAACAGGCTTTTGGCAGCAAAGTAAAAGCCGACAACTGGCTGACCCAACCGAAAACCGCTTTCGGAGGTAGCACACCATTGGAACTCGCCAACGCTGAAGCGGGATACGAACTCGTAAAAGCTGAACTCGAAAGACTCTACCAAGGATTCGCCTGCTGACGTCCTCTCCTCTAAAGCCCCAGACTCAACATGATTTTTTTGATCTCAACAGAAACGATGCCGAAGCCTTGTTCAGGCCGAGAAGAACTTGACGTCGTGTCCGAGATTAGTTGACCACTACACAGAGCCCCTCTCAAGGGCCCGCATACCCATAACAGTCAAACGTGAATGTGTTATTGGGTTCAGGCTCATCGACCCACGATGACTTCAAGCCAAACCTCTTCCATTGCTCAGAGCAGCGCAGCCGGCAAAAATACACAGCTCGCTCCCGCTTGATTCAACTCCCCAGTCTCCGTTAACCTACGCTCACAGGCTATGCAGCTCGAAGAGCTTATAGGTGAGCCTGGGTACCCCCTTACCGAATCTCCTTACCCGCTCCAGCATTTTGTGGGTCTCTGCGCCCATGCCTGCTTAGGCTTTACTCGATATTAATGAAGGGGGGAATGGTTAATATCAGAGGACAGCCATGTTAGACCAACATCAATTCAACCCCCTCGTCCGCGCGATTCAGCTGTACCTGAAGCGCGAGTACCCGTATATCGAAGTGAAGCTCAGCAAAGTCCGAGAGATTCTCGCGCGAGCTATGTCCGGCCTGCCCAGCGATCGGTTTGTCGAAATACTTGAGCACATGCCCCTACCTGTTGATAGCGTAACGTTTCAATCCATCGCTCCAGCAATCAAGTCCGCTTTTGGCGTCGAACTACCCACGGAGTTTTGGCGTTGGCCGCTGCCAGATTCGTTCAGGCTGGAACCGTCAGAGCGCACCTATATCTGGCAGCTCGTGTTTAAAGACGCACTCAGCAAGCACGACATTGACGGTATGTGGCGCGACTCGTTTTTCGACTTAGAGCCTTTTATAAAACCTCTCGGCGACGGATGCTGGGGGGTTTGCCATCGCTCCCCCGTACCTTTCGCGGTATGTCGGGATGTGTTTGGGCCAGAGTGGGTGACGAAGCGACACGCTGACAACTCGATTGCAGACCACGTCACTGGACGAAAATCAGAAGATCGCTTGTTCCATCTCGGCCTGACAGCCATCTGGAAAAAGGACTATCCGATGGCGTTTGACAGTTTCGAGGAAGCGCGTCGGCTGGGTCATCCGATGGCAACCTTCAATCTTGCTTGGATGCTAAGTGAAGGACTGGGTCGTGATCAGGACTTCCCTCGGGCTTCAAGCATCTACCAGGATGCAGCTAATTTTGGCGTAAAGCTTTCCCACCACAACCTCGGTCGCATGTACCTGGAAGGCGCTAATAACTTCCCCAAAAGCGTTCCTGATGCCATTCGACATTTTGAGCTCGCGGTGAAAGCCGGCGTCGCTGCATCATTCGGCTGCCTTGGGTTGATCTACAGCCGTGGCAATGGCGTTCCGGCTGACCGTGAACGGGCGATCGATTTGCTCATGCGCGCTTTTGAACTCGGTGACATCCATAGCATGACCGAGCTCGCAGTCATCATGGACGCGGATAATGATGGGGTGTCGACATCCCACACCTTTGAAATGTATCGACTGGCTGCGAAGTCTGCGCGTGAACTGGATTTTCCTAATCCAATCTTCCACTTGGCCACCTGCTTCCTGCACGGCAATGGCGTAGAGAAGAACCTGGTGAAAGCCCGTCGCCTGTTCCGGATTGCAGCGAAAGCAGGGGAATCCAGTGCGGCGATGAACCTCGGGCTGATGTATCTGAATGGGGAAGGCACCGCTGCAGATCCACATGAGGCTAGACGCTGGTTTGAGTTGGCTGCTGCTGACGAAAACGCAGATGCAATTAACGCCTTGGGCTCAATTGAGTATAGAGGTCTCTGCGGCTTACCCAATCACCGATTGGCATGGTTTCTCTTTTCGGAGGCTGCCGAGCTTGGCTGCCCCTTAGGGTTAGCTAACCAGGCTCGTTGTTTGGCCTCCGGCTTAGGAACGGAACAAGATATGCAGCTTGCCTGTAAGCTTCTTGAGCATGCCGAAGCGCTAGGCCATCCAACTGCTCGGGAAATGCGCATTCAGTGGGAGGCTCAGTTATGAACTACTTCACTCAAAACACCGACCTCAATAGTTCCGAGGAATCGGGTGAAGACCTCACCTGCATTGAGTGCGGCTGCTATTTCTCAGTAACTGGCTTCGAATTCGTTGACGCCGAGCTCGATGAAGTCGAATGCCGCTGTCCACATTGCCAGCTCAGCCATGACGTGCTCGGGCATCCGTGCGATTACTGCGAAGAGCCCGCTGTCCATTCAGTGGGATCGACCTTCTACTGCGAAGAGCATTTTGAAGATCTGGTGGGCGACTGACCGTTGAGGGATCGCCCAGCCAGCCCGGGACACTTGCTCAGTCCACGCGCGGGGTTAGGTAGCCTTCTGGTAAAGCGCGTCCAATGGCCTCAAGCAATAGACTAGGCACTCCCATCGAGTGCCTATCCTTCCAAGGCCAGACCACATGGTTGGCCGGGACAAACAGTAACCTCAGCCATTCCTCATCGCTGATCCACATTGCTAGTTTCCATGATCGACTCGGCGTGATCGTATCTCTCGCTGCTACCGCTTCAGGCTTCGGGAATGAAAGCCTCGAATTACCTCATTGCCTACCCCTGACCAGAAGCAATACGTAGCCGACGTAAGTCATCTAAAGTCTCGATATTCAGAGATTAAAAAAAATAAAAATGGCTCCTCGGCTAGTGCCATGCGCAGCTGCAGCATTGGTGTACAGTCAGCGGCAGTGGCAATGCCTCTCGGGGCCTGTGCCCACTCACCATGCTCTCTAATGAAGGTACCATCATGGACGATCACTTCACCTACGCTCGGTTCTGGCGCTGCGCCCTGCAGGTCAACCCGTTTTCGTACCATGGTGCATACCGAGGTGCCGATCACCAGTTGGACGAATCCGCCTACAACCAAGCACTGCTTCAGAAATGCTTGGAACTCGATATTAGGGTACTCGGGGTCGCCGACCATGGAAGCGTCGCGGCGGTAGATGCTTTGCGCCAGGCCCTGACCCCTCATGGGATAGTGGTGTTTCCGGGCTTTGAGATTGCGGCGAGTGACAAGACCCATTTCGTCTGCCTGTTCCCCGAAGACACCTCGGTGCAGTCTCTTGAGCGTTACCTGGGAAACCTTGAGCTGCTGGATCCTCAAGAGCGCATTCTTCCCTCTCAGTTGAGCTCCATCAAGCTGATCGACAAGATCGAGCAACTGGGTGGTTTTATCTATGCCGCCCACTGCACGCACGACAGCGGGCTTCTGAAAAATCGACTGAGCCACGTCTGGAAGCACCCTAAGCTCAGGGCAGCCCAGATCCCCTACTCCATCGAGGATCTAGCTGGTGAAGAAAGCGATTTCTACCGTCGCGCGCTCCTGGGCAGGGATGAAGCGTATCGGCGGGAAAAACCCATCGCGGTCATCAACGCAAAAGATGTCGCGAAGCCTGAAGACCTTGAGAAGCCCAATGCAACGTGCCTGATCAAGATGACGCGCCCGACCTTTGCGGCTTTCAAGGTGGCATTTCTCGATCCCGAGTCACGCATACGCCTGAACTCGACTGAGACCAAAAGCCCAATTGGCCGACTGATCAGCATGAGTGTGGCCGGTGGTTACCTTGACGGAGTGCATGTCAATTTTTCTGACCATCTGAACACCGTCATTGGAGGCCGGGGTACTGGCAAGTCGACTCTCCTCGAATGTGTGCGCTTTGCTCTCGATTGCAAGCCAAAAGGAAAACAGGCGCAAAAGCTACACACCGAGATCATCAAGGAAAACATTGGGCTCGAAGGCGGGCGCGTAGAGTTGACCTTAGTTTCGTCGTCACAAAATGGCCGGCGGTACACCATCAGTCGCCGCTTTGGCGAACCGCCAATGGTTAGAGACGAAAACGGCGCAGTTTCCACCATGACGCCTGGCGACGTAATGCCTGGGATCGATATCTATGGTCAAAACGAGATCTATGAGCTCGCTCAGGACGAATCCAGCCGCATACAACTACTCGAACGATTTCTGCCCGAAGAAGGTGATTACAACCACAAGCGAGCTGACGCCCAACGCCGGTTGAAAGCAAACCAGCAAAGCATTTCTGAATCGCTGGGAGACATCGATGATCTAGCGACACAAGTCAATCGCCTCCCCAACTTGGAAGAACAGTTACGCGGATTCGACGATTTGGGCGTAAAGGAAAAGCTGGCCAAGACTTCTTTACTTGTCCGCGAGCGTGAGATAGCCAGGAGCTCCAAAGAAGCGATAAGCAACGTCGAGACAGCAGTACCGACTTTCGGCGAGCACTTTTCAGACCTCTCATTCGTCAGTGACGAAGCGCTTCAGGACGTCCCCGACATCGATGCTCTTGTCGCCATGCGGGGTACGTTGGAAAAACTCACAGCGGACTGTGCCGTCCATCTCCAGGCGATGCAGACACTCGTGGACGCGGCAGTGCAGACGTTCAATGCCCAGCATTACGCCTGGGAGCAACAGGTCAAACAGCACGACGCCGAGCTTGAGAAAGAGCTTCGCGCCCTCCCCAACGCCGCCGGAAAAACAGGTCAGGCGATCGGTGCGGCGTACCAACGAGTTCAAGAAGAGATTGAGCGTATCAAGCCACTGAATACCAAGCTTCCCACCCACCAAGCGCAACTTGAGGAGCTAGAACAGGAGCGCCGAAACGTCTTAGCTGAGCTATCGGATCTGCGGGCCGAGCGTATTGGCGCACTGGTTAAAGCTGCGAAGAAAATGAGCAAGCGGCTCCAAGGCAAGCTCAAGATTGAGATCATTCCGGATGCGGATAGATCCCCTATCGTCCAATTCCTCCTGGCGTGCAAGCTCGACAACATCGGTGAAAAGCGCCTCGGCTGGATTGGCTCCGCTGAATCAATCACACCCATGGCTTTGGTCAAATCCATAAGACAAGGCTCTGCCGTTATCTACCTCGACTGGGCCACACCCCAGATGGTCGCCGATGCGCTTTCCAAACTGCAGCCCTCTCAAATCATGGAGCTTGAGGCTCTGGAGCTGGCACACAGAGTCGACATTTCTTTGAACGTCGCTCATGGTGATGCCGAGCCGGTTTTCAGGCCGTTAAGCAAGCTCTCGACGGGACAGCAATGCACTGCGATCCTTCACATGCTGCTGCTCGACAACCCCGACCCACTTCTCATGGATCAACCTGAAGACAACCTGGACAACGCGTTCATTGCTGAAAGGATCGTGGCCGAATTGAGGGATGCGAAGACCTCTAGGCAGTTCTTATTCGCCACCCATAACGCAAACATCCCGGTTTTCGGTGATGCTGAATGGATTGGGGTCTTCACTGCTGAGGATAAGCGCGGATCGCTGACCTTAGAAGCTCAAGGGTCGATTGATGTGCCAGCGATCCGAGACCAGGTGGCGAAGATCTTGGAAGGTGGCCGGGCCGCCTTCATTCAGCGTAAAGAAAAATACGAGTTCTAGGTAACACTCACCCATCGCAGCAGCGCTGACCAGACGGGAAATCTGAATATCTATGAAAGAAACCTGTCCACGGTTAACAGTTACCAACAATTCAATAGCCACACGAAATATTTTGAGACTATAATCTCGCAATCCGAAACCAGAGCTATCCTCTATGCAAAATACCCGCCCCCCTTCCATTCCAGAATTGCTGATCCAACATGTCCCTCGAAACATCGTGATGGGTGCCGAGGACGCCAGCGAAGCAGGCGCACTCCGGGCTCACCTAGTGACCAAGGATATGGACGACAAACATCGGAAGAATGCGTTGGGCACGATGCGGGCTTTTCATATGAACGAAGCGTTCGACGAAATGCTGCGCGCTGCGGATGCCGTCCACACCCCGCTGAAAGGGAACGGTGTGGTGGTAGGCCAGGCGGGCATCTTCAAGTTCAGTCGTGTGAACATGTCCTCGGCCATGTGGAACAACTGCCGGCGTAGCGCTATCCGCCGCCAGTTGGCCGAAGCAAACCAGTCAATGACTCAATTGATCCAGCCATCGCTGTTTGCTCCGGAACCTATCAACACAGGCACGTTCTTCTTTGTGGCGTGCTTCAGTGGTTCCTTGACGAACCAGCCTGAACGGCCATTGGAAATTCATATCGCTGTGCCGGATTCGCAAATGAAGGGTTGGCTCTTTCGCGAGCCTGTCCAGCGCTTCCTGGCTCGTTACGATGAGGCACCACAGCAACAGATTGACTTGGCGAAGCCGAAGCTCAAAACAGGTCTAATCGAAACAGGACAAAACACAGCACCATGAGTCGCGGAATCACAGGGTTTGAGCCGGGTCGGCTTATCCAAGCACTCGCAGCGCGCGGCCTTTCTCAGGTCGCCCTGGCTAGTATGGTGGGCGTATCGCCCGCCACCATCAGTAAGTGGAAAAGCGGCCAGCAGTCTCCGGAGGCCGAGGCCCTGGTCAGCCTTGCCCAAGTCATAAACGTGACGCCGGAGTGGTTTACTCGCCCCTTGCCCGAGAAATGTTCACTGCCTCTTTTCCGAAGCAACGCATCGGCGCATGCCAATGCCCGGACAATGCTCGAAGCACGCCTCGAATGGTCACAGGACATCGCTCTAGCGCTGAGTGAGTTCGTTGATTTTCCAGACGTGAACTTGCCCAAACGCGCGTTCACAGATCCAGAACAGATCACGAACGCAGACATCGAGGAGGCAGCCGACGAGTGCCGCGAACTCTGGGGGCTTGGCCGGCGTGCCATCCCTGACCTAGCAATGGCGGTCGAAGGCGCTGGTGTGATCTTGGTGCGAGAAGAAACAGGTGTAGCGACAATCGAAGGTCTGTCGGCATGGAGCCAGGTCTTGAATCGACCGCTAGTCCTACTCTCATCGGATAAGCAAAACGGCTTTCGCAGCCGTTTCGACTTGGCCCATGAGCTTGGTCATTTAATCTTGCACAAGGGCATCAATCGATCGACGGATCCCGTCCGGCACAAAATCATGGAAGACCAAGCACACCGGTTCGCAGGTGCTTTTCTGCTTCCGGCAGAGACATTCGCGGCAGAGGTAAAAAGCCCAGTCACGCTGGATAGCCTCTTGCTCATGAAACAACGCTGGGGCGTCTCCGTTGCGGCCATGGTTATGCGCTTGTGGGCTTTGGAAGTTATCGATGATGATACCAAGGGCTTGCTTTTCAAACGTCGCTCAGCCCGATGGGGTGTCAAGGCGGAACCGGGCGATGACGGACGTGCACCAGAGCAAACACGGCTTCTCAAGCGTACCGTCGAACTGTTGGCATCCTCTGGGATCATGCCCGTCGAGGCGGTTTCTGCCTACATCGGCTTGGCTGCAAATGACATTGAGATGCTGACGGGACTGCCTGAAAACTATCTCTCGGGGAAAGCGGCGGTGCTTCATTTAGCCAAGCTTAAAACCATGTTGAGCAGTCCTCCGGCGATCAAGACTAACGATACTGCCGTGGTGTTACCCTTCAAGCGCGGTACCTGATTCTTGCTAGATCCTTTTGACGGACGTCGTCGCTACGACAATGGACTCACCGTCCGAGATTCTGATCTGGTGTCCAATGCGAGGTTGGTCAGGGAGGCGCCAGACTGGGCGCTGGTGAAGACAATGAGGTTTTCCTGAAGCTGATCGCGTACGCCGCTTTCAGCCCTCCCCACCTCTGGCAGCCCGGAATATAGCAAATCTAAAAGCCCCCGCGCTTGCTCTAGCGTTGATACCGCGAGACCATTGCGCACTCCTCAGGTGTATTGATCCCGGAAGCGAATCCTCACCTTTTGCCCGCTGCCCACTCAGACAGGGTTTTATGATGACTACCAACTCTCGTCCCCTACTGACCTCCCAACATCAAGATCTCTGGCGCAAGCTTGTACCAGCCTTTGACTCTCTAGTGACGCAAGACGATATCCTTCAGCACGAGAGTTTTGTTAAAGCTACCTGCTTACCACGCTCGATGCTGGCCCAGAACCTTCGACTTTGAACGACTGACCAAGGCCATGGAAAACTGCGCACAAACAACCGAACAATCTGCGCGCCCAGAAACATAGACGTTCTGGGAATACATCCTCCGAAGCCCTCCCTTCCCCCACCATCGCTCTACTAGAGATCGGCGATGTCGTCTAAAACGTCATCCGGTAATGGCAACACATCTTTAAATCCACCATCAGTGAACTCATCGTGACGTGCCAATGCACCCAGCAAAGTTGGGCGCCAGTGATTGCGATAGAATTGGCGCCTTTCGTAGCGAGCCTGCAATTCCAGAAAGGATATGACGAAATCTCGCCCACCGACGTTGTGCTGGAGGTGAAGTGCGACGGCATGGCTGGAGATGTAGCTGTTTACTTCCCGCACGTACCGATCATTTAGTTTTAACGAGGTGATCTGTAGACTCAGGCGATTGGCATAGCCTTCAGGCAGCTTTGCATCAACTGAAATGTTGAACGTTACGATCAGCGCGCCGTGTTGAATATCAACGTCAGCCTCAAGAAATTGCTCGTCCGGAATGATGTCGAAATACGCATGAAGAAACCGTGCTGCTTCGTCATCTTGATCTCCAAATCCCGCCAACTTCGTATGATTACAGGCATGGCAAAGAGGGACAAGGTTGCGAGGATATATTGCAAGCGGCTTGAATTTCGAGCGTGGTAAGAAATGGTCTAACTCAACGGGGGGCGTGATACCGCAGATTTCCACTCTTCCAAGGTCTTGTGGTTGCCGCCTTTAGTTTCGACGACTTCACCTGTTTTCGGTTTTTTGTAGATTTTCACCTGATGTGGCTTACGGCTGCTGGACTTGGATTCGGCTGCTGGAGCGCGACGACCAGACTGAGGATCAAGCAGCGCTATCACGTTCGGTAGGCTGTACCCGTACTCAGCGAGCAGAACGCGCAATTTGGTCTCAAATTCGATTTCTTGCTTCAGTCCAGCATCCCCCCTTCAAAGCCTCAAGAGCTTGAAGCTGCTCGGCCAAGTGTTTTTCGAGCTGGCGAAATTTTCGCAAGTTTAGAAATAGATTGCTCCATGTAAAAATTCATACGGGTCAATTTTCTAAGAAAAATCTAATGGAATGTAGCAACTAATTTAAAAAATCATAGAAAATTGACGTAGAAATAAATTCTTCCTTATATTTTTTCGACACCATCGAAACCAATATACCGAAACGCATATCCGATCTCGCTCATCCGATCACAATAGGAAAAAGCCAATTTTCATATACTCAGCAACTGCTGCAAGTCGATACGAGCACGGACTACATCATCCAGTTCTCCTGACTCCAACTGCCTTCGCAGACAATCACGCACCATCCCCAAATAGGGCGCGTCACGTTTGAACATCATGCCTATGCTAAGTATCAGGATACGCAGTTGATTCTGCTTTTCAGAAATATCATCCGCGTTTTTTTTGTTTACCGCTCTTGCCATTTCAACGGACAACAAACTTAGCAACTGTAACTTTAGAGTCAAATCATTAAGTACACGCTTTCGATCTTTAACTAATCCACCTCGCTGTAATGCGTATACCACAATTGACGTTTCAGCTCTCGCATCACCCTGGACTCTAGGAAATATTAGAGCTTCTTCGTCATAGGTGAAATGGATTTCTGGTTGGTCGATACAAGGGTTTAAAAGAAGCCGATAAGGTTCCTCATCGAGAATGTTTCGACCGTGATGACGGACGCGCTCGCGCTCGTCCTGGAGAGGAAACTGAGTATGTTTACCACGTTTGAGGAGCTCTGATTGACCAGGCAATTGATGCTCACGACCTCGATTACAATCCGGACATGAAACCAAAAGATTATGCCAATCACCTGCCAACCAGTAGTACCCAGGCTGTAACTTATCTAAAGTTGGTGTATCGACTTCCGACTTAGGACGAAAATGTTCTATATCCTTTGGAGTGACGTGCCCAAAGTAGCTATCACAATACGCGCACTTGTTCCCAAAGACATCGTGAAGAGCGCCCTTTAGCGCCTTATCCTTATAGACATTGAAGCCAAATGATGACCTGCACAGCTTTTCATTATTTAAATAATTTTCTGGATCTGTAAAGTGTTTAATAGCATCTTCAAGCTCCCGAGCGGCTCTGGTTTTTTTTGCTTCTTTTGGGCCTACGGTCGCTTTATTGTAAACCGCAATAGAGGGCAAAGCCGCATCTCGATTTATATGGATCATTTTTGACCCCTTATATCTGCAATGGCTTCTTCCCAAATTTTACTAATTTCGGAAGTTACCTCCCCTTTTAACTCTGGAATGCGTACCCTTCCCTCTTCCCGGCTTCGAGCAATTACCCTATCAACTGCCTCAAACATCAATTGCTCACGTGCGGTATCTCCAACATACCGGCGCGCCTGCAACTCGCTCTTTAAGGCCTTCAGACGAACATCTTGCTCCTTTGTTCGCTGCGTTAACGCTAACAGGGCATAGTATTCATCGAAAAGCAGCTCAACCTCTGGGTCAACAGTGCTACTAAGTCCAAAAAACTCAGATGTCAAAAGTTGATCAATTCGAAAATCTGATGGCGAAGGTAGACCTGTTACGGGATAGATATGATTAGATTCATCACGCCTCATCACTACTACTTCACCTTTATCCAGTCCACGTAAACAAAGAGGCTCATGGGTAGTAGCAATAAATTGCATGCCTGGGAAGGCTCTACGTAGACTCGCTACAATCTTCATCTTCCATGTAGGGTGAAGGTGCGTGCCAAGTTCGTCGATCAGCACAATACCCTCTGCGTGTTCTGCACGTCCCCACAATCTAGTAGCCACCTCAAGCATATCAACACTCATGGCAACAACGGATTGAAAACCTTCACTCAGGCGTTTGATTGGAACCTTCTCCCCGTGCACTTTTACTACAACTTCACCTCTTTCTCTACCTAGAACTGCCTCATCTTCCAGTGCCAGCAAATCCTTCATCGTGAGTGCAACGGCATCGAACAAAGGTTTCTTAACTTCTTTAAGCCATGTATTGGCATCAAATAGTGGAAGAAAAGGATCAAACAAATTATCGATTCGAGCAAAGCGTTGGCCGTAGTTAATGTCGCTTGAACGTGGGAGCAATCGTGTCGCGCCATAGGCGAGTAGGACAGTTGAGGGCTCCTTACCTGCTTGGTCGCCTACGACTGCACCACCGTCATCAGCCAGAACATCCGTTTCATCATTATGACGATGGAACGTCACCTTTTTGTCAGTAACCGTCATTTTGTGTGGCTGTTGGAATCCCGACAGTTTAATCTCGACGACCGACTTTTTAGCTCTAAAATAAATTAACTCAGAAAGTTGTAACTTTTTCTCCTTCAGAAGGGTAGCCGTATAATTCGCCCCAGCCAGACACAATGTAATTGCTTGAAGGACGGAGCTTTTCCCCGTGCTATTCTCCCCGAGAAGCATCAGCCATCCTGCGTTGGCTCCCTCAGCATCTAAGTCGATAAAAAGCTCTCGTACACCTTTGAAATTCCGAATATAAATTGACTGAATATGTCTTCGCTGAAACTTTGATTTAAATTGACCCTCTTCACTACTTAGAACATATATTGATTGCTGCTCCTCAAAATCCTTAAACTCCTTTTTAACTCTTGCCTTATAAGCCTCACTAAATTTTTCTCCTTGAAAAAACCACTTCCTCATCTCTACTGTAAGTCTTCCATCAAATATCCGATCTAGCTCATTTGCAAGTAACTGACGAACCATGCCGGCATACGCTGAATCTCCATCAGCAAGCCTCCTTATATTTCTGAGCACTTGCTCTGTACTACTTTTTATTGCCTGAGAACCGAGACCTGCCTTTAGAAGTTCAGAAAGATATTCTGTTAAATTTTTTAATTCGCGAGCCGTATTTGCTCGCGCACTTACAAGCTCCATTCTATTAAGCGAGAGAATTGCTATAGTCGCTTGACCTCTATCTGTTCGACTTGCAACCGTTCCCGCCCAATCAAATATCAGGTGTTTATCTGGATCATCATCACAAGGATTAAGAAGCAAAGGACGCTCGCACAATTCTTCACCTGGTGCAAACCCCCGACTCTCCTCATCAATTAATGGAAAGCGATTACTCTTTCCACTAAAATTTGCGCATCTGTCGCAGGCTAATAAGAAATTCTCCCAGTTAGTTGTTAACCACCAATAACCAGGATGATTCGGATTCTCCTTTACTGCACCTTTTGGCCTGTACATTTCAACCTGTGGATGCCCGACAACCCCGAGAGGCGACTCACAATATGCGCACTTGTTTGCAAACAACCTTCCAAGCGCTTCTCGCATCTCAGAATGCCTGTAAACTTTGAACAGGAAACGTTTCTGACTACGCCCACCATCAGCGATGAAGCTTTGAGCCTGCTCTTTTTCTTGGAGTGCAGCTCGCGAGTCTAATATTTTTGGACGCTGCACACTTGAGCGATCTACGTGTATCACTATCAATCACCTTAAATAAATTTTCGAGAAAGATAACGTTTATTTTTGCAGGCGTGCTCAATTCATTCTTTAGCATGCAACTGCGTCGAGATTGATTACCCTGATACACGGCTTTCGACACCCGTTCGCGGAAAGTTTTGCCAAACGGCTCAGAGCTGGTGTAGCGGTAACACCACTACAATCAGCCTCCGATTCACCTCGCCAAGGAACCATCAACCGAGCGCTACAAGATAACCTGACAAAAACGCGAAATCTGCAAACGCATCAAATAGGTCGACAAGATTGCCACAAGGCCTTTTTGCGTGTATCGGTGCGCGATCTGAAGGTACTGATCAGCGATCCCTACAACCCCAAATCGCGGCTCAACTGATCATCTTTCATTTCACCAGTCGCAAGCCCCCGCCTCATAATGTGCAGTTGCAAGTGGTTAAGCAAATGCATGCTCAGACGAGATCTGAGCTCGGCATAACCTGCAGATGGGCCTGCATAGATATCATGACGATTCATCACGTCACGTAGCACCTAACGCCCTCCACGCCAATCACTGATGCCTGCAACCGCACGGTAGGATCGAACCAAGGATATCTTTTGAAACTGACAACCGCCTCTTCAAGCAGTCGCACAAACTCCACCGTGGTACACGTCCGCTGCACCAAGCGCCAAACCTTCAATTCAAGTTCCTTCTTCCATATGCTCATCCATTTCCCATGCGGGCCTCACCAAAATTTAGTTTGTCCGACAAGGGTATTTTTCAAAAAATGACTCGTTGTTTTGAAATCAAACTGGAAAGCAGCGGCTTACGCCGCACTGAGGGCGATTTTGCTATGCCTGTAGGGCTGTCACACATGAGCGTCAGCAGGATACATTGCAAGAAAAGGCCAGAAGCATGAGCACTGCAAAAGCAAAAATCACATCGTTTTGCCAGAAGAATCGGTGAAAGGTGGAGCGCCGACATCGCTGCTTTTCTGTTGCTCTCAAATAATAAAGATCCGTCGCTGAAAAAATTTTTCAAGGGGGGCGAGACGAAATATATTTTCTTCAAGCAAAACCAATCGAAGACGATAAAGCACCTATCAGACTTGCACGCCCGCTGCTTTAGACTTCGAGAATGAAAGCCTCGAACTACCTCATCGCCTACCCCCCGCAAGGAAGCAATACGTGATCAACGTAAACCATCCAACCTTTCGACAGTCAGCAATTAAAGAATTAAAACGGCTCCTGCGCTATTCGCCTAAAATCGCTGCATTTTTGAGTATCGTTGGCGCGGTTTTCACTGTCCTGGGTAAAATTTTGCTGATTTATACAATCCAGGCTTACACAGATGCCATCGGCCGATCTGACCTGATGTCGGAAGCGCTTGTAGCGTCATCGGATCAATTTACGTGGCTGGTCACGCTGGCGGTCGTGGCTGGCGCATATTTCTTTATCCTCATGACAACCAGTATTTTGTTTGGGCTGTCTGTGTCGCTTCTCAAAGACAGCCCAACGACCCAGCCTTACATGGTAAAGCTGTTGTTCTGGCCGGTTTTGCTCGGTATAGCGGCGTTGATGATCGTGATTTTTCAAGGGCCCCGGCTGAGCGACTTTGAAAAACTGGGATGCGTGATGCTCTACATCGCTGTCACAATTTGGGTGCTGCGCAGAAACTCCAAGTTCAGGCTGGCCGTGGACTTATGCGCTACAGCAGCGACGCCTGGAAAAGCAAAAAGCAAGGCAACGCGAGCATTCCTTTTGCTAATGCTGGTGTTCGTTTTGGTATCCAGCGTTGTGTCGGCGGTATATCCCGTGAGCCTCATCCTCAAAGCTTACACAGGTGAAGATTCACCAGAGGCTGTAATCAAGCTAATGATCATATCGATCTTTTCTGCGGGTATGACGCTGATTCCTGTGGTCGTTCTATACGCGAGCAAGGCCGATACGTTCAAAAGGATAATGCAATGCGCATCGGCGGCGGTGGTGACACTGGTAATCGTCATTGGAGTTTCACCCGGAGGCTCATTAACCATCGTCAATGCAGCCGCATCCATTATGAAAGTCCGCGACCCATCCGAAGCAAAGTTTCGGCTGACTGAAAATTACACAAAGGAAATCTTCAATGCCGAAATGTGGGGCCCGATAGAGCTCTTACACGATGAACCAATCATCTCAGCATTTCCGCTTTTTTCTTTTGGGGATGTGCTGCTGCTTTGTCCGATCAAGCTCATAAAAACGGAGCTTAAGGACTGGCCTGAAAAGTCGGCATACTGTGTTGTTACCAAAAAAAGCACGGCGATTCGCATGCCGCGAAAACCTGAAGTGGCAGCGCAACAGTCGAATGAGATCGAGCAGCAAAAACCTAGCGCTTAAGGAGGGCAACACGAGATACCCTCGTAAATGAGCCCAACCCACCGTGCAAGCCGACAGGCATAACTGTCTTTTCACTTGCAGACCGTCTTTCCTGTCGTCTGGCGAGCCGAAACGAAATTCGCTTTTGGGTCGATTGCTGTCCATCGCAAGCACCTATCGGCCAGAAGCGGATGATCATCTCAGGCCATTATTCAGTTGTGTATAGCTCCGTAGCTACCCGGCTATGGCACCGTGTGCCAAACAGCAGAAGAACCTTCGGTATGCTTCAAAGGAAGAGGCAGCCAACTTACGCGTGGAGTGGCGGAAAGTGACCCCAATTGAGTGACTGGTCTGCCGGAAGCAAAATCCGATACAAATGGCTGATCAAGTCTAGTGCAAACGAGTGAGCCAATCTTTGCAACTCCCAGCTGCTAGCGTACCTGGAAGTAGATCAATCACATCAACTTCCAACGACGAAACGTATCTTCCAGACGACTCAACGGAATCATTGGCGAGCGCAAAGCTACCTGGGGGATCCCTAGATCCAGTAGCAAATCCGGCAACGCCAGCAGCAACCGAGCATCCGTCTGTAAGCGATCGAACAACCATTGCGGATCTGCCCTATGCGCGAAGCGAGCACACACAGCCTCCCAATCGACCGAACCTAATCGTTCTATCTGTGCTGACCACCGGGTGATCCGCACTATGCCTTCAACATCCAGCAACATGGGTGCAAGATCGTAAACCGGTGCAAAGCTCACTCGCTCCTTGCCCCGAAGGATCGAGAGATTTCCGCCGTGATTGTCGGTGTTCCCGACGATCTGATTGATCAAATCCCGACGCAAGTATTCGCTAAGCATGTCCGGTATTTCAGACTCTTGGCCGGCAGCAATCCATGTTTCCGCTAGCCGATCCACGACGTCGAAATGATTCAAAAAACCACCTCGATTGCTGACGCCACATAATGAGTACATCGACTCCACTGCGATGCGCTCCACCCCGTCCGGAGTGACTGTACGATCGAATCTTTGCATCCAAATGCTCGGCATCTTCGCTGCTTCGTGGGACAGGCCATCGGCGGCGATCGTGTCGATCCCCAGCTCGCCCAGCGCGCGGTAAAAGCAGTATTCGCTATGCAGGATGTCGCGATCTAATTGAGTTGTGTTGTTACGCGGGAACTTAACAAACCAATGCCGACACACATCAGCGTCGCGTAGCGCCCCGTCAGGATAAAGCTGCCCCCAAGCATCTTCGACCATCAGCATTTTTGAAGCTTCGCCGCCGACGCCAAGGGCACCGCTTATCACCATTCCCGATTCCATGGCCTGGTCGAGAATGCCCATACCTTCCTGAATAACCTCGTCTCGGTTAAACCCACCAGTCAATTTCTGAGCGGAACACAGCGTTCCAGCGGCACTTTTTATACGCATATGACCAATGGGAGCAGTAGCGCATTGCTGCAGTAGAAAGAGATCAATCGACATCCCAGGTGGTACTACCACTCTCGACAACAAGTGCCGACGTCCGGCACCGGCCGGAATGATATCGTGCAGAAAAGCGGGAGCAGGCTCACGCCGAATGTCCCATTCCAGGGGTAAGTTCGCACTGACGGCAGGCGCTTTGACCGTACCCAATTGAAAGAACTGATCCACAAGGTATTCGGGCACATAGTTGATGTTGCACCGACTTCGCAGGCTATCTCTAGGTGAATCGAAGCTGACCACCAATGCATCGCGCCAGCAGCCATTCGAGTGAATTTGAAGAGTGATGGATTCCATACGTCTCGGCGAATTACCGAAGCCTCACTGTGCATTGATCAATCTGATTCCGAAGAGCTTCTGGGCTGTTGTCCGAGCAGCTGGACAGCGGGGAATAATTTCTCGATCAGCGTCGCTGAATCACTCCAACCGAGCAAAGCACTCCGCCCAACCATGAAGCTTTTCCCAATCTCGCAACTACCTGACGAGCCGTGACAAACTTTTATGCAACGCTGCGACAGCAGGCACACTCACGTGCTTTCTTGCACCACGGCCAGCCAGGATGTACAGCTTGTCTTTGCTTTCAAAAAAGCATCCGTGGAAGTCTTTCTGATAGCCAGTGACGAAACCATCGCTAGCGGGGACGCTGGCATCACTGTCGTACACAGCATGGCTGATGAAAAGTACAGTGGGCTGAAGTCCCTGCTTCCTCACTTCACGCTCCTGGGCCTCGGCGAGCATGACGTCGAGTAGCATCCAATTCCGGACAATGCAAAATGGCTGCCCCTCGAACTCCTCACGCGCCAGTTGAATGAGCTCACCGTCTTCAAGCTGAGAGCCACCGAGCATCTGGGTGGGGCCATACAGCACATCTTCAATCAAATCTGCTTGCACACTGTTGCCTTGTTTTCTAAAGACTTTCAAAGCGACACAGTTCCTGACATCTAGAAGCCGTGCATCGTGGGAGTTGGGTAGCCTTGGATGCCGATTGAAAAGCCTATAATTCGCTAGTGGATCATATTGATCTCGGGCATAGCGCCGTTCTCATGCCACCAGTGACAAACAACGTATCGGCTTCCGTTGTGAGTTTCACAAAGCTGATATCCCATAAGTTCGAACACCTTTACGAGCCTCGAAGTACGGATCGTTTTTCCATCCTCAAACCGCCCGCGTGTTTCAGAAAAAACCACTCCGATCATGCAGGGAGGCTGGAATTCGGCGCAGCACAGGTAGCCTGTCACTTGGCCGCCGAAATCAATTCTCTTGGCGTCCAAAACGCATGCTGGTAGAGCCATTTCTTTCTTTTCCTAAGCCTCTTTTATCGACCACGAGAAACCCACAAAGCACCTCAATGAACTCGATCGAAACGATCTAAAGCACCGTTCTGAAAAAGCCAGTGGGCAACGACAAAAATCCCACCATCGATTGTCGTAAAAACGTCGTAGCCTGCACGCTGGCTTCGATCTACAACGGGTAGTGCATGTATGGGTAAACCTTCCGGGTACCTTTGCGCTGGGTCACAGAACAGAAGACCTGTAATTTTTGGAGGGCGCTCCAGAGCGCACAAAAGGTACCCAACAACGTCTGGATCCGCGATTGCAAGCCGTGCTCTCTCAATGACCGTTGGATACCTGTGAAACCTGAAGTCGGACAATTTTGCTCCGTACGTTTTGATCCAGTACATCCTGCCCCTCCTCCATCACCGATCAGATTTCTATCGTGAAACCCGAGATGAAGCCTGTTTCTTCTTGGGGATAACCACGCGGATTTGAGATGAGCCGGCATCCGCCTAACTCCGTATCCACGGCACGATGTGTATGTCCAAAAATCCAAACGTCCACCATCGGCAAAAGTGCATTCCACCGGTTTGTATAGGCCGCACTCAAATGGCCGTCATGCTTATCACCTGCGACTTCTGGAACCGGACAATGGTGCGTCACCACGACGGTTTTCCCTTCAAACGGTTCGGCGAGCTCGGCGACCAAAAAATCAAAAGCTTCATGGTTTCGCTCAATCACATCTGCGGGGCGTAGGCGGCAAAAACTCTCTTCCGCTCTGATCACCTGGAAGTCATTCATCCACAGGGCGCAGGTCACCATGGCTTCCACGGCGTCTCCGGTGGAGGAGAAATCCGTCCAGGACGTTGTGACCAAAAACCGCGTTTGGTTGCAAATCCAAACCTGATTTTCCAAAACGTGCACGTGCGGTGCAGCTGACTCTCGCATTTTGCGAAGCGTGTGGTCGAAGTGGCCTTTATAGAACTCGTGATTCCCGCATACGTAAATCACGGGGCAGTTGAAGGTTTCGTTGGCCCATTTCACGCCGCGCGCTTGGACGTCGATGTCACCTGCCAATACGACAATGTCGGCATCTGTGTCAGGCGGCTCGAACAGGGCGAACTCGTTGTGCAGGTCTGAGTAAATCTGGATTTTCATGATCAATCGCCGATTTGAATTGGCTGATACAGGGCGCCTCCCCAACCTTTTTAGAGCTGTAAATCGCACGGTAATCGCGACTATATGGATCAGCCATTAATCGAGAGGAAACGCCATGCCGCCAGCCTGAGCCGAAATCTGCAAACACCAGAAACCGAGTGAGTTTTCGATTTGGCCCTATATTGAATTCAGCATCCTATAGGTCAGGAACTACATTGGTTGGGCGCATAACGGTTGAACACCCCCGACTGAAGCAAGGATGCAAAAGCGATTAAATCCCGCATGAATGAGTATATACATTTGTACGGGACTAGGCAATCGCGGCATATCGTTCTGTTTGAAGGGACTTTCGGCATGACGCTTCGCCAAGCCTTTGCAGTTGCCTTAAAGTTCGTACGCGGGCGCCAAGGCCTATCGCAGCAAAAAATCTCTGGCTCGATGACTGCCTCATACGTCAGCCGATTGGAAGCCGCGCAGTGTTCAGTGACCATTGAGGCGAGCGATGAGCTCGCGAAGGGCTTGAAGTTGCATCCCCTTTCGCTCATAGCTCTAGTCTATGCGGCCGAACAAAATTCGACGGCAGATGAGGTGCTTCTGCGCGTAAGGAGCGAGCTGAAAAGTTTGCAAATGCTCGATGCGCACGTAATCAGTGATGAGATCGCTCATCCGCTTACGGCAAAAGGGAGTGAGACTACGCGCGATGTCCTTGAACTGAAGCAGCAAGGATTGAACCAGAGAGAGGTTGCTAGGAAGCTCGGGATATCCACTTCAACTGTTGGCAGGCACTGGAATAGATCTACGTGATAGAAAAGTATCTACTCCTTAACAGCCTAAAAACTGTTTGAAACGCTCTCATCGAGGAAACATTGAGTGCGCTTTCTAGGTGTCTGTGATCAAGGCCCAAGGTATGACCTGCTTAGAGATGTCCATTTTAGGTTCTAGCTCACACGTCAGAACAATGACAATGCGCTCTGCGTCCCCCCATAGCGTCGCAGTGAGACTGCTGATTGGCACGGTGATGTGCTGGGTTCCTTCTTCACTATGGGCTTCAGGGCGGGACGGGCCTTACTGAGCTCTGCATGAATTTTTCAGCTCACCCACTATGTACCTGGCCGCTAGGCCGTCTCCTAGTCAGCACCGACATCTACGAGCATGGCGTGTATGCGCCCTACTCCCCCGCTGGACTTATATGCTCACCGACGCAAGAAGTCGCACTGTCCATATAAGCCCCCTGTCCATATGGACACCCTCCCATTTTGGCAATCCCTAGCAAAACCAAGCATATCCGCGTTGTCCATACTCCCTCTACTTTGGATTCTCAAGGCACCCTGCTGTCGTTCGTCGCCAGCGTGCAGCTCACCAGCAACGACATGCTGCGGGTGGGCGACTGGATCGAAATGCCGCAGGTCGGTGCCGACGGCGATGTGGTCGATATCACCCTGCACACCGTCAAGGTGCAGAACTTCGACAAAACCATCGTCTCCATCCCCACCTGGCGCCTGATGTCCGAGTCGTTCAAGAACTGGCGCGGCATGCAGGCGTCGGGTGGGCGACGCATCAAGCGCAGCCTGTACATCGATGCCAGCGGTGTGCGGTTCCTGCGCGATGATGAAGAAACGCGCATGACCCAGGTGCATCTGCTCACCGACTACATCAGCCGCAAGCAGGCCGAACTCAAGGCCTGGAACGAAGCCCAGGGCCACAGCGCGCAACTGTCGGCCAACCGTCGCCGCATGACCAACCTCGGCACCTTCCGCGCATATGCCCTGGCCTACCTGAAAAGCCACCCGGACATCCAACCGAACATGACCTGCATGGTGCGCCAGATGCAAACCACCGCCCAGGGTGTGCCGTTGGAAATCTACTGCTTCACCCGCACCACCGCGTGGGCGGATTACGAGCGGATCCAGGGGGATATCTTCGATTACTTGCTGGCGGTGTTGCCGGAATTTGGATTGAGTCTCTATCAACAACCCAGCGGGAATGACTTGCGTGCCGGGGTGTTGCCGGCGGTGTTGGGGGCCAGTCATCTACCCGCCATCGAACAGCATTCGGGTTAACACCGTATCCTCCGCGGGAGTTTCTGACTTAGCGCTGCCGCGCAGCAAACTGCCCCACCACCCCCTGTGGCGAGCGGGCTTGTCCCGCGTTGGGCTGCGCAGCAGCCCCAATAAGAACGCTGCAGTGTGCCAGGCAGCTCCCCAGGGCTGTGTTTTGGGGCTGCTGCGCAGCCCAACGCGGGGCAAGCCCGCTCGCCACAACAAGCCCGCTCACCACAACAAGCCTGTTCGCCACAGTTACAGTTCTTCCTTAACTGACTGGCATTGCGGCTCTCCACAACAGCCCGCTCCCCTGAGGGGGTCAGCGTAGCGCTGGCACCTTGCGCGCCCCCAACCGACTGATCCACACCGCCCCCAGAATCACCAGGCCACCCAACGCCAACCGCCCCAGCGGCTCGTGCTGGTTCCAGATCAGCAGGTTCAGCAGCAGCCCCACCGGCACATGCAAATTGTTCATCACCGCCAAGGTGCCCCCGTTGACCAGGCAGGCCCCCTTGTTCCACCAATACATGCCCAAGGCGGTACTGACCAATCCGAGGAACACCAGCACGCCCCATTGCAATGGCGCTTCCGGCAGGAAGTTGGCTTTGCCGAACAACAGGAACGCCGGCAGCACCACCAACAACGCGCCCAGGTAGAAGTAACCGAAGCGTCGATAGTGCGGCAGGTCGCTGGGGTAGCGCGCCACCAGGTGCTTGTACATGACCTGCCCGGCGGCGTAGGTGAAGTTGGCCAGTTGCAGCAACAGGAAGCCCATGAGGAAGTGCGGGGTGATCTGGTCGAAACGGATCACCGCCGCTCCCGTCACCGCCACCAAGGCGGCGATCAGCGCCCAGGGATTGAAGCGGCGGTTGAGCGCGTCTTCGATCAGGGTAACATGCAACGGGGTGAGGATGGTGAATAGCAGCACCTCCGGCACCGTGAGCACACGAAAGCTCAGGTACAGGCACACGTAGGTCACGCCAAACTGCAGCGCGCCAATCACCAGCATGCCGCGCATGAAGGCCGGTTCTACCGCGCGCCAGCGGGTCAACGGGATAAAGACCAGCCCGGCCAGCAGCACACGCACCAGCACCGCGAAGTAGCTGTCGACGTGACCGGCGAGGTATTCGCCGATCAAGCTGAAGGAAAATGCCTGAATCAGGGTGACAACCAGTAGATAGCCCATGCGCGCCTCATTTCGAATGGGCGGGACATTAAAGGTTTTCGGCGTTTGACGAAACTCGGGGCAAAAAAAACCCGACCTCGCTATAGCGTCAGTCGGGCAGGAGCACTCAGGAGCAACAAGTGCAAAGGGAGGTTCTTACGCGTACTTGAAGGGTTTGCGTGGAGCGATATAAACACCGCGCGATTATCTGGCGATTAAAGGATCAAGCCACCTGCGCCAGCAGCGCCTTGGCGTGGTTGATGCCCTTTTCCTGGAAGTCACTGCTCAGGTTCACGCCTTCGGCATGAATGAAGGTGACGTCATGGATCCCGATAAAAGCCATGACCTGGCGCAGGTAGGGTTCCTGGTGATCGGAGCTGGCGCCGGCATGGATACCGCCGCGCGCGGTCAACACGATGGCGCGTTTACCGGTGAGCAGGCCTTGGGGCCCCGTGGCGGTGTACTTGAAGGTCACACCCGCACGCAACACGTGGTCCAGCCAGGCTTTGAGGGTGCTGGGGATGGCAAAGTTGTACATCGGTGCCGCCATCACCAGCACGTCGGCGGCAAGCAGTTCATCGGTCAATTCGTTGGAACGGTCGAGGGAGGCCTGTTCGCTGGGGTTGCGCTGGTCGGCAGGTTTCATCCAACCGCCGAGCAGGTTGGCGTCCAGGTGCGGCACCGGGTCAAGGGCGACGTCACGCACCGTGATCTGATCTGCCGGATGGGTGGCCTGCCATTGGCTGATGAACTGTTGGGTCAGTTGCCGGGAAATCGAATCCTGTTGGCGGGCGCTGCTTTCGATGATCAGAACATTGGACATGGCTTCGTAGGCTCCATCTGCATTTGCTGTAAGGCGATGGAGTGAAGAGTAGACAGAGCCAATTCGATAAAAAAGCGCAAAAAACTGCTATAAACCATCTAGAAATTTGTTTATAAGCGGAGTATTCCTGTCGGGACGCTCCGCTGCTGCTTTATTTCGGGGCGCAGGCCAGGGCGATCCGCATTTTGATGATCGCGCGGTTGAACTTGACGGTGGTGTTGGTGCTTTTACCCGCTGGTACCGTGACCGTGCGTCGACGGGGTGATTCCGGACCGTTGGTAAAGGTGACCGAACACACGGCGTCCTTCGTGCCGTAGTTATTCAATTGAATCGAGCTGATGTCGCCGTCCACATCGGAGGCGGTGTAATCGATGCTCACGCCGTCGATTTTTTTAGTCACGTCGATGGGGTAGGCAAAGGCACTCATCGGCAACAGCGCCAGCAACACACAACAGAATTTTCTCATTCGGCAGTCTCCAATAAGGACCGCCAGCTTAGGACAAGAGGAGCTCATCTTGAAAGCGCCCCGCGTTACCCTTGATCAATGGCGCACGCTGCAAGCCGTGGTCGACCATGGCGGCTTCGCCCAGGCGGCTGAAGCGCTGCACCGTTCGCAGTCCTCGGTGAGCTACACCGTGGCCCGCATGCAAGACCAACTCGGCGTTCCGATGTTGCGCATCGACGGGCGCAAGGCGGTGCTGACCGAGGCCGGTGAAGTGCTGTTGCGCCGCTCCCGGCAACTGGTGAAAAACGCCAGTCAACTGGAAGACCTGGCCCACCATATGGAACAGGGCTGGGAGGCCGAAGTGCGCCTGGTGGTCGATGCCGCCTACCCGAATGCGCGCCTGGTGCGTGCCTTGACGGCCTTTATGCCGCAAAGCCGCGGTTGTCGCGTGCGCTTGCGTGAGGAGGTGCTGTCGGGTGTCGAAGAGCTGTTGATGGAAGGCGTGGCCGACCTGGCGATCAGCAGTTTCAGCATTCCCGGCTACCTGGGCACGGAAATGAGCGATGTGGAGTTCATCGCCGTGGCCCATCCCGAGCATGCCTTGCACCGCATGAACCGCGAGTTGAGCTTCCAGGACCTGGAAAGCCAGATGCAGGTGGTGATCCGCGATTCAGGTCGCCAGCAGCCGCGCGATGTGGGCTGGCTTGGCGCCGAGCAGCGCTGGACCGTCGGCAGCCTGGCCACCGCCGCCGCCTTTGTCGGCAGCGGCCTGGGCTTTGCCTGGCTGCCCCGGCACATGATCGAACGCGAACTCGCCGAAGGCGTGCTCAAGCAGCTACCCTTGGAACAGGGCGGCAGCCGCCATCCGACGTTCTACCTGTATTCAAACAAGGACAAACCCTTGGGCCCAGCCACGCAGATCCTGGTGGAGCTGCTGCGCACGTTCGACACGGCCCCCTTGGACGCCCCTTTCGCCGCCCCGCAGCAAGCCTGAAACGGAGTTCAAGCATGGCCTGGTTCGACCACGAAGGCTGCAACCTGCATTACGAGGAATACGGTCACGGCACGCCGCTGATCCTGATCCATGGCCTGGGCTCCAGCAGCCAGGATTGGGAGCTGCAGATCCCGGTGCTGGCCAGGCATTACCGCTTGATCGTGGTGGATGTACGCGGCCATGGGCGCTCCGACAAACCTCGAGAGCGCTACAGTATCCAGGGCTTTACCTTCGACCTGCTCGCCCTGATCGAACACCTGGACCTGCCGCCCGCCCATGTGGTGGGCTTGTCCATGGGGGGGATGATCGCCTTCCAGCTGGCGGTGGACGAGCCCGGCCTGGTCAAGAGCCTGTGCATCGTCAACAGCGCGCCCGAGGTCAAGGTTCGCAGTGCCGATGATTACTGGCAGTGGGCCAAGCGCTGGACCCTCGCGCGCGTGCTCAGCCTGGCCACGATCGGCAAAGCTCTCGGCGACCGACTGTTCCCCAAACCGCACCAGGCCGACCTGCGCCGCAAGATGGCCGAACGCTGGGCAAAAAACGACAAACGTGCTTATCTCGCCAGCTTCGACGCGATTGTGGGCTGGGGCGTACAGGAACGACTTTCGAGGATTACCTGTCCAACCCTGGTCATCAGCGCCGACCACGACTACACCCCCGTGGCGCAGAAAGAAATCTATGTAAAACTGCTGCCCGATGCGCGGCTGGTGGTGATCGAGGATTCCCGCCATGCCACGCCCTTGGACCAACCCGAAGTCTTTAACGCTACGTTGCTCGATTTTCTAAAGACAGTCGAAACCACTACCCAGGATCACTGACCCATGCTGAAAAAAATCGCCTTCTTCGCCGGTTCCGTATTGTTCGCTGCCAACCTGATGGCGGCCGAGCCTGCCAAGGCGCCGCACGTACTGATCACCACCACCAATGGCGACATTGAAATCGAACTGGACCCGGTCAAGGCGCCGATCAGTACCAAAAACTTCCTGGCCTACGTCGACAAGGGCTTCTACACCAACACGATTTTCCACCGCGTGATCCCGGGCTTCATGGTCCAGGGCGGCGGGTTCACCCAGCAGATGTCGCAAAAACCGACCGAAGCGCCGATCAAGAACGAAGCCAGCAATGGCTTGCACAACGTACGTGGCACCTTGTCCATGGCGCGCACCAACGATCCGAACTCGGCCACCAGCCAATTCTTCATCAACGTCGCCGACAATGCCTTCCTCGATCCAGGTCGCGACGCCGGTTATGCCGTGTTCGCCAAGGTAGTCAAGGGCATGGACGTGGTCGACATCATCGTCAACTCGCAGACCACCACCAAGCAAGGCATGCAGAACGTGCCTATCGATCCTGTCCTGATCAAGTCGGCCAAGCGCATCGACTGAGGTCTGCAGGTAGTTCCGTGCGGCGCCCACCAGGCACCGCACGCATTTGAACAGGAGAGCCCGCCAGGCGGGCGTCAACCCTAATGCTCTATCGTCGTTTTGAACAACTGATCGACATCTTCCGCGAAGCCCCCAGCGCGGCCCCTCCCGATAAAGTCCTGCCCTTCTATCTCTATTACCTGCGCCAGGTGTGGCCGAGTTTTGCCGCGCTGCTGGTGGTGGGCCTGATCGGTGCGCTGATCGAGGTCGCGCTGTTCAGCTACCTGAGCCGCATTATCGACCTGGCCCAGGGGACGCCCCCGGCGAACTTCTTCCAGTTGCACAGCACCGAACTGATCTGGATGGCCGTGGTGGCCCTGCTGCTGCGCCCGATCTTCGGTGCCCTGCATGACCTGCTGGTGCACCAGACCATCAGCCCCGGCATGACCAGCCTGATCCGCTGGCAGAACCACAGCTACGTGCTCAAGCAGAGCCTGAATTTCTTCCAGAACGACTTCGCCGGGCGTATTGCCCAGCGCATCATGCAGACCGGCAACTCCCTGCGCGACTCCGCTGTCGCGGCGGTGGATGCGATCTGGCACGTGGCGATCTATGCGATCAGCTCGCTGGTGTTGTTTGCCGAAGCCGACTGGCGCCTGATGATCCCGCTGGTGACCTGGATCGTCTGCTACAGCCTGGCGCTGCGCTACTTCGTGCCCAGGGTGAAAGAGCGCTCGGTGATTTCCTCCGAGGCGCGCTCCAAATTGATGGGCCGGATTGTCGACGGCTACACCAACATCACCACCTTGAAGCTGTTTGCTCACACCCATTACGAGCAGCAATACGCCAAGGAAGCGCTCATCGAGCAGACCGAAAAAACCCAACTGGCCAGCCGCGTGGTGACCAGCATGGACGTGGTGATCACCACCATGAATGGCCTGCTGATCGTCACCACCACTGGCCTGGCCCTGTGGTTGTGGACCCACTCGCTGATTTCCGTAGGCGCGATTGCGCTGGCGACCGGTCTGGTGATTCGTATCGTCAACATGTCCGGCTGGATCATGTGGGTGGTCAACGGCATCTTCGAAAACATCGGCATGGTGCAGGACGGCTTGAAAACCATCGCCCAGCCACTGGCGGTAATCGACCGCGAAAACGCCCCGCGCCTGAGCGTCCCCCATGGGGAAGTGCGCTTCGAGCAGGTGGATTTTCACTATGGCAAGAAGAGCGGGATCATTGGCGGCCTGAACCTGACCATCAAGGCCGGGGAAAAAATCGGCCTGATCGGCCCGTCCGGCGCGGGCAAATCGACCCTGGTCAACCTGCTGCTGCGCCTCTACGACCTGCAGGGCGGGCGCATCCTGATCGACGGCCAGGACATCGCCGAGGTTGCCCAGGAATCCCTGCGCGAACAGATCGGCATGATCACCCAGGACACCTCGCTGCTGCACCGCTCGATCCGCGACAACCTGCTGTATGGCAAACCGGATGCGACCGATGAAGAACTCTGGGCCGCCGTGCACAAGGCGCGCGCCGATGAGTTCATCCCGCTGCTGTCGGATGCCGAAGGACGTACCGGGCTGGATGCACACGTGGGTGAGCGCGGGGTCAAACTCTCCGGCGGCCAACGGCAACGGATTGCCATCGCCCGCGTACTGCTCAAGGACGCGCCGATCCTGATCATGGACGAAGCCACGTCGGCGCTGGACTCGGAAGTGGAAGCCGCCATCCAGGAAAGCCTGGAGACCCTGATGCAAGGCAAGACGGTGATTGCGATTGCGCACCGATTGTCGACCATCGCACGCATGGATCGCCTGGTGGTGCTGGAGAAGGGCCAGATCGCCGAGAGCGGCAGCCATGCCGAGCTGCTGGCCCATGGCGGGCTGTATGCGCGGTTGTGGCAACACCAGACTGGCGGGTTTGTCGGTATCGATTGAAAACTGCCGGGCCTACGCAACTCAAAATGTGAGAGGGAGGGAGCTTGCTCCCTCCCCCATGAGTACCCTGGATTTGTGCCGGAACCGTGCTGTACTCAGTGCAGTGCCCAGGCGGGCGCTGAAGTAAATCCGCAGGGAGCATCACTGATTTACTGATTCGGTAGAGCGATCTATCAAGGACGGGTTGCATGTCTTTGTTCAAGCGTTCAGTCACAGAAGGGTTGGGCACGTTTTGGCTGGTGTTGGGCGGTTGCGGGAGTGCGGTGTTGGCCGCGGCGTTTCCCGCCGTCGGCATCGGGTTGTTGGGTGTAGCCCTGGCGTTCGGGCTCACGGTGCTGACCATGGCCGTCGCCATCGGACACATCAGCGGTTGTCACCTGAACCCGGCGGTATCGGTGGGGCTGGTGGTGGGCGGGCGGTTTCCGGCCAGGGAGTTACCGGCCTATATCGTGGCCCAGGTAATTGGCGGCACGGTCGCTGCAGCGCTGCTGTACTTCATCGCCAGCGGCAAGCCAGGGTTTGAACTGGCGTCGGGCCTGGCCTCCAACGGCTATGCCGAACATTCGCCGGGGGGCTACTCATTGGCTGCGGGGTTTGTCTGTGAGTTAGTGATGACGACGATGTTCGTGCTGATCATCCTTGGCGCCACCGACCCTCGTGCCCCGAAGGGCCTCGCGCCGATCGCCATCGGCCTGGCCCTGACCTTGATCCACCTGATCTCCATCCCCGTGACCAACACCTCGGTCAACCCGGCCCGCAGTACGGGCCCGGCGCTGATCGTGGGCGGGTGGGCGATCCAGCAGTTGTGGATGTTCTGGCTCGCGCCGATTCTCGGCGCGGTGGTCGGCGGTTTTACCTATCGATGGCTGGGCAAAGAGGAGCCGGCCTGAGGCCGCGCGGGTTCAGCCCTGCCGGTAAGGCAGGGCTGCCCTCGCCTCTTCGGCATACGCCAGGATCCCCACCCGCTCGCGCGCCAGGAAATCCTCAACGGCTTTTTTCAACCCCGGATGACGCAAGTAATGCCATGACCGGGTAATCACCGGCTCAAACCCGCGAATCAACTTGTGCTCGCCCTGGGCGCCGGCGTCGAAACGTTGCAGGCCGTGGGCGATGGCGTAGTCCATGCCCTGGTAGAAACAGGTTTCGAAATGCAGGCGGTCAAACTCCGCCAGGCAGCCCCAGTAGCGGCCGTAGAAACTGTCGCCACCGACCAGGCTGAACGCCATGGCCACCGGGCGGGCGCCTTGCTTGGCCAGCACCACGCGGATAGCTTCGGGCATGCGCTCGGCGAGCAGGCTGAAAAACGCGCGGGTCAGGTACGGCGATTGGCGTCTGACGGCGTAGGTGTTGGCGTAGCAGGCATAGACAAAATCCCATTGCGCTTCGCTCAGTTCATGGCCTTGTAGCCACTCAAATTCAATGCCCTGCCCCGCCACCTGTTCGCGCTCCTTGCGCATCTGTTTGCGCTTGCGTGAACTCAGGGCATCGAGAAAGTCCTGAAAGTCGCGATAGCCACGGTTCTGCCAGTGAAACTGACAACCCAGGCGCTGCATCCAGCCCGGCTGCTGGGCCAGGGCGTCATCGGCCAACGCATCGGTGAAATTGATATGGGCGCCGGAGAGCCCCTCGATTTCCAGGTAGCCCGGCAGGCTTTGGAGCAGTTCAAAAGCGTCGGCGGCATTGGCCGCCAACACGCGCGGTCCGCTGACCGGACTGAACGGTACGGCCGTCAGCAGCTTGGGGTAATAGTCGATACCGGCACGCTCACAGGCATCCGCCCAGCCGTGATCGAACACGTACTCGCCGTAGGAGTGCCATTTGCGATAGCCGGGTAACGCCGCGACCAGCCGATCGCCCTCCCAGTGCAACAGATGCTCCGGTTGCCAGCCGGAATGGGGGCCGACGCTACCGCTGTCCTCCAGCGCACTCAGGAACGCATGACGCACGAACGGTTGGGCGTGCGGCACCAGGGCATCCCAGGTCTGAGGGGCGGTTTCGGACAGGCTTGGCAGGCGTTGCAACGGCATCGGCATCCTCACTACTTCAGGGCGTGAAAGCCTGGCGAGTATCGCTTATCGCCGGACCCAGTACACCCTCAAATCGCCGGACAAGGCTGCATGCCAATAGTTCCTTCTTAAATAATTTGTCATGTAGATGACATTACTTCGCCACTGCGCCGTCATAAACCATCGCGATACTGACGCCTGTTTTTAGAGCGCCTGGTTCTACCGGGCGGCTATTTTTTCCGTCCGTCCTCGGTCGGTTGTGTCCTGGATGGTTTGCCATCCCTCCTCACTTTCGGAGATTGATATGCGTCTTGCTTCCACTAAAACTGCGGCGGTCCTGTGCGGTGGCCTGTTACTGGCCCTGAGCGTTCCTGCCAGCGCCGCAGTCGACGCTAAATTGCTCGACATGCTCAAGGCCAACGGCCAGATCACCGCAGCGCAGTACACCGAACTGCAAGCTGAACTGGCCAAGGATCAGAAAGAAAAGCAGATCGCTCAGCAAGCTCAACAAGAGACCAACGAACAGATCGCGGCCACCGCGAAAAAAACCAACGACCTCAGCGTCTTCGATCAGAAGCTGGCATGGGCCGCGAAGACGCAGTTCAAGGGTGACGTACGTTTCCGCCAGGAGACCGTGAAGATCCAGGGCGAATCCAACAACGGTGGCCGTGACAAGGACCGTCAGCGCATTCGTGCCCGCCTGGGCGCCTACACCGAGATCAACTCCCAGGTCGACACCGGCATCCGTATCGCCACGGGCAGCAGCGACGACGCGCGGTCCACCAACCAGGACCAGGATAACTACTTCGACAAGAAGTCGATCTGGCTGGACCTTGGCTACATCGACTACCACCCCGAGCAGATCAAGAACCTGCACGTGATCGGCGGCAAAATGCTCCAGCCTTGGGTGAACATGGGCGACGTGATCTGGGATAGCGATATCAACCCGGAAGGCCTGGCATTGACCTACAAATACCCACTGGGTAGCAGCGCCGAGCTGTTCGGCAGCATCGGTAACTACAACCTCAAGGACAACGTCGACGGCGACGGCGTGCAATTTCGCCACGACCTGCGCCTGACTTCCGGCCAGTTGGGCACACGCTTCTCGGTGACCGACAACCTGAAAATGACCCTGGGCGGCAGCATCTACGCCTACCAGAACGACGAAAACAGTGCCTGTACCACCACCAGCACACCTTGCGCACTGGCGGTCAACGGCAACTCGCCAAACGAACAATTCCGCCTGTACGAAGGGTTTGCCCAGGCAGACATCGGCGGCCTGGCCGTGCCACTGGCGTTCTACGGCCAGTACGTGAAGAACAACGACGCCTCCAACGACCAGGACACTGCCTGGTTGCTGGGTGCCAAGTCCAAGGTGTTCGGCTTCAACCTGGACTACAACTACCGCGATACGCAACGTAACGCTGTTGTAGGCGCCTTCACCGATTCGGACTTCGGCAACGGCACCACCGGTTCGCGCGGCCACAAGATGAAGGTCAGCTACGACATCGACAAAAACTTCGCCGTCGGCGCCACGTACTTCCTGACCAAGGCTGACTACGCCAGCCGCACTCAGCGCGACGCCAACACCAACACCCTGCAGTTGGATGCTGAAGCCAAGTTCTGAATACCCGTGTGACAAGCCTTGGGCCAGGACGGCCCGAGGTGGCTGTAACAGCCTTGCGTGGGTGAATCGGTCCCCATCATCCGTTCGACTCACCCACGCGAGCCTGCTTTTGCTTCCCCGCTACTCCTGATCCTTGAGCCGCTCGGCAGCCAGCCGCTGTGCCAAGGCATCCGCATCGTCGACCGGCGGCTGCGGCAAGATCCGCAACGTCGCCTGCATCAGGCGCATCTGGCGGATAAACCGCCGACAGTTCGGGCAAAACATCAAGTGATGACGCACCAGCAGGCGCTCGCGAAAGGTCAATTGCCCATCGAGATAGTCACTGGAACGTGCCACTTGCTCTTTACAGGTCAACATTCGCCCGTTTCCTCAAAATGCTCCACCGTGGCGAAGACTTTAAGCCGCGCTCGATGCAGCAGCACACGAACGTTGGAGAGCGACAGCGTCAGAAGATTACAGATCTCTTCCAGTTCCAGGCCCTGGCGTTCGCGCAACACCAACACGCTGCCTTGCAACTCAGACAGACTCAGCAACGTATGCTCCAGGCACTTGCGCAGCTCTTCCTCGGTCAGCAGGGCTTCCGGCGTGTCCTGGTGCCAGGCATAGGGGGCGACGGCCCAGTGGCCATCTTCGGGCGAGAAACGCTCATCACCGATCGTCCCATGGGGCGAGGGCAAATCGTCGAGCAGCACTTCCCGGCGATTCTGTTTGTAACGGCTCTTGGCGGCGTTGGCAGTGATGGTCAGCAGCCAGGTCTTGAGACTGGAGCGTCCTTCGAACTTGGGCAGGTTGCGCACGACCGCCAGCCAGGCGTCCTGCACGATTTCATCGGCATGGCGCTGACCGACGATGGCATAGGCCACCGCGCGCATGGCGCTCTGGTATTGGGTGACCAATTCCTTGTAGGCCCGCTGCTCGCCCTTGAGCAAGCGTTCAAGCAGGTGCGCATCGTCCGCTGCCGCCATCGTCTACCTCGATTCCACCGTGGAAAACCCGATTCCCGTGTGAGCTGGCTTGCCTGCGATGCTGGCACCGCAGTGATGCAATCGCAGGCAAGCCAGCTCCCACATTGGATCGTGACCGACCGGTAGATCAGCGTTTGCGCAGGATCACGCTACCAATGGAGTACCCGGCGCCGAACGAGCTGAGCACCGCCACGGCGCCCTTGGGCAAGTCGTCCTGGTAGGTGTGGAACGCAATCACCGAACCTGCCGAACTGGTATTGGCGTAAGTGTCGAGGATCACCGGTGCTTCTTCCACCGTGGCTTCGCGGCCCAGCAGTTTCTTCACGATCAGGTGGTTCATGCTCAGGTTGGCCTGGTGCAGCCAGAAGCGCTTCACATCGGCCACATTCAGCTGGTTCTCTTCCAGGTGCACACCGATCAGCTCGGCGACCATCGGGCAGACATCGCGGAAGACTTTGCGGCCTTCCTGCACGAACAGCTTGTCGGGCGCTCCGATGCCCTCTTCCGCCGCACGGTTGAGGAAGCCGAAGTTGTTGCGGATGTTATTGGAGAACTTGGTCAACAGCTTGGTGCTCACCACCTCGAACTGGTGCTCGGAAGTTGCCAGGTCGGCGCGCTCCAGGATCACGGCCGTGGCGGCGTCACCGAAGATGAAATGGCTGTCGCGGTCACGGAAGTTCAAGTGGCCGGTGCAAACTTCGGGGTTGACCATCAGGATCGCCCGGGCCTGGCCCAGCTGGATGCTGTTGGCGGCATTCTGGATGCCGAAGGTGGCCGAGGAACACGCCACGTTCATATCGAAACCAAACCCCTCGATGCCCAGGGCTTCCTGGACTTCAATGGCGATGGCGGGGTACGCACGCTGCAGGTTGGAACAGGCAACGATCACGCCGTCGATATCGGCGGCGGTCTTGCCGGCGCGCTGCAGGGCTTGCTCGGCGGCACCAATAGCCATCTGGCACAGGACCGACCATTCATCGTTGCTGCGCTCGGGCAGGCGCGGGGCCATGCGTTGCGGGTCGAGAATGCCGTCCTTGTCCATGACAAAGCGGCTTTTGATACCGGAGGCCTTCTCGATAAAGGCTGCGCTGGACTCGGTCAGCGCCTGCACCTCGCCGCGCTCGATGGCAGCGGCGTTGTCGCTGTTGAACTGCTGCACGTAGGTATTGAAAGACTGCACCAGCTCTTCGTTGGAGATGCTGTTGGCCGGGGTGTACAAGCCAGTGCCGCTGATGACGACGTTATGCACGGTCGTTCCTCTAAATCTGTCAGGCAGAAGATATTGGTACCGTCGTACCAAACTGTAAGTAGTCCGATTCCCCACCGCGGGCACCAAACTGGCAACGCTTTATTCCATCGCGCCGCGGCTGCGCACCAGCCCATCACGACGATCCCGGCATTTATAACCGCGAAGTTTGCCACAAACCCAGGGATTTGGCGCCATATGCCACTGTTCAAAGCGCACCGATTTCTAATGTGGGAGGGGGCTACACCCCGATAGCGGTGTATCAGTCACAGAATCTTTGCCTGACACACCGCTATCGGGGGCAAGCCCCCTCCCACATTTGGACCTGCCCAGTCCTGGAGGCAGGGAGAGGCTTCAGGGTTCTACCTGGCTCCACTGCTTGCTCAGGCGCTTGTCGGAAATCGGTACCTTGGTGCCCAACTGCTGGGCAAACAACGACACGCGATACTCCTCCAACCACCAGCGATAGAGTTCCAACTGAGGGTCGCGCTTGCCTTCCTGGGCATGTTTGTTCAGGCGGTTCTGGTACTGCGCCCAAAGGCCGCCCAGCTCGGTGCTCCACACCCGGTCCTTTTGCACCTGGCTCGGCAGCTTCTCCAGGCGCAGCTCGATGGCCTTGAGGAAACGCGGCAGCTCCTTGAACCATTGCGCCGGGGTTTCCCGCACAAAACCGGGATAGACCAGATTGCTCAACTGTTGCTTGATATCGTTCAAGGCCACCGCCTGGGCCAGGTCGATCTTGCCTTTGAAGCGCTTTTGCAGGCCGTGCCAGAGCTTCAGCACCTCCAGGGTCAAGCGCGCCAGGCGTTCGGCGTGCTCGGTCCAGCTGCCACGCTTACGTTCGGCCAAGGCCGCCAGGCCGGCACCGTCGCGCGGCAGGCTGGCTTCGCCGTCCAGCACGCAACTGTCGAGGCTGGCCAGCAGGATGTCTTCCACCAAGGCATCGATACGCCCCAGTTCGCGGTACATCAGGCCCAATTCGGTCAGGCCGGGCAACTTGCCGCGCAGGAATTTCGCCGGTTCAGCCAGTTGCTGCATCAGCAAGCGTTGCAACGCGCGGCGGTGCTGGAATTCAGCCTCCGCGGCCGTTGAGAAACGCCCCTCCTTGACCGTGCCACCCTCCTCCACCAGCGCCGGGTACACCGTCATCGACAGCCCGGCGATCTTCTGCTGGGTCTTCTCGGCCACCGCCGCGAACGCCTTGGCTTGCACCGGTTGCTGGCTTTTCGCGGTCTGCGGCACGGCCAATGCGGCCTGGCTGGCTTCGGCAAAGCGCGCGGTCAGCTCGGCCAGGTCGCGGCCTTCGCCGAGGAACTTGCCCTGGCCGTCGACCACTTCCAGGTTCATCCTCAAGTGGCTGTCGACTTGCTGCGCGGCCTCGGCCCAGGCTTCATCACTGACCCGCGCGCCGGTCATGCGCAGCAGTTCGCGGCCCAATGCCTGGGGCAGCGAGCCCTGGCCAAATTCGATGCGTTGCAGCGCGGCCTTGACGAAATCCGGCACCGGCACGAAGTTTTTGCGCAGTGCCTTGGGCAGGTTACGCACCAGCGCGATGCACTTGGCTTCGATCACCCCCGGCACCAGCCATTCGAGACGCTCCGGCGGCAAGGCCGGCAGCAGCGGCGCCGGTACCCGCAGGGTCACGCCGTCGCGCGGATGGTTGGGCTCGAAGTGGTAACTCAGGGCCAGTTCCAGGTCGCCCAGGTGCAGGGTGTCGGGGTAATGTGCGGCAGTGACTTCGCTGGCTTCGCGGGCCAGCACGTCTTCTTCGCGCATGATCAGCAATTGCGGGTCTTTCTGGCTGTTGACCTTGTACCAGCTGTCGAAGGTGGCGGTCTGGTGGATCTCCGCCGGCAAGCGCGCATCGTAGAAGGCGTAGAGGGTTTCTTCGTCCGCCAGGATGTCGCGACGGCGCGCCTTGGCTTCCAGTTCGTCGAGCTGCTCCAGCAGTTGCTGGTTGGCCGCCAGGCACTTGGCGCGGGACTGAATCTCGCCGCGCACCAGGCCCTCGCGGATAAACAGCTCGCGGGACACCACCGGGTCGATGGGCCCGTAATGCACCGGCCGCCGACCGACCACAATCAGCCCGAACAAGGTGATCTGCTCGAACGCCACGACTTGGCCGCGCTTCTTCTCCCAATGGGGCTCGAAGTGGTTTTTCTTGATCAGGTGCCCGGCCAATGGCTCGATCCAGTCGGCATCGATCTTGGCCACCATGCGCGCATACAGCTTGGTGGTTTCCACCAGTTCGGCGGTCATCAACCATTGCGGGCGCTTCTTGCCGATGCCCGACGACGGATGAATCCAGAAGCGCCGCTGACGCGCGCCGAGGTAATCGCCGTCTTCGGTCTTCTGGCCGATCTGGCTGAGCAGGCCAGACAGCACCGCCTTGTGCAGTTTGGGGAAGTCCGCCGGTTCCTTATTGACCGTCAACTGCATGTCGCGACAGATCAAGCTCAACTGACGATGGGAGTCTCGCCACTCGCGCAGGCGCAAATAGTTGAGGAAGTTCTTGCGGCACCAGTTGCGCAGCGGGCTGGCGGTCAGTTCCTGGCGTTGTTCTTCAAAGCCGCGCCAGAGGTTGACCAACCCGGCGAAGTCCGAATCCGGGTCCTTCCATTGTGCGTGGGCCTGGTCGGCGGCCTGCTGGCGTTCCGGTGGGCGCTCGCGTGGGTCCTGGATCGACATGGCGCTGGCCACGATGAGTACTTCCTGCAAGCTGCCGAGCTTGGCGGCTTCCAGCAGCATGCGGCCCATGCGCGGGTCCACCGGCAGGCGCGCCAATTGGCGCCCCAGCGGCGTCAGCTGACTGTTGCGGTCGACGGCCGAGAGCTCCTGCAACAGGTTGAAACCGTCGCTGATCGCCTTGCCATCCGGCGGCTCGATAAACGGGAAGTCGGTGATTTCACCCAGGCGCAGGTGCAGCATCTGCAGGATCACGGCAGCCAGGTTGGTGCGCAGGATTTCCGGGTCGGTAAATTCCGGGCGCCCGATAAAGTCTTCTTCGCTGTACAAGCGAATGCAGATCCCCGGTTCAACCCGCCCGCAACGGCCTTTACGCTGGTTGGCGCTGGCCTGGGAAATCGCCTCGATCGGCAGGCGCTGCACCTTGGCGCGGTAGCTGTAGCGGCTGATGCGTGCGGTGCCGCTGTCGATCACATAGCGGATGCCCGGCACGGTCAGCGAGGTTTCGGCAACGTTGGTCGCCAGCACCACACGTCGTCCGGGATGGGACTGGAAGATACGCTGCTGTTCGGCCGGCGACAGGCGCGCGTACAGCGGCAGAATTTCAGTGTGCTTGAGCTGCGCCTTGCGCAGCATGTCGGCGGCGTCACGAATCTCGCGCTCGCCGGGCAAAAACACCAGCACATCGCCGGGGCTGCGCCGCTCGCTGCGCTCATAGGCGGCGATTTCATCGAGGGTGGCGAGGATGGCCTGGTCGACGGTCAAGTCATCTTCGACACGATTGCCCTCTTCGTCCTGTTCCAGGGTCAGTGGACGGTACCAAGTGTCCACCGGAAAGGTGCGGCCCGAAACCTCGACAATCGGCGCATCGTCGAAGTGCTTGGAGAAACGCTCCAGGTCGATGGTTGCCGAGGTGATGATCACCTTCAGGTCCGGACGACGCGGCAGCAGGGTCTTCAGGTAGCCGAGCAGGAAGTCGATGTTCAGGCTGCGTTCGTGGGCTTCGTCGACGATGATCGTGTCGTAGCGTTCGAGGTAGCGATCGTTCTGGGTTTCGGCCAGCAGGATGCCATCGGTCATCAGCTTGATCAGGGTGTTGGAGTCGCTTTGGTCTTCAAAGCGCACCTGATAGCCGACCAGCGCGCCCAGCGGCGTGGCCAACTCTTCGGCGACGCGACTGGCGACGCTGCGCGCGGCAATCCGGCGCGGCTGGGTATGACCGATCAGGCCGTGTTGGCCGCGGCCGATTTCCAGGCAGATTTTCGGCAGTTGGGTGGTTTTACCCGAGCCAGTTTCGCCCGCAATGATCAGCACCTGATGCTTGAGCAATGCTTCCTTGATCTCATCGCGCTTGGCGGCAATCGGCAGGCTGTCGTCGTAGCGAATCACCGGCAGGCTGGCACGCCGCGCCGTGACCTGGGCACAGGACGCCTGCATGCGCGTGACCCACTGCGCCAGCTTCTCCTCATCGGGCTTCTTGCGCAGCTCGAGCAACTGCCGCCGCAAGCGGTGGCGGTCGGCGAGCATGGCGTGGTCGAGGTTTTTCAGCAGTTGGTCGATAGCAGGCGCTTGGTCAGTCATCAGGTGCGTTTGGGTCGTCTATTTATGCAGGGGGCGGATTGTCGCAGAAAACCGCCGCCGCGCGCGCCCCTCATTCGTTATCGCGGTCCTTGCGCCGGTAAGGGAACACATCGATGACCTTGCCGGCCCGAATCGCGTCTTGCAGGCTTTTCCAGTAATCGGCGTTATACAGCTCGCCGTGCAGTTCATTGAACAGCTTGCGCTGGCCAGCGTCGGCAAACAGGAACGGCGGGAATTCTTCGGGGAACACATCCAGCGGGCCGATGGAGTACCAGGGCTCGGAGGCCATTTCATCCTCGGGGGTGCGGGGTGCGGGGATGTGGCGGAAATTGGCCTCGGTCAGGAAGCAGATTTCGTCATAGTCGTAGAACACCACACGGCCGTGGCGGGTGACGCCGAAGTTCTTCAGCAACATGTCACCGGGAAAGATATTCGCCGCCGCCAATTGCTTGATGGCCAGGCCGTAGTCTTCCAGGGCTTCGCGCACTTGAGCGTCGTTGGCGTTGTCGAGGTAGAGGTTGAGCGGGGTCATGCGCCGTTCGGTCCAGCAGTGGCGGATCAGCACGGTGTCGCCCTCCACTTCGACGGTGCCGGCGGCCACATCGAGCAATTCGGCCAGGCACTCGGGCTCGAACTTGCTCAAGGGGAAGCGAAAGTCGGCGAACTCCTGGGTATCGGCCATGCGCCCGACGCGGTCGACGCTTTTGACCAGGCGGTATTTCTCGATCACCGTGGCGCGGTTGACGTTTTTCGACGGCGAGAAGCGGTCCTTGATGATCTTGAACACGGTGTTGAAGCCCGGCAGCGTGAACACGCTCATGACCATGCCGCGCACGCCGGGGGCCATGATGAACTGGTCATCGGTGGTCGCCAGGTGGTTGATCAGCGCGCGGTAGAACTCCGACTTGCCGTGCTTGTAGAACCCGATGGAGGTGTACAGCTCGGCGATGTGCTTGCCCGGCAGGATGCGCTTGAGAAAGCCGATGAATTCCGCCGGTACCGGCACGTCGACCATGAAGTAAGAACGGGTGAACGAGAAGATGATCGACACATCGGCTTCATCGGTGATCAGCGCGTCGATCTGGATGCCGCGCCCTTCGCGGTGCAGCAGCGGGATGACCAGGGGCCACTGTTCTTCATGGGTGTAGATGCGTCCTACGAGGTAGGCGCCCTTGTTGCGGTAGAGCACCGAGGAAAACAGCTCGACCTTGAGCTCCGGGTCCTTGCAGACCCAATCCGGCAGGTTCTCGCGCAGTTGTGCTTCTAGGCGGCGCAGGTCGGCCGGCAAATCGGCATAGGGTTCGCTGAAGCGGTAGTCGGCGAAGATCTGCGCGAGCATATCGGTGATTTTGCCGGCCGGCGTGTAGATGCGGGTCTGCGCCGCTCGCGCCCGACGCAGGCTCGGCCGGGTCGTGTGGATGAACATGCAGCCGTCGCTGATCAGGTCATGGCTGAACAGGCCGCAGAAAATCGAGTTGTACCAAGTCTCGGACAGCTCATCGTCAAAGCGCAGGTCAATCAGGCCTATATAGGCGCTTTTCACCAGCGGCCAAACGTCGATATCCAGCAGCGTGGCCTCGTCGAAGGCAGCCCGCAGGCGCTCGGTCACTTCACTGACCTTCTCTTCATACAGGTTGATACGCGCCGCCGAGGCTGCCTGCCCCAGTTGCCACTGGGCTTTTTCGAAACGTTCGCGGGCGCCGTCGGTGATCTGGCGAAAGTGCTCGCGGTAATCGTCGAAGCCTTCAAGGATCATCCGCGCAATAGCGAGGGCGGGCGTGGATTGCGACATGCGGGAAACCTCGAACGGGCATCTGGAAGCCCTGAGCTTAGCCAGTGAAGAGTGACAGGAGAAGGATGATTTTTTCCGACGGGTTGTACAACTTCGCGCAGATCGTACATTTATTTTCAGTTTTTTTAATTCGACCATACGGTCAATAAACACCCCCTAAAGTCGCGTTTCGTACGTTAAACGTTTCATCTGAAAGCCTGTAACCACGTGGCCTGGCCGCAGCAGCCGAGGCAAACCCGCACGGCGACTGGTTTTCAGCATGTGTAAGCATTTCGATACAGCCTAAGGGAAACCCTGATTACCGCAGTGATGGCACTTTGATATATACCGCGCCCTCTCCCACCCTAACAAGGTCAGAAGACCGATCCGGGAACTGGTTTTAATCGCCCGAGGAGCACTGAGATGTCATTGAGGAACATGAGGATCGGGCTGCGCGCCAGTCTGAGTTTTGGGGTGTTGGCCAGCCTGCTGGTGATTGTCGGCCTGTTTGGTCTGGGTCAGATGGCCAAGCTGCGTGAAAGCGCCCTGGTGATCGAGGGGTCGTGGATGCCGAGCATCGAGAATATTCATGACAGCGCGGCCTACGTGGCCAGCATCCGTCTGGAAGCGTTGCGCCTGGCAACCACCGACGAGTCGCGCGTGCGTGACAACAGCAAAGGCCTGATCAGCCGCCAACGTACAGAATTGCAAACCCTGCTGGACCATCACGAAACCCTGCTCAGCAGCGACCAGGAGCGCGAACTGCTCAAGCAGGTCAAAGCCAACGTGAACACTTACCTCACCATCGTCGGGCAGATGATCGCCCTGGTGGATAAGGACCAGCAGCAGGACGCTATCGACCTGCTCAACAACCGCCTGGCGCCACAGGGTGGAATCCTCACCAAGAGCCTGGAGGACATGATCACCTTCAACCAGAACGGCGTGGAAGCCGCAACCGATGCAGCGGCACAGGTGTATACGCGCGCGCAGTGGATTGTCGGCCTGATCATCAGCGTTGCGCTGGTCGCCACCTTGCTGCTGGCCTGGCTGTTGACCCGCAGCATCACCGCGCCACTGGGCCAGGCCCTGAGCGTTGCGCGCACGATTGCCGCCGGAGACTTGAGCCAGCCCGTCGTGGTGCAGGGCCATGACGAACCGGCACAACTGCTGACAGCACTGGCAACCATGCAGGCGCAACTGCAAACCACCATCCGTGGCATCAGCGAATCGGCGCAGCAACTGGCATCGGCGGCTGAAGAAATGAGTTCGGTGATGGAACAGAGCACACGTGGCCTGCAAGCGCAGAACGACGAGATCGAACAGGCCGCGACCGCCGTGACCGAGATGAGCGCGGCGGTGGATGAAGTGGCGGGCAATGCGGTATCCAGCGCCGAAGCGTCCCAGGCGTCCGACGAAGACAGCAAGCACGGCCACTACCAGATCAGCGAAACCATCAGCTCGATCCAGAACCTGGTGGACGAAGTGCTCGGCGCTTCGAACAAAGCCGAGGGCCTGGCGATGCAGGCCCAGGACATCAGCAAGGTGCTGGAAGTGATCCGCGGCATTGCCGGGCAAACCAACCTGCTGGCGCTCAACGCCGCCATTGAAGCCGCCCGCGCGGGTGAGGCCGGGCGTGGCTTTGCGGTGGTCGCCGATGAAGTGCGCTCACTGGCCCAGCGTACCCAGGATTCCACCGAAGAAATCGAGCAGATGATCGCCGGCATTCAGCAAGGCACCCAGGACACCGTCAGTGCCTTGAACAGCAGCGCCGAGCACGCCGGCCAAACCTTGCAACGGGCCAACAACGCCGGCAGCGCCCTGGAAAAAATCACCGCTGCCATCTCGCAGATCAGCCAGCGCAACCTGGTGATCGCCAGCGCCGCCGAGCAACAAGCGTTGGTGGCCCGCGAAGTGGACCGCAGCCTGGTGAATATCCGGGACCTGTCGACCCAGACCGCCGCTGGCGCCACCCAGACCTCGGCCGCCAGCCAGGAACTGTCGCGCCTGGCGGTGGACCTGAATGGGCTGGTGACGCGGTTTGTTCTGTAATCCATAGAAAGGTCATGTAACACTCGCCGGCTTATTGAGGTAGGAGCGTTACGTGAGACCTGTCGACACCTTGTACTTGCTGGGGCTCGCCGCCATCTGGGGCGCGAGTTTCCTGTTCATGCGCATCATCGCGCCAGAGATTGGCACGGTGCCGACCGCGTTTTTCCGCGTGTCGATTGCCGCCGCAGGGTTGTTGGTGATCCTGGCGATGATGCGCGTGCGCTGGGACTTCCAGGGCAAGTTCAAGACCGTCCTGCTGCTGGGGGTGATCAACTCCGGGATTCCCGCGACGATGTATTCGGTGGCCGCCCAGGTGCTGCCAGCGGGTTACTCGGCGATCTTCAATGCCACCACGCCGTTGATGGGGGTGTTGATCGGCGGGCTGTTCTTCAGCGAGCGGCTGACCCCGTCGAAAATCGCCGGGGTGTGCCTGGGGCTTTTCGGTGTAGGCGTACTGACCCGCGCGGGCCCGGTGGCGTTTGACCTGGAATTATTGATGGGCGCGCTGGCCTGTTTGCTGGCGACTACGTGTTATGGCTTTGCCGGGTTCCTGGCGCGCCGCTGGCTGGACCAGCAGGGAGGATTGGACAGTCGTCTTTCCGCCCTGGGCAGCATGCTCGGCGCCACGTTGTTCCTGCTGCCGTTGTTTATCTACAGCGCCATCAGCCATCCGCCCGCGAGTTGGGGTGGGTGGCAGGTGTGGTTGTCGCTGCTGGGCCTGGGGCTGGTGTGTACGGCGTTTGCCTATGTGTTGTACTTCCGCTTGCTCACTGCGATTGGCCCCGTGAGATCGATGACCACCACTTTCCTGATCCCGCCGTTCGGCGTGCTGTGGGGGGCGTTGCTGCTCGACGAGCCGTTATCAATGGCGCATCTGTATGGCGGGGTGTTGATTGCGGGGGCGTTGTGGTTGGTGTTGCGGCCAAAAAAACTATAAATAAGCCAGCCTGGATGCTTTTATCCATAATTGTAAAAAACAGCAGCGACGGAAACCTGCAAGGAAAGGGATAAATCTTACCGCAGTCTTCCGCTAGGAGGCACGTCGTGTATTATCCTGAGCGTATTCGACTCAATGTCGAGTCGCGCCAAGTTGCGTAGAGGGGAACCACATGGGCTTTTTTGATAATTTCCCAAGATTTTATAAAACCAGCCAAACCAGCCCGTTTCCAGACCGCCTGAATTCGCGGTTTTGCGCAATAATGGAGCGGAATATCGAGTTAATAAAAGGCAAGCGCGTTCTTGATATAGCAAGTCACGACGGGCGTTGGTCATTTGCTGCCCTACAAGCAGGTGCGGCCCATGTTACGGGTATCGAACCCCGGCAAGAGTTGATTAACAACGCCATTGATACGTTTAACGAGTATGGTATCGAACCCTCACGTTTTAATTTTTTGTGCGGCGATGTATTCGACCACCTCAGCAACAAAGAATTTGATATCGTTTTTTGCCTCGGGTTTTATTACCACACTATTCGACATGCTGAATTATTTGACTTGATCGAACGTACCGGCGCAAAACTTGTGGTAATCGACACCGAAGTGACACCGGTAGTCGATGAGTTACCGGACATTGAAAACAGCGATCCTCGCGTTGTATTTGCCAACCCTCATGGCGTCCAGCTCCTGCTTGACCCAGTGGAAGACCAGCAAATGGCTTACTCCGACTCACTGACGCGAAACGGAAAAACCCTCGTCGGACGCCCGTCAAGAAGCGCCATACGCTTTATTGCTAAACACTTTGGATATGCGACAGAGACGTTCGACTGGAACACATTCATTTTAGAGAACCCTGAAATTGAAAGTGCAATGGTGGACTACAGCGAAGGCTGGAGAGATACGTTTTACTGTTCAAAATAAGAGTCAGTATGAATAATGTCTGAGCACAGGTAGTAAGTTAAAAACATTCAATCCATACCCCCCCTCTACCGTATGGCTCCGGTATTAAATCATATATCCGAATCGGATATATGCTCCACTTGAGTTTTTTACCCCAAACAAGCGGTTGGCTATCTGCCGACCTCACTCTAGCCCTTCAGCCGTGAACCGGATTGATTTGTTCTTGTTCACAGGACTACTGATGAAACCGTATTCATGCAATCGGCTCACGGTCTCGAAGTCGAGCTTTTTCCACGCATTGCCGTTATCAAAACTGAAGGTTACCAACAGGGGCAACACGGCTTCCTCAATCCGTTTATCATCGTATTCCATGATCGTTGCTCCGCCTGTATTCTTTAACCTCATCGTAAACCCCACCAGCCATGAAGATGGATAGAATATTAACTATACGATACTGGTGAGCATTTCCAGGACAGTAAAGCTTAAAGAGCCGCCGGCAGGCACTCAAGGGTGTGGTGTAACCACGTATAGGGCCCCACTGTAAAGTTGGGCACTAGCCGTCGTACCTTTGGGCGTGTCACTGAACAACCAGTTCTTTCTTAGGATCCCAAAGGGCCTGATAGCTCTTTCGTCAGGTTGTTGTCGATTGGCAGATGTACTCCTCGATGTACTGCTCAAGTTTGTTCCAGTTGCTCGCCAGGTAGTTGATGGCTTTGCCTGTTGATCAGGTCCTGTGTGATGTCGGCCGGCCCCCCTCGCCTTTGGGTTGCACTTTTTGCGCTTCGACAAATTTTCGCCGTGCATGCCCCCAGCAACCTAAACGCTCAACCCCTGCCTGCGTGCCCAGCGCTTTGTAACCAGCGTAATCGTCGGCCATCACGTAGCAGCGATAGCCATCAAGCAGGCGCGTCGGCACTTCCTGCGCCCCACTGATGGGGTAGTAGAAAAGGATCACTGGTTTGTAGAGCGGGCCGCCGGTTTGCGCACACTACTTGTCTCTCGATCAGGCTCTTTCAACACCTGTACCCGAGTTTCATCGCAATGGATGATGCGGCTTTCCAGCAACTGGTCGCGCATTAAATTCAGCGCTGGCTGTAAGTGTTCGCCGCACTGGATAACCCAGCGGGCCAAGGTCTGACTCGGGATATCGATTCCATGGTAGCCCCGTAGCATTTCGAAACGGGGAAGCGGCAAACCGTCCACGTATTTGATGGTCTGCAGCATCGCTAGCACGCTTGGGCAGGCCATGCTTTTCTGAATCAGTTGAGCCGGCTTGTCCGCCGTGGCCGGTGCCGTTTCACAGGCACGGCAATGTAGACCTTACGAAAATGTTTGATCACTCGGATCTACATCGGCAGGGTTTCAAGCTGCTCGCTGACCTGCTCGCCGATAGCGTGTTTGCGGCAGCCGCACGCATAGGTCAGTTCATTCCCGGACAGTTCATGGATGACTTGATGCAAGGGAGATCGGCCGGCAGCAGTTTGCGCTTACCAATCCGCAGTGGTCGGCGCAACAGCTCCCTCTTCGGCGGCTTAATCGATGAGTTCTACGACGCTTTCCGCTTCATTGAACAAGGCTAGCTGCAGCGTTTCCGGGTCAGCCACTTGCTCAGACCTGCGTCCGAACAGGCGCTGACGCAACAGCGAATTTTCTCCTTTGATATCCACTTCGACCAGGCCATCAATGGATTTCGAAAGTCGACGAGCTTAGCGTAGAGATAGACTTTTTTACTTTTTACGTCGGGTCGCATCATGGCGGACCGGCTCATGAGGGAATCGGAAGCACAGCATCGGGGATTAGGTGGCCACTTTGAATGTCGAATGTCGGGTTAATGGAGCGCTTAGAAATCTGCAAGACACATTGGCTTGGCCCCCGTAATATGTCCTGCCTGCGCCAAACCAATGTGCGAAATTGCTGTGACAGATGTTGTCAATGGTCTTCTAAAGTGGGCATGACACTCATAGTGTGCCGGGTTCCCGTTTCAATAATGACAATTGCAACAGCGTCTGGTTTGAACTTCTCAATGAGGTCAGTACGAAAGAAACCGTCCTGCACATGCGCCATGACAATCGTATCAAAGTGCTCTTTCAGAAGTGGCAGCAACTCAGTTGAGAATGAGTCCCTCAGAAGGAGTAGCGTCTTTCCGGTTTTAGCGTCGGTATGAAGAACCTGCGGCCCAACCCAGCTATGGTTGTCACTCAGGAAGGTCGTTTTTTCAGGAGGATGGGTCACCATCCCCGCAAACGAGACCCGATCATGCGGGACGAAATCCGCTATCCCAAGCATCAATGACAAATCTCTGGGAATCCCTGCCTTTGAGAGCCCAACCGGTGTAAACGCAGTCAACGGCAACGGCTGCATGCCGGCAAAGTCTTTAGACAATCTGGTCATTAACTGTTTGTAAGCAATATAAGCGCCCAATCCCGTCCAATGCGTGTCGTACTCATCATAGAGCTTTTGATTGTGTCGCTCTTGGAAAATGGCTTCACGAGGATCTACGATTTGATCGAACCCTGCTTTTTTTGAAGCACTGATGATTTCATCAACTTCAGTATTAACTCTATGCCCAGGCATCCAACTAGGTCGATTTTCGGGATAGATATCCTCCTTCACAGGAGCTACCATGAAATAAAATTTCGCGCCTCTTTTGTTCAGGTAATCCACGCGTTGACGAAACCCACTTACCCAAGCATCAATATTTGGTTTATCCAGAATTAAATCACCTGACATAAGTACCAAGTGACTACCATCATCATAAAATAGCCAGCCGTTCTGGCCGACAATAATCCTTTTCGAACCCGAATATCCGAGTTTGTAACGAATAAAATTCAACGCCGCAATCATATGTGCACGCAGTGGAAACTGGTCGATTGCGAAGGCGTCCAACTTTGCCGGCAATATCGCCCAGTCAGCGAGACTTTTCGGAACCCCGGGTGCACTTGCGAGTACCCGGTTCTCAGACATACCTGGCTCAGCAACATTGAACAAAGGAAACAAGTGGATGACGAAAACGACCACCAGTACTCCAACAACCAAAGACCACCAATGATAAGTACGTCGGGTCTTTATAGACAGCTCACTACTTTCGGATGCATGGCTCATTTATGCGCCTCAGAATCGGAAATATAGAAATGGGTTAAGAGAGCTGCTTGCAAGTAGCACCACACAACAAACCAGCCCACCCACCAACAAAAAAACAGGCAGAGCATGAACATCCGCGGCATCTCGACCATGCATGCCGGGTTCCGTAGACCCATTGATTCTCGTTAGATTTAGCTGTGCGCAGACCCACGGAATAATAGGGAATGACAGAGCAATTCCTGCGGCCAGCGCAACTATTGTTTCAGGCGTCATCCAGACCATCATGGGTTGCCATTCATGCTGGGGACTGTCGAAACCCGCTAGCGCCTTGATAATGACCCATGCGTCATCAAAACTATCGGCCCTGAAATACACCCAGCCAACCATGACCACCAGTAACGTGTAGAAGCGCGCCAAAATAACAGGGACGGCCTCGAGTACTCTTTTCAAAAATACTCTCTCCAATACAACGAACACACCATGAAACATCCCCCAAAAAATAAATGTCCATGCTGCACCGTGCCAGAGCCCCGTCACAAAAAATACAATCAGCAGGTTTCGAATTGTCGAAACCTCTCCCCCCCGACTGCCACCCAGTGGTATATAAACATAATCTCTGAACCAAAAAGAAAGAGACATATGCCAACGCCGCCAAAACTCTGTGATCGACGTTGAGGAGTATGGATAGTCGAAATTTTTAGGAAATCTGAACCCCAACATAAAGGCGAGACCGATCGCCATATTAGAGTAGCCACAAAAATCAAAATATATCTGTATTGTATAGGCAACTGTACCAATCCAGGCAACTGTAGACGTCACTCCCGATGGATCAAGACTAAACAAATGATCAGCTGCCGGCGCGACCGAATTTGCGATCATTACCTTTTGACATAGCCCCACAATGAAATACTGAACACCCAGGCCGAACTTTTCTACACCCACTGTTCGATGATGCAATTCAGTCTCAATGTCGGTATATCGAACAATCGGGCCCGCGACTAAATGCGGAAACATCATCACATAAGTAGACAGCCGCACGATACTATTTTCAGGGCGGATCGTTCGTCTATATACCTCGACAAGGTAGGACACTAACTGAAAAATAAAAAATGAAATACCAAGTGGCAGATGCATGCCAAGGTGGGGAGACTCAACACCTAAAACCCCGAAGATGATATCAACCAAAAATTGGCTATACTTAAAAACGCCTAACACTAAAAGATTGACAATAACAAACACACCCAGCGCCCACCTACGAAGTGGTCCGACTGCTGAATCTATTATCTTTCCCGCACTAAAATTAATTATCAACATAGCCATCAACAGCAATAAATACAGCCCTTCCCCCCAAACATAAAATACTGCGCTGGCAGTAAGTAAAAATGCGTTTCTGACCCCCGTCAAATAGTAAAACAAAAGAAAAACAGGTAAGAAGTAAAAAATAAACACGACCGAGCTGAAAACCATTTCTTATTCGTCCATAGTAAATTTTTTGCGGAAATCTACCACAAAACTGCGACAACTCAACAAAATACGACAACCCAGCCCTAGATTTCTCGCCCCATCGTCAAGATAGTGACCATCCTCTGCCCAAGCGCGCTTCCCCCCTCTCAGCCAGGCCCTAAAATGACGGACACCGAGGACGAATTTTCCCGTGGAGCGCTGCCTGCTCTTCGCCAAGAGGGTAGAATTAAAACGGTTGGTAGGTTTAGCAGAATGCAAATAGCCCACCGATCAACTCTGAGCATTGGGAAAGAAGAAAACTGAATTTGATCAAACTATTTGTAGGTTTCTGCCCAACCATTTACAATTTCCCGGCCGACCACCCGCCTAATTGGCCAGGATGCTGACGCGCAAAAAAAAGCTTCTAGCTTGATCAGGTATGCGCAATAAAATCTACAGCTTTCACAGGGAGCGAAACTTAATAATGAGCAACTTATTGGATGATGGCATTCATATAGCCAAGCGCAGCGACTATAGCAGTGAATTCATCGAACAATGGACTCGTTTATTCCGAAGATGTTTCGGGAGCTCCGAGAAAAACGCGACTCTCGTGTTTCAAAAATACCTGCTGAATGAATCAAGAATCTGTTGCTCTATTAAAAATGGCACTATGGTGGCCGCGTACTGTGGCTTAAAATTAAGCCATGGAGACTCCGCAGTTTTCCTTTCTACGGACACCATGTCCGACGGGACTCAAAAGGGTTCTTCGATTATTCTTGGAAAGCGTTTGTATAAATCATTTGCCGAAGACGATATAGCTGTCGTGTGCGGCTACCCCAATAAAAACATAAGGAAAATACGCGAAAAAGGTTTGGGGTGGACACTGAAAGGAAATCTTCACCTGTATATAGGTGTGCCGTTTTTTTGGCGTTTCTTTAGAGACGAAATCAAAGACGATGGTTTATGGAAAGCGATAAGACCAACAGGTGGATGGTTCACAAGAAAAAAGCCATTATTTTTCAACCTTCTCGGCACAGATGGATTGTACTCGTCTAATTTGGGGCTGGTAATAACGTTATCGGCTTATCGACCCGGTTATTTTTTTATTAAGATACCCGGCTTCTTTTTCGAGCCGAGAAGTTTTGGTTACAAATATCTTACCGAAGATGTAGAAAAGAACGATGCTTTTTTGAAAAAAATCACACGACTCAATCTCGACACCATTGATATACCTTAATTTCGAGAGCCCCCCGCATGAAGTTAGCTTCTATATTTTTTATGCCTCATCAAGATGACGAGTTCGGCTTATTCCACCAGATTGAGCAAGCGTTAGCGGCTGGCCGATGGGTTCGCTGTATTTACGTAACCGATGGCTCCGCCACTGCTGACCCTGATCGTCGAGACCATGAGTCACGAACCGTTCTACAGAAGTTGGGAGTTGCCACGGACGATATTGTTTTTATCGGCCGACAATTGTCAATTATAGACGGTCAGCTGCATCGCCATATTGACGTATTTGTAGACTGGCTTGATTGCTTCCTTAATGACCATCCAACTCTTCATGCCTGTTTTGTGCCAGCCTGGGAAGGCGGTCACCCTGACCACGATCTGCTCCACGCCATTGTAGTTGAGTTATTAGCAGTCCGAACACATTCAGCGACCGTCTGGCAATACCCGCTCTACAACGCTCGGAATTGTTCAGGTCCGCTTTTCCGTGTGCTATCACCACTTCCAGAAAATGGCCCCATTGAGCAGCAGTCGATCACCTGGCGAGCTCGTTTTTTCTACATAAGACTTTGTCTTTCTTATCCATCACAATGGCGTAGCTGGTTAGGTTTATTCCCATTTGTAGGTGGCCATTATTTTTATTATGGCGTCCAATCGCTGCAAGGTGTGAATCGGCATCGACTAACACAGCCTCCACATCAACAACCTCTTTATTACGAAAAACGCGGCTTTCTCGATTGGCCAACAATGTGTAGTGCTATAGAGCAGTTACATAAAAAATTATCACGCCTGGGTTAGTCTCACTCACAAAAACCGTGCTCCCTCCCAAGAAAAAAACTCTTCTAGAGAGAGCAGGACCTTGAGCTTTCCATCTTTCAAAAATTCTGTTTATTTAGACTGTTGATACATCAACCTTGAATCAACAGTCCAAATAAAGGCCCGAAAACTGCGCAACTGCTTATTCACTAATTTAGAATTAATATCGTCGCAAACCATCAGTTTTTTGCTTATTTAATCCAATGATTTCACTGCGATCCTCAATGACAAAGACGATGGTGATCAACTACCAAATAATGGCAATGCCCCAAAAAACCTGCAAGGCTCACCCCGGACTCACCATCCCGTCAGTACACGACAGCCAATCCGCCCCCTAACAAAGGCCACGCCCCTCCAGCGCCTAGACTAAGACCTCTACTGATCAGTCGTCCAAAAATCTACCACCATCAACCACAGGAAACTCTGGCAAGAAGCATCATTTCCAGGTGATCAAGCTCACAAGCCAAGAATATCTACACGCCGTCAATTTAAAACGAACCAATATTATCCTCTTCGGTCGAAAGGCATTATCGACGAGGCGCTAATGAATTAATGCCACTCAACTGTTCTTCATTACAAATGAATATGCTAGTCTCACTCAAATTTTTTGCATGAGAGATGGAGCACTCACGTGTCTGATCAAGCGACGAAAATAGCGGTTCTGATCCCCTGCTATAAGGTGAGGAACCACATATTAGAAGTTATTCGGCAGATCGGGCCGGAAGTTTTTAAAATCTACGTCGTTGACGACTGCTGCCCAGAGGGCTCAGCTGACTTCGTCGTTGAACATTGCGTCGACGAACGCGTAATCGTGTTGCGCAATCCGGTCAATCTGGGCGTTGGCGGAGCGGTAATGACGGGGTACAGGGCCGCCATCGCGGATGGAATGGATATCATCGTCAAAATTGATGGCGATGGGCAGATGGACCCGAGCCTCATCAGCGACTTTGTATCGCCCATCATCGCAGGGAATGCTGATTACACTAAAGGTAATCGCTTTTTCAATTTAGAAAAAATATCCGAAATGCCAAAAATTCGGCTTTTCGGAAACGCTGTACTTTCGTTCATGACAAAGCTTTCTTCTGGATACTGGGAGTTGTTCGATCCAACCAATGGTTATACAGCCATACACAGTGAAATAGCCAAGCACCTTCCTCTTAACAAAATAAGCCAACGCTATTTCTTTGAAACCGACATGCTTTTTCGTCTTAACACATTGAATGCTGTTGTGATTGATATCCCTATGGATGCCAAGTATGAAGACGAAGTCAGCAACCTTAAAGTGTCCAAGGTAATTGGCGAATTTTTAATTAAACACATCCGAAACTTTGGAAAACGCATCTTCTATAATTACTATCTTCGAGGCATGTCTTTAGCGTCGATAGAGCTACCGCTCGGGCTAATATTATTGACGGCAGGATCAACTTTTGGGATTAGCCACTGGATTGACTCTCTGCATGCAAATATGCCAACCCCAGCAGGCACTGTCATGCTGTCAGCACTACCGGTCATTATCGGCATCCAACTTTTACTGGCATTTCTTGGCCATGATATTGCTTCTTCACCGCGTCAAGCTTTCCATGTATTACGCAAGAAACACATACTGACTAAAAAGGCCCCCCGCTCATGACCTATCTGATAGCGTTTGCTTGTGTTCTTGGTATTGCCACCGGGCAAATTCTATTTAAGCTGAGCGCTGTTTCTTTGCATGAAAGTGACAGTTGGTTTGATACCAAAACACTGATCACTTTATTTTCAGCTTTTGCATTATACGGAATCACTACGATAGCCTGGATATGGGTACTGCAAAAAATCGAGCTAGGTAAAGCATACCCATTGATGGCCCTTGCCTTTGTACTGGTCCCCTTAGGAAGTCACTTTGTCTTTGGAGAGCGCTTTCAACCACAATACTTCATTGGCGTTGCCATTATCATGCTTGGTATTATGGTTACCGTGAAGGCCTGAAGCGGTTATCGTAATACCTATACCAACGTGCGCTCGTCCAGATAGTCCATAACGTTCGAAACCACTGTCAATACATCGTCCTCCAATGTATTGAGATGAATATCTGGTGCCTGCGGGGCTTCGTAGATGGAGTCTATACCCGTAAATTTTTTGATCAATCCCTTACGAGCTTTGACATACAACCCCTTAGGATCTCGGCGCTCGCATTCAGAAAGCGGCGCATCAATAAAGACCTCTATGAATGTCTCAGCGCCGATGACGTCGCGAGCAAGCGCTCGGTCTCGCTCGAATGGCGAGATAAACGAGGTGATCACAATAAGACCTGCATCAACGAACAAACGCGACACTTCTGCAACGCGCCTAATATTTTCCTCACGATCAGCGTCACTGAAACCCAAGTCTCGACACAAGCCCATGCGAACATTGTCGCCGTCAATCAGGTAGGTGTGTCGACCTCGCTCAACCAGAGCAACTTCAATCGCATTAGCAACAGTGGTTTTCCCCGCGCCGCTAAGCCCGGTCAACCACAACACAAATGGTTTTTGCCCTTTCATAGAGGCCCTGGCGTTAGCACTTACGCTAGAAATTTGAAATACCAGATTATTATTCATTACACAGAGTCCATTGAAGGTTGGTTATTCGAGTGTTAAATGTTTTCACCGCTGAATATTAAAACATCGGGCACACACTTAAAATCTACAACTCCTGTTGCCAACTGTTCAGTCATCGGTAGTACGCGGAATAAGCATGCATCCAATAGCCGATGAAGGTATGTTTCTTCCTCGCCAACTGCCCCCAGTACTCCTGCATTCAAAAAGTATGTACCTGGATTTAGATTGCACTCAAAGGCAAACTCAACCTGAATTATAGTGCCGGGGGCCACATAACTGATCGTATCTAAAGGGCTCATGGCGGTAGCGGCCCCGCCCAATTCGACGCCAGTCAGAGTTTTAATCATCATACCAAAGCGGACACTCATGGCAGCAAGCGTGAAGTTGACTTTATAGGTGTAACGGTATGTCCGCCCGCGTATCAAACAATTAACAGATTCGCCGGCAAGATTGACAATCTGGGGGAATTGAATGGTTGCGCCTTGGGGTTCATAGGATAGTTCACTTTGGGTTTTCAAATGTGGATCGTAGAACTCGAAAATTTCATCAATAGCATTCTTCGAGGAAGTATGCTGAACCGACTCTACAATTGAATTCAGTGTCGACAAAGTTACATCACCCTCCGCACTAACCGCTGCGCGGATATCCTTAGCCTTCTCGGCAGGAGCATAAAGTAATTTTTGATATTTTCCGATGACATTTTTGGGGGCGCCTTCCGTGAGCTTATCGCCACCGTCCAAAAGAATGGCACGATCACACAGCTCTACAATTGCGCTCCCTGAGTGAGATACAAAAAGAATTGTTGCACCATTGGCTTTAATCGCTTCAATGCGTGCAAAACACTTACGCTGGAATAGCTCATCCCCCACCGACAACGCTTCGTCGATAATAAGAATTTGCGGATCCACATGAATCGCTACAGCAAAAGCCAGACGTACCATCATACCGCTGGAATAATTTTTGACGGGTTGATCAATAAAGCTACCTATTTCTGCGAACGCCTCGATATCGGAAAACCGGGAATCTGTTTCTTCTCGAGACAGTCCAAGTACCGCTGCATTCATATATACGTTTTCACGCCCACTGAAATCCGGATTAAACCCTGATCCCAACTCAAGCAGTGCGGCCACCCGTCCAGACGTATAAACATCTCCCGAGGAGGGCGTTAGCGTCCCGCAAATAATCTGCAACAAAGTAGATTTTCCACTGCCATTGCGCCCGACAATACCAACGGTCTCGCCTTTCCTTACAGCAAAAGATATTTCGCGTAGTGCCCAAAATTCTCTGAAATATTGTTTACGCCGACCATTAAACATCTGAAAGAAGCGATCGCGCGGCGTGTCGTAAACATGGAAACATTTACTGACGGCGCTTACCCTTATTGCAAAATCAGAGCACATCGGAAAACCCTTTTCGCATCTTCTGGAACCAGAAAAACCCTCCCCAAAATACGACCAATGCAATAAGAGAATAATAAAACAATCCGACAAAATCGGGCATTACACCCCAAATCAATATATCGCGAGCTTGTTCGATTATAAACGTCAAAGGATTAGCCATGATAAGTGGTTGAAACTCTAGCGGCAAATTTTTAACGGGAAAAAAGACCGGTGCTAAAAACATCATCATGGTGGTGATAATAGTCACGGTTTGCCCTACATCTCGCAGAAAAACACCTAGGGATGCGAGAAACCACGCCAACCCCAGCGCAAGGAGTAATAACGGAAAAAGCACCAAAGGAAGAAACAACACATGCCAATGAGGAACACCGATGAGCAGGGTGTATGCCAATAGCCAAACGGTCAGGCTGACCAGCGCGTGAAATAGCGCCGCACCTGCAGCCACGACAGGCAAAATTTCGAGAGGGAAAACTACTTTTTTTACATAGTTGACGTTCCCTACAATCAGGCTGGGAGCTCGATTAAGAATCTCCGCAAACAGGCCATATACGATCATACCGATGAATAGCACAACGGCGAACATGGCCTTACTTTCTTCTACCCCGTTCTCAGCTATTCCCCAGCGAGAACGGAATACTACAGAAAAAACAAAGGTATATACCGCAAGCATCAGTAACGGGTTGAGAAAGGACCAACCCAGACCAAGAAACGATCCCTTATAGCGACCAACTACTTCGCGCCTCGTCATTCGACCAATCAACTGGCGATTCAACCACAAACTACGTAACAGAGCCCACATGGATATCGGTTGAGGGGCATGCGGATTCATCGCCTGCCCTCTGTATTTTCCAGCGTACCCAGTTGAATATAAATATTGATATCCGTTCTCCTCAAGTCCGACCTATACCGCTTCCAAATATAAAATAGATAAGCAGTCGAGGCATCACCATCTCTAAATTCACCAAAAGCCCTCTAAAACACCCAGTGGCGCCACCGAAAAGAAGGAACCACTAGGAGAACTGCCATGATGTAATGTGATCCTTAGAAACCCGGCTTACTCTTCATCTTATGCTGATTCAGCAGCACAGACGGGTGAAACCTGCCACTCTTTTTCACCACACTCCGTGTCACTCTTCTTTTCGACACCGAACAGAAGAATCAAGCCCAACACCATCACTAATGGTATCGTTGCAAATAAATATCGAAAATCCGAAGCGATGCTGGTCGGTAGGAAAGAGCCATACATCAGGAGTGTCGCCAGAGCAATAACTCCACCTATGGTTTTAACAGGCCCTGGGGAGATTCTGCGTGCACCGATGGCAACAATCACTATAAGCGCCGCCATCCAAAAAACATGACGGTAAATTGGCCAACTGAAAAAAGACACGGCCATATCATATATTCTTTGAGCCCTTGGGGTAGTTCCCTGCCTGACTCCCGATGCAGCCAGATACTCTGGATTACCTTCCACACCAACAAAGACGGGCAGCGTGCCATTAAGCCCTCGCAGCCCCAGCAATGTCGCATAGGTTGTAAAACGGTGCTCCATATAAGCACTCGGGTTCTGCTTCACCATCTCCCACCACTCATGCCGAAGCGTTTCGCTTGGTATGGCGGCGAACCAAGCACGAACAACTGGGTTCAGATCAAGAAAGTCAATTCTACTTGGATCGTAAACAGACTTGATGGCAGCAAGCTGCTCTTGAGTCACAGGGTTAGCAAGTTGGTTAGGGGGTAACTTTGAATTGCTGATGATACCCGCAAGGTCAAACTGAATGATGCTGCGAAACCCCACAGAACTGGCGCGATCCCCAGCTCCCGTCACGGTCGAGTTGGCCTGATGCTGAATTCCCAAGACAGCACTTGCGAACAAAACAATGATCAGCGAAGCACCTAGGATTTTTTTAGTCGATTTGAAGGAATAAAGAGCAACAATCAGCGATAGCAACAGGACGGGCGCCATGAACACCCCTTGCTGGCGAGTCTGATATCCGGCGCTTAGAAAAATTATCGACAAGCCAATACACCAATACCGACGCAAAGGTGAGCCCACCGTTGCGGCAATAGCGCATGCGCTAGAAGCTGTTAATAACGATGCGAAGAGTACGTCTTTCCATACAATGCCTGAATAAATGAAAACGATGGGATTCATTATCAGGAGGAACGCAGCGAGCACTCGCCACGTTGGAACATCACGAAGTCCCTGAGCGGCGCGCATCTGCAACATCGTTAATACAACAACTGCAAAGGCTCCATACAAAAGTATTGAATTGATCATTACGAACATCGCAGCAGATAGCTCTCCCCCACCTAGCCACCTGAGCAGCGCCGACATGAAGGGGGGGCCCCAACTCACAGATCGGCCTATATGGGCCTCGTAGAGCTGTATGCTCGTGTCCATCGACATCTGCCCAGGCGCATGCATCGCAATCGCTGCACATGCAAGTACGAAGGTGAGCAAAATAATGAGCCGGCTGACACTGCTCGAATTAATAGCAAGCAACGCATGCAAAGTCTTGCTTTGAAGTATACCCGGTCGCTGTTGTTTAACATCCATTACTGACATTTCAACAAGTCCTGTTCAGCGATAAAAATCATCGGGAGATGCGCTTCATAACACCGGGAACACCTTCCGTACGAAGAACTTCCCATGCGCGCTTGGCCAACAATACACCGTGACGTGGGTCGTCCAGTACCTGTCCCAAATGTGCGCGAACACGGCTAGAACTGAAGACCATCGGAACGCCACCCGCCTGATAACCTGGCGTCAAAGCAGACGTCACCCGAAGTATTTCCGCTGCCGAAGATTCAGAATCAAAAAGGGCCGGAAACTCCACGCGCCCCTGGGATTCCCACCAGGCCAGGTAACCACCACCTTCAGTTGCAAAAGGATCAGGAAAGGCTTGTTGCAGATCCAATCGCTCGCGATAAATGAGTCGTGCGGCCTTGGGAATGACAGTGCCGTCGGCAAAACGTGAAAATGCCCAAGGTACTTGGCTTAAAGGGTCCTTGCCCAAATCAGCAATCGTATCCGCGTACCATTTGATCAGCGCGTGTGCAGTCGGTTGGTTCGCAGCGTTTTTCCAAGCCATGGTCCGATGCGCACCGCTGTCAAAACCAGTGAAGTGATAGAAGCCAAGAGGCTGGCCGTCCACCATCACGCTATCTGGCAACTCACCAGTAATCTGCCGAGTAGTAATGTTCCATGGAGCTACGTTTAGACGCGACGTTCGAAGGATGCACACGCCCTCGAAAAATGCTGGTACCAGATCGATCCAACGTTGATCGGTGAACAATCCATTGTGAATTTCAGCGCGACAGAAATAATAGAGACGGTCCGACCACCACTGAGCAAACTGCTTGCCTGTTTCCGTAGGCGCAACGGCGAGGAAACCCAGGTTGTAAATGCCGTGCTTCAGGCTGGAGATCTCGTTATCCATGATGGCGGCTAATGTCGGCTCTGGGGTGACCTGGTGAGGCGTCAGCGCAATATTTGAATGCTGGAGGGCCTCCAGTACATCATTCAAAGGTGAAAACAATACGGTGTCCGGGTCAAGGTAGATGACACCGGAGCAATCTTTACGATCAAGCAGACGAGCGAGGAGGAACGGCTTGATGGCCGTCGATAACTCAACGATGGTGTGACAAAACGCCCAGCCGTTCACATCCGGTATGTCGAGGCTGCTGATAGGATGAATTTCATCAAACGGCTCTGCAGAAAGGTCCAGACCGGCGGGTACTTCATCCGACAACGCCAAGTGCACGACCCAGTCAGGATGGTATTTTTTAATCGATTCGACCAAAGCCCGGACTTTTGGAATGTAATTACAGGCCGCGCTGGTATAGACATGTATTTTTTTCAAGAAATAACCTTAAGACTTAAAGGGTGAAGAAAGCGATCAAAAGCCAGGATATCTTCAAGCAAACCCGGGCCATCCTGTCGCTTTGCGATGTAACCGGTATCCAGACTCCGCACTAAATCAGCTTGAGCGCCCAAGTCCAGACAGATCAATGGCAACTTCATCGATAGGATTTCGTGGGCGACAAAGGAAAATGTTTCAGGGCAAATTGATGGCAAAAACGCAATACTGATCCCATATTTTTCAACAATTTTGGGTAAATCATCCTGTGCGTAAGGCCCCGTTTCCTTCACCACCGGCGCAGGACAAGGTGCATCCAGATTTCCAATAACCACGATTCGAACTGGCGCGTCCGTCTGACAAATTGCCTCAGCCAGACTTTCCAGGACGCCCGCTCCTTTATGATGGGAAATGGAACCTATCACCCCAATCGTCAGATATTTTTGCGGCTTTTTCGGAAGGCTGACTTCGCGAAGCGGCTTCACATAGTGAGGACACAGTTTAGCCCTGGCTCCCATGCCGGGATAAGCCCGCTCAAGCAGGGCAAGAGACGACGTTGAAAAGCAACGAACTTCATCCGCGCACCTCAGCAACTCCCCCCACATTTCGCGCCAACGTACAATTGACCGCTCACCAGCGAGGGACACAAATCCATCGGGATGGTTATTCAAACAAGAATGACAGCGTGTTATCGAAGGTATGCCGCAGTACTGCCCCTTATCGTCCAGTAGGAAGTGCGACGGGCAGACAAGAAAATACTCATGTATCGCCACGACCAGGCTAGCCTTGGTTCGCTGCTTCAAGACCAGCATAAACTCTCTAAGATTTTGCGGCTGGGGGAAAGAAACCGCACAGTTGAAAAAGACCTCTCTTAGATCTGCACGCACCAACAGTTCAACCAAGCTGTTCAAGTTCGACAGCTTGCACGAATAGGACCCGTTGTGGTCGCGTACTTCGACAAACGTCTGCATGGACGACACGCGGAAGCTAAGCAATATCACGGTATCGTCGGCTGCACTCCAGGCAGACGCCACACGCTCGCGAAAGAGATTGGCCCCTCCACCCATTGAATGATCAATCAACAAGCGGCAAGGCCGATTCTTCAGACGTGCTGCGAGAGCGACTTCGTCCTGGCTCATTAACGTTGGATTTCGCCCACGATACCGGAGGAACTTTTTGATCAGTGTCCTGATGTTTCCCCGGCGTAAGTAAGCCCAGGCGCGCTTGGCGAGATATATGCTCTCTGCCACTTCTGCTCCGAATGCTGTGTCGAGCGCAGACAGAGCGAGTTCGTGGCGACCTGTCACTGCATCCTGCATCTCGAAAACCAACTCGACTTTTTCCGGAGGCTCACCTCCCCAGCCAGCGATAACCATGAAGCCCGAATTTCCCGCTTGGTCATTATCCGGAAACGCCGACGCAACATCTTCGCGCACCCTGCCCAGCGACACGGCAACACGCTCGACCCGCCCATCAGCGAAGAGCATATTCAGGTGCGACTGAACGATCTTATGTTCATGATCCAGCGCCCATCCGAAGCCGAACAGACCATGGGGATGACGAACGAAATGATCGATTTGGCAGATCAAGGTCGTTGACCGTACTTCTGCTTGATTGAGACGCGGCACGTCAGAACCCACTACATCCATGTGTATCTGTTCCAATATCGAGTTACCATCACAAAAATTCTTTGACATTCGCCAAAGTCACCGGTTAGACCTTCAAATCCAGCTTTGGCGCATCTTGCAGAGACTCCGAGGCAGGCACTGGGGCCTCATCAGAACTTGACGCCTGAAAATTTGCGTGCGCTAACGCTTCCTGCTGTTCCATCACGATCTTTTCGGCATAAGCCAAAGCGTCGCTGGTCAGAAGGAGCTGAGCATCAAGCTTTTGCATCTGTGCCAGGCGCTCAATTGCAAGCAACTGAGTTTCCTCAAAAAGTGCCAGCAGCTCATCCTTTCGTTTGAATGCATCCTGTTGCTCACTCACGACCCGCTCGGCGAGCGCGAGCGCGGCACTCGTCTCAATTAGTTGAGCATCCAATTTTTGCATGTGTTCCAGACGCTCAATCGCTAACAACTCAATCTCACGAAATCGAGCCAACTCAGTTTCCCGGAATCGAGCGTACTCCTCGTTTTGAGACATGAGAACGCCCTGCTGCTCCAATACGATTTGCTCAGCGTGCGCGAGCTCAGCACTCATCTGACTCAATTGGCCATCAAGCTTTTGCACTTGCTTCAAACGCTCAACTGCCAGGGACTCGAATTCGTTAGGACGAGAACGCGCATCCCCCCTAAGCTTTAGCTCTTCCTGCTGACGCAGCACAATTTGCTCGGCGCGAGCCAGAGCATCGCTGGTCTCTATAAGTTGAGTGTCGAGTTTTTGCATCTCCTCCAGACGATCGAGTGCCAATTTCTCGGCAGACGCCAACCCCTTGCTCAACGCGCTGATACGCAACTCCATGACCGAAAGTTGGCGATCATTCTGGAAAAATCTTTGAACTGAAGTCAGTGTCGGAATGATATCACGCCGATATTCGCTGATTATGCCCTGCCACTCGAAACTCTCGCGTAAAGCGCGCGGCGTGAGTCCTCTCTCGATCGCACTCCGTACGCTTTCATAGGCTTGCAACACAAGCGACGGAAGAGCCGCTTGCCTGGTGCCCGCACCATGCGAGAGTGCTGGAGCGATGAAGTCCCGCGCGAAGTGAGCAATCGTTTCGGACGCAGGTTTTAAATTCAGCCAACCCGCAACATCGGATAAAAATGTGGCTGGCTGGCTAAGCATATGGTCAAACGCGAAAAATCTGATGTCATCGGCAACATCAAGATATTCCATAGCTCCGAGAAGATGCGTCATCCATAGCCACGCTGCACGATCCGAGGAAATACCATCGCGCCGGGCCAGCGAATGCACAACCTCAGCTGGATCACGCACCACTATCATCAACCGTGGCTTGATACCCAATTGTGAGAAAACCTGCCCCCAAAAAGGTGCCAGCTGGCACATTCTCGGATCCTTGAATCCCCACGCAGGTACTTCGTCAAACAGGACTCGAACCAAACTCATCGCTTCGTCAATACAGGCGTCCCACCGATGATCGCGCTCAAGCAGTGGAGGCAACGGCGAGTCCCATCGGCAGTCGTACAAGGCAAGCAATCTATCGTTGAATTGGACAATCTCGCGCTCTTCGAAATAGCCCTTGGGATTCCATTCGTCGCCTTTAAATAAGGAACTCCCCATCACCAGCCCCAACTGCTCAAGGCCTGCGGCAATGGCGCTGGTGCCACTACGATGCATACCCAGCACGATTACCACATTTTCATTCGCGTCAACTGGATACATTATCAAAAACTCTATTTTGTTGATATTTTGACAAAAGTCAGACCAAAAGGCCCTTTTACTGACTTAAATGAGCTGCTGTAGATCCTGAATATTCATAATTATGCCTGAGGGACGCACTGTGCCCGCGAAGCGAAATGCGGTGGTGCGCTGGTGAAGGTATGAATGATCCCCTCCGCGCCCCAACAAACCCAATGCCCCTGAACACACACAGATTCAGATCTTTTTCATGACGGTAGCAAGCACGAGACCTAAATTCCCCAGCAGAGTTTGCCGGTACAGCCCTGCCAGCCAGATTCCCGAAATCCTGCGAAGAACTTTTTGCTCGCGCGCCCACTTGAAGTGAGTAAGCGTCACCTGGCTATCGGGGGACAGCCGATGATGCATGGCATCCAGCGCCTGTATATTTTGTTCATTCCATTCGTGAAAACGTCCCTGAAACACCATCCGCAAGCGAATCAGCCTGGCAAGCCAGCCGGAATTACTGCCAACCACGTTCTCCGCATGTTGCCGATATTTCATTTTGGGTTCGGGATCGTAGTGAATAACCCCCCCCACACCGGAGATCAGTTGATATAACCACCAGTCGTGAGCAGGTACCTGCAGCTCAGGGCCGGCTTCGCACAGCAGCGTGCGGGCAGCCCGGTTGAAGACCATCGTATTGCCCCCTGCGATGCTTTGAACCAACGCATTACTAAAACCTGGCGAGAGTCTAAAATGAGGCGAGTACCCAAGATGAACGCCAGTTTCACCAATTAATTGGGTGCGACCACAATAAAGCGCAGGCCTATGAGCGGGTACTGTCTGCAGCCAAGCCAGAGCCACTTCTAACTTGTCATCATTCCAAATATCGTCCTGGTCCGACCATGCAAAAAAGTCGGCATCAATATCTGCTCGAGACGTCAGCGAGAGAAAATTGGCGGCGAACCCTTTTTTTGGTCCCTCCAGCATCAGCAGTCGGTCCTGCTCCCAACGATTACGATACCCCTCCAAAACCGCAAGAGTGCCGTCCATGGACCCATCATCAGACACCACCAGGGACCAATTGGAATGAGTCTGCCGCTCAAACGAGTCGAGCTGCTCAGCCAGAAATGACTCGCCGTTGTAGGTGCACATCAACACCACAACTCTTGCTCCGCGAGGATCACGCGATTGCAGGCGAGAAGGACTACACACTGTAAGAATAGACACTAATATCCCATCGCGAAGAACTGAACACCCTGTAGGGAACAGGGGATATACGCCCGGCGGCCGCGAAAACTGAGTGCAACACCTGACCTTTCCGGTACGGTGCTGCCCCTATGTCCTATTCCGAACTCAGCGTCGAAGAGCGCGCCATCATTCAACTCAGTCAAGCTCAAGGCTTCAGCCTGCGCGGCATTGCTCGCCTGATTGACAGGTCGCCCTCGACCATCAGCCGAGAGCTGAAGCGCAATCGAGGCAGTAGTGGTGCTTACTCGGCCCGCTGCGCCCAGCAACAGATGAACATTCGGCGCCAGGTTTGTCGCCCCAAGCGCAAGCTTGTGCCGGGCAGCGAGCGCTTCGAACTGGTGGCCCACATGCTGCGTAAGCGTTTGTCTCCCGAGCAGATTGCCGGCAAGCTGCGCAGCATGACCATACCCAACCTCAGAGATGCCTACGTCTGTCGTGAGACGATCTATAACGCGATCTATGCCTTGCCGGTCGGCGAGTTGCGCAAGGAGCTGATCGTCTGCCTGCGCCAAGGCAAGACGACGCGCCGGCCGCGCTCTGGTGGCGTGGATCGGCGCGGCCAGATCCCTGAGATGGTCAGCATTCATGTTCGCCCGCCAGAGATCGAAGACCGGCTGATGCCGGGGCATTGGGAGGGCGACCTGATCAAGGGTAAGGCCAACGCCTCGTCGGTAGGCACGTTGGTGGAGCGCACCAGTGGCTACCTGATGCTGATGAAGATGAACGACGCAACGGCGACCTCGGCGATGGAGGGCTTCAGTGCAGCGCTCAACAGCATGCCGCTGGCGATGCGCAAGAGCATGACCTACGACCAGGGCCGGGAGATGGCGCGGCATGCTGAAATCACCCAGCAGACAGGGGTCGCTATTTACTTCTGCGACCCGCACAGCCCCTGGCAGCGCGGTAGCAACGAAAACATCAACGGCCTGATCCGCCAGTACCTGCCCAAGGGGACTGACTTGTCGGTACACAGTCAAGAGCAATTGAATGCCATCGCCTTGGAGCTGAATATGCGCCCCCGTAAACGCTTCGATTTCAAGTGCCCGATCGAAGTCATGGGCGAGGTGATGCAGGAAGCCATGGCTATGCGGCATCATGCTCCAGCTTCAAATCAATAACCGTGTTGCACTCAGCTTCTGCAACCGCCCCCTTATAAAGCAATAAGTATTACAGCTATTTTCCGTGGGTACAATCCAACTCAGTGACCAATGATCAGTTTCGTAACAGAGAGCGCATGCCTTGAAGCCAAGCGCGCGGCCGCACTGACGCTAAAGCCTACAAAGAAAGCTGAAATTTCCTAATAACTGCAGGGAAAAATCTTGAATCTCGGCGGCGACAAGCCACTACCAAGCGATTTTTTTGACATAGTCATGAGATTGACATAAAGCAAAGCAACAAATACTGCCCCCTCTGAATTTCGCCTTATAAGAAAGTTCATTATTTTTATAGAGGAAAACATTACTTAAACCCGTATTACTTATTCGATGCACGAATAGCAGTAATACTTAATTGCCATCAGTCCTTGGGACCAAGTGACTCACATCAACAATCCTGAAAGCACCCAATCAGGCATTGGAGTAACATCCAAATCCACTCCAATATGAGGCCCGTTTTCCGGCTTCTTGATTTGCGCCTTACTCAACGCACACGCCACCAAATTTGACTGCGACTGATTGTCAAAATGGAATGAAACGCCCTATCCAAGCAGGAGCAAGGATGAAGATCAAAACCATCGCAATCATTGGCGCAGGTTTCTGCGGCTCTACGTTAGCTGTTCATTTATTGCGCAGCTCATTGGCCGCCCCCGTTAGAATCTTGCTGATCAGCCCGCCCGGCGCCATGGCTCGTGGCGTCGCTTATGGTACGCGTACCTCATCACACGTACTGAACGTACCGGCAGGCAGGATGAATGCCCTGACCAACGATGAGAGCGACGGCTTTTATGAATTCGCCAAGCGCTATGCTCCCGAGGTCACCCCAGGGTCTTTTGTTCAGAGGCAACTCTATGGCGACTACCTTGAAACCTTATTGAACGATGCGTCGAAGAATGCAGCTCCAGGAAGCGAGCTACGCAATGTCACAGGCGAGGTCGTGGAAGTTTCATATGACACCGAACGCCATAGGGCTCACCTGCTGATGAAAAACGGTGACTCTCTTTACGCTGACCATATCGTCCTGAGCACCGGCAGTTGCGCTCGTCAACAACCATCAAGTGCAGCGGCACACAGATTATTTTACGAAGACCCTCGGTATCTGCACGATCCATGGCAACCCGACGCCTTAGCTAGTATTGACGCCAATGCTGCCGTACTGCTTATTGGCAGCGGACTGACCATGCTGGACGTAGTACTTGACCTACGCGACCGCGGGCATCAGGGGATGATTTATGTGATTTCTCGTCGTGGCCTCGCTCCTCAACCCCATCGAATATTGAACTCACACCCCCACTATGATGGGCAACTTACCCAGCAAATGCTCACGAACTGCACAACTCGTCATTATGTCAGGGCAGTTCGCAATGCGATAAAGCTGCAGACCTGCAAGGGAGATGACTGGAGAGACGTGATTGGCGGGCTACGATCAGCAACAGCACAGTTGTGGCACGCACTGCCCATTGTTGAACGTCAGCGCTTCCTTCGTCACGTTCGCCCATACTGGGACACCCATCGTCACCGCTGCGCCCCGCAGCCAGGCGCCCGCATGCTGGCTGAGATTCAACGTGGCAAGCTCAAGCTCTTCGCCGGACGCGTGACAGGCTACGAGTCCGGATCAGAAAGTGTCAGCGTTCATCTGCGGCGCCGTGGCGCAAAGAACGAGGACACTATTGAGGTTAAGGCCGTGATCAATTGCACGACTCCAGCATTCGATATTCGACAACTGGACGACCCATTGCTTGCGTCGCTGCGAACTAGGGGCCAGTTGAAACCCGATGCACTCGGAATAGGCATGGAGATCGCGCCCTCCGGAGCACTGGTGGATCACAATGGAGTGGAATCACGATGGTTGTATTATGTTGGCCCTCTCCTCCAAGCCCGTGACTGGGAGGCGACAGCCGTGCCTGAACTACGCGAATATGTGAAACGTATGGCGGACACCCTTGCAACCGCTCTCTCTCAGCAATAACCCTTTGCGCAGCCCGCCCTCCTCCGTTGGCAGCCACGAAGGAGGGCAGTGCCATCACCTAGCCTTTACGGAACACAAACACCAACCCAACGATGATCAACCCCATCCCCAGCAGGCTCAACAACGCCAGCCGATTGCCGAAGATCAGGTAATCCATCACCGCCGTCACCGCCGGCACCAGGTAGAACAGGCTGGTGACGTTGACCAGGTTGCCCCGCGCGATCAGGCGGTACAGCAGCAACGTCGCCAGCACCGACACCACCAGCCCCATCCACAATACCGGCAGGTAAAAGCCGGCATTCTGTTCGAAGTGGAACGGCTGGAACGGCACGAATACCGCGCACAACAGCAGCCCGGCCAGGTACTGCAGCGGCAGCGTGCCCAAAGGGTTGTCGGTAATGCGTTTTTGCATGATTGAGCCGAAGGTCATGCTCGCCAGGGCCAGCAGGCCGAAGAGCATCCCGGCCAGGGACATCCCCGCCAGCCCGATACCCTGGTACACCACCATGATCAACCCCGCCAACCCGAGGCCAAGGCCGAACAGGCGGCGCCCGGAACGCTGGCGCTCCGTCAGCGCCACGGTCAGGATCGGCTGCACGCCCATGAGGGTCGCCATCACGCCGGGGGTGACGTTGAGGTCCAGGGCCAGCAGATAGAAAATCTGGTAGGCCCCCAACAACACCAGGCCGGTCGCCGCTGCATACCACAGCGGTTTGCCGGGGCGCGGCAGTTGCAGCTTGAGCATCGGTACGAGGATCACCAGACCGAGCAGGGCGATGGCAAAACGGATCAATAAGAAGGCGAAGGGCGACGCATGGGCCAGGCCCAGCTTGGAGAAGATCGCCCCGCTGCTCCACAGCAGGACAAACAGGCTCGTCGAGGCCGCCGCGGCCACGGATTGTTTCGAAAGAACAGACATGGTTACCACCTGTAATCAGGCAAAAAAAGCCGACTCAGCAAAGGCTGAAGTTCTGGAGTTTTTTCAGGCGTGCAGACGGGGACAGCGAGTCGCTGATCAGCCCGAAATGCCAACACCCGGCGGTGATACGACTGCGTACACCGGCGTGCGACTGACAGGTGGGGGGTAGTGACTGATCTGCGCAGGCTGCTTGTTCCCGCACGGTACGACCACAGCGTTGACCGCTGAATCGACTACCGCTATGCGCTGGAGAGCTGGCATGGACTGATCTTGTATGGAGGGATGAAGAAGGCCTGACTATAACCAGCCGTTGATACGTTTTGCAATCACTTCACCAACGCCCTTGCGTGGCACAGTTTTCATGTGGCCCGCAGGGGACGATCGCTATAATGCCGTCCAGTTTTTTCCAAGGACTCCCCATGCTCGCATTGCCCTGGCTGTACCTGGCGCTTCTTTCCATCGGCTATGTGCTGGCCTTGGCCTATGGGCAACTGGGCGTGCTGGCGCTGGTGTCCGTCGCCCTGCTGCTGATTGCCGGTTATGCCGTGCGCCAGCAGCGCACGCCTTGGGCACGCTACATCGGCCATGGTTTGTTCATTGTGCTGGCCCTGAGCCTGGCGATGCACTGGCTACCGGGCTTCTACAACGGGCGCGCCATCGAGCCGCAACGCTTTACCCCCGACGCGGTGCCCTTCTCGATGTACCTGAACCAGGACAAACCGCTGATCGGCTTCTGGCTGTTACTGGCCTGCCCGTGGGTGGTGGCGCGACGCTCCTTGCGCCTGTCGATCTGCGTCACGGCCCTGGCCTTGGCCCTGACCGCGATTGCCGCCCTCGGCGGCGCAGCCTTGCTGGGCGTCATCAGTTGGGCGCCGAAATGGCCGGTGCAGGCGTGGTTGTGGGTATTGAATAACCTGTTGTTGGTGACCTTGGTGGAAGAGGCGTTGTTTCGCGGCTACATTCAGGGCGGCCTGCAACAGCGCTTCAAGCACCTGCCCTACGGCGAGAACCTGGCACTGCTGCTGGCCTCGCTGCTGTTCGGGCTGGTGCACCTGGGCGCGGGCTGGCAATGGGTGTTGCTGGCAAGCATTGCCGGTGTGGGTTACGGCCTGGCTTATCGCTTTGGTGGGCTGGGTGCGGCGATTGCCACGCACTTTGGGCTGAACCTGCTTCACTTCGGGTTGTTTACTTATCCGATGCTGGCTGGCTGATGTCTACCGGAGGCAAGGCGTTCCTGCGGATTGTTGCAAAAATAAGTTAAATAAGCGCCCGCTCCTGCCGATACTCCCTGAAAGCCTTGCGGATTGAACAATCATGCGTAATAACCAACCCGTTACCCAGCGCGAACGTACCTTCCCCGCTCAGCAACGGTTGATCTCCACCACAGATGCCAAGGGCGTGATCACCTACTGCAACGACGCTTTCGTCGAAATCAGTGGGTTCTCCCGCGATGAACTGGTGCGTGCCCCGCACAACCTGGTTCGTCACCCGGACGTTCCGGCGGCCGTATTCGGGCACATGTGGTCAACGCTCAAACAAGGCTTGCCATGGATGGGCATTGTCAAGAATCGCTGCAAGACCGGTGATCACTACTGGGTTAACGCCTATGTGACGCCGGTTTTCGACGGCAACCAGGTGGTCGGCTACGAGTCGGTGCGCATCAAGCCCACCGCCGAGCAGATCCGCCGGGCCGAAGCGCTCTATCAACGCATCAACCAGGGCAAGTCTGCCGTTCCCCAGCGGGACAAATGGCTGCCGGTGTTGCAGGACTGGCTGCCGTTTATCCTGATCAGCCAGTTGAGCTTCATGATCGGTGCGTCGCTGAATTCCCACTGGGGCTTTGCCCTGGCGGCGGGGCTGTCGGTGCCCTTGGGCCTGCTGGGCCTGAGTTGGCAACAGCGTGGCCTCAAGCGCCTGCTGCGCCTGGCCGAGCAGACCACCTCAGACCCGCTGATCGCGCAGATGTACACCGACAGCCGTGGCGCCCAGGCGCGACTGGAAATGTCGATCCTCAGCCAGGAAGCCCGCCTGAAAACCTGCCTCACGCGTCTGCAGGACACGGCTGAACACCTCAACGACCAGGCGGCGCAGTCCAACACCCTGGCGCATAACAGCTCCAGCGGCCTGGAACGCCAGCGCGTGGAAACCGAACAGGTGGCCACCGCGGTCAACCAGATGGCGGCGACCACCCAGGAAGTTGCCAGCCATGTGCAGCGCACGGCGGATGCGACCCAGGAAGCCAATCGCCTGACCGGTCGTGGCCGCGATATCGCCGGGGAAACCCGCGAGGCCATTCAGCGTCTGTCGCTGGCCGTGGGCGAAACCGGGGTGACCGTTACCCAACTGGCCAAGGACAGCGATGAAATCGGCGGTGTCGTCGATGTGATCAAAGGCATCGCCGATCAGACCAACTTGCTGGCGCTGAACGCGGCAATCGAAGCCGCGCGTGCCGGGGAGATGGGCCGTGGCTTCGCAGTCGTGGCCGACGAGGTCCGTCAACTGGCCCAGCGCACCGCCGAGTCGACCGGGCAGATCCATGCCTTGATCGCCAAGCTGCAACAAACCGCTGCCGCCGCCGTGCAAACCATGGACGCCGGGCATCGCCAGGCCGAAGAAGGGGTGGCGCGGGTGATGGAAGCGGATCAGGCGTTGGTCGGCATCAGCGAAGCAGTGGCCAACATCACCGACATGACCACCCAGATTGCGGCCGCCACCGAAGAGCAAAGCTCGGTAGCCGAAGAGATCAGCCGCAACATCAGCACCATTGCGCTGTTGGCGGACCAGACTTCGGAACAGGCGTTGAACTCGGCGCAGTTGAGTGAGGAATTGACGCATACCGCCAATACCCAGTACTCGCTGGTCGAGCGGTTTAACCGCTAGACCGCTATCGGGGGCAAGCCCCCTCCCACATTTACCGCGTACACCCCTTGGAACGCAGTCGAGTGTGGGAGGGGGCTTGCCCCCGATAGGGCCCTAGAGGGCTCCGAGAAACCGGGCAACCTGCACCGCCGCAGCCTCCAGATGCTGCTCATGACTGAACCCCGAAGCCTTCAACGGCTTCAAGTCATGGTCCCCCGCCACCAGCCACATTACCTCGATGCTCGGCGACAAATCATAGCCTTCTACCGCCACTCGATTACCCAAGGCATCGCGCTCGCCCTGCACGATCAACGTCGGCGTCTGCAGCCCGGCCAGATGCTCGACCCGGGGCTTCTCCGGCTTGCCCACCGCATAGAACGGATACCCCAGGCATACCAACCCATCGACGCCCAGTTCATCGGCCACCAGACTGGCCATGCGCCCGCCCATGGACTTGCCACCGATGGCCAGTGTTCCAGCGACATGGCGTCGCACCTCGGCATGCACCTCACGCCATGCCTGCAACAGTTTGGCGGCCGGGTTCGGCGGGCGTTTGCCGCCCTCTACGCGCCGCTGGGCCATATAGGGAAACTCGAAGCGCAACACGTTCACCCCATGCAGGGCAAGGCGTGCAGCCATGTCGGTCATGAACGTCGAGTCCATCGGTGCGCCGGCGCCGTGGGCCAGAATCAGGGTGACAGGCTCACGCCGATCTCCCTCTGCCGCGGCGTCCCACAACCAGCCGTGTTCCCGCACACACTGCGCCCATTGATCCCCGTCAATACTGGCCTTGTGCTCTTTGCTCATGCTTGCCTCGCTATTCAGTCTGCCTATAACTCCAGCCCAAGTGCCGCATTCGCTTGGGTTGAACCGTGGATGGGGAACCATGAACACTACATTAAGTACCGCCTATAACTACAAGGTGGTCCGCCAATTCGCCATTATGACGGTGGTGTGGGGCATCGTCGGCATGGGGCTCGGGGTTTTTCTCGCCGCCCAATTGGTATGGCCTGCGCTCAACTTCGACTTACCCTGGACCAGCTTCGGCCGCTTGCGCCCGTTGCACACCAACGCGGTGATCTTTGCCTTCGGTGGCTGCGCGTTGTTCGCCAGTTCCTTCTACTCCGTGCAGCGCACCTGCCAGACCCAGCTGTTCGCGCCGAAAATCGCCGCGTTCTGCTTCTGGGGCTGGCAACTGGTGATCCTGCTCGCCGCGATCTCCTTGCCGCTGGGCTACACCAGCTCCAAGGAATACGCTGAGCTGGAATGGCCGATCGACATCCTGATCACCATTGTCTGGGTGGCCTACGCCATTGTGTTCTTCGGCACCGTGGCCAAGCGCAACACCAAGCACATCTACGTCGGCAACTGGTTCTTCGGTGCGTTCATCATCACCGTCGCGATCCTGCATATCGTCAACAACCTGGAAATCCCGGTCAGCCTGACCAAGTCCTACTCGCTGTACGGCGGTGCGACGGATGCCATGGTGCAGTGGTGGTATGGGCATAACGCGGTAGGCTTCTTCCTGACCGCTGGCTTCCTGGGGATGATGTATTACTTCGTACCCAAGCAAGCCGAGCGTCCGGTGTATTCCTATCGCCTGTCGATCGTGCACTTCTGGGCACTGATCACCCTGTACATCTGGGCCGGTCCTCACCACCTGCACTACACCGCGCTGCCGGACTGGGCACAGTCGTTGGGCATGGTGATGTCGCTGGTCCTGCTGGCGCCAAGCTGGGGCGGCATGATCAACGGCATGATGACCCTGTCGGGCGCCTGGCATAAGCTGCGCAGCGACCCGATCCTGCGCTTCCTCGTGGTTTCGCTGGCGTTCTACGGCATGTCGACCTTCGAAGGTCCGATGATGGCGATCAAGACGGTCAACGCCCTCTCCCACTACACCGACTGGACCATTGGCCACGTACACGCCGGCGCCCTCGGCTGGGTAGCGATGATCTCCATCGGCGCGCTGTACCACATGATCCCGAAAATCTTCGGTCGCGAGCAGATGTACAGCCTCGGCCTGATCAACGCGCACTTCTGGCTGGCCACCATCGGCACCGTGCTCTACATCGCCTCGATGTGGGTCAACGGCATCGCCCAGGGCCTGATGTGGCGTGCGGTCAACGAAGACGGCACCTTGACCTACTCCTTCGTCGAAACCCTGGTGGCCAGCCACCCAGGCTTCATCGTGCGGTTGGTCGGCGGCGCCATCTTCCTCAGCGGCATGTTCCTGATGGCTTACAACACTTGGCGCACCGTGCGTTCGGCACAACCTGCCGAAGTCGCCGCTGCGGCGCAGATGGCCTGAGGAGTCGATGATGAAACACGAAACGATTGAAAAGAACGTCGGCCTGCTGATGCTGCTCATGGTACTGGCCGTGAGTATCGGCGGCCTGACCCAGATCGTCCCGCTGTTCTTCCAGGACGTCACCAACAAACCGGTGGAAGGCATGAAGCCCTATACCGCGCTGCAACTGGAAGGTCGCGACATCTACATCCGCGAAGGCTGCGTACAGTGCCACTCGCAAATGATCCGCCCATTCCGCGCCGAGACCGAACGCTACGGCCACTACTCGGTCGCCGGTGAAAGCGTGTGGGACCACCCGTTCCTGTGGGGCTCCAAGCGCACCGGGCCGGACCTGGCCCGCGTCGGCGCGCGCTACTCGGACGACTGGCACCGCGCGCATTTGTACAACCCGCGCAACGTCGTGCCCGAGTCGAAAATGCCGGCCTACCCATGGCTGGTGACCGCCGCTGTCGACAGCAGCCACACCGAGACCAAGTTGAAAGTGATGCGCACCCTCGGCGTGCCCTACACCGACGACGACATCAGTGGCGCCGTGGCCAGCCTCAAGGGCAAGACCGAGATGGATGCACTGGTTTCGTACCTGCAAGTGCTCGGCACTGCCATCAAGAGCAAGAGGTGAGCCATGGGATTTGAATTCGATGCGGGCACCATCCGCGGCCTCGGCACGCTGGTCGTCGCTATCGCGTTTATCGGCTTGTCGCTGTGGGTGTTCAACAACCGGCGCAATGAGGAATTCGAGCAGGCGCGCCTGCTGCCGTTTGCCGACGAACCCTCTCCATCCGACGCTCAAGAAGAGCCTGTAACAAGGAGCAACCGGCCATGACTACCTTTTGGAGTACATGGATCTGCGTACTGACCCTCGGCAGCCTGATCGGCCTGACCTGGCTGTTGTTCGGCACCCGCAAGGGCGAGACCAAGGGCAGTGTCGACCAGACCATGGGCCACGCCTTCGACGGCATTGAGGAATACGACAACCCGCTGCCCCAGTGGTGGTTCATGCTGTTCGCCGGCACCTTGGTGTTTGCCGTCGGCTACCTGATCCTCTACCCGGGCCTGGGCAACTGGAAAGGCGTGCTGCCAGGCTATGAAGGCGGCTGGACATCGGCCAAGGAGTGGGACAAGGAAATGGCTAAGGCCGACACCAAGTTCGGGCCGATCTTCGCCAAATTCTCGGCCATGCCGGTGGAAGCCGTCGCAAAAGATCCACAAGCGCTGAAAATGGGCGGACGCCTGTTCGCGTCCAACTGCGCGGTGTGCCACGGCTCGGATGCCAAGGGCGCGTTTGGCTTCCCGAACCTGGCGGACAACATCTGGCGCTGGGGCGGTTCGGCCGAAGCAATCAAGACCACCATCATGAACGGTCGCCATGCGGCGATGCCGGCCTGGGGTGACATGCTGGGTGACGAGGGGGTGAAAAACGTCGCCGCCTATGTACGCCATGAACTGGCCAAGCTGCCACTGCCGGCCGACAGCGCTGCCGACCTGGCCGCCGGCCAAGCCACGTTCAGCACCACCTGTGTTGCCTGCCACGGTCCGCAAGGCCAGGGCATGGAAGCCATGGGCGCGCCCAACCTGACCCTGCCAAGTGGCTATATCTACGGCACCAGCCTGGCGCAGTTGCAGCAAACTATTCGCCACGGCCGCCAAGGCCAGATGCCGGCCCAGGAAGTGCTGCAAGGTAATGACAAGGTGCACCTGCTCGCCGCCTACGTTTACAGCCTGTCCCATAACGCTGATGGCGCCAAGCCAGAAAGCCAAGCTCAATAACCGTTAACTGCCGCCCCGCCCTGGGGCGGCAGCCCTACCCCGTTACGCGACCAAGTGTCGCACCCTTCCAAAGCACAACTTTCCCCTCCTGCCATTCGGGTCTACGCTTGTCCCCACAGTGGATCGGTATTGACCGGTCGACGGCTGACTTGCACTCGTTGGGTTGAACATTTCTACAGGGCGACAGGCGCAAAGGCTGGCAGCGACCGGCTGTCGTGCCACTGACCACTCGTCAGCCGGGCAGCGTGTTCATACACACCCAGTAACAAGTCTCCACGACCTGATAAAATTCCTGTCCATTTGATCAGCTTTCCATTTCGGATTTTGTCCTTACATCAAACATGGAAAGGGCGCAGAATCTGGCGTGGAACGCATTGACACAGGTCACCCTTGCGTTGCAATGGCACCTCGGTTTCTCCATACTTGCGACCGATTTTTACCTATAAAAAAACCTAAACCGTGGAACCTTAGAATGAGCACAGCAATCAGTCCGACTGCTTATAACTATAAGGTAGTCCGCCAGTTCGCCATCATGACGGTGGTCTGGGGGATCCTTGGCATGGGGCTCGGGGTGTTCATCGCCTCGCAACTGGTCTGGCCGGAATTGAACTTCGGCTTGCCCTGGACGACCTTTGGCCGCCTGCGCCCGCTGCACACCAACCTGGTGATTTTCGCCTTCGGCGGATGTGCCCTGTTTGCCACCTCCTACTATGTCGTGCAGCGAACCTGCCAGACGCGACTGATTTCCGATGGCCTCGCCGCGTTCACCTTCTGGGGATGGCAAGCGGTGATCGTCGGGGCCGGCATCACGTTGCCGCTGGGCTACACCACCACCAAGGAGTACGCCGAGCTGGAATGGCCCATCGCCATTTTGCTCGCGATCGTGTGGGTGACCTACGCGGTGGTGTTCTTCGGCACCATCACCAAGCGCAAGACCAAGCACATCTATGTGGGTAACTGGTTCTACGGTGCCTTCATCCTGGTGACGGCGATGCTGCACATCGTCAACCACGCGTCGCTGCCGGTCAGCCTGTTCAAGTCCTACTCGGCCTACGCCGGGGCGACGGATGCGATGATCCAGTGGTGGTACGGCCACAACGCCGTGGGTTTCTTCCTCACCACCGGTTTCCTGGGGATGATGTACTACTTCGTGCCGAAACAGGCCGAACGTCCTATTTACTCGTATCGCCTGTCCATCGTGCACTTCTGGGCGCTGATCACCCTGTACATCTGGGCCGGCCCGCACCACTTGCACTACACCGCGTTGCCGGATTGGGCGCAGTCCCTGGGCATGGCGATGTCGATCATCCTGCTGGCACCGAGCTGGGGCGGCATGATCAACGGCATGATGACCCTGTCGGGCGCCTGGCATAAGCTGCGCACCGACCCGATCCTGCGCTTCCTGGTGGTATCGCTGGCGTTCTACGGCATGTCGACCTTCGAAGGGCCGATGATGGCCATCAAGACCGTCAACTCGCTCTCCCACTACACCGACTGGACCATCGGCCACGTACACGCCGGCGCCCTGGGTTGGGTGGCGATGATCTCCATCGGCGCGCTGTACCACATGATCCCGAAAATCTTCGGCCGTGCGCAGATGCACAGCGTCGGGCTGATCAACACGCACTTCTGGCTGGCCACCATCGGCACCGTGCTCTACATCGCCTCGATGTGGGTCAACGGCATCACCCAGGGCCTGATGTGGCGTGCGATCAACGATGACGGCACCCTCACCTACTCCTTCGTCGAAGCGCTGCAAGCCAGCCACCCGGGCTACATCGTCCGTGCCCTGGGCGGCGCGTTCTTTGCCACCGGCATGCTGTTCATGGCCTACAACGTCTGGCGCACCGTGCGTGCTTCCGACCCTGCAGAAGCCGAAGCCGCCGCCAAGATCGTCGTTGTGGGAGCCCACTGATGAAGCATGAAGTAGTCGAGAAGAATATCGGCCTGCTGGCCTTCTTCATGGTCATCGCCGTGAGTATCGGCGGCCTGACCCAGATCGTTCCGCTGTTTTTCCAGGACGTGACCAACAAGCCGGTCGAAGGCATGAAGCCCCGCACCGCCCTTGAACTGGAAGGCCGCGACGTCTACATCGCCAACGGTTGTGTCGGCTGCCACTCGCAGATGATCCGACCGTTCCGCGCCGAAACCGAACGCTACGGCCACTACTCGGTCGCCGGTGAAAGTGTCTGGGACCACCCGTTCCTGTGGGGTTCCAAGCGTACCGGCCCGGACCTGGCCCGTGTCGGCGGGCGTTACTCCGACGACTGGCAGCGTGCGCACTTGTACAACCCGCGCAACGTGGTGCCTGAGTCGAAAATGCCGGCGTACCCGTTCCTCGTGGAAAACAAGCTCGACGGCAAGGACACCGCGAAGAAGATGGAAGTCTTGCGCACCCTGGGCGTGCCCTACACCGACGAAGACATCGCCGGTGCAGCCGCAGCCGTGAAGGGCAAGACCGAAATGGACGCATTGGTGGCCTACCTGCAAGGCCTTGGCACCATCATCAAAAGCAAACGGTGATTCTTCATGGATATCGGGATGATTCGTGGCCTGGGCACCGTGGTGGTGATGGTGGCCTTTATCGGCCTGGCGTTGTGGGTGTTCAGCCCGCGGCGCAAGTCGGAGTTTGACGACGCGACCATGCTGCCTTTTGCGGATGATCCCGAAGCCATCAAGCACGTCGAGCAAGCTTCTAGGAGTAACAAAGAATGACTACGTTCTGGAGTCTGTACGTCACAGTCCTCAGTCTGGGTACCATCTTCGCCCTGACCTGGCTGCTGCTGTCGACCCGTAAGGGCCAGCGCGCCGAGCAAACGGACGAAACCGTTGGCCACTCGTTCGACGGCATCGAGGAGTACGACAACCCGCTGCCGAAGTGGTGGTTCATGCTGTTCGTCGGCACCATCGTCTTCGCCCTTGGCTACCTGGTGCTGTACCCCGGCCTGGGCAATTGGAAAGGCCTGCTGCCGGGCTACAACTACCTCGACAACGACAAGCAAACCCCGTTCGCCAACGGCCAGACCGGCTGGACCGGCGTTCATGAATGGGAAAAGGAAATGGCCAAGTCGGACGCCAAGTTCGGGCCGATCTTTGCCAAATTCGCCTCGATGCCGATTGAAGAAGTGGCCAAGGACCCGCAAGCCTTGAAGATGGGCGGCCGCCTGTTCGCCTCCAACTGCTCCGTGTGCCACGGTTCCGACGCCAAGGGCGCCTACGGTTTCCCCAACCTGACCGACGCCGATTGGCGCTGGGGTGGCGAACCGGCGACCATCAAGGAAACCATCATGAAAGGTCGCCATGCCGTCATGCCGGCCTGGCTGGATATCCTCAAGGAACAAGGCGTCAGCGATGTGGCCGCGTTCGTCATCACCAACCTCGACGGCCGCAAGCTGCCGGAAGGCGTGAAAGCCGACGCGGCCAACGGCGAGAAACTCTTCGCCGCCAACTGCGTGGCCTGCCACGGCCCGGCCGGTAAAGGCACCCCAGCCATGGGCGCACCCGACCTGACCCACCCGGGTGCATTCATCTACGGTTCGAGCTTCGCCCAACTGCAGCAGACCATCCGTTGGGGCCGTCAGGGCCAGATGCCTGCGCAGGAGCAACTGCAGGGCAACGACAAGGTGCACTTGCTCGCGGCGTATGTTTACAGCTTGTCCCATGGGGATAAAAAGGCTGAAGGGCAGTAAGACCGGCCGCTATTTAGAAACACAGAAAAACCAATGTGGGAGGGGGCTTGCCCCCGATAGCGGTGGATCAGTCAGACCTTTATTGACTGACACTCCGCTATCGGGGGCAAGTCGAATCGTCGCACCGCCCCTCCCACATTGGATCGTCGGTGTTTTGAAGGCCGGCCCCGCAAAAACCGTCCATACTTCCCAAGTCAATTGATCCAGGTCACGTACACCATCAATTGATTTCCCCCAACGCGACCAAAGGTCGCACCCTTGGAGTACCATCGGGGGCGTATCATTACGCCACTGCAACACCCTTCATTTGACCCCGGTTGGCACGTACTGGCCGAGGCAAATCTCCACCGCCGTGGGATGCAATGATGAGCAACCAAATACCGGTACATGACGTTACCCCGCCTGCCAAAAACTCGAATCAACCTGTCGATCTCTACGCATCGCGAGAGAAAATCTACACCCGTGCCTTCACCGGCCTGTTTCGCAACTTGCGTATGCTCGGTGGCGCCGGTTTGTTCCTCCTCTACTTCGGCACCGTGTGGCTGAATTGGGGGGGTCACCAGGCCGTGTGGTGGAACCTTCCGGAGCGTAAATTCTTCATTTTTGGTGCGACCTTCTGGCCCCAGGATTTCATCCTGCTCTCGGGCATTCTCATCGTTGCAGCGTTCGGCCTGTTCTTTATCACCGTGTACGCCGGGCGCATATGGTGCGGGTATACCTGCCCGCAAAGCGTGTGGACGTGGATCTTCATGTGGTGCGAAAAGGTCACCGAAGGCGACCGTAACCAGCGCATCAAGCTGGACAAGGCGCCGATGGGGGCCAACAAGTTCCTGCGCAAATTCAGCAAGCACACCCTGTGGCTGCTGATCGGCTTTGTCACCGGTATGACCTTCGTCGGTTACTTCTCGCCGATTCGCGAACTGGTGTTCGACTTCTTCACCGGCCAGGCCGATGGCTGGTCGTATTTCTGGGTGGGTTTCTTCACCCTCGCCACCTATGGCAACGCCGGCTGGCTGCGCGAACAGGTGTGCATCTATATGTGCCCGTACGCGCGGTTCCAGAGCGTGATGTTCGACAAAGACACCCTGATCGTCTCCTACGACCCACGCCGTGGCGAAGTGCGTGGCCCGCGTAAAAAGGGTGCCGACTACAAGGCCCAGGGCCTGGGCGATTGCATCGACTGCACGATGTGCGTGCAAGTCTGCCCCACCGGTATCGACATCCGCGATGGCCTGCAGATCGAATGCATCGGCTGTGCTGCGTGCATCGACGCCTGCGACAACATCATGGACAAGATGGACTACCCGCGCGGCCTGATCAGCTACACCACCGAGCACAACCTGTCCGGGCAGAAGACCCACAAACTGCGCCCGCGCCTGATCGGCTATGCGCTGGTGCTGCTGGCGATGATGAGCCTGTTGGCCACGGCATTCTTCATGCGTTCGCTGGTAGGTTTCGACGTCAGCAAGGACCGCGTGCTCTACCGCGAAAACGCCGAAGGCCGGATCGAAAACGTCTACAGCCTGAAGATCATGAACAAGGACCAGCGCGACCACACCTACGTGCTCGACGCCGCCGGCCTGCCGGACCTCAAGCTGCAAGGCCGACGCGAAATCAAGGTGGCCGCCGGCGATATCGTCAGCATGCCGGTCGAACTGTCGAGCGCACCGGAGCAGTTACCGTCGAGCACCAATGAGGTGACCTTCATCCTCAAGGATGCCGATGACGCCAACGTGCATATTGAAGCCAAGAGCCGGTTCATCGGCCCTCAGGTTCGTTAACCACACTATTTCGTTAACCAGAGAGCAGAACAATGCCCGCAGCTACTGCCACAAGCCCTTGGTACAAGCACCTCTGGCCCTGGATCATCATTGGGATCCTGGCCTGCTCGGTGACCTTGACCTTGTCCATGGTGACCATCGCAGTCAAGAACCCGGACAACCTGGTCAACGACAACTACTACGAGGCCGGCAAAGGCATCAACCGCTCCCTGGACCGCGAACTGCTGGCCCAGACCCTGCAACTGCGCGCCAAGGTGCACCTGGACGAACTGACCGGCGAAGTCGAGGTATATCTGACCGGCAACAGCGGCCCGTCGACCCTGGAACTGAACCTGATCTCCCCGACCCAGCCAGAGAAGGATCGCAAGATCAACCTGACCCGCAGCGCCAGCGAACCCGGACGCTATATCGGCCAGGTCACCGACAAGGTCGAAGGCCGCCGTTTCGTGGAACTGCTCGGTGTGGAAGGTGACCGGACCTGGCGCCTGTTCGAAGAAGAACAGGTCAGCCACGACAAGGACTTGCTGTTGGGTGATGAGCCGTTGCAAGGTGCTGAAGACCTGAAGAAGTAAACGCCTGCGCTTCGCGCATCGCGAGCAAGCCCGCTCACACCTCAGGAACGAGCGCCCCTGTGGGCGCGGGCCTGCCCGCGATGAGGCCCTCCCTGCCACCCAAGATCTCACGCCATGACCAGCCCCACTCCCTGCTACCACTGCGCCCTGCCCGTGCCACCCGGCAGCCGGTTCACCGCCGAGATCCTCGGCGAGCGCCGCGAGCTGTGCTGCCCGGGTTGCCAGGCGGTGGCCGAGGCAATCGTGGCCGGCGGGCTGGAAAGCTATTACCAGCACCGCAGCGAAGCCTCGGCCAACCCCGAGGCCCTGCCGGTGCAACTGGTGGACGAACTGGCACTGTACGACCGCGCCGACGTGCAAAAACCCTTCGTACGCCACGAAGGCGACCTTGCCGAAGCCACCCTGTTGATGGAAGGCATCAGTTGCGCCGCGTGTGGCTGGCTGATCGAAAAACACCTGCGCAGCCTGCCCGCCGTGGCCGAGGCGCGTCTCAACCTGTCCAACCATCGCCTGCATGTACGTTGGGCCGACGGGCAATTGCCGTTGAGCCAACTGCTCAGTGAGTTGCGCCATATCGGCTACGCCGCCCACCCTTACCAGGCGGACCGCGCCGCCGAACAACTGGCCGACGAAAACCGGCGGGCCCTGCGCCAACTGGGGGTCGCCGGACTGCTGTGGTTCCAGGCGATGATGGCAACCATGGCCACCTGGCCGGAATTCAATATCGACCTGAGCCCGGAGTTGCACGTGATCCTGCGCTGGGTCGCGATGTTTCTCACGACCCCCATCGTGTTCTACAGCTGCGCACCGTTTTTCAAGGGCGCCATGCGCGACTTGCGCACCCGCCACCTGACCATGGATGTGTCGGTGTCCCTGGCGATTGGCGGCGCGTACCTGGCCGGCATCTGGACCGCGATCACCGGGGTCGGCGAATTGTATTTCGACGCGGTGGGCATGTTCGCCCTGTTCCTGCTGGCCGGGCGTTACCTGGAGCGGCGTGCCCGGGAACGCACGGCGGCGGCGACCGCGCAATTGGTCAACCTGCTGCCCGCCTCATGCCTGCGCATGAAAAGTGATGGGCAGAGCGAACGTATCCTGCTCAGCGAACTGGCGTTGGGCGACCGCGTGTTGGTGCACCCCGGCGCGGTATTGCCGGCAGATGGGGTGATCCTCGACGGCCAGTCCAGCATCGACGAATCCCTGCTGACCGGCGAGTACCTGCCGCAGCCGCGCCAGGTCGGCGACGCTGTGACGGCGGGCACCCTCAACGTCGAAGGCGCACTGACGGTCGAGGTCCGCGCCCTGGGGCATGACACGCGCTTGTCGGCCATCGTGCGCCTGCTGGAACGGGCCCAGGCCGACAAACCGCGCCTGGCCCAGATTGCCGACCGCGCCGCACAATGGTTCCTGCTCTGCTCACTGGTCGCTGCCGTGCTGATCGGCCTGCTCTGGTGGGAGCTGGATTCGTCGCGGGCGTTCTGGATCGTATTGGCGATGCTGGTGGCGACCTGCCCGTGCGCCCTCTCGCTGGCCACGCCAACCGCCCTGACTGCCGCCACCGGCACCCTGCACAAACTCGGCTTGTTGCTCACCCGAGGCCATGTGCTGGAAGGCTTGAACCAGATCGACACGGTGATTTTCGACAAGACCGGCACCCTCACCGAAGGGCGCCTGGCGCTGCGCGCGATCCGGCCGCTGGGCGCCCTGGACAGCGACCAGTGCCTGGGCCTCGCCGCCGCCCTCGAAAATCGCTCTGAACATCCGATCGCACGGGCCTTCGGCCGTGCCCCCCTGGCCGCTGACGAAGTGCTCAGCACCCCCGGCCTGGGCCTGGAAGGTCGCGTCGGCGAACGCCTGCTGCGGATCGGCCAGCCGGGGTTCGTGTGCGCACTGAGCGGTTGCCCGATCCCCGCCTCACCGGACGAAGCCGGACAATGGCTGCTGCTGGGCGACCGCGACGGCGCCCTCGCCTGGTTCGTACTGGATGACCGCCTGCGCAGCGACGCGCCGGCCCTGCTGGCTGCGTGCAAGGCACGGGGCTGGCGCACGCTGCTGCTGTCGGGGGACAGTTCACCGATGGTCGCCAGCGTGGCCGCCGAACTGGGCATCGACGAAGCCCACGGCGGCCTGCGCCCCGACGACAAGCTGCAGGTGCTGCAACAGTTGCATCAGCAAGGCCGTAAGGTGTTGATGCTGGGTGACGGTGTCAATGATGTCCCCGTACTCGCCGCCGCCGATATCAGCGTGGCCATGGGTTCGGCCACAGACCTGGCGAAAACCAGCGCGGACGCGGTATTGCTGTCCAACCGCCTGGATGCCTTGGTGCAAGCCTTCACCTTGGCGCGACGCACTCGTCGGGTCATCATTGAAAACCTGCTTTGGGCCGGGCTGTACAATGGCCTGATGCTGCCGTTTGCCGCCCTCGGCTGGATCACGCCGATCTGGGCGGCGATCGGCATGTCCCTCAGTTCGTTGACCGTGGTGCTCAACGCCCTGCGCCTGACTCGCCTGCCGAGTGCGCAGGCCAAAAGCGCCCCCTTGGTAAATCGCCCGCTGCCGGCTTGAGCCGCGCGGGCATGGAGTGCAGATGCCAGCTCTATACGTGATGATTCCAGCGGCGCTGCTGTTAGTGGGCGTCGCCATCTACATCTTCTTCTGGGCCGTGGACAGTGGTCAGTACGACGACCTCGACGGCCCGGCCCACAGCGTGCTGTTCGACGACCAGGACCCGAACCACCTGGCCGCCGTTGACAAGGCCAACGGCCCCGAACAGCCGGCCCAACCCAAAGACCCTCCCCATGCTTGAACTCCTGCCGCTGCTGGTCTCCGCCTTGATCCTCGGGCTTTTGGGCGGCGGCCATTGCCTGGGCATGTGCGGCGGGCTGATGGGCGCGCTGACCCTGGCGATCCCCAAGGAACAACGCAGCCGCAGGTTTCGCCTGCTGCTGGCGTATAACCTCGGCCGCATCCTCAGCTATGCCACGGCGGGCCTGTTGATCGGCCTGGCCGGTTGGGCCGTGGCCAACAGCCCGGCGGCGATGTTCATGCGCGTGCTCGCCGGGTTGCTGCTGATCTGCATGGGCCTATACCTGGCCGGCTGGTGGAGCGGGCTGACCCGTATCGAAAGCCTTGGGCGCGGCCCGTGGCGCTACATCCAGCCGGTCGCGAACCGTTTGCTGCCAGTGTCCAGCCTGCCCCGCGCCCTGCTGCTGGGCGCGCTGTGGGGCTGGTTGCCGTGCGGCCTGGTCTACAGCACCCTGCTGTGGGCCGCCAGCCAGGGCAATGCGCTGGACAGTGCGCTGCTGATGCTGGCGTTCGGCCTCGGCACCTGGCCAGTGCTGCTGGCGACGGGGCTGGCCGCCGAACGCGTCACGGCGTTATTGCGCAAACGTAGCGTGCGTGTGGCGGGGGGCGTGCTGGTGATGCTGTTCGGTATCTGGACCTTGCCAGGGCCCCATCAGCACTGGCTAATGGGCCACTAAAAGGCCATGTGGCATAGCGCCGCTCCCCGTTGACGCAAATCAAGATGCCTTTTCAGCCACGCCCCTAGACTCGGCCCACTAGCCTATCCGGGGGAACGCCCGCATGCTCGACGCCATTCGTTGGGACAGCAATCTGATTCACCGCTACGACTTGGCGGGGCCGCGCTACACGTCCTACCCCACCGCCGTACAATTCGACAGTCAGGTCGGTACCTTCGACCTGCTCCACGCCCTGCGCGACAGCCGTAAGGCCGTGCGACCGTTATCGCTGTATGTGCATGTGCCATTCTGCGCGAACATTTGCTACTACTGCGCCTGTAACAAGGTGATCACCAAGGACCGGGGCCGCGCCCAGGCTTACCTGCAACGCCTGGAGCAGGAAATCCAATTGGTCGCCTGCCATCTCGACCCCAAGCAATCGGTGGAACAACTGCACTTCGGCGGCGGCACCCCAACGTTTCTCAGCCATGACGAACTGCGCCAGGTGATGGCCTGCCTGCGCAAACACTTCAATCTGCTCGACGATGATTCCGGCGACTACGGCATCGAGATCGACCCGCGTGAGGCCGATTGGGCGACCATGGGCCTGTTGCGCGAACTGGGCTTCAACCGTGTCAGCATCGGCGTGCAAGACCTCGACCCGGACGTGCAGCGGGCGGTCAATCGCCTGCAAAGCCTGGAAGAAACCCGAGCGGTGATCGACGCGGCGCGCACCCTGCAGTTTCGCTCGATCAATATCGACCTGATCTACGGCCTGCCCAAGCAAACCCCCATCAACTTCGCACGCACCGTGGAAGAAGTGATCAAGCTGCAACCGGACCGCTTGTCGGTGTTCAACTACGCACACCTGCCGGAGCGTTTCATGCCCCAGCGGCGGATCAACAGCGACGACCTGCCCGCACCGGCGCAAAAGCTACTGATGCTGCAAACCACTATTGAACAACTGACCGAGGCCGGCTACCGCTACATCGGCATGGACCACTTCGCCCTGCCGGACGACGAACTGGCCATCGCCCAGGAAGAAGGCACGCTGCAACGCAACTTCCAGGGCTATACCACCCATGGCCATTGCGACTTGATCGGGCTCGGGGTATCGGCAATCAGCCAGATTGGCGACCTGTATTGCCAGAACACCAGCGACCTCAGCGGCTATCAGAACGCACTGGCCGGCGCACAATTGGCCACCAGCCGTGGCTTGTTGTGTACCACGGACGATCGATTACGGCGGGAAGTGATTCAGCAGTTGATCTGCAATTTCAGCCTGGACTTCGAACAGATCGAACAGGCATTCAACATTGATTTTCGCGGGTACTTCGACGAAGTCTGGCCGCAACTGGAGGCGATGGCAGAAGACGGCCTGATCGAGCTCGACGCCCAGGGTATTCGGGTGCTGCCGGCCGGACGCCTGCTGGTGCGCTCGGTGTGCATGGTGTTCGATGCCTATCTGGACCACCAGAACCGGCATCGATTTTCACGGGTGATCTGAGACCGTCCTACGCCATTGCCAGGGAACCGGCCTTGAGTGCATCTGGGCCACTCAAGCCTTTCATCGACTTGGCCAGGGACGTTTGCGCGGTCACCAGGCTAGCTTGCAGGGTGCTCAGCGCCCCTTGCAGATTGCTGATCTTGATCCGCGCCTCTTCCGGGCTAAGGCTCTTGTCCGCCATCACCGCTTGCAGTTCCTGCTGTTTCTCGGCGATCTGCTCCTTGATCTTGCGGATCATCTTGAGGGCCTGCTGAATGTTATCCGGCAGGCCGCTCTCCTCGATATCACTGTTGGACTTCTTCGCGGCACTGGCAGCAAGCAAGGCGGCACCGGAAATGGTCACCTTCACGCCTTCAGGTTCCTTGGTTTGCCGCAGCGGCGTGGCCGTTGCGTCCTTGAGTGCCTTGGCGGCGGCGGCAGCCTTGGTCTCCGCCACCAGGTCTTTCGACGGCGGCGAATCCATCAAGGCCGTATTGACCGGGATATTCGCACTAATGGAGATCATGATTCGAGCCTCCGAGCTCAAGCATTCGTCCCTTTGTATCGGCCTGGACACATAAAGCTTTATGCCGATGCTGGTTTTTTGTACACGCTGGCCTCAACGCCTCCCAGTGCGGTACCCTTACGTCTTATGTGTGTTCTCCCACAAGGATTTAAGAAATGTCCGAGCCAGTCAAACTGCGCGCTCACAGCCAGGCTCACTGCAAGGATTGCAGCCTGGCGCCCCTCTGCCTGCCACTTTCGTTGAATCTGGAAGACATGGATGCGCTGGACGATATCGTTAAACGCGGTCGCCCGCTGAAAAAAGGCGAGTTTCTGTTTCGCCAGGGCGACAAGTTCGATTCCGTCTATGCAGTACGGTCGGGCGCGTTGAAGACATTCAGCCTGAGCGACAGCGGCGAAGAACAGATCACCGGCTTCCACCTGCCGAGCGAGCTGGTCGGGCTGTCGGGCATGGACACCGAGATTCACCCTGTGTCGGCCCAGGCCCTGGAGACCACATCGGTGTGCGAAATTCCTTTCGAACGCCTGGACGAATTGGCCCTGCAACTGCCGCAACTGCGCCGTCAGCTGATGCGCGTGATGAGTCGCGAAATTCGTGATGACCAGCAAATGATGCTGCTGTTGTCGAAAAAAACCGCCGACGAGCGCATTGCGACGTTCCTGGTCAACTTGTCGGCGCGGTTCCGTGCCCGTGGTTTCTCGGCCAACCAGTTCCGCCTGAGCATGTCGCGCAACGAAATTGGTAACTACCTTGGCCTGGCCGTGGAAACCGTGTCGCGGGTGTTCACCCGTTTCCAACAGAACGAGCTGATCGCCGCCGAAGGCAAGGAAGTGCATATCCTCGACCCGATCCAGCTGTGTGCATTGGCCGGCGGTTCGCTGGAAGGTTGATGCTCAAAGGTTGATCCAGACACCTGGGGCCGCGCCAACCCGCGAGGCCGCGGGTATACTTCGAGTCCGCTTCCCTGCCCCAGGACTCTTCGACGATGATCTTCGATTCGTTCGACATCAAATCCCTGATTCGCCCTGTCATCGACTTCCCCAAGCCTGGGGTGATCTTTCGCGATATCACGCCACTGTTCCAATCGCCCCGCGCCCTGCGCCTGGTGGCCGATAGCTTTGCCCACCGCTACGTCGAAGCCGACTTCACCCATATCGGCGCGATGGACGCCCGAGGCTTCCTGATCGGCTCGATCCTCGCCTACCAATTGAACAAACCGCTGATCCTGTTCCGCAAGCAAGGCAAGCTGCCGGCCGATGTGCTGACCGAGGGTTACCAGACCGAATACGGCGAAGCCTTCCTCGAAGTGCACGCCGACAGCCTGTGCGAAGGTGACTCGGTGCTGATGTTCGATGACCTGATCGCCACCGGCGGCACCCTGATCGCCGCGGCGAACCTGGTACGGCGCATGGGCGCGAGGCTTTTTGAAGCGGCGGCGATCATCGACCTGCCGGAGCTGGGTGGCTCGCAGCGCTTGGAAGACATGGGGATTCCGACCTTTTGCCTGACGCAGTTTGCCCTGACTGAACGGTAACGGTGACCTGGGCTCCCGATGAAGCCATTAAGGACAACACACCTCACAACCCCATCTGCTTGCTGATGATTTCATTCATCACTTCGCGGGTGCCCCCGCCGATGGACAGGATGCGGTTGTCGCGATAAAGCCGCTCCACCAGGCTGCCACGCATATACCCCTGGCCGCCGAGTATCTGCACGGCGTCATAAGTGACGCGGTCAGCGGTGTCGGTGGCCAGGTTTTTAGCCATGGAAATTTCCTTGATCACACTGACGCCAGCGGCCATTTTCGCGGCCTGGCGGTAGGTGAACTCCCTTGAGACTTTCACTGCGGTGGCCATTTCTGCCAGGCGATGCTTGAGCACCTGGAACTTGCCAATGGGTTTGCCGAACGCTTCACGCTGGGCGGCCCATTTGAGGCTTTCCTCCAGCGCAAGCTGTGCAGTCATATTGGCCATGAGGGCCAAGGCCAGGCGTTCGCTCTGGAAGTTGCCCATGATGCAGGCAAATCCCAGGTTCTCGGCGCCGATCAGGTTAGCGACAGGCACCCGGCAATCATCGAAGAACAATTCAGCGGTGTCGGACGCCCACCAGCCCATCTTCTTGAGTGGCTGGCCCACGGTAAAACCGGCAGTGCCCTTTTCAATCAGCAACAGGCTGATGCCGCCAAAGCCAGGCCCACCGGTACGCACCGCCACGGTGTAGAAGTCGGCACGAATACCGCTGGTGATAAAGGTCTTGCTGCCGCTGACCCGGTAATGATCGCCGTCACGAATGGCGCGGGTTTGCAGGTTGGCCACATCGGAACCGCCACCGGGCTCGGTGACGGCCAGGGCGATGATCTTCTCGCCCGACAACACCTGCGGTGCCACACGCTCGCGCAACTCGGGCCGCGCCCATTTGACCACCGGCGGCAAACCGATATCCAGCGAGCCCAAGCCCGCCACCACACCACCGGAACCACAGCGCATCAACTCCTCGCTGGCGGCGACCTTGGCGAACAGATCACCCTCATGGCTACCGCCCAGGGCTTCGGGATAACCGATGCCGAGGATCCCCGCCGCGCCTGCCTTGCGGTACAACTCCCGGGGAAAGCTTTCCGCCTCCTCCCACTGCTCAATGTCCGGCAGCATTTCGCGCTCGACGAAACGGCGCACGCTGTCACGAACCAATTGGTGGCTGGGGTCGAAGTAGTCCTGGAAGGCAGGCATCGGCAAGCTCCACGGTAAGGTGGAGCGAAATTACCAAGCGCTTGCTTGGTTATCAAGCCGTATGCACATCCTAAATGAGAGGGGGCCTGCTCCCGATATAGTGTGTCAGTCAACAGATTCATTGGCTGATCCACCGCTATCGGGGGCAAGCCCCCTCCCACATTTGAGCCTGCGGTGATCGTTAGAGCGCGATCGGTTTTCGACCGGCAAACGAATGCGCCAACGTGCCGCCGTCCACCAACTCCAACTCGCCCCCCAACGGCACGCCATGGGCGATGCGCGAAGTGACCAGGCCTTTGTTGCTCAGCAGTTGGGCGATGTAATGCGCGGTGGCTTCACCTTCCACGGTCGGGTTGGTGGCCAGGATCACTTCGGTAAACGTGCCCTGCGCTTCTATACGCGCCACCAGCTGTGGAATACCGATCGCTTCCGGCCCCAGGCCGTCCAGGGGCGACAGGTGGCCCTTGAGCACGAAGTAGCGCCCGCGATAACCGGTCTGCTCCACCGCATACACATCCATCGGCCCCTCCACCACACACAGCAGCGTGTCATCGCGGCGTGGGTCGGCGCATTGCGGGCAGAGCTCTTCTTCGGTGAGGGTGCGGCACTGCCGGCAGTGGCCAACCCCTTCCATGGCCTGGCTCAGGGCCTGGGCCAGCCGGGTGCCGCCGCTGCGATCACGCTCCAGCAGTTGCAGCGCCATACGCTGGGCGGTTTTCTGACCCACACCGGGCAAGGTGCGCAAGGCGTCGATCAGTTGGCGAATCAGGGGGCTGAAGCTCATGGGGGAATGGTCCGACAAAACAACGAGACGCGGTTTATACCCGCGCCTCGGATTAGCGTCAAATGCTCAATCCTGCGCGACACGCACCACCAACTTGCCGAAGTTGCGCCCTTCGAGCAAACCGATAAAGGCCTCGGGTGCCTGCTCCAAGCCGTCGACCACGTCTTCGCGGAACTTGATCTTGCCGTCGCGCACCCACGGCGCCATGGCGCTGAGGAACTCCGGCTGGCGATCACCGTAGTCATCAAACACGATAAAACCCTGGATACGCACGCGCTTGGTCAGCAAGGTACGTTGCAGCGCCGGCAAACGATCAGGCCCGCTGGGCGCTTCATGGGCGTTATAGCCAGCAATCAGGCCACACAGGGGAATCCGTGCCTTGGGGTTGAGCAGCGGCATGACGGCATCGAAAACCTTGCCACCGACGTTCTCAAAGTAGATATCCACGCCCTTGAAGCAGGCCTGGGCCAGCTCATCGACGAAGTGCTCGCTCTTGTGGTCGATACAGGCATCAAAGCCCAGCTCGTCCACAACGTAGCGGCACTTGTCGGGGCCGCCCGCGATACCGACCACTCGCAAGCCCTTGAGCTTGGCCACTTGCCCCACCACCGAGCCCACGGCGCCGGACGCTGCCGCCACCACCAGGGTTTCCCCGGCCTTGGGCTGGCCGATATCCATCAAGCCCATGTAGGCGGTCATCCCCGGCATGCCCAACACGCCCAGGGCCATGGATGGACTGGCCAAGCCCTTGGGCACCGGGATCAGGTTGCGACCGTCGGAAATGCTGTGGCTCTGCCAGCCGGTAGCCCCGACCACCAGCTCGCCCACTTCGAATTTCGGATGGCGCGACTGCTCGACACGGCTGACAGCGCCACCGGTCATCACTTCGTCGATTTCCACCGGCGCCGCGTAGGACGGGGCGTCGCTCATGCGCCCGCGCATGTATGGGTCGAGCGACAGGTACAGCGTCTTCAGCAGTACCTGGCCGTCCGCCAGTTCCGGCAGGGTTACCCGCTCAAGGCGGAAGTTCTCTGGCGTGGGGGCGCCGTGAGGGCGCGAAACCAGGACAATGCGCTGGTTAAGAGTCGGTTCTTGAGGCATCAGGGGGCTCCTTATCGAATCCATCGGTATAGGGTGCAGACCATGAGTGCCGGGCCAGGGTTCGATCGGATCGGCACAAACAAAAATGCCAGGCGCAATGCCTGGCATTTCAGTCTAGCCAAGGCTGGCCGATCAGAACGGCAGCTTCATACCCGGCGGCAGTTGCATGCCAGCGGTCACGCCGGACATTTTGTCCTGGCTGTTGGCTTCGATCTTGCGCACGGCGTCGTTGACGGCGGCGGCGAACAGATCTTCGAGCACTTCACGGTCGTCATCGCTGACGCCTTCGAGCAGGCTCGGGTCGATGCTCACGCGCTTGATGTCGTGACGGCCAGTCATCACCACGCTGACCATATCGCCACCGGCTTTACCGGTGACTTCGGCGTTGGCCAGTTCTTCCTGCATCTTGGCCATCTTTTCCTGCATCTGCTGCGCCTGCTTCATCAGGCCGGCCATGCCACCTTTCATCATGGGAATCACCTCAAAAGTACGTGGATCAATAAGTAGCCCGGTGTCATGACGCCTGGGGCACCGGGGCTTCGACAGGTTCAATAGTATCGTGACGGACGACCGCACCGAACTGTTCCATCATTTGCTGGATGAGCGGATCAGCGTGGATCGACTCTTCGGCTTCGCGCTGGCGGTTCAGGCGCCGGCGAGTCGCGGCCTGGGCCGGGGTTTCCTGCTCGGGCTTGATCAACTCGATGGCAATGGTCAGCGTGCGCTCATGGTACTGGTTAAGGGCATCGTTGAGTCGGCGCTGCTGGGTCGCGTTGAACAAGGCGCTGTGGGCCGGGTCCAGGTGCAACAGCCAGTGGTCGCCCTCGATCGCGATCAGGGTGCAGTTGGCGGCGATGCTGCCGGTCATGCCGGAAATCGGCAGTTTCGGGAACAGCTCCAGCCATTGCAGGGCCAGGCCGGTAGCAGGTGCTGCGGCGGGTTCGGCCTCGGGCTCGGGGGCCGGCTCGGCCGCATGTTCGCTGGCCAGTTCGTCCAGGTAGCTGTAGGCCGAATCGATGTCCGGTTCGATGTAGTCTTCGTCCAGCGGTGGTTCGTCGTCGAGGTCGATACCTGGGACTGCGGCATCCACCTGGGCCACAGTGGGCTCAGGCACGGGCGCGCTGACCCATTCCGGCGCGTCCGGCACCACGCTGTCCGGGGTCGGCGTAGGCATCGGCGTCAGCTCGGGCTGCTCGCCAGCGGTTTCCAGCACCGGCTCCACGGCGGGCTGCAACTCGACTTCAGCGTCAGCCTCCAGCGGGTCATTCCAGGGCAGGTCAACCACTGGGGCCGGCTCGGGCTCGATCAGCGGCTCCGGCGCGACTTCCGGCGCAACAACTACAGGCTCTGGCGCCGGGGCAACCGGCGCAGGCGCAGCAACCACTGGCGCGACAACCGCCGCGCCAGCCACTGGTTTGGCGGAATCAACTGTGGCTTGGCTGATCCCCACTGGCTTTAGCGGCTGTCTCGGGGCGTCCGTGGAGTCGGCAGGCCGGAAGGCCAGCATTCGTAACAGGACCATTTCGAAACCACCGCGCGGATCCGGCGCCAACGGCAGGTCCCGACGGCCGATCAGGCCCATCTGGTAGTAGAACTGCACATCTTCGGCCGGCAACGCCTGGGCCAGGGCCAGCACGCGGTCGCGGTCGCCATGGCCATTGTCGACACCTTCAGGCAGCGCCTGGGCAATGGCGACGCGGTGCAGCACGTTGAGGATCTCCGAAAGCACGCCGTTCCAGTCCGGGCCTTGTTCCGACAAGTGGCGCACGGCTTCGAGCAACTTCTTGGCGTCGCCCTCGATCAATGCGTGCAGCACATCGAACACCTGGCCGTGATCCAGGGTGCCGAGCATGGCACGCACATCGGCGGCCATGACCTTGCCTTCACCAAAGGCAATGGCCTGGTCAGTGAGGCTCATGGCATCGCGCATCGAGCCATCGGCAGCGCGGCCGAGCAGCCACAGGGCGTCGTCTTCGAACGGTACGTTCTCGACACCCAGCACATGGGTCAAGTGCTCGACCACGCGCTCAGGGGTCATGTTTTTCAGGGAAAACTGCAGGCACCGCGACAAAATAGTTGCAGGAAGCTTCTGCGGGTCGGTGGTGGCCAGAATGAATTTGACGTAGGGCGGTGGCTCTTCCAGGGTCTTCAACAATGCGTTGAACGAGTGGCTGGACAGCATGTGTACTTCGTCGATCAGGTAGACCTTGAAGCGGCCGCGACTCGGCGCGTACTGCACGTTATCCAGCAGTTCCCGCGTGTCTTCGACCTTGGTGCGGCTGGCGGCGTCGATCTCGATCAGGTCGACAAAACGCCCTTCGTCGATCTCGCGGCACACCGAACAGGTGCCACAGGGCGTCGATGTGATCCCCGTCTCACAGTTCAGGCATTTGGCAATAATTCGGGCAATGGTGGTCTTGCCGACACCCCGGGTACCGGTAAACAGGTAGGCGTGATGCAGCCGTTGGCTGTCCAAGGCATTGATCAGAGCCTTGAGCACATGGGTCTGGCCGACCATTTCGCGGAACGAGCGCGGACGCCATTTACGTGCAAGAACCTGATAACTCATCGAAAACCGTCGCAACTGGGAAGCGGAAGCCGGTAATGCTAGCGGAGCAAGGGGGAAATTGCATCCGGCACGCTCGCCTAATCTGACCAAGCTCGCCTGACTGGCGTTTTAATGGCCTGAACCGGAGAGTGTCTGTGCGTAGTCCTGGGCGCTTTATGGATGATTGCTGCGACCAGCCTGCGCACTCCTGACAAGAACTGACAGGGCGGCCTTATAGACTGGGCTCACATAACCGCCCGTACTCAAGGAGCCTGCATGAACACCCTCGCCCATTACTTCCTGCTGTATGTCGACAGCCCGGCCACCAGCGCCAATTTCTACAGCCGCCTGCTGGACAAGCCACCGGTCGAATTGAACCCGACCTTTGCCCTGTTCATTCTCGACCATGGCGTGAAGCTCGGCCTGTGGTCACGCCATACCGTGGAACCTGCGGCCCAGGCCACGGGCGGCGGCGGTGAAGTCTGTTTTTCGCTGGCCGATACCGCCGCCGTCGATGCCCTGCATGAACAATGGCTAGAACGGGGCGCCACGATCCTTCAGTCACCGACCACGCTGGACTTTGGCTACACCTTCGTCGCCCAGGACCTCGACGGCCACCGCTTGCGTGCGTTCAGCCTGAGCGCCTGACCGCCAGCGCCCTTCCAGGCTGATGGCCGCCACACTCGCCAGCACGATCACCCCGCCGAGCACCACCTGCAAGGCCACGTGCTCGCCCAGCAGCGTGGCCGCCATCACCATGGCCACTGGCGGGATCAGGTACATCGCCACCGACGCGCGGCTGACGTCGACGTGCTTTAACACGAACCCCCACGCCAGGTAGGCCAACGCACTGGGGAAAACCCCCAGCACCAGCACTGCGAGGTTCTCCACCAACGGCGCTCGCGCCACGGCGGTGGGCAGGCCAGGCAGGTTCACGCAGAGCATCAGGGTGCCCGACCACACCATGTAGCACGCCAGGGTCAGTAGGCTGTAGCGATGCGCACAGTGCTTCTGGATGACGAAGTACACACTCCATGAGGCCGCCGCCAGCAGGATCAACAGGCCGCGCGGGTCCATCTCGCCGAGGCCCTGGTCGCCCCAGATCACCACCAGCACGCCCAGCAACCCCAACAGCACACAGCCCCACCGCCAAAGGCTGACTCGCTCCTTCAAACAGAACGCCGCGATCAGCACACTGAACAACGGCGCTGATTGCGCCAGTACGCTGGACGCCGCCGCTGTCACCCATTGCTGCCCATAATTGAGGCTGGTGTGGTGCAGGAACACCCCGAAAAAACCCAGCACGAGCAACCACGGCATGTCCCGCAGACGTGGCCGACCAATCCCGAGCACCAGCGCCACCGCGCCCATCAGTACCGAAGCGATCAGAAATCGCAGCAACGCCAGCTGGCCCGGACTGTAGCTGTGCAGGCCGATGTGCACGCCAATCGGCGAATAGGCCCAACAGAGAATCACGCTGGCGATGACTAGCGTAAGCTTTACGGGTGACGGGGCATTCATCAACGGCATCCAGAAACAGGGAAGGAATGCCGTCAGTCTTGGCCTGGGCACATCGCAGGACAATTAACCGTTTCTGACTTCTGAAATCAGTGGAACTGAGCAATGGAACTGGCCCAACTGAAGATGGTGAGAGCCGTGGCGCAAACCGGCAGCGTGGCCCAGGCCGCACTGCAATTGCATTGCGTGCCGTCGAACATCACCACGCGCATCAAGCAGCTGGAAAGCGAGCTGGGCACACCGTTATTCATCCGTGCCGGGCGTGGGCTGGCCATCAGTGCCGCCGGAGAAATTTTCCTGGACTACTGCGAGCGCATCCTCGCGCTGGTGGATGAATCCAAACGCGCCGTAGACGCCAACGCCATTCCCCGTGGCACCTTGCGCATCGGCGCGGTGGAGTCCAGCGCCAGCGGCCGCCTGCCGCCGTTGCTGGCGGAATACCATCGACGCTACCCCGACGTCAGCCTGGAGCTGGTGACCGGTGCCTGGGGGCAACTGCTGGACGATCTGCAACACCATCGCCTCGACGTGGCGCTGGTGGCCGCCGGCAACCAACGCACCAAGCTCGAACACAGCGTGGTCTACAGCGAACGGCTGGTGCTGATCGCCAGTGTGTCCAGCGCACCGATCAACAGTGCGGCCGACCTGGCCGGCCGTACCCTGCTGGTCTGGCCACCCGGCTGCCCCTACCGCGCGGCACTGGAGAACTGGGTCAAGCCCCACGACTTCAAGCCGGCTATCGCCAGCTATGCCAGTTGGGGCACGATTATCGGCTGTGTGAGTGCCGGCATTGGCGTAGCGCTGGCGCCGGAAGGCATCCTGGCGCGCTATGAGCAGGCCAATCAGCTGGCGTCGTATCGATTTGAAGAACTGGCGGCCGTGGATAACCTGCTGTTCTGGCACAAGGACACCCAACGCCACCTGGCACGGGACGCATTCGCCGGGCTGTTGCGGGAAACTTTCGGCTAACTCGCAACATGTCGTTTCGGTTATCCTCTCGCGAAATTAATTCAAAATGTAAGGGACTACCATGAATTACTTCCGCCTGTTGTTGGCGGCGGCCGCGCTGAGCCTGCCTGCCGCACCTGCCGTTGCTGATACCTCGCCTGCCCCCGTTGAAGCCAGTGCCCCCGCCGAAACAGCCGAGCACTTTCTGGCCTCACTCAAGCAAAAGACCGGCACGGTCACCCTGCCCAGCGGCATCGCCACCCTCAAGCTCACCGACGAGTTCTACTACCTCGACCCCGCCGATACCGAGCGCTTGCTGACCGATGGCTGGGGCAACCCGCCGGGCTTCAAGACCCTTGGCATGATCGTGCCCAAAGCCGTCAGCCCATTGTCGCAACGCGGCTGGGGCGTGATTGTCAGCTACAAGGCCGACGGGCACATCTCCGACGAAGATGCGGCAAAAATCGACTACGCCGACCTGCTCAAGCAAATGCAGGAAGAAGATGAAGCAGAGAACCAGGAACGCCAGAAACAAGGCTACGCGGGCCTGCACCTGCTGGGCTGGGCGGAGCCGCCGCACTACGACGACACCACCCACAAGATGTACTGGGCCCGCGAACTGAAGGCCGACGACGCCGACCAGACGACCCTCAACTACAGCATTCGCGTGCTGGGCCGTGAAGGCGTGCTGGAACTCAACGCCGTCGCCGCCATGGCCGACCTGGCCACCATCCAGCAAGAATTGCCCAAGGTGCTGGCCTTTACCAACTTCACCGACGGCAACCTCTATACCGACTTCAACCCGAACACCGACAAGCTCGCCACTTACGGCCTCGCCGCGTTGGTTGCCGGCGGGATTGCCGCCAAGGCCGGGCTCTTTGCCAAGATCGGTATCTTCCTGCTGGCCGCGAAGAAGTTCCTGGTAATCGGTGTAGTGGCGCTGCTCGCAGTGATTCGCAAGCTGTTCAACCGCAACAAAGCCTGAACCCCGGACGCAAAAACGCCGCAGTATGCCTGGCACACTGCGGCGTTTTGGGGATGTCTTAGTGAGGCGCCGCTAGACGAGTGTATTGATCCTGGCTGATCCAGCCGCTGAACGAGCGGTCGTCGGCATTGATGAACTCGACCTGGGCCCAGCCGTCCTTGAAGGCCAGCACACCGACCACATCGCGCTTGACGATATACGGACGCTTGGCGGTCTTGGCGCCTGGGGTCTTCAGCAGGTAAGCCTTGTCGGCGGATACCGTCACCAGGCCGATCCATTTTTTACTGGCGGTCTGGGTCAGGTCCAGGCCGGTGGCAATCTCCGGCATCAGCACGTTCATGCACCCAGGGTGCTGGCGGCCCTCTTCCACCGTCAGGGTCACGCCATCGGACGAAGGCGCCAGGCTGCCGGGATGAGCCTCATCGAGCCAAGTGGTGAGCGCCTCAGGTTTGCCTTGCAGGTAAAACGCGCAACTGCGGGTAACGCCCTCGCCCATTGCTTCCGAATAGAACCCTTCGACCTGATGCTCCGGCGTCACTGCCAGCATCAGCCCTTCGTACTTGCCCGAATGCAACGCAGCCGAACCGGCCAAGGCAGGGCCCACGGCGCACAACGACAACACACCTATCGCTAGAAAACGGATCATCCTATTTTTTCCCTTCAAGTTTTTCGTAGGCTTTTTGCATAAGGACGTCGTAGTTGCCGTAGTCCTCGCCGTTATAGTTACGCGCCATGCCGGTAAAATCCTTGGCTTTCATGGCCTTCATCAATGCCGGGCTCTTGCTGCAAAAACCGAGGAACGCTTTTAGTTGGTTGCCGGCATTCACCTTTAATGCTGCCGAAAACTCAAACACCGTCTTGTAACCGCACGAGGCAAAGTTGAAGCCCATGATCTGGAACATGCCCCACGAAGCCGACATGAGTGCCGCTTCCTGATCCAGGGCAAACGCGGTGGCCATGGTTTCCCAAGCCTTGGCCTGGTCCTTGTTATTGGCCTGCCACTGCGGCCCGGCTTTTTTCTTGTAGGGGTAGGACAGCAGCGGGTGCGCCTGGTCGTAGATGTGCTTGGTGTACTTGCGAAACAAGTGCCCTTCAAACGCGATCACCGGCAACTTGGCCGGGCCGAACCCCGAACGCCCACCTGATTCCACAGTGGCGAAGGCCTTGATGATATTTACCGAAATACCGCTACCCAACTGTGTGGCGGCGTTCTGGAAGTCCGTTTCGCTGAGAGTCATGCCCCCGTCGCACGTGGCCTGGAGCATCAATTGGCGGTTACGCCGCTCGGCCTCGATCGTCGCGCGCACGCGGTCCAGGTACACGTTGACCGTGGCCTGCACCGCATCGCCATTGTTGTTGCCAAACACATTGAGAAAGCTGGGGATACGCATCGTCGGGAAGGCTTTGACGGGCACCTTCACCGCCTCTTCGATCAGGCTGTTGAACGTGCGACCGGTGGGGTCGATCACGCCATCGGGGTGGGCATATTTGAGATGGCGAAACTGATACTGGCTGATGCACTGCACCAACTGGCCATCACACTTGCCATTCTCGGCCAGCGGAAAACCCATCTTGGGAATGATCAAATTGAATAAATACTGGATGCACTGCACATCGGCGGGCAAGTTTCGGGCTTTGCCGGGAGCGCCTACTGAAGCACTGATAAGACGAGGCAACCCTTGCAGGCTTTTCATGACAGACATCCTTGTTAGTTAAAGAAGTGATGGCACTTCAATATCAATTACAAACACTTGTCATACTCTGAAACAAGTGGCTGGCGGAAACTAACAAGGTGGTTTGAGGTTGTCCAGAGTGAGCATTAAAAGCTGTGAAAGAGCCCTCACGAATAAACCCTTAAAACGCTGGTGCTTCATAATCGGGGCGCTTGCCTATTCATTGCGCTACTGTCACCGGCGCATAACGCCAGTATCTGAAAACCTTCAAGGATTGAAATGAAAGCCCCTCTGCTGATCTTGTCGATCATGGCCCTGCTGTCAGGCTGTGCCTCGACGCCCGCTCCAGACCTCTCACGCCCCTCCATTGCCGAAACAAAGTCGGTGGTGTTCGCGGGTAAGACATTTGTCCTGAAATTCCAGAAAAACGGCTTGTGGGAATACTTTCCGGAAAACCAAAGCGTCGACGCCTGGACTGAAATGGTGGACTTTACGGTTGTCCCTCCCGATGACCGCTTCGAGCCGCTGGACCTGGGAAAGCGCACGGTGCAGTTGCACCAACAGGAAAACCCGGACATGCCAGCGGTCCTGGCAACAGACAACCGAACCGGGATCCTCTACCTGATGCTGTTTTATCCCTCGGCGCTGCGCAAAGACGGGCATTTCTCTGAATTCAGCTTCTTCAAGTACTACCGCGACGCCGGCACGGGCGCGATCGTCATCTTTCACTTCGCCAGGAACGTCCCGGCCAAGTCCCAGACCAGGGACGAGCGATGGGAAAGCGCCAAGACCCTGGGCGACGAAATAGTGCCGGTGATAAAGGCATTCCCCCTGTACCGCCCGTAAGCCTGTGGAGCGCACAGCAGAAATCGATTCGCAGGCAGTAATTGCCAGCAAAGCGTTTTAGAAATAAGGATTTTTGAAGATTCAGGAAGAGCGTTATGGAGGCAACCCCACCAGCCACACCCCGGCACACAATGTTCCCGCTGTGGCTGCTTCCTTCCGGATCTGACCAGGTTCACGGGTAATCGTTGCGGGGGGACCGATGGGGTCACCATCCTAGAGCTTCCAAGCGATGCTCTGTACGACTCCTCACCATCACGCGCTGACACCCTGGCCTGCCGGCGAGCTAATAGCGCGCGCGTTTATGAACTGACCATGGCTAGCGCTACAACCTAAGAAACAGAAAGGGGGATGGGCGTGGATGTCCTTCCCCACTGTCGTTTTTCTCTTACCGGCCAGCCGGTTGGCTTACAGCTTCACAGCCGACAGCGACTGAAGGAATTGGGCGATGTTCGCCTGTACCGACCTATTGAGCGATTCCTTGAGCCGAACCAGCCCGGAAAACGCGTAGCCAGGCGGAACAGTCCCCTCCGTGTAGATTTCTTTTTCAAACAGAGTTTTCCCTGTGCGGCGACTCACAATGGTATAGCGCGCACGCGCGGGCGTGACCATGGTAATGCCACCGACTGGAGGATCTAGCTCCAGCACCTTTACGAAGATGTTGACCTTGTCCGGGGCGTCGTCACTGAACACCCCAGCCTTGTCTATCGCTTCTACCAGCGACTTCTCCCACAGGATGGGGAAACTTTCGCCGTAGGTTGGAATGTCGCCCTTGACTTCGCTGGGAAGGCCATAGGAAACGGAAACGGCCTTGAGTTCTACTGCTTGCTGAGTAGTGGCCCGCTGGACGCCTGGAACTGAGAAGTTGGTCGGCGGCGCTGTGACGCAACCAGTTAGTGTCGCTCCCAGTACGGCGAGTAGTGTGATTCTCTTGAGCATGTCGAAGTCCCTTTCATAGTTGCGCGGATGATACCGATACATTTCGGGCGCGTCCTAACATCAATGGATAGGGCGCTGACGACATCGAGCGGGTTCACAAAAGCATTGCCTGGGCCTCCACGTCACCTCCTCCCTGGAGGTGCTGATTTACATGCAGCAACTCATGCGCCGTCTACACGTCTCCCGCCCTGTGCTGGAGGCGTCGGCACGAACCAGGTGTAAACATTTAGCTTTCGCGGGCAATAGATGCTTGGCAGCTCTTCCAACTATTGGCGAAGCAAGGCTGCCCCTCCCTTGCGGTTGCCTTGTCGAGGCAATTTTTTGAGGCAACCCTGGGGCAGCTATCGCGGTCATTTCCCACAGTCAGTAAGTCCTCAAAGGGTTATGGAATGACTACTAGGTTGGAAGTCTAGGGGCTTGAACTTCCGGGGTTTCATTGCCCGCACCGTCGAAGGCATCCTGAAGGGTTTCACTAACGCCATCCAACAGATTGCGAATTTGTCATGAGCAAACCGAGGAGGCCTAAGATGAATTCAATCAGTAGCCATGTGACTCACGGAATCCCTGATAATGGTGATACTGGATCCATTCCACAACGTCATAAGGAACGTAAAGCTGCTGCTTTGCCCGGGATATTGCAATGTACACGGCACAGATCCTCTGATCGAACTCATAGGCATCCTTGAACTTCACGTTGGTGAGCAACTCAGGTGTCAGCAGCACTCGGTTGAACTCCATCCCCCCCGCTTCTTCTGCCATCATCAAGATGCAGCGTTTACCAGAGCGGCCGACCATCCTGTTTAATCGGGTCAAATCAGCAACCTTAAAGCCTTTTTCCAGCTCCGCCTCCACCCATAGGAACGACTCATCGAATAGGTTGGCATCTCGCACCTGCTGCCAGTCGGGCATATCGCTGAAGTACGGGTGCGGTCCCATTTCACTATGCTCGGGATTGTAGAAATCCGGCTTGAACAATGCGATAGCAGTGCTCATGAAATGCCTGAGATCGTCTTGTGCCTTTTTGTCCGACAAACTAAACGCGCAGTTGGAGTCGTGCAAATGGATGGCCCACTTTACCGTATCCCAAGGGGACGCCGTCAGCACCACACAACCTTCAGGCGGCACGAAGCCTTCGGGATACATTTCGATACCAACATCAGCATTACGAGCGCCTTCGAAGGGAACCTTACTCTTCTGAGAATGCAGGAATATCAAAGGATTGAGCAGTCGCTCGACATTGCGTCCTGAGCGCACGGAGTAGCTGACATTACTTTGCCGAACCTCACGCTTTCTTTGAACCTGCACACCGCCTGCTTGCTGGTACTCATCCCCCAGGGTTATCAGCACCTGACGCCCACGTTCGATAATCTGCAATAGCGACTCGGGAACATCCTGACTTTCGTCAATGAGTACATGTGTATAGCGAGCAGGCACCATGCAGCCCGCGAGGCTCGCCCGTTTTATCATTAGTAATGCCTCGAACCCGGTCTGGCTGCCCCAACCTGGGTTTGCCTCAAGGTAACCCCACAGCCGGCTCGAATACTCAAGAAGCACCTTGGCATCTAGGCTGGACAAGGGTTGCTTGAAATGAGGCAGATGCTTGGCCGACAGACTATGTCCCCTGGAGCGACAAAAGTTTTCTATTACCTTGAGGCAAACATCAACGGTCGCTTGCGAATCGTGGCTATGAAAACCGAGGATATTCAGTTCCTGCGCCACCGTCTGCTTGCCGGGGATTCTGGCGGGCGTAGTTGCGGGTTGAGTCCTGGGGAAGTGCAGTAGCCTCTGCGCAAAGTTCCCGAACGTCCAACCTGCTTTCCTATCACGCGCTCCTCCCATGCGCTCACGAAGGGCTTCCAGCTTTCCAGGAGTGTGTGCCAGTAATAACGTTTTTTCTGGCCGCAGATACTCCATCAAGGCACCGAGCATGTGACTCTTGCCTATCCCCGCGTACCCCTGAACATGCAGGTCTTCGTCCAAATTTGCGCGAAAAATCCTGACCAACTTGTCTTGCGCAGCGCTCAGCCAACGCTCGCGGTGTATGGGTGTAACCACCTGCTCGCTGAATGGGTCGTTACTTCTACGATGGCGGACCTTGTACGCTACATCCCACTTACCATCTGGCAGCAGGTAATCTTCCGCCGATACTTCATCAGCTAGAAGAAAGCGCAGATTCAAGCCTTTGACGGCGTTCAGACCGAAGTACAGCTTCCGTGGATCGAACAACCGCTGCGCTTCTGATAACAACCCTGAAGCCGCTGACTGTCGGGAATCGACCGCCCACGCAATCAGTTTGGACAAAACGGTCTCAGCCGCACCAGAGTTGAGGTCTTTCTCTGCTGCCTGAGCTAGATTCTGGATGACCAACACCGCCGCCAGTTCCGGATCAGTCAAGGCGCTAAGTGCGTTTACACCCTCGATAGCCAACAAGCCAGCGCAGGTTTCCTCTGTGATGGGCAAAAACACAGGGCCAGATAAATCAAAATGTTCCGGGAGCATAAAACCTCATAGATAAGAAAGAACCGGACGCATCACAAGATCAATCCCCGTCATGCTCTTCGCTCATATCAGGGTCATCCTGTTCATCCTCCTCATCGGAATCCAGGGCCCACGGCGCAAGTCTTTCAACTACTATCCTGACATTATTCTGAATGGGCAAAGCACTACGGACGTCGTTAAGCCAGCCCAACTCAATCAACCTGGAGCGCACCAAAGAGATAGGCGCACCGAGATTGATACTTAAATCCACGAGTAACTGATGCGCAGTGGAGATGTTGCAATGCTGATGGTCGATATAGATGATTCCATGCCCGCGCCATTTGACATCGTGATGCTTAAGCAGCGGAACCAAATGGTCCGCCAAGGTTTCGGCCGCCATCCATTGCAGTTGCGTAACCTTTTCTTCGCTTGCCTCACCCATTACTGGGCCCTCCCCTAAAATCGAGCTGGAAGCAATAGCTATCCAATGCGCCCGACACGCCTACGAAGTCGATCCTATGTTCGCCCATCAACGCAGCTCCCCCATCACATCGACTTGTCTCTGAAACCCGCTGGCTGTCACTTCGAACAGTCCATGCTTGCTCCCTCAACACTATACGCCAAGTTCAAGATCATCCTGTTCGACGGGATGTTCAACCGGAAGGTGTACCTCAACGTCGTCGCTCTGCAAGCTAGTCGATGACCGCAACGGCATCTGACAGAACACACAAGCACATTTGAGCAGTGTCCAACCAAAAGTGCTTTAGAACGACTCAAGGGTCACTAACTCAATTACAGGCGCCAATACATCAGGCCCGAAGCCATTAACATAGCGACCAAACGTGATGCCCCCAGGCTGACGCCCCAGTAGCCACCGACAAGTGACTCAGCGCCCCCTTTTGTTTCGGGTGGTCAGCCAAAGTGTGACGGAAGCTATGAAAGTCCTTCTTGGCAGTGTCAGCGCGGAAACCCAACTGTCCACGCCCCCGAGTAAACCACCTCGACGGAGCGGCACTGTAACCGTGCTTTTTATGGCAAGTCAGCTCCGGGAACACACGCTCTTTCCCCGCTCCTTCACCTTCGTCATGTACTCCAGGAAACCCAACGCCAAAAGCTTGGAACGGATTGGCACAAGTCGTTCGGATGACGCCGTCTTGAGCTTCTGGTCCGGCCTCGTAGCCCGTAGGTGGATGCAGGCAATACCATCGATGGTCACCACGTCGTCAGAGAGCTGGCACAGTTCGTTGAGCCTGGCCCCCGTGTAGAGCCCCAGGAGGCCCCTTTGCTATCACGGAGGGCCGTGCAATGGAGGCCTGTACGGCGACTGAGGGTGTTTCCCGTGAGCCTTCAAGCAAAGCATGGCGACGCCAACCAACTGCTGCTGACGCAGCCACGACGCCCAACACGCGAGGCGCTTACCACCAGGCTCCCAGGCACCGCGCAGCAACTCAACAGAGGGTCTACTCTCCTAGAACGCTTGCGTGAACAGCCCCTGGACCTGGGCCAGAATGTCACGCCCATGAATCAGCGCCTCCCGCTTGCAACGAGTTTGCAGGGAGCGACGAATTTCTCTTTGGGGGAATAACGGGCGAATGACATCCGGCACCACGATTCGGAAGTAGTAGACCGAGTGGCGGGACAGCAAAAGGTAGGACGGGATGGTCGACACGGATGTATCACTCCTTGTACCACCGCGTGGCAAAGGGTGAAAAACCGTTAAGAATCAATCACTTGGATGATTGGAGGCAACCCCACCAGCCACACCCCGGCACACAATGTTCCCGCTGTGGCTGCTTCCTTCCGGATCTGACCAGGTTCACGGGTAATCGTTGCGGGGGGACCGATGGGGTCACCATAACGACGCTGGCCTCTCGGCAAGCCGCGCCATTGTACCGATCTCATCGGAAGTTACAACCGTTGGTGCCGGATTAAAATATGAAGGGGTTCAAGTACTTGCCATGGCCGTCAGCATCCCCGCCATCCCCTGTGGGAGGGGGCTTGCTCCCGATAGCGGTCTGCCAGCCAATAAATCAGTGACTGACACACTGCTTTCGGGAGCAAGCGCCCTCCCACATTAATTCATCATGGTGTCTGCAACACCTCGTCCGCCCGGCCGCCCTCTTCCTGGATGACCAGGTGAATGAAGTGCAGCTTGGCGATCACCGCCGGTGGCAGTACGAAGGGATAGAAATCCGGCTGCCCCATGGCACGGGACAGTTCGTTGAGCATGCCGGCCAGTTCGATCCAGGCGTTGACGAAAGACAGGAACGCCGCACCGCCAGGGTGCTCGGGGTCGTAGAGGGTGCTCAGGGGAAATGGCTGGTAATCCAGGTCCAGTTCCCGCGCACTCATGCCAAACCCCAGGGCGGTGTCGACCGCGTCCATCATGTGCAGGTAGTGGGCCCAGGTTTCGGCCCAGTCTTCCCACGGGTGCATGGTGGCGTAGGCACTGACGCAGGTATGTTGCCAATCCGGGCGCGGGCCATTCTGGTAGTACTGGTCGAGGGCGTCGGTGTAACTGGCGCTTTCGTCGCCGAACAGGTCGCGAAAAGGCGTCTGCCAATGGCTGTTGGCGATCAGGCGATCCCAGTAATAGTGACCGACCTCGTGGCGAAAATGCCCGAGCAGCGTGCGATAGGGTTCGCGCATCTGCACCCGGACTTTTTCGCGGTGGGTGTCGTCGGCCTCCTTGATGTCGAGGGTAACCAGGCCGTTGGCATGCCCGGTGGTCGGCGCATTGCCTTCCAGGTCGATGCCGACGAAGTCGAAGGCCAGGCCGTTGTCTTCGTCGATGCTCTTGGGCACGACGCGCAGGCCCAGACTGATCAGTTGTGCCACCAGTCGGCGCTTGGCGGTTTCCACCTTGCGCCAGCGCTCGTGGTTCTCGGTGATCGACAGGTCGGGAATGGTGCGGTTCAGGCTGCAGGCCACGCACAGCGGTGCGGTGCTGTGGGCGGGAATCAGCCAGTTGCAGGCGGCGGGCGTGTCGAGGTTGGCACAGCGGCGAAAGGCGCCTGCATCGAGGTTGTCGTCTTGCAGCCAGGTGTCCACGACAGGCCCCGGCTGCAGGGAGGACAATCGGCTTTGTTGGGGTTGATAGCCCAGCACCGCCGAGCAGGCCAGGCATTGGCTGTTGCGAAAGAACAGCGGCTGACCGCACCGGCATTGCCAGACCTTGCTGTTGCGCGAGGATTCGGCCATGAACGGTGCGGCGATGCGCGAACTGAGTTGCTCGAAATAGCGAAACATGGCGATCTCTCCCTGGGTGACAGAGACTAGATCATTTCTCGCTCGGGATCGTTCCACTTTGCTGCCCGACGCGGGGCGAGCCCTAATGCCTGTCGGTTAAGAATGGAACGAGCAAACAGTAACCTGTGGTGAGCCGGCTCGCCACCAGAAGCGCACGCTATCAGACGGTGATGTGATGCCCGGCGAGGAAGGCCACGAAAGCGTCTTCGTCCAGCACCTTCAGGCCCAGTTCGCTGGCCTTGGCCAACTTCGAACCAGCACCCGGCCCGGCCACCACGCAATGGGTTTTCGCCGACACCGAACCGGCCACCTTGGCGCCGAGGCTTTCGAGCTTGTCCTTGGCGACATCGCGGCTCATCCGCTCCAGGGAGCCGGTCAGCACCCAGGTATGCCCTGCTTCCGGCAAGCCTTCGATCACTTTCTTCTCGCTCTGCCAGTGCATGCCGAATTCCTCGAGCTGCCGCTCGATGGCCAGGGCATGGTTGGCATGGTCGGGGTTATCGAAGAACTCGCGCACAGCCTTGGCCTGCTTCTCGGGCAGCGCCTGGCGCATATCGAGCCAGTCAGCCTTGATCACGCCTTCGAGGGAGCCGAACTTGTCCGCCAGTTTCTGCGCGGCGCCGGGACCGACGCTGGGCACATTGAGTTTGTCGAGCAAACCGCCGAGGGTGGTGCTGGCGGCGAATTCGGCGGCCAGGGCGCCTTCGTCTTGCAATTGCAGGCCGCATTTGTCCGGCGCCAACAGTGCGCCGATCACGTCCTGGTTGTGGCAGTCATCAAAGAAGCTGCGGATCTCGTGCGCGACTTCCAGGCCCACGTCCGGCAGGTACGTCAGCACCTCCGGCAACGCGCGCTGCACGCGCTCCAAGGCCCCCAGGGAACGCGCCAGCACCTTGGCGGTCTCCTCGCCCACGTCGGGAATGCCTAAGGCGTAGATGAAGCGCGCCAGGGTCGGGCTCTTGCTGTTCTCGATGGCGGCGATCAGCTTCTTGCTGGAGATATCGGCGAAGCCTTCCAGGCCGATGATCTGTTCGTACTTGAGCGTGTAGAGGTCAGCCGGCGAACCAATGAGTTTTTCATCCACCAACTGCTCGATGGTCTTGTCGCCCAGGCCATCGATGTCCATCGCCCGGCGCGAGACGAAATGGATGATCGCCTGCTTGAGCTGCGCGCCACAGGCCAGGCGGCCGACACAGCGGTACACCGCGCCTTCGCTGACGGTTTCCTTGCCCTTGCTGCGCTTGACCAGTTGCGTGCGCTCGACGTGGGAGCCGCACACCGGGCAACTCTCGGGGATCTGCACGGCGCGGGCATTTTCCGGACGGCGCTCGGTGACCACCGATACCACCTGCGGGATCACGTCTCCGGCACGGCGGATGATCACGGTGTCGCCGATCATGAGGCCCAGGCGCGCCACTTCGTCCATGTTGTGCAAGGTGGCATTGGACACGGTCACACCCGCGACCTTGACCGGTTTCAGTCGTGCCACCGGCGTGACGGCACCGGTGCGGCCAACCTGGAATTCCACGTCGAGCAGCTCGGTCAGTTCTTCCATGGCCGGGAATTTGTGCGCGATCGCCCAACGCGGCTCACGGGCACGGAAACCCAGTTCGCGCTGGGAGGCAATACTGTTGACCTTGAACACCACGCCGTCGATTTCATAGGGCAGGCTGTTACGTCGCTCGCCGATATCGCGGTAGTAGTCCAGGCATGCCTGGATGCCCTTGGCCAACTTCAGCTCATGGCTGATCGGCAGGCCCCACTTCTGCAACTGCTTCAAATTGCCGATGTGGGTGTCACTGATGTCTGCGGTGACCTGGCCAATGCCGTAGCAGCAGAACTCCAGCGGGCGGCTGGCGGTGATCTTCGAGTCCAGCTGGCGCAGGCTGCCGGCGGCGGCGTTACGCGGGTTGGCGAAGGTCTTGCCGCCGACTTCCAGTTGCGAGGCGTTCAGTCGCTCGAAACCGGCCTTGGACATGAACACTTCGCCGCGCACTTCCAGGGTGGCCGGCCAGCCGGTGCCGTGCAGTTTCAACGGGATATTGCGCACGGTGCGCACATTGACGCTGATGTCTTCGCCCGTAGTGCCGTCGCCGCGGGTGGCGCCGCGCACCAGTTCGCCGTCCTGGTACAAAAGGCTGACCGCCAGGCCATCCAGCTTTGGTTCACAGCTGTACTCCACCGCGGCACCACCGCCAAACAGATCGCCCACCGGCAGGTCGAGCCCCTCGGTGACGCGGCGATCGAACTCGAGCATGGTGGTTTCATCGAACGCGTTGCCCAGGCTGAGCATCGGGATCTCATGACGCACCTGGGTAAAGGCCGACAAGGCCGCACTGCCGACCCGCTGCGTCGGCGAATCACGCGTCACCAGTTCCGGGTGCTCGGCTTCCAGGGCCTTGAGCTCATTGAACAAGCGGTCGTACTCGGCGTCCGGAATGCTCGGCTCGTCGAGCACGTGGTAACGGTAATTGTGCTGATCCAGTTCAGCGCGCAGTTCAAGGATGCGGGTGTGGGCGGCGGTCATGGGTGTTCTCTCATAAAGCAAAAGAGCAGCCGAAGCTGCTCAAATGTTGGTGCGCTTATTCTATCGACAACGCTTGAGGCCAATCCTCAGCGTTTCTGTGTCAGGGCGCGACGCTCGAATTCGACGATGCGCTGACGGTAGTGTTCGATGGTCTGGGCGGTGAGGACGCTGCGCTGATCGTCCTTCAATTCGCCATTCAGTTCCTGGGACAGCTTGCGCGCTGCCGCCACCATCACGTCGAACGCTTGTTTCGGGTGACGCGGGCCTGGCAAGCCAAGGAAGAAGCTGACGGCCGGCGTGCTGAACAGGTCAATATCGTCCAGGTCGAAGGTGCCCGGCTTGACCGCGTTGGCCATGGAGAACAGCACTTCGCCATTACCGGCCATGCTTTCGTGGCGGTGGAAGATGTCCATTTCGCCAAAACGCAGGCCGCTTTCGAGGATGTTCTGCAACAGCGCCGGGCCTTTGAAGCCCGCGGCGTCGCGGCAAATCACGCTGATCACCAGCACTTCTTCGGCGGCCGGCTGATCGCTGACCGATTGGCGCGGCGGGCTCTTGGTCGCATTCTCATCAGGGAAGTCATCATCGCGGCTGCTGAAACTCGGGCCTTCGTCGACGTCAAGGTTCAGGTCGCCCTGGTGCGGCTCGGCAACTGCAGCACTGCCGCGCTTGCCACGTTTGGAAGACGGCTCGCGGGCTTCACGCACAGGCGCACTCATGGACGGCAGGTCATGCTCATCCAGCTGCGGTTCCTTATGGGTATCCAACACACGGGGCGGCCCCAGCAGCTCGGCGCTGCCGTCGTCGTCGGGCAAGTTGGACAGGTTACGGTCCAGACGGAATTTGAGCTTGCCCTTGCCACCGCGCATGCGGCGCCAGCCATCAAAAAGAATACCGGCAATGACAATAATGCCGATGACGATCAGCCACTCGCGCAGACCGATTTCCATGTAATCCCGTGCCTCTAATAAAAAATGCTGAAAAATAAGGGGTTTAGCACCGTGCAAACCGCTTTAAAACGTGGCGCCAACTCTATGTTCTGACTGACGTTTTGCCCACGCATACGAAAAATTGACATTAAACTAGCACGACCAAAGATAACTTTACACCGTCTGTCAAAATGCCTTGAACAAATATGTCCATTTGCCACTTTCGCCAGGGCGGTAAACCGTCTTACATCGCGCTGAAAATCTTCTCTCCTGGCGTGGCTCAGGATTCCACCATCGCCATCGCTTCTTCGACATCCACCGCGACCAATCGCGAACAGCCCGGCTCGTGCATCGTCACCCCCATCAACTGATCAGCCATTTCCATGGCGATCTTGTTGTGGGTGATATAGATGAACTGCACAGTCTGGGACATCTCCTTGACCAGGCGTGCGTACCGTCCCACGTTAGCGTCATCCAGCGGTGCGTCAACTTCGTCGAGCATGCAGAACGGCGCCGGGTTCAACTTGAAGATGGCAAACACCAGGGCCAATGCGGTCAGGGCTTTTTCGCCGCCGGACAACAAATGGATGGTGCTGTTCTTCTTGCCCGGAGGCCGCGCCATGATCGTTACCCCTGTATCGAGTAGATCTTCGCCCGTCAGTTCCAAGTAAGCGCTGCCACCACCGAAAACTTTTGGGAATAACGCCTGTAAACCGCCATTAATCTGATCAAAGGTATCCTTGAAGCGGTTGCGGGTTTCCTTGTCGATCTTGCGGATCACGTTTTCCAGGGTATCCAGGGCTTCGACCAGGTCGGCGTCCTGGGCGTCCAGGTAGCGTTTGCGCTCGGACTGCTGCTGGTACTCATCGATGGCGGCCAGGTTGATTGCCCCCAGGCGCTGAATCCGCGCGGCTATGCGTTCGAGTTCTTCTTCGGCGTCTTTTTCGTTAGCCTCGGCGGTCAAGGTGTCAAGCACGCCGTGCAGGTCGTAGCCATCCTCGAGCAACTGGTCCTGGAGGGTTTTGCGGCGCACGGTCAGGGCTTGCCATTCCATGCGCTGTTGTTCGAGCTGGCCGCGGATCAGTTGGGATTGCTGCTCGGCCTGGGTCCGGCGCTTTTCTGCGTCACGCAGTTCGCGGTCGGCATCTTCGAGGGCGATTTGCGCGGTCTTGAGTTCTTCGTCGACGGTCATGCGCTTGTCGAGCAGCTCTTCAAGCTTGAGCCGCAGCTCTTCCAGGGGCGCTTCGCCCTCCTCCAGGTTGAGGCTCAGTTGCTCGCGCTTCTCGGTCAGGCGTTCGGACTGCATCTCCAGGCGCTCAAGGGCCTGGCGCGTGGAGTCGTGCTGCGCACGCAGCGAGCCGAGGCGCACCGCCAACTGGTGAGCGTGGTCTTTGTGCTGGCGAGCTTCCTGGCGCACACGGTCAAGGCGTTCACGCAGGCTGTCCCGCTGGGCCAGCAGCAGTTCGCGTTGCTCGGTGTCCTGGGCCATGCTGTCGAGGGCTTCCTGCAATTGCAGGCGTGCTTCGCCGATTTGTTCGTGCTCGAGCGCGCGTTGCTCGCCCATCTCGGCTACTTCTTCATCGAGACGGGTACGGCGCAGGGTCAGTTGCTCGACCTTGGCTTTGCTCGCGGAAAGCTGGGCTTTCAATTCGCCTTGCTGACGCGCCTCATCCTGCAACAGGCGACGCAGGTGTTCGCGGCCGGTCTCTTGCTGGCGCTGGGTGGCGCGCAGGGTTTGCAGCTCGGTTTCCAGGCTTTCCAGGGTCGCTTCGCGCTCTTCACGCTCGGCGATCAGATTGACGATTTCCTGGCCACGGGCCAAAACCCCGCTTTCTGCTTCACTGGCGCGGCGTACCCGCAGGAAGTGGCGGCCGACCCAGTAGCCATCACGGCTGATCAGGCTTTCGCCGGCAGCCAACTGACCGCGCTGGGCCAGCGCCTGCTCAAGTGATTCAACCGGTTTGACCTGGCCCAGCCACGGCGACAAGTCAATCGCCGACTCGACCTTGTCCAGCAAACTGCCCGGCACGCGGGTGCCGTCGGCGGCCGGGCTGAGCAGGCGCAAATCGCCCTGGGCAAAACCGGCCAGGTCGAAGCCCCCAAAATCGTCCACCAGTACCGCTTGCAGGTCGGCACCCAATACGGTTTCCACCGCCAACTCCCAACCGGCTTCGACTTTCAAGCCTTCGGCCAGGCGCGGACGCTCGGCCAGATGCTGGTCGCGCAGCCATTCGGCGGTACCGGTGCCAGGGTCCAGAGCGGCTTGCTGCAGGGCTTCCAGGGAGGCCAAACGACCGTTGAGCCGCTGCAGATCGCCCTGGGCCTGCTGCTGGGCCTGGGTCGCCTGTTGCAGTTGCTGGCGCAATTGCTCCAGGCGCTCGACTTGCTGTTCTTCGCTGGCCTCCAGCTCTTCGAGGGTCATCTCGCTTTCGGCCAGTTGCTCGCTGAGCTCCATGATCGCCGCGTCTTCCGGGTCGGCAGCGAGCAACACGCGTTCTTCCTGCAAGCGACGCTGGCGTTCGGCCAGACGCTCCATGCTGGTTTCCAGCTGCTGGATGCGTGACTGTTGCACTTCGGCCTGGCGCCGAGGCTCGGCGGATTTCAGGTTGAAGGTGTCCCACTGCTCCTGCCAGCCGTGCATGGTGGCTTCGGATTCTTCCAGGGCGGCAGCGGCTTCTTCGGCCGCCGCGCTGGTGATCTCCTGCTCGGGAGTGAGCAGGTCCAGCTCTTCGCCAAGGGTCAGCAGCAAGGTGCGGTCATGGCCCAGGTGAGATTCGGTCTCCAGGCGCGCGCGCTCGGCTTCCTTCAAATCCTCCTGCAACTGACGCAAGCGCTGCTGGCCGTGCTGGATGCTCTGCTCGACCCGGGCGATGTCCCCCCCCACCGAGTAGAAACGGCCCTGCACCAGATTGAAGCGCTCGGACAGGTCATGGTGACCGTCGCGCAGGCGCTCGATGCTGGCGTCGGCATTGCGTTGCTCGGCTACCAGGGCTTCGAAGCTGATTTCCTGGGTGCCGATGATCGCTTCACGCTGGCCCACCTGGTCATTCAGCGCCTGCCAGCGCAGGGCCGACAGTTGCGCCTTGAGCTGGCGCTCCTCGCCCTTGTATTCCTGGTACTTTTCGGCGGCCTGGGCCTGGCGGTGCAGGCGTTCCAATTGGCGTTCCAGCTCTTCACGCAGGTCGGTGAGGCGGGCAAGGTTTTCGTGGGTGCGGCGGATACGGTTTTCAGTTTCGCGGCGGCGCTCCTTGTACTTGGAGATGCCGGCCGCTTCTTCGATAAAGTTGCGCAGGTCTTCCGGCTTGGCTTCGATCAGCTTGGAGATCATGCCTTGCTCGATGATCGAGTAGCTGCGCGGGCCCAGGCCGGTACCGAGGAAGATATCGGTGATATCCCGGCGCCGGCACTTGGTGCCGTTGAGGAAGTAGCTGTTCTGGCTGTCGCGGGTCACTTTACGGCGGATGGAGATTTCCGCGTAGGCCGCATATTCGCCGACCAGGGTGCCGTCGGAGTTATCGAACACCAGTTCGATGCTGGCCTGGCTGACGGGTTTGCGGCTGGTGGAGCCGTTGAAGATGACGTCGGTCATCGACTCGCCGCGCAGGTTTTTTGCCGAGCTCTCGCCCATCACCCAGCGTACGGCGTCGATGATGTTCGACTTGCCGCAGCCATTGGGCCCCACCACTGCCGCCATGTTACTGGGGAAGTTCACCGTGGTCGGGTCGACGAAGGATTTGAACCCCGCCAGTTTGATGCACTTGAGCCGCACGCTTAGGCGTCCGCCAACGCAGCGATGACCAGCGAGCAACTACGCTGGCCATAGGCCGACAACACCTGGCGAATCTGCGGCAGGTCGCGGGCAAGCACGGCGGCGAGCAATTGCTCGAACAACGCCAGGTACTCGCTCATGGAGGCCTTGCGCTGATCGAGGGCCAGGTAATAGGCACGGTTCATCGCCGGCTGCAGGTTTTCGACGGTTTCCTGCAAATACGGGTTGTTGGCGAAGGGGTACGCGGCGCGCATCACGCTGAAGCATTCTTCGACAAAGGCGCGGATGTCCTGGCGCTCGAAACTGCCGACCAGGCGCTGCTGGATCTGCAGGAACGGCGCCATGTCAGCCTGGGTCTGCCAGCCCTGGGCCACCGCATTGCCGAGCAGGATATACAGCTCACTCATCAACGTGCACAGGCTCTGCACCTTGTGTGCGGTGAGCTCGGTGACGTGGGCGCCACGGCGCGGCAGGATCGCGATCAGGTGGCGACGTTCGAGGATCAATAAGGCTTCACGCACGGAACCACGGCTGACATTGAGCGCCAGCGTGACTTTCTGTTCCTGGATCCGCTCCCCAGGCTTGAGATCGCCGCGAATGATACGTTCGGCGAGGTGGTGAGCAATTTGCTCGGCGAGACTGTCCGGCGCCTTGAACGTCATGTTTTCCCTTCAAAATCTTCTATCGATACAAGCGCGGCAGTGTAGCGCAAATGCCTGGCTGATGGCGCTAGGCCCACCTTGCTGAATTTGGCACGGAATAAGCAGCGCTGAAACCCAGAAGCCCCCCAAAAACAGCGGTTCCAGAAGACTGGACCATAATTGAAAGTGTTGTGATCGCAATTTCTTGACCTCACAGTCAGAAAATCATTGACCGAAAAGTCAGACATGACTAGATTCGGCGCAAAGCGGTTAACAACAATAATGAGTCTGCGAGGCCTTCCGTGATCCAGTTTCTACTTAACCAGGAGCTCCGTAGCGAGCACGCCCTGGACCCCAACCTGACCGTGCTCAACTATTTGCGTGAGCACCTGGGCAAATCCGGTACCAAGGAAGGCTGCGCCAGCGGCGATTGCGGTGCATGCACCGTGGTGGTCGGCGAGCTGCACAGCGACGAGCCAGGCGCTGAGCGGATTCGCTACCGCAGCCTCAATGCCTGCCTGACGTTTGTCTCATCGTTGCATGGCAAACAATTGATCAGCGTCGAAGACCTGAAGCACCAGGGTCAACTGCACAGCGTGCAACAGGCCATGGTCGAATGCCACGGGTCGCAATGCGGCTTTTGCACCCCCGGTTTTGTGATGTCACTGTTTGCCCTGCAAAAGAACAGCGACGCGCCAGATAGCCAGAAAGCCCATGAAGCCCTGGCCGGCAACTTGTGCCGTTGCACCGGCTACCGCCCGATCCTGGCCGCCGCCGAGCAGGCCTGCTGTAACAAACCCCAGGACCAGTTCGACAGCCGGCAAGTCGAAACCATCGCACGCCTCAAGGCCATCGCACCGACGCAAACCGGTGAACTCAACAGCGGCGACAAACGCTGCCTGGTCCCCCTGACCGTCGCCGACCTCGCCGACCTCTACGATGCCTACCCGCAAGCCCGGCTGCTGGCTGGCGGCACTGACCTGGCGCTGGAAGTCACCCAGTTCCACCGCACGCTGCCGGTGATGATCTACGTCGGCAACATCGACGAAATGAAGCGCATTGAATCCTTCGACGATCGCCTGGAAATCGGCGCCGCCGCCCCTCTTTCCGACTGCTACACCGCGCTGCACCAGGCCTACCCGGACTTCGGTGAGCTGCTGCACCGTTTCGCGTCCCTGCAAATCCGCAACCAAGGCACCCTGGGCGGCAATATCGGCAACGCCTCGCCGATTGGCGATTCGCCACCACTGCTGATCGCCCTCGGCGCGCAGATCGTGCTGTGCAAGGGCAACACCCATCGTACGTTGGCGCTGGAAGATTACTTCATCGACTACCGCGTCACCGCACGCCAGGACAGCGAGTTCATCGAGAAAATCATCGTGCCCAAGGGCCACGCGCTATTCCGGGCGTACAAAGTGTCCAAGCGCCTGGACGACGATATTTCCGCGGTGTGCGCGGCTTTCAACCTCAAGATCGACAACGGTGTGATCAGCGATGCGCGTGTTGCCTTCGGGGGCATGGCCGCCACCCCGAAACGCGCAAAACATTGCGAGAGCGTACTGATCGGCGCCACCTGGAATGCCGCCACCGTCGAGAAAGCCTGCACTGCCCTGGCCGAGGATTTCACCCCGTTGTCGGACTTCCGCGCCAGCAAGGAATACCGCCTGCTCAGCGCGCAGAACCTGCTGCGCAAATACTTTATCGAGCTGCAAACGCCGCACATCGAGACTCGGGTGACCGCTTATGTCTAACCATCACGCCGTGGTAAAAACCCAGGCCGAACTGGCCGAGCTGTTTGCCCAGGACCTGACCTCCGGGGTCGGCCGCAGCGTCAAGCATGACAGCGCCGCCAAGCACGTCAGCGGTGAAGCGCAGTACATCGATGACCGCCTGGAATTCCCCAACCAGTTGCACCTGTATGCGCGCATGTCCGACCGCGCCCACGCGAAGATCCTCAGCATCGACACCGCGCCCTGCTACGCCTTCGACGGTGTGCGTATCGTCATCACCCATGAAGACGTGCCAGGCCTGAAAGACATCGGCCCGCTGATGCCCGGCGACCCGCTGCTGGCCATCGACACCGTGCAGTTTGTCGGCCAAGTGGTATTGGCCGTGGCTGCCCGCGATCTGGAAACCGCACGCAAGGCCGCGATGGCGGCCGTGATCGAATACGAAGACCTCGAACCCGTATTGGATGTGGTCGAGGCCTTTCGCAATAAGCATTTCGTGCTCGACAGCCACACCCACCAACGCGGTGATTCGGCCGGCGCACTGGCGACCGCAAAAAACCGCCTCCAGGGCACCCTGCATATCGGCGGCCAGGAACACTTCTACCTGGAAACCCAGATCTCGTCAGTGATGCCCACCGAAGACGGCGGCATGATCGTCTACTGCTCCACCCAGAACCCCACCGAAATACAGAAGCTGGTGGCCGAAGTACTTGACGTGTCGATGAACAAGATCGTCGTCGATATGCGTCGCATGGGCGGTGGTTTCGGCGGCAAGGAAACCCAGGCGGCCAGCCCGGCGTGCCTGTGCGCGGTGGTCGCGCGCCTGACCGGGCAGCCGACCAAGATGCGCCTGCCCCGGGTCGAAGACATGCTGATGACCGGCAAGCGCCACCCCTTCTATATCGAATACGACGTGGGCTTCGACGACAGCGGTCGCCTGCAGGGTATCAATCTGGAACTGGCGGGTAACTGCGGTTGCTCGCCGGACCTGTCGAACTCGATTGTCGACCGCGCAATGTTCCACGCCGACAACGCGTATTACCTGGGCGACGCCACGGTCAACGGCCACCGCTGCAAGACCAACACCGCGTCCAACACCGCCTACCGGGGCTTTGGCGGCCCCCAAGGCATGGTCGCCATCGAGGAAGTGATGGACGCCATCGCCCGCCACTTAGGCCAGGATCCGCTGGCCGTGCGCAAGGCCAACTACTACGGCAAGACCGAGCGCAACGTCACTCACTACTACCAGACCGTCGAGCACAACATGCTCGAGGAAATGACCGCTGAGCTTGAAGCCAGCAGCCAATACGCCGAGCGCCGTGAAGCGATCCGCCTGTACAACGCCCACAGCCCGATCCTGAAAAAAGGCCTGGCGCTGACCCCGGTGAAATTCGGTATTTCCTTTACCGCCAGTTTCCTGAACCAGGCCGGTGCGCTGATCCATATCTACACCGACGGCAGCATCCACCTGAACCACGGTGGTACCGAAATGGGCCAGGGGTTGAACACCAAGGTCGCACAGGTGGTGGCCGAAGTGTTCCAGGTGGAAATCGACCGCGTGCAGATCACCGCCACCAATACCGACAAGGTGCCCAACACCTCGCCGACCGCCGCCTCCAGCGGTGCCGACCTGAACGGCAAGGCCGCGCAGAACGCCGCCGAAACCATCAAGCAACGCCTGGTGGAATTCGCCGCGCGCAAGTACGACGTGAGTGAGGCCGACGTGGCATTCCACAACGGCCATGTGCGCGTGCGCGATCATATCCTGACCTTTGAAGCGCTGATCCAGCAGGCGTACTTCGCCCAGGTGTCGCTGTCGAGCACTGGCTTCTACAAGACCCCGAAAATCTTCTACGACCGCAGCCAGGCGCGGGGGCGGCCGTTCTACTACTACGCCTTTGGCGCGGCCTGTTGCGAGGTGATCGTCGACACCCTGACCGGCGAATACAAGATGCTGCGCACCGACATCCTCCACGACGTGGGCGCCTCGTTGAACCCGGCGATCGACATCGGCCAAGTGGAAGGCGGCTTCATCCAGGGCATGGGCTGGCTGACCATGGAAGAGCTGGTGTGGAACAACAAGGGCAAGCTGATGACCAACGGCCCGGCCAGCTACAAGATCCCGGCGGTGGCCGACATGCCGCTGGACCTGCGCGTGAAGCTGGTGGAGAACCGCAAGAACCCGGAAGACACGGTGTTTCATTCCAAGGCCGTGGGCGAGCCACCGTTCATGCTCGGCATTGCCTCGTGGTGTGCGATCAAGGATGCAGTGGCGAGCCTGGGTGACTATCGCCATCAGCCGAAGATCGATGCACCGGCGACACCGGAGCGGGTGTTGTGGGGGTGCGAGCAGATGCGCAAGTTGCAGGCGGCTGTGCCTGTTGAAACCGAAACCGAGATGGCTTCGCTCTAGACCGAGGCGCTGCCATCGGGGGCGAGCCCCCTCCCACATTTGAAGGCCTTCACAGATCAAAGTGTGGGAGGGGGCTTGCCCCCGATGACGGCCTGACAGACACCACAAGAGGTGACTATGAACAACTGGATCAGCGCCCTCGCCAACCTGCAGAACCAAGGCGAACCCTGCGTACTGGTGACCATCATCGAAGAGCTCGGCTCCACGCCGCGCAATGCCGGTTCGAAGATGGTGATCAGCGCCACGCAAACCTTCGACACCATCGGTGGCGGACACCTGGAATACAAGGCGATGCAGATCGCCCGTGACATGCTCGCGCGCGGCCAGCAGAACACCCACCTGGAGCGCTTCAGCCTCGGCGCGAGCTTGGGCCAGTGCTGCGGTGGCGTAACCGTATTGCTGTTCGAACCCATGGGCCAGGTGCAGGCGCAGATCGCGGTGTTCGGCGCCGGTCACGTCGGCCGCGCGTTGGTGCCGTTGCTGGCGAGCCTGCCGTGCCGGGTGCGCTGGATCGATTCGCGCGAGCAGGAATTCCCGGAACATATCCCCCAGGGCGTGCGTAAAATCGTCAGCGAAGAGCCGGTGGACGAAATTGCCGACCTGCCCGCGGGTAGTTATTGCATCGTCATGACCCACAATCACGCGCTGGACCTGGAACTGACCGCCGCCCTGCTCAAGCGTAATGACTTTGCCTACTTCGGCCTGATCGGCTCGAAGACCAAACGCGTCAAGTTCGAACACCGCCTGCGTGATCGCGGCTTCGACGCCGCGCAGTTGCAACGCATGCGCTGCCCCATGGGCCTCACCGAGGTAAAGGGCAAATTGCCGGTAGAGATCGCCATCTCCATCGCCGGCGAAATCATCGCCACCTATAACGCCCATTTCGGCCAGCACACCGCGAGCGCCGAACCTATTGCCAAACTGCTGCCGGTGTCACGCCGCAGCCAAGCTATCAATTGAGACGACCATGCCTTTGACTCGCAAAGCCTACCGTGCCGCCCTCCTGCACAGCATCGCCGACCCCGCTGAAGTGGGCATCGAAGCCTCCTATGAGTATTTCGAAGACGGCCTGCTGGTGATCGAAAACGGCAAGATCAGTGCCCTGGGCCACGCCAGTGACCTGCTGCCGAAGCTGCCCGCCGATATCGACATCACCCACTACCAGGATGCGCTGATTACCCCAGGCCTGATCGACACCCATATCCACCTGCCGCAAACCGGCATGGTCGGCGCCTATGGCGAGCAGTTACTGGACTGGCTCAACACTTACACCTTCCCGTGCGAACGCCAGTTCGCCGACAAGGCCCACGCCGAAGAAGTGGCCGACATTTTCATCAAGGAATTGCTGCGCAATGGCACCACAACCGCCCTGGTGTTCGGCAGCGTGCATCCGCAGTCGGTGAACGCGTTCTTTGAAGCGGCCGCAAAACTCGACCTGCGTATGATCGCCGGCAAAGTGATGATGGACCGCAACGCCCCGGATTACCTCACCGACACCGCCGAATCCGGCTACCAGGAAAGCAAGACGTTGATCGAACGCTGGCACGGCAAGGGCCGCCTGCACTATGCGGTCACGCCCCGCTTCGCCCCCACCAGCACGCCGGAACAATTGGCGTTGGCCGGTCAACTGCTGGGCGAGTACCCGGACCTGTACATGCAGACGCACATCAGTGAGAACAAGCAGGAAGTCGAGTGGGTGAAGGCGTTATTTCCAGAGCGCAACGGCTACCTGGATGTGTACGACCATTACAAACTGCTGGGTGAGCGCTCGGTGTTCGCCCACGGTGTGCACCTGTGTGATGACGAATGCGCGCGGCTGGCGGAGACGGGGTCGGCGGTGGCGTTCTGCCCGACGTCGAACCTGTTCCTCGGCAGCGGCCTGTTCAACCTGCCGATGGCCGAGAAACACAAGCTCAACGTTGGCCTGGGCACGGATGTGGGCGGCGGCACCAGCTTCTCACTGCTGCAAACCTTGAACGAAGCCTATAAGGTCATGCAACTGCAGGGCGCGCGGTTGAGCCCATTCAAGTCGTTGTACCTGGCCACCCTCGGGGGTGCGCGGGCGCTGCGCCTGGAAGACAAGATCGGCACGTTGCAGCCAGGCACCGATGCAGACTTTCTGGTGCTGGATTACAACGCCACGCCACTGCTGAGCTATCGCTTGAAGCAGGCCAACAACATAGCCGAGACGTTGTTCGTGTTGATGACGCTGGGGGATGATCGGACGGTGCTGCAGACCTATGCGGCCGGCCAACGGGTGCACCAACGCTGATCTGCGCCACAACACAAAACAAATGTGGGAGGGGCGGTGCGACGATTCGACTTGCCCCCTCCCACATTCTTTAATCGGGTTTACAACTTTACAGGCGAACGCCCCGGCTTCTTGGTCTGCAACAAATGCGAGAACACCGCATGCAAATCATCCGACGCACTTTCCTCGTCGAGGTTGAGCTTGCTGTCGATGTGATCCATGTGGTGCATCATCAAGTCAACTGCCAGCGCCGCGTCGCGGGCCTCGATCGCATCGATCAACTGGGTGTGTTCATCGTAGGAACAGTGCGAGCGATTGCCGCTTTCGTACTGCGCAATGATCAACGAGGTCTGGGACACCAGGCTGCGCTGGAAGCTGATCAGCGGCGCGTTCTTCGCCGCCTCGGCCAGCTTGAGGTGGAACTCGCCAGAGAGGCGGATACCGGCACCGCGATCGCCACGGGAGAAGCTGTCGCGCTCGTCGTTGACCATCTGGCGTAGTTCGGCCAGTTGCTCGGCGGTGGCGTGCTGCACGGCCAACTCGGTGATCGCTCGCTCTACCAGGCGCCGGGCGAGGAACACCTGGCGTGCTTCCTCGACGCTCGGGCTGGCCACCACCGCGCCGCGATTGGGCCGCAGCAACACCACGCCTTCATGGGCCAGGCGCGACAGGGCGCGGCGAATGATGGTACGGCTGACGCCGAAGATTTCGCCCAGTGCCTCTTCACTCAATTTGGTACCGGGTGCCAGGCGTTGTTCGAGGATCGCCTCGAAGATATGCGCGTAGACGATATCGTCCTGGGTTCCGCTGCGACCGGCCTTGCCGGCTCGCGGTTGTTTCTTGAGAGGTTGCAACTGTTCGTTCATGGGCACTCGGGTCGGGAGAACGGCGGCGAATTAACGGTAATACGGCGACTTTAAGGTAATACGGCAACAATGGGTCGCTGGCAAGTATCAGCTAAAAACACGGCACATTGTACACAACCCACTGCGCCAACACACTGTACGGCTGTTTGCGGCGCCGGCTGTATTGCAATGAGTAGTTACGTTTGAGTTTAGGCTTGAATCCAAGATTTCCCACGAACGACACCCCACTGTAGAAGCGAGCTTGCTCGCGAAGAATCCGAGCGCGTCGCGAACATCCAGGGCGCCCGCGTTATCGTTGACGCTTTTCGCGAGCACGCTCGTTCCTACAAGGAGGGGGTCAGGTAAAAGGAACACCTATCCATGACCGACGCCACCCAAGCGCCCTTGCGCCCGCTGGCCGACACTTCCGCGTCCGCCGTCGTCGCCGGCTTTATCGCCATGATGACCGGCTACACCAGCTCCCTGGTGCTGATGTTCCAGGCTGGACAAGCCGCCGGCCTGACCACGGCGCAGATTTCTTCATGGATCTGGGCGATCTCCATCGGCATGGCGGTGTGCAGCATCGGCCTGTCCCTGCGTTATCGCACGCCGATCACCATTGCCTGGTCGACACCGGGCGCAGCGCTATTGATCACCAGCCTGGGCGGCGTCAGTTATGGCGAAGCGATCGGTGCCTATATCACCTGTGCAGTGCTGGTGACCCTGTGCGGGCTGACCGGCAGCTTCGAAAAACTGGTCAAGCGTATTCCGGCTTCACTGGCGGCGGCCTTGCTGGCGGGCATTCTGTTCAAGATCGGCAGCGAAATATTTGTCGCCGCGCAACATCGTACCGGCCTGGTGCTGGGGATGTTTTTCACCTACCTGATCATCAAGCGCCTTTCGCCGCGCTATGCGGTGCTGGCCGCGCTGGTGATCGGTACCCTGCTGTCTGGCTTGATGGGCCTGCTGGACTTCAGCGGCTTCCACCTGGAAGTGGCGACCCCGGTGTGGACCACTCCGCACTTCTCGCTGGCAGCGACTATCAGCATTGGCATTCCGCTGTTCGTGGTGGCAATGACTTCGCAGAATATGCCCGGCGTCGCCGTGCTGCGCGCCGACGGCTATAACGTGCCGGCCTCGCCGTTGATCACCATTACCGGCCTGGCCTCGCTGGTGCTGGCGCCGTTCGGCTCCCACGGGATCAACCTGGCAGCGATCAGCGCAGCCATCTGCACCGGGCCACACGCCCACGAAGACCGCAACAAGCGCTACACAGCGGCGGTCTGGTGTGGTGTGTTCTACGCAATTGCCGGCGTATTTGGCGCCACACTGGCAGCGTTGTTCGCAGCGTTACCCAAGGAACTGGTGCTATCGATTGCAGCGCTGGCCTTGTTTGGCTCGATCATCAATGGCCTGAGCATTGCCATGAATGAGCCAAAGGAACGGGAAGCGGCGCTGATCACCTTTATGGTCACGGCGTCAGGGCTGACGTTGTTTTCCATCGGTTCAGCGTTCTGGGGGATTGTGGCGGGGGTGTTGACGCTGCTGATTCTGAACGGGCGCAAGGCATAAAAAAACGGCGACCCTCGGGTCGCCGTTTTTTCAGTATCACTTAGCCGCGTTGATCGGCTTTTCCGGATACCACACGTCCAGCAGCGGGCTGACTTCAGCCTTGGTCAGCTCGGAGCGGGTTTTCAGCCAGGCTTCAACAGCAGCACGCTGCTCTTCGGAGACCGAGCCACGCTTCTGCAGGCAAACCAGACCGTAGTCGTCGCCGCCAACATAACCCAGGCCGTTGGCTTCCATGGCTTCTTTGATGAATGCTTCGAGGAAAGCGTCGATAGCTTCTTCACTCAGGCCTTCGTTGAAGTCCAGGTTCAGTTCGAAACCCAGCTCTTGAAATTCATCAACGCACAGTTTTTTGCGCAGACGCTGGGAACGGTTAGTCGCCATTGGAACAATCCTCATAAGTAATAACGGGCGGCACTTTAGCAGTTTAAGGTGGCGATTGCCCGACTCTCTGGTACAGGCGGCCAGCCACACGCAAAAAAAACGCCGATTAGCAGCTATCGTTCAGCTACAACGGGCTCCACCTTGGGGCATAATGCCGACACTTTCATGACCAATGAGGGATTTTCTTACATACCCCTCGCCTTTTCCCCCTCGTCAGCAGCAGGGTCTTATTCCTTATGATCAACTCTTTGCGTCCATTACTGCTTGCCGGTTTTCTCCTGCCACTGAGTTTTTCCATTACCGCCGCGCCGATCAACAACACCCTGCCGCCCAGCGTCGCGCAGGCCCTTCAGAAAGCCAAGCTGCAAAACACCGCGCTGTCACTGGTGATGATTCCCCTGAACGGCCCCGGTACCCCCACTGTATTCAATGCCGACGTCTCGGTGAACCCGGCCTCGACCATGAAGCTGGTCACCACCTATGCGGCCCTGGAAATGCTCGGGCCCAACCACCAGTGGAAGACCGAGTTCTACACCGACGGCACCCTCAGTGGCGGCGTCTTGCACGGCAACCTCTACCTCAAGGGCGGCGGCGACCCCAAGCTGAACATGGAAAAGCTCTGGCTGTTGATGCGTGACCTGCGCGCCAATGGCGTGCAACAAGTCACCGGCGACCTGGTGCTGGACCGCAGCTTCTTTACCCAGCCGCAACTGCCGGAGTTCAATGACGACGGCAACGACGAAAACAAGCCCTTCCTGGTCAAGCCCGACGCTCTGCTGGTCAACCTCAAGGCCCTGCGCTTCGTGACGCGCAACGATTCGGGGCGGGTGCTCGTATCGGTCGAGCCGCCGATCGCCAGCATTCGTATCGATAACCAGGTCAAGGTCTCCAACGCCAAGCAATGCACCGGCGATGTGCGCTACAACCCGGTCACCGCCGCGGACGGCAGTGTCACCGTCACCGTCAGCGGCCAACTGGCTGAAGGTTGCAGCTCACAAACCTATTTGTCGTTGCTGGACCACGCGACCTACACCGCGGGTGCCGTTCGGGCAATCTGGCAGGAGCTGGGCGGCACGATCCAGGGCCGCGATATCCAGGCGCCGGTGCCCAAGGATGCCAAGGTGCTGGCCCGTGCGTTTTCACCAGACCTGGCGGAAATCATCCGCGACATCAACAAATACAGTAACAACACCATGGCCCAGCAGCTGTTCCTGAGCCTGGGCGCGCAGTTCCGCAACGACGCGGACGGCGACGACGCCAAGGCTGCCCAGCGAGTGGTACGCCAGTGGCTGGCAAAGAAAGGCATCACCTCGCCGCACCTGGTGATGGAGAACGGTTCCGGCCTGTCCCGTGCCGAACGGGTCAGCGCCCGTGAGATGGCTGAGATGCTGCAAGCGGCCTGGAGAAGCCCTTACGCGGCGGAATACATCAGCTCGCTGCCGATTGCCGGCACCGACGGCACCATGCGCAAACGCCTGAAGACCACGGCGATGCGTGGCGAAGCCCATGTCAAGACCGGAACCCTGAACACCGTGCGCGCGATCGCCGGGTTCAGCCGCGATAACAATGGCAATACCTGGGCCGTGGTGGCGATCCTCAACGATACGAAGCCATGGGGTGCGTCGTCGGTACTGGACCAGGTGCTGCTGGACCTGTATCGCCAGCCGAAACTGGCGGCGGCAGCGCCCGTTCTCTAGGCCACACCGCCGTCCTCCTGTGGGAGAGGCTCGTGCCCTCCCACGGGTGCTCCGGCGTCGGTCCTCAAGCCTGTACTTCCTCTGCGGCCACTCGGTCCCTGCCCGCCTGCTTGGCCACATACACCGCCGAGTCAGCACGCAACAGCAAACCGTCAACGCCTTCATCCACCCGCCAGCTCGCCACCCCGAAGCTGGCAGTCACGATGCCCACCGGTTCCATTGGCGCACTGCGCAACGACTGCCATAACTCCATCGCCAGGCGGTAGGCCTGCTCGCCATCAGTGTTGGGGCACAGCACCATGAACTCCTCGCCACCCAGGCGGCAGAACACATCCGTACGGCGCAGACGCTGGCCGATGCGTTTGCACAGCTCCTGCAACACGCCGTCGCCGACCCCGTGCCCATGCAGGTCGTTGATTCGCTTGAAGTGATCGATATCCAGCATGATCACCGACAGCGCTCCGGCCGTGCGGTTGAGGCGGAGCATCTCGGTCTTGAGGCGATCCTGGAAATACCGACGGTTATGGATGCCGGTCAGGGAGTCGGTGATGGACAACGTACGCAGCTCTTCTTCCACGCGCTTGAGGTCGGTGATATCCGACACATAACCGTGCCACAACGTACCGCCTGCCGGCAGTTCTTCCGGTGTGGCTTCGCCTCGAATCCAGCGCAGGCCTCGTTGTGGCAATTGCACACGGTACTCTTCGCGCCAATGGCTCAATTGCAGCGCCGACAAACGAATCGACGCGCGTACCCGCTCCACATCCAGGGGATGAATGCGCTCGAAGACTTTCTTCGCATCCTGCTGCAACATCCCGGTCTCGATTTCATAAATATCGCGCATGCCATCGCTGGCGTAGATAAAGCGCCAGTTATCCTGGGGCTCCAGGGTGAACTGGAAAATCCCGCCAGGCACATGGGCGCTGAGTTTTTTCAGCAAGCGATCCCGCGCCGCCAATGCCTCGTAAGCGCGCTTTTGCTCAGTCACATCCAGGTAGATCGCCAGGTATCCCACCCATAAACCGTGGTCATCCAGCAACACCGTGCCGAGCATGTTGACCGTCAGCTGGCTGCCGTTCTCGCGAACCAAGGTCCATTCACTGGCCTCATGCTGGCTGTCCGGGCTTTCCACCAGCATCGCCTGGCTCGGCGGGATCCGTTTGCCCAGCGCCACGCTCAAACTGGTGGCCCGCGCTTCCAGTTCTGCGGGCACATGCAGGCTTTCAAGCGTCGAGCGCCCCAACACCTGCTCGGCCTTGAAGCCAAGCATCTGCTCGGCGCCGGCGTTAAATGTATTGATCACCCCACGCAGATCGGTGGCAATGATCGCCACCTGGGTGGCGGCATTCAATACGCTGCGCAACTGGCCATGGGCGCCGCGCAATTCCTGTTCACGGGCGCGTAACTGCATGGTGCGTTGTTGCACCAGTTTCAACGCACGTTGGCGCTGGCTGACAAGGACGTAGAGCAAGGCGCTGAGTAACAGGCTAAGCAGCCCGCCCATGGCCAGGATCAACGCCAATGATGAGTAATTGGCCTGCTCGAACATCTCGCTGGGGCGCAAGCTAAGCGCGTAGACATGGTCGCCCAGGGTCAGGCGGCGCACGGCGCTGAGGTCGCTGTCGACCCGTGCGCTACCGGACTCGTACAACAGCCGCTGTTGCAGGTCGGATGTGTCGACAATCTGCATCGCCAGGTTATCGCGGTCGGGTCTGGGCAGGCCCTCGGCCACCAGTTGGCGCATGCTGATCACAGCCATTACAAAGCCGTGGGGCTCAGTCGCTCCATGGGCCGTGACCGGCGCCACCAACAACACCCCGGTGGCGTAGGCGGGTTCCACACCCACCAATTGCATGGGTTGCGACACCGCCAGCTTGCCGCTCTTTTGCGCACGCTCAAGGGCCGAGCGGCGCAGGGGTTGGGCCAGCAGGTCAAAGCCCAGGGGCGAGACGAGCAGGCTCAGGGTCTGGCTGTACAGCACCGGTACGTATTCATCACGCTCGGCGGCGGGTGCCAGTTCGCCGTTTGCATTCAGCTCGCGAATGTTGAAGGGCGTACCGCGCTGGCGAGACACCTGCTGCTCAAACAGCTTGCGCTGATCACGCGACACCCGTGGTGCCCACGCATAGGCGCGGGCGCGCTGCAGCAAGGGCTGGGCGAAACCCTCGAATTCTTCGCGGGACACTTCATCGGAGTTGACGAAGAAACGCCGCAGGCTTCCCAGGCGCTGCTCCTGGTCCTCGAAACGCTCTTGCAAGCGGCTGAATCGCTCGTTGACCAGCAACTGGAAACGCTGGCGCTCCTGTTGTTGGTCGAGATCGGACGCCGCCCAGGCGACGATGGTTGTCAACGTACAACCCGCCAGTAATACCACCAACGCCACCAGCCAAGCCGACGCCTGCTCACTGATAAAGCCTAGGATTTTCGGGCGAACGGCTTGCAACGACATAGGCAACACTCACAACGCCAGCGTGCGGGGGGGTGTCACTTTGGCTAGGTTTTAGTTATAGCCATCGGTCCAGGGTTTGACCAGCGCAAAAAAAGCCGCAAGCCCGGAAAAATCCAGGCTTGCGGCTCATGAGCCGGACAATCAACGCGCGGTGATTTTCCAGGCCCGGTGGATCTTGGCATTGCGAGCAAAATCCGGGTCGATGGTCTTGTCGCTGATTTCCTCCACCGCATAGCGTGCGCTGAGGTTGTCCTCCAGTTGGAACTTGCGGAAGTTGTTCGAGAAATACAGCACGCCGCCCGGTGCCAGGCGGGCCATGGCCAGGTCGAGCAACTGCACGTGGTCACGCTGCACGTCGAAGATACCTTCCATGCGCTTGGAGTTGGAGAAGGTCGGTGGGTCGATGAAGATCAGGTCGAACTCATCGCGGCTGGCTTCCAGCCACGCCATCACATCACCCTGCTCCAGGCGGTTCTTATCGGAAAAACCGTTGAGCGAAAGGTTGCGACGTGCCCAGTCCAGGTAGGTCTTGGACAGGTCGACGCTGGTGGTGCTGCGCGCACCGCCCTTGGCCGCATGCACACTCGCCGTGGCGGTGTAGCAATACAGGTTGAGGAAGCGCTTGCCGGCCGCCTCTTTCTGGATGCGCATGCGCATCGGGCGATGGTCGAGGAACAGCCCGGTGTCGAGGTAGTCGGTCAGGTTGACCAGCAACTTCACGCCGCCTTCGCTGACTTCGGTGAACTTGCCCTGGGCGCTCTGGCGTTCGTACTGCTTGGTGCCGCTCTGGCGCTCGCGACGCTTGACCCCCACGCGGCTCTTGTCGATGTTCAACGCCTGGGGAATGGCCGCCAGGGCATCGAACATGCGCGCCGAAGCTTTCTCCGGGTCGATGGACTTCGGCGCAACGTATTCCTGCACATGCACCCAATCGTGGTACAGGTCGATGGCCATGGAGTATTCCGGCATGTCGGCATCGTACACACGGTAGCAGTCCACACCTTCACGCTTGGCCCACTTGCCCAGTTGCTTGAGGTTCTTTTGCAGGCGGTTGGCAAACATCTGCCCGCCTTCGCTCAAGCGCGCCTGCTCAACCACAGGGGCCGGCGCGGGCGCAGGTTTGATCGGGTTGCCGTTCTTGTTGTACTGGCGCTCTTGCGGCTCAGTCGGGGCCTGGTCATAAGCCGCTTGCTCACGTTCGGCCTGGCGCTGTTCCGGGGTACGGCGTTCGCCGGTGACGAACTGGTCCGGGTTGACCTTGATCAGCAACAGTTTGCACGGCAAGGCGCCGTTCCAGAACGCATATTGCTTGTGGCTGCGGATACCCATGCGCTTGCCCAGGTCCGGGGCACCGGTGAACACCGCGGCTTCCCAACCCATGCACGCCTGGCGCAGGCGCTCGCCGAGGTTCTGGTAGAGGTACAACAGGCTGGCTTCGTCACCCAGGCGTTCGCCGTAGGGTGGGTTGCAGATCACCAGGCCTTTCTGGTTCTGGTCCGGGCGCGGCTCGAAGGTGCCGACTTCGCCCTGATAGATCTTGATCCAGTGGCTGAGACCGGCACGCTCGACATTGTTACGCGCGGGCTGGATCAGGCGCGGGTCCGCCTCGTAGCCACGAATCCACAGCGGTGGCTTGTTCATGCCGATGGCGGCACGTTCGCTGGCTTCGGTGTGAAGCTTTTTCCACAGCGCCGGCACGTGACCGAGCCAGGCGGTGAAGCCCCACTGCTCGCGATTCAGGTTGGGCGCCATGTCGGCAGCGATCATCGCGCCTTCCACCAGGAAGGTACCGACACCGCACATCGGGTCAGTCAGCGCGCCGCCTTCAGCCGCAATGCGCGGCCAGCCGGCGCGGATCAGGATCGCGGCCGCCAGGTTTTCCTTCAATGGTGCAGCACCCTGCTGCAGGCGGTAACCGCGCTGGTGCAGGCTGTGGCCGGAGAGGTCCAGGGACAGGATCGCTTCGCCACGGTCCAGCCGCAGGTGGATGCGCAGGTCCGGGTTGATCTTGTCGATGGACGGACGTTCGCCGGTTGGGGTGCGCAACTTGTCGACGATCGCATCCTTGACCTTCAGCGCACCGAAGTGGGTGTTATCGATGCCTGAACCATGCCCGCTGAATTCCACGGCCAGGGTGCCGTCGGCGACCATATGGTCTTGCCACTCGATATCCAGCACGCCGTGGTAGAGGTCTTCGGCGTCCTTCATCGGGAAGCGCTTGAGCACCAGCAATACACGGTTGGCCAGGCGCGACCAGAGGCACAGGCGGTAGGCGGTTTCCATGTCGGCCATGCCGCGTACGGCCGAGGTGTGCTCGCGGGCTTCCTCAAGGCCAAGCCCGACGGCTTCCTCGATCAGCAGGCCTTCGAGGCCCTTGGGGCAAGTGAGGAAGAGTTCAAAACGGTCCGACATGGGCAATCCAGGCTTTTCAGCAATAAATGAACGGGCAACGCATCGCCGGTTCGGTTTTCAATCAGGCACTTTTCTTGAAGAGTGCCCGCGTGGCACGAATGTGCCGTCCCACCCCGCCTGCCGGGCCTTTTGGCCTTGATTGACGGGGCAGATAGATCATCTGATGAAACAAAAAGAAATATTCCGACCCTTCGTCGAATAATAACCGACTGCAACAGGCGGTCTTTCTCACTAAGGGACTGAACCAATCCTCTTCGCAGGGCACATCATAGCTGGCTTTACCCCATAAATGGGGCGAAAAGCCAGCCCAGCTTATGGCTATAGCATCGTTATCGTTACGTGCTTATGACAAAACGATCATTGAATCCATGTGACCTATTGGTTAGAACTCAACACAGGTTGGCGCCGTAACGGTGTCGACACTTTGGCTCGCCACGCCGGCAGCGAGCCCACCAACGGCAGAAAAACTCTGCCCGGCCTCGGACGAGGCCGAAGGATATCTAGACAGTCAACAAGTGAGGGAAACACCCTATGAGAAGACTTAAGCGTGATCCGTTGGAAAGAGCATTTTTACGCGGATATCAATATGGCGTTCATGGCAAATCCCGTGAGCTTTGCCCATTTACTCTACCGTCGGTACGCCAAGCCTGGATCAACGGCTGGCGAGAAGGACGCGGCGACAACTGGGACGGTATGACAGGCACTGCGGGCATCCACAGACTCAACGAACTTCACGCCGTCGGCTAATCAAGGGCATTTAATTCCGACACCACCACGAATATGTAACGACTTAACCACGCACGCCTTATCCAGGCGGCGGGCTTCGGCCCAGGGGCTCCTCTTAAGGAGCCCTTTTTATTGCGCGCCTCTCAGGCCTTGGGCAAGGCTGCAATGGCATCCACCGACTGACGAATCAACGCCGGGCCCTTGTAGATAAAGCCGGAATACAACTGCACCAGGCTCGCGCCCGCGGCGATTTTTTCGGCTGCGTGCTTGCCTTCGGTGATACCGCCCACCGCGATGATCGGCAAACGCCCCGCCAGCTCGGCTGCCAGTACCTTGACGATGTGCGTGCTCTTATCCCGAACCGGCGCGCCTGACAGGCCGCCCGCCTCGTCACCATGGGCCAGGCCTTCGACACCCACGCGGCTGAGGGTGGTATTGGTGGCAATCACCGCGTCCATCCCCGACTCCACCAGGGCCTGGGCCACCAGCACGGTCTCTTCATCACTCATGTCCGGGGCGATCTTGATCGCCAGGGGCACACGCTTGCCGTGGCGTACCGCCAGGTCTTCCTGGCGCTGGCGCAAGGCTTCGAGCAATTGCTTGAGGGAGTCGCCGAACTGCAGGCTGCGCAAGCCCGGGGTGTTGGGCGAGCTGACGTTGACCGTGACATAACTGGCGTGGGCGTAGACCTTGTCCAGGCAGATCAGATAGTCATCCACAGCACGCTCGACCGGCGTGTCGAAATTCTTGCCGATATTGATCCCAAGGATGCCCTTGTACTTCGCCGCCTGAACCCGCGCCAACAGATGATCAACCCCCAGGTTGTTGAACCCCATGCGGTTGATGATCGCCTCGGCTTCCGGCAAGCGGAAAATCCGTGGCTTGGGGTTGCCCGGTTGTGGGCGTGGGGTCACCGTACCGATTTCAACAAAACCGAAACCCAACTGCGCAAAACCGTCGATTGCCGCGCCGTTCTTGTCCAGGCCGGCAGCCAGCCCCACCGGGTTGGGAAAGTCGAGCCCCATCACCGACACCGGCATTTTCGCGGGTGCCTTGCATACCAGGCCATTGAGCCCCAGGCGGCCACCCGCACCGATCAGGTCCAGGGACAGATCGTGGGAGGTTTCCGGAGAAAGTTTGAACAACAGCTGGCGGGCCAGGGTATACATGGGCGGGCTAGACTCGGATGGCGGCGAAAGGTGGCGGCGATTATAGCCGGGGTGATGGGCTGCATGCGAGGCGTGCCGCCCAATCGTCAGTTGCGCAACGCCACCAGCTCCTCATAGCGCGCCCAGATCTTTTCGGCATAGCGCATGCGCAACGCTTCCCGCTCGGGCCCCATCCCCGCCCCCACATTGTAGGAACCCACGGCCGTCCAGTTGTAGCCAAAGCGCTCGATGAACTGCGCAAGAATGGACGCACCCACCTCCACCGAAAGGCAAGGTTCACTCAACAGGCGCTCTTCGGTAATGCCTTGCTTGAGCAGGCGCGGCAAATGAATACTGTTGATCTGCATCAAACCGATATCGCGGGTGCCATTGCTGTTGCTGTAATTCATCGCATGCGCGCGGTACCCCGACTCCACCGCTGCAATGGCCTGCAGCAATTCAGCTTCGATGTCATAGCGGGCTGCCACCTCTTCCCAGCAGTAAGCCAGTGCCTCATTGCTCCACACCAGCACCGCCAGCAACAGGCCGGTGTACCAGGGTTTACCCATGACTCACCTGGCCGCAGGCCGAACATATGCGGCCCGCGCGCCCCTGCCCGGCCCGGCGCGGCTCATGCTCCTCGATACTCACGGCACAGGTGAAACGATAGCCCCTGCCATAGATCGTCTTGATGAAGCCCTTGTCCGCCCTGAGGTGCTTACGCAAGGAATAGATGCAACGGGTCAACGACTCCTCCGCAACTTCCCCATGGGGCCATGCCAGCTCCAGAAGCCGATCCTTGGTCATTAGTTCGCCGCCGGAAACCAGCAGCAGCCGCAGCACGTGCCATTCCTTGGGCGGCAATTGAATATCCACGCCGTCACCGGTCAACCGGCCATCACCGTGAAGGGTCCAACGCGCAAAAAACAGGGTTGCCGTCGTCATTCGCTCACTCAAGACGGTCATACATACCTCTGCATCCGACTACTGACATTGACGGTCCTCATTGCCAGTGCCGGCCAAACCACGAGAGACATGACTATAGAAATCTGGCGGTCGAACCACGCTAGGAAAAACCCCATACATCCGAGGCTTTGTGGGAGACCATGCGTAAGACGTTTCTTCATCACCCCTCACTGAGCATCACTGTCGAGATAAACCTCATGCCGCTCCCCTTCGATCGATCCGCCTGTGGGCTGACGATCATTGAAGGGCTTTGCGACAGGCCGAACGAACGCACGTTGCACGCGCTCGTATTGAGCCTGGGTCAGGAGGGGCGGCCCCACGGCGCCGTTGAGTGTTCTCGGCTCATGACCTACCGCCCGAGCCTGGATCACGAATAGGCGCACCTCGCCTCCACGGCTTGCCACCTTGCCCCGCGCCAAGGACTCGGCATCACGCTGAAAGCCCCCTATCCACAGGCGCCGGCCCTGAGGTACCCGAATCACCGTGCTGATGCCCACATTCCCCACCACAGGCGATTGTTTACGGTTCCGGCCCTTGCCCAGTTGCTGACCATCGACAGCGTTGATCTGCATCTCGATTTCATTGCCATGGGTGAAGCGCGGCAACACGCTGACCTGGGTGCCGTACCGAACGGGCTGCCAGTCGCCACCGTCTTCTCCAGGTCGTGGCAGGTAAAAAGTCTGGTTGTCCTGGAATACGGCGGGAACATTTTCCTGGGCCAATATCACGGGCAGTGTCACCACCCTGGCCCGCCGTCGACGCTCCAGCGCAGTGACCAACGCCATGAAGCGATTATCTTCCGAAGGCTCCAGCACTCGCGTCGCCGCGGCTGAAGGGTTGGCCTCGTCAGGCCAGCCCATCTCCATCTTCCTGAGTTCCTCGCTGTCCACGTCCACCAGCCACAACGACACCTCGATGGCCCGCTTGGGCATATCCAGTTCCGCGACGAGTCGTTCGATAAAACGCACCTGGGCAGGGGTGCCCTTGATCAACAGGCTGTTGGTATCCGGGTACGCAAATACCGAAAGGCTCTTGTCAGCCAGCATGTCATTCGCTGGTTGCGGGTTACGCCTGCGCTCGTTGGCCAACAGGGTCTCGATCATCGACGCCACCCCCGGCACATTCACGTGGTCATCGCCCATGGCGTACCGACGGTCAGCCACGTGGGTGTTGAACACCTGCACCACACCGAATGTGTGGGGGCCCACGCGCAAATCAGCCTGCGGCCGGTCCAGCGTTTGCGCGAGCCGCAACACCTGGTCCACATAGTTCGACGGCCCGGTCACATAGAACATCCGCTCCCCGCTCTGTCGCAGGGGGTGACGCGAATCATCCAGGCCCGAACGGCGCATGAGCCCAGTCAACTTTTCAACGGAAATATGCCGCAGCGCCACTGCCGAACTTTTCGCCTCGCCGGCGTCGTAGAGGTGCAGCACCTGGCCATCGCTGTGCCAGATCAGGCCGTATTGCCGGGCAACCGCCTCCAGGACCTGCCGCGCGTTGCCGAAGTCGTAGGTGCCGCTGATGCGTCGGCGGGCGGCCTCCCGGCTGACGACGATAGGCAGGCCGAAGGGCACGGACAACGCGGTAAAAAACGTGTGCAGGCTTTCATCCTGTGCCTGGTAGGTCTCCCCCCACGCAGACGCGCAGCCCAGCATCAGTACAGCGCATAGCAGCCAGCGGCAAGGCCAATGAACGGTCGTGGTTGCGGATAAGTCAGCGTACACCGTGGGATTCCTGGGCGGTCTGGCGTAAAGAGTCAGCCATACTGAAAGCCGGCCGGGTTTCAATCTTGATGAAAAGTTGACGGCGAACGGCGCCTGTCGCCCCGTGGCATGTGCCTTGCTTTGCACTCTGCATCAGAGCACGCGCCAACGACGGAGCGGGCTTACGGACAAAGGCGTCGTTACCTGCAATGGCCTACACCGCCATCTGAAGGGACGACGTTTTTTTTTGAACGAAAAGGTAGGCACTGATGAACGATTCGGTAGGCAGCAGCCCGATAAAAGACCCTCTGGCCTGGGTCAGCGGCAGTGACGCCCCGGAAAAGAGCAGCCTCGACCTGGGCTTCATGGCCTTGACCGACTGCGCCTCGCTGGTGGTTGCGGCAACCCAGGGGTTCGCCCAACCCTATGGTTTGACGCTGAACCTCAAGCGCCAGTCGTCATGGGCCAGCCTGCGCGACAAACTGGTCAGCGGCGAACTGGATGCCGCCCACGGCCTGTATGGCCTGATCTATGCCGTGCACCTGGGCATTGGCGGCACCGCCCCGACCGACATGGCGGTGCTGATGGGGCTGAACCAGAATGGCCAGAGCATCAACCTGTCCCACGGCCTGCAACAGCAAGGCGTGGTCACTCCTGAGGCGCTGGATCGCCACGTGCACCAAAGCCGAACACCGTTGACCTTCGCCCAGACCTTTCCCACCGGTACCCATGCGATGTGGCTGTATTACTGGCTGGCGAGCCAAGGCATTCACCCGTTGCAGGATGTGGAGAGCGTGGTGGTACCGCCACCGCAAATGGTCGCGCACCTGCAGGCCGGGCGTATCGACGGCTTCTGTGTCGGCGAACCCTGGAGCGCCAGCGCAGTCAAGCAAAACCAAGGCTTCACCCTGGCGACCAGCCAGGCAATCTGGCCCAATCATCCGGAAAAAGTCCTCGGCTGCACCCAAGCCTTTGTCGACCAATACCCCAATACCGCCCGCGTGCTGGTCATGGCGATCCTTGAAGCCAGTCGTTTTATCGAGCAAAGCACCGAGAACCGTCGCTCCACCGCTCAGTTGCTCAGCGCCCGCGAGTACCTCGACGCCCCGCTCGACTGCATCGAGCCGCGCCTGCTGGGTCACTATGACGATGGCCTCGGTAACCAGTGGCAAGACCCCCATGCGCTGCGGTTCTTTGCCGATGGAGCAGTGAACCTGCCGTATCTGTCCGACGGCATGTGGTTCATGACCCAATTTCGTCGCTGGGGCCTGTTGCGCGAAGACCCGGACTACCTCGGCGTGGCGCGGCAGGTGCAGCAACTGGCGCTTTATCGCCAGGCCGCCGCGGCACTTGGGTTGCCTGCCAGGGACCAGGACATGCGCAGCAGCCAATTGATCGACGGCAAGATCTGGGACGGCGCCGACCCCGTCGCCTATGCCCGCAGCTTCCGCCTGCATGCCATGGCCGACCACGCCAGCCGCCAAGCCCTGCGCTGACAGGAGGACTGATATGTTGCGAATCCTGTTGATCAACGACACCCCGCGCAAGGTCGGGCGCCTCAAGGCGGCACTGATAGAGGCCGGTTTCGAGGTGATCGACGAGTCCGGCCTGACCATCGACCTGCCCGCGCGCGTCGAAACGGTGCGTCCGGATGTGATCCTGATCGATACCGAGTCACCCGGCCGTGATGTCATGGAGCAAGTGGTGCTGGTCAGCCGCGACCAACCCCGGCCCATCGTCATGTTTACCGACGAGCACGACCCCAGTGTGATGCGCCAGGCGATCAAATCCGGCGTCAGTGCGTACATCGTTGAAGGCATCCAGGCCCAGCGCCTGCAGCCCATCCTCGACGTGGCCATGGCACGCTTCGAAAGCGACCAGGCCCTGCGCGCCCAGTTGCACGCCCGCGACCAGCAGTTGGCCGAGCGCAAGCGCATCGAACTGGCCAAGGGCCTGCTGATGAAAATGAAGGCCTGCAACGAGGAAGAGGCCTACACCCTGATGCGCCGCCAGGCCATGAGCCGCCAGCAGAAACTGATCCAGGTGGCGGAGCAGATCATCGCCATGAGCGAGCTGCTCGGCTGACCTGGCTCAGCTCTTGCTAAAGAATCTTCACAGGTAACCAACGGCGGTTGCCCCTCCACGACAAAGACGTCGCACATCCGGTTTGCCCTCGCGAACCCGGTGGCGGCGTTTTTTCGTTTTGGCCCCAGTGCATGGGGCCGGTGGGGCGGCCTTAGCCGGCTGTTCCATCACCAGGCCTTCTTACAAGACTCCCAACCGTTGAGGTGCGTGATGAAATCAAGCTTCTGGAAATCCGGGCACACCCCGACCCTGTTTGCCGCGTTCCTGTATTTCGACCTGAGCTTCATGGTCTGGTACCTGCTGGGCCCCCTGGCGGTGCAGATTGCCGCCGACCTGCACCTGACCACCCAACAGCGCGGCCTGGTAGTCGCGACGCCGATCCTGGCGGGCGCGGTGCTGCGCTTCCTGATGGGCATGCTGGCCGACAAGCTGTCGCCCAAGACCGCCGGGCTGATCGGCCAGGTGATTGTGATCGCGGCGTTGTTCATCGCCTGGAAAGTGGGAATCCACAGCTACGAACAAGCGTTGCTGCTGGGGCTGTTCCTCGGTATGGCCGGTGCGTCCTTTGCCGTCGCCCTGCCCCTGGCCTCCCAGTGGTATCCGGCCGAACACCAGGGCAAAGCGATGGGCATCGCGGGAGCCGGCAACTCCGGTACCGTGTTTGCAGCCCTGCTGGCACCGGTACTGGCCGCCGCGTTTGGCTGGAGCAATGTGTTCGGCTTCGCCCTGATCCCGTTGATCCTGACCCTGATCGTCTTCGCCTGGCTCGCGCGCAATGCGCCTGAACGCCCGAAAGCCAAGTCCATGAGTGACTACTTCAAGGCCCTGGGTGACCGCGACAGTTGGTGGTTCATGTTCTTCTACAGTGTGACCTTCGGCGGCTTTATCGGCCTGGCCAGCGCCCTGCCCGGCTACTTCAACGACCAGTACGGCCTGAGCCCGGTGACCGCCGGTTACTACACCGCTGCCTGCGTGTTTGGCGGCAGCCTGATGCGCCCGCTGGGCGGCGCGCTGGCAGACCGTTTCGGCGGGATTCGCACCCTGCTGGGCATGTACAGCGTGGCGGCAATCTGCATCGCGGCAGTGGGTTTCAACCTGCCCAGCTCCTACGCGGCACTGGCCTTGTTCGTCTGCACCATGCTCGGCCTGGGCGCCGGCAATGGCGCAGTGTTCCAACTGGTGCCCCAGCGCTTCCGGCGTGAAATTGGCGTGATGACCGGCCTGATCGGCATGGCCGGCGGTATCGGCGGCTTCGCGCTGGCGGCGGGCATGGGCGCCATCAAGCAGAGCACCGGCAGCTATCAACTGGCCTTGTGGTTGTTCGCCAGCCTGGGCGTGCTGGCCTGGTTCGGCCTGCACGGCGTCAAGCGGCGTTGGAGAACCACCTGGGGTTCGGCCGCCGTGACCGCCGCACGCGTCTGATGAGCCTGCAACTGAGCGTCGCCCAGGCCAGCGCCATCGGCCCCCGCGCCGAAAACCAGGATGCCCTGCGCGTGGTCACCCCCGTGGCGGAACTGGCCGCGAGCAAGGGCTACCTGTGCGCGCTGGCCGACGGTGTCAGCCAGTGCGCCGACGGTGGCCTGGCCGCGCGCTCGACCTTGCAGGCCCTGGCCCTGGACTACTACGCCACGCCGCAAACCTGGGGCGTGGCCCAGGCACTCGAACGTTTATTGCTCGCACAGAATCGCTGGCTGCAAGCCAATGGCGGCGGCCAGCCGCTGCTGACCACCCTCAGCGCCCTGGTGTTTCGCGGCCAGCGCTTTACGCTGGCGCATGTCGGCGATTGCCGGGTATATCGCTGGCTGGACGATGAACTGCTGCGCATCAGCGCGGACCACGTGTGGGAACAACCGGGCATGCAGCACGTGCTCAAGCGCGCCCTCGGCCTGGATCAACACCTGGTGCTGGACTTCCTCGATGGCGAACTGCGTGAGGGCGAATGTTTCCTGCTGCTCAGCGATGGCGTATGGGCCACCCTAGGCGACCACAGCATCCGTGCGATCCTGCGCGAGCAGACCGACCTCGACCTCGCGGTGACCACCCTGGTCAACGCCGCACACCTGGCGGGTAGCCAGGACAATGCCAGCGCCCTGCTGGTGCGCATCGATCAACGGGGCGCAGCCACCCTCGGCGACGCCCTGGTGCAGTTGCAGCAATGGCCACTGCCGCCGCCGCTCAAGGTTGGCCAACACTTTGAAGGCTGGCAGGTGGAATGCGTGCTGGCGCAGAGCCGTCAGTCCTTACTGTACCGGGTCCGCGATGCCCAGCAGCAACCCTGGCTGCTCAAGACCCTGCCCCTGAGCCGCGACGACGACAGCGACGCCGGCCAAGCCCTGCTCTCGGAGGAGTGGTTTCTACGCCGAGTGGCCGGGCGCGCGTTTCCTGAAGTCCACCCCGCCAGCGGGCGTCAGCATTTGTACTACGTGATGCGTGAATACCCAGGGCAAACCCTCGCCGAACTGTTCCAGCACCAAGGCCCATTACCCTTGGCGCAATGGCAGTCCATCGCTGAACGGTTGTTGCGCGCGGTGGGCCTGCTGCACCGCCGACAAATCCTGCACCGCGACATCAAGCCGGAAAACCTGCTGCTGGGCGACGACGCCGAGTTGCGTGTGCTGGATTTCGGCCTGGCCTACTGTCCGGGCCTGTCCGAAGACCGCGCCCACCTGCTGCCCGGTACCCCGAGCTTTATTGCACCCGAGGCATTTAATGGCGAACGTCCTACGGCGCAACAAGATTTGTACAGTGTTGGCGTCAGCCTGTATTACCTGCTGACCGGGCATTATCCCTACGGCGAAATCGAAGCCTTCCAACGGCCAAGGTTCAACTTGCCGGTCAGCGCCAGTCGCTATCGTCCCGATTTGCCGGACTGGCTGCCCCACAGCCTGGAACGGGCCGTGGCCGCCGATCCCACCCAGCGCTACGAAACCGCCGAAGAATGGTTGCTGGTGCTGGAACAGGCCGACCGCCACGAACTCAGCGTGCGACCACGCCCGCTGCTGGAGCGCGAACCCCTGAAGGTCTGGCGGACCCTGGCGCTGGTCTCACTGCTGATCAACCTGGTGCTGCTCTACACGCTGTACCTGTAGGAACGAGCGTGCTCGCGCCTACAGCCTGGCCATGCGCCAGATGTGGGCAGCGCGCGTTCAAATGGTGCGAAAAAACAGGGAATGAAGAGCGATTGGGCCAATAAATGCGAGGGTCATGCAACTTGGCACAACCACTGCATTAGCTTTCCCAACACCCAACATATAGCCGCACCTTCAACGTCGAAGGGTCGAGCTTCCCGAGAGAACGGGACCAGGACAAAGGCGTCCTCGCTAGGTAACTAGCGGGGACGCCTTTTTTTGTTTGCGCGTGATGGGTCGAACCCATGCGGAGAACGATATGAAAAAACTCAAATTAGTGATGATCGGCAACGGCATGGCCGGGGTCCGCACCCTGGAAGAACTGCTCAAGCTGAGCAACGAGCTGTACGACATCACCGTGTTCGGCGCCGAGCCCCACACCAACTACAACCGCATCCTGCTGTCGCCGGTGCTGGCCGGTGAGCAAACCTTCGAAGAGATCGTACTCAACGACCTCGACTGGTACCTGGACAACCACGTCAAGCTGCTGCTCAACCGCAAAGTGGTGCAAATCGACCGGGTCAAACGCAAGGTCATTGCCGAAGACGGGACCGAGGCCGAGTATGATCGCCTGCTGATCGCCACCGGTTCCACACCGTTTATCCTGCCCATTCCGGGCAACACCCTGCAGGGTGTGATCGGCTACCGCGACATCGCCGACACCCAGGCGATGATCGACACCGCCAAGACCCACAAGCACGCCGTGGTGATCGGCGGCGGCCTGCTCGGCCTGGAAGCCGCCAACGGCCTGATGCTGCGCGGCATGCACGTGACCGTGGTGCACCTCGGCGAATGGCTGCTGGAACGCCAGTTGGACAAGACCAGCGGCCAACTGCTGCAAACCGAATTGGAAAGCCGTGGCCTGGTATTTCGCCTGTGCGAACAGACCCAGGCCCTGCACGACGCCGGCAATGGCCGGGTCGGCTCGGTGCAATTCAAGAATGGCGACATCATCCCCGCCGACCTGGTGGTGATGGCCGCCGGCATCCGGCCCAATACCGAACTCGCGGAAAAATCCGGCATCCCCTGCAACCGTGGGATTCTGGTCAACGACACGATGCAAACCTACGACCCACGCATCTACGCGATCGGCGAATGCGCCAGCCATCGCGGGATTGCCTATGGCCTGGTAGCGCCACTGTTCGAGCAGGCCAAGGTGTGTGCCAACCATCTGGCCCAACTGGGCTTTGCCACCTACAAGGGCTCGGTGACTTCGACCAAGCTGAAGGTCACCGGCATCGACCTGTTCTCCGCTGGCGACTTCATGGGCGGCGAAGGCACCGAGACCATCACCCTCTCCGATCCGATTGGCGGCGTTTACAAGAAGCTGGTGATCAAGGACGACATCCTCGTCGGCGCCTGCCTGTACGGCGACACCGCCGACGGCGGTTGGTATTTCCGACAAATCCGTGAGAACCACGCAATTGGCGAGATCCGCGACCACCTGATGTTCGGCGAAAACGCCCTGGGTGACGTCGGCCATCAAGGCCAGGACAAAGCCATGAGCATGGCCGACAACGCCGAAGTCTGCGGCTGCAATGGCGTGTGCAAGGGCACCATCGTCAAGGCTATCCAGGAACACGGGCTGTTCAGCGTCGACGAGGTGAAAAAACACACCAAGGCCGCCAGCTCCTGCGGTTCCTGCGCCGGGTTGGTGGAACAGATCCTGATCAACACCGTGGGCGGTGCCGCCGATGTCAAACCCAAGAGCGAAAAAGCCATCTGCGGTTGCAGCGACCTCAACCACGGGCAAATCCGCCAGGCCATCCGCGAACAGCACTTGCTGACCATCGCCGGCACCATGGGCTACCTGAACTGGCGCACCCCGAACGGCTGCGCCACCTGCCGCCCGGCGCTGAACTACTACCTGATTTCCACCTGGCCGGGTGAAGCCAAGGACGATCCGCAATCGCGCCTGATCAACGAACGGGCCCACGCCAATATTCAGAAAGACGGCACCTACTCCGTCGTCCCACGGATGTGGGGCGGTGTGACCAATCCTTCGGAACTGCGGCGCATCGCCGACGTGGCCGACAAGTACAACGTGCCGATGGTCAAGGTCACCGGCGGCCAGCGCATCGACCTGCTGGGCATCAAGAAGCAGGACTTGCCCGGCGTGTGGAAGGACCTCGACATGCCGTCCGGCCACGCCTACGGCAAATCCATCCGCACCGTGAAGACCTGCGTCGGCAGCGAGTTCTGCCGCTTCGGCACGCAGAACTCCACACAGCTGGGAATCGAACTGGAGCATGACCTGTTCAACATGTGGTCGCCGCATAAGGTGAAGCTGGCGGTGTCCGGTTGCCCACGCAATTGCTCGGAAGCCGGTATCAAGGACGTCGGCATTATCGGTGTGGACTCCGGCTGGGAGATGTACATCGGTGGCAACGGCGGGATCAAGACCGAAGTCGCCGAGTTCTTCGTCAAGCTCAAGACCGCCGAGGAAGTGCGCGAATACAACGGCGCGTTCCTGCAGCTGTACCGCGAAGAGGCCTTTTACCTGGAACGCACCGTGCACTACCTGCAACGGGTGGGCATGGACCACATCAAGAAAGCCGTACTGGAAGACCCGGCCCGGCGCAAGGCCCTCAATGAGCGCCTGCAATTCTCCCTGTCGTTCGAACAGGACCCGTGGAAAGAACGCCTGGAACAGCCGCTGCTGAAAAAGGAGTTCGAGGTCATCCCCGTCAAACAACTGGAGGTGCCGGCATGAACTGGTTGGATATCTGTGCCCTCGACGAGATCAACACCCTGGGCTCGCGCATCATCAATGGGCCCAAAGGCGACATCGCGATTTTTCGTACCAGCGACGACGAAGTCTTTGCCCTCGACGACCGCTGCCCGCACAAGGGCGGCCCGCTGTCCCAAGGCCTGATCTACGGCAAACGCGTGGCCTGCCCGCTGCACAACTGGCAGATTGACCTGGCGTCCGGCGAAGCCCTGGCGCCGGATATCGGCTGCGCCCATCATCATCCCGCCCGTGTGGAAAACGGCCGGGTGATGCTGGCCCTGCGGGACGCCGGTTGATGAACCGCCAGACCACCGCGTCCACCTGCTGTTACTGCGGGGTGGGGTGCGGCGTGCTGATCGAGCATGACGGCGAACAGATCCTCGGCGTGCAAGGCGACCCCAACCACCCGGCCAACTTCGGCAAGCTGTGCAGTAAAGGCGCCAGCCTGCATTTGACCGGCGACCTCAGCGCCCGCGCCTTGTACCCGGAGTTGCGCCTGGGCAAGGGCCTGGCCCGCACCCGCACCAGTTGGGACACCGCCCTGGAACATGCGGCCAACGTATTCGCCGAGACCATCGCCGAACACGGGCCCGACAGCGTGGCCTTCTACATCTCCGGGCAGTTGCTGACCGAGGATTACTACAGCTTCAACAAGCTGGCCCGGGCCCTGGTCGGCACCAACAATATCGATAGCAACTCGCGGCTGTGCATGTCCTCGGCGGTGGTCGGCTACAAGCGCAGCCTGGGCGCCGATGCGCCGCCATGCAGCTATGAAGACCTCGAATGCAGCGACTGCGTGATGATCGTCGGCAGCAATATGGCCTACGCCCACCCGGTACTGTTCCGACGCCTGGAAGAGGCCAAGGCACGGCGGCCGCAGATGAAAGTCGTGGTGATCGACCCGCGCCGCACAGATACCTGTGATTTGGCTGACCTGCACCTGGCGATCCTGCCGGGCACAGACGTGGCGCTCTTCCACGGGATTTTGCACCTGCTGCTGTGGGAAGACTGGATCGACCGTGATTTTATCCAGGCCCACACCGACGGCCTGGCCGCACTCAAACGCCTGGTGCACGACTACACGCCACAGATGGTCACGCAGTTGTGCGGCATCAGCGTCGAGCAATTACGCCTGTGTGCCGAATGGGTAGGCACCTCCAGCAGCTTTTTATCGCTGTGGTGCATGGGGCTCAACCAGTCCACCGCCGGCAGTGCGAAAAACAGCGCGCTGATCAATCTGCACCTGGCGACCGGAACCCTCGGCCGCCCAGGTTGCGGGCCGTTCTCGTTGACCGGCCAGCCAAACGCCATGGGCGGCCGCGAGACGGGCAGCTTGTCCAACCTGCTGCCCGGGCATCGGGAGGCCGCCAACCCCGAGCATCGGGCTGAAGTGGCCGCGTATTGGGGCGTGGAGCAATTACCGGCTACCCCTGGCCTCACTGCCATCGAACTGTTTGAACAGGTGCAGGCGGGCAAGATCAAGGCCCTGTGGATTGCCTGTACCAACCCTGCGCAATCGCTGCCAGACCAGAACAACGTGCGCGAGGCCCTGGCAGCCTGCCCGTTTGTAGTGTTGCAGGAGGCGTTTCGTACCACCGAAACCGCCGCCTATGCCGACCTGCTGTTACCCGCCGCCAGTTGGGGCGAAAAAGAAGGCACGGTGACCAATTCCGAACGGCGTATTTCCCATGTGCGCCAGGCCATTGCCCCTCCGGGTGAAGCTCGTGCGGACTGGGCGATTACCGTGGATTTCGCACAGCGTCTGGAGCGTCGTCTGCGCCCTGGCTTGAACAGCCTGTTCGCGTTCGAGCAACCGGCGCAGCTCTTTGACGAGTACAAGCTGCTGACCCGCGACCGTGACTTGGACCTGTCGGGTATCAGCCATGCCCTGCTCGACCAGATCGGCCCGCAGCAGTGGCCATTTCCCCCGGGCGCCCAGGCTGGAACACCGCGCCTGTACACCGATGGGCTCTTCCCGACCGACAATGGCCGCGCACACTTTATCGCCGATCCTTATCGAGCAGCCAAGGAGCAGCGTGACGCACGCTTCCCCCTGACCCTGATCACCGGACGCCTGCGCGACCAATGGCATGGCATGAGCCGCACCGGCACCGCCGCGCAATTGTTCGGCCACGTCAGTGAGGCGCGGCTCAGCCTGCACCCGGACGAACTGCGCCGGCATCGTTTCAAGGACGGTGACCTGGTCAACCTGAAAAGCCGTCGTGGCCACCTGATCGTCGCGGTCAGCAGCGATGACAGTGTGCGTCCCGGCCAAGCCTTCCTGCCCATGCACTGGGGCGATCGTTTTCTCAAGGGCGGCGTCAATGGCCTCACCCAGCCAGCATTCGATCCGTTATCCAAACAGCCGGAACTCAAGCACAGCGGCGTACGCCTGGAAGCCGTGCAACTGCCGTGGCAGTTGTTTGCACTGATCGAAGGCGATGTTCAGCAACACTTCGAGGCCTTGCGCCCACTGTGCGAGGGCTTTGCCTACGTCAGCCTGAGCCTGGCCGGTCGTGAGCGGCCAGCGTTGCTGGTACGCGCGGCACATACTGAGGCACCCGACCTGCAACTGTTGACCCGTATCGACCAACTGCTGGGCCTGCATGACGGGCCGGTGATGGCCTACGACGACCCGCGTCGCTCCATCGGCAAGCGGGTAAAAATCGAGAAAGGCCGTATTACGGCGGTGCGCCTGGCGGGTGAAACCCTGGCCCGCCACTGGCTGCAAAGCCTGTGGCTGGAAGGTCGCACCGACGATCAGTTGCGGCGCTGGCTGTTGGCGCCCTTAAGCGCAGCACCCGGCGGCGCGGCGGCGAGCAGCAAGATCCTGTGCAACTGCAAGAACGTCAGCGAAAACGCGGTGTGTGCCGGCATTGCCCGGGGCCTGGCCCTGGAGGGGCTCAAACAGGAACTGGGCTGCGGCACGCAATGTGGTTCCTGTGTACCGGAAATCAAACGTCTATTGGCCAGCAACCCGCAGCCAATCGCAATCAGTGTGTGAGGGCAACAAAATGAGCGCAAAAGTCTGGCTGGTGGGCGCAGGCCCCGGTGATCCGGAGTTGCTGACCCTCAAGGCGGTACGGGCGATGCACGCCGCCGATGTGGTGCTGATCGATGACCTGGTCAACCCGGCGGTGCTGGAGCATTGCGGCGATGCGCGAGTGATTACCGTCGGCAAACGCGGCGGCTGTCGCTCGACGCCGCAGGATTTTATCCACCGCCTGATGCTGCGCTATGCGCGCCAGGGCAAATGCGTGGTGCGCCTCAAGGGCGGCGACCCCTGCATTTTCGGCCGGGGTGGCGAAGAGGCCACCTGGCTGCGCGAGCGTGGGGTTGAGGTGGAGTTGGTCAACGGAATCACAGCAGGGCTGGCAGGGGCGACGAATTGCGATATTCCCCTGACGTTGCGAGGGGTCAGTCGCGGTGTAACGCTGGTCACCGCACATACCCAGGACGACAGCCGCCTGAACTGGCGAGCCTTGGCCGAGGGCGGCACGACGCTGGTGGTTTACATGGGCGTGGCGAAGCTGGAGGAGATTCGCGAGCAATTGCTTGAAGGCGGCATGGCGGCGGATACGCCAGTGGCGATGATCGAAAATGCCTCGCTGGCGCAGCAACGCGAGTGCCGCAGCGAGCTGTGGCGCATGCACGAGGATGCGCAGGCGTTCGCCCTGAAGAGCCCGGCAATCCTGGTGATTGGCCAGGTGGCCGGCATGGCACAGGTCGCCCAGCTGACAGAAGCCGCCAGCGCCTGAGGCAAATTCCAGGCGAAAAAAATCTATGGTCCCCCCCATTTTTGCAATACTGATTAACGGGCGATGTGGTTGGCTTGCTTAAATCTATCCGGCGTCTGTTTGGGGCTTGCCCCAGCGCCACGATGAGAGTCGCGCCTGACGATCCTTAAAAGCCCGTCGGCTTCTGAAGCCGATTTTTATGTCAGGATCTTCGCCAGGCCGGTAGGCCGTTCACGTCATCCGTTGTTCAGCTATCGCAAAACCTGAAGGGTGAATTGTGGTACTGCAACAACCGCAGGGTCAGGCGTTCAAGGCGTCTGGCCCTGCTTCATATTGCGCATGGTGAGCCGCTATCGCCCAAGCGATACGCGCCAGTTTGTTGGCCAGGGCACAGGCCACCACATTCGAGTGTCGTCGGCGCAGCAGCGCTCGCACCCAGTCGGCCAAAGCCCCCTTCTGATGATCCAGCCTCTGCATGTAAACCCTGGAGCATTGCACCAGCAGTTGCCGCAGGTGCTTGTCACCCCGCTTGCTGATCCCCAACAAATTGGCTTTGCCGCCCGTGCTGTACTGTCGCGGCACCAAGCCCACTGAAGCCGCAAAATCGCGACTGCATCGGTATTGCTTGCCATCGCCCATTTCTACAGCCAGAAGGCTGGCGGTGATCGGACCGACACACGGCATGCTAAGCAAACGGCTCCCCAGATCATCGTCGGCCAGCTGGCAAGCCAGTTGTTTGTCCAGTTCCTTGATCTGTTCATCCAGGTAAACGAAGTGATCGTGCAGGCGTTGCAACAGCACTGTCAGCCGCACAGGCAGCTCATGCTCGGCCAAAACAGCTGCCAAACGCTTCATGATGGCTGAGCCTTTGGGCAGGCTGATGCCAAATTCCAGCAGGAAACCGTGCATCTGATTGGCTGTCTTGGTGCGGTCATGCACCAACGACTCGCGCATGCGATGCAGGACAGACAGGGTTTGCTGAGACTCGGTTTTAGGCGTAACGAAGCGCATGGACGGACGGGAAGCCGCCTCGCAAATGGCCTCTGCGTCGATAAAGTCATTTTTGTTGCCCTTGACGAAAGGGCGGACAAACTGCGGTGAAATCAACTTGGTCGTATGCCCCATCGCCGCAAGCTGACGGGCGATGAAGTGAGAGCCGGCACAGGCTTCCGTTACCACGACGCAGCTCGGCAAGTTGCCGAAGAACCGCATCATCTGCGCTCGCGAGAGCTTTTTGCGAAACACCTCGCGGCCCGATTTGTCTTGGCCCAGAAGGTGGAAATTATGTTTGCCGAGATCGATCCCGATCAGTGCTGACTCGCTCATGATGATGGCCTCCAAAAACAAAACACCCTGCGAAAGCGTAGCCCTCGCAGGGTGTGGGGGGGACCATCTCATTAGCCCGGCCTAAGCCGGGCTTTTTTCTACCACTCAGTAATTACTTACTTAGCGGTAGCTTCTACCGACGCTTCTACGCGACGGTTGATGGCACGACCAGCTTCAGTTGCGTTGTCAGCAACTGGGCGGGATTCGCCGTAACCTACTGCGGTGATACGGCTAGGAGCAACGCCGTCTTTAACCAGGACTTGCTTAACAGCGTCAGCACGACGCTGGGACAGCTTCTGGTTGTAAGCGTCTGGACCTACGGAGTCAGTGTGACCAGCAACTTCTACGTTGGTAGCTGGGTACTGAGCCATGAAGTCGGCCAGGTTTTTCACGTCGCCGTAGCTGTTAGGCTTAACAACGGCCTTGTCGAAGTCGAACTTGACGTCCAGCTCAACACGAACAACCTGAGCAACCGGAGCTTCTGGCTCTGGAACTGGCTCTGGAGCTGGTGCTGGGGTAGGAGCTGGAGCAGCTGCGCCAGCGTTACCGCCGAAGTTCACGCCCAGGCCAACCAGTGCGGAGTAGTCCCACTTGCCGTTGTCCAGGTTGTAGTCAGACTCAACGCCAGCACGAGCGAACAGGTTGTTGGTGAAGTAGTACTTCACACCAGCGCCAGCGATAGCCAGGGTCGACTGGTCGCGACCGCTGTGGCCGTCAGCCTGTACGTTGGTACGGCTCTGGTGACCGAAACCACCTTCTACGTATGGACGCAGGGAGTCAACACCGGCCTGACCAAAGTGGTACTGAGCAGTCACGCTGCCAGTGTCACCTTTGATCTTCTGGTTGCCAGTACCGTCGTTCGAACGGGTGTGGTTGGTGGTGTCGTAGTTCAGGTTAACCGACACGTCGTCGGTAATGAAGTAACCGATGCTAGCGCCAGGGTTATAGCCGTCTTCGATGTGCTTGACGCTATCGTTGAACTGCTTTTTGTAGAACAGCTGGCCTTCAACTGCGCCTTGGCCTTGTGCCAGCGCGCCGAAAGAAGTAGCGGCAATAAGAGTACCAATGGCCAAGCCCAAGGTGTTTTTCAGTTTCATCCGTTAAATCCCCATCTGGTGATTGTAAAGCAGTCCCACAAACCGGGGGACAACTCGGCGACAAGTCTAACAGAACTTGCCTACACGTAAGAGATATTTGCCACGCACTAAGTTTCAGTCTCGCCCGCAAATTTCTCACGTAATTTATCAAGAGCACGTTTGTAACGCATTTTTGTAGCACTCAAACCCATGTGCATGATGTCGGCGATTTCCTGAAACTCCAGCTCTGCGACAAATCGTAGCACCAGAATTTCCCGGTCAATCGGGTTCACATGCACCAACCAGCGATCAAGTCCACCCTTCTCCTCGGGTGCCGGCGTCTTTTCTTCAGACGCCTCCTCAAGGGGGTCGAGACTCAAGGCGTCCATCAAGCGACGCTTTCGCCGTTCCTTCCGATACTGCGTGATGCACTCGTTGTACGTGATGCTGTAGAGCCAGGTCTTGAACTTCGATTTGCCCTCGAAGTTCTTCAGGCCGTACAGCACCTTGAGCATCACTTCCTGACAGACATCATCCGCATCTCTATCGTTCCCTAAATACCTTGAACAAACGTTGAACAGAGTGCGTTGATATCTGCGCATCAATTCTTCGTACGCGCGAGTTACGTGAAACAGCTCCGTGTGCGCGCGCGCGACCAACTCCTCATCAGAGAGCTCACGGGGGTCATAGCGCGTGGACAGCGTTTGGGCTTTATTCAAAACAAGTCGTGCCGACAGTCAGGTCAATGTCCGCTGCAATCCGGTCACCCAGGTTCGCGGCGGCGTACATTAGCAGGGTTTGCCGCGTTAGCGGCTACTGACCTGCTGCTCCAGGAGAATCCGATTGGACAGCGACACCAGGTCGCCGTCATCGGTCAGCACCGTTGTCTTGACCGTGCCGATCTCCTCGATTTGCCCTTCGACCTCGCCCACACGCACTTGCTGCCCCACCTGATACAACTCACGCACGTAGATTCCCGCAAGAATCTGGCCGGCAATTTCCCGGCTTCCCAACCCCATGGCCAGCGCAACGGCCAGACCAACGGTAATCAAAACAATCACAATCACATGGTTGAGCAGGTCAGTCTTGACCTCCAACTGGCTGATCGCGACGGAAATACTGATGATGATCACCAGCCCCTGGGCAATTCGCCCCAGGCCTGCCGCATAGTCCAGCCCTACCCCTTCGGCAGCCCCGCGCACCAGCCCATTGGCCAGTTGCGCCAGCAAAACGCCGACAAGCAGCACCAGCGCCCCACCGAAAACCTTCGGTAAATACAGCGCAAGCATGTCGAGCGTAGCTGAAACTCGCTCAAGTCCAAGGGATTGAGCCGCGGAAACCAGAAAAATCAGCAATACGAACCAATAGACGATCTTGCCGATCAAGGTCGAAATCGGCACTTGCAGACCGGCGCGGCCGAGCAGCTTGGTCAGCCCGGTACCTGCCATCAGGCGATCAAGGCCCAGTTTCGCGAGCAATTTGGACAGCAGGGTGTCGAGCAGCTTGGCCACGACAAAGCCCAGCAGCACCAGGACCAGCGCCCCAAACAGGTTGGGAATGAAATTCGCCACCTTGGTCCACAATGCGGTCATCGCGGTGACCAGGCTCTGGGTCCAGAGATCAAGTTCCATATTCAATCAGCCTTATCAGCAGTGCGAGCAAGAGGTTTACGACGGGAAACCGGCGATACATGGGCTGAACCGTTGTTCAGGGCCATCATCAACGCCGGTAACCACCGACCGAGCAGGCCGAACAGGTCCCCCGCACCCACCTGACGGTTGGCGGTTTTCAACACGCGACCCAGGCAAGCATCGTCGTCGCGGTTGGACGGCGAGGCATTGAGCATGTCACGCAAAGACTGTTCGAACGGATCGTGCATAAAGACCTCTCGCAAGTGTTTTAAAAGACGAGGGTAAAATTCTTGAGGTCACATGGGACCCTTCCTACGTTCAGCTCATATTCAGGTCAAACCCAGCGCAATCGTCGAAATAGCCACCATTGTCCGAGCGCCACCGAGACCATCAGCAGGCAGGCAATCACAAATCCGTAGGGGCTGGAAGAGAACGGAATCCCCCCCACATTGATCCCCAGCAGGCCGGTCAGAAAGCTCATCGGCAGGAAGATCCCGGTGATGATCCCAAAGCGGTACATGGTGCGGTTCATGCGCACGCTCAAGCGCCGGTCTTCGGTCTCAAGCACAAGCCCCACGCGCTCCCGGGTCAATTCGAGCTCTTCCAGGTAGCGGGTCAGGCTGTTGTTCAATTCGTTCCAGTAGTCGGCATCGTCATCACAAAACCACGGCAATTTGATCCGCGTCAGCTGGGCAAAAATATCCCGCTGCGGGAACAGGAAACGCTTGAGCCCGGCCGCTCGCCGACGGATCTGCAAAACGCTGCCATGCTCCGGAGTATACCGTTCGTCGGCATCCAGTTTTTCTTCCTCGATATCGACGATTTCAGACAGGTCCGAGACCAGGTCCTGCACTTTATGGGTGAGGTACTGCGCCATATAAAGGATGAGTTCGGATGCGGTCTTGGGCCCGGTGCCCTCCTCCAGTTGCACCAGCAATTCATCGGTGGCACGCAGCGGGCGCAAACGCAGGGAGATCACACGGCTGGCTGCGGCAAAAATACGCACCGAGACCATGTCCTCAGGCTCCGCGCCCGGGTTGAGGTTGACCCCACGCAGGAACAGCAGCAATTCGGCGTCCGGCAGCGGCAACAGGCGCGGACGGGTGTTCTCTTCCAACAGCAGGTCACAGGCGAATTCGCTCAAGCCGCTGGAGGTGCGCAACCAGGTCTGGGTCTGGGGATGGCTGCGGTCCCAATGCAGCCACAGGCTTTCCTGGGGCTGCATGTGCAAATCGTCGAGCTCAGTCCGGGCAATCGAACGCGCACCGCCTTTACCGTCCAGCACCAGGGCATGCACCAGCCCCCATTGCGCGTTTTCTTCCTCGAACATCCTCACCCCGTTGGCTATTGCGGTTTATTCAGGCATTTTCAGCGGGCTGGGCGACACGATCACGCCATTATTGTCGGCGTAGATGTATTCACCCGGGCGAAACGTCACACCCGCAAAGGTGACCGCCACGTTCAAGTCGCCAATACCGCGCTTGTCGGTCTTCATCGGATGGCTGGCCAGGGCCTGCACCCCCAGGTCGGTCTGGGCGATCACGTCGACATCCCGGATGCAGCCGTAGATCACCAGGCCTTCCCAACCGTTTTTCGCGGCTTTTTCGGCGATCATGTCGCCCAGCAGCGCACGGCGCAGCGAACCACCACCGTCGACCACCAATACCTTGCCGGTACCTGGCTGGTCGGCCTGTTCCTTGACCAGAGAGTTATCTTCGAAGCATTTAATGGTGACAATCTCGCCGCCAAAGGAGTCTCGACCGCCGAAGTTGCTGAACATCGGCTCGACCACCTGCACCAGTTCCGGGTAGGCGTCGCACAAGTCGGGGGTCACGTAATGGTTCATTGAAAAAATTCCTTTCTGTCAAAGAAGAGTCTTTCGAAAGAAGCGCCAGCCTGGGCCGGTGCGCAACATCCCATCCGCTTCGTCGCAACGCAATAACCACTGCGCGACTGAATATGACCAGAAGCGATTAACGCGTCATATCTTAGCCGCAACCACACACGAGCGAAACGCCCTTGGCAGAGCGCTGCGTCAAACTACGACCAAAGCCTCAGGCCTGGCACCCAGCGAGGGTGTCAGCGGATCTTTCAACCATTGCTCCACCAGCGGCCACACCTCGATCTGGGCGGGTTTGCTGACCAGCATTTCCACATGCCCGAAGTCCCCGGTAAAACCTTGCTGGCGTCCCAGGCACAGGTATTGGCGGTGCTCGGAGCCGACTTGTTCGAACAGCTTGCGGCACGCCCAATCCGGGTCCTGCCGGTCGCCTGCGGCACTGACGGCCAGCAGCGGTACGTCCACATCGGCCAGGCCTTTCCACCAGTCCTGCTTGCCATCGCCAAAGCGTCCAAACAGGCCATTCCAGCGCATGGCCTCAATCATCACACCAGCCGGTTCATCCTCCGGGCCACGCTTGAGCCGAGCGCCAGAGACCTGGCCAAAACGTTTCAAGAACAAGCGGCCGGTCCACTCCACCGGTGGAATTTTCAATGGCCAGTGGGTGCGACTCACCTGGCAGCCAAACAAGGCCACCGAGGCCACTGCCGGCGCTCCCAGGTGCTTCCCCCCCAAGGCCGCTGCCAGGGTAGTGGCGCCGAGGGAATGGCCGACCCAGTGCGGAACCTGCGCACTTTGCTCGCGCACAAACGCGCCGATCGCCGGCAAATCGTAGCGGGCATAGTCGGCAACGCGGTTGCGGGCGTACTGTTGGTTGCGCCGGGACAGCCCATGCCCGCGCATTTCCGGGATCCACACGTCGAATCCCTGGCGCGCCAAATAGGCCCCCAGGCCAATGCCCTTGGGTGAATACCAAAAGCGTCGATTGGAAAAACTGCCATGCAACAAGATAACCGGAATGCCCCGGTTTTCCGGGACATCGGCCAGGCCCAACCGGGTGACGGCCAGCTCGACGGTGCCGTCGGGACTGTTACCGGGTTTGAGTCGATACACATCTTCACTCAGGTCGCCACGACGTTCAGCGCTGATCAGGGCGACGGGAAACAGGTTGCTGCTGCTTTGCATAATGCTCTTGCACAAAAAAGGGCGGCGTCCGGAAGGAGTTCCGCCCTGTACAGATAAGAATGCCGGCCAACCTGACGATTGACCGGCACTTTTGACGCGTCGACCTTAGGCGGACGCTTGGCCTTCCGCCAGGAAGAACCAGGTTTCCAGCACCGAATCGGGGTTCAGCGAGACGCTTTCGATGCCCTGTTCCATCAACCATTTGGCCAGGTCAGGGTGGTCGGAAGGGCCTTGGCCGCAGATACCGATGTACTTGCCAGCCTTGTTACAGGCCTGGATGGCGTTGGCCAGCAGCTTCTTGACCGCCGGGTTACGCTCGTCGAACAGGTGCGCGATGATCCCGGAGTCGCGGTCCAGGCCCAAGGTCAGCTGGGTCAGGTCGTTGGAGCCGATGGAGAAGCCGTCGAAGAACTCGAGGAACTCTTCGGCCAGGATGGCGTTGGACGGCAGTTCGCACATCATGATGACGCGCAGGCCGTTCTCACCACGGGACAGGCCGTTTTCGGCCAGCAAATCCACAACCTGGCTCGCTTCACCCAGGGTGCGTACGAACGGCACCATGATTTCAACGTTGGTCAGACCCATCTCGTTGCGCACGCGCTTGAGGGCGCGGCATTCAAGCTCGAAGCAATCACGGAACGCTTCGCTGATGTAACGCGAGGCACCGCGGAAGCCCAGCATCGGGTTTTCTTCTTCCGGCTCGTAGAGCTTGCCGCCGATCAGGTTGGCGTATTCGTTGGACTTGAAGTCCGAGAGGCGCACGATGACCTTTTTCGGGTAGAACGCAGCCGCCAGGGTGCTGATGCCTTCCACCAGCTTCTCGACATAGAAGCCCACCGGGTCGTTGTAGCCGGCGATGCGTTTGTCGACGCTGTCCTTGATGTCCTGTGGCAGGCCGTCGTAGTTCAGCAGGGCCTTGGGGTGCACGCCGATCATGCGGTTGATGATGAACTCCAGGCGGGCCAGACCTACTCCGGCGTTCGGCAGTTGCGCGAAGTCGAAGGCACGGTCCGGGTTACCGACGTTCATCATGATCTTGAACGGCAGGTCCGGCATGGCGTCGATGGAGTTTTGCTTGATGTCGAAGCCCAACTCGCCTTCGAAGATGAAGCCGGTGTCGCCTTCGGCGCAGGAAACGGTCACGCCCTGGCCATCTTTGAGCAACTGGGTCGCATTGCCGCAGCCCACGACCGCCGGGATCCCCAGTTCACGGGCGATGATCGCCGCGTGGCAGGTACGCCCGCCACGGTTGGTGACGATAGCGCTAGCGCGCTTCATCACCGGCTCCCAGTCCGGGTCGGTCATGTCGGATACCAGCACGTCGCCGGGCTGGACTTTGTCCATTTCGGACACGTCCTTGATGATCCGCACCTTGCCGGCGCCAATGCGCTGGCCAATGGCTCGGCCTTCCACCAGCACGGTGCCGGTTTCCTTGAGCAGGTAGCGCTCCATGACATTGGCCGAAGTGCGGCTCTTCACGGTCTCGGGACGCGCCTGCACGATATACAGCTTGCCGTCATCACCGTCCTTGGCCCACTCGATGTCCATCGGGCACTGGTAGTGCTTCTCGATGATCATCGCCTGCTTGGCCAGTTCGCTGACTTCAGCGTCGGTCAGGCAGAAACGCGCGCGCTCGGCCTTGTCCACATCAACGGTTTTCACCGAGCGACCGGCCTTGGCCTCGTCGCCGTAGATCATCTTGATGGCCTTGCTGCCCAGGTTGCGGCGCAGGATGGCCGGGCGACCCGCTTCGAGGGTGCCCTTGTGTACGTAGAATTCATCGGGGTTGACCGCACCTTGTACGACGGTTTCACCCAGGCCGTAGGCGCCGGTGATAAACACCACGTCACGGAAGCCCGACTCGGTATCGAGGGTGAACATCACGCCGGCGGTGCCGGTTTCAGAACGCACCATGCGCTGCACACCGGCAGACAGGGCCACCAGCTTGTGGTCGAAACCCTGGTGGACCCGGTAGGAAATGGCACGGTCGTTGAACAGCGAGGCAAACACTTCCTTGGCCGCGCGGATCACGTTTTCCACGCCGCGGATGTTGAGGAAGGTTTCCTGCTGGCCGGCGAAGGAGGCGTCGGGCAAGTCTTCGGCGGTGGCCGAGGAACGCACGGCGACGGCCATGTCCGGGTTGCCGGCCGACAGGGTGGCGAAGGCCGTACGGATTTCTTCGTTGAGCTTCTCGGGGAACTCGGCTTCCATGATCCATTGACGGATCTGGGCGCCGGTCTTGGCCAGGGCGTTGACGTCATCGACGTCCAGGGCATCCAGCGCGGCGTGGATCTGGGCGTTGAGACCGCTCAGTTCGAGGAAATCGCGGTAAGCCTGGGCAGTGGTGGCAAAACCACCGGGCACCGAGACACCAGCGCCTGCAAGATTACTGATCATCTCGCCGAGGGATGCGTTCTTGCCCCCTACGTGCTCTACATCATGGACGCCGAGCTTATCGAGGGAAACTACGTACTCTACCAAGGTGATCTCTCCACTTTCTGTGTTGGAAAAGCTCAGGACGCCGGCTGCTCAGTAGGAGCATTCGCCAGCGCTTGTGGCCTGGACCTGGAAAATAAGTGAGAATGCGGCCCACTGCGGGACGGCAAAATCGCGCCTATCATATCCAAGATTCGCCATCAGCTTAAGGCCCAGGGCTCAAATGAAACGATCTGCTTTCTTTATTTCCGACGGCACCGGCATTACAGCCGAAACCCTGGGTCAGAGCCTGCTCGCGCAGTTCGAAAACATTACCTTCGCCAAATTCACGCGGCCCTATATCGACAACGTGGATAAAGCGCGGGCCATGGTACAACAAATCAATCTGGCGGCAGAAAAAGACGGCTTTCGGCCGATCATTTTCGACACCATCGTCAATCAAGACATCCGTGAGATCCTCGCAACCTCCAATGGTTTCATGATCGATATTTTCTCGACCTTCCTGGCGCCGCTGGAACAGGAGTTGAGCGAACACTCCTCTTATTCGGTCGGAAAGTCCCATTCCATTGGGCATAACTCCAATTACATGGAGCGTATCGAGGCGGTGAACTTCGCCCTCGACAACGATGACGGCGCCCGTACCCACTACTACGACAAGGCCGATCTGATTCTGGTCGGCGTGTCCCGCTGCGGCAAAACGCCCACCTGTCTGTACATGGCGATGCAATTCGGTATCCGTGCGGCCAACTACCCGTTGACCGAAGACGACATGGAGCACCTGACGTTGCCGGCCGCCCTGCGCGCGCATTCACATAAGCTCTTCGGCCTGACCATCGACCCGGACCGCCTCACGGCCATTCGCAACGAGCGCAAGCCCAACAGCCGCTACTCCAGCTATGCCCAGTGCGAATTCGAAGTGCGTGAAGTGGAAAATCTGTTCCGTCGCGAGAATATTGCGCATATCAATTCCACGCATTTTTCGGTGGAGGAGATTTCGGCGAAGATTCTGGTGGAGAAAGGCGTCGAGCGACGCTTCAAATAATGCCTTGAGACGCTGCTTAACGGTGGTGAACGGGCTTGTTGTGGTGAACGGGCTTCTTTGTGGCGAGCGGGCTTGCCCCGCGTTGGGCTGCGCAGCAGCCCCAAAACCATTCACAGAGAACTGACTGACACACCGCATTCATCTTGATTGGGGCTGCTGCGCAGCCCAACGCGGGGCAAGCCCGCTCGCCACAACAAGCACGCTCGCCACAAAGAAGCCCGCTCCCCCCAACAACGCCCCTCGCTACAGGTGGAACCGCCCACCACCCTGCCCCAACGCCGTCGCCAACGCATCGAACCCGGCCCGCAACAACTGATCATCGCCGGACGTATTGCAGATACTCGCTCGAATAAACTGCGGCACAGCCGTTTGCCCGACGGCGAACGCTTCGGCGGTGGCGATCAGGTAATTGTTCTGCTTGAGCTCTGCCTCGATTTCCGACGCGCGCCAGGGCTCTGGGACTTCAATCCAGAAATGCGGGCTATTGAGATGGGTGCGGTATTCCAGCCCGGCCAACAGGTCGCGCACCAGCGCTTTGCGCCGGCTGATCTCGTTGATCTGCTGGCGCAGCAGGTATTCCGCCGTGCCGTTTTCGATCCATTGGGTGGCCAGTTCCAGGGTCACGGGGGTGGCCATCCAGCAGGTCGAGCGCAAGGCCGCCGAGATACGGCTGACCAGCGCCGGTGGCGCGTGCACGTAACCCACGCGTAAACCGGCCGATACCGCCTTGCTCAGGCTGCTGATCAAAATCGTACGCTCAGGCGCGAAATAGCTGAGAGGCGGCGGCCGATCTTCTACCAGCACGCCGTGGGCTTCATCTTCAAGAATCAGCAGGTTGTGCTCGCGGCACACTTTGACCAAAGCCTCGCGACGTGCGACCGACAAGACCGCCGTCGTAGGATTCTGGATGGTCGGCGTGCAATACAACGCCGAAACCCGGTGATTACGACAGACTTCATCCAGCGCTCCCGGCAGCACGCCCTCTTCATCCATCTCCAGGCCGATCAGACGCACACCCAGCATGCGCGCGGCGGTGATCAGGCCAGGGTAGGTCAACTGTTCGGTGACCACCGTATCGCCTGCACGCAACAGCGCCATCATCGCGCACAACAACCCATGCTGGCCGCCGTTGACGCAGATGACCTGTTCGGGAATCGGATGGAAATCGCGCTGCACCAGCCATTGCGCACCGGCTTCACGGTAACGCGGCAGGCCGGCGTCAGGGGTGTAGGCGCTGATGTCCTGGAGGAACTTGGCATTGGTCGACAGGGTTTGGAAGCTCTGGGCCAGGAATAACGTCTCCTGCCCCGGGATATGCATGTTGCGGCTCATATCAAAGTACTGCCGCGGCTCTTCGCTGAAGTTACGAAAGCCTTCATCACGCTGTCGCTCCATCCCACGCTTGCGCACGAACGTGCCGTCACCGACTCGCGCCACCACCAGGCCGAGGCGTTCGAGTTCGCCGTAGGCCCGGCTGATAGTGCCGATAGTCACGCCCAGATTGTCGGAAAGCACCCGGTGGGGCGGTAGTTTTCGTCCCGGTTCAATCAAGCCTTCGAGGATACCCCGTTCCATGACATCGGACAGGCGCTTGTACTTGACGCCCTGCCCGTTGGATAACCCCTCACGCATAATTGACACCATGTCAATATTTGTTTTGACAGTCATCTTTCGCCCTAATAGTGTGCTTTTACGGGTTCAATCAGCCAAAAAAATAACTCATTACAAGTTCAATATAGAGTTCAATTCCGGCTCAGGGAAGCAATAAACGATGCCAATGTCCGCCGTTCTCGAAAACACTGCAAAAACAAAAACTCAAAAACAGTGGTTGGCCGGCCTGGTGACCAGTGTGATGTTTCTCATCGTGTGCCTGAGTTGGGGCACTACCTGGCTGGGCATCAAGATCGCGGTGGAGAGCGTGCCGCCGCTGACCTCCGCCGGCCTGCGCTTCCTTATCGCCTTCCCGCTGTTCCTGTGTTTCGCCATGGTGCGCCGTGAGCCGATCCTGTTCCCCAGGGAAAGCCGCTGGTTCTTCGTGTTCGTGACCCTGTCCTACTTCAGCGTGCCCTATTACCTGCTCAACTACGGTGAGATGCATGTGTCGTCCGGCCTCACCGCCCTGCTGTTCAGTTGCATGCCGGTGTTCATCCTGATTTTTTCCGCACTGTTCCTGCGCGAGCGCATCTATTTTTCCCAAGTGGTCGGCATCGGTATCGGCTTCGGCAGCCTGTACATGATCATCAAGAGCCAGGGCCTGCACCTGGACCACGCCGAGTTCTTCGGGGTGCTGGCGATTCTGAGCGCCGCGATCATGCATGCCCTGTGCTACGTCATTACCAAGCAGAAAGGCAGCGCCATCAGCGTGATCACCTACAACACGCTGCCCATCGGGATTGCCGGGCTGATGCTGTTCGTCGCCGGGCTGTGGTTTGAAGCGCCGACCTTCGAAGCCATCACCCTGCGCTCCTGGAGCGCCCTGTTCTACCTGGGGCTGGTTGCCTCGGTGGGTGGGTTCATCGTGTATTTCATGCTGCTCAAGCGCCTGAGCCCGATCATCCTGTCATTCGTGTTCATCATCTTCCCGGTGTTCGCGGTGATCATCGGCGCCTGGTACGAAGGCGTGACGATTTCCCGCGACTTGATGCTGTACTCGGCCATCCTGCTGGCCGGCTTTGCGATCACCAAGTTGCCCATTGAAAAACTCATGGCCAAGAAAAATTGATCCTCCCGGCCCTCACACAGAAACGCGAGAGAAACATGGCCGTCCTTCGCCCAGAAGCCCTCGAACAGATCTACGCCCACGCCAGCCGCAGCTACCCCGAGGAATGCTGTGGGTTCGTCTTCGCCGATGGCAGCGTGTACCTGGGCAGCAATATCCAGAATGAGCTGCACCGCAAGAACCCCGAGATGTATCCGCGCAACGCGGCCAACGGCTACACGTTCTCGGTAGCCGACACCCTGCTGATGAACAAGGCGTTTCGCAGCGACAACCCGGTGGTGGTGATCTACCACTCCCACCCGGACGTCGGCGCCTACTTCAGTGACGAAGACCAGGACAAGGCGCTGTTCCTGGGCGAGCCGATCTACCCCGTCAGCTACCTGGTGGTGGATGTTCGCCGAGGCCAGGCCCTGGGATCAAAGCTGTTTGCCTGGGATGGCAAGCATTTCGCCCTTCAACCCTTCAACGACCTGCACACGGAGTTGTCCATGAACGCTGTCTCTTTCCCCGACATTCTGGTTCGCGTGGCCAAGCTGCCGGAATCGACCCTCGAGGGCGCCGGATCGACATTGCGCGAAGTCATTGAAAGCCTCTGCGACAGCCACCCCCAGCTGCGCACGCACCTGTTTCACGAAAAGAACAACCAGCTCAAGGAGCACTTCCTGTTCACCGCCGAGGAAGCGCTGATCGACGCCGATGACCGGCTGCCGGAAAAGGCCAGGATCGAAGTCCTGCTCGCCACGTCCGGCGGCATGGATGTCGACACCCTGAGTAATGAGGAAGTACAGCGCTACGTGCGCCATATCACCTTGCCCGGCGTTGGACGCGAAGGCCAGTTGAACCTGAAGAAAGCCAAGGTGCTGATCATCGGCACCGGTGGCCTGGGCTCGCCCATCAGCCTGTACCTGGCGGCGGCCGGCGTCGGCACCCTGGGCCTGGTGGATTTCGATGTGGTGGAAAGCAGCAACCTGCAACGCCAGATCGTGCATGGCAACAGCACCCTCGGCATGCCCAAGGTCGAATCTGCCAAGCAGCGCTTGCAGGACCTCAACCGCCATATCCAGATCAACGCCCACGACACCGCGCTGAATGCCGATAACGCCCTGGAACTGGTGGGTGCCTACGACCTGGTCATTGATGGCACCGACAACTTCGACACCCGCTACCTGGTCAACGATGCCTGCGTGCAACTGGGCAAACCCTTGGTATACGGGGCGATCTACCGTTTCGACGGGCAGATCAGCGTGCTCAACTATAAAGGAGGCCCGTGCTACCGCTGCCTGTTCCCCAAGGCTCCGCCGGCGGAACTGGCGCCCAACTGCAGCGCCGGCGGGGTTATCGGCGTACTGCCGGGCGTGGTTGGGATGATCCAGGCCACCGAGGCCATCAAGCTCTTGATCGGCCTGGGCGAGCCCTTGTCTGGCCGCTTGATGCGCTTCGACGCGCTGGCGATGAAATTCAGCGAAATCCGTTTCAAGCGCCGCGCCGACTGCCCGTGCTGCTCCGACCTGCGCCACAGCGAAACCCAGGCACCGACCGTGTGCGCAGATGCCGTGCCCAGCCAACCGTCCCTGGCGGAAGAGCGCTACATCAAGCCGCGCGTACTCAAGCAGGTACTCGAACACCACAGCAGCGCCGACGTGCTGCTGGATGTGCGCGATGCCAGCGAACTCGAGGTGTGCAAATTACCGGGGGTGGTGCATATCCCCCTGGCCGAGCTGGATGGCCAACTCGGGCGCCTCAGCCGGAACAACACCCATTACCTGATCTGCTACGCCGGCACCCGCGCCGAACAAGCGGCCAGCACACTGCTGGCGGCTGGCTTTGCCAACACCAAAGTCCTGCAAGGCGGCATGAAGCACTGGGTTCGCGACGTCGAACCCGACATGCCCTTGTACTGACCGTCGATTTGGGATGATGAGCTGATGTTGCATAACTCCATACTCGACGCCATCGGCCATACGCCGATCGTGCGCCTGGCGCAGTTTTCCGAAGACCTCGGCATCGAGGTCTACGCCAAGCTGGAATCGCTCAACCCCGGCGGCAGCCACAAGGCGCGCATCGCCCTGGGCATGATCCTCGACGCCGAACGCCGGGGCGTGCTGATCCGCGACTCCGGGCAAACCATCATCGAACCCAGCGGTGGCAACACCGGCATCGGCCTGGTGATGGCGGGCAACGTGCTGGGCTACAAAGTAGTGCTGGTGATCCCGGATAACTACAGCCCCGAAAAACAGAAACTGCTACGCCTCTACGGCGCCAAGGTGGTGCTGTCGGACAGTCGCCTGGGCAACAATTCCCACGGTGAAAAGTGCATGGAACTGCAGCTGGAAAACCCCAGCTACGTGATGCTCAACCAGCAACGCAACGGCGCCAACCCGCAGACCCACCGCGACACCACCGCCCCGGAAATCCTGCGTGCCTTCGCTGACCGGCGTGTCGATTATTTTGTCAGCGGCATCGGTACCGGCGGCCATATCACCGGCATCGGTGAAACCCTCAAGGCCGCCTGGCCGGCCCTGCGCGTGATGGGCGTGGAGCCGGAGGAATGCGACCTGCTGAAAAACCAGCACGCGCCGCACCATATCCAGGGCCTGTCGATCGGGTTGATCCCGAGCATCCTCAACCTGGACGTGATCGACGGCATGCTCAAGGTCTCGCGCCAGGCATGCATCGACATGATGAAACGCATCATGCGCACCGACGCCATCAGCCTGGGCCTGTCCTCAGCCGCCAATATGGTGGCCATCGCCCAACTCGCCCCCGAACTACCGCCCGAAACGGTGGTGTTGACCATGGTCTACGACAATGCCGACAGCTACCTGCCCAGTTTCGAATAACCGGTTTTCCAACCATCCAGAATGCGGGGGTGCCTCCATGAGCGGCTTTATCGACATGCAACAGCTGCACGATGAGTTACTCACCCACCTCATCAAAACCCTCACGCCCACGCAGATGAAGCAGCTGGAACCGCACCTGGCACCGCTGATCCAGAACGCCGCACAGGCGGTAGCCGAGGACCTGATCGCCTATGCCTACCGCGACCCGGCGTCGCGCGGGCGGGGCGAACTGATCCTGGAGTCCTATGCCTCGTTCAAGGCCGTGCTGTTTTATCGGCTTGCCCACCTGGTATGGAATTTCCCCGACCGGACCAACGGCGTGTTTTCGCGCATTGCCCTCAAGCTCAGCAACCAGGGCAAGATCCTTTCCGGCGCGGAGATTCACCCGGCTGCGCGCATCGGCCGGCGCTTTGTGCTGGACCACGGCTACGGCACGGTGATCGGCGAAACCTGCGAAATCGGCAACGACTGCTACATCCTCTGCGGCGTGACCCTGGGCGCCCGCGGCATCGCCAACAACCCGGACGGCAAGCGCCACCCGCGCCTGGGCAACAACGTCGAAGTCGGCTCCGGCGCCCGCGTACTGGGTTATGTGACGATCGGCGACAACGTGTTTATCAGCCCCTCGTGCGTGATTACCCAGGACGTGCCCGCCGGTACCAAGGTCAAAGTGGTGAACCAGATCCAGTTGCAAAAAAACGATGAATCGGACCACAGCAACTACCTCGGTGCCTTCGCCCTCGATGAGCGCCTGCACGTGGTCGGTGAGATCAGTACCAGCCACAAGGTCACCGTACTCGACGCCGACTTCCACCCCCTGCAAGGGCTGATGCTCGAACCCACGGTGAAGGAACGCCATCACCTGCAATTTCGCCTGCATCGCGTCGAAACGGCCGACCACCTGCCGCGCCTGCCATTGAACCTCAAAGTCTGCGGCCCGGAATTCGAAATCACTTTGCTCTCCCCCCTGGCTTGAGCGCAATGGTGCGCCACTTGCTGCAAGCCAGCCCACTGATCGTCGGAGGATGAACATGTCCGTGCACACCATGGAAACCCTGGCGCTGTTTGACAGCGCGCCCTACCAGAACGCATTCAACGCCCGGGTGATTGCCGTCAGCGAGCACGGCATCGCCCTGGAGCACACGCTGTTCTACCCAACCGGCGGCGGGCAACCGGGTGACACTGGCCACTTCACCCTGGCGGATGGCACGCGCGTCGACATCACCGGTACCGTGCGCGACGCCGAAGCGCGCTCGATCATCTGGCACCAGGTGGAACACTGCCCCGAGCCATTGGTTGCCGGGGTGCAGGTGGAGGCCAACCTCGATTGGGAACGGCGCTACCAGCACATGAAGATGCACACCTGCCTGCACCTGCTGTGCTCGCTCATCGATGCCCCTGTGACCGGGTGCAGCATCAGTGCCGACAAGGGCCGCCTGGATTTCGACCTGCCGGAGATGACGCTGGACAAGGACAGCATCACCCGCGACCTCAACGCGCTGATCGCCCAGGCCCATGAGGTCAAGACCCTCTCGATGCCCGCCACGGAGTACGCCACCCTGCTGCAGATCACCCGCACCCAGGCGGTCGCGCCGCCGGTGATCCAGGGCTCGGTACGCGTGATTGAAATTGGCGGGATCGATATCCAACCGTGCGGCGGCACCCATGTGGCCAACACCGAGGAAATCGGCCGGGTGTTCTGCGAAAAGATCGAGAAGAAGAGCAAACACAACCGCCGCGTGATCCTGCGGTTTGAATAACAGCTGAGCGGCTGGGGTGCTCGCGCCCCAGTCTCAGTTCGTACAGGAAACTGACAGCAAAATTGACGCGCTTGTAACATTCAGAAACGTACAATTCCTCCAGCATCTTCTTGATGCCCCTGACTCATGAACAGCACCCGTGCTGTTCGGTAGGTCATTCGTGCAGCGGCTACGCTCACTCCCATTACGCCCACTCTGAACCTGAACGCTGCAGGACTGACTGCCTATGAACAAAGTGTTCCGTCACTACATCCCGGCGTCCACGCTACGTCTGCTCCCCAATCGCTGGGACCTGGTCGCCCTGCCGTTGGTCATCGGCTTTTTACTGTTTTTTTCCATCACCGCCCGGGAAACCTGGGCCCCCATCGCCACCCTACAAAGCGAAGTCATTTCCCTCGACCCGGCCAACCTGCCGGAATACGCCATGCGCACCACGCTGCGCATGCTCGCGGCAATGGCGGCGGCGCTGGTGTTCACCCTGCTGTACGGCACCCTCGCGGCCAAAAGCCGACGTGCCGAAAAGCTGCTGGTGCCGGTGCTGGACATCCTGCAATCGGTGCCGGTGCTCGGCTATATCTCGTTTACGGTGACGTTCTTCCTGCTGCTGTTTCCCGGGCGCGTGCTCGGCGCGGAGTTCGCCGCGATCTTTGCGATCTTCACCAGCCAGGCCTGGAACATGACGTTCAGTTTCTATCAGTCCCTGCGCATGCTTCCTCATGACCTGGTCGAAGTGTCCACCAACCTGCGGCTGTCCGGCTGGCAGAAGTTCTGGAAACTCGACGTGCCTTTCGCCATGCCGGGGATGGTCTGGAACATGATGATGAGCATGTCAGGCGGCTGGTTCTTCGTGGTTGCCTCCGAGGCCATCACGGTCGGCGACAAGACCATCACCCTGCCAGGCGTGGGGTCGTACCTGGCCCTGGCCATCGCCCAGAAAGACCTGCACGCCGTAGGCTATGTGATCCTGGCGATGATCGCGGTAATCCTGATCTACGACCAGTTCCTGTTTCGCCCGCTGGTGGCCTGGGCCGACAAGTTCCGGATGGAAACCACCGCCTCACAAGGCGTCGCCCCGCAATCCTGGGTGTTGAACCTGATCCAGCGCACACGCGTGGTCCAACGTATCCTGCGCCCGATAACCCGTACGATCAGCCGCCTGGGCAACAAACGCTTCGCCTTGCCGCGCGGCACGCTCAAGGCCATGCCCGCGGCCAGTGCCACGAGGTCCAAGGTGATCGACTGGGTATGGGGCTCACTGATCGCCCTGCTGACGGCCTACGCGCTGTACCACATCGTGCGCTATGTCGGCACCGAGGTGACCCTCGCCGAAGTCGGGCATGTGGTGGTACTGGGGCTGATTACCCTGCTGCGTGTCGTGGGGCTGATCCTGATCGCCTCGCTCATCTGGGTACCGCTGGGGGTGATGATCGGCCTACGACCAAAGCTGGCGGAAAAAATCCAGCCACTGGCGCAGTTCCTCGCGGCGTTCCCGGCCAACCTGCTGTTTCCGGTCTTTGTCATTGTGATCCTGCACTTCCACCTCAACCCGGACATCTGGCTGAGCCCACTGATCGTGCTCGGCACCCAGTGGTACATCCTGTTCAACGTGATCGCCGGCGCCAGTGCCTTTCCCAATGACTATAAGGAAGCCGCCGCCAACTTCCGCATTCGCGGCTGGCTGTGGTGGCGCAAGGTAATGTTGCCGGGCATCTTCCCGTACTACGTCACCGGCGCCATTACCGCCTCGGGCGGGGCATGGAACGCCAGCATCGTTTCCGAGTACGTATCCTGGGGCCAGGACAACGTGGTCGCCCATGGCCTGGGCGCCTATATCGCACAGACCACCGCGGCCGGCGACTTCCCGAAGATCGCCCTGGGCGTGGTGGTGATGTCGATCTTTGTGGTGGCTTTCAACCGCGCGGTCTGGCGACCGATGTACGCCATGGCTGAAAACAAACTCCGCTTGAACTGATGGGATTCGCTGTGATGACTACCCGCCCCGAACATGCTGCCGACACCCCGGAAATCTACTCGCTGAAAAACGTGAACCGGGTGTTCGGCAAAGGTAAGGATGAACTGCAAGTCCTCAGCGGTGTGGACCTGAGCCTGCACGAAGGCGAAATCGTCGGCATGCTCGGCCGCTCCGGCTCCGGCAAATCCACGCTGCTGCGCATCATCGCCGGGCTGATCCAGCCGTCATCGGGTGAAGTGCGCTACCACGGCGTACCGCTGACCGGCCCGGCCGAAGGCGTGGCCATGGTGTTCCAGACGTTTGCGCTGTTCCCCTGGCTGACCGTGCTGGAAAACGTGGAGGCCGGCCTGCAAGCCTTGCAAGTCGAACGCAAGGAAAGCCGCAGGCGCGCGCTGGCGGCGATTGACCTGATCGGCCTGGACGGTTTTGAAAACGCCTACCCACGCGAGTTGTCCGGCGGTATGCGCCAGCGCGTGGGCTTCGCCCGTGGCCTGGTGGTCAACCCGACCTTGTTGCTGATGGACGAACCGTTCTCGGCGCTGGATGTGCTCACCGCCGAAACCCTGCGCAACGACCTGCTGGATTTGTGGAGCGGCAAACAACTGCCGATCAAGTCAATCCTGATCGTGACGCACAACATCGAAGAGGCGGTGCTGATGTGCGACCGCATCCTGGTGCTGTCGTCCAACCCCGGCCGCGTGGTCGCCGAGATCAAAGTGCCGTTCGCGCACCCGCGCAATCGGCTGGACCCCACCTTCCGCCAAATGGTCGACGACATCTACGCCCTGATGACCGACAGGCGCAGCGCCGATGCGAGCCGGGGCATACCCGAGCTGAAAATGGGTAGCCTGCTGCCGGAAGTGTCCACCAACCTGATGGCCGGCCTGATCGAAACCCTGGCCGCCGAACCCTACAACGGTCATGCCGGTTTGCCGACCGTCGCCGAACGGCGCTTGCTGGAAGTGGACGACCTGTTCCCGGTGGCGGAGATGCTTGAACATTTGGGTTTCGCCGAACTCAAGGGCGCCGACATCACGCTTACCGATGCTGGCAAGCTGTTCGCCAACTACGGCACCCAGGAACGCAAAACCCTGTTCGCCGAGCATTTGATTCAACACGTGCCGTTGGCCGCGCGCATTCACCAGGTGCTGCTGGAGCGCAGCGGGCATCGGGCGCCACGGGTGCGCTTCGAACAGGAGTTGGAAGACTCGATGACGGAAGCGTTCGTGGAGAAAACCCTGGAAAGCGTGGTGGCCTGGGGGCGGTATGCGGAGATTTTCTCCTATGACGACCATACCGAGACGTTCAGCCTGGATGATGTCGAAGGCAGTATGTAACTTTCAACTCCAGCACAATTCCAAATGTGGGAGGGGCGGTGCGACGATTCGACTTGCCCCCGATGGCGGTATGTCAGCACCCGATGTATTGGCTGACACACTGCTATCGGGGGCAAGTCGAATCGTCGCACCGCCCCTCCCACATTTGATCTCCTGTGTTAGTGGGATCTCCTGTGTGACTGGGATCTCCTGTGTTTTTTAGATCACAAACAGGTCCACGAACCGATTGACCGGCGTCGCTTCAAGCAGCGCCTGGTCTTTGCACAATGCAAAAATCTCCGCGCTGCGCTGCGCGGTAAACCGCGTGGCCAGGTTGGCCTTGAACTTGTCTTCCAGCAACGGAATGCCGTCTGCGCGGCGACGGCGATGGCCAATCGGGTACTCCACCGCCACCTGCTCGGTGTGGGTGCCATCCGTGAAGAACACCTGCACCGCATTGGCAATGGAGCGCTTGTCGGCCTCCAGGTATTCGCGGCTGTAGCGCGGGTCTTCGACGATGACCATTTTGTCGCGCAGTTCGTCGATGATCGGGTGGGCTGCGTGGAACTCATCTTCGTACTGCTCGGCCACCAGGTTGCCGAACGCCAGGGGCACCGCGGTCATGTATTGCAGGCAATGGTCGCGGTCGGCGGCGTTGGCCAGTGGGCCCACCTTGGAGATGATGCGAATCGCCGACTCATGGGTGGTGATCACGATGCGCTCGATCTGATGCAGGCGATCCTTGACCTGCGGGTGCAAGGTCACCGCCGCTTCGCAGGCGGTTTGCGCATGGAACTCGGCAGGGAAGCTGATCTTGAACAGCACGTTTTCCATCACATAAGTGCCGTAGGGCTGCGACAGGCTGAAGACGCGCTTGTCTTCGGGCTTGAGCGCCAGGTCCTTGTTGGTGTGGCTGAACAACACGTCGTAGAACCCCCACTGCGGCGCGCTCAGCACCCCGGGAATGCCCATCTCACCGCGCATGGCGATGTCGGCCAGGCGTACACCACGACTCGACGCATCTCCCGCCGCCCAGGATTTACGCGAACCGGCGTTGGGCGCATGGCGGTAAGTGCGCAAGGCCTGGCCGTCGACGAAGGCGTGGGACAGCGCTGCCAGCAGTTGTTCACGGTTGGCCCCCATCAGCTTGGCGGTGACCGCCGTGGAGGCGACTTTCACCAGCAGCACATGGTCGAGGCCGACGCGGTTGAAGGAGTTTTCCAAGGCAATCACGCCCTGGATTTCGTGGGCCATGATCATTGCGTCCAGCACCGCGCGCAGGGTCAGCGGTGCCTCACCATTGGCCACGCGCTTTTGCGAAAGATGATCGGCCACGGCGAGGATGCCGCCGAGGTTATCCGAGGGGTGCCCCCATTCGGCGGCGAGCCAGGTGTCGTTGTAGTCGAGCCAGCGCACGAGGCAACCGATGTCCCAGGCGGCCTTGACCGGATCCAGGCGGAACGACGTGCCCGGTACCCGCGCGCCGAACGGCACCACCGTGCCTTCGACGATGGGCCCCAGGTGCTTGGTGCACTCCGGGAAACGCAAGGCCAGCAGACCGCAGCCGAGGGTGTCCATCAGGCAATTGCGCGCGGTGTCCAGGGCGGCCGGGGAGTCGATGCGGTAGTTGAGGACGTAGTCGGCAATGTCCTGCAAAACCTGGTCGTAATCGGGGCGGTTGTTCTGGTCGACGTTGGTGCTCATGGCAGTACTCCGAAAATGGGTTGGGGTCAGTCCTCGGGCTTAAGGTTATTGAAAGCAGGTCTTGGATGCCTGCCTTTTGGAATAGAGATCCTCTGTGGGAAGGGCTTACCCTAATGCCAGTTCACATCGCCTCTTGTAGGAGCGAGCTTGCTCGCGAAAAACGTCAACGATAACGCGTGCTTCCTGAATGAACGCGGCGCCTGTGAGTTTTTCGCGAGCAAGCTCGCTCCTACAAAAAGCCTCCTCCCACATTGGATCTGTGCAGGGTTTTAGAAGGCGTCGCCGGGTACGCGGACGAAACCTTCCATCAACACCCGCGCACTGCGGCTCATGATGGCTTTCTTCACCACCCACTCACCGTCCACCTGGGTGGCTTCAGCCCCCACGCGCAACGTGCCGGACGGATGCCCGAAGCGCACGGCATTACGCTCGATGCCGCCCGCGGCGAGGTTGACCAAGGTCCCGGAAATCGCCGCAGCCGTGCCAATCGCCACCGCTGCGGTGCCCATCATGGCGTGGTGCAGCTTGCCCATGGACAGGGCGCGCACCAACAGGTCCACATCGCCGGCCTTGATCGCCTTGCCGCTGGACGCCACGTAATCGGCAGGCTTAGCCACAAACGCCACCTTCGGCGTGTGCTGGCGCTGGGCGGCTTCGTCCAGGTGCTTGATCAGGCCCATGCGCAACGCGCCGTAGGCGCGCACCGTCTCGAACATCGCCAGGGCCTTGGGGTCGCTGTTGATCGCGCCCTGCAGCTCGGTGCCGGTGTAGCCAAGGTCTTCGGCGTTGATGAAAATCGTCGGGATGCCCGCGTTGATCAGCGTCGCCTTGAAGGTGCCGACACCCGGTACCTCCAGTTCGTCGACCAGGTTGCCGGTGGGAAACATCGAACCGCCACCGCCCTCTTCTTCCGCCGCCGGGTCCATGAACTCCAGCTGCACTTCGGCGGCCGGGAAGGTCACGCCATCGAGCTCGAAATCACCGGTCTCCTGCACCGCGCCGTCGGTGATCGGCACATGGGCAATGATGGTCTTGCCGATATTGGCCTGCCACACCCGCACCACGGCAATGCCGTTGTGCGGTATGCGCGCCGGGTCGACCAGCCCGGCGCTGATAGCGAACGAGCCCACCGCCGCCGACAGGTTGCCGCAGTTGCCGCTCCAGTCGACAAAGGGCTTGTCGATGGAGACCTGGCCAAACAGGTAGTCCACGTCGTGATCGGCACGGGTGCTCTTGGCGAGAATCACGGTCTTGCTGGTGCTCGACGTGGCACCGCCCATGCCATCGATCTGCTTGTCATAGGGGTCGGGGCTGCCGATCACCCGCAACAGCAAGGCATCGCGGGCGGCACCCGGCACCTGCGCCGATTCGGGCAGGTCCTGGAGCCTGAAAAACACGCCCTTGCTGGTACCGCCACGCATATAGGTGGCGGGGATCTTGATTTGCGCTACGTGTGCCATGGTTATCCTCTTCAGACGGTCGCCGCCGATTCCAGGAAGTCTTGGGCAAAACGTTGCAACACGCCGCCCGCCTCGTAGATCGACACTTCTTCGGCGGTGTCCAGGCGGCAGGTCACCGGCACTTCGACACGTTCGCCATTCTTGCGATTGATCACCAGGGTCAACTGCGCGCGCGGGGTGCGCTCGCCGACCACGTCATAGGTTTCGCTGCCGTCGATGTGCAGGGTGTGGCGGTCGGTGCCCGGCAGGAACTCCAGCGGCAACACGCCCATGCCCACCAGGTTGGTGCGGTGGATGCGCTCGAAGCCTTCAGCGGCAATCGCTTCCACGCCAGCCAGGCGTACGCCCTTGGCCGCCCAGTCGCGGGACGAGCCCTGGCCGTAGTCGGCGCCGGCAATGATGATCAGTGGCTGCTTGCGCTCCATGTAGGTTTCGATGGCTTCCCACATGCGCGTGACCTTGCCTTCCGGCTCGATGCGCGCCAGGGAACCCTGTTTGACCTTGCCGTTCTCGACGACCATCTCGTTGAACAGTTTCGGGTTGGCAAACGTGGCGCGCTGCGCGGTCAGGTGGTCGCCACGGTGGGTCGCGTAGGAGTTGAAGTCGACCTCCGGCAGGCCCATTTTCGCCAGGTATTCGCCCGCGGCGCTGTCGAGCATGATCGCGTTGGACGGCGACAGGTGGTCCGTGGTGATGTTGTCCGGCAGCACGGCCAGCGGGCGCATGCCCTTGAGTGGCCGCGCCCCGGCCAGTGCGCCTTCCCAGTACGGCGGACGGCGGATATAGGTGCTTTGCGGGCGCCAGTCATACAGCGGCGCGACTTTCGGGCCGGTGTCTTCGTGGATCGCGAACATCGGGATGTACACCGCGCGGAACTGCTCCGGCTTGACCGAGGCCTTGACCACTGCGTCGATCTCTTCGTCAGTCGGCCAGATGTCCTGCAGGCGGATTTCCTTGCCATTGGCATCGAGGCCCAGCACGTCCTTCTCGATATCGAAACGGATGGTGCCGGCAATCGCATAGGCCACCACCAGCGGCGGCGAAGCCAGGAACGCTTGCTTGGCGTACGGGTGGATACGCCCGTCGAAGTTGCGGTTGCCCGAGAGCACGGCGGTGGCGTACAGGTCGCGGTCGATGATTTCCTGCTGGATCACCGGGTCCAGTGCGCCAGACATGCCGTTGCAGGTGGTGCAGGCAAAGGCCACCACGCCGAAACCGAGTTTTTCCAGCTCATGGCCCAGGCCCGCTTCTTCGAGGTACATGGCCACGGTCTTCGAACCCGGTGCCAGGGACGACTTGACCCACGGCTTGCGTTTCAGCCCCAGCTTGTTGGCGTTGCGTGCCAGGAGGCCGGCGGCGATCACGTTGCGCGGGTTGCTGGTGTTGGTGCAGCTGGTAATGGCAGCGATGATCACCGCGCCGTCAGGCATTTGCCCCGGAACTTCATCCCACTGGCCGGAGATGCCCTTGGCGGCCAGGTCACGCGTGGCGACACGGGCGTGGGGGTTGCTCGGGCCGGCCATGTTGCGCACGACGCTGGACAGGTCGAAGGTCAGGCCGCGCTCGTATTTCGCGCTCTTGAGGTCGTCCGCCCACAGGCCGGTATGACGCGCGTACTGCTCGACCAGGGTGACCTGTTCGTCTTCGCGGCCGGTGAGTTTCAGGTAGGCGATGGTCTGCTGGTCGATGTAGAACATCGCCGCTGTCGCACCGTATTCCGGGGCCATGTTGGAGATGGTCGCGCGGTCGCCCAACGTCAGTTTCGATGCGCCTTCGCCGAAGAACTCCAACCAGGCACCGACCACTTTCTGTTGGCGCAGGAACTCGGTCAGCGCCAGCACCATGTCGGTGGCGGTGATGCCGGGTTGCAGCTTGCCCGTCAGCTCCACGCCGACGCTTTCCGGCAGGCGCATCCACGAGGCGCGGCCAAGCATGACGCTTTCGGCTTCGAGGCCGCCGACGCCGATGGCGATCACGCCCAGCGCATCCACATGCGGGGTGTGACTGTCGGTACCGACACAGGTATCCGGGAAGGCCACACCGTCACGCACCTGGATCACCGGGGACATTTTCTCCAGGTTGATCTGGTGCATGATGCCGTTGCCCGGCGGGATCACGTCGACGTTCTTGAAGGCTTTTTTGGTCCACTCGATAAAGTGGAAACGGTCTTCGTTGCGACGGTCTTCGATGGCGCGGTTTTTCTCGAACGCGTCCGGGTCGAAACCACCGGCTTCAACGGCCAGGGAGTGGTCGACGATCAGTTGCGTCGGCACCACCGGGTTGACCTGGGCCGGGTCGCCGCCTTGCAGGGCGATGGCATCGCGCAGGCCAGCGAGGTCGACCAGGGCGGTCTGGCCGAGGATGTCGTGGCATACCACGCGTGCCGGGAACCATGGGAAGTCGAGGTCGCGCTTGCGCTCGATCAGTTGGCTCAGGGACGCGTTGAGGGTGGCAGGGTCGCAGCGGCGCACCAGGTTTTCCGCGAGCACGCGTGAGGTGTAGGGCAAGGTGGCGTAGGCGCCTGGGCGGATGGCATCGACCGCCGCGCGGGCGTCGAAATAATCCAGGCGGCTGCCGGGGAGCGGTTTGCGGAATTCAGTGTTCATCGTCAGGACTCGGTCACGGTATAGGTTGCTGCGGGAACCTGCCTCCTGTAGGAGCGAGCTTGCTCGCGAAGGTCGTCAACGATAATGCGGGCATACTGAATGATCGCGATGCCTTGACGTTTTTCGCGAGCAAGCTCGCTCCTACAGAGAGCAGGATTACACCTGCAATTCAGCGACGTTCGATTGGCACGAACTTGCGCTGTTCAACGCCGATGTACTCGGCGCTTGGACGGATGATGCGGTTGTTGGCGCGCTGTTCGAACACGTGGGCGGCCCAGCCGGTCAGGCGCGAGCACACGAAGATCGGCGTGAACAGCTTGGTCGGGATGCCCATGAAGTGGTACGCCGAGGCATGGTAGAAGTCGGCGTTGGGGAACAGTTTCTTTTGTTCCCACATGGTCTTGTCGATGGCTTCGGACACCGGGAACAACACCGTGTCGCCCACTTCGTCAGCGAGCTTTTTCGACCAGCCCTTGATCACTTCATTGCGCGGGTCGCTGTCTTTGTAGATCGCGTGGCCGAAGCCCATGATCTTGTCCTTGCGCGCCAGCATGCCGAGGGTGCCTTCGACTGCTTCCTCTGCCGAGCCAAAACGCTCGATCATTTCCATCGCCGCTTCGTTGGCGCCGCCGTGCAGCGGGCCGCGCAGCGAGCCAATCGCAGCGGTGACGCAGGAATACAGGTCGGACAGGGTCGACGCACACACCCGCGCGGTAAAGGTCGAGGCATTGAATTCGTGTTCGGCGTAGAGGATCAGCGACACGTTCATCACCTTGACGTGCAGCTCGCTCGGTTTTTTGCCATGCAGCAGGTGCAGGAAGTGGCCGCCGATGCTGGGCTCGTCGGTCACGCAGTCGATGCGCTTGCCGTCGTGGCTGAAGCGGTACCAGTAGCACATGATCGCCGGGAAGGCGGCGAGCAGGCGGTCGGTGACGTCGCGTTGCACGCTGAAGTCTTGCTCGGGCTCGATATTGCCGAGGAACGAGCAACCGGTGCGCATCACGTCCATCGGGTGGGCGTCGGCGGGGATGCGCTCCAGGACTTCCTTGAGCGCTTGCGGCAGGTCGCGCAGCTTACTCAGCCTGGCGCTGTAGGCGGCCAGTTCGGTCTTGGTCGGCAGTTCGCCGTAGAGCAGCAGGTAGGCCACTTCTTCAAACTGCGCATCGGCCGCCAGTTCGCGCACGTCGTAGCCGCGATAGGTCAGGCCGGCACCGGCCTGCCCCACGGTGGACAACGCCGTCTGCCCGGCAACCTGGCCACGCAGGCCGGCGCCACTCAGTACTTTTGCTTCAGCCATGTCTGTTCTCCAATCTTGTATTTAATCTTGTATTTATAGAGAGGCGCGTTCGTTACTTCTTCGCGGCGAACAGCGCGTCGAGCTTCTGCTCGAAGGTGTGGTAGTCGATGCGATCGTAAAGCTCCATGCGGGTTTGCATGGTGTCGATCACGTTCTGTTGGGTGCCGTCGCGACGGATCGCGGTGTAGACGTTCTCGGCGGCCTTGTTCATGGCGCGGAAGGCCGAGAGCGGGTACAGCACGATGGAAACATCGGCAGATTTCAACTGTTCGACGGTGTACAGCGGCGTTGCGCCGAACTCGGTAATGTTAGCCAGGATCGGCGCTTTCACCCGGGACGCGAACAGCTTGTACATCTCCAGTTCAGTGATGGCTTCCGGGAACACCATGTCGGCGCCCGCCTCGATGCAGGCGGCGGCACGCTCCAGCGCCGACTCCAGGCCCTCGACCGCCAGGGCATCGGTACGCGCCATGATCACGAAGCTGTCATCGGTGCGCGCATCCACGGCGGCCTTGATGCGGTCGACCATTTCCTGCTGGGACACGATTTCTTTGTTCGGACGATGCCCGCAACGCTTGGCGCCGACCTGGTCCTCGATGTGGATGGCGGCAGCGCCGAACTTGATCATCGACTTGACGGTACGCGCCACGTTGAACGCCGAGGAGCCGAAGCCAGTGTCCACGTCCACCAGCAAGGGCAGGTCGCACACGTCGGTGATGCGGCGCACGTCGGTCAGCACGTCGTCCAGGCCGGTAATGCCCAGGTCCGGTACGCCCAGGGAGCCGGCAGCCACCCCGCCACCCGACAGGTAGATCGCCTTGAAGCCCGCGCGCTTGGCCAGCAGCGCGTGGTTGGCGTTGATTGCGCCGACCACTTGCAAGGGCTGTTCGCTGGCAACCGCGTCACGGAAACGCTGGCCTGGAGTGGTGTTGTTATTGGAACTCATGACTCACCTCGCTGAGTGGCTGTCTGGGGAGCGCCGTCGGGAAAATGACGGGCGATATTGCGTTTGGACGCACCGATATGGCGGCGCATCAACAGTTCGGCCAGTTCACCGTCGCGATCGGCAATCGCGTCAAGAATGCGGTGATGCTCGGCAAAAGCCTGGCGTGGACGATTGGGGGTGGCGGAGAACTGGATGCGGTACATGCGCACCAACTGGTACAGCTCGCCGCAGAGCATTTGGGTCAGGGTGCGGTTACCGGCACCTTGAATGATCCGGTAGTGAAAATCGAAGTCGCCTTCCTGCTGGTAGTAGCCCAGGCCGGCCTGGAACGCTTCGTCGCGTTCATGGGTGTGCAGCACCTGGCGCAGCTCTTCGATTTCCGCATCGGTCATGCGCTCGGCAGCCAGGCGGCAGGCCATGCCTTCGAGGGACTCGCGGATCTCATAGAGTTCGATCAGCTCGGCGTGGCTCAACGACACCACTCGCGCGCCCACATGGGGTACGCGCACCAGCAGGCGCTGGCCTTCCAGGCGGTGGATCGCCTCACGCAGCGGGCCGCGGCTGATGCCGTAGGTGCGCGCCAGCTCTGGCTCGGAGATCTTGCTGCCGGGGGCGATCTCGCCCTTGACGATGGCGGCCTGGATACGACGGAAGACGTTTTCCGACATCGTCTGGGATTCGTCCGAGGGCACCACCGGGGCTTCCGCTTGCTCGAGCATATTGTCGACACCTTTAAAAGCAATGTGGCAAAAACTAGCCAATCGGCCCCAGATAGTCAAAGAATAAATGCACATTGTCGACAATCGTCTAATAACCAGCCCCGCACGCGCTTGGGGCATGGCCGCCTGCCAGCGCTGGCGTCAGAAAAGCATCATGTTAGAATGCCCGCCGCTTTTGCCTGACATCACTGGATGAAACGGCGCACGAGGGAGCTTGCGCAGCAATGCCAGTCGCCTTGAATTGAACATCGCACTGCACCGCCTCAGGATCTATGAGACTCAAGCCCTTCCTTCTGATATGCCTATTGTTCGTACCGGGACTTATGCCGGGGCTAAGCGTTGCCGCCGAAAAGACCGTGTATGGCCTCAACGAATACGCCAAGCTCGCCGGTATCGACCTGGAAGTCGCGGCCAAGCTCGACACCGGCGCCAAGACCGCCTCGCTCAGCGCCCGCGATATCAAGCGTTTCAAGCGCAACGGTGAATCCTGGGTACGCTTCTACCTGGCGATCGACGCCGCCCATTCCCACCCCATCGAGCGCCCCCTGGCCCGCGTCAGCAAGATCAAGCGTCGCGCCGGTGACTACGATCCCGATGAGGACAAGAACTACACCGCCCGTCCGGTGATTGCCCTGGATATCTGCATGGGCAGCGCTTTACGCAGCATCGAAGTGAACTTGACTGACCGCAGCGCCTTCCAATACCCACTGCTGATCGGCTCCGAAGCCCTGAAACGCTTTGATGCGCTGGTCGACCCCAGTCTTAAATACGCAGCAGGCAAACCCGCCTGCGCCGCCGACGCTCATACCGCCGAGTAAACCGAATGCGCTCTCTCACCCTGCACCTGAAAATCCTCATCACCCTCTTGGTGGTGCTCGGTATTTCGGTCACCGCCTACCAGATCTTCGTGCTGGGCATTCCTGTTACCGAGGACGCCACCGACGACTTGTGGAACATCGACGCCAAGGTCGAGTTCGTCGCCAACCCGAAAGACCCGGTGAAGATCCAGATGTTCGTGCCGCCCCTGAGCCGCGACTTCGTCAGCCTCAATGAGAGTTTCATCTCGAACAACTACGGGGTGAGCGTCAACCGCATCGATGGCAACCGCAAGGTCACCTGGTCGGCACGCCGCGCCAAGGGCAACCAGACCCTGTATTACCGCCTGGTGCTGACCAAGCGCTACAGCGGCGAGAAGGTCAAGATCAAGGGCCCGACCTTCCGCGACAGCATTGCCGTGGAAGGCCCGGAGAAAATCGCCGCCGAAGCCCTGCTGGCGCCGATCCGCCAGCACTCGGCCGACGTCGAGACCTTTATTACCGAAGCGATCAAGCGCACCAACAACCTCAACGACGACAACGTCAAGCTGCTGCTGGGCGGCGACCCGTCGACGCCGCACAAGGCCAAGATCGTCGAGCTGCTGCTGTCCATCGCCCACGTACCGGTGGAAAAGGTCCACACCATCCGCCTGGTCGCCGACCAGCCGCAAACCCCGGAACTGTGGCTGCGCAGCTTCAATGGCAATGACTGGCTGTACTTCAACCCGGAGACCGGCGAACAGGGCCTGCCCGCCGACCGCCTGCTGTGGTGGACCGGCGATGAAAACCTGATCACCGTCGATGGCGGCAAGAAAGCCGTGGTCACCTTCAGCCTGAACAACAGCGAAATGAACGCGATTCGCCTGGCCAAGCTGACCGACGAAAATACCGACGCCAACTTCCTCGAATACTCGCTGTACGGCCTGCCGCTGCAAACCCAGCAAACCTTCATGATCATGGTGATGATCCCGATCGGCGTGCTGGTGATCCTGATCCTGCGCAACCTGATCGGCCTGCAGACCCTGGGCACGTTCACCCCGGTGCTGATCGCGCTGGCGTTCCGCGAGACGCAGCTGGGCTTCGGGATTGTGCTGTTCACGATTATCACGGCATTGGGCTTGTCCCTGAGGTCGTACCTGGAACACTTGAAGCTGCAAATGCTGCCCAGGTTGTCGGTGGTGCTGACCTTCGTGGTGGTGCTGATCGCCGCCATCAGCCTGTTCAGCCATAAACTGGGCCTGGAGCGCGGTTTGTCGGTGGCGCTGTTCCCGATGGTGATCCTGACCATGACCATCGAACGCCTGTCGATCACCTGGGAAGAACGCGGCGCCAGCCATGCGATGAAAGTCGCGATCGGCACGCTGTTCGCCGCCTCCCTGGCACACATCATCATGAGCGTGCCGGAGCTGATTTACTTCGTATTCACCTTCCCGGCGATCCTGTTGATCCTGGTGGGCTTCATGCTGGCCATGGGTCGCTATCGCGGCTACCGCCTGACCGAACTGGTGCGGTTCAAGGCCTTCCTCAAGGCTGATTCGTAATGTTCGGCTTCTGGAAGACCTGGAAGGCCCTGGAAGCGCGAGGGATCATGGGCATCAACCGGCGTAACGCCGACTACGTGCTCAAGTACAACAAGCGCAGCCTGTACCCGATCGTGGATGACAAGATCATCACCAAGGAACGGGCCATGGCGGCCGGCATCCATGTGCCGGAAATGTACGGAGTGATTTCCACCGAGAAGGAAATCGACAAGCTCGACGCGATCATCGGTGGGCGCAGCGACTTCGTGATCAAGCCGGCCCAGGGCGCCGGCGGCGACGGCATCCTGGTCGTCGCCGACCGTTTTGAAGGGCGCTACCGCACAGTGTCCGGCAAGATCATCAGCCATGAGGAAATCGAGCACCAGATTTCCAGCATCCTCACCGGCCTGTACTCCTTGGGTGGCCATCGTGACCGCGCGCTGATCGAGTACCGCGTGGTCCCCGACCAGATTTTCAAGAGCATCAGCTACGAAGGCGTGCCGGATATCCGCATCATCGTCTTGATGGGCTACCCGGTGATGGCCATGTTGCGCTTGCCGACGCGTCAGTCCGGCGGCAAGGCCAACCTGCACCAGGGCGCGATTGGCGTGGGTGTCGACCTCGCCACCGGCCTGACCCTGCGCGGTACCTGGCTGAACAACATCATCACCAAGCACCCCGACACCACCAACGCGGTGGACGGTGTGCAACTGCCCAACTGGGACGGCTTCATGAAGCTCGCGGCCGGCTGCTACGAGCTGTGCGGGCTGGGTTATATCGGCGTGGACATGGTGCTGGACCAGGAGAAAGGCCCGCTGATCCTCGAACTGAACGCACGGCCGGGGCTGAATATCCAGATCGCCAACGACTGCGGCCTGACCCTGCGCACCCATGCCGTGGAGGCGCGCCTGGAAGCGCTGAAAGCGGCCGGTGTGACGGAAACCCCGGAAGAGCGGGTGGCGTTCGTACAGGAAATGTTCGGGCATATTCCGCCCGTCGAAGGCTGACGCGGCCTTACATCTGTCTATCCCCGACATCCCCCCTAGGAGCAAATCCTACGGGGGACTACAATCCCCTCCCCCACGCCAACAGCTGATCCACCCCCGCATGTCGACCTGCTCCGTACACCCGCTGCCCTACCGGGCCAACCCCGCCGAGTATTTTGCGGCGATTCGCCATGCGCCAGGCGCAGTCCTGCTGGACAGCGGCAGGCCCGTGGCCGAGCGCGGGCGTTATGACCTGCTCAGCGCCTGGCCGCAAGTGACACTAACGGTATCGCCTGGTGAAAGCGGCGCAGACTTCCTGCAGCGCCTGCGGGAAAGCCTGACCCAACTGGGTGAAGCGAGCATACCCGCTGGCTTGGAACTCCCGTTTGCTGGCGGCCTGATCGGCTACTTGAGCTACGACTTCGGCCGCCACCTGGAACAGATGCCGCACCTGGCCGCAGACGATTTGCACCTGCCGGATGCGCGTTTTGGCCTGTATGCCTGGGCGCTGATCAGTGATCACCAGGCGCGGACCAGCCAGTTGGTGTTTCACCCGGCGCTGGCAGTCAGCGAGCGGCAACGCTTGATCGCGGTGTTCAGTCATGGCGTTGTCGACGGAGCAGCCACGTTCAAGCTCCTGGGCCCCATGGCCCCTGACCTGACCGCCGAGGCATATCGCCAGGCGATCGTACGCATCCAGGATTACATCCAGGCCGGTGACTGCTACCAGGTCAACTTTGCCCAACGCTTTCGCGCACCGTGCCTCGGCGATCCGTGGGCGGCCTATTGCGCCCTGCGCGAAGCCTGCCCGACGCCGTTTTCCGGGTTCCAGAGCCTGCCGGATGATGGCGCGGTGCTGAGCCTGTCGCCGGAGCGGTTCGTGCGTATCAGCCAGCGCCAGGTCGAAACCCGCCCGATAAAAGGCACGCGCCCTCGCGGCTTGACCCCCGAAGCAGACGCGGCGAATGCCGCCGAACTGCTGGCCAGCCCCAAGGACCGCGCCGAAAACCTGATGATCGTCGACCTGCTGCGCAACGACCTCGGCCGCACCTGCCGCACCGGCTCGGTGAGCGTGCCGGAGCTGTTCAGCCTGGAAAGCTACCCCAACGTGCACCATCTGGTCAGCAGCGTCATCGGTGAATTGGCCGACGACAAAGATGCCTTGGACCTGATCGCCGGCAGCTTCCCCGGTGGCTCCATCACCGGCGCACCGAAGATCCGCGCGATGCAGATCATCGACGAACTGGAGCCGACGCGGCGCGGCTTGTATTGCGGTTCGCTGGTGTACCTGGATGTGCGCGGCGAGATGGACAGCTCCATCGCCATTCGCAGCTTGCTGGTCAAGGATGGTCAGGTGTGCTGCTGGGGCGGCGGCGGGATCGTCGCGGATTCGCAGTGGCAGGCGGAGTATCAGGAGTCGCTGACCAAGGTGCGGGTGTTGTTACAAACACTGGAAAGCCTGTAGCGCGCAGTTCCTTTCTGGCTCTCAGACGCAGAGCCGGGCAGTAGAAAAAACCTGAATCAGACCCGCAGTAGACGCAGTTGAACGTCGGAGGATAGCGTCCGGCGTCAACCGTCCACCCGCCGTCTGTGAAGGATCACATGAAGCGACTGCCTACCCTTCAGGAAATATTTCCGAGATTGCATCTCCTCTCAATCGCACCTACCATCTCCCAAATTGGGAGGTTGCAGCGATGCGGATAATCGCTCTATCGACCTTACGAATATTCTGGGAAAACCAACCCGCCTATATCGATGCAAAAGCGCCGCTTATTGAATTGTATCGGCATATGGAAAAGGCAATTTACCCGACGCCACAAGCACTCAAGGCAGAGCTCAGGACCGCGAGCATTCTCAAAGGTGGCAGGGTTGTATTCAACGTGGGCGGCAACAAATATCGAGTGATCATGGCGATCGATTACCAGCGACAGCTTGGGTTCATACGGTTCGTAGGAACTCATGCGCAATACGATCAGATCAATGCGGAGACCGTATGATGAACATCAAACCGATACATTCCCGAGAGGACCTGACCGCTGCGCTTGCGCGCGTGGAGCAGATATGGGGAGCGCAACCAGGCTCGCCAGAGGGTGATGAGCTGGAAGTCCTCGCAATACTCATCGAAAAATACGAGGCGCAGCACTATCCCATCCCCCCGTCAGACCCGGTGGAAGCGATTAAATTTCGCATGGAACAGCTAGGTATGACCGCCCGGGATCTTGAGCCTTTCATCGGGACGAGCGGACGTGTATCCGAAGTGCTGAATCACAAGCGCAAGCTGAGCTTGTCGATGATCAAGCGACTGCATGAAGGCTTGAGTATTCCTTATGAGCGATTGCTTGCAGAGGGCTGACAGGAACATAGGCAGTGGCTTTACCCGTCCCATCAGCCCGGCCGAAAAAATTAAAGGCTCAACAGCCGATTCGACGCCTTGATGAACTCTTTCTTCAAATCTTCAAACGTATGCACCGCCGGGAATTGCGGGAATTCGCGGATCACATTCTCCGGCGCATGGAACAGAATCCCACGGTCGGCCTCACCCAGCATGCTGGTGTCGTTGTAGGAATCGCCGGCCGCGATCACGCGGTAGTACAGGCTCTTGAACGACAGTACCGACTGGCGCTTGGGGTCTTTCTGGCGCAGTTGGTAGCTGATCACACGGTCGCTGTCGTCGGTGATCAGGCGGTGGCACAGCAAGGTCGGAAAGCCCAACTGGCGCATCAACGGCTGGGAAAATTCGTAGAAGGTGTCGGACAGGATCACTACCTGGAAGCGCTCGCGCAGCCAGTTGACGAACTCGATGGCGCCTTCCAGCGGCTTGAGCGTGGCGATCACTTCCTGGATATCGGCCAGCTTGAGCCCGTGTTCATCGAGGATGCGCAGGCGTTGCTTCATCAGCACGTCGTAGTCGGGAATGTCCCGGGTGGTCGCCCGCAGGGATTCAATACCGGTTTTTTCAGCGAAGGCGATCCAGATTTCCGGAACCAGCACCCCTTCCAGGTCGAGACAGGCAATTTCCACAAGACACTCCTAGTTATATTGTTCAAGTCGAGCGAGCAAAAGGACTGCCGAACTCTAGCGATTCAAGCCCGCCGCCGCAACGCGGGACGGATTTTGATACCATCGCTCCCCTATAGAGCGCTCAGCGCCATTGACCTGTAGGAACCGTCCTGATGAACCAAGCCTTCGATGTCGTTGAACTCGCCGCGACTTATGCCAACAAGTCTGCCCAGGACATTCTCAAGCTGGCGTTCAGCCAGTTCGGTGATGACCTGTGGATTTCCTTCAGCGGTGCCGAGGATGTGGTGCTGGTGGACATGGCCTGGAAGCTGAACAAGAACGTCAAGGTGTTCAGCCTCGACACCGGCCGCCTGCACCCGGAGACCTACCGGTTTATCGAGCAGGTGCGCGAGTTCTACAAGATCGATATCGAACTGATCTCGCCGGACCAGAGCAAGCTGGAACCCTTCGTCAAAGAAAAAGGCCTGTTCAGCTTCTACAAGGACGGCCATGGCGAATGCTGCGGTGTCCGCAAGATCGAACCGCTACGCCGCAAACTCTCCGACGTGCGCGCCTGGGCCACCGGCCAGCGCCGCGACCAGAGCCCCGGCACCCGCAGCCAGGTGGCGGCGCTGGAAATCGACAGCGCCTTCTCCACCCCGGAACGCACCCTGTACAAGTTCAACCCGCTGGCGCAGATGACCAGTGAAGAGATCTGGGGGTACATCCGCATGCTGGAGCTGCCGTACAACAGCCTGCATGAGCGCGGGTTTATCAGCATCGGGTGTGAACCGTGCACCCGCCCTGTACTGCCGAACCAGCATGAGCGTGAAGGCCGCTGGTGGTGGGAGGAAGCCACGCAGAAGGAGTGCGGGCTGCACGCTGGGAATATCATCAGCAAGGCTTGAAGTTGATGCTGTAAAAAATGTGGGAGGGGCGGTGCGACGATTCGACTTGCCCCCGATGGCTGAGTATCAGGTACTGCATCAGTGACTGACACACCGCTATCGGGGGCAAGCCCCCTCCCACATTTGATTTGTGTTGAGTGTTAGAAATGTACACATACATGTAACCATTGGTGCCATTTATGTGTGCAATTTCTCTTCATGCGCACCATAACGTAACACCTCCCCCCTCCCCTCGGTTGGTCTGGCGAATCGCACGCTGACAACGCAAAAATAAATAGCTGTTCAATCGGTCAATTTATATTTCTTCAAATTCAGCCAGTTATTTAACCAACCTATAAAAACGAAATTAGCCAGGGCTTTCATAGATCCAAAACTGGCACGCATGTGGCTTAAGTGTAAATACGCTTTGTATACAATAAATACAAAACCTACATACACTTTGCAGTCTGCAGCTTCCCTGCAGATGTGCTGGAGCCTGCCGGAATGCGTACAAGTCTCTCGAACAACATCGCACTGGATCTGCCCTCCTCCGCCCTGAACCCCGAGGCTGCCGGCCCCGGCCCGCTGGTGCTCAGCCCGCGCCTGCACAACAAAGACCTGGCACCCACCAAGGTCGAAGGCCGACGCTGGGGGCGCTACAGCATCTTTGCGCTGTGGACCAACGACGTGCACAACATTGCCAACTATTCATTCGCCATCGGCTTATATGCGTTGGGCCTGGGTGGCTGGCAGATTTTGTTATCCCTGGGGATAGGCGCGGCGCTGGTGTACTTCTTCATGAACTTGTCGGGGTATATGGGCCAAAAGACCGGCGTGCCGTTTCCCGTGATCAGCCGCATCAGTTTCGGCATTCACGGGGCGCAGATTCCGGCGTTGATCCGGGCGGTGATCGCGATTGCCTGGTTTGGTATCCAGACCTACCTCGCATCGGTGGTTTTCCGCGTATTGCTGACGGCGATTCATCCGGGGTTCGGCGACTACGACCACAATTCGATCCTGGGTTTGTCGAGCCTGGGCTGGGTGTGCTTTGTGACCATCTGGTTCGTGCAACTGGTGATACTGGCCTACGGCATGGAAACGGTGCGTCGCTACGAAGGCTTCGCCGGGCCGGTCATTTTGCTGACCGTCGCGTCGCTGGCCGGGTGGATGTACTTCCAGGCCGACGGCCACATTGCATGGTCGATCCGCGAACCGCTGAGCGGCGGTGAGATGTGGCGCAATATCTTTGCCGGTGGTGCGCTGTGGCTGGCGATCTACGGCACGTTGATCCTCAACTTCTGCGACTTCGCGCGCTCGTCGCCGTGCCGCAAGACCATCCAGGTCGGCAACTTCTGGGGCTTGCCCGTGAATATCCTGGTGTTCGCCGCGATTACCGTGCTGCTCTGCGGCGGGCAGTTCCAGCTCAACGGCCAGGTGATCGAGAGCCCCACCGAAATCATCGCAGCCATCCCCAATACCTTCTTCCTGGTGCTGGGCTGCCTGGCGTTCCTGATCGTCACCGTGGCGGTGAACATCATGGCCAACTTCGTCGCGCCGGCTTTTGTGCTGAGCAACCTGGCGCCCAAGTACCTGAACTTCCGCCGCGCCGGTTTGATCAGCGCCGCCGTGGCGGTACTGATCCTGCCGTGGAATCTCTACAACAGCCCGTTGGTGATCGTGTATTTCCTTTCCGGCCTGGGCGCGCTGCTGGGGCCGTTGTACGGGGTGATCATGGTCGATTACTGGCTGATTCGGAAAAGCCAGGTGGACGTGCCGCAGCTGTATAGCGAAGACCCGAATGGCGTTTATTACTACAGCCGTGGCGTGAATATGCGCGCGGTAGCAGCGTTCATTCCTGCGGCGGTGATCGCCATCCTGCTGGCGCTGCTGCCGGGCTTTGCCAGCGTCTCGCCGTTTTCCTGGCTGTTTGGCGCCGGTATTGCAGGGTTGCTCTACCGGGTGATCGCCAAGCGCCAGCCGTTCTATGCCGATGTCAGCGGTGAAAGCATTGCAGTCGATAACGTCAGTCATTAAACAAGGACCTTCCATGCGCATCCTCGTGGTCAACGTCAACACCACCGAATCCATTACCGAAACCATCGCCCAACAAGCGCGGGCCGTGGCGTCGCCAGGCACCGAGATTGTCGGGCTCACCCCCTACTTCGGGGCTGAATCGGTGGAGGGCAATTTTGAAAGCTACCTGGCGGCCATCGCCGTCATGGACCGGGTGATGGCCTATGACCAGCCCTTCGATGCGGTAATCCAGGCCGGTTATGGCGAACATGGCCGCGAAGGCTTGCAGGAGTTGCTCGACGTGCCGGTGGTGGACATCACTGAAGCGGCGGCCAGCACGGCGATGTTCCTCGGCCATGCCTACTCCGTGGTGACCACCCTGGACCGTACAGTGCCGCTGATCGAGGACCGCCTGAAGCTGGCCGGGCTGTACCAGCGCTGCGCCTCGGTGCGCGCCAGTGGCATGGCGGTGCTGGAGCTGGAAGAAGACCCATTGGCCGCCATGGAAGCCATCGTGCGTCAGGCAGAGCTGGCGATCCGCGAGGACAAGGCCGAAGTGATCTGCCTGGGCTGCGGCGGCATGGCCGGGCTGGATGAGCAGATTCGCCAACGCACCGGGGTGCCGGTGGTGGACGGGGTAACGGCAGCGGTGACCATTGCCGAATCCCTGGTGCGGTTGGGGTTGTCGACATCGAAGATCAGGACTTACGCGACACCACGGCCGAAGAAAGTCATTGGCTGGCCGACCCGGTTCGGCCACTGAAGATTAAAAGTGGGAGGGGCGCTGCTCCGTTTCAGATTGCGCTGAACTGCAGGCCCAGGCCCTGCCCCACAAACTGCTCGAGGATGAAATCCACAAACGCCCGGGTCTTGCCCGGCAGCAGTTTGTGTTCGGCGTAGTAGATGGAGATGTTGCCGTCATCGACGTACCAGTCGGGCAACACCCGCACCACCTCGCCACTGTGCAGAAACGGCACCGCCATCGGCATGCTTACCAGCGCGATACCCAGGCCTTGGGCGCTGGCACAGCAGGCGGCTTCGGAGTCACTCATGGTCATGCCGGGCTTGAGCTGCAGCGGGCGCTGTTCGCGGGCCAGGCTGGTCAGTTGCCAGGAGCGCACGCGGCCGGTTTGCGGTGAGCGGATGAGAATGCCGCTGCACCGCGACAAGTCTTCGGGCAGCAAAACCGCTGGGCGTTGCGCCAGGTAATCCGGCGATGCCACCAGCACCCGATGGGCGGGGGCCAACTTGCGCGCCACCACGCCCTGGGGCAGTTCAAAACCACCGCCGATGGCGGCATCGAAGCCCTGGCCGATCAGGTCGACCTGGCGATTATCGAAATGCCAGTCCGGGCGGATATCCGGAAAGCGCTGCATAAACGCCCCCAGCAGCGGCACCACATAGCGGTTGCCAAATACCGTGCCCATGCTGACCTTGAGCGTGCCCACCGGCCGCCCTTCGGCGCTGGCCAGGTTGGCCACGGCGTTCTGGATGGTGGTGAGGCTGCCGCTGACCTCTTCGAGGAACAGCTTGCCGGCTTCGGTCAAGGCCAGGCGGCGGGTGCTGCGCTGGAACAGACGCACACCGAGGCGCACTTCCAGTTTGGCGACGCTTTTTCCTACCGCTGCCGGGGTCAGGCTCAAGTGCCGGGCCGCTTCGGCAAAGCTGCCGCCTTCGGCGCTGCGCACAAAGCATTCGATACTTCCAAAGCTCTCCATATCGCCCACTCTAAACTTTTGGTTTACACAGACTATAGCAATCACCGTCTACCGGCATGGGCAGGCGAGGTCGATACTCGGTCCCATCAACAAGGCATACCGCCTTGGACCCTTTGGAGATCGACATGACCACCCACAACCTCAGCGGCAAAGTTGCCTTGATTCAAGGCGGTTCCCGTGGCATCGGCGCTGCCATCGTCAAGCGCCTGGCGGCGCAGGGCGCAGCCGTCGCGTTTACCTACGTCAGCTCGGCCGCCAAGGCTGAGGAACTGCAAAACGATGTGCTCAGCACAGGCGGCAAGGCCCTGGCGATCCACGCCGACAGTGCCGATGCGGCAGCGATTCGCAATGCCGTGAATGCCACCGTCAAAGCGTTTGGCCGCCTGGATATCCTGGTGAACAACGCTGGCGTACTGGCCATCGCACCGCTGGAAGACTTCAAGCTGGAAGACTTCGACCAGACGTTGGCGATCAACGTGCGCAGTGTGTTTATCGCGACCCAGGAAGCCGCCAAGCATATGGGCGAAGGTGGCCGGGTGATCAACATCGGCAGCACCAACGCCGAGCGCATGCCGTTTGGCGGAGGTGGGCCATACGCGATGAGCAAGGCCGCGCTGGTCGGTTTGACCAAAGGGTTGGCGCGAGACCTGGGGCCACGTGGGATCACCATCAATAATGTGCAACCGGGGCCGGTGGACACCGATATGAACCCGGCGAACAGCGAATTTGCCGAGAGCCTGATCGGGTTGATGGCAGTCGGGCGTTATGGGCATGTGGAAGAGATTGCCAGCTTTGTGGCGTATCTGGCCGGGCCTGAAGCCGGGTATATCACCGGTGCCAGCCTGACTATCGACGGTGGGTTCAGCGCCTGATTTTCTGAAGCCCTGCAAAACCAAATGAGGGAGAGGGAGCGACGATTCGACGTGTTCCCTCTTCTCAATAAAGTAACTTATTGATTTTTAAGTATTAAATCTTTCACTAAGCGACCGTTTTTTTGTGGTGAGCGGGCTTGTTGTGGCGAGCGGGCTTGCCCCGCGTTGGGCTGCGAAGCAGCCCCAAAACCTGGCGATTCAATATGCCTGGATAAACGCGGTAGCCTTATTGGGGCCGCTTCGCAGCCCAACGCGGGGCAAGCCCGCTCGCCACAACAAGCCCGTTCACCACAACAAGCCCGCTCGCCACAATAGCCCGCTCGCCACAGAGGCAGCGGGGCCTCCCACCGTTTGATCGTGGTGAATCAGGACATTGGCGGCAAGCCATAGGCCGCCAGGTCAAAGTCCGCGAGTTTGCGGATGATCTGGTCGGCGTGGTGGTACTTGCTGTCGGCCATGGCTTCATCAGGCACGGCGATGGCGGTCATGCGCGCGGCTTTTGCAGCGGTGACGCCGAACGGTGAGTCTTCGAACACCAGGCAGTCCTGTGGCGCGATACCCAGGCGGCGGGCGGCGGTGAGGAAGATGTCCGGCGCAGGTTTGGCGGCACCGACTTCCGGGTCGTCAGCGGTGACGATGGTGCCGAACAGGCTGAACCACTCGCGGTGCAGGGTGGTTTTATGGCCAAACGAATTGCGCGACGAACTGGTGCCCACGGCAATCGGAATATTGTGCGCCTTCAAGTGCCGCACCAACGCCTCGGCACCGGGCATGCCCAGGGCCCTGGGGAACCGCTCGCTCATCAGCGGTTCACGGATTTCGAGGAATTGCGCCGATGTGATCGGCAAGTCCAGCGCCTTGACCACATAGTCGGCCAGGTCCTGGGCGCCTCGCCCGATGATGTGCTGCTTGATCCCCCAGTCATAGGTACGGCCGTAGCGTTCGGCGATGATCTGCGTCACTTCGGTGTAGATGCCTTCTGTATCCAGCAGCAAACCGTCCATATCGAAAATGACGGCCTTGATCGGAGCGGCGGTACGCGGTGCATTCATCACTACAGATCCTTGGGGGGAAGGACTAAAAGGATTCAGCACAATAACGGCCCCCCTTGCCAGCAGGCAACCCTTTAGACTGTGGGGCCCTCCTTTTGAAGTGCCCGTGATGCTCTACCGTCTGGCCGCCGACAGCCTGGTGCTGTTCCATCTGTCCTTCATTGTGTTCGTGCTGTTCGGCGGGTTGCTCGCCCTCAAGTGGCGCGGGGTGCTGTGGCTGCATGGACCTGCGGTCGCCTGGGGCATTGCGGTGGAGGTGTTCCACCTGCCGTGTCCGCTGACCCGCTGGGAAAACCTGTTTCGCCACCTGGCCGGGCAAGACGGCTATGGCGGTGGCTTTATCGAGCATTACATCCTGACGCTGATCTACCCCGCCGGCCTGACGCCGAACATTCAACTGGTGTTGGGCGCCGTGGTGGTGCTGGTCAACCTTGCGGTGTATGTGCGCCTGACCAGGCGGGCGTAGGCAAGCAACCCAAGCCCTCCAATGTGGCCTCTACTGCCTGCTCCAGCGGGGTGTGGGGCTCGTGGCCGAGGGTCGCCAGCAAGCGCTGGTTATCCAGGCGCAACGGGGTGTGCCACAGGTAGCGCATCTCCTGCATCTCGCGCATGGTCACGACAAAGGGCATCGCCAACGTCAACAGCCACCAGGGGAACGCGCCGACCTGGGGTTGCTGGCCTGTCCGGCGCAACACCACGCGCTGGATCGCCTGGGTCATCTGCGTGCCATCCGTATCCACATGCCCGGCCATATGAAAACAGGCGAAGGCGTCGAGGGTCGCGCGGCGCTCGATCAACTCCAACACGGTACGCGCCACATCCGGCAGGTAGGCCCATTGATGGGCCACCCCAGGGGCACCGGGATAGCTGACGCGGCGTACGGGTTTGCCGGGTTTGACCAACCCTTGGGCAAACCAGTTATTGGCCAGCCGGGTACCGAAAAAGTCACCGGCGCGCACGATCAACACCCGGGCGCCCTGCTGGGACGCCTCCCGTAAACGTTGCTCCAGCTGGACCCGGATCGCGCCCTTGCGAGTCTGCGGGTGCTGGGGCGAGTCTTCGTGCAACACGGGAAACGCATCCGGCCCGAAGTTGTAGACCGTACCGGGCAGTACGATGGTGGCACCTTCGGCGATGGCGGCGGCGATGCTGTTGTCGATCATCGGCAGCACCTGCTCGGCCCAATGGCGGTAGCCCGGCGGGTTGACCCCGTGGACGATCACCGCGCAACCACGGGCGGCCGCGATCACCGCCGCGCGATCAAGGGCATCGCCCTTGAGCCAGGTAAGGGCGGGATTCTGGCGACGGGCCTTGTCGACATCCCGGGTCAACGCACACACCTCCCAGCCCGCCGCGCTCAACTGCCGCGCCACTTCGCCGCCAATGCCACCGGTGGCACCCAATACCAGAACCTTGCTCATCATCCTCTCCCACAGTGGTTGGTGAGGCCATTGTGTGCGCGGCCCTGCTATAGATAAATTGCCGAAGACCATCCAGTCGCTATACATTTATGCATGGTATCAAGCATTGGATGGGAGCTTTACCGGTCGTTCCTCGGGGTACTCAAGGAGGGGTCGCTGTCAGGGGCCGCGCGGCTGCTTGGCATTACACAGCCCACGGTCGGTCGGCACATCGCTGCGCTGGAAAGTGCCCTGGGCGTGGTGCTGTTCACCCGCTCCCCCACGGGCTTACTGCCCACCGCGGTAGCCCACACCTTGCGCGCCCATGCCGAAACCATGGAGCGCACCGCCGCCGCCCTTGAGCGCGCCGCGTCATCCCAGGGCGACGAAGTGCGCGGCGTGGTGCGCGTGTCGGCCAGCGAAGTGGTCGGCGTGGAAGTGCTGCCGTCGATCATCACGCACTTGCGCCGGCAGCACCCGCATCTCAAGGTCGAACTGGTACTGACCAACCGCCTCAGCGACCTGCTGCAACTGGAAGCCGACATCGCCGTGCGCATGGTGCGCCCGAGCCAGGAACAACTGCTGGCACAGCACATCGGCCTGATCGAAGTCGGCCTGCACGCCCGCGACGATTACCTGCAACAACACGGCATACCACAGGTATTGAAAGACCTCACCGACCATTCGGTGATCGGCTACGACCAGGCCAACGCGTTTATCCGCAGCGTGGCCATCACCGGCTTCGAACGCAGCGACTTTGCCTTCAGCAGCGACAGCGACCTGGCCCAACTGGCCCTGATCCGCGCCGGCGCCGGTATCGGTGGATGCCAGGTGCAATTGGCCAAACGAGACCCGCGCTTGCGGCGCGTATTGCCGCAGGCCTTCGCGCTGAAACTCGACACCTGGGTGACCATGCATGAAGACCTGCGCAACAGCCCGCGCTGCCGGGTCACATTCGATGCGCTCGTGCAGGGTTTGCAGCGTTACGTACAGGATTGAGACAGCTTCACTGGTAAAGAATCAGACTCCCTCAATCCCTTCATAGACGCCCCCATGTCCGAAGCCTTCGAAGTCCCCAGCCCCCACGAAAAACACATCGAACACACCACTGAACATGCCCACGGACGTGGCGACAGTTTCGCCAGCCGCATCGCCGTGATGACCGCCCTGATGGCCACCTTGGGTGCCATGCTCAGCTACCAGGCCGGCTCCACCGAAAGCGAAGCGGCGATGGACAAGAACAACGCCGCCATCATCAAGACCGAAGCCGCCAACCAATGGAACTACTACCAGGCCAAATCCAGCCGGCAAAACCTGGCGGAACTGGCCACCCATATTCCTGGTGTGGACGCCGCGCACTACAAGGATGAGATCGAGCGCTACAGGAACCAGAAGGAAGAAGTGCGCAAGCAGGCCGAGAAACTCGAAGCGACCTCGAAAGCCTGGGATGAAAAATCCGAACAGGCGCTGCACCAGCATCACCGCTGGGCCCAAGCGATGACCGCGATCCAGATCGCGATCTCGTTGGCGGCGATCACGTTGTTGACGAGGAAAGAGTGGTTGAAGCGGCTGTCGTATACGGCAGCGGGTGTGGCGATGCTGCTGGGGAGCCTGGCCTGGTTGCATGTCTGAGGGGCATAAAAACCTTGCGAGTGCTGTCGCCCCCCTGTGGCGAGCGGGCCTGTTGTGGCGAGCGGGCTTGCCCCGCGTTGGGCTGCGAAGCAGCCCCAATAAGGCCACCGCGTTTATCCAGGCATATTAAATCGCCAGGTTTTGGGGCCGCTTCGCAGCCCAACGCGGGGCAAGCCCGCTCGCCACAACAGGCCCGATCACCACAGTAAGCCCACTCACTACAACAGGCCCGCCACACAAATTCGGTCGTTTAATGCTTGAGAAGATTACGGCCTCGTTGACGCTTGACTCATCAACCCCAGCAGGTGATTTCGACAGAAAACGTCGTCGCACAGCCCCTTTGCGCTTTGGCTCTGCCTGCGAGTCGCTATATAGTTAAACGCATAACGCCTGATGCTATTCAACTCGAGGGAACACCGGTGTCCGCACAACCCAAAGAAGCCGTGGGCGCCGCCTACAGCATCGAATCCATGCGCTACGCCCAGGCCATGACCTGGCAAGCCATCGAACACCTTTCACAGCGCATCCGCCCCGGTATGCTCGAGTCCCAAGCGCGTGAACTGGGCAAGCAAGTGCTCGCCGACCTGAACATGCAACGCATCTGGCACCCGCTGCTGGTGCGCTTCGGCGCCAACACCCTCAAGACCTTCAAGCAACGCTCCGAAGGCGACCCGGTGCTGGGCGACAACGATATCTTCTTCATCGACATGGGCGCCGTGTGGCAAGGCCACGAAGGTGACGCCGGCGCGACATTCGCCACCGGCACCGACCCGGACATGATCGCCTGCGCCAGCGCCGCCAAGGAGCTGTTCGACCGCGTACAATCGCGCTGGAAAAACGACCAGGTGGTCGGCCTCGAACTCTACCGCTACGCCGAAGAACAAGCGCGCGCCATGGGCTGGCGGTTGAACCTGGACATCAAGGGCCACCGTGTCAGCGACTTTCCCCACGCCATTCATCGTGGCGGCGACCTGGGTGATTTCGAGCACTGTCCGAATGCCGGGTTGTGGATTCTCGAGATCCAGATCGCCCACCCGACCCAACCCTACGGCGCCTTCTACGAAGACCTGCTCGCCTGACCCTTCAAGGAACAGAAATGGAACGCTCAACCGAATTTCCCGTGCTGTTGTTTTCCTACGGCACCTTGCAGGACAAAGCCGTACAACTGGCTAACTTCGGCCGCGAACTGAGCGGCCATCACGACGCCATGCTGGGCTACTCGCAACGCTGGGTAGAAATCACCGACCCGCACGTCCTGGCCACCAGTGGCAAGACCCATCATCCGATCGTGGCGCCGACCCTCGAGCAAGGCGCCAGCGTCGACGGGATGGTGTTCCAGATCACCGAGCAGGAGCTGGCGGCGGCGGATGCTTACGAAGTGTCGGACTACAAGCGGGTATCGGTGGCGCTGGCCTCGGGCCTCACCGCATGGGTGTATGTGCAAGCCTGACGCAGGCGCTTTTATTTCAATCTGTTACAGGAGCGATTAAAGTGTCGCCCCCGAGAATTGAATCTCGGGATTCAGCCCATGGAGTTACTCAGTGAAGTACGTCAGTAAAGTGGTTGCAGCAGCTGTTCTCGGTTTCGCCCTCGCAGGTTGCACCGGCACCGCCATCAAATCCCCGCAGTACGACAGCAATCAATACACCGTGCTGGGCCACAGCGAAGCCAGCGCCACCGGCATCATGCTGTTCGGCGTCATCCCGATCGGCCAGAACAGCCGTTTCGTGCGCGCACAGGATGCTGCCATCAAGGCAAAAGGCGGCGACGCGCTGATCAACACACAAGTACAGGAAAAATGGTTCTGGGCTTGGGTGCTGAGCGGTTACACCACCAACATTTCCGGTGATGTGATCAAGCTGAAAAAAGCGCAATAAACCTCACGTTGCTGTATTCGCCCGGGATTTAACCCGAGTGAGCGACGTATCATGGGCCAACCTTCCGAGGATGGCCCATGAACCTCAGTATCGTCTACGCACTCGCCGCCGCCGCGCTGTTCGGCGCCAGCACCCCGCTCGCCAAAAGCCTCGGCCTGGGCCTCTCGCCCATCTTGCTCGCCGGCCTGCTCTACCTCGGCAGCGGTATTGGCCTGAGTGCCGCACGCCTCATCCGTGATCGCGGCTGGAAACCCACCGGCCTGACCGCACCTGAATGGCCCTGGCTGCTCGGTGCCATCGCATTCGGCGGCATCCTCGGCCCCGTGGCCCTGATGTTCGGCCTTACCCGCACCACCGGCTCGACGGCCTCCCTGATGCTCAACCTAGAATCGGTACTGACCGCCGTCATCGCCTGGCTGGTATTCCGGGAAAACGCGGATCGACGCATCGTCCTCGGCATGCTCGCCATCGTGCTGGGCGGCGTCGTGCTGTCATGGCCCGAAGGCGGCGGCGCAAGCCACGACTGGACCGGCCCGCTGGCGGTTGCCGTGGCCTGCCTGTGCTGGGGGATCGATAACAACCTGACGCGCAAGGTGTCGGCGTCGGACGCACTGTTTATCGCCGGCGCCAAGGGGTTGATGGCGGGCCTGGTCAATTGCAGCCTGGCGCTTTATCTCGGCGCGCAGCTACCCAGTGCCGCGCAACTGGGGCCGATCCTGTTGGTCGGCTTCCTGGGCTACGGCATCAGCCTGGTCCTGTTTGTACTGGCACTGCGCGGGCTCGGCAGCGCACGCACGGGGGCCTATTTCTCGACCGCGCCATTCCTGGGCGCCGCGATTGCGCTGCTGGCGTTGGGGGAGTCGGTGTCAGCGGCCTTCTGGATAGCGTCCGCGCTGATGGCCGTAGGGGTGTGGCTGCACCTGACGGAGCGGCACGCCCATGAGCATCAACATGAAGCGACTGAGCACGGGCATTGGCATGTGCACGATGAACATCACCAGCATGAGCATGGGTTTGAGTGGGATGCGAAGGTGCCACATAGTCATGTGCATATGCATGGTGCGATGAAGCATAGCCATGCACATTTTCCGGATGTGCATCATCGGCATAGGCATTGAAGAGGGGTTGGGGGGCGTGTGATCAGCAGTCTTTTAAATATGAGTCACGTACCTTTCCCAGCGCTGTCCCAGATGACTTTTTTCAGACGCCAAAAACCACAAACCCCCGACTTTCTCTAGGAAAATCAGGGGTTTGCGTTTTCAGAATGTGGCGATGAAGGAGAGATTCGAAACTACCCGCAAAGTCACTTTCATTATGCAAGTACCCGGTTTACGCGGGCTGCAGCGATGGTCTCACTCTGAAAAATCGGCTTTCTCAGTCCCATGGTAGTCCCATGGACTTTGCACCAAGTTAGTGCGCGAGGGTTGAGCGGGGGTAAAAAACGGCGTACTGCCCGGTTTATGTTGAGGCATGGGAAAAAGGTAATATTGGTAATACGCGTGATAAATCAGAATAAAACCCTTTGATTTCAATGACTTAATAGATATTTAGAAAGGTAATAATTTGGTAATTTATAGGTTAGGTCATTACCTTTTCATCGGGTAATTTCTGACAAGCTCAATCCCCAGCAAATCCGGGCACTTGGGCGAATATTACCTTTGCCATTACCAAATATTACCCCTCAAGGTAATGCGTCGACCCCTCGAAATACGTGGGCTGCAGCAGCTTTAGTACCTTCCCTAACCAAAATTACCTTTTTCCCAGCCCTGGTTCCAAAATAGAGGTCTGTGAGGCGAATCCTGCAGCTTGGGGCTAGTCTGAGAGTTCACGATAGGAACCTTCGTATGGCGCATGAATATTCGCTCTCAGATGTGCTTGAGAGGATGTATGAAAATCAGTTGGCAATTGAAGCCGCTGTGATGGAACTCACGCTACGCCTGGAACAACAAGGCTCAATAGAGGTAGGTGAAAACGTGCGTGGTGCCCTAGAGACCATCGGTGAGAACGCGGGGCATATCAAGCAAGGTTTGGCCCGATTGAGAAGGTCAGGCGCCAGTTAAGGAATCGAGACAAATTGTGAAGCCTTCTAGACTCGACGAGGCCCACACGTTTCGTGGCTTATGGCAGCTTTCGACCACTTCGAAGGAGGCCACGGACGGCGAGAAAAAAGATCTATCTCGTCTCGGAAAAAGCCCGTAAGTCCATGATTTCTTCTCTTCCGCTCAATGAACACGGGGCCTGCGGTCCTGCCCCGGTCATGGCCGCCTGCTACAGCGCTGTGCAATCGCCCTGCACTTCTCTTCAAAACTTTGCAATCTGTGAAACTGCCGGTCGCCCGTAGAACGCCCCGGCCCGCCTGGGCCGCCGGTTCGTTTGCACTACATCTGTATTTGCGCAAAAAAAGGACGCAAACCCCGTCGGCGGGAGGGGGATAAGTGCTTTCCAAATGATATTTTTCTTCAAAAAAAAAGATTTCAGGCATATCTTCATCAACGGTAATCGGGTTAAGTTTCTAATAAGACGTCGACCCGACTCCAATAACGCACAATAAAATATTTCTGACGAGCTCAAAAAATCTATGGTGTATCAAGTTTTTGATATTTCAGACTTCAAACATGAAGAATTTGAACCACTAGGTACCAAAGCAAAATACTGGTGCTCAGATAAACAAGGGAATGATTATTTATTCAAATCCATAGAAACCCATGACTCGCGAAATAACATCATATCAAGAGACGGTGAAGACTGGTCTGAGAAAGTCGCCTGCGAAATCGCTAAAAAATTACGCATCCCGTGCGCACAATACGAGCTTGCTTATAATACAGAAACAAGAGGAGTTATAACAAAAAGCTTTATAACTGGAGCCAATACTTACTTAGTGACCGCAAATGAAATTCTAACAAACTATAGCGCCCCCATTAATAATGAGATTGTAAAAAAAACCGAAAAGCAAAACATCATGCATGTTTACATTATTTTAAGAAGAATAATTAGAAATAAACCATTGAGCTTTAAAAGTCGCCCTAACATAAAAACAGCTGCAGATTTTTTCACTGGTTATCTTATGCTTGACGCGCTGTTATCAAATCAAGATCGCCATAGTGAGAATTGGGGGCTAATTGTTACTGGCAAAGGACGATTTCATCTCGCACCAACCTTTGACCATGCAGCCGGATTAGGTAGAAACGAGTCTGATGAAACAAAGGACAAACGACTCAAATCGCAAGATAGTGGTCAACAAGTTTCAACATATGTAAGAAGGGCAAAGTCATATTTCTACTTAAAGGAAAGCAGACTTAGAACTTTCAAAGCATTTGAATATTTCGGCATACTCAATCCAAGAGCCGCATTAAGTTGGCTCGAAGAGCTAGACGGATTGACTGAAGAGATGATGCGAGCTATTATCGACGCAGTCCCTACGGAAATAATGAGCGATGTATCTAAAATATTTGCCCTCGAAATGCTGTTATGCAACAAATCGAATATGATGGGCCTGGTACCTTTTTTTGAGGAAAACTTGGATCCATCATATAGAAAGCGGCAGATTAAAACATATGAATAGTGCATTCGTCATCTGGCGAGACCCTATTACCACGATGTGGCAACCAGTTGCAAAACTGACAGAGTCAAACGGAGTTTATACTTTTTCATACACTCGAGGCGCTCTTAACAAAAAGTTTATTCCATTCCCTCGAATGAGTATTCTTGAAAAAGAGTACGTATCTCATGAGCTACTACCTTTCTTTCAGAATCGTCTAATTCCGGAACGCAGACCCGAATACTATACTATGCTTTCTTGGCTCGACATGGCTCCAGGACCTAACGATCCTTTTGAAATTTTAAGTGCTTCGGGTGGAGCTCGAAAAACTGATAACTTTAGAATCGTTAAGGTACCTCAAAAGTCTGAAAAAGATGAATATCGTTTAAAGTTTTTTATTAGTGGCGTCGCTTATATTACAGACGAAGCAAAGCATGACCTTATTAATTTAGATAGTAAAGTGTTACTTCCATGCTTCAACGAAGATAAAAACCAGGCAGACTCTAATGCAGTTGCGATCATTAATCCTAAAACCGGAAGACGCCTCGGGTACTACCCACGATATCTGAATGAAGATCTGATTCGAGTTAATCGGATGCTAGGAGCAACTGGGAGTGAGTTAATTACTAAAATCCGGGTTCTAAAGGTTAACCTCAGCGCTCCTGAACAGTATCGGGTTTTCTGCGAGTCAGTGACATCGTGGCCGGCTGGCTTTTCACCCTTCCAGTCGGACAATTATAAACTTTTAGCCGATGAGGTTAGCCAGTAAATTAATTGATTGGAGCTCACAACCTATTAATGCATTTTATAGCTGATCCGCCAGTGGATAGAAACAAACTATCCACTGACAAGCTTAGCATTGATGGCCGGTAGACCTAATGATATCAAAATGATAGCCTGTGAAATCCTGCAATGGAGTTCAGGCAATGACTATAAACGTAAGTTTTCCGCTCAACAGCGACACCTCAAGTAAAGAAGTTTTCCAAGAATGCATCAATTGGATTTTAGATTCTCCTTTTACGGATTTTTCTGAAGAGGATCTCAGAAAACTAAACAATGAAGAAGACTTCAAACACTCTTTAAACAATGAAATTGTTGAATTTTCTCGAGCTGAAACACCGAGCTTTTTCGTATCATCATTTAAATACACCAAGCATACAGCTAATGCTAGTTGGATTACTGAAATTTCAACGCGAATAGAGCCAGACCAGCATTGGATTAGAGTAAAGGCGAGCATAGTCACCAACACTGCATCAGATGCAACGCTCGAAATTAAAAAACCCCTAATCATCATAAGGCTTATTGATAGTTTTGGCGGTGGGTACGATGGAGATATTCCTATCACATTAACTCCCATCACTTTAGATGAAAGCGATTTTAGTTTAAAAATTGCAAAAACCGTTATCAACGGAGATAGTAACTGCACACTGCCAATCGTCTATGTAAGCGCCAACACAGCCGGTAAACACTCGATAATTCCAGAGCGTCTTGCTAGAAAACTATGTGGCATGGCGCATGTAGTTGTAGAACCTAGTCGTTCATTTTCCCATTCTTTAAGACCTGAGGTAGGATCACGAAACGTTTATGCGGGCGTAGTCGGAATATACTGGCCTAAAGGTTCAGGCGTTACTATTTTTAGAAGGGAATCCAAAGAAGTAAAAGTTTTTGAACAGGAAATTTTCTCTACAGTTTGTGAGGCACTATCGCTGCTCATTCCAGCTAAGGAATGTAGCTGGGATGAAGTTACACATGTAAAAAATCGTAATGCGATTGAATTAATGAAGCGCGAGGGCGTCAGCGCTGAGGAAGCCAATCAAATAGTGTCACTATATGAAAATGAAATCACACAAAATCGTGACCATATTGATGCTTTAAATAGGGCGGCCGCGAAAACTGAGTGCAACACCTGACCTTTCCGGTACGGTGCTGCCCCTATGTCCTATTCCGAACTCAGCGTCGAAGAGCGCGCCATCATTCAACTCAGTCAAGCTCAAGGCTTCAGCCTGCGCGGCATTGCTCGCCTGATTGACAGGTCGCCCTCGACCATCAGCCGAGAGCTGAAGCGCAATCGAGGCAGTAGTGGTGCTTACTCGGCCCGCTGCGCCCAGCAACAGATGAACATTCGGCGCCAGGTTTGTCGCCCCAAGCGCAAGCTTGTGCCGGGCAGCGAGCGCTTCGAACTGGTGGCCCACATGCTGCGTAAGCGTTTGTCTCCCGAGCAGATTGCCGGCAAGCTGCGCAGCATGACCATACCCAACCTCAGAGATGCCTACGTCTGTCGTGAGACGATCTATAACGCGATCTATGCCTTGCCGGTCGGCGAGTTGCGCAAGGAGCTGATCGTCTGCCTGCGCCAAGGCAAGACGACGCGCCGGCCGCGCTCTGGTGGCGTGGATCGGCGCGGCCAGATCCCTGAGATGGTCAGCATTCATGTTCGCCCGCCAGAGATCGAAGACCGGCTGATGCCGGGGCATTGGGAGGGCGACCTGATCAAGGGTAAGGCCAACGCCTCGTCGGTAGGCACGTTGGTGGAGCGCACCAGTGGCTACCTGATGCTGATGAAGATGAACGACGCAACGGCGACCTCGGCGATGGAGGGCTTCAGTGCAGCGCTCAACAGCATGCCGCTGGCGATGCGCAAGAGCATGACCTACGACCAGGGCCGGGAGATGGCGCGGCATGCTGAAATCACCCAGCAGACAGGGGTCGCTATTTACTTCTGCGACCCGCACAGCCCCTGGCAGCGCGGTAGCAACGAAAACATCAACGGCCTGATCCGCCAGTACCTGCCCAAGGGGACTGACTTGTCGGTACACAGTCAAGAGCAATTGAATGCCATCGCCTTGGAGCTGAATATGCGCCCCCGTAAACGCTTCGATTTCAAGTGCCCGATCGAAGTCATGGGCGAGGTGATGCAGGAAGCCATGGCTATGCGGCATCATGCTCCAGCTTCAAATCAATAACCGTGTTGCACTCAGCTTCTGCAACCGCCTAGAGAAATAGAAAGACTTAATACAATAGTAAGACACTTAGAATCAAAAACCCCCGTACAAGGTGGAATTATAATTAATACCGGCGACGAAGAAGACTTCTTCGACTCGGAAATTTTCGTCTTCGTTTTATCGGCATTAAGAGATTACATTGAAAAAAACACCTATGCGAACTCACGAAAAGAACATGTGTTAAGATCCGTTGTAAACAGCAACAATTTCATCGACCTCCACGAACAAAAATCAAAACTACTTAAAGAATCTCTACGTAGCTATCGTGAAATGTCAAAAGGCATTAAAGACACTCTTCAGGATCTCGGATTTACTGTTAAAGCCGACGGAAAGCACTGGAAGATCACGTACTTTGAAGATGAGCGTTATACTTATGTCCTGCCTAAGACCGGCAGCGACCACAGAGGCGGACTTAATGCATATGCAGATATCGCAAATATTGCGTTTTAGTCAAACATCCGCCTAAACACTTGCCCCTATAACGCACCATAGGTCCAGCCGCTCAACTTAAGGGCGGCCAGACTAATCCATAATACGTCACCAGACTCATGTAGCAAATTGCATACTGTTTAAAACTTAAATATTAGAAAGTAACCCCTCTCAACTTCACCGCCAGCTCTACAGATTTCATCGCATTATTCAAGAACTTTCCGGACGTCTGAGGTACGGGGCTCGCTCCATGCGTATGACTAGCCAGTTGTGCATTCATGATTTCTACTAATTCGAGCAAGTCACATACCACCTGCAGTACATTTACAGATTCGGATCCAAGCCAAGTTCGTGGTGCAACTAGGCGCTGACTAACTCCAACAACGCTTTTGCGCAGGCCGATTATCCTCTCCTCCATATCACCACCTACCGTAGCGTTATGCTTCTGTCCCACCACCAAGTTCAAATCTCGCCCAGTCGCTTGGTGCAGATCATCCACCGCAGCCAGGCTCGCAGATCCGCCCGACAACAGCTTGAGCGCGCCCAGCGCCTCGATCGTCTTGATCCCACCCACCGACTCAGTTGAATGGTCATCTACCGTCCTGGTGTGACTCTGGAAGCTCTCGGTGTTCTGCAGCGCCTCCACTTCCCGCTCGATCGCCTTGTCCTGGATCTTGCCGTCCGTTTGGCGCAGCCAGTTGCCGTCGGCGTCGACGCGCTGCTGGCAGGCTTCGCTGTGCTGCCACACCTGGTCGCCCTTCGGCACCCGGGGCAGGCTCAGGCCGTGCGGCAGGATCTGCGTGATAAAGGGCTTGTGTGGCAAGCCATAGGCAAAGCTTACCACCACGGTAGTGCCCTCCTCCGGGAAGCCAAACATGCCCGCCTCTTGCCCGCCCATCGGTGCCGGCAGTGGTAGGCCGGTCAGGATCGGCAGCGCGGGATCTGGCTCGCCATCGGGCAACAGCACTTCCACGTCGACGCCAAAGCGCGGTCGAAAGTCGTCGCACAGTCCAGGTGAGGCCGGCGCATCGGGCACGGCCACCACTCGGCCAAAGCGCGGCAGGTGGTAGCCGCCGGTGAGTTCGGGGAATTGCCGTTCTACGCTGCGACGGATTGCGTCGTCCATTTGATCGCCATTTGGTTGCCGGCAAGGGTCACTGTGGTGATCCTCTCGCCCTGGTTGATGGTTGCACCTGGTCGTAGTCCTGGAAGGGCCGCGATCATTGCGCTTTGATTTCCCTGGTAGCTTCCGAACAGTTCGACGGGGAGTTGTAGAGGCGCGCGGATGCCAAAGAAGCTGTCGGCCCAACTGCCCACGAACACTTCGCCGTCACCCTGCTGCTGCCAGATAAAGTCGGGGATGCTGAACACGCTGGCCAGGCTGTCCATGGCCAGGTAGCCGGCGGCCAAACTGTAGAAAAAAGGTGCTTTGACCTTGGCGTATGCCTTGTCCGGCACCCGGAAACGAAGGCCTGTCTTGTCGCTGATCTCCGCCAGGACGCCCTGCAGGTCAACGTGACGCAGGTTCAACGGCATAGGCTGAGACAAGATCGCCGCCAGTTCGCGACAAACCAGGATCTGCTGCACGCTGTTGATCGCCGTGGAGCGCTCAACAAAACCGATGAAGTGGCGCTGCAGCGGGTTGTCGTTGTAGCCGACATCAAGCGTCACCAGACCTTTAACCGGCCCGTCTGCCTGGATGGTGAAGGTCGCCCGGCCGGGGCTTTTGATCTCCAGCCGTACTTCGTCTTTGATCAACGAGTAAGGCGTGCCGCCGATGGTCAGTACCTTATGCAGTTTCATGGCGTCGGGGCCAGCCAGTCATCAACCTTTTTCAAGGTGCGTTCGAAGCCGCTCAGCTCCCCGGGTGTACCGCTGCCATCGCCAGCCGCCGCGCCGCCCACGGCCGAACCCGGGCCAGATTGCGAAGTAACGCCGTTGCCGGTGCGACGATTCTCGACACGCTCAGGGTTGGACAGCTTTTCAGACAGGGTGAACTGCACCAGCCAGGCGTTCAACGTGTCGTCTTCCCGGGCACTCACACCGTCGGAGAACTGCACTTCACGGATGCCGAACGCGGCGGCGGTATCGTTGACGATGCGGTACATCTTGAGTTGACCACCGCCGGCCGTGGCTTCGGCCAATCGCATCAGGCTGCGCAGTTGCACCTGGTCAACAAAAGGGATCATCAGGGAGACCGTCAGGGTTTTGGGTTTGAAGCCCTTGTGCGCAGTCTGGCTGTTGCTGGTTTGCCCCGATAGATCGTCGCTTTCAATACGCAGGTTAGCGGTGATTTTCAGGCGCTTGCCCAGGATCTGTTGGCCATCAAGTAATAGGGTCATAGGCCCACCAGCTCCCTAACAAAGCTCAAACCGTCCCGCGATCCCACCAACAGCACGCCGGCGCACAACACCCACTCATGACCAGGTGCATCGCCTTCGAGCAAGGCGCGGCGCAATTCGCTGGTATCACCAGGGCCGAGGATCCGCGCACGCATGCTGTGGTCGGCGTTGCCGCCGGCCAGCAGGGCTTTCAGGTCATTTAGCTGTTTGTCGCGGCCCTGCTGCTGGGCAGCTTTGCGGCCTGCCAGCGCTGCCAGGTCGCCCATGGGCGAGCTGTCGGCCGCGTAGCTCTCCAGGACGGCGATCTGGCCGGCCATGGATTGCTTGGCCGCCTTGACCACGGTGCATCGCTCCAGGGGCAGCGCGGACCAACGCGGCAACGGCCCAGCGCTGGGGATCTCCCACTTGTCGGTCTCCAGTCGCGACAGGTTCCGCGCACGGCGCTCAGCGCGCACCAGGTCAGGGATCGGCAATAGTGCATTGAAGCGCGCCAGGGTCTCGGCGAACTGGTCCAGCCGTATGCCCAGGAACATCAACGACAGCGCGTATTGAGGGCCAGCCGGTCGGCCGTTGTCGCTGGCGTCGACCAGTTTGGCGGCCAGCTGCTGCAGCAAGTTCGGCGCAGACAGAAACCGCTGGTGGCCACGGCCCTGGCCCACTCCACTTTGAAACGGCGTCACGGCCAGGCACGCCGGCGCTTCGCCCATCTGCCCAGCCAGTGCGGCGCGGCCGGCCTCGATCGCATCTTTGGCGGCGTCACCCACCGGCCCGGGGTTGGTGCTGGTCATGCCGTCCAGCCCTGCCAGGCGCTTCGCGGTGCTGGCCAGCTCGCCGCCGGCCAGATTCTTGGCCGCTGAGAGTTCACCCATCCACTGCGTGGCCTGCTCTGGCCAGCGCATGGTCACCGGTGCCCAGCTCATTCGTCAGCCATCCAGGCCGGCACCGAGGGACGCCCAGTGTGCGGAAAGCCTGATGATTGCGGCCAGTCGCGCAGTGTTTGCATGTACTGCAGCAACTCTTTGAATTGCTCGTCGCTCAGTGTCGTCGGCGCGTCGATCTCCAGTTGGTCGCGATGACGATCGCGCAGCCCGATAGCAACCGACAATGCCTGGTCGCGCCATGCACGCTCAGTGATTGCCAACTGTTCATCAGTTGGACCTGGTGCGGCCACAGCAACCGGCACGCCATCCGAGTTGAGTTGAATCAGCTGGCCGCTGTTTTGAGCAATCAGAAGATCCGCATAGACTTGGTCGGTGATCTTCACCGCGTCGACCGGGATGTTCTTGCCGTGAATTTTGGACGATAGAAAACCGTCGGTAGCAGAGAAATAGAACATGGCTTCAAGCTCCTAATAGCCGATGGCGATCCAGAAAAGACTGGCTGTCGGGCTGCCGTTAACGTAGTCACCGCCCAGGCCCATTAGGTACTTGGAGCGATCCGGCACAATCACCCAGGTACTGGCGCTATGGGCAAAGTTCGCCATGGCGACCATGGCCACGGCCGTCGTTGGGAACGCCATCGGGAAGAATCGAAAACCGGTATCGCTGTGGGTTTCGGTCCCGTAACCCCACTGCAAAACCAGCCCACCCAGCCAGCTTGGGAAGGCGATAAAACCCGTAATCCCCAAGGAAAAAGACACGCCCATGCGCAGTTTCTTGGGGGTGATAAAGGTTGTGTCGTCGGTGCCCGTATTGACCTGGGTTGCCGTTGCGACCTTGGCCGTTCCTTGGACGGTCTCAGTCGCCTGGACATTGTTCGCTTTACTGTCGGGGTTGAAATTCGCCTCGGTCCAGAAGCGATAACGCCTGTCACCCGCTGACCAGCCGCCGAAGGCAAATTGGTTGTCCGTGTCCAGACCAAAGAACGTGCCGTATGAACCACCACGGAGGAACGCAATAGCGGCTGGAGCTGCGGCCACACCCGCGTTGGAGACACAAATCGAGGCATGCGCCTGTTCATAGTTACCTGCGGCCGCCAACGTGGGCAGACTGCCTACCGCAAAGTAGGTGGCGTAGTTCCAGGTGCCGCCCATCCGGACAAAGCGCTCATCACTTTCAGGCTTGGTAAATACGTCGGCCTTACTGACTTTCTTGCCAATTTCCGTATTCAACTGCTGCTTTACCGCCGTCACCATCTTGGTGCTGGCCAACACGCTGCTGCTGTCGCTCGCGGGGTCATCCGTGATCGCATTGGGCAGATTGCCCAGGTCCACGTCTTCTTTGGTGGTGGCACGGGCGCGCAGATTCGCGTAATCCCCTTCCCGGGCGGCGAAGTGTTGTACCAGCGAGCCGGCGATGGGCTCGGCCGGGCGGCGATCGGTAATGGCGTTGGCGTTGGGCAGGTCCGCCAGGGGGATGCAGTAGTGCTTCACGCCAGCACTGTCGGTGTAGTCCGGGCGAGCGGCGCCGAACACCACCTGCCAGCTGGCCACCACATCGCTCAACTGCCGCTGCAGCGCAATATCCAACCAGGCCGTGGTCGGCAGTGCCGGCGGCACGATCGGCAGCGCGGTCGCCCGCTCCAGGCGAATGCCCTCGACATAGGCGGTGCCCGGTTTCACCTGGTACGCGCCGCCGACCTTTTCCACCTGCAGCGCGCTGCCAAAGAAACACGCACGGCCAAACACGTCTCGGTTGCTCAGGCGCTCGCGCTCATCAATACCGGCCAGGCGCACGGTGAAGTCGTGCTGCCAAGTCTTGGCGTCGATGGTGATACCGGTCAGGCCTTGGGCGCCGTCGAACGCCAACAGCATGTTGCGGGTCAGGTTGTTGCCGATCTGCTGCGGCGGGATGTTGCGGCGCTTTTGCTGGGCGGGCACGTAGGCCACCGCGAACAACACACCGTCGACGGTCTCCAGCCCGATCCAGTTAAAATCCCAGTCGCCAACGTCGGAACCGATCTGCGCGCTGTACACCACCTGGTTGGGGTTCACATACCCCGCATGGGCGGCCGGGATCTCGTGCACATAGACGATCTGCGCCGCCACCGGCTTTGGCGCCGCGCGGTCGACTGGATTGTTGGGGTTCAACCCGGGCACGTTGGCAAAAATGAACCGGCTGACTTTCAGCCCAGTGCCGGCGGCTTGTCGCTGGGCGATCAGGCTTTCACCTGCAAGGGTAATACTGGCTCCCATGAGGGCTCCTAAAGGCTGGCGACCAGCGTTTGCTGATCGTCGTGGAAGTGAACAAGGCCGATCTGCACCGGGACCGGTGTGATGGTGGAAAAGTCGTAGCGTCGGCAGGTGCGCCCGTATTGCTGGATCAGCACGCGCAGCAGCTCGGGGTTTTGCGACAGTTGCGAGTCCGAGAAACGCAGCAGCACCACATCCCAATCGCGACCGGCCTGGCGTTCCTCGATCTCGACGTAACCGACGCCCAGGCGTTCCAGGATGCGTTTCATGCCGGCGGTGCTGCCGGCGTCCACGGCATTGATAAAGGCGTACTTGACCCGCAGGCGATACAAGCTCTCGGGCTCGCCCTTAAAGCGGGTGATGTCTCGCTGCCAGGCCAGCAGGTCCAGCACGGAGATATGGCAGGTGTCCGCAGCCATCTGCAGCAGCGGCCAGCGCAGCCAACCCTCGACGTGCTCCCACCAGGACTGGGCGGCCGCTTTGAGCTTGGCCAGCTCGGTGCCATCGAGCCAGAACGGCAGATCGATCTTAATCATGCAGCACCACCTCCAGGCTCTGGATCCGCGGAATGTTCAGCTCGCTGATGATGTCGGCCGTGGCAAAGCGCAATGATTCGATGCCGGCGAACTGCTGGTGAAGCTCTTCGCCCAGGCGGCTGAATGAAAACCGCGACTGGGGATAGGTCAGCGTCGGCTGGAAGTCCGTAGCGGTGCTGTCACGAAACGCGGCACGTACGAACAGCACGGCATTGTCTTTGAGGGTTGCACGCTGTTCGGTGGTCAAGGTCGAGCGCGGCCAGATCTCCAACCTCACGGCGTGCTGGGTTTCAGGCATGACCATCACCAACAGGTCATCGCCGTGGCCATGGTTGCCCTGGTCGCGGATATGCGCGTTGATTTGCGCCAGGTACGTCGCCGCCGGCACGTCCGCGTCGAACAGTACAAAGGCATTGGCACTGCCCGGGCCACGTGGTGCGCCGTGCTGGAAGTAAACGCCATCCGGGCGCACTCCTGGGAACGCCGAAATCAGGGCGCGATACACCGCGTCGGTGTGCCACTGGTTGACCGCCGAGAACTGGTTACGGGTACGCAAACGCAGCTCGTCGTTGGGCTCAGGATCTGCACCAGGTGTGGTCAACCAACCGTCGCTGTTCACCACCTGGGCAATGCCCGGGACCGGAACCGGCAGGATCGCGTAGTAACCCGGGGCCAGGTTGAAGCCGGCGCCGGTGTCGACCGCCTCGACAGGGATCTGCAGCTGCATCAGCCCATCCGCGAACACACCCACGGCGGTGGTCACCACCTGGTAGATATGCCCATTGATGGATGCGGACTGCACCAGTGTCCCGGCCGGTACTTCCAGGGCGCCGCCGGCAGCTTCGCGGGTGAACAGCAAAAAGCCCTTGGCCTTGGTCGCACCCTTGCGCTCAACGTTGACCGCCCAAGCCAGCATATCGAGCCAGGCGTCGGCAGCGGTCTTGACGAAAAAGTTCGGCAGCACCGTGGCCACGAAAAAGTCCAGGATCCACAGCACCGGCTTGGTCACCAGGGCACGCACCACACGCCAGAACGGCGAATAGGCGCTGGTGTTGCTCAGCTTGCTGCCCTGGGCGGCTACTTCGCTCTCCCACGCCTGCAGCAGCCCCGCCTCGGTGGTGGGAATGCCGGCGTCGGCCAACGCCTGCTTGAAATCTACGTCACTCACAAAGTCACCTCGATGTTGCCGAATTTCAGGGTGGTCGCCGTGACCAGGTACTGGCCGGGCTGCAGCTGGGTGATCTGCGCGGTGCCCGGCACCAGGCGCTCGTCCGCCTCCACCAGCAGTTCCAGTTGCTGGATGCAGTCGCGTTGCTTGAGCCGATCGCGCTCGGCCACCAGGGTCACCAGCAAGCCGCTGTCGCGGATCATGTGGGCGATGTCCTGAGCGATGCTGGCCCGGTCATCGATCAACAGCGGCTGACGCGACGGGTCCAACACCAGATCGTTGCCGGCGATCAACAGGTCGATGTACTCGCTCATCCGCCCACCGACATGGCAACCATGTTTTCCATTTCCAGCGGGGTCATAGACTTGCTGGTGTGGATCTCGACCTTTTGCACCTGCATGCCCTTGTTCTGCGTCTGGTTGTTCTGGATGCTGGTCAGCAGCCCGCCCTGGGGCACGGCGTTAGGCCGCGCCGGCGACAGGCTTGGAATGGCTGCATTGATGGTCTGCTGGGCCTTCTGCGCTGCTGCAGTGGCGTCCACGGTGTTAACGCCGATGTCAGTACCGGGCACCTCGGGCATGGCGCCAAAGCGGGTTTCAATGTCGACGCCGGGGATCTTGTTCAGCATCTCGATCAGGTTGTTGATCGCCGTATGAAAGATCGCGACGATGCCGTCCCAGGCGGCCTTGGCCATCCCAGACCAACCGCCCATCGAGGCGAACCAGTCCGACAACGCGGTGAGTTGGTCGCTGACCCACTTGAACGCCTCGCTGTTCATCAGCGCGGCGGTCCACTCGTCCCAGTACACGACTGCAGCAATCACCGCCGCGACCAGGGCCAGCACACCGATGACGATCCAGGCGACCGGGTTGGCTAACAGCGCCGCGTTGACCAGCCAGATCGCGCCCTGCCACATGAGCATCACGCCACGCACCACGCCCAGGGCGGCCGTCAGGCCATACACCACAGTGATGTAGGTCAGCATGATCAGCTTCTGCAGCACGAACCCGGCAGCGGTGCGCAGGCTCATCAACTGCACCACCTTCCAGACGGTGAGCATGGCCAGCCAAACCATGCGGCCGGCGCCGACGGCGAACGTCAGCAGGGACATGGCCGCAATCAACGCCAGGATCGATAGCGTCACGATGCCGATCACCCGGGTGATGTTGGGGAACATCTGGGTCCAGCGCGTCATGGTCCCGGCGATGCCGGACAGCTTGGCCATCAACGGGGTCAGGATCGGGATCAGCGCCTGACCAAAGGCAATTCGCAGCGCCTCGACCGCTGCCGCGAACTGTTGCCACGGGTCGACCATGGCCATCGCCATGTTCTGTGCGTCCTCCAGGCCACGCACCTTGCCCAGCTTGTCCATGCCGTTGCGCAGGCGGTCGGTGTCCTTGGCCAGGGAGCCGATGACCTGAGCGCCCTCCCCGCCAAAGGCGTCCATCAGCTTGGCGCTGGCCGACGCGCTGGTCAGGTCGCCCAGCTTGCCCTGCAGCTTGTCCATGATCTGCAGCATGGGCAGCGCTTTACCGTTGGAGTCGGTGAACTTCAGGCCCATTTTTTCCGAGGCGGCGCCCAGGTTTTCAAAGAAAGCCTTGTAGCGCCCGCCGGCGTCGCCGCCTTCCATGGTGCTGCTCAGCGAGCCAATCACCGCGAACTGTTCAGCGATATCGACGCCGGCAGCGGTGGCGATCGAGCCGACTTCCTTAAAGGCGTCCTTGAGCTGGGCGCCATCGGTGCGGAACAACTGGACCGCCAGGGCAGTTTGCCCACCGAGCTTTTCCACCCATTCGCCCTTGCCCATGGCGTCGGCCTGGCCCTTGAACAGGTTGTACATGGTGCCTACGTAGGCGCCCATGGTATCGGCGTCGGATTTGGTGGCCTTGGCCAGCAGGTTGCTGGTGTTGGTGAAGGTGGCCAACTGGCTGCCCGTGAGACCCTTGATAGCGCCCTCGATGCTGTAGGCCGACGCCACAAAATCCCGGGCGTTCTCGCCGTAGTTCACCGAGAACTCCAGGGCCTTTTGATTCAGCGCAGTCAGCGCATCTTCGGCCACGCCCAGGGATTTGACCTCGCCCAGGGCGCGGTTCATCTCCAGCGCCGGCTGCAGCGACTGATTAATGCCGACGAACGCGCCCGTCACACCAGCCAGGCCCATGCCCATGGTCTTGATGTTCTTTTCGCTTTGCTCGGTCAGCTCGGAAAAGCCCATCTTCACCTTGCCCAGGGGCGCGGTGACCTTGTCGGTCAGGGCCAGGATGAAGTCCAGGCGGGCGCTACGATCGGCCATGTGGTTCCTATCCGTTCAACGCACGGGCAATGCCGCTTGCCACGGCAAATTCCATGCGTTTCCAGTGTTCGTCTTCCAGCCACTTGGCCGTGCCCATGTTCTCGATGCTGGGCTCGGCACCAGGTAGCCAACGATTGGTCAGGGCCAGCAACTGACCCAAACCGTCCTCGGTCAGGCGGTCAGCGTGCTCAAGGGCTTTTTTACGATGATCTCGACGTCGGGCGCGTACTCCTCGAGGAGCGCGCCGGCCACTTGCATGGTCATCACCGGATTGGCGAGCAGCTCGCGCAGACCAGCTTTTTCAGCGGGCAGCACGGTGCCGCTCAGCAGGTTGAAAGACGGCGCCACCTTGTTGTTGGCGGTCATGGCGTTGAAGTACTTGGTCACGTCCTGGGGCGTCAGGGTGAAAGTAAATTCCTTGGTGCCGATTTCCAGGGTGATTTCGCGGGCTTGGGTCATGTTCATATCCGTTGTGGTGGTGGTTTTAGGGTGTTGCAGGTCAGCGCAGGCAGACCTGGTGCACGTAGTCCTGCAGGCCCAGGATCATTTGCTTACTGAGGGCGAGCTGATCTCTGAGGGTGAAATAATCCGGTCTAGCGTTTGCTGTGAGTTCGGCGGTGGTTGCATCAGCCACGCCGCCGGTGCTGGCTTTTTCGGCGCCGGCAGCGCTGCAGGTGGCGTTGACGCGCAGCCGCTGACGGCGATCGTCAACAGACAGGCGCAGCTCAAGGTTTGAAGCGCGTTCATGGGCAAGCTCCAAGGTTCGTTTAAGGTCGATCGCGTCACGGTCGGCCAGCATCTCGCCGCTGATGCGCGCCGCTTCGCGCAGGCCTGCCGCTTCAAACAGGGCGCTGTCGCGCTCACGGCGGGCGGTATCGCGCTGGCCTTGCAAGAGGTCGAAGGCCACAAATGCGATCAGGCACAGCATCAGGGGAAACAGGACTTCCCGCATCACAAACCCGCCTCGCACAGCGCCACTTCGGCCAACCGGCGGGCGTGCAGCCCTGGAATAAATACCTTCTTGCCTTGGGCGGTGGTCACAAACGCCCAGACCGGGGTTTTGCCGTCAGCGGCCCAAGCCAGCGCTTTGCAACCGTCTTTGATACGGCCGGCATTGATCAGGCCGACGGCGCGACTGGCGCAGGTGCTGGCAGTGCCGAAGTTGTGGCCATGGCTGCTCAAGGCGTCGAAGGTGTTCTGGTCGACCTGCTGATTGGTGATGCAATCAGCGAGCTGCAGTTGCCCCTTACGGATCACCAACTGCTCCACCTCATTGCAGCGAGCGTCCGACCAGTAGTCACCGATCACCACCGGATACGGGCTGGTGTGACGGGTGATCCCTTTGCATACGGTCGGCAGGCCCTGGGCCAACTTGTCCGCATAGACGGTGTTCTGGCCGTTGCCTTCCCAGGTGCCCAGGAACACCACCAGCGTGGAGCTGCAAAGCGCAATGGCACCGGCGGCGATCTTGCCGCGCAGGCTCATGGGAACAGCACCCGCAGCAACGCCGGCCCGACCATCTGCGCGACCACGCCCAGCACAGTCAGTACTGCCAACATACGGGTGACCTTGGTCCCGATATCGGACACGGTGGCGGTCAGCTCGCGCTGGCCATCGTTCAGGTCCGAGAGCTGAACAGCCATATGTTCGAATTCGCCTTCCAACCGAGTGACACGGGTCGGTACGGTTTCATGGCGTTCTTCTAGGTCGCTGACGCGGTGTTCAAGCACTGCGTAGCGGCTTTCCAGGGTGCTTTTGGGCTTTGCGCGTGCGGTCATCGGCGCTGTCCTTGCTCAATAAGGGATTGGCACGGCACGCAGCGGGTCATACCGCCCAACGCCTGACGCTTTTCCGGGATTGGCTTATCGCAGTCTTTGCAGTGGGTCAGGCTCGGCCCGCCCGGGCGTGCGACGGCAAGCGCGGCCGCGATCGCAGCGTCACGCTGACGTTGTTCCAGGGCTTGGGCACGATCGAACGGGCACACCATCAGCGCAGGCCCTCGATCTCTGCAGCAGCCAGGTACGGCACGCCGTTGACGCGGATAAAGTCCGGGCTGGTGACCTCGAAAGGCACCTTATGCTTGGACTTCTCGCCGCCCTTGGGGTCGACACTCAGCAGGCTGGAGACCTTCAACTTGCAGCCGAAGGCCTCAATGCGCAGCTCTTCTTCGCCGGCCTTGGCAAAGAACACCGAATCGAACGGCTCCAACTGGCGGAAGCTGCCGGCAGTGCGGGCAGCCTCGATCAGCAAGTTGAAGTTGCTGGTGTCGAACTCGAATTCACCACTGGCGGCCACATCGCCGTCGACGTGCCCGTTGGGTACGCCCCGGGTTTGCGCCACGGCAGTGTTGTCGGTGATATCCAGGGTGCAGCTTTCGACATGCACCTGCAGGTCGCCCAGGTTGATGTCGAAGTTTTTACCGCCAATACGGGACATACGGGATTACTCCGAATCGTCGTTGGAAAGATCTAGGGCGATGTTCGCCGTCAGGTCCTTGGGGCAATTGAGGGGCTTGATCTTGATGTACACCTCCACCTTGGTTTTGGTGTGCCAGACCAGGACGATGTCGCCGTCTTTCGGGGACTCGATCTCGCCCGGGAACACCTGGCCGGCAAAGGTTGCGGACTTGGCCATCGCACGCAGCGGCTTCATAAACGCGCTGACGGCAGCAGCCATGCTGTTGGCCGTGTTGTTCAGGCGCCGATCGGCAACGCGCAGGATCAGCAGCGGACGCACCTGGCGAGCGGCCTTATCTGCCAGCCGCAGGTACTCGACCACCTGGAAGTCGCTCGCCGGCGCATCGAGCATGTTGCCGTCGCCCCAGAACACGCCCGGGTAGTCGGGGTAGGTTTGCGAGACCGAAAAGCGCGCCTTGTCGAGTTCCGCCCGGATCGCGGATGGCAGGGGCACGCCGTCTTTGTCGCTGGGCACGTTGCCCAGGGCCAACACCGGGCCACTGGCCACACGCATAGGGCTGTCGGCAATGCTCACGGCCGCGTTGGCTAAACGCCCGCCCAGCACGCCCAGGTCATTACCGTGCAACTGCGGCACGACCAGGACACGCGGTGCTGCCAGGTCGAGGGTGATTTTCTTTTGCTCGACCAGGTAGTCCGCCCAAGTCTGCTCTGCAGAGATGCCGGCGGTGCTGGCCATCACGAACATACGGCGACCGTAGGTGTTGCTGACGGCGATCGCGGCGTCATGCATGGCCGACAGTTCCGCTGCAGCGGTCACCGGCGCGGTGACCACCACGGCTTCCACAGAAAAGCCCTGCTGCTGGGCCTTTTCCAGGGCAACCCGCCAGTCGCCATCGGCAGCGATCGGCGCAGCCAGACAGGCCCAGCGGTCGCCTCCATTGGCCTTGGCTGCCGCGACTTGGGTTTTCAGGTCGCTGACGGGCTGGCCCAGCACCACGTCCAGGTCGCTGTCGGTGTTCAGCGCGATCAGGCTGCCGACGCTCTTTGCGCCGGGGCCGATAAACAGGAAATAGCGCTCGATCTCGGTCACGGCACCCTGGCCGAGGTTGAGATTGTTAACGCTGACTTTGCCAAGTGCCATGCAGTGCCTCGTTATTTGCGGGAGTTGAGGATTTGTTCCAACACCTGGTTAACCAGCAGGCTGGTATCGCGGTCGGTGCTGACGCCGAGGAACTGGCGCTTTGGCAGGGTGATTTCCCAGCTTTGCGCACCGGTGCCTTCGGCTTTTTCGTCGGACAGGATGCGTATCAGCAGGCCCGCCTTGGCGTAGTTCAGGTGTTCCTGAATCCATGCCACGGATGGCCGGGACAGGCTTTTCTTGCCCTTCTGGCGCACCTTGAAACCCAGGCGGCGCAGGCGCTTGGCCTGCTTGTCGGTCGCGGCCAGGCCCTCGGGCACCTTGTTCCAGCGGCGCATCTGCGCGGCGGTACGGCGCTCGGTCGCGCCATGGTGTTGCTGTGCAGCGACCCAGCCCGTCAGGGCGTTACGCCAACCCAGGGTTGCGGCATCCGGGCTCACATTGGTGACCTGGAGCAACTTGCCCAGGCCGGCTTCCATCTTCTTTTTGCCCTTGCCATCGCCCTTGCGCGCTTCGAAGGCCGAACCGTCCAGGTTGCGCTGCTCGCGGATCCGCTTACGGCTCATGGTCCGCACGCGCTTGGTAACGTTGTTGAGCAAACGCCGGCGCAGTTGCGGGGGCAGACTCAGCAGGGCCAACTGCTCGCGAACGCCGAGCTGGCCCCGAACGTCCAATTCAAACGTGCTACGCGCCACCGCCGCGGACCTCGCCGTGTTCAGCGGTCCACAGGTCAAAGGCGATCAGGCCCCACTTCTTGCCGAACGCCTCGATCAACCCGTTGGGGTCTTCGGACAGGTGTTGCGCCTCGACGAACTCCAGGGTCAGTTCCAAATCCGCTTCGTCCGGGGTCACCTGGTCGACGGCGAACGTCGGCGCCGGCAGATCGTCGTCCCGATCGGGATCGTTGGTTTCCAACCAGCCGCCCAGGAGCGCCATCAACAAGGCCGGGTTGCCGGCGAATCGCTCAATCACCACCACGGCGCGGTAACGCATATCGCCCATGTGCAGGCCTTGGGTCGTGTCCTTCCAGAGCAAATCCAAGTTGACCTGCTCGGCCCAGCTGTCGATCTGCTCGGGCAGCACCAGATTCAGGCCGATCAGGTAGGTGGTCAGAGCGCGCAGCTTGTTCATAGCAACGCCGCCGTGATACGGCCACGGCCCTGCAGCGAGCGGACAGCCTGTTGGCTGAATGCCAGAAAGGTTTCCGGGCGATCGGGCAATTCCTTCCCCAGGTTCTCCGCGCTGTCGCGGCGGATGATGGTCACGAACTGCGGCAACAAACTGGCTTTGGCCCTGCAGTAAACGGCGCGCTTGTACGTCGCTGCTTGAAATGTGCGCTCGGGCAGCACCATAGGGTCAGCAGATTCCAAGGTGGTGACGCCTTGGTTCTGCCAACGCGCTTTACACGTGGCCAAGTCGCGGTTGACCTCGGTCATGGCCGTGGTCAGTTCTTCGGTCAGCAGCTCCACCAGGTATTCCGCCGGCAGGCGATAGCCCTTCTGAAACTCGGCCACATCGAGGTTCGGCCAGAAGCCGTCATTCTCGATCGCCAGATCCACAAGGGTGGTGGGTTTACCTGAAAAGCTCATGCTGACCGCTCAAATAGGGCGGGGAGCCTGTTTTCAGTGGGACGGTCCATAAATGGGCGGCTCACTTCCACAGGTCCCCGCTGGGGGGGGGTAGTCGGTTATTCGGAAGCCGGGTTAGCGGCCGCTTGTTTTGCCAGGGCCTTGCGGACCTTTTCGATACGGGTGTCGTTGCCGGCCTGGGCGTACAGCTCGGTCGAACGCTCCAAGTGCTTGAGCGCGGTTTCCAGCTGCCCAGCCTCCAGGGCACGAATCCCAATCAACTTGTGGTACTTGCTGGGGATCTGCTCCGTCAGCTGCCACTTACCGTCAACCAGCGGCAGCAAGTCGGAGAGGTAAGGTTCCGGGCTGCGATTGGCTTTGTATTCGGCGTAGGCCCACTCGCACACGGCGTCGGCCACAAACGTCTGCAGGTCACGGCGCTTGAAGCGCTCCGGCATCTGCTGGCCCTGTTCGATCAGAAAGTCGGCCAGCTCCAGGGCGTCATCGAACTGGGCGGTGTCGAACAGCCAGACCATCACCTGCACCGCAACGCGGTTCGGAAAGTTCAGGCCCGATTCGCAATAGCGCTGGACGTACTCCTGGTACTTGGGCAGCAGCTCTTCGCGCTTGAGTGCCTGGCGTCCTGCTAGGCCGTTGATTGCGCTGATACGTGCCAGGTCCTGGTCCAAGGCCGCTTCCTGCAGCAGCAAGTGTTTGCGAGCATTGGCGGGGCTGCTCAGGGCTTCCGCCGGCGAGTAAGGAAGCGCTGCGGAGACGGCAGCCGCCGTAATGGCGGCGCCTCCCAGCGCGATAGTGCGGCGCTTGTGCGCAAGGGCCAGACTCACGCCACAAGCTCCACGTTTTCGGTCATGGCGAACTTTTCCAGCTGCTCGATCACATAACCTTCATTGCGGCTGTTGTAGTCCTCAACGCGGGAGCGCTTTGGATTGTCGACGGTCTGCTTGCGCCAGCTGGAGTCCTGGAAGTAGATCGACAGGTTGTCCCAACTGGTGACGACCACGCCGTTGACCGGGAAGAACGGCACGCTAAAGCTCGGCAGGCCGCCGTAGGTGGCGATTACCTGGGCTTCTTCGATGCGCTCTTTTTCGGTCGGGGTGTCGCCTTGCTTCGAATACAGCTTGGCCTTGTCGGCGGCCAGCAGGTCAGTACCGATGATTGCGATCAGGTCGCCGGCATCGCGCAGACGTTCGTCCACCAGTTGTTTGGTGTCGTGCACCAGGGCATCGAGGTTGGCATAGTCGCCACCGGCGCCGAGGGTTACCTTGCCGGCGACCTTGCCTTCCTTGAGGACCTGGGCCGGGATCTGTTCACGTGCCTGTTGCAGCCAGCCTTTGTTGACGTCCTGCAGCATCGGGTATTTTTCGATGTCGGTCTGCACGGCAGCATGGGTGCCATGGAAACCGACCATGATGCGGTCCAGCGCGATCTGTTTCTGCACAGCTGACGAGTAACGCTGATGGAAGTCCGGGAACTTGGCCCAGGCATCGATCTTGGCGTAAGGCAGGCCAACATCGGACTCGGTCGACGACAGCTCGTAGGTGTCCTGATCCAGCGACGACGCATCTTTGGCTTCGCGATCGGTGGTCTTGGTGTTGGTGCGGCCTGTGACCGGGCCCGACACACCAATGAAGACCTTCTGGCCTTTGATCTCGGTCACCGGAATGACGTTGATCCGCTCCAGGAAGTCCGACTTAGCCGTGATGGCGTCGTTCAGCTCCTGGGCAATGGTCGGGTCGACGCTAAAGTGCTTGCTGGCCAACTCCACACCGTAGCTTTCAGCGATAGCCAGCTGCAGTTCGGCGTACATCTTGGCGCCGTAGGCGCTCAGTGAATAAGCCATGTCAGAGCACCCGCTTTTTGACGGTGGTTACCGGGCCGGGATTGCGCGGCAACTGGCGACCGGTGGAGTTGTTCTGCAGGGCGCTGAACTGCTTCTGCAGCGCATCCAGCTTGGCAAGTACGGACTGGTTGCCCTTGCTCTGGCGGCGGAATTCACGCTCTTGCTCGGCGGTGGCCACGATGTCGTCCACGGCCGTGCTGACGTCATCGATCAGATCCTGATCAGGCTCAGGTGCGTCTGCGGCGGCGGGCTCAATGACGGCTTGGAGGCCGGCAGCGACAACCAGCAGCTGCGCCACCAGGGCCGTCAGAGCCGTTGCTGTAGCTTCATCCATTGGGGGTTTGCTCTCTGTTTGGGGTGGAGTGGTTTCGGTGGGCAGCGCACCTGCAGCGAAACGCTTGAAGAAGCCGGTCAGGGCATCGATCAGACCGGTTTCGCCGGTGCTTGGGCTGTCGTCCTGCAGGCGGCCGAGTTCGACCGAAGCGGCGTAGTAGGAGGCGCGATTGTTCTTGTGGGAGAAGTAGAGCTCCTGAGTGCCCACACTGGCAGGCTGGTCGGTAACGCCCAAACCAGTCAGGTAGGCTTTGCCCTTGCCACGGAAGTCGGGGGTAATTTCGATGCTGCTGAACAGCTTCTGGCCCTGGTCATTCAGATACAGCAGGCGGTCGTTGGGCTTCAATTGCGCTTCCAACGCCACTTCGCCGGGCTCCAGGTCTTCGGCTTCTTCCACCAGGCGCACCGCGTAGACGGTGCCGTGGGAGCCTGGCCAACGTTCGTGGTCGCACCAGATCACCGCCGTGTAGAAGGACGGTTTGTAGGTTTCAGCGATGTCGCGCAGTTCCTGGGGAAGGATTACGCGCCCATCAACGGTGGCTCCGCTGGTGGCGACACGTTTCCAGAACGAAACAAGGGAACGGGGCATGGGTTTAACTGCGCTCAATCGCTGAATGAGCCGCCAAGATAGGGAGCCGTCTGCCCTCAAACAAACGGTTCAAATGCGCGTTTCTCCTAGATTCGACATCTAGGAGAAACACGGAATTTAACCCCGCGTTTCCAGCGTTTTCGCCGCATAGACTGCGGCCCATGTACTACTCGACCGAAGTTAAAGAAGCCGCCAAACGCCTGTTTCTGCGCCGCTGTAAGGCCAAGGAAATTCAGGCGCAGCTCAACCTGCCCAACATCCGAATCGTCTACTACTGGATCCGCCAGGGCGGGTGGGAAGACATGCTGTCGGACGAAGAACCGCTGACCGCCGTCGGCCGGCGGATCACCCTGCTCCTGGACAAAGTCGGCAGCCTGTCCAAAGACGACCTGAACGAACTGGACCGACTGACCGTTGTTCGCGAACGACTGCTGAAACAAGCGGCCAAGCCCGCACCGGTGGCGGCATCGAACGGCGACGACCTGGGCGAGCCCCAGGAACCGCGCAGGCGCTCGCGTGGCGAACGCTCCAGCCGTGGAGAAGGCGGTGACAGGAAGAAGGAAAAGAAAGCCAAGAACGACATCAGCGGGCTGACCGAAGTCGACTTCCTGGATAAGTTCATCAGCAAGATGTATCGCTATCAGCAGGAGTTGTTCGCGGCCAAGCAAAACCCGCTGACGAGCCGGATCCGCAACATCCTCAAAAGCCGCCAGGTCGGTCTGACCTACTACTTCGCCGGCGAAGCGTTCATGGACGCGGTACTCACTGGCGATAACCAGGTGTTCCTGTCGGCCAGCCGCTCGCAGTCGGAGATTTTCCGTAGCTACATCATCCAGTTTGCCAAACAGTGGTTCGACATCGAGCTGACCGGCAACCCGATCACGCTCAGCAACGGCGCCGAACTGCGCTTCCTGTCGACCAACAGCAGCACCGCCCAGGGCTACCATGGCCATGTGTACGTGGATGAGTACTTCTGGATCCGCGACTTCGAAAAACTCAGCACCGTGGCCAGCGCCATGGGCACCCACAAGAAGTGGCGCAAAACCTACTTTTCGACGCCCAGCGCCGTATCACACCAAGCGTACCCGTTCTGGTCGGGCGAAGAATTCCGCAACAGCAAACGCGGCAAGAAAGCCGGCGGCACCTGGCCCGCCGAGGCGTCCTACACACAGGGCGCACTGTGCCCCGATGGCCAATGGCGCAAGACCATCACCATCCAGGACGCGATCGATGGCGGCTGCGATCTGTTCGACTTGGAGCAGCTGCAGCTGGAGTACGACGAAGACAAATTCCAGCAGCTGTTTTACTGCAAGTTCATCGACAGCAGCCAGAGCGCCTTCGGCCTTAAGGATCTGGAGCGTTGCTACTCCGACTTGTCGCTGTGGGAAGACTACAACCCGGAACTGGATCGGCCGTTCGGCAACAGTCCTGTCTGGCTGGGCTACGACCCAAGTCGCACCCGCGACGACGCCACCTGCGTGGTGGTCGCCCCACCGCTGGAACCCGGGGCGAAATTCCGCATCTTGGAAAAGCACAGCTGGCGGGGGCATTCGTTCAACTACCAGGCCGCCCAGGTCAAGAAGCTCACCGAGCGCTTCAACGTCCAGCACATCGGTATCGACATCACCGGCGTGGGCTATGGCGTGTTCGACCTGGTGCGCGACTTCTATCCTAAAGCCACGCCGATCCATTACAGCCTTGAGACCAAGAACCTGCTGGTACTCAAGGCCCAGGACACGATCCAGGGCAGCCGCATCGAGTGGGACGCCGGCTGGACGGACATCGCCCAGGCGTTCCTGACCATCAAGCGCGGCACCACTACCAGCGGCCAGGTCACCTACAGCGCTTCGCGCACCGACGCCACCGGCCACGCCGACATCGCCTGGTCAATCATGCACGCCCTGTTCAATGAACCCCTCAACACCAACAAGCGGCGCCGTAGCCGCTACGTCACGAGCGGAACCAATGCCCAAGCCACGACACAAAAAGCCCCAAACCACCCAGCAGGCGCGACAGCGGCAGCCCATGCGGGCGTTCACCTTCGGGGAACCCGAACAGGTGCTGTCCGGCAACATCGGCGAGTACCTGGGGGTGTTTCTCAGCGACGACGGCGAAATCTACAAGCCGCCAGTGTCGCGGGCGGGTCTGGCCAAGCTGCTGCGCGCCAACGCACACCATGGCGCCATTCCGAAGTTCAAGCGCAACCTGCTGCTGCGTGAATTCATCCCGTCCGAAGGCTGCAGCACGCAGACCATGGGCCGAGCCAGCCTCGACTACATGGTGTTTGGAGAGGCGTATTTCTATCGAGACACCAACGCCTTCGGCGAAGTACTGGAGATGCAGCACCTGCCGGCCATCAACATGCGCGTGAGGGTCGACGGCGGGTTCCGGATGCTGCTGCCCGACAGCAAGTACATGGACTTCGACCAGGACGAAATCGAACACGTCCTGGACTACGACGTAGAACAAAACATCTACGGCGTACCCGACTACTTGGGCGGCCTGCAGGCACTCTTGCTCAACGAAGCCGCGACCCTGTTCCGCCGGCGCTACTACAGCAATGGCGCGCACGCGGGCTACATCTTCTACACCAACGACCCGGACCTGACCGAGGAAGACGAAGACAACCTGCGCGCCCAGATCAGCGCCAGCAAGGGCGTGGGCAACTTCCGTTCGATGTTCGTCAACATCCCCAACGGCAAGGAAAACGCGATCCAGATCATTCCCGTGGGGGACTTCCAGGCCAAGGACGAGCTGGAGAAGGTTAAGAACATTACCCGCAACGATGTGATCGCCGCCTGGCGTATGAACCCTGCCCTGGCCGGAATCATCCCGGAAAACAACGGAGGGTTCGGCGACATCGAGAAAATCGATCGCGTGTACACCAGCAACGAGATCAGGCCGATTTGCCAGTTGTTCAACCAAGTAAATGACGCCCTTCGGAGAGACAGGCGCATCAACTGGAGAGAACCGACCTTAGCAGCGGAAAGCGCTAACTGACATTTCAAAAATAGAGAAAAATACTGCACTACATGCGAACATAGTGGCAATTTGCTGCACCCTGGGGAGGGAACATGAGAGTTACTTGTAAATGCGGACACAAAGGCCGAATTGCATCACGTGAGGTGCTATCTGCCGATTTCGCGAAACTCTATTGCCAGTGCCTCGACGCAAAGTGTGGGCACAGCTGGGTGGCAAATCTCACGTTCTCACACACGCTCAGCCCGTCAGCACAGACGTTCGACAGGCTGCTGATTGATCGGCTTCGAGACATGCCCAGGGCACAACAGCGGGAGCTGTTTGAAAAGCTTGGATCGCAAGCAGTCGCATGATGCAAACCGCCGACAACACTATGCCGGCGGCCGAGAAATCAATCGTCGTCGGACTGGTCCGGGTTGCTTATCAGCGCTTCGGTCAGCCGGCGCAATTGTTCCTGGTCACGAGGGCTCAACTGGCGATAGAAGCCGATCAGGCGACGTTCGATATGCGAAAGCTCATGACACGCAGAAGCTGCAATTTCGACGTAACCGGCTTCGGCGTTTGTGCGATCCAACATGCTTACCACTCCATAAAATGCATTGCTGATGCATTGATATGGGGGCGAACCAAAGGTATGGCTGAAAGAGCGTGTTCAAGACGACCCTTTAACCGCCTCATCCGCCATGGCTTTTACAAATCGCCGAATGGCTCGTTGATCGTCTGCAGGGATACTGCGGTACTGCTGAATAATGCTGTCCTCAACCTCCGACAAAGCATCGGCCTTCAACGTTGTGCGTGTTCCGCTCACGATGTAAAGCACGTCAAAACCCAGCACGCTTGCAGCCATGCTCAGGTAGGAAGCTGGGGCATCGCTGGAACCGGACTCGTAATTTCCTTGAGTTCGTTTCGAGACGCCAAGCTGTTCCGCAATTTGATCTTGTGTCAGCCCAGCCTGGGCACGTTGTTGGCGCAGCCTTGCGCCAATCTCTTCAGAGAGAGTCAATATTTTTCCATCCGCATATTTACAATGGCAGTTTTTTGCCACATCCTGCGCTTGTCATCACACGAAAACGCAAGGAATTGCACTATGCCCAACTCAACCATCACCGAGCAAGCGCGCCAGCAAGCGCGTGCGTCCTTGGAGAAGCGTGGTCAGACCGCGAAAAATTTTGCTGCTCTACACAACCTCAACCCCAGCACCGTCTATGCAGTACTGAATGGCCAAAGCCAGTGTCGCCGTGGGGAGGCCCATCGCGCCGCCGTACTGCTCGGCATCAAAGACGGCGTGATTGCACAGTAATGGCCGGCGCACTGAGGGAACAGCAGAAGATGGAAAGCCAGGTTCTAAAAACACGTCGCGAAGTTGTCAGTGCAATTATTTGCGCCTTCGAAGGTGGCCGAGAGTGCGCCGCTGCCCGCATCGGTCTACCACTCAAGAAGTTTGATAACCACGCCTATGAGAACAACAACTGCCGTCCATTAACCGATGTGCAGATCTGCCAGCTGGAGCAAGTCACCGGTACCCAGCACTTCGCCAACTACGTAGCGGCAATGTACGGCGGCATGTTCGTGCCGATGGCTCATCCCGAGAGCCTGGACAACGTGGAGATGTATGCACGGGCTATGCAAAGTTCGGCCAAACAGGGAACGGTCGATCAAGCCATTGCGCAGGCGCTTGAGGACGGTGTGATCACCGACGCCGAAGCCGAGCTGATACAGAACGCTCACATTCTGCACTTGGCGGCGCGGACCGCCGAAGTCTATGCCGCCATCGATCTCTACCGCGCCAAATCGAGGAAAGCTGAATGAACGCTCAGACCAACATCCAGGACTATCAGCAGTGCATGCAGAATGCTGCGCTGGCTTTCCTTGAGCGTCATCAGGCCGAGCACCTGGGCGACGTGTCGGCGCTTCTCAATCGTGCGGTCAACCACTTGGTTAGCAGCTTCGATGTTGCAGAACCGATTGCAATCAAACTGACTTCGCTTGCCCACGTCGAGCTGGTGGAAATCGCCTTCCGCCAGCGCCTTGACCTGGACTACAGCAGCGACACCGTTGTGGTGATCAAGGATCCAATCAAAGGATTTTGCTGGTCCGTACCCGTCAGCCTCATCTATGAACGCATCCTGAACGCCCCTGACAACGTGCGTTTGCGCTCCACCAACTCGTAACACCCAATCCAACCAATCGCCGGCCCCACGTCCGTGGGTTTGGGTGAGCTGCGCCTGAAATCGAGGTTTAACGATGACAAACGCCGTAATTGTCACCACCCAACTGCCGCCGGCCGAGGCCGAAGCGTTGCTGGCCAACCTGCGCGAACAGTATCGCTTGAGCCTCAACGAGCACTGGTATGACGACCAGTTCCGCTTTGTTGCGGATGGTCTGCGCCACGGCGCAATCCTCGCCCATGTCCCGGTAATGGCTGCGCAAAAACGCCTGATGGCAGCCCTGTCCCACAGCCTCAAGGCAGTGAAGTAACCCATGAAAGAAGATCTTCGCCACGACGTGTTGCAACGCCTCCAGTCCGACTTCGGGCTCAAGCACCGCGCGGGCACCGATTACATGCGCGGCGGCACCTGCCCGAAGTGCAAAAAGAAAGAGCTGTACTCCCGCTTTGACACGCCATGGATGGTGATTTGTGGTCGCCCTGAAAAGTGTGGCCACACCCTGCACGTGAAAGAGCTGTACGACGATCTGTTTGAAGATTGGAGCAAACGTGCACCGGCGACAGACCAACATCCCAACGCCACCGCACGCGCTTACTTGGAGTTCGCCCGAGGTTTTCGGTTTGAGCTGATCCAGGGATGGTTCACCCAGGAAACGTTCTATTCCGTTGAACACAACGCCGGCAGCGCCACTGTGCGGTTCGCCCTCGATAAAGGTGGCTGGTGGGAACGCCTGATCGATCAGCCGCACCGCTTCGGCAAGATGAAGGCCCGCTTCAAATCCAAGGACAGCTATCGCGGCGTCTGGTGGTGCCCGCCCTGCGTCGACCTGCTGGAAGCCAAGGAGATCTGGATTGTCGAAGGGATTTTCGACGCCATCGCCCTGGTGCACAACGACATCGCGGCCGTGTCAGCAATGTCCTCCAACGCATTCCCTGGGGACTCGCTCAAGACACTGATTAAAACCCGGGAAGGCGGGAAGCTGCCCAAACTGGTTTGGGCTCTGGACAACGAACCGAGCGCAAACGCCTACACCCGGCGCTGGGTCCGCGAAGCACGCGCCCTGGGCTTCGTCTGCGAGTCAGCGCAGATCCCGCAACGCGACGGTCGCAAGTCAGATTGGAACGACCTTCATCAGCGCTGGAGCTTCATCCAGGACGAAACCAAACGCGCCGACCAGATCGCGACCGACCTCAAGCAGGCCCGCCACCAGGGCGCCCTGCTGCTGGCCGAGAGCGCGGCGGAAAAGGCTTTGCTCATGTACGACTGGAACAAGCGCGGGGAATTTCACCTGGGCTTCGGGAGCCGCCTGTACTGGTTCAAGTTGGACATGGAGAAATTCAACCGAGCCATGTCCGACATCGAGGACAGCGAGAATCACGACGACCAGCTGCTGAACCAGGCGCAACAACGAGAAAAAGCGCTGCAGCAGTCCGGCAGTGTCGTGGAGATCGCCAACTGCTACCCCCAGGCGCTGTATTTCCAGCGAAACGAGGTAACAGACGAGTCCTGGTACTACATGCGTGTGGACTTCCCCCACGATTCCGAAAGTGTGAAAAACACCTTCACCAGCGGCCAGTTGTCGGCCGCGAGCGAGTTCAAAAAGCGACTGCTCGGCATGGCGGCAGGTGCCATGTTCACAGGCAGTGGCCAGCAGCTCGACAAGCTCATGAAGGACCAACTGTTCGGCATCAAAACCGTCTCAACGATCGACTACGTAGGCTACAGCAAGGAATACGCCTGCTACGTCTACGGTGATATCGCGATCAAGGACGGCACCACCTACAAGGTCAACAGCGAAGACTATTTCGAGTTCGGAAAGCTGCGCCTGAAGACCCTGCAGAAAGGCGTCCCTATCAAGCTGCAGCGCGAAGCAAAGGGCTTTGACGAGAAGTGGGTGCAGTTGCTGTGGAAATGCTTCGGCGCCCAGGGCTTCGTCGCGCTGGTGTTCTTCTTTGGCTCGCTGTTCTGCGAACAGATCCGCGCCCGCTATCAGTCCTTCCCTTTCCTGGAAGCCACAGGTGAGGCCGGCGCCGGCAAAACCACCCTCTTGAACCTCCTTTGGAAACTACTCGGCCGCGAAGGCTATGAAGGATTTGACCCTATGAAATCTACCAAGGCCGGGCGCTCTCGCCTGATGGGGCAGGTCTCCGGCATGCCGGTGGTATTCCTGGAAGCGGATCGCCACGGCGATGATCGGGCACACGCTAAAACCTTCGAATGGGACGAGCTGAAAGACTTCTACGGCGGCGGCACATTGGCCACCAAAGGCGTCAAGACGGCCGGCAACGAAACATATGAGCCTCCATTCAGGGGAACGATCGCCATCAGCCAGAACGCGGCGGTGGTCGCTCACGAAGCAATCATGACGCGGATTGTGAAGCTGCACTTCGTGCGCCCGACCGTCACACCTGAAAGCCGTGCTGCAGCGGATCAACTCAACGCCCTGGACGGCGGCACCCTCAGCCACTTCCTGTTAAGGGCTGTGGGCAAGGAGTCCGCGGTGCTTGAGCTGTTCGCCCAGCATATGCCCGAACACGAATCGAAGCTGCGCCGTTTGCACACCCATTGTTTCGCCTGCAGCACGGCCTATGCCAGTGACCAGGGCAATTGCACCAGCTGCGGCTATGACCTGCGCGGCTACATCCGCGTGGAGCGCATCAGCAAAAACCACGCGCAAATGCTCTCGCTGCTGGATGGCATTCGCCTGGTACTGAAATTGAGTGACCCCCAGGTCGCTGCTACGCAGCGCCAGATCGTGCGGATGGCCATCGAGCGCCAGGCTTCGATCAGCTCCGACCATGCGGCCGTAGCCGAGTTTTGGGAGGTCTACGACTACCTGGAATCCTTGAGCGAAGATCCGGTGGTTGACCACAGCACCGACCCGGCAGTGATTGCCATCAACCTCAACGAGTTTTGCGAGCGCGCTGCCGAACACAAACAGAAGCTGGCCGACGTGGCCACGTTGCGCGACCTGCTCAAAGAGTCCCGTTCCCGCAAGTTCCTGGACAGCAACAAGGCCGTACATAGCGCTGTACGTGCTGCGTTCAATGCCCGCAACCCGTGTTCACAACCCCGGCCGACCACAGTGAAGTGCTGGACATTCAAGGCGTAAAGGAGAGCAAGACCGATGCAGATCCAAGTGTTTATGGGAGATGCCGGCGACGGCAAGACAAGCAAGCTGCAGTCCGTGCAGGACCGCCTGAAATTCACCGGTGAGAGCGCGCCGATCATCCAGGCCGGTGCATATGGAGAAGATGGCTTGCTGGAGATTCTGGAAGTCCGGACAGTCGGTGGCCAGCGCGAAATCCTGGTGGACGACTGCAGCAGGCAACAGATTTTGAGGGTGTTGGAATGGCAATCATGCGTTGAGCATGAGCCTGATTTTGACGGCCTGGTGATCCACCTGGCCCGTAAGGACTGACCTTAAAAGAAGCAGTGTCGAGGAGTTGCAGCTCCCCGACACCTAACCGCAGCAGAGGGCTATACCATGCAAGCACAGAACCTAAGCAGCAGCGGCGTGAAGGCTACCACACCGGCACGTCACCTAGTGGCCACCGCGATCATCGGCGCGGCCGTCATTGGCTACCTGGTGCACAAAACCCCTGAATCACGCACCCGCCTCGAAAGCCTCAGCCAGATGGCCAGCACCTTGGGCGAACTGAGCGACACCGATGCCGCCGTCGTCGCTCAGTTGCTCGCCACTCCCCAAACCCGGGGGGCAGTGCGTCATGTCTAACGACTCCGATCAGACGCTGAAACCGCGCTTTCCCTGGAACATCGACTACACCAGCCTGTGCGACCAGTGCGGCAGGTGGCGCGCCCAGGGGAATCACCTGAAATGCAGCCAACGGCGACAGCTGCAGAACGCGCATCTGCGCAACCACACGCCAAAACGGTAAGCCGCGTCCACCAGAAGATGCGCTTCAAGATACTTGGCCCGGAAACGGGCCTTTTTGTTTCCGATCGTCAGACTGTCGTTACACGAGTACAGCGTTAGGGGTTTACATGAGTGGGGTCGAAGCTCGCGGCAATTCCGTGAGAATCTATTTTCAATACAACGGCGAAAAATGCCGTGAATCGATACCAGGAGGCAACAAACCGGCCACAGTGGCCCAGGCAAAACGCTTGCTCGCCATCATTGAATACGAGATTGACTCAGGCACCTTTGACTACGCGCGCCATTTTCCCAACTCCGCCAGGCTGGTGGAAAACACCTTCGGGCACTACCTGGACCTGTGGTTGCGGATCAAAGCCAACAGCGTTGCAGCGTCGAGTTACCGAGGTTACGCCAATAAGGCCGAAGTGCATGTACGGCCACGCTGGGGCAAGGTGCAGATCAACGCGATCGATCACTTGGACCTGCAGGAGTGGATCCAGGGAACACTGTCCAAGACCCTCAAAAACAAGACCATCCGCGACATCATCAGCAACGTACGCCAGGTGTTCCGGCTCTACCGAACTCGGATGAAAGTCGCCCACGATCCCACCGAGGGATTAATGGTGCGTCTGCCAGATCCCGAGGCCCCGGACCCGTTCACCCGGGCGGAAATCCAGCAAATCCTCGACACCCCCACCGACCGCACGCATGAGCTGTTGATGGTGCAATTCATGCTGTGGGCGGGTCCACGGGTGTCTGAAACCATCGCATTGGCGTGGGAAGACGTCGACCTGGAACAGGGCACGGTGACCTTTCGCCGATCGAAGGTACGCGGCGCCTACCGTGTTACCAAGACGCGGCGCTCGATGCGTAAGGTGCGTTTACTCGCCCCCGCTTGGGACGCCTTGCGCAAGGTCGATGCACTGACGCGAAAGCGCAAAGCGGATACCGTCGATATCGTAGAGCGCGATAACAAAACCGTACGCAAACACACGCTGCACTTTGTGTTCATCAACACCAAAAGCGGCCTGCCCCATGCCAACGATTTTGTCGTGCGTGACCGTTTTTTTAAGGCTCATCTGCTCGCTGCCGGCGTCCGCTACCGCGGGCCGGGACAGTGCCGGCACACCTATGCCAGCCAGTTGCTGACCACGGGGATTGCGTCAATCGATTGGATCGCCGAACAGATGGGGCATACCAATGGCAACATGATCCGCCAGCACTATGGGACGTGGATTAACGAGGATGGGCCGGACGTGGTGGGGATGCTGCAACTGGCCCTCAAGCTGTCGCCGGTCACAACTCTACCGTAAACCCGCGCAGCCCCACCGCGTCAGCGAATCGGCCCACGGCCGTCAGACTCGTCCAGGTGCGCAGCGGCTCCCGCCGCGAGCGCACTGGTACCAGGCGAGCGGTAGGTCCGCCCAGGCGTATAGACAACGTCCATTGGCTGCTATCACCAGCAACGCGTCCCACGACGGCCTCCCGGATCGCATGCTGACTGACCAGCGCTTTGAGGGTCTCGGACTGGATCGCCTCACCCTTCATGGCGTCAGCTCCCGGCGGCGGCATGCGGCGGCCTCTTCGACGGCGATAAACAACCCCTCAATGGTGGCCGAGGTTAGCGCACGTGCGGCTTCCACTCCCTCCACAAAACCTTCGGCACGCTCTTGGACCATTTCCAAGGTATGCACATCCCCGGCCCGGCCGATGCGCGCCAGGTAGTTGGCGAGTTTGGTGCGGACCAGATCGGGCATGCTGACACCGTTTCGCGAGAATACGACGCTCATTCTTTCACTCATTATTGTTGAGGTGCTGGATAGCGCCAGGTGGGCGTTTCCTGATCGAATCAGCGGTCACTGCGTAAAACCACCGCCGTGGGTGTTGGTCTACCAGTCCAGGGGGGCTGGTTTCCACCGATGCACAAAAAAGCCCCCGCACTGACTTCAAGTGTAGGGGGCTTTTGAACATAAGCGGCGTTACTGGTACTCGACGCTTACCATCCAGACTGCCAAGGTACATCAGCAGGCTCACCGGCTTTCTGCCAAGCGAGGGTGTAGCGACTCATCGACGAATCTTCAATCATGTAGTCAAACGTTCCAATCAGTGTCCAGCCCTTCGCAATATACGCATTCGCTTGCTGCAGGCTGCTTGTGACTTTCAGTTCTTTGGTATCTTCAATCGCCATCGGTACAGCTCCTTGTGAGTAACGGACTATTGTAGGCACAACGGCCGAAGCGGCGGGGTTCCTTTCTGTTCATGCCGCGCGTTATTGGTAAAGCGGCTGGCTTACGGCTGCTGGGCGTGTGCGCCTAGGGCAAACCCTTCCATCGCGTCTACCTTTTTCCCTCGGCGACCGAGGGTGTACGCCAGGCTCCCGCCAACTGCATTAATTGATAGCAGAATCCATCCTTTTTCCAGGTACTGGTTGGTCGAGACGTAGTCTTCGACGGTGACAATTACCTCGATGCCTTCAAAGCTCATCAGTGTTACTCCTTGCTGTGAATGATGGCCCATTGTAATCAAAGCGGCCGACTCAGCGGGGTGCATTTCTGATTTTAGGCGCGTTACTACTAGCCCTCACTTTTTCCATTGATTCACGTCGATTGCCTTTAGGCCGAAAGAGGTAATCGTAGGGTCATATTCAAGCCACTGATCAAGAGAGAACGTATAACTGCCTGGGGGGATGTTTCTAACACTGGCTGGCCAGTGCTCACTTGTAGAAACAGGCGAGTCCTGATTGTTGTAAGCAGTGATTTGGATTTGAATGCCCGTGGCCTCAGCGCAGCTGTTTACGAGCGTGGCTACGCCAGTCATATGAGTACAGTCAACACTCCCGCACGTATTTACAAACTTAGCTTTCAACGACGTTATTTTGATGTCAGACACCGAACAGTCTGCCTGAACCAATTGAGATACCGTCAAAAGGAACAACGCTACGACGTACTTCACTGGGGCGTGCACTCCTTGAATTAGTAATTCGCCCGAATCTTTCAGCGCGATTCAACCTTACGCATTTACCGCTTCAAGTAACGAAGCATTGCTTACCTAGACAACTGAAATGGGCGCCTACAGCAAGCAGTCAGGCGCCTTCCTTCTCGCACCAAATTAGCGCACCAGTCCCATGGTGGTCCCATGGGGGCATTTTTCGGATGCCAAAAACCACAAACCCCCGACTTTCTCTAGGAAAATCAGGGGCTTGCGTTTTCAGAATGTGGCGGTGAAGGAGAGATTCGAACTCTCGATACAATTTCTTGTATACACACTTTCCAGGCGTGCTCCTTAAGCCACTCGGACACTTCACCGTATCTCGTCAAACCAGTTCAGTCTGTCGAGGCGCGCTAATGTAGTCGAAAGCCTTTCTGATGGCAAAGGTTTTTTTCAGAATTTTCATGCGGTTAGGGGGTATGTCGGAGTGGGGGCGGCGCAGGAGGGTGATTGTGCCAATCTCAGGCACTGATCGCGAGGGTCTACCCTGGCTGCTGTGCCCTGCCCTAGGCCGTCTGCCGTCGGGTATACGGGAAAAGTCTGACTGGGTAGTCAGTCATGGTGCTTTACCAGGGCGGGCGTGGTGGGTAACGTCTGCTGCATACGTCTATAACAAATCCTACAAGGAACCGCGTCATGAGTGAGTTGATCTCCTACCACCTCGAAGACGGTATCGCCACACTGACCTTGAGCAACGGCAAGGTGAACGCCATTTCTCCAGCGGTGGTCAGCGCATTTAACGAAGCGCTGGATCAGGCAGAGAAAGACCGGGCGGTGGTGATCATCACCGGTACACCGGGGATTTTGTCGGGTGGCTACGATTTGAAGGTGATGACGGCCGGCCCTAAAGAGGCTATCAGCCTGGTGACGTCGGGCTCGACGCTGGCACGTCGTCTGTTGTCGCACCCGTTCCCGGTGATCGTCGCTTGCCCAGGCCATGCGGTGGCCAAGGGCGCGTTCCTGCTGTTGTCGGTGGATTATCGGATTGGTGTCGAGGGCCCGTTCAGTATCGGCCTGAATGAGGTGGCGATCGGCATGACCATGCACCATGCGGGTATCGAACTGGCGCGGGATCGTCTGCGTAAGTCGGCGTTTCATCGCTCGGTGATCAATGCCGAGATGTTTGACCCGCAGGGCGCGTTGCAGGCCGGCTTCCTCGATAAGGTGGTGGCGCCGGAGGAGTTGCACGCAGCGGCGCTGGAAGCCGCACGGCAGTTGAAGAAGCTCAATATGAACGCGCACAAGCACACCAAGTTGAAAGTGCGCAGTGGGCTGCTGGAAGCCTTGGACGATGCCATCATCCAGGATCAGGGCCATATCCTCAGCTAATCGCCTACACCTGCTGCACCAAAGCCCGACCTTGAGTCGGGCTTTTTCTTACAGGCATATCCGAATCATCCCTCACCGCTCTAGACAGGCTCTGTCAGCACTTGTTGAAACATGTACTTAAACATCGCCTATCTCCTTCCTATTTAGGCGCAATTGCCGAATTCAGTGCACATCCGTACACTGCGCCCACTTTTGTCTCGATGAGCCGTATCGATGCTTTTTCTGTTGCGTATGTTGTTGATGGGCCTGCACTTTATTGCCGCCGGTGGGCTGGGCGTGCTGGTGGGAATCTGCCGGCCGTTCAACCCGGACAACAGCCGCCTGTGTGCCCGCCTGTATGCACTGCCGGCCATGTGGATCTTGCGCCTAAACGTGAAGGCCGACGTGGACTCGTTGCGCAACAAGCCCGGTACGTGCGTGATCATCGCCAACCACCAGTCCAACTATGACTTGTTTGTGCTCGGCACCGTGGTGCCGCACCGCACGGTGTGTATCGCCAAGAAAAGCCTGAAATGGGTGCCGTTGTTCGGCCAGTTGTTCTGGCTGGCGGGCAATGTGCTGATCGACCGGGGCAATGCATACAAGGCACGCCGGGCGATGCTGACCACCACCCATACCTTGCAGCACAAGGACACGTCGATCTGGGTATTCCCGGAAGGCACGCGCAACCTGGGCAATGGCCTGATGCCGTTCAAGAAGGGCGCGTTTCATATGGCGGTGGCCGCGGGTGTGCCAATCGTGCAGGTGTGCGTGAGCAATTACGTCACCCATATGCGGCTGAACCGCTGGAACAGCGGTGATGTACTCATACGCTCATTGCCGCCGATTCCTACCATCGGCCTGACTTCGGATGACATCCCGGCGTTGATGCAGGCGTGTCATGCGCAGATGGATGAGTGCATCAAGGCAATGGACCTGGAACTGCAAAGTGCCGCAACAATAGAACTCGCTTCAAGCTAAGCTGCCCAACACCTGTCCTCCTAATAAGAAGTGATCAGCATCATGGGTAGAGTTGTTGCGGCCGCTGTCTACAGCGCCGGAAAGAAAGTTACTGATATCACCCTTGACGAAGGCGCGGCCTGGGCCGCCAAACCCGGTCACTTTGTGTGGATCGGCCTGGAAGAACCCAACGCCCAGGAGCTGGCCAACCTGCAACGCCAGTTCAACCTGCATGAGCTGGCCATCGAAGACGCCCTGGAAAAACACAGCCGCCCGAAGCTGGAAACGTTTGGCGACGCGCTGTTTATCGTCACTTACTCACCGGTGCGCGAGAACGGCAAGTTGGTGTTTATCGAGACCCATATCTTCGCCGGCAACGGCTATATCATCACCGCGCGCAATGGCCATTCAGCGTCCTACGGCTTTGTGCGCCAACGCTGTGAGGCGCGGCCGTTATTGCTGGAGCATGGGGAAGACTTTGTCCTCTATGCCCTGCTGGATTTCGTCACCGAAAACTACCAGCCCGTGAGCGAGGCGATCCACGCCGAGATCGATGAGCTGGAGCGCAACGTGCTGTGCAGCTCGCTGAGTGAGCGCGATATCCAGAACCTTCACGGCCTGCGTCGTGATGTGTTGCGGCTCAAGCGCTATGTGGCGCCGATGGTGGAGATCAGCCAGGAATTGCAGAAGTTGAGCTTCCCGTTTATCGACAAGAACATGCGCCCGTATTTCCGTGACGTGCAGATCCACGTGACGCGGCAGATGGAAGACCTCACCACCCTGCGCGACATTGCCAGCCAGACCATCGAGATCGGGGTGTTGCTGGAAGCGTCGCGCCAGAGTGTGGTGCAACGCAAGTTCGCCGCGTGGGCAGCGATCCTGGCGTTCCCCACGGCGGTCGCGGGGATCTATGGGATGAACTTCCAGAACATGCCCGAGCTGCAGTGGCACTACGGCTATTTCGGGGTGTTGGGGTTCATCGCTTTAGGCTGTACCGGACTGTGGGCCAGCTTCAAGCGCTCGGGTTGGCTTTGACCTTGGCCTCGGGCTTGTGTGCCACAAAGCGCATCATCCATTCCGCCACGGTGACGCCGTGGTGGTCGCGTTCGAGGCTGGCCACGCCGTTGGTGTAGACCTTTTCGCCCAAGGTTGTCTGAAGAATCTCCAGCAGTTCGCGGGAATAGTCGTGGACAAATTCCGGGTGTCCCTGGAAGCACAGCACCTGGTCGCCGATGTGATACGCGGCGAACGGGCAAAAATCGCTGGAGGCAATGACCGTGGCATTTTCCGGCAAGGTGGTGACCTGGTCCTGATGGCTGATCAATAGCGTCAGTTCGGGCACCTCCGGGCTCATCCACGAGGCCTTGGCGTCGAGCTTGTAGTCGTGGATGCCCATGCCCCAGCCCTGGCCGGCGCGCTCGGTCTTGCCGCCCAACAGCAGCGCCAGCAATTGGTGACCGAAGCAGATGCCCAGCAACTTGTCGCCGCGCTGGTAGCGTTCGAGCAGGTAGGTCTTGAGGGTCTGGATCCAAGGGTCGGTACCGAAGGAGTCGGCTTTGCTACCGGTCACCAGGTAGGCGTCGAACACTTCGTCGTCCGAGGGGTATTCACCCTGCACCACGTTGTACACGACAAACTCAGCGGGAATCGGCTGCTTGGAGAACAGGCGCTTGAACATCTGCCCGTAACCTTGGTACTGATCGATCAAGCCTGGACGCAGGATATCGGTTTCCAGGATGCAGACGCGTAGCGACATAAAAAATACCTGACACGGCGATGGGAATATTGAACACCCCAAGAGCCTGCCTTGAAATACCCCTCCAAGGCAAGCCCCGCAGGATGCTCTTTGTGGGAGAGGGGCTGGCTCCCGGCAGCGGTGATCCAGCCACTGTATTCTGTGACTGATGCTCCGCTATCGGGGGCAAGCCCCCTCCCACAGGTTGATCACCGAAATACTTCACCCCGCGCCGCTTTCTCCAGCAGCAACGCCGGCGGCGTAAAGCGTTCACCATACTGCTCGGCCAGGTAGCGCGACCGCGCGATGAAGTCGTTCAAGCCGTACTGATTGATAAACTGCAACGCGCCCCCGCTCCACGCCGCAAAGCCAATCCCGAAGATCGACCCCACGTTGGCGTCCGCGGTGGACATCAACACGCCCTCCTCCACGCATCGCACGGTCTCGATGGCCTGGATAAACAGCAAACGGTCGCGCACATCCTGCGCTGGAATCTGCTGGTCGGCTCGCTCAAAGCGCGCCTTCAACTCAGGCCACAAATGCTTCTGCCCGCCCGCCGGGTACTCGTAGAAACCGCCCCCCGCCGCCTTGCCCCCGCGTTTGTACTCGTTGACCAGCAGCTCAATCACCACCGTCGCCGGATGGGTCGGCACGGTTTTACCTTCGGCGTGCAGGTCCTTGGCGGTTTGCTGTCGGATATGGCTCATCAGGCTGAGGGATACCTCGTCGGACACCGCCAGTGGCCCTACCGGCATGCCCGCCTTGCGCGCTTCGGTCTCGATCATCGGCGCGGCCACGCCTTCGCCGAGCATGGCGATGCCTTCGTTGGTAAAGGTGCCGAACACCCGCGAGGTGAAGAAGCCGCGGCTGTCGTTGACCACAATCGGGGTTTTCTTGATTTGCAGGACGAAGTCGAAACCACGGGCCAGGGTTTCTTCCGAGGTATGGGCGCCCTTGATGATCTCCACCAACGGCATCTTGTCCACCGGGCTGAAGAAGTGCAGGCCGATAAACTTGCCTGGGTCGGGCACGGCCGTGGCCAGGCCGCTGATGGGCAAGGTCGAGGTGTTGGAAGCGATCACCGCGTCGCTGCCGACCACGCGGTGCGCAGCGGCGCTGACCTTGGCCTTGAGGTCGCGGTCTTCGAACACCGCTTCAATGATCAGGTCGCAACCGCCCAGGTCGGCGTCATCCTGGGTTGGATGAATGCGCGCCAAGATGCTTTCCCGCTGCCCGGCGGTCAATTGCCCACGGCTGACCTTCTTGTCCAACAACGCGGCCGTGTGCGCCTTGCCCTTTTCGGCAGCGGCCAGGCTGATGTCCTTGAGCACCACGTCAATGCCTGCACTGGCGCTGACGTAGGCGATCCCCGCCCCCATCATGCCGGCGCCAAGCACGCCGACCTTGCGTGTCACATAGGTAGCAAACCCTTGGGGTCGCGAACGGCCGGCGTTGATTTCATTGAGCTGGAACCAGAAGGTGCCGATCATGTTCTTCGCCACTTGCCCGGTGACCAGCTCGGTGAAGTAGCGGGTTTCGATCAGGTGCGCGGTGTCGAAATCCACCTGGGCACCCTCCACCGCGGCACTGAGAATGTTCTCCGGAGCCGGGAAGCAGCCGTTGGTTTTGCTGCGCAGGATCGACGGTGCGATGGCGAGCATTTGCGCGACTTTCGGGTTCGACGGCGTACCACCAGGGATCTGGAAAGTCTTGGTGTCCCAAGGCTGTTTCGCCTCAGGGTTGGCGAGAATCCAGGCGCGGGACTTGGCCAGCAGCTCATCGAGATCCGCCGCCAGTTCATCGATCAAGCCGGCTTGCAACGCCTGTTGCGGCCGCACTTTCTTGCCTTCGAGCAAATACGGCAGGGCCTTTTCCAACCCCAGCATGCGCACCATGCGCACCACCCCGCCGCCGCCCGGCAACAGGCCCAGGGTGACTTCCGGCAGCCCCAGTTGCACCGACGGGTTATCCAGCGCGACCCGATGATGGCAGGCCAGGCAGATCTCCCAGCCACCGCCAAGAGCCGCGCCGTTGATCGCGGCCACCACGGGTTTGCCGAGGGTTTCCAGACGGCGCAGTTGCGCCTTCAACACCAGGACGCTGTCGTAGAAATCCTTGGCGTGGGCCTTGTCGACCTTGATCAGCTCATTGAGGTCGCCACCGGCGAAGAATGTCTTCTTCGCCGACGTGACGATCACGCCGGCAAGCGTGTGCTTTTCCGCTTCCAGGCGCGTAACGGTGGCTGCCATGGCCTCACGGTACACGGCGTTCATGGTGTTGGCGCTCTGGCCGGGCATATCGAGGGTGAGCACCGCGATCTGGTCCTGGCCTTTTTCGTATCGGATAGCTTGGGTCATGACAATTCCTTGGGCTCAGAGGCGTTCGATAATGGTGGCGATGCCCATGCCACCGCCGACACACAGAGTGGCCAGGCCGTAACGTTGCTGGCGCACCTCCAGCTCGTCGAGCAGGGTGCCGAGGATCGCGCAGCCGGTGGCGCCCAGCGGGTGGCCCATGGCGATAGACCCGCCGTTGACATTGACCCGGGCGGCGTCGATGCGCATGTCCTTGATGAACTTGAGCACCACCGAGGCGAAGGCTTCATTGACCTCGAACAGGTCGATGTCCTCGACCCGCAAACCTGCCTTGGCCAAGGCCTTGCGCGTGGCCGGTGCAGGGCCGGTCAGCATGATCGTCGGGTCGGTGCTGGTGACCGCCGTCGCCACGATGCGCGCCCGCGGCCGCAGGCCCAGTTCACGGCCCTTGGCCTCGGAACCGATCAACATCAAGGCGGCGCCGTCGACAATGCCGGAGCTGTTGCCTGGGGTGTGCACATGGTGGATGCGCTCCACATGGCTGTAGACCCGCAGTGCGGTGGCATCAAACCCCATCTGCCCGATCATTTCGAAACTGGGCTTGAGTTTGCCCAGCCCCTCGAGGGTGGAGTCGCCACGGATAAACTCGTCATGGTCCAGCAACACAATGCCGTTCTGGTCCTGCACCGCGATCAGCGATTTGTTGAAAGAACCGTCTGCGCGCGCCCTGGCCGCTTTCTGCTGGGAGTGCAGGGCGAAGGCGTCGACATCCTCACGGCTGAAACCTTCCAGGGTGGCGATCAAATCCGCGCCAATGCCTTGGGGCGTGAAGTGACAGTGCATATTGGTGTGCGGGTCGAGCACCCAGGCGCCGCCGTCACTGCCCATGGGCACGCGGGACATGGACTCGACGCCGCCGACCACCACCAGGTCTTCAAAGCCGGAACGCACTTTCATCGCGCCGAGGTTCACCGCCTCCAGGCCCGAGGCGCAGAAGCGGTTGATTTGCACGCCGGCGACGCTGATGTCCCAGTCGGCCACGAGCGCGGCGGTCTTGGCGATGTCGGCGCCCTGGTCGCCCACCGGGGTGACGCAACCGAGGACGATGTCATCGACCTGATGCGTGTCGAGGTCACTGCGCCGGGCCAGCGCCTTGAGTAACCCCGCCACCAGGTTCACCGGCTTGACACTGTACAGGGCACCCTCGGCCTTGCCTTTGCCACGGGGCGTGCGTATCGCATCAAAGATCAAAGCTTGGGTCATGACGTCCTCGAACCATTGCGCAGTAGTGCCCTTACCTTAGGCCCGATTGACACGGTTTCAATGACGGATGCGCTCATAGGTTTTGACCCCCACGCTCGGACGAACGGTAGGTAGCTACAGGATTCGCCTGATTAATCGTTTTAGCGGTCTAGCCAAGGCATTGGCGCCAAGATGGCGATAGGCCTCATAGCGTTTTAATCAGTAATTGCGATTAGCTGATATGAAATGGATCTAAGCCATGCAGAACGAGGGCTCTAAGGTTCAATCAGTAAGACGTTGCTGCCGGGTTTTGCTGGAGCAACTGTAAGAAAAGCGACACGTCACGTTGCGATACTGACCTACACCGGCACGCATTTGACGCTCAGGAATAACAACAAAAGGCAGTCAGCCATGTTCAAGCACACGAAAGTACGTCAGGCGGGACTTATTCTGTTCGCCACCACACTGATTCTGATCCTGCCCAACCTCACCAAGGTTATTGGCTGACGAATCACATGCCCCATTCTGTACATCAGGATTGCAGTTTTTGGCAGCACCTGTCGGGACATTGCTTATAGCGGTCCTGTCAGGAGCTGCCGTTTTGCGTGCGCATTTTGCGCTATCGTAGGTTCCATCCCCCTTTCGTCCGGACCTCTCTCTTGAAACCGTCGCTAGCCTTCCTCGCGCTGCTCCTGGCCCTGCCCGCCTCGGCCGCGCAACTGACCATCGAACTGGACCACGCCAGCAGGACCTGGCAGACCGCCGAGCTGCTCAAGCTTCCCGAGGCGCAGACGGTGCAGATCGTTGATGACGTGTCCTACAAACGCAACATGACCTATCGCGCAGTGCCGCTGGCGGCGCTCCTACCGGGCCTCAAGCCGGAAAACCATCTGCAAGCCGTGGCCCTTGATGGATTCGCCGCTGAACTGACGGCCGCGCCGTTGTTGCAAAAAAGCGGCGCCCGCGCCTGGCTCGCGGTGGAAGACCCCGCTCACCCATGGCCCGCGCTGGCCGACGGCAAACCCAGCGCCGGACCGTTTTACCTGGTGTGGACCGACCCGCAGGCCGGGCCTATCAGCCCGGAACAGTGGCCGTTCCAGGTTTCCGCGATCAAGCAATTGAAGACCGTGGCCGAACGTTTTCCCGCGCTGTTACCCGACCCGAAACTGGCGGCCGATGACCCGGTGAACCAGGGCTTTGCGCTGTTCCAGAAAAACTGCCTGGCCTGTCACCGCCTCAATGGTGGCGGCGATGCGCAGGTAGGGCCGGACCTGAATATTCCCTACAACCCCACCGAGTATTTCAGCGGCGATTTCCTCAAGCGCTATATCCGCGACCCGCAGAGCCTGAGGCGCTGGCCGCAGGCAAAGATGCCAGCGTTCGCCGTCAGTGTGTTGCCTGACAGCGAGCTGGCGTTGCTGGTGGGGTATTTGAAGCATATGGCCGGGCGCAAGCAACAACCCTGAATCCACCCAATCTCTGTAGCAGCGGATTTGCTGTGGCGAGCGGGCTTGTTGTGGCAAGCGGGTACGTTGTGGCGAGCGGGCTTGCCCCGCGTTGGGCTGCGAAGCAGCCCCAATAAAGCAGAATGCGGTGTATCAGATATGGCCGGGGTGGCTGGTTTTAGGGCTGCTGCGCAGCCCAACGCGGGGCAAGCCCGCTCGCCACAACGTGCCCACTTGCCACAACGTGCCTGCTTGCCACGGCAAACCTGCTCGCCACAGGAGGTAGACCGGTGGAAGCGGACTACTGCTGCTGGACTGAGATCACCGGCGTCGGCGCCACGCTCACCTTGGCATGCATCTGCTCATGCCCACCGCCACGGCGCATGCCGCGCACCGGGCAGGCGTCGAGGTAGTCCAGGCCCACGGCCAGTTTCAAGTGCCGTTCGGGGCGGGCCAATTGGTTGGTCACGTCAAAGCTGTACCAGGCGTCATCCAGCCAGGCTTCGGCCCAGGCGTGGCTGGCCAGGTGGGTGCTGTCTTCGGTGTACAGATACCCCGACACATACCGCGCCGGAATCCCAAGGCTGCGTGCGCAGGCCAGGAACGCGTGGGTGTGGTCCTGGCACACGCCCGCCCGGCCCGCGAAGGCCTGGGCGGCGCTGGTGTCGACTTCGGTGGCGCCCGGCGTATAGACCATCGACTGGTTGAGCGCATGCATCAGGTCGATCAGCGCCGTACGGTCGCGACGCTGGTGGCAGTGCTGTTCGGCAAAGCGGCGCAGGGCGTCGTCGGGTTCGGTCAGGCGGGTACTGCGCAGGAACGGAAAGGCCGATTGGCTTTCGTGCTCGGCCTCGCGCAGTTCGTCGATATCCACCTGGCCACGGGCGCCAATGATGATGGCATCGTGGGGTTCGTCCAGGGTCAGCACATGCAGGATATTGCCGAACGGGTCGACCTGGGCACGCACCGGGCGTGGCAGTTCCAATTGCCAGCTGAGTACGTGCTGGCGCTCGCTATCGTGGGGCGTAAGGCGCAGGTACTGGATGCTCGCGCGAACCTGGTCGTCATAGTGGTAAGTGGTTTCGTGACTGATGGAGAGTCTCATGCCGCCTCCAGGTAAGAACTGTAGATGGCGTCGCCCAACTGGCGAACCAAGGGGATAAAGTCGGTCAGCCAGGCGTGCAGGCCTTCCTCGAGGATTTCATCGATGGCGGTAAAGCGCAGGCGCGCGTCCATCTCCGCGGCCAACCGCTGGGCCGGGCGACCATTGAGGCCGGGCAGGCTGGCAAGGATCTGGTCGATCTCTTCGCTGCAGGCCCGCAGTGAACGCGGCACATCGGCGCGCAGCAGCAACAACTCCGCCACTTGGCGCGCGCCGGGGGCGTCCCGGTAGATCTCGGTATAGGCCTCGAACGACGATAACGCGCGCAGCAAGGCACTCCACTGGTAGTACGCGTGGGCCGTGCCATCGGTGACTGCTTCGGCCTGGTCGCCGGCCATTTCATAGCGCGCATCCAGCAGGCGCAGGGTGTTGTCGGCGCGTTCGATAAAGGTGCCCAACCGGATAAAGCGAAAAGCGTCGTTGCGCATGATGGTGCCGTAGGTCGCGCCCCGGAACAGATGGGAACGCTCCTTGACCCATTCACAAAACCGGCTCATGCCGTAACGGCTCAAGCCCTGCTGGGCGATATCGCGAATATCCAGCCAGGTGGCGTTGATGTTTTCCCACATGTCGGCGGTAATGCGCCCACGCACCGCATGGGCACTGGCCCGCGCGGCGCCCAGGCAGCTGTAGATGCTCGCCGGGTTGGCGGCGTCCAGGGCAAAGAAGTGCAACAGGCGCTCGGCGTGTAATTCGCCGTGGCGTTCGTGGTAATCGTCCAAGGTGCCGGTGATCAACAACGGCATGGCCAACTCATGCAAGCCGTCGCCGCGCCCGTCCTGGGGCATCAGCGACAACGAATAGCTGACATCGAGCATGCGCGCGAGGTTTTCCGCGCGCTCCAGGTAGCGCGACATCCAGTACAAATCCGAGGCAGTTCTACTCAACATGGCATCAGTCCTCAACCACCCAGGTGTCTTTGGTGCCGCCGCCCTGGGACGAATTGACCACCAGCGACCCTTCGCGCAGGGCCACGCGGGTCAGGCCACCGGGCACTACGCGGGTCTCCTTGCCGGAGAGCACGAAGGGGCGCAGGTCGATATGGCGCGGCGCAATGCCGTTTTCGACAAACGTCGGGCAGGTGGATAAACACAGGGTCGGTTGCGCGATATAGGCGTGGGGCTTGGCCTTGATGCGCGCGCGGAAGGCTTCGATTTCCGCCGCCGTGGACGCCGGGCCGACAAGCATGCCGTAACCGCCGGAGCCTTGGGTTTCCTTGACCACCAGGTCCGGCAGGTTGGCCAGCACGTGGGACAGTTCGTCGGGCTTGCGGCATTGAAAGGTCGGAACGTTCTTCAGGATCGGTTCTTCATCCAGGTAAAAACGGATCATCTCGGTGACGAAGGGGTACACCGACTTGTCATCCGCTACCCCGGTGCCGATAGCATTCGCCAGCACCACATTGCCGGAGCGATAGGCCGCCAGCAGGCCGGGCACGCCGAGCATGGAGTCCGGGTTGAAAGCCAGCGGGTCGAGAAATGCATCATCGAGGCGTCGATAGATCACGTCTACCGCCTTGGGCCCGTCGGTGGTGCGCATGAACACGCGGTCATCGCGCACGAACAGGTCGGCGCCCTCCACCAGTTCCACCCCCATTTCCCGGGCTAAGAAAGCATGTTCGAAGAATGCGCTGTTGAAGCGCCCCGGCGTCAGTACCACCACACTGGGGTTATCCAGGGGGCTGGAGCTTTTCAGGGTGTCGAGCAGCAAGTTGGGGTAGTGATCGATTGGCGCAATGCGCTGGGCGGCGAACAGTTCAGGGAACAGGCGCATCATCATCTTGCGGTCTTCGAGCATGTAGCTGACACCGCTCGGTGTACGCAGGTTGTCTTCAAGCACGTAGTAGGTGCCGTCACCATCGCGTACGAGGTCGACCCCAGAGATGTGGGAATACAGATCGCGATGCAGGTCCAGGCCCTGCATGGCCAATTGGTATTGCTCGTTGGCCAGCACTTGTTCGGCGGGAATGATCCCGGCCTTGATGATGCGTTGATCGTGATACAGGTCGGCGAGAAACATGTTCAGCGCCTTGACCCGTTGAATACAGCCACGTTCGACAATCCGCCATTCACTGGCGGGAATACTGCGGGGAATGGTGTCGAAGGGGATCAGGCGCTCGGTCCCCTGCTCGTCCCCATAGAGGGTGAACGTGATCCCGGCGCGGTGAAACAGCAAATCGGCTTCGCGCCGGCGCTGGGCCAGCAGTTCAGCAGGGGTTTCAGCCAACCAACGGGCGAACTCGCGGTAGTGAGGGCGGACCTGCCCTGCCCCATCGTACATTTCGTCGTAATAAGTGCGGATCATGCCGAACTCCTTGTCACCCGGACGCAAGAAGCATCGCAAGGCCCGTGCCAGCGGCATAAACACTTATAAATCAAGCCGTTGAATTAATAGAAGCGCCATGTCGCACCTTCCTGGTGCGCAGAACGCCCGGCGTCATGCCCATTGCTTCATCACAAGGCGGGCTTTGACTATCAACAGCATAGCCAGAGTTGATTTCACTGCCCGGCCAAGCCTGCGGATAATCGTCCCCATCGGCTGAACAGGATGCGTCCTGCCACGTCAGCGAACCGCTCTTCCCTTTAGGCCACCTTGCTCGGGTGGCTTTTTTTTGGTGCCCAAAAAACACGCGCAAGTTCCGAATAGTTTTATTGGCGCCCAAACAAAATCGGCCGACCCAAAAGGTCAGCCGATACACTTCGCTGCTCATAAAACCTGACTACATGATGAAAATTTACATGGGTAAGCCACGCACCTCCTGCTTGACCCCCCATCCCTCGATGATCCCGCCCAAGGGCTCGACCACCGCCTCAAAGTCCTGCTCGAAGTCTCCTATGCCGTCGTAGGTTGCAAACATGATCTTGCTCAGTTCCAAGTACCAGGCACCATCGTCGCGCGCGCTGACCTGGGCATTCAGCGATTCGCCACGAAATTCACCCGCAGCCCTGCGCGCCCGCTCCTCATCCGGGAAAATGGCGTAGAACTCGATGGGGTGGAACCGTGAAAAATCGAACCCGCCTTCTTTCATACGGCGCAGAACGTTGGTGCTGATGTCTTCTTGATAGGCTGTGCTCATGAAACGTCCTCCTCAGACCGATGGATAGACTTTCCGTGCTTCCCCAAGCCCGCGCCCTACTGGCGCGGGGCTACGGCAATCACATCACCTGGGGCAATGACATCACCGCTGGAAAACAAGCATGTAGCTGACAAGACCAGACCTTAGCGATTCATTCGCTGATCTCGCTTGCAGAGTAGCGCGAAGCTATCACCTCCACCAGAGGCGCTTGAAAGGCATACAGGAAATGTTCAGACAGCAGGAGAGATGTCGAGGATCTGGATACTGTTCTGGTCTTTGAGGATCTTGACCGTGGGCTCGGGTTTACGACCTTCCAGGTCATTGAGGTTCAATTCGGCAGCCACTGGCACCAGCTTGTTACGAATCATGTGCGCAGCGTCTTCGAGGCTGGGCTTCTGTTCGCAGGTGAACTGCTCCACGGACTGCACGCCGTGATCATCAACGAAAGTAATCTGCCACTTTTGCATCGGTGCCTCCTCGATAAAACCCATGTGTGGGCTTACCTCTATCTGGACCTTGAGGGCCTGGCAAACGTTCCACTCAAGGTCGGAGGCACCGGATCAACTGCGCTTACTGCTCAGCGCGCTCCTTGAGGGCTTTCAAGGTGTTGAACGGGGCGTCGACCACGAACTTGTTGGCCAGCCACGAAGGCACGCTGCCGCCTGGCTCGGTGTGCACCTGGTAGGTGACTTCGGTTTCATTGGCGTTTTTGGGCACCAGCTTCCAGTAGCCTTCCACCTGGGCGACGCGTACGTAGCCCTTCACTTCCGGCTGGTAGGTCGGCACTTCCAGCAGCTTGCGGGTCACGCTACCGTCGGCGGCCGTGGAGGTGGTGATTTCCAGGATGGAATCGCGGTCGGTCACCGGGAACGGTGCCTTGAACTGGGTATAGGTCCAGCTCTTGTCGCCTTCCTTCTTGAGCAGTTTTTGCGATTTGCACTCATGAATCCATTTGCAGGCGCCAGCCACGTCTTCCTGCAATGCCACGATCTTGGCCACCGGCGCCTTGACTACGGTCACACCGCGATATGCCTTGTACTTGGAGCCGGCAATTTCGCTCAGCGACACCTTGATGCCGTCTTCGTCCTTGGCGACCTGCCAATCCTCAGCTTGAGCAGTAGCAGCAAACAACACCGTAAAACCGCACAACACAGCCATTCGTTTCAGCGAACCCATTGTTGTATTCCTTATTGTTGAAGTTCCGATAGTAAAGCCCATCAAGCCGCCGTCATCTGCTCCCACCAGCCGATCAACCGGATCGCATCGGCCTGGTCGGTGCCGCAGACCTCGATATCCGCCTTGAAATCACTGCACACCGCCGGCCGCTCCGGTCGGCCGAACAGCAGGCATAGCTGTTCGACCGACAGGTGCAGGCAGCGTTCGCCCGCGGGTTTGCCGTGGGGCATTCCTGGCAGCGGTGAACTGATGGAGGGGGCGATGCAACAGGCGCCACAGCCTTCACGGCATTTCATGACCAGCAGGTCCTCGACGACTCAATAGGGATGGCCGGGCTAGATTACGCCCTTAAACAGCCGTTTTAAAATGGTCTAACAGGGGTTTTTCGCAGAAAACAAAAGTGACCGACCAGTCTGCGACAGATGGTCGAGTGACGAAGTCACCTTTGACGGAAAGTCTACTGCTTGAACTCGAAATCCAGCGCGGCGCCTTCGACTTCGCGGCGCTCTTCGTTGCGCAGTTGCAGCCTCATCTCATTGCTGAGCAAGCGGCCGTTGATCTGGAACGCACTGTTATCGGATGGCTTTTCGCCAAACATCGGCGGCAGCAGAGGCACGTTCCTCGGCTGGGCCATGGTGCCAATGGGTTGCAAGTGCCTGACCATGTCCGAGGGTAAGGACAAGTCCAACTGTGCCGGTGGCAATTGGGTCTGAGCCACTTCGCGAGCCGACTTGGACTTGCTCGAGACCGGCGCACGTTTTTTCGTCGTGGCCGCTTTCTTCTTGGTCTGCGCGGTTTTTTTCGCAGGTGCCGGCTTTTTCGCAGGGGTCTTCTGCTCGGTGCTGACTGCGGGTGCGGCTCCCGGCACAGGGGTCGCCGCCAGTACAGTGCCGACGTTGCCAAGGCTTAAGAGGCTAATCACCAAAAAGGCACGAAAAATAGAGGTCATATCGCCAACAGCATTAACGGCAGAGGGCCATATGCTCGCTTGTTGTGCGCGGCATGACAAGCGCGGTGATCAGCCGGCGATCGGTACCGCCCCATTTGGGCGCCTAAAAACCGGCTGCGGTTTCCTGGCACAACTGGCTGGCCAACATCCCCAGGGTCATCAGTGCGCGCTCTGCCTCACGGTTCCACGGCGTGCCGCAATTCAAGCGAATACAGTGGTTGAACTGTTCGGTGTTACTGAAGATCAGCCCCGGGGCGATGCTGATGCCCTGTTGCAGGGCACGTACATGCAGTTCCTGGGTATTGACCCGCCCGGGCAAACTGACCCACAGGATAAAACCGCCGTTAGGCCGGGTCATCTGCGTGCCTTCGGGGAAATACTGCTGGACCGCCAGCTGGAAAGCGCTGAGGTTCTTGCGGTATTCCTGACGGATGTAGCGAAGGTGCCGGTCGTAGCCACCGTTCTCCAGGTACGCGGCGACGCCCATCTGGGTGACACTGCATGCCGAATGGGTGCTGAACATCTGCAGGCGCTGGATTTCCTGCTGGTATTTGCCGGCGATCATCCAACCGATGCGCACACCGGGGGACAAGGTCTTGGAAAAACTCGAGCAGTAGATCACCCGATCCAGACGGTCATAGGCTTTCAGGGCCTTGGTGCGCCCCAGTTCGAACATCAGCTCGCCGTAGATATCGTCCTCGACGATCTGGATATCGAAATCCGAGGCCAGGCGCAGCAACTGTTTCTGTCGCTCCTCAGGCATGGTGCCGCCCAGGGGGTTGCTCAGGCGCGTGGTCAGCACCAGGGCCTTGATCGACCATTGGTTGGCTGCCAGTTGCAGGGCTTCCAGGCTCATGCCAGTGGCCGGGTCGCTGGGGATCTCGATAACCTTGAGGCCGAGCAGGTCGGCCAGTTGCAACAAGCCGTAATAGGTCGGCGATTCGGCGGCGATCAGGTCGCCTGGACGGGTCAACACGCGCAACGACATCTGCAACGCGTCGACGCAACCGTGGGTGATCACCACTTCGGACGGGTCGACCACCACGCCGGCATCGCGCATGCGGATCGCCACCTGGCGACGCAACGGTTCGAAACCAGGGCTGAACATATAGCTGAACGCGCGAGGGCTCTGGAAGCGCGTGACCTTGGCCAACTGCTGGTGCAGCGCGCGCACGGGCAGGTAATCGACACTCGGCACGGCGGCGCCCAGCGGGAAGACGCCTTCGCGACGTGACTCCACCAACACCTGCTGGATGATGCTGCTACGGGTGACCAGCCCCGGGCGCTCGACCCGCGCGATATCCGGCGTCGGCGCCGTGAGCGCGGGCGTCTGGTGCACGTAATACCCGGACTGCGGGCGCGCGCGGATCAACCCCTGGTCTTCCAGGTTGGCGTAGGCCTGCAACACCGTGGCGTGGCTGACATTCAACTGGGAGCTCATCTTGCGCACCGAAGGCACGCGCTCGCCCGGCTGATAGACACCGCGCCGGATATCCTCAGCCAGTTGCTGGGCGATACGTTGGTAAAGCAACAGATTGGTCATGACGCAGCACTCGATTTCACGGGTATTTTATTTTTGTGTGAAACATACCGGCACAGTTTAGAAGTGTACGGGGACAGTTGCCACAATAGTCGAGCGCGGACCGCAGTGACAGCAAAAACTGTGAGGGTGTACCCCAAACAAATATGGGAGGGGGCTTACTCCCGATGACGGGGGTTCAGTCAACAGTTTCGCTGACTGACACGCCGTCATCGGGGCAAGCCCCCTCCCACATTTTTGAACGGCGCAACGCTTCAGCGAGCGGCGCCCAACTGGCCTTTAGCGTCGGAGAACACGATTTCCACCCGACGGTTCTGCGCGCGGCCTCGCTCGGAAGCGTTGGCTTCCACCGGGTACTGATCGCCGTAGCCTTCGACCTGGATGCGTTTTTCGTCGATGCCCAGGTCGACCAGCACGTCCGCCACCGATTGCGCCCGGTCGCGGGACAGTTTGAGGTTTTCCTGCTCGCCGCCCGTGCTGTCGGTGTAACCCTCGATGCGCACCACGCGCTTGGGGTTCAGTTGCAGGAACTGCACGATCTTCAACACCGTGCGGTTGGCCGAGTTTTTCAGCTCTGCTTCACCGGTGTCGAACAACACATCCCCCAGGGTCATCACCAGGCCCCGATCGGTCTGGGTGGTGGCCAGGCTGGCGATCTGTTCTTCGAGCCATTTGCCCTGTTGCTGCACGCTGATCAACTTGCTTTCACGCAGGGCCAGCTGCAAGCGCTGGCGTTCCAGTTCAAGCTTGGCGCCGCGCTCCTGGTTGAGCGCCTGCTCGGTGTGTTCGCGGGCGATCGCGCTGTAGCGCTGGCTAAGATAGGCGTAATGCACCACGTCGGCACCGCTGCCCCAATAGCTGGACAGGCGATCGGCACGGGCGAGGGATTCACCGGCGCGGATCACGTCTTTGGGCGCAAAGCGCAGCACATTCGCGTCTTCCTTGACCTTCTGGAAATCGCTGCCCGCCTGTTGCAGGGCCAGTTCGCCATTCGGGTGGCTGGCACAGCCGCCCAGCGCCGCGCTGCCCAGCAGCAATACACAGCTCAAACCACGGATCATCGGGCTCATTGGGCTTCTCCCAACTGCAATTGCTTGCGCAAGCGGGTGATGCGGGTATTGAGCACGTTGAGTTGTTCCTGGCTCTTGCGGGTCAGCACGTGTGCTTCGGCGAGGCGCGCATCCAGCTCGGCCTGTTCGGCCTGCATGCGCGCGTCCTTGTAGGATTGGTCGGCCATATCGGCCTTGGCCTGGGCGAATTTGTCTTCGGCCAGTTTCAGTTCGGGCGATTCATCGGTGTTGGCACCCACGGCGTTGGCTTGTTCCAACGCTTGCTGGGTGAGGCGTATTTGTTCATTCGGCGCAGGATCGGCTGCACATCCCGCCAGAGCAACGACGGCGAGGGCCGCTAAAAGAGGTCGAAAAATCACTGGAAATCCCTACTGTGTTGGGGTGCCGACGGGTTGTTGCAATTGCGCTTTCCAGCGCTCGAGGTTGCGCTGTAGCGCAGCTTGCGTCACACCAGACCCGGACAATTCTGTCATCTTTTTAGCCAGCTGTCCGCGCAGCCACGGATCATTGCAGGCCGAGTTGTGGGAAATCGCCAGGTACAGACCGGGCTGGTCGACGGGAACGTCGCGAGCGACCAGGTCATTGCTCATGCCCAAGGTCTGGGCCATGGCCATGCCCGAATAGCGTCCGGCCAATACATAGTCCACCTCCCCTAACAGCAGTTTCTGGAACGCCGGGGTCAACGTGGGCATGCGTTGCAGGCTCAGTTGCTGGCTGGCGAAGGTTTCAAAGTCGCGGCTCAATCGTGCCCGTTCCGACACTGCACCCTGGTGACCGTGCAGGTCGGCCGCAGTGGTATAGGCCAGCGTTGAGTCTTTGCGAGTCCAGACCAGGTAATCGGTCTGCACCAGCGCCGGGTGGATGTAATCGAGGTTCTCCAGCTCACCCAGGTTCAACGATGCGTCGGCAAGGAGGTCCATGCGCCCGCTGCGCACTTCATCCAGGGCCATGGAGCGCTTGCCGCCATAGAGCAGGTCGATTTTCAGCCCGAGGTCCTTGGCCACCTGTTGCAGCACATCGGCGGTGGCGCCGATCAGGTGCGTGGGGTCCTGGGGATCGCGCCAGAGCAAAGGCGGCGCATCCGGGCTGCCGGTGATCACCAGGCGCTCGCATTTACCGGCGGCAAGCGCCAGGCCTGGCAGCAGCGTGAAGCCCAGCAGTACGGCCCAGGGGCGCAGTTCCATGGCGAGGTTCTCCGTAGGATTATTGTAGGAGCGAGCTTGCTCGCGAAAAACGTTAACGATGACGCGCACATTCTGGATGAACGCGGTGCCTGTGAGTTTTTCGCGAGCAAGCTCGCTCCTACAGTGTTTTGGGGTATTCAAAAAAAAAGCCCGGTCCAAAGACCGGGCTCTTTATAAGTGAAGCGGCTGGATTAGACCAGCTTCTCCAACTCAGGTACGGCTTCGAACAAGTCCGCCACCAGGCCGTAATCGGCCACTTGGAAGATCGGTGCTTCTTCGTCCTTGTTGATCGCAACGATCACTTTGGAGTCTTTCATACCGGCCAAGTGCTGGATCGCGCCGGAGATACCGACGGCGATGTACAGCTGTGGCGCAACGATCTTGCCGGTCTGGCCGACCTGCATGTCGTTGGGTACGAAACCTGCGTCGACGGCTGCGCGGGAAGCGCCGACCGCCGCGCCCAGCTTGTCGGCCAGGGCGTACAGGTGCTTGAAGTTGTCACCGTTCTGCATGCCACGCCCGCCCGATACGACGATCTTGGCAGCGGTCAGCTCAGGGCGATCCGACTTGGCCAGCTCTTCGCCAACAAAGCTGGAAGTGCCAGCGTCGTGGGCAGCGGCGACGGCTTCAACGGCAGCCGAACCACCTTCGGCAGCCACTGGGTCGAAGCCGGTGGCGCGCACGGTGATGACCTTGACCGAAGCGTTGGACTGTACGGTTGCGATGGCGTTACCGGCGTAGATCGGGCGCTTGAAGGTGTCGGCGCTTTCAACCGAGATGATCTCGGAGATCTGGTCAACGTCCAACTGCGCAGCAACGCGCGGCAGGATGTTTTTGCCGTTGGAGGTGGCGGCGGCCAGGATGTGGCTGTAGCCGGCACCCAGCTCTGCGACCAGAGGGGCAACGTTTTCAGGCAACTGGTGCGCGTAGGCGGCGTTGTCAGCCAGCAAGACTTTGCTCACGCCAGCGATTTTCGCAGCGGCTTCAGCCACGGCGCCAGCGCCAAGGCCTGCAACCAGCACGTGAATGTCGCCACCGATTTTTGCGGCAGCAGCCACGGTGTTCAGGGTGGCCGGAGCCAGCACCTTGTTGTCGTGTTCAGCGATTACCAAGATAGTCATTGTTAGATTACCTTCGCTTCGTTTTTCAGTTTCTCGACCAGTTCAGCCACCGACTTGACCTTGATACCCGCGCTGCGTGCAGCCGGCGCTTCGACCTTGACGGTCTTGTTGGTGGAGGCAGTGGAAACGCCCAAAGCGTCCGGAGTCAGCACTTCGAGAGGCTTCTTCTTGGCTTTCATGATGTTTGGCAGGGACGCGTAGCGCGGCTCGTTCAAACGCAGGTCGGTGGTGACGATGGCGGGCAGTTTCAACGAAACTGTCTGCGCGCCGCCGTCGATTTCGCGGGTGACAGCCACGCTGTCGCCGCTCACTTCGACTTTGGAGGCGAAGGTGCCCTGGCCGTAACCGGTCAGCGCAGCCAGCATCTGGCCAGTCTGGTTGTTGTCGCTGTCGATGGCCTGTTTGCCAAGGATCACCAGTTGAGGCTGTTCCTTATCGACAACGGCCTTGAGCAACTTGGCCACGGCCAGGGAGGTCAGCTCTTCAGCGGACTCAACCAGGATGGCGCGGTCGGCACCCAGTGCCAGGGCGGTACGCAGCTGCTCTTGAGCAGTGGTCGGGCCGATGGAAACCACGACGATTTCAGTCGCAACGCCTTTCTCTTTCAGGCGTACAGCTTCTTCCACAGCGATTTCGCAGAAAGGGTTCATCGACATCTTGACGTTAGCGAGGTCGACGCCGGAATTGTCCGCCTTGACGCGAACTTTCACGTTGTAATCGACAACGCGTTTGACAGCTACAAGAACCTTCATGGATTCCTCGTTACTCTCCGGTGAAAAGAAAGTCGCCTAGGCGAACCTGGCGGTTGATGCTCATCGGCACACAAGGGCACCTCCAAAAACGTCGGCGAATGACACCGCGACAGGCCAGTGATGACCGTTCGTCAGTGGTGACTGGGAGGTCATTCTTTCTCGCGGCGTGTAAACTGCGCGCCATCTTTTGCACGCGCGTCACCCGTTTTGCCTTCGCCCTGCTTTTGGACGTGCTCTTGAAACCTACAGTCTGCCTACGCTAAGCGCAAAACCGACCGTATATTGACCGGAACACCTATTCTGGTCAATACGGCAAAATGGTCAGTCATAAGCCGCGTTGCTTTGATTTACCTAGCCTCCAAGCAATTCAAACAAACGTTTGTATTGGACGCTGGGAGTGGTGTAGATATAATGCGCCACCTAGAGAGAAAGGTGGGTCATACCCTGCTGTTTAAAGCAGCGATGACGGTTATGACACCTAACCTCCACCCATTAGAAAAAAAGCCTGTTGAGCCTTGAGTAGGAGATAGCCTGTGGAACGCGAATACATGGAATTCGACGTGGTCATCGTCGGCGCTGGCCCGGCGGGCCTGTCCGCCGCCTGCCGACTGAAGCAGAAGGCCGCCGAAGCCGGTAAGGAAATCAGCGTCTGCGTGGTCGAAAAAGGCTCCGAAGTCGGCGCTCATATCCTCTCCGGCGCCGTGTTCGAACCCCGCGCCCTGAACGAACTGTTCCCGGACTGGAAAGCACTCGGCGCCCCGCTCAACACCCCGGTGGTGCGCGATGACATCTATGTACTGCGCAGCGCCGACACCTCGACCAAAGTGCCTGACTTCTTTGTGCCCAAGACCATGCACAACGAAGGCAACTATATTATCTCCCTGGGCAACCTGTGCCGTTGGCTGGCCCAGCAGGCCGAGAACCTTGGCGTGGAAGTCTACCCAGGCTTCGCCGCCCAGGAAGCGCTGTTCGACGAAAACGGTGTGGTGCGCGGCATCATCACCGGCGACCTCGGCGTCGACCGCGAAGGCCATCCCAAAGAAGGCGTCTACACCCCAGGCATGGAACTGCGCGGCAAATACACGCTGTTCGCCGAAGGCTGCCGCGGCCATATCGGCAAGCAACTGATCCAGCGCTTCAAGCTGGACAGCGACGCCGACGCCCAGCACTACGGCATCGGCCTCAAGGAAATCTGGGAAATCGACCCGGCCAAACATCAGCCTGGCCTGGTGGTGCACACCGCCGGTTGGCCGCTGGACATCATGAGCAACGAGAACACCGGTGGCTCGTTCCTCTATCACCTGGAAAACAACCAGGTCGTTGTGGGCCTGATCGTCGATCTGTCCTACAGCAACACCTTCCTGTCGCCGTTCGATGAGTTCCAGCGCCTCAAGCACCACCCGGTGCTGGCCCAGTACCTCGAAGGCGGCAAGCGCATCAGCTACGGCGCCCGCGCCCTGGCCAAAGGCGGCATCAACTCGTTGCCAAAAATGGTGTTCAAGGGCGGCGCTCTCATCGGTTGCGACCTGGGTACCATGAACGTGGCCAAGATCAAGGGCAGCCACACCGCGATGAAGTCCGGCATGCTCGCTGCCGACGCCGTGGCCGAACGCCTGTTTGCCGAATCCGAAGGCGGCGACGAACTGACCAACTACGTCGACAGCTTCAAGGCCAGCTGGCTCTACGAAGAACTGTTCGCCAGCCGCAACTTCGGCCCGGCGATGCACAAGTTCGGCCCGATCATCGGCGCCGGCTTCAACTGGTTCGACCAGAACATCCTGGGTGGCAAGATGCCGTTCACCCTGCACGACACCAAGCCCGACTATGCGTGCCTCAAGCTGGCCAAGGACTGCCAGAAGATCGACTACCCCAAACCCGACGGCAAGTTGAGCTTCGACAAGCTGAGCTCGGTGTTCATCTCCGGTACCAACCACGAAGAAGAACAGCCGTGCCACTTGAAGCTCAAAGACCCCAGCATCCCGCTCGGCACCAACCTGCCGCTCTACGATGAACCGGCACAACGCTACTGCCCGGCTGGCGTGTATGAAGTCGTGACCAAGGAAGATGGCGAGAAGCGCTTCCAGATCAACGCCCAGAACTGCGTGCACTGCAAGACCTGTGACATCAAGGATCCTTCGCAGAACATCACCTGGGTCACGCCGGAAGGCTCGGGCGGGCCGACTTACCCGAATATGTAAGCCAAACGAGGCTCCCAAACGGGAGCCTTTTTTATGGAATCAAACTCGATCAACTGTAGGAGGGTTGCCCCCTTCCCACAGTTGGATTGTGCTGTTGCCTGACATGACTATGCAGCCCGCTCTTCGCCGGGGTTGCGCTCGAAGTAGCGTTTGTACTCGCGGCTGAACTGCGACGTACTCTGATACCCCACGCTATGCGCCGCCTGCGCCACCCCCATGCCTTCCACCAGCAATAATTGCTGGGCCTTGAGCAAGCGCAAGCGCTTGAGGTACTGCACCGGCGACAACAGCGTGCAACGTTTGAAATGCTCATGAAACGTCGACGCGCTCATGTGCGCATACCCCGCCAGCGTCTCGATATTCAGTGGCTCGGCGAAATGGGCATGCAGGTGATTCAACGAGGTGGCGATTCGCGAAAATTGCCCCTGCTGTTCCACCAACGCGCGCAGCACATCGGCCTGTGGCCCGCGCAGTGCGGTGAACAATAATTCCCGCACCCGCGCCGGCCCCATGATCCGGCTCTCCAGCGGATCATGCAGGCACAGCAACAGCCGTTCGACGCAGCCGCGCATCGCATCGTCGAGCACCACCGAACTCATCGACTCCAAGGTCTGCGCCGTCGGCGGCGGACCGGCCTGCATGCCCATTGCCATCACCAACTCCCCCAGCACCACCCGGTCAATCCCCACCGTCACACCCAGCAACGGCGCACCGGGCGCCAGGGCGAAGGTCTCGCACTCGAACGGCACCGGCATCGCCTGGATCAGGTAATGCCCGGCGCCGTACTCCAGGGTGCGCGGGCCCAGGTAGGCGACCTTGCTGCCTTGGGCCACGAACATCAGGCTCGGCTCATAGATCTGCGGGCCACGTGCCACATCGCAACTGGCGCGCAGCACTTGCACACCAGGCAGGTGGGTCGGGGAAAAACCGTCGCACGACGTCAGCCCCTCAATCAAGGAAACCAGCGTGGCATTGGCGTCGAGATGGCGGGTCAACAACATGGCAAAAAACTTCGCGAAAAAGGGATGGGAACATCATCGCAGGTCTGGCGACACATAGATCCAAACCCGGGGCACTCCCGGAGGAATAGGCATGAGACTCGGAGCAATCGCCATGGCCGCACCTGGGGGTGGCGCGGAGAATGGCCCGCCTCATCTGTCACTGCTTCTGCGAGGTTTTCTCCATGTATACCGCCATCGGTTATGCCGCCCAATCGGCCACCACTCCCCTCGCCCCCATGTCATTTGAACGCCGCAGCCCGCGCGCCGATGACGTGGCAATCGAGATTCTCTACTGTGGCGTATGCCATTCCGACATCCACCAGGCCCGCAACGAATGGGGCATTGCCGTCTACCCGCTGATGCCGGGCCATGAGATTGTCGGCAAAGTCACCGCCGTCGGCACCAGCGTCACCGCGCATAAAGTCGGCGACCTGGTCGGCGTCGGTTGCATGGTCGATTCGTGCCGCCACTGCGACGCGTGCCAGGCGGACCTGGAGCAATACTGCCTCGAAGGCCCGACCATGACCTATGCCACCCCGGATCGGGTCGATGGCAGCAACACCATGGGCGGCTACTCCGACAGCATCGTGGTCAGCGAGCATTTCGTGGTGAAGATCCCGGCCAAGCTCGACCTGGCCAGCGCCGCACCGATTCTCTGTGCCGGTATCACCACCTATTCACCGCTCAAGCACTACGGCGTGAAGGCCGGCGATAAAGTCGGCATCCTCGGCATGGGGGGGTTGGGCCACATGGGCATCAAGTTCGCCAAGGCCATGGGCGCTGAGGTGACCCTGTTCACCCGCTCCGCGAGCAAGGCCGAAGAAGGCCGTCGCCAGGGCGCCGACCATGTGATCGTGTCCACCGACGCCGCACAGATGAAAGCCGCCGCCGGGCACTTCGACTTCCTGCTGGACACCATTCCGGTGCAACACGACCTCAACCCCTACCTGGATGTACTGCGCTTTGACGGCGTGCACATCCTGGTCGGCTTGATCGAGCCGGTAGATCCGCCCGTCAACGCCGCCAAGCTGGTGCTGGGTCGTAAAGTCCTGGCCGGCTCGCTGATCGGTGGCATTGCCGAAACCCAGGAAGTCCTGGATTTCTGCGCCGAGCATGGCATTACCTGCGACATCGAAATGCTCGATATCCGCCAGATCAACGAGGCCTACACCCGCATGATCGCCGGTGACGTGAAGTACCGCTTTGTCATCGACATGGCGACCCTGAAAGCCTGATCAGGCTTTCGCGCCCAACTCCGCAGACAGCCGGGCTGCGACCTGTTTGATCACAGGGATCAGCTCGGCCATTTTCTCCAGTGGCATGTAGGGCACGGTACTGGCGATGCTGATGCCGGCGACGATACGCCGGCTGGCATCGCGCACCGGTGCCGCCACGCAACGGATCGACGGTTCGTTGTCTTCCAGATCGAACGCATACCCTCCCGCCACGTATTCACACATGCGCTGCTCGAACTGCGCCCAGGATTGCTCCGGGTGCTGCGGCCACTGCTGGCTCTTGCCGCCCTGGGGAAAACTGGCCTGGTACAGGCGCTGCCACTCCTCGGCGGTGTCATCCAGCAACATCGCCTTGCCGACCCCGGTCCGCGCCAACGGCATGCGATGGCCCACCCGCGAGCGCATTTCCGGGCCGTAGCGGCCAGGGTTCTTGTGCAGGTAGAGCACGTCGTCGTCTTCACGGATGGCCAAGTGAATGGTGTCACCGGTGAGGGCCGACAGTTCGTCCAGGTAAGGCACGGCCAGGCTGACCAACGGCAACTCTTCGCGCGCCTGGAACCCCAGCTCGATCAGCTTCGGCCCCAGCAGGTAACCCACTTGCGGCACCACGCGCAGGTAACGCTCGTCCACCAGGCAACTGGCCAGGCGGTGCGTGGTGCTGCGGGTGGTGCCGATGCGCTTGGCGATCTCCTTGAGATCCCGTGCACCCGCGGCCACCGCTTGCACGACGCCCAGGCCACGCAGCAGGGTCTGGGTGCCGGTGGGGGCGGCGTCTTTGACGGGGGTGTGGGCGGTTTCCTGCATATCGGGCCTATTGGGAAGTACGAAAACGGCGCCATTATGGCAAATGCTGAACGCGAACACAGCGTCGATCCAAGTGTGGGAGGGGACTTGCCCGAATGCCGTTCAGCTAAGCGTACATCGCCTTCTGTAGGAGCGAGCTTGCTCGCGAAAAACGTCAACGATCACGCGTGTTTCCTGAATCAACGCGGCGCCTGTGAGTTCTTCGCGAGCAAGCTCGCTCCTACAAAAAAGCCTTAACTGAACGGCATTCGGGCAAGCCCCCTCCCACAGGGGGCCTGAGGTATTCGGTCTAGCGCTGCTTCATGCGGTCGATGATGACCGCCAGCAACAGGATCGAACCGCGGATCACATACTGGTAGAAGGTATCGATATTCTTCAGGTTCATCGCATTCTCGATGATCGCCAGGATCAACACCCCGGCAATCACGTGGCGAATCATGCCGATGCCACCACTCAACGACACCCCACCCAGCACACACGCCGAAATCACCGTCAGCTCGAAGCCCTGGCCGATCATCGGCTGGCCCGAGGTCATGCGCGAGGCGAGGATCACCCCAGCCAACGCGCCGATCAAGCCGTGAACGGCAAAGATGATGATCTTGGTGCGGTCGACGTTGACCCCGGCGAGCAACGCCGCTTCCTGGTTACCGCCAATGGCCATGGTGTTGCGCCCATAGGTGGTGTAGTTGAGCAGCCAGCCGAAGAACACAAAGCACAGCACGGTGATAATGATCGGCACCGGCACGCCCAGCAATTGGCCGTTGCCGAACACGAAGAAGCGCTCGTCCATCACCCCCACGGCCTTGCCGTTCGAGAAGATATAGGCCAGGCCGCGCACGATCTGCATGGTCGCCAAGGTCGCGATCAATGCATTGATGCGCAGCTTGGCGATCACGATGCCGTTGATCAGCCCCACCACCAGGCCCATGGCCAACGCCGCGGACACGCCGAGCACCACGCTGTCGGTGTCGCGGATCACGATCCCCGCCACCACGCCGGCGCAAGCGATCACCGAGCCCACCGATAAGTCGAAGTGGCCCGAGGCCAGGCAGAACAGCATGGTGCACGCCGCAATACCCACGGTGGAAATCGCCAGGCCCAGACCGCGCATATTCAGCGGCGAAAGGAAATTGTCGATGAACAGCGCGCTGAGCACAAAGATGCTCAGGGCTGCCAACAGCATGACCCAATCATCGAGAAACTTGCGCTGGTTGAAACCCGGCCAGAAGCCCTTTGCAGTTTTTACCTGAGACATACCCAAACCCTCTTATTCTTCAAGCCCGCGAACGCGGGAGAGCCAGTTGCAGCAGCCGTGCTTCATCCGCTTGATCGCGGGTCAATTCGCCAGTGAGGGCGCCTTCGCTCATCACCAGGATGCGGTCGGAGATGCCCATTACTTCCATCAGGTCGCTGGACACCACGATCACCGCAATACCGCTGGCCGCCAGGTTATGGATGATCTGGTAGATCTCCGACTTGGCGCCGATATCGATGCCGCGCGTCGGTTCGTCCAGCAGCAGGACCTTCATCGGCATCGACAGCCAGCGACCCAGAATGGCCTTTTGCTGATTGCCGCCCGAGAGGAACATGATTTTCTGCTCCGCGTTCGGCGTCTTGACCTTCATCGCCTTGATCTGGTGGTCGGCGTTGCCGGTTTCCCACTCGTCACGCAACAACCAGCCGAACGATGCGTGGGCACCACGGGCGCTGATGTTGATGTTCTCCGCGACGCTGGACAGCGGAATAATGCCTTCCTTCTTACGGTCTTCAGGGCACAGCAACACGCCGCCGGCGATGGCATCGCGCGGTGAACGCAGTTGCAGCGGTTCACCGCACAATTGCAACTGCCCGGCGCTGCTGCGTTCCAGCCCGCTGAGCAGGCGCAACAGCTCGGTCCGCCCGGCGCCGACCAGCCCGAACAGGCCGAGGATCTCGCCCTTGTGCGCCGCGAAACTCACCGGTTCGCGCAGGCCAGGGCCGAGCAGGCCGTCGACCTTCAGCGCCACATCACCGCGCTCACGCGGGCGATAGTCGTAGATGTCCTGGATATCGCGACCGACCATGCACGTCACCAGTTGGTCGTGGGTCAGCGCACTCATGTCGTCGAAGGTGCGCACGTAGCGGCCGTCCTTGAACACCGTCACCGCGTTGCAGATGCGGAATACCTCTTCCATGCGGTGGGACACATAGAGCACCACTTTGCCCTCGTCCCGCAGGCGTCCGATGATGGTCATCAAGCGGTCGATTTCCCGGGCGGACAAGCTGCTGGTGGGCTCGTCGAACGCAATCACATGAGCGCCGCGGGACAGGGCCTTGGCGATCTCCACCAGTTGGCGCTGGCCCAGGGACAGGCGCCCGAGCTTCTCCTCGGGGTCGATTTCATCGGCCAGGCCCTTGAGGCAGGCCAGGGCCTGCTTGCGCAGCAGGCTACGATTGACCACGCCGAAGCGCGACGGCAAATGCCCGAGGAACAGGTTTTCCGCGACAGTCATTTCCGGTACCAGGTGCAGTTCCTGGTGAATCACCGCGACGCCGCTGGCGATGCTGTCGGCGGCGCATTTGAAATCCATGGCCTGCTCGCCGATATGCACCGTGCCGCTGCTGGGAATATAGGCCCCCCCGAGGATTTTCAGCAGGGTCGACTTACCCGCACCGTTCTCCCCCATCAGCGCATGCACCTGGTGCGGACGCGCTTCAAAGCTGATCTGCGCCAGCGCCTTGACCCCGGGAAATTCCTTGCCGATGCCGTCGAACCGCAGAGCCGCCCCGTTCATTTCCACAACCCTATTTTGCTCAGTTCAGCCTTGAAGTTGGCGCGGGTGATCAGCGTCACGTTATCCAGGGCGGTAAACTTGGCCGGCTCAGTCCCTTTGGTTACCCACTCGAACATCGCCGTGGCCGTTTTATAGCCGGAGGCATCCGGGCTCAACAGCATCGAGCCGTAGAAACCGGTGTCGGATTTTTTCAGTTCTTCGATGGCGTCGGTGCCGTTGATGCCCACGCCGATCACATTCGCCGCCTTGAAGCCGGCGCTTTCGGTGGCGCGCACGCCACCGAGCACGGTGCTGTCGTTCATACCGCCGATGATCAGGTTTTTCGCGCCACGGGGCAGTTTGACCAAGGCGGAGTTGGTGGAATCCATGCTACCGGGGACGTCGAGGGTTTTCTGTGCGCTGAACAGGATATGGTCGGCCGGCAACCCGGCGGCCTTGAGGCCCTCCACCGAACCGTCGGTGCGTTTCTTGCCGGTTTCCAACTCGTCAAAGGTGTTGATGACCGCGTAAGTGTCCTTCCAGTCCCAGTTGCGCTGCTTGGCTTGCGCAGCCATGGCTTCGCCCTGTTTCTGGCCGATCTTGTAGGCGTCCAGGCCGACGTAGGGCACGTCTTCCATGGGCTTGCCCTTGGCGTCGACAAAGCGGTCGTCCACCGCCAGCACTTTCAGGTTATTGAGCTTGGCCTTGGCCATGATTGCCGGGCCCAGGGACACATCCGGCGGGCAGATGACAAAGCCCTTGGCGCCATTGGCGGCCAGGGTGTCGATGGCCGAGAGGGTTTTCTCACCGTCCGGCACGGCGATCTTGATCACGGTAAAGCCCTGGTCCTTGCCGGCCTTTTCGGCAAAGGCCCATTCGGTCTGGAACCAGGGTTCCTCCGCCTGCTTGACCAGGAAGCCGATCTTCACTTCTTCGGCACAGGCCAATGCGCTGAAGCCGCTTAACGCAATAGCGGCGGCGAGAACGCGTATTCCTTTTTTCATGAATGGCACCTCTTGTTGTTATTGGGGCGGCGACGTCTAGTCGTGGTACATCACGGAGCGCCCGCCATCGATCATCAGGCAGGTGGCGTTGATAAAAGGCGCCTCGTCAGTGGCCAGGAACAGCGCGCTCATGGCCACCTCGATGGGCTGGCCGATACGCTTGGGCGGGTGCAGGTCGAACGCGCGCTGGCGCTCGGCATGCGGGTCGGGGAAGCCGTTCCAGTAGTCGACGTTGAGCTGGGTCTCGATATAGCCCGGCGCGATGGCATTCACGCGGATGCCCTTGGGCGCGTACTCGATACCGAGGGCGCGGGTCAGGCCGAGCAGGCCGTGCTTGGCGACGGGATAGGGAAAGCAGCCGGGAATGATGTGGCTGGAATGGGTGGAAGCGATGTTGATGATGTTGCCGAGGCCCTGCTCGATCATGTGCGGCAACACTGCGCGGCAGCCGTACCACGCGCCGTCGAGGTCGATGGCAAAGCAGCGGCGCCAGTCTTCGTCGGTCATTTCCAGAGGGTCGCGGAACACATTGACCCCGGCACAATTGACCAGCACATCCACGCGGCCAAAGCGCTCGATGGCCACATTGACCAACGCCTGCCACTGCTCCTTGGACGTGATGTCGACGGGCTGTGCATGGATTTCGGCGCCGCGTTCACGCCAATGGGCAGCGACAGCCTCGACCTTTGCGCCCTGGATATCCGCGATCACCAGGCGCGCCTGCTGGGCCTGGAAACAGGCAACGATCGCCTCGCCAATGCCTTGGGCGGCGCCAGTGACGATCACCACCTTGTTTTTCAGCCGATCGCCGTAAGTCGGCTCGGGTACGGCGGGGAGTGACAACGGTTGTGCCTGCATCGCTTCACCTGTTTTATTTTTGGTAGTGAGTGCTGATGCCGCCGACTATAAACCCGAAAGCCGAAATATCTCAATATATAAATTTGCATCCCACATAGTGAGCATAGATATAAAAAAACCGGCCTTGCTGGCCGGTTTACGAGGGGTATCAGCCCTGGGCGAAATCCCTCAGGGCATCACCTTCCATCCGATAGCGCACCCACTCCTCCTGCGGCTGGGCCCCGATGGACTTATAGAAGGCAATCGCCGGCTCGTTCCAATCCAGCACGCTCCACTCAAAGCGCCCGCACCCGTTGTCGCAGGCGATCTTCGCCAGGTGGCGCAGCAACTTCTTGCCCGCCCCGCCGCCGCGCTGCTCCGGGTTGATGTAGAGGTCTTCGAGGTACAGGCAATTGCTGCCCAACCAGGTGGAATAGCTGAAAAAGAACACCGCGAATCCGATTGGCAAGCCGTCCCGCGAGCAGATCAGGCCATGGGCAGTAGCGCCCTCGCTGAACAGGCTGCGCTCGATATCCACCACACTGGCAATCACTTCATGCCGGGCCTTTTCATACTCGGCAAGCTCGGTGATAAACGTCAGGATCTGTGCAGCATCGCTGGGCACGGCGGGGCGAATCTCAATGGTCATGGGCGAACCTTGGGCAAATTCAAAGGCCACATACTAAGACGGTTTCATGACCGATTGCAGTGCAATTTCAATCGCGACTACCCTGTTGGCCCACCGCCTGATGAGAAGCCCCATGCCCTTCGCGCCCCTGCCCGACCTCGCCGCCACCTTACTGCCCCATGCCCTCGGGCCTTCGGAAGATGGCGCCCACGATCTGTCGCACCTGCAGCGCGTATGGCACAACGCACGCTTGATCCAGGCGCAGGAAGGCGGTGATCTGGAGGTGTTGCTGGCGGCGGTATTGCTGCACGACTGCGTGGCCGTCGAGAAAAACTCACCGTTGCGCTCGAAAGCCTCGCAGTTGGCCGCCGACAAGGCGGCGCAGACGTTGCAGTTGCTCGGCTGGCCCGCCTCCAGGGTCGACGCCGTGACCCACGCCATCGCCACCCATAGTTTTTCCGCTGGCTTGGAGCCTCGGACCCTGGAGGCCGAGATCACGCAGGACGCCGATCGCCTCGACTCCCTGGGCATGATCGGCGTAGCCCGCACGTTCTACACCGCCGGGCGCATGGGCAGCGGTTTGTATGACCCGGCCGACCCCACGGCACGCCACCGCGAGTACGACGACAAACGTTTTTGCCTGGATCATTTCCAGACCAAATTATTGTCGTTGGCCGACGGATTTCAAACGCCGACCGGCCAGCGCCTGGCACAGGCCCGCCACCATCGGCTCAAGGGATTCATGGAGACGTTTATCGAGGAGATCGGCGCACTGTAAACCGGCCTTACTCCGTTGCCGGCTAACGCAAGCACCACCAACCACAGAACAATCCGCCTGGGCGTGCGTGGTAAAAATCGGCCATAACTCCAACGACCCCAAGGCTTGCCCATGCACTCCACCTCACCGGTGGGCGGAAAATTGTTCGCCCTGTTTTGCCTTGCCAGCTTCCTATTGTCGCTGTCCTACGGTTCAACCTTTTTGCTGTCGTTGCTGATTCATTCGCGCGGTGGGAACGAGCATGACGCGGGCAGTGTGATTTCCACGGCGATGCTCAGCACGTTCGTGGCGGTGGTGCTCTCCGGGCACTTGGCCGATGCGTGGGGAGCGGCACGGGCCATCGCGGGGATGGGCATGTTGCTGGTACTTGCCTGCCTGGGTTTTGCCCTGACGCCAGGGTTTGGCCAGGGCTTGATGCTGTTCGGGCTGGCCCTCGGATTGGGCTGGGGCGTCTTCTATACGCTGGGCCCGATCATCGTGACCTTGCTGGTAGAACCCAGCCAACGCGCCAAGTACTTTGCGCTGCTGTCGGGCAGCATGTTGAGTGGCATCGGCTCCGGCCCCTTGCTCGGACGCGCCACCGCGGCACTGGACCTGCCCCTGACGACCGCGTTCTATATTGCCGGGTTGGCCAGCCTCGCCGGGGTTCTTGTTTTCTGGCGATTGGGCGCCGCGCTCAAGCATCGGGAAAATGCCCCGGCTTCGCGGATTTCCCTGGCCGCCAGCCGCCGGGTGCTGTCTTCCAAGGCGGCGTTCGCGATCCTCATGGTCGGCCTGGGTGGCTGCGTGTTTGGCGGGCTCTCATCGTTCCAGACCAGCTATGCCGCCGCGCACGGGTTGGACTACTCGCTGTTCTTCGCGGGGTTCCTGAGTGCAGCGATCACCAGCCGCCTGTTGATCGCCGGCTTCGTGGTCAAGCTGGATGCCTATCGGGCTGCCTGTGTGTTATCCGGGATCATGCTCGGTTCGATCGCGCTGTTCGCCTTTGGCGTGAGCGGCAACCTCAGCTATCTGCTGGCGGCGGCCACGCTGGGAGTGGGGTACGGCCTGACGTATTCCGTCATCAACGGGCTGGTCGCCCACGAAGCGCCGCCCGGTACAACGTCCCAGGCATTGCTGCTGTTCAGCCTGGCCTACTTTGTCGGCGTGTTTGGCTTTCCCTGGCTGGCGGGCAAGATCATCGTCGAATTCGGGCTGTCGACACTGATGCTGGGCGTACTGATCATCGCCGCGCTGAACTGGCTGATCACCGTTGCACGCTTGATCGAGCGCCGTCTCTCGGCACATAAAATCTTACAGGTGAGCTGATACCGTTCGTCGCCACCGAGGCACGAACCCACAAACTGGGCGGACCAATCAAGGGTAAGGACATCAATCATATGGAGACACCCTCATGAAGAATTCCACGTTTGCCGCCCTCGCCCTCACCGGCCTGCTGTCCGCCGCTTCGCTGAGTGTATTGGCCGCCACCTCGTCCACCGGCAAGACCGATCCTGTGGGCAGCCCGCCCAGCCCTGCCACCCAGGAATCCCAGGACTCGATGGGCACCGGCCTCGACACCAACGGGGGTGCAATCATCGACAACGGCGCCGACCCGCGCACCAAAGGCAACGACACCCAGCGCCAGGCCCCGGCCGCCGTCGGTAACGGCAAAATGGGCCCATCGGTCAATCAGCCGACGATCAACAAAGGCGACGACTCCAACATCCCAGGCGCCCCGAAACAGCCTGCGCCTTGACGCATTGGTAGCAAGACCAACACCCGATCATTTCCCAGTGAAGAGGTATGCATGAACGTCGATAAAAACCTTGAACAAGAAGTCCTCACCCGCCTGCTGCACGCCCACCCGAACGGGTTGGGCAAGGAGGTGCTGGATAATTACCGCGGTGAAAAAGTGGTCGCCAGTGTCTTGGCGCTCCTGCAAGACCGCGGCTTTATCAAGGATGGGCATGTGACCACCGATGCTGCCGGTGACTATGCGTTGAACCTGCCGATCAAGCTGACCGCGTCGGGCGTGGAAGAAGCGCGAAAGCTGGAAAGCCAAACCCGGCAGTAATGGCTTTTATCTGGCCTGGCCCTGACCCAAGGGCCAGAAGGAATATCGCGATGCGTCGTGGAAGCAATGTTCACCGCTGAACAGAAGCGCTAAGCGGCGCATATCGAAGAATATCGGCCCGTCTGTGGCGAGCGGGCTTGCCCCGCGTTGGGCTGCGCAGCAGCCCCAGCAAATCCACCGCGATCCTACCCGCGGGATCTCGGTCGATGGGTTTAGGGGCCGCTTCGCGCCCCAACGCGGGGCAAGCCCGCTCGCCACAACAAGCCCGCTCGCCACAACAAGCTCGTTCGCCACAACAAGCCCGCTCACTACAACAAGCTCGTTCGCCACAAAAATCCGGGCGTTCAAGGGAAAGACTAATTCTTAAAAATCAATAAGTTACTTGATCATTGATCAGAGGGTGCTTGCCCATCTTTGAGTGCATGGTCATTCAGCGAGTAGCGCGTCAACCTCGGCAGTGCCTGGAGACGTCGCAGGTCCCCAGCGGGTAACCGCCAGTGCCGCCGCCGCGTTCGCGCGGCGTGCCGCCACTGCGGGCGCCAGGCCCATGGCCAGACCGGCCATGAACACGCCCGCGTGCGCATCCCCAGCGCCATTGCTGTCCACCGCCCGCACCTTGAAGCCCGGCACGTGCTCAACCTCACCCGCGCGCCCGACCCAGCAGCCATTCGGCCCGTCACGCACGACCAGCAACGTTTCGGCGGGCAGGTGCTGACTGAGCGCGGGCAACGCGGCGGTGATATCCGCCGCACCGGTAAACGCGAGCGCTTCGGGGCCATTGCTGGTCCAGATATCGATACGCGGCAACAATGCGCTCATCAAGGCCGAGCCCGGCGCCTTGACCAGAGGGCCCGGGTCGAACACCACCACGATTGCGCGTGGCAGTGCCAGCAGCCAGTCGATCAGCGGCTGTGCCTTGCCCTCAAGGAGCAGGCTGTAGCCACTGACATACACATAGTCGTCCGCCTGCGGCGTTACGGCGGCCAAGTCCTCGGCACTCAACTCGCCCTCAGCGCCGATATGGGAGATGAAGGTGCGTTCGGTGGTGGCTTCCGTGAGAGACACGCACAACCCGGTGTCTTTGCCACCGCTGGCCGCCAAGGCCATTTCAATACCTTCGGCCTGCATGGCGGCACGGGCCAGGTCGCCGAAGCGGCCGTTGCCATGACGCCCCAGGTACACCACCGGCAAGCCATTGCGTCGCGCCGCCGCCATCACATTGAACCCGCCGCCAGCCTCGAAGCTGGCCGAGTGCGCGAGCACGTCGCCACCGGTGGCCGGCAGTTTTTCCAGGGACATGACCAGGTCGACGATGACCTGGCCAGTGTGCAGCAATCTAGACATTGGGGCTCTCAACTAAAGCCGGACGACGGTCAGCCGCGCCGCCGAGTACCGCGTAAATGCCGCCGGCAACCAGGAAGGTGACGATCCAGCCCAGGCCGTTGTGGCCCAGCCAGGAGTCGGACAATGGCCCGGCGAACCAGATGTTTTGCGCAGTGGTACCGATCGTGGTGAAGCTGAAACCCAGCACGATCGCCACGGCCCAGGCGCCGAACGCCCGCCATTCCACGCCACCGCGATACCAGTAGGCGCTGCTTGGGCTCACGTCCAGCAAATCCTTGGGGCTGTAGTAGTGGCGATGGATCAGGTCGACCACAAAGATCCCGACCCAGGCGGTGATCGGCACCGCCAGCAACGAGATGAAGGTGATGAACGGGCCGTAGAAGCTGTCGGCGATCAGCATGAAGTAGATGGAGCCGGCGAAGATCGCCACGATGTCGACGATCACCGCATGCACGCGCTTGACCTTCAGACCGAGGGTCAAGGTGGTGAGGCCGGCCGAATACACCGACAGGTTATTCGACAGCAGCAACCCGCCAAACGCGGTGATCAGGTACGGCACGGCCATCCAGGTCGGCAGCATGTCGCGGATCGCGATGATCGGGTCGGTGGCCGAGGCCAGGTCATGGTTGCCCACCGACAGCAGGCCGCCGAGGGTGATCAGCAGCACCAGCGGAATGCCGGCACCAAACGCTGCGGACGCCACCAGGCGCACGGCCTTGACGCTGCGGTGCTGGTAGCGCGACATGTCGGCACCGGCGTTGGCCCAGCCGATACCGGTACCGGCAGCCATGGTGCCGATGCCAATCATCATCGCGCTCATCGGTGCCGGGGTAGCGTTGAACACCGCGCTCCAGTCGATGGTGGCGCAGAGGAAACCGCCGACCAGGATGTTCAAGGCACCGAATACATAGGTGGCCCACTTCTGGATCACCAGCAAGGTAGCGTGGCCCAGGCCGGAAACCGACAGGGTCAGCAACACGAAAATGGCGATGAAGATCAGGGTCAGCAGCGGCGCACTTTTCGCCTCCACCGGGGAGCCGAACAGGATCGAACACAACGAGAGCAGCACGAAGGCGGCGGTGGTGGTGTTGACCGTTTCCCAGCCCAGGCGTGACATCAGCGAGACCAGGGTCGGGCCGATATTGCCGCGTACGCCGAAGATCGCGCGGGACAGGGTCAGGCTGGGCGCACGCCCACGGCGGCCAGCGATGGAAATAATGCCCACCACCGCGAAGGAACCGGCTGCGCCAAGGATCGCAACGATGATCGCCTGCCAGATAGCCAGCCCACGAAACGCCACCAGGGTTGCGCCCAGCGGCAAGCCGAGAATGCTGATATTGGCGGCGAACCACACCCAGAACAGTTGCAGCGGATGACCGTTGCACTCGCCTTCAGGGACCGGTTCGATGCCGCGTGTTTCCAATTGCCCAGCGCTTTGGCTGGAAGAGATGCTGCTCATGAGGGGTGCTCCTGGTGCCTGTATTGTTGTGGTTGTGGCAGATGCTTAAGGTCGATCGACTCTCGGTCTTCCTGACTCGATGAGCTCACAGTGGGAGCGCGCTTTCTGTCAAAGCATCGGGGCGGATACACCGCTGACGCGAGCAGGCCCGCTCCCACCTGTTTGTTTGCGGGGCTTACCGAATGGTCAGCAGCCCCTGCACCAGCGCCTGTAGATCCAGGCCATTGACCCGCTTGACCTGTTCGATCATCGCTTCAGGCCAGCACTGCATGCCCAGGCACGCCCCCAACATGGCCCCGAGCATTGCGGCGATGGTGTCGGTATCGCCCCCCAGGCTGGCGGCCAGGCACAGGGCTTCAAATGCGTTCATTTCGCCCGACGCCACTTGCTGCGCGAGGGCGAACGACACCACCACCGACTCCTGGGACGCGACGGAGGTGCCGATCAATTCATAGAGCAGGTCGGCGAACAGCGCCTTGTCGCCACTGCCGACGCTCAAGGTCCGCGCCCAACTGATGCGCGTGGAAATACGCCCGCCCGCAATCCAGTGGCCATGGCTTTCGGCTTGCTGGGCGAGCTGGGTGCCGATGTTCAAGGCTTCGCCCAGGTCCACACCGTTGATGCCCGCCGATACCACGGCGGCCACCGCCGCCGCACTGGAGATGCCCAGGGTGGTGTTGTGGGTGACCTGGCACGCCTGGATCACCGCCTGGAGAAACTGCGCCGGGTCGCGCACATCGGCGGCGATGCCCACCGGCGTGATGCGCATCGCCGCGCCATTGGTGGTGCCGTAGCGTCCGGCTTCTTCCGGGGTGTGCCCGGCGAGGATCATGTCGATGGCGCGCTTGGTCGAAGGCCCGAGCAAATCCTGGGAGCCCTTGGCACGCATCACCGCTTCCCAGTCGATCAGGCGCTGGGCGAGCACAGTGGAGTCGATCTTGCCGTGGCCTTCCACCAGCAACTCGCCGACCAGAATCGCCTGTTCGGTGTCATCGGTGATGGAGCCAGCGGGCATGTTCGGCGCGATGGGCTGGTTGGCGTCAGCATCTTCCAGGGCAGTGATCGCACCGAAGCGCGCCTTGACCTGTTCACGGCTCAAGGATTGGGTGGGCATGCCCAAGGCATCGCCCAGGGCCAGGCCATAGAAAGCGCCAAGAGCGCGAAGCATCGGGGTCATTTCGACGTTCCAAACTGCAGGTGCAGGCGAAAGTGCAGAGGGTCGAGCAAGCTTTCGACGTGCTCCATGAAGCGCTCGCGACGGTCGTAGGTGGTACGCGACGCCTTGAGAAATACCGTGCCTGCCGGGCGACCGAGCAATTCGGCGTCTTCCTCGCTCAGCGGCTCGGCGCCGATCCACTGGTCGCCCTCGGCGCCGACATAACCGTAGGCGGCCAGGGTGATGGTCAGGGAGTTGTCGATCAGGCCCACACGGGGCAGGCTTTCCAGGCCACCGGTCGCCGGCATCAACGAGCGTTCCAGGGACACGGCGGTGCCGTCGGTGGTGCGCCGACGGCGGTCGAGGGCAATAAATTGATCGTTGCCGAAACGGCTGAACAGGTCCGCGCGGGTCACGGCTTCGAAGCGCAGGATATCGGTGGTCACCAGCGCGCCCGTGTCGGCCAGGGCCTGGGCCCAACCGCTGCGCTGGTCAAGCACCATGCCGTCAAAGGTGACGATGGAACCCACGCCACTCTGGGTGGCGATGTAATTACGGCGCTTGAGCTCGGCCAGGGCCTCACGCAAGGTGCCACGACTGACCGCAAACTCTTCGGCCAACTGGTGCTCGCCCGGTAGCAGGAAACCGTCGGCCATCACCCCACCCTCGATACGGCGGATGAGCTCGTCGACGACGCGTTTTTTCTTATCAAATCGAACATGTCTAATCATGTACAAATTGATAACCGAAAGCGCCCGATCACAGCAAGCGAATTATTTCAAAGGAATGAAAAAACCGCCCTCAGGGCTCCCGCCCGATACGGAAAAACTCCCCGCCGCTCCACACACCGAGCCAGTTCTGACCGTTGATCGGACGGCTCACGGCCAGCTCCACCAATTGGTAGAACACATTGCGGTGAATCAGCGCTTCGAGGTTGGTGCGCACACGCAGATAGGGGGACGGTTCTTGAGTGTCGGGGTCGATCACTACCCGCAGCGGGTGTTCGAGGCCAGCCTCGATTTGATCATCGACGTTGGTGGTAAAGCGCAACACCTGGCTTTCGCCCTGCCCTTCGACATCCAGGGTTACCGCGACAAAGGGCGCATCATCGACGCTGATGCCCACCTTTTCTACAGGGGTGACCAAGAAGTAATCGTCGCCATCACGGCGAAGGATGTTGGAGAACAACTTGACCATCGGCTTACGCCCGATGGGCGTGCCCTGGTAGAACCAGGTGCCATCACGGGCGATACGCATGTCGATATGGCCGCAGAAGTCCGGGTTCCACAGATGCACCGGCGCCGGCCCCTTGCCCTTGGGCAGTTGGGCCAACAGGTCATTGGCCTTGGCGGAATCGGTCATGGTGTTATCCCTCTTTTACGTGCTGGCCTTACTGGTCCCCCATGCCCAGCAGGCCTCGGGCGTACTGCGCCAGGGGCCGGGCAATCAGATCTTCGGGCTTGTTGTCGTGGAACGTCAGTAAACCGCCACGATTGCGAATACGTGCAGTATCAATCAAATACTGGGTGCTGGTCTCGATCAACATGATCTGGATCACACCGCTGTCCAGGCCGAGGCGGTCGAGGGCCTGCTGGTCGGTCCACTCATCGGCGTTGCCGATACGGTCATCCGCCGCGGCAAAACGGCAGTACAGCAAGTAATGGGCACCGGCCGCACGGGCTTCGGCCATGGCCTGCTCAAGCCCTTCGGGCTGACGGGCGCGGCGCACCATGGGGAAGTATTCGACGAAGCCGTTGAAGGCTTCCTCGGCTACCACGTTCGGACGCGGATAGGCACTGCCCGGTGGTACGAAAGCGCCTTGGGCGATAAACACAAAGGAGTCCGGCTGGATGCGAACCGAGGCGGTACGGCGAGTATCGCTATGGTCGAGCAACCCGGCATCGCTCATCTGATAGCGGGTGCCTTCGGCCATATCGCTGACGGTCATGCAACCACTCAACGTCAACGACGCCAGCAACAAAACCAGACTACGCATCCTAATCCTCCAGAAGCCGGTGACGGAAAACCGGCGAATGGGCTCAAGATGCAGGTTCTGCGCCAGCTTGAGGGCAGCTCAAATCAAATGTGGGTGATGTGTCATCTTCGGGATAGCGTTAGCCGCCGATGATCTTCATGACCGTCGCGCCGCCGGAGAACGCGACTTCCTGTTTATCGCCCAGCGCCTTGACCAACAGGCCCTGCAAGGCCGGCAGCGCCTGGTGACGCGGCTTGTCCAGCAGGTCGCCGACGTAGTGCCGGTTGCTCGACGACAGGCAGCCATGCAGCCAACCGGTCGACGACAGCCGCAGCCGCGAGCAGGTGCGGCAGAACGGCACGCTTTCGTTGGCGATCACGCCAAAAAAGCCTTTGCCCGGCACTTCGTAGCGAACGGCCGTGGCATCTACCGGTGCGTTGGCTTGCAGGTATTCATGGTGTTCGCCGATCAGACCAAGCAGTTGCTGCAAGCTGACGAATTGCTGCAGAAACGCATTGGAGTCCTTGGCCAGGTGGCCCATGCGCATCAACTCGATAAAGCGCAATTCATAGCCACGCTCCAGGCAATAGTCGAGCAGGGGCATCACCTGGTCGAGGTTCTGCCCGCGCAACGGCACCATATTGACCTTGATCTTGATCCCGGCCGCGCGGGCCTGGTCCATGCCATCGAGCACGGTGGCCAGGTCACCGCCACGGGCGATGCTGCGGAAGGCGTCGGCGTCCAGGGTGTCGAGGGAAACGTTGATACGCCGGATACCGGCGTCCACCAGCAGCGGCAGTTTGCGCGCAAGTAACTGGCCATTAGTGGTCAGGCTGATATCACTGAGGCCCATCCCACCCACGGCGCCCATGAAGGCTTCGAGTTTGGGGCTGACCAGCGGCTCGCCGCCGGTGATACGCAGGCGCTCGATACCCGCCGCTTCAATCAGATAGGCCACGCCACGGGCCATGGCCTCGGCCGAGAGTTCGTCCTGGGCAGCCACCAGCCGCTTGCCGTTTGGCACGCAGTAGGTACACGCGTAATTGCAGGCTGAGGTCAGGCTGATCCGCAAATTGCGAAAACGCCTGCCTTGACGATCAACGATCATGGATCACTCCGGCAGAGGATGATTCGGGGCGCGCTAAAAACTGACTGATAAATCAGCTTTTAGCAAGATCCTTGCCTGAGTATATTCCTGGGTTACTGCACCTGGCAGCAAATCATTACGTGGCAGGCGTTTCAGCGGGGGCGTGTGGCTGCTCGGTGCTGTGCTTGCGCTTGTTGCCCATGCGCACACCGATGTCCATCAGGAACTGGAAGAAACCTTCCTGATCTTCCAGCACATTGCTCCAGAACGGCGAGTGGTACAGCGCCACGGCGCCATGCACCAAGGCCCAGGCGGCACAGTAGTGGAAGTACGGCGGCACATCTTCAAGCTTGCCTTCACTGATGCGACCCTTGATCAGCAGGGTCAGGCGTTCGAAGTTCGAGGCGCGGATCTTGTGCAGTTCCTCGACCATTTCCGGCACCTGGTGGCCCTTGACCACTTTTTCTTCCAGGCGGTCGAACAGGCGATAGCGCTGCGGGTCACGCATGCGGAATTCGAAATAGGCCCGGGACAGGGCCTCCTTGTCCTTGTCGACATCGGCCGAGTGCAGCAACTCGTTCAAGTCGCGCTCGTAGTCGAGCATCAGGCGCAGGTAGATTTCGGCCTTGGATTTGAAATGCTTGTAGATCGTGCCTTTGCCGATACCCACGGCATCCGCAATCATCTCGACGGTGACGCTGTCTTCACCTTGTTCGAGGAACAACTTGAGTGCAGTGTCGAGAATTTCCTGCTCACGGCGGCGAAACTCACGGACCTTACGGGGTTCTTTGTGCATGAGGAAGAGGTCTGCAGAGGTCGGTATTAGGGAGGGTTGCGCAGGGCCACGGATACGTGGCGATACGATTTACCCGATGCGAGGGATTATCCCGACTGAACGGTCGTTGGGCAACGTCTATGTGAACCCGTTGCGCACTTTACTTTCAGTCCGCCAACGATTTCATGCTTATCAGTCAGAAATAATACGCAACAACTACAGCTGGGCACCGGCTCAATGAGAACTCAAGCGAAGCGCACGTATTCCAAATCTGTTTAAGAAACGACCAGCCGCGACTGGACTGAATCGGATACTGATCAATACTTCAACTGTCGGCGCGACATCTCCCCCAAGTGAAGCGTCGACCTGGGTACCAACGGACCGCGTGCCCTTGTTTTACTCCTAATGGTCTTAGCCCGGATTCGCCCCCCCAGAACCCGGGTTTTTTTTGCCTGCGATTTGTCCGGCCCCGTTACCCGGCCACATGGGCCTGCGGGAACAGGCGCTTGAAGTTCGCAGTGGTCTGTTCGGCAAAGCGCTCATATGACTCACCGCGCAGCATCGCCAGGTAATCCGCCACATCCCGCACATACTCCGGCAGGTTTGGCTTGCCGCGATGGGGTATGGGCGCCAGATACGGCGAGTCGGTTTCCACCAGCAGACGGTCGACCGGTACTTGGCGCGCCACATCCCGCAAGGCATCGGCATTGCGGAAAGTCACGATGCCCGACAGGGAGATATAGAACCCCAGGTCCAGGGCAGCCTTGGCCATGTCCCAGTCTTCGGTGAAACAATGCAGCACGCCTGCCTGGGGGAGCGCGGCTTCGCGCAGCAGGGCCAGGGTATCGGCGCGAGCACCGCGGGTGTGGACAATCACTGGTTTACCGGTCTGCCGGGCGGCTTGCAGGTGCAGGCGAAACGATGCCTGCTGCAACTCGGCGGCTTCGGGTTCGTAGTGGTAATCCAGGCCGGTCTCGCCAATGGCGACCACGCGCGGGTGGTTCAGCTCCCCCAACAGCCAGTCGAGGGCCGGGGCCTCACCGGGCTTGAGGTCCAACGGGTGGACACCCACCGAGCAATCCACATCGGCATAGCGATCGGCGAGGGCTTTGACGTCAGCGGCGTTGTCGGCACTGACGCCGATGCACAGGAAGTGTCCTACCCCGCGCTGGCGGGCGGCTTCGAGGGCGGCATCAAGGGAACCGCCATGCTGGGCAAGGTCAAGGCGATCAAGGTGGCAATGGGAATCTACGAGCATAGGAAATTACGACTTAAGTCACGGAAAGGGCCTGGCCAACGATACACCCGTCGGCCACGGAAATTAACGGCGGCCGAGCAAGCCGACCCACTGCACCAGCAGCGCTTCGAGCAACAGCACGCGGTTGAGGTTGGCCTTGCCGAGCACCTTCTGGCGCTGGGCGAGGATCCAGTCCTGGATATTGAGCACCTTGTCCTGGGCACTTTTCTGCGCCAGGTACTGCACCACCTTGCGCATGTCCGGCAGGCCCAGGCCCTGTTCATCCTGGGTCAACTGGTAGCGCAGGATCAGGCTCGACCAGTCGCAGAACCAGTCGAACAGCAGCAGCAAGGGGATGTCTTTCCAGGCGGCTTCGGCCAACTGAGTAGCGGACAGCTCCTGCTTGAGCAGTTTTTTCACGCCATCCACCACCAGCGCCCGTTGCTCGCGCACGCCCTGGGCGTGCAGCTTCACCGCTGCCAGGGGTGAACCGGCGGCCAGGGTCAGTAACTCGACCCGTTCGTCTTCGGCGCACTCCGGCAGCGCCTGTGCCAGCCACCGCAAGCTCATGGCCTCGCTCGGCAACGGGCACGCCTGCTGCACGCACCGGCTGCGAATGGTCGGCAACAAGCGGCTGGACTGGTGACTGACCAGCAACAGCACCGTATCGCCGGAAGGTTCTTCCAGGCTTTTGAGCAAGGCGTTGGCGGCATTGATGTTCATTGCTTCCACCGGCTCGATCAACACCACCTTGCGCCCGCCCATCTGTGCGGTTTGCACCACGAAACCGACAAGGTCGCGGACCTGGTCGACCTTGATCGCCTTGTCGGCTTCCTCGGGCTCCAGCAGATAGTTGTCCGGGTGGCTACCGGCCTTGAGCAACAGGCAGGATTTGCACTCGCCGCAGGCTTCCAGGTTGACCGGACGCTGGCACAACAGGCTGGCCATCAGGCGTTCGGCGAGGGCGCGCTTGCCGATCCCCGCCGGCCCGTGCAGCAAATAGGCGTGGGCGTGCTGGGCACGGCCGGCCAACTGCTGCCAGAGGCTATCCTGCCAGGGGTAGGCTTCAGCCACGGGCGCGCTCCAACAGTGTCGGCAACAAAGCGTCAATGGCCTGTTGCACCCGGGCCAGCGGCTGCGCGGCGTCCAGCAGGTAATAACGCGCCGGTTCAGCCTTGGCGCGCGCAAGGAATGCGCTGCGCACCGCCTCGAAAAACGCCTGGCCTTCCAGCTCGAAGCGATCGAGGCGACCACGGGCACTGGCACGCGCCAGGCCGACTTCCACCGGGAGGTCGAACACCAGGGTCAGGTCAGGGCGCAAATCGCCCTGCACAAAGGTTTCCAGGGTGGCAATGCGCTCCAGCGACAAACCCCGGCCACCGCCCTGGTAGGCATAGGTGGAATCGGTGAAGCGATCACAAATCACCACCGCACCACGGGCCAGGGCCGGGCGAATCACCTCGGCCAGGTGCTGGGCACGTGCGGCAAACACCAGCAACAGCTCGGTGTCCGGGTTCATCTGTTCGTCACCTGGGGTCAGCAGCACCTCGCGGATACGCTCGGCCAGCGGCGTGCCGCCCGGTTCACGGGTCAACACCACTTCGATACCCTCGGCGCGCAAGCACTCGGCCAGGTAATCGCGGTTGGTGCTTTTGCCGGCGCCTTCCGGGCCTTCCAGGGTAATAAACAAGCCAGTCACAGGCAGTCCTTAGTCAGAGTCATTGCGGGCTTTGCGGCGCGACGGTGTCCGGTGCAGGCTCCGCCGGCGCTTGAGCTGGAGTATCGGCGGGGGGCGTCGGGTCTTCCGGCGGTTTTACCACCGGCGCCGGGCTGGAGCGATAATCGGCGCGACGCTTGAGCTGGAACTCACGCACGGCGGCATTATGCGCATCCAGGTTATCGGAGAAAATATGGCTGCCATCGCCACGGGCGACGAAATACAGGCTGCTGCCCGGCACCGGGTTCAGCGCAGCATGAATCGCCTCGCGGCCGACCATGGCGATCGGCGTCGGCGGCAGACCGGCCACCATGTAGGTGTTGTAGGGGTTGGCTTCCTTGAGGTGGGCGCGGGTCAACTTGCCGTTGTAGCGCTCCCCCAGGCCGTAGATCACCGTCGGGTCGGTCTGCAGGAGCATGCCGATCTTCATGCGGCGCACGAACACCCCGGCGATCTGCCCACGTTCTTCCGGCACACCGGTCTCTTTCTCCACCAGGGAGGCCATGATCAGCGCTTGGTAAGGGTCGGTGTATGGCACATCAGCGGCGCGCTTGCTCCATTCCTGGGCGAGTACATCGTCCAGGCGGTTGTAGGCTTTTTTCAGGAATTCAACATCGGTCATGCCGCGCACGAAACGGTAGGTATCAGGAAAGAACCGACCTTCAGGGAACACGCCGGGATGGCCAAGCTTGTCCATCACCTCGCTGTCACTCAGGCCCGAGAGGGTCTGTACGATCTTTTCATGCTTGGCCAGGGCCGAACGAACCTGGCGAAAATTCCAGCCTTCCACCAGGGTCAGGCTGTATTGCACCACTTCGCCACGTTGCCACAGGCCAATCAGGCCCTGGGCGGTCATCCCAGGCGTCATGCGATATTCGCCGCTGTGCAGCGGCTGTCCATCGAGGTTGAAACGCCAGTACAGGCGCAGCCAGAAGGCACCTTCGAGCACACCCTCGGCCTCCAGGCGATTGAAGGTACCCGTGGGGGTGGCCCCTGCCGGCACATCAAGCAACTGCTCCTGCGTCAGGTTCAGCGGCTGCTTCAGGGAGGAATCGAGTTTCCAGGCGGAAAACCCCAACAGCAACGCCGCCGAGAACACACCGATCAGCAGCAGTACAACCAGTTTTCGTATCAACTCAAATATCCAATAGTGCGCGAACAATGCCCTGCAGTTTACGGGTGAGCGGGCCAACCGACCAGCTCATCGCAGCACAGTCGCGCACCGGCCAAATGCCATAAACGCTGTTGCACACAAAGACTTCATCAGCCTGTTGCAACTGCTCAAGGCTGATATCAGCCACGGCCACCGGGATGCCCAGCGCTTGTGCCTGGGCCAGGACCTCGGCGCGCATGACACCGGCAACCCCGCAACGCGCCAGATCGGCGGTTAGTAACAAGCCGTTGCAAACCAGGAACAAGTTGCTGAACACGCCCTCGATGACGCGTCCGGACCTATCCAGCATCAAGCCCTCGGCATGCTCGGCGTCTTGCCATTCGGCGCGGGCAAGCACTTGCTCCAGGCGGTTGAGGTGCTTGAGACCCGCCAATAGCGGTTGTTCGGACAAGCGGGTGGCACACGGAAACAGGCGGATACCGTCGGTTCCATAGGCCGGGGGATAAGTGGCGGGCGGACTGCCCAGCAAGATCCGACGCACGGGAGCGCCGGGGTTGATGCCATAACCGCGCAGGCTGTCGCCGCGGGTGAGCATCAACTTGAGAACACCGTCGCCGAGGGCGGCGGCATAAGCCAGCACTTCGCTGCGGATCAGCGCCGGATCCGCAACCAGTGCCAACCGCCTGCAGCCCTCGTCGAGGCGGTGCAGGTGGCGGTCGAGCAGCACGGGCTGCCCGGCCTTGACGGCAATCGTCTCAAACAAGCCGTCGCCATAAGCCAGGCCACGATCCTTCAGGGGCACGCTGTCCGCTGGCTGACCGTCGACCCAGCTGTGCATCACTCGGCGAACCGGCGGAACACCAGGGAACCGTTGGTGCCACCGAAACCGAACGAGTTGGAGATCACCACGTCGATCGGCATCGGCTGTGCTTCGTGAGGCACGAAGTTCAGGTCGCAACCTTCGTCCGGCTCATCGAGGTTGATGGTCGGCGGAGCGACCTGATCCTTGATGGCCATCACACTGAAGATCGCCTCGACCGCGCCCGCCGCACCCAACAGATGGCCGGTCATGGACTTGGTAGAGCTGACCGCCAGCTTGTAGGCATGGTCGCCGAACACCGACCTGATGGCTTCGGCTTCCGCCAGGTCGCCAGTCGGGGTCGAGGTGCCGTGGGCGTTGATGTACTGCACCTGGTCCGGGTTGACCTTCGCATCGCGCAGGGCGTTGGTAATGCAACGCGCAGCGCCAGCACCATCGGCCGGTGGCGAGGTCATGTGGTAGGCGTCGCCGCTCATGCCGAAGCCGATCAGCTCGGCGTAGATGGTGGCACCCCGCGCCTTGGCGTGTTCCAGTTCTTCGAGCACCAGGGCACCGGCACCGTCGGACAGTACGAAACCGTCACGGCCCTTGTCCCATGGACGGCTGGCACGGGTCGGTTCGTCATTGCGCGTCGACAGCGCACGGGATGCGCCGAAGCCGCCCATGCCCAGGCCACAGGCGGCCATTTCGGCGCCACCGGCGATCATCACATCCGCCTCGTCATAGGCGATATTGCGCGCCGCCATGCCGATGCAGTGAGTGCCCGTGGTGCACGCCGTGGCAATGGCGTAGTTAGGTCCCTGGGCACCCAAGTGGATGGACAGGAAACCGGAAATCATATTGATGATCGAGCCCGGAACGAAGAACGGTGAAATTCGACGGGGGCCGGAATCATGCAGCGTGCGACTGGTTTCTTCGATATTGGTCAGACCGCCAATACCCGATCCCATGGCGACGCCGATACGCTCACGGTTGGCGTCGGTCACTTCCAGGCCGGCGTTACGCACTGCCTGAAAACCGGCTGCCAGGCCGTATTGAATGAACAGGTCGAGTTTGCGGGACTCTTTGACCGAGAGATATTCCTCGACATTGAAACCCTTTACCGAGCCGCCAAAACGGGTGGAATAGGCAGAAAGGTCCGTGTGTTCGATCAGACCAATACCACTGCGGCCAGCCAGAATGCCCTGCCAACTGCTCGGCACATCCGTACCCAGTGGCGACAACATACCCATACCGGTGACTACGACGCGTCTACGCGACACAGCACTCTCCTTTTTCTTGATGACGACACTTTGCTTCAGAGCCACTTTTCATCAGAGCTAAAGAAAAAACCGCACGCCGTTACAGCAGTGCGGTTTTTCCCTGACAGCAAGCGACGACTACAAACTATTACGCCTGGTGGCTAGTAACGTAGTCGATAGCAGCTTGAACAGTAGTGATTTTTTCAGCTTCTTCGTCCGGGATTTCGGTCTCGAATTCCTCTTCCAGAGCCATCACCAGCTCAACGGTGTCAAGGGAATCGGCACCCAGGTCTTCTACGAAGGAAGCAGTGTTGATCACTTCTTCTTCTTTGACGCCCAGTTGCTCGGCAACGATTTTCTTGACGCGCTCTTCGATGGTGCTCATACCTTGTTTAACTCCTAATGGACAAATTCAGGCAGCTGGCCAGTGAGTAAGTGTATAGAAAGCCATTTCAGCTTTTCAACTGAAAGCTTCACCCTGTACCCCGTAGGCCACCTGCCTATAAATTAAGTTGCAGCTTTATAACGGATTTTAGACAGCTCGTATGACATTTTTTTGAAGCGATCCGTCACAATTTAACTCATGTACATCCCGCCGTTCACCGGGATTGTAGCCCCAGTCACGTATGCCGCACCGTCGGATGCCAGGAAAGTGACCACATTCGCGATCTCTTGAGCCTGGCCCAGACGGCCCAGCGGAATCTGCGTCAGCAAGGCTTCACGCTGTGCTTCCGGCAGTTCGCGGGTCATATCGGTATCGATGAACCCTGGGGCCACCGAGTTGACCGTAATCGACCGCGAGCCGACTTCACGCGCCAATGCACGGCTGAAACCTTCCAGACCGGCCTTGGCGGCTGCGTAGTTTACTTGGCCTGCGTTGCCCATGGCACCCACTACAGAGCCAATATTGATAATTCGGCCCCAGCGCGCCTTGGTCATGCCGCGCAAAACGCCCTTGGACAGGCGAAACAGACTGTTCAAGTTGGTGTCGACCACGTCGTACCACTCGTCGTCTTTCATGCGCATCATCAGGTTATCGCGGGTGATACCGGCGTTATTCACCAGAATTGCCGGCGCACCGAACTGTGCGGTGATCTCGGCCAGTACCGCAGCCACGGACTCATCGCTGGTCACATTCAGCTCAAGGCCAGTGCCTTGGACACCGTTTTCCTTCAAGGTCGCGGCGATACGCTCGGCGCCCGAAGCGGAAGTGGCGGTGCCAATGACAACGGCGCCCTGACGGCCCAGTTCCAGGGCGATGGCCTGGCCAATGCCACGGCTGGCGCCGGTAACCAGTGCAACTTTACCTTGCAGACTCATGCAGGCTTCTCCTAAGTTCGGGGATCAGGGGTCAGGCCAGTGCCGCGAGAGCGGCAGCGAAGGCATCCGGGGTATTGAGATTGGCGGTCGACACACCGTCGGCGCAACGCTTGTTCAGGCCAGCCAGGACCTTGCCCGGGCCGCATTCAACCAGCTCGGTGGCGCCATTGGCGGCCAGGGTCTGTACCGACTCAACCCAGCGTACCGGCTTGTAGAGCTGCTCCAACAGGTCGCGCTTGAGGGTCTCGAGATCAGGTGCAACCGCCGCGCTGACGTTCTGCACCAGCGGAATCTGCGGCGCCTGCCAGTTGATGGCGGCGATGGACTCGGCAAACCGCTCGGCTGCCGGACGCATCAACTCGCAATGGGACGGCACGCTCACCGGCAACGGCAGCGCACGCTTGGCGCCACGGGCCTTGCAGCCTTCGATGGCACGCTCGACCGCCGCCTTGGCACCGGCGATCACCACCTGGCCAGGGGAGTTGAAGTTCACTGCGCTGACCACTTCGCCCTGGGCGGCTTCGGCGCAGGCCTCAATCACGACCGCATCGTCCAGGCCGAGGATAGCGGCCATGCCGCCCTGCCCAGCCGGAACGGCTTCCTGCATCAGTTGGCCACGACGCTCGACCAGCTTGACCGCCTCGCCCAGGGTCAGGCTGCCCGCCGCCACCAGGGCGCTGTATTCGCCCAGGCTGTGACCGGCCACGAATGCCGGGCGTGCGCCGCCTTCAGCCAGCCACAGGCGCCACAGGGCAATCGAAGCGGTCAGGATCGCCGGTTGGGTTTTATCGGTTTGATTGAGTTGCTCTTCCGGCCCCTGCTGGGTCAACGCCCACAGGTCGTAACCCAGGGCATCGGAAGCTTCCTTGAAGGTTTCCAGGATCAGCGGATATTGCGCGCCCAGCTCGGCCAACATGCCGAGGGACTGCGAACCCTGCCCTGGAAAGACGAATGCGAGGGATGTAGACATGTAACAAGCCCCTAAATGATCGGGTCGTCGGAAATGGTCGCTCCCGATCTTAAAATGAATGGTGGGAGCGCACGAAACTGACAGATTGGATGGTCAATTGAACTGGTCGGTCACATTTAAGCATTCCCGAGCCGATTCGCCTAAGGCAACAGATCCTCTAGACGGCCGTGCAAACGTTGAGGCAGGTTTTCCTGGATCTCGATAAGCGCACGCGCAATAGCGCTTTGGAAGCCCTGCACCCCCGCCGAGCCGTGGCTTTTGACCACAATGCCCTGCAAGCCAAGAAAACTTGCGCCGTTATGCCGCGCTGGCGCCAGGTCAGCCTGCAGGCGGCGCATCAACGGCAGCGCCAGGGCGCCCACCATGCGTGACGCCAGGCTCTGCTTGAACAACGCTTCGATGCGCATCGCGATCATGGTGGCCAGGCCTTCGCTGGACTTGAGCAGGATATTGCCGACAAAACCGTCGCACACCACCACATCCGCTTCGCCACGGTACAAACCGTCGCCTTCGACAAAGCCGATGTAGTTCAAGCCCCGCGCGCCCTGCAAGAGGGTAGCGGCGAGCTTCACCTGCTGATTGCCCTTGATGTCCTCGGTACCGATGTTCAGCAAGGCCACTCTCGGCCGGACCACACCCAGCGCTTCGGCGGCCACCGAGCCCATCACGGCGAACTGAAACAGGTGCTCGGCACTGCAATCGACATTCGCGCCCAGGTCCAGCAGTTGGCAATAGCCTTTCTGCGTCGGAATCGCCGCCACCATCGCCGGCCGGTCAATCCCCGGCAGGGTCTTGAGCACATGCCGCGACAATGCCATCAATGCACCGGTATTGCCGGCGCTGACGCAGGCTTGCACCTTGCCGTCGTGCAACAACTCAAGGGCTACCCGCATCGAAGAATCGGGCTTGCCACGCAGGGCCGCCGCCGGCTTGTCATCCATGCTGATGGTTTCGCTGGCCGGCGTAATCGTCAGGCGCGCGCGATCCACCGCCGGATGGCTGGCAATCAGTTCTTCAAGGAGGGAGGGTTGACCGACAAGGGTCAGGTGCAGCGAGGGTGTGGCAGCCAGGCTGGCAATGCAGGCCTGAACAATGCTGCGGGGACCGAAGTCCCCGCCCATTGCGTCAATCGCGATGACTTGAGCAGACAAGTGATTACTCGTCAGCGCCCTTGTCGATCACTTTACGGCCACGGTATACGCCTTCTGGCGATACGTGGTGACGCAGGTGAACTTCACCGGTGGTCTTTTCTACGGACAGGGTGCTAGCCTCGAGAGCGTCGTGCGAACGACGCATGTCACGGGCAGAGCGGGATTTTTTGTTCTGCTGAACAGCCATAATTGATTAACTCCTAAACGTTTGGGTCACGCTTTAACTGCGCCAATACACTGAACGGGTTGGACCGCGTTACCTCGTCCTCGCTCGGTTCGGGCTCGTCATCGAGGCCCGCCGGCTGCTGGCATTCTTCCGGATGATGAGCAGGCACAATGGGCAAGGCGAGCAGAAGCTCCTCCTCGATCAGTGCATGCAGATCCAAAGGATCTTCGCCCAGTTCCAGCACGTCATAACCTTTCGGCAACGACTGGGTATTCGCACCCTCCTTCACCACAGCATAACTGCACTCGCTGTGGATCGGCAGGGTGACCAGCTCAAGACAACGCTGGCAAACCATTTTGACCTCGGTGTCGATAAAGCTGTGGATTACCACAGATTTACGTTCATCTCGTTCAAAAACGAATTTGGCCTGCACCGTACCGACAGTGTCGGAAAGCGGGTCGCAGAGTCTCTCCAAATCGGCCAGCAGCAACTCACCTTGAAGGGAAGTGCCACGATCAGCCAATTTGCGCGGGTCAACGTGAGGTGGAATCGGGTCATTCAACATAGGCGCAGCATTATAGGGATGCCCCCAGCCATGTCAAAGGAAATTCAGCCCTGTGCGTCGGCCGGTCGCGCCGCTAGAATCGGCGGCTGCCTTGAGGAGACGTCCATGCTGCCTTTATTACTCGCTTCCAGCTCGGTTTATCGCCGGGAATTGCTGAGCCGCCTGCACCTGCCGTTCACCTGCAGCTCGCCGGATATCGACGAAAGCCACGCTGCAAATGAGTCGGCCACGGATCTGGTCAAACGCCTGGCCGAACAGAAAGCCCGTGCCCTCGCCGCCAGCCATCCTGGACATTTGATCATCGGCTCCGACCAGGTCGCCGCGCTGGAAGGCCGCATCATCGGCAAGCCTCACACGTTCGAAAACGCGCGCGAGCAATTATTGGCTGCCAGTGGCAAACGTGTCAGCTTCCTCACCGGCCTGGCCCTGCTTAACAGCGAGACGGGGCACTGCCAGGTGGACTGCATACCCTTTACCGTGCACATGCGCGAGTTGGATGCAGCGCGCATCGAGCGCTACCTGCGGATCGAGCAGCCGTATGACTGCGCGGGCAGCTTCAAGGCTGAAGGGCTGGGCGTGAGCCTGTTCCAGAGCACCGAAGGGCCGGACGCGACCAGTCTTGTCGGCTTACCCCTGATTCGGCTGGTGGATATGCTACTCAGCGAAGGCGTGCAAATCCCTTAAGAACGCTGCAAAACCCAATGCGGGACGGGCGACGCGACGATTCGACTTGCTCCCGACAGCGGTAATTCAGTCAGCTTATCTGTAGCTGACCCACCGCTATCGGGGGCAAGCCCCCTCCCACCTCTATCGAAATCTCAGCGCAGCGCCGGGCCCTGGAAGCCCATGTACAGCGCCAGCTTCTCAGCCACGCTGGCACCGAGCTTCTTGGAAAAACGATCAAACGGCGATTCTTCAACGGTGAAATCCACCAGGTCCTTCTCGCCAATCACATCCCGCGCCACCGAACTGGCACTGCCCAAGCCATCGATCAGACCCAGTGGCAATGCTTGCTCGCCCGACCACACCAGACCGGAGAACAACTCCGGATGCTCTTTATCCTTCAGACGATCCCCACGCCCCTGCTTGACGCTAGCGATAAACTGGCGATGAGTGGTGTCGAGCACGCCTTGCCAGAACTGGGTTTCATCCGCCTTTTGCGGCTGGAACGGGTCAAGGAACGCCTTATGCTCGCCCGAGGTGTAGGTCCGACGCTCCACCCCCAGCTTCTCCATGGTGCCGACAAAGCCATAACCGGCCGCCGTCACACCAATGGAGCCGACCAGGCTGGCCTTGTCGGCATAAATCTGGTCAGCGGCGCTTGCAATGTAATAGGCACCCGAAGCGCCGAGATCGGAAATGACCGCATACAGCTTGATCTCCGGATGCAGCCCGCGCAGGCGACGAATCTCGTCATACACATAGCCCGACTGTACCGGGCTGCCACCGGGGCTGTTGATGCGCAGGATCACGCCCTTGACCTTGGGGTCTTCAAAGGCCGCGCGCAGGCTGCTGACAATATTGTCGGCGCTGGCGGCCTCCTTGTCGGCGATCACCCCACGCACCTCGATCAGGGCCGTGTAGTGGCTGCCACGGGTGGCGCTTTTTTCCATGTCCATCAGCGGGCTGAACAGCGCCAGCATGCCCAGCAGGTAAACAAAGGTCAGCAGCTTGAAGAAAATCCCCCAACGCCGCGAACGACGCTGTTCCTGCACGCTGGCCAGGAGAGTCTTCTCCAACAGCTTCCAGCTTTTGTCATCGGCCTTGTCGTCACTGGCCTTTTCCGGTGCTTTCCACTCATCACTCATGCCAACTACCCCAGCAAAGACTTATTGGGCCCGGCCGAGCCAGGCCTGCAATTCAGAAAAATGATCGATCGTCAGCCTGGGCTCATATGGCTGCAACGCCTCGGCAGCCTGGGCGCCATAACTGACCGCCACACTGTCCATGCCAGCGTTGCGCGCCATCATCAGGTCGAAGGAAGCGTCGCCCACCATCAGCGCCTGGCGCGGCGACACGCCGCAATGGGCCAGGATCTGCTCAAGCATCAGGGGATGGGGCTTGCTGGCGGTTTCGTCAGCGGCGCGGGTGATGTCGAAATAATCTTCCCAACCATACGCCTCGAGCACCCGGTCCAACCCGCGACGGGACTTACCGGTGGCGACGGCCAGGTGATAGCCCTCGGCGCGAAAAGCGTCCAGGGACTGCACCACCCCATCAAACAGCGGCGACGGCTCGGCCTCCAGGGCCATGTAGTGATCGACGTAGTGCCCACGGAAAGCGACCAACTCAGCGTCAGCGATGTGCGGGTACAAGGTACGAATCGCCTCCGGCAGGCCGAGGCCGATAATGCCCTTGACCGCGAGATCAGTGCACGGCTCGAAGCCCGAGCGGTTGGAGGCAATGTGAATGGATTCGACGATCCGGCCAATGGAGTTGGCCAGGGTGCCGTCCCAATCGAAAATCAGCAGCTTGTAATCAAGGTGCGACACTCAAACGCTCCACGGTCTTGGCCCACATGTCATCGACCGGCGCCTGCAGTTTCAATTCACCGCCATCGGGCAGCGGCACGGTGAGCATATAGGCGTGCAGGAACAGGCGTTTGCCGCCCAGCTCCCGGATTTCCTTGGAGAAATCCTCGTCGCCATATTTGGTATCGCCCGCAATGCAGTGGCCCGCATGCAGGGTGTGCACGCGAATCTGGTGGGTACGACCGGTGACGGGCTTGGCTTCGACCAGAGTGGCGAAGTCACCGAAGCGGCGCAGCACCTTGAACAGGGTCAGGGCCTCTTTGCCCTCCTCGTCCACTTCGACCATGCGCTCGCCGGAGCGCAGGTTGCTCTTCTGCAACGGCGCGCGGACGCTCTTGATCGAACTGGCCCAGTTGCCACGCACCAGCGCCATGTAGCGCTTGTCCACGCCATCGCCACGCAGGGCTGTGTGCAGATGGCGCAACATGCTGCGCTTCTTGGCGATCATGAGCAGGCCGGAGGTGTCACGGTCCAGGCGGTGGACCAGCTCCAGCTCCTTGGCATCCGGACGCAGCTGACGAAAGGCTTCGATCACGCCGAAGTTCAGGCCGCTGCCCCCGTGAACCGCAATGCCGCACGGCTTGTTGATCACGATCAGCTTGCTGTCTTCGAAGACAATCGAGGCCTCGAGGCGCTGCAACAGGCCCTGGGCCAATGGCACGGGCTCGTCACGCTCAGGCACGCGCACCGGCGGCACACGAACGATATCGCCCGCCTGCAGCTTGTACTCGGGCTTGATACGGCCCTTGTTCACACGCACTTCGCCTTTACGCAAGATGCGGTAAATCAAGGTCTTGGGCACGCCTTTGAGCCTGGCCAGGAGAAAATTGTCGATGCGTTGGCCGGCATATTCCGGCGAGACCTCAAGCAGCTGGACGCTGGGGGTCTGGGGGGCGGTAGTCGTCATGGCGGCGATGATAACAATTTTTTATGGAATTGAAGCACTTAATCATTGCTGCTATAGTCGCGAACGCCGCCAAAAGCGGCCTGGACAGAGGACTAGCGGCAAACTGCCGGCCCTGACCATCGCAATTCATCAGGACGCGAGGCCGTCCTACGGGGCTTTCACCACCTTGGAAGGCCCGAGATTGTAACAAGCGCAGGTGACATGAGGCCTGAAGCGAGTGCAGAAAGCAGAGTGAATACTCGTCTTCTGCGCCGATATTTACGGCCAGTTCACAAAGTGCAGTCAGTCTTGGGACACACCATGGCGAATGCTTCGGAAACAACGCCTGTTAAGAGCTGAGTGAGAGCGCAGTCGCCCACACCTAGTCTTGTTTAGCCATGAGCGTGGACTCCCCATTGGAGAACACGGTAAATGCCAACCCGCTGCGGATTCTGCGCGCGGCAGCACCCGAATTATCAGGGATACGTGTAGGGTGGAGATGCACAACCGTCGGACCGTGTAGCACTAGGCTTATATATAGACGCTTCATCTCGTCCACAGTCGCCGGTTGATTCCTCCTCCTGACCTTAGCTTTTGTTGAAGTGGTGCCTTTGTCACCACCGCTAACAAGCAGGACGCGTCCGTCGCGATACCAGCCCAATTGGCCGGTTATTGCTGGACACTGGAGTGGCCAACCACTCTTGACGCACCTGACACCGACCGTGAGAAGTCGTGTGTGCCGAACGCCGTTTCCGGCAGCCCGGAAACCGACGGTACAACATGAAAAGAATGCTGATTAACGCAACTCAACCCGAAGAGTTGCGTGTTGCACTGGTAGATGGCCAACGCCTCTACGACCTGGACATCGAATCCGGTGCACGCGAGCAAAAGAAGGCCAACATCTATAAAGGCCGTATTACTCGCATCGAACCGAGCCTTGAGGCTGCCTTTGTCGATTTCGGCTCCGAGCGCCACGGCTTCCTGCCCCTCAAAGAAATTTCCCGCGAATACTTCAAGAAATCCCCTGAAGGCCGCGTGAACATCAAGGACGTCCTGAGCGAAGGCCAGGAAGTCATCGTCCAGGTCGAAAAAGAAGAACGTGGCAACAAGGGCGCCGCCCTGACCACCTTCATCAGCCTGGCCGGCCGCTACCTGGTACTGATGCCGAACAACCCACGTGCCGGCGGCATTTCCCGTCGCATCGAAGGCGAAGAGCGCAACGAACTGCGCGAAGCGCTGAACGGCCTGGTTGCACCGGCCGACATGGGCCTGATCGTTCGCACTGCCGGCCTGGGCCGCAGCAGCGAGGAAATGCAGTGGGACCTCGACTACCTGCTGCAACTGTGGACCGCTATCAAAGAAGCGTCCCTGGATCGTTCCGCGCCGTTCCTGATCTACCAGGAAAGCAACGTCATCATCCGCGCTATCCGCGACTACCTGCGCCAGGACATCGGCGAAGTGCTGATCGACAGCGTTGAAGCCCAGGATGAAGCCCTGACCTTCATCCGCCAGGTGATGCCGCAGTACGCCAGCAAGATCAAGCTGTACGAAGACAGCGTTCCGCTGTTCAACCGTTTCCAGATCGAAAGCCAGATCGAGACCGCCTTCCAGCGCGTGGTCGAACTGCCTTCCGGTGGCTCCATCGTGATCGACCCGACCGAAGCCCTGGTGTCCATCGACATCAACTCGGCGCGTGCCACGAAAGGTAGCGACATCGAAGAAACCGCCCTGCAGACCAACCTGGAAGCGGCTGAAGAAATCGCCCGCCAACTGCGCCTGCGTGATATCGGCGGCCTGATCGTGATCGACTTCATCGACATGACCCCAGCCAAGAACCAGCGCGCCGTGGAAGAGAAAGTCCGCGAATGCCTGGAAGCTGACCGTGCCCGCGTGCAAGTCGGCCGCATCTCGCGCTTCGGCCTGCTGGAAATGTCCCGTCAGCGCCTGCGTCCATCCCTGGGCGAGAGCAGCGGCATCGTCTGCCCGCGTTGCAACGGCACCGGCATCATCCGTGACGTTGAATCGCTGTCCCTGGCGATCCTGCGCCTGATCGAAGAAGAAGCGCTGAAAGACCGCACCGCCGAAGTCCGCGCGCAAGTGCCGATCCCGGTGGCCGCGTTCCTGCTCAACGAAAAACGCAACTCGATCACCAAGATCGAACTGCGCACCCGTGCCCGTATCGTGATCCTGCCGAACGATCACCTCGAGACGCCGCACTTCGAAGTGCAGCGCCTGCGTGATGACAGCCCGGAAGCCCACAGCGGCCAGTCCAGCTACGAAATCGCGGCTGCCGCTGCCGAAGTGGAAGAAGTGCAGCCTGCCGCCGCGACCCGCACCCTGGTTCGCCAGGAAGCCGCCGTGAAGACCGCGCCAGCCCGTGCCAATGCACCGGTTCCGGTTGAAGCCGCCGCACCGGTTGCCGCGCCAGCCGCCCTGCCTGAACCAAGCCTGTTCAAGGGCCTGGTGAAGTCGCTGGTCAGCCTGTTCGCCACCAAGGAAGAGCCTGCTGCACCGGTAGTGGTTGAAAAACCAGCCACCGAACGCCCGGCTCGCAACGAAGAGCGTCGCAACGGTCGCCAGCAAAGCCGCAACCGCAATGGTCGTCGTGACGAAGAGCGCAAGCCGCGCGAAGAACGTGCCCCGCGTGAAGAGCGCGCACCACGTGAAGAGCGTGCGCCTCGCGAAGCCCGTGAAGACACTCCGGCCGTAGCCCGTGAAGAACGTGCACCGCGCGAAGAGCGCGCACCGCGTACCCCACGTGCTCCGCGTGAAGATCGCAAGCCACGTGGCGAACGTGAAGAACGTGTGCGCGAACTGCGCGAGCCACTGGACGCTGCGCCAGCCGTTGCCGGTGCTGCTGTTGCAGTTACTGCCTCGACTGAAGAACGCCCGGCTCGCCAACCGCGTGAAGAACGTGCGCCACGTGAAGAACGTCAACCACGTGCTCCGCGTGAAGAACGTCAACCTCGTGCCGAGCAAGCCCCTGCCGCCAGCGAAGAAGAAGTGCTGACCGGCGAAGAGCAACTGCAGGAAGACGGCCAGGACAACGCCGAAGGCGATCGTCCACGCCGCCGCTCCCGTGGCCAGCGTCGTCGCAGCAACCGTCGCGAGCGTCAACGTGATGCCAACGGCAATGTGATCGAAGGCTCGGAAGAGACCGGCGAGAACGCAGAAGCCGCCACCAGCGAACCCACTGGCACCGAACTGGCTGCCGGCCTGGCCGTAACCGCCGCTGTTGCCAGCTCGGTCATCAGCGCACCTGCTGAAGCCCAGGCTCACGAACAGGCTGAACGCGCCACTGCCGCCGTCGAAGAAACGCATGCGGTAGAAGCGCCTGTCGCTGAAACCCCAGTCGTTGAAGCACCGGTTGTCGAAGCCACCACCCCGATCGAAGCCCCCGTGGTTCCGGAAGTGGAGGTTGCACCGGTTCGTGAAGCCCAGCCGGAAGCCGAAGTTACCGCTACCGAGCCTGAAGCGGTTGCTGAGCCTCAGCCAGTGGTTGAAGCCCCGGTTGTCGAAGCAGCGGCCCCGGCTGTGCGTGAAGTTCGCGAAGAACAGACCGCCTTCCAGTGGACTGCCGAGCCTGCCGCTCCAGTTGAAGTGCCAGCCCCCGCCCCTGTGGTAGAAGAAGCGCCGGCCCCGGTCGCCGAAGTGGTTGAAGCCGCCCCGGTTGTGGTTGCCGAGCCTGCGCCAGTGGTTGAGACGCCAGTGGTTGCCGAAGTCGCCGCGCCGGTGGTTGAAGCTGCCCCAGTGGTCAGCGCACTGACCGAAAACGGCCGTGCGCCGAACGACCCACGTGAAGTGCGTCGTCGCCGCAAGGAAGCTGAAGCCGCCGCTGCTGCCGCAGCCGCTGCCGCACCGGCTGTAGCCGAAGTGGTCGAGGCGCCAGCCCCGGTCGCTGAAACTGTGGTGGAGCACACTGCCCCTATCGTCGACGAGAACCCAGGTTCTGCTGACGAAGTGGTAGAGCATCACCCAAAGGCCTTGGAAGAAGAACACGAGCCTAAACCCTTCGTCTGATTCCATAAGCCAATAAAAAGCCCCGCCTGATCACTCAGGCGGGGCTTTTTTTATGCGATCGGGTTGTGTCCTGTGTCCAGCGAGCCGGCTGCCAGAAGGTCAGGCAGGCACGAAACGTAATGCCGGTGGCACATCTACATCCCATAGCACGCCGGGGTCGTCCACGGGCACTTCCCGTACGCTGGCATGCGCAAACAGCGGTCGAGCCCCCCGGTCCCCCGTCAGCGCCATCAACGCTGGCCCGAGCGAACGCCCGAACATGACCGGATGCCCATACTGTCCAGCATGCACCGGCACACTGATACCCTCCGCGTGCGCCACCACCTGCTCAATACTGCTCGGCAGGATAAACGGCATATCCCCCAGCACCACCAACCAACCGTCGCTTGAACGGCTGGCCGCCACCGCCGCAGCAAGGCTGTCGCCCATGCCCGCCGAGCGCAGCAGCACCACTTCGCAGCCGTAGCGCTGTGCCAAACGAATGACTTCAAGCCGATCCGGCGAGGTCACCACACAGCGTTTTGCAACGCTATCAGGCACATTCACCAACACCTGCTCGAATACCGGCCGCGTCACGCCGTCCCGGCCAACGCACTGCGCCAGCAACTTGTCCTGATCAGCGCCGGCCGCAGCGCGAAAACGACTGCCCTGCCCCGCCGCCAGCACAATGGCAGTCACCATCACTCAACCACCGTCGACAGCGGCTTTTTTTGCACGGCCTCCACGCCGTTCTTGATCGCGACAATCTCTGCCATCAATGACAACGCGATCTCCGCCGGCGTGTGGCTGCCGATATGCAAACCGATCGGCCCGTGCAGACGCGCAATCGCATCGGCCGACAAACCAAGTGCCGCCAGGTTCTCACGGCGTTTCTGGCTATTGACCCGCGACCCCAGCGCGCCGATATAAAACGCACTGGAGTTCAGCGCCGTCAGCAGCGCCATGTCATCCAGGCGCGGGTCATGGGTCAGGCAGACGATGGCCGTGCGTTCGTCGGTCTGGATGTTCAGCACCGCTTCATCGGGCATACCTGGCACAAAGCGGCCGTGCTGTTCTTCCCAGCCATACACAAATTCATCCCGCGGGTCACAGATCAGCACTTCGAAATCCAGCAACCGCGCCATTTCCGCCACATAACGCGACAGTTGCCCGGCACCGATCAACAGGAGGCGCCAGCGCGGGCCGTAGATGGCGCGCAAACGCTCGCCATCAAAGCTCACCACGTCGGTCTTGTTCGCAGCACTCAGGCTCACAGCCCCCGTGGCCAGCTCCAGTTCGCGGGCGACAATTTCATGGGCCTCGCAGCGCGCCAGCAATTGGGCAACCCACTCCCACTCAATGACCCGCTCCTCGGTCAGGCGCAGGGTGCCGCCACATGGCAAGCCAAAGCGCGCTGCCTCATCCCGGGTCACGCCGTAAGTCACCAGTTGCACCGGCGGCCCGTCTTCGGCCAACCGCCCATCCTGCAAGCGCGCAATCAGGTCATCTTCGATGCACCCGCCAGATACCGAGCCAATCACCACGCCATCGCCGCGCAAAGCCAGCATGGCCCCCGGCGGGCGCGGCGCGCTGCCCCAGGTCTGGACCACGCTATACAACACCACCCGTTGCCCGGCGCGACGCCATTCGAGCACGCTACGCAGGACGTTCAGATCCACACTGTCCATCAGGCCTTCACCTCCTGCCAGCCTTGCAGTTGGTAACGCACCGGCAGTTCGCGGATACGCTTACCCGTCGCGGCAAAGATCGCATTGCACAGCGCCGGCGCAATCGGCGGCACGCCGGGCTCACCGACACCGCCTAATGGCACCTCGCCCTTTGGCGTGACCAGGTGCACGGCAACTTGCCTGGGCGCCAGGGACATGCGCGCCACTTCATACATATGGAAATTGTCCTGCTGGACCTTGCCATCCTTGAAGCTGATTTCACCCAGCACGGCATTCCCCAGGCCCATCACACAGGCGCCTTCGAACTGCGAGCGGATGCGCTCCGGGTTGATCTGCGGGCCACAGTCCACGGCAATATCGGCCTTGTGCACGATCAGGGTGCCATCACCCTGGACCTCTACCTCGATCACCGCGGCCACATAGGTGACGAAGCTGTAGTGCACCGCCAGCCCCAGACCTCGGCCCTTGGGCAAGGTGCGCCCCCAGCCCGCCGCCTTGGCTGCGGTTTCCAGCACACCACGCAGGCGGGCAGTGTCGATCGGGTAGCGCTCCGGGGATTCGCCGTAGTTCCACTCGTCACTCAGGGTTTTCGGATCGATCTGACGGTCTGGGCCAAGCAACTTGAGTTGGTATTGCAACGGGTCCTGGCCGGCCTTGTGCGCGAGTTCATCGACAAAGCATTGAATCGCAAAACCATGGGGGATGTTCGACACCGAACGGTACCAGCCAACCCGGGTATGGGCCGCCGCCTCTGGGTTTTCCAGGCGTACGTTAGGGATCGCGTAGGCCATGTTGGTAAAGCCCATGCCCAGCTCGAACGCTGCCTCATGGTTCATGCCCGGCGCAAACAGCGCGGTGATACTCGGGGCCACGGTGCGATGCAGCCAAGCGGACGGCAGGCCATCCTTGTTCAGGCCAGCCTTGAGGTATTCAACGGACACGGTGTGGAAATAAGCGTTATGGATGTCATCTTCACGGGTCCATTGCACACGCACGGCCTTGCCGGGGAATGCCTTGGCCAGGATGGCCGCCTCGACGACGAAGTCCGGCTTGGACTTGCGGCCAAAGCCACCGCCAAGCAATGTGACATTGACGGTGACGTTATCGAATGGCAGCCCCAGGCGCTCGGCGATTCGTTCACGGGTCACCTGGGGCGCCTGGCTGGGCGCCCAGGCTTCGCACTGGCCGTTGTCGAAACGAGCGATGGCGACCATCGGCTCCATCGGCGATTGGGCCAGATGGGGCAGGTAATAAGCGGCCTCCAGGGTACTGTCCGACTCGCCAAGGGCCTGGTCGAGATTGCCAGTATTGCGCACCACTTTGCCCGGCTTCTGCGCGGCGGCTTCCAGCGTCTTACGGTAGTCGACGGAGTTGTAGCCGGCGTTGACGCCATCGTCCCAGACAATGGTCAACGCTTCACGGCCCTTGATCGCCGCCCAGGTGTTGCTGGCGATAACGGCGATCCCACCAAGGGGCTGGAACTCCGAGGGCAGGGGCCGGCTTTCGATTTCCAGGACCTTGACCACGCCCGGCACCTTCAACGCCGCACTGGCATCGAAGGACTTGACCTTGCCGCCGTACACCTTCGGCCGTGCAACGGTGGCGTAGAGCATGCCGTCGAAATGCACGTCAGCGCCGTAGACCGCACGGCCATTGACGATATCGGCACCATCGATGGCCTTGACGCCCTCCTTGCCGATGTAGCGAAATTCCGACGGTTGCTTGAGGCGCAGGCTGTCTCGCGCCGGCACCGCCAATGCACCGGCAGTGGTGGCCAGCTCGCCATAACCCAATTCGCGAGCGCTCGGCTGGTGAATGACTTTGTGCAGTTGTGCCCGGCACTCGCCCACCGGAACGTTCCACTGCTCGGCAGCGGCCTGCTCCAGCATGGCCCGGACACTGGCGCCACAACGGCGCATCGGCTCATACCAATGGCGCATGCTGCGCGAGCCATCGGTGTCTTGGTTGCCGTAACGCACCTCATCACCGGGCGCCTGCTGGACCTTCACATGGGCCCAATCGGCGTCCAGCTCATCGGCAACCACCAGGCTCAGGCTGGTGCGCACGCCCTGGCCCATTTCCGAACGGTTGCAGATCACGGTCACCGTGCCGTCGGTGGCGATACTGACGTAGACCTTGGGATCGTCGATCAGCCCATGGGGCATGGCGTCGCCGCCGTACTTCTTCACCGCGTCGGCGGCGAAGGCATCGGGCAGGCCCCAACTGGCCGCCACCACCAACGCACCGGTAGCGCCGACCCCTTTGAGGAAGCCGCGACGACTGAGGTTATTGAGGACGAAATCAGCCGGTAATGCACTCATGCCTTGGCCTCCTGCAGGTGGGTGGCCGCCTGGCGGATCGCGGTCTTGATGCGGTTGTAGGTGCCGCAACGGCAGATATTGCCGACCATCGCTTCTTCAATTTGCGCATCGCTGGGGTTGGGATTGGTTTTCAGCAATGCAGTGGCCGACATGATCTGGCCGCCCTGGCAGTAACCGCACTGGGCCACGGCCGTGTCGAGCCAGGCTTGCTGGACCACCTGGCCGATGGGGTCGGTGTGCAGGTTGTCGATGGTGCTGATGGCCTGGCCCTTGACCGCGCCGATCGGGGTAATACAACTGCGGGCCGGCGCGCCGTCGATATGAATGGTGCACGCGCCGCACAGGCCCATGCCGCAGCCGAACTTGGTGCCGTTATAGCCGGCAACGTCGCGGATAGCCCACAACAGCGGCATATCCTCGGTGACGTCCAATGAATGGTCTTGACCGTTGAGTTTGAGGGTAATCATGGGCACGCCCGCATAGTGACTGGGTTATGGGGTCGAGCAATCTGCCCACTTGAAGAAAGCGGAGTCGGTTGACGCAGATGGCTCAGGCTAATCGGGCTCTCTTGTGAAGATAAATCCTCACCGGGCCTTTGATAAACGAGGTTTATGAACGGATAAAAAAACATCCTTAGGGTGCTAAGTTAACTCACCATTAACAAAAAAGCCCGGCTGAGCATTGATGAGCGCCACGCCTTGGGCCTGATCGCCAGGCACAAAAAAACCCATCCGAAGATGGGTTTTTCATACCGCGTGTCCGCTTACTTGATAACGGGAGCAGGGCCTTCAGCCACGCCCAGGTCGTCTTCTTCACGGGTGTCGGAGATACCGCGACCACCGGAAGCCAGTTCGACTTGCAGCTTGTCTTCGTCCAACTCCTTGACCCACTTGGCCACGACCAGGGTGGCAACGGCGTTACCGACCAGGTTGGTCAGGGCACGGGCTTCGGACATGAAGCGGTCGATACCCAGGATCAGCGCCAGGCCGGCAACCGGCAAGTGGCCCACGGCAGACAGGGTCGCTGCCAGTACGATGAAGCCGCTACCGGTCACGCCCGCAGCGCCTTTGGAGGACAGCAGCAGCACCAGCAACAGGGTGATCTGGTGGGTGATGTCCATGTGGGTGTCAGTCGCCTGGGCGATGAACACGGCAGCCATGGTCAGGTAGATCGAAGTACCGTCGAGGTTGAACGAGTAACCGGTCGGGATCACCAGGCCAACCACGGATTTCTTCGCGCCCAGGCGTTCCATCTTGATCAGCATGCGTGGCAGTGCGGACTCGGAGGACGAAGTACCCAGGACAATCAGCAGTTCTTCACGGATGTAGCGGATCAGTTTCAGCACGCTGAAACCGTGGGCGCGGCAGATGGCGCCAAGCACCACGACCACGAACAGGACGCAGGTGATATAGAAGCAGATCATCAGCTGGCCCAGTTGCACCAGCGAACCGACACCGTAGGCACCGATGGTGAACGCCATGGCGCCCAGGGCACCGATTGGCGCGAGCTTCATGATCATGTTGATGATGTTGAACATCACGTGGGCGAAGCGATCGATGAAGTCCAGCACCGGCTTGCCATAGGCACCCAGGCGATGCAGGGCGAAACCGAAGATCACCGAGAACATCAGCACTTGCAGGATGTCACCGGTCGCGAACGCGCCGACGATGGTGTTCGGGATCACGTTAAGCAGGAAGCCAACGATGCTCTGGTCTGCACCGGCAGTCACGTAGGCAGCGACTTTCGAAGCGTCCAGGGTGGCCACGTCGATGTGCATGCCGGCGCCCGGTTGCACAACGTTCACGACGACCAGGCCGATCAGCAGGGCGATGGTGGAAACGATTTCGAAGTACAGCAGCGCGTAGCCGCCGGTCTTGCCCACCGATTTCATGTTTTGCATGCCAGCGATACCGCTGACAACGGTGCAGAAGATGATCGGGGCGATGACCATTTTGATCAGCTTGATAAAGCCGTCACCCAGTGGCTTGAGGGCCACACCGGTCTGCGGGTAGAAGTGACCGAGCAAAATACCGATAACGATTGCAACGATCACCTGGAAATACAGGGATTTGTACAGTGGCTGACGAGTCGTCATTGCAAAGTTCCTCAATCGTCCCGTGTGGCAAATATCCGCCATTGCCCACGGCACTTGAATTGCGAACCCTCCTGCACTGGAGGGATTTGTTGTTTGCGAGGCCTGTAGGACCAAGCCTGCGCTGTCATCCTTATCGCAAACGCCGTGCCACTTTGCTGAAAATCCCCACAGGCCTTTAGACATCAGGGCCCGAGGGATTCCAGCGTAATCGGGGGCTGGGCCCGAGGTGGCGGATTTCCGCCCACCCGTCCAATCCCGTCCTACAATTTGGCGGATATCCGCCTTGTTGCTCCGTCAGGGGGTGGCTACCATCCGCCACTCCATGGACGAGGCCCCTTCATGCGTGAACGTACCATCGCCAGTCAATACGCCCGAGCCGCCCTCCGCGGTGCGCGTCGGGCCGGTTACGATTACACGGGCCTGTTGCTGCAGGTAGGCATTACCCCGGAACTGCTGAATGAACCTCGCGCCCGCATCGCGCCTGAGCAATTTACCCGGCTGTTGCAAATGCTCTGGCGCGAGCTGGATGACGAATACCTGGGGTTCGCCGAAGGCCCAAGCAAGCGCGGCACCTTCGCCATGATGTGCCATGCCCTGATCCACTGCCGCACCCTGGAGAAGGCTCTGGAACGCGGCTTATTATTTTATAGCCTATTCCCACAAGGTCCGCGTTGGCGGCTGACGCGTGATGGCGAAATGGCGCACTTGAGCCTGGATGATTCCCAGCTCTGGGACCCGGACCACTTCCTCAGCGAATGCCTGTTGGTCATCTGGCATCGCCTGGGCAGTTGGTTGATCGGTCAGCGTATCCGCCTGCACCAGGCCACGTTCAGCTACCCAATGCCGGACCATGCCAGCGAGTACGACCTGCTGTTTCCCTGCCCCCAGGTATTTGGCGCGCCAACCAGCAGCCTGGTATTCCCCGCACGCTATTTGAGCCTGCCGCTGTTGCAGGACGAACGCACGCTCAAGCTTTTCCTCGAGCGCTCCCCGGCTGATTTGCTGTCGCGGCCCGATGAAGGCGACAGTTTGAGCAGCCAGATCCGACGCCTGCTCAGCCGCGACCGCACACCCTGGCCGGATCTGGAAGCCGTCGCCCAGCACCTGCATATCAGCCCGCAGACCTTGCGTCGGCACCTGCGCGAAGAAGGCTGCAGCTTCCAGGCGCTCAAGGATGAGTTACGTCGGGATATCGCCATCTACCACCTGGGACGCGCGGACTTGTCATTGCAGGAGATCGCCGAGCAGCTGGGATTTTCCGAGCCGTCGGCGTTTCATCGGGCGTTCAAGAAGTGGACGGGATTGACACCTGGAGCCTATCGGGCCCAGGAAAGTTAGAAGATTGTTTGTTGTGACAAGCCCCAATGCCAGTCAGTTAAGGAGGAACACTGCAACGGTGGCGAGCGGGCTTGCCCTAATGCCGTTCAGTTAAGGCTTTTTTGTAGGAGCGAGGGGGACGCCTAGTTCTTGCTCGCGAAAAACTCACAGGCGCCGCGTTCATTCAGGAAACACGCGTTATCGTTGACGTTTTTCGCGAGCAAGCTCGCTCCTACAGAAGGCGATGTACGCTTAACTGAACGGCATTAGGGCAAGCCCGCCTGCCACAAAGGATGCCTTAACCACGGCTAGCCGATCACACGGCCGGAAAGTGAATCCTGAAGGCCGCCCCACCCAGTGTTGAATCCCCCAGGGTCAGGCGCGCGCCGTAGCTTTCGATGATGTCCTTGACCACCGCCAAGCCGATGCCCTGCCCCGGATGCTGACGGTCCAGGCGCTCGCCCCGTTGCAGAATCCGCGCACGCTGGTCCGGCGGTACGCCGGGGCCGTCATCTTCGATACACAACTCGGTGCCCTCCAGACTTTCCACCAAACTGATGCGCACCTCGCTCAGGCACAGGCGGTAGGCGTTTTCCAGCAGGTTGCCGAGTAATTCGAGCAACGCGCCCTTTTCAATCGGCACATCGCACTCTGGGGGTAAGTCGAAGGCCACCGTGACCCGCTTGTCGCGGTACACCTTGCCCAGGGTGTCGCACAAGCTTTGCACCACCGGTTCCAGGCGCACCTGATGGCGCACCAGGCCGCTTTTGCGCAGGCTGGCGCGCTGCAATTGGTAGCTGATCTGCTGGCTCATGCGCTCGATCTGCGATTGCAGGACCCTGGCCTGGTCGCGGTCCTCAGGGCGCTGGGCCATGTCTTCGCTCACGCCCTGCAACACTGCCAACGGGGTTTTCAGGCTGTGGGCCAGGTCGTCAAGGGAGTCGCGGTAGCGGGTGCGTTGTTCTCGTTCGCTGTGCAGCAGGCGGTTGAGGGAGCCCGTCAGGCGCAGCAGTTCGCGGGGGTGTTGTTCACTGAGGCTTTCGCGGGTACCGCCCTCGATCTGGTCCAGCTCCTGGCTCAGGCGCCGCAGGGCTTGCAGGCCCCAGGTCAAGCCCAGCCACAACAAGGTCAACAGCACCAGCAAGGCCGCGCCGAAGCCCAGGTAGAGGTTTTCGCGCAGGCCTTCGAGGGTCAGTTGGTATTCGCGCACAGGTTGCAGGGCGACGATACTGAACGCCGCGCTCTTGCCCCCCAGCAGCTTGACCTCCACGTCATAGACGAAGAACTCCTGGCCATTGGCTTCGCGAATCCGCGCAAATTCATTGCCGCGCCCGTCGTAGCGCGGCTTGTAGTTGATGTTTTCTTCACGGGTCGCGCGCGAGCGCCACACCAGGTGGCCTTCGCGGTCGTAGATATAGCCGAGCAGCCGGCTATCGGTCAGGTTGAAGCGTTCGTCCGGCAACTGCGCGGGCATCAGCAGGCGGTTGTTTTCAACCCGCGCCGCCGAAATCAAGGTGGTCACGTCCGAGGCCAGGCGCTGCTCGATGGAATCCTGCAGCGCCAGGCTGAAGGCGCCCTGCATGGCCGGCAACAACCCCAGCATAAACAGCACGGCCAAGGTCGCGGCCGCCAGCATCAAGCGCACACGTAGCGAGCGAATCAACGGCAACGCTCATTGAACAGGTAACCCAAGCCGCGCACGGTGTCGATCGGCTTGAACCCTGCCGTGCCTTCCAGCTTGCGGCGCAGGCGGCCAACCAGCACTTCGATGACGTTCGGGTCGCGCTCGTCGTCATCGGGGTAGAGCTGCTCCATCAAGCGGTCCTTGGCGACCACTTGTTGATGGTGACGCATCAGGTATTCAAGGATCCGATATTCATAGGCGGTCAGCGCCAACGGCTGCTCATCCAGGGACGCCTGCTTGCGATTGAGGTCCAGCAGCAACGGCCCGGCGACAATGGTCGACTGGGTAAAACCGCTGGAGCGGCGCAACAAGGCGTTCATGCGCGCCTCCAGTTCTTCGAACTGGAAAGGCTTGACCACATAGTCGTCGGCACCAGCCGCCAACCCCTCGACCTTGTCCTGCCAGTTGCCACGGGCGGTCAGGATCAGGATCGGGAAGGTCTTGGCCTGGCTGCGCAGTTGGCGGATCAAATCCAGGCCACCCATGCCAGGCAAGCCGAGGTCGATAATGGCCAGGTCATGGTTGAATTGCCCGGTCTGGTACAAGGCTTCTTCGGCATTGGCCACGGCCTCAACCACATGGCCGCTGTCGGTCAGGCGGGTAAACAGGTGATGACGCAGCAGCGCCTCATCTTCCACCACCAGCAATTTCATAAGGCTCTCCAAGGCAATTCAACTGTCCGACAGGGGGATATCATAGCGGCCCTGCAGGTCTTGCGGGCGCAGTTTAGTGCCATTGTACTCACCAGTCAGGCGACCATAGCCGACGCGATAAGCCGCCTGCGGGGTGGCAAGCCCCAGCGACCGGCCCCAAGGGGCGGCCTGAGTGCCTGCATCTTCGAAGCTGACACGATGAATCAGGTTGCTGGATTTCTTGGTTCGCTCGCTACCGAATGCTGCAAAGGCGCTATCAGAGGCCTGGACCCCGGCAGTGGCACTGAGCATGGTCAACGCCAACATCAGCTTCTTGATCGCAGTCATGGTGCTACCTCATACGCGTTTGGGCTGTGGGATCCAGACTACGCAGGCGCCCCTGAACTCCCCCTGAACAGGCTCTGAACCTCACCTGAACCACTGTGGGCTATCCACTGGCGCACCAACTCGGCAAAATACCGCACATGACGCCCCTACCCGCTTGCTGCACCCCACTCGACGCCCATTGGCCGCTGCCCGATCCTTTGCCGGGCACGGTGTTTCTCAGCACGCGCTTCGACCCTGCCTTGTTGGCGCCGGGTGATTTCCAGCGCAGCGCGGTACCCCCGCCGGCAAGCATCCAGCGCTCAGTGGCCAAGCGCCAGGCGGAGTTTCTCGCCGGCCGACTGTGCGCTCGCGCCGCGCTGCAACACCTTGACCAGCTGGATTGCGTCCCGGCCATCGGCGAAGACCGTGCGCCGGTCTGGCCAGGGCATATCAGTGGCTCCATCACCCACAGCACCGGGCATGCGGCGGCGATAGTCGGCCACAAGGCGCAGTGGCGCGGGCTGGGCATGGACCTGGAAAATATGCTGAGCCTGGAACGGGCAGAACGCCTGGCCGGGGAAATCCTCACCGTTGATGAGTTGCAGCGCATGGCCGTGCTGCCCCGCGAGCAACATGCGCAGCTGGTCACCTTGACGTTTTCGGCCAAGGAGAGCCTGTTCAAGGCGCTTTATCCGATCGTGCAGAAGCGCTTCTACTTTGAGCATGCCGAGGTGCTGGAGTGGTCGGAGGCCGGGGCTGTACGGTTGCGCCTGTTGACGGACCTGTCCAGTGAGTGGTGCCGCGGCAAGGACCTTACCGCGCAGTTCGTTGTGAATGAGGGGCAGTTGTTGAGCCTGGTTGCCATCGGCGCTTGATAGACCGCCATCGGGAGCAAGCTCCCTCCCACAGGGGAGCGCATTCCAAATGTGGGAGGGTCGATGCGACGATTCCACGGGCTCCCGATGGCGGGGTCAGGGTTTATCCTGATCCCTGGGCCAACTCAAGCTGAAACACGCCCCACCCAGGTTGTTGCTCTTGCTGATCAACGCCCGACCGCCGTGCCAGTAGATAATCCGCCGGACAATCGACAACCCCAGGCCATGCCCGCCCGATGCACGGGTGCGGCTGTCGTCCAAGCGCAGGAAGGGCGTGAAGATGCGCTCCCAGGCGCTTTCCGGCACGCCGGGGCCATCGTCTTCCACATCGATGCGGCAGCGCACCTGGCCGACCTGATAACTGATCAGCACCCGCCCCTGGGCATGCCGCATGGCGTTGCTCACCAGGTTTTGCAGCGCACGGTGTAAGTAGCGCGGTTCTGCATCGACCCAGGCGTCATCCCAATGTGCCGATGACAGGCAAATACCCCGAGCCACATTGACCTGCGGACGCAGTGGCGACAATTCGCCGATCACCTGATCGAGCAGCGCATCGAGGTCGACCCGCTGGAAATTCAGCTCCGGCGCGCCCTGCTCCAGGCGGGCGTAGGTGAGCATTTCGTCCACCAGGCCATCGAGGTCCTGGATATCGCTGTCCATGCCTTCCATATATTTGCGCCGGGCTTCGGGGCTGGCGGCTTCGCCAATCATCTCCAGGCCGAAGCGCAGGCGCGCCACTGGCGTGCGCAATTCGTGGGACACGGCGCGCACCAGTTCGCGCTGGATCGCCAGCAACTGCTGCAGGTGCTCGGCCATGCCATTGAACGCCGCAGCCAGGCGCCCGACCGAATCGGCACCGCGGGCGGGCACACGCACTTCCAGGTTGCCCTTGGCGATGCGCGTGGCCGCGGCTTCCAGGCCCTTGAGTCGTCGTTCGAGCTGGCGCACCAATAAATAGACAATCAGGCCGATCAGGGTCAGGCCGATCAGGGCAATCAGGATCAACCATTGTGCCGGGTACGGGTTCATTTGATACAACGGGCCGATTTCGAGCACCCAGGGCGTACCGACCATGCCGGCAAACACCCGGATCGAATCACCCCCTTTGCCCAGCGCCATGACCGTATCGCCTTCCGCGACCCGGCGACGCTGATCATCGTCCATATCGGCCTGGTCGAGGTTCATCAGGTGCATCTCAAAGCCAAAGCCCTTGGCTTCCTTTATAGCGGCCAAGCGTTGTGGCTGTTCGGCCACCGGGAAACGCACCAGTTCGTCGGCCAGCAGGTAAATCGTTGCGCGCGCCAGTTGCTCGCTGATCTGTTGCACTTCGCCGGTCAGTACGAGTGACTCTTGCTCACTGACCAGGCGCAGCACCCGCGCCGCATGCGGGCCGGTCTGCTCCACCAGTACCTGGCCGCGTTGCAGGCGGTTGCGTTGGCTCAAGTCCAGTTGCGCCTCGCTGAGGGTGCGCAGTTCCAGGGGGATGCCTAACAACCGCTCCCACACCGCCAGGGCGCGCTGGCGCTCGATCGGGCTCATGGGTTGCAGGTTGTCGCCCATCAAGGCAAAGGTGCCGTGGGCCAGGCGTTCGCGGTACTGGCCGCTGCGCACTTCATTGAGCAGGTGCAAGGCCAGCACGCCCAGCAGCGCCACCAGGATCAGCGCCGCGCACATGCCGCCATAGATACGCAGGAAGATCGAATTCACAGCGGCATATCGGCGGCGGCTTCAGGAACGAACAGGTAGCCCTTGCTGCGGATGGTCTTGATCAGGCGCGGGTGGATCGGGTCGTCGCCGATTTTCGGGCGAATGCGTGAAATGCGTACATCGATGGAACGGTCCTGGCCGTCATAGCCGATGCCGCGCAGGGCGATGAAGATCTCTTCGCGAGACAGGATACGCCCGGCGTTCGCCACCAGCAGCCAGAGCAAGTCGAACTCGGCGCTGGTTAGCTCGATGCCGCCGTCGTGCAACCAGGCTTCGCGCAGGGCGTTGTCCACCACCAGCGGGCCGAATTGCAGGCGACGCTGGTTTTCCACCACAGCCGGTTCGGCCGGTTCGCTGCGCCGCAGCAGGGCCTGGATGCGCGCGAGCAACAGGCGCGGACGCACGGGTTTACAGACATAGTCGTCGGCGCCCATGTCCAGGCCCATGACCTGGTCCATGTCGTCGGTGCGCGCGGTCAGCATGAGGATCACCCCGTCGTAGCGCTCGCGCACCTTGCGACAAATGCTCAGGCCGTCTTCGCCGGGCAACATCAGGTCGAGGATCACCAGGTCGGGTTGCTCGGCGATGATCCGTGCCGCAGCCTGGGCGCCGTCGCTTTCCACCGACACCCGCAAGCCGTTGCTCTCCAGATAATCGCGGGTCAACTCGGCGAGTCGCTCGTCATCCTCGACGATCAGTATTTGCCAGGCTTCGTGCTCCACGGGTAATCCTCGTTGTTATTAAGGGATTGATTGGCCTGTTCGATCAAAGGTGGGAGCAAGCCCCCTCCCACATGTTGATCTTCGCCAGCCACACCTTATTTGTAATGTTGTGAGGGCATAACAATGATCGATTGTAGCCATGCCCCAATCCTCAAACACAAGCCGGGAAATGCGTTCGGTGATCGAGTTTTTTTGTGATAGGGTTCGCGCCCTCAAAAATCCAATCGCATGTTTTTACCTTGGAATATTCAGTGACAAACGGCGTAATCCAGCAGTACTGCGGCCTACACGGGTGTTCCAAGTTTCATACACATTTTACTCACAGCGTTATCCACAGGTCTTGCGTTGCTAAGCCTCCAAAAACGCATTATCTTGTACCTCGGCGCCAAAAAAACCCTACATGTAGGGTTTTTAGCAAAAAGACCCAACACAAATCAGACGAGAAACTCAAGCCCTTTCTTGCTCCTGTTTGGTCTGACCCCTGGATTATTTGAAAGCCCAAACCGCTCAAGCGGATGGCAACCGTTTTCAAGCTCCAACAGCGCAAAACGGTACGGGTGTTGCAGTGCTTGAACCTGGCAACTGTCACCCACCAGGAATACGGCGAAGGGCCTTTGAGCCCCGAACCGAAGACTTCGGCATGGAAGCGGCGCAAACAGCTCCCTTCCTCCTGTCCCGAAGTTGTTATGCCAGGCCCAGGCCTGCTGTAAGTGCTTCAGGACGGAACGGTGGGCACCGTGATGGTGCCCAAATAAATATAGAAATGTGGAGACAACCCCCCATGCAAACCGACACAACTCGCGAGAACCCGCAGGGCTCCGTGCCGCAGGCCGCTGATTCGAATATGGATCTGTCCGCCACTGCACCTGGCCAACTGCGCGTGATCAAGCGTAACGGCACTGTCGTTCCTTACACCGATGACAAAATCACCGTCGCCATCACCAAAGCGTTTCTTGCAGTTGAAGGCGGCACCGCTGCTGCCTCGTCGCGCATCCATGACACCGTTGCCCGCCTGACCGAACAAGTCACCGCGACCTTCAAGCGTCGCATGCCGTCGGGCGGCACCATCCACATCGAAGAAATCCAGGACCAGGTCGAACTGGCCCTGATGCGTGCCGGCGAGCAGAAAGTGGCCCGCGACTACGTGATCTACCGTGACTCGCGCGCCAAGGAACGTGCCGTGCGCGCCCCTGCCGCCGACGCCGCCGTACAGGCGCACCCGTCGATCCGCATCACCCTGGCCGACGGTACCTTTGCACCGCTGGACCTGGGCCGCCTGAACACCATCGTCACCGAAGCCTGCGAAGGCCTGGAAGAAGTCGACGGTGACCTGATCCAGCGCGAAACCCTGAAGAACCTGTACGACGGCGTGGCCCTGACCGACGTCAACACCGCCCTGGTGATGACCGCCCGTACCCTGGTTGAACGCGAGCCAAACTACTCGTTCGTGACCGCGCGCCTGCTGATGGACACCCTGCGTGCCGAAGGCCTGGGCTTCCTCGGCGTGGCCGAGAGCGCCACCCACCACGAGATGGCCGACCTGTACGCCAAGGCCCTGCCGGCCTACATCGCCAAGGGTATCGAATACGAATTGCTGAACCCGGTCCTGGCCACCTTCGACCTGGAAAAACTCGGCAAGGCGATCAACCACGAACGCGACCAGCAGTTTACCTACCTGGGCCTGCAGACCCTGTACGACCGTTACTTTATCCACAAGGACGGTATCCGCTTCGAATTGCCGCAAGTGTTCTTCATGCGCGTGGCCATGGGCCTGGCGATCGAAGAAAAGCATAAAGAAGACCGTGCGATCGAGTTCTACAACCTGCTGTCGTCCTTCGACTACATGTCGTCGACCCCGACCCTGTTCAACGCCGGCACCCTGCGTCCACAGCTGTCGAGCTGCTACCTGACCACCGTGCCGGATGACCTGTCGGGCATCTACCATGCGATCCACGACAACGCCATGCTGTCCAAATTCGCTGGCGGCCTGGGCAACGACTGGACGCCAGTGCGTGCACTGGGTTCGTACATCAAGGGCACCAACGGCAAGTCCCAGGGCGTTGTACCGTTCCTGAAAGTGGTGAACGACACCGCCGTCGCCGTGAACCAGGGTGGCAAGCGCAAAGGCGCTGTGTGTGCCTACCTGGAAACCTGGCACATGGACATTGAAGAGTTCATCGAGCTGCGCAAGAACACGGGCGATGACCGTCGTCGTACCCACGACATGAACACCGCCAACTGGATCCCTGACCTGTTCATGAAGCGTGTCTTCGATGACGGCAAATGGACCCTGTTCTCGCCCTCCGAAGTGCCGGACCTGCACGACCTGACCGGCAAGGCCTTCGAAGAACGCTACGAGTACTACGAAGCCCTCACCGAGTACCCAGGCAAGGTCAAGCTGTTCAAGACCATCCAGGCCAAGGACCTGTGGCGCAAAATGCTGTCCATGCTGTTCGAAACCGGCCACCCATGGCTGACCTTCAAGGACCCATGCAACCTGCGCAGCCCGCAGCAGCACGTGGGCGTGGTCCACAGCTCGAACCTGTGCACCGAGATCACCTTGAACACCAACAAGGACGAGATCGCCGTTTGCAACCTGGGCTCGATCAACCTGCCGAACCACATCGTCAACGGCAAGCTGGACACCGCCAAGCTGGAGCGCACCGTCAACACCGCCGTACGCATGCTCGATAACGTTATCGACATCAACTACTACTCGGTGCCACAGGCGCAGAACTCCAACTTCAAGCACCGTCCAGTCGGCCTGGGCATCATGGGCTTCCAGGACGCGCTGTACCTGCAGCACATTCCTTACGGTTCGGATGCAGCGGTCGAGTTCGCCGACAAGTCCATGGAAGCGGTCAGCTACTACGCGATCCAGGCTTCCTGCGACCTGGCCGACGAGCGCGGCGCCTACGAGACGTTCCAGGGTTCGCTGTGGTCCAAGGGCATCCTGCCGCTGGATTCGCAACAGATCCTGATCGAGCAACGCGGCCAGAAGTACATCGACGTTGACCTGAACGAATCCCTGGACTGGGCGCCGGTACGTGCCCGTGTGCAGAAAGGTATTCGTAACTCCAACATCATGGCCATCGCACCGACCGCGACCATCGCCAACATTACTGGCGTATCGCAGTCGATCGAACCGACCTACCAGAACCTGTATGTGAAATCGAACCTGTCGGGCGAATTCACCGTGATCAACCCGTACCTGGTTCGCGACCTGAAAGCCCGTGGCCTGTGGGACTCGGTGATGATCAACGACCTGAAGTACTACGACGGTTCCGTGCAGCAGATCGAACGCATCCCGCAAGAACTCAAAGAGCTCTACGCGACCGCTTTCGAAGTGGACACCAAGTGGATCGTTGACGCCGCCAGCCGTCGTCAGAAGTGGATCGACCAGGCTCAGTCGCTGAACCTGTACATCGCCGGCGCATCGGGCAAGAAGCTGGACGTGACCTACCGCATGGCGTGGTACCGTGGCCTGAAAACCACTTACTACCTCCGTGCCCTGGCCGCGACCAGCACCGAGAAGTCGACCATCAACACCGGCAAGCTGAACGCGGTTTCCAGCGGCGGCAACCACGGTGATGACTCGGTGCTCGCAGCGCCAGCCGGCCCGGCCCCCGTGCCAAAGGCCTGCGCGATCGACGAGCCGGATTGCGAAGCCTGCCAATAAGCTGAGCCGCTCCTGGGCTTGAACGCCCCGGATTGAAAAAGCCCGATAGACCCCGACTGCATAGGGTTTATCGGGCTTTTTGGTTTCCTCATGTCCCCCCCCGCTGGGCACCTCCAGACGAACGCCACATACCCGCCCTGCACTTGACTGGTGAGCCCACCGGCCCCTGACCTGATCAGTGGCGAGGCGGATATGGTGCACGCCTCATACGCGTTTTACGCATCGTTACTTGCGTCACGGCATGTTTTCCTGCGCCCACAAAAAAGCCCCTCTTGCGAGGGGCTTCTTGTGGAGCATGACCGCATCAGGTCATCTGGATGATGGTCTGCATGATGGTGCTCTGGGTGGAGATGGTCTTGGCGTTCGCCTGATAGTTGCTCTGGGCCTTGATCAGGTCCACCAGCTCGTTGGTCAGGTTGACGTTGGAGTTCTCCAGGGAGTTGGCCACGATCGAACCCAGCGTACCGGATTGCGGTGCGTCGTAACCCGGCTGGCCCGAGGCGAACGTCTCTCTCCAGGCGGTGCCGCCGGATGGCTGCAGGCCCTGCTCGTTGTTGAAGCTGGCCAGAGAGATCTGGCCGATGGCCTTGCTCTGCTGGTTACTGAAGGTGGCGAACAGCACACCGCTGCCGTCGATCTTCAAGCCGGTGATCTGGCCAGTGGCATAACCGTCGGTGACCGGCGGGTTACGGTAGCTGGCCGAGTTGTACTGGGTGATGTTGGCCATGTTGACGGCAATACCGCCAGCGTTGGCCGCTGCACCGTTAGGCGTCCAGACACCATTGACCAGGCCGCCCGGCTTCCAGTTGGAAATAGTCAGGGTGGTATTGGACACGGTGGCTGGCGGGGTGACGATCCCGGTGAGCTTGCCGGCGGTGTCAAACGACAACGTCGAGGCTACGGGCGCCGTGGAACCGGTGCCGCTGATCGGGGTGCCGTCAGGGTTACGCCCGTCAATCAGGGTGTAGGAGTTCCAGGTGTTGGAACCGGTTTTCACCAGGTACTGCACCATAGGATGCGCATTGCCCTGCGTATCGTAGAGCGTGGTGGAGTATTGAGTGTTGAAGCTGTCCGTCTTGGTCGGATCAAAGGGGTGCAAAGTCTGATCGATCGGCAGCTCGGACGAGTTCAGGTTACTGGTGGAGTCCACCTTGCTCGAAGCCTTCGGCGGCAGGTTCGACAGGTTCAATTGCAGGTCGGTCAGGCCGCCCTTGATGATCTTGCCGTCAGCATCCGCCGCATAACCCTGCAGGCGCGAGGTACCGGTGTTGTTGGTGATGTAGCCGTCCTTGTCCGCACGGAAGGCGCCGCTGCGGGTGTACTCCAGCGAGCCGTCGGTACCCTTCTGCACGAAGAAGCCGCCGCCCTGGATCGCCATGTCCAGGATGCCGCCACTGTTGTTGACGTCGCCCTGGGTGAACTGCTGGGACACTGCCGCCAGGTTCACACCGTTGCCGATGCTGTTCTGGCCGGTACCCAGTTTGGAGGCCGCGTAGATATCCGCGAATTCCGCACGGGACGATTTGAAGCCAGTGGTCGCGACGTTGGCGATGTTGTTGCCGGTCACGTCCAGTTGTTTGTTGGCCGCATAGAGGCCGCTAAGGCCGATGTTAAAAGACATGTTTCTCTCCCTCTGCCGTATTTAGCCGGCTCTATGTACCGATAGTCTGAATTTGCGACAGCTTGATGCTGCCCATGCCGCCCGCCAGGTTCAGCAGCATTTCGCCGCCGGTCTGGCTCAGGGTCACGCTCGTTACCGTTGCCGGCAGCGACGTGGCCAGGGCAACCGCATCGCCCGCGTCGTTCTTGGTGGTGGCATTGAAGGTGTAGGTGCCGGCTGGGGCGACCGCGCCGTTGTCGTCCTTGCCATCCCAGATAAAGCTCTGGTTGCCGGCAGCCTGGGCGCCCATATCGAGGGTGCGCACCACGTTGCCGTCCTTGTCGGTGATCTTGACGGAGACGTTGCCCACCGCCGAAGTCACCGCCACCGAACCGGTCATGCTCTTGCTCGTGTCCACGGTGGACTTGTCGGTCTGGATGACCACCGAACGCCCTACCAGCGACGACGCTTGCAGTGCTTGCGACGAGCTGAAGTTGCTGGAGATCGCGTTGACCGAGTCGTTCAGGGTGTTGATGCCTTCCAGGCTGCTGAACTGAGCCAACTGCGCCACGAACGCACCATTGTCCTGAGGCGACAGCGGGTTCTGGTTTTTCAGCTGGGTCACCAGCAACTGCAGGAACGCATCCTTGCCCAGCGACTGGCTGCCTGTCGCCGCCTTGGTAGCGCTGTTAAGACTGCTGTTGTCCGTTGCGGTCTTGACCTTGGAATTGAAAAGGTCCTGGACTGCCGAGTTGTTTGACGTATCAACGATGGCCATTATTTGGCGCCCCTTATCACTGACCCAGGGTCAGGACCTTCTGCATCATGGTTTTGGCGGTGTTCATCATTTCCGCGTTGGTCTGGAACGAGCGGCTGGCGGAAATCATGTCGGCCATCTCCTCGACCACGTTGACGTTGGGGTAGTAGACATAACCCTTTTCGTTCGCGGCGGGATGGTTAGGCTCGTAACGTGCTTCGAGGTTGCTCTGGTCTTCGACCACGCCGAGCACCTGCACGCCCTGGCCGGCGGCGTCCTGGTTCTGGAACAGCGAATCGCTGCCGCCGCTCTGGCCGCCCTGGAACATGGTGGCAAATACCGGGTGGCGGGCGCGGTAGGTCTGGTCAATGCTCGAAGACACGGTCTCGGCGTTGGCGATGTTACTGGCGACGGTGTTGAGGCGCGTGGTTTGAGCGCTCATGCCACTACCGGCAATATTGAAAACACTGGACAGGGACATGGCTTACTCTCCACGCAGGGCTGACATCAGCCCTTTGAATTTGCTGTTGAGCAGGGTAAAGCTGGCCTGGAAGTTCACCGAGTTTTCGGCATAGGCCGATTGCTCCAGCTGGGCGTCGACGGTGTTCTGGTCGATGGATGGCTGCATCGGCGTGCGATACAGCAGCGACTCGTCACCACTGCTCAGGCCTTGCGCTTCAATATGACGGCTGTTGGTCATGTTCAAGGCGAAGGTGCCGTTCTTGGTCTTGTCCTGCTGTGCTGCGAGCACGGCGGAGAAGTCCAGGTCCCGAGCCTTGTAGTTCGGGGTATCGGCGTTGGCAATGTTGTTGGCCAGGACTTCGGCGCGCTGGGCGCGGAAGCCCAGGGCTTGTTCATGGATACCGAGCGCTTTATCGAAGCTGATGCTCATGGCGGAAACCTTTAGGCTGACCTGCTGTGCGTTAACAGGGTTATAGCAAGGTGCATGCCAATCTTGTGAAAGCCCGGATATCAAGGGGTTGCGGGGAGCTTGCCGACGGCAATGCCAGAAAAGCGGCAACCGTTTTCCGCGTGACGCCAGTAAAGCGGCAATGGGGAGTTGCCGCTTTCTTCAACTTTGCCGCAAAAAAAATGTAGGAGGGGGCTTGCCCCCGATAGCGGTGTATCAGTGATAGATACATCAACTGAACCACTGCTATCGGGGGCGAGCCCCCTCCCACATTCTTTATTACTTGGCCTGGTAGATGATCCCCGGGCTGCACTGCACCATCTGGAAATGATCGGGCAGGCCGTTCAACGCTTCGGATGCACCGAGGAACAGGTAACCGCCGCGCTTGAGGGTGCCGTGGATGCGCAGCAAGATGTCTTTCTTCACTTCGGCAGAGAAGTAGATCAGCACGTTGCGGCAGAACACTATGTCGAACTTGCCCAGGCTGGCGTAGCTGTCGAGCAGGTTGAACGAGCGAAACTCCACTCGGTTCTTGATCGGCGCCTTGACCGCCCAGCGCCCCGCCCCTTTCGGGTCGAAGTAACGTTGCAGGCGCTCCTGGGACAGGCCACGCCCCAGGGCCAGGCTGTCGTACTCGCCGGTCTTGCAGTTGGTGAGCATGGTGCCGGATAAATCCGTCGCCACAATTTGCGCACCGGCCTTCAACTGGCCCATGTTGGTCCGCTCGAACTCATCGATGGTCATCGAAATCGAGTACGGTTCCTGCCCCGAAGAACAGGCTGCCGACCAGATGCGCAAGCGCTGGCCCGGGCTGGCCTTGATCGCCTCCGGCAACACTTTGCTCTTGAGCACCTCGAAGGGGTATGTATCGCGAAACCACAGGGTTTCGTTGGTGGTCATGGCATCGACCACCATTTCCTTGAGCCCACTGCGCGGCTGGCTCTGGATCCGCTGGACCAACTCACCCAGGGACTTGATGCCCTGCTGTTCCATCAGCTTGTTGAGACGGCTGGATACCAGGTATTGCTTGTTTTCACCAAGCAATATGCCACAGGCTTTTTCCAGGAAGACCCGGAACTGTTCGAAATCCAAATTACCCGTAGACAAAGATACCGCCTCTTAAATCGTGTGACCGCCAGGGAAAAAGCCCCTAGCCGTGATCTGCTGCCTTGATCCGGTCGACTACCCGGGATGCCAGGTCATCAGGGCGGAATTTGGCCAGAAAGTCGTCGGCACCGACCTTCTTGACCATCGCCTGATTGAATACGCCCGACAACGAAGTATGCAGGATGATATGCAATTTTTGCATGCGTGGATCGTTACGTATCTCAGCCGTGAGGGTGTAGCCGTCCATTTCCGGCATCTCGATGTCGGAGATCATCATCAAGAATTCTTCTTCCGGCTTCTTGCCTTCATCGACCAGCTTGCGCAGGTAATCCAACGCCTGGCGACCATCATTGAGCGCCACCACGTCCACGCCGACGGTTTGCAGGCAACGGGTCACCTGCTTACGCGCCACCGAAGAATCGTCCACCGTCAGTACGCGCAAGGAAATCGCCTTGTGCGCGGTATCGGCGTCCACCACACCGACCGAAATCGATTCAGAGGTGGGCGCCACTTCGGCGAGGATTTTCTCCACGTCGATAATTTCTACAAGCTGGTTGTCCACCCGCGTCACTGCCGTGAGGTAGTGATCGCGACCGGTGCCCTTGGGTGGCGGATGAATTTCTTCCCAGTTCATGTTGACAATGCGTTCCACCGAGCGCACCAGGAAACCCTGGGTCTTGGTGTTGTATTCGGTAATGATCACAAACGGGTTCTCTCGATCCTGCAGACCGGACGACCCTGTCGCCAAGGCCAGGTCAAGAATCGGGATGGTCGCGCCACGGATGTTGGCCACGCCACACACCACCGGACTGGACTTGGGCATGATCGTCAGCTTGGGGCACTGCAGCACTTCCCGCACTTTGAACACATTGATGCCGTATAGCTGCTTGCCGTCCAGACGAAACAGCAACAACTCCAGGCGATTCTGCCCTACCAGCTGTGTGCGCTGGTTTACTGAATCCATTACACCTGCCATGCCCAGACTCCTACGCTAAAACCTTCGGGGGTACGACGCGTACCCAATACTAAACGGCACGAGCTTTGCTATTTATTGGCTATGGACATTAAAACGACAGTTTCCCGACGCCTTCGCCTCCCACGCAGCCGCAGATTGCTCTGCGTCTCGATGGCGTTGCTTGCCTTGAGCCTGGGAACCACGGCCCGCGCAGATAACGTCACCTTGCCTGATCTACTTATCGGCGTCACTCAAGGCTTTCTTGAGTTCACTGTAGAAGATTATCTGGCGACCACCCAGACACCTGGGCGCTATGAAATCCAGGTCAACCAGCTAGACCCGCGCTTGCGCATGCCAATGTGCGACAAGGAATTGACAGCGTCCCTGGAAAGCCCCGCACAGCCTATCGGCCGTGTGACGGTGAAGGTTCGCTGCGAGGGCGCCGCGCCCTGGACCGTGTTTGTGCCAGCGCAGGTCAAGTTGTTCCGCGATGTCGTGGTGGTGGTAAGACCGTTGAAACGCACTGGCATCATCGGTTTCGAGGACGTGGCCTTGCGTGAACGCGACATCAGTTTGATCAACCAGGGCTATCTGACGTCGGTCGATCAGGCCATCGGGCAGAAACTTACCCGACCAATGGTCACCGATCAGGTCATTACCCTGGTCCATCTGGAGCAGGCCGAGGTGGTTCGCAAGGGTGACCAGGTGGTAATTTCCGCGAGCAGCGGCGGCTTGAATGTGAAAATGCCGGGTGAAGCGCTGTCCAACGGAGGCATGAGTGAGCAGATACGTGTCAAGAACCTCAACTCCAATCGTGTCATCAAGGCACGGGTGACAGCCCCCGGACAAGTCGAGGTTGCTTTATAGATCACTGGAATAGGACGCCAGCTTTTCCTACACTGTGTGCCAGATGTTGCGCGTGCAGGTTTATTGTCAATCGAGCCTAAAGTTTGTCCGGGTATGGCCGAAAACATGGCAAGCGTCCAAATACCCAGAGGTTTTTAATTATCATGGTCATCGATTTCAGTCGTTTGAATAATTCCCCGGCATTGCCAGGCACTACGCGCACCAGCGGCACCAAGGACAGCGTAGAAGCCAAGGCCCAGCCTCTGCCTGCCAAGACAGAACAGGCCAGCGCCAGCCAAAGCGGGGAATCCGTACACCTGAGCAATGAGGCTCAACAGTTGCAGAAGGTCACTGACTCGCTGCGCGACCAACCTGTGGTCAATAAAGCCCGCGTGGCCGAATTGAAACAGGCTATCGCCGATGGCAGCTATAAAGTCGACAGCAACCGTGTAGCCAGCAAGCTGCTTAACTTCGAAGCCGAGCGCTAGGCAAAGGCCTGCGCAGGGCTTTTGGACGCTTAAAACCAAGGCCAGCCATGCACCACGACGAAACCTTGCTTCAACTGATCATTGATGATCTGGCGCCGACGCAACAATTGCTCGAGCTGCTGAAAGAAGAGACCCTGGCCCTCTACGGCCGGGATATGCCGCTGCTGGAAGATATCCTGGCGCGCAAACAGTCGCTGATTGTCCTGCTGGAACAGCATGGCAAGAAGCGCAGCCAGATTCTCACCAGCCTGGGCCTGCCGGCCGATCACGACGGCCTCGCCCAACTGGCCAGCCACTCCTCGGTCGGCGATCAACTGCTGGCCCAAAGCAAAGAACTCAACCAATTGCTCAGCCAGTGCCAGGAAGTCAACCTGCTCAACGGCCAGTCGATCCAGCTTCAGCAAGCTACGACCGCCAACCAGCTGCGTATACTCCACGGCGGTGAGCCACCGGCGCTGTACAACGCCCAAGGCTCTACCTCACGCTTGGTCAAACCAAGCACCCGCAGCCAAGCCTGACGCCCGTTTTCGGCACAGCCTATCCAAGGCCCGCCACATACTGGCAAAATGCCGGTTCTTGCGTGTAGTCGTATTTTGTCTGGAGATGGAAGAACCGTGTTCAACGCCCTTAATGCGGAAGATGCTCCGCAGCCACCCAAGGTGCTCACCACGCCTCTGGAAATCGCCGGCACCTTGCGAATGCTGCAAGAAAGCCATGATCCGCTGATCATCACCTTCCACGAACGCAGCCAGCGCTTCCAGAGCTACCTGGTCGATGTCGATCGGGACAGCAAGACCCTGGCCCTGGACGAAATGATCCCGCGTGATGGCGAACGCCACCTTGAGAATGGCGAACCCTTCCGCATCGAAGGCTTTCACGACGGCGTACGCGTCGCCTGGGAAAGCAATGGCACCCTGACCATCAGCGAAAAAGATGGCCATCGCATCTACACCGGCGCCATGCCGGGCGAGGTGGTCTACCACCAGCGCCGCAATGCCTTCCGCGCGGCACTGAAGCTGGCCCAACTGGTCAATATCGAGCTGGGCGGCGAGAAACTCAAGGCCCCGGTCAGCGGCAAGCTGCTGGATATTTCCGCCACCGGCTGCAAATTGCGCTTCGAAGGCGATATCTCCGAACGCCTGCAGTTGGGCCAGGTCTACGATCGCTTTATCGCTGCCCTGCCGTTCGGCAGCATGACCACCTCCGTCGAGCTGCGTTACCTGCATTTCGAAGAGAAGATCAACACCACCTTCGCAGGCGTGCGCTTCCACAACATGAGCGGCCTGGTACAGCGCCAGGTCGAACGATTTGTGTATCAACTGCAACGCGAAGCGCGACGCTTCGATAAGGACGACGACTTCTAAGTGTGAAGATCGCGACAAAAAAACGGGCAGACCCTTTCAGGATCTGCCCGTTTTTGCTTTCAGGGGCGTGCCCTGCTCAGGTCATGGGGGTGCTCATCCGGACCTATAGGTTCTGGCGGTCCTTCGAAAGGCGGCTCATCCGTCGGTGGTACCGAGTCGACTTCATGCTCAGGCTCAGGCTCAGCGACAGCTGTCTGCATCTGCTCTTGCACCACTTGCTCATCGACCCGCGGGTCAAGTGCAGCCACCAGCGGCGAACTGGACATGCTGTCAGGCATGGCCACGTGCTGCAGGGGCGCATCATCGACCTGATGCAGGTTGGTCACGGCTTTAGGACGGATACGCCACACCAGGATCAGCGCACACAGGCTGAAAAACGCGTACAGCATCTGACTGCCAAATAGTTTCATCACCACGCCAGCCAGCAACGGCCCGATACTGGCGCCGACCCCGTAGGTCACCAGCAACATGGCTGTCAGCGATACCCGCCGATCACCTTCAACGTGATCGTTGGAAAACGCCACCGCCAGCGGGTACAGACAGAACTGCACCAACGAACACAGGAACCCGGCCACGAACAGCACCTCCAACGGCACCTTGCTCAGGATGGCCAACGGTAATGCCGCAACCGCCAGGCACAGGGCGAAGCAGCGAATCAACAACGCACGATCATAGCGATCCGACAGCCAGCCCAACGGCCACTGCACCACCAAACCGGCAAAAATGCAGCTACCCATGAACAGACCCACCTGCTCGGTGGTCAGCCCCTGCTGGGACGCATACAGCGGCGCCAAGCCGTAGAACGAGCCAACGATCAGCCCCGCCCCCAGCACCGTACTCAACGACTGCGGTACCCGCTTGATAAAGAAGCGCGGCTCCATCGGCGCCGGATGCAGCGGCGCCGGGTGAATACGCCGGGTCATGGCCACGGGTACCAGGCACAGGGCAAAGCACAGCGCCACCAGCATCAATAGCTCAAGGCCCAGCTGGGGATGCATCACCAGGATCAGTTGGCCCAACACCAGGCCCAGGTAGGACGCGATCATATAGCCACTGAACACCACGCCACGCTGCCTGGCGTCCGCCTGCTCGTTAAGCCAGCTTTCGATAACCATGTACTGGCACATCATCCCCAAGCCCACGATGACCCGCAGCACGATCCAGGCCGGCAGCCAGTCGATCAGGCCATGGCCCAGCACGGCTGCACCGACAATGCCCGCACAGGTGGCGTAGGCACGAATATGCCCCACCCGGCCAATCAGGCGATGCCCGATCTTGCCGCCCAGCACCAGGCCGAAATAGTTGGCCGCCATCAAGGCACCCACCCATAGGCTGTCGACATGGTCAGCCGCCAGGCGCAACGCGAGGTAAGTACTGAGCAGGCCGGAGCCGATCAGCATCATCAAGGAGGCGAAATAAAGGGCTCGAAAAGATTTCCAGATCTGGCGCATCGGCGTTCCGAGCGGCTCCTTGCAGTGAGGGTCAGGGCTACCGGCATGATAGTCCTGGGTTGTTGGGTCCGGACAGGCGCTACGCGCTGTTTCCGAGGATTATTTTGTTTAAATTGATTGGCAACAGCTCTGACGTTGCCGGGGGGCGTGCGAGGTACACCGTTAGCAAAAATACACGACGCACCTGCTGTGAACCTCGATCAGCGGCAAGGTTCGACCTGAGTTTGAAAAGACTCTACGCGCACAAAAAAGCCCCGCCAGCGTTCACTGTGCGGGGCTTTGAATCTGGTGTCCCAGGGCCGGTTCGAACGGCCAACCTTCCCCTTAGGAGGGGGATGCTCTATCCAATTGAGCTACTGGGACAAATGACAGCCGTCGCAGCGATGGGCACTGCGACGGACGGCGTGCATGTTAACGGCCAAGGTCGGATTTGTCATGTCGTCCGTGGGCTTTTTGAGTGTAGGCGCATGCCTGCCAGAAAGAGCAGGGTTTCGCCTCGTAAAACCAGGGTTGCCGAAGCCATCGTGCAAAATGCACTACCCCAAAATGCCAGCATTGCAATTTGCAACCCTCAGCCCCCTAAAAATAGCCTCAAACCATTGATTTAATTGAAATAATAGTTTGGCACGGCATCTGCAATACTTCTTCGACAAAATCCAATTTGGCCCAGTCACCGACGGAGAACATGACCATGAACAGTGCCCTTCTGTTAGCCCTCAATACCGTGGCCCTGGCCGTATTGGTGATGTTCCACTTCCAGCAGTCGCCGACTACCGACGACGACGCCAAGGTGAGCCAGGCCATTCCACACCACCTGCAGCAACGCCCGCAATTGGCAGTGATGACGGCCAACCCGCAATCACCGGTTCGCCTGGCCCAGAGCACACAGGCAGCACCTGCATCCGAACACTGGGTATTCTGAGGAAGCCTTCATGTCCAAATCTGCCTGGCTGTTTCTGTGCCTGACCCTGGTAAGCGGGCTGCTTGGCCTGGAAACCTCCTCCCAAGACGGCCAAACCATCGCCTTCATCGCCAGCGCCATGTTCGCCGGATGCCTGGTTCTGACCCTGATTGTGGGCCGCCGGATCAAATTCGATCCCGTGCTGCGCTGAAGCATCGCTCGCCTGCGTTTCGCCCTACCTTATGTCGCCTCGCCTAGTAAATCGGCAAATTGCCACTAGTCTTAAGATTAGGGGCAAAAGGCCACATTGCTATAGGATGTGCGCCCTCAAACCCTGTTGCGGCCTAGGCCTGCGGGAAGATCGCCGAATCTGATCTTCTGCAGGAAAGTTTTCCAACCAGTCCGCAAAAATGCAAATCAGTGCTGGCATAAAGCCTTTAGTCAGTTCAATATTTGTCACAGAATTGACGCCAAGGAACTGGCAAATCTGAGGCATGATGCGGCCTCTTTGCAATTCAGGTTGAACTTTGGTCGTGAGCCTTGTCTTAACACTCATCTTGCGGCCAATTCCAAAAACCGCTCCCCTGAACTAACCGGTTAAATATATGCGCCCATTGAAACAGGCAATTTATTCCAGCCGTACGGCTGACAAGTTCGTCGTACGTCTGCCAGACGGAATGCGGGAACGCATTGCCGAGGTGGCTCGCAATCATCACCGCAGCATGAACTCCGAAATCATCGCGCGCCTGGAACAGAGCCTTATTCAGGAAGGTGCGTTGGGTGAAGAGTTGAGCATGCGCCTGGACAGCCCAGAGCTGTCACTGCACGAACGCGAACTGCTGCAGCGTTTCCGTCAGCTCTCCCACCGCCAGCAAAATGCTCTCGTCTCACTTATTGCACACGATGTCGAGGCGGCCGCAGAAGCCGACTGATCTACCCCTGAAAGCCGAAGCCAGCCTTGTGCTGGCTTTTTTTTGCCTTGAATTTGGGAAGGGGGATCATTGCTGGAGCAAACTGGCTTGCGCTGGAAGGGGAACAAGCCCCCTCACCACAACAAGCCAGCCCAGGAAGGCGATCAAAGCAGGAAGATGGTTGCCAACCCCAGGAAGATGAAGAAACCACCACTGTCAGTCATGGCGGTAATCATCACGCTGGCGCCCATGGCTGGATCGCGCCCAAGGCGTGCCAGGGTCATGGGGATCAACACGCCCATGAGGGCCGCCAACAACAGATTAAGGGTCATGGCGGCAGTCATCACCACCCCCAGGGACCAACTGCCATACAGCATGTAGGCCACAATACCAATCACCCCGCCCCACACCACGCCGTTGATCAGCGCTACCGCCAGTTCCTTGCGCATCAGGCGTGAGGTATTGCCGGTGTTCACCTGGTCCAGCGCCATGGCGCGCACGATCATGGTGATGGTCTGGTTGCCGGAGTTGCCGCCAATACCCGCTACGATCGGCATCAGTGCCGCCAAGGCCACCAATTTCTCGATAGAGCCTTCGAACAACCCGATCACCCTTGAAGCAATAAAAGCGGTAATCAGGTTGACGGCCAGCCAGGCCCAGCGGTTACGCAATGAACGCCAGACCGACGCAAAAATATCTTCCTCTTCACGCAGACCCGCCATGTTGAGGACTTCGGTTTCACTTTCCTCACGAATCAGGTCGACCATTTCATCGATGGTCAGACGACCGATCAGCTTGCCGTTCTTGTCGACCACCGGGGCAGAGATCAAGTCGTAGCGCTCGAACGCCTGGGCTGCATCGTAGGCATCTTCGTCCGGATGGAAACTCACCGGGTCGCTGGCCATGACATCGGCCACTTTCTTCTCTGGGTCGTTGACCAGCAGGCGCTTGATCGGCAGCACCCCCTTGAGAATGCCTTCGTAGTCGACCACGAAGAGCTTGTCGGTGTGGCCTGGCAGTTCTTTCAAGCGACGCAGATAACGCAATACCACTTCCAGGCTGACGTCTTCGCGGATGGTGACCATCTCGAAGTCCATCAGGGCGCCGACCTGATCCTCGTCATAGGACAACGCAGAGCGCACTCGCTCGCGTTGCTGGCCGTCGAGGGCCTCCATCAGCTCATGGACAACGTCACGGGGCAGCTCAGGCGCCAGGTCAGCCAGTTCGTCGGCGTCCATCTCCCTGGCTGCGGCCAGGAGCTCGTGATCGTCCATGTCGGCGATCAGGGTTTCGCGCACCGAATCGGATACTTCGAGGAGGATGTCGCCGTCGCGATCAGCCTTGACCAGTTGCCAGAGGGTCAGTCGATCGTCCAGCGGCAAGGCTTCAAGGATATAGGCGACGTCGGCAGAGTGCAGGTCATCGAGCTTGCGCTGCAATTCGACGAGGTTTTGCCGGTGAACCAGGTTTTCGACGCGGTCGTGATTCGGACCTTCCTGGCGGTGCGTGAGGTCTTCGACCACGCGCTGGCGCTGCAGCAGCTCGATGACTTGAGCCAGGCGATCCTGCAGGCTTTCTTGTGTTTTCTTTACTTCTACTTCGGTCATAGGCGAACTCCACTCCCAGCAGCGGGGCACGCCGGAAGGATCAATCAGTCAATTCATGATTGGTAAAACGGGATACTGAGTAACTACTGGGTAAGTCCATGGAGGTATTCCATAAGCCCCGGCGGGGCTGACGGGCGCAATGATACACCGCCCGGCCATTTTTAACGTCAAAAAACTGGAAAGAACAAGCGCTTGCGAGTCAAAGCTCAGCATTAGCCGCATCTATGAACTGCGACGACGCAGCCCGGGAGGAAAACACATGGGGCTGGAGAAAAAGAACACATTCCACATAAACCCCAGACGGCAAAAAGCCCGCACTAGGCGGGCTTTTTGTTTGTATGGTGCACTCGACAGGATTCGAACCTGTGACCGCTCGGTTCGTAGCCGAGTACTCTATCCAGCTGAGCTACGAGTGCAGATTGTGTTTTTAGACCAGATCACAACTGGTTGAAGCCGAACCACCTGCATTACTGCAACTGACTCTTAAATGGTGCACTCGACAGGATTCGAACCTGTGACCGCTCGGTTCGTAGCCGAGTACTCTATCCAGCTGAGCTACGAGTGCATTTGTTGCCGCGCATTATAGGCCGTTCAATCTCTATGTAAAGCGATTTTTTCGAGTAATTTCAACAACTTACCGATAAATCCAGATTGCAACGTACTAAGCAAATAATGGCGGAGAACGGGGGATTCGAACCCCCGACACCCTTTTGAGGTGTACTCCCTTAGCAGGGGAGCGCCTTCGGCCACTCGGCCAGCTCTCCGCAACACGGGGCGTATATTAACCACGTTCATCCCCGTTTGCAAACATAAAAAACGATAAAAATTAAAGGCTTGGTTCTTCGTCCTTCTCTTTCTTGATCCGCAGGTAGATTTCCTCGCGGTGGACCGCTACCTCTTTCGGAGCGTTAACCCCGATACGCACTTGATTGCCTTTGACGCCGAGCACGGTCACGGTGATTTCGCCATCACCAATAATCAGGCTTTCTGCGCAACGACGAGTCAGAATCAACATACCTTTCTCCTCACGCATTTCAGTTCAGGAACAACAGTCTGCAAAAAAAAGGCATTCGACCTACAACCAAAAGGCCGTAGCCCTACCTGCCTAAGTATTGTCGAGCACAGGTAAAAGAACATGGGCCCGACAAAAAAATGAAAGGCGCGGTAAACCGCGCCTTCCTGGCATTGCATCACTCGCCCTGTCGGGCCGGAGCGTCCAGCTCAAAAGCGGTATGCAGTGCGCGTACAGCCAGTTCCAGGTACTTCTCTTCAATCACCACCGAGACTTTGATTTCCGAGGTGGAGATCATCTGGATGTTGATGCTTTCCTTGGCCAGGGCCTCGAACATACGGCTGGCAACGCCGGCATGGGAACGCATGCCCACACCTACGATCGACACCTTGGCGATCTTGGTATCGCCGACCACTTCACGCGCGCCGATCTCGCTCGCGGTGTTCTGCAGGATACGTTCGGCCGCATCGTACTCGTTGCGGTGTACGGTGAAGGTGAAATCGGTGGTGTTATCGTGCGAAACGTTCTGCACGATCATATCGACTTCAATGTTCGCGCCGCTGATAGGCCCGAGGATCTTGAAAGCCACGCCCGGGGTGTCTGGCACGCCACGGATCGTCAGCTTGGCTTCATCGCGATTGAAGGCGATGCCGGAAATGATCGGCTGTTCCATGGATTCCTCTTCATCAATAGTAATAAGGGTGCCCGGACCCTCTTTGAAGCTGTGCAATACGCGCAGCGGAACGTTGTACTTGCCGGCGAATTCCACCGCGCGGATCTGCAACACCTTGGAACCGAGGCTGGCCATTTCCAGCATCTCTTCGAAGGTGATCTTGTCCAGGCGCTGGGCCACGGACACCACGCGCGGATCGGTGGTGTAGACGCCATCCACATCGGTGTAGATCTGGCATTCGTCAGCCTTCAGGGCTGCGGCCAGCGCTACGCCGGTGGTATCGGAACCGCCACGCCCGAGGGTGGTGATGTTGCCCTGCTCGTCAACGCCCTGGAAACCGGCGACAACCACGACACGCCCTTCCTTCAGATCAGCACGGATCTTCTGATCGTCGATCTGCAGGATACGCGCCTTGGTGTGCGCGCTGTCGGTGAGGATGCGCACCTGGCTACCAGTGTAGGACACCGCCGGCACGCCACGCTTGTTCAGCGCCATGGCCAGCAACGCAATGGTGACCTGCTCGCCGGTGGACACGATCACATCCAGCTCACGCGGCAGTGGTTGTTGATCGCCACTGATTGCCTTGGCCAGATCGATCAGGCGATTGGTCTCGCCGCTCATGGCGGACAGCACCACCACCAGGTCATCGCCGGCATCGCGGAATTTCTTAACCTTGTCGGCAACCTGCTCGATTCTTTCGACAGAACCGACCGAGGTACCTCCAAATTTCTGTACGATCAAAGCCATTTCTAAGCCGCCTCAGCCCGTAAAGGGGCGCCCAATAAACCAATCTTCCAGCAACCGAGCGAGCCCATGACTAGACCATGGGCCCGTTACCAGCGCCTTAAATACCTGCCTCGACAAACGGCACGGTCAGGGCCAGGGCCGCGTCCAGGGCACCAGCGTCTACACCACCGCCTTGCGCCATGTCCGGACGACCACCGCCCTTCCCGCCCACTGCCGCAGCGGCTTGCTTCATCAAATCACCGGCCTTGAGTTGACCGGTCAGGTCCTTGGTTACACCGGCAACCAGAACGACCTTATCCTCATGGACACTGCCGAGCAGGATCACTGCGCGGCCGAGCTTGTTCTTCAACTGATCGACCAAGGCCAACAACGCCTTGCCATCCTGACCGTCCAGGCGCGCTGCCAGGACTTTCACACCCTTGACGTCCAGGGCGGAAGCAGACAAATCGTCACCTGCCGCGCTGGCAGCCTTGGCTTGCAACTGCTCCAGCTGTTTCTCCAGCACGCGGTTGCGCTCGAGCACGGCCGACAGCTTGTCGATCAGATTGTCGCGGCTGCCCTTGACGAGCGTAGCCGCTTCCTTGAGTTGTTCTTCAGCCGCATTGAGATAGGCCAGGGCCGCAGCACCGGTCACCGCTTCGATACGACGTACGCCCGATGCCACACCGCCTTCGCTGATGATTTTCAGCAGGCCGATGTCGCCCGTACGGTTGGCGTGGATACCGCCACACAGTTCCACCGAGAAGCTGCCGCCCATGCTCAGTACACGCACGTTGTCGCCATACTTCTCGCCGAACAGCGCCATGGCCCCCTTGGCCTTGGCGGTCTCGATATCGGTCTCTTCGGTTTCCACCGGGGTGTTCTTGCGCACTTCGGCGTTGACGATGTCTTCCAGGGCCTTGATTTGCTCCGGCTTGATCGCTTCGAAGTGGCTGAAGTCGAAGCGCAGGCGCTGGCTGTCGACCAACGAGCCCTTCTGCTGGACGTGCTCGCCCAATACCTGGCGCAGTGCAGCATGCAGCAAGTGAGTGGCCGAGTGGTTCAGCGACGTGGCGTGACGCACATCGGCGTCTACCTGGGCGTCCACTGGCGAACCGACGATCAGGCTGCCCGACGCCAATACACCGTGGTGCAGGAAGGCGCCGCCGGTCTTGGTGGTATCGCGCACATCAAAACGACCGGAGGACGCCTTGAGGAAACCGCAGTCGCCAATCTGGCCACCGGACTCGGCGTAGAACGGCGTCCGGTCCAGGACCACCACGCCGTCGTCACCTTCGTTCAAGACGTCGACCGACTGGCCGTCCTTGTACAGCGCAACGACCTTGGCCGCACCGCTGGTGGCCTTGTAGCCGGTAAATTCGGTGGCCACGTCAACCTTGACCAGGCTGTTGTAGTCCATGCCGAACGAGCTGGCGGAACGCGCGCGCACACGCTGGGCCTCCATCTCACGCTCGAAGCCTGCCTCGTCCAGGGTCAGGTTACGCTCACGGGCGATGTCGCCGGTCAGGTCCATCGGGAAGCCGTAGGTGTCATAGAGCTTGAACACCACGTCGCCCGGCACCACGCTGCCTTGCAGGCCGGCGAGGTCTTGCTCGAGGATTTTCAGGCCCTGCTCCAGGGTCTTGGCGAACTGCTCTTCTTCAGCCTTGAGCACGCGCTCGATGTGCGCCTGGTTCTGCTTGAGTTCCGGGAATGCATCGCCCATCTCGGCAACCAGGGCCGCGACGATCTGGTAGAAGAAGCTACCGCTGGCGCCCAACTTGTTGCCGTGACGGCAAGCGCGACGAATGATACGGCGCAGCACGTAGCCACGGCCTTCGTTGGACGGCAGCACGCCGTCGGCAATCAGGAAGCCGCAGGAACGGATGTGGTCAGCCACCACTTTCAACGACGCCTGGTCTTCATTGGCGCAACCAATGGCCTTCGCAGCCGCGGCCAGCAGGCTCTGGAACAGGTCGATTTCGTAGTTGGAATGAACGTGCTGCATCACCGCACTGATCCGCTCCAGGCCCATGCCGGTATCTACCGACGGCGCTGGCAACGGATGCAACACACCATTGGCGGTGCGGTTGAACTGCATGAACACGTTGTTCCAGATTTCGATGTAACGGTCACCGTCTTCTTCCGGCGAACCCGGTGGGCCACCCCAGATATCGGCGCCGTGATCGTAGAAAATCTCGGTGCAAGGACCGCACGGGCCGGTATCGCCCATGGTCCAGAAGTTGTCGGAGGCGTACGGCGCGCCTTTGTTGTCGCCGATACGCACCATGCGCTCAGGCGGCACCCCGACTTGCTTGGTCCAGATGTCGTAAGCCTCGTCATCGCTGGCGTAGACGGTGACCCAGAGCTTTTCCTTCGGCAGTTTCAGTACGCCGGTCAGGAAGGTCCAGGCGAAGTTGATCGCATCCTGCTTGAAATAATCGCCAAAGCTGAAGTTGCCGAGCATTTCGAAAAAAGTGTGGTGACGGGCGGTGTAGCCGACGTTTTCCAGGTCGTTGTGCTTACCACCGGCGCGCACGCACTTCTGGCTGCTGACGGCACGGGTGTAGGCGCGTTTTTCCTGGCCCAGGAAGCAGTCCTTGAACTGGTTCATCCCCGCGTTGGTGAACAGCAGGGTGGGGTCGTTGCCTGGGATCAAGGAGCTGGAGGCGACACGGGTGTGACCTTGCTCTTCGAAGAAGCGAAGGAAGGCTTCACGGATTTCTGCGCTTTTCATTAGGTTCTTCCACGGAGTCTGCGGCCAAAGGCCAGTGCGCAACATCATCAGACGGAGCGACGGCAAAGGGCCGCATTATATCGGCCCTTTGCCGGTGGTACAGCGTGTTTATGTGATAGAAACAGTCAATTAGACGGTCTGCACGCTCATTTGCGCGAAAACTCGACGAATGTTTGCACGACCTGCTCGATTTGCGCCCGGCTGACATCCAGATGCGTGACCATGCGCAGACGCGGCGCGGCGCTCAATTTGACCCCGCGTTCAGCGGCAAAGGCTTTCAAGGCTTCGGCCTGCTCACCGATCTGTACGTAGACCATATTGGTCTGCACCGGCTCCACGGTATAACCGGCCTTGCGCAACTCCTCCCCCAGCCATTGCGCATTGGCGTGATCGTCGGCCAGGCGCTGCACCTGGTGGTCCAGCGCATACAGCCCCGCCGCCGCCAGGGAGCCGGCCTGGCGCATGCCACCGCCGACCATCTTGCGCAGGCGCCGCGCCTTGGCGATCAGCGCCGTGGAACCACACAACACCGAGCCAATCGGCGCGCCGAGGCCCTTGGACAGGCACACCGACACCGAATCGAAGTGCCGCGTGATCTCCCGCGCATCCACCTCCAGCTTGACCGCTGCGTTGTAGAGGCGCGCGCCGTCCAGGTGCAGGGCCAGGCCATGTTCACGGGTAAAGGCCCGGGCTTTCGCCAGGTATTCCAGTGGCAGCACCTTGCCCTGCATCGTGTTTTCCAGGGCCAGCAGGCGGGTGCGGGCGAAGTGGAAATCGTCGGGCTTGATCGCGGCCAGCACCTGGTCCAGGTCCAGGGAGCCGTCCGCCTGGACTTCCAGCGGTTGCGGCTGGATCGAACCCAGCACCGCCGCACCGCCGCCTTCATATTTATAGGTGTGGGCCTGTTGGCCGACGATGTATTCCTCGCCGCGTTCACAGTGCGCCATCAACGCCAGCAGGTTGCTCATGGTGCCGGTCGGGACGAACAACGCCGCAGGGAACCCCAGGCGCTTGGCCAGTTCGGCCTCCAGGCGGTTGACGCTGGGGTCTTCACCGTAGACATCATCGCCACTGACGGCGCTGGCCATCGCGTCGAGCATGCCGGGGGTGGGTTGGGTCACGGTGTCGCTGCGCAGGTCAATCACGGTCATGAAACAGGCCTCTGGCGGATTGGATAAGTCCCTTTGTGAGTGATTACTGCGGGCAAAGCCACGGAATATCAAGCCCCACTCGCATTCAATCGAATACCAACCAAACAAACCGATATAGGTTATCGATACAGCGATCGTGCAGTTTTTGAAAAACCATGTTAAAAACTCTCCGCCGCCAGGGTTCTGGTGGCAACGTTCTCAGGGCGGGGTGCAATTCCCCACCGGCGGTAATTGCGCGCAATGTGCATAGCCCGCGAGCGCTTGGCGCCTCGAACTGCTCACGCAGGACGGCGACAAGGTCAGCAGACCCGGTGTGATCCCGGGGCCGACGGTCATAGTCCGGATGAAGAGAGAACGGGATTGGCACCTAAGGGCCGCACGCTGACCGCATGCCTGCATGACTCAGCGGTTCGTACCCTTAAATCCCATTCGATTCATAACGCCCTGTTTTTTTCTTAAACAGGAGTCAGAACATGCAACCCACCGCAATCGACAGCAAAAGCAAAAACCACCACGGCGAGCGCGTCGCGTTTATCCAGGCCTGCTGGCACAAGGATATTGTCGACCAGTCCCGTAAAGGCTTCCTCGCCGAAATGATCGCCCTGGGCTACCAGGAATCGGACATCGACTTCTTCGAAGTCGGCGGCGCCTTTGAAATGCCCCTGCACGCCAAACTGCTGGCCAAGACCGGCCGTTACGCCGGTATCGTCGCCGCCGCGCTGGTGGTGGATGGCGGCATCTACCGTCACGAATTCGTCGCCCAGTCGGTGGTCAGTGGCCTGATGCAGGTACAGCTGGAAACCGAAGTGCCAGTGTTCTCGGTGTCCCTGACCCCGCATCACTTCCATGCCGGCAGTGAGCACCACACGTTCTTCTACGAGCACTTCGTACACAAAGGCCAGGAAGCTGCGCGCACTTGCGCCGACACCCTGCACAAGGTGCGTGCGATCCGTCGCAGTGAGCCGCGGGCACTAGCGGTCTAAGCAACAAATGTGGGAGGGGGCTTGCCCCCTCCCACATTTGGATCCGGATACGCCTTGAGACCTATGCCAGGCCCACGTCCGTGGTCGGCACAATCAATATCCCTGCCCGCAAGCCATTCTTCACCTTCGGGTTGGGGAAGATGATGCGTGCACCCTCCTCCTCGATCACCCAGCGGGTCTTGGCGACGTCTTCGGCCAGCAGATAACCCTTTTCCAGTTCCGAAAAGTTTTCCACGTCCGCCGGCAGGTGCAGCAGGAACGCATCGCTGTGCTTGATGACTTCCCGCGACACGGCGAACAGTTTCAAGCCGTCCAGGCTGTCAGTCTCAGGCTCGCTGCCTTCGATGATCTGCTTGAGGCGCAGCTCCAGGCGGGAAACATTGACGCCCTGGTTCTGCCCGAACGGCCGCGCCTTGCCCAGCTCCAGGGTGAAGGCTTCGGCACCGAGTTGTTCGTAGGTAAAGGCAGTGAAGGTGATCGAGGTCTTGTTCTGCAGCAGCACCGCCTGCATGCCGGCAGCGCTCAAGCGGGCCAGTTCGCGCCGCGAGTGCTGGCGCCCGTCCTTCCATGGGTAAAGGGCGAACTGCTCGATCTTCGAGCCGCGAATCGCAGTGTGCAGGTCGTAATGCAGGCGCGAACGGCCAGGCACGCTGAAAAAGCTGCGGGCCAGTTGCTCCAGCTCGGCGGCACGCATGGCCTCGGGGCCGATGTTTTGTTCATGACGGCCGTTGAACAGCCGGTTGACGTCCAGTTCGAGGTAACGTTCACCGCGGCGCATGGCCTCGGGGTTGCCGAACAGGAACAAAATACGGGTGCGGGGCTTGATCTGCCCACGGGCAATGCCATGCAACAGGCGGTCGAGCAATTCGATCGGCGCGGTTTCGTTGCCATGGATACCGGACGACAGCAGCAGGTCGCCGCCGTTGTCGCGGGCTTGCGGCGGGCGTACTTCGAGTGCGCCCTCGCTGAGCCAGCGCATCTGCACGCCGTCGACAGTCAGTTGAATTTTTTGCGCCGGTTCGCGACCGGCGAGGGTCAGTTCAAGCAGTTTGCCGAGGGCGAGCATACGCAGCTTCCTTAGTGGTTGCAGCCTGGGCCGTGGACGTGATCGTCATCATCACCTTCAACGTCGGCCGGTTCCATTTCCAGTTGCAGGCTCATCAGGTTGGTAGCCAGTGGGCGCATCAGCAGGTTGGCGTATTCGGAGTCGCCTTCTTCCACATCCACACCGATCAGCAGCTGGCCACGGCCGTCGTGCTGGATCCAGATTTCCTTACCCTGCCAGACCACGGCGACGCGGGTGCAGGAGGTTTCCAGCTGGGTGCCGTCGGTGTCTTCAAGGATCAGTTGCAGGGTGTCGGTGCTCATAAATAACTCTCAGCCGTACGGCGTTAATTGATCTGGAAAGGATAAACCGAGCCCAGTTTAAGGATTTGCGTCAGTTCATCCAGTGCCGTCCGGCACTCAAGCAGCAATTGCGGGTCAGCCAGGTCGGTTTCGCGCAGGCTGTCGCGGTAGTGCTTGTCGACCCATTGGGTCAGTGTGTCGTACAACGGCGCGGTCATGATAACCCCTGGGTTCACCGCTGCCAGCTCGGTTTCGTTCAACGCCACGCGCAAACGCAGGCACGCCGGCCCACCGCCATTCTGCATGCTTTGCTTGAGGTCGAAGACCTTGACTTCGCGAATCAACCCACCGGACGCCGTCAGGCCTTGCAAGTAGTGCCATACGCGCTCGTTGGCGCGGCATTCTTCGGGCACGATCAGCAACATCGAGCCATCGGCGCGGCTCAGCAGTTGGCTGTTGAACAGGTAGGAACGCACGGCGTCCTCGACACTGACCTGGGCGCGCGGCACGCAGATGGACTGGAAATTGCCGCCCAACCGGCCCAACTTGCCCTGCAACTCGGCAAGCATCTGTTCGGTATTGAGGAACGCATCCTCGTGGTAGAACAGCACTTCGCCGTTGCCCACCGCGATCACATCGTTGTGGAACACGCCGGCATCGATCACGGCCGGGTTCTGCTGGGCGTAGACCACGCCTTCATCTTTCAAACCGTGCAGCCGCGCAACGGCTTGCGACGCTTCCAGGGTTTGACGCGCCGGGTATTTCTGCGGGGCGGGGTAACGGCTGTCGAACGCGCTGCGGCCGTACACGAAAAACTCCACACCGGCCTGGCCATAGTCGCGGCAAAAACGCGTGTGGTTGGCTGCGCCTTCGTCACCGAACTGCGCCACCGCCGGCAGGGCCGCGTGGTGGGCAAAGTGTTTCTGGTCAGCAAACATCGCCCCCAGCACGCGGCTGGTCGTGGGGTGTTCGATGCTGCGGTGGTATTTGCAATTGAGGTTGGCGGCGGTGAAATGCACGCGGCCATCCGCGGTGTCGGCGCTCGGGCTGACGGTGGCGGCATTGGCCACCCACATGCTCGATGCCGAACAACTGGCCACCAGCAGCGGCATGGCGTGCTTGGCCGCCTGCTCGATCACTTGGGCGTCGCTGCCGCTGAAGCCGAGGTTGCGCAAGGCGGCCACGTCCGGACGTTCCTGAGGCGCGAGCACCCCTTGCACGAAGCCCATGTCCATCAGCGCTTTCATCTTCTGCAAGCCCTGCAACGCGGCTTCCTTGGGGTTGGAAGACTGCTGGCTGTTGCTCTGGGACGCGACGTTGCCGTAGGACAAACCGCCGTAGTTATGGGTCGGCCCCACTAGACCGTCAAAATTGACTTCATAGGATTTCATCGGCGAGGCTCCACGAACATCTGTTTTTATAGGCTTCAAAAGTCTTCAACACACCACAAATCCAGTGTGGGAGGAGGCTTGCCTCCGATAGCTGACTGTCAGTTGATAAATCAGATGACAGACACACCGCCATCGGGGGCAAGCTCCCTCCCACAGTCAGATCAGTGTGATGCCGGGGGTTAGCGTGGCAGGCACCACCAGGCTCGGGGTCTCCAGCGACGCCACCGGGTACGCGCAATAATCCGCCGCATAATAGGCACTGGCGCGATGGTTGCCCGACGCCCCTACCCCACCAAATGGCGCGGTACTGGCGGCGCCGGTCAGCTGTTTGTTCCAGTTGACGATCCCGGCACGGCTTTCCAGCCAGAATTGCTGGTAACGCGCTTCGGAATCGGACAACAAGCCAGCGGCCAGGCCGTACTGGGTGTTGTTGGCTTCGGCAATCGCCGCGGCGAAATCAGCGTAGCGGATCACCTGCAACAGTGGGCCGAACAGCTCTTCATCTTCGCGCTCGGTCACCCCGGTGACGTCGATGATGCCCGGCGTCAACAACGCGGCCTGCTCCTGGGGCTGGGTCATTTCCAGCAGGGCCACGGCACCATTGGCCAACATCAGTTCCTGGGCTTGCATCAAGGCTTTGGCCGCCGCCAGGGAAATCACCGAGCCCATGAACGGCGCGGGTTGCTGGTCGAAGGCACCGACGCTGATCGATGCACTGACCGCCACCAGGCGCGCCAGCAACGCATCGCCCCAGGCGCCTTCGGGCACCAGCAGGCGACGGGCACAGGTGCAGCGCTGGCCGGCGGAGATAAACGCCGACTGGATAATGGTGTAGACCGCTGCGTCCAAATCGGCCACTTCATCCACCACCAGCGGGTTATTGCCGCCCATTTCCAGGGCCAGGATCTTGTCCGGACGCCCGGAGAACTGCTGGTGCAGATGGTTGCCGGTGCGGCTGGAGCCGGTGAAGAACAACCCATCGATGCCTGGGTTGGCCGCCAACGCAATGCCAGTTTCCCGCGCGCCTTGCAGCAGGTTGAGTACGCCCGCCGGCAAACCGGCGTCGATCCAGCATTGCACGGTCAGCTCGGCGACTTTGGGGGTCAGCTCGCTCGGTTTGAACAATACGGTGTTACCCGCCAGCAGGGCTGGGACGATATGCCCGTTGGGCAAGTGACCCGGGAAGTTGTAAGGGCCGAACACCGCGACCACGCCGTGGGGCTTGTGGCGCAATACGGCGGTGGCGTCGCCCAGCGGGCCGCTCTTCTCGCCGGTACGCTCGCGGTAGCTTTGTACCGAGATGGCGATCTTGTTGGCCATGCTGGTGACTTCGGTGGCCGACTCCCACAGCGGCTTGCCGGTTTCTTCGCCGATGCAGCGGGCGATTTCATCGGCGCGGCTTTTCAGGGTATTGGCGAAGGCTTCCAGCACGCTGATGCGCTCCTCCAGCGGGCGCCGGGCCCAGCCCGGAAACGCCTGGCGCGCCGCCTGCACGGCGGACTCAACCTGTTCGACGCTGGCGCCATTGCCGGCCCACAGCACTTGCTGGGTCACCGGGTTGCGCGATTCGAACAGCTCACCCTGGCCTGCCAGCCAGCTACCTGCGATATACAGCGAATTCATTATTTCGACTCCCGAGCAGCAGACAACGGTACGGCACGCACTTGATCACCCACTACCAGTTGCAGGCGCTTGGCGGTCAACGGATCCACCACCAGGGTGCCCGCCGCCAGGCGCGCCGGTGCGGCGGTGATGCGGCAGTCTTCGCGCTTGCGGTTATGGATCAGGAACGGCGTGGCGTCGTCACCTGGCGTGCCAATGGCCAACACCAGGGACTGGCTGTCGCGCACCGCACGAATCTTGCTGGTTTCACACTCCACGGCCGGGCCGGCGTCGAAGATGTCGACATAGCCCTGGTAGCTGAAGCCTTCGCTCTTGAGCATGCTCAGGGCCGGCTCGGTGTCCGGGTGGACCTTGCCGATCACGTTGCGCGCGTCTTCGGAAAGGAAGCAGCTGTACAGCGGGAACTTGGGCATCAGCTCGGCGATAAAAGCCTTGTTGCCCACGCCAGTGAGGTAGTCGGCCTGGCTGAATTCCATCTTGAAGAAATGCCGGCCCAGGCTTTCCCAGAACGGCGAACGCCCGGCGTCGTTGGACACCCCGCGCATCTCGGCAATGATCTTGTTGCCAAACAGCTGCGGGAATTCAGCGATAAACAGCAGGCGCGCCTTGGCCAGCATGCGGCCATTGAGGCCAGTGCGGTAATCGGCATGCAGGAACAACGAGCACAGTTCGGAATTGCCGGTGAGGTCGTTGGCCAGGAACAGCGTCGGGATCTCACGGTAGATATTCAGTTCCTGGGAGGCGCTGACGGTCAGGCCTACACGGAAGTTGTACCAGGGCTCACGCAGGCCGACGGCGCCAGCGATGGCGGAAATCCCCACTACGCGGCCTTCGTCGTTTTCCAGCACGAACAGGTAGTCGGCATCGCCGCGCCCGGCTTCGCCGCGAAAGGTTTTTTCCGCCCAGCCGACCCGGTGGGTCAGGCGCTCTTCGTTGGCCGGCAAGGTGGTCAGGCCGGTGCCGGTGCTGCGCGCCAGATCAATCAGGGCCGGTAAATCGCTGCTGCGTACGGGACGAACGATCATGCTATCTCCTCAAACGGGCCGCTTTGCAGCCACCCGCGAAACTCTATTTATACCGCTACCAGGCGCACACTCGCGCCGTCGCCGACACCCAGGGCTTCGGCCGCGGCCAAGTCCAGGGTCACCGGTTTGCCGGGGGCGTAGTCCAGTTCCAGCATCACCGCGCGGTAGTCCTGCAACTGGCCGTTGCTCACCAGGTACTGGCGGCCGACGCCCTTGACCATTTCACCGATTTTCACCGGCACCACACGGCTCTGGGCGATCGAGCGAATCCCCGAGACCCGTGCGTGCAACGTCGGGCCACCGTCGAAGATGTCGATGTAATGGTCGGTCTCGAAGCCTTCGCGCATCAGGATGTCGAAGGTGATCTGCGCCCGCGGGTGCACCTGGCCCATGGCTTCCTGGGCTTCGTCCGGCAGCAGCGGTACATAGATCGGGTAATGCGGCATCAGCTCGGCGAGGAAGGTGCGGCTTTTCAGCCCGCACAGGCGCTCGGCGGCGGCATAGTTGAGGTCGAAGAAATTGCGCCCGATCGCATCCCAGAACGGCGAGTCTCCGTTCTCATCGCTGTAGCCGACAATCTCGGTCACCACCGAGTCGGCAAAGCGCTCGGGGTGGCTGGCAACGAACAACAGGCGGCCACGGGAATTGAGTTCCGACCACGGCGAACCGACCAGCTCGGGCACCACGTAGAAGCTGGTGAGCAGGCTGTTGCCGGTGAGGTCGTGACACTGGGAAAGCACGTGGATCTTGTTGTGAATCTTCAGCTCACGGGAGGCGTGCACGAAGGTTTCGTTGCGAAAGCTGTAGAACGGCTCCGAGTAGCCGGCCGAAGCGACGATGGCCGAGCAGCCCGCCAGCTTGCCGGTCTCGGTGTCTTCCAACACAAAGAAATAGCTCTCTTCACCGTTGAAACTGACCTCGGCCGCGAAAGACGCTTCGCTGGCCGCGATCTTGTCACTCAGGCGTTCGACATCATCCGGCAAGGAAGTGACACCAATCGGGCTGTCCGCAGCCAGACGCTGTACCTCGCCCAGATCAGCCATTTGCGCGGGGCGCATCACCAGCATGGTGTCACTCCTTAACTCGAAAACTCATAGGAAAAAAAATACCGGACAGGTCAGGAACACCACCTATCCTCTTGTGGGGCAAATTTCAATGTGGGAGGGGGCTTGCCCCCGATAGCCGTCTTCCAGTTGTTGCATCAGTGACTGATACACCGCTATCGGGGGCAAGCCCCCTCCCACATTTTTGACCCGGTTCAGCCAGCAAAATGTGTCGCTATCAGGCTTGGGTCAGGGTTTTTACCGCACGTTCGAAGCGATCCAGGCCTTCGTTGATGTCCGCCTCGTCCACCACCAGGCTCGGCGCGAAACGCACCACGTCGGGGCCGGCTTGCAGGATCATCAGGTTTTCTTTCTCGGCCGCGTTGAACACGTCCTTGGCCTTGCCTTTCCAGGCGTCGCTCAACACGCAACCCAGCAGCAGGCCGAGGCCGCGCACTTCGGTGAAGATGCCGTACTGCTTGCCGATCTGTTCCAGGCGCGCCTTGAACAGGTCGTGCTTGGCGTTGACGCCAGCCAGCACTTCAGGCGTGTTGATCACATCGATCACCGCCCCCGCCACCGCACACGCCAGCGGGTTGCCGCCGTAGGTGGTGCCGTGGGTGCCGACCACCAGGTGCTTGGCCAAAGCTTGCGTGGTGAGCATCGCGGCAATCGGGAAACCGCCGCCCAGGCTCTTGGCACTGGTGAGAATGTCCGGCACCACACCGTAATGCTGGTAGGCGAACAGGTGGCCGCTGCGGCCCATGCCGGTCTGCACTTCGTCGAAGACCAGCAGCGCGTCGTGGGCGTCGCACAGTTCGCGGGCGCCTTGCAGGTAGGCCAGCTCGGCCGGCAGCACGCCGCCCTCGCCTTGCACCGGCTCCAGCACCACGGCGCAGGTCTTGTCCGACACGGCGGCTTTCAGCGCGGCCAGGTCATTGAACGGCACATGGGTGATGCCGGTGATCTTCGGCCCGAAGCCGTCGGAATACTTCGACTGGCCACCGACGTTCACGGTGAACAGGGTACGGCCGTGGAAGCTGTTCAGCGCGGCGATGATCTCGTACTTCTCGCTGCCGAAACGGTCGAACGCGACACGACGGGCCAGCTTGAACGCGGCCTCGTTGGCTTCGGCGCCGGAGTTGCAGAAGAACACGCGCTCGGCAAAGGTGGCGTCGATCAGCTTGTGCGCCAGGCGCAGGGCCGGCTCATTGGTGAACACGTTGGAGACGTGCCACAGCTTGTTGGCCTGTTCGGTCAAGGCACCGACCAGCGCCGGGTGGGCGTGGCCCAATACGTTGACCGCGATGCCGCCGGCAAAGTCGATCAGCTCGCGACCCGCCTGGTCCCACACGCGGGAACCTTTGCCACGCACGGGGATGAAGGCAGCAGGTGCATAGTTGGGCACCATCACCTGGTCGAAATCGGCACGTTGCACCGGGGCTTGCTCAACGGACATCGGAGTCTCCTGAAGAGGAACGCCTGCCTGGAACTGGCGGGCGATGCAGGGATTGTAAGGACAGTTTTCAGTGCGGCCTTGTCGCCAAGCGACAACTTCTTATAGCGCCAACCCGCGATTTTCGCGGGTTTACGCCAATGCGACAAATAGCATCGCAATGGCGCAGTTTAAACGCTGGCGCGTCACAACGGCAGATGGTCAAGCCGGATAGCTGCAACGTAACGGGCGGCCGGTTATCTATCTACCCCCGATGGGCCCACCGAAATTGGTCTGCTCTCACGCCTGTTCATCACACCAAGGCGTCTCCCCCCCATGACCCAACCGACCTCATCCCTTCAACTCCCGGACCTGGCGGTTCATCGCGACCCGCACATGGACATCCTCACGCAGGCCGTTCCCGACTGGCTGCCCAACCTCTCCCCAGCCAGACGCACCGCGCTGAGCAACGTCCAGCCGGACCTCCCCGCGTGGTACAAAACCGCCACCCCTGAAGCCCATGACACCCTCAAAACCCTGGTGAGCGCTGCCTGGAAGGCGAAGACCGCGGTCGATCAGGCCATGGGCAACCTGAAGTCGCCGCAAGACTTCGCCGCCCCATTGCTCCAAGCGCGCCTCAAGCAACGCTTTGGCGTTGAGCCAGATGTCAGCGCCACCTACTTGCGCCTGTACATTCCCCAAACCATCCCCTGGTTCCCCGTTCGCTCGGGGGCGGCAAGAACCTGGACCGTTTCACTGGTAGACGCCGCCCTGCACAACTTTGAAGCGGGCGAAGTATTCGAAGCGTCATCCGGTTTCATCACCCAGCCCACCCGTACCGGTCAATTCGACAGCCTGCCTTCTCTCGACGCGCACATCGCGGTCGATCAGTTCACTGCCCTGTGCCGGGAACTGGACATCGGCGCCCAGTACCAGCGCTACCTTGAACAATTCTTTGATTTCAAAAACCCGGTGGCCGCAACCCGCCTGCGATTGAAGCTCAAGCAAAGCCAGGTGGCGGACTTGAGCGTCGCGTTGCAGATGGCCCGGATGAAAGGCGATCTGCCTGACGATCAGTCCTTCATACGCTTGCAACGCCTGCTCAACACCGACGACAGCCACAGCACCTGCTACCCGCTGCTGTGCTACAGCCTGAGCATCATGTCGACCACGCTGACCGGCATCGTGCTGTTTGCCGAAAACATTGGCAGTCGTCACCCGGTAGGTGTGATTGCCTATATCCCGGACGACCCCTACGCGCCGCTCAAACAGTACCCCACACTCGCCGACTTCATGAGCGCATTGGGCAACCACCTGCGCAACGCCGAGTACCAACAGTTCTTCAGCCGCTTCGTCAATCACGAAGAGCGCGGCCCCTTCTTCGCCGACCTCAACCGCCGGCTCTCCAAGGTCACCTGGCACCCGCACACCCACGGCGACCCGCTGCCGTCCTGGCGTGAGACCCCCATCGACCATCCACACCTGGCGTTCCGCGCCAGCGGCATCAGCGGGGACCTGTTCAGCCACCTGTTCCAGGCAACGCTCAGCAAGGTGTTCAACGATGCCCGCGCCATGGCCGTGTCCACGGCAAGCGTCGATCAGAAAGTACGCTGGGAGCGCTGGGCCATCGTGCAAAAAGTCGCGTCGGCGATCCTGCAAATCGCAGCGTTCATCGTCGCCCCATTTGTCCCTCCCGTGGGCCTGCTGATGCTCGGCTACAGCGCCTATCAAATGCTCGACGACGCCTTTGAATGGATCATCGACTGGGCGGTGGGCGACGTGACCGAGGCATTCGGGCACTTGTTATCGTTCGTGGAGCAAGGCGTGGAGCTGGGCTTGTTCATCGCCGGCGCGCCCATGGCCGCCAGCGCCCTACGCGCACTGCTGCCCTCCGAAGCGGTGAAGTTTTTCAACCGCCTCAAGCCCGTCATGCTGCCCAATGGCAAGGCACGGCTCTGGAAACCGGACCTCGCGCCCTACGCCCACGATATCCAACTGCCCAGCCACGCTTACCCCGGCCCAGAAGGGCTGCATCCCCATAACGGTAAAGATATCCTGCTGCTGTCGGACAAACCCTTCGTGGTACTGACGGATCCGAAGACCCAACAGCCCTACCTGAAACATCCCACCCGAACCAACGCCTACCGCCCGCCCCTGCTGACCAATGGCAAAGGCGCCTGGCTGAGCGAGCTGGATACCCCCTTGAGCTGGGACAGCGCCACGCTCATGAAACGCCAGGGGCCGAAAACGGCCGGGCTCAACGATGAACAACTGGCCATGGCTCGCCATATCAGCGCCATCGACGACGGCGCCTTGCGCAAGATGTACGTCAACCAGCACCGACCGCCCCCGCTGCTGACCGATACCCTTGAACGCCTCCAGATCGACCGGGCGCTGCAGGACTTCATCGACCAAATGAACAGCGATGACCCAGCGATTTACAAACGGGCCGATGCGCAAACCCAACTGCACCTGCTTGCCAACCTGAGCCTTTGGCCAAAAGCCAAGACGTTGCGCTTCCTCGATACCCAGGGCAAAACGCTCTGGGAACTGCCCGGTGAAAAAAACGCCAGCGTGGTGCAAGTACATGAAGCCCAATTGAAAAACGGCGACCTGCTGAAAACCTTGCTGGAAGCGCTGGACGAACCGCAACGCAAAACCTTGTTGGGGGAAGCGTTCGGTGATCCGGTCACCTCCATGTCCAATCGGGCGCTCAAACTCAGGAAAAAACTGGGCGCACTGGCCCAATCGCATCGCCGCGAGTTGTTCGAGACCCGCTACCTGCTGCTCGATAAACCGGGCAACCCGCGCCAGCAAACATTGATCGACAACACCCCAGGCCTGCCACTCAGCGCAGCCGACGCCCTGCTGGAGAGCGCCAGCAGCACAGAACTCAAAGACGTCGACCAAGGTACCGTCCCGGCGCGCTTGACCCAGCTGGCTCAAGCGCTGCGCGACGAGGCACAGGTCAACCATGCCTATGAGGGCCTGTATCTGGATTCGACGGACGACCTGGGCACCCATCGACTGGCCTTGCACTCCCTGGAGCGACTGCCTGGCTGGTCAAAAAAAATACGCCTCGAGATACACGACCAAACCGGCATCCTCATGGATGCCATCGGCCCACCGAAGGCACGGATCAAGCGCACCCTGGTACGTTCCCCCGAAGGGCGATACACCCCCCAAGACAGCCGCGGCCCACTGTCTGGCGAAACCGACCTGTACACCGCACTCCTCCAGGCCCTCCCGGATGCCAGGCGCGACGCCCTGGGCCTGCACATCGGCCAGGGCCCGGCACTCAAGCAGGCATTGCGCAAGCATGCCTTGGAACGCCAACCCTTGCGCAGGCTGCTCGGCGCCCAGCCGGCCCACCCGCCCACCGATAGCCGCACCCACCTGCGCTTGCTGGGCATGGATGCCTACCCACCAGCGCCTGCGGGGCCGGCCGCACAACCCGACCTGCGGGGCATGGCACGGGAACTGTTTCCCGCCCACACCGACGAACAAATCGCCGATCTGATCGAGGACCTCAACAGACGTCCGGGCGGGGCCATGCCGATCTTGACCGCGCTACGCCTGGAATACCTGCAGCTCGATCTCGACCTGGCCGCCTGGGTAGCCGACACCCCCAGGTACTCCGCAGACGCTGAGGTGAATATCAGCCACCAGGCACACAACGATGCGCGGCAAAATCGCCGCCTTTTCCGACAGGCGCTGCTACGTGGCTGGCGCCGGGAAACCGAGGTTGACGCATACTTCGCCCCTCCTGCCCGTAACGGCCAGATGCTCAAACTTCCCTACCCCCTTTCCGGGGAACTGCCGGCCTTGCGGGCAAACTTCGAACACATCTCCTACCTGGAACTCAAGGGCGATCAAACGGCCCTGAACGTCGATAGGTTTTTGCGCAGTTTCCCCAGGCTGCGTTACCTCAGCATCAGCAACGCTCAGTTGGGCGACCTACCGTTGGCCATCAACACCTCGCCCACCCTCAATACCTTGATTCTCAGCGAATGCAACATCACCCTGACGCCCGCGAGCCTGGCCAGGCTGACCGCCATGAACGCGCTTCGGACCCTGGACTTGTTCAATAATCCGCTGGAGCGGGTTCCCAGTGTCGAGAACATGGTTGACCTGCAGTTTCTGGACTTGTCCAGCACGGGCATATCCGCGATGCCTGCCGGCTTGCTCAGCCGACCGGCGCTGGAACTGGCGGTGCTCTCCAGCAACCAAATCACTCAAGTGCCGCCCGCGCTCTTTGAGCTGCCGGCCGATACCACCAAAACGTTCGACCTCTCCGACAACCCGCTGTCACGAGCGACCCTGGAGCAGGCCAAGACCTACTACCAACGCACGGGTATCTATTGGGGGATCGACGCTTCAGACGTGGATATCCGCCAAGTCAAATCGCTGTTCCCTGACTTCAGCGTGGATGAAGTCAACCGCTTTATCTTTGGCCTGCCCGGGAATCTGGAAATGGGCCAGATCGAATTGGCACGATTGGAAACTGAATACGCGGGCCTGTCCGACGGGCTCGACACATGGGTCAGGCAAACCACGCTGCCCGAGGAGCAAACCCGGCGACAAGCGTTCAAACAGACACTCCAAGCCTGCTGGCGTCGGGAGGGCGAATTGGATGAGCAGAGCCTGCAGGTCATCCCCACTTACGCCCTGGAAAACTCGCAACCCTTCGAGGGAGAATTCCCCCCTCTCAACAGCACGTTCAACCATGTATCGTCGTTGCGCCTGCAAGGGTCGGGGGCGCCGTTTCCGTTGCAGTCGCCACTGTTTTTCAAAGGGTTTCCTTCGCTCAACCATCTGGCTATCGAGCACTACGGGCTCAGTGATATCCCCGATGCGGTGTTCGATCTCCCCCAACTCTCGTCATTGCGCCTGCCCCACTGCCGCCTCACGCTGTCAGCCGAGAGCGCCGCATCACTCGCCACACTGGCCAACCTGGAGGAGCTGGACCTCAGTCATAACCCACTGGCTCGGTTCCCGGACTTTGCCCTGCCTCCCAGGCTTACCCGCCTCAACCTTCAAAAGACGGACCTGCCGCAAATCCCCTCAGGCCTGCTGACCTCCGTCGAACGCAAGCGCATCGACTTGAGCGACAACCTGATCACCCAGGTTCCCGAGGTAGCGTTCACCTTACCCGCAAACGTAACGGCGGCATTCGACCTCTCGCGCAACCCGCTGTCCAGGTCGACGCTGATGCAGATCAAACGCTATTGCCAGCGCACCGGCGAACATTTCCAGGCCGACGCGCCCACGCCAATGCGCGACAGGATCAAAGCGCTGTACCCCACCTTTGCCGAAGGTGAAGCCAATCGCTTTTTCTTTGAGCTGCCAGGCGGCCTGGACGAAGCCGCGCCGGCGCTTGAACGTCTTGAGGCCGAATATGAAAAACTGCGCGCCGATCTCCAGCAATGGGCGCTGGACACTCCCCAGCGACACCCGATTCTGGATGTGCCCCTGGATGAGCAAACACGAGCACAGGATCAACTCAATCGCATGGCCTTCAAGACATTACTTGAAGACGCCTGGCGCCGCGAAACCGAACTGGATGACAACAACGGCAGCCTTGAGGTCACCCACAGGCTGGGGTTCGACGCCCCGATCCTGGGCGAGCTGCCAGAACTGAGCGCACGCTTTGACCACATATCGTCCTTCGAGCTCGATGGAGAGGGCACGACGACCCGGGTCGATGGCCTCCTCAAGTGCTTTCCCAAACTCAAAAGCCTGACCCTCTGCAAGCTCAGCCTGGGCACGATTCCACCCACGGTGTTTACACTGACCGGGTTGAATACCCTGAGCCTGACCGAGTGCGCTATCGGATTAACCCCCATCAGCGTCGATGCGCTGTCAGGGGTCACGAACCTGGTGTATCTGGACTTGAGCGAGAACATCCTGGGCATCCCCCCCGATGTCAGTCACCTGACCCAACTGGAGTCGCTGTACTTGCAAGACACCGAGATCAGCGAACTACCACGAGGACTGTCCGCCTTGCCCGAGCTGCGCACCCTGGACTTGAGCGACAACCTGATCGAAGTGCTGCCCGCCGACTTTCTGGAACTGGCCTCGCCACTCGACCATACATCCGATTTGAGCGGCAACCCCTGGTCGGCGCAAAGCCTCAGCTACCTCAGGCAGTATTACCTGCAAACCGGCAACGACTTGGCAGTTGCACAGGCCCGCCTGGACACGCAGGGCAACCCGCTGGTCAGGCCCGCTTCGCCGGATAGCATGGAGGAATGAGGCGCACCTGATCAGCCGCGCTCAGACGGTACCGACGACAACTCGAAAGGGCTGCTGCTGCGCCGTTGGTTGCGGTCTTCGCGAGGGGTGGCGCCGAAGAAGTTGCGGTAGGCGCTGGAGAAATGCGGCCCCGAGGAGAAGCCGCAGGACAGGCCGATCTGGATGATCGACTTGCTGGTTTGCATCAACATCTGGCGGGCCTTGTTCAGGCGCAGTTCCAGGTAGTACTGGCTGGGGACGCGGTTGAGGTATTGCTTGAAGATCCGCTCCAGTTGTCGTCGCGACACGCACACATGCTGGGCAATTTCATCAGTGGTCAACGGCTCTTCGATATTGGCTTCCATCAGCAACACCGCCTGGGTCAGCTTCGGATGGCTGGAACCCAGGCGGTTTTGCAACGGGATACGCTGGCGCTCGCCACCTTCGCGAATGCGCTCCACCACCAGTTCTTCGGAGACCGCACCGGCCAGCTCGGCGCCGTGGTCGCGGGCCAGTACCGCCAGCAGCAGGTCAAGCACCGACATGCCACCGCAGGCGGTCAGGCGATCACGGTCCCAGTCGAACAGATGGCTGGTGGCGATGACCTTGGGGAAGCGCTCGGCGAAATCGTCCTGCCAGCGCCAGTGCACGGCGGCACGGTAGCCATCGAGCAGGCCCAGTTGCGCCAACGGGTAAACGCCGGCCGACAAGCCACCGATCACGCAACCGGCGCGAACGAGCTGCTTGAGCGCGGTGCTCAGTTGCGACGCGATCACGGTCGGCGGTTCGTCCGCCAGCAGGAACAGCTTCTGGAAGCCTTCGAGCTTGCCGGCCCACGGCTCGCCTGGCAATTGCCAGGCACCCTGGGTTGGCGGCTCGGCCAGCAGAAACGAGAGTTCGTAGACCACCTCCGGATGCACCCGTTGAGCAACGCGCAAAGCCTCCTCAGCCAGCGCAAGCGTGAGTGCTTTTGTGCTGGGCCAAATCAGGAAACCAATTTTGTGGGCGGTCATGGAGTGCTATCCGAAGCCTGTAACAGTAATAAAGACAAAGGCCAATGCTAGCCCGTAAACCAACACAAAGCTTAAAAACGATGAAGACCTGCTTTCCTGTAGGAGCGAGCTTGCTCGCGAAAAACCTGAGAACCCCACGGGGTATCAGGCTTCCCGCGTTACCGTTGACGATCTTCGCGAGCAAGCTCGCTCCTACAGGGGGGAGCAGCGGCCTTGATTATTTCAAGCTGCCGGACAAGAACTGCTGCAACCGCTCGGACTGCGGGTTGACCAGTACTTCCCGCGGGTTGCCGCGCTCTTCCACGATGCCTTTGTGCAAGAACACCAATTGGTTCGACACTTCACGGGCAAAGCCCATTTCGTGGGTGACCACCACCATGGTGCGGCCTTCCTGGGCCAGGTCCTGCATCACCTTGAGCACTTCGCCCACCAGTTCCGGGTCCAGCGCCGAGGTGGGTTCGTCGAACAGCATCACCTCCGGCTCCATCGCCAGGGCACGGGCAATCGCCACGCGCTGCTGCTCACCGCCAGACATATGGCCAGGGAACGCATCCTTACGATGGCCCACGCCCACCTTGGCCAGGTAGTGCTCGGCCTTTTCGCGGGCGTCTTTTTTCGACATGCCCAGCACATGCACCGGGGCTTCCATCACATTTTCAAGCGCTGTCATGTGCGACCACAGGTTGAAATGCTGGAACACCATCGACAGGCGCGAACGCATGCGTTGCAGTTGCTTGGGGTCGGCGGCCTTCATGGCGCCGTCCTTGTTGGCCACCAGTTTCAGCTCTTCGTTATTGAGCAGGATCTTGCCGGCGTGGGGTTGCTCCAGCAGGTTGATGCAGCGCAAAAAGGTACTTTTGCCCGAACCACTGGAACCGATGATGCTGATCACATCACCGGCCGCGGCGGCCAGGGACACGCCTTTGAGCACTTCATGACTGCCATAGCGTTTATGCAGGTCTTGGACTTCAAGTTTGTACATGCGGTCGGTTCTCACAAAAACAGGTGGTCAGTCGTTGAGCAAGCGCCCGTGACGCAGCGCTTCGCGCCCCGCCACCTTGGCCAGCCAGAAACCCGCTTGGGCATAACGTAGCCGTTCAACGGCAAACAACACCCCCGAGGTGCCCGCGCAGATCGTGCTCACGCGGTCTTCCAGGGGATCAATCACTTCAAAAATCGGCTCGCCCTTCTCGATCCAGTCCCCGGCTTTACGCAGGTAACTGATCACCCCGGCGTGGGGCGCGAACAGCAATTCGGTGCCTTCGAAGGGCACGCCTTCGCACGGTTCGTGTTGCGGCGCCGGCCATTCGCCCTGGATCAGGCCTTGTTCGGCGAGAAACGCGAGGATGCCTTCGGCGTGGAAGATCGCCTCGTCACGCCCCGTGTCCGCCTGACCGCCCAACTCCAGGGTGGTCGCCAGGCAGGCCAGCGGGATCTGCGCCTCGGGGAAGGCACGAGACAAGCGCAACCACGGCAACGAGCAGGCTTCATCAAACGAGCTGCCACCGGAATCTTCCGCGAGCAAACCGACTTTCACATTCAAGTGCGCCGACAACGAACGCCACTGCGGCCAGTGCTGGGGCAGCGCGTACATGTGCAGCGCGGCTTCGGCGTCGCAGTGCAGGTCGAGGACGATGTCGGCGGTGCAGGCGTGGCCGAGCAGGATGCGCTGCATGCCTTGCAACTGGCTGCTCGGCTCAGGCAAGGCGTTGAGCGCATCGGTCATCGCCTGGCGAATCATGCGCACATTGGCGTGAGGATCATCCCCCAGCCTACCTGTGAGCAACTCCGCCACCGGCTCGCTCAACTCAACGAAATCGCGGTTGAAATTCTTGCCGCTGCCCACCTCGAAACGGCCCTGGTGGCTGCCTTGCAACAGTTGGCCCAAGCCCATCGGGTTGGCCACCGGCACCAGCTCGATCACGCCGTTCAAGGCGCCTTGCCGTTCCAATTCGGTGAGGCGTTTTTTCAGCTCCCAGGCCGCACGCATGCCGGGCAACTCATCGGCGTGCAGGCTGGCCTGGATATAGGCCTTGCGCTCGCCGCTGCCGAAACGGAATACGCTCAGTTGGCGCTCGCAGCCCAGGTGACCCCAGGGCAACAGGTGATCGATGCGTTCCATATCAGTGCTTCCGTGGAGCCAGGTAGCTCAGCCAGCGGCGCTCGGCCAACTTGAACAGGCGCACCAGGATAAAGGTCAGGCACAGGTAGAACGCGCCAGCGGTGATATAGGCTTCGAACGGCAGGTAGTACTGCGCGTTCACCGTGCGTGCGGCACCGGTGATGTCGATCAGGGTGACGATGGATGCCAGGCTGGTGGTCTGCAGCATCATGATCACTTCGTTGCTGTACTGCGGCAGTGCGCGGCGCAGGGCCGATGGCAACAGGATGCGGCGGTACAGCTTGTAGCGCGACATGCCCATGGCCTTGGCCGCTTCAATCTCGCCATTCGGGGTGGCCTTGAGGCTACCGGCAATGATTTCGGCCGTGTAGGCACTGGTGTTGATTGCAAAGGCCAGGCACGCGCAGAAGGTGGCGCTGGACAGCAGCGGCCACAGGAAGCTCTCGCGTACGGCTTCGAATTGGGCCAGCCCGTAGTAGATCAAGAACAGCTGCACCAGCATCGGCGTGCCGCGGATCACGTAGGTGTAGAGCCAGGCAATGCCGTTGACAATCGGCTGCTTGGACACACGCATCAAGCCCAGGGGCAAGGCGGCGAGCAGGCCGAAGAACAGCGACAAAGCCAGCAATTTCAGGGTGGTCACCAGGCCGCCGAGGTACAGCGGCATGGCCTCCCAGATGACGTTGTAGTCGAAGATCATAGATCAGCCGCCCTTACGCCTACCGAGTAGCGCTTCTCAAGATGACGCAAGGCCAGCAACGACACGCTGGTGATCACCAGGTACATCGCCGCCACTGCGAGGAAGAAGGTAAAAGGCTCGCGGGTGGCATCTGCCGCCTGCTTGGCCTTGAACATCATGTCTTGCAGGCCCACCACCGAAATCAGCGCGGTGGCCTTGGTGAGTACCAGCCAGTTGTTGGTAAACCCGGGGATCGCCAGCCGGATCATCTGCGGCACCATCACCCGGAAAAACACCTGGAAGCTGCTCATGCCATACGCAAGGCCGGCTTCGGCCTGGCCCTTGGGGATGGCCATGAAGGCGCCACGGAAGGTTTCCGAGAGGTAGGCGCCAAAGATGAAACCCAGGGTGCCGATACCGGCGGCCAAGGGGTTCAAGTCGATATAGTCGTCATAGCCGAGCAACGGCGCGACGCGGTTAAGCAAGTCCTGGCCGCCGTAGAAAATCAGCAGGATCAGCACCAGGTCGGGGATCCCGCGGATCACCGTGGAGTACAAGTCACCCAGCCAGGCCAACCAGCGCACCGGCGACAGGCGTAACGCGACCCCGATCAGACCCAGAACAATGGCCAAGGCCATGGACGACAAGGCGAGCTGAAGCGTCAACCATGCGCCATCGAGGATGACGGCCCCGTAGCCTTTCAACATGATTCAGGTCCTCGAAAAGGGGGATGAAAAAATGGCGCAAACCGCAGGAATTCTGTTGCTTGCGCCATTTCGGACAGACAGCTGCGATGAATTACTTGGCGTCAGCGCCGTAAATATCGAAGTCGAAGTACTTGTCCTGGATTTGCTTGTACTTGCCATTGGCGCGGATCGCGGCAATAGCGGCGTTGATGCGCTCCAGGTTTTCCTTGTCACCCTTGCGTACGGCAATACCTACGCCGTCGCCGAAGTATTTGACGTCGGTGAAGGCTGGGCCCACGAACGCGTAGCCTTTGCCGGCGTCAGTCTTCAGGAAGCCGTCCTGCAGCAGGGTCGCGTCGGCCACGGTACCGTCGAGGCGACCGGCAGCCACGTCCAGGTAGATTTCGTTCTGGGTGCCGTAAGGAACGATGGTGGCGCCTTTAGGCTCCAGGACTTCCTTGGCGAAACGGTCATGGATCGAACCGCGCTGCACACCGATCTTCTTGCCTTTGAGTTCAACCAGGCTGTCGCTGACCGCAGTGCCTTCCTTCAACACCAGGCGCGCTGGGGTCAGGTAGTAGCGGTTGGTGAAGTCCACGGACTTCTTGCGGTCTTCGGTGATGGACATGGACGACAGGATCGCGTCGATCTTGCGCACTTTCAGCGCCGGGATCAGGCCGTCGAACTCCTGCTCGACCCAGGTGCACTTGACCTTCATCTCTTCGCACAGGGCGTTGCCGATGTCGTAGTCAAAACCGACGATGCTGCCATCCGGCGCCTTCGAGGCAAACGGAGGGTAAGCCGCTTCGATACCAATTTTCAGAGGCTTGCCTTCAGCGAAAGCCTGCATGGACAGCACGGACAGCGCCAGGGCGCCCAACAGCACGAGTTTCTTCATCTTGGGACTCCATCGGTATAGGGCAAAACAGCAGTATGAGCCATGGCCCACGATGCGACTGAGTGAAACCGAATAGCGGTGCTGCGTCCTACGCGGGCTACACCTGCGACGACGAGCGAGTGATCGGCATTCTAACGACAGGCCGGAAGCCGATATTTCCTCAATGCGACAACAATTTACAGAAGCACCGAGAAAGCGGTTCCAGCACATTGACAGCCTCTGAATTTTATGCAGAGGCAAAAGACATTAAACCTATTGATACTGCAAATTGCGGGCCTATTATTCGCAAACCCTTCTGGCACGGCAAGTCTGGCGTTTAATCTTATTTCTGGGGGTGTCTAAAACGCGGTTTTTCAGGGCATGAGCGTAGCCCTTTGCCTCATGTTCGAGCATAGGGTTACACATTTAGAGGTGACAGTAACATTCAGAAACGTCCTACCAGGGAAACCGATATTTATTTGACTGGTGGAGATCCAAATGTGGGAGGGGGCTTGCTCCCGATAGCGGTAGTCAGTCACTTATTTGTGAGCTGACCCGGCGCTATCGGGGCAAGCCCCCTCCCACATGGGATCCTCAGTGGTTTTGAGAGACCACAAAAAAAGCCCCACTCGGCATACACCGAATGGGGCTCTTTCCCACCTACCCCGCGTTACGCGGCGTTCATGGTCTTGTGCGTCTCGATCAAATGCGCCACCACACTCGGATCAGCCAAGGTGGAAATATCCCCCAGCCCGTCGTACTCGGCCGTGGCGATCTTGCGCAGGATACGCCGCATGATCTTGCCCGAGCGCGTCTTCGGCAAGCCCGGTGCCCACTGGATCACATCCGGCGAAGCGATCGGGCCGATTTCCTTGCGGACCCAGTTCTTCAGCTCCAGACGCAGCGCTTCGTTCGGCTCTTCGCCGTTTTTCAGCGTGACGTAGACATAGATGCCCTGGCCCTTGATGTCGTGCGGCACACCCACCACCGCCGCTTCCGCGACTTTCGGGTGGGCAACCATGGCACTTTCGATCTCGGCGGTGCCCATGCGGTGGCCAGACACGTTCAACACGTCATCCACACGGCCGGTGATCCACCAGTAACCATCTTCATCGCGACGGGCACCGTCACCCGTGAAGTACATGCCACGGAAGGTCTTGAAGTACGTGTCGACGAAACGGTCATGGTCGCCGTACAGGGTACGGGCCTGGCCTGGCCACGAGTCGAGAATCACCAGGTTGCCTTCGGCAGGACCTTCGATGATGTTGCCCAGGTTGTCCACCAAGGCCGGTACCACGCCGAAGAACGGCCGTGCCGCCGAACCCGGCTTGAGCGCATGGGCGCCTGGCAGCGGGCTCATCAGGGTGGCGCCGGTTTCGGTCTGCCACCAGGTATCGACGATCGGGCAACGGGATTGACCCACGTTCTTGTAGTACCAGTCCCACGCTTCCGGGTTAATCGGCTCACCCACCGAACCGAGCAGGCGCAGGCTGCTGCCATCGGCGCCTTCGCAGGCGGCGGTGCCGGAGGCCATCATTGCGCGGATCGCGGTCGGTGCGGTGTAGAGGATATTGACCTTGTGCTTGTCGACGATCTTCGCCACCCGGGTGATATCCGGGTAGTTCGGCACGCCTTCGAACAGCAGCGTGGTCGCGCCATTGGCCAACGGGCCGTAGACGATATAGGTGTGGCCAGTGACCCAGCCGACGTCGGCGGTGCACCAGAAGATTTCGCCTGGGCGATAGTCGAACACGCGCTCGTGGGTCAGGGCCGCGTACAACAGGTAGCCGCCGGTGGTGTGCTGCACGCCTTTAGGCTTGCCGGTGGAGCCGGAGGTATAAAGGATGAACAGCGCTTCTTCGGCGCCCATCTCTTTTGGCGCGCACACGGTGCCCGCAACTTTCATCAGGTCTTCGTACCAGATGTCGCGATGCTGGTTCCACTTGATGCTGCCATTGGTGCGCTTGCACACAATGACTTTCTGGATGCTGCTGGTTTCCGGGTTGGTCAGCGCGTCGTCGACGTTGGCCTTCAGCGGAATTTTCTTACCGGCGCGGATACCTTCGTCAGCAGTGATCACCACTTTCGACTTACAGTCGATGATGCGACCGGCCAGGGCCTCCGGTGAGAAGCCGCCAAATACCACCGAGTGGATCGCCCCGATGCGGGCACAAGCCAGCATGGCGACCACCGCTTCAGGGATCATTGGCATATAGATAGTCACCACGTCGCCGCGGTGCACATCCTGGCCACGCAGGGCGTTGGCGAACTTGCAGACTTCTTCATGCAGCTCGCGATAGGTGATGGTGCGGCTCTCGGCAGGGTCATCGCCCTCCCAGATGATCGCTGCCTGGTCGCCACGCTCGGCGAGGTGACGGTCCAGGCAGTTGTAGGAAACGTTCAGGGTGCCATCAGCGAACCACTTGATGTCGACATGGTGATCGTCAAAAGAGGTCTGCTTCACCGCGGTGAAAGGCTTGACCCAGTCAAGGCGCTTGGCTTGCTCACGCCAGAAACCATCGGGGTTGACCACCGACTGCTGGTACATGGCCTTGTAGGTCGCCTCGTCGGTCAGCGTGTTGGCGACTGTTTCGGGGCGAACGGGGTACAGGGAAGCCGCACTCATCTTTCTTACCTCGGTGACATAGTTGTTGTTGTATGGCCCAGTTGTAGCCGGGGTGGGCCTATAGAACCATTCGACGATGGTAGTAACAAGACCCTACAAATTGCCCTGCTATCCCTCTACGGGCCTCTGGCCCGCGGCCTGCGTGGCTTGGCTGCCTGATGAAAAAACCTTTACCACGGGATTGTTACAAAAACCGCCAATAGTGTTTATCAAAAGCACGGGTATATGAATATAACCTGCGGGCCTAAAATCAACTCCGCCAACAAGGCACTGTGATTAACAACGTAACAGCCCCCACGAAGGCACGTTAATCCGAACTTACCAACCCTAAGTTACACACGTGGCCTCACAAAGGCCCCGTGACCCCTTTCGCCCTGAAGAAGGTAAATAGAGAAATGAAAGCTTTATTAGTTATGGCCCTCAGCAGCTTGTGCGCCACCGCCGCCCTGGCCGATGAGGCCCCGACTGAGCTGGCCGGCCAGAAAGCCCCGATTGTCGAGGACTACACCTACAGCACCAAACTGGACGTGGCCAAAGTATTGTCCATGAGCACCATTCCAGAAGTTTGCGAAGTGGTACCGGTAAAAATGGAATATGAAGATTCCCAAGGTCAGCGCCACATTCTTAATTACAAGGTTATGGGCAATGGTTGCTCTAACGGATAAACACTTCGTTAGTTCAATTTGAACTTGATCTTGTTTGCCGCAAGAAATCGTTCTTGCGGCCAAGAACCGGCCTTTGACCCCCCGCAGACCAAATGTGGGAGGGGGCTTACCCCCGATAGCGTCAGCCGACGCACCTCTATTACGCTATTACCCCCTACGCCCCGCCCCCCCTGCATCCGCCCCGCAAAAAGCCACTCATCGCCCCTCAAAAAAAACCAACCCCAGCAAAGCCTTGCAAACACACGCTTTGGCCGAAAACCACGCCATTGCGGCCCTCCTCCGAGACCATCCGCCGCAACACAAAGTCGAATTTTTCCCTATAATGCGCGGGTAAATCGGGCCTGCAATATCCCTTTACACTGGGATGAAGAGCCAGACCTGAGCCTGCGCTGGAGCATGCACCTGTCGCTCCGCCTCTCAAGCCTCACGCAGAGCACCCGTGACCCTATTCCGTTTAATGCCTGCGCCAGCGGTTGCAACAAACGATTCCTTAAGATCCACCGCGGCCCGAGGGTCGTGTGAACACCCAACCATCCGGTTTCACACGGGCACCTTTGAGCCCTCACGCAGGAGACGACACGTCATGCTGAGCTGGGACGAATTCGACAAAGAAGAAGACGGCGAAGTAGCCACCAAAGGCGCCAACGCCGGCCACGCCACCGAAGCCAACATGGACCGCCTCGACGGTGCCGGCGCCGCTGCCGCCATCGAAGCCCGCGCCGTCACCGCCAGTGACTCCGCCGCCATCGTGCGCGCCAAGGCGGCCCTGGACAAACTCGACGTCGCCGAAGGCCTCGCCGAACTCGAAGGCGCTTCCGCCCGCGTCGCCGTTGACGAAAAACGCATGATCAACTGCCGCGCCGACCTCAACCAACTCGTGCCCTTCAAGTACGACTGGGCCTGGCAGAAGTACCTCGACGGCTGCGCCAACCACTGGATGCCGCAAGAGGTCAACATGACCGCCGACATCGCCCTGTGGAAAAACCCCGAAGGCCTGACCGACGACGAGCGCCGCATCGTCATGCGCAACCTGGGCTTCTTCTCCACCGCCGACTCCCTGGTTGCGAACAACCTGGTCCTGGCCGTGTACCGCCTGATCACCAACCCGGAGTGCCGCCAGTACATCCTGCGCCAGGCCTTCGAAGAAGCGATCCACACCCACGCCTACCAGTACTGCATCGAATCGTTGGCCATGGATGAAGGCGAGATCTTCAACATGTACCACGAGATCCCATCGGTGGCGAAAAAAGCCGCCTGGGGCCTGAAGTACACCCGTTCGATCTCCGATCCGAAGTTCGAAACCGGCACCGTCGACACCGACAAGGAACTGCTGCGCAACCTGGTCGCCTACTACTGCGTGCTGGAAGGCATCTTCTTCTACTGCGGCTTCACCCAGATCCTGTCCATGGGCCGCCGCAACAAAATGACCGGCGTCGCCGAGCAGTTCCAATACATCCTGCGCGACGAGTCGATGCACCTGAACTTCGGTATCGATGTGATCAACCAGATCAAAATCGAAAACCCACATTTGTGGGATGCCGAGATGAAGGAAGAAGCGACCCAGATGATCCTGCAAGGGACGCAGCTGGAGATCGAATATGCGCGCGATACCATGCCGCGCGGTGTGCTGGGTATGAACGCGGCGATGATGGAGGATTACCTCAAGTTCATCGCTAACCGTCGCCTGTCGCAGATTGGTTTGAAGGAAGAGTATCCAGGGACGACGAATCCGTTCCCGTGGATGAGCGAGATTATGGATTTGAAGAAAGAGAAGAACTTCTTTGAGACCCGGGTGATTGAGTATCAGACGGGTGGTGCGTTGAGCTGGGATTGATTCCTTAACACAGCAACACCAAGAAGCCCTGACTTGTTCGGGGCTTTTTTATGCGAGTTCACTGACGCGGAGCTTGCAGCTGCGGTCGAGCCCTAAAAGTCCGCGCCTGGGTACTGAAAGAAGCCAAGGGCATCTGCGAAGGCTGCGGCTCTAACGCGCCGTTCGAGGTCGACGGCTTGCCATTTCTTGAAGTACATCACGTCAAGCACCTCGCCCAGAAGGGTTCGGATCGCATCACCAATGCTGTAGCCTTGTGCCCCAATTGCCATCAGCGTTGTCACCGGTCGACTGACCGGGAGGCTTTCACCGAGGGGCTTTACGCCAAGGTCGGAAGATTGGCACGGGAGTAAACTCCTGCTGTCACACCTGATGCACACTCAAAAAAATACTAGATAGGACCGAGGCCAACCCGTGAACCCAGACATGCTCGAAGCCGGCCCCGCTGACGCCAAAGTACTTTCCGTCTTTGACTTCGACGGCACCCTGACCCACCACGACAGTTTCGTGCCCTTCCTCAAGTTTGCCTTTGGCCCTGGCGAGTTTTATGGCCGGATGGTCAAGCTGGCGGTGCCTGGGCTGCGTTTTTTGGTGCGGCAGATCAGCCGGGATGAGTTGAAGGCGCAGTTGATCCGCACCTTTATGACCGGGGTGGAGAAGGCGTGGGTGCAGCAGAAGGCCGAGGAGTATTGCCAACGCAATTGGGCGCGGTTGATGCGCCCGGCGGGGGTGTTGTCGGTGGAGCATGAGTTGGGCTCCGGGGCGGAGGTCACGTTGTGTTCAGCGTCGCCGGCGTTGGTGCTGCAGCCGTTTGCGAATCGGCTGGGGATCAAGTTGATCGGGACTGAGCTTGAGGTGGTCGACGGGGTGTTGACCGGCAAGCTCACCGGGAATAATTGCCGCTGTGAGAATAAGGTGCTGCGGCTCGAGGCGGTGTATGGGGACCTGGGGGAGTATCGGCTGCGGGCCTGGGGCGATACACGCGGGGATCGGGAGCTGCTGGCGGCGGCGCAGGATGCGCATTTTCGGCATTTTCATGCGAAGAAGAAAAAGCGGGCTCGGTTGCAGCGGTGATGCGGGTAATGGGGATCGGCTGGAACACCGAGTCGATGCCATCGGTGCCTCGCTAAAGCTCGAGACCTCCCACATTTGATTTCTGTGATCCGGTAGATCGGCGTTTGTCGTGAACGTTATGTCGTCGCTTTGAGGTCTACGCCCAGGGCGGTGGCAAAGGCTTTTACCAGCGGACTTCTTGGCGCGTTGTGGCGCAGGATCAGGTTGAAGACGGTGCTCAGGTGCACGTGTTCCGGGCACAGTGCGCGTAGGCGCCCTTCCCTTACCAATGGCGCGGCGTAGTGTTCCGGCAGGAAGCCGAGGAAACGACCGGTGAGGATCAGGATAGCGACGGCTTCGACTTGCGAGGCCGAGGCGGACTGGCTGTCGTAATTGACGAAGGTGGCCTTGTCGCGATGGATCGCATACCGATGGTTGACCACTTCATATTGGCGCAGCACCTCGGGCGTAATGTCGTTCGCGGTGAAGAGCGGATGTCCTACGGCACAGTAGGCGTGGGCCTTTTCTTCGTAGAGCGGGAAGTAGTCGAACTCTTCGCGGCGCTGGTACACGGGGACGATGCCGACAATCAAGCGCCCTTCCACCACACCGCGTTCAACTTCGTCCAATTGCGAGGCATGCAGGCGTAATCTTATTTTTGGTGATTGGCTATGTAAGTTGCCAAGCGCGGCAATCAGCGGTGAATTAACGTCGGAGACAGTGTTATCAATAACGCCCACACTAAGGTCGCCGATGAGTTCATTTTGCGCCGAACTAAGCTTGTCTCTGAAACTGTCTACCGAGGTAAATAACTCGATGGACGCTTGATACACCAACTTGCCTTCTTCGGTCAGCCCGAAGCCTTCTCGGCCCCGTGTGCACAGGCGCATGCCGATGCGGATTTCCAAGTCGGAGATCTGTTTGCTGATGGCCGCCAGGCCCACGTTCAGCTCGTTTTGCGCAGCGCTGAAGCCGCCAGCTTCGACCACGGCCATAAATACCCGCAGCAGTTTGAAATCCAAACCACTGAGTTGCAGGGGCGGTCTTGTGCCGGGTTTTGGCGGTAGGTTTCCAGAAGTGGAAAGTGGAGTTTCCATAATACGCGTTGACCTCAAGTGCCATATTCAACAGGCTTCAACCCAATCCTTGAACATAGCCAGGCGGCGATAATGAACATAAACATCCGCCCTTGGCAACCTTGAATACGGCGCGTCAGACGCCGGTTCAGTTTAGTTGAAAACCTTTTTTTACTGCCTCCGACTCTTCTAAAAACAAGCGTGAGGAATACCCATGTCCCAGCCCACCGACCGCCTTTGGGGCGCTCGTTTCAAGACCGGTCCGTCTGCTGCGTTGGCCGCATTGTCCCGTTGCCCTGAGCGCTATTTTCGCCTGACGCCCTACGACCTGGCCGGCTCCCGTGCCCATGCCCGTGAGTTGCAGCGCGCCGGTCTGCTGGATGAATCGGAGACCTTGCGCACCCTCGAGGCCCTGGACCGCATCGGTGAAGACTTCGCCGCCGGCCGCCTGCATCCCACCCTGGATGACGAGGACGTACACACCTTTATCGAACGCGTCTTGACCGAACGCCTGGGCGCATTGGGCGGCAAGCTGCGCGCCGGGCGTTCGCGTAATGATCAAACCGCCAACGATCTGCGCCTTTTCCTACGCGACCATGCGCGCACCATCACCACCGAGGTGTTGGGTCTGCAGCAGGCGTTGGTGGAACAGGCTGAGCAGCATGTCGAGAGCATCTGCCCAGGCTTTACCCATTTGCAGCAGGCGCAACCCATCGTGTTCGCCCATCACTTGCTGGCCCACGCGCAGTCGATGTTGCGCGATGTCCAGCGCCTGGTGGATTGGGATGCGCGTACGGCGTTGTCACCGTTGGGTGCGGCGGCGATGGCCGGCTCGGCGATTGCGCGACAGCCGGAACATTCAGCCAAGGAAATGGGCTACACCGGGCCGTGCGAAAACTCGATCGATGCCGTCGCCAGTCGCGACCATGTGGCGGAGTTCCTGTTTGTGGCGGGCATGCTCGGAGTGAATATTTCGCGGCTGTCGGAGGAGTTTTGCCTGTGGTCGTCGCGCCAGTTTCGTTGGGTGGTATTGGACGATGCCTACGCCACCGGCAGTTCGATCATGCCGCAGAAAAAGAACCCGGACATTGCTGAATTGGCCCGGGGCAAGGCTGGGCGGTTGATCGGCAACCTGACCGGGCTGATGTCGACGCTCAAATCCTTGCCGCTGTCGTACAACCGCGATTTGAGCGAGGACAAACACAGCGTGTTGGACAGTGTGGACACCTTGTTGCTGGTACTGCCGGCGATGGCCGGGATGGTCGCGACCATGAAGGTCCAGGTGGAGGAGCTGCGGCGCCAGGCACCGATGGGCTTTACCTTGGCGACGGAAGTGGCGGATTGGTTGGCCACCCGTGGCGTGCCGTTCAAGGAGGCCCATGAGATTACCGGCGCCTTGGTGCAGGCCTGCGAGAAGCATGAGATTGAGTTGTGGGAAGCCTCGCCGGCAATGCTGGCGGAGGTGGATGCGCGGTTGACGCCAGAGGTGCGCGATTGCCTGACCCTGGAAGCGGCGATTGCGGCACGCAGTGGATGGGGTGGGACGGCGCCAGAGCGGGTGCGGGAGCAGATTGGGCGGTTGAAAACGGCATTGGCTGCTCAGCAGCAATGGGCCGACACCTACACCGGTTTCAGAATTTGAACACCTTCACCTTGTAGGAGCGAGCTCGCTCACGAAGAACCCAGGAACACCGCGGGGCATCAGGTTTCCCGCGTTATCGTTGACGATCTTCGCGAGCAAGCTGGCTCCTACAGTGGAAGGCTGTGTACAGCATTTGGAGTAGAACCATGAACCAAACCCCGGCCGAGCGCTTGGAAGCTGAGCGTAAGTTGTCCGAGAACCAGTTCGATATCACGCAGTATGAGCACGTACCACGTCGCTATTACGGGCGGATGTTTTTTGCCACCTTGATCGTGATCGTGTTGGCCGCGCTGTTGCGCGCGTTTGCCAATGGCCAAATCGAATGGTCCTACATCGGTCAGTTCCTCACGTCTGAGGCCATCATTTGGGGCCTGGTGAATACCATCGTCATGTCGATCCTGGCGATGGCGCTGGGCGTGGTGATCGGGGTGATCACGGCGATCATGCGCATGTCGGCCAACCCGATCCTGCGTTACGTGGCCATCACCTACACCTGGCTGTTCCGCGGTACACCGCTGATTTTGCAGTTGCTGCTGTGGTTCAACCTGGCGTTGATCTTCCCGGTGATCGCGATCCCCGGCCTGTTCAGCATCGACACCGTCGACCTGATGACGCCATTCGTGGCCGCCCTGCTCGGCTTGAGCATCAACCAGGGCGCCTACACCGCCGAGGTGGTGCGCGCCGGCCTGCTGTCGGTGGATACCGGCCAGTACGAAGCGGCCAAGTCTATCGGCATGCCGAGCCTGCAGGCGCTGCGCAGGATCATTCTGCCGCAGGCCATGCGGGTGATCATTCCACCGGTAGGCAACGAGTTCATCAGCATGGTGAAAATGACCAGCCTGGCCAGCGTGATCCAGTACTCGGAGCTGCTGCACAACGCGCAAAACATCTACTACGCCAACGCCCGGGTCATGGAGCTGCTGATCGTCGCCGGCATCTGGTACCTGGCGGTGGTGACTGTTCTTTCATTTGGTCAAAGCCGCCTCGAGCGTCGTTTTGCCCGCGGCGCCGGCAAGCGTTCGTAAGTCTGGGTTGAGGAGATTTGCCCCATGAGAAGCATCGTCAAGGCCGTCAACCTGAACAAGTATTACGACCAGTATCACGCGTTGCGCGACATCAATATCGAGGTCGAGCAAGGCGAAGTCATGTGCATCATCGGCCCGTCGGGCTCGGGTAAAAGCACCCTGCTGCGCTGCGTCAACCAGCTGGAAAAAATCGACAAGGGCGGCCTGTGGGTCGACGGCGAACTGGTGGGTTACCGCGTGGTCGGCAACAAGCTGCATGAGATGAATGAAGTGCAGATCGCGCGCCAACGCCTGGCCACCGGCATGGTGTTCCAGCGCTTCAATTTGTTCCCGCACATGACCGTGTTGCAGAACATCGTCGAAGGCCCGTGCCAGGTGCTCAAGCGCTCGCCCAAGGAAGCCACGGAGGACGCCCTGGAGTTGCTCGCCCGCGTTGGCCTGGCGGACAAGCGCAATGCCTACCCGGTGGAATTGTCCGGTGGGCAACAGCAGCGTGTGGCGATTGCCCGCGCGTTGGCGATGCGCCCCAAGTTGATGTTGTTTGACGAACCCACCTCAGCCCTCGACCCGGAGCTGGTAGGAGAAGTGCTGTCGGTGATGCGCGATTTGGCCACCACCGGCATGACCATGATCGTGGTCACCCATGAGTTGGGCTTCGCCCGCGAAGTGTCCAACCGCATGGTGTTTATGGATGCAGGCCAGATTGTGGAAGCCGGCAGCCCTGAAGAAATTCTAATAAGCCCACAAAACCCGCGTACCCAAAGCTTTATTTCTGCCGTTCGCACTTAACTAAAAAACTAACGAGAACGCCCCCATGAAAAAATTGTTCATCCCAACGTTGCTCGCAGGCCTAATGGCCTCCACCGGTGTATTGGCGGCATTGCCGGCGGCAATCAAGGACAAGGGTGAGATCAGCGCGGCCATCGTGCCGAACTACCCGCCGATGGATTTCAAGGACCCGGCCACCAATAAGCTCACCGGCTTCGACTTCGACCTGGGCAACGCCCTGGCCGAGCGCCTGGGTGTGAAGATCAAGTGGCAGGAAACCGGCTTCGAGCAAATGCTCAGCGGCTTGACCACCAAGCGCGTGGACATCGTGCTGTCGGGCATGAGCGACACCGCCGAGCGCCAGAAATCCGTGACCTTCATCGACTACTTCACCAGCGGCCCGCAGCTGTACACCCTGGCCAAGCGTGAAGAGATCAAGGAACTGACCGACCTGTGCGGTAAAAAAGTCGGCACCAGCCGCCGCACCACCTGGCCGTCGGAAATTGCCGCGTGGAGCAAGGAAAACTGCGAAGCCGCGGGTAAACCCGCCATCGTGGTGATCGGCACTGAAGGCTCGGCGGATGCGCGGGCGCAGTTGCAGCAGAACCGCCTGGACGCGGCGATGCAGGGCAGCGAGACGATTCCTTATTTGATGTCGTTGGACAAGGGCAAGTACAAGCCGGTGGGCCTGGCGATTTCCAAGCAGTTCACCGGGCTGGGGATCGAGAAGAGCAACACCGGGCTGGTCACGGCGATCAGTGAGGCGTTGCAGGGCATGATCGATGACGGGACCTACGGCAAGATCCTGAAGAAGTGGGATCTGGAACAGGGTGCGGTCGAGAAGATCAGCATCAACGCCGGCCAGTAACCCGTCCCCACTGTAGGAGCGAGCTTGCTCGCGAAAAACCCGAGAGCACCGCGGGCAATCAGAAAGCCCGCGCTATCGTTGACGATCTTCGCGAGCAAGCTCGCTCCTACAGAACACCAAGGCACCTGACAAGGACATCCGCCCCACCGTGGCCACCTACTCCCTGGTAATCCGCCGCCTGATGATTTGCTCGGTGACCATCGTGGTCAGCCGCGCCATGACCAGCCCACTGCTGGCGCTGCTGCTGAGCACGCGCCTGGGCCTCAACCAGCAGGACATCGGCCTGCTGATGGGCATCGCGGTGTTTATCGCCACACTGCTGGGCCTGTATGGCGGCTATATCATCGACCGCCTGGAAAAGCGCAAGCTGCTGATCCTGGCCATGCTCTCCAGCGCCATCGGCTTTCTGTTACTGACGTTTGCCAGCAACCTCTACCTCACCACCCTGACCCTGGTCATCACCGAAGCAGCGTCAGCGCTGTTCCTGATCGGCTCCAAAGCCATCATCAGCGAGAACCTGCCGGTGGGCGATCGCGCCAAGGTGTTTTCCCTGCGCTATACCCTGACCAATGTCGGCTACGCCACCGGCCCGATGGTCGGCGTGGTGATTGCCGGCCACATGCAACTGGCGCCCTTCCTGATCGCCAGCGCGATTGCCTTTGGTAGCGTGTTCCTGATGATCGGTATCCCGCCGACGCAACGGGATGACAGCCACAGACCCTTGAGTTTTCTCAGTACCCTGCGCACCTTGCGCAGCGACCGCACGTTGATTCTGTTCACCAGCGGCAGCCTGCTGAGCACCATTGTCCACGGGCGCTATACGTTGTATCTGTCGCAGTTTCTGCTGGTGGCCTACAAGCCGGCCGAGGCGCTGAAGATTCTGTCGGCGGTGCTGGCGTGTAACGCCATGACCGTCATCGCGATGCAGTACCAGATCGGGCGGTTTCTCAAGCGTGAGCAATTGCGCTACTGGATCGTGCTGGGCACTTTGCTGTTCATGCTTGGGTTGATCGGCTTCAGCCTGGCCGACAGCTTGCTCACCTGGTGCCTGGCGATGTTTGTGTTCACCCTGGGCGAGATGATCATCTACCCGTCCGAGTTCCTGTTTATCGACACCATCGCCCCGGATGCCCTGCGCGGCAGTTACTACGGGGCACAGAACCTGGCCGCGTTTGGCGGGGCGATGAGCCCGGTGATTTGCGGGTATTTGCTGATCAACGCGGCGCCCACCAGCATGTTTTATGCCCTGGGCGCACTCACTGCCCTCGGCGGCACACTGTGCTTCCTGAGCGGACGCCGCGTGGCGGCTAGCCCCCCTTCGGCCAGCCCGCACATTTGATCGCTGCCACGGCTGATATTTGCGTAATATCCGGTTATCCCTCTCACGGACCCGAGCCTCATGAAATTCGACACGGCCTACAGCGTGAGTCTCGACGACAAGCTATCGATCTACGACGTACGAGAGCTGAACTTCGACGAAACCGCCGCGTACGACTCCGACAAGGACCGTTTCCTCTGCCCCAACGACGCCTGCCGCGCAGCCTTTGAAACGGGCAACGTGCTGGGCACGTACAACGCCAAGAACGTCAACTACCAGCGCACCCCGCATTTCAAGAACACGCCCAGCACCGAGCATATCGAGGGTTGCCGCTATGCCAGCAGCCACAAGCCAGCGGCAGGCGAAAGCGACGACGCGCGCGAGGACAACTTCCCATCGGAATTTGTCCTGACCCGGCGTACCTACGCGCGCATCACTCCGGTCGTCGACGCCGAGGGGCAAGCCCCGCAAGCACCCGCGCAAACACCTTCAGGCCGCCCCCCCGCAGCCGTCAGCGCCAGCGACAGCACCCCGGATAAAACCAGCGTGTTCGCCCACCCGGTGGAATGCTATGTGTCGAATATCGACCACAAGGATAAGCTCAAGGCGATGCCGCTGAAGATCGGCGAGCACAGCGCGACCTACTGGGCGTTTTTCAAGAAAATCGAGTACCTGCAGGACAACCACGGCCTGATCTACTGGGGCAAGATCAAAGCGATCAAGGACTACACCAGCAGTTTTCGCATCGACTTTGAAAAGAAGGTCTGGCTCGACAAGAAGCCCTATTCGGTCAACGTCTACCTGAGCAAGAAACTCATCGAGAACTACCGCAAGCGCAAGGCGTTCCTGGAGCAGATCAAGGCCGCGGCCAGCAGCGAACGGCCGCTGTATTGCTTCTTCTACGGGGTGACGCCGGCGCTCAAGCAAGTGCCGAGCAAGAAAAACCCGGAACAGACGTTCGGGGTATTCAGCGCCAATATCGAGAACCTGGACCACCTGATTATTCGGGAAGTGCCGATGCTGGAATAGCAGGTGGTTAAGAATCCAGTTGATGAGCGGTCGAAACAACTGTACAAAAACACAGTATAGTTTGCCTTCCCCGTCGAACCCTGGAGACAACCCATGTCCTCTCTGGCAATGAGCTCTTTCGTAGAACAGCAGATTGTCCTGCATCAATTCACCGCCAAGCACAGCGTCCAGGCCCGCGTGATGCTGGGTTGGAGCCGCGAAGACCTGTCCCGTCAGGCCGGCGTGTCGGTGGCGGCGATTCAACAATTCGAGAACAACGGCGACGTGGACGATGAAACCCGCCTGACCCTGGCGTTTCGCCTGGAGGCGGAGGGGCTGGTGTTTTTCCCTGGGTTTGCGCCGGGATGGGGGATGAGGGCGCGCAGGTTTGAAACCGCACCCGCCGAGCCGGCCTCTAAAGGCATTATGTCGCGGCTGATGGGCTCAACTGCGGCAGCAATCGAGCCACCAACGCCTCAACCGAATGGTGCGTAGAGTCCAGGCGGGTCAGCCATGGAGTCGCCCCAGTCACACAGCGATTTAGAGGCCGGCGGTTTGCTCTTGCAGCAGGCCGATACGCTCATCCCGTGGCCGGGCGACCGTGAACGCTGAATGCACCGGGCCTGCAATTGCAGCGCCCAATGCATCCTGTATCACGCGGGGGTCAGGTTCAGTGGTTGGCGGTCATCTCAACCCCGCCATCGGTCATCGGCGGTGCGGGAGAGAAAGGCGTACCGGGGGTGAAAGCCGGCTCCCTGATCGCCTGCGACACCTGCTCATAGCCATGGGCTACGGACAGTAAGGTGGCCTCGCTGTTGCCCGAACCATAGAAATACAGCGCCGTAGGCATGCCTTCATCATCCATGCCGCTAGGGACTGAAATGCCTGGGTAGCCCGCGGCAGCAGTGAAGTAATAGTTATGGGACAGGAAATTCGACACGATGGCGTCGAGCTTGTGTGCCTTCAACGGGTTATCAATCGTTTGCTGGAAAATCGGAGTAATGGCCTCCCACAGGCTGTCGAGCTCCTCCTGCGGCACCTCCAGGGTGTTGATGAGTTCCAGAAGGTTCTGGTCCGGCTCGCCCGGCAGCCCGTTGCGTTTATTGAATGCGATCAGCTCCGATAGTGATTTGACCGGCAGGCCTTGCCTTCCCGCCAAATAGTCCTCGAGCTGTTTTTTAACGTCGGTAAACAACGCTTCGTTGTAGTCCCGGTAGTTGTCATCAGATATGCCTTCGTCCATTGGCCCCACTGGCACCAGGGTAGCGCCCTCGGACTTGAGCCGTTCAATCGCGTCCTCGAAGTGTTTTCTATCCGCGCGCTTCGCGGGGTCCTTGGCCTCCTCCGGCGTCAGCTCAGGCAATGGTGTGTAGCCAATGCGCTTGCCTTTCAAGGCATCTGGCGTGAGGCCCTCGGTGTACACGGTGGTCTCAGTCATGGCGTTGAGTGCCTCCGCCGCATCACGCACATTACGTGTAAAAGTGCCCACCGAATCCAGGCGCGTACTGGTCATGACGCCCTCCGTGCTGACCAGGCCGGCAGTGGTTTTCATGCCGAAAACACCGTTATAGGCGGCCGGAGCAATAACCGAACCATTGGTCTCAAGCCCCAGCGCCAGCGGAACATGCCCTTGGGCCACCGCCACCGCCGAGCCAGAACTCGACCCTGCCACCGGGCCACCAAGCCGATGAGGGTTGAGCGTCTGCCCACCTCGGGAGCTCCACCCATCTGCCGGCGCTTCGGAGCGAAAGTTGGACAATTCGCTCATGTTGGTTTTACCCACAATGACCATGCCCGCTTTCAGCAGCTGGTCCACGACCTTGGCATTTTTAGTCGCCGGCGCGCCCACCAGGGCTTTTGAGCCAGCACTCGTCTGCATATTGCCTTGGGTTTCAAACACATCTTTGAGTGCCACGGGCACGCCATGCAGATAACTGCGCACCTGGCCGTTGGCACGCTCCTGATCGAGCGCCTTCGCCTCATTCCTGGCGTTGCGGTTGATTTCTAAAAACGCGTTTCCCCCTTGGAGCCCCTGGTCAATATTGGCGATCTGCTTCAACGAATCCTTCACCAACGACTCTGAAGTGCCCCCTGAGTGCTTGGCCATATCCGCTGACATTTCATGGGCGCTCTTGTATCCCTGCCCAGGCTGTGTAAATGCCCGGTAAAGGTCGGCAGCCCATCCCCCGGACGAAGAAGGTATGAACATAAATTCCCCTCGATTGGACGGAACGTGCGAGCTATCGATTGATAACCCGGTACCAGTCTAAAAAGGGCGGTGCTTTCGTCCCCCAGGGTAAATCTTGCAGTCTCGTCCGATTACTCCACCCAAGGTGTGGGCTGTAAGGTGGCCGGTTCCTGTAACAGCAGGCGGTAGCTCTGTGCCAACGCCCTCACGTGATCACGCATCCAGTGGGCGCTATAAAACCAAAGCCTGTTGCCTTCTTCCAGCGGCTCGAAAAGCCCCGGGTAGCCACTTCTGCACGCGGCATGAAACGCGGCACTTCGCCCCTCGGACACCAGGGCATCAAGGCGATTCTCCGTCACGTGTCGATCGATTTCGTTGTGCATGCTGAATTGAAGGCTGTCGTCCACCTGCTCCGCGTCCAGCGCCACCAGTTGCGCCCCCGCCTGGCGCAACTTATCCAAGGCGCGAGCGAAGGAGGCGCTGTGTTCAGCGGGTTCGTATGCATCACCCCGTACATAGCGCCCGGCATACCCTATGCGCCACCCGGTCAATGCCGGTGCCGGGGTAAAAGCACTGTTGTTCAGTACCAGGGGGACTTCCACCATCACCGGCCCCGATGGGTCGACGCCACTTAACGCACTGAGCGATAACGCCGGGTCGCGTACGGTTTTCATCAGCGGGCCCGGCACGTCAAACCGGGGAGTGGGGACGCCGGTTCCCGCTGGCTCAGGTGTGTGAGCAGCGGCACCGAACGTGATGCCGCCCGCGCTGCCGCTCGGTGCATCAGTGGGAGGAACGGAGGGCGGGCAGGTCGCGCCCGAGGGTAACGCTTGCCCCGTTGGGCATGGCACGCATGGGCGCCAGTACTTCCTACACTTGTCTTCCATCAGAACCTGCCCCGAGAAATGAAATTCCCAGGGATCATCGCACCGTCGTCCGGCGCTTGTCGCAACCTCGAAACACCCTGAAAATTCCTTTTTCCAAGTGCGCCGACGTTCAGCCCACGGCGTGTTCCTCAACCGCTTGCGTCTCGACATCCAGCCACCACGCATGACCGCGTTCAGGCATGCTCAAACTGAACGCCTGGCCCATCGGCGGCGTGGTAATCGACACATTGCGCTCCCATGCCAGCGCCATGATGCGGTCGAAGGGTTCGTGCCAGGCATGGAACGCCAGGTCGAAGGTGCCGTTGTGAATCGGCAATAACCAACGGCCCTTGAGGTCAATGTGCGCCTGCAAGGTTTGCTCGGGTTGCATGTGCACATGGGGCCAGTCGACGTTGTAAGCACCGGTTTCCATCAGGGTCAGGTCGAACGGGCCGTAATGTTCGCCGATGCGCTTGAAGCCGTCGAAATAGCCGGTGTCGCCACTGAAAAAGATCCGACGCGCGCCGTCGATCATCACCCAAGAGCACCACAGCGTCTGGTTACTATCAAACAGGCCCCGCCCGGAAAAATGCTGTGCAGGCGTGGCGACCAAATGAATGCCGCCGACCTCCGTGCCCTCCCACCAATCGAGCTGCCGCACTTTACGCGCGTCCACGCCCCATTTGACGAGGATATCGCCCACGCCCAGCGGCGCCAGGAAGGCAGCGGTCTTGTCGGCCAACTGGATGACAGCCTTACGGTCCAGGTGGTCGTAATGGTTGTGGGAAAGAATGACCGCTTCCAAATCAGGCAGTTCTTCAAGAGTGATAGGAGGCTGATGGAAACGCTTGGGACCAGCCCAACTGAAGGGTGACGCGCGCTCGGCGAACACCGGGTCGGTCAGCCAGAACTTGCCGCGCATTTTCAGCAGTACCGTGGAATGCCCCAGGCGAAATACGCTGTGGTCGGGGGCGGCGGACAGTTGCTCGCGGGTCAGCGGTTGCACCGGGATCTGCCCTACTGGCCGCGTGGTGCGCGGCTTGTGAAAGAGCATCTTCCAGAAAATACCCAAGGTTTTGGCAAAGCCGGCGTGCTGCACGGGGGCGCCGTTGCTGAAGCTTCCCGGAGCCTGTTCGGCAGGCTTGCGGGCGACGGGCGCGGGGTCGAGACGGGTTGAGATCGTGGCCATTCCAGAGTGACTCCTACAGACCGCTCATAAGTTACACTGCACAGTGTAGTTTCAAGATTGCAACAAAACCCGGAGCAAGTAAACTACCGAGTGTAATTTTCCTCCTAGAGCCGATCACTGCCCATGACTGCCCCCCAGCGCCTCACCGACCGCAAACGCGAAGCCATCGTGGCCGCCGCCATCGCCGAGTTTCGGGTCAACGGGTTCGAGGTCACCAGCATGGACAAGATCGCCGCCACCGCCGGCGTCTCCAAACGCACCGTATACAACCATTTCCCCAGCAAGGAAGAGTTGTTCGCCGAAATTCTCCACCAACTCTGGGCCAGTAGCGTCGCCCAGCTCGACGTCAGCTACGCCAGCGACCGTCCGTTGCGCGAACAATTGCGCGAGTTGCTCGAAGCCAAGATGAAGATGATGTCGGACGCCAATTTTCTCGACCTGGCCCGGGTTGCCATCGCCGCTACCATCCATTCACCGGAACGCGCCCAGGACATGGTCAACCGCCTGAGCAAACGCGAAGAAGGCTTTACCCAGTGGGTGCGCGCCGCCCAGCAAGACGGCCGACTCAGTTGCAGCGACCCGGCCTTCGCCGCCCACCAGATCCAGAGCCTGCTCAAGGCTTTCGCGTTCTGGCCACAGATCACGCTGGGCCAACCCACCCTTGATGCAGCCAGCCAGGCCAGGGTCATCGAGTCGGCCATCGATCTTTTCCTGGCCGGTTACGAAATCACTGCACAGCGCTGAAGCACTGGCCCCTCCCCACTGTTGCATAAGCGACATCCCTGGTCGTTTTTCAACGATTCCTGCACGGTCTCTCCACAAATGGCTTGGAAGGACACTGATTATTCCCACAGGAATAACTGACAATATTCACCGGACTTATCCGATCAACGGTTAATCGGGCAAACGTGCGCAGCCGTATCAGTGAAAAACAGCTGAACCAGGAATTTATGGAAAACAGACGAGGCAAGGGGCTTTCATTTGCCAAGCGAATCTACAAGCCAAGGATCATCGGCCTGGGCATCGGTTGCATCAGCGTCATCGGCGCGCTGTATCCACTCGCGATGCCGGGCTGGGTATGGGCGTTCCTGCTGTTCAATGGGTTTGCCTGGGCCCATGTGGCGTATCAGCTGTCGACCCGCTCCCAATTCCCCTACCAGGCCGAACAGCGCAACCTGCTGTATGACTCCCTATCGGGCGGCTTCTGGGCCGCGGCCACACAGTTCACGCCACTGACAGCCGTGACCATCCTGTCGATGATGACCATGAACAACGTCGCGGCCGGAGGCCTACGCCTGTTCCTGCGCGGCCTGCTGGCACAAGTGGCGGGGGCGTGTGTGGCCTGGGCGCTGTTCGGCATCCGGTTCAACCCCGATGTCAGCCTGCTGCAGGTCTACACCTGCCTGCCGATGCTGACCCTCTATCCCATGGCCATCGGCATGGTCTGTTATCAACTGGCGATCAAACTGGCGGAACACAAACGTGCCCTCAGTGCCTTGAGCCGCACCGACAAACTGACCGGCCTGCTCAACCACGGTTCATGGAAAGACCTGCTGCACCTCAAGTTCCATAAGTGCCAGTTGCAGCAAAGCCACGCCACCATCGCCCTGATCGATATCGATCACTTCAAGCAGATCAACGACACCCACGGGCATATCATCGGCGACGCCGTGTTGCGGCAATTGGGCCTGGAGCTGCGGCGCCACCTGCGCGAAAACGACCTGGCCGGCCGTTACGGTGGCGATGAGTTCTGTGTGATTCTTCCACAAATGTCGTTGAACGAAGCCGCGAAGGTCATGGAGCACATGCGCGAAACCTTCAGCCGTTATCAGAACCCGCTGATCCCCGAATTGCGCGTCAGCCTGAGCATCGGCCTGGCGGACTTCCAGCCGCTCTTCACCGATGCCGCCATGTGGCTGAATGCGGCGGACCGAGCGCTGTACACAGCCAAAGATACCGGGCGCAATCGCGTCAATGTCAGCAATTACTTGATCGCCCATTCCGCCTGAAGACCTGATGCGGCAGCCCGTCTGACTGCTGCGACACTCCCGAATAGATAGCACAATGCCGCCACCCGTCCGCTAACCCAAAAAAGGTCCTGCCCTGGGTCGAACTTCTGGTCAGGCTGATCACTCTGAACCGGTTGTTCCACCCCGCTGTCGGCACAAGGAAGCTGACAATGAGCACGTCAACCGTGAGGCGAAGCGCCCTACGGAGGCAGGCGCATATTCATGGATACCCCAAGACGCTTGCTTACCCGAGCACCCGAACATGCTATTCAACGCGCATAAAAAAACCATCGACCTCCTGCAACATACCGTCGCGCAACAGGCCTGCCTGCTGAACGCCATCGAGCGCTCCATGGCAGTGATCGAATTCGACCTGCAAGGCACCGTGTTGCGAGCCAACGAGAACTTCCTCAAGACCTTGGGCTATCGCGCCGAGCAGATCGAGGGCCAACCCCACCGCCTGTTCTGCACCCCGGCATACGTCCGCAGCGCCGAGTACAACCAGTTGTGGTCGGACTTGCGCAACGGTCGATTCCAATCCGGCACCTTTGAACGGGTGGGCAACGCCGGCCAGTCGGTGTGGTTGGAAGCCAGCTACAACCCGGTACGCGACGACGCCGGCAAAGTGATCAAGGTGGTGAAGTACGCGATGGATGTCACCCCGCGCCTGCAGGCCGAGAGCGAAGCGGATGCCAAACTGGGCGCTATCGACCGCTCCATGGCAGTGATCGAGTTCAACCTCGACGGCACTATCATCACCGCCAACGACAATTTCCTGCGCCGCATGGGTTACAGCCTGGCGCAGATCCAGGGCAAGCATCACCGCCTGTTCTGCAAACCGGAGTTGGTCAACAGTTCGGCCTACAGTGAATTCTGGCAGCGCCTGAACCAGGGCCAGTTGTTCAGCGGCCAGTTTGAGCGCGTCGATAAAAACGGCCAGACCGTCTGGCTGGAAGCCAACTACAACCCGGTACACGACGCCAGTGGGCGCCTGTGCAAAGTGGTGAAGTTCGCCTCCGACGTCACCGCCATGGTGCAACAGCACGCCGCCGACGCGGCCAGTGCAGCCCAGGCGTACCACATCTCCCTGAACACCCGGGACATCGCGGAAAAAGGCGCCGAAGTGATCCAGCAATCCGCCACTGGCATGCGTGAGATTGCCGCCGACATTGACGGCTCGTCGCAACTGATCGCCAAACTGGGCCAGCGTTCGCAGCAGATCACCGCCATCGTCAACACCATCCGAGGCATCGCTGACCAGACCAACCTGCTGGCGCTCAATGCGGCAATCGAGGCGGCGCGGGCGGGTGAACAAGGCCGTGGCTTCGCGGTGGTGGCCGACGAAGTACGGCAATTGGCGGCGCGCACCAGCGGCTCGACGACCGAGATCTCCAGCATGATCGCGATGATCCAGGACGAGACCCGCCAGGCTATCGACAGCATGGACGGCACGCGTGACCGCGCCGCCCAGGCTGTGGAGTTGGCCAACCGCGCCGGCACGGTGATCCTGCAAATTCGCGAAGGCACCAGTGAGGCGGTACAGGCAGTGAGCGCTTTTGCCAACGAACGCAGCGCCCACTGAATCGGCTCTGGGTTATTCATACGTCAGACAGGTCGCCAGGACTATAGTGAACGCCCGTCTTACCGTTGATGACCCGAGCCCACCATGACGCCAGATAAGCCTGAAACCACCCCCGTCGACCATCGACGTTTCCACCGGCGCCACGATCACCTGGCGCCGACCTTCGGCAACGACACCTTTGCGCTGAAGGCCGAAGCCTTCGCGCGCTTCTTTGGCACGCCGACCTTCCTCGGCGCGCAAACCGCGATCGTGATCTTGTGGGTGGCGCTCAACGTCAGCGGCATCACGCACTTTGACGTATACCCGTTCATCCTGCTCAACCTGGCGTTCAGCCTGCAATCGGCCTATGCCGCGCCGCTCATCCTGCTGGCCCAGACACGCCAGGCCGCCCGCGATAAAGCCCAGTCCGACGCCGACGCGCAGCACCGGGAAGCGCTGGCCGTGGCCAACGCCGAGCGCCAGGCCGAGGCCGCGCGGACCACCAAGCAACTGCTGGAACTGCTGGAGCAGAACACCCGCCTGACGGAAATGACCAAGCAACTGACCGAGCGTATCGAGACCCTGACCTGCGAAATGCATGAGCACTTTGTGCGGAAAACCTAGTGCCCCGGCAACCGCAGGTGCTTCCCCAGCTCATCAAACAGCGTCACCACCGAACGCAACGCCCGGCAATCGGGACGCGTGAGCAGCCATAGCGCCGTGTCGTGCCCTGCCAGCACAGGGCCCAGCGGTTGCAGGTCGCCACCCAGCAGAAAGTCCGGCAACGCCGCCACGCCCAACCCCGCCCGCACCAGCTCGGTGACCGACAACATGCTGTTACAGCGATAACTGGGGCGCACGCCTGGCAAGTGCGCGCGGCGCCAGGCGACGGTGGGGTGATCGGGCAAAAAGTCATCCGGTGCGATCCAGGCCAGGTCGGCCAGGTCACGTCCTGCATGTCGTCGTGCAAAATCGGCGCTGGCACACACCCGATACGTCACGCTGCCAAGGCAGCGTCCTACCAGGTGTTCGGGCGGGGTCTTGGTCAAGCGCAGGGCGATGTCGGCATCGCGGCGGCTGAGGTTGGCGAAATCGTTCGAGGTGCTCAGTTCCAGGGTCAGTGCCGGGTAGTCCGGCATGAACTGCGCCAGTGCCGGCAGCAACAGGCCTTGCAGCACTGAGTCGGTGCAGGTCAGGCGCACCGTGCCGCTGATCACCTCGCCGCCCTGTTCCACGCCAATCCGCGCCGCTTCCAGGGCCTGTTCGGCGCGCTCGGCCTGCTGCGCCAGGTGGCTGGCGAGGCTGGTGGGCAAGTAGCCGGCACGGCTTTTCTCGAACAAGGTCTGGCCCAGCGCGGCCTCCAGGCGCCGTACTGCGCGGAACACCGTCGACACATCCACCCGCAGCAACGCCGCCGCGCGCGCCAGCGTGGCGCCGCGCACCAAGGCAAGGATCAGCGACAGGTCGTTGTAGTCGAGTCGATAGTGCGTGGCTGCATTGAGCATATGGGGAAATGCCAATATTGATTGCGTGAGCGCCAATCTATAGTGCGCCTCAGGACACCACAAGCCATGGGATGCACCCGATGAAAACCACCGCCCTGCACCTCGCCCTGATCGGCGATTACAACCCCGACGTTATCGCCCACCAGGCGATTCCCCTCGCCTTGCAACAAGCCGCCGACACATTGGGCCTGAAGGTTCACGTGCAATGGCTGGAGACGGACACCCTTGGCCCCCATCAACCGTTGCAGGGTTTCGATGGTTTCTGGTGCGTGCCTGCCAGCCCCTACCGCGACACCGACGGTGCGCTACGGGCGATCCGGTTTGCCCGCGAGCAACGTCGGCCGTTCCTCGGTACCTGCGGCGGTTTTCAACACGCAGTGCTGGAATACGCCCGCAACGTGCTGGACTGGGCCGACGCCGAACACGGTGAACTGGCGCCGAAGGCCCGGCGCGCAGTGATCACGCCACTGAGTTGCGCTCTGGTCGAGGCCTCTGACACGGTGCGCCTGGCGCCCTACACGCGCATCGCCCAAGCCTACGACAGCCTCGATATCGAGGAAGGCTATCGCTGCCGCTACGGCATCAACCCCGAGTTCGCCGACGCGCTGCTGGAAGGCAACTTGATTGCCAGCGGGCATGATTCGGCGGGCGACCTGCGCGCGGTCGAGTTGCTGGATCATCCGTTCTTCGTCGCCACCCTGTTCCAGCCGGAACGCGCGGCGCTCAAGGGCATCACGCCGCCCTTGGCGATTGCGCTGCTGAAGGCTTGCCAGGAGGTCTCGGCATGATCGCCAACACCCCCGCCCCACCTTATTACGCCGTGATTTTCAGCTCACTGCGCACCGATGGTGATCACGGTTACGGCGAAGCCGCCGCCCGCATGCTGCAACTGGCGCGCGAGCAACCGGGTTTTCTCGGGGTGGAATCGGCCCGGGAGGATGGCCTGGGGATCACCGTGTCGTACTGGCGCAGCGAGGCCGACATCCTCGCCTGGAAGCAGCAGGCCGAGCACCGGGCAGTGCGTGAACAAGGACGCGCCACCTGGTACTCGGCGTTTCAGACAAGGGTGTGCAAGGTGGAACGGGCCTACGCATTCCAGGGCCAGTAACCTTCGTATCGCCTGGTTCTCTGTGGGGCAGGCTTGTTGTGGCAATCGGGGCCTTTTGTGGTGTGGAGGGCCTACTGTGGCGAGCGGGCTTGCCACAACAAGCTCGCTTACCGCTTATGCCGTCTAGCTCACCAGGCTGCGTAATGCGCTGATCTGCGGAATCTCCACGCGCCGCATATACACACGCAGCGGTTCGCTGATGTTGATGCGGTCGTCGATATTCTGGTCCAACAGCAACTGGATACGTTCGCGCGACAGCGTCATGGTCTGCTCAGGGGCCGGCAACCAGACGAATTCCGCGGTAGGAATGATGCCGTCATCGGCCACGTCCATGCCGAAGGAGTCTTCGCTGAAACGTACGATGTATTGGCCGGTCTTGCGGTTCAGGCCGACAAATCCGCGGAGTTGATCGGCAGCCTGGCAGATAAGCTCGGAGGTGATGCGCATGGTAAACCTCACTGAAAAGTCCCACAGGGACTGGAAAGATGGTTTACACGCGTGGCAGAAAGGACTGCCCTCTAACGGGGCAGTTCGCAGCAAGAGTACTGCAATGTATCGCAAAAAAACCGAGAAAATTGGCGCGTGCGCACGTTAATGTCGGTTTGGTGATAGCGCCGTTCGCAATCAATTGTTAAAAAGGAGGCCTTCTCAAAGCTACCTCCACGAAAGGATTTCGCATATGCCTGTCACGTTTACCAACGGCCCGGCGCCCGCCACCCTAGGGGGCGTGCTGCTCGCCCTGATGCTCGGCGTGGCCCCTGTACAGGCTGCCGACCCGATCAGCCCGGCTGAATTGGCAACTAACGAAGGCATTCCCCACCCTGCCGTGATCGCCCACCGTGGCGCCTCCTACGACGCCCCTGAATCCACCGCCGCGGCCTACAAGGTGGCGCGAGACCTGGGCGCCGACTACCTGGAAATGGACCTGCAGCGCAGCAAGGACGGCGTGCTGTTCGCCTTGCACGACAACAACCTGCAACGCACCACCGACGTGGCCACCAAATTTCCCGAGCGCAAGGACGCCCCGGCCAACGAGTTCACCTGGAAAGAACTGCAAACCCTCGACGCCGGCAGCTGGTTCAATGCCGCCTACCCGGATCGCGCCCGTCCCGGCTTCGTCGGCCTGAAAATCCAGAGCCTGGACGACATCATCAAGATCGCCGAAGGCAACCCGCAGCACAAACCCGGCCTGTACATCGAGACCAAGGAGCCCAAGCAATTCCCCGGTATCGAAGCCGACCTGAAGAACAAGCTGCTGGACAAAGGCTGGCTGAGCTCCGCCGGCTCCAAGCTGGGCAAGAGCAACACCGGCGTCGGCCAAGGCAAGGGCCGCGTGGTGTTGCAAACGTTCGAGACCGCCAGCCTCAAAGAGCTGCAGAAAGAAATGCCGAACACCCCGAAGATCCTGCTGTTGTGGGTGGGTGAAGGCAGCATCGAGCCTAAGTCCAAAGTCACCTTCGCCGAATCCGGCGAGCCGACCAAGGCGGCCTACTACGCCAAGCAAGAGCCGAAAGACTTTGCCGAGTTCGAAAAGTGGGTCGACGAAGCCAAGAGCCTGGGCGCCATCGGCACGGGCCCTTCGGCCGAACTGACGGCCCACGGCGACCAGAGTTACACCGACCTGGTCAAGCCTGAAATGAACAAGCTGACCCACGACAAGGGCCTGCTGGTGCACGTCTACACCGTGGATGAGCCCGTGGACTTCGAGAAAGTGATGAAAGCCGGTGTCGATGGCATCTTCACCAACCGCGCAGCCGAACTGCTGAAGTTCTACAAGCGCTGGCCGTCGTCCAGCGTGCAGGACCTGCTGAACGACTATAAGTACTGAGTGAGTCAGTTTGCCATTAAGGATGAGTTAAGTTGCGCTGGTTAATCTGGCGCCACTTAAACAGCTCAACAAAGAAGGACACACACGATGAAAACCCTGACTGCCCTGTTCGCCGCCACTGCCCTGACCCTGACCGCCGGCCTGGCCCAGGCGGATGTTCGCCCGGATCACATTGAAGGCCTGCTCAAGTCCGGTGCCGTGAAGCCTTTCGAGCAACTCAATGCCGCCGCGCTGGCCAAGCACGCAGGTGCCAGCATCACCGACACCGAGCTGGACCACAACAAAAGCGGTGTACTGGTCTACGAAGTCGACCTGACCGACACCGCCGGCAAGAAGTTCGAAGTGAAACTCGACGCCAAGACCGGCGCCGTGTTGGAAGACAAACTCGACACTTGAGTCAACCCTTGAAAAAACCGCGCCACCTTTAGGTGGCGCGGTTTTTTTATGGGCGTTCATCCATCTACCTGCTGGTCACTGCCCTTCATCGCCGCAACCATGACGGCCCGGAGCCGCTCAGCGCGCAGAGGGCGCAAGGCCGTTTCAGCCTGATCAGGCGCTCAGGCGCGCCGTCACCTCGTTCAACTCGCCGGACAAGCCGCGCAAGTTGTGGCTCGCCGCTTCGGTGCGCTTCACGTTGTCGAGGTTGGTCGTGGCCACGGTGGTGATCTGGGTGATATTGCGCGAAATGTCTTCGGCCACCGACGTCTGTTCCTCGGCCGCCGTGGCAATCTGACGGTTCATGTCGCGAATCGCTTCCACCGCCTGGGTGATGTGAGCGAGCATCGCGCCGGCCTGGGTGACTTTTTCCACGCTGTCATCACTGCACGACTGGCCCGTGACAATCGCCTCGGCCGCATCCACCGCACCGGTTTGCACGGCCTGGATAATCTGGTTGATCTCGATGATCGACGCCGCCGTGCGTTGCGCCAGGCTGCGCACTTCATCAGCCACCACCGCAAACCCACGCCCCGCCTCGCCCGCCCGTGCCGCTTCAATCGCCGCGTTAAGCGCCAGCAGGTTGGTCTGCTCAGCGATCCCGCGAATCACTTCCAGCACTTTGCCGATGCGCACACTGTCGGTTTCCAGGCGGCGAATGATCGTACCGGTGTTGAGGATTTCATCGCGCATCTGGCCGATGGTGGCGATGGTGACTTTCATCACTTCGCCGCCCTCGCGGGCTGAATGGTCGGCCTCATCGGCCGCGCGCGAAGCACTGGCGGCGTGGCGCGCCACTTCCTGCGCGGTGGCCGACATTTCGGTCATGGCCGTGGCCACCTGGTCGGTGCGATTGAATTGTTCATGGGTGCCGGTCGCCATCTGCCCGGCGATCGAGTTCAACTCGCCGCTGGCGTTGACCAGATCGGTGGCACTGCGTTGCAGGCGGCTGAAGGTTTCGGCCAAAAAGTCGCGCAAGGTATTCGCAGCAGCGGCCAGGTGCCCCAGTTCGTCTTGACGGCGGCTGGCGACGCGCTCGGCAAATCGACCATGGCTCAGTTGGGTCACGTAGTCGATCAGGCCACGGATCGGCAGGATCAGGTTGCGGTTGATCAACCACAGGCTGAACAAACCAATCAGTACACCGGACAGCAGCATGATCGCCAGGCCCACCAGTACCGTGCGTTCGGCATAGGCGCTGATGGCCTGGGATTGCTGGGTGCCTTGGGCCCGCAGGTCGCTGACCAGGGCGCTCATCTGCTCACTGGCGGAGCGGTCCACGCCCTTGACCGCCGTATCACCGGCGACCGGGTCGGCACCCGCGGCCACATAGGCATCACGGCCCTTCTGATAGGCGACGCCGAGTTGCTGGTGTTCCTGACGCAGGGTTTCAATACGCCGGCTAAGGGCCGGGTCGCTGTTGGTCTGGGTCACCAGCCGCGTCAGAATGCCTTGGACATCGTGCTGCCGGTCCTGGAATTGGCTCCAGTACTTCTCCAACTCCTGAGGCTGCTTGCCGCGCAACAGCACGTTTTTCCATTCCTGCACCTGCACCTTGAATTGCAGGTTGGCTTCATCGATCAACTGTGAGGTCAGCAACGGCCCTTCAAGCAAACTGCGATAGCTCTGTACCCCGCTGGAGAGGAAGTTGAAACAGGCCAGGGCAATCAAAAGCATCGCCAACAGGCTGCCACCGAGCAACGACAGGATTTGTGCTCTCAAGGAAGTTCGCAAAAGATTCATTGGGGGGAATTCTCGATACAAAGAAAATAGGGTGCATGCACGCCTCAACTTCCCTGTCATAAAAGGCACGCCTGGGCGTAGGGTGCTTATGTGCTGGATCGGCTGTCCTAGACGCTTCTTGAGCCTATCGGACCGATGGTCAAAAAAGTGTCTTAATTATGCTCGCCCCCTTCAAACGGTCACAAAACTGTCAAATATCCTTGCAATGATTCGCCCACGCGAACCTGTGAAACGTCCTACAGGCGCTTTCTTTGCGAGCCGCCATGAACCACAGCATCGACCACAGCCACCAGGATCCTGATCTGTTTGGCTTGCTTTACGGTTTTCGTTTTCGCCCCGGTGAAAAGGGTGAGCAGATTGATTCAGCCACGGCCTTGCAAGCATTACAGCAACCGGGCGACCCGGAAGAATTCCTCTGGCTGCACCTGAACCTGGCCCACGCCGCGTGCGAGCGCTGGATGCAGGCGCATCTGGATTTACCGGAAGAGTTCTTCGAAGCCTTGCACGAAGGCTCGCGCTCCACCCGTATCGAGCACGTCGACTCGGCCTTGCTGGCGGTGGTCAACGACGTGGTGTTCAACTTCAGCAGCATGGTCTCGTCGGATATTTCCACACTGTGGGTGTGCGCCCGCAGCCGGCTGTTGATCAGCGCACGTCTGCAACCCCTGCACTCGGTGGATAAACTGCGTTCTTCGGTGAAGGCCGGCGAACGCTTTCGCTCGCCCTCGGAGCTGCTGGTACACCTGCTGCGCGACCAGGGCGAAGTGCTGACGCAGATCGTGCGCAAGACCAGCATCAGCGTCGACCATATCGAAGATCAGCTACTGTCCTCGCGCCTGTCCACCAACCGCGCCGAACTGGGGGCCGCACGCCGGGTGCTGGTGCGCCTGCAACGCTTGCTGGCGCTGGAGCCCGGCTCGTTATTGCGCCTGCTCAACCGCCCACCGCAGTGGCTGCAAAAGGAAGACGTGAAGGAGCTGCGCAAGTCCACCGAGGAGTTCGCGCTGATCATCAACGACCTGACGGCCCTGGGTGAGCGGATCAAGCTGTTGCAGGAAGAGATCGCCGCCAACCTCAACGAACAAAGCAACCGCACGCTGTTCACCCTGACCGTGGTGACCGTGCTGGCGTTACCGATCAATATCATTGCCGGTTTTTTCGGCATGAACGTCGGCGGCGTGCCGCTTTCCCAGGACCCGGAGGGCTTCTGGATCCTGGTGGCGCTGGTCGCGACCTTCACGCTGATCGCCGGGCGCTGGGCGTTCCGCAAATTTTCAAACTGAAATGCTATCAATCACGCTGAACGCCCGGCATCTAGGGCTGTTGTGGCGAGCGGGCTTGTCCTAATGCCGTTCAGTTAAGCGTACATCGCCTTCTGTAGGAGCGAGCTTGCTCGCGAAAAACGTCAACGATAACGCGTGTTTCCTGAGTGAACGCGGCGCCTGTGAGTTCTTCGCGAGCAAGCTCGCTCCTACAAAAAAGCCTTAACTGAACGGCATTAGGGCTTGTCCCGCGTTGGGCTGCGTAGCTGCCACAGTCGAGAAGAACGCGGTGTATCAGCCACTCCGTGGCGGCTGGTTTTGGGGCTGCTTCGCAGCCCAACGCGGGGCAAGCCCGCTCGCCACAGGGCGATTTGTCAGGGGCTGAAAAGGTGCGTAGGTACCCATCCCTCCCACATTGGCTCCCCAGCGTTTTATAGACCAGCGGCACACCCGATTACCTAAACAATGACCTGCGGCAGCATCGCTGTAACATTCTGCAACGAACATGCACGACATCCTCACAACACTGGATGCTCCGGCATGGCCACCCCTTCCCTGACTGCCTCCACGCATACGTCATCGATTGATACCCAACCCCGGCTCGACAAGAAACCCGGCCTGCTGACGGTGATCATTTTCTTTGCCGTGCTCGCCATGGGCCTGTTGTTCACCGCCTACAGCCTGATGCGCGACATGCACGAACTGGGCACCGTCGTTACCACCTGGACCCCGTTTCTGCTGTTGGGCGTGGCACTGTTGATCGCCCTGGGTTTCGAGTTCGTCAACGGTTTCCACGACACCGCCAACGCCGTGGCCACGGTGATCTACACCAACTCGCTGCCGCCGCAATTTGCGGTGGTGTGGTCGGGCTTTTTCAACTTCCTCGGCGTGCTGCTCTCCAGCGGCGCGGTGGCGTTCGGCATCATTGCCCTGCTGCCGGTCGAGCTGATTTTGCAGGTGGGTTCCTCGGCCGGTTTCGCGATGATCTTCGCCCTGCTGATCGCGGCGATCCTGTGGAACCTCGGCACCTGGTGGCTGGGGTTGCCGGCGTCTTCATCCCACACCCTGATCGGCTCGATCATCGGTGTCGGCGTGGCCAACGCCCTGATGCACGGGCGTGACGGCACCAGCGGCGTGGATTGGAGCCAGGCGATCAAGATCGGTTATGCACTGCTGCTCTCGCCGTTGATCGGCTTCGTCTTTGCCGCACTCTTGCTGCTGGCCCTGCGTGTCTTCGTGAAAAACCGTGCACTGTACAAGGCGCCCAAAGGCGACACCCCGCCGCCCTGGTGGATTCGCAGCATGCTGATCGTCACCTGCACCGGTGTGTCGTTCGCCCACGGCTCCAACGATGGGCAAAAAGGCATGGGCCTGATCATGCTGATCCTGGTTGGCACCTTGCCGATGGCCTATGCGCTGAACCGCACCATGCCCGCCGAACAGTCGTTGCAATTTGCGGCGGTGGCCGAAGTGACCCAAGTGGCGCTGATGAAAAGCGCGCCGCAGGCGCTGGCCGGCGACCCGCGGCCGATCCTGTCGACCTATGTGACTACCAAGCAGGCCACGCCCGAGCTGATCCCGGCCCTCGCCGCCCTCGCCGGCCAGATCGGCGATGAAGTCAAAGGCTACGGCTCCCTGGCCAAAGTCCCCGCCGAAGCCGTCGGCAACGTGCGTAACGACATGTACCTGAGCAGTGAAACCATTCGCCTGATGGACAAGGACAAGGTCGGCCATTTCGACGCCGATACCCAGGGCAAGCTGCAACTGTTCAAGCAACAGATCGACAATTCCACCCGGTTTATTCCGCTGTGGGTGAAGATCGCCGTGGCCATCGCCCTGGGGCTTGGGACCATGGTCGGCTGGAAGCGCATCGTGGTGACCGTGGGTGAGAAAATCGGCAAGACCCACCTGACATACGCCCAGGGCGCCTCGGCCGAGACCGTGGCGATGCTGACCATCGGCGCCGCGGATATGTTCGGGTTGCCGGTGTCGACCACCCATGTGTTGTCGTCCGGTGTGGCGGGGACCATGGTGGCCAATGGCGGCGGTTTGCAGATGAAGACCATCCGCAATTTGCTGATGGCCTGGGTGTTGACGTTGCCCGCGGCGATTGTGCTATCCGGTAGCCTGTACTGGCTGTTCACCAAACTCTTCTGACACACCATCGATGCACAATGTGGGAGGGGCGGTGCGACGATTCGACGTGCTCCCTCCCACATTTGGACGTGTGCTGTGTCAGTTGTTGAAGAGCCCGGCCATCGCATTCAGCCGTTTCTTGTACACCCGCCGCGCCTCCAGCGCCTCTTCCAAGGTCACCGCCACAAACCCCGCCCGCTGGTTCGGCTGCATCTGCCCGATCAGGTCCAGGTCGGCACTGATCACCGTGCCGATCATCGCGTAACCACCGCCGGATACCGCATCGCGGTGCAGCACAATCGGCTCCAGACCGGCCGGTACCTGGATCGAGCCAATGGGGTAGCAACTGTCGACGATATTCGACGGGTCAGACCCGGCCCCGAACGGCTGCTCCCGTGGCTGGAAGCTCAAGGCACTGCCGCCCTTGAAGCGATAGCCGATGCGGTCCGCTTCGGAACCCACCGTCCACGGTTCGGCAAAAAAGCTGCTTTTTGCCCCATCGCTGAGGCGTTCGTAATACAGCCCCGGCACCACGCGCAAGGTCACATCGCCACCGACCGAACGACGCAACGCCATCGGCAAACTGTTGCCCGCCCGCCCCTGTCCGCTGGCTGGGCCGATGGGCAATTCATCGCCTGCCTGCAAGCGCCGCCCGTGAAACCCACCCAGCGCACCAAGGGTGTAAGTGGAACGGCTGCCGAGCACCACCGGCACGTCGATCCCCCCGGCGACCGCCAGGTAGGCCCGGGCGCCCGCCTTCGGAAATTCAAAGCGCAACACCTGCCCCGCGCGTACAAGGAAGGCGGTGTCCTGATGCACCACTTCGCCGTCCAGGCGTGGCGACATCAGGGCGCCGCTGATGGCCACCAGCGCGTCCTGTTGAAACGCCAGTTCGGGGCCGATCAACGTGCATTCCAGCCCCGCCGCGCCGACCGGATTGCCCACCAAGTGGTTGGCCGCGCTCAACGCGTACTGGTCCAGCGCGCCCGACGGCGGGATGCCCAGGTGGTAATAACCTTCACGGCCCAGGTCCTGTACGGAGGTGGCCAGGCCGGGTTTGAGGACCTTGATCATGCCAGCGCCTCCTGCAGGGTTTTCGGGTAGCCGATGGGGTCGGCGAGAAACGCATCGAGAGAAAACTCCACCGGGCGGATGCGCAGGTCGAAACGCCCAGCGTCCACCTCGGCGACGGCCAGGTCGTAGGCCGTGCGGTCGATGGGTTTGAACTGCACGATATCGCCGGGGCGGAAGAACACCATGTGTTCCTGAAGGTAAGCCAACTGCTGCGCCGGGTCGTAGATCGGCGCCGGGGTTACGCCGAACATCTGATAACCGCCGGCGCCGCGCACCGAGTAGATGCAACCGAAACAGCCACCGTGGCCAAGGGTCAGTTTTGGCGTGTCGGTACGCGGGCGCAGGTACTTGGGCACCTGCAATTGCCGCGCGCGCTCGACCATCTGGAACATGAACGGCAAGCCCGCGACAAAGCCGACCATCGACACAAACCACGGCGCGCCACTGTGGGCGGCGATAAATGCGTCGACATCCGCCAGGCCATTGATGCGCGCGGCGTACTCCAGGTCGGTGCCGCTGGGGTCCTGGTGGCGATCGCGAAAACGCATCAGGGTTTCATGGGTCCAGGGGTCGTTGTACAGCACCGGGATTTCGATGATGCGCGTGTGCAAGGTGCGTTCGGCCACCGCCTGGGCTTCGGCGCTTTGCACCGCGTCGAGCAGCACATGGGGCGCGATGCGGTCGGGGTCGAAGCGAATCTGGAACGAGGCATTGGCCAGGCATACATCCAGCACGCCATCCAGGGCCAGGCGCTCCACGGCGCGGGTCACGGCCATGCCCTTGAAAAAAGCCTCCAGGGACATGCTGTCGCTGACCTCGGCAAACAGGTGTTCATCCGCGCCGAAGCTGTAGCGGATTGGGGATGTTTCAGCCATGTCTGTTCCTCTTGGAATCATTGTAGAAAGGCAGGCAAAAAAAAATGATCTGTGGCGAGCGGGCTTGGTGTGTGAGCGAGTCAGTTGTGGCGAGCGGGCTTGCCCCGCGTTGGGCTGCGTAGCGGCCCCAATCCAAAGACACTGTGCAGTGTCAGGTAAAACTCGGCCGTCTGATCTCAGGGCCGCTACGCGCCCCAACGCGGGGCAAGCCCTAATGCCGTTCAGTTAAGCGTACATCGCCTTCTGTAGGAGCGAGCTTGCTCGCGAAAAACGTCAACGATAACGCGTGTTTCCTGAATGAACGCGGCGCCTGTGAGTTTTTCGCGAGCAAGCTCGCTCCTACAAAAAAGCCTTAACTGAACGGCATTAGGGCAAGCCCGCTCGCCACATCAAGCCCGTTCACACACCAAGCCAACTGCCACACCCAGCCTGCTCATACCTCAAGCCTGTTCACCACAGCAAGCCCGTTCACTACCGCTATGCCAGCCTGGTCCAACGCTTCACGGGTGGCTTCCACCAGTTCCAGGGCGCCGGGGGTGTCGCTGTGCAGGCAGATGGAGTCGAACTCAATAAACAGGTCTTCGCCTTCTACGGTCCGCACCAGCCCCGTCTGACACGCACGCAGGACGCGGGCTGCGACAGTGGCCGGGTCCAGCGCACGTACGTGGCGGGTAAACACAATGGAGCCCGTGAGGTCGTACTCACGGTCGGCATAAAACTCGCGCACCACCGGCTGCCCCAGCTCCTTGGCCACGCGCCAGATCACCGAATTGGGCATGCAATACAGCAGCAACGTTGGCTCGATGATTTGCAGGTTTTGTACCAGCAGCCGCGCGGCTTCTTCGTCGCGGGCCAGGTGCATGTAGAGCGCGCCGTGCGGCTTGATATGTTGCAGCGTCACACTCTGGGCACGGGCGATTTCACGCAGGGCGCCCAGTTGGTAGAGCATGTCGTCGACCAGCTCCTGGGCCGGCGCCTGGATATGCCGACGGCCGAAGCCCACCAGGTCACGAAAGCCGGGGTGCGCACCAATAGCCACCCCCAGTTGCTTGGCGCGCGCGACGGTGCGACGCATGGTGCCGGGGTCGCCGGCATGGAAGCCGGTGGCGATATTGGCCGAGCTGATGTAGGCCATCAGTTCCGCGTCAACGCCGTCGCCAATGGTCCAGGGGCCGAAGCCTTCGCCCATGTCTGAATTGAAATCCACTGCCTGCATCGAGGTCGCTCCGCCAAAAGGTGATGCTCGAAAGTAGGCTGCGGCTTGACCCCTTGGGAAGATCTATTATCAGATGATCTATCTTCTGAAAATCAGATAAAGCTATGTCCCTGACCTTGCGCCAAATTCGCTATTTCGTCGCCACCGCCGAAATCGGCCAGATTTCCCAGGCGGCGATTCACTTGAACATCTCCCAGTCTGCCGTGACCACGGCGATCAAGGAGCTCGAAGCCCTGCTCGGCGTGCAGTTGTTCGTACGCTCGGCCCAGGGCATGAGCCTCACTGACGCCGGGCGGCATTTTCTCAACCGTGCCTATGTGATTGTGCGCAGTGTCGACGACGCACTGAACAGCCCCCTGCCCGACTACCGCGCCAGCGGCGTATTGCGGGTGGCGGCCAGCTACACCGTGCTGGGATATTTCCTGCCGCACCACTTGCAACGCATGGAGCACTGGCACCCGGACGTGAGCATCGAGGTGTTCGAACAAGAGCGCCAGGCCATTGAGCAGGGCCTGCTCGACGGCCGGTTTGATATGGCCGTGGTCCTGACCGCCAACCTCACCCACCCGGATATCGTCTCGGAAATCCTCTTCAATTCGGAACGCCGCCTGTGGCTGCCCAGCCATCACCCATTGTGCGAACGTGGCGCCGTGAGCCTGGCAGATGTGGCCCGCGAGCCGTACATCCTGCTCACCGTCGACGAGGCCGAACACAGCGCCATGCGCTACTGGGAACAGGCCGGGCAAACGCCCCAGGTGCGGCTGCGCACCAGCTCGGTGGAGGCGGTGCGCAGCATGGTCGCCAACGGCAGCGGCGTGGCGATCCTGTCGGACCTGGTGCATCGGCCCTGGTCCCTGGAAGGCAAGCGCATCGAAACCCTGACCGTGACCGACCCGGTGACGCCCATGAGCGTCGGCCTGGCCTGGCACCGCGAACGGGCGTTTACCCCGGCGATGCAGGCGTTCCGCGATTACTTCCACGACGCGTTCCTGGCGCCGCAGCAGCTGTCGGCACGGCGTTAGAGTTGGCCTTGCAGGGTCGCGGCCAACCAGTCCATGAACACCCGCACCCGCAGCGGTAAATGGCGCTGCCCGGCATAGAGCAGAGACACGTCCAACGGCGGCGCCGGATAGTCCGGCAACACCGCCACCAACTCACCACTGGCCAACGCCTGCGCCATGCCCAGGGCCGGCACCTGGATGATCCCGAAGCCGCCCAGGCAGGCCGACGTGTAGGCATCGGTGCTGTTGACCGTGACCCGCCCGGCCATGGGCAGGCGGTGCACCTTGTTGCCCTGCTGGTATTCGAACCCCATCGAGCGCGAACCCAGCGGGCGCACGTAATGCACCAGGTGGTGATCGGCCAGGTCGGCCAAGGTCTTCGGCACGCCGTAGCGTTGCAGGTAGGTGGCGCTCGCACAGTTGATCATCGGCAGGCTGCACAACCGTCGCGCCACCACGGACTGGTCCGGCTGCGCGCCCACGCGCAGCACGCAATCGAAGCCCTCGGCGAGCAGGTCGACCTGACGGTCGGTGCAGCTGATTTCCAGCTCGATCAACGGGTGCGCGTCCATGAAGGGCGGCAGGCGCGGCAGGATCAGGTCACGCGCCATCACGTTGGGCAGGTCCAGCCGAATACGCCCGGCCAGTTGCGCTTCCTCCTGGCGAAACAGCCCTTCCAGTTCCTCCATGTGCGCGAGCAGATCCTTGCTGCGCTCATACAGCACACGCCCGTCCTGCGTGGCTTGCACCGTGCGCGTGGTGCGTTGCAGCAACCGCGCGCCGAGCAGTTCTTCCAGCGCCTGCACATGCTCGGACACCGTCGAACGCGGCAAGCCCAGGCTCTCGCCAGCGCCGGTGAAACTCGACAGCTCGGTGACGCGTACGAAGGTGCGCAACAGTTCGAGTTTGTTCATGGGATTGTTCGCCTGATCCGACCAGTGATTCCGATTCACTGCTGTTTATCACGTTATAGGCGCACAAATACACTGTGCGCCACCATCCCATCCAGAGGCATTCATCATGACCCGCAAAATCGCATTGATCACCGGCGCCAGCCGCGGCCTGGGTAAAAACGCCGCGCTGCACCTGGCGGCACAAGGCGTGGACATCATCGGCACTTACCACAGCAAAGCGGAGGAAGCGCAGGCTTTGGTCGCGCAGATCGAACAATTGGGTGGCCGCGCGGCCATGCTGCAACTGGATGTCAGCCAGAGCGCGAGCTTCAGTCAGTTTGTTGGCGAAGTGGCTGGCGTGCTCAAGGATGTGTTCGCACAGGAGCGCTTCGATTTTCTGATCAATAACGCGGGGATTGGCATTCACGCCAGCTTTGCCGAGACCACCGAAGCCCAGTTCGACCAACTGGTGGCGATCCAATTCAAGGGCCCGTTTTTCCTGACCCAGCAGCTGTTACCGTTAATCCGCGACGGCGGCCGCATCCTCAATGTGTCCAGCGGCCTGGCGCGCTTCAGCCTGCCGGGTTACGCCGCCTACGCGGCCATGAAAGGCGCGATGGAAGTGCTGACCCGCTACCAGGCCAAGGAGCTGGGCGCACGCGGCATCAGCGTCAACATCCTGGCCCCGGGCGCCATTGAGACCGACTTCGGCGGCGGCGCCGTGCGTGACAACGCCAGCCTCAATGCGATGGTCGCCAACAACACCGCCCTGGGCCGTGCGGGCCTACCGGATGACATCGGCGGGGCGATTGCCAGCCTGCTCGCCGACGGCAGCCACTGGATCACCGGCCAGCGCATCGAGGCGTCGGGCGGCATGTTTCTGTAGGAGCTTCTCGCGCAGCACGTCATAGCCCCAGTGATACACATAGGTGTACGGCAGGAAAAACAGCAGTACACCTATGTCGAGGATAAACGCCTGCACCAGGCTGATATTCAGCCAGGCGGCAATCAGCGGCACACACACCAGAATCAAGCCCCCTTCAAACATCAAGGCATGCAGCCCCCGGGTCCAGGCGTTGTTGGCCAGGTGCCAGCGCGTCTTGAGGCGGTCGAACAGGCCATTGAAAATCACGTTCCAGGTCAGCGCCAACAGGCTGATCGCCAGGGTGACCATGCCCATTTCCAGGGCCGGTTTATCCATGATCCACGCCAGCAACGGCGTGCAAATCAACAACGCCAGGGCCTCGAAACCAATGGCCTGGCACACACGTTCAGTAATCGACTTGGTAGGGTTCATAACCCGGCTCCGTGAGTGACGATGGTTGCCATCATTACCCCTTGGCTCGATACTTCATAACCAATAACCATCGATCAAGGCGATAGTCATGGCCTCTAACGAAGTGCTGCAGGCATTTGTCCAGGCGGCGACCCAAGGTTCGTTCTCGGCGGCGGCGCGCAAGCTCGGCAAGAGCCAGTCCACCGTCAGCGCAGCGGTGGCGAGCCTGGAGATTGATTTGGATGTGGTGCTGTTTGACCGCAGCAGCCGCAAGCCGACACTGACGCCCGCAGGCCATGTGTTGTTGCAACGCGCCGAGCAGGTGCTGGAGGCCAGCAGCCGGCTGGAGTTGGCGGCGAGTCAGTTGGCCCAGGGGTTGGAGCCGAAGCTGAGTATCGCCATGTCCGATACCTACCAGTCCGACCGTTTCGAGGTCGCCCTCAGCGCGTTTGAACAACGCTACCCGGACCTTGAGCTGGAATGCCTGATCGCCGAATGCGAAGACCTGATCGCCCTGGTCCAAAGCGGGCGGGCGCAGATCGCGTTTATTGAACAACAGGACGTGTATCCGCCGGACCTGACCCGCGCGCCGGTGGACGAGCGCACCGAGATTGCCCTGTTCGTGTCACCGAAGCATCCGCTGGCGGGCCTCGATACCCTCACGGCGCACGCCCTGCAACAGCACCGCGAATTGCGCCTGGCAAGCATCATCAACCCGAACGAAACCCGCGCCAACGGCCGCTTCTGGTCGGCCCCCAGTTATCTGATGCTGCTGGAGATGGCCCAGTTGGGTTTCGGCTGGGCGCCGATTCCCCGCTGGCTGGTGGAACGCTTCGGTGGCGGGCAACTGGTCGAACTCAAGGCACGCGGCTGGCCGCGTTCGGTGGCCGTGGATGCACTGTGGTCCCGTCACCATCCTCCGGGGCCGGCGGGGAGTTGGTTGTTGGGGAAGATGTTGGAGTGATATCTCCCAGACAATGAAAATCAAATGTGGGAGGGGGCTTGCCCGCGATAGCGGTGGGTCAGTCACCTAATACAGTGACTGACACCCTGTTATCGGGGGCAAGCCCCCTCCCACATTTGGATCTTCATTGTTGGGGGGAATCGAGTTCGGCCAGGCGGTGTTCGAGGAAGTGTTTTTCAGGGATCTGCTGGGTCAGTGACAGGGCTGTTTCATAGGCCCTGCGGGCCTCTTCCACCCGTCCCAACTGCCGGCAAAACTCGCCCCGCGCCGAATGCGCCAAGTGGTAATCCTGCAACTCCCCGCGCGCCAGAATCGCCTCCACCTGCTGCAAGCCCGCCAACGGTCCATCGCGCATGGCCACCGCCACGGCGCGGTTCAATTCAATGACTGGCGAAGGCACCGCCCTGAGCAATACATCGTAGAGCCCAATAATCTGCGGCCAATCCGTTTCCCCGGCGCTGCGTGCCTCGGCATGCACCGCCGCAATCGCCGCTTGCAGGCAATACGGGCCAAAACCCCGCTGGGTCAGTGCCTGTTCCACCAGCGCGCAACCTTCAGCCATCAAGGACGTATCCCACAACGAACGGTCCTGTTCATCCAACAGCACCAGTTCGCCGCTGGCCGAGGTGCGCGCGGCGCGGCGGGATTCGTGGAGCAGCATCAACGCCAGCAAGCCCAGGACTTCCGGTTCGGGCAGCAATTGGGTCAACAAGCGACCGAGGCGGATGGCCTCACGGGTCAGGTCTTCGCGGGTCAGGTCCGCGCCCATGGACGCCGAGTAGCCTTCGTTGAACACCAGGTAAATCACGCGCAGCACACTGTCCAGGCGTTCGGGTAATTCGGCCAGGGACGGCACCTGATAGGGAATCTTCGCCTCGCGGATCTTGCCCTTGGCCCGCACGATGCGTTGGGCGATGGTGGTGGGCGTGGCCAGGAAGGCGCGGGCGATTTCTTCGGTGGTGAGGTCGCAGACCTCACGCAAGGTCAGCGCCGTCTGGGCGTCGGCCGCCAACGCAGGGTGGCAGCAGGTGAAGATCAGGCGCAGACGGTCGTCTTCCACGTCTTCCTCACTCCAGTCAGCGGCTTCCAGTGCGTCAGCCTGCGCCTGCAACAACGGGGTAAACCGGGCCTGGCGGCGCAGACGATCGATGGCCTTGAAGCGTCCGGTCGATACCAGCCAGGCGCGTGGGTTGCTCGGCACACCGTCTTGCGGCCAGCGCTCGACCGCGACGAAGAACGCCTCGTGCAAGGCTTCTTCGGCGAGGTCGAAATCCCCCAGCAAACGGATCAGCGTGGCGAGGACGCGCCGGGACTCACTGCGGTAGATCGCCTCGATGGGAGGCGTCAATCGCGCATGCCCTGGGTCACCAGCGTCACCAGGCGGTCCAGGCTCTCGCCCCAGCCGTCGTGAAAGCCCATGGCTTCGTGGGCCTGTTTGTCTTCAGCGCTCCAGTGCATGGCGCGAGCGGTGTAGAGGGTCTTGCCGTCTTGCTCCTCAAAGGTGACTTCAGCGCTCATGAACGGCTTGCCCGAAGGTATCCAGCCCGGCATGAAGGCATCGGTGAACACCAGGCGGTTGGGCGCGTCGATCTCCAGGAACACGCCCTGGGTCGGGTACTCGCTGCCATCCGGTGCGCGCATCAGGGTGCGGAACAGGCCACCGACCCACAGGTTCATTTCACACTCGGGGGTGGTCATGCCGTGGGGCCCCCACCATTGTTGCAACAGGGCAGGTTCGGTCCAGGCGCGGAACACACGGCTGCGCGGCGCATCGATCACGCGGCTGATGGACAGCTCAAATTCGGCAGGTTGCTTGGGCATGGGATAAACCTCCTGAGTCTTAGGGTTGTTGGAGTCAGAGATTCAATTCGCGCACGGGGCGCACTTCCACACTGCCGACCCGAGCGGCCGGAATGCCACCGGCCACCTGGATCGCTTCATTCAAGTCCCGCGCCTCGATCAGGTAGAACCCGGCGAGCTGCTCCTTGGTTTCGGCAAACGGCCCGTCGGTAATCGACAGCTTGCCATTGCGCATGCGCACGGTGGTGGCCGTGCTCACCGACTCCAGCGGCTCGGCGGCGAGCATGCGCCCGCTGGCCTGTATCGACTGGGCGTAGGCGAGACACTCCGGGTCTTTGGGGCTGTCTGGCGAAGTGTGCAACAGCTGTTCATTGCTGTAGATCAGGCACAGGTATTTCATGACGTTCTCCGTTTTCGCAACGACTGACTATAGTTTGCGGCGCTCAAGGTTTCAGGTCGAACAGTGCCGTGCCGCTTGCCATGTCGAACGGCGCCGACCAATGCTCATGCACCACCTTCCAGTCGCCGTTAAAACGTTGATAGCCGGCCGTCACCCGCATCCAGCAGGCCTTCACTTCACCGTCCGGCCCGGCGCCGCCGCAGTGGGCCAGCCAGTGGGCGAACGCGCTGTCCTGGGACTCGACGATACGCAGTTCGTGGAACTCGAAAATGCCGGGGCCGGGGCAGTGTTCCATGCACGCTTCCCAGTGCGCACGGTAGGCCGCCTTGCCTTTGAACTGCAGGGCGCTCACGGCATCGAACGAGACGATATCGTCGGCGTAATAGCTGACAATCTTATCGATATTCCGGGAAAGTACGGCTTGCTTCCATTCTTCGATCAGGGTGTTGATTGCGGTACTCATGGCGATACTCCTTCGGGTTGGAAAATCAAGGAAGACACCCTTAGTCGAACGGCCTCCAGGCAAATCGACAGCCCGTTGAAAAATAATTTCGTGCCGCACAAAACCGCTAGACTGCGCCCTTCTTTGCAGCCGTTCGGACGCCCCGATGCAAACCCGCCTTGTCGCCTACGAGGCGCTGAATGCTGTGCAACAACTGCAAGTCGGCGCCCTCGAAGTTCATCCTGAGCAGTTGCCGTTTTGCGGCGACATGTATTGCGCACTCAACACCCTGCTAGTCAACCCAAGCCCAGGCGTCAAAGGCTTTGCGCTGCTGGCCGACGAGCGTCCGGTGGCGTTCCTCCTGCTCAAGCGCCCGCCCTGCCTGCCGCACTGGGCGGATGAACACAGCGCCACGCTGCATGCGCTACAGGTGGATCGGCAGCAGCAGGGCCGGGGCTTTGGCAAGGCGTGTTTGCAGGCGCTGCCGGCGGCGGCGATACAGGCGTGGCCGCAGATCAAGGCGCTGGAGTTGTCGGTGGACACGGACAATGTGGCGGCGATGGGGCTGTATCTGGGCGCCGGATGGGTGGACAGCGGGGAGGCGTATCAGGGGCGGGTTGGGTATGAGCGGAGGTTGAGGTGGGTGTTTGGTCGATACGGTGTTGGCCTGCTTTAAATGTCACGTATAGATAACTTACCCGATAAAAAATAATGAATATGCGACATGAATACTTCAGTTATCGCTCAGCAACCCGACAGCCAAGTTCGCGCCATGCGTCTTAACCATGGCTCTGCCGAGGGGCTGCGCAGCAGCCCTATTCAGCGCTGCCGCATTCTTCCGGGTGAACCGCAGCGGTAGGTTTTGGGGCCGCTGCGCTGCCCAACGCGGGGCGAGCCCGCTCGCCACAGAGGGACGTGTTCAGCCTGCCGGTTACCGGGGTTCCACGGGCAACCAGATCTCCACCGTCCCCGTGCCCTTGCGTACATCGAAATCCGCGCTGTAGCGCTCGAAATCCGCCCCCGCCACCTTGTAGCCCGAGTGCGGCAACCACTCGAACATGATGCGCTCGTAGGTCTGCTCCAGTGCCTGCACCGGGCCATAGTGCGGGAACACGGCGTAGTGGTGCGCAGGCAGTTCGACGAATTCGAAGTTGCTCGGCACATCGCCTTTGGACGGTACTTCCACCCCCGCCATGTAATCGAACTCACCGTGGCTGGGGTTATGGCAAACGCCGTAGGTCACACCGCCGACGCGTTTCTTGATGTGTTTTACGCTGTCGTCAAACACGCCCCACAGCTTGGGGATATCGCCCGCCGTGGCCTTCGAATAACGCCCTTGCACCCCCGCGATTACCAGGGCTTTGCCGTCTTTCATGCGCGGCTCTAACGGTTGTGTTATCTGCTGATCCATCTGAACAGTCTCCTTCTTATGAGGGAACAAACCCATATCGAGTATAGGGGTATATCCGCGCTGTATTCCATGCAGAAAATTTTCCTACGCATCTGGACAACTGGCCATCATCGACCGTATTGTCTGCCCCGCAGGCCACCGCAGTGGCCAACGTCGCTCGGACGGTTCCGGGCGCTTACGTACTCCGAGGCAACAATGGCCGACCAAGGTTCGCCGCGCCGCTTTGCGCGCATCGATCGACTCCCCCCTTACGTGTTCAATATCACTGCCGAGCTGAAGATGGCTGCGCGTCGGCGCGGCGAAGACATCATCGACTTGAGCATGGGTAACCCCGACGGCGCCACGCCTCCCCATATCGTGGAGAAAATGGTCACCGTCGCCCAGCGTGAAGATACCCACGGCTACTCCACCTCCAAAGGCATTCCACGTCTGCGCCGGGCGATTTCACGCTGGTACAAAGACCGCTACGACGTGGACATCGACCCCGAGTCGGAAGCCATCGTCACCATCGGTTCCAAGGAAGGCCTGGCGCACTTGATGCTGGCCACCCTGGACCAGGGCGACACCGTACTGGTGCCCAACCCGAGCTACCCGATTCATATCTACGGTGCCGTGATTGCCGGTGCCCAGGTGCGTTCGGTGCCGCTGGTGCCCGGCGTGGACTTCTTCGCCGAGCTGGAACGGGCGATTCGCGGCTCGATCCCCAAGCCGAAGATGATGATCCTGGGCTTCCCGTCCAACCCCACCGCGCAGTGTGTGGAGTTGGATTTCTTCGAACGGGTGATTGCGCTGGCCAAACAGTACGACGTACTGGTGGTGCATGACCTGGCGTACGCGGACATTGTCTACGACGGCTGGAAAGCCCCCTCGATCATGCAGGTGCCTGGGGCAAAGGATATTGCGGTGGAGTTTTTCACCCTGTCCAAGAGCTACAACATGGCCGGCTGGCGTATTGGTTTCATGGTCGGTAACCCGGAACTGGTCAACGCGCTGGCACGGATCAAGAGCTACCACGACTACGGCACCTTTACCCCGCTGCAAGTCGCCGCGATTGCGGCGCTGGAAGGCGACCAACAGTGCGTCAAGGACATCGCCGAGCAGTACCGCCAGCGCCGCAATGTGCTGGTCAAGGGCCTGCATGAACTGGGCTGGATGGTCGAGAACCCGAAGGCGTCGATGTACGTCTGGGCGAAGATTCCCGAAGCCTATGCCGCCATGGGCTCGCTGGAATTTGCCAAGAAACTGCTGCAGGAAGCCAAGGTGTGTGTGTCGCCGGGGATCGGCTTTGGTGAGTATGGCGATGACCATGTGCGCTTTGCACTGATCGAGAACCAGGACCGGATTCGCCAGGCGGTGCGGGGGATTCGCGGGATGTTCCGGGCGGATGGGTTAGTACCGAAAACCGGCGCCTGACTCGGTCAACATGTGGGAGGGGGCTTGCCCCCGATAGCGGTGGGTCAGTCACCAGATGCAGTGATTGACCCCCTATATCGGGGGCAAGCCCCCTCCCACATTTGATTGGGTTTTCACCCTGGCCTTGCGGTGTGTCTGTTAGACCACCAACGACAGCAACATGATAAAGATCAGCGCCACCACCGACAGGATGGTTTCCATCGCCGTCCAGGTCTTGAATGTCTCGGCCACGGTCATGTTGAAGTACTGCTTGACCAGCCAGAAGCCAGCATCGTTGACGTGAGACAGGATCAACGAGCCCGCCCCGGTCGCCAGTACCAGCAGCTCGCGGTTGACCCCTGGGATCATCCCCACCACCGGCACCACAATGCCAGCACCCGTAATGGTCGCTACGGTCGCCGAACCCGTCGCCACACGAATCACCGCCGCCACCAGCCACGCCAGCAAAATCGGGTTGATCTGCGCGTTGACCGCCATATGGCCGATCACGTCACCCACACCGCTGGTCACCAGCATCTGCTTGAAGCCACCACCGGCACCGATGATCAGGATGATCGCGGCGGTCGGCGCCAGGCTGGCGTCGAGCAGCTTGAGGATTTGTTTGGAATGGATACCCTGGCGATGGCCAAAGGTGTACAGCGACAGCAGCAAGGCCAGCAGCAAGGCGCTGATCGGGTGACCGATCATGTCCATCCAGTTGCGCACTACGTGGCCTTCGGCCAGGGCGATGTCGGCGAAGGTTTTCAGCAGCATCAGGAACACCGGCAGCAGCACGGTGATCAGGGTGATGCTGAAGCTCGGCAACGTCTTGTGCTCCGACTCGCGGGCCAATTGGTCGACCAACTCCTGGGACGGGTTGCCGGGAATGTACTTGGCAATGAACGTACCGAAGATCGGGCCGGCAATGATGGCCGTCGGCAGTGCGACGATCAGGCCATACAGGATGGTCTTGCCGATATCCGCGCCAAACACGCCGATGGCCAGCAGCGGCCCCGGGTGCGGTGGCACCAGGCCGTGCACCGCCGACAGGCCGGCCAGCAACGGGATACCGATCTTGATCAGCGACACGCCGGTACGGCGCGCAACGATAAACACCAACGGGATCAACAGCACAAAGCCGATCTCGAAGAACAGCGGAATGCCCACCAGGAACGCGGCGAACATCATGGCCCACTGGACCTTTTCCTTGCCGAAGGCGCGGATCAAGGTCTGGGCGATCTGATCGGCACCGCCGGATTCAGCCATCATCTTGCCGAGCATCGTACCCAGCGCGAGGATGATGCCGACAAAGCCAAGCACCCCGCCGAAACCGTCCTGGAATGCCTTGATGATCTTGTCCACGGGCATACCCGAGGTCAGGCCGAGGAAGCCGGCCGCGATGATCAGCGCAATGAACGGGTGAACCTTGAACCGGGTAATCAATACGATCAGCCCGATGATGGTAACGACTGCATCTAACAGCAGGTACGACTCGTGGGACATGCCAAACATGGGGGGTCTCTCCTGTTTGTTGTTGTTATTAAAACGGGTGTTGAATTTCCTGCCGGGGATAGCGCTATCTTGTCCGGCAAAAAATTATCGGGTTGGTTCAAAACCGTGTTGCAGCCACCAGGCGTTGGTCTGCTCGGCCAGCGCCTCGACGCTGTCTTCGCTGGCGTTTAGAGCCAGGGTCAGGGGCTCGCCCTTGGGCGATTCAAGGGTGGCGAACTGGCTGTCTATGAGGCTGGCCGGCATGAAATGGCCGGGGCGATGGGACACGCGGTCGGCGGCGACTTCACGGGTCAGTTCCAGGAATACAAAGCCCAGGCCAGGCGCGGCTTCGCGCAGGTGGTCGCGGTATTTCTTTTTCAGCGCGGAGCAGGTGAGTACCGGGTGTTCACCGGCTTTGAGCGAGCGGCGCAGTTCATCGCACAGGATGTCGAGCCAGCCGGCGCGGTCGTCGTCGTTGAGGGGGTGGCCGGCGCTCATCTTTTCGATGTTCGCGGCGGGGTGAAAGCTGTCGCCTTCAATGGCCGTGGCACCGTTCAGGCGGCACAGGGCCTCGCTGACGCTGGTCTTGCCACAGCCGGCAACACCCATGATGACCAGGGCGGTAACAGGTTGACTCATGGAACACCTCAGGACGCAGATAGCGCTACCTTTGCACGCTGTAAGGCGAGTGCAAAAACAGGCTTTTCCCGCGCCGTCTTGTCATTTTTATGGAGTGACGCGTGCATCCGCTCCAATCATTTGAACCGGATCAGGCAACCCAAAGTTCAATAATTTGCAGCCTTTTGGAGACAGCGCTACCTTAGTGCCTCGATTTTTGTTTGGCAAGCCGCCTGATGACCTCTAAGAACGATAAAAATACCCGCACCACCGGTCGCCCTACCCTCAATGAAGTCGCCCGCCTGGCCGGCGTCAGCCCGATTACCGCCTCGCGCGCGCTGCGCGGCATCAGCACCGTGGCCACCGAACTGGTGGAAAAAGTGCAGCGAGCCGCCGCCGAACTCAACTATGTGGTCAACCCCGCCGCCCGTGCCCTGGCTTCGGCCCAGAGCCATTCGGTGGTGGTGTTGGTGCCGTCGTTGTCCAACCTGCTGTTTATCGAAACCCTCGAAGCCATCCATCAGGTACTGCGGCCCAAGGGGTTCGAAGTACTGATCGGCAACTCCCATTACTCGCGCGATGAAGAAGAAAACCTGCTGCGCAACTACATGGCCTACCAGCCACGGGGGTTGCTGCTGACCGGGTTCGATCGCACCGAAAGCGCGCGACGGATGGTCGAGGCCAGCAATGTGCCCTGCGTGTACATGATGGATCTGGACCCGAATGCGGGCGTGAACTGCGTGGGTTTCTCGCAGTTGGCCGCAGGTGAAACGGCAGCGGCGCATTTGCTCTCCCGTGGGCGCAAGCGCCTGGCCTATATCGGCGCGCAACTGGACCAACGTACCCTGCTGCGCGGCGAGGGTTTCCGCCGGGCGTTGCAACAAGCGGGAATGTACGACCCGGCGCTGGAACTGCTGACACCGCGCCCTTCCTCGGTCGGCCTGGGTGGCGAGCTGTTCCTGCAATTGCTGGCGGCGCACCCGGATGTGGACGCAATCTTCTTCGGCAACGACGACCTGGCGCAAGGTGCGCTGCTGGAAGCCCTGCGCCATGGCATCAACGTGCCGGAGCGCGTGGCCGTGCTGGGCTTTAACGACCTGCCAGCGTCGTCTTTCATGGTGCCGCGCTTGAGCAGCATCAGCACCCCCAGGGAAGCGATCGGTCGACGTGCGGCGGAGCATTTGTTGACGATCATGGCGGGTAACAAGATCGCCAAGCCGGTAGTGGATATGGGGTTTGAATTGCAGGTGCGGGAAAGCACGTAGGACGCCTGTAGGATGAGGCTGACATTGCGGTAAGCGCCTTGCCCGGTTGCCTACGCTTACGTCAGAATCCGCCGGCTTGTGCGCTTGAGGGGTGATCTTTAAGGTTTGCCGGTCGCTGAATTTCTCGGTGATCGGGTTTAGTAGCCTGAAGCTCTCCACACATATGCATAAGCCAACCATGGTGGCTGTGCGTAGGGCGCCTTCGGGTGCGCCGGGTTTGTGTGGGATTACCGGTCTACTAACCTGCGTACAGCTGCCACCCATTCGTTTAGTAGCGATTAGGGTGTTGGCACAGCCAGGTACTTCAACCATGCAAAGCGTCAATCCCCCGACTACGCTGTTCACGCTCATCCCCGATGTCCCCACCGAAACCCTGCTGATCAACAGCTACGAAACCGTGTGCTCCGTCAGCACCTTGCTGCTCGACCTGTCTGATGACCTTACCGGCAAACACCGTGATGTTGCCCTGGCCATTCACCAATTGAGCGAACTAAGCGTGTTGCTGGTGGGCAAAGCCATGGACCAGCACGCACCACGCTGCTAAGGCCCTACTGGATAAAAATGTGGGAGGGGGCTTGCCCCCGATTTCAGTGGGTCAGCTACAGACAGGCTGACTGACTCACCGCTATCGAGGGCAAGCCCCCTCCCACATTTTTTAACCGTGCCTACTTGGCCCCTGCTAGATTAACCACTCTCCACCGCCAGGAAAGCACCATGGGACACTCACTGAAAATCTTGGGCCGTACCTCGTCGATCAACGTGCGCAAAGTCCTGTGGACCTGCCAGGAACTGGGCATAGACTACGTGCGCGAAGACTGGGGCATCGGTTTCAAACCCACCCAATCCGCCGAATTCCTGGCCCTGAACCCCAATGCCCAAATACCGGTACTGATCGATGACCACGGCGTGCTGTGGGAATCCAACACCATCTGCCGCTATTTGGTGAACCTCTACCAACGCCACGACCTGCTGCCCATCGAACCCGCACCGCGCGCGCGGGTCGAGCAGTGGATGGACTGGCAGGCGACCGAACTCAACCCGTCCTGGGGCTATGCCTTCCAGGCGCTGGTGCGCAATAGCCCCGACCATCAGGACCCGCAACGCATCGCAGCCGGCGTGCAGGCCTGGAACGACAAGATGGGGCTGCTGGAACAACGGTTGGCTAAAACCGGCGCCTACGTGGCCGGCGATGATTTCACCCTCGCCGACATCCTGATCGGCCTCTCGGTGCATCGCTGGCAGATGACGCCCATGCAGCGGCCGCCCTACCCCGCCATTGCGGCGTACTACCAGCGGCTCAGCCAGCACGCCGGCTTCAAGACCTTCGCCCTCGACGGTCACAATTAAGCACAAGGACAAGCACGTGAAAGGATTCAACGTACTGCTCACCGGCGCTTGCGGCAGAATCGGCAAGACCTTTTTCGAGGCTTCGAAAGACCGCTACCGTTTCACCCTCACTGACCGCGTCGCGCCGGATTTCGACCTGGGTGACCACCGCTTCGTACACGCCGACCTTAGCGACCGCTCCACCCTCACCGCCCTGCTCGAAGGCATCGACGTGATCGTGCACCTGTCGGGCATCCCCGACGCCAGCGCGTCGTTCGAGGAGTTGCTGCCCAACAATATCCTCGCCACCACCTACCTGTTCAAAGCCGCCGTGGCCGCAGGCGTGCAGCGCCTGGTATTTGCCAGCAGCGCCCAGACCATCGAAGGCTACCCGGTAGACCGCCAGATCACCCCCGGCATGCCCGTGCTGCCTGCCAACCTGTATGGCGTGAGCAAATGCTACGGCGAGGCGTTATGCGGTTATTACGCAGCGAAAACCCCGCTATCGACCATCGCCCTGCGCATCGGCGCCTTCGAATTCCCCGAGGCCCATGACCTGCGCAACGCCCGCGACCTCAGCGCCTGGCTTAGCCCCCGTGACGCGGTGCAATTGCTGCAACGTGCAGTGGAAACAGCCGGCGTCAAACACCTGATCGCCCATGGCATCTCCAACAACCGCTTCAAGCGCCTGGATTTGAGCGAAACCACGCGCGTGCTGGGCTATCAACCGGTGGATGACGCGTTCCAGGCCTTTGAAATTCCGATTACCTTCTGAGCACACGCCATAAAACCTTGAAACACAACGCCGACGCGCAATAAATCAGCGAATCGGCGTGCCATCGCGGGCAACTTCACAAGCGGCGATTTCCGTTAGCAGGCTAAGATTCCACTTCACTGCCCCTGGAATCTGCCCCATGTCGACACTCACTGCCTCTGCCACGGACGGCATCGACCCGGTCCGTGCCGCCCATATCAGCGCGCGCATCGACCGCCTGCCGGCTGTCGCCAGTATCTGGCGCCTGGTGGCGCTGCTGTCGATTGGCGGTTTTTTCGAGCTGTATGACCTGTTCCAGACCGCCTACATCAGCCCGGGCCTGATCAAGGACGGCATCTTTGCCACCGGCAGCGGCGGTGTATTCGGCTTCTCCGACCAGGCCGCGTTCGCCTCGGCGACCTTTCTTGGCCTGTTCCTCGGGGCCAGCCTGCTCAGCCCCATCGCCGACCGCTTCGGGCGCCGGGCGATCTTCACCTTCGCGTTGATCTGGTACACCGTCGCCACAGTGTTGATGGGCATCCAGACATCCGCCCTGGGCATCATCTGCATGCGCTTCCTGGTGGGCATCGGCCTGGGCATCGAGCTGGTCACCATCGACGCTTACCTGTCGGAACTGGTGCCCAAGCGCATGCGCAGTTCAGCGTTCGCCTTTGCGTTTTTCATCCAGTTCCTGTCGGTGCCAGCGGTGGCCTTGATGTCATGGTGGCTGGTGCCCCAGGCGCCGTTCGGCGTCGCCGGCTGGCGCTGGGTAGTGCTGTCGAGTGCGGTGTTTGCGCTATTTATCTGGCAACTGCGCAAGCGCCTGCCGGAATCACCGCGCTGGCTGGCGCAGAAAGGTCGTTTCGGCGAAGCCAGTGCAATCATGGACAACCTCGAAGCCCGCTGTCAGAAGGATTACGGCCAGCCGCTGGATAAGCCCGAACCGGAAACCGTCAGCGTGCAAGGCAGCGGCCGCTTTGCCGATATCTGGCAACCCCCGTACCGCCGCCGTGCGTTGATGCTGATCGTGTTCCATGTGTTCCAGGCCATCGGTTTTTTCGGCTTTGGCAACTGGCTGCCGGCGTTGCTCTCGGGCCAGGGTGTCAGCGTGACCCACAGCTTGCTGTACGCCTTTATCATCACGCTCGCCTACCCCTTGGGGCCGTTGTTGTTCGTGAAGGTGGCCAACCGCTTTGAAAACAAATGGCAAATTGTCGGCTCGGCCATGGGCGCGATGATCTTCGGTAGCCTGTTCGCCCTGCAGACCACAGCGGTAGGGTTGGTGATCTGCGGGGTGATGATCACGTTCTGCAATGCCTGGTTGAGCTTCAGTTATCACTCGTACCAGAGCGAACTGTTCCCGACCAATATCCGCGCGCGGGCGGTGGGGTTCTGTTATTCGTTCAGCCGTTTGTCCACGGTGTTCAGCAGCCTGTTGATCGGTTTTATCCTCGAACACCTGGGTACCCCGGGCGTGTTGGCGTTTATCGCCAGCAGCATGTTGATCGTGATGATCACCATCAGTTGGTTCGGACCGCGTACGCGCAATCTGGCGTTGGAAAATATCGCCCACTGACGGCAACGATTGGCCGTCGACGGGACAACTGTTGCCGCGACGGCCGCGCGCGCCCCAGTAAAACCGGGGTGATGCTGCCCGGCACGCTAATTGCTCCTCATGAGGCACCGTACATTTCCCCAGGTGAACCATCATGCTGGTTAACAACAACACTCAAGCCGTATCGACCGTCCAACAGCTCAAGCGCCCCGATATGGACCCCGCCAACGCCGCCGCCAGCACGCTATACAGCGGTGCCCTGCAAGCGGCGCAGCAAAGCGTGACCGTGCCAGTTGTACAGAAGGCACTGGACAAGGCCAACGATCGCATCGACGAAGCCTTCGCCAAGACACGTGTGCAGTTGCAAGCGAGCACGGCAGCCACTCCGGCGACCACGGATGTACCCGCCGCCGGTTCCACCACCAGCAGCGCACGCGCAGACTTCACCGATTACATGAGCAAAACCCCGGCCGAACGTATCCGCGAGCAGTTGCTCAAGGAGCAAGGGTTGACCGAGGAACAAGTGCAGGCCATGCCTCAGGAAAAACAGGATGCGATCGCCAAGCAGGTGGCTGAGCGCGTGAAAGTACAACAAGAGCAGCAGGTAGCGGCGAAGACCGCGGCGCCCCAGGCGCAGTCGGTGAAAGACACCCTCGCGGCGATCTAAGCAACCGCGCAAGGCAAACCCTGTCTGCGACTTGGCGCCGTCGTACAGCAAACCGGCCCCCTGATGGCGAGCGGGCCGGTTCCCGATCGCTGAGTGTCAGTCTCAACCTTGGGCGACTGATCCATCGCCCCCTGGTGGATTCAAGCGCATCAACGTTCAGCCAGCATCTTCAACAACGCGTCGGCGGCGGCCGAAGGTGGGCGGTTGGGTGAACCGACCAGGGCAAACTCGCGGTACCGCGGCGCTGTCAGCGGCATCACGCGTAAACCCTGGCGCTCGACCGGCAGGGCCATCTCCGGCACCAGCGTCACGCCAACGCCTTCGCGTACCAGGCTGAAGGCGCTGCTCCATTCGCGGACTTCCACGCGGATATCGCGCAGGGTCAGCCCTACCGCGGCGCCCAGGCTCCGGGCATTGGCGCTGCAACCACCGGTGGCAAGCACGAAGGCTTGTTCGAACAGTTCCTCAAGACTTACGCTTGCATCGGCCGGGCGTTGTGCCAGTGGATGGTTCGTCGACAGCACTGCCATCCAGCAGTCACGGCCCAATATGGTGGCCTGGCGCTCGGGCTTGGGGTTGAGCACCACGCCCAGGTCGATCAGGTCGGCCTCGAGCAGGGTCAGCACCTCGTTATCGGTAACATCCAGGGTGGTGACGTCGATACCGGGATATAACTGGCGGAAACGTTGCAAAAACGGCGTCAGAAAGGTCGCGAGCACCATGGGGAAACTAGCGATGCGAATCGTCCCCCGCAGCATGGGCCTGGCTTCATCCACAGTACTGCGAATCGCCTGCAAGGCCCCGAGCATCACCCGCGCCTGCTCGATCACACTCAGCCCCAGGGCGGTGGGCAAGGTCTTGCGCGGCTCGCGGGTAAACAACTGCGCACCCAGCGTCGCCTCCATGCCAGCCATGGCCTGGCTGGCGGCGGACTGGGTCATGCCGACATGTCCGGCGGCGGCGGTGATGCTGCCGTGATCGGCCACCGCCACCAGCAGGCGCCAGTGCATCAGGTTCATCATGACAGTCGCTGTCCTTATGGCAGGGATCCGAAGGTTTAATTTTACGCAAGGTGCCACGGCGGTGAGACTGGCGCAAATTCAACGGAGCTGTCACAGATGAAACTGTATTTCTTCCCCAATGCCTGTTCCCTCGCCCCCCATATCGTGCTGCGCGAATTGGCGCTTCCGTTCGACCTGGTGCGCGTGGATAACCAGGCCAAAACCACTGCCGATGGCCAGGACTTCCTGCAGATCAACCCCAAGGGCTATGTGGCAGCGCTGCAACTGGACAACGGCCAGGTGTTGACCGAAGCCAGCGCGATCCTGCAATACCTGGCCGACCTCAAACCCGACGCGGGCCTGGCCCCGGCCAATGGCAGCTGGGAGCGCGTGCGCTTGCAGGAGTGGCTGAATTTTATTGCGACTGAAATTCATGGTGGGTTGGCAGTGTTTTTCAACAATGCGATTCAGGGCGAGGTCAAAGCCTCGTTCCAGGCCACGCTGTTCAAGCGCTTCGCGGTGCTGGTGCAGACCCTGGAGCACCAGGATTACCTGTTAGGCGCGCACTATTCGGTAGCGGATGCCTACCTGTTCGTGGTGCTGCGCTGGGCGGGGTTTCACGCCATTGATCTGGGCAAGTGGCCGGCGCTGGCGGCGTTTCAACAGCGGGTGGGCGAGCGGCCAACGGTCATCGCCGCGCTGGCCGCCGAAAATTCATGATCTGAAATAGACGCCAGTGTGGCACCGGCTCGCCTGCAATGACTGGGGGGGCTGCATGCGGCACAGAGGCTGTGCGCTGTTCCGGTAGAGGGGGCGTGCGGCAGCTCAGAGCAGGTGTTTCCTGCTCTGTGCAATGAGGCGGGAAAATCTGGCAGATCATTGGGTTATAAGCTTGTCACTCAGTGACCGAACAGACCAGTGTCGGTTTTCTTGGCTTTCTTGTCGGCGCGTTTTTCGTCGGCGGTTTTTGCCGGTTTCTTCTTCGCGGCTTTCTTTGAATCCATACCTTTGGCCATGATGCGTGCTCCACTTACAGGGGATGTAACACTGGGTATACCACCTATTGCCCTACAGAAGGCGCTTATAATCCCCGGCCCGTGATTACGCTGCCTGAAGACCATGCCCGAGTTGACCATCGATCTGCTGGCAGAGCCCCTGTGGCCGCTGCTGAACAAGTTTTATCGCAGCCACCAGTCGTCGATGAAGGCGCTCAAGGGCGGACGTCTGTGGGTGGCGCGCCGCCGCGAGATTGTCGCCGGCCTGTGCCTCACGCCCGTGGTTGGCGGGCAATGGTTGACGGGCGTGTTTGTCGACCCGGCGTATCGCGGCCAGGGTCTGGCAGCCCGCTTGATCGGTGCGGCGGTGGCAGATGTGGAAGGCACAGTGTGGCTGCTCTGTCATCCGGAGCTGGAAGGCGTTTATCAGCGCATGGGCTTTACCCCGGACACGCTGTTGCCGCAATCCCTCAGCGAACGACTGGTGCGCTACAAGCGTAACAAGCCGATGATTGCGATGGGCTTAGAACCTTTGGTGAGGTCGACCTCGGATAATGTGTGATCGGCCGACACTGGGCCCATGCTAGCCTCGACGGCACAGAAGCCCTCTACAGGATGATCATGAAAACGACGCTTGCAGCTCTGTCCCTCACCGCCCTCCTCGCGCCAACCTTCAGCCAGGCCGCCGACGCGCCGATTACCGCCAAGCAATACGCCAGTGTGCTGGCCGGCAGTTGGCGCGACCCGGCCAACAGCGCGCGTGACGTCTATCGCCATCCACAGCAGACACTTGAGTTCTTTGGCCTGGGCGCCCAGCAGAGGGTGATCGAAATCACCCCAGGTGGCGGCTGGTACAGCGAGATTCTCGCACCGCTGCTCAAGGACCACGGGCACTACATCGCCGCCGTGCAGGCCCCCAGTGTGAGTGCCTACGCGCGCACGTCGGAAGAAAACCTGAAAAAGAAATTCGCCGCCGACCCGGCGCGCTATGCCAATGCTGAAGTGGTCGAGTTCGATCCCAAGGCCCCGGTGTTCGGCAAACCCGCTTCGGCGGATGCCGTGCTGACGTTCCGCAATGTGCATAACTGGGTGTTGGCCGATACCGCCGAGGCCACTTTCAGCGGGTTCTACAACGTGTTGAAACCGGGTGGCGTGCTGGGGGTGGAAGACCATCGCGCCAAGGACGGCGCAAACCTTGACGCCATCAAGGACAGTGGTTACCTGACCACGGCGCAGGTGGTGAAGCTGGCGACCGATGCTGGGTTCAAACTGGCCGGGCAGAGTGAGGTCAACGCCAACCCGAAGGACACCAAGGACTATGCCGGCGGCGTCTGGACCTTGCCGCCGACGTTGAAGCTGGGCGAGCAGGATAAGGCCAGGTATGTGGCGATTGGCGAATCGGACCGGATGACGTTGCGGTTCGTCAAACCAGCCAAATGATCTGACTCACCGCCGCCCCCATGTGGCGGGGGCAAACCAGCCCCTTCCACAGGGATTTGTGGGTATCGGCGAGGTTATTCGTCGGCCGTCGGATCCATGTCCGGGAACATCACTTCGATAAACCCGAACTTGCTGAAGTCGGTGATCCGCGACGGGTACAGCCGGCCGATCAGGTGGTCGCATTCATGCTGCACCACGCGCGCGTGGAAGCCTTCGGCGATACGTACGATCGGCTCGCCCTTGGGGTCGAAACCTTCGTAGCGAATCTGCTGGTAACGGTCTACCGCGCCACGCAGGCCGGGTACGGAAAGGCAACCTTCGTAGCCCTCTTCCAGTATCGGGCTCAGCGGTGTGATCAGCGGGTTGATCAGGATCGTCTGTGGTACGGCCGGAGCGTCCGGGTAGCGTTCACTGCTCTCGAAACCAAAGATCACCAGTTGCAGGTCGACGCCAATCTGCGGTGCGGCCAGGCCGACGCCGCCCACGTGCTCCATGGTCTGGAACATGTCGTCAATCAATTGCCACAGCTCGGGGCTGTCGAACATTTCCGGCGGGACCGGTGGCGCGATACGCAGCAGGCGTTCGTCGCCCATTTTCAGGATTTCACGGATCATCGATCAGACTTCGTCAGGGGTGGGCTTGGAATGGTCTCGGCCGAGGCCAGAGACGTGCTGTTTCTCACTCACGTGGGTGTGTGCATCGAATGCCTTTTCGCCGGGGTCCTTGCCTTCGGCGGACATGTGCTCGATCACGGCATTCATCTCCGCACCGAGCAACAACACGGCAGCAGAAATATAGAAGTACAGGAGCAGGACAATGATTGCACCGATACTGCCATACATGGCGTTGTAGTCGGCGAAGGTCTTGACGTAGTAGCCAAAGCCCAGGGACGCGACGATCCACACCACCACCGCCAGCACGGAACCTGGGGTAATAAAGCGGAATTTCTGCTCGACATCGGGCATCACGTAGTACATCAGGGCCACAGCGAACATCAGCAGGACCACGATCAGCGGCCAGCGCAGGATGGTCCACAAGGTGACCACGAATTCCTGCATACCGATTTGCCCCGCCAGCCACTCCATCACCTGCGGCCCGAGCACCATCAGCGCGGCGGCGGCCAGCAGCATGCCGGCGATGCCGACGGTGTAGAAAATCGACAACGGAAACCGCTTCCAGATCGGCCGCCCTTCGACCACGTCGTAGGCGGCGTTCATCGCGCTCATCATCAAGCGCACGCCGGCCGAGGCGGTCCATAGTGCAATCACGATACCCACCGACAGCAGGCCCCCCTTGGATTGCTGCAACTGGTCGATCACCGGGTTGACCTGCTCCAGGGCCTGGGGCGGCAACACCAGTTCCGACTGCAGGCGCAGCCAAGTGAAAAAGTCCGGCAGGTGCAGGAAACCGATCAAGGCAATGAGGAACAGCAGGAACGGAAACAAGGAAAACAGCATCTGGTAGGCCAATGCCGAGGCGTAAGTCGACATCTCGTCGTTGACGAATTCCTTGACCGTGCGCACCAGCACTGTGTGCAGCTTGAGGCCATCGAGTACCGGAAAAATCATAGCGTCTCCTTTCGCCGCAAAAAGGTTGAGTTCAGGGGCGACTCAGGGGGCGTTTTCTACATCAAAGTAGCCTATCTGGCGACTTTGAAACAATTTCAAGAATTTAGTTGCACCGCCGCACATAAAAACGGCCATCCGTGGATGGCCGTTGGGCTCAATGAACACAGCCAGCGATTCAGGTTTACCGGGTCGCTTTTTTCACGGCGTCCTTGGTGTCGCCGACGGCTTTCTGCACTTCGCCTTTCTTTTCCTGAATGACACCTTCAGCACGCAACTTATCGTTGCCGGTCACTTTGCCGACACCTTGCTTGATGTTGCCGACAGCTTCGTTCGCGACGCCTTTTACCTTATCCGATGTGCTGCTCATGGTATGCCTCCGAAAGAACAATCAAGGGTTTTGGTCATTACCTAAAGATTGACCCGGGGCTGTTCGGCAGAGTTTCAATTATTTTTCGGTGGGCATTTCATCGCCATGCGCAGGTTTGGCTTTATGTTTTGCGGCCAACCCACGAGAATGCGCGGCACATTCAGGCTATAACGCTGAATAACAGATCCCGTAGGAAGGTTATGAAACTCAATAAAGCACAGGCCATCGCCCGCAGAAACCAGGAACTGGGCGGTGCCGTTCTCGGCGTCAACAACTGCCATTTCACCGACCTGGACCGCAAACGCAATATCTGGTGGTTCGACTTGCCGGTGGCGCGGATTGCCGTGGGCCAGTACGAGTGGATTCACCTGTTGATGCACAACGCCGAGACCGACCAGTTGCTGCACCTGAAGGTGCCGACGGTATTCCTGCGTGAAAAGCTCGAAGGGCTGGTGGTGCGCAATGCGGGCAAGCGCAAGCCGGAGATTACCCTGGAGCTGAGCGCGGACAAGGATTCGTTCCTGAAGGATGTGCGTCCGGCGGGTGCCGGTGTCAACTTCGCGCAGTTCGCCCTGTAGGAACGCGGCAAAAAAAAAATGAGGGAGGGGGCCTGCCCGCGATAGCAGAGTGTCAGTCACTGAATCGGTTGACTTCACACCGCCATCGGGGGCAAGCCCCCTCCCACATTTGGGTTACGTTACTTTTTAAGACCGAGTTTCTTCAGCTCTTCATCGCGCAACTCACGACGCAGGATCTTGCCCACGTTGGTGGTCGGCAACGCATCGCGGAACTCCACGGCCTTGGGCACCTTGTAGCCGGTGACATTGGCGCGCATGTGCTCCATCACCTGGTCCTTGGTCAGGGTCGCCCCCGGCTTGACCACGATGAAGATCTTGATGTGCTCCCCGGATTTTTCGTCCGGCACGCCGATGGCCGCGCATTGCAGCACGCCCGGCAGGGTCGCCAGCACGTCTTCGAGTTCATTGGGGTAGACGTTGAAACCGGAGACCAGAATCATGTCCTTCTTGCGGTCGACAATGCGCATGTAGCCGTCCGGCTGGATGATCGCGATGTCACCGGTCTTCAGCCAGCCTTCGCTGTCGAGAATCTCCGCGGTGGCGTCTTCGCGCTGCCAGTAGCCCTTCATCACCTGCGGGCCCTTGACGCACAGTTCGCCGACTTCACCGAGGGCCAACTCGACGCCGTCATCGGTGATGACTTTGCACAGGGTCGACGGCACCGGAATGCCGATAGTGCCAATCTGGATGTTCTGGATCGGGTTGACCGTCGCCACCGGGCTGGTCTCGGTCATGCCGTAGCCTTCGCAGATGTTGCAACCGGTCACGGCCTTCCAACGCTCGGCCGCCGCCAGCTGTAGGGCCATTCCACCCGACAGGGTGACTTTCAGTGCAGAGAAGTCCAGCTTGCGGAAACCTTCGTTGTTGCACAGCGCCACGAACAACGTGTTCAAGCCGACAAAGCCGCTGAACTTCCACTTCGACAGTTCCTTGACCATCGCCGGCAGGTCGCGCGGGTTGCTGATCAGGATGTTGTGGTTGCCGATCAGCATCATCGCCATGCAATGAAAGGTGAACGCGTAGATGTGGTACAGCGGCAGCGGGGTGATGAGAATCTCGCACCCTTCGTTGAGGTTCGACCCCATCAGCGCCTTGCACTGCAGCATGTTGGCCACCAGGTTGCGGTGGGTAAGCATCGCACCCTTGGCCACGCCGGTGGTACCGCCAGTGTATTGCAGCACGGCCACATCGCTGCTGGCCGGGCTGGCATCGTTGACCGGCTGGCCGTGGCCCTTGGCGAGCACCTCGTTGAACTTGATCGCCTTGGGCAAGTGATAGGCCGGGACCATTTTCTTCACGTACTTGATGACGCTGTTGATCAGCAGGCGCTTGAACGGCGACAACAGGTCGGCAACTTCGGTGACGATCACATGCTTGACGGCGGTCTTGGGCACGACCTTTTCCGCCAGGTGAGCCATATTGGCCAGGCACACCAGGGCCTTGGCGCCGGAATCGTTGAATTGGTGTTCCATTTCCCGCGCGGTGTACAGCGGGTTGGTGTTGACCACGATCAGGCCGGCACGGATAGCGCCGAATACGGCGACCGGGTATTGCAGGACGTTGGGCAGTTGCACGGCGATACGATCGCCGGGCTTCAAGTCGGTATGCTGTTGCAGGTACGCGGCGAACGCGCCGGACAATTCGTACAATTCACCGTAGGTGATTGTCTTGCCCAGGTTGCTGAAAGCCGGTTTGTTGGCGAAGCGCTGGCAGGACTGTTTCAGTACCGCCTGAATATTTGGATACTCGTCTGGATTGATGTCTGCAGCAATCCCGGCGGGGTACTTATCCTTCCAAAAGTCTACGTTCATGGAAGCCCACTCCTCAGCGACGCGAATTCATCATCGCATTTGATGCGATTATTATTGGTGTATGTTTTTTTAGGTGAGTCTGGCGCGTTCAAGCAGGCCGAGAGGTCACAAAGCGCGCCGAGAGTAGCAGCTTTGCCAAGGGCCGACTAGATCCAAAAGAGGGCCCTACAGTCATAATCATGACTGTCCTACAATATTTGGTCACACTCTAAACAAGGGTGAAATCACCCAGCAAAAGGCTCTGGAATAGGCCCTTCAAGGCGATAGACAGCAATGTGGGAGGGGGCTTGCCCCCGATAGCAATGGTTCAGCCAACACATTTGGTGACTGATACATCGCCATCGGGGGCAAGCCCCCTCCCACATTGTCGAGCCCAATTCCAATCAGGCGATATCGCGCAACTCACGCCGCAAAATCTTGCCCACCGGTGTCATCGGCAACGACTCGCGCAGCACAATATGCTTGGGCACCTTGTACCCAGTGAAGTTGGTCTTGCAGTAGTTCTTCAACTCTTCAAGGCTCACGCCCTCGGCCCGCGCCACCACGAACAGTTTCACCGCCTCCCCCGTGCGATCGTCCGGCACGCCGATCACCGCGCAGTTGGCCACCGCCGGGTGGGCCATCACCACGTCTTCGATTTCGTTCGGATACACGTTGAAACCCGAGACAATGATCAGGTCCTTCTTGCGATCCACAATGCGGATGAAACCATCGGCGTCGATCACCGCGATGTCGCCGGTCTTGAGCCAACCCTCGGCGTCCAGGGTCTCGGCGGTGGCGACCGGTTGCTGCCAGTAGCCCTTCATCACTTGCGGACCTTTGATACATAGCTCGCCGCGCTCGCCCAGGGGCAACTCGACGCCCTCGTCATCAATCACCTTCATCGCCGTGGCCGGCACCGGGATACCTACGGTGCCCAGACGAGACTGCTTGCCATAGGGGTTGGTACTGGCAACGGGGGAGGTTTCAGTCAGGCCATAGCCCTCGCCGATTGTACAGCCCGTGATCTGCTGCCAGCGTTCGGCCGTGGCCTTGATCAGCGCGGTACCGCCGGAGTTGGTGAGCTTGAGGTGGGAGAAATCCAGGCTCTTGAAGTCCGGATGGTCCATCAGTGCCACGAACAGCGTGTTGAGCCCCAGCAACCCGGTAAAGCGCCAGTTCTTCAGCTCCTTGATAAAGCCGCCGATGTCGCGCGGGTTGGTGATCAGCACGTTGTGGTTGCCGGAGACCATCATGCACATGCAATTCGCGGTGAACGCATAGATGTGGTACAGCGGCAGCGGCGCGATCATCACCTCCTGCCCTTCCTTGATCAGCGGATGGCCATCTTCGCCAATCTGCGACATGCACGCGCGCACCTGCTGCATATTGGCCACCAGGTTGCCATGGGTGAGCATCGCGCCCTTGGCCAGGCCGGTGGTGCCGCCGGTGTATTGCAGCACGGCGATATCGTCGAGGCTCACCGGATGGCGGATCAGCCCCTGCCCCGCGCCCATGCGCAACGCGCGCTTGAACGACACCGCACGCGGCAGGTGATAGGCCGGCACCATCTTCTTCACTTTGTCGACTACGGTGTTGACCAACCAGCCCTTGGCGGCGGGCATGAAGTCGCCCATCCTGGCTTCGATCAGGTAGTCGATCTCGGTATCAACGCAGACCTCCTGCACCCGCGCCCCGAACAGGTTGAGGTAGACCAGGGCACGAATGCCGGCGTCCTTGAACTGGTGGCGCATCTCGCGCGGGGTGTACAACGGGTTGGTGTTGACCACAATCAGCCCGGCGCGCAGCGCACCGAACACCGCAACCGGGTAGTGCAGCACGTTGGGCATCTGCACCGCGATGCGATCGCCGGGCTTGAGGTCTGTGTGCTGTTGCAGGTAGCCGGCAAACGCCGCGCTCTGGCGTTCAAGTTCGGCGTAGGTCAGCGTGATCCCCATGTTGCTGAACGCCGGACGGTCGGCAAAAGCCTTGCAGGAACGCTCGAAGACTTCGATCACCGACTTGTAGCTGGTGAGGTCGATGTCATTGGGGACACCCGCCGCGCGTTTGTCATTCCAGAAATCAGGTTGCATTATTCTTGTCCTCTTACCTGAGTGTGTCCGGCCGCTGCAGCTATAAAAGCGTGCTGCTATAGAAAGCGGAGCTTTGGGGACGTTAGCAGTAATGGCCAAACAGGCAAATACAGAACTGAGCTTCATTAATTGCGTGAATCTTCCTACAAGGGCTTGCACAGATCAGCCGCAACCCTCGGGATGAGCTATACACTGCAACGACCCTGAGCAAAGGAACCGCCATGAACCACACCACCTTCTGGCTGACCGCGAATGACCGCAGCCGCCTGTACGTCAACCAGTGGCTGCCCGACGGCACGCCCAAGGCCCTGGTGATGCTGTCCCATGGCATGGCCGAGCACAGTGGTCGCTACGCGCGCCTGGCCCAGGCCTTGTGCGGCGCCGGCTACGGCCTGTATGCGCTGGACCAGCGCGGCCATGGCCGCACCGCTGACGAAGGTACGCTAGGGTTGTTCGCCGAGCAGGACGGCTGGAACAAGGTGGTGGGTGACCTGGCCAGTCTCAATCAGCATATCGGCCAGCAGCAGCCGGGCCTTCCGATCATTTTGCTGGGGCACAGCATGGGCAGCTACATCGCCCAGGCCTACCTGCTGCACCACAGCGCCAGCCTGGACGGTGCGATCCTCAGCGGTTCGAATTTCCAACCGGTGGCGCTGTATCGCGCAGCGCGAATCATCGCCCGCGCCGAACGCCTGCGCCAGGGCCCGCGCGGGCGCAGTGCATTGATTGAATTCCTGTCATTCGGATCGTTCAACAAGGCGTTCAAACCCAATCGCACCGGTTTCGACTGGCTCAGTCGCGACCCGGTTGAGGTCGACAAGTACATCCATGACCCACTCTGTGGTTTCCGCTGCACCAACCAACTGTGGATCGACCTGCTGGGTGGCTTGCAGCAAATCAGCAAAGCGTCCAATCTCGCGCAGATCGATCCCGGCCTGCCGATCCTGGTGATGGGCGGCGAATGTGATCCGGTGAGTGAAGGCAAGCGTCTCAAAAGCCTGGCCAACGCATTGCGCGAGGCCGGCTGCCGGAACCTGCAACTGACTATCTACCCACAGGCGCGTCACGAAGTGTTCAACGAAACCAATCGCGACGAAGTCACAGCGGATGTGCTGACGTGGCTCGACCAGGCCTTGAGTTTGCGCAGGCCAGCCCGCTGCGAATAATTTTTCCTTTAAAATCATCCGCTTAAATTATCGATTAGCCACAGGATGCACCTTTAGATGACCCAGGTAACCAACACCCCGTACGAAGCCCTCGAAGTTGGCCAGACCGCCAGCTACAGCAAGACCGTCGAAGAGCGCGACATCCAACTGTTCGCCGCGATGTCGGGCGACCACAACCCGGTGCACCTGGATGCCGAATACGCCAAGGCGACCATGTTCAAGGAGCGTATCGCTCACGGCATGTTCAGCGGAGCGCTGATCAGTGCGGCGGTGGCCTGCGAGCTGCCTGGGCCGGGCACGATCTATATCGGCCAGCAGATGACCTTCCAGAAGCCGGTGAAAATCGGCGATACCCTGACCGTGCGTCTGGAAATCCTCGAGAAGCTGCCTAAGTTCCGCGTACGCATTGCCACCCGCGTGTTCAACCAGCGTGATGAGCTGGTGGTGGATGGCGAAGCCGAAATCCTCGCACCGCGCAAGCAGCAGGTAGTCACCTTGACCGAACTGCCGCCGATCAGCATCGGCTGATAGCCATTTCAGAGTCAGCACAATGCAAATGTGGGAGAGGGCTTGCTCCCGATAGTGGAGGATCAGTCATTGAAATATCGACTGATCTTCCGCTATCGGGGGCAAGCCCCCTCCCACAATTGTTACAGCGCAGGGCTTACGACTGAGCGCGAGCCTGGTTACGCAGGGCTTTCACCTGGTCGTGGTTACGTTGCACGCCGTGGAACTGACGTTCAACCAAGTCACGAATGCCCAGCAAGTTGTGCTTGTTGATCTTCTCGATGGCTTCTTTGTAAGCCTTCAACGCGTGGTCTTCACCGCGCTCGGCTTCGTTCAGCACAGCCTCTTCATCTTTACCGGTCACCATCGACTTCACGTCGACCCAGCCACGGTGCAGGGCACCGGCTACGCTACCGGAATCTTCTGGGTCACCGCCCAGGGCACGCACGGCCGTCTTCAGTTCGGCGGCGGCGGTGGCGCAGTCAGCGGAGCGCTTGGCAAACAGAGCCTTGAGTTCTGGGTGCTTGATATCTTCAGCGCATTCCTTGAAGCCTTTCTGGCCGTCGATGCTGGTCTCGATCAGGTCGTTGAGTACGGAGATGGATTCTTTGTTGATGTCGGTCATTTTTCAATTCCTTAGGCAGGTGAAGAAGGGTTGCCTTAATGATTGCAGCGCCCGTGCCAGTTTTTTAGAAAATACTTTTATGTTTATTTTCAACAACTTAAAAATATTTGAACCATCTGTATGTACGTTATTTGCATGATCTGTCATTTGGCCTTCATGCAGAATGCCTGTATTTTCCAAGGTCTCGACGCAAACGCCTGAGCCTTCATGAATCCCGAAAAACTCGAACTGCTGATCACCCGCGAAATGCCCTTCGGCAAGTACAAGGGACGCATCATCGCGGACCTGCCTGGCCCTTACCTGAACTGGTTTGCCCGTGAAGGTTTCCCCCACGGCGAACTCGGCGGCCTGCTGGCCCTGATGCAGGAGATCGACCACAACGGCTTGTCCGAACTGCTGGAACCGCTGCGCGCCAAACACGGCAAACCCGCCCCTCGTCATTAGGAACCTATGCCATGCCATGGAATGCAGATAACGAAACCCACTGGCTGGCCATCGCCCAGCGCTATGCCCTGGAGCCAGGCCCGATCAACCTGGAAAACGGCTACTTCGGGCGCATGAGCCACGCGGTGCAAGCGCAGTACCTGGAGCACGTGGCGTTTATCAACCGCAGTAACGCGGTGCATGTGCGCCAGCGTTTCGAGCAGGGCGAGAACGAGACGATCCGCCGCCAACTGGCCGAGCTGATCGATGCCGCCCCCGAAGCCGTCACATTCACCCGCAATGCCACCGAAGCGTTGCAGTCGTTGATCCGCAACTACAACCGCCTGCAACCGGGCGATCAGGTGCTGATCAGCGATCTGGAGTACGACACAGTGAAAGGCGCCATGCGCTGGCTGGCCGGCTACAGAGGGGTGGAGGTGATCGAAATGTCCCACGCTCATCCGGCCAGTTTCGACAGCTTGGTGCAGACCTATCGTGATGCGTTCGAGCGCTACCCGCGCCTCAAGCTGATGGCGCTGACCCACGTGACCCATCGCACCGGCCTGGTGATGCCTGTCGAGGCCATCGCCAGGGCTGCACGTGAGCATGACATCGACGTGATCCTCGACGGCGCTCATGCACTGGGCCAGATCGAGTTCAACCTCGCCGAGCTGGGCATTCAGTTCGCCGGCTTCAACCTGCACAAATGGATCGGCGCGCCGCTGACCCTGGGGTTTCTCTATATCGCCCCCGAACGCCTGGCTGACATAGATCCGGACATGGGCGAGTTCCACTACCCCGCCACCGACGTTCGCGCACGTACGTCGTACAGCACGCCAAACTTTCCGGCACTGATGACCTTGCCCCTGGTGTTTGAAGAGCATCGCGCAATGGGCGGCGCGAAAGCCAAGGGCGCCCGGGTCAATTACCTTAGGGATTTGTGGGTGAGCCGGGTACGGCCGTTGCCGGGCATCGAGGTACTGACGCCGGACGATCCACGGCTGTATTGCGGGATTACGGCATTCAAGTTCGTTGGCCGGGATCAGCAGGTCATGGCGGACCGGTTGCTCAAGGACTTCAACCTGTTTACCACCACGCGTGTCGGAGCGTCGTTCGGTACCTGCATTCGGGTGACGCCAGGGTTGCTGACCTCAGCGGCGGACATCGATGTGCTGGTCAACGCCATTACCGAGCTAAGCAGCGATTAAACGTGGGAGAGGGCTCAGTTTTTTGCAGGCAAAAAAAAGCGGTACACCGACCAAGTGCACCGCAAAAATGCCGTCAAGCACAGCAACAACGATTCGGTAAATCAGATCAGTCCAGCAGCGCCAGCGCCTCGGCGGTGACTTCCTGGATACGCGCCCAGTCGCCGTTCTTGACCCACTCCGGGTCAAGCATCCAGCTACCGCCCACGCACATCACGTTTTTCAACGCCATGTAGTTCTTGATGTTGGCCGGGCCAACCCCGCCGGTCGGGCAGAATTTCACTTCGCCGAACGGGCCGCCCAGGGCCTTGATGGCCGCTACACCGCCACTGACTTCGGCCGGGAACAGCTTGAAGCGACGATAGCCCAGGCCATAGCCTTCCATGATGCCCGAGGCATTGCTGATGCCGGGCAGCAGCGGAATCGGGCTGTGCACCGAGGCTTCCAGCAGGTCGCGGGTAATGCCAGGGGTGACGATAAATTGCGAGCCTGCCACTTCGGCCGCTTCAAGCATGTGGCGGTCGAGTACGGTGCCGGCGCCGGTGCACAGCTCAGGGCGCTGCTCGCGCAGGACCTGGATGGCCTTGAGGCCGAACTCCGAACGCAGGGTCACTTCCAATGCGGTCAAACCACCGGCGGCCAGGGCATCGGCCAGGGGCAGGATGTCCTGTTCACGGGCAATGGTAATCACGGGCAGGATCCGCGCCTTGGCGCAGAGGCTGTCGATCAGGGCAACTTTATCCGCCATGGACACGGTCGGTTGAGGGCTTTTCATAGCGGCTGATCCTTGGCTCATGGGCACCAGTAAATCTCTAAAGTAGGTTGCAAAAACGCGCGAATCGGCATGGCAGCAACGTCGTCACTGGCCAGCGCGGCGCTCAAGGTGGTCAATTTCGAACTGCCGGAGATCGACAGCACGGTGTAGTTGGCCGTGGCCAGCAGCGCGCGACTCATGGTCAGGCGCTGGTGCGGCACGGTCGGCGCCAGCATCGGCCAGCAACGGCGGATACCGTCGGCCTGCAGGGCTTCGCTCAGGTTCGGGCTGTTGGGAAACAGCGATGCGGTGTGGCCGTCATCACCCATGCCCAATACCAGCACATCAATGGCTGGCAGTTCGGCCAGCAGGCGATCGGCCTGCCGGGCAGCGTCTTCAAGGTTGGCGGCAGCGCTGTACAGGCTGAGGAACTTGGCCTTGGCTGCCGGGCCTTGCAACAGGTGCTGCTTCAACAAACCGGCATTGCTGTCGGCATGTTCCACCGGCACCCAACGCTCGTCGGCCAGGGTGATGGTGACCTTGGACCAGTCCAGGCCCTGCTTGGCCAGGTTCTGGAAAAACGCCACGGGGCTACGGCCACCGGACACCACCAAGGTCGCTTCGCCACGGGCACTGATGGCCGCGCGCAGTTGTTCGGCCACGTCATTGGCCAGGCCGTCCGCCAGCAGCGCGGGCGTACGGTACTCATGGGCAGTGACGCCCTGAGGCAGTTTCAATTCAGATATCGCCATACCATGACCTCCCATCCCGCGTGATCAGTGCAATCGAGCTCATCGGCCCCCAGGACCCCGCCGCGTACGGCTTGGGCGCATCGCCGGACTTCTTCCACCCGGCGATCAACTGGTCACACCACTTCCACGCGGCTTCGATTTCATCTTTGCGAACAAACAGGTTCTGATTGCCGCGCATCACTTCCAGTAACAACCGCTCGTAGGCATCCGGGATACGGGCGCTGCGGTAAGTGTCGGAAAAATTCAGTTGCAGAGGGCCGCTGCGCAGTTGCATGCCCTTGTCCAGGCCCTGCTCCTTGGTCATCACCCGCAAGGAGATCCCTTCGTCCGGTTGCAGGCGAATGATCAGCTTGTTGCTGATCTGCAGGCGCTGCTCAGGGGCGAAGATATAGTGGGACGGTTCCTTGAAGTGGATCACGATCTGCGACAGCTTTTGCGGCATGCGCTTGCCGGTACGCAGGTAGAACGGCACCCCGGCCCACCGCCAGTTACGGATATCGGCGCGCAGGGCAACGAAGGTCTCGGTGTCGCTCTGGGTGTTGGAGTTCTCTTCTTCCAGGTAACCCGGCACCGGCTTGCCAGCGCTGTAGCCAGCGATGTACTGGCCGCGGACCACCTGGGTAGTCAGGCCATCCGGGCTGATCGGTGCCAGCGCCTTGAGCACCTTGACCTTCTCGTCGCGGATACTGTCGGCGGACAGGTCGGCGGGCGGGTCCATGGCAATCAGGCACAGCAGCTGCAACAGGTGGTTCTGGATCATGTCGCGCAGTTGGCCGGCCTTGTCGAAGTAACCCCAACGGCCTTCGATCCCGACCTGCTCGGCCACGGTGATTTCCACGTGGGAAATGTAGTTCTGGTTCCACTGGGTTTCGAACAGGCTGTTGGCGAAACGCAGGGCGATCAGGTTCTGGACAGTTTCCTTGCCCAGGTAGTGATCGATACGGTAGGTGCGGTTTTCCGGGAAAAACTGCGCCACGGCGTCGTTGACCTTACGCGAGGATTCCAGGTCCGAACCGATGGGTTTTTCCAGCACCACCCGGGTATTTTCCGCCAGGCCGACCTTGGACAGGTTCTCGCAAATCGCGCCGTACACTGCAGCCGGCGTGGCAAAGTAGGCAATCAGGCGTTGCTCGGTGCCGGCGATTTCAGCCAGGGCCACGTAATCGTCGGCTTTCATGAAGTCGACGTGAACATAGGTCAACCGCGCGAGGAAACGCTGGGCGACGCTCTCGTCCAGTTCCTTGCCGACGTACTTGCGCAGTTCTTTTTCGATATGGGCCAGGTGCTGTTGCTCGGAACCGGCTTCACGGGCCAGGGCCAGGATGCGCGTGTTGTCGTGCAGCAGCCCGGCGCCATCGAGTTGATAGAGGGCAGGAAATAACTTGCGCAGCGCCAGATCACCCAAGGCGCCAAACAGGGCAAAGGTGCAGGGTTCTACGGTTATCGAAGGCATGATGTTTGTTCTTTTATCAAGTTAAGCTACAAATACCTTTTTTCAAGGCATCACTCAAGGAAAAATGTAGTAATAACCACAACATTTTCCCGAAATACGCATTCCGAGTGGTGGTGTTCAGCTACCCTCAGTAGGATAGGCCACCGCAAAGGGCTACTCGTCGATGAGTTGCCGCCCTTTATTTGCATCGTCGCCCGAAGGAAAGACTGAATGGACCGCGTGCGAAATCTTCTGGAACAGATCCGGAACCGCCTCGAAGAACTGAACAAGGCTGAGAAAAAAGTCGCCGAGGTCATCCTGCTCAACCCGCAGCAGGCGACCCGCTTCTCGATCGCAGCCCTCGCCCAAGCCGCCTCGGTCAGTGAACCGACGGTCAACCGTTTCTGCCGTTCGTTCGGCGTCAGCGGTTACCCTGAACTTAAATTGCAGTTGGCGCAAAGCCTGGCCAGTGGCGCAGCGTACGTCAGCCGCGCCGTGGAGGCCGATGATAACCCTGAGGCCTATACACAGAAGATCTTTGGCAGCGCGATTGCCTCGCTGGACGCCGCCTGCCAGGCCCTGGACCCGGCCTTGATCAGCAAGGCCGTGGATTTGCTGATCCAGGCCCGGCAGATCCACTTCTTCGGCCTCGGCGCGTCGGCGCCGGTGGCGATGGATGCGCTGCACAAGTTCTTCCGCTTCAACCTGGCGGTGACCGCCCATGCCGACGTGCTGATGCAGCGCATGATCGCGTCAGTGGCGCATACGGGCGAGCTGTTTGTGATCATCTCCTACACCGGGCGCACCCGCGAATTGGTGGAAGTGGCGCGCATCGCCCGGGGAAATGGCGCGTCGGTGCTGGGTGTGACCGCCGAAAACTCGCCGCTGGCCAAGGCCAGTACGGTAAGCCTGAACATTCCGCTGCCGGAAGACACCGACATCTATATGCCGATGACCTCGCGGATCATCCAATTGACGGTACTGGATGTGCTGGCGACCGGCATGACCTTGCGCCGTGGCGTGGATTTCCAGCCGCATTTGCGCAAGATCAAAGAGAGCTTGAACGACAGCCGGTATCCGGTGGGGGATGAGTTCAACTAGGCCTGCCTTTGTGTTGGCTGTACTGGCCTTATCGGGGGCAAGCCCCCTCCCACATTCGACTGCATTCCCCTGTTGAAACCCGGTCAATTGTGGGAGGGGGCTTGCCCCCGATAAGGCCACCCGCAACACCGCTAAACGCCAGCCCTGGCCTGCAAACTCAAATGCGCCCTCTCCCCCGGCGCCAGGCTCGCCCCGGCCATCGCCGACTCCACACAGACAAACCCCGACGCCTCGTTGAAACTGACGCCCAATAGCGGCCGGCTGCCGGGATGCCATACGACGGTGTCGGCGCTGTCACCGGTGTCGATGCACAACTCGCGCTGCCAGGCGTGATCCTTGAGGTGCAATTCGCCCTCATGCTGGAACACCCGCTGGCATCCGCCATCTACCCGTAGTTCACCTTCCTGCTGGCAAACCTGGCGGTTGAGCTGGTCATAGCCTTGGGCCCCATCGAGTCCAGACAGCGCTATCTCACCGACGTTGCCGATACGCCAATAGGCATGCAACGCATGGCTCAGTTGGCACGGCAGTTCGTCCTGGTGCTCGGTGCTGAGGCGCAGTTCCAGGGCCTCGCCCAGGTGCGCATGCAGGTCGACCTGCCAGTCGCATAACTGCAACTGCCAATGCAGGCGTACGCCGTCGTCGTCGCTGGCGCTGTCGAGCAGCTTCCAGTCGATCAGCCGCGCCCAGCCATGGGAGGGCCAGGCGTTCTCGCTCGGGTGGCGTCCATACCACGGCCAGCACACGGGCACACCACCACGGATGGCGCCGACTTGTGGCCACTTGGCCGCGCACCACAGCCAGGGTTTCTGGCCGCGGGGTTGGAAATGCAGCAATTGCGCGCCCTGACGACTGAACACCGCCTGACACAGGGGATGGTCGATCACCAACACATCGCGCATCTGGAAGCGTTCCCAGGCAAACACCGGACGCTCGCGCAGGGATTTGAAAAAGCGTTGCAACGGATGCTCATGCATGTGCCACGGTCCTGAATATCGTCACAGTGCCACCCAAAAAAAAGCGGATAGCCATGGCTACCCGCAAAATGCGCACAGAGAGAAGGAGCTTATCGCAACAGCGTTAGAACGTAGACTGAATTTTCAGGCCAGCCACCAGCGCGTTGTCGACTTTATCCACGCCGCCCGGTTGGACAACGTATTGCAGGTTGGGACGCACGGTCAGCCAGTTGGTGACGTGGAAGCCGTAGTTGATTTCGAAGTTGTACTCGGTTTCGCGAATAGGCGTGTACAGCGGATTGTCGTAATCACTCACACCATTGGCGACGTTAAGCAGTTCGGCGTTTTTCTTCACGTCATTGTTGACGTGCAGACGTGCAGCGCCAATGCCGACGTCATCTTTTGGACGCGCGTCGAATGGGCCTTTGTACACCAGCATCAACGACTGGTAGTTATCGACGAGGTTGGTTTCCTTGTCGTGGAAGGTCGCGTTGGCTGCGATGTTCAAGCCACGGGAAGCGTCGCCGTTATGGGTGGTGAGTTGCTGTTGGGCAACGAACCAGTAGCCTTTCTTGCTGCTGCGGGTACGGAAGGCGGCGCCAGTGGTAGCAGCGTCGTTGCCGTTGACGTCTTCACGTACGTCCGCGGCATCGGCGGCGCTCTTGTAGTAACCCACACGGTATTCGCCCGGCAGGTTGTTAACCTTCGGCGACCAGACCAATTCCACCGGAATCACGGTACCTTTGGTGCCGCTGCCGCTGAGCTTGAAGCCGTTGCCGTGCTCCAGTTGCGATGGGTTCTGGTTGTAGGCACCGATTTGCGCATACAGCTCCGGCGTGATGTTGTACTTCACGCGGATCGCGGCCTGGGCAACCGGCCAGTTGTACCAGGTATTTACATAGTTACCCACTTGCGAGCCGCAGAACGACAGGTTCTGGAAGTCGCATGGGAAGGTGTTGAAGTCTTCGCCTTCACCGAAGTAACCCAGCTTCACGTCCAACTTGTTGTCGAACATCTGGTGCTGGATCCAGAACTGGGTCAGACGCACCATGTGGCCGCGACCGTAGACTTCCATCGACGAACTCAGCGTGCCGGCACGCGGGTCGCCAATGCGGTCGTTGGAGATGTTCTGGCCATTACGGTTAGTCAGCTGGATCTTGGCCTGGGTGTTATCCCAGCCCCACAGCTTTTGCAGGTCCAGCGCTACGCCCAGACCGAACTGGTCGGAGTAACGGCCGGTTTTGTCGTCGTTATAGCCGCCGTGCAGGTTGGCGCCCATTTCCCCTACGTAGTCAGCCTTGATGTCGATACCTTGCTCGATCAGCTTGGTACGCTCACCGCCCCAATCGCCGGTCATCCACTTGGAATCGGCGCTGAATGCATCGGCCGCCATCGCATTGGCGGACAGTACAAGGGCTGCTGCTGCTGACAGTTGGCAGATCAGCCGAGTGTTGTTGTGTTGCTTTTTCATCCCTACATCCTCGTCTTTATTGTTATTAAACTGTTTTTATCTAACGCGGGTTACTTTTTTTCATCTAAAACAACAACTTATCTACTTCAGCGACCTTTGAATTGGGCCACATTGTCCGCATGCCCCTGTGCGGGCAATGAAGAAGCAGTGCCGAGGCGCTCGCCAGTGTTGGCGTCGAACAGCAATACCTTGGATGGATCGAATTGCAGTGTCAGGGTCTCGCCCACCTGCGGCGCCACATCAGGCGCCAAACGGCAGCAGACCTTGGTGTCATTGAGCTGCACAAACACCAGTGTGTCCGGCCCGGTCGGCTCGGTGACCTGGACCTCGGCACGAATGCTCGATGAACCATTGCCCTCACCCGCCGCCAACACGATCTGCTCCGGACGCAGGCCCAGAATCACATCACGGTCTTCCAGACCGGCGTCGTTCATACCCAGCGGCAATTCGCAACGCGCCTGGCCGCTGTCGAGCAGCGCCACCAGCCCCCCGTCCTTGCGTTTTAGGCGCATAGGAACGAAGTTCATTGGTGGTGAACCGATAAAGCTTGCCACAAATAGGTTAGCAGGGTCGTTGTAAATTTCTTTCGGCGTGCCAAATTGTTGGATGATGCCGTCCTTCATCACCGCCACTTTATCGCCCAGGGTCATCGCTTCGATCTGATCGTGGGTGACGTAGACCGTGGTGGTTTTCAGGCGCTGGTGCATCAGCTTCATTTCGGTGCGCATCTCGACGCGTAGCTTGGCGTCGAGGTTGGACAGCGGTTCGTCGAACAGGTAGATCTTCGGGCGACGCGCCAGGGCACGGCCCATGGCCACCCGCTGTTGCTGGCCGCCGGACAATTGGCCCGGCTTGCGGTTGAGCAGGTGCTCGATCTGCAGCAGCTTGGCCACACGGGCCACTTCAGCGTCGATGTCGGACTGGACCATCTTGCGAATCTTCAGGCCGAACTCGATGTTCTCGCGCACGCTCATGGTCGGGTACAGCGCGTAAGACTGGAACACCATGGCGATGTCGCGATCCTTGGGGCTCATGCCGCTGACATCCTGGTCACCGATCATGATTGCGCCGCCGGTGATGGTCTCCAGGCCCGCGATGCAGTTCATCAGCGTGGATTTACCGCAGCCCGAGGGACCGACCAGGATCAGGAATTCGCCTTCCTTGATCGACAGTTCGATGTTCTTCAAGGTGTCGGGCAGGCCGGCGCCATAGGTCTTGTTTACATTGCGAAGTTCAAGCGTAGCCATGATTACCCCTTGACCGCGCCGGCCGTGAGGCCGCGCACGAAATACTTGCCTGCGATCACATAGACCAGCAGGGTCGGCAGCCCGGCGATCATCGCCGCCGCCATATCCACGTTATATTCCTTGGCCCCGGTGCTGGTGTTGACCAGGTTGTTCAGCGCCACCGTGATGGGCTGGGAGTCGCCGCTGGAGAACACCACGCCGAACAGGAAGTCGTTCCAGATCTGGGTGAACTGCCAGATCAGGCAGACCATGATGATCGGGGTCGACATCGGCAGGATGATCAGCCGGAAGATGGTGAAGAATCCTGCACCGTCCAGTCGCGCCGCCTTTATCAGCGCATCGGGAATGCTGACGTAGTAGTTACGGAAGAACAGCGTGGTGAACGCCAGGCCGTAGACCACGTGCACAAACACCAGGCCGGTGGTGGTGCTGGCCAGCCCCATCTTGCCGAGGGTGAACGACGCCGGCAGCAAAACGGTCTGGAACGGCAGGAAGCAGCCGAACAACAGCAAACCGAAGAACAACTGTGAACCACGGAAGCGCCAAAACGACAGCACATAGCCGTTCAACGCGCCGATGGCGGTAGAAATCAACACGGCCGGCACGGTGATCTTGATCGAGTTCCAGAAGTAACCGTCGACGGTGGCCCAGGCCTTGACCCAGCCGATGCCGGTGACCACGGTTGGCCAGCTCAGCAGGTTGCCGGTACTGATGTCTTCCGGGGTCTTGAAGCTGGTGAGCAGCATCACCACCAGCGGTACCAGGTACAGCAGAACCGCGAGGATCAGCACCGCATAGATCGCGATGCGACTCAGGCTGATGGCAGGTTTGGAGGCGAGACTAGTCATGACGCTTGGTCCTCAGCTCGGAATACAGGTACGGCACGATGATCGCGAGGATCGCACCGAGCATCAGGATTGCACTGGCCGAGCCCATGCCCATCTGGCCACGACTGAAGGTGAACGAGTACATGAACATCGCTGGCAGGTCGGAGGAGTAACCCGGGCCGCCAGCAGTCATCGCTGCCACCAGGTCGAAACTCTTGATTGCAATGTGTGCCAGGATCATCACCGCACTGAAGAACACCGGACGCAGGCTTGGCAGCACCACGCTCCAGTAGATGCGCGGCATGCTCGCGCCATCGATCTGCGCGGCACGGATGATCGACTGGTCCACGCCACGCAGGCCGGCCAGGAACATCGCCATGATAAAGCCAGAGGCTTGCCACACTGCGGCGATCACCAGGCAGTAGACCACGCGATCCGGGTCGATCAGCCAGTCGAGACGGAAGCCCTCCCAGCCCCAGTCACGCAGGAGTTTGTCCAGGCCCATGCCTGGGTTGAGCAGCCATTTCCACGCCGTACCGGTGACGATCATCGAGAGCGCCATCGGGTACAGGTAAATGGTGCGGATAAAGCCTTCGCGACGAATTTTCTGGTCGAGGAAAATCGCCAGTGTCACGCCGATCACCAAGGTGATACCGATAAACATCCCGCCGAAAAGGGCCAGGTTCTTGCTCGCGACCCACCAGCGATCGTTGTCGAACAACCGCTCGTATTGCGCAAGGCCCGCCCATTTGTAGCTCGGCAGGAACGTAGACGTCGTGAACGACAGTACAAACGTCCACAGGATGTAGCCGTAGAAGCCCACCAACACGATGAACATGCTGGGCGCCAGCACCAGTTTGGGGAGCCAGCGCTGCAGTGCATCGAACGGCGAGGCTTTGCTGAACACAGCAACAGAACTCATGGGGAAATCCAATACAGGAAAAAAGGACTACAGGAACAGGCCTTGTGAGGGGTCAGGGGCCCCCCTCACAAGGTCAACCGTTACTTGGCAGACTTGATCGCAGCGCCGAGTTTCTTGGCGGTGTCGGCCGGGTCGGCTTTCGGGTCGTTGATGTAGTTGGTCACGACATCAAAGAACGCACCTTGCACGGCCAGGGTGGTGGCCATGTTGTGCGCCATGCTTGGCTGCAGGCCGCCGGTCTTGGCGTCGGCCAGGAAGTCCTTGGCCGCGGTCTGGGCGCAGGAGTCGAAGCCGAGCTTGTCCATTTCATTGAGCATGTCGGTACGAACCGGGATCGAACCCTTGTTGATGCTGAACACCTTCTGGAAGTTTTCACCCAGCACGACCTTGGCGATGTCCTGCTGGCCAGCGGCAGTGCCTTTGTCTTTCTGCTTGAACACCGCCAGGGAGTCGATGTTGTAGGTGAAGGCCTTGTCGGTGCCTGGGAAGGCTACGCACTCGTAATCCTTACCGGCGACTTTCTTGGCAGCGGTCCATTCGGACTTGGCCCAGTCACCCATGATCTGCATACCGGCCTTGCCGTTGATGACCTTGCCGGCCTCGAGGTTCCAGTCCTGGCCTTTGCCGTCGACGTCCATATAGGTCGCGACTTTCTTCAGCTCGGTCAGGGCCTTGACCATCTGCGGACCGGTCAGCGCGCCGTTATCCAGGTCGACCAGGGCTTTCTTGTAGCCATCGGCCCCCATCACCGACAAGACGACGGCTTCGAACACCGTGCTGTCCTGCCAAGGCTGGCCACCGTGGGCGAGCGGGATGAAGCCCGCGGCCTTGAGCTTGTCGCCGGCTGCGTAGAATTCTTCGAGGGTGGTCGGGTTCTTGGTGATACCGGCTTTCTTGAAGACGGCCGGGTTGATCCACAGCCAGTTCACGCGGTGGATGTTGACCGGTACGGCGACGTAGTCACCGTCGAACTTCACGGTATCGGAGACTTTCTTGTCGAGCAGGGAGTCCCACTTTTCTTCTTTGGCGACGTCTTTGAGCACGTCAGTGTCGAGCAGCCCAGTAGACGCCCATTCCTGGATGTCCGGGCCTTTGATCTGGGCAACACCTGGTGGGTTGCCAGCCACCGCGCGGCTTTTCAGCACGGTCATGGCTGTGGCGCCACCGCCACCGGCAACGGCGCCGTCTTTCCAGGTGAAACCATCTTTCTCAACTTGGGCCTTCAGGACATCTACGGCCGCTTTCTCACCACCGGAGGTCCACCAATGCACAACTTCAACCGTCCCTTTCGAGTCGGCGGCAAAAGCACTGAGGGGAAACAACGAGGCGACGGAAATAGCGATGGCGAGGCGATTAATCGCGTTCATCTGAGTACCTTTTTTTTGTTGTTATGCATGCAAGTCTGGAGCTTGCGCTGCACGGAGTTTAAACAGGGATGTTGCAAGCGCAGGTAACAAAGGGATGCACAAATGTCACCATCTGGTGACATAGCACCCCTCTGCCAAGGCGCTGGCCATGCTTGGGGACAAGGGCAGTGCAGGCAGCACTACCGCTTGCCAGGCGTGATACAGGTCCGGTTTGCCACCCCATATCCGACTGCTGGGCTGGTTATGCGGGCTGAGTTCGTGGTGCCAACTGCCATGGGCTCGATCAATAAAATGGGTGTCACAAAACTCCCAGAAGCACCGGTACCAGGTTTCATACTGCAACTCGCCGGTACGCTTGAGCAAAGCCTGGGCGGCGGCGCTGGCTTCGGCGTGGGTCCAGTGCAGGCGCTCGCGCACTACCGGGCGGTGGTTCCAATCCAGGGTGTAGACGATGCCGGGGGCACCATCCACCGCCCATGCAGACTCGCAGGCACTGGCGAACAGGCCTTTGGCGGCGGTCAACAGCCAGCCCGGCGTGGCCAGGCCGGCTTGCAGGCGCGCGGCTTCCAGGTGCAACACCAGGCGAGCCCATTCGAAACCGTGGCCAGGGGTGATGCCGTAGGGGCGGAATCCGTCAGCGGGGTTGTCTTCGTTGTAGTCGAGCAAGGGTTGCCACTGGGCGTCGAAATGCTCGATCACCATGAATTGGTTGCCGGCGGCGTGGGTCTGGATCACACGCTCGACGATACGCAAAGCGCGGTCCAGCCAGCGGGTATCGGCGGTGACATCGGCCAGGGCGAGAAACGCTTCGGTGGCGTGCATGTTGCTGTTGGCGCCGCGATAGGCTTCGACGCTGCTCCAGTCCCGGGCAAAGGATTCGAGCATCACGCCCTCCTCCTCGCTCCAGAAGAACTGATCGATGATAGAGACGGCGTCGTTCAGCAAGGTTTGCCCACCGGGTGCCCTCACCGCCACCGCCGAGCTCGCGGCCAGGGCGACAAAGGCGTGCAGGTACGCGGCCTTACCGGTGTTGCCATCCAAGGCGCGAGGGGCGGCGAACCAGCCACCATGTTCGCTATCGCGCAGCGGGCCACTGAGCGCGGCGACCCCATGTGCGACCAGCTCGGCATAGCCCGGTACGCCCATGGCGTGGGCCATGGCGAAGCTGTGGGTCATGCGAGCGGTGTTCATGGTTTCGGCCTGGGCATTGGCTGGCAACTGGCCTTGATCGTCCAGGTTGCCAAAGCCTTCAGGCAGGCGGGCAGCCTTGGCGAATGACAGCAGGCGCTGGCCTTCGTTGGCGAGCCAGGCGTGATGGGCAGGTGCGTTCAGCCAACTGCTGGCGGGCAGTGGTTGCGTGGTCATGGGTAGCCCTTTTTATTTTTTGTTGGATGGGCCCGAGTCTAAACAAGGGCGGGACGAGGGCAAGTAACGAAGGGGATGGGAAATGTCACCGGATGGTGACATTCACACCACTGAGTTGGCTCTGGGGAGCGGGCTTGTCCTAATACCTGTCAGTTAAGGAGAAACACTGTAACCGTGGCGAGCGGGCTTGCCCTAATGCCGTTCAGTTAAGCGTACATCGCCTTCTGTAGGAGCGAGGGGGACGCCTAGTTCTTGCTCGCGAAAAACGTCAACGATAACGCGTGTTTCCTGAATGAACGCGGCGCCTGTGAGCTTTTCGCGAGCAAGCTCGTTCCTACAAAAAAGCCTTAACTGAACGGCATTAGGGCAAGCCCGCTCGCCACACGCAAGCCCTCGCCACAGGCACACTCAGGAGCGAGTGTTACTGGATGAGTGGCGTGACAGCCGCCGGCGCATTGAGGCGCTGATTCAGGTTTTGCACCTGGCTCTGTAAGGTCGTGATATTGCGGGTGGTCTGGATGCGGAACACGTCGAACTCTTTGTTGGTCGGCGCATCGCTATTGGCTGACTGGTTGTCCTGGGCGCTCTTGAGGACCATGACGTCCTGTTCCAGCCGGGCGACGGCGGCGCTTGGGTTGCCCTGTTTCTTCAAGGCCGCCACGTCGGCGGCCAGCTCCCTGATCTCGGTATCACGCTTGCCGGCATCGACCTGCGCCGCTTTGAGGGTCGCCACGGCATCGGTCAGGGCCTGCACCTGGCCTTGCAGCTTGGCGTTGGCGGTCGACAGGTCGGTGGTGCTGGCGGTCATTTGCGCCAGGCGCTTGTCCAACTCGGTGGCCTGGCCGGCCACGCCCACTTGCTGCTTGCTCTGCTCCAGCAACTGGGTTTCCAACTGCTTGATCTGCAGTTTCAGCGCTTCGCTGCCGTTGTTCACGCTGGCCTCGCTGGCCACCACCTTGCCGGAAATATCCTGCAGGCGCCCCGCCGCTTCTTCACTGATGCGCGCAAAGCTTTCCTGGGTGGCGACCAATTGCTGGCCCATCAGGGAAATCTGCTGGAAGCTCCACCAGGCCAGGCCGGCAAAGGCGATCAGCAGCGCACCGACCAGCGCCCACAATGGCCCGGTGCTGGCGCTCTTGACCTTGACCACGGGGGTACTGCGCGAGCGCACGGACGTGGCGGGAGTCGGCACGAAATCATCGTCATCCCCGATGTCGGCCCGCAGGCTGGGAACATTGTCAAAATCGTCATTAGCATCGTTACGCATGAATCAACCTTGAATCGGTGAGGGAGCTACCTGGAACGCCGAGCGACGGGAGTATAAACCGCAGTCCCGCTGCACTGATCGACCCGGAACCCGGAATTCGGTTCCCGATGTGTTGCTGGTTATGAGCTTACTTCAAGCCAGGGTCCTGGGCTTTCCACCAACTGCAGAACTCGTCGAGGGCCGCCCACAGGCTGACCTTGGGCTCGTAGTCCAGATAATGCCTGGCCCGGCTGATGTCGAGGGTGAAATTTTTGTTCATCACCTGCATGCCCAGGCGAGACAACGCCGGCTCGGGGCGCCCGGGCCACATCGCACAAAACGCCTCGTTCAACGCCGCTACGCTGTAGGACAAGCCATACGACCGGTAACGGGTAACCTGAGGCATCCCCATCTGGCGCATCACGTAGTTCACCACATCCCACACCGGCACCGGCGTACCGTTGCTGATGTTATAGGCCTTGCCCAGCGCCGAACCGGTGGCGAGCAAGCCGCTGAGCAGCGCTTCGTTGAGGTTGTGCACGCTGGTGAAATCGACCTTGTTCAGGCCGTCGCCGACGATGGCCAGGCGGTTCTTGCGCTGCATTCTCAGCAGGCGCGGGAAGATGCTCATGTCGCCGGCGCCGGTGACAAAACGCGGGCGCAGGGCCAGCACTTCGAGGCCGAACTCCTGGGCGCCGAACACCTTCTGCTCGGCGAGGTACTTGGTGGCGGCGTAGGGATGCTTGAAACGCTTGGGCACCTGCTCTTCGGTCAGCCCGAGGTGATCGCGCCCGTCGAAGTAGATCGACGGCGACGACAGGTGCACCAGGCGCCTGACCCGTTGCTTGAGGCAGGCTTCGACCACGTTCTCGGTCACCAGCACATTGCCTTGATGGAAATCCTGATAACGCCCCCACAACCCGACAGCGCCGGCGCAATGCACCACGGCTTCGACATCGCGGCACAGGTCGCGCACCAGGTCGGCGTCATTCAAATCACCCTGGATAAACTCGGCGCCGCGCCGTACCAGGTGTTCCACACCTTCGGCGCGCCGCCCGTTGACCCGCACGTCCAGGCCCTGCTCCAGGGCGAAACGCGCAAAGCGCCCGCCGATGAAGCCGCTTGCGCCGGTGACCAGAATTTTCATGTATTACCCCGTGTTCTTTCGTTTTTCATCGCTGCTGCCTTGACGCCTGCCATCACTCCAACGGCACCAACCATTGACCACAGGCCTGAGCCAGATGGTCGGTCAATAAGCCCAGCAGTTGCCCGCCACTGCGCCAATGATGCCAGTACAACGGTACATCGATGGGCTTATCTGGCAATAACTCGAGCAACACGCCCTTTTGCAACTGGTCGCGCACCTGCAACTCCGGCACCAGGCCCCAGCCGAGCCCGGCTTCAGTCAAGCGAATGAAGCCTTCGGATGATGGGCATAAATGATGTTCAAAACCGCCTTCTACCCCAAGGGAGGCCAGGTAACGGTGTTGCAGGAAGTCATCAGGGCCGAACACCAAGGCGGGCGTGCGCGCCAGTTCATCGGCACGCACGCCTGCCGGGAAATGCCGGGCAATAAAGGCCGGGCTGGCCAACGCCCGATAGCGCATGGCCCCCAGCAACAGGCTGCGTGCACCGGACACCGGGCGTTCGCTGGCACAAATGCAAGCCGCCACTTCGCCGGCGCGCATGCGTTTGAGGCCAACGGTCTGGTCTTCCACCACCAGGTCCAACAACAAATGCTGCTCGGCGCAAAACTCGCTGACGGCCTCGGCCCACCAAGTGGCGAGGCTGTCGGCATTCAGGGCGATACGCAGGCGCTCGGGCATGCCCTCTTCGTCCAGTGCCGGCACCTGGCTTTGCAGGTCACGCTCCAGCAACCGCACCTGCTGCACATGGTTGAGCAGGCGTCGGCCGATATCGGTGGGTGTCGGCGGCGTAACCCGCACCAGCACCGGCTGGCCGACCCGCGCTTCCAGCAATTTGATGCGCTGAGAGATTGCCGACTGCGACAGCCCCAGCACCTGTGCGCCGCGTTCGAACCCGGCCTGTTCCACCACCGCCGCCAGGGCGGAGAGCAATTTATAGTCGAACATCAGTTTCTCTAATGAGCGATCAGCAATATTGGTTTTTCTTATACAGCTCGTCCCATGAGAATAGCCAGCATTGCTTCTCTCTTTAAAAGGAACCTCACATGGCTGGCGAAACCGCTCTGGCGACCCTGCTGCGCAGCATGAGCCCGCAGTTGAACACGGGTGAGTATGTGTTCTGCACCCTGCCCGACCACCGTATCCCTGCGGGTTGCGAGGTGATTGGCAGCTTTCGCGAACCGCAAGGCCTGACGCTGATCCTGGAACGCCAGCAAGCCGAACTGGCCGGGCTGCCCTTCGACTATGTGGCGGCCTGGATCACCTTGAATGTGCATTCGGCCCTGGAGGCGGTGGGCCTGACCGCCGCCTTCGCCGGCGCGTTGGGCAAGGCCGGCATCAGTTGCAACGTGATTGCCGGGTATTACCACGATCACCTGTTTGTCGGCCATGCGGATGCCGAACGCGCCATGGACGTACTACGGCATTTGGCGGCGAACGCGGAGTAAACCCTATGTGGCAAAGCTATCTGAATGGCCTGTTGGTGGCCCTGGGCCTGATCATGGCGATCGGCACGCAAAACGCATTTGTATTGGCGCAGAGCCTGCGCCGTGAACATCACCTGCCAGTGGCGGCATTGTGTGTGGTGTGCGACGCGATTCTGGTCGCCGCCGGGGTTTTCGGCCTGGCGACGGTGTTGGCGCAGAACCCGCTGTTGCTGGCAATTGCCCGCTGGGGCGGGGCGGCGTTCCTGCTGTGGTACGGCACCCTGGCGTTGCGCCGGGCGTTTTCCAGACAAAGCCTGGAGCAAGGCGGCAACCTCAAGGTGCGTTCATTACGCGCGGTCATGCTCAGTGCCCTGGCGGTGACGCTGCTCAATCCCCATGTATACCTGGACACGGTGTTGCTGATTGGCTCGCTCGGCGCGCAGCAGACCGAACCCGGCGCCTACGTCGCCGGCGCAGCCAGCGCTTCGTTCCTGTGGTTCGCCACGCTGGCGCTCGGCGCGGCCTGGTTGGCACCCTGGCTGGCACGCCCGGCAACATGGCGCCTGCTGGACCTGCTGGTGGCCGCGATGATGTTCAGCGTCGCTTATCAATTGATTGCTGCATGACGAATATTCCAAAACGCTCTGGAACCTCTATCCCACACAGTTGTTGCGTGGTTTTGCCGTACCCCCGGTGCTATGATCCGGACCCTGCGCCGCAAAGAGTACAAACTCCCCGGCGCTTGTTTGGCCGCCCGTGATCGGCCTTGCGCTCACCGCAACTGACCTGATTAGGAGAATCATCATGGCTTTCGAATTGCCGCCGCTGCCCTACGCACACGATGCCCTGCAGCCGCACATCTCCAAGGAAACCTTGGAATATCACCACGACAAGCACCACAACACCTATGTCGTGAACCTGAACAACCTGGTGCCTGGCACCGAGTTCGAAGGCAAGACCCTGGAAGAGATCGTCAAATCCTCTTCGGGCGGTATCTTCAACAACGCCGCTCAGGTCTGGAACCACACCTTTTACTGGAACTGCCTGGCGCCAAACGCCGGTGGCCAACCGACCGGCGCACTGGCTGAAGCGATCAACGCTTCGTTCGGTTCGTTCGACAAGTTCAAGGAAGAGTTCACCAAGACGTCCGTCGGCACCTTCGGTTCCGGTTGGGGCTGGCTGGTGAAAAAGGCTGACGGTTCCCTGGCCCTGGCCAGCACCATCGGCGCCGGCAACCCGCTGACCAGCGGCGACACCCCGCTGCTGACCTGCGACGTCTGGGAACACGCTTACTACATCGACTACCGCAACGCCCGTCCAAAGTATGTGGAAGCGTTCTGGAACCTGGTCAACTGGAAGTTCGTGGCTGAGCAGTTCGAAGGCAAGACCTTCACTGCCTAAGCAACCCTTGCAGTAGAAAGAGCCCGGCAATTGCCGGGCTAATGAGATGGTCCCCCCCACACCCTGCGAGGGCTACGCTTTCGCAGGGTGTTTTGTTTTTGGAGGCCATCATCATGAGCGAGTCAGCACTGATCGGGATCGATCTCGGCAAACATAATTTCCACCTTCTGGGCCAAGACAAATCGGGCCGCGAGGTGTTTCGCAAAAAGCTCTCGCGAGCGCAGATGATGCGGTTCTTCGGCAACTTGCCGAGCTGCGTCGTGGTAACGGAAGCCTGTGCCGGCTCTCACTTCATCGCCCGTCAGCTTGCGGCGATGGGGCATACGACCAAGTTGATTTCACCGCAGTTTGTCCGCCCTTTCGTCAAGGGCAACAAAAATGACTTTATCGACGCAGAGGCCATTTGCGAGGCGGCTTCCCGTCCGTCCATGCGCTTCGTTACGCCTAAAACCGAGTCTCAGCAAACCCTGTCTGTCCTGCATCGCATGCGCGAGTCGTTGGTGCATGACCGCACCAAGACAGCCAATCAGATGCACGGTTTCCTGCTGGAATTTGGCATCAGCCTGCCCAAAGGCTCAGCCATCATGAAGCGTTTGGCAGCTGTTTTGGCCGAGCATGAGCTGCCTGTGCGGCTGACAGTGCTGTTGCAACGCCTGCACGATCACTTCGTTTACCTGGATGAACAGATCAAGGAACTGGACAAACAACTGGCTTGCCAGCTGGCCGACGATGATCTGGGGAGCCGTTTGCTTAGCATGCCGTGTGTCGGTCCGATCACCGCCAGCCTTCTGGCTGTAGAAATGGGCGATGGCAAGCAATACCGATGCAGTCGCGATTTTGCGGCTTCAGTGGGCTTGGTGCCGCGACAGTACAGCACGGGCGGCAAAGCCAATTTGTTGGGGATCAGCAAGCGGGGTGACAAGCACCTGCGGCAACTGCTGGTGCAATGCTCCAGGGTTTACATGCAGAGGCTGGATCATCAGAAGGGGGCTTTGGCCGACTGGGTGCGAGCGCTGCTGCGCCGACGACACTCGAATGTGGTGGCCTGTGCCCTGGCCAACAAACTGGCGCGTATCGCTTGGGCGATAGCGGCTCACCATGCGCAATATGAAGCAGGGCCAGACGCCTTGAACGCCTGACCCTGCGGTTGTTGCAGTACCACAATTCACCCTTCAGGTTTTGCGATAGCTGAACAACGGATGACGTGAACGGCCTACCGGCCTGGCGAAGATCCTGACATAAAAATCGGCTTCAGAAGCCGACGGGCTTTTAAGGATCGTCAGGCGCGACTCTCATCGTGGCGCTGGGGCAAGCCCCAAACAGACGCCGGATAGATTTAAGCAAGCCAACCACATCGCCCGTTAATCAGTATTGCAAAAATGGGGGGGACCATAGATTTTTACGGGCGCAGGATAGACAGGCCATAAGCACGGGAACCCAACAACAGCATTCGCCACACAAGCGATAGGAGGAATGAACCTCTTAATCAAGTGTGAGGAATGACGATGGATCCGATATCGGGAGCAGGTGCAATCTCAATGATAATGGGCCTTCTGGGGACGGGGATGGATCTGGCAAAAGACGCAATGGACATGGCCAATAAAGCAATGGACACAGCCGGCGACGGCGCGAAGATCGGCGGCGAAGAGCAACAGCCACAGGGTCCGATTAGTTTTTAAGACACTCTGCGAATAATAAAGGCGCAGCTCCTCCGCTTTTTTCCCAGTGGGGCTTGCAGCGCCCGCCCCTCTCCTCGCCCACTTCAGACAAGCCATGAGATAACCTGCCATCTCTCGCGTTTATCCAGCCAAAACGTCGATTGGGCTCTTGCTCTTAATGTCCCTTTGACTGCCCTCACCAGATTGCCAATACTCATGGCATATTGAAGGCCACCCGCATGGAACAAGGAATGACCCTTTGAAGCTGGAACTCAAAAACAGCTTGTCGGTGAAGTTGTTACGGGTTGTGCTGCTGTCGGCATTGATCGTGGGTGTGGCGCTGAGCGTCGCGCAGATCGTCTTCGATGCCTACAAGACACGCCAGGCCGTGGCCAGTGATGCCCAGCGCATCCTCGATATGTTTCGCGACCCCTCGACCCAGGCCGTCTATAGCCTGGACCGCGAGATGGGCATGCAGGTGATCGAGGGGCTGTTTCAGGACGACGCGGTGCGCATGGCCTCCATCGGCCATCCCAACGAAACCATGCTCGCGGAAAAAAGCCGCGCCATGCAGCAGTCCCCCAGCCGCTGGCTGACCGACTTGATCCTCGGCCAGGAACGCACATTCACCACCGCCCTGGTCGGCAAAGGCCCCTACAGCGAATATTACGGCGACCTGAGCATCACCCTCGACACAGCCACCTATGGCCAGGGGTTTATTGTCAATTCGGTGATCATCTTCATTTCCGGTGTGCTGCGCGCCCTGGCCATGGGCCTGGTGCTGTACCTGGTGTACCACTGGCTGCTGACCAAACCGTTGTCGCGGATTATCGAGCACCTGACGTCGATCAACCCCGACCGGCCCAGCGAACACAAGATCCCTCAGCTCAAGGGCCACGAACGCAACGAACTGGGGCTGTGGATCAACACCGCCAATCAGTTGCTCGAATCCATCGAACGCAATACCCACCTGCGCCACGAAGCTGAATCCAGCCTGCTGCGCATGGCCCAATACGACTTTCTCACCGGCCTGCCGAACCGCCAGAAACTGCAGGAGCAACTGGACAAGATCCTGATCGACGCCGGCCGCCGGCAGCGCCGCGTGGCCGTGTTGTGCGTGGGCCTGGACGACTTTAAAAGCGTCAACGAGCAGTTCACCTACCAGGCCGGCGACAAATTATTGCTCGCCCTGGCCGACCGCCTGCGCGCCCACAGTGGCCGCCTCGGTGCGCTTGCCCGCCTCGGCGGCGACCAGTTTGCCCTGGTGCAGGCCGATATCGACCAGCCGTACGAAGCCGCTGAACTGGCGCAAAGCATCCTCGATGACCTGGAAGCGGAATTCGCCCTCGACCATGAGCTGATCCGCCTGCGCGCCACCATTGGCATCACGTTGTTCCCGGAAGACGGCGACAGCACCGAAAAGCTGCTGCAAAAAGCCGAACAAACCATGACCTTGGCCAAGAGCCGCTCGCGCAACCGGTACCAGTTCTATATCGCCAGCGTCGACAGCGAAATGCGCCGTCGCCGCGAACTGGAAAAAGACCTGCGCGACGCCCTGAGCCGCGACCAGTTCCACCTGGTGTACCAGCCGCAGATCAGCTATCGCGACCACCGTGTGGTCGGCGTCGAGGCATTGATCCGCTGGCAGCACCCGGAGCATGGCCTGGTACCGCCAGACTTGTTTATCCCGCTGGCGGAACAGAACGGCACCATCATCCCCATTGGCGAATGGGTGCTCGACCAGGCCTGCCGGCAACTGCGCGAATGGCATGACCAGGGCTTCACCGGCCTGCGCATGGCGGTCAACTTGTCCACCGTGCAGTTGCACCACGCCGAGCTGCCGCGAGTGGTCAATAACCTCATGCAGATCTACCGCTTGCCGCCCCGCAGCCTGGAACTGGAAGTGACCGAGACCGGCTTGATGGAAGACATCAGCACCGCCGCCCAGCACCTGCTGAGCCTGCGCCGTTCCGGTGCGCTGATCGCCATCGATGACTTCGGGACCGGTTATTCATCCTTGAGCTACCTGAAAAGCCTGCCCCTGGACAAGATCAAGATCGACAAGAGCTTCGTTCAGGACCTGCTGGACGACGATGACGATGCAACCATCGTGCGCGCCATCATCCAGTTGGGCAAAAGCCTGGGCATGCAGGTGATCGCCGAGGGCGTGGAAACCGCGGAGCAAGAGGCCTATATCATCTCCGAAGGCTGCCATGAGGGTCAGGGCTATCACTACAGCAAACCGCTGCCAGCGCGGGAATTGGCAGCTTATTTGAAGCAGTCCGAGCGCAATAACGCAGCCATTCTTTGAGCCGATAAAACAATACTGAATATTTCCCTCGTTTAAGCCTTTACACAAAATGCAAATCTTTCGCATTATGTTGCAGTTTTGCGCGGCCCCGCGCGCCCTATTAACAACCGAAGCAGGATGTTCGCCATGATTCGTATGCCCCTGGCCACCGCCAGTCTGCTGGCCATTGCCATTTCTCTCGCCGGTTGCGGCGAAGGTAAAGACAAAGCCGCTGCGCCCCAGGCGCCGACCCCGGCTGCCAGCACTACCGCTCCAGCGGCTGCCACCCCTGCCGGCCAGGTCGACGAAGCAGCCGCCAAGGCTGTGGTCGCGCATTACGCCGACATGGTATTCGCGGTCTACAGCGACGCCGAATCCACCGCGAAAACCCTGCAGACCGCGATCGACACCTTCCTCGCCAATCCGAACGACCAGACCCTGAAAGCCGCCCGTGCCGCCTGGGTCGCTGCACGCGTACCGTACCTGCAGAGCGAAGTGTTCCGCTTCGGCAATACCATCATCGACGACTGGGAAGGCCAAGTGAACGCCTGGCCCCTGGACGAAGGCCTGATCGACTACACCGACAAATCCTACGAACACGCCCTGGGTAACCCAGGCGCCAACGCCAACATCATTGCCAATACCGAGATCCAGGTGGGCGAAGACAAGGTCGACGTGAAGGACATCACCCCGGAAAAACTCGCCAGCCTCAATGAGCTCGGCGGTTCCGAAGCCAACGTCGCCACCGGCTACCACGCCATCGAATTCCTGCTGTGGGGCCAAGACCTGAACGGCACCGGCCCAGGTGCCGGCAACCGCCCTGCATCGGACTACATGACGGGCGACGGCGCCACGGGCGGCCACAACGAGCGTCGCCGCACTTACCTGCGCGCCGTGACCCAACTGTTGGTCAGCGACCTGGAAGAAATGGTCGGCAACTGGAAACCCAACGTCGAAGACAACTACCGCGCCACCCTGGAGGCAGAACCTGCCACCGACGGCCTGCGCAAAATGCTGTTCGGCATGGGCAGCCTGTCCTTGGGCGAACTGGCTGGCGAGCGCATGAAGGTTTCCCTGGAGGCCAACTCGCCGGAAGACGAGCAGGACTGCTTCAGCGACAACACCCACAACTCGCACTTCTATGACGCCAAGGGCATCCGCAACGTCTACCTGGGCGAATACACCCGAGTCGACGGCACCAAGATGACGGGCGCCAGCCTGTCGTCGCTGGTGGCCAAGGTCGATCCGGCGGCCGATAGCGCCCTGAAGGCCGACCTGGCCGCGACCGAAGCGAAGATCCAGGTCATGGTTGATCATGCCAACAAGGGTGAACATTACGACCAGTTGATCGCTGCCGGTAACGACGCGGGCAACCAGATCGTGCGTGACGCCATCGCCGCGCTGGTCAAGCAGACCGGCTCGATCGAAGCCGCTGCAGGCAAGCTGGGCATCAGCGACCTGAACCCGGATAACGCTGATCACGAGTTCTGATCCGTGCCGTGTTGAATGAGGCGACCTTCGGGTCGCCTTTTTTTGCGCTATCTCTTCTACCACAGACCCCATGTGTGAGGGGCTTGCCCACGATGGCGGTGGGTCAGCAGGTACTTCCTTCACTGACAGGCCGCTATCGGGGGCAAGCCCCCTCCCACAGTTGACCTGCATCGTCTCGACGGCCCGGTTTACATGCCCTGCACCCCAGGTAGAATGGCGCCTCTCTCCTTTCACCCGAGTTCACTTCATGGCGTTGCCGACCCTACGCATCATCGGTTTCATCATCGGCATCTTCCTGATCACCCTCGCGATCGCCATGGTTGTGCCCATGGCCACCCTGGTGCTGTTCGAGCGCACCCAAGACCTGCCCTCGTTCCTGTGGGCCAGCCTGATCACCTTTGTCGCCGGCCTGGTGCTGGTAATCCCCGGGCGCCCGGAGCATGTGCACTTGCGGCCCCGAGACATGTACCTGCTGACCGTCAGCAGTTGGGTGGTGGTGTGCATCTTCGCCGCGCTGCCCTTTTTGCTGACCCAACACATCAGCTACACCGACTCCTTCTTCGAAAGCATGTCCGGTATCACCGCCACCGGTTCCACGGTCCTGAGCGGGCTGGACAGCATGTCGCCGGGCATCCTGATATGGCGCTCGCTGCTGCACTGGCTCGGCGGTATCGGCTTTATCGGCATGGCGGTGGCGATCCTGCCGCTGCTGCGCATCGGTGGCATGCGCCTGTTCCAGACCGAATCCTCGGACCGCTCGGAGAAGGTCATGCCGCGTTCGCACATGGTGGCGCGGCTGATCGTGGCGGCATACGTAGGCATCACCATCCTCGGCAGCCTGGCGTTCTGGTGGGCCGGGATGGGCTTGTTCGATGCGATCAACCATGCGATGTCGGCGATTTCCACCGGCGGTTTTTCCACCTCCGATGAGTCCCTGGCCCACTGGAAACAGCCGGCCGTGCACTGGGTGGCGGTGGTGGTGATGATCCTCGGCAGCCTGCCGTTCACCCTGTATGTCGCCACGTTGCGCGGCAACCGCCGGGCGTTGATCAAGGATCAGCAGGTGCAGGGGCTGCTCGCCTTGTTGTTGGTGACCTGGCTGGTGCTCGGCACCTGGTACTGGTGGACCACCAACCTGCATTGGCTGGATGCCCTGCGCCATGTGGCGCTGAACGTGACGTCAGTGGTTACGACGACGGGCTTTGCACTGGGGGACTACAGCCTGTGGGGCAACTTCTCACTGATGCTGTTTTTCTACCTGGGCTTTATCGGCGGCTGCTCGGGGTCCACGGCGGGCGGAATCAAGATCTTCCGTTTCCAGGTCGCCTATATCCTGCTCAAGGCCAACTTGAACCAACTGATTCACCCGCGCGCGGTGATCAAGCAGAAGTACAACGGCCACCGCCTCGACGAAGAAATCGTACGCTCGATCCTCACGTTCTCGTTCTTCTTCGCGATCACCATCTGCATGATCGCCCTGGCCTTGTCGCTGCTGGGCCTGGATTGGATGACCGCCCTGACCGGCGCCGCCAGCACCGTGTCCGGCGTAGGCCCGGGCCTGGGAGAAACCATCGGCCCGGCCGGCAACTTCGCCAGCCTGCCGGATGCGGCCAAGTGGATTTTGTCGCTGGGCATGTTACTGGGCCGGCTGGAGATCATTACAGTCTTTGTTCTGTGTATTCCTGCGTTCTGGCGTCACTGACCGTCGAGGTTTCCAACAGACGCGCCCGGTACTCGCCGGGCGTGCTATCGAACCAGCGGCGAAACGCGCGAAAGAAGTTGCTCGGGTCAGCAAACCCCAACAGGTAGGCAATTTCCAGCAGGGTCATGCTCGGCTGCGCCAGGTATTGCTCGGCCAGTTCGCGACGGGTGTCGTCGAGCAAGGTCTGGAAACTGGTGCCCTCCTCCTGCAAACGCCGTTGCAAGGTGCGCTGGGACAGGTGCAGGGTCTGGGCCACCACTTCGCGCTTGGGCTCACCCTGGGGCAACAGGCGGCACAGTACCTGCCGAGCCTTGTGGGTCACACGGCTTTCCGAGAAGCGCGCCAGGTATTCACCGGCAAACCGATCGTGCAACAGTGCCATGGCCTCGTTAGCGGTGGGCAGCGGCGCGTCCATGTCGGCGCGCTCGAAGATCAACGCGTCGTAGGGCGCGTCGAACTCCAGTGGGGCATGGAACGCTTGCCTGTAGGGCGCCAGGTTCGCGGGCTGCTCGCCTTGCAACAGCACCTTGCGCGGTTGCAGGGTGCGACCGGTCAGCCAGCCGCACAATGCCAATGCACAGGCCAGCGACGCTTCGGCGCTTTGCCGGGTCGGTGGCAGGTGATCGCCATGAACCGTGAGGATCAGCGCATAACCTTCGGGTAACAGGCGGAAACTCAGGTCGGCACTTTCGGCAATGATGCGCTGGTAACGCACCAGGCGCATAAAACCTTCGGCCAGGGTGTTACTGGACATCAGCGCATAGCCGGCCACATGGAACGACGCCGGGCGCACCACCTTGCCCATGTTCAGGCCGATCGCGGGGTTGCCCGATAACTCAACCGCGCGCTGCCAGAGCCGCGTCATGGAGTCTTGCGGAAAACGCGCATCGGGATCGTTGAGGGCGGCGTAGTCCAGGCCCAGTTGCTGGAACAAGGCATGGCAATCCAGGCCGTCCATTTCCAATGCCTTGACTATCCCCATCGCCCAGCTTGCAGAAGTTGTTCGTTCGCTCATGGCGTCTTCTTAAAAAAGCAGGCTCAACCAGCAGCCAGGAAGCCAAGGATACTAAAGTGGCATCTATTGTCACTGGCTGTTACCACTGATCACTCTAGACTCAAATAAGCTCCTCGCCGAACATCTGTTGGGCGGCATAACAATCAAAGGGCCGCCCGTCGTGCAAAACATCAAGCGATTCAACAGCTTTGCCGAGTTCTACCCCTATTACCTGGCGGAGCACGCCAACAGCACGTGCCGGCGCCTGCACTTCATCGGGACCACGCTGGTGATTGGCTTTTTGGCGTATGCGGTGGGCAAGGGCTCCCTGGGCCTGTTGCTGGCGGTGCCCATCGCCGGCTATGGCTTCGCCTGGGTGGGCCACTTCTTCTTCGAAAAGAATCGGCCGGCGACCTTCCAGCACCCGTTCTACAGCCTGCTGGGGGATTTCGTGATGTACCGCGACATGATCCTCGGCAAGGTGCCGTTCTAGCCGTGCGGCCTCTTGTCACTTGCGTAAAAAAATCAAGGCTCGCACATCCGTCGATATAAAAGTCTTTTTGTCATTTACAGTGCTGTATCCTGCCAAGGCTTTTTGAGAGCGCGGAATCACCTGCGATTGAAAACCACAGACCTTGCGAGGAGCGACGACGATGCACGAGATACCTAATCTCCCCTTCCCAAGCCTGCACGAAACTGAGCAGCCAACCCCGCAGCAGGCCAGCGCGAAGCAGCCTGAGGCCAAAGAAGCAAAACCAGTCGACAGCAAAAGCCAGGACTGACGCCGTACCAGACCGTGTGGAAAGCGCACCTTTGAGCGCTTTCCACACTGCCTGAATTGCCCGAGATCCCCACCATGACCGATACCCCTCCCGACAGCCGCGACACCGCCGTGCTTGATACGGCCTTGCAGATGGTCGACGTCTGGAACCGCCTCAGCGCGGACAAACAAGCCGTTTTGCTCAAGCGCTTCGGTACCCAGGAAAATGCGCTGGCCGCCCTGGTCACCACCCAATTGCTGGCCCCCGCTCGAGCCTGAGGTCTTTTTGATCTGAGGTTTTTGCGTTTTACCGCCCTGCGCGGACCAAAGCCCCGGTATCATTAGCAGCCTATCTTTACCTGCTGCGACAGTGGACCTCTCCCATGCCAGATACCCAGCGCCCCATGGCGGTCACGCTGCAAGTTGTTTCCATCGTGTTGTTCACCTTCATCGGCTACCTGAACATCGGCATCCCCCTCGCCGTATTGCCCGGCTATGTCCACAGTGAACTGGGCTATGGCGCGGTGATCGCCGGGCTGGTGATCAGCGTGCAATACCTGGCCACCTTACTGAGCCGCCCCTACGCCGGGCGCATCATCGACAACCTGGGCAGCAAGCGTGCGGTATTGATCGGGCTGGTGGGCTGCGGCCTGAGCGGCGTGTTCATGTTGCTCGCAGCCTGGTTTTCCAGCCTGCCGGCCTTGAGCCTGGGCAGCCTGCTGATCGGCCGCCTGGTCTTGGGCAGTGCTGAAAGCCTGGTCGGTTCGGGCGCCATCGGCTGGGGCATTGGCCGTGTGGGAGCGACAAATACCGCCAAGGTGATCTCATGGAACGGCATCGCCAGCTACGGCGCGCTGGCGGTCGGCGCACCGTTGGGGGTGCTGCTGGTCAGTCATCTCGGGTTGTGGAGCATGGGGGTCAGCATCATTCTGCTGGCGGTCATCGGCGTCGCCCTGGCCTGGCCCAAGGAAGCGGCGCCGATTGTGGCCGGGGTGCGCCTGCCGTTCATGAACGTGCTGGGTCGGGTCCTGCCCCACGGTTGCGCGCTGGCCCTGGGCTCCATCGGCTTTGGCACCATCGCCACCTTTATCACCCTGTACTACACCACTCAGCACTGGGATAACGCGGTGTGGGCCTTGAGCCTGTTTGGTGCCAGCTTTATCGGCGCCCGCCTGTTGTTCGGCAATTTGATCAACCGGATTGGCGGCTTTCGCGTGGCGATCGCCTGCCTGTCAGTGGAGATCCTTGGCCTGTTGTTGCTGTGGCTGGCGCCGGATGCCCACCTGGCCCTGGCTGGGGCGGCGTTGAGCGGCTTCGGCTTTTCCCTGGTGTTCCCGGCGCTCGGGGTGGAGGCGGTCAACCTGGTGCCCGCGTCCAGCCGGGGTTCGGCGGTAGGGGCTTACTCGTTGTTTATCGACTTGTCGCTGGGGATTACCGGCCCGCTGGCCGGGGCCGTGGCGGCAGGCTTCGGCTTCGCCTCGATCTTCCTGTTCGCCGCCCTTGCCGCCCTGGGAGGGTTGCTGCTGAGTGTCTACCTGTACCGGCAAGCGCCCAAGGCCCGTGAGTCGCGCGGCGCCTAGAAATCGACCTTGCCGCGCCCAGCCTTGATGCTGCCGCGCTTGGTCTTGGATTCCAGGCGGCGCTTCTTCGAACCCAGCGTGGGCTTGGTGGGGCGGCGCTTCTTCTCGACCTTGGTGGCGCTGAGGATCAACTCCACCAGGCGCTCCAGCGCATCGGCGCGGTTCTGCTCCTGGGTCCGATATTGCTGGGCCTTGAGCACCAGCACCCCTTCGCTGGTGATCCGACTGTCACGCAGCGCCAGCAACCGCTCCTTATAGAAATCCGGCAACGACGATGCTGGAATATCAAACCGCAGGTGCACCGCGCTCGACACCTTATTGACGTTCTGACCACCGGCGCCCTGGGCGCGGATGGCAGTCAGCTCGATCTCGGCATCGGGTAGCTGCACATTATTGGATATCACCAGCATCGATCAAAAACCTTAGGCAACGGACACGCCCAACTCGGACAACAACATCAACAACAAGGACGCATGAACATGAAAATACTATTGATCATTTTGCTCGGCACCTTATCACTCATTCAAACGCCACTGTCCCTTGCAGACAATACCAATGGCAAAAACCTCTATTCACAGCGATGCGCCATGTGCCACGGGCCAGACCTCAAGGCAACGGGGCCGTTGGCCAAGAAAAGCAACCCGCCCACACCTGACCTTACAACCCCGGCCTTCAAAAAACGGCTGGCGGCTTATCCGGGCGTTATTGTGTCTTCGGTCATACTCCGCCCGAATGGAGACCTGATCCCAAAAACGCTGCGCGAGAATGGGGTGAAGGTCGCGCCGCATGCCTGGAACGTCAAGGACTTGCGCGACTTGAACGAATACATGAGCGGTGTGATTTCAAAAAGTTGACGACTTCAACATTCAAAAACCCCGCGCCCTGAGTTCCCGACAGCGGAATACAGGGTGCGGGGTTTTCTTTAGACGTGCGCCTGTTTACTTCAGTGTCGCACTCGCTGCGCTCAACGCGGCTTCAGCACTGCGCTTGTTCTTGATCCCGTAACACACCGCCATGAACGCGACCCACACCGGGATCGCGTACACCGACACCTGGATCCCCGGAATCATCAGCATGATCACCAGGATAAACACCACGAACGCCAGGCAGACGTAGTTGCCATACGGGTACCACAACGCCTTGAACAGCGGCACCTGGCCGGTGCGGTTCATGTGCTGGCGGAACTTGAAGTGCGAGAAGCTGATCATCGCCCAGTTGATCACCAGCGTGGCCACCACCAGGGACATCAGCAGCTCCAACGCGTGTTGCGGGATCAAGTAGTTCATCAACACTGCCACCAGCGTGACCGCCGCCGAAGCGAGGATCGAACGCACTGGCACGCCGCGCTTGTCGATCTTCGCTAACACCTTGGGCGCATCGCCCTGCTCGGCCATGCCCAGCAGCATGCGGCTGTTGCAGTAGGTGCCGCTGTTGTACACCGACAGCGCCGCCGTCAGCACCACGAAATTGAGGATATGCGCGGCGGTGTTGCTGCCCAGCATCGAGAACACCTGCACGAACGGGCTGCCGCTGTAGGCATCGCCGGACGCGTTGAGGGTCGCCAGCAGGCTGTCCCACGGCGTCAGCGACAACAGCACCACCAGGGCGCCGATGTAGAAGATCAGGATGCGGTAGATCACCTGGTTGATGGCCTTGGGGATCACGGTGCGTGGCTGGTCGGCTTCTGCAGCGGTGAAGCCGAGCATTTCCAGGCCGCCGAAGGAGAACATGATAATCGCCATGGCCATCACCAACCCGCCGACGCCATGGGGGAAGAAGCCGCCATGTTCCCACAGGTTGCTCACCGAGGCTTGTGGGCCGCCGCTGCCGCTGACCAGCAAGTAACTGCCCAGGGCGATCATGCCGACGATGGCCACCACCTTGATGATGGCAAACCAGAACTCGGCCTCACCGAAGACTTTGACGTTGGCCAGGTTGATCAAATTGATCAGCACGAAAAACGCTGCCGCCGACACCCAGGTCGGGATCTCCGGCCACCAGTAATGCACGTACTTACCGACAGCCGTCAGCTCCGACATGCCCACCAGAATGTATAGGATCCAACAGTTCCAGCCCGACAGGAAGCCGGCGAAACCGCCCCAGTACTTGTGGGCAAAGTGGCTGAAAGAACCGGCGACCGGCTCTTCGACAATCATTTCGCCGAGCTGGCGCATGATCATGAACGCGATAAAGCCGCAGATGGCATAGCCGAGGATCATCGACGGGCCGGCGGATTTGAGCACCCCGGCCGAGCCCAGGAACAGGCCGGTACCGATGGCACCACCGAGGGCGATCAACTGGATATGCCGATTTTTCAGGCCGCGTTTCAGCTCGCCTGAAGAAGAATGGGGTCCACTCATGAAAAGGGTCTCACGCAAGGTTTGATGATGTTGAATGCACGTTGCTGGCTTGAATTACCGACTCAAGCAGCACCGCTCAAACCCCAGCGCAGGCACCAGGAGTACAGCGTCGTTCTAACGGTCATGCGTCACCTGTTTGTTTTTATCTGTGACGAAATAGAACCCGACTGGCTCGTGGCCAGGCGGAATGATCAGGGCGAGTCACCCTGAGGTCTTGGCCATTTGCGTGGTTACGCAAGGGGGTCACAGTAAAACGCGGCGCATTGTACACCGCTCGACAGCTTCGGGAGGCCGTCGCAGAGCGTGCGCGACAATCTGTCAGGTATTCCTTACAGCTTGGCGAGGCTGAGAAATGCCCGGCCAATATCGTAAATTTATTGTTACACCGCGGAAACCCAGCGTTACAGGCACGCTTATCCGTCATTCAGCAGAAAATTGTCGCCAGGAAATTGCTGACCTGTCGTGTCAGCTAGCCAACTGTTTTTTCTGAATAAATCGACGCCCTGAAAAAACAGAACAAAAAATGCAAATGAAACCGTGTCAATAAATTTTTTGCATTACCAAACACTCTCACCTAGGTTCTTTCACTTGCCCAGCGAAGCCGCTGGCAAGCCGTTCTCAAACAACGTCCTCTAGGAGATACACCATGCAAGCACTGGAAAAAGACCTGGAAACCGAACTGCAACTTGACGATTGGTTTGAAGCACCGACCCACGAGGCAGCCGTTGAAATGATGCAAGCCGACGCCGTTGTGCCCTTTGGCACCGCGATGTGGCCTTTCTAACACGCGGCAGGCATCCGGCAGGTGCTGTGCACGGCACCTGCCCCCTTACCCAAGGCACAGAAGGACATACGTCATGGACAAGGCCCGCGCCGTCGAACACTTTCTCTACTACCTCGCGCATCACCCGGCCCTTATCGGCCTGAGCCGCCCGACCGTGTTACTGGGCCATACCGAACGCTACGACGCCATTGCCCAGGCCATCACCCACGGCAGTGCCGCCCGTTTTAACTTCCAGCTACAACGCCTGGACCTGGCGCCCAGCCACCACCTGGCCCAGGCCATCGAAGCCTGCGACCTGTACCTGTTTCTGTACGACTCCTCGACCTTGCCCAACCCACGCGCCGAAGGCCCGGACTTTATTCGTGCCTTGCATGAGGTCATGGCTGAACACTGGAAGAAATCCCTGCTGTTCAAGGATTACGGCGACTATTTCTACGACACCTTCAGCGTCGAACCGCAGCGTATCGCCGACCTCAATGCCACGCTGATCCGGCGCATGTCCCAGGCCACGGTGCTGAGCTTTACCGACGAACACGGCTCGCGCCTGGAAGCGCCGCTGAGCAGCATCAAGAAGTGGACCAATATCAACGGTATCGGCAACCACGACCTGGCCCCCGGCGAGATCGCTACCCACAGCGAGGCGATCAATGGCCAAGTGCGGTTCATGGGGACCTTCCTCAGCACCATCCCCTTTGCGCGCAAATACGGTGTACTGCAATCACCCTTGGAGTTGTGGATCGAGAACTCGACCATCTGCAGCGTGGCCAGTGACGTGCCGGGGCTCGCGGAGGATTTCAACAAATACCTGAATGCCAACCCCTCCAACCGCCGGGTGGAAGAGCTGGGGATCGGCACCAATGAGGGGGTCAAGGATCTGTACGCCCGCAATGCCGGGTTCGAGGAGCGTCATTGCGGCTTGCACCTGGGCTTGGGCGGCGGGCAGAAAGGCAGCCATCACCTGGATCTGATCTTTGCCAGTGGGGTCTTGGCCCTGGATGACAAACCGGTGTTTGACGGCACGTTCGCGTTCTGAGCATCGATCTTGAAAAGGATGAAGATCCAAATGTGGGAGGGGGCTTGCCCCCGATAGCGGTGCATCAGTCGCCGGATTGGCAAGCTGATACACCACTATCGGGGGCAAGCCCCCTCCCACATTTTTTGCCTGTATTCCAAGGCAAAAAAAAACGCCAACCCTAGGGTTGGCGTTGGTGTGCAGCGCTTACATCACTGCGGCTTCTTGCGACCAAACCCCGGACGCTGACCGGAACCCGCAGGAGCGCCACGGCGCTTGCCCGACGGCTCGTCTGCGACCAGTTTCAGGCCCGGGCGCTTTTTCGGCGCTGGCTTGGCTGGGCGTTTGGTGTTGGCGCTGTCGGCCGGACGATCCGATGGCGCACCGCGACCGGCCTCACCGCGATTACTGCGACCACCAGCAGGTGCTTCACCACGGCCTGCCGGGCGCGGTGCGCGTGGTGCACGCTCGCCTTCCTGGCGCGACGGAGCCGTTGGGCGGCGCTCGCCTTCGATCTGCGGCTCACGGGAAATACGCCCGCCGGTTGCCGGTGCGTTCAGTGCCGGGCGCAGGGTGCGCGCAACGCGCTCGGTACGGGCCACAGGGCGCGACGATTTACGCTGCATACGCTCGAGCTTGTCTTTGCTCTTGGCGTTCATCTGCGGCATGGCGACCGGCGTCAGGCCAACTTCGGCGCTGAGGATGTCGACTTCGTACTGGCTCATTTCGCGCCAGCGGCCCATTGGCAGGTCGGAGTTGAGGAACACCGGGCCAAAACGCACGCGCTTCAGGCGGCTGACCACCAGGCCCTGGGATTCCCACAGGCGACGGACTTCACGGTTACGACCTTCCATCACCACGCAGTGGTACCAGTGGTTAAAGCCTTCGCCGCCTGGAGCCTGCTTGATGTCGGTGAACTTGGCCGGGCCGTCTTCCAGTACCACACCAGCCTTGAGGCGCTCGATCATCTCGTCGTCGACTTCACCGCGTACACGCACCGCGTATTCACGGTCCATCTCGTAAGACGGGTGCATCAGGCGGTTGGCGAGTTCACCGTCGGTGGTAAACATCAGCAAGCCGGTGGTGTTGATGTCGAGACGGCCGATATTGATCCAGCGGCCTTCTTTGGGCTTTGGCATCTTGTCGAACACGGTCGGACGGCCTTCCGGGTCGTCACGGGTGCAGATTTCGCCATCGGGCTTGTTGTACATGATGACGCGGCGTACCGATTCGGCAGCCTCTTCACGCTTGATGACCTTGCCATCAATGGTGATTGCATCGTGCAGGTCGACGCGCTGGCCAAGGGTGGCTTCAACGCCGTTGACCTTGATGCGCTTCTGGGTGATCCAGGCTTCGACGTCGCGGCGCGAGCCCACGCCGATACGTGCCAGCACCTTTTGCAGTTTTTCGCCTGCTGGGCCGATTTCCTGGCTGTCGTTCTGGTCTTTGTCGTTCATCTTAAGCACCTCCCGGTGGGTCGATTCAGGCGTGGCCTGAAGAGTGTTGAAAGCGGGGCTTTGGCCGAATACGTCGGCAAAGGGTCGCGAATCATACGCGCATGCTGCGCGTTGCGCATCAGAGACTAGTCGATAAGCGCCAGGTCAGTGGTCTTTCCGCCGACCGGTGGTGCCCATCCTGTAGGAGCGAGCTTGCTCGCGAAAAACGCAAGAACACCGCCCCCCCAGATTCCCCGCGTTTTCGTTGACGATCTTCGCGAGCAAGCTCGCTCCTACAGGGGGATCGCGTCAGTCTTCTAGCTGGCGTCGCTCGTTCTCGATGGCTTCGGCCAGCGCGCGGGCTTCGTCTTCTTCATCGCTCAACGGCGGTTGTTCGAGGGCGGCGACGGCGGCCAGGAGTTTTTCCCGGGCTTCGGCGACGCCGAGGATGTCTTCCTCGGCCTCGGCCTCTGCTTCAGGTTCAGGTTCAGGTTCAGGTTCAGGTTCAATTTCGACTTCGACCACCGGCTCGGTTTCGACGTTTACCTGGGCGTCCGGTTCGGATGCGCCGTCACGCAACAAGTCGTCGAAGTCGGTCTTGATGCCCTGCTCCATGTCGTCCAGTTCCAGCAACAGGGTGTGGAAGCTGGTTTCGTCCTTTGGCTCCTCCGGCTCGGCGGTGGCATCGGCCAGTTCCTGCAGGCTGGCCGGAACCGGCACGTCGTCGAACTCGAGCACCGGCTCGGCTTCCATCTCGCGCAGTTCGGCGAGCGGCGGCAAGTCGTCGAGGTTTTTCAGATTGAAGTGGTCGAGGAATGCCTTGGTAGTGGCGAACATCGCCGGCTTGCCGGGCACATCGCGGTAGCCAACGATGCGAATCCACTCGCGCTCCAGCAGCGTCTTGACGATATGGCTGTTGACCGCCACGCCGCGCACGTCTTCGATTTCGCCCCGGGTAATCGGCTGGCGATAGGCAATCAGCGCCATGGTCTCGAGCATCGCACGGGAATAGCGCTGCGGGCGTTCTTCCCACAAGCGGCCGACCCACGGGGAAAACTGCTCACGGATCTGCAGGCGGTAACCCGACGCCACTTCGCGCAGTTCAAAGGCGCGGCCATCGCAGGACTTGCGCAAAATCTCCAGCGCCTTTTTGAAGACCGGGGGCTCAGGGCGCTCGGCTTCTTCAAAGAGTTCGAACAGGCGCTCCAGAGATTGCGGCTTACCCGAGGCCAGGAGAAAGGCCTCCAGCAACGGGGCCAGTTCGCGGGGTTCAGTCAGATTCATCGATTCAGCTCTTTATTCGGCTCGCGCCCGCACGTGGATAGCCGCAAAAGGCTCATTCTGGACCAACTCGACCAAGGACTCCTTGACCAGTTCGAGGATCGCCATAAAGGTCACCACCACCCCCAGGCGCCCTTCTTCGGCTGTGAACAGCTCGACAAACGGCACGAAGCCACCGCCCTTGAGGCGTTCGAGCACGTCGCTCATGCGCTCGCGGGTCGACAGGGCCTCGCGGCTGACCTGGTGGTGTTCAAACATATCGCCACGGCGCAGCACCTCGGCCATGGACATCAGTAACTCTTCCAGGCTCACGTCCGGCAGCAATTTGCGCGCTCGGGCCTCCGGGGCGTCGAGCTTGGGCACCAGCACATCGCGGCCCACGCGGCTGAGGCCGTCGATGCCTTCGGCGGCGGCCTTGAAGCGTTCGTACTCCTGCAAGCGGCGGATCAGTTCGGCACGCGGGTCGTCTTCTTCAGCCTCGACGGTTTCCGAACGCGGCAGCAGCATGCGCGACTTGATCTCGGCGAGCATGGCAGCCATCACCAGGTACTCGGCGGCCAACTCCAGGCGCACCGACTGCATCAGCTCGACATAGCCCATGTACTGGCGGGTGATTTCCGCCACCGGAATGTCGAGGATGTTGATGTTCTGCTTGCGGATCAGGTACAGCAGCAAGTCCAGCGGGCCTTCGAAGGCGTCGAGGAAGACTTCCAGGGCGTCCGGCGGGATGTACAGGTCCAGCGGCATTTCCATGACCGCCTGGCCGTACACCATGGCGAACGGCAGTTCCTGTTGGGCGCCGGCCTGGCTGTCGACGGTTTCCACGGCCGACATTCAGGCCTCGACCATAAACGGAGTCGGGTCACCGCAGCCGACACGCACCACTTCCGGCTCGCCGTCGGCCAGGTTGATCACGGTGGAGGCTTTGTTGCCGCCATAACCACCGTCAATGATCAGGTCGACGTGTTTTTCCAACAGGCGGCGCATTTCGTAGGGGTCGTATAGCGGCTCGGCTTCGCCGGGCAGGATCAACGACACGCTCATCAACGGCTCACCCAGCTCGGCCAGCAGGGCCAGGGCAATGGGATGTTCCGGCACGCGCAGGCCGATGGTGCGCTTCTTGGGGTGCAGCAGCAGGCGCGGCACTTCGCGGGTGGCGTTGAGGATAAAGGTGTAGGGCCCCGGCGTGTGGGCCTTGAGCAGGCGGAAGGTGCCGGTGTCGACCTTGGCGAACAGGCCCAATTGGGACAGGTCGCTGCAAATCAGTGCGAAGTTGTGGTTCTTGTCCAGGCCCCGCAGGCGCCGGACACGCTCGACCGCGTTCTTGTCGCCAATCTGGCAACCAATGGCGTAGGACGAATCCGTTGGATAGATCACCACGCCGCCGGCGCGGATGATCTCCACAGCCTGCTTGATCAGGCGCGCCTGGGGATTTTCCGGATGAATCTGGAAGAATTGACTCACGTGTTCTACCTGTTCAGACGGTGGCAGTAATGGGGTCATGCTTGAATCGCCCCCACAAGAGCGGCAAGTCTTCCGGGACGGGGCGATACTCGCCAATCTCGGACCAGCCGCCTGGGCCATGAAAGTCACTGCCGGCACTGACCAGCAGACCAAATTCGCGGGCAAGAATCGCCAGGCTGCCAACCTGTTCGGCGGGTTGATGCCCGTTAACCACTTCAATCGCGTGGCCGCCCGCACCAATATAGTCGCCAATCAGCTTGCGGCGCTTGCTGCGGGTGAAATCGTAATGCCAGGGATGTGCCAGGCTGACCCAGGCCCCGGAGGCCCGCAGGGTCTCGACGGTGTCTTCCAGGGTTGGCCAGTGTTGCTTGACGTCGCCCAACTTGCCGGCGCCCAGCCATTTGCGAAAAGCTTCGGCGCGATCCCTGACAAACCCTTCACGCACCATCCAGTCGGCAAAATGCGGACGGGCCGGCGCGTTGCCGCTGTCACCCAGTTCCTGCTGGATGGCCCGGGCGCCGTCGAGGGCGTTGGCCATGCCTTTAAGGCCGAGCTTGCGACTTATTTCTTCGGACCGCAGCCAACGGCCATCGTGCAATTGGGCGATGGCCTCGACCAGCGCAGGGGCTTTTTGATCGAAGCCATAGCCCAGCACATGAATGGTGGCGCCCCCCCAGGTGCAGGACAATTCCACGCCGTTGACCAGTTGCATGCCCAGGGCATGCGCCGTCTCGCGGGCTTCATCGAGGCCTTCGAGGGTGTCGTGGTCGGTCAACGATAGGACTCGCACGCCTTTTTCAAACGCACGCGCAACCAGTACCGCGGGCGCCAGGGCGCCGTCGGAGGCCGTGCTGTGGCAGTGCAAATCAACATTCACGGGGGAGTGTAACCTCAAGTCAGCTGGCGCTTTCGCTACCAAGGATGTTTGTTATTATGCCGCCACATCCAGCTTCTGGCTCTTACTGTGAAACAATTCATCGACTTCATCCCGCTGTTGCTGTTTTTCATCGTTTACAAACTCGACCCCAGGGTCATCGATCTCGCCGGCCATGAGCTGACCGTCGGAGGCATCTACAGCGCCACCGCGGTGCTGATCATCAGCTCCATTGTGGTCTACGGCGCCATCTTCATCTCCCAGCGCAAGCTGGAAAAAAGCCAATGGCTGACCCTGGTGGCGTGCCTGGTCTTCGGTAGCCTGACCCTGGCCTTCCACAGCGAAACCTTCCTTAAATGGAAAGCCCCGGTGGTGAACTGGCTGTTTGCCCTCGCATTCATCGGCAGCCACTTCATCGGGGATCGCCTGCTGATCAAGCGGATCATGGGCCATGCATTGACCCTGCCGGAGCCGGTCTGGACCCGCTTGAACGTGGCCTGGATCGTGTTTTTCCTGTTCTGCGGCGCCGCCAACCTGTTCGTGGCCTTTACCTTCCAGGACTACTGGGTCGACTTCAAAGTGTTCGGCAGCCTGGGCATGACCGTGCTGTTCCTGGTCGGTCAGGGCATCTACCTGTCGCGTCACCTGCATGACACCGACCCCACCACGCCGAAAACCGAGGATTGACATGCTCTACGCCATCATTGCTACCGATGTTGCCAACTCGCTGGAAAAACGCCTGTCCGTGCGCCCGGCCCATGTCGAGCGCCTGAAAGTGCTGCAAGCCGAAGGCCGCATCGTGCTGGCCGGCCCGCACCCGGCCGTTGACAGCAACGACCCGGGCGACGCCGGTTTCACCGGCAGCCTGATCGTCGCCGAGTTCGCTTCCCTGGCCGACGCCCAGGCCTGGGCCAAGGCCGACCCCTATGTCGCTGCCGGCGTCTACGCCGACGTCGTGGTCAAACCGTTCAAGCAAGTCCTGCCTTGATTCGGGTCGCGCCGAACCTAATCGGTTCGGCGCACTCCTATTTGCTCATTATTCTCGGTAACCTGCCGACAACGTTCTGAATATTCGTGTGGAATCAGGAGTTCCGATGCGCTTACGTCAGTTGTGTCTGTTGGCAGTGTTAATGATCGGGGCTACGGCCCACGCTGAAGAAACCTCGAACACCGGCAGTTCTACGCCCCTGTCCTTGAGTGCCGGCAGCCAGATCACCGAATTGCAGCAACGTTTGAAAGAAAGCGAACGACTGCGCGAAGAACTGAGCAAGCAACTGCAAACGGCCGATGCGGCCCGCGAAAGCGCTCAACTGAGTCGCTTGCGCCAAGAGAACCAACGCCTGGTCCAGCAACTCAAAGAAACAGAGGGTGGCGGCTTGACCCGATGGCTGACCGAGCAACAGCAATGGTTCGTCACCGGTGGGGCCGTCGCGCTGATCGCCTTGCTGTGCGGGATCTTCGCCAGCGGTGGACACCGTCGTCGTCGACAATGGCTAAATTGAGTGAGTCATGAGCGAGCTGCTACTGATAGATGATGACCAGGAGCTCTGTGAGCTGCTGACCAGTTGGTTGGGCCAGGAAGGCTTCCAGGTACGCGCCTGCCACGACGGCTTGAGCGCCCGTAAAGCATTGGCCGACAGCGCCCCAGCGGCGGTGGTGCTCGATGTGATGCTGCCCGACGGCAGCGGCCTGGAGCTGCTCAAGCAATTGCGCAACGACCACCCGGAGCTGCCGGTGTTGATGCTCTCGGCCCGGGGCGAACCGCTGGACCGTATCCTCGGCCTGGAACTGGGTGCCGACGATTACCTGGCCAAGCCCTGTGACCCCCGCGAATTGACTGCCCGCCTGCGCGCGGTATTACGCCGCAGCCACCCGGCGGCCGTGTCGACCCAGCTTGAACTGGGCGACCTGTGCTTCAGCCCGGTGCGCGGCGTGGTCAGCATTGATGAACAGGAATTCACCCTCACCGTCTCCGAAAGCCGCCTGCTGGAAGCCTTGCTGCGCCAGCCCGGCGAACCGCTGGATAAGCAGGAACTGGCGCAGATCGCCCTCGGCCGCAAGCTGACCCTTTACGATCGCAGCCTGGACATGCACGTAAGCAACCTGCGCAAAAAGATCGGCCCGCACCCGGACGGACGGCCACGGATCGTGGCGCTGCGCAGTCGCGGTTACTACTACAGCCTCTAACCCCCCCGCCCCTGTAGGAGCGAGCTTGCTCGCGAAAAACGTCAACGATAATACGGGCGGCCTGAATGCCCGCGCTTATCTTGCGTTTTTCGCGAGCAGGCTCGCTCCTACAGGGTTTTGTCAGTTCGCGACAAAACCCTCTTTACCCAAGCTTTACCCACACCTGACCGCCGCTGACCTTGATCTCCGTAATCTACTCACATCCGGACTCACCGGAATAGAGACAGGAGAATCACCATGCGCAAGACCCTAATCGCTCTGATGTTCGCCGCCGCCCTGCCGACCATTGCCATGGCCGCGATGCCCGAAGGTCCAGGCCCGATGGGCGGCCCTGAAGGCCACATGATGGGTGGCCCGGGCCACGGCGGTGAACACGGCCCGCGTGGCAAGGGTGGCCCATTCAGCCAGTTGGATTTGAGCAAGGAACAGCGCGAGCAGATCGGCAGGCTGATGGGTGACCAATGGCACGCTCGCAAAGACCTGGTCAAAAAGTACCTGGACAAACTCCCGGCCGCTGACCAGAAAGCCATGCAGGATGAAATCGCAGCCGGCAGACAGAAAACCCAGGCCGACATCCGTGCCGTGCTCAAGCCCGACCAGCAGAAAAAATTCGACGAAATCGTCAAGAAGCAAGAACAGCGCCGTGCCGAGTGGAAGGAATTCCAGGCCTGGAAGGCGCAACAGCCGCAAAAAGCGCAATAATGCGTTAGCGTCACTCCCCCAGCCCAGTGGCTCACGCCACTGGGCTTTTCCTGTTTGAGGGTTTCCTGTGCGTTCATTGTTCTGGCGCATCCTGGCCAGTTTCTGGCTGGCCATCGCCTTGGTTGCCGGGCTGTCGATCCTGCTTGGGCATATGCTCAACCAGGACGCCTGGATTCTCAGCCGCCATCCCGGCCTCAATAACCTGGCCGAAGAGTGGACCCAACTCTACGAAACCCAGGGCGAGGACGCCGCCCAAGACCTGCTGCAACAGCGCAAGCGCCAGTACCACATCGACGTGCAAGTGCTCAACGAAAGCGGCGAGCCCGTGGTGCGCGGCACCTTCCCGCGACGCGCCGCCGCCTTCGAGGCCCGGCAGAACGACAGCAAGGACGGCCACCTGCCCTGGCGGCGCCTGACCGCCGAGTACACCAGCGAAAAAACCGGTGACACCTACCTGCTGATCTACCGCATCCCCCACCCGGAGTTGGATGCCTGGCACCGTAACAGCCTGTTGTGGCCGTTGAGCGCACTGGCGATCGCGCTGGTGGTGCTCACGCTGTTCAGCCTGTTGGTGACACTGTCCATTACCCGCCCCTTAAGCCGCCTGCGCGGTGCGGTGCATGACCTCGGCCAGGCCACCTACCAGCAAAACAGCCTGGCGCAACTGGCCAACCGCCGCGATGAATTCGGCGTGCTCGCCACCGACTTCAACCGCATGGGCGCACGCCTGCAAAGCTTGATCGGCAGCCAGCGCCAATTGCTGCGCGACGTGTCTCACGAACTGCGCTCGCCCCTGGCCCGCTTGCGGATCGCCCTCGCGCTGGCTGAACGTGCCAGCCCTGAGGAACGGGAAAAGCTCTGGCCGCGCCTGACGCGTGAATGCGACCGCCTGGAAGCGCTGATCAGTGAGATTCTGGTGCTGGCCCGGGTCGATGCCGACAACGCCAGCGCCGAGGAGGTCGACCTTATCCCGCTGCTCAAGACCCTGCAAAAAGACGCCCAGCTCAGCGCACCGGACCAGGTGGTGCAACTGACGGCCGACGCCGACCTGCATCTCAAAGGCTGGCCGACCATGATCGAACGCGCGGTGGATAACCTGCTGCGCAATGCCCAGCGCTTCAACCCACAGGGACTGCCCATCGAGTTGCAGGCCCAACACCAGGGCGAACGCATTCTGATCAGCGTGCGTGACCATGGCCCTGGCGTCGACGCCGAGCACCTGAGCCAGTTGGGCGAACCGTTCTACCGCGCGCCCGGCCAGACTGCGCAGGGCCACGGCCTGGGCCTGGCCATTGCCCGTCGCGCCGCTGAACGCCACGGCGGCAGCCTGATCCTGGCCAATCACCCCGACGGTGGTTTTATCGCCAGCATTGACCTGCCGCTGGAGCCGGGAGTTGTCACACCGATGTGAGGATCTTCTATAGTGGCCCTTCTCTTACGGAGGGCCTTTGATGACTGACCTGCTGACTCCCATCCAAGCTGCACTCGATCTGCCGCAAACCCCGCTGCCCCTGACCGAGGCCGGCGCCCTGCCCTCGACCTTCGCCGTGACCGACCTGGCCAGCGCCAGCATCGGTGCCGCCGGCCAGGCCGTCGCCCAACTGATCCAGCAACAGACCGGGCGCCTGCCCAGTGTGAGCGTGGACCGACGCCTGGCCTCCTTCTGGTTCTCTTCCTCGATTCGCCCGGTGGGCTGGCAAGTGCCGCCACTGTGGGACCCGGTGGCCGGCGACTATGCCAGCGCCGATGGCTGGAATCGCTTGCACACCAACGCGCCCCATCACCGTGCCGCCGCCGAACGCATACTGGGCAAGGTCGCTGACCGCACCGAAATGGCGAGCAAGGTCGCCGCGTGGAACGCCGCCGAACTGGAACAGGCGATTGTCGAGGCTGGCGGTTGTGCGGCGCAGATGCGTGGCTGGCAAGCCTGGCAGCAACATCCGCAGGGCCTGGCGGTGAATGCCGAAGAACTGATACAGCGTCAGGTCTTCGAAAATGGCACCGACAAACCCTGGCTCGGTTCGGCTGCCCGCCCGTTGACCGGCATCAAGGTGCTGGACTTGACCCGCGTATTGGCCGGCCCCGTGGCCAGTCGTTTCCTCGCCGGCCTGGGCGCGGATGTATTGCGCATCGACTCGCCCACCTGGAACGAACCCGGCGTGGTACCGGAAATGACCCTGGGCAAGCGCTGCGCTCGCCTCGACCTGAAAAGCGCTGAAGGCCGACAGGTATTCGAAGCCTTACTCAAGGACGCTGACGTACTGTTCCACGGTTACCGCGCCGATGCACTGGAACAACTGGGTTACACCGCGGGCGAACTGCAACACCTCGCTCCCGGGCTGATTGACGTCAGCCTCAACGCCTACGGCTGGAGCGGCCCGTGGCGCAATCGTCGCGGCTTTGACAGCCTGGTGCAGATGAGCAGCGGCATCGCTGAGGCGGGCATGGCCTGGAAGCGGGCGGATAAACCAGTGCCGCTGCCGTTGCAGGCGCTGGATCATGCCACCGGCTACCTGATGGCTGCCAGTGCAATCCGGGCCTTGGGTGAGCGCTTGGCATCCGGCCGGGGTGGGGCGGCGCGCTTGTCATTGGCGCGCACGGCGAAATTGCTGGTGGATGCGGGGCAAGTACCGGAGCAGGCCGGGTTGCGTGCCGAAGAGCCAAGCGATCAGGGGTTGGTGGTGGAACAAACAGCCTGGGGTCAGGCCCACCGTTTGCTGGCGCCACTGAGCATTAGCGGCACGCCGTTGCAGTGGGATTTGCCGGCTGGGGAACTGGGCTCCCACCGGCCTCAGTGGTGACTTGAAGATCGCCATCGGGGGCAAGCCCCCTCCCACGCTCGAGCGCATTTCGAAGGAAATACTCAGTCATCCTGTGGGAGGGGGCTTGCCCCCGATGAGGCCAGCACAGCCACTATCAATCCCCGACCCAGCAATGTCCGCAAATGCCGCGCCGATAGAAAACCCACCATGGCCGCCCAGTCATCGGGCGGCTGATACGCCAGCCTCACAACGACAACACCCCGCTATACAGCCCGTACGCCGCCAACCCGGCACCGGCGATCACGCAGCCGAAAATGCCTTTTTCCACATGGCTGAACAAGGGCTGGCCCTGCTCACGCTTGGCCAGCGCGAACAGAATCACCCCAGGGGCATACAGCAACGCCGAGAGCAGCAGGTATTTCAAGCCCCCGGCGTAGAGCAGCCACACGGCATAGCCCAAAGCGATCAAGCCAATCAGCAGGTCCTTGATGCGATGGTGCGGGGCGCCTTCATAGGTTTCGCCGCGCCCGCTCAGCAGCACCGCGTAGGCCGCCGACCACAGGTACGGCACCAGGATCATCGACGAGGCCAGGTAAATCAGGGTGGTGTAGGTGCTGTGGGAAAACAGCGTAATCACCAAGAACAGCTGGATCATCACATTGGTCAGCCACAGCGCATTGACCGGCACCTGGTTGGCGTTTTCCTTTTTCAGGAAGGCCGGCATGGTCTTGTCATGGGCAGTGGCGTAGAGGATTTCCGCACAGAGCAACGCCCACGACAGCAACGCGCCCACCAGCGATACCGCCAGGCCGATGCTGATCAGCAATGCGCCCCAGGGGCCGACAATATGCTCCAGCACGCCGGCCAGGGATGGGTTCTGCAATTGCGCCAGTTCCGGCTGGCTCATGATGCCCAGGGACAGCAGGTTCACCAGCACCAGCAGCGCCAGCACGCCAAGAAACCCGATCACGGTCGCGCGGCCCACGTCCGAGCGTTTCTCCGCCCGCGCCGAATACACACTGGCGCCTTCGATACCGATAAACACGAACACCGTCACCAGCATCATGTTGCGCACCTGGTCCACCACGCTGCCGAATTGCGGATTGCCCAGGCCCCAGATATCACGGGTGAAAATATCCGCCTTGAATGCCACGGCAGCGATCACGATAAACAGCAGCAGCGGCACGATCTTCGCCACGGTGGTGATCTGGTTGATGAACGCTGCCTCCTTGATCCCACGCAGTACCAGGAAATGCACAGCCCATAGCAGCACCGACGCGCAACCGATGGCCACCGGCGTGTTGCCCTCTCCGAACACCGGAAAAAAGTAACCGAGGGTGCTGAACAGCAACACGAAGTAGCCGACGTTGCCCATCCACGCACTGATCCAGTACCCCCAGGCAGACGAGAACCCCATGTAGTCGCCGAAACCGGCCTTGGCATAGGCATACACCCCGGAATCCAATCCCGGTTTGCGATTGGCCAGGGTCTGGAACACGAACGCCAGGGTCAACATGCCCACGGCGGTGATGCCCCAGCCGATCAATATCGCGCCCACTTCGGCGCGGGCGGCCATGTTCTGTGGCAGGGAGAAGATCCCGCCCCCCACCATCGACCCCACCACCAGGGCAATCAGGGCACCCAGCCGAAGTTTTTGGACCGGTTGAGACATGCAGACTCCTGAATCAATAACGTTTGAGCTGACAACCGTGCACTCAACTAATTAACTCAGCGAGTGTAGCGTTTATTAAAGACCGCGATAAAACTGCCACGCTCATAACTCAAGGGCATGACAGTTTTCATAGTTTAGGCTTATTTAGAATTTAAATACGACGAATACTTTGTCGCCTCCAAGCTACTTATCGTCGCCTTTTGGAAAAGTTTGCACATTCAGAAAAAAGGACTAGCTTCAAACGTCCACGCATTGCACTAAAAGATTGACCATACCGCACAGATCGCTCTGGAAAGCGCCTTTGCGAAGAAAAGTGCTGCCCGCGGCTTTTCAGCCTAAGTCATTAATTCACAATGGAATGTGCCAATGATGTGATCTGAGTCAGCTGTTTGAATAGCGCACGGAATTATTCTGTGGTCTCTCTTCTCCTGCATTGGAGTTATGCAATGTCTGAATCTGCCGGAAAACTTCGACTCGGTGCACTGGTTGCACTTGTCGTGGGTTCAATGATTGGCGGCGGGATCTTCTCCCTGCCGCAAAACATGGCGGCCAGTGCCGATGTTGGCGCTGTCCTGATTGGTTGGGTCATCACGGCCGTGGGTATGTTGACCCTCGCCTTCGTGTTTCAGACGTTGGCCAACCGCAAACCCGACCTCGACGGCGGCGTATATGCCTACGCCAAGGCCGGGTTTGGCGACTACATGGGGTTCTCGTCCGCCTGGGGGTACTGGATCAGCGCCTGGCTGGGTAACGTCGGCTATTTCGTGCTGCTGTTCAGCACCCTCGGTTACTTCTTCCCGATCTTTGGCGAGGGCAACACCCCGGCCGCGGTGATCGGCGCCTCGGTCCTGCTCTGGGCCGTGCATTTCCTGGTACTGCGCGGGATCAAGGAGGCGGCGTTCGTCAACCTGGTGACCACCGTCGCCAAGATCGTGCCGCTGGTGCTGTTCGTGTTGATCGCCGTGTTCGCGTTCAAGCTGGACATCTTCACCGCTGACATCTGGGGCCTGAAAAACCCGGACCTGGGCAGCGTGATGAACCAGGTGCGCAACATGATGCTGGTCACCGTGTGGGTGTTCATCGGCATCGAAGGCGCGAGCATCTTCTCGGCGCGTGCCGAAAAACGTTCGGATGTGGGCAAGGCCACCGTGATCGGTTTTATCACCGTGCTGCTGTTCCTGATGCTGGTGAACGTGCTGTCCCTCGGGATCATGACCCAACCGGAACTGGCCAAGTTGCAGAACCCATCGATGGCTGCCGTGCTGGAGCATGTCGTGGGCCACTGGGGCGCCGTGTTGATCAGTGTCGGCCTGGTTATCTCGCTGCTCGGTGCGTTGCTGTCGTGGGTGCTGCTGTGTGCGGAGATCATGTTCGCCGCCGCCAAGGACCACACCATGCCGGAGTTTTTGCGCCGCGAAAACGCCAACCATGTGCCGGCCAACGCCCTGTGGCTGACCAACGCGCTGGTCCAGGTATTCCTGGTGATCACGCTGTTTTCCGCCAGCACCTACCTGTCGCTGATCTACCTCGCCACCTCGATGATCCTGGTGCCTTACCTGTGGTCCGCTGCCTATGCGCTGCTGCTGGCGGTACGTGGCGAGACTTACGAAAACGCCGCGGGCGAACGCAGGAAAGACCTGGTCATCGGCGCGATCGCGCTGATCTATGCGGTCTGGCTGCTGTATGCCGGCGGCACCAAATACCTGCTGCTCTCCGCCCTGCTCTATGCCCCCGGCGCGATCCTGTTCGCCAAGGCCAAGCATGAACTGGGCAAACCGATTTTCACCAACGTCGAGAAGCTGATTTTCGTCGCAGTGGTCATTGGCGCCCTGGTGGCCGCCTATGGGCTCTACGCCGGCTTCCTGACTATGTAATTGTTGCTCACTGGAGGATCTGTAATGACCACGGAAAAAGTGAAGTACGGCGTACATTCCGAAGCCGGCAAACTGCGTAAAGTCATGGTGTGCTCCCCAGGTTTGGCCCACCAGCGGCTGACCCCCAACAACTGTGATGAATTGCTGTTCGATGACGTGTTGTGGGTGGCGCAGGCCAAGCGCGACCATTTCGATTTCGTCACCAAGATGCGCGAGCGGGACATTGATGTGCTGGAAATGCACAACCTGCTGACCGATATCGTTGCCAACCCCGAAGCCCTGGACTGGATCCTGGAGCGCAAGATCACCTCCAACACCGTCGGTCTGGGCCTGGTCGATGAAGTCGGTTCCTGGCTGCGTAGCCTGGAGCCCCGCAAGATCGCCGAGTTCCTGATTGGTGGCGTGTCGGCCGATGACCTGCCGAGCAGCTTCGGTGGCAAAACCATCGAGATGTTCCGCGACTTCCTCGGCCACGCCAGCTTCATTCTGCCGCCGCTGCCCAACACCCAGTTCACCCGCGACACCACTTGCTGGATCTACGGCGGCGTGACGCTCAACCCGATGTACTGGCCGGCGCGACGTCAGGAAACCCTGCTGGCCAGCGCCATCTACAAATTCCACCCCGAGTTCACCAACGCCGACTTCCAAATCTGGTATGGCGACCCCGACCAGGAACACGGTGCCGCCACGCTGGAAGGTGGCGACGTCATGCCGATTGGCAATGGCGTGGTGTTGATCGGCATGGGCGAGCGCTCATCCCACCAGGCCATCGGCCAGTTGGCGCGCAACCTGTTCAAGAACAAAGCCGTGGAACGGGTGATCGTTGCCGGCCTGCCAAAATCCCGCGCGGCGATGCACTTGGACACCGTGTTCAGTTTCTGCGACCGCGACCTGGTCACCATCTTCCCCGAAGTGGTCAGCCAGATCGTGCCCTTCACCCTGCGCCCTGACGAGAGCAAGCCACACGGCATCGATATTCAACGGGAGAAAACCAACTTCCTCGAAACCGTGGCCGCAGCGCTCAACCTCAAGGCCCTGCGGGTCGTCGAAACCGGCGGCAACAGCTTCGCTGCCGAACGCGAGCAGTGGGACGACGGCAACAACGTGGTCGCCGTGGAGCCGGGCGTGGTCATCGGCTACGACCGCAATACCTACACCAACACCCTGCTGCGCAAGGCCGGCGTGGAAGTCATCACCATCAGCGCCGGTGAACTCGGCCGGGGCCGGGGCGGCGGCCACTGCATGACCTGCCCGATCATCCGCGACCCTATCGACTACTAACTTTCAAACCTTGGCCGCCGCTCATAAGGCGTCGGCCCAGGGGATAACCTGAACAGAAGGAGATCCACCATGGCTTTCAATATGCGCAACCGCAGCCTGCTGTCGCTGATGCACCACACCACCCGCGAACTGCATTACCTGCTGGACCTGTCCCGCGACCTCAAGCGCGCCAAATACACCGGCACCGAGCGTCCACACCTGCAAGGCAAGAACATCGCGCTGATCTTTGAAAAAACCTCGACCCGTACCCGCTGCGCGTTCGAAGTGGCAGCCCACGACCAGGGCGCTCACGTCACCTATATCGACCCGGTGTCGTCGCAGATCGGCCACAAAGAAAGCATGAAAGACACCGCCCGCGTGCTCGGCCGCATGTTCGATGCCATTGAATACCGTGGCTTCGAGCAGGAAATCGTCGAAGAGCTGGCCAAGTTTGCCGGCGTGCCGGTGTTCAACGGCCTGACCGCTGAATTCCACCCGACCCAGATGATCGCCGACACCCTGACCATGCGCGAACACAGCGACAAGCCGCTGCATGACATCAGCTACGCCTACCTGGGTGACGCACGCTACAACATGGGCAATTCGCTGCTGATGATCGGCGCCAAGCTGGGCATGGACGTGCGCATCGGCGCGCCAAAAGCCCTGTGGCCCCATGAAGATTTCATCAAGCAGTGCCAGGCCTTTGCCGAAGAAAGCGGCGCGCGTATCACCATCACCGAAGACCCAAAAGAAGCGGTCAAAGGCGTGGACTTTATCCACACCGATATCTGGGTCTCCATGGGTGAGCCGGTGGAGGCGTGGGACGAACGTATCGAGCAGCTGCTGCCGTACCAGGTCAACACCAAGATGATGAAAGCCTCGGGCAACCCGCGCGTGAAGTTCATGCACTGCCTGCCGGCGTTCCATAACAGCGAGACCAAGGTCGGCAAGGACATCGCCGCGCGTTATCCGAACCTGGCCAATGGTGTGGAAGTGACTGAAGAAGTGTTCGAGTCGCCGGCCAACATTGCCTTTGAGCAGGCGGAAAACCGCATGCACACCATCAAGGCGATCCTGGTGTCGGCACTCGCGGATATCTAAACCCTGCTGCGATCCCACTGTAGGAGCGAGCTTGCTCGCGAAAAATTCAAGGGCACCGCGTTCATTCAGGATGGGCGCGTTATCGTTGACCTCCTTCGCGAGCAAGCTCGCTCCTACAAAGGATTACGAGCTCTAGAAGGATTGCATTATGCGCATCGTCGTAGCCCTGGGCGGCAACGCCCTCCTGCGCCGTGGTGAACCCATGACCGCAGACAACCAACGCGCCAATATCCGCATTGCCACCGAACAGATCGCCAAGATCCACCCCGGCAACGAGCTGGTCATCGCCCACGGCAATGGCCCGCAGGTCGGCCTGCTGTCGTTGCAGGCTGCGGCCTACACCAGCGTATCGCCCTACCCGCTGGACGTGCTCGGTGCGGAAACCGAAGGCATGATCGGCTACATCATCGAACAGGAACTGGGCAACCTGCTGGACTTCGAAGTGCCCTTCGCCACCCTGCTCACCCAGGTCGAAGTGGACGCCAACGACCCGGCCTTCCAGCACCCCAGCAAGCCCATAGGCCCGGTGTACTCCAAGGCCGAAGCCGAGCAACTGGCCGCTGAAAAGGGCTGGGCGATCGCCCCGGATGGCGATAAATACCGCCGCGTCGTGGCCAGCCCGCGGCCGAAACGCATCTTTGAAATTCGCCCGATCCAATGGCTGCTGGAAAAGGGCAGCATCGTGATCTGCGCCGGCGGCGGCGGTATTCCAACGATGTATGGCGAAGACGGCAAGCTCAAGGGTATTGAAGCGGTCATCGACAAAGACCTGTGCTCATCGCTGCTGGCATCGCAACTGGAAGCCGATTTGCTGGTGATCGCCACCGACGTCAACGCGGCGTATATCGACTTTGGCAAACCGACCCAGAAGGCTATCGGCCAGGCCCACCCGGATGAAATGGAAAGACTCGGTTTCGCCGCCGGCTCCATGGGGCCCAAGGTGCAAGCAGCCTGCGAGTTCGCCCGCCAGACTGGCAAAACCGCAGTGATCGGTTCACTCTCCGACATCGAAGCCATCGTCCAGGGCAGTGCCGGCACACGCATCAGCACGGCAACACCTGGCATCACCTATCTGTGAAGTAGAGGAGATACGCCTATGGCCACCTTTGAACCCGGTCACTTGCACGTTGAACGTCACGCGCTGAATACCCAGGACTACAGCTACAACCTGTGTATCGACTACGAAATCAGCCAGGACCCAAAGGAAGGCAAGGGCATGCTGTTCAAGCTGCACGGCTCGGTGCAGGGCAAGGACCTCAAGGAAGAGTTCTTCCTGCCCAAGGACCAGGCCTTCGACTTTGCGCGGCATGCGATGAACATCGCGCAGAAATACGGCATGCCGAAGATCGCCGTGTTGAATGGATCGATGCACAAACAGTACGACCAGATGTTCGAGGATGTACGGCATCAACTGGATGTGAAATCCGGCGACCCGATCAAGCCTGAACACTTGGAATAACCCGGTTGCACTGACACAACACTGCTCAAAATGTGGGAGGGGGCTTGCTCCCGATGGCGGTGGACCAGCTGACTGACACACCGCCATCGGGAGCATGTTGAATCGTCGCACCGCCCCTCCCATATTTTGATCTCCATCCGCGCCAAGGCATACTTGCCGCCTCTCGCTCCCCAGAATTGTTAGCGCCCCATGCGTATCCACGTCAGCTTCATCGACCGCGTCGGCATCACCCAGGAAGTCCTGGCCTTGCTCGGTGGGCGCAATCTCAACCTGGATGCCGTGGAAATGGTGCCGCCCAACGTCTACATCGACGCGCCGACCCTGAGTGCCGAAGTCCTTGAAGAGTTGCGCGATGCGCTGTTCAGCGTGCACGGCGTCCAGTCGGTCACCGTGGTCGACATCCTCCCCGGCCAACGTCGCCACCTGCAACTCGACGCCCTGCTGGCGGCCATGACCGACCCGGTACTGGCCCTGGACAGCGCCGGCACGATCCTGCTGGCCAACCCGGCGTTGATCGCCCTGTATGGCCGCGAGCCGGCCGGGGAAAGCATTGCCGAGCTGTTCAATGACCCCGCGTTGCTGGACACCTTGCTGGAACAGGGCTTTCGTTTGCCGTTGCGCGAAATCAACGTCAACGGCCAGACCCTGTTGCTGGATGCCACCCCGATCACCGATGCCGGCGCCCTGCTCACGCTCTATCAGCCCAACCGCATCGGCGAGCAATTGTCTGCGCTGCACCACGACCATGCCGAAGGCTTCGATGCACTGTTGGGCGAGTCCCCGGTGATCCGCACCCTCAAGGCGCGCGCGCAGCGGGTGGCCGCGCTGGATGCACCGCTGTTGATCCAGGGCGAGACCGGTACCGGCAAGGAACTGGTGGCACGCGCCTGCCATGCCATCAGTGCGCGGTACAGCGCACCGTTCCTGGCGCTGAACTGCGCGGCGCTGCCGGAGAACCTCGCCGAAAGCGAACTGTTCGGTTATGCCCCCGGTGCGTTTACCGGCGCCCAGCGCGGTGGCAAGCCGGGGCTGATGGAGCTGGCCAACCAGGGCACGGTGTTCCTGGATGAGATCGGTGAGATGTCGCCGTACCTGCAGGCCAAGTTGCTGCGCTTTCTCAACGACGGCAGCTTTCGCCGGGTCGGCGGTGATCGCGAAGTGAAGGTCAATGTGCGCATCCTCAGCGCGACCCACCGCGACCTGGAAAAGATGGTCAGCGAGGGGACTTTTCGCGAAGACCTGTTCTATCGGCTCAACGTGCTCAACGTCGAAGTGCCGCCCCTGCGCGAGCGCGGCCAGGACATCCTGCTGCTGGCGCGCTACTTCATGCAGCAGGCCTGTGCCCAGATCCAGCGACCGGTGTGCCGCCTGGCGCCCGGCACGTATCCGGCGCTGCTCGGCAACCGCTGGCCGGGCAATGTGCGGCAGTTGCAGAACGTGATCTTCCGCGCAGCTGCCATCTGCGAAAGCAGCCTGGTGGACATTGGTGACCTGGATATCGCCGGCACCTCGGTCGCCCGCCAAAGCGATGGCGAGGTCGACAGCCTGGAACAGGCTATGGACGATTTCGAGCGCAACCTGCTGGAGAAGCTCTACACCAGCTACCCCTCGACCCGTCAACTGGCGAGCCGCCTGCAAACCTCCCACACCGCTATCGCCCATCGCCTGCGCAAGTACGGCATCCCGAACAAGCCCTGAGCCGGGCTCTGCCCACTGCAGGCGCAAGCTTGCTGGCGAAAGCCCCAAGGGTGCTGCGTTCATCCAGGCTGCTTGCGTCATCGTTGACGATCTTCGCGAGCAAGCTCGCGCCTACAGGGTCGCGTTTCAAAAAAGGGTCTGAGAACGACATCCACTGTACTGAAAGCGCTACAGTGGAACGATATCGCTACAACCCTGTTTTTTACGCGCCATGCAAGGCTTTGATCCACATAGGCTTTTTTTAGACGGCCGGACTGTAGCGAAATCGCTACAGGCAAAACGCATAACGTCATAACCCATTTTATTAACCTATTGATTTGTAACGAATTAATAACATTGGCCGCAATATTGCTAAGCAACTCCCCATTATTCCAATCCCGTCCACCAGACGAATCTGGCCCCGAGGAGTTTCCATGAGCGAGTTGCGTTTCACTGAAGATCACGAATGGCTGCGCGCCGAAGCTGACGGCAGCGTCACCGTGGGTATCACCGCTTTCGCGCAGGACGCGCTGGGTGATGTGGTTTTCGTGCAACTGCCAGAGTTGCAGGCCTACGCCAAGGGCGCCGAAGCGTCCACCGTTGAGTCGGTCAAGGCCGCCAGCGGCGTGTACATGCCATTGGACGGTGAAGTGCTGGAAGTGAACGACAAGCTCGACGGCAGCCCGGAACTGGTCAACGAAGACCCGATGGGCGAAGGCTGGTTCTTCCGCTTTAAACCAGCCGATGCCGAGGCTATCGCTAAACTGTTGGATCAGGATGCGTACGACCGCCTGATCAAAGCCAACGCCGAAGCCTGAGGAGCGCGCCATGAGTATCAACCTGAGCACCGCCAACGAATTCATCGCCCGCCATATCGGCCCGCGCCAGGACGATGAGCAGCAGATGCTCGCCAGCCTGGGTTTTGACTCCCTGGAAGCCTTGAGCGCCAGCGTGATCCCGGAAAGCATCAAGGGCACCAGCGTGCTCGGCCTGGAAGATGGCCTGAGCGAAGCCGAGGCACTGGCCAGGATCAAGGCGATCGCAGGCAAGAACCAACTGTTCAAGACCTATATCGGCCAGGGCTACTACAACTGCCATACGCCGTCGCCGATCCTGCGCAACCTCCTGGAAAACCCGGCCTGGTACACCGCCTACACCCCGTACCAGCCAGAAATCTCCCAAGGCCGCCTGGAAGCGCTGCTGAACTTCCAGACCCTGATCAGCGACCTCACCGGCCTGCCGATCGCCAACGCCTCCTTGCTCGACGAAGCCACCGCGGCCGCCGAAGCCATGACCTTCTGCAAGCGCCTGAGCAAGAACAAAGGCAGCAATGCCTTCTTTGCCTCGATCCACAGCCACCCGCAAACCCTCGATGTGCTGCGCACCCGTGCCGAGCCATTGGGCATCGATGTGGTGGTGGGCGATGAGCGCGAACTGACCGACGTCAGCCCGTTCTTCGGGGCACTGCTGCAATACCCGGCCAGCAACGGTGACGTGTTCGACTACCGTGAACTGGCTGAACGCTTCCATGCCGCCCATGCGCTGGTGGCGGTAGCCGCCGACCTGCTGGCCCTGACCCTGCTGACCCCACCGGGTGAGTTCGGCGCCGACGTGGCCATTGGCAGCGCGCAACGCTTCGGCGTGCCGCTGGGCTTCGGTGGCCCGCACGCAGCGTACTTCTCCACCAGGGATGCGTTCAAGCGCGATATGCCGGGGCGTCTGGTCGGTGTATCAGTCGACCGCTTCGGCAAGCCGGCCCTGCGCCTGGCCATGCAGACCCGCGAGCAACATATCCGCCGCGAGAAAGCCACCAGCAACATCTGCACCGCCCAAGTGCTGCTGGCCAACATCGCCAGCATGTACGCCGTGTACCACGGCCCTAAAGGCCTGACCCAGATCGCCCAGCGCATTCACCACCTGACCGCGATCCTGGCCAAGGGCTTGACCACCTTGGGCCTTCAGGTTGAACAAGCCACCTTCTTCGACACGCTGACACTGGCCACCGGCACTCACACCGCCGCGCTGCACGACAAAGCCCGCGCCCAACGCATTAACCTGCGGGTCGTGGACGCTGCGCGACTGGGCCTGTCGTTGGATGAAACCACCACCCAGGCCGATATCGAGACCCTGTGGAGCGTATTGGCCGACGGTAAAGCCCTGCCGGACTTCGCCGCCCTGGCGGCCAGCGTCGACAGCACCCTGCCCGCCGCGCTGCTGCGCCAGTCGCCGATCCTCAGCCACCCGGTGTTCAACCGTTATCACTCGGAAACCGAGCTGATGCGCTACCTGCGCAAGCTGGCCGACAAGGACCTGGCACTGGACCGCACCATGATCCCGCTGGGTTCATGCACCATGAAGCTCAACGCCGCCAGCGAAATGATCCCGGTGACCTGGGCTGAATTCGGTGCCCTGCACCCCTTCGCCCCAGCCGAGCAAAGCGCCGGCTACCTGCAATTGACCTCTGACCTGGAAGCCATGCTCTGCGCGGCCACCGGGTACGACGCGATCTCCCTGCAACCGAACGCCGGTTCCCAGGGTGAGTACGCCGGTCTGTTGGCCATTCGCGCCTATCACCAGAGCCGTGGCGAAGCCCGTCGCGACATCTGCCTGATCCCATCGTCGGCACACGGCACCAACCCGGCCACCGCCAACATGGCCGGTATGCGCGTGGTCGTCACCGCCTGCGATGCCCGGGGCAACGTGGATATCGAAGACCTGCGTGCCAAGGCCATCGAGCACCGCGAACACCTCGCCGCGCTGATGATCACCTACCCGTCCACCCACGGTGTGTTCGAGGAAGGCATCCGCGAAATCTGCGGGATCATCCACGACAACGGCGGCCAGGTGTACATCGACGGCGCGAACATGAACGCCATGGTCGGCCTGTGCGCACCGGGCAAGTTTGGTGGCGACGTGTCCCACCTGAACCTGCACAAGACCTTCTGCATCCCCCACGGCGGTGGCGGCCCGGGCGTCGGCCCGATTGGCGTCAAATCGCACCTCACGCCATTCCTGCCGGGCCACGCGGCCATGGAGCGCAAGGAAGGCGCGGTGTGCGCAGCGCCTTTTGGCAGCGCAAGCATCCTGCCGATTACCTGGATGTACATCAGCATGATGGGCGGTGCGGGCCTCAAGCGTGCGTCGCAACTGGCGATCCTGAATGCCAACTACATCTCCCGTCGCCTGGAAGAGCACTACCCCGTGCTGTACACCGGCAGCAACGGCCTGGTAGCGCATGAATGCATCCTGGACTTGCGCCCGCTGAAAGACAGCAGCGGCATCAGCGTGGATGACGTGGCCAAGCGCCTGATCGACTTCGGTTTCCATGCACCGACCATGTCGTTCCCGGTCGCCGGCACCTTGATGATCGAGCCCACCGAAAGTGAATCCAAGGAAGAACTGGACCGCTTCTGCGACGCGATGATCGCCATCCGCGAAGAAATCCGAGCGGTGGAAAACGGCACCCTGGACAAGGACGACAACCCACTGAAAAACGCCCCGCACACCGCGGCGGAACTGGTGGGCGAATGGAGCCACCCATACAGCCGTGAACAGGCGGTGTACCCGGTAGCTTCGTTGATCGAAGGCAAATACTGGCCACCGGTTGGCCGGGTCGACAACGTGTTTGGCGATCGCAACCTCGTATGCGCGTGCCCTTCGATCGAGAGCTACGCGTAATCAAATGTGGGAGGGGCGGTGCGACGATTCGACTTGCCCCCGATGGCAGAGTGTCAGTTGATAGATCGGGTGACTGACACACCCTCATCGGGGGCAAGCCCCCTCCCACACTTGACCGCGTATGACCTCAAGAACAATAAGAAACCGGAGAACAACTCATGTCGTTAAGCGTGTTCGACCTGTTCAAGATTGGCATCGGCCCCTCCAGCTCCCACACCGTCGGCCCTATGCGCGCGGCCGCTCGATTCGTCGAGGGCCTCAAGCGGGACAACCTGCTGAGCGCCACCGCCGGCATCAAGGTGGAACTCTACGGCTCCCTCGGCGCCACCGGTAAAGGCCACGGCAGCGACAAGGCCGTGCTGCTGGGCCTGGAAGGCGAACACCCGGACACCGTGAACACCGAAACCGTGGCCGCACGCCTGGCGCAGATGCGCAGCGACGGTCGCTTGAACCTGCTCGGCGAACACAGCATTGCGTTCAACGAGAAAGAACACCTGGCAATGATTCGCAAACCCCTGGCCTACCACCCCAACGGCATGATCTTTCGGGCCTTTGACGCCGCGGGTATCCAGATTCGCAGCCGCGAGTACTACTCGGTCGGCGGCGGGTTCGTGGTGGATGAAGACGCCGCCGGCGCCGACCGGATCGTCGAAGACACCACCCCCCTGACCTTCCCCTTCAAGCACGCCAAGGACTTGCTTGGCCATTGCGCCACCTACGGGCTGTCCATCAGCCAGGTGATGCTGACCAACGAAAGTGCCTGGCGCCCTGAGGCAGAAACCCGCGCCGGCTTGCTGAAGATCTGGCAAGTGATGCAGGACTGTGTGAGCGCCGGTTGTCGCAACGAAGGCATCTTGCCGGGCGGCTTGAAGGTCAAGCGCCGCGCCGCCGCCCTGCATCGCCAACTGTGCAAGAACCCCGAATCGGCCCTGCGCGACCCGCTGTCGGTACTCGACTGGGTCAACCTGTACGCCCTGGCGGTCAACGAAGAAAACGCCAACGGCGGCCGCGTGGTCACAGCGCCCACCAATGGTGCCGCCGGGATCGTGCCGGCAGTGCTGCATTACTACATGCGCTTTATCCCGGGCGCGAATGAAGACGGCGTGGTGCGCTTCCTGCTCACCGCCGCCGCCATCGGCATTTTGTACAAGGAAAACGCGTCGATCTCCGGGGCCGAAGTTGGCTGCCAGGGCGAAGTCGGCGTGGCGTGCTCCATGGCGGCCGGCGCACTGTGCGAAGTGTTGGGCGGCAGCGTTTCCCAAGTGGAAAACGCCGCCGAGATCGGCATGGAACACAACCTCGGCCTGACCTGCGACCCGATTGGCGGCTTGGTACAGGTACCGTGTATCGAGCGCAATGCCATGGGTTCGGTCAAGGCGATCAATGCCGTGCGCATGGCCCTGCGCGGCGATGGGCAGCACTTTGTATCCCTCGACAAGGTCATCCGCACCATGCGCCAGACCGGCGCCGACATGAAAAGCAAATACAAGGAAACCGCCCGTGGCGGTTTGGCGGTCAACATTATCGAGTGCTGACGCCCAACTGCGCGCCAGTACGTTTTTCAGGAGCTGAATATGTCCACCGAAACCCTGTTGAAAACCCCATTGCACGCCCTGCATATCGAGCTGGGCGCGCGCATGGTGCCTTTCGCCGGCTATGACATGCCGGTGCAATACCCACTGGGCGTGATGAAGGAACACCTGCACACCCGTGAACAGGCCGGGTTGTTCGACGTGTCCCACATGGGCCAGATCCGCCTCACCGGCGCCAATGCCGCCAAGGCCCTGGAAACCCTGGTACCGGTCGACATCATTGACCTGCCGGTGGGCATGCAGCGCTATGCCATGTTCACCAATGACCAGGGCGGCATCCTCGATGACCTGATGGTCGCCAACCTGGGTAACGACGAGCTGTTCCTGGTGGTCAACGCCGCCTGCAAGGACCAGGACCTGGCGCACCTGCGTGCGCGGATCGGCGACCAATGCAGCATTGAGCCGCTGTTCGAAGAACGCGCCCTGCTGGCCCTGCAAGGCCCGGCTGCGGTGAAGGTACTGGCTCGCCTGGCACCTGAAGTCACGCAGATGACCTTCATGCAGTTCGCCTCCCTGCGCCTACTGGGCGTGGACTGCTACGTGAGCCGCTCGGGCTACACCGGCGAAGACGGCTTTGAAATCTCGGTGCCGGCCGCCAACGCCGAAAGCCTCGCACGCAGCCTGCTCGCCGAAACCGAAGTACAGGCTATCGGCCTGGGTGCGCGTGACTCGCTGCGCCTGGAAGCCGGCCTGTGCCTGTACGGTCATGACATGAACACCGACACCACGCCGATCGAGGCCAGCCTGCTGTGGGCGATCTCCAAGGCCCGTCGGGCTGACGGTGCACGTGCCGGCGGCTTCCCGGGCGCCGATCGCATCTTCACCCAGCAGCAGGCCGGCGTCAGCCGCAAGCGCGTAGGTCTGCTGCCCCAGGAACGCACCCCCGTACGTGAAGGCGCAGAGATCGTCGATGAACACGGCACCGTGATCGGCAGCGTATGCAGCGGTGGCTTTGGCCCGAGCCTGGGCGGCCCACTGGCCATGGGTTACCTGGACAGTGCATTCATCGCGCTGGATACCCAAGTCTCTGCGCTGGTGCGTGGGAAAAAGGTACCTCTTCGTGTAAGTAAAATGCCATTTGTGCCGCAGCGTTACTATCGTGGCTGATTGACTGTTCCTATAAGTAACGCGGTTGCGTTAATGTGTACTAATCTGTAACGCAACCGCCATAAAACAGTGCAGCAACGATAGTCTTTGTTAAAGGAATTAACCTATAACAAGTGACCCATTCTATCGAATAAGTCGCTTCCACATTATTCAACGAAGTGTCATGAGGCCAAGCAAAACCTGGGCTTTTGGCAGGGCTTGTTTTTTCTGCATTAGTTGTCGTAGAGTTTGTCCACTGTGTTTGCATGGGTCGCTTGGAACCTGACCTGGGCAGTAGCCAAAGCTTGCTACAACCCGTTCGACGTCTCTTACTTTCCTGCAACCCAGCCCAGTACTCTTTCATGCGAAGGGGCTGTCATCAATTTTTAGCGTCAAGGAAATAAGAAAATGTCTGAACGTAAGAGCGGTACCGTCAAGTGGTTTAACGACGAAAAAGGGTTTGGTTTTATCACTCCAGAAAGCGGTCCGGATCTGTTCGTACACTTCCGCGCTATTCAGGGCAACGGCTTCAAGAGCCTGAAAGAAGGCCAGAAAGTGACTTTCGTTGCTGTGCAAGGGCAAAAAGGCATGCAAGCTGATGAAGTGATCGCCGAAGGCTGATACTTCCCTGCGACAAAAAGCCCCTGATGTCACCATCAGGGGCTTTTTTATGGGCGCCGCAGGGGCATTGCCCCGTAAAATGCATTTTTTCTCCAGAGAGCCCTGCCATGTCAAAACCCCTGCTGAGCCCCCAAGGCGAGTTCCCCGCCGTTGGCCTGGGCCGTCGCCTGGCAGCGATGTTCTATGACTTCCTGTTGTGCACCGCACTGCTGATCGTCACCGCCTTCCTTTACAAACTGGTGTGGATCGCATTCGTGGGCGAAGCGAAAATGCGCACTCTCACCGAGTCCGGTGCGCTGGACGGCGACCCGCTGCTGTCGACCATTCTGTTCTTTGTGCTGTTTGGCTTCTTCGCCAAATTCTGGACCCATTCCGGGCAGACCCTGGGCATGCAGGTGTGGGGCGTGCGCGTACAGAACGCCGACGGCTCGCGGATCAGCCTGTGGCAGGCGCTGTTACGCTTTGTGGTGTCGATTGCGTCGTGGTTGTGCGTGGGGCTGGGGTTTATCTGGTCGTTGTTCGACAAGCAGAAACGCAGCTGGCATGACATCTACTCGGATACGCAGTTGGTGAGAATTCCGAAGCAAAAGAAATAACTCACTGCCTGCTGAACTCAAAATGTGGGAGGGGTTTGCCCCCGATAGCGGCTCTACATTCAATATTTCTATTGACCGACACACCGTCATCGGGGGCAAGCCCCCTCCCACATTTTTAACCGAGCTCGCTTCGTTTCAGGCGTTACCGGCCAGCTTCAGGCGCGCAGCCTGAGTGAAATCCAGCATGCGCTTGAGCGGCCGCACCGCCTGCGGGATCACCGAAGGCTCGACGAAGATCTCGTTACTGCCCTCACGCAGGCACTGCAAGGTGCGCTCCAGCGTATTCATCGCCATCCACGGGCAGTGTGCACAGCTGCGGCATGCCGCGCCGTTACCGGCGGTAGGCGCTTCGACGAAGACCTTGTCCGGGCACAACTGCTGCATCTTGTAGAAGATGCCGCGGTCGGTGGCGACGATGAAGGTCTTGTTGGGCAGACGCTGCGCCGCGGCAATCAACTGGCTGGTGGAACCCACCGCATCCGCCAACTCGATCACCGACGTCGGCGACTCCGGGTGCACCAGGATCGCGGCGTCCGGGTACAGCGCCTTCATATCTTCCAACTGCTTGGACTTGAACTCTTCATGGACAATGCAGGCACCGTCCCACAACAACATGTCGGCTCCGGTCTGGCGCTGGATGTAGGTACCCAGGTGCTTGTCCGGGCCCCAGATGATGGTCTCGCCGTTATCCATCAGGCTTTCGACGATTTCCAGCGCACAACTGGAGGTCACCACCCAATCCGCCCGCGCCTTGACCGCCGCCGAGGTGTTGGCATACACCACCACGGTGCGCTCGGGGTGCTGATCGCAGAACGCCGAAAACTCATCCACTGGGCAGCCCAGGTCGAGGGAGCACGTAGCTTCCAGGGTCGGCATCAGGATGCGTTTTTCAGGGGTGAGGATTTTGGCGGTCTCGCCCATGAAACGCACACCGGCGACCAGCACGGTCTTGGCCGGGTGGGCGGCGCCGAAACGTGCCATTTCCAGGGAATCGGAGACACAGCCGCCGGTTTCTTCGGCCAGGGCCTGAATCACCGGGTCGCAGTAGAAGTGAGCGACCAGCACCGCGTCCTGAGCTTTCAGCTCGGCGGCGATGGCGGTACGCAGGCCAGCCTCTTCATCGGCACTGAGGACCTTGGGCTGCTTGGCGTCGAGGTGGGCTTGAACCAGTAGGCGTTCGGAAATTTGCGTCATGTTCGCAAGACCTGCAGGCGCAGTTGCGCGAAAGTCGAGTGTACCACCGGCTCTGGAGCCCTTCGGGCGCCGCCGGACGAAGTGAGGGTGTTCATCAAGCACGGGTTAAGGTGAAGCTGGGCAAGGCTACAGAATATCGAATGGTTTCAAAAGCCTAATCTGGCGTTCGAGGCCGTGATAAGCGGGTAAAAAAACGGGAAACACCATCGCTGGTGTTTCCCGTTTTTTTATCTCGCTCAACGCCGACAGGGTTGATTCAGGCCAGGCGACAAACGTCAGAAGCGGTACGCGACCGAGGCACTGGCCTTGCTGTTACAAAAACTCGTCAAGGGCCGCATAAGCCGACCGCAGGAGGGCGAGAATCGCCTCCTCCACGGGGGCGTAGGACTCGGCATCTCACGGACGGCGCATGACACATCGACTTTTTCACAAGACAAAAAAAAACCCGGAAATCCTCACTTGCGTGGGCCTTCCGGATTTTCTAAACCGCCAAAAATGGTGGGTCGTGTGGGATTCGAACCTACGACCAATTGGTTAAAAGCCAACTGGTTTTCAGGTCTCGAAACCAATTGGTTATGGGTCAGAATCTACCCGATTTTCGATGCAGCCTCTAATGAATTCACATTAGAGGCTCTAAACCATGAAAATCACTGCGGTCGTTTCGACCAAAGGCGGCGTTGGTAAAACCACCATTGAGGCCAACCTCGGCGCATTCTGCGCGGACGCGGGCCTTCGCACCCTCCTAATCGATCTGGATCCCGCCCAGCCTTCGCTTTCCTCGTATTACCAATTGGTCGAGGAAGCTCAGGGCGGCATCTATGACCTGCTCGCGTTCAATATCACCGACTCCCTCAAGATCATCTCCAGCACGACGATTCCAAATCTGTCCCTGGTGATCTCGAACGACGTAAATAACCAATTGAACAGCTTGCTCCTGCAGGCACCGGACGGCAGATTGCGACTGGCCAACCTGATGCCGGCATTCGAAGGCTATTTTGACCTGGTACTGATTGACACCCAAGGTGCCAGATCGGCCATGTTGGAAATGGTAGTTCTCGCGTCTGACTTGGTCATATCCCCTCTTCCACCCAACATGCTCGCCGCACGCGAATTCAGCCGTGGAACCATGCAGATGTTGGATGGCCTCCGTGCATATGGGCGCCTGGGTATGAAAATTCCTCCCGTGCGGATCGCAATTAACAACCTTGATCAAACCACCGACGCGCAGGTGATCGAGCAGTCAGTCCGCGAAATATTCCAAGACAATGAAGAAATCAGCGTTTTGGACAGCATTATTCCCACTGCAGTGGTGTTTCGTAGCGCTGCGTCCCAAGGCGTTCCAGCACACCGCCTGGAATATCGCCAGCCTTCCAACCGCAAATCCCCAGCAGCCCTAGTAGTCATCCGGCAATTGGCCATTGAGCTCTTTCCAGAATGGCGCGACCGCTTCGAGGCCATGACCGAAGAGAAGGTGGCAAAATTGCTGAGGGAGGATCGTTGAGATGGCAAAGCCCTCTATCACCGATGCTCGCAGCATTTCTGCAGACGTCATCCTTGAGATTGGCAAGTACTACAGCGCTCAACAATTACGCAGCTTGCAAGCCAAACTTAGTGGTACCGCTCGTGACATCCATTCCCTGACAAGTGGTACGCATCTACCCGGCCGTATAGGCGCTCACTTGAGCTTTGAACAGCGTCAGCTTTTGCAGGACGCCGCGAAGCTTATTGAGTCAGTAAACTCGAACATACGGCACGCAAAGGAGAAGCGCGGCCGCGACGAAAACGTGGCCAAGCGGCGTCAACAAGCACGAGATGCAGAGGCTAAGCGACTGGTAGCTGAAACATATCTGAAACCTTTCGTCCCTGACCCAGCAGCTCTGGAACCTCTCCTCGATATTCTTAAAACAGCGCTGACGCTCAATCGCGCAGACGTTTTCAGGAATGGTTATTCCCCTGGTGAGTTCAATCTCAGGCTCCGTGATTACCTGTCGCCTGCCCGAACACGAAAGCTCATTGGCTGGACCAGCCCAAATGCGTTCTGGATAAGCACGGTGCTCTCCCTGCGCAATGACGTTGTGCAAGCTATCGAGCAGGAGATTGCTTACGACGATGGTTCCAGCGTCCAGGACCGTCTCAATGTGTTGAAACAGAAGGTTTTGGACTGTCGCGCCCAGGTTTACCTCTCAGTGGATGAAGAGGAAACACTGCGTCTTTGGTCAGAGGCACTCTCCCCTCGTGTCCAGCAGGAAGGGGGTGAGTGATGGATAAGCAACGAGTTCTTGAAAAAGTTGCTAAATGCTTTGCACTGGCCAACTCCAACGGTGCATCGCCGAATGAAGTAGAAACAGCGCTTCGTCAAGCCCGAAACCTGATGAAGCAGTACAACCTCGAAGCCATCGAGGTTGCGGCTCATACGGTTGATGAAGCGAGCGTTGCCACACATACCCGCCGGGCTCCACAAGATTGGCTTCACCTGCTCGCTCAGACGTGTGCGCGAGCGTTCGATTGCCAACACATTGCCTACTACAACCCTTTACAGGGCTGGTCCTTCAAGTTCCTGGGCAAAGGTATTTCGCCAGAGCTCACTGCACACGCGTATTCCGCACTGCTTCACCAATTGGTGGCAGCACGCCGTGAGCATGTAGCCCAACAAAAGCGATGCCAACTGAAAACCAAGCGTCGTCGCGGCGCTCTGTTTGCCGAAGGTTGGATAAACGCCGTGAGTTACAAAGTGGCTCAATTCGCCGGCTCTATGGACAGTGAAGCAAGCGAAGCTATCAGCGCCTACTTGGAACACCACCATCCAATGCTGAAAACCTTCGAGATCCAGTCCCGTGAAGCCAAAGGCCACGATACCGGGTCGCTAACCGCAGGTTGGAATCAAGGGCAAAACGTTCGGCTCCACCACGGTGTAGTGAAAACAGGCTACACCGCTCTCATTTCCGGAGGTGGGCAATGACACGTCAATGTCTGTCCCCTCTGGCTAAGGCTACCTTGGAGCATGCGCGCTCCCGATTGGGTTTTGTGCCGGTTCAAAAGCATCATATTTGGAGTGAGGCTGAGGAGCGCATGCTCATTGCCCGCTATCCCAACGAAACGACCCAGGCTCTGGCCGATGAAATCGGACTCAGCGTCTATCAGGTCTATGCCAAGGCCAAACGCCTTGGCATATCCAAGAGCGCTGAATTCCTAAGCAGCAATCTCTGTGGCCGATTTGATGGTAGCTCAGGCACGGACCACCGCTTTGCCAAGGGCATGACCCCTTGGAACAAAGGCGTCAAGGGACTCCCCTCAGTCGGCCGCATGGCAACAACACAGTTCAAGGCAGGAAACCGGCCCGAGAACTGGCTCCCGATTGGCAGCCTGCGCACAACACCAGACGGGTATCAACAGCGAAAAATCACTGACACCGGCTACCCACCAGTTGATTGGCAAGGTGTGCACATCCTGCTGTGGGAAGAGCACTACGGTCCCGTGCCCATCAACCAATGCGTGTGCTTCAAGGACGGTAATAAGGCCCATATCGCTCTCGACAATCTAGAGCTGCTCACACGAGCGGAGCGTATGCGCCGCAACACCATCCATCGCTATCCGGAAGAGCTGAAGTCCGCCATTCGCGCCATCGGCAAACTCAAGCGCACCATTCGTGAGGCTGAACATGAAAAACAAGATTGAGGATCTCCGTAACCACCTGTTCGCCACTATTGAAGGCCTGCTGGATCCAGACAAGCCAATGGAGCTAGATCGCGCCAAAGCCGTGGCCGAAGTTGCGCAGGTGATGATCAATTCGGCCAAGGTCGAAGTGGCGATGGTGAAGGCTCTGGACGCGGTTAGTGGAAGCGGCTTTATGCAGATTGGTCAGGAGCCCTTGAAATGAACCACCTCGACCTCTCCCCCCCCCACTCCGTCGAGGCAGAACAAGGCGTATTAGGCGGGCTGCTGCTCGACAATAACGCCTGGGATCTCGTCGCAGACAAGCTGGAATACTCGGATTTTTTTCGGCACGACCATCGGTTGCTGTTCGGGACTATTGCCAGCCTGGCCGACAAAGCCATTCCATTCGATATCGTGACCGTACATGACGCATTGGAGAATCCCGACGAAGCGGGTGGCCTCGCTTACCTCGGCGAATTAGCCAAAAACACACCGTCAGTGGCCAACATAGAGCACTACGCATTCATCGTACGTAACCGCTCTCAGCTCAGGCAGCTCATGACCCTGGGCTACCAGTGCTCTCGCGAAGCTACAGATCCGCAGGCCGACGCCACGGAAGTTCAGGAGTCCATCGAGCAGCAACTCTTCGCCTTGGGGGAAGGTAAAAGCGCGTCGGAGTTCGTCAACATCAACAAGTGCCTGACGGCGGTCGTCGAGCAAATCGATGAGCACTTCAATGGTGATGTAGTGGTGACCGGCGTGCCTTCAGGTCTGGACGATCTGGACGAGATGACGTCTGGTTTCCAGGAAGCCGACTTGATCATCCTCGGCGCACGTCCGTCGATGGGTAAAACATCTCTGGCCTTGAACTTTGTGGATACAGCGCTGCAGGCAAAGCCTGATCGTACGGTCCAGGTTTTCAGCATGGAGATGCCCGCTAAAGCGCTGCTCTATCGATTGATGGCCATCCTTGGCCATCTCGACCTTGGCAAGCTATTGAAGGGCAAGCTCGATAACGAAGACTGGCCAAAACTGACCGCCGCAGTTTCGCGCATCAATAGCTACGGTGAGCGCTTGGTCATAGACGACTCATCAGGTCTTACACCTGGTGCGATCAGGGCCAAATCCCGCCGTGCGGCTCGCCGGTTCGGCCACCCGAGCCTGATCCTTATCGATTATCTGCAGCTCATGCGCTGCCCAGGTCAAGAAAACCGGGCGAATGAAATCAGCGCTATCTCCCAAGCACTTAAAGCGCTGGCCAAGGAGATGAACTGCCCTGTAGTCGCTCTTTCTCAGCTCAATCGTGAACTGGAACGCCGCCCGAACAAGCGCCCTATCAACGCCGATTTGCGTGATAGCGGCGCCATCGAACAGGACGCGGACCTGATCATGTTCGTGTACCGCGACGAGAAATATCACCCGGAGACCGAACACAAAGGCATTGCAGAAATCATCATCGGCAAGGCTCGTAACGGCCCGACCGGAACGGTGCGCACCGCCTTTATTCCACACCAAACCCGCTTTGCAAATCTCAGTGCCAGCAGTGGCTGGCAAGGGGTTCAGCCATGAAAAATACTCCCGCTATCTCTCATTGGTGCCGTCATTGTGACGGTCACCATCCGATACATCAGGTGAGTGGAGTTGTACCGGCCTCCCCTGACGGTGAAGTGGACGTGCTGATTTGCCCAACCTGCAATAGCTATGACATCGAGGAGCTTCTGGAGGTGTCAGATGCACAGTAACGTCTCCCTTTTCCCAAGCATTCATGCCGGTGCCGGGTTCGAAGCCTCGGCCGTGGTTCACGCTCATAAAACGGGGATCAACCCCGTTGAACTGGACGCTCTTGCTCAATCGATTGGTCGCCTTGCTCGTGACCACAGCACAGTAGTCCCGTTGAGTATGCGAGGCGATCTTCTGGAGTTTCAGGAACTCGGCTACATCGAGGTATCCGAAACAGCAAGCTCAACGCTTACCGTCGAACTGCTCTGCGCAGGTGCGTTGCTCTCAAGCTACTTCTGGTCGGTTTGGGTTCCCCGTCATCTCCAAAGCTGCTCGTTGAAAGTGGCTGTGATGTCCCACCTGCAACATCCAGAGCCAGTTCAACACTGCAGCGTTGTATTCCGCGTGCCAGGCGCACGTGAAGCAACACGTCAATTTCTACATGAGTTGGGTACCAAGTTTCCTGGTGATCAGGCTGAAATCATTGCGATTCAGGCCGGCAACGTTCTGGCAGACAAGGATGTTGACCAATGACCGTCAGCCGTTTACGTGGACAGCACGAGAACCTTCGCTATTTGGTGGAGTTTGCTGAGGCTAACGGCTGGACCGTCTCTCGAACTCACGGTGGCCACATCAAATTCACCAAAGCTGGGCTTGGGTCCATTTACACCTCGTCGACCTCAAGCGATCACCGCTCAGGCCTCAACGCTAAGGCCCGACTTCGTCGCGCTGATCGGACTCAACCTCAACGTACTCAGGAAGCCATCTAATGCCTATTCGTCATTGCATCGTTCACTGGATCGACAAGAAGCCCGACGGCACACCTGCGGTCCTGGATGCCAGCCAACACGAATTGGCGAAGTCGCAAGCCCTAGAAAATATGCTGTCCGACTTCAACGAAGCCTACAACGCAAAACAAGGTAAAGCGTGGGGCTTCTTCCATGCAGAGTCCGGCGCATACCCTTTCAGTGGCTGGCTAAAGATGTACTTCGACGGTAACCAGGACTTCACGCAGTTTAGCCTGGAGGCAGTCGAGCACCTGCAACGATTGATGGAAGAGTCAAATCTGTCCACGGGTGGCCACGTTCTATTCGCGCACTATCAACAAGGCATGACCGATTATGTGGCGATCGCCATGCTGCAACACAGAGAAGGCGTCATGGTGACGGACGATTTGGACGTATCCCCATCGCGTCACCTAGACCTTGGCCAACTGCACCTGGCAGCGCGGATCAACGTGTCCCAGTGGCAGAACAACAAGCAATCCAAGCAATACATCTCATTTATCAAGGGCAAGAGCGGCAAGAAGTTTTCGGAGTACTTTCGCGAGTTCATCGGCTGCCAGGAAGGCGTCGACGGCCCGGGCGAGACCCGCACCCTGCTCAAGGCTTTCAGCGACTTCGTTGAAAGCGAAGACCTGCCGGACGAATCCGCACGCGAGAAAACCAAGACCCTGGTGGACTATGCCAGCAGCCAGGCCAAGCTTGGCGAGCCCATTGGCTTGGAAGAACTGTCGAGCTTGATTGATGAAGATCGGCCAAAAGCGTTTTACGACCATATCCGCAACAAGGATTACGGCCTGTCGCCGGAAATCCCGGCGGATAAGCGCACCCTCAACCAGTTCCGCCGTTTCACCGGCCGCGCCGAAGGCTTATCCATCAGCTTCGAAGCGCACCTCCTGGGCGACAAGATCGAGTACGACGAGGCTTCAAGCACGCTCACCATCAAAGGTTTGCCTACCCAACTCAGTGATCAGTTGAAACGTCGCTGAACATACCCCTGCCCGATAAGTAATGGAGAACGCTATGAGCAATGAAACCAAACGTCAGCTCGAAGAAAAATTCGTAGTCCGCCTTCCGGACGGAATGCGCGAGCGAATCGCACTGCAGGCACGTGAAAACACCCGGTCAATGAACTCGGAAATCGTTCACCGCCTGGAAGCGACCGCGGGGCTTGAAGCCGCTTTGGATCGAGCCCACAAGATCATTGACCAACTGATGGCTGCAGCTCCGGCCAATGAGCAAGCTGGGGCAAGAGTATGAAACCGTCATTGGCACAGACTATGAAAGAAAAGCTGCAGCTTCCTGGATTTGAATCCAAGTCGCCAGCTGCTGCTCGCTTGAGCGACCCCATCGTCGACACACCGATGTTGCTGACATTGGACGATACGCTGCCGTATGACGAAAACCCACGGACCACGCGCAACCCTAAATACGACGACATTAAGGAGTCGATCCGTCAGCGTGGCTTGGATACGCCACCGCCAGTGACCCGTAAGCCTGGTGAGGAGAAGTTCCGAATCCGGAACGGAGGCAACACTCGCTTGGCGATTCTCAACGAATTGTATCGTGAGACTGGGGACGAGAAATTCTTCAGGTTCCACTGCCTGTTTCGTCCATGGGATGCAGTCCGGGGGGAGATTATTTCTCTCACCGGGCACTTGGCCGAAAACGATCTGCAGGGGCAACTGCTGTTCATCGAGCGGGCAATTGGTGTCGATAAGGCAAGAGCGCTATATGAGGAGGAAGCAGGCGGATCGATATCTCAAAGTGAACTCTCTCGACGTTTGAAAGCTGACGGGTATCCGATCTCTCAGCCCCACATCAGCAGAATGCAAGATGCTATTCGCTACTTGCTTCCTGTAATTCCTGCAATGTTGTACTCCGGCCTCGGATTTGATCGAGTTATAAAACTGTTAGGTTTGAGAAAAACCGCCCTTCAGTGCTGGGAGCGTAATTATCAGCAGCATGGAAACGAGCTGCCTCTTGAATTCGAAACAGTCTTCCAAGATGTTCTGTCTCAGTTTGAGGGAGATGCCGAAGAGTTTCTGTTTCAGCGCTTCCAGGACGAGTTGATAGCTCAACTGCAAAAGCCGCTGAATCTCGGGTACGAGAAAATCCTGCTGGAGATTACCCAGAATCAGGACCAATTGCGCAGATCCACACCGATACTCGAACTGCCTCAACCCAGCTTAACCTTGGGTGGTATTCCGCAGGGTGTTAGCTCGACCGAGATCGGTAACCCTCCCTCTCAAAATCCGGCACAACAGTCGCCCGCCCCCCAAACCGGGGGAGCGATTCAAACCAACACAGCACAACAAAAAAGCAAAGATCCAATCAAACCGCAGGTTACGCCACCTCCATTGGCGCACATGAGTCTCGAAGAGCAAAAGAGTCGGCTGGACGGGCACATTGCGAGTCCAGTGACGACTTCGGCAAGGGTCGAAAAGATGAAGCGCGAAGTCGCGGCGCTTGATGGGGAGATTCTGCCTGACTTCGCGGCCAATGCTTTGGTGGCCATCCCGGTTCAAGCCGGTGGACTGAATCCCATTTCTGACCTCTGGTACATCGAACGCGAGATCGATAATCCCGTCACCCTGCGTCAGCATATCGCTCAGTTGGCACGGGAAGTTGCGACCACAGTCAATGCACCTGGTGAATTCCTGGACCTCGACGGAGGGGTGGGCTTTAGCTATCGACATCCAACTGAAGACGTCGAAGTCACCGCTACAGCCCAGCACACTTTGACGCTGCTCCAATCATTGAGCGGCTCAATCGCCATCGCGCTGAAGATGATTCAGCAACAGCCTGAACAGGCTGGTTCACTTGCCGATTTCGAATTTGCTGCAGGTCTCGGCCAGATCCTATTGGGTCAGCCCTATGCCAAGGATCAATCTCCAGAGAACACGAATCGTCTGAGCGATGGCGCGCTGGTGAAGCTCTTTCGAATTATTCGTCTCGCAAGACGTTTGATCGACTTAGAAATCAAGTCAATGGCCAACAACAATCCGAGTTCACCTAGCTGATTGGGTCGATGGCAGGGAGAGAGTCGTATGTCCAAAACACCTATCAATGAAGCCATCCTGTCTCAGGTGCTGCACCACATGCGCAACGGCCAACTCCGTCGCTGCATAGAGATGGGATTGGAGCCCGAAATCTTGGCCCAGCTTCAACAACCTTCGGTGCTGAGCTTGCTGCTTAACACTCCCGTTTCCTGGTGCAGTGTCACGATAGATGGAGACATGGTGAAAAAGCTTCTGACCGGGGCTCAACGATCAGACGAGGAAGTGCGCATGATTGAACGTGCTCTTCGACTCGGGGCAACGACACAGATGCTGCAACAGTTCTTTGGCTTATCCCCCCAGGATGTTGCCCTTCAACGCCTGGTGATTGGCGTAACAGCACGCCGTGGCCGGTGGCGAGAGTTTAGCGAAGAGATGGATGCTCAGCTTTGGTACCGCTGGACCCATCTGATGAAAGAGCATCAGGTTGAGCTGGATGACAGCCTGGCGTTGCTGGACGTGGCCATGCTGGTGGCAGAAGAACTCAATGCTCCACAGGGCGCCGACTCAATTGAAGGCACGGAAAACCTCAGTTTAGCGATAATCTGGCACCGCGTTCAGTCATGGATCAGAGACGGCCTTTATCCGCCTTCGCATCCAAGCGCTGGATTTACAAAAGGTTTGAAGCTGGTGTCATCGGCCAACCATCAGTTGGCCCTACCAGTAGTTACACTGGGGCAAGGTGACAACGACCTATGAAGTTGTCCCGGCTCCCCTTCTCGACACTTCTGGACTCTGCATCAGGGCATCTTGAGGCTCATCTGCGTCAGAAAAAAGAGTCGATGCCCCCGGGGATTGAGGGCTCAGCGCCCTACTCCGGCATTATTTTCAGCGGTAACCCTCATGAGACAGTTCCTCGTCGATTGCTTCTGGATGATCGACTGTCTCCGCTTGAACGAAACGCCTGGCAGGTATTTCGCCTACTGATCAATGACGACGGCCTGACGGCGTTCCCCACCTATGAGCAGCTACGGCCATACCTGGGCATGCTACCCGGCAGACCGGCGTCCCGTGAAACGGTATCAAAAGCCTTGGTCACCCTTCGCCTGACTCGCTGGCTCAGCCTCGGTCGTCGCGTGCGTAATGACCTCAGTGGTCAGGTTCAAGGCAACGTCTACCTTCTTCACGATGAACCTGTAACGCCTGGTGAAGCGCTGGAGTTCGACAAAGACTATCTGCAGTTACTCGCTCAATCGATGGAGCATCAGACCAAGGCGATTCGTGAAGTTGCTGAAATAGCCTGGAAGGAGTTCGCCGCAGATCCGGAGGTTGGTCAGCGATTACCGACTCGGTTGAACATCATCGAAGCTCGCTTGAACAGTCAGCCATGGGTTCAGGCAACAGCCCTTCAGCCTTTGACTGCTCCCGAGTTCGGAATCCGAACTCAGCAAAATATAGCTGCCTCCACACTGAGTTCGGAATCCGAACTCAGTGAATCCAGCGGTAAGCGAATCGCTTTTGAGCTGAGTTCGGAATCCGAACTCAGCCGTAAATCACTGAGTTCGGACTCAGTTCGGAATCCGAACTCATATAGTACGTATACAGATACAAACAAAGATGTTTGTAAAAGCTCTGTACATGTACCGCCCACGTCAGATGACACGGCTGCAGACCTCCTGGATGCCCTGCACCGGCTGCCCACGGATCAGAAACAGAGTGCCCTTGTGGCGTTGCAGAAAGTCCCACCAGAGGTGAAGCCTGCGCTCATCAAGCAATGGGTGCACCGTTGTGACACGGGAGGCGTTCGAAACCCTTTTGGGTATCTGATGACGCTTGTCGCCACGGCGGTACGAGGTGACTTCAACAGCAATTGGAAGCCAGACGACAAACCACGTCTCAACCACATGAACACGGGTAGCCCGTCGACGGGCTCAAGCACCGTTGAAGTTGCTCAACCGGTGAAAGCGATGGTGACTCCACGCAATCCGGAATCGATACAAACCGCCAATCAAACACTGAGCGAGATGCTGCACCTGCTAAAGCCCAATCGGAGCACACATTCATGACTCCGGACGGAAATGTCAGTCAGCCAAGCTATGCCGCCCGCATGGCGCTGACCAGACTTGATACCGGTTATGGCAGAGAGCTGAGTGATTCGGGCCGAATCATTCAACCAGGATCCCAGGTCAGCGGCATAGCCGAGCTGAGTGTTGCTGCCCGCAACACCCAGCCAGGATTCGATATCGGTGGAGGCATTCAGCCAAGTGATGCGGCCCGCATCACCCTGACAGAATCCGTAATCTGTGGTGGCCGTCGGCTGAGTGCTGTGGCCCACACCACTCACCAGGGATCAGATACTCCAGGTGGCAACTCAAAGCTATGTGGGCCACATAACTACCGGCTGGATGATGCGGCCCGCATCACCCTGACAGAATCCGTAATCTGTGGTGGCCGTCGGCTGAGTGCTGTGGCCCACACCACTCACCAGGGATCAGATACTCCAGGTGGCAACTCAAAGCTATGTGGGCCACATAACTACCGGCTGGATGATGTGTCCCGCATCACCCTGACAGGAACCGTGATCTGTGGTGGCCGTCGGCTCAGTGCTGTGGCCCACAACACTCAACAGGGATTCGATACTCCAGGTGGCAACTCGAAGCTATGTGGGCCACATAACTACCGACTGGATGATGCGCACCGCATCACCCTGACAGGATCCGTAATCTGTGGTGGCCGTCGGCTCAGTGCTGTGGCCCACAACACTCAACAGGGATTCGATACTCCAGGTGGCAACTCGAAGCTATGTGGGCCACATAACTACCGACTGGATGATGCGCACCGCATCACCCTGACAGGATCCGTAATCTGTGGTGGCCGTCGGCTCAGTGCTGTGGCCCACAACACTTACCAGGGATCCCGGATCGCTGACGGCAGTCAGACAGACAATGTTGCTTCTCTCCTTCTATATATAGACGCCTCAACAAATCCCCTTCCGTCTGACTATGGATTTAATGCTGCGTCCGTAGCAGCCCAATTGCAGCATGGCCATGTCAATCCTCTTTCCAAGGAATAACTGCACCATGGCTGACAATTACCGGCTCAATATTGGCTCACTACGCAGCGATGTGAAGCTCACCCTTCACACCCATCATGCTGCACGGATCTGGATGGGACGCCCAAAAAACGATCTCAAGGTCGGCATCATCGGATTGTCGGGCTTCTGCACTGTAGTCAACCGCATGTCACGTGGCGCCCAGCAGGATGATCCGTATTCAGACTGGTGGATGATCCAGCTTGAAGAGAAGATCCACGATTCAAAGGAGGCACTCAAAACCATCGAAGATCGTCTCGATACAGCCATGGCTTCCCTCCCCCCGGCCATCAGTATCAGCGAGAACCTGTCCATCCAGCCTGTCAGCCTCCCTCTATACATCGCCAATCCACTCGGCTTCCAAGCCGTGTACCTACTGACCAACTACGACGAAATTGTCAGGCGCATTTTGCTGGCCCAGCACGTCGGTCTGGTCGGTCGTCACGACATGGAAACTTGGATCGATGAAGGCGCTGCCGTGCTGCGCAGACTTTTTGGTCTGGCCCAGATCTATAAATACTCCGGCGCTGCACGCGATGACTTCGCCGCCAACAATGCCAAGGCTGAAGCAGCCCGCAAAATGTATGAGCGTTACGGAGAACTGCCGCAGGACATCCTGGAAGGCACCCGCCGCTCCAACTTTGCTCCCCCCATCATTCGCGGCCAACAGCAATCCGAGGCGAGTGATCACTTTGATGATACCGAGGAAGGCTGATGGTCATGGGCCAGACGTCCTCAGAAGACGGCGTGCTGCAACAGACTGCCTTCCGACCACTGCAACAGGATGCCTTCCAGCGACTGCAACAGGCTGCCTCACTAAAAGGCCTTTTAAAGCCTTTTAAAGGTAAGGGGGAGCTAAGCCAATTTGCCGATCTATGCCTGGTCCAAGAGTCGGGATTAAAAGCACTTGCCCAGGAAGTGCTGAGCCAGGCTCGCCGATATCCATTCACCCTTGTGCCAGTTCGACTGACCGAACAGAACACCCAGGCCGGTACCCAATTTCTGAGATGGCAGCAGGTGACGGACCGCCGAATGGGCGTCGGTGTTTGGGCAGACATGATGGGTTCATCCAGAACACCAGAAACCATGCTGCAGGATTTGTACGCAATGGAACTGCAGCGCATCACGCTGAACATGCAAATGAGCTTGATGCACTCAATTGCCAAACAGGCCGCCGATTGCGCCGAAAAAATGGGCCAGGCAGAGGCCGTGTACACCGCTCGACTGCAGAAGCTCACCAATCAAACGCAACATCCATAACCTCGGAGAATACTCATGTCCACACCCGTACAAGGCTGGGAAGGCAATATCGGCTCCACCCCGGAATTCAAAGAGTTCGCCAACGGCAACAAGGACCCACGGAGGCTCATGCGGGTCAACGTCTACTTCGACAACTCGATTCCGGACGGTAAAGGCGGGTATGAAGATCGTGGGGGGTTCTGGGCGAACGTCGAGTGGTGGCACAAAGATGCTGAACACTACTCGCACCTGTTTCAGAAGGGCATGCGCGTGATCGTTTCCGGCCGAGCCGTAATGGATCGCTGGGAAAAAGATGGGGAGGAAAATGCGGCTCTGAAGGTTCAAGCCTCGCGGGTCGCCATCTTGCCGCACAGGATTGCGAGCGTGACCCTGTCACCGTCGCAGGGCCAAGGCAGCCCGTCACGTGATCAGTCCAGTCCGCAACCTGCCCCTGATTTCGACGACTACCCGGACCCCGACCGTCCGTTCTGATTGCAGGGGCTTAATTTTGGCCCCCCAATCGTGAAGCTCGTGGTGGAGGGAAAAACATCAACGTCTTTCCCTCCCCAATCGTGAAGCCTTAAGGTGTATGACAATGCGGGACGATGATGAGGTGAGGTGTCCAGATGGATGGCTTCTGGTAGCAGCGGATCACCCCACGTTGGGACGGCTGTACTGGCGGTACTGTGATGAGAGCGACGTCAACGCAGCAGACTTCTACGGTATCACCGACAACATTCGACTCGCCTCCTGGATAAAAGCTGGTTGGCGTGATAAAGACGTCTGGGCTGATGACTACAGTGACATGAGCTCATTCGTTGCACGAAGATTCATACAAGAGCTTTTGAACCCTGATCGCTACGACACCAACTATTTCGAACTTTTCAACTGGGATGATGAGTCTGAGGATCTTGAGCTTCATGGCGATTTACACGATTTTCAACGACGAAGTGGTCAGTCCGTTGAGTTCTTCGTGCATTGGCTAAGGGCCACCAACTGGTTCGACATCCCGGCACCTGGCTGCAACACCCTCCCGTAAAAAATCGCGCCAAGCGCGGATCTGCTGGAAGATGAATTTGAGCATCGTGGAGCAACCGCCATGGGTGATAACGCTTTCTTGCCTAAAGCCACTGACAGGCGACGTTGCAACAATCCTCACCTGACGGTTTTTGCCACTGGTGCGGCCGCTGCGCGGAAAGGGCTACGGGTGTATGACTGCCCTTACCAACACCCCGCTATGCGTGCGTCATGGCTAAAGGGCTTTGCCCAGGCACAGCAGCTTTCGCTGGACCTATAGCCGCATAATGCCCTCCCCCACGCACTGACCATTTCCTATTGAAGCCCTACCCGCCTGACGCAACAGTCCCGCTCTGATTATCTGAGAGGGACACACCGTGAAGCTATTGATCATCGAGGCACCTGGTAAGCTGAAAAAGCTCCAGCCAATGATGAAGAAGCTACGCCCAGGGGAAGACTGGCAGGTGGTTGCCAGTGGTGGGCACATCCGCGACCTGCCGGCCAAAGGTCAGGACGACAGCATGATCACCACCGGAGTACGTAAAAACTACACGCCGGTGTACGAGATCCTGGATAAGAGCGCCAGGGCCGTCAAAACGATCAAGGCCGCAGCGAAACAGGCCAGTGAAATTTACCTCGCAACCGACCCTGATCGTGAAGGTGAAAGCATCAGCTGGCACATCCAGCAGGTACTGGCGGTCAAAAACTACAAACGCATTACATTCAATGAGATCACTCTCAAGCGCGTTGAAGAGGCACTGGCCAATCCTCGACAAATCGATCTGAACAGGGTTGCCTCACAAGAATGCCGGCGTGTTCTGGATCGCTTGGTGGGTTACCTGGTCACCCAAGAGTTGCGGCGCCTAATGGGTAAACCTACTTCTGCTGGCCGCGTTCAATCACCCGCCGTCTTTCTGGTAGTTTTGCGCGAGCGCGAGATCCGCAACTTTCAGGTGATCAATCACTTTGGCGTTCGTCTGTTCTTTGCCGATGTAAGTCGGGGCACCATTTGGTATGCCGAGTGGCAACCGGTACCGGATTTCGCAAGCAAGGACGTCCCCTATGTTCAGGATAGCAACCTGGCTCAGCACGTCGCTGGCACTCGAAATGTGGTGGTGGAGTCCTGCGAGGATCGCAAGGCCGAGCGTCATCCTCCCGCACCATTCATCTCATCGACTCTTCAACAGGCCGCCAGCAACGCGTTGAAATGGGATCCGGACAAAACCATGCAGGTGGCCCAGCGCTTGTACGAGCAAGGCGTGATCACTTATCACCGGACGGACAACCCCAATGTTCCGGATGAAGCCATGGCGGATGTTCGAACGGTGGCCAACGCTCTTGGATTGAAAGCCGTAGATGAACGGCGCACGTTCAAAGCGGCCGAAGGCGCGCAGGAAGGTCACCCTGCCATTACACCGACCTATTGGTCCGAAAGATCCGCCGGTGAAAACGATGACGAACTGGCCCTGTACAAGCTGATCTGGGTTCGGGCATTGGCCAGCCAGCTTGAGGCCGCTATCTACGACGTGCGTACTGCGAAACTGCTCGCTGTTGGTCCAGGCGGCAAAGCCCTGCGCTTCACTGCATCGGGCAAAACACTCTGCCATCCGGGATGGATGAAGGTGCTCAAGGGCGATGATACGGATGAAGAGGAAGACGCAGAAGCAGACAACCCTGTGCCAGCGCTCACTCCAAAACAGATTCTTTCGGTCCACAGCGGCGAACTGCTGAAGAAGAAAACTCAACCACCGTCACGCTACACCAAGGCCAGCCTGATCAAAGAAATGGAACGGCGCGGTATCGGTCGTCCAAGTACGTTCGCCTCCATCTTGAAGAACATCACCAGCAAAGGACTGATCGAGGAAAAGAGCCGCAAACTGGTACCGGCGCCTCTGGGGGAGGAAACGATCGCGAAGCTCGAAGGGTTCTTCAGTTTCGTGGAGCTGGATTTTACGCGGGAATTGGAGCGCGACCTGGACAAAATCGCCCAGGGCCAAGACACCTACGGCGCCGTCGTTGCACGTCTGCATAAGCGCCTGGAAGAGGAACTGTCTCAGCAACGTGGTATGCCAAGTGTGCCAATGGCGTCAGCTCCACGCCCAGCCACAGCCGGTGGCGCTTTCAACTGTCCCAAATGCAATCAGCCTCTCGCAAGGCGTCAGAAAAAAGGGGACGGCGGCTATGACTTCTGGGGCTGCACCGGGTACAGGTCCAACGGCTGCAAAGTCAGCTTTCCCTCACTGAATGGCAAACCAGACTTCGATAAACCCAGAGGGGTTTAACTCTTACTACCGAGAGCATAATTCACTGCTAACGGTGTTATGCATTAACGCTGGAACCTACCTCTTCCGTACCTGACATTCCTCTGCGAATAGCGGAGGAGGTCACGGGTGAGCGAACAGAAAAGACAATCGGTGTTGGGACTGCGCATCTTAGCGCCGAAGCTGGAAAAGTTCTCAGATCGCCAGATTGAAGTGGCCCAGACTTGGGCTTTGCATTTTCAGATCTCACCTTCCCTCCTGACCTCGTTCATCGAGCACTACCTCAACTCTAATGTCCACTCCCGCTGCTGGTGTGTGGCATGGGACAGTACCAATGCTCAAACGCGCCAGGTTCTGGCCAGGATCGGCAACCAGCTTCAGTACTTCGACGGCCAGCAATTAATGGCCTGCAAGATCGTAACTAAAGATCGCGTACATAAAAAAAAGCCGTCCGTCCAGGTAGCCCAGCAGCTGCTGCTGAGATTTAAGGGGCGTTGGTTTGCTGATGTGCTTCTGACGTCGTTTTGCAAGTCTGCACGAGCGGCAGCAGTTGCGCTCGCGGTTGAGGATCTGGGTAGTTTTATTCGCAAAGGCTCGGATGCGTCGGTAAGCAACAATCGTTACTTCAACCCGCGCACGCAGTTTTACTTGAAACAGATCGGCAGCACGCTGAAGCAGTATTGCCAGTGCCTGGACCAGGAACTTCTATTCGCTATTCGTTCAGCGCAGTGCCCTTCCCCAAAGCTCTATAACTGGCTGGCTCAAGGGGACCGCGTACGTCGACTACAAGCCCTCAAGGTTCAACCGGTGCTAATCCCTCTCTTAGTTTTGGCCAACCAATGGCCTTGGCCATGGGACGAAGAGCAAAAGATTTTCCTGGAAAGCCCATGGGATGAACTTCAAGAGTTTCGACCTATCTTGCGCGACGACGACTACTGCGTGGAATCCAGGGAATGCCTAGTGGGCCGTATCACGGACGCTGGCCTCCCCCTGAACGACATCTTGGCATGGCTCTTACAAGCTCCAAGAACATCAGTTCGGTACTTGGGCCAACAACGCGTTTTTGATACCGGCAGCGCATTGACGCGAATAAGCCGTGAAGGTCCGGATACTCCGTGGCATCGATTGCTGCTTGGAGCAGCAATGGTCAACCGCCGCCCTTCGACTAAGACGCACTGGAAAACCTTTTTTGCATTGCTGGATAAGATTCCCTATCAACTTTTGGAGCAGACAAAAGACTGGAGCAGGTTGTTCTCAGGATGTCCGACAGAGTGGTCCAACCCTGATTGGCTTCAAATTGCTGATAGGCTGCAAGATCTGAATGATGTTTTTAATAGCGTTGATGAAAGCGACGGACCCGACGCCCGTGACGCACTGCAAAAACTCAAAAGCTTCATAGGTACTGCTACCTATCACCAGATCGCCAACTTAGTGGATGGCTTTCACCTGGCACTGATAGACATACGTGAAGCTCTTGATGCCGCAGATCCCCAAACAAAAGCGGACTCTTCAACGCCCTGGAGGACGCTGCTTAATTCGAACGACACACTTCTCGTAAGCCCGAATGGGCTGCAAATTGTCGAGCTGAAATGCCCAGCGGACCTTGATGCAGAACATCGAGCGCTAGGCCATTGCATTGATGGTTACGACTACAGCGCTTATCGAGGCAACTGCCGTCTTTTTTCAGTACGCGAAAACGGACAATCATTGGCCTCTGCCGAAATCCAAATGGATGAGAGTGCCTGGGGCAAGACACCGGCAAAATTGACTTCTAAACACTTGGTCACGATACAGCTGAGAGGGCTCCGCAATCGCACACCTAGGTCGGGCTCAAGGGTTGACCGGGCTTACCAATGGTTTTGGGCAAAGATCAAATCAGGTGAGATCGAGGTCAACCTGGAATGGCCCGACCACACACTATCCATGCCCCGCTATACAAATCGAAACCGGAAAAAGCTGCACGCTCAAGCGTGCACAGAATGGATCAACCAGCGTTTGAGTAAAACATGAGCCGTCCGCGCCTTTTGAATAGTCGGCCCCATCTGGTCGAGAAGGTTATTTTCGACGGTTATGACTTCGGGATTCTGCTGCAGTACGTCGAGGGGGCCAACCGCCTGTTTCTTGAGCGTGATGGGTTCTACATACGCCGTGCGGAGCATCCTCAACATCGCTACTGGCGAATGCCCAAGGGTAAATTGCTGGATGACCTGGATCTGCTCTTCCACCGTCTGATGGAGTTGACGGAAGGCCGTTTCAACGAGAGCTGGCAGACCTTCTCTGCAAAGCTTGCAGCAGCACAACAATCACCAGACCGGCAAGCATTCACCTGGGGTCTAACGTTTCGAATTGCTCCACTGGCTCAGGGCGGCATTCTGCTGTCGGGCGACTATCACCCTGGAGCCGTCGCGGTATCTCGACGTATGCACGGCGTGTTCCTTGGCCAGTCGAAGTCTTGGCGCATTGATTCGACCGCCGAACTGGTGCGTTCCAACCTCATTCTTGAGTTGGGGCTTTCTGAAGATCAGTTTGAGATCCTGGACACCGTGCAGGAGCTGCTGACCGACGGATCCATTGTTCCGGCCGATGAAGTCACCCGCATCAGCCTCGGAGGTCCGCCGCAAGAGCGCGCAGCCCCAATCGGAAATGAAGAGGTCTCAACAGACGTTTACCTTGCCGCTGTGCCATCCATCCAGCGAACCGAGTTCACTAGCGAGCAAATCGACCAGGCGTTGACGGGGCATTCATTGCTGGACCATCAACCGGCAGGCATCCAGCATTTACTGCAACGAACCAGCGCTTTACTCGCTGATGACATGGGCCTAGGGAAAACACGTCAGGCAATCATCGCCGCGGCTATTCGAGCGGGAAGCAGCCCCATCCTTGTCATCACCTTGTCGACTCTGATTATCAACTGGCAACGTGAGATCCAGATGGTGTATCCCGAAGCCAGAATAGGCCAGCAGGTCTTTGATCCCTCGTTGCAGTGGACCATCGTTAACTACGAGCGCTTGGGCGACTATGTCCTGCAGGCCGGCCATTTTGAGGTGATGATCATTGATGAGGCTCACCGCCTGAAAGAGCCCACCGCAGCGTGGACACGCCATGGCTTCGACATTGCCGCCAAGGTGCCCAATCGCTATTTGTTGACCGGTACGCCCGTCCTGAATCGAGAGTCAGAACTTCACACGCTATTGCGGCTTTCCGGGCATCCCGTTGGGAAGCTGTCACTCAAAGAGTTCTGCGAACAGTTCGCCGGCAGCCCAGAGTTTCGCAAGAACCTTCGAGAGGCGATTGGCGACTGGATGCTTAGGCGCCGCAAAGACGTGCTCACGGAGCTCAAGGGTAAGCAACGGCAGACTTTGCCGGTAGAGCTGTCAGTCGAGGAGCGTCGTGAATACGACCGGATACGCCTTGAAGACAGACCAAGTCTTGCCAGGCTAGGCTCGCTGCGCCAATTGCTGGAGCAGGTCAAGGTTCGAGTCGTCATGGAGCTGCTGTGCGAACTGGATGTGGAAGACAAAGTCATCTTGTTCTGTGAGTTCAAAGATACGGTCGGCACTCTGCGTGCTCAGTGCGAGCAAGCCGGATACAGTTGCGTCACGGTGGTAGGGAGTGACTCCGTCGGCAAACGCCAAAAAGCGATCGATCGTTTTCAAAGCGATACTGACACCCGAGTGTTCGCAGCAACCACCTCTGCCGCCGGTACCGGAAATAACTTGACTGCTGCCAATTATGTGATGTTTCTGGGGTTGCCCTGGACGCCTGGATTACTGGATCAGGCTGAGGATAGAGCCTACCGGAATGGGCAGCTACGCATGGTTGTGGTGAAAATCCCGCTGGTGGAGAACACCATTGATCAGATGCTCTGGCAAATGCTGCTTGATAAACGCCAACTGGCGAGTGACCTAATCGAGCCCGATGCAGCGGCCAAAACTAGATCCGAACTGCTGACTTACTTGTAAGCAATTCAGTAGGCTTTCTCCAAGACTGAATATCACAATGTTATTGGCAGACAGCTTGGTTTAGCGCTCGCATAAAAACCCTAAGACTCAGTTCTCTATTTCCTGCTGCGTCGTCAATGACTGGCTGTCACTGTGCCTCCATCATCAAAGGGGGCCTTTCGGCACATGATCAGGCACTTCACCACACTCTCCCTGCTCGCACTCGTTGCCAGCTGCGCAACCCATACGCCACAGACGCCTAAACCGGCGTTTGATAGCAGCCGTAACCCGGACATGTTGACGCCGGACCTCTACCCCAGCGGCGCCGTGCCTGAAAAAGAGCCCGTCGTGCGCTACGGCCGTTACACCCTGGTCAGTACCTTGCCTGACTCGGGTCAGCGTGACCTGATGGCTCAGATCATTGACATCAGCATTCCTGCCAACATGCACCCCAATGTACGCGATGCTATGCAGTACGTCGTGGACCGTTCCGGATACACGCTGTGCTCGCCCGACACCGGTCACGTCAACATCCTTTACACGCGTCCACTCCCCGCGGCCCAGTACAAGCTTGGACCCATGACACTGCGCAATACGCTGCAAGTACTCGCTGGTCCGGCCTGGCAGGTGAAGGTGGACGAAGTGAATCGCCAGGTGTGTTACGTGCTGCGTCCTGGTTACCAGCTCCCGGAAACATCGCGCACTGCTCCAACCCAAGTGGCAGCCATCTCCGTACCTTCCACTCCATCGGCTGCAGCGACTCCGAAAAACACTACCAGCGGCGAAACGCCCAGCACCGTTGTGGTCGCCGCCGTACCCTCACCGGAGCCGATCAAAACCGCTACTGCAGCACCTGCAGCTGCAACCCCAGTATCTACCCCAGCAGTGCCAGCCAAGGATGGCTCTATTACGACCTCATTCGGGAAAACCACATCGAGCCCGGCAGTCACCTCGCCGCTTAACGCTTCCACCACTCAGCCTGCAAGCATTGAGAAGTTTGGAAACGTTGCCCCAAGTACCTCAGTCGCGTCAAAGCCTGCTCTCGCGGTGGTAACCGCTCCAAAGCCGCTGGCCCAGATATGGACGGCGACCACTGGCTCAACACTTCGGCAAACCGTGGAAGCCTGGGCAGCAAGGGCTAAGTGGACGCTTATCTGGAAGGTCGACGACTTGGATTACCCGATTGATGCACCGCTTCGATTCGAAGGCAGCTTTGAGGATGCTATCAAAGAGATCTTTCCGCTGTACGACTCAGCCCCACGGTCATTCATCGTAGACGGCAGCCCGGCACCACAGCAGGTGGTTTACATCGCAGAGAGGAAAAAATGATGACTGTACGCCTCTGGATTCGAGGCACAGCCTCATTACTGGTCATGGCTCTGATCAGCGCCTGCTCGCTGCAGCGCGTGAATGAGTCGGCCAGCCGTGCCGAAAACGACGCAGCGACCGCCTCCCAATACAGCCGTTTCTTGCGCAATCAGCAACAAGAGCCGGCACGCGAAACCGTCGTTTTCAGCGACAAGCCATGGGTCTCAAAACAACCCCTGGTCGCCAAGCGCGGTTTGCCGCTGGCCATGGATTGCGACATTACTTATCGCCCTTCTTACAACGTTGGGATCGCAGAGGTCGCGAACTACATCACCAGCGAGTGTGGCGTTCCAGTCATCGTGGCTCCAGATGCGATCGATCCAAGCGTCCTGTCCATTCGCAATCAAGGTAACGCAGGATCTAATTCGCCACCGGTAATTGCTCCGCCGGATAACCTGTCCAGTTTCATGCCAGCCGGTGTCATCGGCACCATGCCGAGCAACGCCCGATCTTCGGGTATGGATGGGTTCTATGCACCGCGTACATTCCCAATTAAGTACAGCGGCAAGCTTTCTGGTTTGTTGAATCAGGTGACCGCTCAACAGGGCCTGGCATGGAACTATTTATCCGATGATCGCAGCGTGCACGTCACCTACTTCGATACCAAAACGTTCGATGTCTGGGCCTTTGGTGATGATCAAGTCATCGAAAGCACCGTGAAATCCGGTTTGCTGACATCCACTGGCAGTGGCAGCTCAGGAGGGGGTGGCGGATCTTCATCATCAGGCGCTTCGGGCGAGTCTGGCAGCAACCAGAGCACCACCGTCTCAATCAAGACATCGCTGATCGGTGACATTGAAAAGAACGTCCAAGCGATGCTAAGCCAGCAGCCGCAGGGTCGTATGTTCCTTTCCCGGTCTACTGGGACCTTGACGGTAAGCGATCGCCCAGAGGTTCTTTCCAACGTTTCGAAGTACTTGACCTCCCTTAACCGCAGTATTACCCGCCAGGTGCTATTCAATGTCAAAGTCTTTGAAGTAACCCTCACCGACAAGGATCAAACAGGCCTAGATTGGTCTGCGGTTTACACTAATCTGAGCAGCAAGTGGGGCTTTTCCCTAAAAAATGCCACAACTGGAATTACCACTAATGCGGTCTCCAGCTCGTTCAATGTTTTAGATACCTCCAAGTCACCTTGGGCTGGCTCGAATCTGATCATTAAAGCGCTATCTGAACAGTATCGAGTTTCAAACATCCGTTCGCCCTCGATCACAACTTTGAATTTACAGCCTGCACCTATCCAAGTCGGTAACGTGCAAAGCTATATTGCCTCAAGCTCTACTACCACAACGGCCTCGGTCGGATCGTCCACATCACTGACTCCCGCAACGATCACCAGCGGGTTCAACATGATGTTGCTTCCTCGCATTATCGACCAGGACAACCTGCTGCTGATGGTCACTTTGAGCATGAGCAGCAAACCCACCTTCACCCCGTTCACCAGCAACGGCTCCAGCGTTCAGACCGTCGATTACGACACCAGGAACCTGTCTCCCAAAGTCAAATTGCGCAGCGGCCAAACGTTGGTTCTGACCGGCTTTGAGGAGAACAGCGAAAACGCGACCAAGTCCGGTGTCGGTGATCCTGGATTCTTCGGCCTGGGCGGTAGTCGCATCCGCAGCACGGATCACAACGTGCTGGTCGTGCTGATAACACCTGTTGTTGATAGCGACACTGCAAGCCCTAGCGCCCTGAGTATTCCTGCAGCCAATGATCCGTGGGGCTCTTGCCCCAGCCCTTTGCTGCGTTGCAGCGCATTTAAGGGGTAATTCATGGTCGCGGAAATCGCAAAAAGCACACGCTCTGCACGGGTTCAGGTACTGCTGCATAGAGGGAAATCGTTCGTCACGGGCCTACGCTGGCATCCATTGGGCAGCGTCACCGGCCACATGAAAGAAGCACGGCAGTACGGCCGTGAACACCAGTTAGATATCGTTGCCATTCGCAGGACACCGGCCATCATCCAGGCCGGTTTCGTTGCGCGCAGTGACGAAGTCACAAAAGGCATGTACTCCCTCGCAGCGACGCTCGCTGGTCAATTGGGAGACTCGTGGATTGCGGCCTGGAGAACGGACGCTGACCTCGACCAATACGCCCTTGTCGCTGTGTATCAAGGAGGTGTGATTTCTGGATGCGACATGATCGGCACCGGTGCCGAGGTTCGTCGTAGAGTCGTTCAGCAACGCAGTCGCGGCATCAACTTCGACCAAGAGTACCTGCCCACAGAGTTTGAAATGGGTGGTCAACCACTGGACGTGGAAGAGCTACTGCAACCCTCGCACCTGAAACGCGAATACCGGCTTCGACCACTTGTCTTTGGGCTGTCCAAAGCAGAGTTGGTGCAACTGACGATTGTTGGTGCGCTGATCGCTGCCGGCATCATCGCTTGGGTTCAATGGCAGAGTCATCAGGACCGGATTGCCAAAGAAGCAGCTTTCCAGGCCGAACAACTTCGCCTGGCAGAGTTAGCCAGGCTGCAGCAAGAGTCTGGCGTCGAACAGCTGCCCCAGGCGTTGGAGCACCCTTGGGCTAAACGCCCTTCTGTCGACAATTTTCTGGAGCAATGCAGCCGCGTTATTTATCAACTGCCGCTTTCTATTGCGGGATGGGAATTCACAGACGCGCTTTGCAACGGCGCCCAGGTGGTTTCCTCATACAAGCGTTCCGGCAACAGCACAGCTGACAACCTCATCAAAGCAACCCAGGGACATTTCCCAGGCGGGCCAGCCTTTGACGAAAGCAAATCTCTGGCGCTCCTAAAAATCGACATATCGCTACCTGCTGCTGGTGACGAACCTCTCAAGGCGACTGATGACATGTTGGCGAACTTGTCATCGTGGCTACACAACTTTTCGCAAGAACCCACATTTAAGGAAATCCCTGTGGTGGTTCCAGTAAAGCCCGCAGTGCCAGGCCAACCTGCGCCACCTCCACCGCCACCTCCTCAGTGGAGACAGTTTGAGGTGCGTTATGAGACTGGAATAACGCCGCTGGACGCTCTCACGGGTGCACCCGCTCAAGGCCTACGGTTGAGCGAAATAAAGACCAAATATGAGACTGGCCACCTTCGTTGGACAGTGACAGGTGACCTCTATGCGAAATAAAACTGTGCGTTTTCTCTGTTCGGCAATTGCTATCGCTCCATCACTGGGCTGGACGGCAGAAGCCAATCTCTCAGGCATCAATGTCGGGGAGCTGGCTACCGTTCAGAGTCAGACAATTCTATTTAAAGCCCAAGCTGAGAGAGCAGCAGCTGAGCGGTCAATCAATGGCGAAGACAACCATTCAACCGCTCAGTCTCCAGCCTCATTCGTCCCTCAAGGCCTCCTCCCCCCCCCTATTACCGCCACACGCGCTACCGATACCCAGCAAGAACTGCCTGTCGTTAAAGCCATATTCGGCTCCGCAAGGCGGCTGCGTGCCACTTTGCTCTACAGCAGCGGATTTGAAGTGGACGCTGACGCCTCGTCGCGGGAACTCCCAGGAGGCTACCGCGTGGCGAACCTCACCCTGGATAGCGTGACACTTGAACGTGATGGCAAGCGCTTCCCGCTCGGGTTTTCCAATATTCCACCGGGAAGCGCCTCCAGTAGTAGCAACCCGGTCTCCAGTAGTATCCCGTCAGCCAGCACGCTGCCCGGGTTTATCCAAGGACAGCGGTGAGGGTACGAGCCAATGACGACTTTGACTGAAATACATACTGAAGCGGAACCAGTTCTCGATGAAGCCGCTGCCGCGCTGCTGAATTCACACCAGCAATTGCTCACCGCGCCTGGCGGAGCTTTCGAGCTTAGACCGGAGTTACGTCAGCTTTGCGCATTGACCAGCGATGGAATTCTGTATGTGTCCGCCCAGCACCAAACGGATGCCTATGTCATGGCATTCGAGGATGAGTTAGAACACAAGAATCATCAGTTTGAAGTCAAGATCTGCCCGATGAGCACGATCAAGGCGCTCTACCAGGCGAATGACGACGCCAATGGCAGAGCCCTCTCGACAACCGAAACCAAACGCCAGGCGCAGGTGGTGCAGCTGCTAGGCAAAGCCCATCGGGATAATGCCAGCGATGTTCACTTTGTGGTGGGTCAGGACATCACCAGGATCTTCTTTCGCATCCACGGGCTGTTGTGGGAGGCAGAGCAGCATCAAAGTCAGGTGGGCCTTGAGCTCTGCTCATCCCTCTACAACAGCATGTGTGATGTTGCAAAAGACCACTACCAGCCACAAGTCAGCCAGGACGCACGTATAAAACGATCCTATGTGGATCAACTTGGTCTGTTCGGTGCTCGGGTTGCGACCAGGCCGCTCGTAGAGGGTCCTTTGATGGTTCTGCGTCTGCTGTATGACGACAAAACCAAGATGACCCTTGAGGCCCTCGGTTTTCTCCCTGAGCAAATTGAGGCGTTCAGCCGTATCCGCAGTCTTCCTTATGGCGTGAACTTGGTCACCGGTCCCACAGGATCCGGCAAATCTAAGACTCAGCAGGTCAACTTGAACCTTCTCTATGAAGAGTGTGGTGGCACAAAACACATTTTGACCCTGGAAGATCCACCTGAATATCCAATCATGGCCAACCAGTCCCCGTTGGGCTCAGGGGAGACCTGGAGTGATGGCATCACCAATACGATGCGACTCGATCCGGATGTCTTGGTGTATGGGGAGATCAGAGACCTGGCCTCGGCCCAAGCGGCTTATCGTGGCGGTATGACCGGGCACCTGGTGTCTTCCACTTTGCACACCAATAACTCAGTGGCAGGGCTTCAGCGGCTAATCGACATGGGGGTAGACCGCTACCTTGTGACAGATCCCGCGCTGACGACCAGCATCGTCAATCAATCCTTGCTTCCCGTGCTGTGCCCTCACTGTCGTGTACCTGCCGCTGCTCATCTGGACCAGCTCAACGGTGCATTGGCGCAACGCCTCCACATCCTGGATGCGGTCGATCTGACCTATCTCAAAGGCCCTGGATGCCCACACTGCAAAGGTTTGGGCGTCATTGATCGTACGGTAGCCGCAGAAGCGCTCATCACAGACCTCAATTTCATGCACGTTTTCAATAAAAAAGGGGCCAGTGCAGCACGTCGTTACTGGGTGAAGGAAATGGGCGGCATCACCAAAACTGCCCACACAATCTTCAAGATCAAACAAGGTTTGGTAGATCCACGTCATGCAGAAATGATGGTGGGGCCCTTGGACTTTGACCGGCAAACCCTGGAGCTCGCTCATGATGAGTGACGTCAGAGCGATGCTGAACCGCTGGGCAGAAACCTTCTACGCCAAACAGTTCGGTAAGAACGAGCGAATCCAATTCTATGAAAGCCTTATGGGCATCCATGGGGATGGCGTTTCACTTGAAGATGCCCTGAATACTGTTGCGCGAGCATTCAGTGATAACGGCCAAAAACGGCATCCCGTATCGATTGCCTGTCGTGAAATCGCGCAATCGGTCAAAGGAGGAAAGTCGTTCAGCGTGTCATGCGAAGGCTGGGTGCCTTATGACGAAAACTCTTTAATCGCTTCTGGTGAGGAGACCGGCAACCTGGTGCAGGCCTTTCGAGACTGCGTGAGGATTATTGAAATACGCCAGAGGATCGGCAAGCTGGTGGCCTCAGCCACGGTTTACCCTTCGGTGGTATGGAGCGTTATGGCAGCACTGCTGTATGTGATCGCCGCGTGGATGGTGCCCTCCATGACACGTCGGTCTAACCCCGAAGCTTGGACGGGTGTACCGGCGTTTCTCTACGCCCTATCGAATTTCGTGACCCACTACGGACTGGTGACCCTGATCGCGGTCGTCATCTTCATCCTGGTATCGATCTTCACCCTGCCGGTTTTTTGCGGACTTCAGATCACGGCCGCCAGCCCGTCATGGAAGCTACAGTTGAACAAATTGCTCCAGGTCCTGAGAGTTCGGGCAGAGCGCCTTCCCCCTTGGTCGGTCTACAAGGCGCTTCACGGCTCCATCTTTTTGCTCAACATGGCCGTAATGTTGCGCTCAGGCATCAACCAGCTCGACGCATTGAAGTCGCTGCAGCGCAACGCATCTCCGTGGCTCAAGGAACGGTTGAGCGCCATTCATTACGGCGTCAGTGCCGGCAAGAACTTCGGTACCGCCTTAAAACTCGCGGGCCATGAATTTCCAGACCCCATGGCCATGCATTTTCTTGAAGTGCTCGCCACCCGCAAAGGCTTCGCCGAGTCGATGGAAAGGTTTTCCAACCGTTGGCTGGAGCAAACGCTCCAGCGTGTCGAGGCCATCGCGAAATCGCTTATTGGGGTGTCCTCGATGGCCATGGGAATCATGATGATTCTGGTGGTGATCGGCATCTTCCAGTTGGCCGGCAATGTGACAGAAACGCTTAAATAAACCCAAATGAGGTCGTAAAGATGAGAACAAATACCCGCCAAAACCAACGCGGATTTCTTTCCCTGGACGGGATGTTCTGGCTGATGCTGATCGCCGTGGCACTCGGTTTTATCGTGTTCATGGGGTACAGAACGTTCGGCAGCTCGGACGTCACCATTGAACAGAGCAACCTGGGAACCTTGCTGAGCAATACCAAAAGGCTGAAAAGCACAACCGGGTACGCAACAGCCGGTACCAACCTGGCCCCGTCCTTGATCAACCTGGAGGCCACGGGTGGTATGAGCATTAATGGTAACGCCTTATCCAACCGTTGGAACGGAGCCGTTACTGTGACCAGTAATGGTATGACCTTCACCATCACCGAATCCAACCTTCCAAAGAATGCCTGCATCACGCTGGCTTCCAACATGGCCAAGGACAAACAGACCACGACGGCGATCAACGGTGGTACTGCCATTGCCGGCGAAATCACAGCGGTAGCCGCTGCGACCAGTTGCTCATCGGATGCCAATACCATCGCCTGGACTTCATACTAAGGAGCGCCGAGTGAGCGTTATCTCCGAAGCTCAGTTCGTCGACCTGTATCTGGGCGATGGTTTTGCGGACGCTAAGGGTCTCCCTGGACAAGCGCGAAGAGTTGAGGCGCCCTTAGAATGGCGGGCTGATCTAGAACGAATCCGTCAACTATGCGCAGAGAAGTACGCCGCGACCCTGGATCCGGAGTTTGCGCTGCTCGAAGATGGCGTTGTCCTTCGAGTCACACAGTTGATAGACGTAAACAGCAAGCCGGTTTTTGTCCTCAGCAAGTCGTCGGTTCAAATTCGTCCGCTGGACATGCTAGGCCTGCCCGATCACCTGCAGAATGCTCTGATGAGCGACACGATACGCGGCCTAATCTTCATCTGCGGAGAGATGGGTGCAGGGAAAACCTCAAGTGCTGCATCCCTTGTTAAAGCCCGCCTTGAGGCTTGGGGCGGCATCTGCCTGGCGGTAGAGGATCCACCCGAACCATTTCTACATGGTAGGCATGGAGAAGGTCGGTGCATACAAGTCCCTGTTTCCAGGCGTATGGGGGGCTACGAAGAAGCCTTAGTCCTTGCTCTGCGAACGAGGGCGGACTTTCTGTTTGTGGGTGAGGTACGTGATGGGCCAACTGCTGCGCAAGTCATCCAGGCCTCAATCAACGGTCATCTCATTATCTGTACTGGCCATTCCGGCAGCGTCACGCATGGCATTGAACGCTTAGCAGCCCTAGGCCAGCCCTTGTTGAAAAACGCCCGAGAGCTGCTTTCCAAAGGCCTGGTGGCTGTCATTCATCAGTCATTGTCCATGGATAGTGACGGGGGCCGGCGTTTGACGCTTCAAAGCCTGCTCTTTACGGGCGAGGACGGGCCTAGCATCCGCGAAAAAGTCCACTCAGGAAAGATCACCCTGCTCGGCCAAGACATCGCAAACCAATCTTCGCGGAGCCTCTGGAATGACCAGTAAGAATAAACAACAGGGCTTCTTGAGCCTGGATATGGCAATCGGGTTGCTCGTATTTGGTGTCGTGGTGACCTTGGCGATGGTTTGGCAAATCAAACAAATGGATGCCCAGGATTATCGAATTGCGGCCGATCAACAGCGCACTATTTCAGAGGCCCAGGCCAAGTACCTGAAAGACAATTTCAACGTAGTGCTCGCCAACGCGTCGGCGACCGTGCCAGTGCAAATTACGGTGCCGATGCTCATCAACTCTAATTACCTGCCTGCGGGTTTCAGCTCTACCAATGTTTTCGGGCAGACCATCCTAGGCCTTGCCCGTAAACCCAATCCTAATCAGCTGGAAGCGATTGTGGTTACTACGGGCGGACAGACGCTTCCAGAAATGGGTGTGCGTGCCATTGCTGAAAACCTTGGAGGACCTGGTGGTTTTATATCTACAACCAACCCTAACGTCATTCAAGGCATCCGCGGTGGCTGGCAAGTCGCGCTGAGTAATTACTCCATTACACCTGGGCCAGGCCACACTGCCAGTGCACTGTTTCTCATGGACGGCGCCTTGGCCAACGATTACTTATATCGAAATGCTGTGCCAAACCATCCTGAGCTCAACACGATGAATACTGACCTTGGTATGGGCAACCACAACATTAATAACGCAGGGAGCATCTCCGCCTCTGGCAACGTTACGACTGGTGCCGACGTGACAGCTCGCAACGTCACAGCCACCGCGAATGTAAACGCGGCGACCGCGAACGTCACGGGCGAAACCTACACGGGTGGATGGTTCAGAACTCGGGGCGACACTGGCTGGTACAGCGAAAAATGGGGAGGTGGTATCTATCAGAACAGCCCCGATTGGGTCCAGGTGTACAACGACAAAAACTTCTCAACCGGCGGCCAGCTCTGGGGTGGAAAGATCACTTCAACCGGCAAAATAACGGCCTACGATCGTATTGCCACCAACGAATATGTCTCGGTAGGTGGGCTTGCAACCGAAGGTACAGCGTGCAGTGATCGCACACTTATCGCAAAAAGTGCTGTTGGCATAATCTTATCATGTCAAAAAGGTGTTTGGACTGCAAACAATGGGTGGGAATTTAAATTAATTCAAGGAAGTTGCCAGGCTCCCTACAAGGGAAGTCTAACTTGCACACTCGGCGATACAAGCTGGAAATCGTGTTCCCTTACCGGCGCACTCGGCGTTGGAGACAGTGAGGTCGGATACATCTTTCGCAATGATAGTGGGTGGTTTCTCAACACATCTCGCCTTACTTGGCCGGGACTCTTTTATTGGAGTTGCTTCAAATAATTCAACATAAACGCTCTGCCATTGAGCGCAATGTACGATAGAGAAGTGTGATGAAGAATAATTTGGAGAATGGTGCTCAATATAGTCGAGATGAGCTGCAAAGCTGGTTCGAGACTAGAAGTAGAATATGCTCCACTCCTTTATGGAGTAAGGCACTGCAAGGAAGAGAGACATTTGAAGTCGGCGCTTACACTTACAGTCTCAAACCTACGGCAAATGATAGGTATCTGCTTACCTACGTAGAAACATCCACGATGATTGCTTCCAAGCTACAATCTCGACGTAAAATTCGATTACGCCGACTTCTTTTGACTATAGGATTACTAGTAGCCGTCTTATCCACCTGCGCATATTTTTTGCTGTAATCGTAGGACACAAGCTTTTCACAGTTGATTCAAGGGGGACCAAACGATGACCTTACAATGGGCTATTCTCATGATACTGGTCATCGTCACCGGTATGTGGGCAGAAGATCGATACCAGACTCAAGCAGTTTCGGAATATGCGACGCTTGATTCACTCAGTAGAAATTTTTTAACTTATCGGTCAGCTGCTGCAGGATTTGCACAGTCCAACCCAGGCTTTAGCGGCATACCCAGCGATTCAGTTCTTAACCTCCCGCTTTGGTTTGTCAAACCTTCAGGCGTTTCTTCCTTCATTAATGGTGGCACAGCCTACACCTTTTACAACGACACGGCGCCGGCAGGGATGCCATCGACGCTGGTCGATCTGACTCAGTCGACTACCGTTGGTGTAAATCGCGCGGGAGTGCTTGTCTCCCCGAAAGCGGGAGTGACCGGTATCCCCATTCCATCTGTTGTACCCGACGGTGCCGTCACTGCAGTGAACTGACCAAAGCCCAGGTCAACACTGGCTATGTTGCATATCGCCCAGCCTAACAACATAATGCACGCAACAACGTTTCCACCCCGTTGGCTACTGGCGGTCATCAGTAGCGCCCGGAGATGCGGTTCGCCTCATCTCCATCCCCAAAGCACGCTGAGCTCCGGGAAGGGCGTGCGGATCTGGTTCAAAGCTCTCCCTGTGTCTCCCTGTTCAAGCCAGACACGCAGCCGTCTAACTCGTGAATTGCGAGTTCAAAGGCACATAGAGCTTTGTTGAGGTTCGAAGCACAGTAATCTCAGGGCCACACTGGTGTTGTGGCCCATATTTTTTAAAGCTCACACAAAGGGTAGCCTGATAATCTTGCGAAGGATTATCAGGCTACCCTTTGGTAGCTGCTTTTCCCTGCCGGTGGCCCGCCGGCGAAACGCAGGGCTCCCTTTGTGCGCGGATGCGTGCCTTATGTTTGCTGGCCTCAGCCACGATAATCGGCCAGGTGTAGGAAGTGAGACGTTCAGATCACAGCCCAGGGATCGATGACGCCTTTATCCCACACAGGTGGTATTTTTTTCTGAAAGACGCTTAGTACTACATCCGAGAGTGACTGTTGACCCAGCTACTCTCGGTAGCTTCTCCTGTAAAATTCGATCTGCTTTGACCTCCCCGAAATATCCCTCCCCGCTTGACACATCACTATCCCCCCTTCGATGATATGTACGTGTTTTGCTGACGTCGTCGGCATCATGCCCAGGCAACCAGGATCTTCAAGGTTGCGACACGTCAATCGTGTTGATTCGCCCAAGACCGCTGAGCTTCTGGTAGCGCGGTCGGTCGACAATCGTCGATAGAAGCATCTGATGTTACTCACCTCGCGGGGAATCACTTCCCCGACAGGGCCAGTGCTTTCTCCGCATTTCAACCTGCAGGAGAATCACCATGTCCAAACTCACTTATAACTTCGGTTTTGCACTCGGCGTTGTTGCCCGAGAGTTTTTGCGTGCCATGAAGAAGTCGAACATACGTCCAGCAGATCAGCCACAGGCAAAGTCTCACGTCCAGCTTCCACCACCCTGCATTTCTGACAGCATGGTGCGTGATATGGATCACTTGCCAGCCATGGTCCGTGCCAAAGGTGTTGATCTGAATCTTTGGTACAACGCTAATACTCGTGTGGTCGAAAAGCCGGCACGCAAACCGCGCTCCCGAGGCAAGGCTCAACAGCTGACACCAGCTGTTTGCTAAACCTCTCCTCATTCACCCCAGCAGGGAATCCTCCCGCTGGGGAGGCTTCTCTGAATTTTTCACATGGAGCTTGACAACCAGCAATAGGCTTTTCATGCTGTACCCATGTATAGCTGACGTCGTCAGCAACATGCCCATGTAGTCTGGATCCGAAAGACTACGATGCGGTTTACCGCATTGATCCACTCCTAAGATCGCCATAGCTTCCGGTAGCGCGATCAGTCGACTCAGTCGATGGAAGCACCTTTCCCACCCATGACGGGCCTTTCCCGTCAGGGCAGGCCTCTCAATTTTTGGAGGTCTGATGAAAACCGAACTGGCTCTCTACCAAGCGCTGATTTCGATCAACGTTCCGGAACAGAAAGCAAACGCTGTAATTGATGCTTTGGAGGCTGATATGTTTTCACGTTTGGCCACTAAATCTGACATCGCAGCTCTTCGTACTGACCTGTCAGCTGATTTGAGAACAGAGATATCTCAACTTGAGGTTAAGTTGACTATTCGCATGGGCGTCATGATGTCAGCAACCGCTGGTGTGATGATTGCCGCTATGAAACTCATGCTGCACTAAGCTCCACTGTCTGCTCTACCCACCCTCGCGGGGAATACTTTCCCCCAAGGGCGAAGTGTTTCTCCGCTTTCTGCTATTTCGAAATTGGAGAATCACCATGAGCACTACTCAAACCAACGAAACCAAGTTTTTCGACCTGCACACCACTGGTATTGGTTATCTCAACCGTATTCGTGAAGTGAAACCACGCGGCAAAGGCAAGCCATTCATGGCTGTCACTGTTGCTGCATTACGCGGTTCGTCTGACGACACCGAGTACTCCTACATCGACTGCAATGTCGTCGGCGCCGAAGCTGAAAAGCTGATTCGTCGTAGCCAAGCTGCTGTTGATGCAGGAAAGAAGGTCCTTGTGAGCTTCCGTATCGGTGACATCTGGACCGACTGCTTTATCTATGAAAAGGGCGATAAGAAGGGTCAACCTGGGGCAAGCCTCAAAGGACGTCTTCTTTTTATCGGCTGGATCAAGGTCGATGGCGATACTGTCTACCAAGCCAAACCGAAAGATTCTGCTGAGCCCCTTCCTGCCCAGGATCGTGCTGCTGTAGATGACTCGGATGACAACGGCCAAGGACAGCCAGATCCTGAACAACGTCAATCAGCATGATTGAAATCATGGCGCCCCCTGGGCGCCTTTCAATATTCATATCGAAGGGAACGCCTCCCTTCGGGATTGGTGATTTCCGAACGCTGGAGATAAACCATGATGATGAATCCTCAACGACTGCCGCTGCTGACCGAAATCGGTCTTTTAGCTGCTCAAGCTAGTGTTTACAGCAGGTTGGATAAGCTACTGCCGAGCAACCCGACACTCGATCCCGATGAAGATCCGCGCTACACCCTTACTACTGATCTTTGGTTAGAAGTACTGGATGGGGTGATCACATTGGCAAAGATGGACCATCGAGATGAATTCAATCCCGAAAACAGCCCAATGTTGTCGGAGTTCGGACTTCTCAAGGAATATCGAAGGGCTCGTTGGGAGTTGGAAGATGAGCTTGTGCACCCCGAATACTACTAACCCGCCAGGAAACACTGGCTGACTCTCAAGCTGATTCCAAATCAGCATAAAGACCCATCGGGAAACCATCTCCCGAACGGGCCAGGTGGTTTTCGCACCTGGAGATTTACATGCTTACCACCAATAACCTCGTATCGTCTGACTTGCTCAAACTTCCGGTCGTTCTTACGCCTCGGGCCTGGCAAGAAGCGGTGCATATCGAAAACCCACAGGATGTATCAGTTATCAGTAACCGATTGGGCGATGTAGTCCTGGAGGCCTACCGTGAACTGCATATGCAGCCTGACTGTACACAAATCCATTTCGGGCTCTATCGATTGCTGCCTGCCGGCGACAACTCGGATCGAGTCTGGCTGGACCTAAAACTTGACCGCATAGAATCGCCACCAGGTTCATTCTATCTGTACATCTCACTCAAGGAGGAAACTCATACATCCTGCCCATAAACCTTTCTGAACTCACTGCACCACCCCAAGCCCGACACTGTCGGGCTTTTTTCATTGTGCGAGTAATGCACGTAGCCTTACACCCATGCAGTGTGGAGCTGCCCATGATCAACATCCCAGGCCAACTGGCCATTCGTACCATCAGCGGCCGTAACGGCGAGTTCAACGTCGGACGACTATCAACTTCAATAGGCGAGTTCGTTATCAAAGACGCGCTTCTCGACCAATACGATGAAGGCAAATACAGAGGCGATTTCCTCATCACAGAAATACGCCCCTCGTACTACTCAACCGCTGGACGGTTAGTGGTTGAGATCCGGGCCAAGCTCGAAAGCATGAGCCTCGACGACGTAGACAACTTGACGGCGGAAGACGCTGCCAAGCTTTCACCAAGCGAGCCAGATCCCATAGATGAAGAATCATCTTCAACTCAAACAAAGCCTGCGCGACAGCGCAAAACGCTACCCTTCACGACGGCTGTAAGCAACGTCGATAAACCGTCATCACCAGAGGACGCCCCCTTTGGGATGCCACTTCCCAGTTCGGAAAATGCCACAGAGCTAGACGCGATTCTGTTCGGCACGATCTGGCCACTGGGGGATGCGGTAAAACTTGACACCACCGTTGACCGTCAGCGCCTACGTCAGCAATGCACTCGCCTCGGCGAGCTTGGCTATGTGCTGGACTTCAAGCAACAAACCTGGAACTGCCAATCTCCCACCTTGCGGGAGCTCCACCACCAAGGAAGCACTCCATGAATCCGACTTTTTCAGACATCGGTGAGCACACTCTGCTGACCGTCGAAGACCAAATGACCAACAACGAAGTGTCCGATGATGACGAAATGCGCGAGCACTTCATCGAAATCGGACTGATAGAAACGCAAGCGAACGCTGCCTTACAACTGCGCCCTCTGTACCGGGTCAACCTCTACATGATAGGTCAGTCGCCGTTGTTCCAGGGCGACACGACCACAAGCTTCGATCCACACACCCGCTCATTCAAGCGCGATCGATAACCCACCAACCATTAACCCCGAGGGGCAGTGTCCTGCCCCTTCTGGGCGGGGCCTCCCTCCGATCCGGAGGATGCTCAATGTCCACACCTTCTCTCACACGGCTGTATCAGGTTGACGAATGTCCTGACCTTTACGTCGATGCTTTCGTCTGTGATGAACAACGCAACCTAGTGTTTTTCTCGGCTTGGGGACGTGACACGGCACTGCAGGAGTTCTTGGCCAGACTGACCCTCGGCTCCGCTGAAAACGGTCTGGACCAGTTTCATATCGTCGTCGACGGCCGGAGTCTTCCTGTCTTCCCCAACGTCGACCTGCTGGAAAAACGAACCACCCGGCAATTTCGCGGGACGTTATTCGGCAGCCTGGTACACCTCTGGCTGTTCGACCGGCGCTGCGCGCAGCCCGACCGGGCTAATCATTTCTCCTACGCCCTTCTACAGGACGGGCAATCGCCTCATCAAAAGCTGTGGCCCCTGGTCATGGATACATGCCCATTACCGCTGCTACCGCATTGGCATAACCCAGTTATGGAAGTGCTCACCCAATACGACATGTTGCAGCCCCTACCCGGATCGTTAGGTGCTGTCTCGGCCTGGCGTTTGTCGCTGCAGCTCGACGTTCTTGAACCCGCCCTGGGCGATCTGATTCGCCAAGGGCATCTCTCAACCCACGCTCACTTTTGAGCCTTGATTCAGGAGCCCCATCATGGCCTTGATGTTCCCACGCTTGGCACGCAACTTCGCTCGCAATGGCTACTACCCTACCGACGAAACGACTCTGGAACGGACCCTGCAGGCATTGGCCCCCTCTCCCACCGGCAAAATGCGGATCTGCGATCCATGTGCCGGCGAAGGGGTTGCCCTGGCCGAAGCAGCACATTTTCTTGGGCGAGACCGCACAGACACATTCGCAGTTGAATACGACCAGGAGCGTGCTGCGCATTGCAGGACGCTCCTGGATCGTGTGCTGCATAGCGATCTGATGGACACCATGATCAGCCGCCAGGCCTTTGGCTTGCTCTGGCTTAACCCGCCCTACGGTGACCTGGTCGCTGACCATGCAGGTGCCTCACAGTACCAAGGTAGCGGTCGCCGGCGTCTGGAGAAAATGTTCTATCAACGGGCGCTTCCACTGCTGCAGTACGGCGGGGTGTTGGTGTTCATCGTTCCACACTATGTGCTGGACGACGAACTCTGCAGTTGGCTATGCAATCACTTCACTGAACTGCGGATTTACAATGCCGCTGATCCAACCTTCAAACAGGTGGTGATATTCGGTATACGAATCCGCCGCCAAGACCTGGCTCGACCGCAAGAAGTCAAATACGTACGCGCACGCCTTCAGGCGATTGGCGCCGGGACGTTGAATGCAGAAGTGTTACCTGAGAGTTGGTCTTGGGAGCCCTATAGGGTCCTGTCGTCGACCAGCGAACTGGAGCACTTCTATCGCATCAGCCTCGAACCGGAGCAGCTAAGCGCTGAAGTCAAACAGCTTCGCGGCATGTGGCCAGACTTCACCCTGCACTTTGGTCAAACGGGTGTTCAACCACGACCACCAGTACGTGAGCTGTCCCGGTGGCACTTGGCATTAGCCCTGGCTGCCGGCGCAATATCGGGCGTCGTTACCTCGAAGTCCGGGCGAGTGCTGGTGCTCAAAGGCGATACTTACAAAGACAAGGTTCGCAAGACCGAGTTTACCGAAGACCAGGACGGTAACGTTTCTGAGGTAAGGATCCTGACCGATCGTTTCGTGCCTATCATTCGGGCATGGGACATGACGCCGGGATCTGCCAACCAAGGACGCGTTATCACCATCACCTCTTCGGCGGATCGACAACCTGAAACTGACGAGCCGATTGCACCGGCGGTCTCGGACACCACCTCACGCGTGACGTTTGAAGCTGGACAGTTGGTACTGACCCAATCGGTACACCACCTGGTGGAGCACGGCCATCTCGACCCAAGCACCTACTTGCGACGGCATTTCTCCGGTGACTGGGGAGAGCTGCCCCAGGAAGACTGGAGCAGTAACCAACGAGCCCTGGCTACTGGAGAGCGTCTGTTCTCTAGCTACGACATCGACGCCGAGGATGAAACCCGGCTCTGGATCATCACTGAAGCCGACCGAAGCGTAACAACCTTGTTGCTGCCATCGGACTACTGACCCGCTACCAATAAGGCATTCCCTTATCCAAACCTCAGGGTATTCACCATACCCCTAGGGGTGTCGTGCATGCCCTGTTTATCCTTCCAGGAGAAACAACCATGAACGACCTATCACATACCCCACTTTCACCACTTTCCATCGGTTTGACCGAATTCATCGACGAGTTCGGTGATGAGCTGCTGGACTCACTCAACCGATCAAACCCACCGGTCTACGCCGGTCACATCAACCCAGCACGGCAACGGGTGATGGATGAACTCAAACGTCAGCCCTTTTCAGCTCAGGCCGAAGTGGTACAAGCCGTTGCAGCGTTATTGTTGGATCGTAACGAGCAGGCTGCAGTGATCAACGCAGAGATGGGCACTGGCAAGACCATGATGGCCATCGCTGTAGCCGCCGTCATGCACAAAGCCGGCTATCGCCGCACCTTGATCGTTTCGCCTCCACACCTGGTCTACAAGTGGCGGCGAGAGATTCTCGAAACCATCCCAGACGCACGCGTCTGGGTACTCAATGGACCTGACAGCCTGGTCAAGCTGCTCAAGCTGCGCGACCAACTGAAAGAGCCTTACGACGGGCGGCAGGAGTTCTTCATCCTCGGGCGCGTGCGCATGCGGATGGGGTTTCACTGGCGCTCGGTGTGTTGGCCACGTCATGTGGGGGGCGCCCATCACCTTGCAGGTTGTCCCGACTGCGGACGGCTGCTGGAGGATCAGGAAGGCAACCGGCTAACCGTCGAAGAGTTTCACCAAGAGGAACGCCGTCGTAGCTGCCCTCATTGCCAAGGCCCACTCTGGACGCTGATGCGCCCAGGCAAAGCTGAAAGCGGAACACGCCGAGCAACCATCTTGAAGTCAATGTGCCGGATTCCGACCATTGGCCCGGTGCGCGCTGACAGACTGCTGAACGACTTCGGGGAAGACTTTCTCGCCTCGATGCTGATCGATAACGTCAGCGAGTTCATCAACCTGATGGACGCTCAAGGCAATTTCATCTTCAGCGACCGTCAGGCCAAACGCATGGAACGTGCCATGGCCAACATCGAGTTTGGCTTTGGTGAAGGCGGTTACCAACCCACGGAGTTCATCAAGCGCCAGTTGCCTGATGGGTATTTCGACCTACTAGTGGTGGACGAAGGCCATGAGTACAAAAACAGTGGTTCTGCTCAGGGCCAGGCCATGGGCGTACTGGCAGCTAAAGCACGCAAGTGTGTTTTGCTGACCGGTACGCTTATGGGCGGCTATGCCGACGACTTGTTTTATCTGTTATTTCGGATCCTTACCCGCCGCATGATCGAGGACGGTTATCGACCAAACGCACGCGGCAGCATGGCCCCTGCGGCCATGTCGTTCATGCGGGATCACGGCGTATTGAAGGATATCTACACCGAGCGAGATAACGAGTCACACAAAACCGCCAAGGGAAAAAAACTCTCGGTGCGAACGGTGAAGGCCCCAGGCTTCGGTCCAAAAGGCATCCACCGGTTCGTACTGCCGTTTACCGTGTTCCTGAAACTCAAAGATATCGGTGGGAACGTGTTGCCGGCGTACCAAGAGGAGTTCATCGACATCGCCATGTCTGCAGAACAGGCTTCAGCCTATCAGCAGTTGGCAGGAAAACTGACCCAGGAGCTTCGTCAGGCACTGGCACGCCGAGATACGACCCTTCTGGGGGTTGTACTCAACGTATTGCTGGCCTGGCCAGACTGCTGTTTCCGGCCGGAGATTGTCAAACATCCACGCAGCAAGGACACGCTGGCTTTTGTGCCGTCGATCTTTGCAGATGGGCAACGTATGCCCAAGGAACAGGCACTACTCGACCTCTGCCTCACGGAAAAAGCCAAAGACCGCAAAGTCTTGGTCTACACCGTGTACAGCGGCACTCGTGACACCACTTCACGTCTCAAACGGTTGCTGGAACAGGCCGGGTTGAAGGTGGCGGTGTTAAGGGCGTCAGTCGATACCGCCAGGCGCGAGGATTGGATTCTCGACCAGGTAGATCGTGGGATCGATGTGCTGATCACTAACCCGGAGCTGGTTAAGACCGGTCTGGATCTGCTCGACTTTCCGACCATCGCGTTCCTGCAGACGGGGTACAACGTGTACACCCTTCAACAGGCAGCTCGGCGGTCTTGGCGGATTGGGCAGAAGCAAGCCGTGCGGGTGATTTTCTTTGGCTATGCCAACAGCTCTCAGATCACCTGTCTGCAGCTGATGGCCAAAAAGATCGCCGTGGCGCAAAGCACGTCGGGAGATGTTCCTGATTCGGGCCTCGATTCGTTAAACCAGGATGGGGACTCAGTTGAAATGGCACTTGCAAGACAATTAGTTGCTGCATGACTGTATGGCCACCTCCGGGTGGCCATTTTTATGGACATAAGATGTGATTCATTGATGTCTTGCTACAACTTTCGAAAACTATGCATCCCGGAAAATCTATTTCCTACTGCACCTAATACGCGGGTTTGAGAGGGTGTCTTCGCTTTTGCGCGAGGACGCTTATGAACCTACCACGCCCTTCTCGAACCACTGTGATACTCAGTCTCTGCCTCATCGCCCTGACGGGCATGTTGGCTTATGAACATCATCAACTGTCCCTACTCAGAATCAGCATGTCTACGACTGCTGATAAAGAATCCCTGGATGCAATGCTGACGCGACTGAGCAAAGTCGATGAACGGCTGGACACTGTGGATGGCAAGCAGTGGGTCAGCAACGATGACTTCCGCTCCGGACAACAAGCGCTGTCAAATCGGATCGATGCCGCACAGGCCTATGCGAAGCAAGCAACCGAATCAGTGCAGGATCTCTCCCGTAATGCCGCGTCTTCTGGTGAGCTAGTGGTGCTCAAGGCAAATGTCGAATCGCTCGATGGCCGTGTTCACGAATTAAGCCAAGCCCAGACCAAGCAACCTGCAGTTCCTCCGTCCAAGCCCAAAGCCGCTGTCCGCAAGCCTCGTCCCGCCCAGAAGCCCAATACCAGTGTTATCACACCACAAGCGCCGCCCTTCACCATCGTCGGTATTGAATACAGGGGCGGTGAGCGTTTTTTGTCTGTAGCACCTCCTGGCAGCACGCAGTTAAACCAGATCTACCTCATCCGACCAGGTGATGCCGTGGCGGGTACGGCCTGGCGCCTTAACGGGCTGGACGGCAAATCCGCACGTTTCGATGTGGCCGGAACGCCGCAAACCATAACCGTCGCGCAATAGGACCTCCTTTATGTATGGCCTTCGAACACTCTCAAAGAAAATGAATGCTTCAAACGCCTCGTTGATTATTGGCTTGGCAGCCATTGTGCTGGCTTATGGTTGCTCAGCTGCTCCAGGGCCTTCAACGTCCATCACCAGTACGCAGAACAGCGAAACCCAGAACTCTTCTCAAGGGACCAGCCAGACAGAACTGGCCCGCGAGTGGGGATTAACACCCCAAGAGTGGAGTCGCTATCGCACCGTCATGGAAGGTCCCCGGGGCATCTATTCACCAGGACTGGATCCTCTGACTGCACTGGGTATCGAAGCTAAATCAGCGGAAGAACGCCGGCGTTACGCTGAACTGCAGGTGCAAGCTGAACGGCAACGTATCGACAAGGAACTGGCTTATCAAAAGGCCTATGACCAAGCCTTCGCTCGCCTATACCCCAACGAAAAAGTCATTCAAATTTCAACAGAGCCGCTGTCTCCTAAAATTTCCGGCGCGACAAATGCTCTAAAAGGCTCAGGTCGATTAGCTGTTTTTGTTCAAGACAGTTGCACCAGTTGTATTGCCCGGGTGAAGGACCTTCAGGCTCAGAAACAACCCTTCGATCTGTACTTCGTGGGCAGCCAAGGTGATGACGAGACCATCCGCCGTTGGGCGATCCTGGCTGGCATCGAGCCAACCAGCGTACGCAGCCGCCAGATAACACTGAATCACGATGCCGGCCGCTGGCTTGGCCTTGGGCTCGGCGGCGAGCTACCTGCTGTGGTGCGCGAGGTGAATGGGCAATGGCAGCGACAGTAGTACGCGCCGTATTGGCTGGCTGTTTTATGTTGGCCGCGGCGTTGGCCAACAGTGCGGAGGTTCCTCCACCGGCCTATCAATTGATTGCCCTGCCTGCCGGCGTTCCGTCCGAGGTGCTCTATTCCGTCGCACTGCAGGAGAGCGGTACGCGACTACGCGGCCAAATAGTGCCCTGGCCATGGACATTGAATGTCGCCGGCGCCGGCTACCGGTTTGCGACCCGAAGCGATGCGTGCAGGGCATTGATGCTTGCGCTTCAAACCGCTGGTCCCAGTCGGGTCGACGTTGGTCTAGGTCAAACCAACATAGGTGCCAATGGCCACCGTTACAGCTCTCCCTGCGAAGGTTTGGATCCCTATAAGAACCTCTCGGTTACCGCCCAGATCCTGGCAGAACAAAAAGCCAAGGGGGGTGACTGGATCACTGCCGCCGGCCGGTACCACCGACCGGCTGGAGGTGAACCTGCCGCACGCTACCGCCGTGCCTTTGCCAAACACCTTAGCCGCGTAACCGGTATCAACCTGATGGCGAACAACCCATGAAGAGAATCTTAAGCTTAATGCTGTTGCTGTGTTCGATCTCGCCCATTGTGGCGAATGCCAGCTCATTGATTGTGGTGGAAGACCGTGGCGGCGTTTCCGCCCTGCCCTACTACCAAGACCTGGTACCAGAACCTACCGGCCAGTCTGCACCGTTAGAAAACATCGGAGTGCGCGGTCAAGGGTCGTTTCCAGTGCGCTCAGACCAACTGACACCTGGTCAGGTTCAAGGTCGAGTAATCAATGCGCCAGGCCTGCAACCCTTATTTCTTGTGGGTGACGATGAAAGCTCAAGGGTTTGGCTATCACAACGACTCGAACAGCTTCAGCACCTGAACGCTGTTGGTCTGGTGGTCAACGTGGCCAGCGCCGAGCGATTTGCTGAAGTGCAACGTTGGGGAAGCGGCCTTCAAATGGTACCAGCCCCATCAAATGACCTGGCGCAACGTCTTGGAATCAAGCACTACCCGCTGCTCATCACTGCAACGGCCATTCAGCAATAGGAGGCAAGGATGCCACCACCTCAGTCACTCACCGTGGTGATCAGACAACCGGAAGACCCGCGAACATGCCAGCTCATCTTGGAGCAAGTGAGGTATGTGGTCTGGCTGTATGGCGGTCGTGTGACCTCGACAGAACAAGGTGATGCCATCGCAATGTGCTTGAAATTAGCTGATCGATTGGCTTCACACGAGATATCACAAGTTAGCCAGGAGCTGGACGAACAGTTCCCATTGAAAACCCCCTAGCTATAGAAGGCTCCAACCATGGCTGGTTCTTTCACCATTGAGGCATTGCTTCGTCCTGCCGTCGAGCTTTACACGGTCTGTGTCTGCGCCGCTGCAGCACTGCTCTGTATTTTTGCGCCCTGGGCCTTTGCACTGACTCCCTTATTTGGAGCGGTTTCCGCCTTTGGCTTTTTGATTCTTGGATATGTGCGCCTGAGACAGGCTTTGGTTGTATTGCGGTATCGACGCAATATTCGGCGTCTCCCCCACTACACCATGACCAGCAAGGACATGCCGGTCAGTAATGAACGCCTGTTCATCGGTAAGGGCTTTCGCTGGACTCAGAAACACACCCAGCGGTTGATGGACACCTATCTGCCCAAATACGCCGAGTATGTCGAGCCAACCTCGATCTATTCCCTGGCACGGCGCATCGAGGAGCGGCTGGAGTTCGCCCCCTTTCCACTCAGACTCCTGACCAAAGCCACCTCATGGAACGTAGCGATTAACCCGGTGCGGCCACTGCCGCCAGTGGGTGGATTACCGCGTTTACACGGTATAGAACCCCATGAAATTGACGTTAGCTTGCCGCTGGGTGAACGGGTTGGTCACTCCCTGGTGCTGGGTACGACGCGCGTGGGCAAGACCCGCCTGGCGGAACTGTTTATCACCCAGGACATCAGACGCACCCGTAGCCGAAGCCGGTCTCGGCGCCGCGTTCAGATGGGTCGACGCGTTCAGCCAGTCCATCGTAGCCAGCGCACAGCGGCACAAAACGAAGAGATGAACCTTGATCGGGAGGTGGTGATTGTCTTCGATCCTAAAGGCGATGCCGACCTTCTCAAACGCATGTACATCGAATGCATGCGTGCCGGCCGACTGGACGAATTTTATGTGTTCCACCTGGGTTGGCCTGACTACTCTGCACGCTACAACGCCGTGGGCCGCTTTGGCCGTATTTCCGAAGTGGCGACCCGAATAGCGGGTCAGCTATCAGGAGAAGGTAACTCAGCAGCGTTCCGTGAGTTCGCTTGGCGGTTCGTCAACATCATCGCACGTGCCTTGGTGGCCCTCGGCCGTCGGCCAGACTACGAGCAGATCCTCAAGCACGTGACCAACATCGATGCGCTTTTCATCGAGTATGCACAGAAGCACTTTGCCGAACATGATCCTAAAGCCTGGCAGACCATTGTCGAGCTTGAGGGCAAGATCGATCGCAAGAACCTCAGTTTCGCCATGAAGGACCGTCCACTGCGTGTAGTGGCCTTGGACATGTACTTGACTCAGAAGCGCATATCGGACCCTGTAATGGAGGGTCTGCGATCAGCAGTGCGCTATGACAAAACCTACTTCGACAAAATCGTTGCCAGCCTGCTGCCGCTGCTGGAGAAACTGACCACAGGACGCATTGCTGAGCTGCTATCGCCTGACTACATGGATCTTGAAGATCCGCGGCCCATCTTCGACTGGATGCAGGTAATACGTAAACGAGCGGTGGTCTACGTGGGACTGGATGCATTGTCGGATACCGAAGTGGCTGCGGCCGTTGGGAACTCCATGTTCAGCGACCTGGTGTCAGTCGCAGGTCACATCTACAAGTTCGGTATCGACGACGGTTTGCCCGGCGCCTCCGGCGCCAAGGTGGCGATTAACGTGCATGCCGATGAGTTTAACGAACTCATGGGCGAAGAATTTATACCAATGATCAACAAAGGCGGCGGCGCCGGCATGCAGGTCACAGCCTATACCCAGACCATGAGCGACATTGAAGCCAAGATCGGTAACCGGGCCAAAGCTGGCCAGGTCATCGGTAACTTCAACAACTTATTTATGTTGCGTGTGCGCGAGACCGCCACTGCCGAGCTGCTGACCAATCAATTACCCAAGGTTCAGGTGTTTACCAGCACACCGGCTAGCAGCGCCAACGATGCAATCAACGGCAAGACGGCCTTCACCTCCAACACCCACGACCAGATCCAAAGCGTCAGCGTGCCAATGATCGAGCCGGCGCATGTGGTTGCTCTGCCCAAGGGACAATGCTTTGCCCTGATCGAAGGCGGCAACCTCTGGAAAATCCGTATGCCGTTGCCGGCAAGTGATCCCGACGAGGTGATGCCTAAGGATCTGCAGGCCCTGGTTGAAGGAATGCGTAAAGGATCAGGAACCAACAGCGAATGGTGGCAAGCGCCGGGATATCAGTCACTAAGCGAATCGCTACCCGAAGACCTGGTCGACGATTTCCGCCTTATGGCCAACGACGACAAAGTCGCTTAGCGTAAAGGAGCAAAGCGATGGCCGATATCGCGGAAAAAGCCCAGCAACAGCAGGAAGGGCAAAAATCCTTTCTGGGCATGGTGATCTCAGCGCCCTTCCACTTTCTGGGGGTGATGTTCGGCTCACTGCTGGGCGCCATTCTCGTTGAGTGGCTGTGCATGTACGTGTTTTGGCATGATGCTGGATGGAGGCACGCCCAGCAGATGTTTGAGCATGAACTAGGCTGGCTGTCCCAGGACTTGTTACATAGCGTTGTCATCAAAGAACCGGGGCGCACCGCAACCTGGCTGGCAAAAACGACCTATGATTGGCTGATGGTAAAAAGCGGCCTGCAAGACAGCATTAACTCATTGACCCAATACGCTCGCTCCACGTCGCCGCAGCACGCCGGCATGTTCGACCTGCGCTACGAACTCGGTCGGGTCATGATCAAGTTCCAGGATTACGGCTTGGCCATGCTTTATACCGTGCTCACCTTTTGCGTACGAATGGTCATCCTGACACTGACAATCCCACTGTTTGCACTGGCGGCGTTTACGGGCCTGGTGGATGGCCTGGTGCGACGTGATCTACGCAAGTTCGGCTCCGGCCGTGAGTCGAGCTACCTGTATCACAAAGCACGCGGAACCATTATTCCGCTGGCCATCGTGCCATGGACAATTTACCTGGCTATCCCGATCAGCGTCAGCCCCCTGCTTATTTTGCTGCCGTGCGCGTTGTTATTGGGCGTATCGGTTTACATCACTGTCTCCAGTTTCAAAAAATACCTCTAGGAGCTGCCCATGCAGTGGACACAAGAACAGCAGCCCATCGTCGATTCAACAGCAGAGAAGCTACTGGTCCAAGCCTTCGCCGGCACAGGCAAAACCACAACACTGGTTGGTTATGCCACCCACCACGCCTCGGTGAAAATGCTTTATCTCTGCTACAACAAACCCGTCGAGCTCGCAGCCAAGGGACGCTTTCCTCGCAATGTGGTCTGCAAGACGGCGCATGGCCTGGCCTACGCGGTCTATGGCAGCCAGTACGCCGCCAAACAGACCAATAACTTACGCCTTACCGATATCGCCAGGGCCATCAACACGCAGGACTGGGAGCTGGTACGAGATGTACTGAGTACGCTGAACAACTTCATGGCCAGCGCCGATAACGAACTCGGCCGCGGACACTTTCCAAGGTTTCAGGGACAACGAATGCTCACCAGCGCGCAGGAACGATTTCTGGACAATGCGCTGGCTGTTGCGAAAGCGATCTGGAACCGGATGATCGACCTCCAAGACACGGGAATGTCTATCACCCACGATGGATATTTAAAGCTGTATCAGTTGAGTAAACCTGACCTGAGCCAGCGGTTTAAGGCGATTTTGCTCGATGAAGGTCAAGACGTGAACCCGGTCATTGCCGACTTGGTAAGGATACAGCGCATCTGCAAAGTAACCGTCGGCGACCCTCACCAGCAGATTTACCGTTTCCGTGGTGCCGAAGACGCTCTCAACAGCGATTGGATGGCCGATGCAGAGCGTCACTACCTGACCCAGAGCTTTCGCTTCGGTCCAGCAGTCGCGCATGTGGCTAACATCATACTTTTTTACAAGGGTGAAACTCGAAAGCTGCAAGGGTTAGGCCCCAAAACCCAGGTTAAACGTGCGCTTCCTGAAGACCTACCGCATCGCACATACATCCATCGCACGGTTACCGGCGTCATAGAGAACGCGCTTAGCTTGGTAGCGAGCAATCCAAAGATCTATTGGGTAGGTGGCATCGACAGTTATTCATTGCGCGACCTGGAAGACTTGTATCTGTTCAGCCGCAACCAAAACCAAGCCGTGCAAAACCGTAAGTTGCTGCGCGATTACCGGGACTTCTCGCAATACGTTGAAATTGCCGAGGTGAGCCAAGACACAGAGATGCTGCGATCGATCAAGATCATCGCTGCCTATCCCGATCTGCCTCAGCGCATCCAGACACTGCGCGCTCGGTCAGTAGACAACGAGTTGGATGCCACAATCACACTGACGACAGGGCATAAAGCCAAAGGGTTAGAGTGGGACTTTGTCAGCCTGTATGACGACTTTAGCGCTGACCCTCTGTCCCCCGATATCGATCAGGGGCGTAAAGACGATGAGCTAAATTTACTGTATGTGGCCGTGACGCGTGCAATGAAAATTTTGGCGCTGAACTCGATGGTTTTGTCCATCATGCAGCGCTATGTTGACGCTAGAACACCCAGCACCTCACAACTGATGGATAACAGAATAAACAGTGACAATTCGGTGTCGAGCAGCTAAAAATGTTTGGCCCGTCCGCTCTTGGACTGATACCGATCACCCTGGATCAAGATGTCGGACGGGCACCTACCATAGAAAATGTACAGGGTTCTAAATCTCATTTCTTATTGGCATGACCTGGTGTTTTCGAAAATCTGGCGGCTCCACACACCGAGAGCATCGCCATGAGCCACCGGGCATTTGAATACCATACCGAATTCGCTCCTCTGTACTACCTCGTCCGAACCAAAAAGCTCCTCATGTTCAAGTCCGAAGAACCAACCACCGATCCAGACATTCAAGGATTTCTCCAGGATCCTAACCATCAACAGCGCCTTGTCCAGCTAGGCCGAGAAGGTTGGGAACTGATCAGCGTTCAACCCGTGGTCAGAGGTGAGGTCAAAGTCGGCAATCAAAATGCTCAAGGCTGGGCCTATGGCATCGCTTTACCGACGGGCTACCTGCTGTTCTTCAAACGCACTATTCAAAGCGATTGCTAGGCCCGCTATGGCCTGAAGAAATCCTTGCGCCCCTGAATATGGTTTTCTTGCGGCGACCATAAATAGATCACGGCAAGCTGACGGCAACAGGAATGACTTGAGCCCAGCCGTGATCCAGACACTGCGTTCCACCGCACGTACTCGCCGACTTGCCCTAACAGGTTTGATCGTACTTTCAGGATTCGGCCTGCCTATCTCCCATGCAGCGGCCGCTTCTGCTTCCGAGCAGGCGAACCTGGACGTGATGATCCGCCAGTTGAACGCCCTGGAAGACACCGCACGTCGCAGCGCACAAATTGCTGATGAGCCGGGTAAACGCTACTTCTTCGATTACCAGCGCCTGGCGGGCGACATCGCCCGAATCCGCCATGGCTTGGAGGGCTACCTGACGCCAAGCCGAGCCCAACCTCGCGATCCAGCCGAGCTTTCGGGCCAATACACCACCGAAGGTCGCAAGCCATGAGCATGAACGGTACTCAGGCGTCCGCCTTTCAAGCGGCGAGTGGCTTCCCGGCCTCGTCGAGCTACCTATTTTTCGTCGGCGTGGCCGTGGCCATCATTTTCGTGTGGGGGGCTTGGGCCGTCTGGAGCTGCTACCGGGGATGGGCCACAGGCAACCTTGACCGGACGATTGCTTCGACCTCTTTGGTTCGCATCCTGCTGCTTTGCATGATCCTCACAGCCTTTGTTCTCAGTTGATTTATTGGAGATTCGTTATGACTTTGCATCAACAAACGCGCCGCTTGCTGATCGGCATTATTGCACTTCCACAGTTGGCCATGGCTGCCCTCCCTCAATCTCAGCCGCCCACACGCGGCGAAGGCTCTAACCTGATGCAAACCATGCAGAACTACGCCTTTGATGGTTTTTCTCTGCTCGGTCTGATCATCTGCGCCGTCATTTTCAGCGGGGTAGCGTGGCATGCCTTCGGCACCTATCACGAAATTCAACTCGGCAAGAAGAAATGGGGCGATCTCGGTGCCACGGCCGCTGTTGGTGTGGCCATCTTGGGTGTCGCCATTTTTCTGATCACCAAGGCAACTAACATTCTTTAACGAGCCTTGGCCATGACAGAACTCTCTGACGATGGGACGCTAATTTTCCTACCGGTGCGACTGAACAATCAGCCGGTCATCATGGGCGGCCTCACTGCCGATGAAATGTGGGCAACCCTAGCGATCAGTGCCGGCTCAGGATTGATAATTGGGATTCTGGCAGCAATTTTGACCCATATCTGGGCGCTGATTATCGCCACCGCCATGCTCTTTGCGATCCTTGGGCTGACCCTCTCCAGCCGTTTTTTACGGCGTTGGAAACGCGGCCGACCGGACACCTGGCTCTACCGCCAGATGCAACTGAGCATTGCACGATATCTTCCTACCTGGAACAAGGCCCACCTGATCACACGCACGGGTGCGTGGACCTGCCGTAGAACGGGGGCTCAATGACTTATCGAAAAAAAGTGGACGCCCAACTGTCCCATATCAACAGCCTGCGCCTGGTCATTGGCCTGCTGATCGCCCTGGGGCTGTACATGGCCTATGGCTGGCAGAGCGCACCGCGTGACCTGACTGTTCATGTACCTCCAGATCTACGTTCAGGTAGCACCCGTAAGTGGTGGGATATTCCACCGGAGACGGTATACGCCTTCGGGCTGTACATTTTTCAGCAGATGAACCGTTGGCCCGTTGACGGTGAAACCGACTACGAGGACAACATTACCCGCTTGGAAAGCTACCTGACGCCCAGTTGCAAAGCTTATCTGCAAAAAGACTTCGAACTGCGCCGCAACAGTGGGGAGTTGCGCAAACGCGAGCGCGGTGTATTCGAGATTCCTGGCCGAGGAATTGACGATAAATCAGAACAACATATTGAGCAGCACAGCATCAACGACTGGACGGTCAACTTGGATATCACCGCTGACGAGCACTACGGCGGAGAACGCGTGAAACGGGCACTAGCGCGTTATCCGCTGCACATCATCCGATACGACATTGATCCCGAGAAGAATCCTTTTGGACTCGCCTGGGACTGCTACAGCAGTAACCCTCAGCGCATCGAAGTCTCCGCAGAACCTGCCCGGTCGGGAGGCAAGTGATGATGCGTCGACTGCTGATTATCGGGTTGCTCATGCTCAACTTCTTCGGCATGGCCAACGCCGTCGAGATCTTACGCTGGGACCGAATTCCACTGGCACTGCCCTTGATCGCCGGCCAGGAACGCATTGTTTTTGTCGACCAAAATGTTCGAGTGGGTCTGCCCCGGAATTTGGTTGATAAGCTGCGCGTCCAGAGCACCGGTGGCGCACTGTACCTTCTGGCCAAAGAACCCATACCTCCGACTCGCCTGCAGCTCCAAAATATGAGCAGTGGCGAAATCATGTTGGTGGATATCATCGCTACAGAAGGTAAACCAAATCAGGCCGCGGCCGAGCCTGTAAAAATTGTTTCCGGAGAAGGTCCCTTGCCTCGTTACGGGCAGGCTAGCTCAAAGCCGACGAGCAGCCGCGCTCCGGCCCCCACGTCGGAGCCCAACGTTCAAGACGAGGATCCGCCGACTCCGCGCCGTGAGACGCCTCTGCCTGTGGTCATGACGCGCTATGCCGCGCAGATTCTCTATGCCCCTCTACGCACCGTTGAACCTGTGGATGGTATCGCCCAGGTCAATCTTAAGCGGGGCCTTAACCTCACCACTTTGCTCCCGACGTTGCCGGTCGAGGCCTCTGCATTAGGAGCATGGCGGTTAGACGACTACTGGGTGACGGCAGTGAAACTGCGCAACACCAGCACTCAGCACCTTGCACTGGATCCTCGGGAGCTGATGGGAGACTTCATCACGGCGACGTTTCAGCACCCTTACCTCGGCAACAAGGGTGATGCAAGTGACACCACAACGGTCTATCTGGTGACACGCGGCCATGGCTTGGCCGAATCGTTACTGCCGGCGGCCGTCAGCCAGATCGATCCGAAAGGAGGTCGCCGTGAAGAGTAATCCCCTGGTCAAATTCCTAGTCATCCCTTTCGCGATCCTGGCGTTATTTGTGGTGGTCAAACTATTCAGTAAGGACAGTTCTGAGAAACAGACTCAGGCTCCAGAAACGCTCGTGCTCAGTACGGGTGAAGCTAAAAAGCTTGGCGTTGACGGCGATACCCCCGGCGACACGCTTCGCACCATCGTCGTGGAAAGCAGACAGCTCAAAGACCAGGTCTCCAATGCGTTGAAGAACAATGATGAGCTGAAGCAACAAAACCTTGATCTACAAAGACGTTTGCAGTCGATCAACGACAATGTTGACAGCAAGCTGCAAAACGCCCAGCAAACAATGAAACAGGAGTCACAACAACAAAGCCAGACCATCCTGGATACGCTGCAGCAGCAATACAACACACTGAGTAACAAAGCTGCGAACGCAGGCTCTTCGAACGCTGATTTGCCGATCGGCTTTGGCATTCAGCCTGGTGATGGGCAGGACTTCAAAGGCGCGCCTGGACCGGATGTCGTCTGGATCGAGCCGCAGGACGCAACCCCTGTCGATATCAATGGAAAGCCCATCGCGGCCGGTTCCAATCAAACCGCCTCGGGATTCAACTTCCCAACCTCATTCGGCGAGTCAGTAGACCGTGGGCAAAATGCTCTGCGTACGGGCGCTCAGAACGTTGCGAGTGAGATCTCGCCACAGGAGGCCCGCAAACAGGTACGCAAGGTCTATACGCTGCCACAGAACTCCACATTGATGGGCTCTGTCGCGATGTCAGCTCTGATTGGCCGCGTGCCCATCGACGGTACAGTCAACGACCCCTACCCCTTCAAAGTGCTGATAGGTCCGGACAACCTCACCGCCAACGGTATCGATTTGCCCGACGTTGCCGGCGCCGTGGCCAGCGGAACAGCGTCCGGCGACTGGACTCTATCTTGCGTACGCGGGCAGATCAAAAGCCTGACTTTTGTCTTTAATGACGGCACGGTACGGACGCTGCCACAGCCACAAGAAGAAACGAATGGCAGTCAGAACAGCAATAACCAGAACAATGGCAACCAGAACACCATTCAGGGAGGTCTGGGCTGGATCAGCGACGCCTACGGTATTCCGTGCATCAGTGGCGATCGTAAAAGCAACGCCTCGCAGTACATCGGTTCCCAGGTACTGATTACCGCGGCCGGCGCCGGCGCTGCCTCCCTCATCAAATCTGATGGAAACAGCAGTTCATTTATAAATCCGCAGTCCGGGACCATCGGTTCTGTTGGCGGCTCGGGGAGTGATGCCATGGGCAAGATCATCGGCCAAGGCGTCAATGATGTCTCCAGTTGGGTGAACAAGCTCTACGGGCAAGCCTTCGCGGCAGTGTACGTGCAGCCCGGGGCGAAGGTCGCGGTGCACTTGGATCAGCAACTGACCATCGATTACGAACTCCAAGGCCGCAAGGTCAACTATCGCTCAGGAGCCCGTCATGCCTCGACTTCGCTTGACTAACTGCGGCCTCAAATTAGGTGCATACATCGTCATCTCACTCATTGCCTCGGGCTGCTCTACGAGCAAGGACGAACTACTCCCCCATGGCGACAACACGATGATGGATGTTTGGGATCAAGGTGCCAGTGGTTCAGGCAATAGCACGAGTAACCGTCAGTTGCTCGATGCACGACAGGATCTGCGTAGGCCTTTGCAACCTACCCAGACTGGGACCCTGGACGACACTGCCAAATTCACCCGCACAGCCCAAAACGAGATCTACAGCCAGTTTAAGCGCCTGCCCAATCCGGACCTGGTCATGTATGTCTTTCCCCATCTAGCGGGCTCAGACCCTGCACCAATTCCGGGGTACACAACAGTATTTCCACTGTACCAGCGCGTGCAATACGCCATGCCCGGTGAACGCACGGAGGCCTATTAATGAGGTTTTTTGAGCGGTTTAAAACACGACGTAGCTCAGACCGAGTCGAGCCGGACCTCGCCTCTAATGCTACCGAGCACGTCGACGTGCAGGCATCAGCGACTGAGTCTTTTGAGGCGGCGACCGAGCGGTATTTCGCACGCTTGGCTGCCATGGGCATTCCGTCGCCGAGTGACTGGCGTAACCCAAAGAAAAAACCAGCGACTACCGCTGACGTCGACCGAATGTACGACGTGAATCCCTCTTTCGTGGATCTTCTACCGTGGGTGGACTATCTGCCGGCGGAAAAAGCCATGCTGCTGGAAGATGGCGTGTCTCGTGCTGCGTTCTTCGAGCTGACACCGATCGGCACCGAAGGTCGAGATCCCGACTGGTTGCGCAAAGCCCGGGATGCCCTGGAAAACGCCCTGCAAGACTCTTTCGATGAGTTGGAGACCTCCCCGTGGGTCGTACAGTTGTACGCTCAGGACGAAACCAGTTGGGACAACTACCTGCAGCACCTGCACGACTACATCCAACCCCGGGCACAGGGCAGTGACTTCACTGAGCTTTACTTGAAGCTGATCAAGCAGCACCTGGAGGCTATTTCCAAGCCAGGCGGGCTATTTGAAGACACCAAGGTCAGCCAACTGCCTTGGAGGGGCCAGCAACGCCGTGTCCGCATTGTCGTCTACCGACGCACTCAGGGGGCACAAGCAGACGTGCGCGGCCAAGCACCTGCTCCCTACCTAAAAATCATCTGTGATCGCTTGGTAGGCGGCCTGGCGAACGCGGGCATTAAGACACATCGCATGGATGGTCACGCTATACGTCACTGGTTGATTCACTGGTTCAATCCACGGCCAGACCATTTCGGCCCTGCAGACGCTGATATTCGCCGTTTTTATGAGGTGGTTTGCAAGCAGGTGCCGGTAACGGAGGAAGGCGAGTTGCCGCTGGCCAGCGGGACCGACTTTTCGCAAAACCTGTGTTACCGCGAACCGCTGTCGGACACAGAGAAAGGCTTGTGGTACTTCGACGGTCTGCCCCACCGCGTGGTGATGCTTGATCGTCTGCGGGAAGCGCCCAAGACAGGACACCTGACCGGTGAAACACGCAAGGGTGGTGATGCGCTCAACGCGCTGTTCGACAAAATGCCAGAGGACACCATTCTCTGTATCACCCTCGTGATCACTCCCCAGGACATACTTGAAGGCCACCTGGAGCAGCTTTCACGCAAGGCTGTTGGTGATACCCAAGCCTCAATCCTGACTCGCGAAGACGTCGCTGTTGCCCGCCAGTTGCTTGGCCGCAAGCACAAGCTGTACCGGGGTAGCGTAGCGTTTTACCTACGCGGGAAAGACGACTTGGAGCTGCAGGAGCGCAGTCTGCAACTGAGCAGTGCCTTGCTGGGAGCGGGCATGGAGCCTGTGGAGCCCCGCGATGAGGTCGCCCCCTTAAACTCGTACCTCAGATGGTTGCCCGGCAATTTTGATCCCAATGAGCGCAAAGCACTGGAGTGGTACGCGCAACTGATGTTCGCCCAACACATTGCGAACCTGGCTCCTGTCTGGGGACGGTCGACCGGAACCGGGCACCCAGGCATCACGTTGTTTAATCGTGGGGGAGCGCCGATTACCTTCGATCCGCTGAACAAGCTGGACCGCCAGATGAACGCGCACCTGTTCATCTTCGGTCCTACGGGTTCAGGAAAGTCGGCCAGCGCAACGAATATCCTTAGTCAGATCGTTGCCATCTATCGGCCGCGCCTTTTCATCGTTGAGGCCGGCAACAGTTTTGGTCTGCTGGGAGACTTTGCCAAGAAGCTTGGTTTGACGGTTAACCGTGTCCGGCTCGCACCAGGATCTGGGGTTAGCTTAGCGCCCTTCGCCGATGCTGAAAAACTCATTGAGCCGACCGCGAACGTCAAAACGTTCAAGGCTGATGACCTTGAGGCCTCGGACGAACACCTGGCAAGCCAAACCGAAGACGAACAGCGCGACATTCTGGGAGAGATGGAAATTACGGCCAGGCTGATGATCACTGGCGGGGAGGATAAAGAAGATGCGCGCCTTACCCGGGCTGATCGCAGCGCCATCCGCCAATGCATTCTCAATGCGGCACAAAAATGTGTAGCGGAACAACGCATCGTGCTTCCAGAAGACATCTGTGATGCACTGCGAGAGATGGGGCATGAACCGGGTATACCGGCTGCTCGAAGCTCACGCTTTCTGGAGATGGCAGAAGCCTTGTCCATGTTCTGCATGGGCACTGAAGGCGACATGTTCAACCGCCCAGGTACGCCATGGCCCGAAGCGGACATCACCATTGTGGACTTGGCCACATATGCCCGAGAAGGCTACAGCGCACAGATGGCCATCGCCTACATTTCGCTGCTCAACACGGTAAACAACATCGCCGAGCGGGATCAATTTAAAGGCCGCCCCCTGATCTTCTTCACTGACGAAGGCCACATCCAGTTGAAGGTTCCACTGCTGTCACCCTACTCCGTCAAGATCACCAAAATGTGGCGAAAGCTGGGAGCCTGGTTCTGGATGGCCACTCAAAACGTTGACGACGTACCACCAGAGGCATCGGCCCTACTCAACATGATCGAGTGGTGGATCTGCTTGAATATGCCGCCTGATGAGGTGGAGAAGATCGCACGCTTTCGTGAACTGACCCCAGCTCAGAAATCGATGATGCTGTCCGCACGTAAGGAAAGCGGGAAGTTTACCGAGGGCGTAGTGCTATCCAAAAGCATGGAAATGTTGTTCCGGGTGGTTCCACCTAGTTTGTACCTGGCCTTGGCCATGACGGAACCGGAAGAGAAGAAGCAACGCTACGACATAATGCAGGCCAAAGGCTGCAACGAGCTCGACGCGGCCATTGAAGTAGCAGCAACGCTAGACCGCTATCGCGGTATCGAACCTCACATCATCACTTTTCCCGAGCAAGTCACGGCCTTGGAGCGCCACGTATGAGAACACTGAATTCCTTGACCCAAAACCTGATCGAAAGTCTGACCCAGTTGCTTGAACAGCCTGGTGAGGATGCTTTGCAGACTTTAGAGGTTTGCGCCCCCGTCCTGATAGAAGAACTGCAACAGGTCTTGATACGTGCAGTGGACCGTCGTGACATCGAGTCCCAGCTTCAAACGGCGTTGGCCAACTGGCTTCGGCAGCACCCGCAACCCGAGAACGCGGAGAGCGCGCTTCTTGAAGCCCTGCGCAAACAAGCGCTGCTGTCATCGAAATCCGCGGCAGAGGCTCAGAGCTGATGCGTCTTAGTAGGCGATGGGCAATTCCAGGTCTCGTTTTGGCAGGCGTATCGTTAGTATGCCTTGCCCTCATTAAAAGCGAGGCACAAATACCACAGCACACCGGACCTTGGGTGTTGGGGCCAGCCGATGCTCGCTGGACTGTGACAGAGTTTGCGGATCTTGAATGCCCGTATTGCAAGATCTATACACCGGCTCTGAAAGCCTGGGTTCAGAAGCAGAAGAGCGTGAACTTGCAGTGGCACCATCTGCCACTGGATTTTCACGGTTCGGCCGCGATAAACGAAGCCAAAATCGTCGAGTGCGCAGGAGAGCTGGGTGGCGCGCTGGCATTCTGGCAAGCCGTCGACCAGGTCTTTGAACGAACCCGTAGCAACGGCCTAGGCTTTAATGGTCAGTTGGACGTCAACGACGTTGGTCACCAGGCACTGATGGCCTGTGCTGCAAACAATAAACAGATCTCTCTACGCATCAGTCGGCAGGCAGAAGAAGCGATGAAGTCTGGGGTCACATCGACACCCACTGTGCTGATTAGAGACAACAAAACCGGCAGGTTTCTAAAACTGGAAGGCCCTGCCGATGATGTGATGTTGCTGTCGGCAATTGACTTGTTGATTCAGAAAAAAAACTAGTTGCGCACCTTATTTGCCCCATGTACACACGCGGCCGGCAACTGCCACTCATGTGCGAAAGGTGAAATGTTGGTTGTGTCGAGCCCAGGCGATTTAAACGACCGCCCACGCCGGCGTATAGAGTAGAGCGAGCCAACCTGCAGCAGCCTGGTACGGACCAAAGGAACAAGCGCTGCCTTCCATAGTTGACAAGTGCTTCAGGTCGTTTGCCGCATACGATGCAGGACGCAGCAGTTTTTTGTACCACATACACAAAGCCCACCTTTCGGTGGGCTTTGTGTGTACTGTCGTACATCCCTCGGCGAAATCAATCCTGCTGTAGGTTGACTCCTATCCAAGTGGTTAGTGGAACAATAGTATGGCTAAATGACGGCTTCGTCAACTTCGGCCCAATTTCATGTCTTTCACGTCGCCTGATCTTGCCAAGCAGACTGCCCTTTCCATGCCAAGGATGGGCACCTACTTGACCGCTTGCAGCAACAAGCCTTCGCCGCTGAGCGCCGCCATCCACTTATACGCTTGGAACGCAGCGATTTCGGCTGCTTTCATCCATCCTCTTCATTTCTGTGAGGTTGTGGTCCGAAACGCCGTATCTGAAGCTTTGACTGCTACCTATGGCGCTCACTGGCCCTGGAGCCAAGGTTTTTTTCTGAGTTTGCCTGACCCTGGTGGTTCAGCGTTTAAGCCGCGTCAAGCTCTGTTGGCGGCCAGGCAGAAAGCAGAACAAAGCGCTGGTGGTAACCCGCCGTCTGCGGACAAGGCGATTGCCGAAATGAGTTTTGCTTTCTGGGAGTCCATGTTTACTGCGCGTTACGATCACGGGCTCTGGGATAACCATCTTAAGCGCCTGTTCCCACACGCTCCGGCTGCTCTTCCTTATCACAAGCTACGCGCGGAAATTCGAAACGCCTTGGAGGCGACCCGAAAATTTCGCAATCGCATTGCCCACCATGAGCCCATCTTCGCACGCCAACTCGCGCAGGACTACGCGCTGATATATAGGGTCGTCAGATATCGCTGCGACCAGACTGCTGCCTGGATGTCCCAGACTCAGACGGTCAATGCGGTGTTGGCTACCAAACCCTGACGATCACATCGCGACTTTCATCCGGTCTGCCGGGTACTGACGCATGAACTCCATGCTTTCGCCTGCAGGCGCTTTAAGCTAATCGCCGTAAAGTCCCTGGGGCAGGATCACCACCATGCGTTTTTCATCCTCGGGCTTGTGGTAGTTGCGAATGAACGGGTGATTATCCGAATTGATGGTCAGCATGGTGACGCTGTGTACAGTCACCCCGGTACCGGGATTGCGCCACTGCTCCCACAGGCCGGCGATGCCCATTGTCTCACCGTCTGCCCGCGCAATGCGTGTGGCGATCGCCTTTCCTGATCGCCAGTCAGGCTCATAAATGCGGCCGGGATAATGCAGTGCTACGCTTTTCGCCAAGCCGTACAGAACGACGCTTTTTGACTGGCCGTCTCCGATCGGCAGTTGCACGCAGCCCGTGCCGAGGCCGAGCCGCTGGGGGTGCGGTACCGTACGCGAATCTTAAACTTCGCTCTTGAAAAAAGTCTCCAAGCCCATCAAAACAAATCGAGCGGAAACAAACGCTCCATAAGCATGTATCTTATCTGACTTTTCAGCATTGCATAGATCTACCACAGTCTTGGCGCATAGGCATATAGGCTTTACAGACGACAATTCAGCAGCACGCTGGACGGCAAAAATCTCCATATCGAGACCTTGAACTTTTCGATGAAATTTTTCGATCTGACTAATATATTTACTGTCGGCAATCACTGCCGATCCGCTGGTGAATATGGCCGTCGCAGGGGCAGTATATTTGGTAGGCCGATCGCCGCGAAATTTCTTCTCAAGCTCCTCTAACAAATTTTCATCATCCAGCAAGCTCTCTATATGACCCAAGAAATGTGAATCCGTGGGTACTTGGTATGGTTCATTTTGAAAGCCTTCGTCGGACCATTTTCCGCTTTGATATTCATAAACCATCTTGGACACAAGAAGCTGGCCGAGCTCTGTCTGATCTTTGAAACCGCCGCAAATTCCACTCATAGCAATAATCTTTGGTTTGTAACGATCTATGCAAGTTGCTGCAGTGATCGCGGCATTGACTAGCCCCATTTGCGGCATCTGTATTATTGAACCCCTCTTGCCAGAAATCTCAAAATCCCAGCAGGTGACACCTCCACGATTAACACCCCGACCATTAACAAAGGTAGCGTAAGGTTTACGTTCTTCTTTAAGGGCGCAGAAAATTAAAAAATCAAACCTGAAGCTTTTTTTTAACTGGGTGAGCAAATGGTCGAGGGTAGACTTCCAGCTGTCACTATTCTTGAAGTCCGACAAAATGCAGCCGTGTGCTTCAAATTGTTCTCTAACCTCAGGAAAATCGACAGGATACGAGCTAATAGCGATCATTAAAGCGTCGTTTTTACCGGATTTTATGATTGCCTCCAAAATCGCCTTACCATTTGGTATCGCGGTGCCACCGTCATAGCTGGGTAGCTTGAAATCTATAATAAACAGGCCAATTTCGTGGTTAAGAAACGCTGCGAAGTCTGTCATATTTTGCGCATGTATAATATCTGCTGGAGGAACTCCCTTGACAATAAGATGATCAGTGATGCAGCCAGCCTTACCCGGATTGTCTTCAATTAGTAGAATTTTCAAGAAAGTGATCTCAAGATTGATGTAATTCTTTGAATTGTCGGTTTAGACTTATACGTGTACAAAATTGCACCCACGACCCTTTGAGAATACTTTTCGCTAATTATTTTCGGTGAGTTTTTAAGCTTGACTTTTATTCCACCAATGAAGAAGTCAGGATATTGAGTGACTATGAGGATATTCGATTGCTTTCGATAACCCTTTAACGCACGCAAAACCTCTATACCACCTTGGGCTTGGTCATGTCCTTTCTTGTTGTCACCTGCACTTTCTCCAAACGTGGAGAGAGCCATGTCTAGGATTATTAAGTCATAGTCATTAGACTTGACCTCTAAAACGGCGCTACTCACGCTATCTACCATGACTGGCAGATTACCAAACACCTCTAGAACGCAACTGTTTATCTCGTCTTTCTTATGTATTTCATCTTCAACTAGTAATATTCTCATCATGCGACTCCAACAACGTTGTCCTCACTCACTGTTTCTGAATGCAACGTAAAACTCAATGTCAGCGATCGATTTTCATCATCAGCCTCGCATTTAAGCGTATGAAAGTTTTCGCTTTTTTGGGTAATGAATTTGACTTTTTTTATGCCCGTATATCCCTCAGTTACCATGTCTATGCCTCCTTCAATGGACCGTATCGCTCGTTCAATGCGCAGCTTCGAATCCTCATATTTACTACTTGAAACCACAGACATTATTTGGACGGTCACAACATCTAGGATTTGGTTGGTTTCAGCCTTTTTCGCTGTTACGCAGACATTGACCTTCTGTCCTTCTTCACCGTGGATTAGCGCGTTTTGGAGCAGGACCGCTACGCAGTCATACAGACGATGTACGCTGATACCCGTATATTTATTTTCAAGAGCGCCACCTGTGTAGTCCACAGCCTGAGGACGATTCAAATCGTATAGGATGATGTCACAAAGCTCCCTAACCGAAGCCGAAATGAAACCTGTCTGTGGAACTCTAAACCAGTCAGCTACTTTCATGAACACGCCGCTTACAGCTTCATGTAGCTCCATTTTTAATTGCTCTTCAACACTGCCAAACGAGCCTGAGAAGTGCTTACTAATGCTGCCTGTAGCCTCTTGCAGCAGCTCTGTTTTGATGTAGCGAGCCGCACTTTCTAGCTGGGGGGAGATCTGCTTCCAGCAGAACGATATGACTAAGTCGTTGAGAAGCTGGCTTCCAGCAACTCGAAGGCTGCTCGAAAGCAATCGAATATTTTCCCGAGTCGCGAAGTCTTCTAAATCAACAACCGAATTGAAGAGGGAGGTGGGTGACTTGAACTGCAACCGCTCTTTTCTCAGTTTGTCGATAATGGCTCTAAATTGCGAACGCCATGCATCGGCCGTACGCTTCATACTTTGTCCGGCCATTATCATACGGTAGTCAGATTTATTAAAAACAGCATCAACAGACTCAGTCATAACTCCATCTAATGTGTTATGGCGAATTCGTCGCCCTAAATAGGACTCGATCCCAAATTCAGTATTCAGACAAAATTGATCAAACGCGTCCTTAGCTATCTGCGCGATCATGCCCTCACTTTGCTCGTTTAGCGTTATAAAATATATATCTTCGCTTTCGCCCGATTTATTTTCAATAGTTCTAAGTGTTGCTTGGATACTGGGGTAGGAAGTACGAAACTGTTCAGTGGAAACAGAGGGATTACCATCAAGCCACTTCTTCATGGCAAAACTGTCGACGTACATTCGACTGCTATCGAAATAGCTCTGCAAGGTAGCTAATTTTGATCGAGTCTCGATAGCATCCGCCTCGATAACATAGTCAATACGGTTGAGTTTTTTTCCTATAAGTTTGAGGATATCTCTACGGATTTCGGATGCTTGAGAGGAACTCTTGATAACCTCATAGAGTTTCTCAATAGTCACTTCATCTAGCGAGTCGGCTATGTAGCTAGCGATTTGCGGTGAATCAGTCACCAAGTCATCGATAAATTCAAGTATTAAACCATTGTAGTTCGCTTTGACATGATCTATTAAATCTGACCTAAACTCATAATCTACGTCGGGGTCTATGGATTTTTTTCTAAATAGGGCAAGAGCTAATACTGCTACAAACTTCTGGGTCTCATCTGGAACTATGCTGTAAATGGCTCTCAGCTCAGCTTCGGTCAGTAAAACCTCTAGAGCAAGTGTCTGTTCAAAGATGTATTTAATATCTTCGTCGGACAACGCTAGCAAATTAGTACGTTGCTCGATAAACCTAAGGAACAAAAATGTTCTGTAAAAGGAGTCTAACCTGATGTTTGGAGACTTCCTAACAATAGTCCCTTCATCATTCAGCAGAGCATCCTTATCTTCGTAGAAATCGCGCTCTCCAAATTTAAAATCTTTTACGATTTCAGCTAACAGACGAGCGCCAATCACGCGGTCTATTTCGTTTCGAAATTCAGCCAAATTTGGTCTTTCAAGAAAACATGAGGAGATCCGATAAAAATCAAGAGATCGGTCATTCTCTTCGTCACTATCTAGATAGTGCTCAGGTATCAACTGCGCATCATCCCCGTTCGTTGACTGATGGATGACGGCTTCTAATTCAACCCATATCTCAGTGGTTAATCTAAGTTGCAATTCGCGAGCCTGACGCTTAAAAACGTTGAGGTTCATGATTACTATAACTGCTTGAAGCGTATCGATCAACGATGACTCGGTTGCACGCAATAAATATTTCGCCAAATCCTCGTCATTCAATGGCGTTGGTATGAAATTACTAATTGTATATGATCGTCTAATATCGCCGTCAACCTTGCCAACTAAGGCACTGACACGTCGCTGCGCGATCAAAAAAAGAGATATCCTTGGGCTCAAGTTCTCCATTGCGCTAAAATGAAATGCGGGCTTTTCCTTGTGGCCCATTTCAGCTTCAATATCGCTGATTTTCGCTAATTGTGGAGCGGTCAGCTTCCTGGTCACTCGTATATAGCCTAGCTTGTAAGATAGATAGTTTGAGGCACCATATATCTTGGCCATCAAATATATGAACTCTAGTGCTTCATCAGTGTTAATTTTCTCAAGCTTAGCTAACTGTGCCATGTGCTTCAATGCGGCTGTACAATCGTCTTGCGCTGAATTCAAATAACCACAGGTATATCTTACCTCTTCCTGCCAGTGCAGCGCCGTCAACATTGTAAACCTGAAAAGATCACTGCTCGTCTTCTTTGTCTCACCGGCGATCAACCCTTTGGGGCCCTTTAATAGAGCTCCAATTGTCATAATATCATCGATGGTGTTCCCTTTCCGGATGTCATCAATTGCGCTTTTTATCCTTAACTCTTGAGAAGCGTAACCTCGAAGCAGATTTCTTTTCTTAAGAGACTTAAGGGACGCTACAAGCTTAAAAAAGATCGGGAGACGTAAAGAATTTTTGGCTTTAGTAAAAGACGACATGCTGGCACTTACTCCTTTTTTAGAAACCTGCTATCGAGGCCGTTTTCTTCCTTACCCGGACGATATCAGAAAATTCGGAGCTTACGTAGGGCTTGATGGGTTTGCCGAGCTTGTGGTTTTAGAGAACTTTCCCCGTCCTGCTGGTCTCAGACGCGGTTAAGTGATTTGCCAACCTGGACAACCGTCGGCCACAACCTGCCTATCAAAATGTCTTGTGAAGCCAATGTCGCCAAAGTTCAAGCTTGGCTGGGTCATGTCAAGCACACGAAGGACATGGAATCAATTCGACGTAAGTCCCGTTACTACTACACCTAGCGCACCAGCTCGCCTCGACGCTGCTTTTCTTTCATAACAGGGAATGTTAGACCTTGCCCTGCAACTCCCTCTCAATCTGCGCCAGGTCTTGGGCAAATGCCTGATCGAGCAAACTCGGTTTCTTTTTCCACGGCTTGGTTTCCGGCTCAGGCACGGCCGCGTAAAGCGTCACCGCGTCAGGATGCACCTGCAGATGCTGATCAAGCTGCGCCTGCAGCTGCTGTCGTAGTTCTTCTTTTGTCATTCCATCACGCTCTTTTTTAGTGGCTCAGGGCAGGGCGTAGCCGCTGTCCTGCATTACAGGGCGACAGCCAGGCGGTCGGCCGGGTACTGACGCATGAACGCCATGCTGTCGCCGGCGCCGGCATTCAACCAATCCCCATACAACCCTCGAGGCAGGATCACCAGCATGCGCTTTTCGTCCTGGGGCTTGTGGTAGTGGCGCATGAACGGGTGATCATCCGCATTGAGGGTCAGCATGGTGAAACTGTGCAGGGTCTCCCCAGTACCGGGATTGCGCCACTGCTCCCACAGGCCGGCGATGCCCATTATCTCACCGTCTGCCCGCGCAATGCGCGTGGCGATCGCCTTTCCTGATCGCCAGTCAGGCTCATAGATGGCTGCGGCCGGGATAATGCAGTGCTGCGCTTTTCGCCAAGCCGTGCGGAACGATGGTTTTTGACTGGCCGTCTCCGATCGGCAGTTGTAGGTGCTGCGCACGATTTTGGTGTCCTTGCTCCAGGTCGGGATCAGCCCAAACGCACCTTGCAGCACCTCCACCGGCGCCGGCGATTCGTCGTCGACGTGCTCCACACCGCGAATGAAAGGCCCGCTGTAGCCTGGGTACAGATCCAGCTTGCCCTGTTCAAACAGCTCAACGCCAAATGTCTCGGCCACCCGCTGCGGCGCCGGTGCTTCGTAATGACTGCACATACACACTCCCTCCAGATCCTGACGCCTCAATTGGCGTTGATCGTCCACAACTGGTCAAGCCGGGTGGTGTAGCTCGGGCTCATCAACTCACGGCGCATCGCCCAAGCCGGCGCCGCCGGCACAGCCGCCGCGCGCAGCGTACCGCGTCCCCATCGGTTGTTGATTTCGTCCAGGACGCTCATCACCTTGTCGGCCGCCGCCGGCTGCGTGTGCGCAAACAGATCATCGGTGAACTCACCCGGTTGACGCAGATCCATCAGCAACACTTCGGCCTTGCTGTATCGGAACCCAGGACGGAATAGACGTTCCACGGCCTGCGTCGCAGCCTTGGTGATCAATCGCACGTCATTAGTGGGATAGGGCAGCTCCACCAGCACGCCGTTAGCGTAACGCGCCTCGTCGGGGTTAAACATGCCGGTCCGAATGCTCACGCGGATCTTCTTGCACAGCGAATGCTGGGCCCTAAGCTTTTCCGACGCACGCTGCGCGTAGGTGGCCACCGCCTCTTTGATCGGCTCGATCGTCTCCAGGCGCACGCCGAACATTCTGCTGCAGCAGATCTCCTGCTTGGCCGGTGCGGCCTCTTCCAGGGCCAGGCACGAAGTGCCGGCGAGCTCGCGCACCGTTTTCTCCAGGACAACGCTGAATTTACGCCCGAGCAAGACAGGATCAGCCTTGGCTAGGTCCATGGCGGTGTGAATGCCCAGGGCGTGCATATGCGCCGTCATGCGTCGACCAATACCCCACACCTCTTCCACGGCGGTGTTGCGCAATACCCAGTCGCGTTTGAAGGGGTCGCACAGATCCACGACGCCGCCAGTCTGCGCCTGCAGGCGTTTTGCGGTGTGATTGGCCAGTTTGGCCAGGGTTTTGGTGTGGGCAATGCCCACACCCACCGGAATTCCGGTATGTTTTAAGACTTTGGCACGGATCTTTCGACCGAATTCGGTGAGGTCACCGGGCATGCCGGAGAGGTCACAAAATATTTCATCAATACTGTAAATTTCTGAATCGCAAACCATTGATTCTACAAGGGTCATGACCCTTTCAGACAGCTGCCCGTACAGCGCGTAGTTGGAAGAAAACGCCACGATCCCATGACGACGCAGCGTGTCTTTGATCTGAAAGAAAGGCGCGCCCATTTTCACAAAGGGCTTAGCGTCGTAGCTACGCGCAATCACGCAGCCGTCGTTGTATCTGAATGACCCTAACAGTTAGTTGAGTGTAAGATATTGATTTATAAGCAAATTAACTCCCTAACATTTTTTTGATTATTTTCCTTCGTTCCTGATGGCGATACTCCTCGACTAAGCCTATTTCAGACGTGGCTTCGCAAAGCAGGGCGGCGGATCGCAATCGACGATAGCTTCACTGTATACTTTTGGCTCCGCATACCCCTTGAGCTACAGGAACACCAGCATGACTGTACTCCAAACGCTCTACTGGCAGCCTACGCCGCCTTAGCGCTACGCCCCCTCGCAACAACCTCGCCTCCGCCAGTTTCGCTGGCGGCTGCGTACTGCTGTATGCCCGGTTCTTACACCCAAAGCGCACAGCAAAATAATCCTCACAATTTGAATTCGTATCGACGCGCTCGCCATTTTCCTGGCATGCGTGCGGTGCATTGCTTTGGATATTCTGATGCTACAAACACTCAAACAAACGTGGTTTTCCAACGTCCGTGGCGACGTGCTCGCGGGGATCGTCGTCGCACTTGCGCTGATCCCTGAAGCCATCGCTTTCTCTATCATTGCGGGCGTCGACCCCAAAGTTGGTCTCTACGCCTCATTCTGTATCGCCGTGGTGATCGCCTTTGTCGGTGGCCGCCCAGGCATGATTTCAGCCGCGACAGGGGCCATGGCACTGCTGATGGTGACCCTGGTCAAGAACCATGGTCTTGAATATCTGCTGGCCGCCACGCTGCTGTGTGGCGTGTTGCAAATTGGTGCTGGCTACCTGAAGCTCGGCTCGCTGATGCGCTTCGTTTCGCGCTCGGTGGTGACCGGCTTCGTCAATGCACTGGCGATCCTGATTTTCATGGCTCAGCTGCCCGAGCTGACCAATGTCACCTGGCACGTCTACGCCATGACAGCCGCAGGCCTCGGCATCATCTACCTATTTCCCTATATCCCCAGGATCGGCAAGCTCATCCCATCGCCACTGGTGTGCATCATCGTGCTGACCGCAGTCGCCATGTCGGTTGGGCTGGATATCCGCACGGTCGGTGATATGGGGGAACTGCCGGATACGCTGCCAATCTTTCTCTGGCCTGACGTGCCGCTGACGTTCGAGACGTTGGCCATCATCTTCCCTTACTCGGCAGCGCTGGCCGTGGTCGGTCTGCTGGAGTCGATGATGACCGCGACTATTGTCGACGACCTGACCGACACCCCCAGCGACAAGAACCGCGAGTGCAAGGGCCAGGGCGTGGCCAACATTGCTTCGGGTCTGATCGGCGGTATGGCCGGCTGCGCGATGATTGGTCAGTCGATCATCAACGTGAAATCCGGCGGTCGTTCTCGTCTGTCCTCCCTGGCCGCAGGTGTATTCCTGCTGCTGATGGTGGTGTTCCTCGGCGACTGGCTGAAGCAGATCCCGATGGCTGCGCTGGTGGCAGTGATGATCATGGTGTCCATCGGCACCTTCAGTTGGGATTCGCTGCGCAACCTGAAGAAGCACCCGTTGTCGACCAACATTGTCATGGTCGTCACCGTTGTGGTCGTGGTGGCCACCCACAACCTTGCCTTCGGCGTGTTGGCCGGCGTGCTGCTGGCCGCGATGTTCTTCGCCAACAAGGTTGGCCATTACATGGCGATCAGTTCTTCGCTGGACGAATCCGGCGAGCATCGTAGCTATAACGTCACTGGCCAGGTGTTCTTCAGCTCGGCAGACAAGTTCGTCGCGGCCTTCGACTTCAAAGAAGCCCTGAACAAGGTAACCATCGACCTGAATCGCGCCCACTTCTGGGATATCACCGCAGTTGCTGCCCTGGACAAGGTGGTTATCAAGTTCCGCCGCGAAGGCACCGAAGTTGAAGTGTTAGTGTTGCCGCTGACCGAAAACTGACCCAGTAGAGGCTGTTCTGCCGACTGAAAACTGACCCAGGTGTTCAACTGCTTCTGCTCACTTTTTGAGCAGGAGAACACAGGGTGATCAGCATGGAAATGTTGGGAAAAATCCGGCGGATGTACTTCCGCGACAAGCTCTCGCTGCATCAGATAGCCAAGCGTACCGGGCTGTCGAGAAACACCATCCGAAAATGGGTCAGAGCGCCCGAAGCCACTCAGCCAGCGTACCAACGGTGCGCAACCTTCAATAAGCTCAGCCCTTTTCACGAGACCCTGGAGCAGGCGCTCAAGGCCGATTCGTTCCGGCCAAGACACAACCGCAGGAGCGCCAAAGCGCTTTTCGAGCAGATCAAGGCCGAGGGTTACGACGGCGGCTACAGCCAGCTCACGGCGTTTGTCCGCTCTTGGCGAGGGGAGCAAGGCAAGTCTTTACGCGCTTTTGTACCGCTGACGTTTGCTCTCGGTGAGGCCTTTCAATTTGACTGGAGCGAAGAAGGTCTGCTGATCGGTGGTCTTTTTCGACGTGTCCAGGTCTCCCACATGAAGCTGTGCGCCAGCCGCGCATTCTGGTTGGTTGCGTACCCCAGCCAAGGCCACGAGATGCTATTTGATGCCCATACGCGCTCGTTTGGAGCGTTGGGTGGCGTGCCACGTCGCGGCATCTACGACAACATGAAAACGGCTGTCGACAAGGTCAACAAAGGTAAAGGCCGCACGGTCAACGCCCGGTTTTCCGTGATGTGCGCGCACTATCTGTTCGATCCGGACTTCTGCAACGTGGCCTCTGGCTGGGAGAAAGGCATCGTCGAAAAGAACGTGCAGGACAGCCGGAGGCGAATCTGGCTCGATGCTCAAAATTGCATGTTCCATACCTTTGAGGAGCTGAATGTCTGGCTCGGCCAACGTTGCCGGTCGCTCTGGAGCGAACTGGTGCATCCGCAGTACAACGGGCTGACGGTGGCCGAGGTCTTGGAGCTGGAGCAGGTCGAAATGATGCCAATGCCGACGGTATTTGATGGCTACGTCGAGCGTACCGTGCGGGTCTCCAGCACCTGTCTGATCAGCGTGGCGCGAAATCGCTATTCAGTGCCATGTGAGAGAGTCGGCCAGTGGGTCAGCAGCCGTTTGTACCCTTCGCGGATCGTGGTCATTGCCGACGAAACGGTGATCGCCAGTCACGAGCGCCTCTTTGATCGAGATCAGGTCAGTTTTGACTGGCAGCACTACATCCCACTCATCGAACGCAAGCCTGGTGCATTGCGCAACGGCGCGCCATTTGCTGATTTGCCAAAACCGTTACGGCTTCTCAAACGAGGACTGAGGCGTCACACCAACGGTGATCGAATCATGATGCAGGTACTGGCTGCTGTGCCAATTGCGGGTCTCGAACCAGTGCTGGTGGCGGTGGAGCTGGTACTTGAATCGGGAAGTCTGAGCGCCGATCACATCCTCAATGTCGTTGCCCGCCTGACCTCCACCACACCACCTCCCTGTGTAGAAACCAGCCTGCAACTCAAGGTCGCGCCTGTTGCCAATACGGCACGCTACGACCGGCTCCGTGCGACCGATGAGGAGAATCGCAATGCGTGACCTAATGACTGAACTCAAAGAACTTCGCCTGCACGGCATGGCCAGTGCTTGGGAAGAACTGGTCTCTCAAGGAACAGCGTCGACGGCTTCATCGAAATGGCTGCTGGAACATCTGCTTCAGCAGGAACATGCGGATCGCGCGGTACGCTCGGTGAATCATCAGATGAACATGGCAAAACTCCCCATGCACCGTGACTTAGCTGGCTTTGACTTCAGCGCTTCCAGCGCTGATGCCCGGCTGGTCAGCGATCTATCCAGCTTAGCGTTCACTGAAACCGCGCAGAATGTCGTGTTCATCGGCGGCCCTGGAACCGGGAAAACACACCTGGCCAGTGCCTTGGCTGTATCCGGAATCACGGCCCACAACAAACGCGTGCGCTTCTTTTCCACGGTGGATCTGGTGAATCTGCTGGAGCGTGAGAAGTACGATGGCAAGGCAGGGCGAATCGCCCAGGGACTGCTACGAACAGACCTGGTGATACTGGATGAGCTGGGGTATTTGCCCTTCAGTCAAAGCGGCGGTGCCCTGTTATTTCACCTGCTGTCCAAACTGTACGAACACACCAGCGTGGTCATCACCACCAACCTGAGCTTCTCGGAATGGTCGAGTGTGTTTGGCGACGCCAAGATGACCACCGCGTTGCTGGATCGGCTGACACACCACTGCCACATCGTCGAAACGGGCAACGAGTCCTACCGACTACAACACAGCACCTTGGCCGCGCAGACAAAGATCAAGTCACGGGAACGAAAGCGCAAGGACGGAGATGATGTCGAGGACGATGAGCCATTTTGATCCGCACCATAAATGCCCTGCCGCTTGCGGTGGGGCTTGATGGTCTTGAATCGGAACACTGCTGCTAAGCTTATCCACAATTGCTGGGGCAAAAATCAGCAATCCGTCCTGGGTCAATTTTCAATCGGCAGGGTGGGTCAGTTTTAAATCAGCGCCAACAGTGTTAGGTCTCAACGAAGCGAGCGCCACTATCGTGGATCGATTCGGAGTTCACGATAAACCCGACGCCATTGATCAACTCATGGGCCACTGAGAAGGAGAACAACGATGACCCAAGTAATTGCCTGTATCGACGGTTCCACCTCGGCTCCAGCTGTGTGCGACTACGCAGCCTGGGCCAGTCTGAGCCTGGAAGCCCCGCTGACCTTCTTGCATGTGCTGGATCAGCGCCAGTACCCAGTTGCGGCCGACTTGAGTGGCAATATCGGCCTTGGCAGCCGCGAGCATCTGCTCGATGAGCTTGCTTCCCTGGATGAACAGCGCGGTAAGTTGGCCCTGGAGCAGGGGCGGATCATGTTAACGGCCGCGAAAGAGCGGGCCATGACGGATGGTGTGACCGCGCCGGAGTCCAAGCAACGTCATGGCGATCTGCTGGAAAACCTGCAAGAGCTGGAAAGCGAAACGCGCCTATTGGTCATCGGTCGCCAAGGCGAGTCTAGCGGCGGTCTGAGTCAGCATGTCGGAAGCCAGCTGGAGAGCGTGATTCGTATCATGCACCGGCCAATCCTGGTCACCCCGGCCAACTTCCAAAAGCCCGAGAGCGCGATGCTGGCCTTCGATGGCAGCGCTACTACCCGCAAGGGTGTGGAGATGCTGGCGGCCAGCCCCCTGCTGAAGGGGCTGCCGATCCACCTGGTGATGGTTGGGCCAGTGAACGACGAATCGTCCGCGCAGCTGGACTGGGCGCAGAAAGTGCTGCTCAACGTCGGATTCACTGTTCGCGCCGAGACCCTGAACGGCGAGATAGAGCCTACCTTGCACGCCTATCAGAAAGAGCACGGCATCGACCTGCTGGTGATGGGGGCCTACGGTCATTCGCGCATCCGTCAGTTTCTGGTCGGCAGCACCACGACCAGCATGCTGCGCACCACCACTGGCCCACTGTTGCTGCTGCGCTAACGGCCATGGACGACGCCCTCGATCTTGCCCATTTCAAGACCCTACTGGAACAGCGGGCTGCCGAGCTGGATCGGTTGCTGGAAGACGCTGAGTCTCGCTCGCAATCGGTGGAGTTGGATCAAAGCAAGGTAGGGCGTCTGTCGAGGATGGACGCACTCCAGCAGCAAGCGATGAACGATGCCATCCGCAGTCGGGCGCAGCATGAACGCGTCCGCCTCCAGCTGGCCCTCAAGCGTTGGCACGAGGGCGAGTATGGCTGGTGTAACCAATGCGGCGAGTTGATCGCCTCGGGCCGCCTGGAATTCGATCCGGCCACGCCGTTGTGCATCACCTGTGCGAGCCGCGCCGAGTCGGATTGAAACCATGACAGCTCGTGACGTCAGTCCCAATTAACGAGGCTTCTAATGTATTTGATGGCTAAAAACTGGTTGGGCCGAACACAGAAAACAAGTGCCTGGATGTGGGCACTGCTGTGCTTTGTATTGCTTACCGTATTCCAAGTCCGCACCCATCACCTTGATGATCGGTTGTACTTCTGGATCAAGACCCACTGGCACACCGACGATTGGCAGGAGCGCTCTGTGTGGCTGCCTGACTATCGGGTTGAGCTCGATGCTAAGCCGGTTCCCGGTGTGGACAACAACCTTTCGGGCCTGACCTTCGACCCTGACCTGAACCTGCTATGGGCGGTTACCAACGGCCCAAACGAACTATTGGCCCTCAGTCGTGACGGTGACGTGGAAAGGCGCTATAGCCTGGACGGTTTCCACGATGTGGAGGCGGTGTCCTATGCCGGCAACGGCCAACTGGTAATCGCCGAGGAGCGCCGGCAGAGCCTTGTTATCGTGGATGTCCCCCTCGCCGAAGGCAGTAAGCTTTCTCCCGGTCGCTCATTGAGCCGAGACCAGTATCCAGCTCTGACCTTGGCACTTGGCAAGGCGGACAACAAAGGCCTTGAAGGGCTCGCCTACGACCTGAAAGGTGATCGCTTGTTTGTGACCAAGGAGCGTGACCCTCGCCAATTGCTGGAAGTGGGCGGCCTTCGTGCCAGCCTGGCAGGAGGTTTTTCCCTGCACGTGCGCGACCTGTCCAACTTGGTAAAGGACAAGGTATTTGCCACTGACTTGTCTTCGGTCGTCTTCGATCAACAGAGTGGCCACCTGATATTGCTCAGCGACGAGTCGAAACTGCTGATTGAAATCACCGATGAGGGCAAGGTGGTGAGTTTCCGCTCCTTGGCGAGGGGGTTTGCTGGTTTGCTGAAAGGCATACCCCAAGCCGAAGGCGTAACCATCGACGATGAAGGGTATTTGTACGTGGTCAGCGAGCCGAACTTGTTCTATCGCTTTACCCGCGAGACAGACTGACCAGTCAACAAGCTACAGTCAGGCGTGGCCGGGACGCTTGAACTGTTAGCGTGCGATTTTTACGAATTCTGCGGGTTCCCCATCAGGGCCTAGTTGGGCCCTGGTTTCAGAGGGAGTGCGGTGACCTTACCGTTGGCAACCGCCTTCAGCTGAATCATCTCGAATATTAGTCGCTGGTTAACCGAAGCCAGCCGAGCTACCTCCGCTAAAAGCTGATCATTCTCTGCACGGAGCACCCTGTTCTTTTCTTTCTCGCTCATCAACGCTTGATGCTTAGAGTCTCGCTGGGCTCGCACCGACTTGCCAACGATGTTGCGAATCCTTTCCGCTATGCTTGGGTAAGTGTTATGGATGAGTCCCGGAGTCACACCTGCGGCACGGGCAACGGATGTGATGGAAAGCTTTCCGTCACCAGCAATGAGATCGTCGACGACCTTGTTGAGCGCGGCGAGTGTCTTCGACCTGGAGCGAATAGGAGAGTCAGGGCCCACCGCCTGTCTAGTCATTTGCCGCCTCCTCCATTTCCTCAACTGGAGAAAGGCCAAGGCTGGTAATTACATCTAGTGCAACCTGCAAGTCGCGTTCTGCGCGCTGCCTAACAGCCGGGCCTGCATCCTCAATTTTTATCAGCTCTCGCTGTTGAATGTAGATGTCCTGCCAAGTGCTGGCGAAGACTTCATCGATCACCGAATTTTTGCACCCTGGACACCGTGTGGCTTCGTATAGACCAGCACCTCCGCAGCCCCGCTCTGTGGCGATGCACCAGCCGTGTCCAGTCGCACGAATGTTGGCATGTGGGGCGGTCTGGGCAAGCAAAGCAGCTCTATCCTTGATTGGAATTGCCCGCAATTCCACAATCTTTTCGCCAGCGCCCCCTGCCAGTGGCTGATCATCGAGCCATGATTCGATCAGGTCAATTTTAAACTCTGTCATCTGCTGGAAGATCTCATCAAAGAGAGTCAGGTCTTGCTGCGGATTGGATGCATAGAGTTGGGTCATACTCATGCTGCTGTGTTTGAACTGCCATTTGAGGTAGATCAATGAAGTGCGGCCCATACGGGATTCTACAAAGCATCTTGCATATGTTCGCCTGCATTGATGCGTCCTCAACGGCCAATCGCTTCCAGCGGCTTTAGCTATACGGTCAAACGCAGCATTGGATGCTTGCCCGCTGAGAGCCTCAACATGATGGCTTTCCTGAACTTTCCCTCCTTGTGTGTTTCGTCCCAAAAATAGTTTATTCGCGGCTTTTCGGGCTTTTTCGAGCCTAAGGAGATGTTCAGTTGAATACGAAAAATCCCGATTGCTTGCAAGCTGTCTAATCTCTTCATCCAGCTCTTTTCTGATGGGTGCTGAATATTTTGCCAAAAGACTTAAAGCTTCAATCGTTAGTTCTGGCACAAGATATTCGACTTGGCCTTTACCTGTCTTGTGCTCGACTGTGGTCACCCAGCAAAAATTAATTCCATTTCTTAACTCTTTGCGCCAAGCGCCAACCTCAATTCCAATTGCCTCGTCATTGCGCATGCCGCTAGTGATTGAAACTATATACAGAACAGCATCTCTGCAACGAATTGCCATCCGTTCATCACTAGGATGATATCCAATACCATTGACTGCCAATTCGGCCTTCATCTCCCGGACAATGCTTTCGCAATAGTTGAAAATCCTAGATTGTTCATCATGAGGAATGATATCTGTTCGCCCGACGTTTTTAGTGGCAGCACCCAACCCTTTTACATTCGCGACCCCACAAATCCGCCACAATGTCGAATTACCCCAAGGATAACTCTGAATGGGAAACATCGTGTCGACAGAAAACACCCAAAGAAAATCAATAACCCGTAATCGCCCATACAGCGGGAGAGGCCTTAACTTCAATTCATATTTGCAATGATGAACGTAATTGCTGACATGGATCGGACGGACATCTGCAAAGCTTGAAACTCCTAGATTGTTTAACCAGCGAACAAAAGGCATCACGCTGACGACGGCGAAAGTAGTAATGCCCCGTGCGATAGGAGGTTTGGATCTAGGCATTCCTCTTTTAAACCAAGCATAAGCAACAGCTTTGCAGTCATCAATAAGCGCCCGAGGCATGCCCATATCCCAGTTGATGAATTTATAAGAATGAGCAATATTGGCCTGATCAAAAAACGGGCGAAGATCCCACTGTGCATCGCCAAACCTGCTAAGAACGAAGGTTTCTCCATCTTCATTAACGATAGCGCTGATCACGATTGCATCCCGCTCTGCGGGACTTAGACCATTCGCTGAAACTGGCTGTGCGATGAGGACATCATATGCCTTTAACACCGCATTCGTGGTTCTTATGCTCAAATTTCGCCGCCCAATTTTTTCTTCATGAACTCGATTTTTTTAGCCCAGAACAAGTGCGGAGATGACTCAGCCTGAGCCCTTGCTTGCGAAACCAATGCAAGATCAAACTTCTGGGTGAAATCATCTATCAATCGAATATAGTCAAACTGACGCTTGCGCCATGCGCCCCACTCGTCCGTGAGAAAGTATTCGACTTCTGCATACAAGAATTGTTGGTAGCTGAACAGCCGGTATAAGTCCTCCAAGGTGCCTACAATTGCATAGCTAGGGCAACCGAGGCAGTGGATGAATTCAGAACAATGATTGACGCCATCCTTTGGTGCCAGACTACCGTAAAGGCTATCTTTGCAGCCGCCTGGTGGGGTTGGTATAACGTTTATGCCACGTAGTTTGTCCGGAAAAGCCTCCCCAACAAATGTCGCCCCGTCGACCTTGATCTCATCGTTGATTTTCAAATAGTGATTATCGGCGACACCAGGGGTATGACCCATAACGGAGGAAACTTCTATAATGTCGCCACCGCTCAGTTTCCACAAACGGCTTTCCATAGTCTTTCGCAGCCGACTAAGCGTGACATTTAGCCGATTGCCTTGATCATCCTGAAGCGCATGACGCTCACAAATGCTTTTTGCCGTGACATATAAAGCACCGGGTGTAAGGGTAACGATGTCGTTCGAGCGGCCAGGCTGGCCCGAGCGATATAACCACACACATGAAGATATTTCATCAGGTGCCAGTGCTACGAGTGGCTTAGAAATCTCCAGCGCCTTATTGAGGACTGCCACCCCATCCAGGGGAATAGCACTGTACTCATCTAGCAGATTAGTCTGACGGATTGTTTTGCTCTGTGCGCCTTTACCTCGACGTTTGACGGTAGTAATCAACCTGAGATTAGGAATAAATGGGTGAGGCTGTAGGGCATCCCTTTTCATCTCCAAGAGCGGCGTAGTATTGATTCCAGACCTTGCCGCAGTAATTAGTAGCAATACAGCCATCGCCTCCGCGCCATTTCCAAGGAATGTACCCTTATGGATGGCAATAAGATCTGACTTCAAAGCGCCAATCAGCCTTTGCATTTCACCCAAGGTGAGCGGATCTGCATCTTTAGTGCTCTGCGAATTATTAGGAAATGGATTGAGGGGCAAAAGATCGTCAAGATTAACTTCAATAAATCCATATTCAGCCAAAACAACAACTAACGACTTGAAGCTAGTATAGTAATTCTTGGCTGTCGAGCCGTTAGGGTATTTTAGCCTCAGCCAAGAGACGTATCGATCCAAGTGGCTTTTGGTAAGACTGTTTGGCGTTGCAGGTGGCGACTTGACCGAACCTCCACTCAAGAAATTTATAAAAAATCTCAGCCCGTTCGTAGAGTAACCAATCAAGGTCGTCACTGAGAAGTTTCCTCCTTGTAGCAAAGCTTTGATAACGTGAAGACTTTGAATTGCCCAAGCGTCGAAGCCCAAGCCTAAATATTTCGTATGATCGAGTTGCCTGTGGTTTCTCGGGTTTCTCGGCAGGTCAATCTTGATATCATCTTCGACAGCCTCGAATCCTTTTGTAACCGACCGCATAACCGCCTTGTAGCTTTTTTGCCGAGCCAATGGTGCTACCTCAAATACGCGAAACCGAATCAGTCATAAACATCATGTCAATTTCGTCCTCGTGAGCAAGGACGGATTGGGCTTCAAGCTGGTTTATGAGATGCAAATAGATCATAGTTGTTTGCACATCTGAATGCCCCAGCCTATCTCGGACATACAACAATGGCTCACCTTCAAACTCTTTGCTTTTTCGAAGAGCAAGCAAGGTATAAGTCCCATAGGTGTGGCGTAGCATGTGGGCCCGAACATAGAAACCGCACTTTCTTTCATAGGACTTCATAACGTCCACTACGGAATCTTTTGAATAATGCCTGCCTTCATTAGTCAGCAGCAGCGCGGTAACACGTCCATCACCATTGGACTTACGAACCTCTCGTTGGTGAAGGGAGTAAGACCACATGCTCTCCATCAACGACCATGGCACGTCGATAGTTCTAGGCCGGTCGTACTTGATATGCATGTCTGAAGGATCAAGAGCAACACTGATCATTTGCCTTGGGCGCAGTCCCTTCTTCAACCTGGGGTTGAACACATATTTGAGAGGAAAAGACCTCGCTTCACAGGAGCGAAGGCCGGTACGCACCATGAGGTGGAACAATATCTGGTGGCTTGGATCGGTATCCAGGGCAAGGCATACCTTGACTTGATCCTTGGTCAGGAATTTGGTCAAGCGCTTTCGGTCGCGAACCATCACCGAAACTTTCGTGCTCTCGGCTCCGGGCAGAGCGATATGACTGAGAAGACCGGAATGTTGGGCAACTCTTACCCTTTTCTCACCGAAGGGCAGCACAGTTATCAGGTTGCGCTGCTTAGCCCATCGGTAGAACCTCACGATCAAGGCCAGACGATTGTTCACCGTGCCGGGATCAAGTGCTAATTCTCCGCTCGACCAATCCCTGTACCTCGACAGAGCACTCAGACCGTGAGCCGGGCTTTCCTCGTCCCAGCCCAATCCATTGGCTTCCAGGAAGGCAAAGTAATCGTACAGACGCCGTCCATAGGCTTCCCAAGTCAAATCGCTTAGGGCCTCACCTGACTCGATAAGCGTGTGCCAAAGGAAGGATTGAGCTGGCTCGACTGGCCATCCCTCTGACCCAATCAGCAACGGAAAGCCTTCAAAGGATCGACCTGCTAATGCTAGGTCTTTTGTTGCGAATACCAGCCTCATGCCGCTGCCCTAAAACACTTCCAATGGATTGCCTTATGAAGCCTGGAAACTGCTGTTCCAGAGGGGTTCAGAAGGTGGCGCGGACTCTACAGGATTTACTAACGATTCCCACCCCTCAGATCATTGTTACTGAGTACCACAATGGGCGTGCTGGCCAGATCCGGCCGAAAAACACGCTCACAGCTGGCATAGAAGCTGTTGCAATCTGCCAATGCAAAGACTGGCTGGTCTGGATGGGATGCACCTTTCACGTTCATGATGATCGCTCATGATCGCGCACGCTGTAATTGACCACACCCCAAATCACCAGATCGTCACCTTCCATCACGTATCTGGGCGGAAACTTGGGATTTTCGGCCATCAACACCACTTGGCCATCTCGATGGTGCAAACGCTTGCACACGCACTCGGCATTGAGCGCCGCAATGACGATGTCGCCATGCCGCGCCGTTTTGCTTCTGTCGACGATCACCAGGTCACCGTTGAAAATACCGGCACCCTGCATGCTGTGCCCAGAAATCTTGGCCAGGTACACGTGCGGTGCCCTGATTTCGAACAGCTCATCCAGCGATATCAACCTTTCGAGGTGATCCGCTGCCGGCGATGGAAAGCCGGCAGACACCTGGGAGGAATACAGTGGGAGTGATACACCACCACTGGCAATGGGACCAAGAAGGGTCACGCTCATATACCTGGCCTGAACAAATAACTGTATGGATACACAGTTAACTGCGCCGCGGAAGTCGCGTCAATTTGAGCCGACCAAATGCCCTCCAACCTGAATTGAGCCCTACCGAAAACCTATACCACTCGAACTCCTATTTCTTACTGCACGGAACGCGGCCATCCGGTTTCCTGTACCTGAACTCACTTTAGGTACGGTGCGATGCCCCATATCCATAAGCCTTCCCCCACGACGAAGCATTGGCTTGCTTCCATGGCCTTCACGTTCCTGTCTGCCACAGCACACGCGGAAACGTGGGTCATCACTGATCAGGCACATCCTGTGTCCGTACCTACTGGCGTGCGCATCATTCGTCTCGACGATCAGCAACGCCTCGAAGAGCTGCTGTCTCAACAGCTTCCTAACGATCAACGCCAGGCTGAAGTAACCATTCAGCGTTACTTGGCAAGTCCAGCCGGCAAACGTCTTCAAAGCGACCTGGTTCAAGCACAGCAGGGCATTACAGATGCCTGGAGTGTTGGGGTTGAAAAAATCCCCGCAGTTGTCGTCGACCGCCGCTACGTTGTGTACGGGGAGGCGGACGTGGCAAAAGCCATAGCGCAGATTGATCGAGCTAGGAGCCTGTCACGATGAGACGCTCACGCTTAGCGATCCGCCCACTGTCACTGGCCATCGCCTTCAGCTTGTCCTGCAGCGCATCAGCGGCGATCACTTCGGCCACAATCATTGCTTCGACGCTGTCGCCGACGTGTCTGGAATACAAGGTGGTCGGCATTTGCTATTGGCTCCTCTGCACGCCCTTCGGCTGCAAGGTCAAAACGTCCACCAAAGTTCGTCACTATGTGCCGGACGCTGTGGTGTCGGCCTACTCAAACACGGGAGCCAATCCGTGGATTGAGATGTCACCGCTTGGCTCTCCAAACCCTATGGCCCAAGCCGGTAATGACGGCACTACCAACCACGTCGCCGAAAACAACATGATCAAGTTCAAGGAAGCCGACGTGATCGGCCATCCTGGTGGTGCGGCACTGAGTCAGTTCGCCAGCGCCTCTGGCTATGTCTGCAAAGGCGCAACGTTACCACTTGTCCCCTACTTCCTCAGCACCCTGGACCCCATAGCCTGGCGGTACGGCGTACCTGAAGCTGTATACCCCGAGGCGCTTATCCCAGGGATGCGTGAGGTCGGTAGCCTGCTCACTGCAAGCAGCTGGGGGAATGTCTACCCCCGTAGCGGCTTCCTCAACCAGACCGATGACTACAAGACCGGTGCCGTCATTGCGCAGCGTGCCGGCGACGTGGTCACCCGTTTGGGTCAAGTACATGTCTATCTGCCAATGCTTGCCATTCCCTACCCCGGCTACTGGCCTGCAGGGCCACTACGCGAAGGTGACGCCTCCACCGGCAAGTGGCAGGAACTGACCCCGGTGCTCAATCCCACCTGCGCAACCTTTCCAACCATCCCCCCCAATATCGATGCCCAGGACGGCGGATACGCCTGGGCGCTCTGGCGTCCGTATTCGTGCTGCCAACGTCGTGGCCAGACCTTCCTGGGCAGTACGGACTTCCAATGAACTTCAGTGATCGGAGCACCATATGAAACTCACCCCCTTGGCGATCTGCCTCATCTGCTGTTTTAGCAGCGCAGTAGCTCAATCTGCAGACCCAATCAATGTCTCCTCCTCTGGCAGCGTCATTGGCGACGACGTGCTCTACAACATCGGCGGGGGGAACGCCGTGACAATGGGGAGCGCCGGCAACATGGACAGTATTTCCGTCGGCGGTGGCTGGAACAACAACCTGGTCTGCGGAAACATGAGCATGAGCAACACCCTGCAAAACCAGTTGAATGGTGCCACCTCTGGGTTCCAGAACATCATGAGCTCGGTGGTGCAGAACGCCACCAGCGCCGTCGCCTCGCTGCCAGCCTTGATCCTCCAACGCGCAAATCCAGCGCTGTACAACCTCATCACGAACGGCATCTTGCAAGCTCGATTGGACTTTGACCGGTCCAAAGGCACCTGCAGGGCCATTGGCGAAAAAATGGCGGATATCGCCGGCAATCAAATGGGTTGGGGCAAGCTCGCTGAAGGTCAGGCAATGAGCCAGGCGCTGACGTCAAACACGGACGCAGTCTCGGCTGTGGAGCAGGTCGAAAAGAAAGGTGGCAACGATGGCGTCACCTGGGTTGGAGGTGATCGAGCAGGCGGCTCCGGTCAGAAGCCCATTCGTATCGTGGGGGACGTTACCAAAGCAGGCTACAACCTGCTGAACAAACGTGCGGCCGGTGACACCGGCTCGATAAGCAAAGACAGCTGCAACAATGGCATGGTCTGCAATGTCTGGTCATCGCCCCAGGAAGCCACTACGTTCGCCAATCGTGTGCTGGGAGAACAGCAACAACAAACCTGTGACAGTTGCCCTAAAACGGTGACAGCAGCGGGTGTAGGCCTCACACCACTGATCCAGGAAACCTACGACACCAAGCTTAAGGCACTGCAGGAGCTGCTGACTGGAAGCAAAAGTTTATCGGTCGAAAACCTAGAAGCCGCAAGCAGCAACTCTCTGCCCATCACCCGTGGTGTTGTGGCGGCTCTCAAGGATGAGCGAGATCAAGACGTACTCGCTCGCAGACTTGCCTCCGAAGTCGCGCTGTCGGATGTACTGGAGAAAGCCTTGACCCTTCAACGTACCCTGATGGCAGGTAGCCGAGAACCAAACGTCGCGGCTAACGACCTAGCCGTTCAGGCAGTCGGTCAGCAGAGCTCGTCGCTGCAACAGGAAATCAACAACCTGAAAATGGAGCTGGACATGCGTCAGCAGCTCGCGAAGAACTCACCACTGACCATCATTGAACGCGGCAAAGCTCGGGCCGAAGACTCACGCGGCGTGTTTCCAGGCGATCCAGAAACGGATCGCCTGAATCAGTTGCAATCACCTGCCAAAAGCAAATAGTGAGGTGTAGGCCATGACTGATATTCAAGATCCTGCCGCCGCCCCCAACCGCTCGCTGACTCGACGAGTCGGGCGGGGCATTCTCGTTGTTCTAGGCACTCTGCTAGCCGCTACAGCACTCGTGGTATTACTCAACGCCGTATTGATGAGCATGTTCGACAGTGCTGAGCAATGGCAAGCATGGCGTGTCGACAACTACTGGACGCTGCTCACCTGGCGACTGATGCTTTATATCGCATTGACGGTTGCCTGGCTCAAGCTCAAGGCTCGTTTGCCGCAATCGAGGCGCAAAGGCTTGCTGAAGATCGAGGTCATGGTGGCTTTATTGTTTGCCATGGTTGAGATGAGCAAAGTGCTGTATCAGGGAGGAGGTGTCCAGTGACGCTCTACACCAATGACTATCTGGAGTACTACCTCACCCTGGTGGGCTGGATCATCAACAACGGCATCTGGGACATGATTTCAGATACCGGCCTGTTCGCCCTGCCCTTCTGCATAATCGTGATTCGAGAATGGCTCAAGGTCCGTGGCGAAGGGGCTGATGAGGGTAACAAAGGCGTGCTTTCACTGGCCCGGATCGAGACCAACATCTACGTTGGGTACGTCGTCGTCGCATTCTTCGCAGTCCCGGCCGTCAATGTGAGCTTCGATACTTTGGCGTTCGATCAAAGTAGAGCCCAGCAATGCCAGTACAACTTACCCAAACCAGCTGACACCGGCTGGAACACGACATTCAGCTCTCTGGCTGGAAAGAGTGCGCAGATGCCCATGTGGTGGGCTTTCATGCATGCGCTGTCAAAAGGGTTAACCAACGGAGCAGTCGCAGCCATCCCTTGTGGGACCGACCTGCGACAAGTCCGCATGGAGGTGAACAACACCAAGATCAACAACCCACTGCTGGCCCAGGAAATCGGCGACTTCACCCACGACTGTTACGGGCCTTCACGCGCCCGTCTCTTCATGCGTCAACCAGACATGGGCACTAAAGCCAATGATCCCCAGTTCCTGCAGGACCTTAGTTGGATCGGCTCCCACTTCTTGCTGAACACCTCGGGCTACTACGACACGGACTACTCCAAAACACCCAGAACATCCTGGCCATACAACGCTTCGCGTGATGTGGGGTTGCCACAGGTGAGCGGAGGTGGAGGATATCCAACCTGTAAACAATGGTGGTCCGATAGCGGAGTAGGCTTACGAGATCGTATCAAAGATCAGGTATCTCCTGACCTCATGACAAAAATGCTTGGTTGGGCGAAGTGGCTGTCCCAGGACGAAGTGACCGACTCACTTGTTCGGCAACTGGTCTCGCCTTCGAACCAGGTGAAAGGGGATGTTTATACGGACTACGGTGGGCAAATTAACGGGACGGTGTGGAATGGCGCAGCCCGTGTCACCGGCACCCTAGGGGTAGCACTGGGCTCATTGGCATACTTCCCGGCTATGGACATGGTTCGTCAGGCGCTACCAATGATTATGGCGTTCTTGAAGATGGCGATGGTGATTTGCATCCCGCTGGTACTGGTAGTGGGTGCCTATCAACTGCAGGTGGCCATGACCATGACGGTGGTATTTTTTGCGCTGATCTTTGTGGACTTTTGGTTTCAACTGGCGCGGTGGGTAGACACAACTATCTTGGACGCTCTGTATGGAGCAGGCTCACCCCATTTGTCTTTTGACCCTGTCATGGGACTGAACTCAACGGTCCAGGATGCGATCCTGAACTTCGTCATGGGAGCCATGTTCATCATCCTACCCATGTTTTGGATAGGCGCACTGGGCTGGGCTGGAATAAGTGCAGGCAAGGCGCTGGAGGGGCTCACACGTGGGACGCAACCTGTTGAAAAAGCAGGTTCAGCAGGAGCAGACATTATCAAAAAAGCAATATAATAAACTCAGGAAGTTACGGATCCATTCATTCTGGATAGATCCGTAAGCGGGTTCAATACCTTAAATCACCGGGAAAAATTATCCTCATCAGAAATTTCACCCTCAACATTACCCCATGGGTCTAATGGTTGGCCGAATACGTTTCGCCCGTACGGAGCATCTCGATCCTCAGAATTGCCTATGGCACGTAGTCTGGAAAAGTCTCCTACAACCAAAGCCAGCAAGATTAGCCCAACAGTCAGCACTGCAACGAACGCGTGAGCCAACCATACCCAGGAATATACAGCTAATGCTATTAGGGCAAGACGTTTGACCCAGCGTAAAGTGCGGTTCTCGCTGCACCAAACGATGCGCACCGCACGACCAAGGCTATAGCCCAAGCGGCTTGCAACGGTCTGTGAGGTGTAGGCGGTCATCATGCTTCTCCTAGCCCTCCTTAAACTGGAGGCGCTTTGACATTATTTATAATCCTGATTTCACGCCGCCGCAAGACCAATGGATAAACGGATGCGCCGTCATGCGTTCGCGGACGCCCTACTCCTGCCCACCGCCAAATGGCCCAAAAGGGTAAATGGTCTCTAAAAGCGAATGGAATGGTTCACAAGGGTAAAAGCCCTACCCGAAAGGGCTTGCTACGCAAAAAGGTCATCGCCCTCACCTGCAGTTAGTCGCAACTCCTGGAGCGACACTCAATAAAAAAGGGTTCGGAACCTAGTCGTGCAACTGTTCTGCGCAGGCGAAGTCACCTAAAGCGTCACACTGATGGCGTAACGCCTCTCGAAATACCCTAATGCAGCCGGTGACCTTTTCCCATTGAAGTAAACCCACCAGATAGCGGAAAAGCCAGTCCATGATTCATTGATGGAGCTGGTGATGTTCTCATTTTTCCGCCGCAGCAAACCTTTACCTGCTGCAGCCTCTTCACCAAACGGTTTTCTGAAACCTGCCCAGGGACAGGATCTGCTGGCGACCCCACGGCGTCAAAAATTGCTGGAGAACATCTGGCAGCGTGCTTCGTTATCACGCTCACAGTTTGTGGAGCTCTATCGGCGCCCACTGGAGCGCTACGCAGAGTTGGTCCAGCAGCTCCCTGCCTCGCAGAACCACCACCATGCACACCCAGGCGGCATGCTTGATCACGGCTTAGAGATCGTCGCCTATGCGCTTAAGATTCGACAGACCTACCTCCTACCCATAGGTGCACCACCGGAGTCTCAATCGGCCCAGGCCGAAGCATGGACTGCCGCAGCCGCTTATGGCGCTCTGATTCACGACCTCGGCAAGATTGCCGTCGACGTACACATCGAACTTGAGGGAGGTAAAACCTGGCACCCATGGCATGGCCCAATCAATCGCCCTTATCGCTTTCGCTATGTGAAAGGACGCAACTACCAATTGCACGGAGCCGCTGCCGCACTGATCTACGCGCAGATCCTTTCCTCGGAAATCCTAGACTGGCTCAGCGGCTTCCCCGAAGCCTGGTCGCAACTGATCTTTGTGCTGGCCGGCCAGTATGAGCACGCCGGCATATTGGGCGAGATTGTGGTCAAGGCCGACCAAGCCTCTGTCGCGCAGGAACTCGGCGGTAACCCTGCTCGTGCGTTGTCAGCGCCAAAACAATCCTTGCAACGTCAACTGGCGGACGGTTTGCGCCACCTGGTGCGTGACACGTTCAAACTGAATCAGCCTGATGGCCCCTCAGATGGGTGGCTGACACAAGAGGCTCTATGGCTCGTCAGCAAACCGATTGCCGATCAACTACGCGCTTACTTGCTGACCCAAGGCGTTGAAGGTGTACCCAGCTCGAACGCGCCCTTCTTCAACATGCTCCAGGACCAAGGTGTTATCCAGACCAATGCCCAGGATAAGGCCATCTGGAAAGCAACAATCGACAACGGTCGTGGCTGGCGAAATACCTTCACCCTGCTCAAGCTTTCACCCTCACTGATTTGGAGTGATCCCAACGAACGGCCCACCGTTTACGCAGGCACCCTTGAGGTTGAGGCTGGCAATGCAGTGGATGAGCTGGCGGCGCAAAGTCCCAGCGCTGCTCCAGTGAAAAGCTCACCTCAAGCGGCTGAAGCTAACGCTGCACCAGCGCCATTAACGCCGGCACCAACGGCATCCGCTGATACACCACAACGCCCTTCGGATGATCGCGCTGAATTTGACGCGCTACTGGCACTTCTAAATAATGTCAATGAGCCACTAGAAGACACCCAAAGCAGTTCCATTTCACCAATACAGAGCGCGTCGTCGAAACCCTATGATAGCGAGCCCCTCCACTCTCCTAACCCAGAAGGCGTGCCTGCAGCAACTGATAAAGAAGTCATTGCAATGCCCAGTAACACCGAGCTCGGCCAGGGATTTGTTGAATGGCTTAAACAAGGGATCGCATCTCGGAAAATCATTATTAACGACACCAAAGCACTGGTACATACCGTAGCGGGGACCGCTATGTTGGTGACGCCAGGAATATTCAAGCGCTACGTCCTTGAGTTCCCCCATATTGAACAGCAAGCCAAAGCACAGCAAGTCAACGCTTGGCAGTTGGTTCAACGAAGTTTCGAGAAGCAAAAACTTCATCGAAAAACCCTGAAGAGCCTGAACATCTGGAACTGCGACGTAATCGGCCCTCGCAAATCAAAACAGCTGAAGGGTTACTTACTATTGGACCCCCTCACCATTTTCTCAGAAGTACCTCTCGATAACGCAAGCCTTTCTTTAAAATTAGAATCAATGGAGTCCCAACAATGACCACCGCCTTGCAACTCACGGAGGAATATATCTTTGCGCGTGACCTTCGGCCAGCATCTACAAAGACTTATCTGTCCTCAGCCAAAGCGATGCTCGCACATTTCGGGGCCACCCCAATCGAACAGATTGACCATCGGTCGATCCTCTCGTGGCGAAAGGAGTTTCTGGCAAATGGTAAGGCTAAACGCAGTTGGAATACTTATTCGAGCCACCTACGTACTGTATGGAAATATGCGTTAAAACACGAAATGCTTATACATACGACGGTCAACCCATTCAAAGAAACCTGTGTAACTCCCCCAAAACGCCCTAGCAAAATACTCGATGCAAATTTAATTCAAAGATCTAGGAATTGGCTCGAAACGCTAGAGGCAGAAGAACGCTGCACAAATGAGCGCAGCCAAGTAACACCTGCTTGGTTTTGGCTTGCTGTGTTCGAGGTTTTCTACTACACCGGCATACGACTCAATGCTTTATTGCATTTGCGCTACAAAGACGTCGATCTTGATAAGCAGATGATTCTAATCCGTGGTGAAACAGAAAAAACACATCGAGAGTTCTCTGTGCCCATCATGGAAGGTCTTGCGCCCCACCTAAAACTAATTATGGATAAAGCGAAGCGCGCTGGCTTCACCTCAGATGACCAATTGTTCAACGTAAACCGTTTTTCAATGCATTACCGTGGGCGAGTAATGACGTCGGATCAGGTCGAAGCAATGTACCGTAAGCTAACCCAAAAATTTGGAGCCCGAATTACCCCCCATCGTTTTCGTCATACCTTAGCCACAGATCTGATGAAAGAACCAGATCGCAATATCCATCTCACGAAAAATCTCCTGAATCATTCAAACATCGCGACGACGATGAGCTATGTCGAGGTCGACTACAGCCACATGCGCACGGTCTTGCATGAGCGTAGCGTGATGCAAGGGGCATTAAAGCGTATCCGGCGCGAAGACTCGAGCGGAGCGTCACCACGATCATATGGGACGGTCAGAAGACTAGATAGACCAACTGTGAAGCTGCCCTCTTCCAAAGCCTTGGAAGAAATAGCTATAGCCATGGAACTGTCGACGAATCCAACGCTTAAGCAAGCTTTGAATCACGTAGCTAATTGCTTTGGTGAAATACAGGAACCTCAGAGCGCTCAGGAACATCCGCCTGGAGAAATGAATACCCTAGCTGCTCTCATGTCTTCTGCAATCAGAAGGCCAAGCATGGCATCAGGGTATTCGAGCGCTGCATTAGCGAGACCAACCAAATTATCACCATGACTAACGATCAGGGTTAAGCGCGCCGACGGAGCAGCAGCGCCCTACCGCTTACAAGCACGTATCGAGCATGCCAACGTCGCGTTAGTAGAGGCATCTGCGCGCAAAAAATATGAACGCACAAAAAAAAGGCAAAAAAAAGACGCCTAAATGGCGTCTTTTTTAGCGGAAATGGTCGGGGTAGGGGGATTCGAACTCCCGACATCCTGCTCCCAAAGCAGGCGCGCTACCGGACTGCGCTATACCCCGGCATGTGCAACGAAAAGCCGTTGCACATTGACATCATGCGACAACAAAACTACTGTTTGCCGCAGACGGCTGCATGTCGATCGAGTAGATACTGCTCAACTCCGCCCTACTTAACACACATCCGCTTTGAAAATGGTGGGTCGTGTGGGATTCGAACCTACGACCAATTGGTTAAAAGCCAACTGCTCTACCAACTGAGCTAACGACCCGCTGTGTGGTGGCGCGTATAATACTGATTTCTAAGGATTATTCAACACCTTATTTGAAATAAATCAGAAATAACGCGTTGGGTCCGTAATTCCGGCCGCTTGGAAGCCCTCAGCACGCAGTCGGCAGCTGTCACATTTCCCGCAAGCACGGCCGTCATCGTCTGCCTGGTAGCAGGAAACAGTCAGCGAATAATCGACGCCTAGTCCTACGCCAGCCTTCACAATATCGGCCTTACTCAGGTTTTGCAGCGGCGCCAGGATGCGAAAGCCCTGCCCTTCGACACCGGCTTTGGTGGCCAGGTTGGCCATGCGCTCGAACGACTCGACGAACTCCGGGCGGCAATCCGGGTAACCGGAGTAATCCACCGCGTTGACGCCAATAAAGATGTCGCGGGCATTCAGTACCTCTGCCCAGCCAAGGGCCAGGGATAGGAATACGGTGTTGCGTGCTGGCACGTAAGTCACCGGGATACCTTCACTCGGCGCTTCCGGCACATCGATGCTGCTGTCGGTCAGGGCTGAGCCACCAATGCCGTTGAGGTTCAGGCCAATCACCTTGTGCTCGGCCACGCCCATCTCACGGGCAACACGGGCAGCAGCGTTCAGCTCGGCGCGATGGCGCTGGCCGTAGTCGAAGCTCATGGTGTAGCAGGTATAACCTTCAGCCTGTGCCATGGCGACCACGGTGGCGGAGTCCAGGCCACCGGACAACAGGATGACAGCGCGTTTTTGAGCAATCGTAGGTTCAGTCATTTCAGCGTCCTGGCTCGTCGTTCCAAAGATATTTATGCAGCTGCAATTGCAGGCGCACTGGCAGGTTATCAGCCACCACCCAGTCGGCGAGGTCGCGTGCGTTCAGGTCGTGGTGGCTCGGCGAGAACAGCACCTCGCCCGCGCGACGGTCCAGGCCATACTGGATCAGCTTGGAGCTCGCCCAATCGTAGTCGTCGCGGGAACAGATCACGAACTTGACCTGGTCGTTGGCCGTCAGCAGATCGATGTTCTCGTAGAGGTTGCGATGCGCCTCTTTGGAGCCTGGGGTCTTCAGGTCGACCACGCGGCTTACGCGCGGGTCTACCGCGGAAATGTCCAGGGCACCACTGGTCTCCAGGGACACTTCGTAACCGGCGTCACACAGCTGCTTGAGCAGGGGAATGGCATTTGGCTGCGCCAGCGGCTCGCCACCCGTCACACAAACGTAGCGCGGTCGATAGCTGGCAACCTGCTCGAGGATGTCATCGAGGGTGCGCACGGTGCCGCCACTGAAGGCGTAGGCGCTGTCACAGTATTGGCAACGCAATGGGCAGCCGGTCAGGCGCACAAATACTGTGGGCAGGCCAGCGGTGCGCGTTTCACCCTGTAACGAGTAAAAAACTTCGGTGATGCGTAATGTGTCTTGCATAGTCGCCACGGGCGTAACAGCTAAACAGGCTGTCCGCCTCCGTCAGGCACTTCAAGGAATTCCGCCAACGCGTAAACCCCAGGAAGCGTGTTTCATAAAAGGGCGTGGATTCTAACGAAAAAACCCGCGCCAGGCGCGGGTTTCTTCCAAACGGGCTGCATCGCTTACAAGCGTTGCAGATCGCGCTGGGCCAACTGGGCAGCGGAAGTACCCGGATACTGGGCAACCACCTGCTGCAGAATGCCTTTGACCTTGTCGGTATGACCCAGGCGGCGTTCTACGTCAGCGAGTTTGTACAGCGAGTCCGGCACCTTGGCGTGCTTAGGATAGAGTTGGCTGACCTTGGCAAATGCCTGGCCTGCCCCCTGCAAATCACCCTTTGCCAGGTTTACCTCACCCAACCAGTACTGGGCATTGCCTGCGTACTGACTGTTTGGGTAACGACCGAGGAATGCGGTGAAAGCCTTGCTGGCCTTGTCGAAATCCTTGGCTTTGATCAGATCGAAGGCGGCATCGTAATACAGCTTTTCCTTCGCCGGATCACCCGGTTCGCTGCTGGCGGCAGGAGCTTGGCTGGCGGCCGCGGCCCCTGCTGCTGCACCACCGGCGGCGGCACTGGGTGCGCCACCGGTAGAAGAATTATCAGGAGTTGCGGCAGGTGTAACGCCGGCTCCAATACGTCGGTCAAGATCCTGATATCGCTCCAGGCCTTCTTGCTTCAGCTGGTTCACTTGGTTCTGCAAAACCTCAATGGCGCCTTGTTGCTGCGACAATTGATCCTGCATGCGTTGCAGCTGGTTGAACAGTTCGCCCTGTGCCGAGGGGGCTGACGTAGCCGCCCCCCCAGCATAGGCGCCGTTCGTGCCATAACCCGCTGGCGGATAAGCACTTCCGCTATTGTTATAGCCAGAGTTGCTATCGACCACAGGAGCCGCAGCCCACACCGAGAGCGGCGCGAGGCTGAGAGTCAGTACAGTTAGAGCACGACGGCACGTTCGCATGACGAATTACTTACGCAGTTCGACGCGACGGTTTTGAGCCCAGGACTGCTCGTCGTGGCCAGTAGCAACTGGACGCTCTTTACCGTAGGAAACCAGTTCCAGTTGGCCTGGAGCAACACCTTGCAGTACCAGGTAGCGCTGAACGGCTTTCGCACGACGCTCGCCCAGAGCCATGTTGTACTCACGAGTACCACGTTCGTCAGTGTTACCTTCCAGAACAACGCGAGCGCCGTTAGCTTTCAGGTCTTTCGCGTGAACGTCCAGAGCGCGCATGGCTTCTGGTTTCAGGTCCGAACTGTCGTATTCGAAGTAGAAAGTAGTGATTGCGCGCAGAGCAGCTTCTTCGCTCAGGGAGCCGTCAACTGCACCAGTGTTAGCACCGTAACCAGCGTTTGGATCAACAGCTGCGCCTTCACCGGCATTGTCGCCGCCTTTAGACGAGCAACCAACGGCTACGGACAGAGCCAGAGCCAGAGCAGCAAACTTACCAAACTTCAGCATTTCCATCGTGAAACTCCTAATGAACCCCAGTGTGTTAAGCAAATCTTTTTGTAGCGCCGCGTCAGTTCAGGTAAGGGGACCAGGATGGTTCTCTGACTTCGCCTTGTGCGGTAGGAAGCGGGAGCCTTACGCGTCCATTAATGGACACGAGCATCAAGACTCCCCGGCCCTGCTGGCGGGTGGCGTAGATTACCATGGTGCCGTTGGGCGCAACAGTGGCTGACTCATCAAGGTTGGTATCTGTAAGGATTTTTACGGTTCCGCGCTGCAAATCCTGGGCCGCAACCCGGAAATTAGTGAAACCATCCTGACGGTGAATCATCACCAACGTCTTTTCATCAGCCGAAAGCTTCGGATTGGCATTGTAGTTACCGATAAAGGTCACGCGTTCCGCGCCCCCACCGCCAATGCTCGATTTGTAGATTTGTGGCTTGCCACCGCGGTCGGAGGTGAAATAGATGGTCGAGCCATCTTTACCCCAGAACGGTTCGGTGTTGATACCTGGGCCGCTGGTGACGCGAGTGATCTGGCGCGAAGCCATGTTCATCACGTAGATATCCGGGTTACCGTCCTTGGACAGTACGAATGCCAGGCGCGAACCATCCGGCGACCAGGCAGGTGCACCGTTGAGGCCTTCGAAGTTGGTGATCTGCTCACGACGGCCAGTATCGATGTGCTGGACGAAGATACGCGGACGCTTCTGTTCGAAAGACACATAGGCAATACGCTTGCCGTCCGGCGCAAAGCGCGGCGACAGGATCGGCTCCCGGGACTGCAGCAAGGTCACGGCGCGCGCACCGTCGTAGTCCGAACGCTGCAACGTGTAGCGAGTGTTGTCTACAGAGAAACGTTCAGCAGTGACATAGAGCATGCGCGTCGAGAAAGCACCCTTGATACCGGTGAGCTTTTCAAACGACTGGTCCGAGATGTAGTGGGCCATGTCCCGCAGTTGTTCGGCGGTGCCCGACACGCTGCCGGTCAATACCTGCTGCTCCGTGGCCACGTTGAACAATGTGTACTGGATCTGCAGGCGACCGCCGGCAGGCTGGATGTTGCCGACCATCAGGTACTGGGCACCCACGGCCTTCCAGTCACGGAAGATGACTTCGCTGGCCTGGGTAGGCTGGCTGATCATGTTGCCTTTCGGAATCGGCGCGTAGTAACCGGAGTTGCGCAGGTCGTCGCTGACGATCTGGGCCATGTCATCCGGCAGCACGCTGCCGCCCTGCCAGCCGAACGGCACAACCGCGATCGGGGTGGCCCGATCGCTACCGCTGGTGACCAGGATGTTCTTTTCATCCGCCGCCGCTATCCCTGCCATACAGCAAATAACGACAAGCATTCCTCGAAGAAGGTTTCTCACAAGGCTAGATCCTCAGGTGTGAATGTCATCTTGAATGAACGATAGGGAGCGAAGTCGCTTGGTTTCATTCCCTGCATCTCGGTCAACCGGCCAATGTTCTTGACCGCGGCAACCGCCGAACTGTCGAACGAACCGTCACCACTGGACTTGGCCACGCTGACCGAAGTCACCGTACCGTCCGGCAACATGCCGATCTGCAGCACTACTGTCATGCCTTTGCGTGCCGAAGGTGGACGTGTCCAGCCTTCTGCTGCTCGTGCCCGAATCAGGTCGTCGAAACTGCCCGCGACTTCATCACCACGTTCATCGGCCAATGCTTGCTGACGCTGAGGCGTATCGGAAAGCAAATCTGCCAAGGCCTGGGCCTTTTTGTCTTCGGCGGATTTACGCGCTGCTTCCTGGGCCTTTTTCTTGCTGGCGTCGGCGGCAGCTTTCTTCTTCGCGTCGTCGGCGATTTTCTTCTTCGCCTCGTCTGCTTCAGCTTTTTTCTTGGCGTCTTCGGCGGCTTTCTTCTTCGCGTCCTCGACTATCTTTTTCTTGGCGTCTTCAGCGGCCTTTTTCTTGGCCTCTTCTTCGGCTGCTTTTTTGGCTTCTTCTTCAGATTTTTTCTTGGCTATATCAGCCAATTGTTTCTCTTCAGCTTTTTTAGCTTCGGCAGCTTTCTCGGCTTTCTTGGCTTCATCAGCCTTTTTCGCCTCGTCGGCCTTCTTCGCTTCGTCAGCCTTTTTCGATTCCTCGGCCTTTTGAGCCGCCTCTTCTTTCTTTTGTTCCGCAGCAGCCTTCACCGCTTCCTGCTCGACCTTCTTCTGTTCCATCTGCTCGACTTCAGTCTGGCGCGCAGCCGACTTCTGGGCCTCACCCGCAATCTTCTGATTGGTCTGGGTAGTGGCCTGACTTTTCGATTTCAGCTGATACAGGGTCGCCTGCACGATCGGCTTGGCTGGCGGCAGGTCCGGGGTCATGGCAAAGCTGACGAACAACATGCCAAACACCAGGACATGCAGGGCAATTGCCCAGACGCTAGGCCAGAAGTAGCTTTCCGAGGCGGACGGCTCTCGCTGTTGGTGCATCAGGGCGCCTCGGTAATCAAGCCAACGTTGCCGACGCCGGCCTTCTGCAGCCCGCCCATGGCGCCCATGACGGAGCCGTAGTCGACCGATTTGTCACCGCGGATGAAGACTTGGGTGTGCTTGCCGCCTTCGTTGCCGGAGCGAATGATCTTGGTCACTGCGTCGGTCATCGCCGGCAAGGTCAGGGCCTTGTCCTGCTGCTTCTGGGTATCGACTTCGCTGCCAAGGTTCCAGTAGTAGGTCTTGTCAGCCTTGATCGAAATGGTCAGCACCTGGGTGTTGTTGTCCTGGGGCAAGGCTTCGCTGGAAACCTTGGGCAGATCAACTTTCACACCCTGGTTGAGCATCGGCGCGGTCACCATGAAGATCACCAGCAGCACCAGCATCACGTCGATGTAAGGCACTACGTTCATCTCGGCGACCGGCTTGCGCTTGGTTCGAGCTCGAGTGATTAAAGCCATCGGGGAGTACCTGCTTATTCTTCGCTGGTGTGCACTTTACGGTGCAGGATCGCCTGGAATTCATCGGCGAAGGTGTAGTAACGGCTGATCAAGGTCTCGCCGCGCGCGGCAAAACGGTTGTAGGCAATTACTGCGGGGATAGCGGCGAACAGGCCGATCGCGGTGGCGACCAGGGCTTCGGCGATACCCGGGGCCACGGTGGCCAGGGTCGCTTGCTGGGCCTGGGCCAGGCCACGGAACGAGTTCATGATCCCCCACACGGTACCGAACAGGCCGATGTACGGGCTGACGGAACCGACGGTGGCGAGAAACGGCAGGCTCTGCTCCAGCTTCTCTTCTTCGCGGGAGATGGCCACGCGCATGGCACGGGCCACGCCTTCCATGACCGCTTCCGGGTCAACGCCTGGCTGCTGGCGCAGACGGGAGAATTCCTTGAAGCCGGCGCGGAAGATCTGCTCGACGCCCGAATCCGGATCTGGGTTGCTGCCGGCCTGGCGGTAGAGCTTGGACAGGTCGATACCCGACCAGAAGCGCTCTTCGAAGCTCTCCAGGGCACGTCGACCGGCACGCAGCAGGTTGCTGCGCTGAAAAATCATGACCCAAGAGGTAACCGATGCGGCTACCAGGATCAGCATCACCAGTTGAACCACGACACTGGCATTACTGACCAGGCTCCACATGGAGGAATGGTCGACGACGGTAGGTTCCACGCTAAATCTCCTGCTTTGATTGTTTACCCGCGCCGCTCACGGCGGCAAAGGCCGCACGTAGAGTTTCGGGAATGGCCCGAGGTTTCAAACTGTTGGTGCGTACACACGCCACCAGGAACTGCCCCTCGCAGAGCAGCGTTGCATCCGTAGCCCGCCTGACCTGCTGCTTGAATCGCAGGCTGGCACGGTTCAATTCGATTACTTCAGCGCTGACCAGCAGTTCGTCGTCCAGTCGCGCCGGCGCGTGATAGCGAGCCTCGCTGGAATGCACGACGAATAACAGGTCCTCCCCTGCCAGCTGGGATTGGGCAAAGCCCAGCTCCCGTAGCCGCTCGGTTCGAGCCCGCTCCATGAACTTGAGGTAATTGACGTAATACACGATACCGCCGGCATCGGTGTCCTCGTAATAAACGCGACAGCGATGTGCGAACGACTGATCCCCGTTTTGCGCGCGCATACTCTAGTGCTTACTCCTCAGGTTGCCAATCCGGCTTAGCAACTGTTTTTTCATTCTCGCTTTTTGCGTTCGAGAATATTTCCAGTGACTGAATGACGACACCAGCCACTAGGACAGCACAAACCTTGAATAAATCGATCCACGTGGTCTTTTTAATCGTCCACTGCATCCAGGAATTCGTCTACCACGGGCATCTCACCCAATCGTGACGGAATGTTTAACCCGAAGTGCAAATAGGCATGGCGCGTGACCACCCGCCCCCTTGGCGTGCGCATGATGTAGCCCTGCTGGATCAGGTACGGTTCCAGCACATCTTCAATGGTATGGCGCTCTTCACTGATGGCCGCGGCCAGGCTGTCTACCCCCACCGGGCCACCGTCGAACTTCTCGATCATGGTCAAGAGTAGACGTCGATCCTGGTGATCGAAGCCATGCTCGTCCACATCCAGCAGGTTCAAGGCCAGGTCGGCCACCGGCTTGGTGATATGCCCCTTGGCCCGCACCTCGGCAAAATCACGCACGCGGCGCAGCAGGCGGTTGGCAATACGTGGCGTGCCGCGGGCCCGACGGGCGATTTCAAACGCGCCTTCCGGGTCCAGGGGCAGGCCGAGAATGCCGGCCGAACGGCTGACGATGGTCGCCAGGTCTGCGGTGCTATAGAACTCCAGACGTTGAACGATACCGAAACGGTCTCGCAGCGGGTTGGTCAGCATACCCGCACGCGTGGTCGCCCCCACCAGGGTGAACGGCGGCAGGTCGAGCTTGATCGATCGGGCCGCGGGGCCTTCGCCGATCATGATGTCGAGCTGGAAGTCTTCCATGGCGGGGTACAGCACTTCCTCGACGATCGGCGACAACCGATGGATTTCGTCGATAAACAATACGTCATGGGGTTCAAGATTGGTCAGCAGCGCCGCCAGGTCGCCAGGACGCTCCAGCACCGGGCCGGAAGTCGACTTGATCGACACGCCCATTTCCTGGGCAATGATGTTGGCCAGGGTGGTTTTACCCAGCCCCGGCGGGCCAAAGATCAGGGTGTGATCCAGGGACTCGCTGCGCCCGCGCGCGGCCTGGATGAACAACTCCATCTGCTCGCGCACGGTAGGCTGGCCGATGTAGTCGGCCAGGCTCAGGGGCCGGATGGCACGGTCCTGGATTTCTTCGCGGTCACGGGGGCCCGTGGCCGCGATCAGACGATCAGCTTCAATCACTTAAATCATTCCCTTCAGGGCTCGGCGGATCATGTCTTCGCTGCTCAGGTTCTTGTCCTTGATGGCCGACACCGCCTTGCTCGCCTCCTGCGGCTTGTAGCCCAGGGAGATCAGCGCGCTGACGGCATCGCTTTCAGCGCTGGCCACCTGGCCTGCCGGCATATCCGGCTGGTTCGGCACCAGGGCGAACATGCTCGGCACCACTTCCCAGGCCTTGAAGCGGTCCTTGAGCTCCACCAGCAGGCGCTCGGCGGTTTTCTTGCCCACGCCCGGCACCTTGGTCAACGCCGAGGTGTCCTGGGCCGAAACGGCACGCACCAGTTCGTCCACTTCCAGGCTCGACATCAACGCCAGGGCCAACTTCGGCCCCACGCCATTGAGGCGAATCAGCTCGCGGAAGAAGTCGCGGTCGCGCTTGCCGATGAAACCATAGAGTAGTTGCGCGTCTTCGCGCACCACCAGGTGGGTGTGCAGCGTTATGGGTTCACCGACCGACGGTAGGCGATACAGGGTAGTCATGGGCACTTCCAGCTCATACCCCAACCCGTTGACATCCAGAATCAGGTGCGGCGGCTGTTTCTCAGCCAGGGTGCCGCGCAAGCGTCCAATCACGGTTCAGATCCTTAAAGCGTGGGGTCAGATCGAGGCCTGACCGGAAATAACGATTGCGCTGATGCTATCAGAGACGCAGGCGCCCGCCACGACTGCGTGCCGTCCCCAAGCCGTGCGGTAGCAGGCTGGAGCGCGTGTGCGCATGGCAAATGGCAATGGCCAGGGCGTCGGAGGCATCGATCTGCGGTTTTGAGGTGAGCTTGAGCATGTGCATCACCATCATCTGCACCTGCTCTTTATTCGCCGCCCCCGTGCCAACCACTGCTTGCTTGACCTGGGTCGCGGTGTATTCGGCGATTTCCATGCCTTCCTCGGCACCGGCCACGATGGCAGCGCCACGGGCCTGGCCGAGCTTGAGGGCCGAGTCGGCATTCTTGGCCATGAACACCTTTTCGATGCCCATGGTCACTGGCCCGTAGGTCTGGATCACTTCACGCACGCCGCGATAGACGATCTGCAAGCGCTCAGCCAACTCGCCCGCGCCGGTACGAATACAGCCCGAGGCGACATAGACGCAGCCGCGCGGGGTGTGTTGCACCACGCCAAAGCCGGTAATGCGCGAACCGGGGTCGATACCTAGGATTAAAGTCATAAGGCCTGCAGGTCGGGTAAACACAATTTTTGATACAGGGAGGCCCAATGTGGGAGGGGACTTGCCCCCGATGGCAGTGTGTCAGTTATCTCTCAATCGACTGAACCACCGCTATCGGGGGCAAGCCCCCTCCCACATTTAAAACTACATCGCCCTTCAGCCTAGCTGTTCGGCTACAGATTCAGGGATGTCGGCATTCGAATACACGTTCTGCACGTCATCCAGGTCTTCGAGCATATCCAGCATCTTCAGTACTTTCTGCGCGCCGTCCAGGTCCAGCTCGGCGCTGGTGGTTGGCAGCATCACGATTTCCGCGTCGGTACCTTTGAAACCGGCCGCTTCCAGCGCGTTACGCACGGCGTAGAACCCGGCGAACGAGGTGAACACGTCAATGGAGCCGTCTTCATTGGTCACGACGTCGTCGGCATCCGCCTCCATTGCCGCTTCCATCAGCGCATCTTCATCCACACCCGGTGCGAAGGAGATCTGCCCCTTGCGCTCGAACAGGTAGGCTACCGAACCGTCTGTGCCGAGGTTACCCCCGCACTTGCTGAACGCATGGCGTACTGCCGCCGCGGTACGGTTGCGGTTATCGGTCATGCACTCGACCATCACCGCCACGCCACCCGGGCCGTAGCCTTCGTAGGTAAGCTCGACCATGTCGTCGGTATCGGCCGCCCCGGCACCACGGGCCACGGCGCGGTCGATGATGTCGCGGCTCATGTTGGCGCCGAGGGCTTTATCCAGCGCCAGGCGCAGACGCGGGTTGGAGCCTGGGTCACCACCGCCCTGGCGGGCAGCGACCGTCAGTTCGCGAATCCACTTGGTGAAGATCTTGCCTTTCTTGGCATCCTGACGCTCTTTGCGGTGCTTGATGTTCGCCCACTTGGAATGGCCAGCCATAACACAACTCCGAAATTCTCTAGAAACCTTATCAACCCCGCCCCAGGCGGGATGCAACCCTTGTAACGCAAAGGCGCATCCGAAGATGCGCCTTTTTGACCGCGTAAAACCTTATCGCGCTTTCACGCAGCAGCCTTACTCAGCCTTCGGCGTCTCGCGCAGGCGAATGTGCAACTCGCGCAGTGCCTTGGCATCCACCACACCCGGCGCCTGGGTCATGACGTCCGCAGCGCTCTGGGTTTTCGGGAACGCGATCACTTCACGGATCGACTGGGCGCCAGTCATCAGCATCACCAGGCGATCCAGGCCGAAGGCCAGGCCACCGTGCGGCGGCGCGCCGTATTTCAGGGCGTCGAGCAGGAAGCCGAACTTCTCTTCCTGTTCCGCTTCGTTGATGCCCAGCAGGCGGAATACCGCTTGCTGCATCTCTTTGCGATGGATACGGATCGAACCGCCACCCAGCTCGGTGCCGTTCAATACCATGTCGTAGGCACGGGACAGAGCGCCTGCCGGGTTGGCTTCCAGCTCTTCAGGGGAGCACTTCGGCGCAGTGAACGGGTGGTGCAAGGCGCTGAAGCTGCCGTCGTCGTTCTCTTCGAACATCGGGAAGTCGACGACCCACATCGGTGCCCACTTGCAGGTCAGCAGGTCGAGGTCGTGGCCCAGCTTGATCCGCAGCGCGCCGAGGGCTTCACTGACGATCTTGGCCTTGTCGGCGCCGAAGAACACGATGTCGCCGTCGACCGCACCAACGCGATCCAGGATCACATTGAGGTTGGCTTCCGGGATGTTCTTCACGATAGGCGACTGCAGGCCTTCAACTCCCTTGGCGCGCTCGTTGACCTTGATGTACGCCAGGCCCTTGGCACCGTAGATGCCGACAAACTTGGTGTAGTCGTCGATCTGCTTGCGCGGCATGCTCGCGCCACCAGGCACACGCAGGGCGGCGATGCGGCATTTCGGGTCGTTGGCCGGGCCGCTGAACACCTTGAAATCGACATCTTTAAGCTGGTCGGCCACGTCCACCAGTTCCAGCGGGTTACGCAGGTCTGGCTTGTCGGAACCGTAGCGGCGCATGGCTTCTTCGAAAGTCATGTGCGGGAATTCGCCGAATTCCAGGTCCAGCACTTCCTTGAACAGGTTGCGGATCATTTGTTCGGTGATGCCCATGATCTCTTTTTCATCGAGGAAGCTGGTCTCGATGTCGATCTGGGTGAATTCGGGTTGGCGATCGGCGCGCAGGTCTTCGTCACGGAAGCACTTGGCGATCTGGTAGTAACGGTCAAAGCCGGCCACCATCAGCAGTTGCTTGAACAACTGCGGCGATTGCGGCAGGGCGAAGAAGCTGCCGGCGTGGGTGCGGCTTGGCACCAGGTAGTCACGCGCGCCTTCCGGGGTAGCCCGGGTGAGGATCGGTGTTTCGACGTCGAGAAAGCCGTTCTCGTCCAGGAAGCGACGGATGCTGGTGGTCATGCGCGAACGCAGGCGCAGCTTCTCGGCCATTTCCGGACGACGCAGGTCCAGGAAGCGGTAGCGCAGGCGGGTTTCTTCGCCGACGTCGGAGTATTCGTTAAGCGGGAACGGCGGGGTTTCCGATTCGTTCAGCACTTCCAGCTCGTAGCCCAGCACTTCGATTGCGCCGGACGCCATGTTCGGGTTCACAGCCCCGGCCGGACGCAGGCGTACCTTGCCGGTGATCTTCACGACGTATTCGCTGCGCACGCGGTCGGCGGCGGCGAAGCTCTCGGCGCGGTCCGGGTCGAACACCACCTGGGCCAGACCATCACGATCACGGATATCGAGGAAGATCACCCCGCCGTGGTCGCGGCGACGGTGAACCCATCCGCAAAGGGTGATTTCCTGACCATCCAGGGTCTCGTTCAGTTGGCCGCAATAGTGGCTGCGCATCATGGTAGTGGTTTCACTTCTCGTAATTCGAAATTCGGTGGAGGCCTGCCTCGTCACCGCACAGTTAAGCAGGGGACGGATAATGCAGGAGCCTGCGCGTAGAGTTCAACTCAGTCTGCTTTGTCGCCGCCGGCCAGATTCTTCTTAGAGCCGGTCTTGAAATCGGTCTCGTACCAGCCGCTGCCACTCAGGCGGAAGCCCGGCATGGACAACATCTTCTTGAGTTCAGGCGCCTGGCAGGCCGGGCAATCGACCAACGGCGCTGCGCTGATCTTTTGAATGGCTTCCAACTGATGACCACAGGAAGCACATTGATAGTCGTACATGGGCATGGAGATGTCTCGGCGATCAGATCGTTACGCGCTACGCCTGCCCAACGGATCAAGCCCCGGCATTCGCAGCAAAGCGCGGGATTATATCTGGTAAATCGAGGCAGCGCAGCCGGCTTTCTGCCCGAAGCCAGGCCCGCCCTGGGGCAGGCCTGGCCACGGAACCGCAAGATTACTCAGGACTCAACGGTGCGCTGCAGCCTTTTAACAGGTGAACCACGCACACGACCCTGACCAGTCCACTGAAGTTTTTTACGCCTCCATACCGCAAATGCACTTCCCGATCGACGTAAGACAGCAATGCACTGACCGAACAGGCATTGAGCCTGGCAATCTCCGTGAGGATATTCCAATAGATCTGCTCGAGCCGCAGACAGGTGGAAAAACCGTTGAGCCTGACCGATCGGGACAACGGCCTGGCCAATCCCATATCGAACCCCCTGGAGAAGGGATCGACCTTTATCTTCTGAAAACCACCCGTTTCCATCACTCCACTCACCGCTCCACGTGACATACACCTGACACTCCGTTGCCAAACAACAGCCCATGGGTTTCTCCCATTGGGCGATAGGCCTATAAAACAGCAGGAAGACAGGGGCAGCCAGAAGACGGAGAGTCGATCATCGTAGGAGAACGCCAGGAAGCGCGGGGAAACCCGCGAGCGGCGCCGGGGCGACGCCACTCGAGGTCGATGGTTACTGGTTTTCGAGCAGGGAACGCAGCATCCACGCGGTTTTCTCGTGAACCTGCATGCGTTGGGTCAACAAGTCGGCCGTTGGCTCGTCACTGACCTTGTCGAGCAGCGGGAAAATGCCACGGGCGGTCCGCGTGACCGCTTCCTGGCCCGCAACCAATTGCTTGATCATCTCTTCTGCGCTCGGTACGCCTTCTTCTTCCTTGATCGAAGAAAGATGGGCATAGATCGAATAGGCACCCGGCGCCGGAAAGCCCAGGGCACGGATACGTTCGGCAATGGAGTCCACCGCCAGCGCCAGCTCGTTGTACTGCTCCTCGAACATCAGGTGCAGCGTGCGGAACATGGGGCCCGTGACGTTCCAATGGAAATTGTGGGTCTTCAGGTACAGTACATAGGTATCGGAAAGCAGTCGCGAAAGCCCATCGACGATGGATTTACGATCTTCTTCACTGATACCGATATCGATTGCCATGTTTATCCCCTTCAATTGACAAGCATTCATTGATCAGGTGCAGGACCACTCTAGCAAGAGTCCCCACCTTGTGCAGCCCGGCAGCACCAGGCGACGTGCGGCAATTCGCCCCGCGCGGGCGCACCGGCCTGTGACAAGCAAGGCTTTGCGCCCGACAGGCGATTTGCCTGATAGCGATGAAAAAGCCTGCAAACGTCTAGGACAAGCGTTTGACGCAGAAATGCCACACCCCTTGCAATGCCTGGAAATGCTTGATTTGAGTAGGCACAGCCTTTGCTGTTAAATAGGCAGCGTGTCGCTGCCGTTATTTTCTTCGGCCAGCGCATAGGCTGATACCCGTGCACGTGCTCAACGCCTCCCATTGTTCAGAAGCGAACCGTGCCAGTCAGCTCTTCCTTGTGATCCGTCTTAACGTGAGTTAATCAAAATGTTGAAAATCGTCCACCTGCTAACGGGCGTTGCAGCTTTGCTGCTGTCCTTTATCCCGAGCCTGCAGCCTGAAAGCCTGCCCTACCTGCAACAACATGACGCTCTGTACCTGGCCTTGTTCGGCCTTCTTAACCTGACGCTGGCGCCCGTGATTCCGTACTGGAACAAAGGCATGCGTCATCAACTGCAAAACCTCGTCAGTGCGCTGTTGGTGCTGACCGTTGTGGTCCAAACCCTCACCCTCCTGGCACCCATGCCTGAAGTCGGCGGCCACCCGGCCATCCTGCTCAGCCTGGTCATTGCGCTGGTCGCCATCGTTCTTCACCTGGCCATCAGCTTCTACCGTTCGTCCCCTGCGGCCGCGTCGCAAAACTACGACATGACCAATCGGGATACCGGGACCGTCAAGTGGTTCAACACGTCCAAAGGCTTCGGCTTTATTTCCCGCGATTCGGGCGACGATATCTTCGTCCACTTCCGGGCCATCCGTGGCGAAGGCCATCGCGTTCTGGTCGAAGGTCAGCGTGTGGAATTCTCCGTCATGAATCGAGACAAAGGTCTGCAAGCCGAAGACGTGATCGCTGCCCTGCCACGTCGCTGATTTCAGCCCGCGCTGCAAAAAAAAAAACCGCGATCCAGCTAGGCTGGATCGCGGTTTTTTATGCGCGACTATTAAGGGTGGGCCAATTAATAGTGAGGCGGTGGAGCCTCCTCTTCGGAGGTTTCGAACTGGCCGCCCATTTCTTCCTGGCGCTTGAGCAGCGCCGCCATCTGAAGCTGCAGGCGTTCAACCGCGCGCTGCTGGGTCACCAGGATATCGTTGAGCGTCTCGATGGTGTCGTCCTGGAAGGCCAAGCGGCTTTCCAGGTCCGTCACACGGTCTTGCAGATCCATGGTTCAGTCCTGCGCAAAAATAAAGTCGGCAGGCAACAACTCACGCATGCGCGCGCGAATAGCCGCTACCTGTTGTTCAGTGTACGGCTGCGCCGGATGCTTGCCCCAAACCGGAGCCGGCCATGCCGCGTCATCGCGCCTGCGTACGATCACATGCACATGCAACTGGCTGACGACGTTGCCCAGCGCACCAATATTCATCTTGTCGGCCATCAAGCCTTCGTTGAGCAACTGCGCCAGGGCCGTGGTTTCTTCCCATAGGATTCGTTGATCTGCGACATCCAGCTGAAACACTTCGCTGATACCGTTGATACGCGGTACCAGAATGAACCATGGGTAGTTCGAGTCATTGGACAGCAGCAGGCGGCACAGCGGGAAGTCCCCGAGGGCCAGTGTGTCTTGTTGCAAGCGTTGGTCTAAGGCGAACACCACGGGCACTCCGTTCGGCAGGTCAAGTTCAGGTACCCAGCATACCGTTGATTGTTCGCGGCTTCACGGCGAATGCAGGAAGCGTCGGCACGGTCCGACAAAAAAACCTGCACCTTTTCGAAGCAAGCGAATATATGAGCTACGCTAGAACGGGCCTCACCGGAACGCACCAAAATGACCCACTTGTGCCTCAAAGAGATCCGCCAAGTACCCACTCATCGGGGTGAACCGGTAACGTTTTGCGCAGGCACAGGTTTTTTGTACCACCGCACTGATGTCATGCGCGGCCGTCAAGACCAAACCAAAGGGCGTAAAAAGCCCGTGCTTATGCGGTTTTTACAGGGCAGTAACGATTTTCACGAAAAAATGACATTCAGTTACCGATTTGGGCGCGCTTGTTGCATTCACACCCATATCGTCGGCAACGACACCCGTTCGGAAGCAGGTGTTTCGCGAAAAGAACAACAGCGTTTCAATGCGAATCAAGGAAGACTCCAAACTATTGAAGGGTTTGAAAACAGCATTGAAGTTGTCAGTCCAGTTACATTCGGACTGTGAATTTGCGACATGGAGCTAGCAATTTACGACAGCCTCGTAAAGAAGCTGAAAGGATAGTTGGACAAGTATCGTCAATACGGTCTGCGTGATATAACTTTACGCCGACACAAAAAAGAAAGAGCCGCCCAGATAAAAATACAGGTGGGACGGCAGTACTCTTCCTAAACCAAAGGAGCAAATCACGATGCGCGTGATGAAGTGGAGCATGATCGCCCTGGCTGTTTCAGCAGGCACCTCGCAGTTCGCAATGGCGTCCGCCCAGGACGATTCCAAGGGCTTTATCGAGGACAGCACAGCCAGTATCCTGACTCGTACCCTGTACTTCAGCCGTGACTTCCGTAACAACGCGCCAGGCACTCAAAGCCGTCGCGAAGAAACCGGTCTCGGCTTCCACGGTCTGTTCAGCTCGGGTTACACCCAAGGCACCATCGGTGTCGGTGTCGATGCCATTGGTTTGCTGGGCATCAAACTCGACAGCGGCAAGGGCCGTGCCGGTACCGGCCTGTTCCCTAACGGCTCCGACGGTCGTGCGCAGGATGATTACTCCAAGGGTGGCGCAGCCATCAAGTTCCGTATTTCCGATACGGTCCTGAAAGTGGGCGACCAGTACACCACCGCCCCGGTATTCGCATCCGATGACAGCCGCCTCCTGCCAGAACTGCCACAAGGTATCTCGCTCACCAGCAACGAGATCAAGGGCCTGAAACTGGAAGCCGGTCACTTCACCTCGATCGTTGCCCAGGACCACACCTACAAGGACAGTATCGCAAGCTCCGAGCCGGGTACCGGTACTGGCCTGCGCGACGCCAACTTCGTAGGCGGCGTGTACTCCTGGACCCCTGAGTTCACTACCAGCCTCTACTACTCGAAAGTGGAAGACTACTGGAAGAAACTCTACGCCAACGTGAACTGGACCCACGCGCTTAGCGATGATCAGTCCCTGGCTGTCGACTTCAACATCTACAGCACCAAAAGCGACGGCGCCGGCCTGCAACGCGCAGAAAAAGACGGCACCACCAAGCTGGATAACCGTGCCTACAGCTTGCAGGGCGCCTATACCCTCGGCGCTCACACCTTTACCCTCGCCTACCAGAAAGTTAGCGGTGACGGCGACTACGGTTACGGCGTAGACGGCGGCGGCACGATTTTCCTGGCCAACTCCATCGCCCGTTCCGACTTCAACGCTGAAGACGAGAAATCCTGGCAAGCTCGCTACGACCTGAACATGGCCACCTTCGGCGTGCCAGGCCTGAGCTTCATGACTCGTTACGTCAACGGCAGCGGCGCCAACACTGGCACCACTTCGAACGGTAAAGAGTGGGAACGCGACATCGAAGCCAAATACGTGATCCAGAGCGGCCCAGCCAAAGACCTGAGCCTGCGCGTCCGTCAAGCGACCTATCGTTCGTCTGACGGCGTGTACTACGGTTCGGCGTCGATCGACGAACTGCGTCTGATCGCGCAATACCCGCTGAACATCTTGTAATTAAGCGTTTGATTACAACGATGACTTAAGGCTTCGGCCTTAAACAAAAAAAGCCGCCCCTCTGCTAGCCAGGGGGGCGGCTTTTTTATTGCAGTTTTACTTCAGCGAATAAATAACTAGCAAGCTAACTAACGAGATTAAGCTGACACGTTTAACCTGACCTTTCGGCCAAGTTAAACATGACGCTTTCGCTTACTTCGGCGCAGCCTCTTGCATGACTCGTATAACTCGCTGCGGAAATGGAATATCAATCCCGGCTGCCTTTAAACGGTCACGCGACAGTTCATTAAGCATGAACACTACATCCCAATAATCCGGGGTATTGGTCCAGCAACGCAGAGAAACAGTGATTGAGCTGTCACCCAGGGTCGACACCACGGCAACAGGCGCAGGGTCAGCCAGCACGCGCGGATCTTTCGCCAGCTCCAGCAGCACTTCGCGGGCTTTTTGCAGATCGGCCTCGTAATCCACCCCCACATCGAACACCACCTTGCGGGTCGGCTGACGGTTGGTGTTGGTGATAATGCCATTGGACAGGATGCCGTTCGGCACGATCACGGTCTTGTTGTCGCCGGTGCGCAGCACGGTGTGGAAGATCTGGATGCTGTCGACGGTACCGGCGGTGCCCTGGGCTTCGATCCAGTCGCCGATACGGAACGGACGGAACAACAGAATCAGCACCCCGCCGGCGAAGTTGGCCAGGCTGCCTTGCAATGCCAGGCCGATGGCCAGGGTAGCCGCACCGATAGCCGCGACGAACGAGGTGGTTGCCACGCCGATCATCGAGGCCACGCTGACGATCAGCATGACTTTCAGTGCAATGTTCGCAAGGCTGGTGATGAAGTGCTGCAGCGCCAGGTCCGCGTTACGCATGGCCAGCAGGCGGCCCACTCGGTGGGTCAATACGTTGATCAGCCACCAGCCAATGGCCAGGGTGATCACCGCCAGCAACACCCGGCTGCCGTATTCCATGATCATCGGGATCCACGACTGCGACGTCTTGATCAAGTGATCCATTTCAGCGTTTAAATCCATGTAGCTTCTCCTGTGTGGCGGATGTGCGGCTTATTGACGGCCTAGAAACACAAATGAGCCCCGTAGGGCTCAAGTGCAGGCGTGGGTTCTGGGGCGTGGGACGTCGAAAACGCCCGCAGGTTCCCCGAAGTGCCATCAGTCGCGGAAGTTATTGAACTGCAGCGGCATGTCGAATGTCTTGGCGCGCAGGGCCGCGATTGCCTCTTGCAGGTCGTCACGCTTCTTGCCGGTGACACGCACCTGCTCACCCTGGATGGCAGCCTGGACTTTCAGCTTGGCATCCTTGATATGGGCGACGATCTTCTTCGCCAGCTCCTTGTCGATGCCTTCCTTGAGCACGGCTTCCTGCTTCATCAGCTTGCCGGAGGCGTAGGCGTCCTTGACTTCAAGGCACTGCACGTCGATCTTGCGCTTGACCAGGGCCAGCTTGAGGATCTCGATCATCGCTTCCAGCTGGAAATCGGCTTCAGCGGTCAAGTTGACAGTCAGTTCCTTTTCCTTGAATTCGAAGCTGCCCTTGCCTTTCAAGTCATAGCGGCGGTCCAGTTCCTTGACGGCGTTCTCGACGGCGTTGGTGACTTCGTGTTTGTCCAGTTCGGATACCACGTCGAACGAAGGCATGTCATTTCTCCAATATAAAGGGCGGGCTCAGTAAAGATGGAGCGCGCCGAGCTAAAATGCCGGGGCATTATAGCGGTTCTTTCGCCCCATTCACCGTGGGCGCCCCTACGGAGCACAAACTGATGTCGACCCCTTGGCACATTCTCGGCGCCGGCAGCCTCGGCACACTCTGGGCCACCCGCCTGACGCGCGCCGGCGTGCCCGTGAGGCTGATCCTGCGCGATGAGGCGCGCCTGGCCAGCTACCAGGCGGGGCCAGGGCTGACCCTGGTGGAGCAAGGCGTAGCACACACCTACCCTGTGATCGGCGAAACACCCGACAGCCCCGGGCCGATTCATCGTCTGCTGGTGGCGTGCAAAGCCTACGACGCCCAGGGTGCCATCGCCCGGTTGCAGCATCGACTGGTACCGGACGCCGAACTGATCCTCTTGCAAAACGGCCTGGGCAGCCAGGACGCCGTCGCGGCGCAACTGCCCCAGGCGCGTTGCATCTTCGCCTCCAGCACCGAAGGCGCGTTTCGCGACGGCGACTGGCGCGTGGTATTCGCCGGGCATGGCTACACCTGGCTGGGCGACGCTCAGCACCCCACTCCACCGCTATGGCTGGATGACCTGCAGGCTGCGGGCATCCCCCACGAATGGAGCACGGACATCCTCACCCGCCTGTGGCGCAAACTCGCGCTCAATTGCGCGATCAACCCGCTGACGGTGCTGTACCAATGCCGAAATGGCGGCCTGCAGGCACATCAGTGTGAAGTCGCGACCCTGTGCGCCGAACTGAGCGAGCTGCTCGAATGCTGCGGCCAGCCTGCCGCCGCGCAAGATCTGCACAGTGAGGTAGAGCGAGTGATCCAGGCCACGGCCGCCAATTACTCCTCGATGTACCAGGACGTGGCCAACGCGCGGCGCACCGAAATCAGCTACCTGCTGGGCTATGCGTGCCAGGCGGCCAACCGTCATCAATTGGTCCTGCCGCACTTGCAACAGGTACAGATGCGCCTGGTCGAGCAGTTGATTGCACGCGGATTGCCCAGCGACTGAGGCACGCGCTACCCTGCCCACTTGTCTATTACCTGTGGAAAACTGATGCCACTGCGCCAGCGTCTCGAAAATCTCCCGGTGGGGCAAAAGCTGCTGGCCGCCCTACTGGTGCTGCTGACCACTGTATTGCTGGTGGCCAACCTGACCTTTATCAGCGCCGCCTACTGGATTTCCCAGGAAAGCATGGCGCCCCAGGCCTTGCAGGCCATCGGTCGGCTGGTGTCCAACCCGGCACTCGCCGCCGAAGCCTTGGAATCTCCAGCCAAGGCCGACGCCCTGCTCAATGAACTGACCAGCTATTCGCCGCTGCGCGCCGCCGCACTGTACGACGGCGAAGGCAACCGCCTGGCGCAGATGCAACATGGCGACCGCCTGCACTTGCCGGACAGCTACCGGCATATCGAGGCCTGGCGGGTCACTGAATTCCGCAGCAACCAGGTGATCACCCTGCCTCGCGCGGGCCAGCCATCCGGGCATTTGCTGCTGGTGGCCAGCAGTGAGCTGCCGGTGGCGTTCTACACCGGTACGCTGACCGCCAGCCTGGGTATCCTGATTTTCAGCGTACTGCTGTGGCTGGTCATCGCCCGGCAGATCAAACGCTTGATCACGCGCCCCATCCATGAGCTGGAAGAGCTGTCCCGCCAGGTCACCCGCGAAGAGAACTACGCCCTGCGCGCCGGCCGCGGCAACCGCGATGAAATCGGCAGCCTGGCCGAGGCCTTCAATACCATGCTGTCGCGTATCGAAGCCCGCGAACAGCAGCTCAAGCGCGCGCGGGACGACTCCCAGGCCGCCTATTCCCAGGCCCAGGGCCTGGCCGAGGAGACGCGCCACACCAACCGCAAGCTGGAACTGGAAGTCCAGGTGCGCAGCAAGATCGAGAAAAAACTCACCGGTTTCCAGAATTACCTGAACAGTATCATCGACTCCATGCCGTCGGCGCTGATCGCCCTGGATGAGCAGCTCTATGTCACCCAGTGGAACCAGGAAGCCAGCGCGCTTTCCGGTACGCGCCTCGACGAAGCCTTGAACCAGCCGATCTACCTCGCCTTCCAACCCCTCAAGCCATACCTGCCGCAAATCAAGGCTACCGTCGAGCAACACACGGTGGAACGCATCGAGCGGGTCACCTGGATCAAGGACGATGAGCCCAAGCATTACGCCCTGACCTTCTACCCGCTGACGGGCGGTGCCGGGCGCGGCGTGGTGATCCGCATCGATGACATCACCCAGCGCCTGTCCCTGGAAGAAATGATGGTGCAGTCGGAAAAAATGCTTTCCGTCGGCGGGCTCGCGGCCGGCATGGCCCATGAGATCAACAACCCGCTGGGAGCGATCCTGCATAACGTGCAAAACATCCGCCGCCGCTTGTCGCCCGACCTGCCCAAGAACCTGGAACAGGCCGAGCAGGTTGGCATCGACCTGGACACGGTCAACCGTTACCTGCAAAGCCGCGAAGTGCCGCAGCTGCTCGACGGCATCCAGCAAGCCGGCGCGCGGGCGGCGAAGATCGTGACCCATATGCTCAGCTTCAGCCGCCGCAGCAATCGGCAAATGGCGCCTTGCGACCTACCAGCCCTGATCGACCAGGCCGTGGAAATTGCCGGTAATGACTTCGACCTCGCCATCGGCTTCGACTTCAAGGGCCAGGCGATCATCCGCCAATTCGACCCGCAACTGGGCCCGGTGCCCGGCACCGCCAACGAGCTGGAGCAGGTGTTGCTCAACCTGCTGAAAAACGCAGCCCAGGCCATTCACCTGCGCGGGGACGATCGCGAGCCGGGACGCATCATCCTGCGCACTCGCCTTAATCCGCCCTGGGCCGAAATCCAGGTGGAAGACAACGGTATCGGCATGAGCGAAAACGTGCGCAAACGCACGTTCGAGCCATTCTTCACCACCAAGGAGATCGGCCAGGGCACCGGGCTTGGGCTGTCGGTGTCGTACTTCATCATCACCAACAACCATAAGGGCCAGATGGAGGTGCACTCCACCCTGGGCCAAGGTACCTGCTTCACCTTGCGCCTGCCCCTGGCGGGCAGCCAATTGTCCCCCGCTGAACTTACCCAACTGGAGCACTGACCATGGGCTTTCGCCTGTCGAAGATTTACACCCGTACCGGCGACCAGGGTGAAACCGGCCTCGGCGACGGTCGCCGCGTGCCCAAGGACCACCCACGGGTGGAAGCCATTGGCGAAGTCGATACGCTGAACAGTCAGTTGGGGTTGCTGCTGGCGTATCTCGAAGCACTCGGCGGGCAGCATCCAGGCTTACAGGACGTGATCGAGGTGCTTACGCCTTGCCAGCATCGATTGTTCGATCTGGGCGGCGAGTTGGCGATGCCGGAGTACAAGGCACTGAATGCAGCGGAAGTTGATCGGCTGGAAGCAGCGATTGATCGCTGGAACGAGGAAGTCGGACCGCTGGAAAACTTTATCTTGCCTGGTGGTTCAGCGCTGATTGCCCAGGCCCATGTATGCCGCAGCCTGGCGCGCAGTGCCGAGCGGCGCTGTCAGCATCTGAATGCTGTAGAGCCGTTGGAAGGGGTGGGGTTGGCGTATATCAATCGGCTGTCGGATTTGCTGTTTGTGGCGGCGCGGGTGATTGCCAAGCGCCAGGGTGTTGCAGAAGTGTTGTGGCAGGCGGCGGCGAAGCCGCACTGATGATGATTCGGTGACTGATTGGGCCTCATCGGGGTGCCCCCTCCCACATGTTGATCACATTCCAAAGTTGGAACTCGGTCGAATGTGGGAGGGGGCTTGCCCCCGATAGGGCCCTTCAGAGCACCATCAAAGCTCAGGCCAGAACGCCCGAATCCCTGCGACACCTTGAGCGCCGGCTTCCCACGCCTGCTCCCGCTGCGCAGGCCCAACCCCGCCTAACAGAAACACCGGTTTGCTGAACCCACGGATCAACTCTGCCGCCAGTTCCCAGCCCAACGGTTGGGCATCAGGATGGGTCTGGGTCGGCTGCACGGGCGACAGCGTGACAAAATCCACGTCCATCATTTCCGCCAGCGCCAGTTCTTCGGCGTTGTGGCAGGAAGCCGCCAGCCAACGATCCTTGGGCAGCGGGCGGCCCTTGCTCGCGTATTTGCGCAGTTGCGCGGCGGTCATGTGCCAGCCGGCCGCCGGAAAATCCCCCAGCCATTCAAACGGCCCCTTGAGCATCAACTGCGCCTTACCGGCGCACAGCCCCACTGCGTCCACCGCAAGGTCACGGTACTTGGGGTCATAACCGTTGGGGGCACGCAACTGAACCAGTTTGACGCCACCGGCAATGGCTTTCTGGATACCACGCAACAATGTCGGGGTTTCCAGCTCGCCCGGGGTGATCAGGTATTCGGCGGGCAGGCGTGCGGCAGCAACGATCGGCGCATTGGCTGCCGGAAACTCATAGTTGAGCAAATCCCGTTGGGCCACCCACGCCAGCGGCTGCCCTTCAGCACCATGGGGCTCGCCGGTAAAGGCCGAGACTTCCCAGACATCCAGCAACACCTGCTTGTCCGGGTAGTCATGCTGCACCTTGATCAGTGGCCGCGCCGTGGTGACCTGGATACCCAGCTCTTCCTGCAACTCGCGGGACAGCGCGGTGGCGACCGACTCGTCGGCCTCCACCTTGCCGCCAGGAAACTCCCAGAGACCGCCCTGATGCTGGGTATCGGCGCGGCGCGCCAGCAGGATCCTGCCATCGACGCCGCGGATCACCGCTGCTGCTACATGCACTCGTTTCACGCCACTGTCTCCCTTACAAGCTTTGAGCTGCCCTTTGCAGGAGCGAGCCTACTCGCGAAAAACGCCCAGGCACCGCGTGCATCCAGAATGTCCGCGTTATCGTTGACGTTCTTCACGAGCAAGCTCGCGCCTACAAGGTAACGTTCGTTTTCAGGTGCGGTATTCCGCATTGATCTTCACGTATTCGTGGGACAGGTCGGTGGTCCAGATGGTTTCGCTGCAGTTACCACGCCCCAGTTCGATGCGGATGGTGATTTCTTCCTGCTGCATCACCGCCGAGCCCTGGGCTTCGGTGTAGGTCTCGGCGCGCGCGCCACCGCTGGCGATGCATACGTCGCCGAGGAACACGTCGATCTTGCTCACATCCAGGTCCGGCACGCCGGCACGACCGACGGCGGCGAGGATACGCCCCCAGTTCGGGTCGGAGGCGAACAGTGCGGTCTTGATCAGTGGCGAATGGGCCACGGTATAACCGACATCCAGGCATTCCTGGTGGTTGCCGCCGCCGTTGACTTCAACCGTGACGAACTTGGTTGCGCCTTCGCCGTCACGCACGATGGCCTGGGCCACGTCCATGCACACTTCGAACACCGCCTGCTTCAATGCAGTAAACAGAGGCCCGTTGGCTTCGGTGATTTGCGGCAGGTTGGCTTGGCCAGTGGCGATCAGCATGCAGCAATCGTTGGTGGAGGTATCGCCATCAATGGTGATGCGGTTGAACGACTTGTTGGCGCCATCCAGGATCAGGCGTTGCAGCACATCGCGGGAAACTTTGGCGTCGGTGGCAATGTAGCCGAGCATGGTGGCCATGTTCGGGCGAATCATGCCCGCACCTTTGCTGATGCCGGTCACGGTGACCGTCACGCCTTCGTGCACGAATTGGCGGCTCGCACCTTTGGGCAGGGTGTCGGTGGTCATGATGCCAGTGGCGGCGGCCGCCCAGTTATCCACAGACAGGTCATCCAACGCGGCTTGCAGGGCCGCTTCGATTTTTTCCACGGGCAGCGGCTCGCCGATCACGCCGGTGGAGTACGGCAGTACCTGGCTGGCGTCCACGCCGGTCAGTTGCGCCAGCTTGGCGCAAGTGCGGGCGGCGGCGACCAGGCCAGGTTCACCGGTGCCGGCGTTGGCATTGCCAGTGTTGGTCAACAGGTAACGAATCGGGCCGGCCACGCGCTGCTTGGCCAGGATCACCGGCGCGGCGCAGAAGGCGTTGAGGGTGAACACACCAGCGACGGTCGAGCCTTCGGCACAGCGCATCACCACCACATCCTTGCGCCCCGGGCGTTTGATGCCGGCCGAAGCGATACCGAGTTCAAAACCGGCAACCGGGTGCAAAGTGGGCAAAGGACCAAGACCAACAGCCATGAATGCGCTCCTTAAAAATAGGTGATGTCTGTGCCGTCGCGTTCGACGGTAGGAATTAATGGCAAAACGCCGCGACGGCTGATGCCGGTCGCGGCGCGGGGTGTTGCAGCGTCAGGCGAAAATCTTAGTTGATTTCGCCGTGGCAGTGTTTGTACTTCTTGCCCGAACCGCACCAGCACAGCTCGTTACGGCCCAGCTTCTGCTCGTTGCGCACGGGGGTCTGGGCCAGGGCCACATCGACCTCCTCGCCCAACACCTCAGGAGCCTCGAGACCTGGCGCTTCGTCATGCTGGAATTGCATGCGCGCAGCCAAGGCCTCGGCTTCCTGGCGCAGGCGAGCTTCTTCCTCGACCGGATCTTCGCGACGCACCTGGACGTGGGACAACACGCGAATCGAATCGCGCTTGATCGAATCCAGCAGCTCGGAGAACAGCGTGAACGACTCGCGCTTGTACTCCTGCTTAGGGTTCTTCTGGGCATAGCCACGCAGGTGGATGCCATGACGCAGGTGGTCCATGGTCGACAGGTGGTCTTTCCACAGGTCATCCAGCACGCGCAGTACGATTTGTTTTTCGAAAGTACGCAGGGCTTCGGCGCTCGCCTGCTCTTCTTTCTCGTTGTACGCGGCCAGCAGCTCGGTCATGAGCTTCTCGCGCAGGGTTTCCTCGTACAGGTGGTCGTCTTCGTCGAGCCATTGCTGGACCGGCAAGTCAACACCGAAGTCGCTCTTCAACGCAGCTTCCAGACCGGCAACATCCCACTGCTCAGGCAGGGACTGTGGCGGAATGTGCGCGCTGACGGTGGCGTTGAGCACGTCCTGGCGGAAATCGGCAATGGTCTCGCCAATGTTGTCGGCGGCCAGCAACGTGTTACGCATGTGATAGATCACTTTACGCTGTTCGTTGTTGACGTCATCGAACTCGAGCAGTTGCTTACGAATGTCGAAGTTACGACCTTCTACCTTGCGCTGGGCCTTCTCGATGGCGTTGGTCACCATGCGGTGCTCGATCGCTTCACCGGACTGCATGCCCAGGGCCTTCATGAAGTTCTTCACCCGATCCGAGGCGAAGATACGCATCAGGCTGTCTTCCAGCGACAGGTAGAAACGGCTGGAACCGGCGTCACCCTGACGACCGGCACGACCACGCAGCTGGTTGTCGATACGGCGCGACTCGTGGCGCTCGGAAGCGATCACCTGCAGGCCACCGGACTCCAGCACCGCCTGGTGGCGTTTCTGCCAGTCGGCCTTGATCTGGGCGATCTGCTCAGGGGTCGGGTTGTCCAGGGACGCAACTTCCACTTCCCAGTTGCCGCCCAACAGGATGTCGGTACCACGACCGGCCATGTTGGTGGCGATGGTCAGCGCGCCTGGGCGGCCGGCCTGGGCGATGATCTCGGCTTCTTTTTCGTGGAACTTGGCGTTGAGGACCTTGTGCTCGATGCCTTCCTTGTTGAGCAGGTTGGACACATGCTCGGAAGTCTCGATGGTGGCGGTACCCACCAGGATCGGACGACCCTGGGCCATGCCGTCCTTGATGTCATTGATGATCGCCGCGTATTTCTCTTCGGCGGTCAGGAACACCAGGTCGTTGAAGTCTTTACGCGCCAATGGCTTGTTCGGCGGAATGACCACCACCGACAGACCGTAGATCTGGTGGAACTCGAACGCTTCGGTGTCGGCGGTACCGGTCATGCCGGACAGCTTGTTGTACAGACGGAAGTAGTTCTGGAAAGTCGTGGACGCCAACGTCTGGCTTTCAGCCTGGATGTTGAGCATTTCCTTGGCTTCGATGGCCTGGTGCAGGCCTTCGGACAGACGACGACCCGGCATGGTACGGCCGGTGTGTTCGTCAACCAGTACGACCTGGCCGTCCTGGACGATGTATTCGACGTTGCGATGGAACAGCTTGTGGGCGCGCAGGCCAGCATACACGTGGGTCAACAGGCCCAGGTTGTGTGCCGAGTACAGGCTTTCGCCCTCGGCCAGCAGGCCGATCTGGGTCAGCATGTCTTCGACGAACTGGTGGCCGGCTTCGTTGAGTTCGACCTGGCGGGTCTTCTCGTCGATGGTGAAGTGACCTTCTTTGGTCACCACGCCTTCCACTTCCTCGATGTGCTGCTCCAGGCGCGGGATCAACTTGTTGATCTCGGTGTACAGGCGCGAGCTGTCTTCGGCCTGGCCGGAGATGATCAGCGGGGTACGGGCTTCGTCGATGAGGATGGAGTCGACTTCGTCGATGACGGCAAAGTTGAGTTCACGCTGGAATTTTTCTTCCATGCTGAACGCCATGTTGTCGCGCAGGTAGTCGAAGCCGAATTCGTTGTTGGTACCGTAGGTGATGTCGGCAGCGTAGGCCGCGCGTTTTTCTTCCGGCGGTTGGAACGGCGTCACGACACCGACGGTCAGGCCGAGGAATTCATACAGCGGGCGCATCCAGTTGGCGTCCCGGCGGGCCAGGTAGTCGTTCACCGTCACAACATGCACGCCCTTGCCGGACAGTGCGTTGAGGTAAACACCCAGGGTCGCCACCAGGGTCTTGCCTTCACCGGTACGCATTTCGGCAATCATGCCTTCATGCAAGGTCATGCCGCCGATCAACTGGACGTCGAAGTGGCGCATGCCCATGACGCGCTTACCGGCTTCACGGGCAACCGCAAAGGCTTCGGGGAGCAGCTTGTCGAGGGTTTCACCTTTGGCTATGCGGGCCTTGAACTCTTCGGTCTTGGCGCGCAATTGCTCGTCCGAAAGGGCAACCATCTGCTCTTCGAAGGCATTGACCAGCTGCACCGTCTTGAGCATGCGTTTGACTTCGCGCTCATTCTTGCTTCCAAAAAGTTTCTTTAACAAAGGCGCAAACATATCGGCAGGTTCTTCCACACATAGGGATGGAGGGCGCACCGTGAGTGGCCCGAGCAGCCCTCACGGCCGCATGCGAACGCGCATTCTACCCGGAATCGTGGGTGAGGAAAGTGGCGTTGTTCCCCGATGCTGGCATGGTGCTGTGAGAGGGCTTGTTTAAAATAAGGGCTTTTGCTGGAACTTCAACCCATGGAGCCCAGAAGTTATCTATTGATTTCACGGGTAAAGCCTCGCCAATGCATTGCCTGGGGGTGCCTGGGCGGATTCTGCTAAGATGGCCGCTCTGTTACTTTAGGTGTCTAATCATGGCATTTCGCCCTCTTACAGCCCGCGCGCCCAGCGTGTTGCTTCGCGAAGCCAAGCCGTTGAAAGCCATCTTCGGCCATGCGCAACGCTTGGGCCATTTGCAACGCCTGCTTGAAACCCAGCTGCAACCTGCCGCGCGGGAACACTGTCATGTGGCCTCCTGGCGCGAAGGCAACCTGCTGCTAATTGTCACAGATGGCCATTGGGCGACACGCCTGCGCTATCAGCAAAAACGCCTGCAACGGCAATTGATGGCCTTCGATGAGTTCGCCAGCCTGACGCGGATCCAGTTCAAGGTGCAGCCGCCGACCGTGCAGCAAGGCGCGGTCGGGCACACAATCAATTTATCGGTGAACGCGGCCGAGACCATTCAAGCCACGGCCGACGGCATCAGCGACCCGGGCTTGCGCGCGGCACTGGAGCGCCTGGCCGCGCATGCCAAGCCCAAGCCCTGATCCGTTATTTGCGCTTGCTCCCCCCCAGTAAAGACCCCAACAAGCCCCGCACCAATTGCCGTCCCATCTGATTGGCGGCTTGCTGCATGGCGGACTTGAGCGCCTTGCCCGCCGCGGTCCCCAGGAACGCACCGGCCTTATCGGTAAAGCTCGGCTCCTGGGCTGCAGGCGTGGACGCCTCGGCAGGCCCCAATTCCTTGCGCGCCATCAGTACTTCATAGGCCGACTCTCGATCAATCGGCTTGTCATAACGGCCTTGCAACGGCGAACTGGCGACCAAGGCGGCACGTTCACCGTCACTGAGCGGCCCGATCCGCGATTGTGGCGGTGCGACCAACACGCGCTGGACGACTTCCGGTGTGCCTTTTTCCTGCAAGGTGCCCACCAATGCCTCGCCCGTACCCAACTCCGTCAGGACCGCCAAGGCATCGAACGCCGGGTTGGGGCGAAAGCCGTCCGCCACCGCTCGCAGGGATTTCTGCTCCTTAGTGGTGAACGCACGCAACCCATGCTGGATACGCAGGCCCAGTTGCGCCAGCACCGCATCAGGCAAATCGCCAGGGGATTGGGTGACGAAATACACCCCCACCCCCTTGGAGCGAATCAATCGAACCACTTGTTCCAGGCGGTCCTGCAAGGCCTTGGGCGTGTCGGCGAATAATAAGTGGGCCTCGTCAAAAAACAGCGCCAGCAGCGGTTTGTCCGCATCGCCGCGCTCCGGCAGTTGCTCAAACAACTCAGCGAGCAGCCACAGCAGAAAGGTCGCATAGACCTTCGGCGCGTCATGCACCAGGCGGCTGGCGTCCAGCAAGTGGATGCGTCCGCGTCCGTCGCTGGCAGGCTGCAAAATATCCTCAAGCTGCAGGGCCGGCTCGCCAAACAAGGCTTCGGCCCCCTGCTGCTCCAGCACCGCCAGGCGCCGCAACAATGCCTGGCTGGAACCCGTGGTCATCAGCGCGGCATCTTCCCCCAGCAGTTCCGGGTGATAGCGCAGGTGGTTGAGCAGTGCCTTGAGGTCCTTGAGGTCCAGCAGCAACAGGCCTTCGCGATCTGCCACCTTGAATGCCGCGTAGAGCGCCGACTGCTGGCTGTCCGTCAACTCCAGCAGGCTGCCGAGCAACAGCGGGCCCATTTCGCTGATAGTGGTGCGCAAGGGATGACCAGACTGGCCATGAATGTCCCACAGCGTGACCGGATACGCTTTGCTCGTGTAATGAAGAAAGGGCATGCCGGCGATGCGTTCGGCCACCTTGCCCTGCGGGTTCGCCGCAGCGCCCAGGCCACAGAGGTCACCCTTTATATCGGCGGCAAATACCGCCACGCCCGCATCACTGAACGCTTCGGCCAGGCGTTGCAGCGTGACGGTCTTGCCCGTGCCGGTGGCGCCAGCAATCAACCCGTGGCGGTTGGCCAGGCGCATGGCCTGGGCGATGGGCTGGTCGTCGGGACCGGCACCAATAAGGAGTTGCGAGGAATCAGGCATTTCGTCACCTATGGTTAATCTTTCGTGCCGCCAGTCGATACAGGCAGATGTGAGACCCACAAAGTCTAAAAATAGGTCAGATAGTTCCTACAGGGACCCACAGAGCTATCGCCAAGAAGTATCACACCTTTTTTGACACTGCCATTTTGCGCCTCCCACAAGGACGCGCTTCGGATATAAAGACCTTAGCGGACCCTTCAAGCCATGAATAAAAATCTGCGTTTCAGCCATAAAATCCTGCTTGCAGCCTCCCTTATCGTCATTGCCGCCTTCGCGCTGTTTACCCTCTACAACGACTACCTGCAACGCAATGCGATTCGCGACGACCTGAATAACTACCTGCATGAAATGGGCGATGTCACCGCCAGCAACATTCAAACCTGGCTCACCGGGCGCATTGCGCTGGTGGAAAACGCTGCGCAAAACATCGCCATCAATCCCGAACCAAGCGTGGTTGCCAGCCTGCTGGAACAGAAAGCCCTGACCTCTGCATTCATGGCGACCTACGTGGGCGACAGCAAAGGCGCCTTCACCATCCGTCCCGACACCAAGATGCCGGACGGCTTCGACCCGCGCGTTCGCCCCTGGTACAAAGGCGCCCAGAACAGCAACGGTTCGACCCTGACCGAACCCTACATCGATGCCGCAACCGGGCAATTGATCATCTCCATCGCCACCCCCAGCGCCAAGGGCAGCCAGAGCATCGGCGTGGTCGGCGGCGACCTGAGCCTGCAAACCCTGGTGGACAACATCGCAGCCTTGAACTTCGGCGGCATGGGCTATGCGTTCCTGGTCAGCGCCGACGGCAAAGTGTTGGTGCACCCGGACAAAAACCTGGTGATGAAGACCCTGGCGGACGTCTACCCGACACACACACCCAAAATCAGCGGTGATTTCAGTGAGGTCCAAGCCAATGGCAAAGACAACATCGTGACCTTCACGCCAATCAAAGGGCTGCCATCGGTGAACTGGTACCTGGGTATTTCGGTGGATAAAGACAAATCCTTCGCCATGCTCAGCGAATTCCGTACCTCGGCCGTCATCGCTACCGTCATTGCCGTGGTGATCATCATCGCCCTGCTGGGCATGCTGATTCGCGTCTTGATGCAACCGCTGCACGTGATGACCCGTGCCATGCAGGACATCGCCGACGGTGAGGGTGACCTGACCCGCCGGCTGACCATCCAGAACCACGACGAGTTCGGCATCCTGGGGAATGCGTTCAACCGCTTCGTGGAACGCATTCATACATCGATTCGCGAAGTGTCCTCGGCCACCGAGCACGTCAACGAAGTGGCCCTGCGGGTGGTCAGCGCCTCCAACTCGTCAATGGTCAACTCCGACGAGCAGGCCAACCGTACCAACAGCGTTGCCGCCGCCATCAACGAGCTAGGGGCCGCGGCCCAGGAAATCGCCCGCAACGCTGCGCAAGCATCCAACCAGGCCAGCGATGCGCGGCAGTTGGCCGAAGACGGTCAACAGGTGGTTGATCGCAACATCAAGGCGATGACCCAGCTGTCCGCGATGATCAGCACTTCAAGCAGCAATATCGAAGCACTTAACAGCAAGACGGTGAATATCGGCCAGATTCTTGAGGTAATCACCAGTATTTCCCAGCAAACCAACCTGCTGGCACTCAACGCCGCCATTGAAGCGGCGCGTGCCGGGGAAGCCGGACGCGGGTTTGCGGTGGTCGCCGATGAGGTGCGCAACCTCGCGCATCGCACCCAAGAGTCGGCGCAGCAGGTGCAGACCATGATCGAGGAGCTGCAAATCGGCGCCCGAGACTCGGTCAGCACCATGAGCGAAAGCCAGCGCCACAGCCTCGACAGTGTGGAAATCGCCAACCTGGCCGGCGAACGCTTGAACAGCGTGACCCAGCGCATCGGTGAGATCGACGGGATGAACCAGTCCGTCGCCACCGCCACCGAGGAGCAGACGTCGGTCGTGGAGTCGATCAACATGGACATCACCGAGATCAATACGCTTAACCAGGAAGGCGTGGAAAACCTGCAATCAACCCTGCGCGCGTGCTCGGACCTGGAACAGCAGGCGGCGCGGCTGAAGCAACTGGTGGGTAGTTTCCGCATCTGACAGGCAGCCCTCTCGCTCGCGATAGCGCAGCATCAGTCGGTGACGTATTGACTGAACCACGGCTATCGCGAGTGAACCCGCTCCCACACTGACGCTGTTCAAACTCGATCGCACCGTGCATCCCCAATCTCGATCGAACATCTATCCTTACCTCAGGTCCACGTTAGGAGAGCAACGGATAGGAGGGATGTTCATCGTGCACATTGCGGACATAACCATGTTCTACGCCCCTGCCAGCGGTGGCGTACGCACTTATCTCGACGCCAAGCATCGGCGTCTGGCGCTCAAGCCCGGCATTCGCCACAGCCTGTTGATCCCCGGTGCGCACTTGAGCGAACAGGATGGGATCTTCAAGGTGCCGGCGCCTGCCCTGCCCTTCGGCAAAGGCTATCGCTTCCCCCTTCGGCTCGCGCCCTGGCGAAATGTCCTGCATGACTTACAGCCCGATCTGATCGAAGTTGGCGATCCCTACCTGACCGCCTGGGCGGCACTGGATGCGCGGCGCCAGCTGGATGTGCCGGTCATCGGCTTCTACCATTCCGATTTACCGCTGCTGGTGAGCAACCGCATGGGGCCTTGGTTTACCCCTAATGTCGAGGCGTATGTCAGCAAGCTCTACGGCAATTTCGATCGGGTATTGGCGCCGAGCCAAGTGATGGCCGACAAGCTCATCGGGCTTGGGGTCAGGAATGTGTTCGTGCAGCCGCTGGGTGTCGACCTGCAGACCTTCACGCCGGCCGTGCGCGACCCCGGCTTGCGCGCCGAACTGGGGATTGATGAAGACACCCGCCTGCTGATCTTCGCCGGGCGAGGTTCCAAGGAAAAAAACCTGCCGGTGCTGCTCAAGTGCATGAAGCGCCTGGGGGATGGCTACCACTTACTGTTAGTGGGCTCTGGCATGCCGGCCAGCGTACCGGACAACGTCACGGTGATCGATGGGTTCCGCCCCGCCCTCCATGTCGCCCGGTTGATGGCCAGTGCCGACGCGCTGCTGCATGCCGGAGACCAGGAAACCTTCGGCCTGGTGATCCTGGAGGCCATGGCCTGCGGTATCCCGGTCGTTGCCGTGGCGGCCGGTGCGTTCACTGAGATTGTCGACGAGCGCTGCGGCCTGCTCTGCGCGCCCAACCACCCCAAAGCGATGGCCGATGCCGTGCGCGAGTTGTTCGGCACCGATAGTCGGCGCCTGGGGGAGCAGGCACGACGCCATGTCGAACAGCATTACGCCTGGGACACGGTGGTCGATAGCCTGCTGGGTCATTACTACGCGGTGCTGGGCCGCCACAAACCGATGCTCGCCCATGGTTGAGCGCTCGGTTTTACTGGTGCTGCACGATGTCGCGCCGCACACCTGGACCGACTATCGCCCATTCGTCGAAGCTGTCGACGCCTTGGGCGCCGTGCCGATGACCTGGCTGGTGGTGCCGGACTTTCATCATCGTGACGCCCTGGCCGCCCACACTGATTTCCGACGGTTGCTCGACACCCGCGTCGCCAAGGGCGATGAACTGACGTTGCACGGCTACTACCATTGCGACGATCAACCGCCACCGCGCTCGCCAAAAGAGTGGTTCATGCGCCGGGTCTATACCCATGAAGGCGAGTTCTACCAACTGCCCCAGGTCCAGGCCTTGCAGCGTATTACCGATGGCATCGAGGTGTTCCGACGCAATGGCTGGCCGCTGCAGGGTTTCGTCGCCCCTGCCTGGCTGATGAGCCAGGGCACTCGCCAGGCACTACGCCAATTACCCCTGAGCTACACCAGCGACCCGCAGCACCTGTATCGCCTGCCCGACTTCACCGCGCTCAATGCGCCGGGGCTGGTGTGGAGCGCGCGCAGCGCCTGGCGCCGTGGCTTGTCCAAAGTCCTCAGCGACCGACGTGAGCAACACTGGCAAACAGCCCCGGTCATTCGCCTGGGGTTACACCCGGTGGACATGCGCCATGAGTTTTCCCGCCGTTATTGGCTGGACACCCTGCAACGCCTGTTGAACGCCGGACGCACCCCACTGACCAAGGCCGCGTGGCTGGCGATGCAACCGTGAGCCGATTGATCTGGCTGTTGCTCGCCCTACTGGTCGCGCTGGTGATTCCCGTGGGATTGGGGGGCAGCGAAACCATAACGCGCCTTCGGCAATTCCCCTTGCCGCTGCTGTTGCTGATGTTTGTCATGATTGTCCTGTGCTGGCTGATCAACAGCCTGCGCATCCGCTTATTGCTGGGCATGCACCGTGGCCGGTTGGGGCGACTTAAATGCCTTGGGGTGGTGATCTCGACTGAGTTCGCCATGTGCGCCACACCCGGTGGCAGCGGTGGGCCGCTGACCTTGATGGCCTTGCTGGCACGCCACGGTATACGCCCGGCCCACGGCAGCGCGGTATTCGCCATGGACCAGTTGAGCGACTTGCTGTTTTTTCTTTGTGCGCTGGTGGGGATCGCGTTGTACGCGCTGTTCCACAGCCTCAATCCACGCCTGGAATGGTTGCTGGGGCTCAGCGCCGTATCGATGACCGGGGGCGTTGTCAGTTGCCTGCTCATGGTGCGATTTCATCGGCGCCTGATTCGCCTGATAGGCCTGGCACTCAAGGCCCTAAAGGTTCGGGCCACGACACGGCAGCGCTGGGCACGCCGGCTGCTGCATTTTCTAGCGGCATTCAGTGACACGCTGAAACTGCCTTGGCACACACTGGTGGCAGTGTTCGCGCTGACCAGTCTGCATTGGCTATTGCGTTACAGCGTGCTGTACCTGGCGCTACGCGGGCTGGGCGGCGATGTGCAGTGGGCCTGGAGCTTCCTGATCCAGATGCTGTCTTTGACGGCGGGGCAATTCAGCCTGTTACCGGGCGGTGCCGGCGCGGCGGAACTGACGTCGGCGGCCTTGCTGGCGCCCATGGTGGGCAAATCCACCGCCGCGGCGGCGATTTTGATCTGGCGGGCGGTGACCTATTACTTCTATCTGTTGGCCGGTGGGCCGGTGTTTGTGCTGATGGTTGGCAAACCACTGCTCAAGCGTCTTTTTCAGGGTAAGCAGGTTGCTCCTGCAACTGCTCCCATAACTGGACAGCCCCTGGGAAGTCCGTACCATCCTCGGCATCCAGCGCATCCGGGTCATAGCGACTCAGACACCCCTCGCCCAACGTAGCGGGCGCCTTGGATGTGGCTTTATCGAGCGGGTCGGTCATGGGCTTGTCCTCTTATGCCGATCAATAAAAAGGGCCTGCGACGATTTAACGCCCAGGCCCTTCTTTGTTCAATCAAAACACGATGATCAGAACACGACCGTCTTGTTGCCGTGCACCAGCACGCGGTCTTCCAAGTGATAACGCAGGCCACGGGCCAGCACCATCTTCTCGACGTCGCGGCCGAAACGCACCATGTCTTCAATGCTGTCGCTATGGCTGACACGCACCACGTCCTGCTCAATGATCGGGCCGGCGTCCAGTTCCTCGGTCACGTAGTGGCAGGTTGCGCCAATCAACTTCACACCACGCAGGGAAGCCTGGTGATAAGGCTTGGCACCGACGAACGACGGCAGGAAGCTGTGGTGGATATTGATGACCTTGCCGGCGTATTCGCGGCACAGGTCCGGTGGCAGGATCTGCATATAGCGCGCCAGTACCACCACATCAGCGTCATGCTGCTTGACCAGGCGGGAGACCTCGGCGAACGCGGGCTCCTTGTCCTGTGGGTTGACCGGTACGTGGTAGTACGGGATGCCATGCCACTCGACCATGCTGCGCAGGTCGTCATGGTTGGAGATCACACAGGCAATCTCACAGTCCAGTTCATCGCTGTGCCAGCGGTGCAGCAAGTCAGCCAGGCAGTGGGATTCGCGGCTGGCCATCAGCACCACGCGTTTTTTCTGCTCGGTGTCGGTGATGCGCCAGGTCATCGAAAACTCTTCGGCGATCGGCGCAAACGCCTCACGAAAAGCTTCAAGACCAAAGGGCAGCGTATCGGCACGAATTTCGTGACGCATGAAGAACCAACCGCTGAGATTGTCCGAGTGATGGCTCGCCTCGGTGATCCAGCCGTTGTGGGAAGCCAGAAAGTTACTGACTTTGGCAACGATGCCAACCCGGTCCGGGCAAGCTATCACCAGCCGAAAAGTGCGCATTAGGGGGGAACTCCAGAACTTCGCAAAGGCCGCTATTCTAGCGATTACGCAGAAAAACTGTAGTATTCCTTGAGGCTTATTCTGACAGCCCGGCCTGGCCACAGCCCTTAATAGCGTAAGGTTTTAGCACTGCTATATGAAGATGCATGGGCAAGCACGTGCAGTTGCGAGGGAAATTAACGAGATTATCTATAGCCGCACCCTCTACTAATTAACTCAATTGCATCGCTTTGCCACAAACATTCAAAGTAATTCACATAAATGCATTCTTAAATGTTTACTTGATGAAATTGCCTGACTATTATTGGGCCACTATCCCTGTCAATCAGCGCTCTACATAAGGTAGTCCACATGTCTCTGATCAACGAATACCGTGCCACCGAAGAAGCTATCAAAGAACTGCAAGCCCGTTTGAAGAACCTGTCCCAAGACGACAAGCTGCAAACCGAGCTGGAATTCGAAGGCAAACTGCGCACCCTGATGGGCGAATACTCCAAATCCCTGCGTGACATCATTGCGCTGCTGGATCCAGAATCGAAAGTTAAAGCACCACGTGGCGCCGTAAAAACTACCGGCACCAAGCGTGCTCGTAAGGTCAAGCAATACAAAAACCCACACAACGGCGAAGTGATTGAAACCAAAGGCGGCAATCACAAGACGCTGAAAGAGTGGAAAGCCAAGTGGGGCGCTGACGTGGTTGAAGGTTGGGCTACCCTGCTGGGCTAAGCCTTGCCAGGCTTGCGCCTGATACGCGACACATTAAAAACGCCAGCTTGCTGGCGTTTTTTATTGCCTGCAGATTCTGCAATTAGCTGACTACAGCTTCAAGCGCGCCGCTAATGCATTGGCAAACTCCTGCCATTGATCGAGCACCTGGCATTGAAACGGCGTAGCACTAACAGCCAACTCCTGGCGCGCCTGATTAAATGCTTCCAGGGTATTGGGGGCGCCCCATTGTGGATCGCTCAAACGTTGCTGACAGAAGAATTGCCAGCGTTGCTGCTCCTCACTGTTCAAGGTGTCAGGAAAGTTACGCGCTCGGTAGCGGAATAATAATTCCGGCAAACGCTGATCATCAAATGGCCACTGCTGGCTCGCTAATTGCGCAGGCTCTGCCGCTCGCACTTGCTCGCATAAACGACGATCACGATCACCGATAAAACCATCGTAGAGCTGCTGCTCCGGGTCGGTCACCGGTGCAAACTCTTCATCCGCGTAAATCGCCGCCAACTTGTCGCGCCAAACTTCCTGTGCGTCAGTTAGCCGCAGCGCACGCGCCTGATAAGCGTCCATATCCAATTGCAGCCGCGCACGGTCTTGGGCACGCAGCACGTTCAACGGTGCGACCACTGGACAGCGGTTGATATGCAACAACTTGAGCGGCACCGGCAACTCGCCTTCGGCCAGTTCATCACGGCGAGTATAGAGGCGTTGGCGCAAGGTCTCGGCGTCCACGTCCAACAGGCCCTGCGGGTCGAGCCCGAGGTCGCAGACGATCAGCGCATTGCGATTGCGCGGGTGCCAAGCCAGGGGCAATACAACCCCCAGATAATGGCGTTCGGCAGAAAAACGCCCGGAGATATGCACCATCGGTTGCAGCAGGCGCACCTGGTCCATCACCCGCTGCTTGCTGCGCAGCTGGAACAGCCAGTCGTACAACTTGGGCTGTTTCTCGCGCACCAGCCGGGCCAGGGCAATGGTGGCGCGCACATCGGACAAGGCATCATGGGCCTGGCCATGCTCGATGCCATTGGTCTCGGTCAAACGCTCAAGCTTGAGCGTGACACGCCCATCCTGCTGGGGCCAGGTGATCCCTTCCGGGCGCAGCGCATAGGCGGTTCGCACCACATCGATCAAATCCCAGCGACTGTTCCCGCCCTGCCATTCACGCGCATAGGGGTCGAAAAAGTTGCGATAGAGGCTGTAGCGCGTCATCTCATCGTCAAAGCGCAGGGTGTTGTAACCAGCGCCACAGGTGCCGGGGGCCGCCAGTTCTGCATGCACCCGAGTCATGAAGTCGGCTTCGGCCAAGCCCTTTTGCGCCAGGATGCCCGGGGTAATGCCGGTAATGGCGCAGGCCGCCGGGTGAGGCAGGATATCGTCACTGGGTCGGCAATACAGGTTGACCGGTGCGCCAACCTCATTGAGGTCGAGGTCAGTGCGGATACCCGCTACCTGAAGGGGGCGATCGCTGCGCGGGTTGATGCCGGTGGTTTCATAGTCGTACCAGAAAATGGAGGTCACGGGCTGTTCCTGTGCTGAAGATCGACAAAGTCTAGGCGCTGCAAGGCGTTCGGGGCCAGCGCTACCTTAACGGTACAAACACCCAGAAAAACCTTGAATGGTTGCTTCCACCGCCGACACTGCTAGCATCCGTGTCTTCCAACTGCCCTGCACTGCCAAGGATCGCGATGCCATCAGCCCCATTGGATACCCGTTACCAGATCGAGACCCCGGAGGGCATCGACCTGCCCTTGCGCCCGGCCGGCCTGCTGCCACGCGCGCTGGCCTTTGCCTTCGACCTGGGCGTGCGCGGGCTGTTCATGGGCATCCTGCTGGTGCCTTTGGCCCTGCTCGGCAATATCGGCATAGGCCTGGGTTCGCTGCTGCTGTTCCTGGTCAGTTGGTGGTACATGGTGCTGTTTGAAGTTCTCAACCAGGGCTGCTCCCCCGGCAAGCAAGTCATGGGCCTGCGCGTGGTACAGGACGACGGCACGCCTGTTGGCTGGTCCGCTTCGCTTATCCGCAACCTGCTGCGCTTTGTCGACATGCTGCCTTTCGGTTACTTTCTCGGCGCCATCAGTTGCCTGCAACATCCTCATTTCAAACGACTGGGCGACCTGGCCGGCGGCACGCTGGTGATCTACCGTGAACACCCCCTGGCTCGTCCACAGGTGCCCCCGGCGGCGGCCCTGCGCCTGCCCTTCGCCCTGGAGCTCAGCGAACAACGTGCGATCCTGGGTTTCGCGGAACGCCAGGGCCAACTGTCGGCTGAGCGGGTACACGAACTGGCCTCAATCCTTGCAACGCCCCTGCAAGTATCCCCGGCTCGCGCCGTGGAGCAGCTCAATGGCGTGGCGCGTGGCTTACTGGGGCCGACATGAAGCAGAGCCTGTTCGAAAGTCGTCATCAAGCACAATGGCAAGCCTTCGCCGAGCAACTGAAGCAGTTGGAGCAAGGCAACGCCAAGGCCGGTGATGTGGCCGACTTCCCTCATCAATATCGACGCTTGTGCCAACATCTCGCCCTGGCCCAGGAGCGTGGCTACAGCAGCTACCTGGTGGACCCGTTGCAACAGCTGGCACTGCGCGGCCACCAACAGTTGTACCGCCATCGCAGCCAGTTGGGGGCTAACCTGTTGAGTTTCGTCCTGGCCGACTTCCCTCGGCTGGTGCGTGAACAATGGCGTTTCGTATTGATCGCCAGCCTGCTGTTTTTCGGCAGCCTGGTGGGTATCGCGCTGCTGGTGTACCTGTTCCCCGAGCTGATCTACAGCATCGTCAGCCCCCAGCAGGTGGCCGAGATGCAAAGCATGTACGACCCCGATGCCAGTCGCCTGGGCCGCGTCGCCGACCGCGCCTCCAGTGAAGACTGGATGATGTTCGGCTACTACGTGATGCATAACATCGGCATCGCCTTCCAGACCTTTGCCGCCGGCTTGCTGTTCGGGCTGGGCAGCGTGTTTTTCCTGATTTTCAACGGCCTGATCATCGGTGCCGTCTCCGGGCACCTCACTGAAATCGGTTATGGCCAGACTTTCTGGTCATTTGTCATCGGCCATGGCGCATTCGAACTCAGCGCCATTGCCCTGGCCGGCGCGGCGGGCTTGCAGTTGGGCTGGGCGCTGATCGCTCCCGGCCGGTTGACCCGTGGCGAGGCCCTGCGGCTGGCAGCGCACAAAAGCGTGCAGATGCTCTGCGGTGTCATGGCCTTCCTGCTGATCGCAGCCTTTATCGAAGCCTACTGGTCATCCATTACCTCGGTCGCTCACTGGGTGAAATACCTGGTTGGTGCCGGGCTCTGGCTACTGGTGGCCGCCTACCTGATCCTTGCCGGACGGACTCATCATGCGCCTGAGTGATGCCAGCGTCGTGATTCGTCCCCGTACGACCTGGGAAGCCATGGACCTTGGCGTATTAATGGCCCGGGAACACCGCCTGTTGTTAATGGCCAGTTGGGCCATCGTCACCCTCCCGGTGTTCATCCTGTTGACCGCACTACTGTGGCAATCCCCGTCCACGGCCATATTCCTGTTCTGGTGGTTAAAGCCCGCCTTCGACCGCCTGCCATTGCATATCCTGTCCAAAACCTTGTTTGGCGAGACGCCCAGCCTCAAGCAGGCCGTGCGCCAATGGCCGCGACTGCTCAAGGGCCAGTTGCTGGCCAGCCTGACCTGGCGGCGGTTCAGCCTGAGCCGCAGCTTTGTGATGCCGGTTAGCCAACTCGAAGGCCTGGATGGCCCGGCACGCCAAAAACGCCTGGGTGTATTGCAGCAACACAACGCCGGGGCCGCACGCTGGTTGACCATCCTAGGCGTGCATCTGGAGATTGGTCTCTGGTTTGGCTGCATGGCGCTGTTCTATCTATTGATTCCACAGCAGCTTGAACTGGCCTGGGACTGGCAACGCCTGGCGCTGGCGGGCGATTCAGAAGGACTATGGCTGGAGCACCTGGGCAACGCCTTCTATGCGCTGATCCTGGTGTTCTGGGAACCGATCTACATCGCTTGCGGCTTCAGCCTCTATCTCAACCGCCGCACCGTGCTGGAGGCCTGGGACCTGGAGCTGGTATTCCGCCGCCTGCGCCAACGCTTGAGCAGTGTCGCGCCATTGCTGTTGCTGGTGGCCGGGCTGATGTTGCTGCCGTTCAGCCCACAGGCCCTGGCAGACAACGCCATATCACCCAAGCCACTGACGCCCCAGGCCTCCAGCCAATCGATCAAGGCGCTGCTGGACGTGCCCCCCTTCAAGAACCCGGAAACCGTCACCCACTACCGTTTTGGCGAGGATAAACCCGTCGTCAAAAACAAAGAGCACGGAGACGGCAAGCTGCCGGCCTGGCTCCAGGCGCTGCTGGACAATCTCAACAGCGACACCTTCAAGCCCGTCGCCCAAGCCCTGGAAGTGCTGCTATGGAGCTTGCTGGCAGGTAGCGTGGCCTTGCTGATCTGGCGCTATCGTGATTGGCTGCGCACGTTTGTCAGCCGGCAAGTGCCACCCAAGCCTGAAATCACCAGGCCGGTGCCGTCGCAATTATTCGGCCTGGAACTGGCCACCGAAACCTTGCCAGACGATATCGCCGCTACCGCCGAACAACTCTGGGCCACCCAACCACGGGAAGCCCTTGGCCTGCTGTATCGCGGCCTGCTCAGTCGGTTATTGCACGACTTCGACCTGCCGCTGAAAAGCGCAGACACCGAGGGCCAGGTCCTGGCTCGCATTCATCAGTTGCAACAACCGCAACTGCTGGCCTTCAGCGATGATCTGACCCGTCATTGGCAGAACCTCGCCTATGGTCATCGCCTCCCACCGGCCTTGGCACAACAGCAACTGTGCCGAGATTGGCGCGCCCTGTTCAACGCGGGGGCCGCATGATGAAACAACCGTTATTGTGGGTGGGGCTGCTGCTGGCATGCCTGTTGGGAGCGGGCGGCTTGTACGCGTGGCAGAAGGCTATCCCGTATGAGCAAGTAGTGGATCGCGGTCCATCGCCGGAGGCGCTGGCCAATCCCTACCTGGCAGCCGAGCATTTCCTGCGCCAGCAAGGCCTGTCGGTGGGGCATGCCAACGGCCTTGATCGGCTTGACGACTTGCCAGCCAAGGGCCACAGCCTGTTGTTGCTAGGTGAGCGCAGCAACATGACCCCACGCCAGGTGGATCAACTGCTGGCGTGGGCCAGGTCCGGCGGGCACCTGCTGGTGGTCGCCGAAGCACTGTGGGATGAAGAGACCGGTAAGAGCGGTGACTGGCTGCTCGATCGCCTGCACATCCACCAGACATTGAGCGATGACCCTGAAGCCCCCTCCCCGGCCCCCAAGAAGAAAACGCCGGACCTGACCAAGCTCTATATCGACAATGAAACCGCTCCGGCCTATTTCAGCTTCGATACCGACTTCAATCTCACCGACCCCAGGCATGTCGCGCAGTTTTCCGCCAACAGCGCCAGGTCCAGCCACCTGATGCAACTCGACCTCGGGCAAGGCAATGTGACGGTGGTCACTGACAGCGACCTGTGGAACAACGCGAACATCGGCAAGCACGATAACGCCTGGCTGCTGTGGTACCTGAACCAGGGCACTGACGTGACCTTGCTGTTCAACAGCGACGTGGACGATCTGTTCACCCTGCTGCTGCGCCATTTCCCCCAGGCCCTGGTCGCACTCGCCGCGCTGCTCATCCTGGCACTTTGGCACGCCGGCATGCGCCAGGGGCCGATCCAGGCGCCCGCCCCCAAGGCTCGCCGACAATTGCAGGAGCACTTGAAGGCCAGCGCCGATTTCCTCATGCGGCGCAACGGCCAAGGCACGCTGCTCCGTGCCTTGCAGCGCGATATCCTGCGCGCCGCCCGGCACCGCCACCCCGGTTTTGAACACCTCGACACCGAAGAACAGTGGCGGGTCCTTGAACACCTGACACGCCAACCCTCCCACGTCATCAATCAGGCCCTCGGCCCACTTTCGGCAAAACGGCTTTCCAGCGCCGATTTCAGCCGTCAGGTGGCATGCCTGCAAACTCTCAGGAATGCCCTATGAGCGACTTTCCAACGGCCACGGCCCTGACCAGCGAAACCCTGCAACTCGCCAGCCAGCAGGCCCAGTCCCTGCGCATTGAACTGCGCAAGGCGGTCATCGGTCAGGATCAGGTAATCGATGACGTACTCACTGCGCTGATCGCCGGTGGCCATGTGCTGCTTGAAGGCGTACCCGGGCTGGGCAAGACCCTGCTGGTGCGGGCCCTGGCCCGTTGCTTTGGCGGCGATTTCGCACGTATCCAGTTCACGCCGGACCTGATGCCCAGCGATGTCACCGGCCATGCCGTGTACGACCTGCACACCGAACAATTCAAACTGCGCAAGGGGCCGCTGTTTACCCACTTGCTGCTGGCCGATGAAATCAACCGCGCGCCAGCCAAGACCCAGGCAGCGCTGCTCGAAGCCATGCAGGAACGCCAAGTCACCCTTGAGGGCGAGGCCTTGCCGATCGGCCAGCCGTTCATGGTGTTGGCGACCCAGAACCCCATCGAGCAGGAAGGCACCTACCCGCTGCCCGAGGCCGAACTGGATCGCTTCATGCTCAAGGTACGCATGGACTATCCCGACTCCCGGCAGGAACTGGACATGGTGCGCGAAGTCACGCGTTCGTCCCGGGCCGACATGCTGGATGTCCAACCGCTGCGAGTCGTGCTGCAAGCCGGGGATGTACTGAAGTTGCAGCAGATAGCCAGTGAGCTGGCGCTGGACGAGCAAGTGCTGGACTACGCCGTGCGCCTGGCCCGGGCCACCCGCAGTTGGCCGGGGCTGACCATCGGTGCAGGTCCGCGCGCCTCCATTGCCCTGGTACGCTGTGCCCGTGCCCGAGCTCTGCTGCGCGGGGGCGAGTTCGTCACCCCGGACGACATCAAGGGCTGCGCCTTGGCGGTGCTGCGCCACCGGGTTCGTATCGCTCCCGAACTGGATATCGACGGACTGGAGGTGGACCAGGTGCTCAAGCAACTGCTGGACCAGATTCCGGCGCCTCGCCAATGAGCCGTCCATGAAGCCGACTCGTCTGCTGTTGAGCTGGCTCGGCGTGCTGCTGGGCTTGAATATCCTGCTGGGTACGGCGGCAGCGTTGCAGCTCAAGCTACCCACCAGCCTGCATTCAGTCGCCTGGGGCCTGCTGCTGGCGCTGTTGCTGCTGGCACTACTGGACGCAGCTCGCCTGCACCGCCGCCCCTCCGTGCGGGTACAACGGCAGATGCCAGGCAGCCTGGCGCTGGGCCGCTGGGGAGAAGTACGCCTGAAACTCGAACATGATTACCCACAGCCGCTGACCGTACAGGTGTTCGATCACGTCCCCGACGGCTTGAGTGTGGAGAATATGCCCCAGTCCATCGAACTGCGCCCGGGCGAATGCAGTGAATTGGGCTATCGCCTACGCCCTTTGCGGCGCGGCCATTTCAGTTTCAGTCAATGCGAGATACAGCTGCCCAGCCCCTTGGGGCTGTGGGCCGCACGACGCTTTACCCAAGCCAGCGATGCCACCCGCGTCTACCCGGATTTCGCCCGCCTGTATGGCGCCCAGCTATTGGGTGTGGATAACTGGCTGAGCCAACTGGGAGTGCGTCAACGCCAGCGACGGGGGTTGGGCCTGGAGTTTCACCAGTTGCGCGAGTTCCGCGAGGGCGACAGCCTGCGGCAGATCGACTGGAAGGCCACCGCGCGCCAACGCACGCCGATTGCCCGGGAATACCAGGACGAGCGCGACCAGCAGATCGTGTTCATGCTCGATTGTGGCCGACGCATGCGCAGCCAGGATGCCGAACTGTCCCACTTCGATCACGCACTCAACGCCTGCCTGCTGCTCAGTTATGTCGCCTTGCGCCAGGGCGATGCGGTGGGCCTGTGTACCTTTGCCTGCGACCAGCCGCGCTACCTGGCCCCCGTCAAGGGCACCGGCCAGTTGAACCTGTTGCTCAACGCCGTATACGACCTGGACACCACCCGACGCACAGCCGATTACGAGGCCGCAGCCAGTCAGTTACTGGCGCGGCAAAAACGTCGGGCATTGGTCATTGTGGTGACCAACCTGCGGGATGAGGACGATGAGGCATTACTGACAGCGGTCAAGCGCATCGGCCGACAGCACCGGGTGATGGTCGCCAGCCTGCGCGAAGACGTACTCGACCAATTGCGCCAGTCGCCGGTGCAAACCCTGCCCGAAGCGCTGGCCTACAGCGGCACCGTCGACTACCTGAATAAAAGGGACGAACTGCACGAACGCTTGAGCGCCCATGGGTTGTCGGTACTGGATACACCACCCTCAGGGCTGGGGCCGGCCTTGGTGACACGTTACCTGGGCTGGAAAAAAGCCGGCGTCCTGTGAAGGTCACACACGCCCCAACGTGGATAGCCCGACCTAAGCCGGGCGCGCAGCAAGTAGTGTCTAGGCAGAAGCCTGCAAGGGATCGAAGCTGAAGTAATGCAATAAGGCGTTGATCAGAAGACTGTACTCTGGCGACGCATCAACCACCCTGAACCCGGAATCATAGTGCTGCGGGTTGACGTCCTCATGGCTCCATAAACAGGCAGCTGTAAGGTCAATGGCCTGAAAATCGCCGTCGGCCGCAGGAATCTTCAAGCGCAGCTCGAACTCTACGTCGACCATCATCGGCAATTGGCTGATCAACATCAGCCCATCTTCGGACACGTTACCCAAGTAGCCAATGGGTTTGTCCGTCAGCCGGTTGAACACTTGCAGGAAACAAGACAACTGATGTCGCTCAATCCGTCGATCAGTAAACATGATGAAATCGCCATCCATTGGCCATGACTCTGGCCTTACCAGTGATTCGGAACGGCTAATGCAAGGCCGCTCTCCCTGGGAATCGGTGCGACAACAGCAAGCGCCTTGTCACTCTACGGCTGCCAATCCCAAGCATTCCATCCGTATGAGTACAAACTTGTACAAACGGACACTCAAAGAATAGCCCAAGACTGGCGACGGGCCAGCTATAGAATGACAAATATCATCACAACGAGGCCGGACGTGGCTGCGCAACGCTCGCGCCGGGGTAATGCCCGAGTTGCTGCAGGGTATCGAGCCGGGCACGGGCCCGATAAGCGTACTCACTGGACGGGTACTGATTAATGATGAACTGATAGGTCTGCACCGCATCGACAAACAGCTTCTGCCGCTCCAGGCATTGCCCGCGCAACATCGAGACCTCAGGTTGCACATAGCGGCGGGTACGGCTTTCACGGTCGACCTGGGACAATTCCAGGGTCACGCGTTCACAGTCACCGACCCCGTACGCACGGTAGGCGTTGTTCAAATGGTGGTCCATCGACCAGCGGGTGCAGCCGGTAACGCTGACGGCCAGGGCAGCAATGAGCAAAATTCGCATGGGGGTTCTCCTGTCTTGTGCAGTGTATCGACCCCTGGTCGAAAATCTTCAAGGATGTTCATTTATTCAATCGAAGCGAAAACAAGCGAATGGCCGATAAGTAGTGCAAACGAACAATGACTACAACCAAAGAGCATAGTAGCCTTCCTCAGCGCTTGAACTCAGGAGTCTGTGCATGTCCGTCCGTCGTACCAAAATCGTCGCCACCCTTGGCCCGGCCAGCAACTCGCCGGAAGTCCTCGAACAGCTGATTCTGGCTGGTTTGGACGTTGCCCGTCTGAACTTCTCCCACGGCACTCCGGACGAGCACAAGGCTCGCGCCAAGCTGGTGCGAGACCTGGCCGCCAAGCATGGCCGCTTCGTCGCATTGCTGGGTGACCTGCAAGGCCCGAAAATTCGTATCGCCAAATTCGCCAACAAGCGGATCGAGCTGAAGATCGGTGACAAGTTCACCTTCTCCACCAGCCACCCGCTGACCGAAGGTACCCAGGAAGTCGTCGGTATCGATTACCCGGACCTGGTCAAGGACTGCGGCGTCGGCGACGAACTGCTGCTGGATGACGGCCGTGTGGTCATGCGCGTCGACACCGCTTCCGTCACCGAGCTGAACTGCACCGTGATCATCGGCGGCCCGCTGTCCGACCACAAGGGCATCAACCGTCGCGGCGGTGGCCTGACCGCCCCGGCCCTGACTGAAAAAGACAAGGCCGACATCAAGCTCGCCGCCGAAATGGAAGTGGATTACCTCGCCGTATCCTTCCCGCGCGACGCCGCCGACATGGAATACGCCCGTAAGCTGCGCGACGAAGCCGGCGGTACCGCCTGGCTGGTGGCGAAGATCGAACGCGCCGAAGCCGTGGCTGACGACGAAACCCTCGACGGCCTGATCAAGGCGTCGGACGCCGTAATGGTTGCCCGTGGCGACCTGGGCGTGGAAATCGGTGACGCCGAGCTGATCGGTATCCAGAAGAAGATCATCCTGCACGCACGCCGCCACAACAAAGCGGTGATCGTGGCGACCCAGATGATGGAGTCGATGATCCAGAACCCGATGCCGACCCGCGCCGAAGTGTCCGACGTAGCCAACGCCGTGCTCGACTACACCGACGCGGTGATGCTTTCTGCAGAAAGCGCCGCAGGCCCGTACCCGCTGGAAGCCGTCCAGGCCATGGCGCGTATCTGCGTCGGTGCTGAAAAGCACCCGACCAGCAAGACCTCCAGCCATCGCATCGGCAAGGTCTTCGAAAGCTGCGACCAGAGCATCGCCCTGGCGGCCATGTACACCGCCAACCACTTCCCAGGTGTTAAAGCGATCATCGCCCTGACCGAAAGTGGGTACACTCCGTTGATCATGTCGCGCATCCGTTCCTCGGTGCCGATCTACGCGTTCACCCCCCACCGTGAAGCCCAGGCTCGCACGGCGCTGTTTCGTGGCGTGTATACCATTCCGTTCGATCCGGCTTCGCTGGCACCCAACGAAGTCAGCCAAAAGGCCATCGACGAGCTGGTCAAACGCGGCGTCGTAGAGAAAGGCGACTGGGTCATCCTGACCAAGGGCGACAGCTACCACACCACCGGTGGCACCAATGGCATGAAGATCCTGCACGTTGGCGACCCAATGGTCTGAGTGATCGGTTGAAAAACGAAAGCCCCGCCATGTGAATAGCGGGGCTTTTTTGTCAGTTAAAAAAACATTCACGGCCCATTGTCTACTGTCAGCTCTACCAGTAGACGCCACCCACGAACAGGCGCCCAATCGTGTGTGCGGTCAGACCTAAGGCATATACCGCACCTGCCGCTCTATTCAATTCATGCCGTGTGGAAAGAGCTGAAGTACCCAATAGCAGGCTGGTGGTGGCCGGCGTCTCGGGAGTTGCTGGCAATCGCGTTGCCAGCATGGTGAGAATTTTCGGCTACTGATGTTCTCGTTTTTCCAGAAAGGGCTCCTCCAGGCAGGCACGGCTGAGGTCGTGCCTGCTCTGCCTGATGAGCCTTACTTCCTTGAAATAACCTCCGACAAGGCTGCGATCGCTTCAGAGGATTTCAGGCGCTGGACAAACAACGCGCCCTCCTCCTCGATCACTCGCCGCAACTGCTCACGGTCCACACTTTTCATCAATTGCTTGGTGACTTGCACCGCACCCGACGCCAGGGTGTCAAAGCGTTCGGCGATTTCTCGCGCCTTGGCCAAGGCGGCTTCGCCACTGCCCAGCGCCTCGGTGGCAATGCCCCAAAGGGCCGCCTGTTCGCCTGTGAACTCCTCCCCCAGCAGCAACAATTCAGCCGCCTTCGCGTGCCCCAGCAAGCGCGGCAGGATCAGGCTTGACCCAAATTCGGGACACAGCCCCAGATTAACGAACGGCATGCGCAAACGAGCATCGCGACTGACGTACACCAGGTCGCAGTGCAGCAGCAGCGTCGTACCAATGCCCACCGCTGCGCCCGCCACCGCGGCGATCACTGGTTTGCGGCAATTGAGCAGGCTTTTCATAAAGTGGAACGGTGGGCTGTCGAGGTCGCTGGGCGGCTGTTCAAGAAAGTCGCCGATGTCGTTGCCGGCGGTAAAACACGCGTGGCTGCCCTGAATCAGCACGGCGCTGATGGCGGGGTCCGCGTCAGCCTGCTCCAGCGCTTCGGCCAGCTGCGTGTACATGGCGCGGGTCAGGGCGTTTTTCTTGTCGGGGCGGTTGAACTGCAGGGTCAGCAACCCACGTTCGCGCTGCTGCAGGATGGCGTCGGTCATGGTCAGTCTCGCGGCTGTAGAATTCAGCGCTCAACCACGGGGCAGGAACACATCGGCCAGCAGTTGATTGCGCGGCAATCCCGCCAGGAACAGGCGCTTGGAAAAGGCCTCGACGCTGGCGGGGTGCCCGCAGAGTAAGGCCAGAGTTTGCCGTGAAACAAGCCGCAGTTGCGCCAATGCCTGGGCTTGCTCCGCCGCGGTCCATAGCTCCACCGTCAGGTTCGCATGCTGCGCGGCCAGCGCGGCCAGGGGCTCGGCCAGGTAATGGCCACTGGCATCATGGGCGAGATGAATCACGCGGATAGCCCCCTGGTGATTCTGGCGCAACGCCTCGCGCAGCACGCCCCACAACGGGCCCATACCGGTACCGGATGCCAGCAGCCACAGCGGCTGGGTTTGCCAGGCGGGGTCGTATTGCAACGCGCCGCCGCGCAGTTCGCCCAGGCGCAGGCGGTCCCCGACACGCAGCTGCCGAGCGGCATCGCTGAACGCGCCAGGCTGGCGACACTCGAGATGAAACTCCAGGAATGGATCTTCCTGGGGCAGGCTGGCCAGGGAGTAGGGCCGCGCCACCTGCCCCGCCCACAACACCAGATGCTGCCCGGCCCGGTAGCGCAGGCCGCGCTCCGGTTGCAGGCGCAAGCGCAGTACAGTCGTGTTCAGCCAGTCAGCGCCTACCACTTCGGCCGACAGACCGTCGCGTGTCGGATCGTACGCTTCGACCCGCAAGTCCGCCGTCACCTGGCACTGACAGGCCAGGCGCCAGCCATCCTGGCGCTGTGCCGGGCTGAGGGCGTCGGGTTGCTTGTCCTCGACGTCGCCCTGGCATCGCACCAGGCATGCATGGCAACTGCCGGCGCGGCAACTGTAGGGCACGGCGACGCCGGCCTGGTTCAGGGCATCCAACAGATTGCTGCCGGTGGAGACCGACCAGTGGCGTTCGCCGACGTGCAGTTCAGGCATACAAGGACTCAAACATTGCGAAGATTGCTAACGATAACGCGGGCAGCATGACGAAACGCATTTTTGTGGCAAGCGGGCTTGCCATAATGCCTGTCAGCCAAGGAGGAACACTGTAACTGTGGCGAGCGGGCTTGCCCCGCGTTGGGCTGCGAAGCAGCCCCAGAACCCGCCGCTGAGGAGTGCCTGATACTCCGCATTCCGATTGATTGGGGCTGCTGCGCAGCCCAACGCGGGGCAAGCCCGCTCGCCACAACAAGCCCGCTACTGTTTGCTCGTTCTATCTCTTAACTGACAGGCATTCGGGCTTGCCACAGAGTTTGACCATCGTCGGGTGTATCGGCCACCACGCCGGGTTATACTGCCGCGCCTTTTTAGCGTCGCGCCAACAATACCTGCTCTTCTTGGCGACGCGCCTTGGAAAGGTGGTTTCAGCCGACCGATGCACTTCACTGAAGCCACCTTTATTGAATGTTCCCTTATAGAGGAGCGCGACTCATGACCGTGATCAAGCAAGACGACCTGATTCAGAGCGTTGCCGACGCCCTGCAATTCATATCCTACTACCACCCCGTTGACTTCATCCAAGCGATGCACGAAGCCTATCTGCGCGAAGAATCGCCAGCGGCCCGCGACTCCATCGCGCAGATCCTGATCAACTCGCGCATGTGCGCCACCGGCCATCGCCCGATCTGCCAGGACACCGGTATTGTCACCGTGTTCGTGCGCGTGGGCATGGATGTACGTTGGGATGGCGCCACCATGGGCCTGGACGACATGATCAACGAAGGTGTGCGTCGCGCCTACAACCTGCCGGAAAACGTCCTGCGTGCATCGATCCTCGCCGACCCGGCAGGCGCGCGCAAGAACACCAAGGACAACACCCCCGCAGTCATCCACTACTCCATCGTCCCGGGTAACACCGTGGAAGTGGACGTGGCGGCCAAAGGCGGTGGTTCCGAGAACAAGTCGAAGATGGCCATGCTCAACCCGTCCGACTCGATCGTCGACTGGGTGCTCAAGACCGTTCCGACCATGGGCGCCGGCTGGTGCCCACCGGGCATGCTCGGCATCGGCATTGGCGGCACCGCCGAGAAAGCCGCGGTGATGGCCAAGGAAGTGTTGATGGAATCCATCGACATCCACGAGCTGAAAAAGCGCGGCCCGTCCAACCGTATCGAAGAGATGCGCCTGGAGCTGTTCGAGAAGGTCAACCAACTGGGCATCGGCGCCCAGGGCCTGGGCGGCCTGACCACCGTGCTCGACGTGAAGATCATGGACTACCCGACCCACGCCGCTTCGCTGCCGGTGTGCATGATCCCCAACTGCGCCGCCACCCGTCACGCGCACTTCGTGCTCGACGGTTCGGGCCCGGCATCGCTGGAGGCGCCACCGCTGGACGCCTACCCGGAAATCGTCTGGGAAGCCGGCCCTTCGGCCCGTCGCGTCAACCTCGACACCCTGACCCCGGAAGACGTGCAGAGCTGGAAGCCGGGCGAAACCGTGTTGCTCAACGGCAAGATGCTCACCGGTCGCGACGCAGCGCACAAGCGCATGGTCGAGATGCTGAACAAGGGCGAAGCCCTGCCGGTGGACCTCAAGGGTCGCTTCATCTATTACGTCGGCCCGGTTGATCCTGTGCGCGAAGAAGTGGTTGGCCCTGCCGGCCCGACCACCGCAACGCGGATGGATAAGTTCACCCGCCAGATCCTCGAGCAAACCGGCCTGCTGGGCATGATCGGCAAATCCGAACGCGGCCCGGCCGCCATCGAAGCGATCAAGGACCACAAGGCCGTGTACCTGATGGCCGTCGGCGGCGCTGCTTACCTGGTAGCGCAAGCCATCAAGAAGTCGCGTGTGGTGGCTTTCGCCGAACTGGGCATGGAAGCGATCTACGAGTTCGACGTGAAAGACATGCCGGTCACCGTGGCGGTGGACAGCAAGGGCGAATCCGTCCATATCACCGGTCCTGCCATCTGGCAGAAAAAGATCAGTGAAAGCCTGGCGGTGGAAGTGCAGTAAGCACTTTCCCCGCAAGGATAAAGGCGACTGCGGCGATAAGCCCGGTCGCCTTTTTTTCTGACTGCCGATTGCCCTTTGGCAATCGAGGCGGTCACGGGCGACCAGGCGTCCTGTGGCGAGCGGGCTTGCCATAATGCCGTTCAGTTAAGGCTTTTTTGTAGGAGCGAGCTTGCTCGCGAAGAACTCACAGGCGCCGCGTTCACTCAGGAAACACGCGTTATCGTTGACGTTTTTCGCGAGCAAGCTCGCTCCTACAGAAGGCGATGTACGCTTAACTGAACGGCATTAGGGCTTGCCACAACAAGCCCTCTAGCCACCGTAGCCTCTCCCACCACAAGATCCAGGCAGCTCATGCTATGGTGCTCCCCCTTACTGTGCCTGTTCATCATCGTATGATCGCGATCCCTCGCCCACTGCGCCTGACCTTCTATTCCCTGCTCATCATCGCCGGTGCACTGCTGGCCGCGGCCCTGGCCACGCGCCACGCCGAACGCGTGGCCCTGGTGGACGATGCCGCCCGCGCCAACCAGCAACTCGCGTTGTACGCCAACTCCCTGCACACCTTGATCGAACGCTACCGCGCCCTGCCCGCCGTACTGGCCTTGGACTCGGAAATGATCAGCGCCTTGAAAGGTCCGCTGGATGCCACCACCCAGGACATGCTCAACCGCAAACTGGAACGCATCAACGGTGCCGCCCAGTCTTCCACCCTGGAGTTGATGGACCGCACCGGCCTGGCCGTGGCCGCCAGTAACTGGAACCTGCCCAGCAGTTATGTCGGGCACAACTACGCGTTTCGACCTTACTTCAGCCAAACCCAGAGCCAGGGCGCCGGGCGCTTTTATGCGGTCGGGGTGACCACCGGGGTGCCGGGGTACTTCCTCTCCAGCGCGGTGCTCGATGAACATGAGCAGTTCCTCGGCGCCATGGTGGTCAAGCTGGAATTCCCCGAGCTTGAACGCGAGTGGGCCCAGGGCAATGACCTGCTGCTGGTCAGCGACGCGCGCGGTATCGTGTTTATCGCCAACCAGCCCGGCTGGCGTTATCGCAACCTGAGCCCGCTGTCGGCCAGCGACCTGGCCGAACTCAAGGCCACCCGCCAATACGACAAAAAACAATTGCAGCCCCTGGAAACCCAGGCGTTGCAACGCTTCGACGACAACAGTCACCTGATGCGCGTCAACGGACCTGACGGCAACGCCAACTACATCTGGGAATCCTTGCCGCTGAAGGCCGAGGGCTGGACCCTGCACCTGCTGCGCAAGCCCCAATTCGCCTTTGAAGACCAACGCAACGCCGGCCTGGCCGCCGCTGGCTCCTGGCTGGCGCTGGTGTTTCTGGTGCTGTTCCTGACCCAGCGCTGGCGCCTGGCCCGCTTGCGGCAGCGCAGCCGCGAAGAGCTCGAACAGCTTGTGGAGGAGCGTACCCAGGCGCTGCGCACCGCTCAGGACGGCCTGGTGCAATCGGCCAAATTGGCGGCGCTGGGGCAGATGTCTGCCGCCCTCGCCCATGAAATCAACCAACCGCTGACCGCCCAGCGCATGCAGTTGGCGACCCTGCGCCTGCTGCTTGACCACGGCCGTATAGACGATGCCTACAAGGCCCTGACCCCACTGGACGATATGCTCACACGCATGGCCGCGCTGACCGGCCACCTCAAGACCTTCGCGCGCAAGAGCCCCAGCGGCCTGCGCGAACGCCTGGACCTGGCCACCGTAGTCGATCAGTCTCTGCAGTTGCTCGACGCGCGCCTGCGCGATGAAGGCATCGGCACCCTGCTGGACCTGACCCGCCCCGCCTGGGTACGCGGCGATGCGATCCGCTTGGAACAGGTACTGATCAACCTGCTGCGCAATGCCCTGGATGCGATGGCGAACAAGCCGCGCAAACGCCTCGAAATCCACCTGCACGCTGATGAGCAGCTGTGGCGACTGACCGTCAGCGACAGCGGTGGCGGCATTGCCGAAGAACACCTGAACAGCGTGTTCGACCCCTTCTTCACCACCAAGCCGGTGGGAGACGGCCTCGGGTTGGGGTTGGCGGTTTCCTACGCTATCGTGCACGAACTGGGCGGGCGCCTGATCGCCGGCAACCGTGGCGACGGCGCCGTCTTCACCCTGACCCTGCCTATCGCACTGGAGACACCCGACCTATGTTGAATGCGGTGATTGTGGTCGATGACGAAACCAGCATTCGCACGGCCGTCGAGCAATGGTTGAGCCTGTCGGGATTTGAAGTGCAGCTTTTCAGCCGTGCCGAAACGTGCCTGGCGCAGTTGCCCAAGGATTTTCCCGGGGTGATTCTGAGCGACGTGCGCATGCCCGGGCTCAGCGGCCTGGAGCTGCTGGCCGAAGTGCAGCGCCGTGATGCCGACTTGCCGGTGATATTGCTCACTGGCCATGGCGACGTACCGATGGCCGTCGAAGCGATGCGCGACGGTGCCTACGATTTCCTGGAAAAACCCTTCAGCCCCGATGCGCTGCTCAACAGCCTGCGCCGCGCGCTGGACAAACGTGGGCTGATTCTCGAAAACCGTCGCCTGCATCAACAGGCCGACCACCGGGAGAAACTGGAGAACAGCCTGCTGGGGGTGTCCCGAAGTTTGCAAAACCTGCGACGCCAGGTGCTGGACCTGGCGACGTTGCCGGTCAATGTGCTGATCCGTGGCGAAACCGGTAGCGGCAAGGAAATGGTCGCCCGCTGCCTGCATGATTTTGGTCCTCGGGCGAAGAAGCCGTTTGTGGCGCTCAATTGCGCGGCGATCCCAGAGCAGCTGTTTGAAGCCGAGTTGTTCGGCCACGAAAGCGGTGCATTCACCGGCGCCCAGGGCAAGCGCATCGGCAAGCTGGAATACGCCCACGGCGGCACCCTGTTCCTGGATGAAATCGAAAGCATGCCCCTGGCCCAGCAAGTGAAATTGCTACGGGTGCTGCAGGAGCAAAAGCTGGAGCGGCTCGGCTCCAACCAAAGCATCCACGTCGATTTGCGCATCATCGCCGCCACCAAGCCGGACCTGCTGGAAGAGGCTCGCGCCGGGCGCTTTCGCGAAGACCTGGCCTACCGGTTGAACGTCGCACAACTGCGCCTGCCACCGCTGCGTGAGCGCCGCGAAGATATTCCCTTGCTGTACGAGCACTTTGCCCAGAGCGCCGCCGAACGCCTGGGCCGCAGTGCCGAGCCATTGAGCGGCCCGCAACTGGGACGCCTGCTCAGCCATGACTGGCCGGGCAATGTGCGCGAACTGGCCAACGTCGCCGAACGTCAGGTCCTGGGGCTGGGCGATCCGGAACCCGAGGGCATCGAGGTCGGGCAATCGCTGGCGGCGCAGCAGGAGGCGTTCGAGGCGCACTGCCTGAAAGCCGCGCTGGCGCGGCACAAGGGCGATATCAAGGCGGTGCTGGCCGAGTTGCAACTGCCGCGCCGTACCTTCAATGAAAAGATGCAGCGCCATGGGTTGGTGCGGGAGATGTTTCTCTAGGCGAATCCTTGTGTTGACTCGCAGGCCGCTATCGGGGGCAAGCCCCCTACCACATTTTGATCTGTGAACACGCTCAAGTGTGGGAGGGGGCTTGCCCCCGATGAGGCCTGCAGCGATAAGCGGATTTCCGCTCACCCCCCTTAAAACCATCAGCGACTTTCCGCTCAAAAAATCCGCCAAACCCCTCTAGACCGGGCGTTCATCCAGCTGGCACAGCTCCTGCTATAGCTCGAGCCAGGCTGCGTTCGCTTTGCTCACGCCGCTCCATAAAAACAACTAGATGAAGGATCCTTCAATGGATAACTCCAACGCCCTGCCTCTGGGGTCGGCGGCCGCGCCGACAAAAGAGCGCACCACTTCCAGCCGGATCAAGTCGATTTTCAGCGGCTCTGTCGGCAACATGGTCGAGTGGTACGACTGGTACGTCTACGCCGCTTTCTCGTTGTACTTCGCAAAAACCTTTTTCCCGAAAGGCGACACCACCGCCCAACTGCTCAATACCGCCGCGATCTTCGCCGTGGGCTTCCTGATGCGCCCGATCGGCGGCTGGCTGATGGGCCTGTACGCCGACAAAGTGGGGCGTAAAAAGGCCTTGATGGCCTCGGTGTACCTGATGTGTTTCGGCTCGCTGCTGATTGCCCTGAGCCCGAGTTATGAAGTCATCGGTATCGGCGCGCCGATCCTGCTGGTATTTGCCCGTTTGCTGCAGGGCCTGTCGGTCGGGGGCGAATACGGCACCTCCGCCACCTACCTCAGCGAGATGGCAACCAAGGAGCGTCGTGGTTTCTACTCCAGCTTCCAATACGTGACCCTGATCTCTGGCCAGCTCATCGCTCTGGCCGTACTAATCGTGCTGCAACAATTGCTGACCACCGAGCAGTTGTATGCCTGGGGCTGGCGCATCCCGTTCGCCATCGGCGCCCTGTGCGCGGTCGTGGCGCTGTACCTGCGTCGTGGCATGGAAGAAACCGAGTCGTTCACCAAGAAGGAAAAAGCCAAGGAAAGCGCAATGCGCACCTTGATGCGCCACCCCAAGGAACTGATGACCGTGGTCGGCCTGACCATGGGCGGTACCCTGGCCTTCTACACCTACACCACCTACATGCAGAAGTACCTGGTGAACACCGTCGGCATGAGCATCTCCGACTCCACCACCATCTCGGCGGCCACGCTGTTTCTGTTCATGTGCCTGCAACCCCTGGTCGGTGGGCTGTCGGACAAGATCGGCCGTCGGCCGATCCTGATCGCATTCGGTATCCTCGGCACCCTGTTCACCGTGCCGATCCTCACCACCCTGCACACCATCCAGACCTGGTGGGGCGCGTTCTTCCTGATCATGGCGGCGCTGATCATCGTCAGCGGCTACACCTCGATCAACGCGGTGGTGAAGGCCGAGCTGTTCCCGACTGAAATCCGCGCGCTGGGCGTGGGCCTGCCGTATGCACTGACCGTGTCAATCTTCGGCGGTACCGCTGAATACATCGCGCTGTGGTTCAAGAGCATTGGCATGGAAACCGGTTATTACTGGTACGTGACGGCCTGTATCGCGGTGTCTCTGGCGGTCTATGTGACCATGAAGGACACCCGCAAGCATTCGCGGATTACCACGGACTAACCGCTGGATGCAGTAAAAAATGTGGGAGGGCGCTTGCCCCCTCCCACATTTGGCATCAGGACAACTCTGCCACTTCGCGCCGCACATAGCGTCGCTGTGCGTACGACGCCCCGACAATCATCACCACCAGCACCGCCGCCAACACCGCCGACGAACCGATGGTGCCGAAGTCCAACCCGCCCTTTTCGTGGGGCTTGGTCAGGAAATCGCCCAGGGTCGCACCAAATGGCCGAGTCAGCACGAAGGCCACCCAGAACAACAACACCGACGAAATCCGCGTGAAGTATTTGAGCGCCACCACCGCTGCGATGGTGGAGCCAATCAACAACGCGCCACCGGCGAAGCCGAGCCCGGAATCATCCGCCAGGAAGTCGCCCAGCGCGGTCCCCAGGGTGTTGGAGAACAGGATCGCCATCCAGTAGAACAACTCTCCCCGGAAGGTCTGCACCTTGTTCACGTTCAGCGAGTCGCCACTGAGGTGCCACAACGCAAAGATGATCATCAAAATCACGATCAGGATCATCGACCCCGTGGCATAACCCAGGCCCAGGCTGCGGTCCATGAAGTCCGACATGGTGGTGCCGGCAGTGCTGGTGGACAGGATCACAATCCAGTACAGCACCGGGTTGTAGGCTTTCGACCAGAGTTGCGTCACCAGGGTAACCAGGAACACGCTGATCAGGATCATCGAGCTGATGGCGTAGCCAACGTTCAGGGTCATCGACAGCAAGTCCCCGGCGGTTTCGCCCAGGGTGGTTGCGCAGATTTTCATGACCCAGAACGCCAGGGTGATCTGAGGAAGTTTGTTCATTGGGGGGCAAGGCTCCGAAGCTCAGTCTGTCAAATAGCCGACTTATAGGGGGTGTCGACGTTGCGCGCAGACTGAACGGGGCGCTGTGAAAAATAGGTGGGCGTTGAATGAAAATTCCATAGGGCCAATGGAAATTCACTGCCGTGGATTGCACTATGGCTACCTTCCCGAACCCCGCAGCAGGAACCCCGGCCATGCCTGACGATATCTATTTCTACGAACCCGCCAACGGCCACGGCCTGCCCCATGACCCGTTCAATGCCATCGTCGGTCCACGGCCGATTGGCTGGATCTCCTCACACGACAGCAACGGCCGCCTGAACCTGGCGCCCTACAGTTTCTTCAACGCGTTCAACTACATTCCGCCGATCATTGGTTTTTCCAGTGTCGGGCGCAAAGACAGCCTGAACAATATCGAACAGACCGGCGAGTTTGTCTGGAACCTGGCCACCCGCCCGTTGGCCGAGCAGATGAACCAGAGTTGCGCGGCGGTAGGACCAGAGGTGAACGAATTCGAGTTGTCCGGGCTGACACCGGTGGCTTCGAAGATCGTGAGCGTTCCGCGGGTGGGCGAGAGCCCGGTATCGTTCGAGTGCAAGGTCACGCAGATCATCCAGCTGCAACGTGCGGACAAGCAACCGGTGCCAAGCTGGCTGGTGCTGGGCGAGGTGGTCGCGGTGCACATTGCCAAGTGGCTGCTCAAGGACGGGATCTACGACACCGCCGCCGCCGAGCCGATCCTGCGGGGCGGCGGCCCGGCGGATTACTTCCAATTGGGCCCTGAGGCGCTGTTCAAGATGTATCGCCCAGGCGCCACCAAACCCTGACTGAAATACAGTCAAAAAAGTAGGAGGGGGCTTCCCCCCGATGGCAATGGCACATTCAACATCTTTGTTGACTGTCACACTGCTATCGGGGGCAAGCCCCCTCCCACATTAGATTGTCGGCGTTGTTCAGCTGGCGGCGCTCGCCCAGGTCAGTTGACCCTCTTCATCAACATCGATCAACCGCTCAAGCTGCACGGTGGCCGCATCATCGGCGTCGGAGGCCGTCTTGAACGTCTGCCCATCCAGGATCTTGTGAAATTTCGGGGCACCCATGCCATCCAGTGCCTTGACGGCGACGGCAGCGCTGTAGGCCCCTTCACCCGGTACTACGGCGGAAACGGCTTCGTGGTGGGCAAATTGTTTACGTGCCATGTTGCAGGTCCTGGCCAATGGAAAAGTTGGCCATTCTAACCATTAACCGGCCAGTTGCAGGTACTCACCGTAGGCGTTGGCGGCGGATGCATCGGTGAAGGTCTGGAAGTCCATGCTGCGCACCACCATGTCGTTCAACAATTCGGTGAAGAGCATCAGGGCCGGCGAACTGAAGTAAGCGCTCATTGCCTGCTCGCTGCTCCAGAAGCCGGAGACCAACCAGACATCGGGGTCGACCTGGGAATGCTGCAACGAAAATTGCAAGCAACCCTGAGCCTGGCGGCCCGGTTCGATCAAACTGCTCAAGCGTGCACCGAGTTCGGTGCTGCACCCGCTGCGGGCGCGGATAAAGGCCATATGGCTCGCGGGAATGGGGGTGGACATATTCGACTCTCCCGTTGAGAAGTGATGCTCGGCAAGCACTGTGAGGGTGTGTTGCCACAGGATCAAAGATAGCGGCGCAATGGTGAGCGCGGTTAGTCGATTCCTGCCGGCTTATTGCACAATCCTGCGAAAAGCGTAGAGAAGGACGCTCGGCCCGCCGGTTTATTCCGTGGGCAAACGCCTTGTTTCAGGGAGATGACAGCCCCTACGCTTGCCTGATTCACGAAAGGTCGCAGGATCAGGCAAGGATTGTGCAGAATCGTCGTAACACTGTTTGAAAAGCGGCCGCTAAGCTGAGCCCATCAAAAAAGCATGCAGAGGACGCCTCATGTCGTCGCCCGAACATCAGTCCATGCCCCTCGATGCCGAGACGGAAAAACAGCGCGCCGAGCTGGCGAGTATCGTGCATCGTCATACCTGGGAAGACGGCTCCTATGGCACGGCGATTACGTCACTGTTCCTGAACCGCCACAACACGCCGCGTGACTTCATGCCGGTGCTGGTGGAACCGGCGTTGTGCATCCTCGCCAACGGCAGCAAGGAAGTGCGCCTGGCCGACGAAATCTTTGCCTACGACCCGCTCAACTACCTGGTGTTCTCGGTGGCGATGCCGGTGGCCGGGCGGATCATCGATGCCACGCCGGAAGATCCGAACCTGTCGGTGCGCATCAATATCGACCCGGCGCAGCTCACGGCCTTGATCGCCGAAGCCGGCCCCATGGGCGTGCCCACGCGTCCGACATCGCGCGGGATGTATGTGGACCGCATCGACCTCCAGTTGCTCGACGCCGTGCTGCGCCTGGCGCGCCTGCTGGATACCCCGAAAGACATCGCCATGCTCGCGCCGTTGATCAACCGTGAAATCCTCTACCGCTTGCTGCGTGGGCCGCAAGGTTATCGGTTGTATGAAATTGCCGTGGCCAACAGCCAAAGCCATCGGGTCAGCCAGGCGATCAAGTGGCTCAACGGCAATTACGAACAACCGCTGCGCATTGATGACTTGGCCAAGGAAGTGAACCTGAGCGTCTCGACCTTGCACCACCGCTTCAAGGCAATCACCGCCATGAGCCCGCTGCAATACCAGAAACAGTTGCGCTTGCAGGAGGCGCGGCGCCTGATGATCGCCGAAGGGCTGGAAGCGTCGGCGGCCGGGTATCGGGTGGGGTATGAAAGCCCGTCGCAGTTCAGCCGGGAGTACAGCCGGTTGTTTGGGGCGCCGCCGTTGAGGGATTTGGCAAGACTGCGCCAGAGCGTCTGAGCCAATGAAGATCAAAATGTGGGAGGGGGCTTGCTCCCTCCCGCATTTGATCGGCGCTGTTTGCTAATCCAGGGTTCGGGGGAGTTGTAACGTGACTCGCAAGCCGCCTTCGCGCAAGTTCTGCAAACTCACCTCGCCGCCATGGCTATGGGCGATATTGCGCGCAATGCCCAGGCCCAAACCGTAGCCCTGCTGCTGGCCGGCAAGGCGGAAGTGCGGTTCGAAGACTTGCTCCAGACGTTGTTCCGGTACGCCGGGACCTTCGTCGTCCACGTGCAGGATAAATTCCGCGCCATCGTCCTCGATGTGCAAATGCGCGTTCTGCCCATACTTCAAGGCATTGTCGATCAGGTTGCCGATGCAGCGCTTGAGCGCCAGCGGCTTGCCCGGGTAAGGCGCCAAGGCATAGCCGTCCAACGTGACGCGGCCGTTGCCATTGGGCGCCACATAGGGCTCCACCAGGCATTCGAGCACATGATTGAGGTCCACCGGTTCGATGTTTTCGTGGATGTCGGTGTCTTTCACACATTGCAGCGCGCCTTTGACCAACAACTCCAACTCATCCAGGTCGCGGCCGAACTTGGTTTGCAGGTTCTCATCTTCAAGCAATTCAACCCGCAGGCGCAGGCGGGTAATTGGCGTGCGCAGGTCGTGGGAAATGGCGCTGAACAACTGGCTGCGTTCGGTCAGGTAACGGCTGATGCGTTCGCGCATGGCGTTGAACGCACGGCCTACCTCCACCACTTCACTGCCGCCGCCTTCGGCCACCGGCTCCACGTCGGCGCCCAGGGACATATCCCGCGCCGCCCGTGCCAGGCGCTTGAGTGGCCGGCTCTGCCAGTGCACCAGCAGGCCGATGAACAGCAGTAAAAAGCCACTGGTCAGCACGATAAACCACACCTGCTGGGACGGCAGGCCCTGTTCTTCGAGACTGGTGTAGGGCTCGGGCAACAGCGAGGCAATGTACAACCATTCGCCGGGGGCGAGTTGGATCTGGGTGACCAGTACCGGTGGATTCACCGGCTCCAGGGTCAGCGCGTAATGCGCCCAGGAGCGGGGCAGTTCATCGAGCTTCAAACCGGCGTTGAAGATGCGCAGGTCTTCGGCGCTGACGAACTCCACCGAGATATGCACGTCGGCGCCCAGGGTCTGGCGCAGCACTTCGTCGACCGCTTCCAGCACCGCTTGCTTGCGCGGGGTCTGCGGCAATATCGCCATGTCCAGCGGGCGATCGTTGAGGGTGACCACAAACCGGGTGCCGCCCATGCTGCGCAACTGATCGAGCACCAAGGGGCGGTAAGCCACCGGCAGCGAACGGAAATAACTCACGCTCGCGGTCATCGAGTGCGCCAGGCTGCGGGCGCTGGTGACCAAGCCTTCGAGCTGGGTGGCGCGCAATTGCGAAACCCAGATCACGCTGGACAACGCCTGGGCGAACAACACCGCGAGCAAGGTCAACAGCAGCATGCGCCCCAGCAACGAACGCGGTACCGGGAAGCGCCGGCGACGCTCGGTCAGGTGTTCAGTGGGCATTGCCGGCAACCACGCTGGCTGCCAGTTGATAACCGCTGCCACGCACAGTGCGGATCAGCCTCGGGGGTTTTTCGGTATCGCGCAGGCGTTGGCGCAGGCGGCTGACGGCCATGTCGACGATGCGGTCCAGCGGCATCAGGTCACGGCCACGGGTGGCGTTGCCGATGGTGTCGCGGTCGAGGATCTGTTGCGGGTGATCGAGAAACAACTTGAGCAAGGCAAAGTCGGCACCGGAGAGAATCACCTCTTCACCGTCCACATGAAACAGGCGGTGGCTGATCATGTCCAGGCGCCATTCATCGAACACCAGCACGTCGCCATTGCCGCTGCGCTCCTGGCCAAACTGGCAGCGGCGCAACAGGGCCTTGATGCGCGCTTGCAACTCGCGGGGGCTGAAGGGTTTGCCGATGTAGTCATCGGCGCCCAGCTCCAGGCCGATCACGCGGTCGGCTTCGTCGGAACTGGCCGTGAGCATAATGATGGGCACCTGCGCCTGGCGCGGGTGCTGGCGAATCCAGCGGCAAAGGCTGAAACCGTCTTCGTCCGGCAGCATCACATCAAGGATAACCAGGTCGCACGGCGCTTCGTTCATCGCCTGGCGGAACCCCGCGCCATCCGGCACGCCACGCACCTGGAAGCCGGCACGACTGAGGTAGGTTTGCAGCAATTCGCGGATTTCCTGGTCGTCATCGACGAGGAGAATCGATTTACTGATTACGCTCACGGGGTCCTCCTTGTTGTTATGGGGGTGTTATTGATGGCCTCATCGGGGGCAAGTCGAATCGTCGCACCACCCCTCCTACATTGGAATACGTTCCAAATGTGGGGGGGACTTGCCCCGATGAGGCCATCAGTCCCTATGCAAACGCCTGTTCCAGTGCGACGCCAGCCCCGGTCAACCCGGAATACGGCGCGGTCACCAACCACACCGGAATACCTTTGAAGTAGTCGCTCATGCAGCCTTTGTCGCTGAAGCTTTTGGCAAAACCGCTGTGGATAAAGAAGTCGGCAAACCTCGGTATCACACCGCCCACGATGTAGACGCCACCGCGACCACCCGTGGTCAGCACGTTGTTACCCGCGACCCTGCCCAGCCAGATGCTGAACTGATCCAAGACTTCCATCGCCACCGGGTCGCCGGCCAGGCCTGCCGCCGTCACGGCTTCAGGAGTTTCCAGCACCGGGGTGTGGCCGTCCACGGCACAGATCGCCCGGTACAGACGCGGCAAACCGGCGCCACTCAAGACGCTTTCGGCGCTGACATGGCCGATCTCATTGTAAATGTGCTGCCACAGCTGGGCTTCCCGCGGGCTGCTCAGGGGCAGGTCGACATGACCACCCTCCCCCGGCAACGCGGCCCAACGGCCGCCGCCCAAGTCCAGCAAGGTGCCGACACCCAGGCCGGTGCCCGGGCCGATCACCACCGCCGGGCGCAACGGCTCCGGCGTGCCTTCGCAGACCACGCGGAACTCGTCGGGCTTAAGGCGGGTCATGCCCAAGGCCATGGCCGAGAAATCATTCACCAGCAACAGCTCATCCACCTGCAAAGCCCGGCAAAACGCAGTCTTGCTCAAACGCCAGTGATTGTTGGTGAATTTAAATTCATCCCCGCTCACCGGACCGGCCACCGACAGGCACACCGCACCGATGTCGCCGATTTTCAGGCCTTCTTCCTGGAGATAGACCTTGATCGCGTCTTCAGGGCTCCTGTGATCCGCCGTGGCATGCACACGAATCGAATGTAGGGCCTGATCCCGCCACAACGCAAAACGGGCGTTGGTACCCCCGATATCACCGACCAGCGCAAGCTTCACTTAAGCGTCTCCAGGGCAGAGGTAAAGGCGCTGGCGCCTTGCTCTGCGGAGCTTGCGGCCAAGCGCATAAATGCAAACAGCTCGCGACCGGCCCCCACGTTATTGCCCAACAGGCCCGTGGCTGGCGCGCGCGCTGCAAATTCTTCGGCGTCCACCTTAAGCTCCAAGGTGCCTTTCACGCCATCCACACGAATGATATCGCCATCGCGCACCCGTGCCAGCGGCCCGCCGCTCTGGGCTTCGGGGTTGACATGAATCGCGGCGGGGATCTTACCCGACGCGCCCGACATACGCCCGTCTGTCACCAACGCCACCTTGAAGCCACGGTCCTGCAATACGCCAAGGAACGGCGTCATCTTGTGCAGTTCCGGCATGCCGTTGGAGCGTGGCCCCTGGAAGCGCATCACCGCGACGAAGTCTTTTTCCAACTGGCCGGCCTTGAACGCATCGGCCAGGTCCTGCTGGTCCTGGAACACCACCGCCGGAGCTTCGACGATCTGGTGCTCCGGCGCCACGGCGGAGACTTTCATCACGCCACGGCCCAGGTTGCCTTCCATCACGCGCAAGCCGCCTTCCGGGGAGAACGCACGGGCCACCGGGCGCAGGATGGCTTCATCGAGGCTTTCGATCGGGCCATCGCGCCAGATCAGCTCGCCGTCGAGCAGGAACGGTTCCTGGGTGTAGCGGCTCAGGCCCTTGCCGGCCACGGTATTGACGTCTTCGTGGAGCAGGCCGGCTTCCAGCAGTTCGCGGATCAGGAACGACATGCCGCCCGCCGCCTGGAAGTGGTTGATGTCGGCCTTGCCGTTTGGATACACGTGGGACAGGGTGGGCACCACCTCAGAGAGGTCGGCCATGTCTTGCCAGGTCAGGATGATCCCCGCCGACATGGCGATGGCCGGCATATGCAGGGTGTGGTTGGTGGAACCGCCCGTGGCGTTGAGGGCGACGATGGAGTTGACGATGGATTTCTCGTCGACGATCTCACCGATTGGCGTGAAGTTGCCGTTCGCCTTGGTCAAGCGCGTGACCTGATGGGCGGCTTCGCGGGTCAGCGCATCGCGCAGCGGCGTGTACGGGTTGACGAACGAGGCGCCGGGCAAGTGCAGGCCCATCACTTCCATCAACAGCTGGTTGGTGTTGGCAGTGCCGTAGAAGGTGCACGTGCCAGGGCTGTGGTAGGACTTCATCTCCGATTCCAGCAGCTCTTCGCGACTGGCCTTGCCTTCGGCGTAGCGCTGGCGCACATCGGCTTTCTGCTTGTTGGAGATGCCCGACGGCATGGGCCCGCCAGGAACGAAGATCATCGGCAGGTGGCCATAGCGCAGTGCGCCCATCATCAGGCCGGGCACGATCTTGTCGCAGATGCCCAGCATCAGCGCCGCGTCGAACATGTTGTGGGACAGCGCTACCGCCGTGGACATGGCGATCACTTCACGGCTGAGCAGGCTCAGTTCCATGCCGGGCTCGCCTTGGGTCACGCCGTCGCACATGGCCGGGGTGCCGCCGGCGAACTGGCCGACCGAGCCGACTTCGCGCAGGGCTTTCTTGATCTGTTCAGGGAAATGTTCATACGGCTGGTGCGCCGAGAGCATGTCGTTATATGACGAAACAATTGCCACGTTGGCGGCGTTCATCATGCGCAGGCTATTTTTATCTTCGGTGCCGCAACCGGCCACGCCATGGGCAAAGTTGGCGCATTGCAGCTTGCCGCGCATCGGGCCGTCGCTGGCTGCGCCGCGAATGAGCGCAAGGTATGCCTCACGGGTTGCACGACTGCGGGCGATAAGCCGTTCGGTGACCTCAAGAACGCGGGGATGCATGTGTAGAACTCCAGGCTAACGGATGTGGCGACCTGAGTGTCTATGCTGATCAAACGCCCGCAGCACATGGGATGGCAGGGAGTCGTTTAAATCATCGGACCAGTTGATTCAGGTCACTCGTTGTAGATTGAACAAAATATTGCCACTAAAAAGGCTTGTTTTCTATTTTTATGCGAATAATCTTGTAATTCTTACAACAAATCGACGACAGGCACTTTCCAATGACTCTTCGAATCGCAATCAATGGTTTTGGCCGTATCGGCCGCAATGTCCTGCGCGCACTGTATACCCAAGGCTACCGCCAGGATTTGCAGATCGTCGCCATCAATGATTTGGGCGACAGTTCGATCAATGCCCACCTGCTCAAATACGACACCGTACACGGTACTTTCGAGGCAGAGGTCGCCCACGATCAGGAAAGCCTGACCGTCAACGGTGACCGGATCGCCGTCAGTGCCATTCGCAACCCGGCCGACCTGCCATGGGCCGCGCACAAGATCGACGTGGTGTTCGAATGCACCGGTCTGTTCACCGACCGCGACAAGGCGGCCGCCCATATTACCGCTGGCGCGCGCAAGGTAATCATCTCGGCCCCGGCCAAGGGCGCGGACGCTACCGTGGTCTACGGCGTGAACCATGACATTCTGCGTCAATCCCACCAGATCATCTCCAACGCCTCCTGCACCACCAACTGCCTGGCGCCGGTGGCCCAAGTGCTGCATCGCGAGCTGGGCATCGAAAGCGGCTTGATGACCACGATTCACGCCTACACCAACGACCAGAACCTGACCGATGTCTACCATACCGACCCGTACCGGGCGCGTTCGGCCACCCAGAACATGATCCCGAGCAAGACCGGCGCCGCCGAAGCGGTTGGCCTGGTACTGCCGGAACTGGCGGGCAAACTGACCGGCATGGCCGTTCGGGTACCCGTGATCAACGTGTCGCTGGTGGACCTCACCGTACAACTGAAGAAAGAAGCTACCGCGGAAGAAGTCAACGCGCTGCTCAAGGAAGCCAGCCAGCACTCGAAAATCCTCGGCTACAACACCCTGCCGCTGGTATCCAGTGACTTCAACCATAACCCGTTGTCGTCGATCTTCGACGCCAATCACACCAAGGTCAGCGGCAAATTGCTGAAGGTGCTGGCCTGGTACGACAACGAATGGGGCTTCTCCAACCGCATGCTGGATAACTGCCTGGCGCTGTGCAACGCCGAATAACGCCTGTGTTCAGGCGGGGCTTGTTGTGGCAAGCGGGCTTACTGTGGCAAGCGGGCTTGTTGTGGCGAGCGGGCTTGCCCCGCGTTGGGCTGCGTAGCAGCCCCAAAAACTGCCGCCGCGTTTTGCCTGGAAAAACGCGGTGTTCTTATTAGGGCTGCTACGCAGCCCAACGCGGGGCAAGCCCGCTCGCCACAAAAGCGCGCGTCTGCAGAGTTCACCGTGTTGCAGCAAAGTGCCACTTGCCATTCGCATTGATGATAAGCATTATCATTAACTGCCAATCGGTCAGGTATCACTGTGAGCCTATCTCGCTTCAACCATGTCTTTCTCAGCCAACGGCTGATTCTGCTACGCACCTTGCAGCGGATGGTGAATAACCCCAGCACCGCCGAAGACCTGGTGCAGGAAACCTACCTGCGCGTCACCCGGGCCCTGAGCGAGCGGCCGATCGACCACCTTGAACCCTTCGTCTACCAGACCGCCCGTAACCTGGCGCTGGATCACTTGCGCTCGCGCAGGGTCCAGGCCCGCACGCTGCAGGAAGATGTGCCACTGGACATCCTGCAAAGCGTCGCTGCCCCCATCAGCACCCCCGAAGACGCCACCCAGGCCGAACAATTGCTCGAACACTTGAGTGTCAGCCTTGGCCGGTTGAGCGCGCGCCAGCAGCAGATTTTCATCCTCAGCCGCCTGCACGGTTGCAGCTACCAGGAGATTGCCGATCAGTTGAACGTGTCCTTGAGCACCGTGCAAAAGGAACTGAAATTGATCATGGCCATCTGCGTAGGTGTGGCCGAACGGCTGGATCAGCCTTAAGCTTCATCCGACAGAAATGTCGACCAAGGCTGTAGAAAAGATAAATAAAACGTGGCGAAGACCCGAGGCACACCGTGATGGACCCGAATAACCTGCGCCCCCATGAGCTGGCGGATGAGGTGTTGCAAGACCCGGCTATGGACCAGGCACTGGACTGGCTGATCGCCTTGCAGTGCCCGCGGGCCGGGCAGCAGGCCGAGTTTGAAGCGTGGCTGGCCCGCGACCCGGCGCACGTCCATGCGTTCGGGAAGGCGCAGGCTGCCTGGGGTGGCGCTCCCGTACACAGTGCCGCGGTGGCCCTGGCGGCGCCACGCAAACCCAGCGCCTGGCGTCGCCTGCAGCCGCATTGGAAACCCTTGGCCACCGCTGCCGTGTTGCTGCTGGGGTTGTTCAGTTTCAGCAACCTGCCCGTGCGCCTGCAGGCGGACCATCTCACCGTGGTGGGTGAGCGCCAGCGCCTGCAATTGGACGATGGGTCGAAAGTACTGCTGAATACCAATTCGGCGTTTTCCAGCCGCATCGAGGACCATCAGCGCATCGCCCGCCTGTACCAGGGCGAGGCGTTTTTCGAAGTGGTACCCAGCCGCGGCCTGCCCCTGGAAATCGACGCCGGCCCCGTCCGCGCCAGCGTGCGCGACACGGCCTTCGCCGTGCGCTACCTCAATGGCGAAGCCCAGGTGCAAGTGCAGCGCGGCGATGTCGACCTGAGCACTACCTTCGACGACGCCCGTGTGCGCTTGAGCGCGGGCGAAAGCATCCGTATCGGCCCCAAGGGCTTTGGGCCGCCCGCCAAACTCGATGCCAACAAAGACCTGGCCTGGGTCCAGGGCCGGCTGATTTTCGAAAACTGCCCGATGAGCGAAGTGCTTGCCGAATTGCGCCGCTATTACCCGGGCTGGATCGTCAACACCAACGACAAGCTCGCCAGCATCGCCGTCACCGGCAATTACCGCCTCGACCAACCGCTGGACGTGGTGCGTTCCCTGGCGCACATCACCTCGGCCAAGCTGTCGGAATATCCGGCGCTGGTGATCTTGAACTAAATGAGAATTATTTTTACTCGATAGCCTACAGCAGTACGTCTCGTCTTAGCCAATGCAACTGATTCCTATTTGGAACGGTTCGCAACTATAAGACTCGTACCTCCGGAGCGCTCTCGATGTCCTCTCGTTTCAACCGCCGGTCTTCTTCGCCCGTGCTGTCCTTGCTGACCGTCGCCATCCTGCTGGCCGGTGCGCCCGTGATGGCCGCCACGACCACCGAGCCCGTTGCCCGCAGCCACGGCAACTACCGTTTCAGCATTGAGCAGCAGCCGCTGGTCTCGGCCCTGAATGCCTTCACCAGCGTGACCGGCTGGCAAATCGGCCTGCCGGCGGAGCTGGGCCAGGGTGTATCGTCCCCTGGCGTACACGGTGCGCTGTCACCGGAAAAAGCCCTGGAGCGCTTGTTGGTGGGGACCAACCTGAGCTACCGCAAATTGGGCAATAACAACATCGTGCTGGAAAAGCGCGTGGCGGGCAGCACGTTGAATCTGCAACAGGTGACCATCAGCGCCACCCGTAATGAGCAGGACATCAACAGCGTACCGAGCACCGTCAGCGTGCATGGCCGCGAAGAGCTGGACCGCCAGAACGTCAACACCATTCGCGAACTGGCGCGCTACGAGCCCGGCGTCTCGGTGGGCGGCGCAGGCACCCGTTCCGGCAACGCGGGCTACAACATCCGTGGCATCGACGGCGACCGCATCCTCACCCAGGTGGATGGTGTCGAAGTGCCGGACAACTTCTTCAACGGCCCCTACGCCAAGACCCGTCGCAACTACGTCGACCCGGAAATCGTCAAGCGCGTGGAGATCCTGCGCGGACCGGCCTCGGCCCTGTACGGCAGCAGTGCCATTGGCGGCGCGGTGAGTTACTTCACCCTTGACCCGGATGACATCATCAAGCCCGGCCAGGACGTCGGCGCCCGTCTGAAAACCGGCTACAGCTCCGCCGACGAAAGCTGGCTGACCTCCGCCACGGTCGCCGGCCGTTTGCAGGACTTCGACGGCCTGTTGCACCTGAGCCAGCGCAATGGCCATGAAACCGAATCCTACGACGGCAACAACGCTACCGGCCTGGCCCGCACGGGCGCCAACCCGGAGGACGCGCGCACCACCAACGTGCTGGCCAAGTTGGGCTGGAATTATGGCGATGACAACCGCCTGGGCCTGACGTATGAGAAGTACAAGGATGATCGCGACGTCAACCTGAAGAACGCGGTGGGCGGCCCGTTCATCGGCGGCCGAGGCTTCAACCTCTACCGTGATCGTCGCGGTAACGACACCATTACCCGTGAACGTTTCGGCCTGGAAAACAGCGTTGCCCTTGAGTCGCCGATTGCCGACCGCATCAAGACCAGCCTCAACTACCAGATCGCCAAGACCGACCAGACCACCGCCGAAATCTATCAATCGGGCCGTCGCGTCTTGCGCACCCGCGACACGCTTTACGAAGAAAAACAGTGGGTTTTCGACGCGCAGTTGGACAAAGCGTTCAGCCTCGGTGAGACCGATCACCAAGTGACCTATGGCACCACCCTCAAGCAGCAAAAAGTCACCGGCTCGCGCGAAGGCAGCGCCACCTGCCTGGTCGTCGGCAGTGGTTGCACGGCCGTGGGCGCGCCCAGCCCAATGGCCAGTGACAGCGTGAATAAATCCAGCGACTTCCCGGACCCGACCATCAACACCTATTCGCTGTTTGCACAAGACCAGGTCACCTGGGGCAGGTGGACCTTCCTGCCCGCCGTGCGCTACGACTACACCCAGCTCAAGCCCAAGCTGACCCAGGCGTTCCTCAATACCGTAAACCCCACGGGGGCCGACCCCGTGAGCGACCAGGAAAAGACCTGGCACCGCGTGACGCCCAAGTTTGGCCTGACCTACGCCCTGACCGATCAATACACCTGGTTCGGCCAATATGCCGAAGGTTTCCGTACACCCTCCGCCAAGGCGCTGTACGGCCGCTTTGAAAACCTGAACCTGGGCTACACCGTCGAGCCGAACCCGGACCTCAAGCCGGAAACCAGCAAGGGTCTCGAAACCGGGATTCGCGGCAAGTTCGACGCGGGCTCCTTCGAGATCACCGCGTTCTATAACAAGTACCGCGACTTCATCGACGAAGACAACGCCGTTGTCGGCGGCACCCTCGAACAGTTCCAGGCCATCAATATCAAGCGCGCCACCATCAAGGGCGCGGAAGCCAAAGGCCGCCTGAACCTGGATGCGTTCGGTGCACCTCAGGGCCTGTACACCCAAGGTTCGGTGTCCTATGCCTACGGTCGCAACGACGATAACGGCGAACCGCTGAACAGCGTCAACCCGCTCAAAGGCGTATTCGGCCTGGGCTACGAGCAGGACAACTACGGTGGCCTGCTGAGCTGGACCCTGGTGAAAAAGCAGGATCGCGTCGACAGCAGTACCTTCCACGCACCGGACGGCGACACCAGCGGCCCCTTCAAGACCCCTGGTTTCGGTGTCGTCGACCTGACCGCCTTCTACAAAGTCACCAACGACGTGACCATCAATGGCGGCCTCTACAACCTCACCGACAAGAAGTACTGGAACTGGGATGACGTGCGCAGCTACGACAGCGTGGGTGAAGCCGCGGTGACCGGCCCTGCCAATCTCGACCGCCTGACCCAGCCCGGTCGCAACTTTGCGATCAACGTGATCTGGGATATCTGACAACACCCGACTCACCTCGTCGAAATGTCAGCGGCGAGGTGAGGATTTTTTACTGTGCCGCGTCTTCTTGTTCGTCTAGTTGATAACAGCTCTCTTCAGGGCAACAGGCGCTCCCCTTCTCAAGGACTTTTTCATGACCGCTTCTCCTACCGCAGAACGCCCAAGCCTGCGCTCCCAACGCCTGAACCAGATCACCCACGCGCCACATACCCGGCTCGACGCGCTGGTGAAGGCACATGCACCGTTTGAATCCCAGGCCAACTTCGCGCGTTTCGTGGTCGCGCAGTACCTGTTCCAGTCGGAACTGGTGGCGCTGTACAACGATGCCGAGCTGATCAAGATCATCCCCGACCTGGCCGAACGCTGCCGCGCCGAAGCGGCCAAGCTGGACCTGACCGACCTGGACACGCAAGTGCCTGCACCGGTTGCCGGCGCGGTGAACAACCCGAGCAAGGCCGAAGCCCTGGGCTGGCTGTTCGTGTCTGAAGGCTCCAAGCTGGGCGCGGCGTTCCTGATCAAGCGTGCCGTGGGCTTGGGCCTGAGCGAAACCTTCGGGGCTCGCCACCTCGGTGAGCCGGCCGGCGGTCGTGCCGAAGGCTGGAAGCGCTTCACCCGTACCCTCGACGCGCTCGAATTGAGCGCCGAAGAAGACGCCGCAGCGGAAAAAGGCGCGGTGGATGCGTTTGTGCGCTTCACCGTGCTGCTGGAACAGGCGTACGCTAGCGCCCCTGAACTGGCCTGATCCCCCAAATTGAAATGCGGTCGACATGTGGGAGGGGGCTTGCCCCGATAGCAGTGCATCAGCCAACAAATAGGTAACTGACCCACCGCCATCGGGGCAAGCCCCCTCCCACATGTTGATCGCATTTCAGTGCGGACTTTTTGTAAACCTTCCCCCAGAAAAGCTTCACCATGACCGGCAAAACCCAATCCACCTCGAAAATCGCGCAGATTCTCTTCGGCCTGCTGGCCTACGTCAGCCTGGGCATCGGGCTGGTGGCGATTGTCGTGCCGGGTTTGCCCACCACCGAATTCATCCTCCTGGCCGCCTGGGCCGCGACCAAAAGCTCGCCACGCCTGAGTGCCTGGCTGGAAAACCACCGCCTGTTCGGACCGATCCTGTTCAACTGGCGCAACGGCAAGATCATCACGCGCCGGGCCAAGTTCAGCGCCACCGTCAGCATGCTGCTGTGCGCCGGGCTGATGCTGGTGATGCTGGATCACGGCTGGCCGGTCTACCTCGCAATCGCCGGGATGAGCCTGGGCAACCTGTGGATCTGGTCACGCCCCGAACGGCTCGCACAGCCCGTGTGACGCCGACTGTAGCCGTTTTCCTACCGCTTATCGCCTACCTCTCATGAATTGATTTGTTACGCCGATGTTTCAGACATAGCGCTGAATGGAATTGGCCTGAATTGCTTGCCCTCCAACACGTTCATTCGCGAGTAAGCCTATGTTCATCAGCCTCTCCATCCGCCTGAAAATCGTGCTGTTGTCCGGCCTTTGCCTGCTGGGGGTGATTGCGCTGGTCGTCAGTATCAATATCTACAACACCCACCAGAACGATCAGTTGGTCAGCGATTCAAGCTCACGAATGCTCACTGCCAGCGTGGAACAACTGCTGCAGGCCAAGGCCGGGGAGCAAGCGGTACAGTTGCAGAAGACCTTTGGCGATAGCCTGGTGGCCCTGACCGCCCTGGCCGACCAGATCAAAGACCTGCGCAACCTCGGGACCAAGCGCTCCCTTGAGGCCGGCGCCCTGCGTGAAGAACTCAACCAGAGCGTAAAAACCGCCTTCGAGCGCAACAACAAGGTGCTGGGTTTCTGGCTGTCGTTCGAACCCAACGGCCTGGATGGCAAGGACAGCGAATTCATCAATGACAAGGCCCGTGTGTCCAACGAAAAAGGCCGCTTCTCCAGCTACTGGAGCCGCGCCGGCGGCGAGGGCTTGAACACGATCATGGTCGAGGATGACCTGAACAAGACCACCCTCACCCTCAACGGTACGCCCTACAACATCTGGTACACCTGCCCACGGGACACCCGTAATACGTGCCTGCTGGACCCGTATGAAGATACGGTGGGCGGCAAACCCATGCTGATGACCACCATCGCCCAGCCACTGATCGTGGACGGTAAAATGATCGGCGTGGTCGGTGTCGACATCGCCCTCAACACCCTGCAAGCCGCCACCGATGCCGCGCAGCACGACCTGTTCAACGGTGCGGCCCACCTGGAGATTCTCTCCAGCACCGGTCTGATTGCCGCCTACAGTGGCGAGCCGGCCAAGATCGGCAAGAACCTGATCGATACCCTTGGCGCCGAAGGCAAGGAAATCGTGCAACTGCTGGCCAGCGATAACCGCATGATCCGCGAACAGGACGGGACCATTCGCGCCGTGTACCCGGTCAAGCCGATTGCCGACGCCAAAGCCTGGGGCATCGTGATCAAGCTGCCCAAAAGCGTGATGCTGGCCGATAACGTCAAGCTGCAAGCGTTGCTCGACGACGCCCAGGCCAGCGGCACGCTCAAGGCCTTGCTGGTGGCGGCGGCTGCCGGTTTGCTGGGCCTGCTGCTGGTCTGGCTGACCGCCACCGGCGTGACCCGCCCGATCAACAGTGTGGCCGCCATGCTCAAGGACATCGCCAGCGGCGACGGTGACCTGACCCAGCGTCTGGCCTACGCCAAGAAAGATGAACTGGGCGAACTGGTGAACTGGTTCAACCGCTTCCTCGACAAGCTGCAACCGACCATCGCGCAAATCAAGCAAAGCATCACCGAAGCGCGCGGCACGGCTGACCAGTCCTCGGCCATTGCACGCCAGACCAGCGAAGGCATGCAGGTGCAATTCCGCGAAATCGACCAAGTGGCCACCGCCTCCAACGAAATGAGCGCCACCGCCCATGACGTCGCCAACAGCGCCTCGAATGCCGCCAGTGCCGCACGCGGGGCGGACCAGTCGGCGCGTGAAGGCATGTCGATCATCGAGCAAAGTACCCGCGACATCACCACCCTCGCTGAAGAAGTCAGCAAAGCCGTGAGCGAAGTCGAAGCCCTGGCCGTCAACAGCGAGCAGATCGGTTCCGTACTGGAAGTGATCCGCAGCATTGCCGAACAGACCAACCTGCTGGCCTTGAACGCCGCGATTGAAGCCGCACGTGCCGGGGAAAGCGGGCGAGGGTTTGCGGTGGTAGCCGATGAAGTGCGCAACCTGGCCAAACGCACCCAGGACTCGGTCGAGGAAATCCGCCTGGTGATCGAACGCATCCAGAGCGGCACCCGAGGAGTGGTGGCGACCATGCACTCCAGCCAGCACCAGGCCCAGAGCAACGCCGGGCAGATCCATCAGGCAGTGCAGGCCCTGGGCAAGATCAGCGACGCAGTGACGGTAATCAGCGACATGAACCTGCAAATCGCCAGCGCCGCCGAGCAGCAGAGCGCGGTGGCCGAAGAGGTCAATCGCAACGTCTCGGCGATCCGCAGCGTGACCGAGACCCTGACCGAACAGGCCACCGAGTCGGCGGCGGTCAGCAGCCAACTCAACGCATTGGCCAGCCAGCAGATGAAGTTGATGGATCAGTTCAGGGTTTAAAAAACACAACAGGACCCATGTGGGAGGGGGCTTGCCCCCGATGGCTGAGTGTCAGTCAACTTATCTATAAATGACACACCGCTATCGGGGGCAAGCCCCCTCCCACATTTGGATCACACTTGCTTGCCTTAAAGACCGGTCCAGGCGCTGACAAACTGCGTCAGGTCTTCTTTAGCTGCCGTACGCGGCGGATTCTGCGGTGTACCCAAATAGAGGAAGCCAATCACTTCCTCATCCGCCGTCAGCCCCAGGCCCTTGGCCACGTGGGCCGAGTACGACAACTCACCCGTGCGCCACACCGCACCAATCCCCTGGGCATAGGCCGCCAGCAGAATGCCGTGGGCTGCACAAGCCGCCGCCAGCAACTGCTCCGATTTCGGCACCTTGAAGTGTTCCTGCAGGCGAGCAATCACCACCACCACCAGCGGCGCGCGCAACGGGCCATTCTGGGCCTTGTCGATCAGCGCTTGCGGTGCGTCGGGGTCCTGCAGGCGCGCGGCTTCGGCCAGCAACGTGCCCATCTGCTCACGGGCCGCGCCTTCGACGGTCAGGAAACGCCAAGGGCGCAACTGGCCATGGTCGGGCGCACGCATGGCGGCGGCGAACAGCACATCGCGCTGCTCCTGGGTCGGTGCAGGCTCCAGCAAGCGCGGCACGGAAACACGGTTGAGCAAAGCGTCGAGAGCCTGCATTGGCCACCTCCAGAAAAAAATGTGCGGTCATTCTAACGGGAATGAATCGGGATGCCATCAAACGATAATTGCTCTTATTCAAACTGCCCCGCCCTGTTAGACTTTGCGACCTGATTTTCAGCCTTCGTCCGGGAAACTCGATGTTCCGTCTGTTATTCCGCCTGTCTGCCGCATTAATGGCCTTGAGCCTGACCGCGTGCGACGACGCCCCGCACTTCACCCAGGCCGAGCCCGGTGAAGCACGAGCCGGCGGCGCGACGACGGTGAACAAACGCGACCAGAACGCGTTCTCCCTGCCCTCGGCCAACCTGGCGCCGACCCGTCGCCTGGATTTCAGCGTCGGCAACAGTTTCTTCCGCAGCCCCTGGGTGATCGCGCCCTCCACCACCACCGCGCGCGATGGCCTGGGCCCGCTGTTCAATACCAACGCCTGCCAGAACTGCCATATCAAGGACGGCCGTGGCCACCCACCGTTGCCCGATGCACCGAATGCGGTGTCGATGCTGGTGCGCCTGTCGATCCCGGATACGCCGCCTTACGCCAAGGTGATCGAGCAGCTCGGCGTCGTGCCCGAGCCGGTCTACGGCGGGCAATTGCAGGATATGGCCGTGCCTGGGGTGGTGCCGGAAGGCAAGGTGCGGGTCGACTACACGCCGGTCAATGTGACGTTCAAGGACGGTACCGTGGTCGAGTTGCGCAAGCCGGACCTGCGCATCACCCAGCTCGGCTACGGGCCGATGCACCCCGATACGCGTGTTTCCGCGCGTATCGCCCCGCCGATGATCGGCCTGGGGTTGCTCGAAGCCATCCCTGATGCGGATATCCTGCGCAACACCGACCCGAAGACCGCCGCCAAAGGCGCCATCGTCGGCCGGGCCAATTGGGTCTGGGACGATGCCCAGCGCAAGACCGTCCTCGGGCGTTTCGGCTGGAAAGCCGGGCAACCCAATCTCAATCAACAAAATGTTCACGCATTTTCCGGTGATATGGGCCTCACGACCTCCCTGAGGCCCTTCGATGACTGCACCGACGCCCAAGTGGCTTGCAAACAGGCGCCCAACGGCAACGGCCCCGATGGCGAACCCGAAGTCAGCGACAATATCCTGCGCCTGGTGCTGTTCTACACCCGCAACCTTGCCGTGCCCGCACGCCGCGACGTCAATGCGCCGCAAGTCCTGGCCGGGAAAAACCTGTTTTACCAGGCCGGTTGCCAGGGCTGTCATGCTCCGGCCTTCACCACGGCGGCCAACGCCGCCGAACCTGAACTGGCCAACCAGGTGATCCGCCCCTACAGCGACCTGCTGTTGCACGACATGGGCGAAGGCCTGGCCGATCACCGTACCGAATTCAAGGCCAGCGGCCGCGACTGGCGCACCCCGCCGTTGTGGGGCATCGGCCTGACGCAAACCGTCAGTGGCCACACCCAGTTCTTGCATGACGGCCGCGCCCGCAACCTGCTGGAGGCCGTGCTCTGGCACGGCGGTGAAGCACAGGCGGCGCAGCAGCATGTGTTGTCCTTCAATGCCGAACAGCGCGCTGCGTTGCTGGCGTTCCTGAACTCTTTATAAGCGTCACCCCCATTACAGAAGGGAGCTCGACATGTTCCGTCCCAAGTTGTTGTTCACCAGCCTGGCCGCCCTCGCCCTCGGCGCCTGCTCGCCTCAAGACCCGCAAGCCGTGACCTCGGCGGCGATCGCCAAGCAAGTGATCCTGCCAACGTATAGCCGCTGGGTCGAAGCCGACCGTCAACTGGCCGTCAGCGCCCTGGCCTACTGCCAAGGCAAAGAAAGCCTGGATACCGCGCGCGCCGACTTCCTTCACGCGCAAAAGGCCTGGGCCGAGTTGCAACCGCTGCTGATCGGCCCACTGGCCGAGGGCAACCGTTCGTGGCAGGTGCAGTTCTGGCCAGACAAGAAAAACCTGGTGGGCCGCCAGGTCGAGCAACTGGTCAGCGCCCAGCCACAGATCGATGCGGCCACCCTGGCCAAGTCCAGCGTAGTGGTGCAGGGCCTGTCGGCCTATGAATACATCCTCTACGACGCCAAGACCGACCTCGCCGACGACGCGCAGAAAGCCCGTTACTGCCCGCTGCTGGTGGCGATTGGCGAGCGCCAGAAAGCCCTGGCCGAAGAGATCCTGGCGAGCTGGAACAGCACCGACGGCATGCTCGCGCAGATGAGCAAGTTTCCGAACCAGCGCTATGCCGACTCCCACGAAGCCATCGCCGACCTGTTGCGTGCGCAGGTTACCGCCCTGGACACCCTGAAGAAAAAACTTGGCACGCCGATGGGCCGCCAGACCAAGGGCATTGCGCAACCGTTCCAGGCCGATATGTGGCGCAGCCAATCGTCCCTGCAAAGCCTGGAAGCCAGCCTGGCCGCCGCCCAGACCGTATGGGTCGGGGTCGACAACAAGGGCCTGCGTGGCCTGTTGCCGTCAGCGCAGAAGCCCTTGGCCGACAAGATCGACGCCGCCTATGCCGCCGCCCTGAAACTGTTCGCCAGCAACCAGCGCACGCTGAACGACCTGTTGGCCGATGATGCCGGCCGCCAGCAGCTTAACGATATCTATGACAGCCTCAACGTCGTCCACCGCCTGCACGAAGGCGAACTGGCCAAGGCGCTGGGCATCCAACTGGGCTTCAACGCCAACGACGGTGACTGATGATGCTCAGGCGACAAGCTTTGGCGATGGGTAGCCTGCTGCTCAGCGCAGTGACGTTGGGTGGCTGGACGTTGTTCAAGCAGAAGGACAAGGGCCCACTGCTGCTGTCGGCACGCGATGATGCAGACGGCAAGCACTACGCCGTGGGCTATCGCCTGGACGGCCAGCGGGTGTTTGCCACCCAGGTCGGCCAGCGCTGCCACGACATCATCAACCACCCGACGCTGCCTATAGCGCTGTTCGTCGCCCGTCGCCCGGGCACCGAGAGTTACCTGATCGACCTGCGCGACGGCGCGCTGCTGCAGACTGTCACCTCCCATGCCAATCGCCACTTCTATGGCCATGCGGTGATCCACAAGAGCGGCGACTGGTTGTACGCCACCGAGAACGACACGTCCGACCCCGGCCGTGGCCTGCTCGGTGTCTACAGGTTCGAAGGCGAGCGCCTGGTGCACAGCGGTGAGCTATCCACCCACGGTATCGGCCCGCACCAGGTGTCGTGGATGCCCGACGGCGAAACCCTGGTCGTCGCCAACGGCGGCATTCGCACCGAAGCCGAAAGCCGCGTGGAGATGAACCTCAATGCCATGGAACCGAGCCTGGTGCTGATGCAGCGCGACGGTACGCTGATCAGCAAAGAAACCCTCGGGCAGCAGATGAACAGCGTGCGCCATATGGGCATCGCCAATGATGGCACCGTCCTTACCGGGCAACAGTTCATGGGGCCGTCCCAGGAGCGTTCCGAGTTGCTGGCGATCAAGCGCCCAGGGCAACCGTTCGTGGCGTTTCCAGTGGCGGATGAACAGTTGCAGGCAATGGGTCATTACACCGCCAGCGTCGCGGTGCACAGTGAGTTGCGCCTGGTGGCATTGACCGCCCCACGGGGTAACCGCTTCTTTATCTGGGACATCGACAGCGCTGAACTGCGCCTGGACGCTCCGTTGCCGGACTGCGCCGGTGTCGGGGCGGTGGCGGATGGGTTTGTCGTCACGTCAGGCCAAGGCCGTTGCCGCTTTTACGATTGCCGCCAGCAAGAGTTGCTGGCAAAACCGTTGGAGTTGCCGGCTGGGCTCTGGGATAACCATCTCCACCTGATCTGACGCCGCTCTCGGCAGAGTGCTCACATACCCGCTGGCGGCACTGCCTGGCGGGTATATTCCTACAAGAAGCAGAAAGGTTTCCTTCTTCTGATAGCTATATGCCCTTCATCCAAAGGGGATTTTTCGGCTTACCCGCCCCTACGGCCCTAATAACAATCGACGCCTTCGTCATTGTTACCCAAGGAGCCATCTATGCCTGGCCGCCGCATGTTCGCGATGCTTGGTGTCGTTCTCGTCGTGGTATCGATGCTAGCGGGCTACAAAGCGTTCTGGATCAACCAACAACTGGCACGTCTGAATGCCCCCAAGCCGCCCGCCAGCGTATCGGTGGCGCCGGTCGTCACGCAGCTCTGGCAGCGCCAACTGCCGGCGGCTGGCAGTCTCAAAGCGCTTAAGGGAATCGATCTGAGTATCGAAGTGCCTGGTGTCGTCACGCAGGTGCATTTCGAGTCCGGACAAGCCGTTACAGCCGGGCAATCCTTGTTGCAATTGGAAAACCAGATGGAGACGGCGCAGCGGGACATCGCCCTGGCAAACCGTAGCCTGGCCCGACAGAATTTCGAGCGCGGCCAGATGCTGGTGGACAGTCAGGCGATCTCAAAAGGTGAGTTTGATCGGCTCTCCTCCGAGTTCAATCGACACAATGCGCTGGTCAAGCAGTACACCGCAGCGCTGGAAAAGAAACATATCACCGCCCCTTTCAGTGGCACCATCGGCATTCGCCAGGTCAATATCGGCGACTACCTGCAAAGCACGGCAGTGATCGCAAGCCTGCAAGACACCAGCAGCCTTTACGTCGACTTCCACGTACCCGAGCAAGCGGTCCAGTTCATTGAAATAGGCCAATCAGTACAGGTTGAAGTGTCTGCGCGCCCCGGGCAGCACACCCTTGGCCTGGTCAGCGCCATCAACCCCATCGTCGATGACAGTACCCGGAATGTCAGGGTCCGGGCGACCCTGCCCAACCCGCACAACCGTTTACTGCCGGGCATGTTCGCCAGTTTGCAGGTGCAACTGGCACAGCCAACGCCGCAGGTCGTCGTTCCAGAGGAGTCAATCAGCTATAGCCCTGCTGGCCAGTATGTTTATGTTGTATCGCCACACGAGGCTGCCCCTGAAACCGCCGGCACGGTACTGACCGCCAAACAACGCCCGGTAGAGACCGGCGAGCGGCGCAATGGCCAGGTGATCATCACCAGGGGGCTGGCGCCCGGTGAACAGGTGGTCACGGCGGGCCAACTCAAGCTCAAACATGGCGCCCCCGTCATCGTCAGCGCCGACAGGAACCTGTCGCCGCACGCCCCGCTCTTCTCTGGCGACAACGGTGCCGCACCATGAGATTTACCGATCTGTTTATTCGCCGCCCGGTACTCGCCATGGTGGTCAGCCTGTTGATCCTGTTGCTGGGGCTGCAGGGCTACCACCAATTACCCCTGCGCCAATACCCGCAAATGGAAAATGCCCAGATCACCGTGACGACCCTGTACCCGGGAGCCAACGCCGAAACTATTCAGAGCCTTGTCACGCAGCCACTTCAGAAAAGCCTGGCAGGCGCTGAAGGCATCGACTACATGAAGTCCACGAGCCGCCAGAATGTCTCGGTGATTACTCTGCACAGCCGTACCGGCGCCGACAGCGATCGCTTGTTTACCGAGTTGCTGGCCAAGATCAACGAAGTGCGCAACCAACTGCCCCGCGAGGCGCAAGACCCGGTACTGAGCAAAGTCGCGACGGATACGACCGCCTTGATGTACCTGAGCTTCTCCAGCAATACGATGAGTAGCGCCCAAGTCGCCGACTACCTGCAACGGGTGGTACAACCCCGACTGTCGACGCTGCCCGGCATGGCAGACGCAGAAATCATCGGCAATCAAACCCGCGCCATGCGCCTGTGGCTGGACCCCATCAGGCTCGCCGGCTTCGGCTTGAGCGCCAGCGATGTGAGCCAGGCCGTCAATAGCTACAACGTGCAGTCGACAGCCGGTGAGGTCACGGGTGCCTATGTCGTCACCGGCGTCCATGCCAATACGCTGCTGCGCACGGCCGAGGATTTCGAGGCGATCACCTTGAAAAGTACGAATGACAGCCAGGTTCGCCTCGGTGACGTGGCACGGGTGGAGATCGGGGCGGAAAACTACAACAGTTTCAGTTCATTCAATGGCATGCCTGCCACCTATATCAGCATCAAGCCTGCACCGGACGCCAACCCTCTTGAGCTCGGCGAGCAGGTGCGTGAGTTCATTCTCGCGCTGCAATCACAGCTGCCGCCCGATCTGGCGGCCGATATTGCCTTTGACTCCACGCAGTTTATCCAAGCCTCCCTCGACGAAGTCGTGACCACGCTGCTGGAGGCCGTACTGATCGTGGTGATCGTGGTGTTCCTGTTCCTGGGCACACTGCGCTCGGTGATTATTCCCATCGTCACCATCCCCTTATCCTTGATCGGGGTGATGTTTTTCATGCAACTGATGGGCTACTCCATCAACGGCCTGACACTGTTGGCCATGGTCTTGGCCATCGGGCTGGTGGTGGATGACGCCATTGTGGTGATGGAAAACATTCATCGGCACATTGAAAATGGCTGGTCCCCCTTCAAGGCCGCGATCATAGGGGCTCGGGAAGTATGCGCCCCGGTCATCGCCATGACGATTACGCTCGCGGCGGTCTATGCCCCCATCGTTTTTTTGCAGGGGCTGACGGGCTCGCTGTTCAAGGAGTTTGCCTTGACCCTGGCCGGGGCCGTGGTGATATCCGGCATCGTGGCACTGACCCTGTCACCGATGATGTGCGCACTGTTGCTACGCAAGGGGAAGCCTTCCCAAGGGTTCGCACTGACGCTGGATCGCATTTTCGAACGCCTGAAACAGCGTTATCTACGCCTCCTGCAAGAGGTGCTGAATGCACGCCCGGTTGTACTGGTGTTCGCTCTGATCGTTATGCTCCTGATCCCGGCGATGCTCATGTTCACGCCTTCACAGCTGGCGCCGGATGAGGACAAAGGCGTTGTCTTTATGCTCACCCAAGCGCCGCAAGCCTCCAACCTCGCCTATTTGAACGCCCACACCAAGGACTTCACGTCGCTGTTCGAGACACTCGCCGAGTATCAGGGGTCGTTCCAGATCAACGGCCTGAACGGCGCGCAATCGGGCATCGGCGGCTTCCTGCTCAAACCCTGGGGGGAACGTGAGCGTACTTCGATGCAGATACTGGAACAGTTGCGCGAGAAACTGGACAGCATTCCCGGCCTTCAGGTACTTGCCTTCAACCTGCCCGCCCTACCGGGCACCGGTGAAGGCCTGCCCTTCGGTTTCGTGATCAGTACGCCCGGCGATCATCAGTCACTGCTCGATGTAGCGGAACGGGTCAAACAACGCGCCATCGACTCAGGAAAATTCGCTTACGTCGACATCGACCTGGCCTTCGACCGGCCAGAAGTCGTGATCGACATTGACCGAAACAAGGCGTCGCAGATGGGTGTTTCGATGCAAGACCTGGGGCTGACCTTGTCGACACTGCTGGCGGAGACAGAAATCAACCGATTCAGCATGGATGGCCGTCATTACAAAGTGATTGCCCAGGTCGAACAAGCGTTCCGAAACACGCCAGACTGGCTGAACCACTACTACGTCAAAAACGCCAAAGGACAGTTGCTGCCCCTGTCCACGCTGATCACGGTGTCCGAACAGAAAGCACGACCACGCCAGCTCAATCAGTTCCAACAAATGAACTCAGTACTGATCGCGGGTTTCCCGATTGTCAGCATGGGCGACGCCATCGACACCCTGCGCGACATTGCGCAAGAGGAAGCCCCACCCGGTTTTACCTTTGACTACAGCAACGCCACGCGTCAGTTCGTTCAGGAAGGCGGCGCGTTATGGGGCAGCTTTGGCCTGGCACTGGCGATCATCGGCCTGGTACTGGCCGCCCAGTTTGAGAGCTTTCGCGACCCACTGGTGATCCTGGTCAGCGTACCGCTGTCGGTCTGCGGGGCGTTGGTCGCCCTGTTCCTGGGATGGTCGAGCCTGAACATCTATACACAGATAGGCTTGGTCACGCTGATTGGCCTGATCAGCAAACATGGAATCCTGATCGTCGAATTCGCCAACCAGTTGCGCCGAGAGCAGGGGTTAACGATTCGCGAAGCTGTCGAACAAGCCGCCGCGACGCGTCTGCGTCCGATTCTGATGACCACCCTCGCCACCGTCCTGGGCGTCGTGCCGTTGATCCTGGCCAGCGGTGCCGGGGCGGTCAGCCGATTCGATATCGGCCTGGTGATTGCCACCGGCATGTCCGTGGGCACCCTGTTCACCTTATTTGTACTGCCCTGCATCTACACCCTGCTGGCAAAACCCGGAATGCTACCCGGCAGTATCTTGCCGCTGCCGGTGTATCCCTCACCCTTCGGAGGCTACGGCCGGCTTGAGATCCTTCCTCAAGCGCCGCTGCTACTCAGCCATGCGCTGCCGGCCCCCCTGCCAGGCCTGTCAACATTGCCAGCGGGCCCCCCTGGGAAAGACGGAGTAACGTTTCGATTCGTCGGCCCCAATCCGTCCAAGGAACCGGAAGGTGCCATGCCGCCGCAGGTTGATCGTAGGGGGTGTGGTGCGGCTGATCGCCCTGCCACGGGCGGATTACACGGCCTTTTCTATCTACCTGCTGATCCCGGTCTGTTCCAGGCCCAAACCGCCAGAGAGTGTCGTCGTGGCGATGGCCGTCGCGCAGCCCAGGCAACCACGCTGACCATCAGTGAGTACACGGAAGGCCTTGAAGGGCGTGAACCTGAGTCTGCTGATTGCGCGGGCAATCAAGGATATGCCGCTCGAGTCCGGGCAGATAGTGAAGAGCCGCCAACCGCGGGTACCACTCGATAGCGCCGTCGAAAGCACCGCCACAGCCAAGCTGGTTGTGCTTCGCGCAACGCGCCATGCCTGGGGCACACCCCAAAAAAAAAGGGCCTCGCATCGCAAGGCCCTTTCCGGGGGTTTCAATCGTTTCAACTTTGCGGCCTCATCCCTTGAGACATTCCAAACATAAACAGCAGTAACTCGTGGTCAGGCTTGACCGCCACACTCGCCTTGGCGACGCGCGGCAACAGGCATTGCCCGCCGCTTTGCACCGCGCTGAGTACTTGTGTGCGAGGTTGTTCCCAGGCGACCAGGGCCAAGGCTGCAATGCCCAATGCCCCCACCAGGAACAGACCTCGTGCTATTTCTAGCTTCATTTGGTTAAACCCTTGATAGCGCTGCCAAACGCCGTCTCGTAAAAGTAGCTGAGTTTTTCCCAGTCGCTATCGCTCCACGACGAATGGCGGCGCAATTGCAGCATATCGTGGGACGCTGCCCGATAGGCGGTCAGGCGCTGGCGACACTTTTCAAAATCCAGCAATGCCACTTCCACGGTGGCCGAGTCGCCTTCGCCGGTGACCCGCGCAAAAATGTGCTTGATGTACAGGCAACCATGTTGCCAGCGCCCCTTGTGCATACGCGCCAGGGTTGTCGCCACTTCCTTGAGCAGGCGCTCATGGACTACTTCGCCGTACTGTTCACGGCCACCGGCGGCGTACCACTTTTCGATTTCATCGAAGCCATCCAGCGAAGCGGTCACCAACAATGCCTTCCATTGGTGCTCCGGATCACGACGTGCCTCGCAGAACACCATTTCCGGTACGCGCACATTCAGCAAGCGCAGGCCCTTGAGGGCATCGCGCTCGCGCAACACGGTGGGACGTCCAAAAGGATGCAGCCAACTGCGGTAGATATGCCCGGTCTGACGTTTGCTGTAGAGCAAGCGCCCATTGGGGCCCACCACCCGCTGCACACCACTTTCACCACCGCGCCGACGATTGGGCTCTTCGACCCATTCGCCCTGCTGGCGCCAGAAATAATCAAATCGCTCTTCGGGAGCTACGTGACTGCCTGCTACGCACTCAACTGCCATCCTGTTACCTCTTGCGCAATACGTACACCCGCCACATGGCGTAGAGCGGGATGAAGTCCAGGGATTCCTGAACACGGAAACCGGCCTGCTCAAACTCTGCCTCAACAGTAGCAGCCGGTAACACAAATCGGTTTTGGTAACCTTCCTGCTCACCTTTCTTACGACGTTTTACTTCGGCACGCTTACGTTTCCAGGCCTTGAAGTTGCCATCCACCCACAGCGAGATGATCACGCTGTCGCGGGTTACACGCTGAAATTCGCGCAGTATCGCCAGCCTGTGCTCAGGATCACCAATGTGATGCATCAAGCGCATACAGAAGATGCTATCGACCGAGTTATCGGGTAAATCGATATCGAAGGCAGATGTCTGCAAGGGTCGTACCCGTTTGACCACGTCCGCCGGTTGCGCGTGCATCGCAACCTTCAACATCGACTCCGAATTGTCGGCACCGATAATCACGCGGTTGGGTTTTTCGGCCAGCAGCGGCCAGAAGCGCCCAGCCCCGCAAGGCAAGTCCAGAACCAGCCCCGGTTCACCGGCCATGGCCAGTGCGCCGCGCGCCAATTGCTCGTCACGTTTGTGGGACAACCGGCGAGCCAAATTGTCCTGATGCTTGAGCAAATAATTCTGCGCGTGCTGATCGTCGTATTTTTCAGAAAATTCGAGCTTGATCGGGGTAGGCATCGCTGATCTCCAGTTACTGATGCCTACAACCTTAGGCAGCTAACTGTGATCAACAGGTCAACCAAGTGTGAAAAACTTGTCCTGTCCAATCTCATACATTTCAAAATTTTACAGATACAGTCAGTAGCACGGGGCCATCTTCGCCGAACAGCGGGGAATCTGCCGCAGCATAGCGGCAGGGTGGGCGGTCAAGGTTTGACCTGGCTCAACTCGACATGAAAGCGGCAACCGTTGGGTTCCATGGTGCTCAGGCTGACGCTCCAGCCCTGGTTCTCACAGATGCGCTGCACCAGGGACAAGCCCAGGCCAAGGCCTTCGCCGCGCTTCTCGCTGCCACGCACAAAAGGCTCGAACATCGCCTCGCGCTTGTCTTCGGGAATGCCGACACCGGAATCCTCCACCACGAAACCACTGGGCTCCAGCGTGAGGCGGATAAAGCCCCGTTCGGTGTAATGCAGGGCGTTGCGCAACAGGTTGCCCATCACCGCGTGCAGGAAGGTGGTGTTGTAGCGGGTGTCCAGGGGGTTGCCCGGTTGATAGATCAACTCCAGCCCCTTTTGCTCGATAGGTTCGCGCCAGATGCCCAGCAAATCGTCCGCCACCTGGGTGAGGGTCACCCGCGGCGACATGGTGGCATCGTTGTGCTGGGCGCGTGCCAGCATCAGGAAGGTCTGGACCAGCTCGCGCATTTCTTCACAGGCCCGTGCGATGCGCAGCACCTGGTTACGGCCGCGCTGGTCGATGGCCGGGTTTTCCAACAGCAGTTCGCAGGAACTGGCCAGTACCATCAAGGGTGTGCGCAACTCGTGGCTGACATCGCTGGTGAACAACTGCTCACGGGACAATGCCTGGCGCAGACGGCCCAACGTGGCATCAAAGGCCACTGCCAACTCGCCCACTTCATCAGCGGCATAATCCGGCGCCAAGGGCGGCGCCAGGCCGAGCAACTGGTCGCGATGGCGAACCTGGCGCGCCAGTCGCACCACCGGGGCCATGACCTTGCGGGCCAACACCCAGCCGAGGAAGACTGCCAGTGCCAGGCTGAGCACGAAGCCCACCAGCACCACGGCAAACAACACGCGCTCACGTTCCTCAAAGTCACTCTGGTCTTGCAGCAGCACATAGCGCCGGCCATCCACCACTTCGACCATGGCGTGATACGACAGCGCCTCGCGGAACACTTCATGGAACCCCGGCTCCAGGTGCCGCAGGTCCTTGGGTAGCTCAAAGTCCCCGCGCCCGCCGCTGAAATAGAACAGCTGGTCCGGCTCGGGTCGGTGGCTCCAGTCTTCGACGCTGTCCATCAGCAGCAGGCGCTGCAGATCGCCACCCAGGCCAGCCGATATCAGCTTCTCTTCCACCAGGTGCACCGTCGCGACGATGCCCATGGCGAAGGCCCCCGCTACCAATGCGCTCATCAAGGCAAAGGCGATGATGATGCGCTGGGCAAGGCTCTGCTTAAACTCCATCACGACCCTCGGCCAGGCGGTAACCCACGCCGTGCACGGTTTGCAGCAATGGCTTGGCGAACGGTTTATCGATCACCTGGCGCAACTGGTGGACGTGACTGCGCAGGCTGTCACTGTCCGGGCAATCGTCGCCCCACAGCGCTTCTTCGAGAATTTCCCGACGCAGCACGTGAGGGCTTTTCTGCATCAATACCGCCAGCAGCTTCAGGCCCACCGGGTTGAGTTTGAGCAGGCGCCCTTCGCGGGTGACTTCCAGGGTATCGAGGTCGTAATGCAAGTCGGCCACCTGCAGGGCCCGCCGCCCACCACCCTGGGCACGGCGCAGCACGGCTTCAATGCGGGCAGCCAGCTCCGACAGGGCGAACGGCTTGAGCAGATAGTCATCGGCGCCGGACTTGAAGCCCTGCAGCCGGTCATCCAGCTGGTCACGGGCGGTGAGCATGATCACCGGCGTATCACGCCGCGCGTCTTCGCGCAGGCGTTTGCACAGGGTGTAGCCATCGATGCCAGGCAGCATGATGTCGAGCACGATCAGGTCGTAATGCTCGGTGGCGGCCAGGTGCAGGCCCGATAAACCGTCCTGCGCGCAGTCCACGGTGTAGCCCTTGAGGCCCAGGTAATCCGCCAGGTTGGCCAGAATATCGCGGTTGTCTTCAACCAATAAAATTCGCATGGGCAGTGTCTCCGTACTTTCGTGACGACCGTGTTGGCTCGCGCAGCTTAAGGCCAAGTGGGACGCAGGGATAGAGCTGAGGGGCGCGTCGATAAAGGTTTTCAACCGATTAAATAAACCAACGAGTTTTTCACTATAGCTTCACAAACTGACTACAGTGTCAGGCCGAAGATCGCCACCCATTGATATAAGGAAGATGACATGGGGTTTCTCAAAACAGCGCCTATGCGCTATCTGCTGCTGGTAACGGGTACCTGGCTGGTTATTTTCCTGCTCACACGCAGTGTGCTGCTCGTCACTCACCTGGATGAAGTCGGCGGCAATCTGCTGCCAGTGTTCGGCGTGGGTTTGCTGTACGACCTGGGTTTCCTGACCTACGCCGCCCTGCCCTTGGGCTTGTACCTGCTGCTGTGCCCACCGGCGCTGTGGCGTCGCCGCGGTCACCGTTGGTTCCTGCAAGCGGTGCTCACCATCAGCGTGTTTGCAATGCTGTTTACCTCAGTGGCCGAATGGCTGTTCTGGGATGAATTCGGCGTGCGCTTCAACTTTATCGCCGTCGACTACCTGGTGTATTCCAACGAGGTATTGAATAACCTGCTGGAGTCCTACCCGATCGGCAAGTTGCTCAGCTTGCTGGCAATGCTCGCCATCGTGCTGAGCCTGGCCTTGCGCAAACCGTTCAATGCCGCGCTGAACGCACCACTGCCGCCGATGCGTGGCCGCCTGCTGAATGCCCTGGCGTTGCTGGTCGTCGCCGGTCTGAGCCTGCAACTGATCAGCCAGGACAGCCCACGCGCCCAGGGCGGCAATGCCTACATGAACGAACTGGCGAGCAATGGCCCCTATCAGTTCTTCGCCGCGTTCCGTAACAACGAGCTGGATTACTCGCAGTTCTATAAAAGCCTGTCGACCGACGTGGTGGCCAAGCAATTGCGCGCCGAACTCAGCGAACCGAATGCCCGTTTTATCGGCCAGGACCCGCTGGATGTCCGCCGCGCCATCACCAACCCAGGCACGTTGCGCAAACCCAATATCGTGCTGGTGACCATTGAAAGCTTCAGCGCCAAGTACATGGGCAGCAATGGCGACGGGCGCAACCTTACGCCCAACCTCGATGCACTGCGCCAACAAAGCCTGTATTTCAATAACTTCTACGCCACCGGTACCCGTACCGACCGAGGCCTGGAGGCGATCACCCTGGCGATTCCACCGACGCCTGGGCGCTCTATCGTCAAGCGCATTGGCCGTGAAAGCGGTTTCGCCAGCCTGGGCCAGCAGCTCAGTGCCATCGGTTATGACAGCGTGTTTGTCTACGGCGGCCGTGGCTACTTCGACAACATGAACGCATTCTTCAGCGGCAACGGTTATCGCGTGGTCGACCAGAGCAGCGTGCCCGAGTCGGAAATCTCCTTCAAAAACGCCTGGGGCATGGCGGACGAGGACCTCTACAAACAAACCTTGAAGCTGGCTGATGCCGACTACGCCAAGCAACAGCCGTTCTTGCTGCAACTGATGACCACCTCCAACCATCGCCCCTACACCTACCCGGACGGGCGCATCGATATCAAATCCGGCAATGGCCGCGACGGCGCAGTGAAGTACACCGACCACGCCATCGGCCAGTTCCTGGAAGCTGCACGCCAGAAACCCTGGTTCGATAACACCATCTTCGTGTTCGTCGCCGACCACACCGCCGGCAGCGCGGGCAAGGAAGACCTGCCCATCATCAACTACCAGATTCCGCTGTTCATCTATGCACCCAAGCTGATCGACGCCCGGGAAAACGCGCAACTGGCCAGCCAGATCGACCTCGCGCCAACCCTGCTGGGCCTGATCAACCTGAGCTACGAGTCAACCTTCTTCGGCCGCAACCTGCTGCAAGACAACCCATTGCCACCTCGGGTAGTGGTCGGCAACTACCAGCACCTGGGGTTATTCGACGGCAAGGACCTGGCGATCCTCAGCCCACGCCAGGGCCTGCGCCGCCACGACCAGGCCCTGGGTGAGAGCCAGGAACTGCGGGTCGGCAGTGATGATCCGCTGATCCAGCGCGCGATTACCTACTACCAGGCCGCGAGCTACGGTTTCAAACAACAGTTGCTGGGCTGGAGGGCACCCAAGGACGAGGCCCCGGCACTGAGCACGCGCTAACCAAAACGTCCCGTACCGCTGAGTACGGGACTTTTTTCCAGGGTTCACCATGCCATCCACCTCTGCAGTGCCGGTTTCCAAACCTCTCAATTTCTGGCTGTGCCTGGGCATCCCCGCCGTGGCTGCGCTCCTGATGCTGTTACTGGAGCTGACATCGCTGGACATGGACCTCGCCAAGCGCTTCTACAACGCGGCGGACGGCGGCTTCATCGGCCGCTACAGCTTCTTCCTCGAAGACATCCTGCATGACCGCGCTAAACAGCTGGTGATCCTGTTTTCAGTGCTGGCAATTCTGGGGCTTATCGGCACGTTCATCCTGCAACGGCTCAAGCCGTACCGCCGCGAGCTGGTGTGCCTGGTGCTGTCCCTGGGCCTGGCCACCGCCTTCGTCTCGCCGTTGAAAACCATCACTGCCGTACAGTGCCCCTGGAGCCTCAAGGAATTCGGCGGCCAGGAAACCTATAGCGAACTGCTCAGCCCACGCCCACCCACCGACAAACCCGGGCGCTGCTGGCCGGGCGGTCATGCGGCTACCGGGTTTGCCCTGTTCGCCTGGTTCTTTGCACTACGGGATCGGCGGCCGCGGATGGCGCGCAAGGCGTTCATCTTTGCTGTTGCGCTGGGTAGCGTTTTTTCAGTGAGCCGCATGCTGCAAGGCGCGCACTTCTTTTCCCATAACGTATGGACGGCGATTTTCTGCTGGCTGATCTGCCTGGGGCTGTACTGCCTGTTGCTCTATCGGCCATCACGCGTTGAGGCGGCAAATACTCAGGCAGTGAATCCGTAGACCGGCTCATTCACTCAACCGCCGGCGTTTCCTGAGGGCCATAAAAAAACCCCGCCTGCATCGCTGCAGGCGGGGTTTTTATTAGCCGGGTAAGGCTGGCTGTCGGGTAAGAAACGGCCATTACTGACCGTCCCTCCCCTAAGAACTGTACGTGCGAGTTTCCCCGCATACAGCTCAAGCCTTTGTAAGCCCTTTCTCAGTTGAAAGAGCCGGTGCCGCACTGTGTAACTGTCGATGACAGTTGGGATGCAACAACACCAGATTGCCCAGCTCGTCGCATCCGCCCTTGTGCCGCTCGATAACATGGTGAATGTTCCACCCGCTTTCGAACGTAATCAACTGCTTGCACATCGGGCAGCGCTTGCTCTGGCCAAGCCACAGCGTCAGCGTCTTCCGCTTCCCCTCGTCCGAGCTTCGCCACGCATATTCCAGCCGTTGCTCGAAGTACATCTCGTCCTCTGGGGCGTATGGGTTAGCCTCCGCCTTGATCTTGGTGTGCCGCTTGATCGGCGTATCGCTGGCGTACAACAAGTGGAGCAGTTTGCCGCTGGGGTGTAGCCCGGAGAATACCCAACTACGTGTTCCCACGCGCTTGAAGTATTTTTCCTTGATCCAACGTTTGCAGCGATTCAGATGTCGCCGCCTGCACCATCGCCATAGCAATTTCCAGATCCTGTAATCCACGTAGTTGAAGGTCTGCTTGGCGACAATCGGCCGATGATAATTGGCCCAACCCCGAATAACTGGATTGAGCTGCTTGATCAACAGGCTGGCCGGTGCCGCTTTGTTCGCTTCAACCAACGCCTTAACCTTGGCCAGAAATGCTTTCACGTTCTTGTGGGCTGGCTTTATCAGCAGCTTGTCACCGTACTTGCGAATATTCTGACCGAGGAAATCGAACCCATCCGATACATGCGTGAACAACGTTTTCTCCACCGCAAGGCTCAACCCCCGCTCGGCCATGAAGGCTTCGACGAGTGGCTTCACCTCGTTTTCCAGCAGCTCTTTCGAGATGCCGGTGATGACGAAATCATCTGCGTATCGCACATAGTTGACCTTGGTCTTGTAGCTGGCTTTGGTATTACGCTGCCCGAACCGAGATTCGAGCTCCTTTTCCAGTCCATCAAGGGCCAGGTTGGCCAATACGGGCGAGATGATCCCTCCTTGCGGAGTTCCCGCCCCTGTCGGATTCAATCGACCGGATTCCAAATATCCCGCTTTCAGCCATTTCCTTAGAACCACTTTGTCCATCGGGACGTTAGTGATCAGCCAGTCGTGACTGATGTTGTCGAAACATCCCTTTATATCGCCCTCCATGACCCACTGCGCAGAATGCTTGCGACCGAGATTGACGAACAATTGCTCGATTGCATCTGCCGTGGAACGGTGAGGGCGAAAGCCATAGGAATTTCGGTCGGCTGTGGTCTCAGACACCGGTTCAAGTGCCAGCAGGTATAACGCCTGCATCGCTCGATCCAGCATCGTCGGAATCCCCAGCGGTCTACGCTGGCCATTTGCTTTGGGAATGTAAATCCGCCGCAGTGGCCGGGGCTTGTAGCCCCTGCGCTCTAACCGAAAAACTGCCTTCCATTTGCTTTCAGGCGTGCTCCAGGTTTCCCCATCGACGCCGGGAGTCCTGCGACCCCGGTTTTCAGTGACCCGTTTAACCGCCAATACCTTGGCGGCAAACGAGCGAACCAGCATACGCTGCAAGGTTTTCACCTGCCGCCATTGCTGATTCTTGGCTGCCTTCGCGATCCGTACCTGTAGCCCTCGCACCTGTCGATGACCTGTTTCCCAGTCTATCGAATGCCAACTGATGGCCAGATGGGAGGACGCAGGTACTTCTATTTCAGACGCACTCATCTTGCTTTTCCTCCAGAGAAGATTTCCCCAGAGGGCAGTAGACGCACGTCGCCCTTGTGGGGGAGTGAGTACACTGCCCCGCAAGGGATTTCTATGAGTTAGACGCAGCCGGTCAAACCGACAAACGTCTGTTCTTGATGGCTTTACAGGCCTTCTCGCGATCAAAGACCAGTCGGAAGTCAGCACCGTTTCCAGTCAGGGCAGAGCCCTTATCCAACCCCATTACAGGGAGGCATTCGCTTTATCCGACATCCTCTACCCGCATTTTCAACAGTCTTCCTCACGGTCGACCTGCCTTGCCATACAGGCCAATGGCGAAAATACGGGCTTACCGAGTTCCATAACCGTCACAAGGATGGGTTAGGCCCTGCCTATTCACCGATGACTCAATGTCAGCGTGCCCCCAGATGTAAAAGGGACAACCAGTCATGCACCATTTTGGTCAAAGCCTATCAGCAACTTTGGCTCCATGCGGTTGACGGTGTTTATCAGCAGTTCACTTACGTTGGCCATACCAACCAGCCTAGCGTCTCACCCGCGTGTTGCTCGCAGGGTCTGCATGGTGCCTCGCGGCGACCACACACCACAGAATCATGGGACTACATTGTCAGGAAGCTTCGCACCCCGCCGTTACCAGCGACGCACTATCCCTAGGCTACTTTTGGCTGAACAAAAGGTCTCGCGCCCCTCTACCTTGCGGTTTCCGGGTGAGACAATGACAGCTATGGCTTGCGCCCTATAGATAGGAGCAGGCCAGCTCTTTGGACACGATTTCCCATACCTCCCTCGCAGTGATTCAAAATCTGCAAGCTCAGTACGCATATCGTTCTGATGATTTCCAGAGAGAAAATCACGATATATAGGCGACATTACGCCGAATTCTAAGCACCTTGTGAGTGCCGGAAATCCGGGTTTTGACGCCCGGACTTCGGGTTTTTTAAGCTGTTTCTGCGGGAAAGTGATCACCGGTTCAACCGGTGATCACCTAAGATGTAGCCCGCTAGGTGCTTCTACCTATAGCGACTCTCGTCGCACTACATCATGCCGCCCATGCCACCCATGCCGCCCATGTCTGGCATACCGCCGCCAGCCTGGCCTTCTTTCTTCGGTAGATCAGCGATCGCTGCTTCGGTGGTCAGGATCAGACCGCCGATGGAGGATGCCGCTTGCAGCGCGGAACGAGTCACCTTGGTAGGGTCCAGGATGCCCATTTCGATCATGTCGCCATAGACGCCAGTCGCAGCGTTGTAACCGTAGTTACCTTTGCCGTTCTTGACTTCGTTGACCACTACGCTTGGCTCGTCGCCGGAGTTCGCAGCGATCTGACGCAGCGGTGCTTCAACAGCACGACGCAGCACAGCGATACCGACGTTCTGGTCAGCGTTGTCGCCGGTCAGGTCAGTCAGGGCTTCCAGAGCACGGATCAGCGCAACGCCACCGCCAGGTACCACGCCTTCTTCAACGGCTGCGCGGGTTGCGTGCAGGGCGTCTTCAACGCGGGCTTTCTTCTCTTTCATTTCAACTTCGGAACCCGCGCCAACCTTGATCACTGCAACGCCGCCGGACAGCTTGGCCAGACGCTCTTGCAGTTTTTCACGGTCGTAGTCGGAGGAAGTTTCGGCCACCTGGGCGCGGATCTGAGTGATACGCGACTGGATGTCCTGGTCTACGCCAGCACCGTCAACGATGATGGTGTTTTCCTTGGAGATGGTCACGCGCTTGGCGCTACCCAGGTTTTCCAGGGTGGCGCTTTCCAGGCTCAGGCCGATCTCTTCGGAGATAACGGTACCGCCGGTCAGGACGGCGATGTCCTGCAGCATGGCCTTGCGACGGTCGCCGAAGCCTGGAGCCTTGACGGCTGCAACTTTGACGATGCCACGCATGTTGTTTACAACCAGCGTCGCCAGGGCTTCGCCTTCAACGTCTTCGGAAACGATCAGCAGTGGGCGGCCAGCTTTGGCAACGGCTTCCAGCACTGGCAGCATTTCGCGGATGTTGGAGATTTTCTTGTCGACCAGCAGGATCAGCGGGCTGTCCAGCTCGGCAACCATGGTTTCTGGCTTGTTGACGAAGTACGGGGACAGGTAGCCACGGTCGAACTGCATGCCTTCAACAACCGACAGTTCGTTTTCCAGGCCAGTGCCTTCTTCAACGGTGATCACGCCTTCTTTACCGACTTTTTCCATGGCTTCGGCAATGATGTCGCCGATGGAGCTGTCGGAGTTGGCGGAGATGGTGCCTACCTGAGCGATAGCCTTGGTGTCAGCGCAAGGCTTGGACAGTTTTTTCAGCTCGGCGACGATAGCGATGGTCGCCTTGTCGATGCCGCGCTTGAGGTCCATCGGGTTCATGCCGGCAGCGACGGCCTTGTAGCCTTCGTTGACGATTGCCTGAGCCAGAACGGTGGCGGTGGTGGTGCCGTCGCCTGCGTCATCGTTGGCACGGGAGGCAACGTCTTTGACCAGCTGCGCGCCCATGTTTTCGAAACGGTCTTCCAGTTCGATTTCTTTAGCGACGGAAACGCCGTCCTTGGTGATGGTCGGAGCGCCGAAGCTCTTCTCGATGATCACGTTACGGCCTTTCGGGCCCAGGGTCGCTTTTACTGCGTCAGACAGGACGTTGACACCAACGAGCATTTTCTTGCGGGCGGAATCGCCGAATTTAACTTCTTTAGCAGCCATGATCGATATTCCTTAAATACTTTGTAGTAACGGGAAAATGAGCGGGGAAATCAGTCTTCCAGAACGGCGAGAATCTCGTTCTCAGCCATAACCAGAAGGTCTTCGCCGTCGACTTTCACAGTGTTGCTGCCGGAGTAAGGGCCGAATACGACTTTGTCACCGACTTTAACGGCCAGCGCACGTACGTCACCGTTTTCCAGAGTCTTGCCTGGGCCTGCAGCGACGATCACACCGTGGTTGGCTTTTTCAGCAGCCGAACCTGGCAGAACGATACCGCCAGCGGTTTTCTTTTCTTCTTCGCTGCGACGGATAACGACGCGGTCGTGCAGAGGACGAAGCTTGCTCATTGTCGATCTCTCCTAATTGTGTTTTTCATCGGCCGGTGTCAGTACCGGCAGGTTAAATCCGGCGGTGCCGGTCGCGGTTCGCTGGGCGAAACGCGGAAGTCTGTCTGGTGTCGCCACCAGAAACCTTGCGGTGACCGTTACATAAGGGCGCATCAGCTGATTACAAGGGGCGTGGAATGAATTTTTTTGCGTTTGCCAGTCCAGAAAAGCAACACGGCACCCGAAGGTGCCGTGTCGGTGAAGCGGTTATTTGCTGTCGCGATGCTCGAACTCGCCTTCGATCACATCACCTTCGCGCCCCAACGGCTGGCGTGGAGCCGGGCCGCCACGGGGTTGCAGGTCGTCGGCAAACGCGCGCTGGCGAATAGCAGCCTCTTCGGCGCGCTGGCGCATCTTGCCGGCCAGCAGCTTGCGGGTGAAGGGCAGCAACATGACCAGGCCGACCACATCGCTGATAAAGCCCGGCAGGATCAATAGGCCACCGGCCAAGGCCATCATCAGCCCTTCGAGCATGGTCTGGGCCGGCAATTCACCACGATTCAGGCTTTCACGGGCACGCAGCGCCGTGGCCAGGCCGGCGACGCGCAGTACCAGTACGCCGAGCATCGAGCCGAGAATGATCAACAGCAGAGCCGGGAAAAACCCGATCGCACCGCTGACTTGAACGAATACGAACAGCTCCAACACCGGGAACAGCAGAAAGAGCAATAAAAAAGGGCGCATCAAATTGTTTCCTCAACGCAAGAATGCCTTGCCAGTCCACCTTAGATGACGTCGCCATTTCGTGAATTCAAGCTTCAGCGCTGGCTTTTTTCGGCCAGACCTCGGCGTGAGCCAATAAAACCAAGGCCTCGCGCACTTGTGTCGGCGTGTTGCAAGGCTCGGCAAAGGGCAACCAGTGCAGGGCATGGCCGATACGCAGGTGCATGCCCTCGCTGTCGATGCCGGCCAGTTGCGCAGGCTCGTGGTTCGGCAGGCCGGCCAGTTCGACGTAATGCGCGATAGCCTTGGCGTGATCGCTGTTCATGTGCTCGATCATGCTGCGCTCGGCCGCACCAAAGAACGGATTGGCCAAGGTCAGTTGGTCGACCCAGTGAATCGCGCCAAACCCGCCGATATAACGATGGCGTACCGGCTTGAGGACCCAGAAGTCGAAATCGTGGGCCTTATGGTAGTTGGCCGACTCGGGGAAGTAGCGGTAATAGCGTTCGGCCGCCGCTTCAATCGCAGCGCCCTCCTCCAGCTTCTCGGCTTCGGCCAGGCAGGTCAGGCGCCCCACCGCCTGCACATCATCCGCTTCGCGCTCGCCGACCAGCAGTGAACACTTGGGATCTTTCTGCAGGTTGTGGGTGTGCTGGGCAATCCGGCTGATCAGGATCAGCGGCCGGCCTTCTGAGTCCAGGCAATAGGGCACCACCGAACCAAAGGGAAAGCCGGGCATGGCCTTGGACAATGTGGAGAGAGCCCCACGGTATTCCTTGAGCAACAGCTCTCGGGCGTTCTTGGCAACGTGCGCGCTCAACGTATGACTCCTCGGGTATTCGGCCGCCCTGGCCTATGGGAATGGATCTCAACCCAAGGTAATCAATATCCGCACAGGTTGCCAGCGGCACCCCGGCGGGCGGGTTCAAGCTGATTACCAGGCGACGCCAAAGCCTGCGGTGTAGCGGGTCTTGCTCAAGCTGCTTTCCGACTCGCCGCTGATAATGTCGCGTTCAGCCTTGAGGTTGAGCGAGGCCCACTCGGTGACTTTGTAGCGCAGGCCCATTTCCGCATCGAGGGAATATTCGGACGGGCCGCCGATGGGCTTGCCGACTTCGCCGTTGGTGAAGAACTCGACCGTCTTGCCGACCAGATAGCGGTTGTAGTTCCACTTCATTGCCAGGGAATAGAAGTTGTCCTTGCCGCCATCGGAGTATTCGTAATCGGTGCGGTTGACCAGCGACCCCAGCGAGAACGCCCCCAGCTCATCATCCCAGAACTGGTAGCCCGGGCCGGTGCCCACGGTGCGTTGACGGGACAGGTCTTCAACCTTGTCGCGCTTGTAGGTCAGGCGCCCCTGCCAGAACCAGTGCTCGGTCAGGAAGCGGTCGAGGTCGTACTCCAGGGCCCAGTTGTCGGTGGTGGTGACGTCGTCCTGGAACTCGCGGTTGTATTCGCCCTGCCCGGTGTGGCGCCATTGACCATGGCGCGCGATGGTCTTGAAGTCGATGTCGTAGTCGTTGGTGTCTTTCTCGGCACGCCTGTAGTCCAGTGCCATGTCGACATTGCCTTTCCATACCAGGTCTTCGATCACCGGCTTGGGCTTGATGATCTGCTGGATGCTCGCCAGTTCGACGGTCTTGGGCGCCTCGCCATTGGCCAGCACCACCTTGCCGTCATCGGCGGCCTTTAACGATTTAGCTTTCTCGCCGGTATAGGCATCCTGCTTGACCAGCAACTCCTGGTCACTCTCCAGGGTTTTCACCTGCTTCCAGTCCACCGGGATCGCGCCCGCGTAGTCAGTCTGGATCAGCAGCTTGCCACCGTCGAAGACTTTGATCTTGCCAGTCAGGCGGTCACCGTTCTTCAACCAGACGGTATCAGCCAGCAAGGGCGCGGAAGCGCTGAGAACAGCAAGGCACAGCAGGGTTCTGGGCAACATAAGCGATTAAGGAGCTCAAGATTGGCGAAAAAGGACGAATATCGTATTAGATAGCTACGACTGACTCGGGGATCTATATTGAGTTCAATACTCATCCGCATACTTATCAGACGCTTCTTACAAAACTACCCAGGATCCGAACGGATATACCCCCAGTGAACCCACCCAATGAAACCCCGCAAAGCCCCGCCGAGATGCGCCGCACCGCGCTTTACCTGACACTGGCGCAAGTACCCGAAGGTTGTGTGGTGAGCTACGGTGAACTGGCCCACCTCGCCGGGTTGGGGCGTGCGGCACGCTGGGTCGGACGCACGCTCAGCCAGTTGCCGCAGGACACTCGCCTGCCCTGGCACCGGGTGCTGGGTGCCGGCGGTCGGATAAGCCTGCCAGTGGGCAGTGCCTCAGGCGACGAGCAACGTGCGCGTTTGCGCAGCGAAGGTGTCACTATCCTGAACAATCGCGTGGATATTCAGCGTCATGGCTGGCGCCCGGTAGAGCACAGCGGTTAGAGTGCGCGCTTTGTTTCCGTGAATCTGAGGCAGACTCCAGCCCATGCCCCGTAAAACCTGGCGCGCCGCGCTCGCCGCCTATGCCAGCCCCTCGACGTTAGTGCTGTTGTTGCTCGGCTTTGCCGCCGGCTTGCCTTACATGTTGGTGTTCTCGACGCTTTCAGTATGGTTGCGCGAGGCCGGTGTGGCCCGCGAGACCATCGGCTATGCGAGCCTGATCGGTTTGGCGTATGCCTTCAAATGGGTGTGGTCGCCGCTGCTCGACCAATGGCGCCTGCCGCTGCTCGGCAAACTCGGACGTCGTCGTTCCTGGCTGGTACTGGCCCAGTCGCTGGTGATCCTCGGATTGATCGGCATGGGGTTCTGCGACCCGCAGAAACACCTGTCCTGGCTGATTGCCATTGCGGTCGTGGTCGCCTTTGCATCGGCCACCCAGGATATCGCGGTCGACGCCTATCGCCTGGAAATCGCCGATGACAGCCGCCAGGCAGCCCTGGCGGCCAGCTATATGTCCGGTTATCGCATTGCCGCCCTGCTGGCCACGGCGGGTGCGCTGTTCTTCGCCGAAGGCTTCGGCTCCACCGGTTTCAACTATAAGCACTCGGCGTGGACCGGCACCTATGTCCTGTTCGGTGTGCTGATGATCCCGGCGCTGCTGACCACCCTGTTCATGCGCGAACCCAATGTGCCATTGCGCACCCAGTTGCAGGCGGGGCGCTACAGTTTCGTGCATCAATTGGTGTCGGTGTTCGTGCTGATCGTGCTGCTGGTGTCGGTACCGGCCATGTTCACCCAGCTGTACAACACCGATTTCGCCAGCGTGCTGTTTCACGGCGTGAGCCTGTGGGAATTGCTGATGGAAGACCGCGCCTTCCTGCGCGCCATCCTGTACATCACCCTCACCGCGTTGTGCCTGTCGGCCATGGGCCGTCGCGGCCTGGCGCCGGTGCTGACACCGGTCAACGACTTTATCCTGCGCTACCGCTGGCAGGCGTTGCTGCTGCTCGGGCTGATCGCCACCTACCGCATGTCCGACACGGTGATGGGCGTAATGGCCAACGTGTTCTACATCGACCAGGGCTTTACCAAGGACCAGATCGCCGGGGTCAGCAAGATCTTCGGCCTGATCATGACCCTGCTCGGCGCCGGCATGGGCGGCCTGCTGATCGTGCGCTTCGGTATCCTGCCGATCCTGTTTATCGGCGGCGTCGCCTCGGCCGGTACCAACCTGCTGTTCGTGATGCTCGCCGACATGGGCCCGGACCTGCAGATGCTGATCTTCACCATCTCGCTGGATAACTTCAGCTCGGGCCTGGCCACCTCGGCGTTTGTCGCCTACCTGTCGAGCCTGACCAACCTCAAGTTCTCCGCCACCCAATATGCGTTGCTCAGCTCGATCATGCTGTTGCTGCCACGCCTGATCGGCGGCTATTCGGGGGTGATGGTAGAGAAGTTCGGCTATCACAACTTCTTCCTGATCACCTGCGTGCTGGGTGTACCGACGCTGCTGCTGATTGCGCTGCACTGGTACCAGGAGAATCGGCGCATTCGGTTGAGCCCGCCCGCCGAAGACTGACAGAGCCACCCCCTGTAGGAGCGAGCTGGCTCGCGAAGAAGTCACAGACACCGCGTTTATCCCGGTTTCCCGCGTCATCGTTGACGATCTTCGCGAGCCAGCTCGCTCCTACAGGCAGCCCAACATTCTGATGCCTGTACGGCGGCAGTTTGCGCCCGTACAATCCCAAGTCATTTCAAGTTCAAGCAACCGACAACGGCCTACCATGCGTACCAGTCAATATTTGCTCGCCACACAGAAAGAAACGCCTTCCGATGCGGTCGTGATCAGCCATCAGCTGATGCTGCGCGCCGGTATGATCCGCAAGCTGGCCTCCGGCCTGTACACCTGGCTGCCCATGGGCTTGAAGGTGATGCGCAAGGTCGAAGCGATCGTTCGCGAAGAAATGAACGCCGCCGGCTCTCTGGAAGTGTTGATGCCGAGCACCCAACCGGCCGAGTTGTGGCAGGAATCCGGGCGCTGGGAAGAGTACGGCCCTGAGTTGCTGCGCTTCAAGGATCGGCATGGCCGCGACTTTTGTGCGGGCCCGACCCACGAAGAAGTGATCACCGACCTGATGCGCAACGAGTTGAGCAGCTACAAGCAGCTGCCCCTCAACCTGTACCAGATCCAGACTAAATTCCGTGATGAAATCCGCCCACGCTTCGGCTTGATGCGTGGCCGCGAGTTCATCATGAAGGACGCGTATTCGTTCCACGCCGACCAGGCTTCGTTGCAGGTCACCTACGACCGCATGCATACCGCCTACTGCAACGTGTTTACGCGCCTGGGCCTGAAATTCCGCCCGGTTGAAGCGGACAACGGCTCCATCGGCGGCGCCGGCTCCCACGAGTTCCACGTACTGGCCGAGTCCGGCGAAGACGATATCGTGTTCAGCAACGGTTCCGACTACGCGGCGAACATCGAGAAAGCCGAAGCCGTGCCACGGGAAACGTCCCGTCCAGCCCCGGCAGAAGAGCTGCGCCTGGTCGACACCCCGGAGACCAAGACCATTGCGGCCCTGGTGGAAAAATTCAATCTGCCGATTGAAAAGACCATCAAGACCCTGATCGTGCATGCCGAAGAAAAAGGCAAGCTGATCGCCCTGGTCATCCGCGGCGACCACGAACTCAACGAAATCAAAGCCGCCCAGCAACCTGGCGTGGCCAGCCCGCTGGTCATGGCCTCCGATGCCGAACTGCGTGACGCCATTGGCGCCGGCGCCGGCTCCCTGGGCCCGCTGAACCTGCCACTGCCGATCATCATCGACCGTTCGGTCGAGCTGATGAGCGACTTCGGTATCGGCGCGAACATCGACGACAAGCACTACTTCGGCGTGAATTGGGAGCGCGACCTGCCAGTACCGACCGTGGCCGACCTGCGTAACGTGGTGGCCGGCGACCCAAGCCCGGATGGCAAGGGCACCCTGGAAATCAAACGCGGCATCGAAGTGGGGCATATCTTCCAGCTGGGTAACAAGTACAGCAAGGCGATGAAGTGCGAAGTGCTGGGCGAGAACGGCAAGCCGATCACCCTGGAGATGGGTTGCTACGGCATTGGCGTTTCGCGCGTGGTTGCCGCTGCGATCGAGCAGAACAACGACGAGAAAGGCATTATCTGGAGTGACGCCCTGGCGCCGTTCCAGGTGGCCCTGGTGCCGCTGCGCTATGAAACCGAGCAAGTCCGCGAAGCCACCGACAAACTGTATGCCGAACTGACGGCAGCCGGTTTTGAAGTGCTGCTGGACGACCGCGACAAGAAAACCAGCCCGGGCATCAAGTTCGCCGATATGGAACTGATTGGCATCCCGCACCGGATCGTGGTCAGTGACCGCGGCCTGGCCGATGGCAATCTCGAATACAAGAGCCGGACCGAAGCCGAAGCCCAACCGTTGCCGGTGGCTGACGTGCTGTCTTTCCTCCAGGCGCGTATTCGTCGCTGAAAACCAGATCAAGAGAAGTCATGTTCAAGCGAAACACCAGAGCCCTGGGGGGCGCCGCCTTGTGCGGCGCCCTGCTTGTCAGCGGCTGCGCCAACCAGATGTCGCAACGCAGTGAGCACGAGGAGCGGGTCGAGCGGAAATTGCTCGACCACAGCCTGCAGATCGATGTCGGCGAACCCAAAGTGCTGGAGCTGCCGCAACGCCGGGTTCGCATTCATGAGCAGAAGACCTTCGAGGTCACCGAGTTCGAAGTCACCCGTCGTTACGACCGCTACACCCCTTACCAACCCTGGCGCAAACTCTATGAGATGCCCTTGGGAGCTGTTGCCCTTGTGGCGGGCGCGGGCGCGAACGTGGCGAATATCTTTGCCCTGGGGCACTTGCCCACCAGCATGACCCATGACTGGCTGACCTACGGCGTGGACGGGCTCAACCCGTTCATGAACGTGCAATCCCATGGCCGTGCGCAACAGAACCTGGCGGGTATTGATGAAGTCCAGCGCGACAAGCGTGTGGAATATTCGAGCCTGCCCTGGAGCGAGCGTCCGGTACAGGTCACCGCCGGCCGGCAAGTGCATGAGCTGACCACCGACCGTAATGGCGTGCTGCGCCTGAACCTGTTGGACAGCCCGTTCGCCGAGCAGGACTTGAACCGCATCACGACCTTGAAGATCAGCGTGGAAGATGGCCAGGACGACGTGCATTCGGACTCGACCCTGGCGATCAGCAACACCCTGCGCGGCAAGCTGCTGGAAGCGCATGCCCTGATCTACGACGACCTGGAAGATGACGAAGTCAGCCAATGGGTGCATCGGGTCAAGCGCCTGTCGGAACTGGGCCTGGAAGAAGAAGCCAGCGAGCTGGAACAAAGCCTGATTGAACTGACCCGCAATGATCCGGAGTTGCAACAGGAATTCCTGCAAGCGCTGACCAAGGATGCGGGGCGCTTGGTGGCGGATCCCGGCGCACGCTGATACTTCGGAAACGCTTAGATCTAAATGGGTGAGGGCAAGCCCGAATGCCATTCAGTTAAGGCTTTTTTGTAGGAGCGAGCTTGCTCGCTCCTACAGAAGGCGATGTACGCTTGACTGAACAGCATTAGGGCTTGCCCCCTCCCACATTTTGTTCCCGGTTTCTACCAAGAGAACTCTAACTGTTCGTTGCCACCACTCAGGTCGAGCAACCGCACCCCAACCCCCAGCAACCGCACCGGTTTGCCACCGCGATTGAATGCCTGGGTCATCAGCTGTTGATAACTCTCCAGGTCCCGCCCTGCCCCGGCCTGCTCCAGCGTGGTCTGGGTAAAGTCATGAAACTTCACCTTCACGAACGGCTTGCCCGCGCGGTAACTGCTGTCGATGCGCGCCATGCGCCCGGCCAGGGTTTCCATCAATTCGGGGAGTTTCGCCAGGCAACTTGAGAGATCTGGCAGGTCAACATCATAGGTATTTTCCACACTGATCGATTGCCGGCGGCTGTCATTCTGCACCGCCCGCTCATCAATCCCACGGGCCAGACTCCACAGCCGTTCACCAAAACTGCCAAATTCGCGCACCAGTGCCAGCTTGTTCCACTCGCGCAACTGCAAGCAGTCTTCAATGCCCAGGCGCGCAAGCTTGTCCGCCGTCACCTTGCCAACGCCATGCAGCTTGCTCACGCGCAACTGGGAGACAAAGTCTTCGACCTGGTCGGGGGTGATCACGAACAGGCCGTTGGGTTTCTTCCAGTCGCTGGCGATCTTGGCCAGGAATTTATTCGGCGCCACCCCGGCGGACACGGTGATGTGCAGTTGGTTGGAAACCCTGCGGCGAATGTCCTGGGCGATACGCGTGGCACTGCCGCCAAAGTGCGGGCTGTCAGAGACATCCAGGTAGGCTTCATCCAGCGACAGCGGTTCGATCAGGTCGGTGTAGTCGCGAAAGATCGTCTGGATTTCCTTCGACGCTTCTTTATAGGCATCCATGCGCGGCTTGACGATGGTCAGGTCCGGGCAGAGCTTCAGGGCATGGTGAGAGGACATCGCCGAACGCACGCCATAGGCCCGCGCTTCGTAGTTGCAGGTGGCAATCACACCACGCCGATCGGCCGCGCCCCCTACCGCCAGCGGCTTTTGCGCCAGGCTCGGGTCATCGCGCATCTCGATGGCGGCGTAGAAGCAATCACAGTCGACGTGGATGATTTTGCGCTGCGTCATATAAAGGGTGTAGTTCAACGGGTGACCAGTATCGCACTCACCCCTGTATATAGCACCAGTAGTTTGATTCTTCCGTCTGAGCGGTAGGAAAAATCCAAGGTGAATTTATTTTTTCAATCGAGATTGTCCGCCCAATAGAGCTGAAACCCTCAGCCAGACTGGGCCCGAGCGTACCGAGCTACGCGCTTGGAGAGCTAAGCAATTGAACCACAAGCGCTTTTCTTCAATTCACAGGTTGACACACCCGCGTTCCTCTGTAGAATGCCGACACACAGACGCGGGATGGAGCAGTCTGGTAGCTCGTCGGGCTCATAACCCGAAGGTCGTCGGTTCAAATCCGGCTCCCGCAACCAAACATCAAAAAAGGCTACTCGAAAGAGTGGCCTTTTTTGTGCGTGTCTGTTTTGTGTCTGTATGAAAATTGTAAGACAAAAAAATCTTTACTCATCGCGCACTTACCTTCCGCGGTCGACCTCCCCCCTCTCATTTCACACTTATTTGACCCATCGGCCCATTAACGGTTGACACCTCGCCGCTGGACTGTAGAATGCCGCCCACAGACGCGGGATGGAGCAGTCTGGTAGCTCGTCGGGCTCATAACCCGAAGGTCGTCGGTTCAAATCCGGCTCCCGCAACCAAACATCAAAGAAGGCTACTCGAAAGAGTGGCCTTTTTTGTATCCGGTGAAAAAGCTCTTCTGAAACAATGGCATGGCATCTTTCATGAAACCGTATAGGGTTTATAGAGTCCATTCCATTGCACACTATGCTTAATCCTCTACGACCAATGGCCGCAGTCGCCGCCCCCGGCGATACGCGTTAATATTTGTAATTATTTTGTCCATAGGGATTGGTAACTTGGCTGGATACCTCCATCCTGTCGCGCACAATCCACGAGGTGATTGATGCGCGCCAACTCGTCTGAACCACAAGACTCCGTCACAGCAGAACAACCGATCACTCCCACCCGTTTGCGCTGGCTGGATCTGTTGAGCAAATATCGCCAACCCATCGGGCTGGCAGTAACCTTGTTGCTGTTTGCAATCGCCCTCGTCGCCTGCCGCCACCTGCTGCTGGAGCTGGACCTCTACGCCCTCCACGACTCGATCCTGGAAGTGCCCAAGCCTTCACTGCTCGGCGCATTCGCCGCCGCCGTCGCCGGTTTCATCATTCTGTTGGGCTATGAGTTTTCCGGCGCGCGCTATGCCGGCGTAAAACTACCTGCCAAGACCCTGGCCCTCGGCGGCTTCACTGCCTTTGCGATCGGTAATGCCATTGGCCTGTCGATGCTCTCGGGCGGTTCGGTACGCTACCGTTTATATGCACGCCACGGTATCGGCGCTTCAGAAGTCGCTCATATGACCGTGTTCGCCAGCCTGGCCCTGGGCTGCGCCCTGCCGCCGCTGGCTGCATTGGCCACTTTGAGCAACTTGCCTGCTGCGTCCACCGCCCTGCATGTATCGCAAGGTTTGCTCGGCGCTATTGCCGGTGCCGTGCTGCTGTTGTCGGCCGCACTGTGCATCGGCATTTATCGCCGTCGCCTGCCGGAGCAACCCTACCCGGACAACCTGCTGGTCAAAGTGGGCCGCCGCACGCTGCGCCTGCCCGGCCGACGCCTGACGTTCCTGCAACTGATCATCACCGCGCTGGACGTCGCCGCCGCCGCCACCGTCCTTTATATGCTGCTGCCGGAAGCGCCGCCCTTCGGCCCGTTCCTGCTGGTGTACCTGCTGGCCCTGGCCGCTGGCGTGCTCAGCCATGTGCCGGGTGGCGTGGGGGTATTCGAGGCCATCCTGCTGGCCGCCTTCGCCGACAAACTGGGGGCCGCCCCCTTGGCCGCCGCCCTGCTGCTGTACCGCATGATCTACGTGGTGCTGCCGCTGCTGATCGCCTGTGTGTTCCTGCTGGTCAACGAGGCACAGCGCCTGTTCCAGACCCAACAGAGCCTGCGAGTGGCCTCGGGCCTGGCGGCGCCGGTGTTGGCCGTACTGGTTTTTTTGTCCGGCGTGGTCCTGCTGTTTTCCGGCGCCACGCCCGAAATCGACTCGCGCCTGGAAAACATCGGCTTCCTGATTCCCCACCGCCTGATTGACGCTTCGCACTTCGGTGCCAGCCTGATCGGCGTGCTGTGCCTGTTGCTGGCCCAAGGCCTGCGCCGCCGTTTGTCCGCAGCCTGGATGCTGACGATGGTGCTGTTGCTGACCGGCGCCCTGCTTTCACTGCTCAAGGGGTTCGACTGGGAAGAAGCCAGCCTGATGACCATGACCGCCGTGTTGCTGGCCATTTTCCGGCGCTCGTTCTACCGGGCCAGCCGCCTGACCGAGCTACCGTTCTCGCCGCTCTACCTGGTGGCCAGCGTATGCGTGCTGGGTGCGTCGATCTGGCTGCTGCTGTTCGCTTATCAAGACGTGCCTTACAGCCACCAACTGTGGTGGCAGTTCACCCTGGATGCCAACGCCCCACGCGGCCTGCGCTCGCTGCTGGGTGCCGCCGTGCTGCTGGTGATCGTGTCGCTGACCTGGCTGCTGCGCACGGCGCGCCCGGTGATCCACCTGCCGACCGCGGAGGAGTTGGAGCGTGCCACCAAAATCCTGATGGCCTCGTCGCAGCCCGACGGTGGCCTGGCACTGACCGGTGACAAGGCGCTACTGTTCCACCCCAACGACGAGGCCTTCCTGATGTATGCCCGTCGCGGGCGCAGCCTGGTGGCCCTGTACGACCCGATCGGCCCGACCCAACCCCGCGCCGAGATGATCTGGCAGTTCCGTGACCTGTGCGACATCCACCATGCGCGCCCGGTGTTCTATCAGGTGCGGGCGGAGAACCTGCCGTACTACATGGACATCGGCCTGACCGCGATCAAGCTGGGCGAAGAAGCCCGGGTCGACCTGAAACGCTTTGACCTGGAAGCCAAGGGCAAAGAGATGAAGGATTTGCGCTACACCTGGAACCGTGGCACCCGGGACGGCCTGTCCCTGGAAATCCATGAACCCGGTACCGCACCGATGGACGAACTCAAGGTCATTTCCGACGCCTGGCTGACCGGCAAGAACGTGCGGGAAAAAGGCTTTTCCCTGGGCCGCTTCAGCGACGACTACCTCAAGCACTTCCGTATCGCGATCATTCGCTTCGAAGGGCACCCGGTAGCCTTTGCCAACCTGCTCGAGACCTACAACCACGACCTGGCCAGTCTCGACCTGATGCGCGCCCACCCGGACGCGCCAAAGCTGACCATGGAGTTCATGATGGTCGGCCTGATTCAACACTATAAGAGCCACGGCTATGCCCGCTTCAGCCTCGGCATGGTGCCGTTGTCGGGCCTGCAACCGCGACGCGGTGCGCCGCTGACCCAACGCTTGGGCTCAATGGTGTTCCGTCGTGGCGAGCAACTGTATAACTTCCAAGGGTTACGCCGCTTCAAAGACAAGTTCCAGCCTGACTGGGAACCCCGTTACATGGCCGTGCCCGCGGGACTTGATCCGCTGGTTGCACTGGCCGATACCGCCGCCCTGATCGCGGGCGGCTTGACTGGATTGGTGAAACGCTGATGATTCGACGCTCCTGGCGGTATGTATTGGCCTTTGTAGTGCTGCTCGCCCTGGTCCTGGGTGGCGGCTATTGGTACTGGAACCGCCCTGCCCCGCAGCCAACCCTGGAACAACTGCCCCAGGCCGACGGCTCGGTGATGACCCGCGTGACCCCGGCCGGTACGGCGAAAGCCCGGGTCGCCGTGGCCGTGATGGCCGACGAAACCCTGACCGACAGCCAACTGATAGCCCTGAGCCAGGGCGGCAAGGCACAGATTGTCCAGGTGATCCTGCCCAAGGACGACTGCAAGCTGCAGGAACAAGCACTGCAAGGCGCCCTGGGCCAGCTCAATGGCCCGGCGACGCTGGTCAGCGGCATTGGCCCTGGCGCCGCCCTCGCCTGGCGCTGGCTGGCCACACAGAACGACGACAAGGCCAATGCCATTTCCGTCGGCTTCGCCCTGGTGCAGGAAGGCTGCAAGGACCCGCTGCCGAAAACATCCGCCCATGGCAACTGGCTGGTCGCATGGAATGACAACCCCGACGATGAAAGCGCCAGTTTCGTCCGCGACACACCGCGCGCCACCACCAGCATCAGCGACTACGACATTCACTACCCGCAAGTGCTGAACAACGAACTGCGCAAGCAACTGGTGGGCTCGGACAACGGCGGCCTGGCGATTCCCGTCGTGGAAGTGCCGGCAGGCCAGGCCAAGGACACCGTGACCCTGTTCCTGTCCGGCGATGGCGGCTGGCGTGACCTGGACCGCGACGTGGCCGGCGAGATGGCCAAGATCGGCTATCCGGTCGTAGGCATCGACACCCTGCGCTACTACTGGCAGCACAAGACCCCGGAACAAAGCGCCAAGGACCTCACCGAGCTGATGCAACACTACCGGCAGAAGTGGGGCACCAAGCGTTTCGTGCTTACCGGTTATTCGTTCGGTGCCGACGTCCTGCCAGCGATCTACAACCGCATGCCGGAAAACGAACAGCAGCGCGTCGACGCAATCATCCTGCTGGCGTTCGCCCGCACCGGCAGCTTTGAAATCGAAGTAGAAGGCTGGCTGGGCAATGCCGGCAAGGAAGCCGCGACCGGCCCGGAAATGGCCAAGCTGCCGGCTGATAAAGTGGTGTGCATCTACGGTGCCGAAGAGGTCGACGAGAGCGGCTGTACCGACAAGACCGCCGTGGGCGAGGCTGTGAAGCTGCCAGGCGGGCATCACTTCGACGAAAACTACCCGGCGCTGGCCAAGCGTTTGGTGGATATCATCGTCAAGCACCAGGCCAAGGCCGAATAAACCCGAGCCTTACACAAATCAAACTGTGGGAGGGGGCTTGCCCCCGATAGCTGAGTGTCAGTCAATAATGCTGTGACTGACCTACCGCTATCGGGGTGCAGCCCCCTCCCACAGTTGTTTTGCGGTGTTAGTAAAATCTAGCGCGGCTCGATGTGGGCAATCATCAGTTGCACGGTTTCATTCCCCCGAAACTCGTTCACGTCCAGCTTGTAGGCCAACTCCACCCAACGCACCGTCGGGTTCGGCCACACTTCGCGGTCCACTCCAAACGCAATGCCATCAAGCTTCACCGACCCGCATTCGGTCTTGAGCACCACTTTCAGGTGTCGCTCCCCCACCACTCGCTGCTCCACCAACTGGAACACGCCGTGAAACAACGGCTCGGGAAAGTGCTGCCCCCACGGCCCGGCATGCCGCAGCGCGCGGGCCAGTTCGAGGTGAAACTCCTCAACCGCCAGGGTGCCATCGGACAGCAACCGGCCGGTGAGGTCTTCCTCGCGCAATTGCCGACGTACTTCAGCGTCAAAGGCTTCGGCAAACAGGGGAAAATTCGCCTCGGGCAGCGTCAGCCCCGCCGCCATGGCATGGCCGCCGTACTTGGCGATCAGGTTCGGATGCTGGCTGGCGACTACCGCCAGGGCATCACGGATGTGGAAGCCCGGCACAGAGCGCCCCGAGCCCTTGAGCAGGCCATCACCGGCGTCGGCGAAGGCAATGGTCGGGCGGAAATAACGCTCTTTCATGCGCGACGCCAGAATGCCGATCACCCCTTGATGCCACTCCGGATCGAACAGGCACAAGCCATAGGGCATCGAGTCCACCGGCAAGTCCTTGAGCTGGGCCAGGGCCTCGCGCTGCATGCCTTGCTCGATGGATTTGCGGTCCTGGTTCATACCGTCCAATTGCGCAGCCATTTCCCGAGCCGCAGCAAAATCGCTGGTCAGCAGGCATTCGATACCCAGGCTCATATCATCCAGGCGCCCGGCAGCGTTCAACCGGGGGCCGAGGATAAAACCCAGGTCGGTGGACGTGATGCGCGCCGCATCGCGCTTGGCGACCTCGAGAATCGCCTTGATCCCTGGCCGCGCACGACCGGCGCGAATACGTTCCAGGCCCTGATGGACCAGGATGCGGTTGTTGGCGTCCAGCGGTACAACGTCAGCGACGCTGCCCAGGGCGACCAGGTCGAGCAACTCCCCAATGTTCGGCTGCGCTTTGTTCTCGTACCAGCCCAAACTGCGCAAGCGCGCACGCAGGGCCATCAGCACGTAGAAGATCACGCCTACGCCGGCCAATGCCTTGCTGGGGAACTCACAGCCTGGCTGGTTCGGGTTGACGATGGCGTCCGCCGCCGGCAATTCATCCCCCGGTAAGTGGTGGTCGGTGACCAGCACCTTAAGCCCCGCCGCTTTCGCCGCCGCCACGCCCTCGACACTGGAGATGCCGTTGTCCACCGTGATCAACAACTGCGGCTCGCGCTGCAGGGCGACGGCGACAATTTCCGGGGTCAGGCCATAGCCGTATTCGAAACGGTTGGGCACCAGGTAATCGACATGGGCCGCACCCAGCAGCCGCAGGCCCAGGGTGCCCACCGTGCTGGCGGTGGCGCCATCGGCGTCGAAGTCGCCGACGATCAGGATGCGCTGGCGTTGCTGCAATGCAGCCACCAACAGGTCTACCGCCGCGTCGATGCCCTTGAGCTGCTGGAAGGGAATCAACCGCGCCAGGCTTTTATCCAGCTCCGCCTCGGACTGCACCCCGCGTGCGGCATAGAGGCGGGTCAACAGCGGTGGCAATTCACCCAGGAAGGGCATGACGGCGGGTAATGGGCGAGGATCGATACGCATGGGGTGACGGGAGCTTCTCTGCTGATACAACGGTTAAACAACACGGCTGAAAGCGACACGGGTCAACGGTGGGAGGGGCGGTGCGACAATTCGAATGGCTCCCGGCAGCGGCGCAGCAGTGACTGCAACTTGACCGGCGCCAGCGTCATCGGGAGCACGCCGCCTCCCACATTTTTCAACCGCGCTCGCCGACCAGCCATTGCAGTTGCACTTCGTGCTGGCCGCGGTCATCAGTCACGAAGATCGTGCCCTCACTGATCATCACGTCCCACTTGATCACGCGCGGCATGTCCTTGGCCAAGGTCTCGAGGACTTCCTGCGGCACGGCAGCGATGTGCACGTTCTTCATACTTTTCGCCGCCGGCACCACCTTGCCTTCCCACACGCGCAGGCTGCCATAGGCGAGCAAACTGGTACGTTCGGCGCGGCGCGAGCACCAGGTCAGGCGGTCGACATCGGGCTGGCCGACTTCGATCCAGTGTAAAACCCGATCATCCAGGCTTTTTTCCCACAGGGCCGGCTCGTCTACATCCGAGAGGCCACGGCCGAACGACACCTGTTCGCTGTACCACAGCGCGTAGGCCAGCAGGCGCACGGTCATACGCTCTTCGGTTTCCGATGGGTGGCGGGCGATGGTCTGTTTGACGCTCTCGTACACCGAGCGATCGAGGTCGGTGAGGTTGAGTTCGAATTTATAGGTCGTGGACGGCTGGGCCATGAACGGGCTTCTAGAGACAGGGAAAGGCGGCCAGTCTAACCGATGGCGAGGGCATTCAACGAATCCTGCGCTGCATCATCCTTATCCCTGGGCCACTCGCCTATGTTAAAAGGCATCACACCACTGCCCTGCGCTTGAAAGGATCATCATGTCGTTTAATGCCAAACCGCTTGCCGGCCTGAAAGTCATCGAACTCGGCACCCTGATCGCCGGCCCCTTCGCTTCACGCATCTGCGCCGAGTTCGGCGCCGAAGTGATCAAGGTCGAGTCGCCGGATGGCGGCGACCCGCTGCGCAAGTGGCGCAAGCTGTATGAAGGCACCTCGTTGTGGTGGTTTGTGCAGGCGCGCAACAAGAAGTCACTGACGCTGAACCTCAAGCATCCGGACGGGCTGGCGGTCCTCAAACAGTTGCTGGCAGAGGCCGACATCCTGATCGAAAACTTCCGTCCCGGCGTCCTGGAAAAACTCGGCCTGAGCTGGGAAACCCTGCACGCACTGAACCCGAAGCTGGTGATGGTGCGCCTCTCTGGCTTCGGCCAGACCGGGCCAATGAAAGACCAGCCAGGGTTTGGCGCGGTGGGCGAGTCCATGGGAGGGCTGCGCTATATCACCGGCTTCGAAGACCGCCCGCCGGTGCGTACCGGGATTTCCATCGGTGATTCGATTGCCGCCCTCTGGGCGGTGATCGGTGCGCTGATGGCACTGCGTCATCGCGAGGTCAATGGTGGGGTCGGCCAAGTGGTGGATGTGGCGCTGTACGAAGCGATTTTCGCCATGATGGAAAGCATGGTCCCCGAGTTCGACGTGTTCGGGTTTATCCGCGAGCGCACCGGTAACATCATGCCTGGCATCACGCCATCCTCGATTCATACCAGTGCGGACGGCAAGCACGTGCAGATTGGCGCCAACGGCGATGCGATCTTCAAGCGCTTCATGTCGGCCATCGGCCGTGAGGACCTGGCCAACGACCCGGAACTGGCCAGCAATGATGGGCGTGATGGCCGCCGCGATGAGCTTTACGGGGTGATTGATCGTTGGGTCAACGCCTTGCCACTGGAGCAGGTGGTGGAGCAGTTGAACAAGGCCGAGGTCCCCGCCAGCCGCATCTACAGTGCTGAAGACATGCTCGCAGACCCGCAATTCCTGGCTCGGGAGATGTTCCTCAAGGCGCAACTGCCGGACGGCAAGGACTTCAAGATGCCCGGCATCGTGCCCAAGCTGTCGGACACGCCCGGCAGTTGTGAATGGGTCGGGCCGAAGCTGGGCGAACACAACAACGAGCTGCTCCAGGCGCTGGGCTACGATGCCCTGGCAATCACCCGTTTGCATGAGGATGGCGCGATCTGATGACACGTCGCGTCCAGCGCTGGTTCATTTGCCTGTGTCACGTCACCTTGATGGTCGGCGGCTGGCCGGTATCGGCCAACGCCCAGGATACGCTGGTCTGGTTGTTGCGCGACCTGCCACCGGTGACCATCTTCGAAGGCCCGCGCAAGGGGCAGGGAGCACTGGACCAGTTGCTGCCCATGCTCGCCGAGCGCCTGCCGGAATATCGCCATCAGATCCTGCACGTCAACCGCGCCCGGGGCACGCAAATGCTGCGCGAGCCGTCGTTCACCTGTGACCCGTCACTGCTGTGGACACCGGAGCGCGCCAAGTACGTTGTTTTTTCGACCCAGGCCTTCGTGACGGTGAGCAATGGCGTGATGATCCGCCGGAGCCAGCAGGAGGCCATGGCGCCCTTTATCAACGACGGTCAGTTCGACCTGCAGGCTTTTCTCGACGCTCCCAACACCCGGCTTGGCGCCACCGCAGAACGCAGCTATGGCGCCGTCATCGACGAGCGCCTCAAGCACGCCACCGCGCACAAATTGGCGCTGCACTACGGCAACGATGCATTGGGCAGCCTGTTGCAGATGCAACGTCTCGGCCGCCTGGAAGCGGTCCTGGGCTATTGGACGGAGATCCGCTACCACGCCATGCAACAGGGGATTGACCCACAGGAGCTGATGTTTTTCCCGATCAAGGGCGCCGCGCCTTACCAACGCACGCACATCGGTTGCTCGAACACCGCCCTCGGCCGCGAGGCGATCGAACGCATCAACCAGGTACTGCGTGACATCCCTCTGGAACAGGTGCAGCAGTCCTATGCTTCATGGCTGGACCCGGTCACCCGGGAACACTACCTGCGCGACAACCCAAGCTTTTTCCAGGACTCGCCCATGCCCTGACAAATCGCGGGCAAAAAGAAACCCCGAGGAGTGGGGAGACAACTCGGGGTTAAACGTGGCCTACAAAAAGACCAGTACAACAAGACACAAACACCGGAGCACAATGTTTGCTCTTACTGTTACGAAATCTGACTCGTCATAGCGTAGGAAGGTTCCGAAGAAAAATAATTCTTCATGCCAACACCCCACTACGGGTCTGGGCGGCGTTACGCAGGGCCGCGATCACCGACGGTTCAAGACGCCCCTCTGCGATTTTGAGATCGCGCAGCAGGCAATCCACCACATCCACCAGAGCGCGCTTGTCAGTCAGTTGCGCACGGTCGACTTCACGTTCGACCACGATGGCGCCAGCAGGATTCTTCACGGTCACCAGGCACTCGCCCTGCGCACCAGAGGCGGTCAGCGTAACCTGATAAGGGCTCAGTGCTTCTTCGAGCAATAGGCTGATACTTTCCATCTCGATCACCACTCAATAGTTCGGGAACAATCGGTTCAACGGGAGCTGCATCTATCCTAAGTGACTGGATGTAACGTAGGAAAGTTCGCTTTTTCGTCGTTATGGGGGTTTCGGGGAGTGACTAGAACCAGCATGCGCTTGCAACATGACAACCAAAAAACGGCGCACATGACTGCTTACGCAATGGGCGGCTGTTTTGGGGTTTCCGACGGCTGTGACCGGAGGTGAATCCTATCTCGGTGAGCGCTGGTCACGCTGTCACGCAGGTAAAGCGCATGTCAAAAGGCCCTTATTCCGAAGGATAAATACGATGGCAGAACAAAATGAACAACAGACAGCGACAGACAGGATGCACGCCGAGGTATCCCGTATTTTTGCTGAGATAGCACGCATGAATGCAGAGCAAAACAAACTCCACGCAGAATCCCTGAAGATAACCTGTGAGACGTTCTGGTACCCGGTGGCTATCGCGACCGGCTTCTATGCCGCTGTCGGCACAGTCATAGTCGTCGCCCAGAAACTATTCTCGTAACACTTGAGCGGGCCGGCCAGAAACGAAAAACGCCGCTGACCCAAGGAAGGGAAAGCGGCGTTTTTGTCTTCGTGATTTGTATTACAAAGGCTTGCCACGATTACCATGCTGGCTGACAAACGCCTGCATCGCCTTCAAATCATTCGGCAGCACTGTGCAACGCTCTTCACGCTCGAACAGGTCGGCCAGATGCTCCGGCAGTTCCAAAGCCTTGCCAACGCCCGCCTTTTCCACCGCTTCCGGGAATTTGACCGGGTGGGCGGTGCCCAGGATCACCATCGGGATATCCAGGCTGCGACGGCATTCACGCGCAGCCTTTACACCGATGGCGGTGTGCGGGTCCAGCAGTTCGCCGGTCTGGGCATAGACTTCAGCGATGGTTTCGCAGGTCTGTGCATCGTCCACCGCAAGGGAGTCGAACAGCTTGCGGGTTTCGGTCCAGCGCTCTTGATCGACGCTGAAACCACCACCGCTCTTGAAGCTGTTCATCAACTCAGCCAGCGCAGCCCCGTTACGGCCGTGCATATCGAACAGCAGGCGTTCGAAGTTCGACGACACCATGATGTCCATCGACGGCGACAGGGTGGCGTGCAGGGTTTCCTTGACGTACTGGTTGCCGCTCATGAAGCGGTGCAGGATGTCGTTGCGGTTGGTGGCGACGATCAACTGGTTGATCGGCAGGCCCATGTTGCGCGCGAGGTAGCCGGCGAAGATATCGCCGAAGTTGCCGGTCGGCACCGAGAACGACACCGAACGCGCCGGGCCACCCAGCTGCAGGGCGGCGTGGAAGTAGTAGACGATCTGGGCCATGATCCGCGCCCAGTTGATCGAGTTCACTGCCACCAGGCGCGTGCCCTTGAGGAAGCTCTGGTCAGCGAAGCTGTTCTTGACCATTTCCTGGCAGTCATCAAAGTTGCCTTCGATGGCGATGTTGTGGATGTTCTCACCGAAGATGGTGGTCATCTGCCGACGCTGCACCTCCGACACACGCTTGTGCGGGTGCAGGATAAAGATATCGACGTTTTCGCAGTGTTTGCAGCCTTCAATGGCCGCCGAACCGGTGTCACCGGAAGTAGCGCCGATGATCACCACGCGCTCGCCGCGCTTTTCCAGCACGTAGTCCAACAGGCGACCCAGCAGTTGCAGGGCAAAGTCCTTGAACGCCAGGGTCGGGCCGTGGAACAGCTCAAGCACCCACTCGTTGCCATTCAGTTGGCGCAGCGGGGCGATGGCGCTGTGGGAAAACACGCCGTATGTCTCTTCCAGGATCTTTTTGAAATCCGCATCCGGGATGCTGCCGGTAACGAACGGGCGCATCACCCGGAATGCCAGTTCGTGGTACGGCAGGCCGGCCCAGGAAGCAATTTCTTCCTGGGTGAAGCGTGGCAGGTTCTCCGGCACGTACAGGCCGCCGTCGGTGGCAAGGCCTGCCAGCAAAACGTCTTCGAAATTCAGGGCCGGTGCCTGGCCGCGGGTGCTGATGTAACGCATGACTGGCTCCTCTAAAACATTCTCGAACAGGGGCCGCCGCACACACGGGGCCCCTGGAACAAATCGGTTAGTTCAAGTGTTCGACGCGAATCCGCACCACCGGGCCCACGACGCCCTGCAAGGCCTCCAGAGCGGTGATGGCATCGTTGATGCGCTGCTCAAGCACGCGGTGGGTCAACAGGATCATAGGCACCTGGCCGTTCTGTTCCTCGACTTCCTTCTGCATGATCGACTCGATGTTGATGCCGCGCTCCGACAGGATGCTGGCGACCTGGGCCAACACGCCCGGATGGTCCTTGGCCTGGATGCGCAGGTAGTAGGCGCTTTCGCATGCCTCGATCGGCAGGATCGGGTGGGCCGACAGCGAATCGGGCTGGAAGGCCAGGTGCGGCACACGGTTTTCCGGATCGCTGGTCATGGCGCGAACCACGTCCACCAGGTCGGCGATCACCGACGAAGCGGTCGGCTCCATGCCGGCGCCGGCGCCGTAGAACAAGGTGGAACCGGCGGCATCACCGTTGACCATCACGGCGTTCATCACACCGTTGACGTTGGCGATCAGGCGATCGGCCGGGATCAGCGTCGGGTGTACACGCAACTCGATACCGGCCGGTGTGCTGCGCGCCACGCCCAGGTGCTTGATACGGTAGCCCAGGGCTTCGGCGTAGTTCACGTCGGCCGTGGTCAGCTGGGTGATGCCTTCGGTGTAGGCCTTGTCGAATTGCAGCGGGACACCAAAGGCGATGGACGCCAGGATGGTCAACTTGTGCGCCGCGTCGATGCCCTCGACGTCGAAGGTCGGGTCGGCTTCGGCGTAGCCCAGGGCCTGGGCTTCAGCCAGCACGTCTTCGAAGGTACGACCCTTCTCGCGCATTTCGGTGAGGATGAAGTTACCGGTGCCGTTGATGATGCCGGCTACCCAGTTGATACGGTTGGCGGACAAGCCTTCACGAATGGCCTTGATCACCGGAATACCGCCGGCCACTGCGGCTTCGAACGCGACAATCACGCCCTTCTCGCGGGCCTTGGCGAAGATCTCGTTGCCGTGCACGGCGATCAGCGCCTTGTTGGCGGTGACCACGTGCTTGCCGTTCTCGATAGCCTTGAGCACCAGCTCGCGGGCCACGGTGTAGCCGCCGACCAGCTCGATGACGATATCGATTTCAGGGTTGGTGGCCACGGCGAAGACATCGTTGGTAATCGCAATACCGGTCGTTTGGAACTGAGGCTTTGGCGAACGCGTGGCAATTTGCGCCACTTCAATCCCACGCCCTGCACGGCGGGAAATTTCTTCAGCATTACGCTGAAGTACGTTGAAGGTACCGCCACCGACGGTCCCTAACCCACAGATGCCTACTTTGACCGGTTTCACTGAAGAACTCCCCATGAAACGGCCGACGCTAGGTCGGCCGTGGAAAACAGCCGCACAACTGCGGCTTTCAATTGATGACCCGCTGATCGTTCAACGGGCCATGATCGTCAAAGGTTCGACGATACTGGTTTACTTGGCACTCAGTGCCAGTTTGGCAACTTGCGGTGCCGGCTGGTAGCCCGGAATCACTTGACCGTCAGCCAAAACGATGGCCGGTGTACCGTTCACGCCAATGGATTGGCCGAGGGCGAATTGCTTGGAAACCGGGTTGGCGCATTTGTCCGCCTTGATTTCCTTGCCATCAACCATCTTGTCCATGGCCGCTTTCTTGTCGGCTGAACACCAGACGGCTTGTAACTGCTCGTCACCCGGCGAACCCAGGCCCTGGCGCGGGAACGCAACGTAGCGCACTTCCACACCCAGCTTGTTCAGCGCAGGCACTTCGGCGTGCAGCTTGTGGCAATAAGGGCAGGTGGTATCGGTAAACACGGTGATGTGGGTCTTGGTCTCGCCGATGGCTGGGTAAACCACGGTTTCAGCCACCGGAATCCCGTTGATCAGCTTGGATACACCCAGGCGCTCGGCTTTCTCGGTCAGGTTGACCGGCTTGCCATCCTTGAGCTGGAACAGGTAGCCCTGGACGATGTACTGGCCATCGGCACTGGCGTACAGCACACGGCTGCCCTTGAGCTTGACTTCGTACAGGCCGGCCATCGGGCTGGCGCTGATGCTTTCGATCGGCGTATCGAGCTGCAAGTTGGCCAGGCTCTTGCGAATGGTCTGCTCGGCAGCGTCATCGGCGACGACAAACGTGGAAACCAACGCAATGGCTGCGGCGGCAATAATCTGGGTCAAGCGCATGGGAACTCCTGAAGGCAGATGCAGGGACGGTGGGCAAGCACACCGATCTAAAAACACGGGCCTGCAAACACAGGTCTGGGCCGTCCCCTTTGCTAACCGGCAAAGCCTACCACAGTTGGGCCGCAGGGCAGCCCGTGGCCTGATAAATTGGCGGTTTTCAACCACGCGGATGGTGCTTGGCGTGCATATCCTGCAAACGTGCCCGCGCCACATGGGTATAGATCTGGGTTGTGGATAAGTCACTGTGCCCGAGCAGCATTTGCACCACGCGCAAATCCGCACCGTGGTTGAGCAAATGGGTGGCGAACGCATGGCGCAAGGTATGTGGCGACAAGGACTTACCGATGCCCGCCACCTTGGCCTGGTGCTTGATGCGGTGCCAGAAGGTCTGGCGGGTCATCTGTTCGCCGCGCTGGCTGGGGAACAGCACATCGCTGGGGCGCCCACCGAGCAGTTCGCCACGGGCATCGCGCATGTAGCGTTCAACCCACACAATTGCCTCCTCCCCCATCGGCACCAACCGTTCCTTGCTGCCCTTGCCCATCACCCGCAGCACGCCCTGGCGCAGGTTGACCTGCTCCAGGGTCAGGCTGATCAGCTCGGTCACCCGCAGGCCGCAGGCGTACAGCACCTCGAGCATGGCGCGGTCGCGCTGGCCGATGGCCTCGCTCAGGTCGGGCGCGGCGAGCAAGGCATCCACGTCGGCTTCAGACAGGGATTTGGGCAAAGGCCTACCGAGTTGTGGCATATCCACCTGCAACGTCGGGTCGAGGGCAATGAGCTTTTCCCGCAGCAAGTAGCGATAAAAACCACGCACACCGGAAAGGAAACGCGCAGTCGAACGGGGCTTGTAGTTCTGCTCCAGACGCCAGGCCAGATGGTCAAGGATCAGCTCGCGGCCAGCATTGATCAGCTCGAGGTTTTTTTCCTGCAACCAGCCGTTGAACAGCGCCAGGTCGCTGCGATAAGCCTGACGGGTGTTGTCCGAAAGGCCTTTCTCCAACCAGAGGGCGTCGAGGAAGCGGTCGATCAAGGGGTGGTCGATGGCAGGCATGGTGACTCAGGCAGGTGAAGGTGATGTCGGGTAGATCCTATCGCGCGCAAGCCCACTCCCACAGTTTTTTGTGTCTTACTCGATTGCGCGAACCGCAGCGATCAACTGTGGGGTCAGGCTTGCTCGCGATAGCCGCCACGTAGTCCCGGATTTTTCAACAAATTCCAGGCACAAAAAAGCAGCCCGTAGGCTGCTTTTTTCTGCATCGGGAAGCTGGACTTAAGCCAGTTTTTCCTTGATGCGAGCTGCTTTACCGGACAGGTCACGCAGGTAGTACAGCTTGGCTTTACGTACGTCACCGCGACGCTTAACGGCCATGCTGTCGATTTGCGGGCTGTAGGTCTGGAAAGTACGCTCTACGCCAACACCGTTGGAGATTTTACGAACAGTGAAAGCACTGTTCACACCACGGTTACGCTTGGCGATTACCACGCCTTCGAACGCTTGCAGACGCGAACGGTCGCCTTCCTTCACTTTCACCTGAACGACAATGGTGTCGCCTGGGGCAAAGGTAGGGATCTCTTTGGTCATCTGCTCTGCTTCGAGTGCAAGGATGATTTTGTTAGTCATGCTGTGCTCCTAAGGTAAGTCGTCGGACCTACCATCGATACGTTGTTAACTATCGTCCCGCGCGAGGATGTATTCCTCGAGCAGCTTCTTCTCTTCTCCAGAAAGCGAGCGGCTTTCCAGAAGATCGGCGCGTCGTTCATAGGTCCGACCAAGGGACTGCTGTAAACGCCAACGCCGGATGTGTGCGTGATTGCCACTTAGCAATACGTCGGGAACACGCTGATCCGCATACACCTCCGGACGGGTGTAGTGCGGGCAATCCAGCAAACCATCCGTGAAGGAATCTTCCTCCGCAGAGTCCGCATGCCCTAAAGCTCCAGGCAGCAGTCGTGTAACCGCATCTATCAGGACCATCGCCGGCAGCTCACCGCCAGACAGGACATAGTCCCCAATCGACCACTCTTCATCGACATGAGCTTCAATAAAACGCTCGTCAATGCCTTCATAGCGACCGGCAATCAGGATCAGTGCTTCCTCATTCGCCAGTTCGCGTACCGCCGCCTGTTTCAGCTGACGGCCTTGAGGGGACAGGTAAATCACCTTCGCCTTCTCCCCGGCGGCGGCCTTGGCCTGAACCAACGCGTCTTCCAGGGGCTTGATCTTCATCACCATGCCCGGGCCACCGCCAAATGGGCGATCGTCCACAGTGTGATGTCGATCCGTCGTGTAGTCTCGCGGGTTCCAACAGGTCAGCTGCAACAGCCCCTGTTTCACCGCCCGACTGGTGATGCCGTACTCGCTGATGGCGGAGAACATCTCGGGAAACAAACTGATCACTTCAATGCGCAAATTAGCCACGCTTAGAAGTCCGCGTCCCATTCCACCTTCATCTCGCCCGCTACCAGGTCGACAGCCAACACGCATTGCTCGGTATAGGGCAACAGGCGTTCGCGATCATCCAGGCTACCAGCGCAAGGCTTGACCACCATTACATCATTAGCGCCGGTTTCCAGAAGATGATCGATTTTCCCGAACAATTGCCCGAGTTGATCGATAACCTTCAGACCTTCCAGCTGGTACCAGTAGTACTCGCCATCGGTCAATTCAGGGAACAGGTTGCGCGGCACGCAGATCTCATAACCAGCCAGAAGACGAGCTTCTTCACGATCATCAAGACCCTTGAGCTTTGCGACCAGGAACTTATCGCTCCCGCGTCCACTGACCAGCTCGACCTGTTTCACACTACCTTCGCGCTTGAGCGTCCAGATCTTGTACTGCAACAGGTTTTCAGTCGGATCAGTAAAGGAATACACCTTCACTTCGCCGCGAACGCCATGAACAGAATAAATCTTGCCGATAACGATCAAATCATCAGCAACAGCTGGCGTCGCGTTCATATTGCTCAGGCTGCGGCCTTAGCCGAGTCCTTCAACAACTTGGCAACACGCTCGGAAGGCTGTGCACCAACGCTCAGCCAGTAGGCTACGCGCTCTTGGTTCACGGACAGACGAACTTCTTGACCACGAGCAACAGGGTTGAAGAAACCAACCTGTTCCTTGTGCGAACCGTCGCGCGGGTTGCGGCTGTCGGTTACGGTCAAGTGGTAAAACGGGCGCTTTTTGGAGCCGCCAAGGGCAAGACGGATTGTTAGCATGTGAACATCGTTCCTGTAGTCGGTGCTGCAAATCTAAATGCACAGCGGGCATAGGTGCCCGAAAGGCCGCATATTCTAAGGAATATCCGGACTTTTGCAAATGTCTTTTTCTGGCGCCTATCAGCGTGCCATTCAGATCTGCTATAGAGCCGTCGGTTAAAACGGCGAGTCAGCGCCCGCCAATCGCGGGTTTGCTGGAGATCCCACGTCCCTGTGGGTCGGAGCAGGAGCTGGGCTCCCGCTCGAAATCTTTACATCTTGGGCATGCCGCCGCCGGGCAACATACCGCCCATGCCGCGCATCATCTTGGCCATTCCGCCCTTGGCGGAGAACTTCTTCATCATCTTCTGCATCTGCTTGTGCTGCTTGATCAAGCGACCGATGTCCTGCACCTGGGTGCCGGAACCCATGGCGATCCGACGCTTGCGCGAACCGCTGATCAGCTCAGGGTCGCGGCGCTCGGCCGGGGTCATGGAGTTGATGATGGCTTCCATCTGCTTGAACTGCTTCTCTGCCGCACCCTGGGCGTTGCCCATTTGCGCCAGGTTCACACCGCCGATATTCGGCAGCTTGTCCATCAAGCCGCCGAGGCCGCCCATGTTCTTCATCTGCTGCAGCTGGTCGCGGAAGTCTTCGAGGTCGAAGCCCTTGCCCTTCTTCAGCTTCTTGGCCAGTTTATCGGCCTTGTCTTTATCGAGGGTCGCTTCGGCCTGTTCAATCAGGCTGAGCACGTCGCCCATGCCGAGGATACGCGAAGCGATCCGCTCAGGGTGAAACGGCTCGAGCGCGTCGCTCTTCTCGCCCATACCGATGAACTTGATCGGCTTGCCGGTGATTGCGCGTACCGACAGCGCGGCACCACCACGGGCATCGCCGTCGACCTTGGTCAGGATCACGCCGGTCAGCGGCAGTGCATCACCAAAGGCCTTGGCGGTGTTGGCCGCATCCTGGCCGGTCATGGCGTCGACCACGAACAGGGTCTCGACCGGGTTGATCGCGGCATGCAGCGCCTTGATCTCGCCCATCATCTCTTCATCGATGTGCAGGCGACCAGCGGTATCGACGATGACCACGTCGATGAATTTCAGTCTTGCTTCTTTAATAGCCGCATTGGCGATGTCGACCGGCTTCTGGCTCAGGTCGGACGGGAAGAACGTCACGCCCACTTCGCCCGCGAGCATTTCCAACTGCTTGATGGCCGCCGGACGATAGACGTCAGCCGACACCACCATCACGGATTTCTTCTTGCGCTCTTTAAGGAAGCGCGCCAGCTTGCCGGCGGTGGTGGTCTTGCCCGCACCTTGCAGACCGGCCATCAACACGACGGCCGGTGGCACGGCGCTGAGGTTCAGGTCTTCATTGGCCGCGCCCATCAGGCTTTCGAGCTCGGCCTGGACGATCTTCACAAAGGCCTGGCCCGGCGTCAGGCTGCGGGACACTTCGGTGCCGACCGCACGCTCCTTGACCGAGTTGACGAAGTCCTTGACCACAGGCAAGGCGACGTCGGCTTCCAGCAACGCCATGCGCACTTCGCGCAGGGTGTCTTTAATATTGTCCTCGGTCAGCTTGGCCTTGCCGGTAACGTGGCGCAGCGTCTGCGAGAGACGGTCAGTCAAGTTTTCAAACATGCGCGATCCTTTCAGGCCCTATTCATCGAAATGCATTGGTAGACCGAGGTAATGACGGCCCAGGCTGTGGTAAATCGCTATTAAAAACAGCGCTCGGCGAGCCTGCGGCGTGGGCAGGTCGCGGATTATAGCGAAGACTGCGCCTGTGCACACCCGCTGTCTGGCCTTGGAGTCTTTCGTGGAACGCAGGGGTATGCCAAACTCAGCGCCTTTCGGGCTTGCCTAACAGGATTTATGCTCCCTTTGTCACCCAGTTTGCTACCCAGTCTCGCCGCCGCCTTCTTATATGCCGCTGCGACCCTCTATCAGGGCACCCGCCTGGCCAAATGCGCCAAGGCCGACAAGCGCCTGTTGTCCGGCCTTGGCGCCCTCGCCTTGGTGGCACACGCCGCGAGCCTGTTCACCCACCTGATGACGCCGGTCGGCCTGGGCCTGGACTTTTTCAGCGCCGCCAGCCTGATTGCCGCTGCCGTGATCGCCTTGACGCTGATCGCCTGCGCACGTATCCCGGTGGAAAACCTGCTGGTGCTGTTGTTCCCCCTGGGCCTGCTGACGGTGTTATTGGCGCAGTTCGCCCCCACCGGCACGGTGCAGGTGATCGATGAAGAGCCAGGGATCCTCGCGCATATCCTGTTGTCGATCCTCGCCTACGGCATGTTCACCATCGCGGTGTTCCAGGCTTTGCTCCTGCTGCTGCAGGACCACCAGCTCAAGCACAAGCACCCCTTGGGGCTGATCAAGAACTTCCCGCCGCTGCAAACCATGGAAAGCCTGCTGTTCGGTTTCCTGTGGGCCGGCTGGACCCTGCTCTCGCTGTCATTGATCTCTGGCTGGCTGTTCGTCGAAAACCTGTTTGCCCAGCACCTGGTACACAAGACCCTGCTGGCTTGCCTGGCCTGGGTAGTGTTCAGCGTGCTGCTGTGGGGCCGCAACCGCCTCGGCTGGCGCGGGCACAAGGCGATCCGTTGGACCCTGGCCGGTTTCTGCCTGCTGATGCTGGCCTATTTCGGCAGCAAGCTGGTCCGCGAATACATCCTGCATATCTGACGGGCAGCGATCATGGACAACTTGCCCCTGGGGCCGATGCTCGCGGTAATCGCCCTGCTGGTGTTATGGGCGGCGCTGTTTACCGCCATTGAAGCCGCACAGCAACACTTGCTGGCCCTGCGCCCCGGCACGCGCCAGGGTGACAAGGCCGCTGCCCGCCTGGGTTTTCCCCGCCACAGCCTGATCCTGTGCAACAGCCTGTGCCGCGCAGCAGTAGTGGTTCTGTGCACGCTGCTGGCGATGTATGCCTGGGCGCAAAACGGTCCCTGGCTCGGCTGGCTGATTTCCTGTGCCGTGCTGCTGATATTGGCCGACTACCTGCCCCGCGCGCTGGCCACCCGCCATCCGCAAGCAGTGCTGGGCTTCGGCAACACACTGCTGGGCGTGCCACTGAAAATCGTCTATCCCTTCGCCTGGCTGCTCAACGGCATCAGCCTGCTATTGCTGCGCCCCTTTGCGCGCAAGCCCGGCATCGTGAAGAAAAGCGACGAACCACTGCCCGACCATGATGACGAACCCGAGGCCGAGACCGAAGGCAACCGCACCCCAGGCCTGCCCGGCATCCACGCGCTGGACAACATCACGGTCAACGACATCCTGGTGCCGCGCAGCGAAGTGGAAGGCATCAACCTGGATGACTCGCTTGAAGCGATCATCGAGCAATTGCGCAACTCCCAACGCACCCGGCTGCCAGTGTTCCACAGCGATATCAACCAGGTCCAAGCCGTGCTCAACACCCGGCTGATCCAGCACCTGCTGCCGGATGCCAGCCTGACCAAGGAAGCCTTGCTTGCCGCCTGCTACGAACCCTACTTCGTCCCGGAAAGCACGCCGCTGCAACTGCAACTGCTGAACTTCCACAAGCAGCAACGGCGCTTGGGCATGGTGGTGGACGAGTACGGCGAAGTGCTGGGCATCGTCACCCTGGAAGATATCCTCGAAGAAATTGTCGGCGAATTCGAAAGCGAACACAGTGTGGACAACCCGCATATCGAAGCGCAGGCGGATGGCCGCTATATCATCGACGGCGCCGCATCGATCCGCGAACTGAACAAGAGCCTGGCTTGGCACCTGCCCAGCGACGGCCCCAAGACCCTCAATGGCCTGGTGACTGAAGCACTGGAAACCATTCCAGATTGTGCCGTATGCCTGAAGATCGGCCGCTATCGCCTGGAAATCCTTGAGACCGAGGATAACCGGGTGAGCAAGGTGCTGATCTGGCACACCAGCCGCGTACCCGTCGCCGCATAGCGTCCTGACTCAAGGCATTCGAATGTGGGAGCCCCCCCTCCCACAATCGATCTGCCGCGATTGGCAGATCGCGCGCCCCCTTGTTGTATCGCCGGCCCCATTCCTATAATCCCTGCGGCTTACCCAAGCCCCGCCCGACCGCGTGCTATCCGCACTGAGCGCGTCCGGCACCGCTGCATCGTGTCTGACCGGTGTTTGCTCCCATCCCGAGCCGCTCCGCGCACTACCCTGATCCAAGGGGGTTCGACCCAATAATAATCCGCGTCCAAACGCGCAACGACCGTCAGGGATACCTCCATGAGCACCACCTATAACGAGGCCGCAACCGCCGCCCCGACCAACTCGACCGCCCGCGTTGCCACCGCCAGCATCGTCGGCACCGCCATCGAGTTCTACGATTTCTATATCTATGCCACCGCGGCGGCACTGGTGATCGGCCCGGTCTTCTTCCCGCAGTCGTCCGGTACCGCGCAGATGCTGGCGTCGTTCCTGACCTTCGGTATCGCGTTTATCGCCCGCCCGCTGGGTTCGGCGCTGTTCGGCCACTTTGGTGACCGTATCGGCCGCAAATCGACCCTGGTGGCCTCGCTGCTGCTGATGGGGGTGTGCACCACGCTGATCGGTTTGCTGCCGGGCTATGACAGCATTGGCGCCTGGGCGCCGATCCTGCTGTGCGTGCTGCGTTTCGGCCAAGGCCTGGGCCTTGGCGGGGAATGGGGTGGCGCCGCATTGCTGGCCACCGAGAACGCGCCCAAGGGCAAGCGCGCCTGGTTCGGCATGTTCCCGCAACTGGGCCCATCGATCGGATTCCTGGCGGCCAACGGCTTATTCCTGATCCTGGCCATGAACCTGAACGACGAGCAGTTCCGCAGCTGGGGCTGGCGTATCCCGTTCATCCTCAGCGCAGCCCTGGTGATGGTCGGCCTGTATGCACGGCTGAAACTGCACGAAACCCCAGTGTTCGCCAATGCCGTGTCCAAGCAGGCGCCGGTGAAGGTGCCGTTGGTGGAGCTGTTCAGCCAGCATTGGCTGCCCGTCCTGCTGGGCGCCGCGTCGATGGTGGTGTGCTATGCACTGTTCTATATCACCACCGCGTTCTCCCTGAGCTATGGCGTTTCGACGCTGGGCTACAGCCGCGAAACGTTCCTTGGGTTGCTGTGCTTCGCGGTGCTGTTCATGGGGCTGGCGACACCGCTGGCGGCGCTGGCCAGTGATCGATTCGGGCGCAAGCCGGTGCTGATCGTCGGCGCGATCCTGGCGATTCTGTCGGGCTTCACCATGGAACCGTTGTTGACCCACGGTTCGACCTGGGCCGTGGCGCTGTTCCTGGCGTTGGAGTTGTTCCTGATGGGGGTGACCTTCGCCCCAATGGGCGCGCTGCTGCCGGAATTGTTCCCGACCCGCGTGCGTTATACCGGGGCTTCGGCAGCGTATAACCTGGGCGGGATCGTCGGCGCATCGGCGGCACCGTTCTTCGCGACCAAGCTGGTGGCGATGGGTGGGCTGAGTTATGTCGGCGGGTATGTGTCGGCGGCAGCGTTGCTCAGCTTGATTGCGGTGCTGTGCCTGAAAGAGACGCGCAATAACGATCTGAATCGCGTCGTCTGATAGATCGCTATCGGGGGCAAGTCGAATCGTCGCACCGCCCCTCCCACATTTTGACCGCATTCCTACAGATTAAACGCGGTTAAGTGTGGGAGGGGCCTTGCCCCCGATGCTTTTAGAGCTCTACAACAACCGCTTGGGAAGCACGGGTCGCCTTGGCCCGAGCCGCTTCAATCGACTCATCCCGCGCCAGCGCCACGCCCATGCGGCGCTGGCCATTCACTTCTGGCTTACCAAACAGACGCAACGCCGTGTCCGGCTCGCTCAAGGCGGCGCCGAGGTTGGCGAATGCGGTCTGGGTCGACTGCCCTTCCACCAGGATCACCGCCGACGCCGAAGGGCCGAACTGGCGAATCAATGGCATCGGCAGGCCCAGGATGGCGCGGGCGTGCAGTGCGAATTGCGACAGGTCCTGGGAAATCAGGGTCACCAGGCCGGTATCGTGCGGGCGCGGCGACACTTCGCTGAACCATACCTGATCACCCTTGATGAACAGCTCCACGCCAAACAGGCCACGGCCACCCAGGGCGTCGGTTACGGCCTTGGCTACGCGCTCGGACTCCGCCAGGGCGATCGGGCTCATGGCCTGAGGCTGCCAGGATTCCTGATAGTCGCCTTTCTCCTGACGGTGGCCGACCGGCGCGCAGAAAGTGGTGCCGCCGATATGACGCACGGTCAGCAGGGTGATTTCGTAGTCGAAGTCGATAAAGCCTTCAATGATCACCCGGCCTTTACCGGCACGCCCGCCTTCCTGGGCGTAGTCCCAGGCTTTCTGCACGTCGTCGCTGCTGCGCAGCAGGCTCTGGCCCTTGCCCGAGGAACTCATCACCGGCTTGACCACGCACGGGAAGCCCAGGTCCTGCACAGCCTTGCTGTAGGCTTCGAAGGTGTCGGCGAAGTGGTACGGCGAGGTCGGCAGGTCCAGCTCTTCGGCGGCCAGGCGACGGATGCCTTCGCGGTTCATGGTCAGCGACGTGGCGCGCGCGGTCGGGATCACGGTGAAGCCTTCGGCCTCCAGCTCCACCAGGGTGGCGGTGGCGATGGCTTCGATTTCCGGCACGATGAAGTGCGGTTTTTCCGCCTCGATCACTGCACGCAGGGCGGCGCCGTCGAGCATGTTGATCACATGGCTACGGTGGGCAACCTGCATGGCCGGCGCGTTGGCGTAGCGATCCACGGCAATCACTTCAACGCCCAGGCGTTGCAGTTCGATTACCACTTCCTTGCCCAGCTCACCGCAGCCACACAGCAAAACGCGGGTCGCGGTTGGCGACAATGGAGTTCCGATTCGGGTCATCTCAGGTCCTCAGGGGAGCGGATCATGGGGAGAAAGGCCGGCATTTTACATGAACTGTAAAAATTGGCCTCAGTTGGCGACGGCGCGCTTGCGCAGACGCCAGGCCATGATCAGCCACACCACGGTGACCCCAGCGAATTTCGACGCCAGGGCGGTGCCCACCACCGCTGGGGTCAGAGCGCCGATCAAGCCGAAAAAGATAAAGGTATCGAGGGGAATGCTCAGCGCCGAGCTGATCCACAGGCGGTCATGGAGCGGGCGCCTGGTGATGCTGAACACCAGCCAGTCGATGCACTCGGACACCGCGAACGCCGTGGCACTGGCCAGGGCGATGGACGGATCGGAGGTGATATAAGACAGCACCAGCGCCGCCAGCATGGCGAGGATCGCGCCATGACCGAAGCGGGTTTGCACCATGTCGCGCAGGATAAACACCAGGCCGCCCCAGGCAGACCAGATCACATCCAGATGCGGCGCGGTGGAGAAGGCAAAGTTGATCAGCACGACGCTGCTGATGTAGGCGATCAGGAAGAGCATGGGGCGAGGGACCTGTGAACAAGGGGCACAGGGTACTTCACATTTTGAAATATGTCGTCTGGGAGGGCCTCATCGGGGGCAAGCCCCCTCCCACATTTTGACCGCATTTCTACAGATTAAACGCGGTTAAGTGTGGGAGGGGGCTTGCCCCCGATGGCGACCCATCAGGCGCCGGATTTACCAGAAGCCATAAACACCAACCCAGCCGCCACCGCCCGCTCATGGCACAACCCCAGCACCACCCGCCGCTCGGCATTGTCCATGCGACTCCAACGCGTAATTTCATCCACCGTGCGCTGGCAACCGGTGCAGAGATCGTCATCGTCCAATGCGCAAATGCTCACGCACGGCGAGGCGACAGGGCGTTCTGCCGGGTTCATTCTGCCTGCTCGACCAGATCCCGCGCATAACGCTGGGCGTTATGCACATAGTGCGCAGCGCTGGCTTCGAGCATCTTCTTCTGAGCCTCGGTCAACTCACGCACCACTTTGCCCGGCGAGCCCATCACCAGCGAGCCATCGGGAATTTCCTTGCCTTCGCCGATCAGCGAGTTGGCGCCAATGATGCAGTGCTTGCCGATCTTCGCGCCGTTGAGGATCACCGCGTTGATGCCGATCAGGCTGTAGTCGTCGACCGTGCAGCCATGCAGCATGGCGTTATGGCCGATGGTCACACCGGTGCCAAGAGTCAGCGGGTAGCCCATGTCGGTGTGCATCACGCTGCCGTCCTGCACGTTGCTGTTCTTACCGATCAGGATCAGCTCGTTGTCGCCGCGCAACACCGCGTTGAACCAGACGTTGGCGCCCTCCTCCAGCCTGACCTTGCCCACCAGCGTGGCATTGGGAGCCACCCAGCTGTGTGGATGCGTCTCGACGCGGGCGTCGCCCAAGCGGTATTTCATGGTTTTTCCTCACGGCTTGCCATTGGAGACGATGGCTTAAGTATTGATGAAGCTCTTGGGTGGGTGATGCAGGCTGATATTGGCATCGTCATAAAGCAGGTTGATCAGCTCGACAATCATAATGGCCGTAAGCCCCCAGATCTTGTATTCGCCAAACCGGTAGCTCGGCACATACCAACTGCGCCCTTGGTAGTCGATGCGGTGCGTATGCTCGCGAGGGTCCTGGCGGAAAAAATCGAGCGGCACACTGAAGACAGCGGCGATTTCGGCGTCGTTGGCCAGGTATTCGACGTAATCGGGGATCACGCCCACATACGGGGTGACGCGAATGCCATGCAGGGAAATCAGTGGGCTCAAGGGGCCGATCACCTCGACCAGGCCAGGCGGCAGGCCGATTTCTTCTTCGGCCTCGCGCAAGGCGGTAAAGATCAGGTCCGGGTCTTCCGGATCGCGGCGCCCGCCAGGAAACGCGACTTCGCCGCCATGGGTCGACAGGCCGCTGGCGCGCAGGGTCAGGATCAGCTCAGGTTCGTCACTGCGAGTAATCGGCACCAGCACGGCGGCCTCGGGGAAACGCCCGTCGGTTTCCAGCGTATGCGGCGTGTGATTGCTTACCCGGCGAAGTAGCTCGTCCAGCATGAGTCATCTCGATCTGTTGGCTACCTTGCATCATGCACCAAAGCTGCCGGGCGCCCAACCCCAAAACCTGAGGGCTGTCGCGAAACGACAACTTGCAGGGCCCTGCCGCCCACGCCAAGATAGACGCACTTTCCAGGAACCCCAGCATGAACTTCTGCAGCCAGTGCGGTAAACCGGTCACCCAACGCATTCCCGAAGGCGACGCACGCCTGCGCTTTGTGTGTGATCACTGTCAGACCATTCACTACCAGAACCCTAATATCGTTGCCGGTACCGTGCCGGTGTGGGGTGAGCAAGTGCTGCTGTGCCGCCGTGCCATCGAGCCACGCCTGGGCTACTGGACCTTGCCTGCGGGCTTCATGGAGAACGGCGAGACCGTGGAACAGGCCGCCATGCGCGAAACCATGGAAGAAGCCTGTGCCCGCGTGCGCAACCTGAGCATCTATACGTTGATCGATGTACCGCACATCAGCCAGGTGCATGTGTTCTATCGCGCCGAGCTGATGGACCTGGACTTTGCCGCCGGCCCCGAGAGCCTGGAAGTCAAACTGTTCAACGAAGCCGATATCCCGTGGTCCGAGCTGGCGTTCCGTACCGTCGGGCGGACCCTGGAGTATTTCTTTGCCGACCGTCGGCAGCAATCATTCCCGGTGCGCAGCGAAGCCATACCGCCGCTGTCCAAGCCCGCCCAATAACAATCCTGCCGATCGTCGCCAAAGGGAAGTCGTTTTAATGCGTTGGTTGTTTGCTTTGCTCTGCCTGTCGTTCGCCACGTTGTCGCCGGCTTCCACCCTGGAAACCCTGGGCGGCAAAACGGTCGAGAAAATCCTGGTCCTCAAGTCCGCCCATCAGTTGCAATTGATCAATGACGGCAAGCCCCTCAAGACCTATCGCATTTCCCTGGGTAAAAACCCCAAGGGGCCCAAGCTGTTCGAGGGCGACCGTCGCACACCGGAAGGCCTCTACTGGATTGACTGGCGCAAGACCAGCGACAGCTACTACCTGTCGATGCACATCTCCTACCCCAATATCAGTGATTCTGCGCGCGCCCGCCGCGAGGGCGTGAAGCCCGGCAGCATGATCATGATCCACGGCACGCCCGACAGCGAAGACTACCCGGAGCAGTTGTTCCACACCCTGGACTGGACCGACGGCTGTATCGGCATGCGTAACGTCGATATGCGTGAAGTCTGGAACCTGGTCAAGGACGGCACCCTGATCGAGATCCGGCCGTAGCCTTCGACCGTTGGTAGATTAATTAAAAAAATTTCCTGCCCTCGGCAGCGCCTGCCGGTGAATACCAGTTCACCCCGCGGGCTGCGCAGCTCTGCGCGTCCAAAAGACCTCTCTAATACCACTTGATACCACGCACCATTAGCATGCCCTGAAACCAGTGCCCGCACTGTTTTGGCAGCATTGACATGGTATTTAAGTGGTATTAATTTCCGGCCATTACCGGGCGACAACACTCCAATAACCGCATCGGAAACCTTAACGATGAACCCCATCCTGACGCTGCGCCCCGACGGCAAACAATCCACGCCGCTGTACCTGCAATTGGCCCGCAACCTGGAAGCGGCGATCCATGCCGGCCAGTGGAAATCCGAACAGGCGCTGCCATCGGAACGCGCCCTCAGCGATCAATTGAGCATTTCCCGGGTCACCGCCCGCAAGGCACTGGAAGTGTTGTTTGCCCAAGGCCTGATCCGCCGCAGCCAGGGCTCTGGCACCTTCATCACGCCTCGCCTGGAGCAACCGCTGTCGCGCCTGTCGGGCTTCAGCGAGATGCTGCGGCTCAAGGGCTTCGTACCCAGTTCGCAGTGGCTGGAACGCGAAATCACCCCGCCGACCCACGAAGAGCTGATCCGCCTGGGCCTGTCACCGACTGACAAAGTGGCGCGGCTCAAGCGCCTGCGTAAGGCTGATGACACGGTAATGGCAATCGAAATGACCGCCATGCCCGCCTCGGTGCTGCCGCACCCACAAGCCATCGGTAACTCGCTGTACGAATACCTCGAAGGCATCGGCAAACCCATCGTGCGCGCCTTGCAGCATATCCAGGCGATCAATGCCTCGGACGAATTCGCCACGCTGGTCGGCATTGCACCAGGCACCGCCATGCTGCTGATGACCCGTGTCGGCTACACCGCCGACAACACGCCGATTGAAATCACCGACACCTACTGCCGCAACGACTACTACGACTTTGTCGCCGAGCTTCGACGTTAGAAAGCCGCGTCGATATGACTTTGCCGCGAATGCGGCCTTAGAGAACTGCCCATGTCCGAAGACAACATCCTGACGCCCCACGGCTGGATTCGCGGCCGCGTGGTCCATGAACACGGCAAGGTCGTCGCCATTGAAGGCGCACCTTGCGACCCGGCCGACAACGACCTGCCCTACCTGCTGCCAGGCTTTATTGACCTGCACGTCCATGGCGGCGGCGGCAAAGACATCATGGAAGGCATTGACGCGTTCGAGACCATCACCGGCACCCATGTGCGCTTTGGCACCACCTCGCTGCTGGCCACCACCATGACCGCGCCGGTCGAGGAAATTTCCCGCGTGCTGGGCGATATCGGTACCTATAGCGAAAACCGTCCAACCGGCACCGCCCGCGTATTGGGTGTGCACCTGGAAGGTCCTTACATCAACCCAGGCAAACTCGGCGCGCAACCCAACTTCGCCCACACCGCGCTGATGGCGGAAGTGGAAGCCTACCTGCGCCTGGCGCCGATCCGCGTGATCACCATCGCCCCGGAAATCGCCGGGCATGACAGTCTGATCCGCGCCCTCAGTGCACGTGGTGTGCGCATGCAGATCGGCCACACCCTGGGCAGCTATGAAGAAGGCGTCGCCGCCCTCGCCGCTGGCGCTACCAGCTTCACCCACCTGTACAACGCCATGAGCCCGCTGCATCACCGCGAGCCTGGCATCGTGGGGGCCGCGCTGGCCCACGCACAGTACGCCGAACTGATCCCGGACTTGCTGCACGTCCACCCTGGCGCCATGCGCGTGGCCCTGCGTTCGATCCCGTGCCTGTATTGCGTCACCGACTCCACCGCCGCCGCCGGCATGCCGGACGGCGAATACAAGCTGGGCAGCCACACCGTGACCAAATGCCTGGGCGGCGTGCGCCTGGCCGACGGCACCCTCGCCGGCAGCACCCTGACCATGGACCAGGCGCTTCGCAACCTGGTGAAAATCGGCCTGCCCATCAGCGAAGCCTCACAACGCCTGTCGCAATTTCCCGCGGACTACCTCGGCCTGGAAGAACGCGGGCGCCTACAACCCGGCAGCTTTGCCGACTGCGTGCGCCTGGACCGTTCCCTGCACCTCACCGACGTCATGGTCGAAGGAGAAGCCATTGTCTTCCAAAATGCTTGAAGAGGCCTTGGCCTCCTGTGACGCCGTCGCGGCGCAGTTGCAACGTCTGAACCCGCGGCTGGAAGAGGTCGCCGGCCGCCTGCGCCGCCAGCCGACGCAAGTGGCGATGACCATCGCCCGTGGCAGTTCGGACCACGCCGCCAGCTACTTCGCCTACCTGGCCATGCAGCACGTGGGCATTCCGGTGGCGTCGTTGCCGATGTCGGTGGTGACCTTGCTGCAAGCGCCCTTGAAGGTCAGCGGCCAGGTGGCTTTCGGCTTTTCCCAGTCCGGCCAGAGCCCGGACCTGGTCGATAGCCTGCGCCTGCTGCGCAAACGCGGCGCCTTGAGCATTTCGCTGGTCAACGCCGAAGACTCGCCGCTGCAAGCCGCTTGCGAATTCCACCTGCCGCTGTGCGCCGGGCCGGAACAAAGCGTGGCCGCGACCAAAAGCTTTATCGCTACCCTCAGCGCCAGCGCGCAGTTGATCGGCCACTGGAACCAGGAAGCGGATTTGTTGCAAGCCTGCCACGCGCTGCCCGATCACCTGCGCGAAGCCGCCAGGCAGGATTGGACGAAAGCCATCGACGCCCTGCGCGGCTGCCAGCAATTGATGGTGATCGGCCGTGGCGCCGGGTTTGCCATCGCCCAGGAAGCCGCGCTCAAGCTCAAGGAAACCTCGGCGATCCAGGCCGAAGCCTTCAGCAGCGCCGAAGTGCGCCACGGGCCGATGGCCTTGATTGACGAAAACTACCCGCTGCTGGTGTTCGCTCCCCGCGGCGCCGAACAACCGGGATTGCTGAGCCTGGCCGCCGACATGCGCCAACGCGGCGCCCGCGTATTGTTGGCCGCGCCGGACGATATCGCCGAACGCGACCTGACCTTGAGCCGCGCCGAACACCCGAGCCTGGACCCGATTCTGGCCATCCAGAGTTTCTATGTGATGGCCGCCGGCCTGGCGGTCGCCCGTGGAATGGACCCCGACCAGCCGCGCCACCTGAGCAAAGTGACCCGCACTCACTGAGTCGATTGCTGCGTTTTCCTGATGAGTACCGTGCCCATGTCCAACAACAATAATCAACTGACCCTCAGCGCCCCGTTAAGCGGGCCGGTGCTGCCCCTGGGCAACGTTCCCGACGAAGTCTTCGCCAGTGGCGCAATGGGCGACGGTATTGCCATCGACCCCCTGAATGACTGCCTGCATGCGCCGTGTGACGGGGTGATCATCCATGTCGCCCGCACCGGCCACGCGCTGACGATTCGCACGGACAACGGCGCCGAGTTGCTGCTGCATGTGGGTATCGACACGGTGGAGCTCAATGGCGAAGGCTTCGCGCTGCTGGTCAAGGAAGGCGCCCGTGTCAGCCAGGGGCAGGCGTTGGTGCAGTTTGACCTGGACCGGATTGCGCGCCAGTGCAAAAGCCTGGTCAGCCTGATCATTCTGACCAATAGCGATCGCTTCGCGCTGACACCGCTGGCACTCAATACAGTCAAGGTCGGTGAACCGCTGCTGCGGGTGAGCCTGCGCTCAACGGCCTCGACGCAGACGGCTGTGGATAACTCGGCCGCAGAAGCCAGCGCCAACGTGCGCATCACCCACCGCGGCGGTTTGCATGCGCGCCCAGCGGCGTTGATTCGCAAGACCGCCCAGGGGTTCAGCAGCCAGGCGCAGTTGCATTTCGCCGGCAAGTCGGCGGCGTGCGACAGCCTGATTGGCTTGATGGGGTTGGGCATAGGCGAAGGCGACGAGGTTCGCGTCAGCTGTCGTGGCAAGGATTGCGAGGCGGCGTTGCAGGCATTGGTCGCCGCACTGTCAGTCGCCATCAGCGCAGAACCTCACGCGCCGGTAACCGCCGCTCCACGTCGTGCGAATACTGAAACCGGTGTACTGCAAGGGGTGTGCGCAGCACCGGGCCTGGTGTGCGGGCCACTGTTCCGGTTGACCGGCATCGAGTTGCCGGCCGATACCGGTAACCACCGCGCCGACGAACAACTGCAACGGCTGGATGCGGCCCTTGAGCACGTGCGCGGTGATATCCGCCAGACCCTGGCCCACGCCCGCCAGCGCAAAAATGCCGAAGAAGAAGACATCTTCGCCGCCCACCTCGCCTTACTGGAGGATCCGGCCCTGCTGGACGCCGCCACCCGCGCGATCGAACACGGCAGCGCCGCCACCCACGCCTGGCGCGATGCAATCCAGGCGCAATGCGCGGTCTTGCTGGCCCTGGGCAAGCCGCTGTTTGCCGAACGCGCCAATGACCTGCGCGACCTGCAACAACGGGTGCTGCGGGCGCTGTTGGGTGAAGCCTGGCATTTCGAATTGCCCCCTGGCGCCATTGTCAGCGCCCATGAACTGACCCCTTCAGACCTGCTGCAATTGAGTGCACAACAGGCGGCGGGCATCTGCATGGCCGAGGGTGGCGCCACCTCCCACGTCGCGATCCTGGCCCGGGGCAAAGGCTTGCCGTGCGTGGTGGCATTGGGCGCCGACGTACTCGATGTGCCACAAGGCCAACGGGTGGTGCTGGACGCGGCCAACGGTCGCCTGGAACTGGCCCCCAGCGAGGCGCGCCATGCCCAGGTGCATCAGCTGCGTGACGCACAGCAACAGCGGCGCCAGCAGCAACAGGCCCAGGCCCGATTGCCAGCACGCACTCGCGATGGGGTGGGCATCGAAGTCGCCGCCAATGTCGCCTCCAGCGCCGAAGCCCAGGTGGCGTTTGAAAACGGCGCCGATGGCGTCGGCCTGTTGCGTACCGAATTCCTCTTCGTCGACCGCCGCACTGCGCCGGACGAACAGGAACAGCGCCAGGCCTACCAGGCCGTGCTGGATGCCATGGGCGACAAGTCGGTGATCATCCGCACTATCGACGTGGGCGGCGACAAGCAGCTCGACTATCTGCCACTGCCGGTGGAGGCCAACCCCGTGCTCGGCCTGCGCGGCATTCGCCTGGCCCAGGTGCGCCCCGAGGTACTCGACCAGCAACTGCGTGCCCTGCTGCAAGTCAGCCCGCTGGCGCGCTGCCGCATCCTGCTGCCAATGGTCAGCGAAGTCGACGAACTGCTGCACATCCGCCAACGCCTGGATGAACTGTGTATGGCACTGGAGCTGACCCAACGCCCGGAACTGGGGGTGATGATCGAAGTGCCCGCCGCCGCGCTGATGGCCGAACAACTGGCCAAGCATGCGGACTTCTTGTCCATCGGCACCAATGACCTGTCCCAGTACACCCTGGCCATGGACCGCGACCACGCAGGTTTAGCTGCGCGGGTGGATGCTCTGCACCCGGCGCTGCTGCGGCTGATCGCGCAGACTTGCGCGGGCGCGGCCCAGCATGGGCGTTGGGTCGGCGTGTGCGGCGCCCTGGCGTCCGACCCCTTGGCGACTCCCGTACTGGTTGGCCTGGGGGTCAGCGAACTGTCCGTGAGCCCGCCGCAAATCGGAGAAATCAAGGACCGCGTCCGTCACTTGGACGCGGCGCAATGCCGGCAACTGAGCCAAGGGCTGCTCGACCTGAGCAGTGCCAAGGCCGTTCGCCAAGCCTGTCAACACCACTGGCCGCTGAGCTGAAAACAACAAGAACAGGGAGACACGCCATGTACCAATACTTTATCGAAGGCCTGCAACGGCTCGGCCGCGCGCTGATGCTGCCGATCGCGATTCTGCCGATCGCCGGCCTCTTGCTGCGCCTGGGTGACACCGACCTGCTCAACATCGCGGTGATGCACGATGCCGGGCAAGCGATCTTCGCCAACCTGGCGCTGATCTTCGCCATCGGTATCGCCGTGGGTTTTGCCCGCGACAATAACGGCACCGCCGGGCTGGCCGGCGCGATTGGTTACCTGGTCATGGTCTCTACCCTCAAGGTGATGGACTCGACCATCAACATGGGCATGCTCGCCGGTATCGCCAGCGGCCTGACGGCGGGCGGGTTGTATAACCGCTTCAAGGACATCAAGCTCCCGGAGTACCTGGCCTTCTTTGGCGGGCGACGCTTTGTGCCGATTGTCACGGGCTTCAGCGCAGTCGGCCTGGGCGTGATCTTCGGCCTGATCTGGCCGCCGATCCAGCACGGTATCAACAGCTTCGGCGTGCTGCTGATGGAAAGCGGTAGCCTGGGCGCGTTCGTGTTCGGCGTATTCAACCGCCTGCTGATCGTCACCGGCCTGCACCACATCCTCAACAACATGGCCTGGTTCGTATTTGGCACCTTTACCGACCCCGTGACCGGCGCGGTTGTCACCGGCGACCTCACGCGCTATTTCGCCGGCGACCCCAAAGGCGGCCAGTTCATGACCGGCATGTTCCCGGTGATGCTGTTCGGCCTTCCGGCTGCGTGCCTGGCGATGTACCGCAATGCGTTGCCGGAGCGGCGCAAGGTGATGGGCGGGATTTTCCTGTCGATGGCGCTGACTTCGTTTCTGACCGGTGTCACCGAGCCGATTGAATTTGCGTTCATGTTCCTCGCACCGTTCCTGTACCTGATTCACGCAGTGCTTACCGGCCTGTCGATGGCCGTGACCAACATGCTGGATATCCACCTGGGCTTTACCTTCTCCGGTGGGTTTATCGACATGGTGCTGGGTTGGGGCAAGTCCACCCATGGCTGGTTGGTGTTCCCGGTTGGGTTGGCCTATGCGGTGATCTACTACAGCGTGTTCAACTACTGCATTCGTCGGTTCAACCTGAAGACGCCAGGGCGTGAAGATATTCAGGTCGTACAAACCGAAGCGATGACAGATAACCAGCGGGCCACCGCTTATATCCAGGCCCTGGGTGGTGCAGAGAATTTGCTAAGCGTCGGCGCCTGCACCACGCGCCTGCGCCTGGATATGGTGGATCGCAACAAGGTCGTGGATGCGCAACTCAAAGCTCTGGGCGCCATGGCTGTGGTTCGGCCCGGAAATGGCGGGAGCTTGCAGGTGGTAGTCGGGCCGATGGCCGATAGCATTGCCGATGAGATTCGCTTGGCGATGCCGGCGTTTGTTGCTGCAAGTCCAGCGAGCGTTGCGCCTGTGGATAAGCCGGCTGCGGTGAATGTGGAGGAAACCGAGAAATGGCTGACAGCCTTGGGTGGCCGAGGGAATGTGCGTCAGCTGGAAGCGGTGGCGATGACCCGGTTGCGGGTGGAACTGGGGGATGATTCGGTATTGTCCGAAACCCAGCTAGTGGCGCTTGGGTGCCAAGGCATTACTCAACTCGACAGTGGTGTTTGGCACTTGCTGATTGGTGACAAAGCCTCGGGTTTGGGTGAGGCGTTGGAGCGGTTGGTCAGCGGTCGGCAGATTGGGGCGGGGGCCTAGTTGATCTTTGCCTGTATGGGCCTCATCGCAGCATGGGTATCTACACAACTTAGGCTCAACGCTGCCCCCCGGCAGACAGGGCTGTTGTGGCGAGCGGGCTTGCCCCGCGTTGGGCTGCGAAGCAGCCCCACTAAGATCACCGCGCTGTTTCAGATAGACCGCGGACTGAGGTTTTAGGGCTGCTGCGCAGCCCAACGCGGGGCAAGCCCGCTCGCCACAGGGAGAGTTCTCAAGGTCTGAAAGTTGCGTAGATACCCATGCTCATCGCAGGCAAGCCAGCTCCCACAGTTTGAATGTATTCGCAGATCAACAATGTGGGAGCCGGGCTTGCCCGCGATAGGGCCTGTTCAGGCAACAAAAAACCCGCTGACCAAACTGGCCCAGCGGGTTTCTTGTTTTTACAGCCGGCGAATCAAAAATCCGCCAACTGCCACACCTCATACGCCGGTGTTTCATACGGATGGCTGAGCTTCAACGCCGCCACAGCAGCCACGATCGACTCATCGGCCACCACCAGCTCAACTTTCCACTCTTCAACCACTTCAACCTGGCCCACCTGCCCGATAAACGGCTGGCTGCCGTCCAACGCACGGAATTGGCCCTGGCCCAGCACTTGCCAGGCGCAGCTGTCGTAGCCGCCGATGCGCCCGCCACCGGCTGCGAAGACGGCGGTCTTCACCGTCTCCACATGGCTGTCGGGCACAAAGAAGCTGAGCTTGTACACCGCCTTAGTTCACCCACACGCGAGCGTTGCGGAACATGCGCATCCAGGCGCCGTCTTCGTTCCACTCTTCCGGGCGCCACGAGTTCTGCACCGCGCGGAATACACGCTCCGGGTGCGGCATCATGATGGTGACGCGGCCGTCGCGGCTGGTGAGGCCGGTGATCCCGCGCGGCGAGCCGTTCGGGTTGGCCGGGTAGTTTTCGGTGACCTTGCCGTGGTTGTCGACGAAACGCATGGCCACGCAACCGGACAGGTCGGCTTCCAGCAGGGCTTCTTCGCTTTCGAACTCGGCATGGCCTTCACCGTGGGCGATGGCGATCGGCATGCGCGAACCAGCCATGCCTTGCAGGAAGATCGAGTTGGACTCCTGCACCTGCACCATGGCAACACGGGCTTCGAACTGCTCGGAACGGTTACGCACAAAGTGCGGCCAGAACTCGCTGCCCGGGATCAGCTCATGCAGGTTGGACATCATCTGGCAACCGTTGCACACACCCAGCGTGAAGCTGTCGTTGCGCTCGAAGAAGCCTTGGAACGCGTCGCGGGCACGGCTGTTGAACAAGGCCGATTTGGCCCAGCCTTCACCGGCACCCAGGACGTCGCCGTAGGAGAAGCCACCGCAGGCCACCAGGCCCTTGAACTCGTTGAGGTCAACGCGACCGGCGAGGATATCGCTCATGTGCACGTCGATCGCGTTGAAGCCGGCGCGGTCGAACGCGGCCGCCATTTCGACCTGGCCGTTGACGCCCTGCTCACGCAGTACGGCGACTTGTGGACGAATGCCTTTCTTGATGTACGGCGCGGCGATGTCCTGGTTGACGTCGAAGCTGAGCTTGGTGCTCAGGCCCGGATTGTCTTCTTCCAGGATGAGGTCGAACTCCTGCTCGGCGCAGTCGGCGTTGTCGCGCAGGCGCTGGATCTGGTAGCTGGTTTCCGCCCACTGGCGTTGCAGCAGACGGCGCTGGCCTTCGAAAACGGTGTCGCCATTGAAGACAATGTCGATCTGGCCGTTGTTGATCGGCTGGCCGATCACTGCCACGCAATCGCCCAGGCCGGCGGCGCTGAACTGTGCAAGTACGTCCGGGGTCGCGTCCTGGCGCACTTGGATCACGGCGCCCAGCTCTTCGTTGAACAGGATGCCGTTGATTTCAGAAGCATCCTCGGCAACGCTGTCGAGCACCAGGTTCAAGCCGCAGTGACCGGCAAACGCCATCTCTACAACGCTGGTCAGCAGGCCACCGTCGGAACGGTCGTGGTAGGCCAGCAGGTGGCCGTCGGCGTTGAGCCCCTGGATCACGGCGAAGAAGGCCTTGAGGTCTTCGGCATCATCGACGTCCGGCGCGTGCTTGCCGAGCTTGCCATGGGTTTGCGCGAGGATCGAGGCGCCCATGCGGTTCTGGCCACGGCCCAGGTCGATCAGGATCAGGTCGGTGGTGCCCTTGTCCATGCGCAGTTGCGGGGTCAGGGTCTGGCGGATGTCGGTGACCGGTGCGAAACCGGTGACGATCAGCGACAGCGGCGAAGTGACGCTCTTGTCGGTGCCGTCTTCGTTCCAACGGGTGGCCATGGACATGGAGTCCTTGCCCACCGGAATGGTGATCCCCAGTTCCGGGCACAGCTCCATGCCGACCGCCTTGACGGTGTCGTACAGGCGCGCGTCTTCACCGGGGTGGCCGGCAGCGGACATCCAGTTGGCCGACAACTTGATGTCGGACAGTTTGCCGATGCGCGACGCCGCGATGTTGGTGAGGGTTTCACCAATGGCCATGCGTCCCGACGCCGGAGCATCCAGCAGGGCCAGCGGCGTGCGCTCGCCCATGGCCATGGCTTCACCGGTGTAGACGTCGAAGCTGGTGGCGGTGACGGCAACGTCAGCCACCGGCACTTGCCATGGGCCGACCATCTGGTCACGGGCCACCAGGCCAGTGATGGTGCGGTCGCCAATGGTGATCAGGAAGCTTTTGCTCGCCACGGCCGGGTGGTGCAGCACGCGCTCGATGCTGTCGGCCAGGTCCAGCGTGCTCGGGTCGAAATCATCGCCCAGCTCGGCTTCACGTACGGCCGAACGGTGCATGCGCGGGGCCTTGCCCAGCAGCACTTCGAGCGGCATGTCCACCGGGCTGTTGCCGAAGTGGCTGTCGGTGACCGTCAGTTGCGGCTCGGCAGTGGCTTCGCCGACCACGGCAAACGGGCAACGCTCGCGTTCGCAGATGGCCTGGAAGCGCGCAAAGTCTTCAGGGCCGACGGCCAGTACGTAGCGCTCCTGGGACTCGTTGCTCCAGATTTCGTGCGGGGCCATGCCCGGCTCGTCGTTTGGAATGTTGCGCAGTTCGAAACGGCCGCCGCGGTCGCCATCGTTGACCAGTTCCGGGAAGGCGTTGGACAAGCCACCGGCGCCGACGTCGTGGATGAAGCTGATCGGGTTCTTGTCACCCAACTGCCAGCAACGGTCGATGACTTCCTGGCAGCGACGCTCCATCTCTGGGTTTTCGCGCTGTACGGAAGCGAAGTCGAGGTCCGCCGAGCTGGTGCCGGTGGCCATGGAGGAGGCAGCACCGCCACCCAGGCCGATCAGCATCGCCGGGCCGCCGAGGACGATCAGCTTGGAACCGACCAGGATCTCGCCTTTCTTGACGTGTTCTTCACGGATGTTGCCCATGCCGCCGGCCAACATGATCGGCTTGTGGTAGCCGCGCACTTCATCGCCACGCGGGGTGGTGATGGATTGCTCGAAGGTCCGGAAGTAGCCGGTCAGTGCCGGGCGCCCGAATTCGTTGTTGAACGCGGCGCCGCCCAGCGGGCCTTCGATCATGATGTCCAGCGCGGTAACGATGCGCTCCGGCTTGCCGTATGGCACTTCCCACGGCTGTTCGAAGCCCGGGATCTGCAGGTTGGACACGGTAAAGCCGGTGAGGCCGGCCTTTGGCTTGGCGCCACGACCGGTGGCGCCTTCGTCGCGGATCTCGCCACCGGAACCGGTGGCTGCGCCCGGGAACGGGGCAATCGCGGTCGGGTGGTTGTGGGTCTCGACTTTCATCAGGATGTGCACCGGCTCCTGCACCGCGCCGTACTGGCGGGTCTCGGGGTCCGGGAAGAAACGGCCGGCGACGCTGCCGACGATGACCGAGGCGTTGTCCTTATAAGCCGACAGAACGCCTTCGCTGTGCATCACGTAGGTGTTCTTGATCATGCCGAACAGGCTTTTTTCCTGGCTTTCGCCGTCGATGTCCCAACTGGCGTTGAAGATCTTGTGACGGCAGTGCTCGGAGTTGGCCTGGGCGAACATCATCAGTTCGATGTCGTGCGGGTTGCGCTTCAAGCCGTTGAAAGCGTTGACCAGATAGTCGATCTCGTCTTCGGCCAGGGCCAGGCCCAGTTCGGTGTTGGCCTTCTCGAGGGCGGCGCGACCGCCGCCAAGCACGTCAATCGCGGTCAGCGGCTTGGGCTCGGCGTGGCTGAACAGGCCGGCAGCCTGTTCCAGCTGGCTGACGATGATCTGGGTCATGCGGTCGTGCAGGCTGCTGGCGATAAGCTCGGCTTCGGTCTCGCTGAACTGCCCGGCGACATAGAAGGCAATCCCGCGTTCCAGGCGCTGGATGCTCGTAAGGCCGCAGTTGCGGGCGATATCACTGGCCTTGCTCGACCAGGGCGAGATGGTGCCGAACCGTGGCAGAACCAGGAACAAGCGGCCGGTCGGCTCTTGAACGGGAACGCTTGGGCCGTACTTCAGAAGGCGTGCCAGCACCTGCTGTTCGTCGGCGGTCAAGACGCCGGTAACGTCGGCGAAGTGAGCAAATTCAGCATACAGGCCTGTAACAGCTGGAACCTTCTGGCTCAGTTGCTCAAGGAGTTTGCTGTGGCGAAAGGCAGAAAGGGCAGGAGCGCCGCGCAGGATCAACATCTTCGGGACAGCCTCGGGAAGGGGGTGTGCTTTGAGGCCGTGCATTCTAGCGTAAACCGCCGCCAACGGCACCCGAAACGCTACTGGTGGCTGCTGCCGAACGTCAGTTGGCACCGATTGCACGCTATCCGCGCGCTATCCGTGGCATTCCGCGCAGTTATTTTAACCGTCACAATCACTCGCCAAGCCACGTTTCTGCGGGTTGCAGCACAGTTTTGCCGGCGCTAGCAGACAAGTCCCACGCTGTCGAGATATGGCGCCGTGGGCCGTTTGCGTATACTGCGCAGATGTTCTCCCCTACTGCTTTGCGCCCGCGGTGCGCCAAATGGCTCATCGCAACCGGACTCTTCCTGATGCTCAGCGCCTGTGTTGATAAACCCAGCACGCTCGAGCGAATCAAGGAGGATGGCGTATTGCGGGTGATTACCCGAAACAGCCCGGCCACGTATTTCCAGGACCGCAACGGTGAAACCGGTTTCGAATACGAACTGGTCAAGCGTTTTGCCGACGACCTGGGGGTGAAGCTGGAAATCGAAACCGCTGACAACCTCGACGACCTGTTCGGCCAGCTGGGTAAACCCAACGGCCCGGTCCTGGCTGCCGCCGGCCTGGTCAGCAGCGAGCAGCGCCTGAAGCAGGTACGCTTTTCCCACCCGTACCTGGAAGTGACCCCGCAGATCATCTATCGCAACGGCCAATCGCGCCCCACCAACGCGGCGGACCTGGTGGGCAAGAAGATCATGGTGCTCAAGGGCAGCACCCACGCCGAACAACTGGCGGAGCTGAAAAAACAGAATCCTGCCATCGAATACGAAGAGTCCGACGCCGTTGAAGTAGTCGACCTGTTGCGCATGGTCGACGAAGGCCAGATCGACCTGACCCTGGTGGACTCCAACGAAGTGGCGATGAACCAGGTGTACTTCCCCAACGTGCGCGTGGCGTTCGACCTCGGCGATGCCAGCCACCAGAGCTGGGCCGTGGCCGCCGGCGAAGACAACAGCCTGCTCAACGAGGTCAACAGCTACCTGGACAAGGTCGGCAAGAACGGCACCTTGCAGCGCCTCAAAGATCGCTACTACGGGCACGTCGATGTGCTCGGCTACATGGGCGCCTATACGTTTGCCCAGCACTTGCAGCAGCGCTTGCCCAAGTACGAGAAACACTTCAAGGCCTACGCCAAGGAAGAAAAGGTCGACTGGCGCCTGTTGGCGGCCATCGGCTATCAGGAGTCACTCTGGCAACCGGCGGTCACCTCCAAGACCGGCGTGCGCGGGCTGATGATGCTGACCCAGAACACCGCCCAGGCCATGGGCGTGTCCAACCGCCTGGACGCCAAGCAAAGCATCATGGGCGGCGCCAAGTACCTGGCCAAGATCAAGGATGAGCTTGACGATGATATCGCCGAGCCGGACCGTACCTGGTTTGCCCTGGCCGCTTACAACGTGGGCACCGGGCATCTGGACGACGCGCGCAAGCTGGCGCAGAAGGACGGCCTGAACCCGAACAAGTGGCTGGACGTGAAGAAGATGCTGCCGCGCCTGTCGCAGAAGCAGTGGTACAGCAAGACCCGCTACGGCTATGCCCGTGGCGGCGAGCCGGTGCACTTCGTGGCGAACATCCGGCGCTACTACGACATCCTCACCTGGGTAACTCAGCCACAGCTGGAAGGTAATCAGGTGGTCGAAGGCAACCTGCATGTACCTGGGGTGAACAAGACCAAGCCGCCGGAAGAGAACCCGCAGCTGTAAACCCGACCATCCAGCCCCCCAACCCCATGTGGGAGGGAGCTTGCTCCCGATGAGGCTGGATCAGCCACAGACAAACTGACCGCCCCCTGCTACCGGCACTCCCACCGCTCGTTCGCTACTGGCCCTGGAGGCCGGTGAGCAGATGCACCGTGCCTCCTGCCAACACCATCACGCCAGGCACTCCAGCCGCCTTTAACGCCGCCACATCCACCCGCGCCGCGTCCTGCAGTTGCACGCGCACCCGCGTCAACGCCACGCGCTGTTGCGACTTGAGATTATCCGCACCACCGAGCGCATCCAGCACATCGGCCGACAGCAGACTCGGTGTCGACGGCGCTGCCGTCTCGACAATCAAATCCGGGGTCAGGGCTTTCCAGAACGCCCGCTGCAATTTCTCGAACATGCTCAGTGCTCCACGACAGGTGAGGTTTCAACGGTGGCCGCGTGATACAGGCGCAAGGCCTCGCGCACTTGGGCGGCTTCTTCCAGGCCCAGTACCTGGCGGGCGATGATCTGGCAGTCCGCCAGGTCCAGCTCGCGTACGGTGGCCTTGATGGTCGGGATCAGCGGCACGCTGACAGACAACTCATCCACCCCCAGCCCGATCAATACCGGCACGGCCAAGGCTTCGGACGCCAACGCCCCGCACACGCCCACCCATTTGCCGTGGGCATGGGCGGCCTTGACGGTGGTCGCGATCAGGCGCAGCACCGCCGGGTGAAAGCTGTCGGCCTGGCCGGCCAGCCGCGGGTGGTCGCGGTCCATGGCCAGGGTGTATTGGGTCAGGTCATTGGTGCCGATCGAAAAGAAATCCACATGGGGCGCAAACACATCCGCCATCAACGCCGCAGACGGCACCTCGATCATGATGCCCAGCTTCGGTAGCTCGGTGAGCCCCAGGGCCAGCGCTTCTTCTTCGAGCATCTTGCGCGCCAGGTGCAACTCGGAGAGCAGGCTGACCATCGGCAGCATGATATGCAGGCGTGCAAAACCGGCACTGGCGAGGATCGCACGGAACTGTTCGCGCAGCAGCTCGGGACGCTCCAGGCACAGGCGAATACCGCGCAACCCGAGGAACGGGTTGGTTTCGGCGTCCATCGGCACATAAGCCAAGGGTTTGTCGCCACCGACGTCCAAGGTGCGCACCACCAGGTTGCGCTCGGCGCCCAGGGCACGGGCGATGGCCGTGTAGGTGGCTGCTTGTTCGTCAGGGCCCGGCGCACGGTTGCGGTCCAGGTAGAGGAACTCCGAACGCAACAGGCCGACGCCTTCGCCGCCAAGGGTCAGGGATTGCTCCACTTCCTGCAACGAGGCCACGTTGGCGGTGACTTCGACGTGATGACCGTCTCGGGTGGTGGCGGGCAAAGACGCCTGCGCCACATCGCGTTGATGGCGAAGCACCTGCTGCTTGCGGGCGGCTTCCAATTGTTCGATTTCGGCCAGGTCCGGGTCCAAGTGCAGTTCGCCTTTGTCGGCGTCGAGCAACACCTGCTTGCCGTTGGCCAACCCCAGTACCTGGGCCGAAACACCGCAAATGGCCGGCAGGCCAAGGGCGCGGGCGAGGATCGCGACGTGGCTGGTCGCGCCTCCGCCGACGGTGACAAAACCCAGCACTTTGCGTGTATCCAGGCTGGCAGTCTGCGAAGGGGTCAATTGCTCAGCGATCAGGATTGCGCGCTCCGGCAAGTCCCAGGCGTTGTCCTGAATGCCCAGGATCAGTTTCAGCACGCGCTGGCCAACATCCGCCAGATCTGCCGCACGCTCGGCGATCAGCGCATTGCCCAGCCCCTGAAATAGCTTGACGGTCGCCAGCGTGGCACTGTTCCAGGCAAAGGCGGCGCTTTTGCCTTCAGCCAGCAGGCTGTGGGCTTGCTCCAGCAAGGTCGGGTCTTCGAGCAGTTCCTGATGGGCGCGGAAAATCTCTGCCTGGGCGCTGCCGGCGGCCTTATCCCGAAAAGCCTGCAATGCCTCGGTGGCAGCCAGCAGGCCACGCGCCAAAGCGGCACGTTCAGTGGCTTCACCCATACCTTGTTCAGGGATGCTCAGCTCAGGCTCAGTCACTTGAACGACCTGACCAAACGCCGAACCCGGCGATGCGCACACGCCTCGCAGCAAGGTCGCCGAGGGTGGCGTAACGACCGCTTCAGCCACGCTCGCCACCCCCTCGCCACAGCCTTCAGACAACAAGGCCACCAGCGCAGTGATCGCCACTTCGGCATCCTCACCCGCCGCACTCACCTGCAAGGTGTCGCCGTGCACGGTTTGCAACGCCATGATCGCCACCAGCGATTTGGCGTTGGCGCTCTGGGTTTGCTTGTGCAGATAGATGCTTGCGTTGAAACCTTTCGCCGCCTGGGCGAACACCGCCGCCGGGCGGGCGTGCAAACCATTGGCATTGGGCAAGGTCAACGGCTTGGAGAACAGCGCATCGCCCTCCTCTTCGTCCACTGCGTCAACGGCTTCACCTGGGGATAACTGCAACAGCGGTCGGCCGACCTCCACAAGATCGGTTGCCAACACGCTAAACGGCTCGCCACTGACCACCAGCATCAAGGTCAGCAGGCTACGGGCGTTGAGCGCCACGTAGTCGGCATCGAATTCGATCAGCGGTTGCCCGGCCTCCACCCGCTGGCCTTCCTCGACCAATCGGGTAAATCCCTTGCCTGCCAGGTTCACGGTGTCCAGGCCGATGTGCATCAGCACCTGCACGCCATTGTCATCGGTGATGCTGACCGCATGCCCACTGTCCTGGATATTGCTGATCACCCCGGCCAGTGGCGCGCAGAGGGTCTGCGAGGTGGGGTCGATACACAGGCCGTCGCCAATCAGGCGGCTGGAGAATACAGGGTCGGGCACCTTATCCAGCGCCAGCAGCACACCCGACACGGGCGCCAGCAATTCCAGGGGTTGAGTTGCGGTCATGACTTCACCTGCTGTTTTGTTCTGTAGATATCCGTGTGGGCGGGGGCTTGTTCCCGATGACGGTGTACCAGCCAATAAATGCCTATCTGAAACACCGCTATCGGGGGCAAGCCCCCTCCCACATTTAGTCCCTGTGCACCCGAAGGCTCATTTCCACCAGTATTCGACTTGCACGCCGACGTTCGAGCCATGCCGCGCAGTGCCGTAGGCGCCGGTGTCGGACAACGCCGAACCCGCCGCCAGCTCATTCGCCGCACGCTTGGCCGCTTCGTTCCAACTGGCATAGGTGTAATACAAACGCACCTCCGGCCGCGCCCAAAAATCCGGGCCTTTGGGCGACCAGGTCGGGGCGAAGGTGAACTTGCTCAGCTTGCGCGTGCCACCACTGGCATCGACCTGATCATGACCGAGTTCGGTGACCAGCTTGAACTGCTCGCTGATCGCATAGGCCGGGCGCACGCCGACGGACATCCAGGTCTGGTCCTGGCTGCCGGGGCGGATATCTTTCTGGTACACCGCCTCGATCTGCCCGCCGAAACGCGGGGTCACCTGCCAGTCGAAAAACTCGACGGCGCGATAGCTTTTGCTGCTGTTGTCCAAGCGGGTATTGCCGGTGTAGCCCAGGCCGGTGCCAGGACCTTCGCCGTACTGCAGGGCGAATTTGTTCTTGCCGCCCAGGAAAGCCTTTTGTACGTGCTGCGCCGTGATCGCCCAACCGCTGTTGGTATCGCGCCCGCCGGCCTTTTCGATGTAGCTCAAGCCCAGCTCCAGCTCGCCACCGGGGTTGGTCTTGAAGCCCGCAATGTTGAAATCGTGACGGGTGGCGTATTCCTTCTGGTACAGGTTGTCCTTGCGCGAAAGGGCGTAGCTGTATTTCAAGTCGCCAATCAGCACGTCCTCGATACCGCCGCCCGTGGCGCTCTGGTTCCAGTAGTAGAAGTCGGAGATATGGATGTCATTACGTTTGTAGTAACGCCGCCCGGCCCACAGCGACCCGCCGTTGAGACTGGGCAGGTTCGACAATTGCGCATACATCTGCGGCATGCGCGCCGAGCCGTTGTTTTCACCCTGGAATTTAAGGGCGCGGTCGTATTGGTTGTACAGGGAGGCCATGGCGTCGACGCTGAGCACCGAACCATCGTCGAGGGTCAGCAGGTCCTGGCGCAATTCCAGTTCGGCGTACTGCTCGCATTCGTTGCCCAAGCGGTATTTGGTTTGCGCGCCCGGCAGTTGGAAACACTGCTGCTTGCCACTGCCGGTTGAAGTGCCCACGCCACTGCGCAGGTAACCGGCAAATTCCAGGGCCTGCGCGCCGAATGGCAGGCTCAGGCACGATGCTACTAGGCCCAGCTTTATTGTTGTTTTCATGAAGCGCTCCGATATTTTTATTATGTTTTTAACGCGTCCCCGCGCTCCCACACGGGGTTTACAACGGGTCTCAGTCCTTGAGGTGCAGCACAAAGGATTCGTAGGGGCGCAGCACGACTGTGCGGGTACGCATCGGGCAATCGGGGTAGTTGCTGATCAGCAGGCGTTGCTCGGTGCCCCCACTGATCACGTTGCCGGGCAGTTGGATCTCGCACGGCTGGCCGTAGAAGTTGTTCAGCACCAGCAACCGCTCGCCATGACCTTCGCGCAGGTATGCCCAGACCTGAAGGTGGTCTTGCAGCAACGGGCGGTAAACGCCCTCCTGAATCAGCGGTTCATGGCGACGCAAGGCGATCAGCGCGCGGTAGTGATGCAGCACCGAGTCCGGGTCATCCAGTTGCTGCTCGACATTGATCTGCGCCGCATTGGCCGGGATACCGATCCACGGCTCGCCCGTGCTGAAACCGGCATTCGCCTGGTTGTTCCACTGCATGGGCGTGCGCCCGTTATCGCGGGACTTCTGCATGATCGCCGCCATGCTCGACGCCTCGGACTCCCCCGCATCGCGCTTGAGGCGGAAGATGTTCAGGGTCTCGACGTCACGGTATTGCTCGATCTTGTCGAACCCCGGGTTGGTCATGCCCAGCTCTTCGCCCTGGTACACAAAGGGCGTGCCCTGGAGGAAGTGCAACGCCGTGGCGAGCATCTTGGCCGAGACCACCCGGTGTTCGCCGTCATCGCCAAATCGCGAGACCACTCGAGGCTGGTCGTGGTTACACCAGAACAGTGCGTTCCAGCCGCCACCCGCCTGCATGCCGAGTTGCCAATCAGAGAGGATCTGCTTGAGCTGCAGGAAATCAAAGTCGGCGCGCACCCACTTCTGCAAGTTCGGGTAATCGACTTTCAGGTGATGAAAGTTGAAGGTCATCGACAGCTCTTTGGACTCCGGCCGCGAATAGCGGATGCAGTGTTCCAGGCTGGTGGACGACATCTCGCCGACGTTGATCAGGTCATGGCCCTCGAAGACTTCGCGGTGCATTTCCTGCAGGTATGCATGCACGTTCGGGCCGTCGGTGTAGAAGCGACGGCCATCGCTGTTGTCTTCGGGGAAATCGGCGGGCTTGGAGATCAGGTTGATCACGTCCAGGCGGAAACCGCCCACACCCTTGTCGCGCCAGAAGCGCATCAGCTTGAATACCTCGGCGCGCACCTTGGGGTTGTCCCAGTTGAGGTCGGCCTGGGTGTGATCGAACAGGTGCAGGAAGTACTGGCCGGTTTGCGCTTCGTATTCCCAGGCTGAGCCACCGAACTTGGATTCCCAGTTGTTCGGCTGGTCGCGCCAGATATAGAAGTCACGGTACGGGTTGTCGAGGCTGCTGCGTGCCTGCTGGAACCACTCATGCTCGATGGAGGTGTGATTGACCACGATGTCGAGCATCAGCTTGATGCCGCGCTGGGCCGCTTCGCTGATCAACAGGTCGCAGTCGGCCATGGTCCCGTAGCTGGGATCGATGGCGTAGTAGTCGCTGATGTCGTAGCCGTTGTCGCGCTGCGGTGAACGCAGGAACGGGGTGATCCACAGGCAGTCGACCCCCAGCCACTTGAGGTAATCGAGTTTATCCACGATACCCAGCAGGTCACCGGTGGCGTTACCCGCGTGGCTGTGGAAGCTTTTGGGGTAGATCTGGTAGATCACCGAGTGTTGCCAGTCTTGCATGGTGGGTTCCTTCAGTAGAGTTTTTTGCAGGCCTCTCGGGCCTCATCGGGGGGCAAGCCCGCTCCCACATTCAAAATGTGGAGGGGCTTGCCCCCGATAGCGGTAGATCAGGCAACCCTGTATCCAGGCCGCACGATCTTCATGCTCAACGCGCAGGTCAAAACAAACGGCACGACCATCGCGATGACCATCCCGATCACAAACATCGGAATGGCGCTCGGCACGATCGAGATAAACCCAGGCAGGCCGCCGACCCCAATGGCCGAGGCCTGGACCTTGTTCAACGACAGGAAGATGCTGCCCAGCGCCGAACCCAGCAGCGCGGCATAAAACGGGAATTTGAAGCGCAGGTTCACGCCGAACATCGCGGGCTCTGTAATGCCGAAGTAGGCGGAAACCGCTGAGGTCGAGGCCATGCTTTTGTCCCGCGCATTACGGGTCATGTAGAACACCGCGAGCGCGGCGCTGCCCTGGGCCAGGTTGGACATGACGATCATCGGCCAGATAAAGGTGCCGCCCTGGGTGGAGATCAATTGCAGGTCCACGGCGAGGAACATATGGTGCATGCCGGTGATCACCAGCGGTGCATACAGCAGGCCGAAAATCGCCCCGCCCAGCATCGGCGCCAGGTCAAAGAGGGTGACCACGCCTTCGGTAATCAGAATGCCCAGGTGACGGGTGACCGGGCCAATGATTGCCAGGGCCAGCACACCAGTAACGACGATGGTGGTGATCGGTACGACGAGCAGTTGAATCGCATTCGGCACCCGCGCCCGCAGCCATTTCTCGATGACGCTCATCACATAGGCCGCCATCAGGATAGGCAGGATCTGCCCCTGGTAACCCACTTTCTCGATCTTGAACCAACCGAAAATATCGAAGTACGGCAGGCTCTGGCCATCCAGCCCGGCGACCGCCTTGCCGTAGTTCCAGGCGTTGAGCAGGTCCGGGTGCACCAGCATCAGGCCGAGCACGATGCCGAGGATTTCACTGCCGCCAAAGCGCTTGGCCGCCGACCAGCCCACCAGCGCCGGCAAGAACACGAACGAGGTGTTGGCCATCAGGTTGATCAGGCTCCACAGGCCATCCAGGTTCGGATAGGCCTCCAGCAGCGTCTTGCCCTCGATGAACATGCCCTTGGCGCCCATCAGGTTGTTCACGCCCATCAACAGGCCGGCAATGATCAGCGCAGGCAGGATCGGCATGAACACATCGGAGAACACCCGCACCAGGCGCTGCATGGCATTGGTCTTGTCGGCGCCCTTTTTCTTGACGTCGGCGATGGTGGCGGCGGCGAGGCCGGTCTGTTCCCGCAGCGCGGCGTAGACTTTTTCCACTTCGCCGGGGCCGATCACCACCTGGAACAGGCCCCCGGTGAAAAACGAGCCCTTGACGAGGTCAACCTGGTTCAAGGCGCTGCTCTTGACCCGGCTCGGGTCCTTGAGCGCCAGGCGCAGGCGAGTCACGCAGTGGGCAGCTTGCTCAAGGTTGTCGCTGCCCCCGAGGTTCTCGAGAATCTCGCGGGCAATGTTCGAATAGTCGTGGCTCATGCTTGGTTTCCACTTTGATTTTTTTATTTGGGGGCAGTCATTGGCAGCACGCCGAGAGCAAACGTACTCGTACAGACGAGTTAAAGCAACAACTCGTCTGTACGAGTTACATTTTGTTTGTTTTTTTATGGGCTCTACACCGTCACGCGCCACAGATATCCAAGGGCCCAATGGACAAACACCCCCCTTGCCACTAAGGTTCCTGCCTTGAACGCAAACCCGGCACAGAGCCATCCCCATGAGCAAATACAACCAGATCTATACCGATCTGCTTGCCAACATCACCACTGAACGCCTGCAACGTGGCACCCGTCTTCCCTCCGAAACCGAATTGATGGATGCCTACCAGGCCAGCCGTGGCACCGTGCGTCGGGCCATCGAGCAGTTGCAGGAGCGTGGGTTCGCGCAAAAAATCCACGGCAAGGGCACTTTCGTGTTGTCGCCCAACCCCATCGAGTTCCAATTGGGTGGCATCGTCAGCTTCCACGAAACCCACGCCGACCTGGGCGACGACGTACGCACCGAAGTGGTCGAGTTCACCCAGTTCCCACTGGAAGGCTCATTGCAACAACACATCGAAGCCGAACCCGGCACCCTGATCACGCGGATCAAGCGCGTCCGGCGCATCGGCGGCAAACGGGTGATCCTCGACATCAACCACTTTGTCGCCGACCTGATTCCCGGCCTGGACCGCGACATCGCCGAGCAGTCGATCTACGCGTTCATCGAGCAGACGCTGCAGCTGCAGATCAGCTATGCGCAACGCACCATCGAAGCCCTGCCCCGCAGCAAAGACGACCAGGCGCACCTCGACCTCGACGGCCAGAGCCATGTGATCGTGGTGAGTAACCAGACGTTTTTGCAGGATGGGCGCCAGTTCGAGTACACCGAATCGCGGCATACGCTGGATAAGTTTTACTTTTCGGATATTGCCCGACGGTAAACAAATACCAGAAACACAAAACCCCGGACATGGCCGGGGTTTTGTTATTCAGCGCTCACCTGCTGCCGCAGCGTCACTTCCACTCCAATTATGAACTATGAAATAAAATATATAAAAATCATATAGTTATATGATCAAGTACGAATGACGCCTTGAAAAGTGCCATTTCTATCAGGAAGGCCGCTGCAAGCCACCCCACCGTTGATATGATCCTTGACAAGTCCTGAGGTGTGCCGTTGCAGATTACCCGTCGACGACAAATCGGTATGGACAGCAGGGCCTCTGGATCGGCCAAGTCGTTTCCCGAGGCTCGTGGCTACGTGCCAATTTGGGATACGGATGCGGACGACCTGCCGCCTATGCTTAAGTCGAACTCATCGCCCCTGAGGACGACCATAGAGCACTCGCCTTGTCTTCAATGGCGACGAGCGCAGTAAGGATGTGAAATGGATAAGTCGCAGGAAGTTGACGAGGTAACCCGGCTCACAGCGCACGCGCACAGAGTCTTACAGAGTGGTGCGCTCGGTAAATCGCAACAGATCATTCGTCTTTTCGAGTTTCTCTTCGAACGATCACTGACGGCGACCGCAACGAAAGAAATCGAGATTGCACTAGTCGTGTTTGGTAGACCCGCCAGCGTGGATCTCGCGGCTGATGCAACGGTTCGAGTGCATATTCATCGGCTGCGAAAAAAACTCGATGCGGCGCCAGCCGATGAGCGTGGCGAGCGGCTTATCCTTCCGCGTGGCGAATATCGTCTGGTCGTCGCTGTTCCCGATGAGCAAGACAAATACTCCGGCCATGTGCACCGACGTTTCCTTGATTGGCGGTATTTTGCCGTCGCGGCGCTTTTCCTCACGCTCAACGCAATATGCTGGCTCTGGTTGGCAGGGAAATCACCCAGTGATACGCGTATCGAGAGCATTCTCTGGAGTGGTATCACGAAGAATCTGGCTCCGCTATTAATCGTTTCCGGTGATTTTTATGTATTCGGTGAACAGGGCGCTGACGGTTCTATCCTTCGTATGGTCGCTGATTCCACCATCGCTTCCAGCGAGGATCTGAATAACTACAAACAACAGATGCCTGTGCCCGGCCAAAGGTATATCGATATGAATGCCCATCACTTGCCGAGTGGGCTCGCATCAGCCCTGGTTTCGGTGATGCCAATCATGGTCGCAACCAGGCCTGGAAATTCAAGCCTGATCAAGGATGTGACCACATCACGTTTCACCAATGAAATGCTGAGCGATCACGATATTGTCTATGTTGGTTTACTCGACACGCTCGGCGATCTGCAGGAGCCGTTTTTTGATCTTTCCGGGTTTTCGCTGTCGGCCAGCGGCGATACCCTTGTGGATCGAGCGAGCGGGGATAAATTTCAATCTGATTGGGCCGAACCGTCCACTGAAAGAATCATGCGTCGTGACTATGCGTACCTTGCTCGCTTTCCGGGACCAGCAGGAAATCACATCGTCGTCGTTGCCGGCATCATGGATCCCGCACTGATTGAAGCAGCGAAAATTGCATCGGACAGTGCCGAGCTGAGTCGCTTGAAGACCGTGCTAGGGAATAGCGACGCCTTCGAAGCGATGTATGAGGTGCGCACATTTGGTCCGTCGAGTGTATCGGCAGAGTTGCTGATCGCACGCCCACTTGACGTCGGTCAGATGTGGCGTACGAGGCAGGCGTCGCCTCCCAGTGGCAAGGCCATGCCAAGCCCTGGCAAGCCAGACGAGGCAGCTCAATAGAAGCTGAGCGCCAGACTCTTTTACGAACCTGTCCCTATCCCGGACAGGGCTGCCAACCGCACGCGGTTAGCTCCTTCTGGAGCGAAGAGCCAGGCTAAAGGTTCCTGAGATGGGGCAAGGCAATATCGCCCGTCGTCTCGTAGCGAAGCCATTGCTCGTTCCGAGACGGGCTGGGCACCGTGCCATACGTGCGTGGCCTGACGTGGGCATCCGCTTCGCCTGGTGCCGACGTCTCCCATCAGGGTGTGCGGGAATGCTTTGCGCAAAAAGCACATGGCCTGCATGGGGTCTCGGCAACGGCGCCTGAACCGGCATGCAGGCACATTTAATCTGCCCTGTTGATTACAACCTGTGTCGCTGGAAATTTCTCAGGGGTAGACCTACGCAATCTCCACGAACATATGCGCCTTGTCGCGCCGGACCTTTTCGAGTTTCACCAGCCAATCGCTTTCAGTATCCCGGTAGCCCAGGGCCAAAAGAACGGAACTGTTCAACCCCTGTTCGGGAAGCTTCAGAAGCGCATTCACTGCCTGGTTGTCGAATCCTTCCATGGGCGTGGCATCTACGCCCAGTTCAGCTGCCGCTACCAACGCGAATCCCAAGGCGATGTAGCACTGTTTGGACGCGTGGAAATACTGCTGCTCCTTGCTCATGCTGCCGAAAGAATCGAGCAGCGATAGCCGGTAATCATCGGTGACACTGGCAGGCAGGTGACGTATTTTGTTGCTGTATTCAAAAAACCCATTGATCCGCTCAGGTGTGTATTCATCCCAGGCAGCAAAAATCAACAAGTGGGACGCTGTGGAAATTTGCTGTTGGTTGGCGCAGATCGGCTGCAATTGCGCCTTCAACTCGCGGTTAGTGATGATTAACACCTTGAAAGGCTGCAGGCCCGAACTGCTGGGGGCCAGGCGTATGGCTTCCAGGATCGGATCAATTTTTTCTTGCGCGACCTTGTCGCCGTTGTAGCTTTTGGTTGCATAGCGCCAATGAAGCGTGTCTTTCAATGCCATGATGATTCCCTTGACGGAATTGAGCCAGCGATTGCCTGGCGTGCTTTACGCTCTAGATACTTGCCCAGTGCTCCGTACCCCTCACGGATTCGGGCTCTGCCCGTCCTTCAAGTGACGCCAGAGGGTTTTGAAAGGATCGATATAGAACCCCCTCAGGGTGTTGTGCGGATTGTTGGCACCATATTCTTCGTCGTTGCATCCCCAACGCCAGCTCTCGCCCTTCTTGGGCAAGTAGAGTGTTCCGAACATCCAGTCCCAGAGCGTCAGTACGACTGCGTTGTTCTTGTCCCAGTGATGGGGCTCCATACTGTGGTGAAGGTTGTGCATGACAGGGGCCAAAACGATCCGGTTCATCCACCCGTAGGAGATCGGCAAATGGACGTGAGAAAACACATCGATAACGAAGAAGCAGATGTAGGCCGTTGTGGTGACGGCAACCACCATGCCTGGGTGGATTTGACTCCCCGTTGCATAAAGCACCACCCCCGTAAAGGCCCCGCCGACCACCGCCGGGATAATATTGAGGCCAAAGAACTCGATGGGGTGCTGGCGGAATAGCGTCCAGGGCGTCAGTGTCTCAGCGGTATGGTGAGGCTTGTGCAGATGCCACATCAGTGCATTGGTATGGCACCAACGATGTATCCAATACCCCACGAAGTCGACACTGAGGAAATAAGTCAGGAACTGAACGGAGACGATCAGCCAGGTTGACGTCATCAAGGGGGCGCGGACGCCGAATTCAGCGGTGAAATAAGCGCCTACATTGTCAGCAATGGCGATGCCATTGACGGCGAAGACGCCGACCAGGGGAAAACCGAGCATCAGCAGGATGATACCGTTCCACATATCCACGCGAGATGAGGGGTTGTCATATTGCTCTTTGGGAAAGGCTGCATTGGTTAGAGAACGGAGGGTCAGGGGGCTCTGCCACTTTTGCGAGATGATGAACATCACCGCGAGGACTGAGACAAACAGAGGAAGGCCCCAGGCCCACAGACTTATTATTTCCAGTGTCGGTTCATAGAACGCGACAATTGAGTCCCAGATCTCATACATCGTCATCGTAAGTACCTCGCCATTTATTCTTTTGTTTTTGTTTTGAGGCCATGGATAGCCTCGCGCTGTCTTTCCGTGCAGGCCCGGTCGGGAGTCTTATTTCAACGGGCTATATGGATACTGCCCATGACAGACTGCCCAAGATAAGTTGGGTAACGGTTAATTAACGGTACGTAACAGGTTATTTTCAGAGAGGTTTTCTCTAAAAACATCATTTGAATCAGACAGATAGTCTTAGGGGCATGCTGACGGAGCCGTTCCCTATTCGCCGAGCGTGTCAGCCGCCCGAGGTCCGTCCAGGCACCCTCTGGTTCGAGGGGCAAGGATTGGGGGCGCCGCCTGATGGATAGAGCGGAGGCTTTCCTATTTCAACACCACCAGAACATATGACTGGAAACCACTGAAGCACACCGCGCGAGTGGTTTTTATCAAAGCCTCGGCTGGTAGCCCGTGGAGAATCTACCGGAAGGTGATATTCGCTTTGGAAAGTACCGGAATAATCATTAAAAGAAGTATCGACCGGACACTTACGCTTATTCGGCGTCAGCTTAATCACGCAAGATGCGTTCGGCGGGCAAGAGACTACAGAATCCGGCAAATGCAACAATCAAGTATTGCCACTTGAAGCGGACGCTATAAAAAGAACATTCGGAGATTAACAGTGTGATCGAGCGGATATTGAAATCCCGCGCCAAGGCGCGGGATTTCGGGGAACGGCATCATCAAGAGCGCGTGGGGATCACTCCCACTCTATTATCGATAATAAATAAATACCCTTATAAATCAATCGTTAATCGCTACGATTAAAATCTATGCCACATTTAATACCATGCCAAGAAAACCTGATTTTATAAGTTCTGTTTAGGGCGTAACTGGGCCAAAACCCTACTCGTCATAAAGCAAGGCGCCTGATACTCGAATTGGACATAATTAGAATTTGTGAGCCACCGGGAGCTACCTTCATGAACCGATATGAGCCAGCCGAGCCTCGCTCCCCGCTGCCAGAGCTGACCCAGCTTCTCACGCCCGGCACATTGGGGTTTTATACTCATGTCGAATGTACAGAGCTGTTCGCCAGCCGGCCCGATCATGAGGACATCATCAATATCTTCACGCTCCTGATTGCCGAGGAGCAACCTGATCTCGAGCCAGCGGCTGCCTACTTTCTGACGCCGAAACCCATTCGAATCAAATCGCTCAATGGCTGGAGTTTTGGCCTCCGCCGTTACACTGCACTGATCGACACCCTCATTCCGGCTCTCACAGCTTTGGAGGCGGGGGAGGGATGGAGACTCTCGGGCGATGAACTCGGATTTGGCGAGCTTTTGCCGATGCCCGCACAGTTTGTGCCGCCAGATAATGGTGCGCAGGTCCCATGGAACAAACTCCTCAAAAACAACTTCTGGACTGGTTCGCATCTGCTTGAATGGGCCGATCATGGCAAAGAAGCACTGAAGCCGTTCTTCGCAGATCCTCGCCGCTTGCAAGAGCTATCAGTGCAGGTCGAAAAACACATCCCACTCCAACTGGCCACAATGTCAGATCGGCTCGGCAACCTGACAGTCCAACTTCCGGTCACTGTGCTAATGGCGAAATTTCAGCAGCTCCAAGACGGGAATTTTCAGGTCGAACACGCCTGGCATCCTAAAGCCACTCCACGCTCCTTGATAGCTGTCTGCGAATTGGAGCATGACGAAATCCTCACAGGCTTTGCTTCAGCAAGGCTACAGGAAAGGGTAACCCCACTTCCTATGCGTGCTGGCAGAGGACTATATCGGGGCTTCATCTGGGCCGAACAGAGCAGCACGCTCCTCGTCGCCTCCGGACCAGGTTCTTTTATCTCAACCATCTCATTCAATATGCGCTCTCTCGATCCGGAGCCACGCACTTTTTCGGTCAAAAATCCGGATGGCAGTAGTGACCTTCGGCGAGTAGGTATGACTTCGTTCTCCACTCATAGCCTCATCGGTGATCCTCAGCCAGACGACAACGGGGGATGGACAGCGAAGCGAATGTACACCGAGCAAGCCAACAAGCTCGCTGCCGAGCGCCGTTTTGTTCAGTATCGACCAACCCAAGACGATGGAACCGCAGTCCGCCGAAAGGCACTGGATGACATTCGAGCACTGATCGTTGCTTACAGCGAAAAAGGTGCCTGGCTATGGGATCCATATCTGTCAGCCAAAGACCTACTCGAAACGCTATTTTACTGCCCCTACCATGGAGTGGACCTCCGCGGTCTGACAACTGCCAAAGCTGGCTCCACCGACGAAATCCGCCAAACACTGAATGAATGTCAAAGCAACTGGCGGGGCCTGAAACTTGAACTTCGAGTACAGAAGGGCATGACAGGATGGGACTTCCACGATAGGTTCCTGATCTTTCCATCTGGCCCAGATGGGGCAATGGCTTGGTCGCTCGGCACCTCGGTAAACTCCGTGGGCTCGGCGCACCACATCCTTCAGAAGGTCGACAATGCTCAGCTTGTGGTGGATGCCTTCACCGACCTTTGGGAGCTACTCGGCGGACAGGATCACCTTGTATGGAAAAGGCCGCAATGAAGCTTTCGGATGTTATTGTCGCGGCGATGGCGAAAGCCACGCAATTTGGGCCGATTGAAGTCCCAGATGCGCTTGTTACGGTAATCGAAGCGCAATCCGATCCTCTTCAAGCTATTTCCGAGTGGGACGCCAGTAACGACATATTTGAAGCGATCCGGTCTCAATTTGCTTTCGTAGATTTGCTCCGACGTGGCGCACCCGCCAGCGGTGAGGATTTCGACAGGCTCACCGGGCTGTTCCGATGGATTATTCAAGCAGGCGCCGATTGGAGCATCAGCGCTGATCCGCGCCGTACCCGACTAGTCGCCCTATTCGTCGTAGGACAATTCACAACGATGGGGGCAAGTTTCTGGGCTATCGTGCCAAATGATTTCAGGCCTAACGATGAATTGCTCTCTGCGCTCGAAAGCATGATCGCAGGTATAACAATGAGTTTCACGACTCGTGGTTTATCCGCGCCTATCTGGGAGTCAGAGGCCGTAGAACGGTTTGAAAAGGCTGATGCTGAATGCGCATTCCACGCCATCCGGCCACCCAGCCCACCAACATCCGGCCACCTATTCCACGCTCATCCGGCCGGGCAGTCGGAGCGCAGCGACGCAGGTTTGCATTGTTAGTCTGAAGTCTCTGTCGCCGTCAATTTCGTTGCGCGCCTGCGCATCGATTCGCCCTTCAGTTCGATCCGATAAGCGTTATGTACCAGCCGGTCGAGGATCGCATCGCCCAAGGTCGGATCGCCGATCAGTGCGTGCCATTTGTCCACCGGCATCTGGCTAGTCACCAGCGTCGAGCGGTTGCCGTAGCGGTCGTCCAGCAGTTCAAGCATGTCGCGCCGCTGAGCAGCGGTAAACGGCGCCAAGCCCCAGTCATCCAGGATCAGCAGGTCGGTCTTGGCGTAGCCGGCCATTAGCTTGGCGAAGCGGCCGTCGCCGTGTGCCAGGCCCAGTTCTTCCATCAAGCGCGGCAGGCGCAGATAGCGCACGCTGTAACCGTCGCGGCAAGCTTTATGAGCCAGCGCGCAGGCGAGCCAGGTTTTGCCTACGCCCGTCGGCCCGCCGATGATCAGGTTCAGGCCATCGCGCAGCCACTGACCGCTACCCAGTTGCAGGATCAGCGCCTTGTCCAGGCCACGAGGGCTGCGGTAATCGATGTCTTCCAGGCAGGCGTTATGGCGCAGTCGTGCGGCTTTGAGGCGAGTCGTCAGGCGGGCGTCTTCGCGCTCGGTCAGCTCGCGGTCGACCATCAGGCCGAGGCGTTCGTCGAAGCTGAGATCGTTGATGTCGGGCGTTGCGTGTTGTTCGCCAAGCGCCTTGATCATGCCGTGCAGGCGTAGGATTTGCAGCTTGTCGAGGGTCGGGTTAGGCAGCATGTTCGTGCTCCTTTTTCAGTCAGTGGTAGTAGCCAGGGCCGCGCAGATTGATATGTTCATCGGGCAGTAACGGCAGGTTTTGCTGGGCAAGAGGTAGCCGTTCCAGGCCTTGGCGCAGGATCGATTCGAGGCTCTTGTAACTGCATGCGCCTAGGGCCAGCGCACGTTGGCAAGCGGCTTCCAGCCGCTCTTCGCCGTGCTGTTTGCTCAAGCGCAGGATGCCCAGGCAGGCGCGGAAGCCATGCTGCGGATGGATTCGGCGTTCGAGGATGTAGGCGATGACACCGGCCGTATTCGGGCCCGTCTGCTCAGCCCAGCGGATCAGCCGCTGGGGCGTCCACTCGGCGTGTTCGCGGTGACTTTTGGGCATGTGCTCGGTGTGGGTAGTGTGGCGGCCTTTGTGCGGCGAGCGCAGATGGCTGGCCACGCGCTGGTTGGCGTGGAAGCACTCGACGGTCTGCGCGGTCAGGCGTACTTCGAGTTGGTGTTTCACCAGTTGGTACGGCACGGAGTAAAAATGGCCGTCGACTTCGACGTGGTAGTCGATGTGGACTCGCACCTTTTTCCATTCGGCGTAGACATATGGATGTTCTGGTAGCGGTTGCAGCGCGGGTTGGTCGATGGTCTCGAAGGCCGAGCGGCGTGAGCCGGGCAGTTTCTTGAAGGGCTTCTGATTGAGGCGATCCAGCAGCAACGCGATGGCTGTGTTGAGTTCGCCCAAGGAGAAGAACTGGCGGTTGCGCAGCACCGCCAGTATCCACCGCTCGACGACCTGTACGCCGACTTCAACCTTGGCTTTGTCCCTGGGTTTACGCGAGCGCGCGGGCAGCACGGCTACGCCGTAATGCTCGGCGAGATCGCGGTAACTGGGGTTGATATCCGGCTCGTAGCGATGCGCCTTGGTCACGCCACTGCGCAGATTGTCGGGCACCAGGATCTGTGCGGTGCCGCCGAAAAAAGCAAAACAGCGGGCGTGCGAGCCCAGCCAGTCGGGCAGTTTCTGCGACCAGGTCGCCTCGGCGAAGGTGTAGCTGGAGGCGCCGAGGACGGCGACGAATATCTGGGCCTGGCGGATCTCTCCGGTTCGCCGGTCGATGATCGGCACGGTCTGACCCGCGTAATCGACGAACAGCTTTTCGCCGGCGCGATGTTCCTGGCGCATGACCACGTCGACCTTGGCGGCCCAGAGCCGGTAGTGCTCGCAGAACCAGCTGTACTGGAAGCCTTGCGGGTGCGCCAGTCGATATTCTTGCCAAAGCAGGGCCAGGGTTACGCCGGGGCGGCGCAACTCTGCGTGGACATGAGTCCAGTCCGGCATCGGACGTTGATCGCTGGGGACGTCGGGTGGTGGCGGAAAAAGACGCTGCTGCAACTGCGCCTCGCTCGCCGCACACGGCCAAGTCAGCCCGCTGGCAGCAAAGCGATTGAGGTACTCACCGATAGTTGCGCGACCCACCTGCAAGCTGACAGCGATCTGGCGAGCAGATAGGCCGACCTCAAACTTGAGACGTAGCACTTCCTTAATTTTACGCATGGATAACCGCTCCACGACGACCTCTCTGCTTCGATAAAAGAGGTCGATGGTAGTGAATTAATCCTGCGTTGCTGCCTGCCTTGTGGGTGGCCGGATGGCCGTGGAATGGGTGGCCGGATCATCGTGGAATCAGTGGCCGGATGTTCATGGAATGGGTGGCCGGATGCCCGTGGAATCCGCATGCTGAAAGCGATTGGATCGGAATCGAACTAGGCTGGCGCATGATAGAAGGCGGATTTTTTCCGGGCACTGCCATAGTTCAAGCTGCCCAATGTCTCGACAGATTTGCCCCCCAGCGTTTGATCGTGGCCGTCTCGGGGCTAAGGCAGACGGCATCTATCATGAGTGTCGTGCTATCGCTCAACGCCAACGCGGCACTACGTCTCGGCTCTGGATCGTCCAGCCCTCATGTCCAGTTCGCGACAACTTATATATCTGTGTCAAACATGGCTAACAGGGAGCCACTTGGTGAAACTTGCGAGAAATTTTTGATCCAGATACTGGAACGTGTGTCGAAAGATGCGCCGCGTTGGGCTGCCTGGATGCGCGTGTTCAACTTGTTCCCTTCGCGATTTCCAGAATTACAGACTTGTCTCGGATGCGTTCTTGCTGGTGCGAACGACACTGCCCTTGAAGCCTATGTTGATGCGGTAAGCCTGCACTGGTCTGGTCAACAAACTCGATTTTCAGTTGCGAATTGTCTCCGAGCATTCAGGGACATGGCCGAAGTCAAGAAGCGGAAGACTATGTGGAATTTCGCTTATCAGCGTTGGACGTCTTGGGGGTTCGGTCTGCACGGGAGTACTGAGAACCTTATTAAGATTTCTCGCTGTGAGTTGGATTACGCTTTAGTAGGTTATGCCGTCGAATGCCTCGACGATGCCCAGCGACAGCACATGTTAGCCTCACTGACCACGAAACTTCAGACCGTGGAAAACAATTGGCACCCCGGGATCATAGACTGTCTCTCTGAGTGGTACGCAGTGCTATCGGAGATGCAGCCTCTTTTCTTGGCAATGAGTGTCGCAGGTACAGAAGCCGATTGGATCGATAAAGAACCCACAATGCGATTACCATTTGATCCAGATAAAGAAGCCTATGTAACCCTCAAGTACGGCAGACCTCAAATCGCCTAAGCCGCACTGATGAATGACTCAGAGCTTACGAAATTGTTAGCACAAACCAAGACCCAAAACCCCCGGCACATGGCCGGGGTTTTGTTATTCAGCACTCACCTGCTAACGCAGGCTCACTCGAACATAAACAATCATAAAAAACCAATATAAATCATAGTTTTATTTTGATCGTTTCTGCTGATACCACGAAAAACACCATAAACGAAAACCTGTTTTCACAAGCATTGCATCATTCATGCGATGTCATGATCGGCTGGGGAATTGACCCGCCTGCCAATACCGCACTGATCCTATATTGACTCAAGATCCAATACCGGAAAGTACTCGCAGACCAGGAGTTACGGTCAGCGAAATGTTGGTAAATGGACCAATACTTCATAAGCTGAAACACGCTCGCCTATGGGAATGACTGAACGTGCTGGACGGCAATCAAACATTGCATAACCGCTATGAGGATGCCGGGGCCGCTTGCAAACCCTTCTAGAGCGACTCACCCTACGGCGTCTCACACTTATCCGAGTCAACCCATAAGGAAGAACGCCATGTTCACGAGGAGCCTGTTGCTGAGTTTTTGCGCTGTGTTACTGGTTGGCTGCACGGGAAGGGGCTTTCAACCGCCGGCTCCGGATTACACAAAATGGTACAAGGAGGGCGTATCGCAGACCGGGATCGTTGCTGCGATGCGTGCGTGCGGATATACCAATGTTGATGGCGCAGGAGACAGGTCGCCAATCGATGTGAGGTTAATGAATTTCTATTGCATGAAAGACGCAGGCTACAAACGCAAAGATAACGTGGACATGTGCAAGCTCGGTCGTATTGGTGAGTCTGCGGTGTGTGACGGGCGCCGGTAATCGGGCACAGTCCGGGGCGCTCATGGACATGGAGAATGTGATGTTGCTGACTCGAAATCAGTGGTTGGGCCTGAGCCTTCTGGTAGTAGTTGGGGGCTGTACCCCTTTTCAACCGCCGCCAGGGGACTACACCCAATGGAAAAAGAAGGGCGTCTCCCAGCAGGGCGTCGATGACGCAATGCGGGCTTGCGGGTATACCAATCTTGATGGCGTTGGCGACAAGTCGCCGATTGATGTGGTGCTGACGCGCTTCTACTGCATGAAGGATGCGGGTTTTATCCGCACGGACGATCTGGACCTGTGCAAGCTAGGCCGCATTGGCGAATCGCCGGTGTGCGACGGCCGCCGTTAACCCATCACCAAAAGGACACAGGGAATGAACAATCTACGCAACGGACTGTATGGTGCCGCATTGGCCCTGGCGGCAACAGCGCTGGGCGGTTGCGCCTCCTCGGCCGCGATCACCGGCGAGCCTGGGGTAAACATGGGCGACAGCTATCAGAAGGTGCTCGAGGTGGTCAGCCGCAACAATACCGTGACCAAACAGGTCGATGGCCAAGGCTTCCGGGCGGAGGGTTACTCAGCGATGTTCAAGGATTGTCGCGTCAAATACTTCCTGTTCCAGGACGCCGATGGTTTGCAGCGCGTGAGCTATGAGCCGGCGCCACATCTGTCGGTCAACCAGAACTGCCGCCAGCCTTAACTTCCCCCTACGAGTCGATGCCTGATGAGACTGTTGCCTGTAATCCCCGCCGTGCTGCTGCTAGCGCTGGGCGGCTGCGGCCAAGTGGCGAACGTGCGTTCGCTGTCCACCGGCTACGTGCCCCCGCAGGGCGGCGAGACCGCGCGTATCCGCCTGCTCACCGACGGCCTGGTGCGCGCCGTGCCGGGGCGTGATTGCCTCGACTGGAACGTGCCCGGCGCGGGGGTGATGGCGTCGGCGAAACCCGGCTTCCCCGACCATAACGGCGAAAACCTCGGCATTCCCGGACCGATCTTTTCGTGGGCCGGTGCGGTCTCGTCGGAGCTGGTGGTGCCGGCGAACAAGCCGATCGCGTTCCATTACCTGGGGCGCCTGCAATATTCCCGGCAGTGTGCCAAGACCATGACCTTCGTGCCTCGGCCTGGCGTGGACTACATGGTGCAGGCCACCATGTCGGCGGACTGTTCGTTCCAGCTGGATGAATTGGAGGCGGGCGGCAAGCAGTGGGCAATGGTCCAACCGCAGCCAGCGGGGAAGGTGTCGATGTGCAACGCGATTGATAACTTCTAGCCGAAATCTACGCGGGTTAGCTTCACCAGATCCACCAGTTCCTGGAGCTGTGCCTGCATTTCTTCGTAGATGGCCATCGTCTTTTCAGTGGATTCAGTCGTGTTCTTTAGACCTGATCAAGGCTGCCAAATTTGGCATGACATTGGCATCAAGGTGGTCCTGCATTCGCTGGCTCAGATGGTGCTCGTTGGGAAGATCAATGTCCTCTTGACTCGCCCATTTCCGCAAAACGCCCAGCAATACCATGCTGACGGTATGACCATCTTCCATGTACTGGAGCAGGAAGGCCTTTAGCCTCCCCCGTCCTTCATCGGTATGCAGGTCAAAACCGCCGGGCACATCATGTAGCCGATGTGCGATCACGTTGCGATACTGGAGGAAGCGATCCAACTTGTCGTCGAAGGTGGGATGCAGATCAACCCGCTTCCGCAGTGCTTTAAGCAGTTGTCCCAGAGTGGCTTTTGAATGTCGCTCAAGCAGGATCTGAAGCTGTTCCACTGTTTGCAGTGGCTCGCCGTGCAAAGGAAACGTTAGGCAATTGCACAATAGGTGCTCAACACTCTGCCCCGCGATCACCGCAAGGCCCAATGTCTTCAACACATCGTCCTGTACAGGATTGTAGCCAGTTTGCGCTTTATCTTTCATGAACATGTCATTCCTTGATGTGCTGGAGGCGAAAAGTGGAATCGTTCTACAGCCAAAACCCGCGTTGTTTATATTTCATGGTCATCAGTTCCTAGATCAAATCATCATCGGCTGAGAGGGAAACTCCACCAAGGCATCCATCGCGTGGAAAAGACATGCTCCATAGATGAAATGGAGTAGCCCAGACTCCTGTCCAGCTCTAATGACTACACCGACAAACAGGTGAGGGTCTCCAGATACGAAGACGGGAGATCCGCTCAATCCATCGATATCACGTCGAGCGTCGAATGCTCGTTTCTACCTGGGCGTGCCAGGGCGAGTTGATGTGGCCTTCGGCTTTACCGAGCCATCCCGAAGGCGCATCGAGACCGAGCAAACTTTACTGTGAGGCTCACAACCCACGGCGTAGCGATGAAGCTCGGCGCGCTTATCAGCGCGACCGGAGGTATGCACTGGAGTATGAGGATTTAATCGCAAAAATCTGGTCCCAAGGAGCTGCTGTTTTCCCGAGGTGGGATATAGAGACATGGGCTGAGGTCAGGAAAACGGCCTATAGCCAGCTCCAGATACTCAAGTCACCAACAAGCTCGGTGGATGAGTTGCTGAATCAAGGCATTACCAACCAGGCTGAAATTGCCCGCCAACTTGGCGTATCACGCCAAGCAGTATCTGCGGCCATCAGACGACGAGCTCGAAAGCAGTAATCATCATAAGATCGAAAATGTTAACTTCACTCTTTGCCGACGTTGCTTCGACGTGGCCGACTAAGTGTCCACTCGTCAATCATATCCGCCCAATCCTGCAACATCGCCCGACGCTGATCGCGGTATTCAGCCTTGTTGTAAACGGCCCTTACGCCCTTCTGCTCATGCGCAAGGCACTTCTCAATCCAATCTGAGTTGTAACCAGCCTCATGCAGCAGCGTGCTCGCTGTGCGCCTCAAATCATGCGGTCCGAACTTGCTCAGCGACTGCCCTTCTTTTTGCGCAAGCCGGTAAGTCAGCGTCAACACCTGATTGATCGTCGCGGTGCTCATTGGCAAATCAGAATCGTACCGGGAGGGAAAGACGTAGTCTGAACCGCCAGCAAACGTCTTCAATGCAATGAAGAAATCCAAAGCCTGCTGAGATAAGAACACCAAATGAGGATTGCGGCGCTTCATCCGCTCTTTCGGAATGGTCCACAGGGCTTCGCTGAAATTGATCTCGTTCCAGGTAGCGTTGGTCAACTCACTTTTGCGGACCATGGTCAGCAACAACAGCTTAGCGGCCACCCTCACGGAGGAGGCGGTACCGATGCGGTCCAGGTACTGATACATCAACGCGATTTCGTCAGGTCCTAAAGCGCGGTCACGTGGCTCGAATTTAGCGATGCTTGCAGGACGTACCAGATCAGCCGGATTCTCGACCTTCTGACCGCGTTCAATCGCCCATCGGAACACCTGCATCACAATCTCGCGGGAGTGCACGGCCGTGGCTGGAGCTCCTCGCTCCACGATTGCATCAGTCAGCGCTCGCAGATCCTCATGATTGATTTCCACCAGTTTCTGATTACCGAAGTGCGGCTTTAGCTCGCGCTCGTAAACAGATCGGCGCATGTCACGGGTCGAGTCAGCCATCTGATACCCACGCAGCCATTTCTCAGCCCACGCATCAAACGTCTCTGCCCCTTTGGTGCGTGCCTTGGCACGGGCTTTCTCTTTGGCAGGTGACTTACCCGCCGAAACCATCTTTTTAGCCTCTCCCAGGCGCTCTCTGGCTTCAGCAAGTGTGATGCCACCCACACCATAGCGACCGAAAGTGATGGTCTCCTGACGGCCGTTGATGGAGTAGTTGTAGCGAAATGAGATGGAACCGGCAGCAGTGACGGCCACGTACAGTCCGTCGCGGTCGTTCACTTTGTAAAGTTTTTCTTTCGGTTTGAGGTTACGCAGCTTGGTATCGGTCAACATGGCAGTTATGGATTCCATGGAAAAAATACCATGCTCAGAAAATCACTCATGCACCACGTTAAAACCCAATGAAACCGGGCGAATGATGAGATTTGATACCATGCCCTTCCCTAACAAGGCGACATGGTATCGTGCGCTAAGCATGGCATTTGGCTCAGTCAATGCCCCGTACCATGCCACATAAACACGGTGCTTGGCGATGCACAGAGCTGCCAGAATTTTCCAGACCCAAAAAGCCAAAAGCCCGCAATTACGCGGGCTCTAGGGCATTTCTTGCTAGTGGATGCCCGGCAATGCCGGACGTCCCATCATTCCCACTCAATCGTCGCCGGCGGCTTGCTCGACACGTCATACGTCACGCGCGAGATGCCTTCGATCTCATTGATGATACGGCCGCTGACAGTTTCCAGCAGTTCGTACGGCAGGTGTGCCCAACGGGCGGTCATGAAGTCGATGGTTTCCACGGCACGCAGGGCCACGACCCATGCGTAACGACGGCCGTCGCCGACCACGCCAACCGATTTCACCGGCTGGAACACCACGAACGCCTGGCTGACCTTGTGGTACCAGTCGGCCTTGCGCAGTTCTTCGATGAAGATGTGGTCGGCGCGACGCAGCAGGTCGGCGTATTCCTTCTTCACTTCACCGAGGATCCGCACGCCCAGGCCCGGGCCTGGGAATGGGTGGCGGTAGACCATGTCGTACGGCAGGCCCAGTTCCAGGCCGAGGCGGCGGACTTCGTCCTTGAACAGTTCACGCAGCGGTTCTACCAGCTTGAGGTTCATTTCCTCAGGCAGGCCACCCACGTTGTGGTGGGACTTGATCACGTGGGCCTTGCCGCTCTTGGCGCCGGCCGATTCGATCACGTCGGGGTAGATGGTGCCCTGGGCGAGGTACTTGATGTTGTCCAGTTTGTTGGACTGGGCATCGAATACGTCGATGAAGGTGCGACCGATGATCTTGCGCTTCTTCTCCGGGTCGGACTCGCCGGCCAGGTTGTTCAAGAATTGATCTTCAGCGTTGGCGCGGATCACCTTGACGCCCATGTTCTCAGCGAACATGGCCATCACTTGCTCACCTTCGTGCAGGCGCAGCAGGCCGTTGTCGACAAACACGCAGGTCAGTTGGTCACCGATGGCCTTGTGCAGCAACGCGGCAACCACGGAAGAGTCAACGCCGCCGGACAAGCCCAGCAGGACGTTGTCGGTGCCGACCTGGGCGCGCACCTGGGCGATGGCGTCTTCAGCGATTTTCGACGGTGTCCACAGGGCTTCACACTCGCAGATGTCGAGGATGAAGCGCGACAGGATGCGGCCGCCTTGCTTGGTGTGGGTCACTTCCGGGTGGAACTGCACGCCGTAGTAACGACGCTCGTCACTGAACATGCCAGCGATCGGGCAACTTGGGGTGCTCGCCAGGATGTGGAAGTCCTGCGGCATCTTGGTGACCTTGTCACCGTGGCTCATCCATACGTCGAGGCCGAACAGGCCGTCGGCGTCGATGTGGTCTTCAATGCCGTCCAGCAGTCGGCTCTTGCCGACCACGTCGACACGGGCGTAACCGAACTCACGCAACTCGGAACCTTCAACCTTGCCACCCAGTTGCTCGGCCATGGTCTGCATGCCATAGCAGATACCGAACACGGGCACGCCCAGGTCGAATACGGCTTGTGGGCAGCGCGGGCTGTTGGCTTCGTGCACGGACTCGGGGCCACCGGCGAGGATGACGCCTTTCGGTGCGAATTCGCGAATCGCTTCGTCATCCATGTCGAACGGATGCAGCTCACAGTACACACCGATTTCACGCACGCGGCGGGCGATCAGTTGGGTGTACTGGGAACCGAAATCGAGGATCAGGATACGGTGGGCGTGAATGTCGAGGGCCATGAGATCAGTCTCGTCTAATGAATCAGAAACAACTCGGGGCTGAATAAGACAGCCCCGGTTACTTAACTATTTGCTGGAAGCATCAACCTACGCGGTAGTTTGGCGCTTCCTTGGTGATCTGCACGTCGTGGACGTGGGATTCGGCCATGCCGGCACCGGTGATCCGCACGAACTCAGGCTTGGTGCGCATTTCTTCGATGTTGGCGCTACCGGTGTAGCCCATCGAGGAGCGCAGGCCGCCCATCAGTTGATGGATGATGGCGCTCAGGGTGCCCTTGTAGGGAACACGGCCTTCGATGCCTTCCGGTACAAGCTTCTCGGCGCCTGCCGAGGAATCCTGGAAGTAACGATCGGAAGAACCTTGCGCCTGGGACATGGCGCCCAGCGAACCCATGCCACGGTAAGCCTTGTACGAACGGCCCTGGAACAGTTCGATCTCACCTGGCGCTTCTTCGGTACCGGCGAACATCGAGCCCATCATCACGCAGGAAGCACCGGCAACGATGGCCTTGGACAGGTCACCGGAGAAACGGATGCCGCCGTCGGCGATCAATGGAACGCCAGTACCTTCAAGGGCTGCAGCGACGTTGGCGATGGCGCTGATTTGCGGCACGCCCACACCGGCGACGATACGCGTGGTGCAGATCGAACCAGGGCCGATACCGACCTTGACGGCATCCGCGCCCGCTTCGGCCAAGGCCTTGGCGGCAGCGCCGGTGGCGATGTTGCCGCCGATCACCTGCACTTCAGGGAAGTTCTGCTTGACCCAACGAACGCGGTCGATCACGCCTTTGGAGTGACCGTGGGCAGTGTCGACCACCACCACGTCAACACCGGCCGCAACCAGGGCCGCTACACGGTCGCCGGTGTCTTTACCGGTACCGACCGCAGCGCCAACGCGCAGGCGACCTTGGTCGTCCTTGCTGGCCAGCGGGTAAGCCTTGGCTTTTTCGATGTCGTTGACGGTCATCATGCCTTTGAGGGCGAATTTGTCGTCGACAATCAGCACGCGCTCGATGCGGTGCTTGTGCAGCAGTTCGCGCACATCGTTCTTGTCGGCGCCTTCCTTGACCGTGACCAGGCGCTCTTTGGGCGTCATCACTTCGCGGACGGTGACTTCAAGACGGTTCTCGAAACGCACGTCACGGGAGGTGACGATGCCGACCAGGTCGCCATCATGCAGCACCGGAACGCCGGAGATGTTGTGCAGGCGGGTCAGTTCGAACAGGTCGCGCACGGTGGCGTCGGCTTCGATGGTGATTGGATCTTTCACCACACCGGCTTCGTAACGCTTGACCTTGCGCACTTCGGCAGCTTGCTGCTCGATGGTCATGTTCTTGTGGATGATGCCGATGCCGCCTTCCTGAGCCATGGCAATGGCCAGACGGGCTTCGGTGACGGTGTCCATGGCAGCGGAAACCAGGGGAATATTCAGCTCGATGCCACGGGTTAGGCGGGTCTTGAGACTGACTTCGTTAGGAAGTACCTCGGAATAACCGGGCACTAGGAGAATGTCGTCGAATGTCAGAGCTTCTTGGCTGATACGCAGCATCGCGGGGGCTCCCGAGCGGGAAAATGGAAGCGCGCCATTATACTCAGACACCCCCCAGGTCTCAATGTAAAACTCTGACATATTTGGGAATAGTGATAGAAGGGCTATAACTCGACTTTGACCCAACTCATCTTCTGATCCAACCAGTCGGCGAACTCATCGATAAAGCTCTGCTTGAACCCCGCCTCCGCCCAGTTGTTGAAGATGAACCCGAGGTTGGAAAACCCACATTCCTGGAGGAATAAAAAGCCATTGATGTCATCTTCATGCCCACACAACGGACAGGTGAAGTTGTCGGTGTGGCCAGGCATCCAGTCTTCCAGGCTTTCGAAGAGCGCCTCGCCGACTTCCTTGAGGCATTCCGGGCAGCCGGCCTCTTCGAGAAAACCCTTGGCGGGGGTATAGATGCAGCGCTTATAGATGATTTCCAACCCATTGACCGGCTCGTTGAACGGCAGCGCCTCGGGATGCAACACCACCGCGCGGGCGCCGTCGGCCAAGGCATAGGCCATGCGGTTGCCGGTGCGCCCGCAAGTGGTCAGCTCTTCCTTGACGATGTTCTTGCGCACCAGCCAGCGCACGATCGCCCGTGCGCGCGGTTCGTGGACCGGCAAGGTGGAGATTTTCGGGACAAGGATGCTTTGGGAGTTCATGAGAGTCCTGCGGTGTGGCTTCTGGCCTCATCGCGGGCAAGCCCGGCTCCCACATTGGAATGCACTCAACTGTGGGAGCCGGGCTTGCCCGCGATGACGCCCGGGAGGACGGCAGCTTAATCCCTGAAGAAATCAGGTCAAGTACTCAAATACCGTCCGATCAAAGCAATCCCACTGGCCAGCACCAGCCAGGTCACCAACCGCACAAACGCCTCGCGCGACATACGCATCGTCAGCCGACGCCCGCACCACAGCCCCAGGACCATCGCCGGCAGCAGGCACAACGCCAACATCAACAGCGGCAAGTCGGCGTACACCCCAGCAATCAGGAACAGGCTCAGGCGCACCACCGTGCTGCAACTGATCAGCGCACTCTGAGTGGCACGGGCCGCGTCCTTGGGTAAACGACTGTTCAGGTAGATCGCATATAAAAAGCCGCCACTGCCGAACAGCGCGCCAAACAGACCGCCGACCGTGCCCATGGGTATCGACCACCCCGCCGCCAGCTGCGCCGGCCGGGCTTTCACCGCCAAGCTGTAGATTGCGTAGGCGCTGATAAACAGCCCCATCAACAGCAACAACAGATCGGAATGCAGGTTGAGCAAAAACACCACGCCCAGGGTGCAGCCAATCGCCATGCACGGCAGCAGTCGCAATAACTCCGGCTTGTTCACCTCACGTCGCGATTGCAGGAGGTTGCCGAACGCCGCGACAAAATCCAGTAGCACCAGCAACGGAATGATCTTCGACAGTGGCATAAACACAATCAGGATCGGCCCCGCCACCAGTGCCGTACCGAAGCCGGCAATGCCAAACACGATATAGGCCACCGCGGTACCCAGGCCGATCACCAGCCAATCAACGCCGCCAAACGACCACTGACTCATCAGCTCAATCGGGCCCATGGGTTATTCCTTGAAAGAGATGGCTATCACTTTAGCCATCCGCGAGGGTTGCGACTAATATCTTCAAAGCCACTCACCCATCTCGAAAAGGCATGACATGTGATTTCCACTCGCCAACTGCGCTACTTCGTCGAGATCGCCGACAGCGGCAGTTTCAGCGCCGCCGCCGAGCGCCTGTTCATCGCGCAATCGGCCCTGAGCAGGCAGATCAAGGCACTGGAAACCCAGCTGCAAACCCCACTGTTCGAACGCACTGCGCGCCAGCCCAAGCTGACGGCCGCAGGCGAAGCCTTTTACCCACGGGCACGCAACCTGCTGGGCGAACTGCACAAGGCCAGTAACCTGGCGACCCAGGTCGGTAACGGCCAGCTCGGCACCCTGCGCCTGAGCCATTCGAGCACCGTGCCGATGAACGGTGCGCTGTTGCAAGGCATCAGCACCTGGCTGGAACGCTGCCCTGGCGTGTCGATGGATATCGCCAAACTGTCCTCCGAAGCGCAGCTGGAGGACATCGCCGACGGTCGCCTGGACGTCGGCCTGTTGCGCTTGCCGGTATTGCGCCAACGTGAAGGGGTGCGCGTCGTGCCTTTATATACCGAGCGATTGCTCCTGGCGGTACCGCCGAATCACCCATTGGCGCGCAATGACGAGGCTGTCAACCTGGCCCAGCTCAAGGATGAGGCGTTTATCTCGATCCCCCACCCCCAGCGCGGCGGCCTGAGTTATCTGTCCGCCGAGCTGTGCATGCGCGCCGGATTTTTCCCCAAGGCCGCGCGGGTGATGTCGCGCAAAACCACGCAGTTGCAGTTGATCCAGGCCGGCTTCGGGATTGCCCTGCTACCAGAGTCCATGCAAGACATCGCCCCGGCCAGTCTGCACTTTTTACCCATGGCCGACCCGGACTGCCTGAGTACCGTGGCGCTGGCCTGCCCCCAGGCGCCGAGCGCGCTGGTGGAGCAATTCTGTCAAACCTTGCACGAATGCCTATAAACTGCCGCCCATGATTAAAGATCCCTTTGCCCGTCTGGGCCTGGACCGCGAAGTCCTGACTGTCAGCCAACTCAACGGCCGCGCGCGGGTGTTGCTGGAAGACGTGTTCACCAATATCTGGGTCGAAGGCGAAATCTCCAACCTCGCCCGTCCGGCCTCCGGCCATGTGTATTTCACCCTCAAGGACAGCGGCGCCCAGGTGCGTTGCGCATTGTTTCGCAACAATGCCGCACGGGTGCGCCAGGCGTTAAAAGACGGCTTGGCGGTCAAGGTGCGCGGCAAGGTCTCGTTGTTCGAGGGCCGTGGCGATTACCAGCTGATCCTCGACACGGTGGAGCCGGCGGGTGACGGCGCGCTGCGCCTGGCCTTCGATGCCTTGAAGGAGAAACTCAGCGCCGAAGGTCTGTTCAGTGCCGAGCGCAAGGTGCCGCTGCCGGCCCATCCACGGCGCATCGGCATTATCAGCTCGCCCACCGGCGCGGTGATCCGCGACATCATCAGCGTGTTCCGCCGCCGTGCACCGCAGGTGCAATTGACGCTGATCCCCACGGCCGTGCAGGGCCGTGAAGCCATCCCGCAAATTGTGCGGGCATTGAAGCTGGCTGACGCGCGCGGCTTCGACGCGCTGATCCTGGCCCGTGGGGGTGGTTCGCTGGAAGACCTCTGGTGCTTCAACGAAGAGGCCGTGGCGCGGGCGGTTGATGCCTGCGTGACGCCGATCGTCAGCGCCGTCGGCCACGAGACCGACGTCTCCATCAGTGACTTCGTGGCTGACGTCCGCGCGCCCACGCCTTCCGCCGCAGCCGAACTGCTCGCGCCTGACGCCAGCAACCTGGTCCGCCAGGTCGAAAGCCTGCATCGTCGCCTGGTGATGCTGATGCGCAACCGGCTGACCCACGACCGCCTGCGCCTGGAAGGCATGGCCCGTCGCCTGCGCCACCCCGGCGAGCGTCTACGCCAGCAGGCACAGCGCCTGGATGACCTGGACATGCGCCTGCGCCGCGCCTTCGAACGCAGCCTCAATACCCGTCGCGAACGTTTGATCCGCCTGGAAACCCGTCTCGCCGGCCAACACCCTGGCCGCCAATTGGCCCTGCTGCGCCAGCGCCTGGACAGCCTCGCCGAACGCCTGCCCCGCGCCATGCGCGAGGGGCTCAAGGCGCGCCGCCTGCAACTGCAAAGCCAGGTGCAGACGCTGCATGTGGTCAGCCCCCTGGCGACCCTGGGCCGTGGCTACAGCATCCTGCTGGACGAGCGCGGCCAGGCCATCCGCAACGCGGCACAAACCCAAACAGGCCAGCGCCTGACCGCACGCCTCGGTGAAGGCCAATTGCAAGTGCGGGTGGAAGACAACCACCTGACGCCCGTTACCCTTTCGCTTCTGGATTGATCGATGCCACGTCTATTTAGCCTGTTGATGCTGCTGTGCCTCACCGTTAACGCCCAAGCCGACAGCTATATCACCCGAACCCTGAACAAACCGGTGCCGGGCGGGGTTGCCGTGGTCGAGCTCGGCCCTTCAGCCACCGTGCCGAAAGCCACGTACCAGGGCAAACCGGTACTGGTCGTGAAGGAGCAGGACAACTGGCTGGCGATTGTCGGCATTCCGCTGACGGTCAAGCCGGGCAATGAACGCATCAGCAGTGGCGGGCGCAACCTGCCGTTTATCGTCGGCTACAAGCAGTACCCGGAACAGCGCATTACCTTGAAGAACAAAAGCCAGGTCAACCCCGACCCGGTGCAGCTCAAGCGCATCGAAGCCGAACTCGCCGTGCAACTCAAGGCCTACCGCAGTTTCAGCCCGACCCTGCCGAGCAACCTGGTGCTGGACAAACCGGTGAACGGCCCGCTGTCGAGTAAATTCGGGGTGCGCCGCTTCTTCAATGGTGAAGAGCGCAATCCCCATTCCGGCCTGGACTTTGCCGTACCGGCCGGCACGCCAATCAAGACACCGGCGAACGGCAAGGTGATTCTGGTCGGCAACTACTTCTTCAACGGCAACACCGTGTTCGTCGACCACGGCCAGGGCTTTATCAGCATGTTCTGCCATATGTCGAAGATCGACGTGAAGGTGGGCCAGCAACTGCTACGCGGCGCAGTGGTGGGCAAGGTGGGCTCGACGGGCCGTGCGACCGGGCCGCATATGCATTGGAATGTCAGCCTCAACGATGCCAGGGTCGATCCGGCGATCTTTATCGGCGCCTTCCAGCCCTGAATGGCTCAATTGCGCGCCCGATAATCGGCGCGCAATTAAAAATAGGCCAAGGACAGATTCCAACCATAAAATCTCGTTTCACCCGCCAATAGAAGAACTTCTCTCAATTTTTATCGACTGCTTGCCATCTTTCACCCCTGAGGTTAGGGTTGGGCTTATGAAAACCTCTCACACCCTCATTCAGCTCCGCCAGCACCGCAGCCTGTGCCTCGTCAGCGCACGACTGCCAGGCTGAATCGATCTGCCTCGTCTTTTAGCTTTATCCCCAAAAACAGTTCTACGGCAGGCCGCCTTTTCTCGGCCCCTACAACAAAGGATTTCCCGATGAGCATGCTCAAAGACCCGTCTTCGAAGTACCGCGCGTTTCCGACCATCGATATTCCGGACCGCACCTGGCCATCGAAAACCATCACCACCGCGCCGATCTGGTGCAGTTCCGACCTGCGCGATGGCAACCAGTCGCTGATCGAACCGATGGACGCGGTGAAGAAGCTGCGCTTCTGGAAGACCCTGGTCGCTGTCGGCGTGAAGGAAATCGAAGCCTCGTTCCCGGCCGCATCGCAAACCGACTTCGACTTCGTGCGCACCCTGATCGAAGACAACCACATCCCCGAGGACACCACCATCCAGGTGCTGACCCAGGGCCGTGAAGACTTGATCGCACGCACCTTCGAATCCCTGCGCGGCGCCAAGAAAGCCATCGTGCACTTGTACAACGCCACGTCGCCGTCGTTCCGCCGCATCGTGTTCAACCAGGACAAGGACGGCATCAAGGCCATCGCCGTCAACGCAGCCAAGCTGTTCGTCAAATACGCCGCCCAGCAGCCGGAAACCCAGTGGACCTTCGAATACTCCCCGGAGACCTTCAGCGCCACTGAGCTGGAGTTCGCCAAGGAAGTCTGCGATGCCGTGATCGAGGTGTGGAACCCAACGCCCGAGCACAAGATGATCCTCAACCTGCCAGCCACTGTGGAATGCGCCACGCCGAACATCTATGCCGACCAGATCGAGTGGTTCGGTCGCCATATCAACCGTCGTGACAGCGTGATCATCAGCCTGCACACCCACAACGACCGTGGTACCGGCGTCGCCGCCACCGAGCTGGGCCTGATGGCCGGCGCCGACCGCGTCGAAGGCTGCCTGTTTGGCAACGGCGAACGTACCGGTAACGTCGACCTGGTTACCGTGGCACTGAACCTGTACACCCAGGGCGTCAATCCTGAGCTGGACTTCTCCGACATCGACGGCGTGCGCAAAGTCGTCGAAGAGTGCAACCAGATCCAGGTACACCCACGTCACCCGTATGTGGGCGACCTGGTGCATACCGCGTTCTCCGGCTCTCACCAGGATGCAATCCGCAAGGGCTTCGCCCAGCAGAAACCCGACGCATTGTGGGAAGTGCCGTACTTGCCGATCGACCCGGCCGACATCGGCCGCAGCTACGAGGCAGTGATCCGGGTGAACAGCCAGTCGGGCAAAGGCGGCATCGCCTACCTGCTGGAGCAGGAATACGACATCAGCCTGCCACGTCGCATGCAGATCGAATTCAGCCAGGTGGTACAGGCCGAAACCGACCGCGTGGGCCTGGAAATGACCGCACCGCAGATCTACGCCTTGCTGCAGCGCGAATACCTGCAAGCCAACACCCCGTATGCGCTGGTCAGCCATCGCCTGCAGGAAGAGAACGGCAACAGCACCGTGGAAGTGGAAGTCTCGGGCAAAGGCCAGGGCGAAACCAACCTGCGTTGGCAGGGCAAGGGCTACGGCACCCTGGAAGCACTGGTCGCCGCCCTGCCGATCAAGGTGGAGATCATGGACTACAACGAACACGCGATCGGTGCAGGCACCAATGCCAAGGCAGCGGCCTACATTGAATTGCGCGTGAACGGTGAGCGTCCAGTGCATGGCGTGGGCATTGATGAAAACATCACCACCGCCAGCTTCAAGGCCGTGTTCAGCGCGCTGAACCGCTCGTTGAGCCAGCTGGAAGCGAAAGCGGCGTAAACCTTAGCGCCGTAATGAAGAAGGCCCCTGGGTGAGAATCCAGGGGCCTTTTTATTGAGTTTCAGATTGGGGTGGCCTGTCAGGGACTCATCGGGGGCAAGCCCCCTCCCACATTTTGAATGTATTCACAAATCAAAGTGTGGGAGTGGGCTTGCCCCGATAGCGGTCTATCAGACCAACTCAAAGGTATCGGCATCCAGGTTCGCCGGAAACCGCGTGCGGTAAGCCGCCAGTTCAGCTGCATCGAGGCGCACCTGGAACACCCCGTCCGCCTCCCCTGCGCTCAGCAAGGTCTCACCCTGGAAGTCCAGCACCTGGCTGTCGCCGGTATAAGCGAAACCCTTTCCATCCGTACCCACCCGATTCACCGCCGCCACGTAACACAGGTTCTCGATCGCCCGCGCCGGCAACAACCGGTTCCAGTGCAGACGCCGCGCTCCCGGCCAGTTGGCGGTGTACAGCAACAGGTCGGTGTCCTGGGCATCGCGGCTCCATACCGGGAAGCGCAGGTCGTAGCAAATCAACGGACGAACCCGCCACCCCTTCAGCTCGAACTGCACCTGGCGCTCGCCGGGCGTGTAGTGATGGTGTTCGCCGGCCATGCGGAACAAGTGGCGCTTGTCGTAGTGCAACACCTCGCCATCCGGCCGCGCCCATAACAGGCGGTTGCGGTGGCTGCCATCGGCGGACTGGATGATCACGCTGCCAGTGATCACCGCACTGTATTTTGCCGCCTGGGCCTGCATCCAGTGATGGGTGGGGCCGTTTTCCGGCTCGGCGAGGGTTTGTGAGTCCATGGAGAAACCGGTGGTGAACATCTCCGGCAGCACTATCAGGTCGGCGCCCCGTGCCTGTTCCAGCAGCAGATCAAAATGCTCAAGGTTCGCCTGGCGGTCGTGCCAGGCCAGGGTGGTCTGGACCAGGGCGATATTCAGGTTCGGTAATACAGTCAGATCACGCATAGTTTTTCGGCTGCTTGCCGCAGCGTCTCCTCGCGTTTGGCAAAGCACAGGCGCACCAGGCGCTGGCCTTGGGGTGGGTTCTGGTAGAACACCGAGACAGGGATGGTTGCCACGCCGTGTTCGCGGGTCATCCACAGGGACATGGCGACGTCATCCAGGTCAGGACGAATACGGGAGTAATCCACCAGCTGGAAGTAGGTACCGGTGACGCGGGTAAAGCTGAATCGGGACGCTGCCAGCAGGTCGCAGAACAGATCGCGCTTGGCCTGGTAGAACGCTGGCAGTTCGTCGACGTGCTCCGGGTGTTCAGCCATGAAGTCGGCCAGCGCGTATTGCAACGGGGTGACGCCACAAAAATTGACGTATTGATGCACCTTGCGCAGTTCGGCCGTCAGGGCCGGGGGGGCGACCACATAGCCGGTTTTCCAGCCGGTGACGTGGTAGGTCTTGCCAAAGGAGCTGACCACGAAAGCACGCGAGTACAGCTCTTCGTGGGCCAGCACACTGATGTGGGGCACGCCATCGAACACCAGGTGCTCGTAGACCTCATCGCTGACCAGGTAGATATCGCGGTCGCGGATCAGTGCCGCCAACAGGTCCAGCTCGGCACGGCTGATCAGCGCACCAGTGGGGTTGTGCGGTGTGTTAAGGATGATCATGCGCGTGCGGGGCGACAGCGCAGCCTGGATCTTTTCAAAGTCGAGGGTGAAGTCTTTCAGGTTCAGTTGCACATGCACGCAGCGACCACCGGCCAGCTCGACCGAAGGTTCATAGCTGTCGTAGCACGGGTCGAACACGATGACTTCGTCGCCGCTGCGAATCACCGCCTGGATCGCGCAGAAGATGGCCGCCGTGGCGCCTGGGGTGATGGTCACTTCACTGTCGGCGTTGACCGTGGCGCCATAACTGCGGGCGATTTTGGCCGCCACTTGCTGACGCAGGCCCGGCAGGCCGGTCATGGGTGCGTATTGGTTATGGCCACTGGCAACGTGTTTGCCCACGGCATCAAGCAAAGCCTGGGGGCCATTGAAATCGGGAAAGCCCTGGGACAGGTTGAGCGCGCCAGTTTCGGCAGCGAGTTGCGACATGGTGGTGAAAATGGTCGTGCCGACATTTGGCAGCTTGCTGTTGATCATCGGAGGCCCCTGCAGGTGAGCCTCAAGTTTTAAGCTGCCAGCCTCATGGGGTCAAGGCTCAAACCTGCGCGCACAAAAAAGGGCTCGTCGAGAGCCCTTTTTTTCGACGACGAAATCAGCGCTTGTCGCGGCGCTTCTTGTCGGCCTTCTTGTGGTGAGTCATCAAACGACGCTTCTTGTTCACCTGACGGTCGGTCAGTGTGTTCTTGTTGCCTTCGTATGGGTTCTCGCCACCCTTGAACTCGATGCGGATCGGCGTACCGACCAGCTTCAAGACACGGCGGTAGGTGTTTTCCAGGTAACGCACGTAGGACTTCGGCACCTTCTCGATCTGGTTACCGTGGATCACGATAATCGGCGGGTTGGCACCACCCAAGTGGGCGTAACGCAATTTGATCCGGCGGTTGTTGACCATCGGCGGCGCGTGCTCGCCAACAGCATCTTCCAGGATCTGGGTCAGGCGGTTGGTTGGCCAACGGGTGACCGCGGACTTGAACGAGTTCTGTACCGAGGCGTAGAGGTTACCCACGCCTGTGCCGTGCAGGGCCGAGATAAAGTGGATATCGGCGAACTCCACGAAGAACAGCCGACGTTGCAGCTCGATCTTGACGAAATCGCGCTCGCTCGGCGTCATGCCGTCCCACTTGTTGATCGCGATCACCAGTGCCCGACCGGCTTCCAGGGCGAAGCCCAGCAGGTTGAGATCGTGATCCACCACGCCTTCGCGGGCATCCATCACGAAGATCACCACGTTGGCGTCTTTGATCGCCTGCAGGGTCTTCACCACCGAGAACTTTTCGACTTCCTCGTGGATCTTGCCGCGCTTGCGCACACCCGCGGTGTCGATCAGGGTGTACTTCTCGTCATTACGCTCGAACGGGATGTAGATACTGTCGCGGGTGGTACCGGGCTGGTCGTAGACGATAACCCGGTCTTCACCGAGCATGCGGTTGACCAGGGTCGACTTGCCGACGTTCGGGCGGCCGATGATGGCGATCTTGATACCGTCTTTTTCACTCGGGCCAGGAATGCGCTTGGCTTCCTCACCTTCGGCGACGATCTCTTCTTCGCCCTCTTCTTCCTCGGCGTCATCCTTAGGAAAATCGCGCAGGGCGATTTCCAGCATCTGGGTGATACCGCGACCGTGGGCACCCGCGATCGGGATCGCGTCGCCCAGGCCCATTGGGCTGAATTCGGCGCGGGCCATTTCAGGATCGATGTTGTCGATCTTGTTGGCGACCACGTAGGAACGCTTGTTGCGCTTGCGCAGGTGCTCGCCAATCATCTGGTCGGCAGCGGTGTAGCCCGCACGGGCATCCACCAGGAACAGCACCACATCGGCTTCTTCAATGGCCAGCAGCGACTGCTCGGCCATCTTTTCGTCCATGCCATGCTCGTCACCGGAGATACCACCGGTGTCGACAATAATGTAGGAGCGCCCTTGCCACTTTGCCTCACCGTATTGGCGATCACGGGTCAGACCAGACAAGTCGCCGACGATGGCGTCGCGAGTCCTGGTCAGGCGGTTGAACAAGGTGGACTTGCCGACGTTAGGTCGGCCCACCAGGGCGATTACGGGAACCATGCGGCTCTCCACTTCGTTATTTCAGAAAATACAAAAGCCGCTGCAAGGCAGCGGCTGGTGCTCGGGGCGGCATTTGAAATGCCACATACCCTGCCCGACACCGATTCCTGTAGGAGCGAGCTTGCTCGCGAAAAACCTGAGGACGCCGCGTTTATCCGGAAAAACCGCGTCAGCGTTGACGTCCTTCGCGAGCAAGCTCGCTCCTACAGTAAGCAATGAAGCAGGGCCGCCTGGGGGTAACCCCAAGCATAGTCAAACCTTTACTTGATGGTCAGGGCTTCCAGCTTGCCGCTGTTGCCAAACACATAAAGCATGTTACCCACGACCAGCGGACGGGCACGCAGGCCATCGCTGTCGATACGCTCACGACCTACAAAGCGACCGTCCACCTGGCTCAGCAGGTGCAGGTAACCTTCGAAATCGCCTACCGCTACATAGCTGGAGAACACTTCCGGTGCCGACAGTTGACGGCGAGCCAGGGAGTCATTGCTCCACAGCGCAGTGGTGGAACGCTCGTCGACACTTTCAACAGTACCGGACGCCAGGCTTACGTAGACGCTGCCAAACCCTTGGGCGACACCCGCGTAGCTGGAAGCATCACGCTGCCAGTTGATGCGACCGCTCTGAAGGTCCAGCGCGGCAACGCGGCCCTGGTAAGTGGCGACGTAGATGGTTTCACCCGACAGCAGCAAGCCGCCGTCGATGTCCACGACGCGATCCAGCTCGGAACGACCTTGCGGGATAGCCACGCGGGTTTCCCACGCAGGTACGCCATTCTGGGTGTCCAGGGCGACCACTTTACCGGTCGACAGGCCTGCAACGGCCAGATTGTTGGTCACAACCGGACCACTGGTACCGCGCAGGGTCAACACCGCAGGGGTGCTGTCATACAACCAGCGCTGTGCGCCGGTGCTGGCGTCGAGGCCAATCACACGGTCGTCCTGGGTTTGCACCACGACGATATCGCCGTTGGTAGCAGGCGGTGCGAGGACTTCACTGGTCACGCGAGCGCGCCATTTCTCTTCACCGGTGCTGGAGTCCAGCGCCACGACTTCGCCCTTGAGCGTGCCGAGCATCACCAGGCCGTAACCCACGCCTACGGCGCCGGACACAGGCAGTTCCAGGTCTTTCTTCCATTTCACGTCGCCGTTCATGCGATCCATGGAGATCACCACGCCGGTCACGTCAGCCGCCACAATGTTGTCACCGTCGATTGCCGGTACCAACATGTTGTAGGTTTCGCCCTGGCCGTCACCGATGGAGCGGCTCCATTGCTTTTGCAGGACGACTTCTTCCTTGAAGCTGGTCAGCTCGGCCGGAGGCAGTTCTTTTTTACTGTTGCTGCTGCAACCCGCGGCCAGAACGGCCAGAGCCAGCAATGCTGCATGTTTCCAACGGATCACGTCACGCATCCCCTTTGGCCAAGTCGTCGAGCTTGATTTGTAAGCCACCGACCGCCGCTTCATCAGACAGCGCCGCCTTGGCTTTTTGGTACGCAGCATTGGCTTCGTCGGTACGACCCAATTGGACCAACAGGTCCCCCTTGAGCTCTTCGCGAGTGGCTACAAATGCCTTGTCAGCATCGCCGTCGAGCAGTTTGAGTGCTTCGTCGGCCTTGTTCTGTGCCGCCAATACCTGGGCCAGGCGCTGACGTGCGATTTCACCCAGGGTCGGGTTGGTCGGCTTGTCGGCGACGGCCTTCAGTTCAGCGGCTGCATCGTCCAGCTTGCCGGTATCGACCGCGACTTTCGCGACGAACAGGCTGCCGTATTGGGCGTAGGTACTGCCGCCAAATTCGTTCTTCAGCTTGCTTGCCAGGTCAGCCACCTGTGCAGGATCGGGCTTGCCGTCCGGCGTAAGGGTGGTTTCCAGCAATTGCTGATAGAGGATCGAGGCGCCTTGGGATTGGTTGGCCTGATACTTGTGCCAGGCTTGCCAGCCGAACACCACCACTAAAGCCAGCAGGCCACCGGTAACCAGGGGCTTGCCGTTACGCTGCCACCAGTCCTTGAACTCGGCCAACTGCTCATCATCAGTACTCGACACCCCAATACTCCTTAATCGCTAAATTCGGCTGTTCGACAGCTTCAACCCTGCACGACGCAGGTGGCCAAGTGCGCGGCGAGCGCATCGAAGGCAATGTTCTGTTGCTCACCCTGGCCACGCAGGGGTTTGAAACCTATCACTTGCTGGGCCAATTCGTCATCGCCGAGGATCAGTGCATACAGCGCACCGCTCTTGTCAGCCTTCTTGAACTGGCTCTTGAAGCTGCCCGCGCCGGCATTGACCTGCAGGCGCAGGTTCGGCAGCTGGTCGCGCACTTTTTCGCTCAGGGCCAGGGCAGCCAGTTCGGCGGCCTCGCCGAAGGCGCACAGGTACACGTCCACCTGACGGGAGATTTCTTCCGGGACCTGTTCCAGGGTTTCGAGCAACAGGATCAGGCGCTCGATGCCCATGGCAAACCCCACGCCCGTGGTCGGCTTGCCGCCCATCTGCTCGACCAGGCCGTCGTAACGGCCACCGGCGCACACGGTGCCCTGGGCGCCGAGCTTGTCAGTGACCCACTCGAATACGGTCTTGCTGTAGTAATCGAGGCCGCGTACGAGTTTCGGGTTGATCACGTAGGGGATACCCACCGCGTCCAGGCGAGCCTTGAGGCCCTCGAAGTGCGTACGGGACTCGTCGTCCAGGTAGTCGGCCATTTTTGGCGCGTCGACCAGTACGGCTTGCGTGTCGGCATTCTTGGTATCGAGGACGCGCAGCGGATTGGTCTTCAGGCGGCGCTGGCTGTCTTCGTCAAGTTTGTCCAGGTGGGCGGACAGGTACTCGACCAAGGCAACCCGGTAGCGGCCGCGAGATTCGCTGGTGCCCAGGCTGTTGAGTTCAAGCTTGACCGCGTCGCGGATACCCAGCAGGCCCCAGAGGCGCCAGGTCAGCACGATCAGCTCGGCGTCGATGTCCGGACCGTCGAGGTTGAACACCTCCAGGCCGATCTGGTGGAACTGGCGATAGCGGCCTTTCTGTGGGCGCTCGTGACGGAACATCGGGCCGATGTACCACAGTTTCTGCGGCTGGCCACCGCCGGTAAGGCCATGCTCAAGCACGGCGCGCACGCAGGCGGCGGTCCCTTCCGGACGCAGGGTCAGGGAGTCGCCATTGCGGTCTTCGAAGGTGTACATCTCTTTTTCGACGATGTCGGTCACTTCACCGATAGAGCGCTTGAACAGCTCGGTGAATTCGACGATCGGCATGCGGATCTGCTTGTAACCGTAGTTATCCAGCAGGCGCGCGACAGTGCCTTCGAAATAGCGCCACAGCGGCGTCTGCTCCGGCAGGATGTCGTTCATGCCACGTATGGCTTGCAGAGACTTGCTCACATCAAATCCTTAAATTCGTTCAATCAGCCGCGCGCGATCAGCGCTGCGTCAGCCGCGACCTTTTCGGCCGCTTTCTGGCGGATCAGTCTTTCGAGCTCATCCACCAGATTGTCATTCGTCAACTTCTGCGACGGCTTACCGTCGATATAGATCAGGTTCGGCGTGCCGCCGGTCAAGCCGATATGGGCTTCCTTGGCTTCACCCGGGCCGTTGACCACGCAACCGATTACCGCAACATCCAACGGTACCAGCAGGTCCTCGAGGCGCCCTTCCAGTTCGTTCATGGTTTTCACCACGTCGAAGTTCTGCCGTGAGCAGCTCGGGCAGGCAATGAAGTTGATGCCACGGGAACGCAAATGCAGAGATTTGAGAATGTCGTAACCGACCTTCACTTCCTCTACCGGGTCTGCCGCCAGGGAGATGCGGATAGTATCCCCAATCCCTTCGGCGAGCAGCATACCGAGACCCACCGCAGATTTCACTGTGCCTGAGCGTAAACCGCCGGCTTCGGTGATCCCCAGGTGCAGCGGCTGCACGATTTCCTTGGCCAGCAGGCGGTAGGCTTCTACTGCCATGAAGACGTCGGACGCCTTTACGCTGACCTTGAAGTCCTGGAAATTCAGGCGCTCAAGGTGCTCAACGTGGCGCAGTGCCGACTCAACCAACGCGGCAGGAGTGGGTTCGCCGTATTTCTTTTGCAGGTCTTTTTCGAGGGAACCGGCGTTGACGCCGATACGGATCGGAATCCCGCGGTCACGGGCAGCATCCACCACGGCACGCACGCGGTCTTCACGACCGATGTTGCCCGGGTTGATGCGCAGGCAATCGACGCCGAGTTCGGCCACGCGTAGCGCGATCCTGTAGTCGAAGTGGATGTCGGCAACCAACGGCACCTTGACCAATTGCTTGATACGGCCAAAGGCTTCGGCAGCGTCCATGTCCGGCACGGAAACCCGCACGATGTCGACGCCAGCCGCTTCCAGACGATTGATCTGGGCGACGGTAGCTGCGACATCATTGGTGTCGCTGTTGGTCATGCTTTGTACTGCGATGGGGGCATCGCCACCCACCGGCACCGAGCCGACCCAGATCTTGCGCGATACGCGACGTTTGATTGGAGATTCGCCGTGCATGACTATTGTCCCAACTTCAGGCGAGCGGTCTCGCCACTGGTGAACGGCGCCACGTCCACAGGCTGGCCGTTGTAGGCCACTTGCGCGCCACGGGCAAAGCCCAGACGCAGCGTCAAAGGTGGTTTGCCGCCCTGGTCGAGCGTGTCGCCCTTACGCTTCAGACCGCTGAACAGCACTTTGCCATTGCCATCGGTGAGCTGCGTCCAGCAATCAGCAACAAAGGTGATTTGTACGTGCCCGTCACCCGCGATCAACGCAGGTGTGGTGGGCGGCGAAATCGCTGGCGCCGCCGGGGCAGCTGGGGCGGTAGTCGCAGGAGCCTGGGCGGGAACAGCCGGTGCATGGGCCTGGGCAGCAGGCGCTACAGGAGTATGAGCAGGTACGGCCGGGGTACTTGGAACGGCCGGTGTAGCCGGAGCAGGTACTACGGCGGTTGCAGTGCCTGCATCCGGTATCGGTTGCTCGGTGGCGGGCGGCACCTGGGGCGCAGCCTGGCCTTCGACAACAGCCTGGTCTTCCGGCTCGTCGAGCGGGTGAATCTGGGTGGTGCCGTCGGCGCTCTCGACTTCGACGTGCTCCATGCTGTTACTGGCCAGGTCCTTGCCGCGCTGGGAAGTCTGGTCCTGCCACCAGAGGAAGCCACCACCGATGACGGCGATCAACAGTAACAGGCTGACAATACGCAAGATCGTGTGGGAAACCCGCACCGGCTCTTCGATGCGACCCAGGCCATGGACATTGCTGCCCTGGGAGTCGGTACCGGTGAACTGGTCGAACTCCTGGACCAGGACGGCCTGGTCGATGCCCAGCAATTTGGCGTAGGCGCGGATATAGCCGCGGGCAAAGGTATGCCCAGGCAGCTTGTCGAACGCGCCGGCTTCCAGGTTGCCCAGGGACGTGGTGGTCAAATTGAGCTTGAGGGCCACTTCTGCCAGCGACCAACCATTGCTTTCGCGGGCCTGACGCAAGGTCTCGCCTGGGTTTACGCGATTAGCTGCTACAACTTCCGGGTGCGCCGCTTTCATCATTGCTCCGACAGGTATTGCTGATATTCCGGGGTACCGGGATAGAGTCGTTCGAGTTGCTGGCCAAAACGTGCGGCCGTGTCGCGTTCTTCATGAACCGTCGCCAGGCGCACGCCGAGCAATAGACTACGTGCATTTTGCCCGCTGAGCAGGCTAAAACGCTCGTAATAGTCACGTGCCGGCACATAATGCCTGTCTTCGTAGGACAACTCAGCCATTTCGAGCAAGGCTCGTGGCTGGCGACTGTTCAGGTGCAGGGCTTTTTCCAACTGCTGGCGCGCGCTGTCGCGCAGACCGAGGCGCTTGGAGGTCACTCCCAGGTTCTCGAAAACGCGCGAGCGCTCAGGATAGAGGGTATCGGCGCTGGCTTGCTGGAAATAACGAGAAGCCTGGTCATAGCGCTTCTGCTCGAACAGAAAGCTGCCGTAGTTGTTCAGCAGCCGTGGGTCGGCAGGACGGGAGGCCAGGGCCTTGTTGAAATACTGGTCGGCCAGTTCAGGCTCGGCCTGGGCCTGGAACACCAAGGCCAGTGCAGCATTGGCGTCGGCATCGTCGCGGTCCAGCTCTATGGCCTTTCTCAACGGCACCTTGGCTTGCTCGCTCATGCCTTGGCGCAGGTAACCCAGGCCCAACTGAACATAGGCCGCTCGCGCCTCTTCACGGCCCTTGCCGGTTTGCAAAGGGCTGTCATGGCCCGATGAAACACAACCGGCCGCAAGACCGGTAACCAGCAGGAGCAGCGCAAGGCGCAAGGGCATAGAGATCCTCTCTCAGGTTCGATTCGCAGCGCTTTGCGGCATATCGTCGGCGGCACTCAGTTCGCGCACCGCGATATAACGTTCGCTGCGACGGGTGCGATCCAGCACCTGTCCTACCAATTGGCCACAAGCGGCGTCGATGTCTTCACCACGGGTGGTACGTACGGTGACATTGAAGCCCGCCTGGTGCAGTTGATCCTGGAAACGGCGGATGGCGTTGTTGCTCGGCCGCTCGTAGCCAGAATGGGGAAACGGGTTGAACGGAATCAGGTTGATCTTGCACGGGATGTTCTTGAGCAACTCGATCATCTCGACCGCGTGTTCGACCTTGTCGTTGATGTCCTTGAGCAAGGTGTACTCGATGGTCAGCACGCGCTTTTCGCCCAGGGACGACATATAGCGCTGGCAAGATTCGAGCAGCATCTTAAGCGGATACTTCTTGTTGATCGGCACCAATTGGTTACGCAATGCGTCATTCGGTGCGTGCAGCGACAACGCCAGGGAGACGTCGATGTGCTTGGACAGCTCATCGATCATCGGCACCACGCCGGAAGTCGACAGGGTCACACGGCGCTTGGAGATGCCGTAGCCCAGGTCGTCCATCATCAGGTGCATGGCCGCAACCACGTTGTCGAAGTTCAGCAGCGGCTCACCCATGCCCATCATCACCACGTTGGTGATGGCACGGTCGACGGTCGCCGGGACGCTGCCAAAGGATTTGTTGGCAATCCACACCTGGCCAATGACTTCGGCGGCGGTGAGGTTGCTATTGAAGCCTTGCTTGCCGGTGGAGCAGAAACTGCAATCCAGGGCACAGCCTGCCTGGGACGAAACGCACAAAGTGCCGCGTTTGCCCTGGGGAATGTATACGGTCTCGACGCAGCTGCCGGACGCCACGCGCACCACCCATTTACGGGTGCCGTCGCTGGAGATGTCCTCGCTGACAACTTCCGGACCACGGACCTCGGCAATGGCCTTGAGCTTGTCACGCAGGGCCTTGCTGACGTTCGTCATGGCATCGAAATCGTCGACGCCAAAGTGGTGAATCCACTTCATTACCTGACCGGCACGGAAACGCTTCTCCCCGATTGAGTCGAAGAATTTTTCCATTTCCTGTTGAGTCAGACCCAGCAGGTTGGTTTTTACAGTCGATGTAGTCATGGATTCACCTTCACTCTTAAGCCAATGCTTAGCGAGTGGTTACTTCAGTAGCTGCGAAGAAGTACGAGATTTCGCGAGCAGCAGCGGCTTCGGAGTCCGAACCGTGTACAGCGTTGGCGTCGATGGAGTCAGCGAAATCAGCACGGATGGTGCCGGCAGCTGCTTCTTTAGGGTTGGTAGCACCCATCAGTTCGCGGTTCAGAGCGATAGCGTTTTCGCCTTCCAGAACCTGAACAACGACAGGACCGGAGATCATGAAGGCAACCAGGTCGCCGAAGAAGCCACGAGCGCTGTGCTCAGCGTAGAAACCTTCAGCTTCAGCCTTGGACAGTTGCTTGAGTTTCGAAGCTACAACCTTCAGGCCGGCTTTTTCGAAACGAGTGGTGATCTCGCCGATGACGTTTTTTGCAACAGCGTCAGGCTTGATGATGGAGAAAGTACGTTGAACAGCCATGGTGTAACTCCAGAAACGGTAATTTACGAAAAATTAAACCCGCGAATTATACGCGGGTTCTTGGGTATTGCCTAACTGCGTAAGGGAGGCGTCAGTCCTGTTCTTCTTTCCAGGCTGTCTGAATAGCTTCCAAAACCTTTTCGCCACCGCGATCACGCTCATCGTCAAAACCTGGCAAGGCCATGACCATGTCACGCAAAGCAACAAAGTTCAGCGAATAGGGATCCATATCCGGGTTGCCGTCGGCCAACAGGATAGCGATTTCTTGCACATCAACCCATTTAAGACTCATGACACTTCCTTGAATCAGTGCGGCGCTTCGGCCGCATGGTTGAGGGAATATTTCGGGATTTCGACGGTGATGTCTTCCGTTCCGACCTTTGCCTGACAGCTTAGGCGAGAAGTCGCTTCCAGGCCCCAGGCCCGGTCAAGAAAGTCCTCTTCCAACTCGTCCGCTTCTTCCAGAGAGTTGAACCCCTCACGAATGATGCAGTGGCAGGTGGTGCAAGCGCACACTCCACCACAGGCACTTTCGATCTCGATGTGGTTGTCATGGGCAACTTCGAGGATGGACTTGCCGGTCTCAGCCTCAACAACCATACCGTCCGGGCAGTGCTCGGCGTGTGGCAGAAAAATGACCTGCGGCATTGATTATTCCTCGATTTCATTCAGGTTGCGCCCGGCCAGTGCGGCTTTCACCGTCTGATCCATGCGGCGGGCGGCAAAGGCGTCAGTCACCTGCGACAAGCGCTTGGTCTGTTGCTCGATGGCGTAACCATCGTTGCCTTTCATCAGTTCGGCCAGTTCCTGCATCTGCAGGTCGATGACCATGCGCTCTTCGGCATCCAGCAGGCGCTCGCCGTCGGCGTCAAGGGCGCCCTGCACCGCTTCGAGCAGGCGCTGGGCATCCACTTGTTGCTCACGCAGTACGCGCGCGACCTTATCGTCACCGGCGTACTGGAACGAGTCCTTGAGCATCTTGGCGATTTCGCCGTCAGTCAGGCCGTAGGACGGCTTGACCTGGATGCTCGCTTCGACGCCTGACGCCAACTCACGCGCAGCCACGCTGAGCAGGCCGTCGGCGTCGACCTGGAAGGTCACGCGAATCTTCGCGGCACCGGCAACCATGGCCGGGATACCGCGCAATTCGAAGCGCGCCAGCGAGCGACAGTCGCTGATCAGCTCGCGCTCACCTTGCAGCACATGAATCATCATGGCCGTCTGGCCATCTTTATAGGTCGTGAAATCCTGGGCGCGGGCAACAGGGATGGTGGTGTTGCGCGGAATCACCTTCTCCATCAAGCCGCCCATGGTTTCCAGCCCCAGGGACAACGGAATCACGTCGAGCAGCAACAGCTCGCCACCATCGCGCTTATTGCCGGCCAGGGTATCGGCCTGGATCGCCGCACCGATGGCGACCACTTGATCCGGATCGATTTCGGTCAGCGGCTGGCGGCCAAAGGCTTCGGCCACGGCTTCGCGAACACGTGGTACGCGGGTCGAACCGCCGACCATGACCACGGCGACTACGTCTTCCAGCTCGACGCCGGAATCACGCACGGCGCGCCGGCAGGCTTTCAGGCTGCGGGCGACCATCGGCTCGATCAAAGCATCGAAGGCTTCACGGGTCAGTTGGGCCGACCAGCTACCATAGGACACTTCAACCGATGCAGCATCAGTCAGCGCTTCTTTAGCAGCGCAGGCGGTTTGCAGCAGGTTGCGCTGCGCGCCCGGGTCCAGATCGGCGGACAAGCCGGCACTGGTGATGATCCAGCCCGCGATGGCGTGATCGAAGTCATCGCCGCCCAGGGCTGTATCGCCACCCGTGGCCAGTACTTCGAAGACACCGCCAGTCAGGCGCAGGATCGAAATATCAAAGGTGCCGCCGCCCAGGTCGTAAATGGCGACCAGGCCTTCGGCATGCTGGTCCAGGCCATACGCCACAGCGGCTGCCGTCGGCTCGTTGAGCAGGCGCAGCACGTTCAGGCCGGCAAGCTTCGCCGCGTCCTTGGTGGCCTGGCGCTGAGCATCATCGAAATAGGCCGGAACCGTGATCACCGCCCCGACCAGCTCGCCGCCCAAGGTGGTTTCTGCACGCTGGCGCAGCACCTTGAGGATATCGGCCGACACTTCCACCGGGCTCTTCGGGCCCTGGACGGTGTCGATGAACGGCATGTGGGACTCGCCACCGACAAAGCGGTACGGCAGTTGGTCGCCCAGTTGCTTGACGTCGGACAGACCACGACCCATCAAGCGCTTGACCGACAGTACGGTATTCAGGGGGTCGGTAGACGCCGCCAGCTTGGCCGACTCGCCCACTTCGGTGCGATCGGCGTGATAACGCACAGCGGACGGCAGGATCACCTGGCCATCGGCGTCGGGCAGCGGCTCGGACAGGCCGCTGCGCAAGGCAGCGACCAGGGAATTGGTGGTGCCCAGGTCAATCCCCACCGCCAGGCGACGCTGGTGCGGTTGAGGGCTTTGGCCGGGTTCGGCGATTTGCAGTAGAGCCATGGTAATCAGGTCTTATCTGTCTATCAGGCGTGCATCACGGGCAGCACTGGGTTAATCGTCGAGGCGCTCTTCTAGCTGGCGCACTTCGTAGGAGAGCTTGTCGAGGAACTGCATGCGCCGCATCAGGCGTTCGGCCTGTTCACGTTGCGCCGCATCATTCCAACAGGCTGCGAAGCTTTCGTTGAGCTCATCCTGGGCGGTTTTCAAACGACGCTTGAAGACCGCGACACCCGCCAGATCGGCTTCGTCCTGCAAGTCTTCGAGCTCTTCGCGCCACTGCATCTGCTGCATCAGGAAGTCCGGGTCGTGCACCGTGACTTCCAACGGCAACTCGCCACCATTCATCGCGAGCAGGTAACGCGCGCGCTTGGGGGGACTTTTGAGCGTCTGATAGGCTTCGTTGAGGCTGGCCGATTGCTCCAGCGCCAGGCGTTGCTCACGCTCGGAAGCGTCAGCGAAGCGGTCCGGATGCACCCCACGCGCCAATTCACGGTAGCGCGTGGCAAGCTGCTCGAGGTCCAGCCGAAAGCTCGGCTGCAGCTCGAATAAAGCGAAATGACAAGGAGTGCCCACAAATAGCCTCAGATGTTGAAGCTTTCGCCGCAGCCACATTCACCGCGTACGTTGGGGTTGTTGAACTTGAAGCCTTCGTTCAACCCTTCCTTGACGAAATCGAGTTCGGTGCCGTCCAGATAGGTGAGGCTTTTAGGGTCGATAATCACTTTCTCGCCGTGACTTTCGAACACCTGGTCCTCATCAACCACCTCGTCGACAAACTCCAGCACATAGGCAAGGCCGGAACAGCCCGTGGTGCGCACACCCAGACGAATCCCCTCACCTTTACCGCGCCCATCCAGGGAGCGTCGCACGTGCCGTGCAGCCGCTTCTGTCATGCTGATAGCCATCGTTGACTCCTTACTCGTCGCCAAATGCTTAGATCAAGCCTTTCTTCTGCTTGTAGTCGCGAACGGCCGCCTTAATGGCGTCTTCTGCGAGTACGGAGCAGTGGATTTTCACTGGCGGCAGGGCCAGTTCTTCGGCCAGTTGGGTGTTGCTGATCGTCACAGCCTCATCCAGGGTCTTGCCTTTCATCCATTCGGTCGCCAGGGAGCTGGAGGCGATGGCCGAACCGCAGCCGTAGGTCTTGAACTTGGCGTCTTCGATAACGCCCGCCTCGTTGACCTTGATCTGCAGGCGCATCACATCGCCGCACGCCGGAGCGCCGACCATGCCGGTGCCGACATCTGGGTCTTCCGCGTTCATCTTGCCGACGTTACGCGGGTTTTCGTAGTGGTCGATGACCTTTTCGCTGTAAGCCATGGTACTGAATCCTCACTCATCAGGGCCGCTCTGTAACCCTGTAGAAACGCCTGCGTTTTCCGCCACGTTCCTACAGAGCTGGGGTGGCGGCTTCTATAGTTAGTGTGCCGCCCACTCGATCTTGGAAATGTCGACACCGTCTTTGTACATGTCCCACAGCGGCGACAAAGTGCGCAGCTTATTGACGGCTTCGCAGACTTTCTGCGCCGCGTAGTCGACTTGTTCTTCGGTGGTGAAGCGGCCAAACGTAAAGCGGATCGAGCTGTGCGCCAGTTCGTCGTTGCGGCCCAGGGCACGCAGCACGTAGGACGGCTCAAGGGAGGCCGAGGTGCAGGCCGAACCGGACGAAACCGCCAGATCCTTGAGCGCCATGATCAGCGACTCGCCTTCGACGTAGTTGAAGCTCAAGTTCAGGTTGTGCGGTACACGGGCGGTCATGCTGCCGTTGATGTACAGCTCTTCAAGGTTTTCGACCTGCTTGTAGAAGCGCTCGCTCAGGGCCTTGATGCGCAGGTTCTCGGCAGCCATATCTTCCTTGGCCACACGGAAAGCTTCGCCCATACCAACGATCTGGTGGGTCGCCAGGGTGCCCGAACGCATGCCGCGCTCGTGACCGCCGCCGTGCATGGTGGCTTCGATACGTACGCGGGGCTTACGGCTCACGTAGAGCGCGCCGATGCCTTTAGGGCCGTAGGTCTTGTGGGCCGAGAACGACATCAGGTCGACTTTCAGTTTCGACAGGTCGATGTCGACCTTGCCGGTGGACTGAGCAGCGTCGACGTGCAGCAGGACGCCTTTGGAGCGCGTCAGCTCGCCGATGGCCGCGATGTCGTTGATGGTCCCGATTTCGTTGTTCACGTGGATCACGGAAACCAGGATGGTGTCTTCACGCAGCGCGGCTTCGATCATGGCCGGGGTGACGATACCGTCGGTGGTTGGCTCGAGGTAAGTGACCTCGAAACCTTCACGCTCCAGTTGGCGCATGGTGTCGAGGACAGCCTTGTGCTCAATCTTGGTGGTGATCAGGTGCTTGCCTTTGGTCGCGTAGAAATGCGCCGCGCCCTTGATTGCCAGGTTGTCGGATTCGGTGGCGCCGGAAGTCCAGACGATTTCGCGCGGGTCTGCACCGACCAGGTCAGCGACCTGGCGACGAGCGTTCTCCACCGCTTCCTCGGCTTTCCAGCCGAAAACGTGGGAGCGGGAGGCCGGGTTGCCGAAGTTTCCGTCGACCAGCAGGCATTCGCTCATCTTTTGTGCGACACGCGGATCAACCGGCGTGGTCGCTGAGTAATCAAGGTAAATCGGCAATTTCATGGACTTTCTCCTAAATCAGGCTGGCTGGCGTGCCGTTAGCTCTTCGGCTGTCACTCGACGGCGGACGCTTCAATCTTGTCCAGACGCGGCGCCTTGGTGTTGCAACGGCGCTGGTCCTGACGCTGGGCTACTTCTTGCACCTCACGGCGAGTCACAAGATCAGCCAAGCTGATACCACTCAAAAACTCATGGATCTGCAGGCTCAAGTCACACCACAAGTGATGCGTCAGGCAAGTGTCGCCGGCGTGGCAGTCACCCAGGCCCTGGCATTTGGTCGCATCGACGGATTCGTTGACCGCGTCGATGACCTGGGCCACCTGGATGCCCTGCATCTCGCGGGACAGTTGATAGCCGCCACCTGGCCCACGCACACTGGAAACCAGATTGCTGCGGCGCAATTTGGCGAACAGTTGCTCAAGGTAGGACAGGGAAATGCCTTGGCGCTCGGAGATATCGGCCAGGGACACCGGCCCAGTTTGCGCGTGCAAGGCCAAGTCAAGCATGGCGGTTACCGCGTATCGGCCTTTTGTAGTCAGTCTCATGGACAAGTACCAAGGTGTTTCAGAATGGGAGCAAGTATGCGATTCCCGAGTATTTAAGTCAACTATAAGACCTAGTACTTTAGTCAGGATTACCCGTAAAAAGGGCGCGCGAATCATAGCAGGATGGGGTGGGGACGAACAGCGGGAACAGGACCGGATGGGAATTGCTGGATCAACGGAGATCAAATGTGGGAGGGGCTTGCCCCGATAGCGGTCTGACAGCTGACGAATGCGTCGACTGACCCACCGTCATCGGGGTGTAGCCCCCTCCCACAGGGGTTTTGTGGTGACGATGAGACTTCAGCCGGCCTTGCTTGCAGCTTCGTCCTTGATCTCGGCGAAGTCCTCTTCGCGCAGCTCAGGCAAGTCTTTCGCACAGTAGCTGCTGCCCAGTTCCTTCAGCGCGCCACACATGCCGTCCAACTTGCCGTCCACCGCTTGCAGGTGGTCAAGCAACTGGCCGATGGCGCGCGCCACCGGGTCGGGCATGTCTTCGCTGACACCGTAGGCATCGAAGCCGATCTTCTCGGCCATGGCCTTGCGCTTGGCTTCCTGCTCATCGCCCACTTCCGGCTTGACGATGATCCGCCCGGGAATACCCACCACGGTGGCGCCGGCCGGCACGGCCTTGGTCACCACGGCGTTGGAACCGACCTTGGCACCAGCCCCTACCGTGAACGGGCCAAGCACCTTGGCGCCCGCGCCCACCACCACGCCGTTCCCCAGCGTCGGGTGGCGCTTACCCTTGTTCCAACTGGTGCCGCCCAAGGTCACGCCCTGGTACAGGGTCACGTCATCACCAATCTCGGCAGTCTCGCCAATCACGATGCCCATACCGTGATCGATAAAGAAGCGACGCCCCACCTTGGCACCCGGATGGATCTCGATCCCGGTCAACCAGCGACCGAAGTTCGACACCAGTCGCGCCAGCCATTTCCAGCCCATATTCCACAACGCACCGGACAGGCGGTGGATCCAGATAGCGTGCATTCCCGGATAGCAGGTCAGCACTTCAAAGGCATTGCGCGCTGCCGGGTCACGATGGAAAACACTCTGGATATCTTCTCGCAAACGCTCGAACATTTTTAATCCTTCCGCTTAAGAAGCTCGCCACGGGCCGCTTTCTGGGTTTCCGTGAGGATGCCACGCAATATATTCATTTCCGCTCGACTGACCGAGCTGCGCCCGTACAACCGACGCAGGCGCGCCATCAAGTGCCGTGGTTTTTCCGGATCGAGAAATTCGATGGCCACCAGGGTTTGCTCCAGGTGTTCATAGAACCGCTCCAGCTCGTCCATGGTGGCCAGTTCGCCACTTTTGGTCGACGCAACTTCATCCTTCTCGACCTTGCTCGGCTGGCCTTCAGCAGCCAGCCAGGCCATGCGCACCTCGTAACTCAGCACCTGCACCGCTGCCCCGAGGTTCAGCGAGCTGAACTCAGGGTCTGATGGGATGTGCACGTGATAATGACATCGCTGCAGCTCTTCATTGGTCAGGCCGGAGTCTTCGCGACCGAAGACCAGGGCGATTTCAGCGCCACCGGCCGCCTCTTCCACCACTTTGGTCCCGCATTCACGCGGATCCAGCAGTGGCCACGGAATGCGCCGGTCGCGGGCGCTGGTGCCGAGCACCAGATTGCAGCCGACCAGGGCGTCTTCCAAGGTGGCGACGATCTGGGCACTTTCAAGGATGTCATTGGCGCCAGATGCACGAGCATCGGCCTCGTGGTGCGGGAACACGCGTGGTTCGACCAGCACCAGGCGCGTCAGCCCCATGTTTTTCATGGCTCGCGCCACCCCGCCGATATTGCCGGGATGACTGGTATTGACCAGGACGACACGAATGTTTTGCAGCAAGGGAGGCGCTCTCGGACACAGGAAAGGGGAGCAAATCTTACAGAACAGCCTAAGGTTATGCCATGAAAGCTCACGTCGTCCTTCACCTGAAGAAAGTTTCTGCTAGAATGCTCGGCTTTCTTTAACAACCTTAGGTGACACATCCATGCAGCCCATGCTGAATATCGCGCTGCGCGCCGCCCGCAGCGCCAGTGAATTGATCTTCCGCTCCATCGAGCGCCTGGATACCATCAAGGTCGACGAAAAAGACGCCAAGGATTATGTATCCGAGGTGGATCGCGCCGCCGAACAGAAAATCATCGACGCCCTGCGCAAGGCCTACCCGACCCACGGCATCCTCGGTGAAGAAACCGGCCTGCACAAAGGTAGCGGCGAAGGCGAAGACTACCTGTGGATCATCGATCCACTGGATGGCACCACCAACTTCCTGCGCGGCATCCCGCACTTTGCCGTAAGCATCGCGTGCAAATACCGCGGCCGCCTGGAACACGCCGTTGTCCTCGACCCGGTTCGCCAGGAAGAATTCACCGCCAGCCGTGGCCGTGGCGCCCAGCTCAATGGCCGCCGCCTGCGCGTCAGCGGTCGCACCAGCCTGGACGGCGCCCTGCTGGGCACCGGCTTCCCGTTCCGCGATGACCAGATGGACAACCTGGAAAACTACCTGGGCATGTTCCGCGCCCTGGTTGGCCAGACCGCCGGCATCCGCCGCGCCGGTGCAGCCAGCCTGGACCTGGCCTACGTGGCTGCCGGCCGTTTCGATGCGTTCTGGGAATCAGGCCTGTCCGAGTGGGACATGGCTGCAGGCGCCCTGCTGATTCAGGAAGCAGGCGGCCTGGTGAGCGACTTCACCGGCGGCCATGACTTCCTTGAAAAAGGCCACGTCGTTGCCGGCAACACCAAATGCTTCAAGGCGGTCCTGACGGCGATCCAGCCGCACCTGCCAGCCTCGCTGAAGCGCTAAGCGAGCGAGCACAAAAAAGCACCCCTCGGGGTGCTTTTTTTATGCCTGGGATTTGAAGACCACTAGCAACACACAACAAATATGGGAGGGGGCCCCTCCCATACCTTGAACTGAACCAGGCTTTGGGATTACTGCTGGTTCTGGCCCAGGACGAGACGCCCTTCCTTGTCGACCGGAATTTGGCCGCCTGGATCACGGTCCATACGTACCGAGCCTTCCTTGCCATCCAAGGTGTAACGCACGTCGTACCCGACTACCTTGTCACTGATGTCGTTAACGGTGTTACAGCGCGTTTGCGTGGTGGTGTAGGTATCGCGGTTCTGCATGCCTTCCTGAACCTTGTTACCGGCGTAACCACCACCGACAGCACCGGCCACGGTGGCCAGTTTCTTACCATTACCGCCGCCGATCTGGTTACCCAACAAGCCACCAGCCAGCGCACCGACCACCGTACCGACGATCTGGTGTTGATCCTGCACCGGCTTCTGCCGGGTCACTGCGACGTCCTTGCAGACCTCGCGAGGCGTTTTAATCTGGGTTTTCACCGGCTGCACTGCCAGCACTTGCGCATACTCAGGGCCGCTTTTTACCAGGCTGTAGGTGGCAACAGCACCCCCGGCAGTTACACCGACAGCACCCAATACCGCACCAACCAGTAACGACTTGTTCACGTTGAACCTCCTGACCATCACAAACGGACCGAAAGATCCGCGCTATACCCAGCCTTGGAGCAAAAAAAAAGGCACGAGTTCAATACTCGTGCCTTTTTTGTAACAGCTGATCAACAAACGCCCATCAAGGACGGTCGTCGACCTCCTTGCCGGTGCTGGCCGGAGGGATCAGGTCTTCGCTGTTGAGGTTCAGCCAGATCAGTACCACGTTGGCGATGTAGATCGACGAGTAGGTACCCGCCAGGACGCCAATAAACAACGCCAGGGAGAAGCCCCACAGGTTGTCGCCACCAAAGATCATCAGGGCCGCGATCGCCAGCAAGGTGGAGATCGACGTCGCCATGGTCCGTAGCAGGGTCTGGGTGGTGGAGATGTTGATGTTCTCGATCAGCGTCGCCTTGCGCAGCACCCGGAAGTTCTCACGAACCCGGTCGAATACCACGATGGTGTCGTTGAGCGAGTAACCAATGATCGCCAGCACCGCGGCCAGCACGGTCAGGTCGAAGGTGATCTGGAAGTACGCCAGGATACCCACGGTCACGACCACGTCGTGGATCAGCGACACAATGGCGCCGACGCCGAACTTCCACTGAAAGCGAAAGGCCAGGTAGATCATGATGCCGACCAGCGCCATCAGCATGCCGAGACCGCCCTGGTCGCGAAGCTCTTCACCCACTTGAGGGCCGACGAACTCGACGCGCTTGACCGACGCCGGGTTATCGCCGCCGACCTTCTGCAAGGCTTCGGCGACCTGATGACCCAATTGTGGGTCTTCGCCAGGCATACGCACCAGCAGGTCAGTGGTTGCACCAAAGCTCTGCACGATGGCTTCGTGATAGCCGGCCTTGACCAGCTCACTGCGCACCAGGGTAACGTCGGCCGGCTTCTCGTAGGTCAGCTCGATGAGCGTACCGCCGGTGAAGTCCAGACCGTAGTTCAGGCCCTTATGGAACCAGCTGAACAACGCCAGAACGGTAAGGAGCACGGTGACGCCGAACGCAATATTGCGAACGCCCATGAAGTTGATTGTACGTAACATGGCAGCCCCTTAAATCCACAACTTCTTGAAGTCACGCCCGCCAAAGATCAGGTTGACCATTGCGCGGGTCACCATGATGGCCGTGAACATCGAGGTAAAGATACCGAGGGACATGGTTACCGCAAAACCTTTGACGGGGCCGGTGCCCATGGCAAAGAGAATCCCGCCGACCAGCAATGTGGTCAGGTTGGAGTCGAGAATCGCGGTAAATGCCCGGCCGAAGCCTTCGTTGATTGCACGCTGAACGGTCATGCCGGCGGCGATCTCTTCACGAATCCGCGAGAAGATCAGCACGTTGGCGTCCACCGCCATACCCATGGTGAGTACGATACCGGCGATACCTGGCAGGGTCAGCGTAGCGCCCAGCAGCGACATCAGGGCCAGCAGCATCACCATGTTGCCCGCCAGGGCCACGGTGGCGATGATGCCGAAGAAGCGGTAGATGGCGATGATGAACAGCGACACGAACAGCATGCCCCACAAGGCTGCGTCGACGCCCTTGGTGATGTTGTCGGCGCCCAGGCTCGGGCCAATGGTGCGTTCTTCAGCGAAGTACATCGGTGCAGCCAAGCCACCGGCACGCAGCAGCAGGGCCAGCTCCGAGGATTCGCCCTGGCCGTTCAGGCCAGTGATGCGGAATTGAGCACCCAGCGGCGACTGGATGGTCGCCAGGCTGATGATCTTCTTCTCTTCCTTGAAGGTCTGTACCGGCACGTCTTTCTCGACGCCGTTGACCATTTGCTTGGTGTAGGTAGTGATCGGACGTTGCTCGATGAAGATCACCGCCATACTGCGACCGACGTTACTGCGCGTGGCGCGGCTCATCAGTTCGCCGCCGTGGCCATCCAGGCGGATGTTCACTTCAGGGGTACCGTGCTCGCCGAAACCGGCCTTCGCGTCGGTGACCTGGTCACCGGTAATGATCAAGCCACGCTCGATCTGCGCCGGAGGGCGGTTGCCTTCACGGAACTCGAAAGTCTCGGAAGTGGCCTTGGAAGCACCCGGCTCGGCGGCCAGGCGGAATTCCAGGTTGGCGGTTTTACCCAGGATACGCTTGGCTTCTGCGGTGTCCTGCACGCCCGGCAGCTCAACCACAATGCGGTTGGCGCCCTGACGCTGAACGATCGGCTCGGCCACACCCAGCTCGTTGACGCGGTTACGTACCGTGGTCAAGTTCTGCTTGATCGAGTATTCGCGGATTTCCGCCAGCTTGGCCGGGGTCATCGCCAGACGCAGCACCGGTTGACCATTGAGGTCGGCCGGTACGATGTCGAAATCGTTGAAGTTCTTGCGGATCAGCGCACGGGCCTGTTCGCGGGACGCTTCGTCAGAGAAGCCCAGCTGGATGGCACCGTTGAGCTGCGGGAGGCTGCGATAACGCAACTTCTCTTTACGCAGCAGGCTCTTCACGTCGCCTTCGTAGACTTTGAGGCGTGCGTCGAGGGCCTTGTCCATGTCCACTTCCAGCAGGAAGTGCACACCACCGGACAAGTCCAGACCCAGCTTCATCGGGTGCGCGCCAATGCTGCGCAGCCATTTTGGCGTGGTCTGTGCCAGGTTGAGCGCGACAACGTAGTCGTCGCCCATGGCCTTGCGCACAACATCCTTGGCCGGCAATTGGTCTTCTTGCTTGGTCAGGCGCAACAAGCCGCCTTTCGCATCAGCTGCCAACGTTGCCGCCTTGACCTGGATGCCCGCATCGGTGAGCGCCTTGCTCGCGCGTTCCAGGTCAGCCTGATTGACCTTCAGCGAAGTGCTGGCGCCAGATATCTGGATCGCAGGGTCATCAGGATAGAGATTGGGAGCGGAATAAATAAAACCGATCGCCAGCACCGCCAGGATCAGTACGTATTTCCACAGAGGGTATTTGTTCAGCATCACGCCGCCCGCTTATAACGCGGGGCGCCTTGCGCGCCCCGTCGATTGGTAAAGGTTGTTGCTTAGATCGCTTTGAGCGTGCCTTTAGGCAGCGTGGCGGCGATAGCGCCCTTCTGGAACTTCATTTCTACGGTGTCGGAGACTTCCAGGACCACGAAAGCGTCGGAAACCTTGGTGATCTTGCCGGCGATACCGCCAGTGGTCACGACTTCGTCACCTTTCTGCAAGCTGCCCAGCAGGTTTTTCTGCTCTTTGGCGCGCTTGGCCTGTGGACGCCAGATCATCAGGTAGAAGATGACCAGGAAACCGACCAGGAAAATCCACTCGAAACCACCGCCCATAGGGCCGGCAGCAGCAGGCGCAGCGGCGTCAGCCATGGCGTTAGAGATAAAAAAGCTCATTTAGCACTCCAGTTGCAAATAGTGAATCTTAGGGTCGGAAAACTCAGTCCAAGGGCGGCACAGGGAGCCCGCGCTTGGCATAGAAGGCATCGACGAAGGCGGCCAATGTACCCTGTTGAATAGCCTCGCGCAAACCAGCCATCAGGACTTGGTAGTGACGCAAATTGTGGATGGTATTCAACATGCTACCCAGCATTTCCCCGCACTTGTCCAGATGGTGCAGATAAGCACGGGAGAAGTTCTGGCAGGTGTAGCAGTCACAGGTGGGATCCAGCGGCGATTCATCATGGCGATGGAACGCGTTACGGATCTTCAGCACGCCTGTATCGATGAACAGATGCCCATTGCGGGCATTACGGGTTGGCATCACGCAATCGAACATGTCCACACCGCGGCGCACACCCTCTACGAGATCCTCCGGTTTGCCAACGCCCATAAGGTAACGAGGTTTTTCAGCGGGCATCAGGCCCGGCAGATAATCCAGCACCTTGATCATTTCGTGCTTGGGTTCGCCCACGGACAGGCCGCCAATGGCAAGACCGTCAAAGCCGATCTTGTCGAGGCCTTCCAGTGAGCGCTTGCGCAGACTTTCATGCATGCCGCCCTGGACGATACCGAACAGCGCCGCGGTATTGTCACCGTGGGCGTTTTTCGAGCGCTGGGCCCAACGCAGCGACAGCTCCATGGAAATCCGCGCGACGTCTTCGTCAGCCGGGTACGGCGTGCATTCGTCAAAAATCATCACGATGTCGGAGCCCAGGTCGCGCTGGACCTGCATCGACTCTTCCGGCCCCATGAACACTTTGGCACCGTCCACCGGCGAGGCGAAGGTCACGCCCTCCTCCTTGATCTTGCGCATGGCCCCCAGGCTGAACACTTGGAAACCACCGGAGTCGGTGAGGATCGGGCCTTGCCACTTCATGAAGTCATGCAGGTCGCCGTGCTTCTTGATCACTTCCGTGCCCGGACGCAGCCACAGGTGAAAGGTGTTGCCCAGGATAATCTCGGCGCCGGTGGCGACGATGTCGCGCGGCAGCATGCCTTTGACGGTGCCGTAGGTGCCCACGGGCATGAAGGCCGGGGTCTCTACCGTACCGCGCGGGAAAGTCAGGCGACCGCGACGGGCTTTGCCGTCGGTGGCGAGCAATTCAAACGACATACGACTCATAGTTGTTCCTCTGGGCCGCGCGGCGCCGGATTACGGGTGATAAACATCGCATCACCGTAGCTGAAAAAACGGTACCCATAGTCGATGGCGGCTTGATAAGCGGCCATGGTCTGCGGATAACCGGCAAATGCCGACACCAGCATCAACAGCGTGGATTCCGGCAAATGGAAGTTGGTCACCAGGGCGTCGACCACGTGAAACGGCCGGCCTGGGTAAATAAAGATATCGGTGTCGCCACTGAACGGCTTGAGTACGCCATCGCGCGCCGCGCTCTCCAGGGAACGCACACTGGTAGTGCCCACTGCAACGACGCGCCCGCCACGCGCCTTGCACGCATTCACCGCGTCCACGACGTCCTGGCTGACCTCCAGCCATTCGCTGTGCATATGGTGGTCTTCGATCTTATCCACACGCACCGGCTGAAACGTGCCGGCCCCCACGTGCAGGGTCACATAGGCGCTCTCGACGCCCTTGGCGGCGATTGCATCCAGCAGCGGCTGGTCGAAATGCAGCCCGGCAGTCGGCGCGGCAACCGCCCCCAGGCGTTGCGAGTACACCGTTTGATAGCGCTCGCGGTCCGAGTCTTCGTCGGGGCGATCTATATAAGGAGGCAACGGCATATGGCCGACGCGCTCCAGCAGCGGCAACACTTCCTCGGCAAACTTGAGTTCGAACAGCGCATCATGGCGCGCAACCATCTCGGCTTCGCCACCGCCATCGATCAAGATCGTCGAACCCGGTTTGGGCGATTTGCTGGAACGCACATGGGCCAGCACGCGATGGTTGTCCAGCACCCGTTCCACCAGAATTTCCAGCTTGCCGCCGGAGGCTTTCTGGCCAAACAGCCGCGCCGGAATCACCCGGGTATTGTTGAACACCATCAGATCGCCTGGGCGCAAATGCTCAAGCAAATCAGTGAATTGACGGTGTGCGAGGGCACCGCTCACCCCGTCCAGGGTCAGCAGTCGACTGGCGCGACGCTCGGCCAAAGGGTGGCGAGCGATCAGCGAATCAGGGAGCTCAAAAGTAAAGTCAGCAACGCGCATGATGGGGTTCGTCTAGCAGGGCCGGGAAGTCTAGCGGAAATAGTCAAAATTGACCATGAAACGTGATTGACCAACGGTAATCTCATCTCTATACTTCGCCGCCATTGAGCCCTGATGGCGGAATTGGTAGACGCGGCGGATTCAAAATCCGTTTTCGAAAGGAGTGGGAGTTCGAGTCTCCCTCGGGGCACCATCTTAAAAAAAGACCTTGAAATTCAAGGTCTTTTTTTTCGCCTGAAGAAAAGTGGTTGCTGGCTTGCCTCAGCTGTCTTAGCCGCAATGACCACCACTCAAAGCGTTGGTATTAGGTAGAAAAGATTAGCGTTAGGATGAAGCTATCAAGTGACGAGCCAGTCTCTAAAATCAATGGCAAACTCCGCGACAGCTATCAATGACAGCAGCCTGGTCTCGACGAATAGCGGCGCTAAAGGAATCAAGCAGCAATGAGCACAAAGAACCCCATCAGTCGGCTGACGATCAAGGGATTTAAGTCAATCAAGAACCTTGAAGACTTCCGCCTGGAAAGCTTGAACGTACTGCTGGGTGCCAATGGCGCAGGCAAGAGCAGCTTCGTTGCTTACTTTCGTATGCTCAGCGAAATGATGGAGTCGCGCCTACAGACATGGACCACCCAACAAGGCAAGGCAGATCGAATTGTCAGCTTCGGGGTGAAGGAAACGACGAGGATCTTCTCCTACGTTCACTTTGGCCTTAACGGTTATGAGTTCGAGCTGGAGTCGACCGTTGATGGAGGGTTTGTTTTTGCCAATGAACGACTTTTTTTTGAAGGCCCCATGTATGGGTCTGAATGGATTCCCCTCGGCTCAGGACACCAAGAGGCCAAACTCAAAAAAGCGTTCGACGTAAAACAATTCCAAGCCCCTTACAAAAATAACGTCGTAGCGTACTGCTATGAATCGATTTCCAGCTGGAAGGTTTTTCACTTCCATGACACCAGCGAAACAGCAAGTGTCAAACGCTACGGCCCTGTTCACATCAACGACTACCTAAGGCCCGACGCCTCGAACCTGGCGGCTTATCTGCATCGCCTATCCACTGAGACGCCTGAAGTCTACGACCAGATCCGCAAGACCATCCAACTGGCGATCCCGTTCTTCGACGATTTTGTACTCCGTCCGGTGCGCTTAGACACACAAGAAGAACTGATCAATTTGCAATGGCGACAAAAGGACAGCGATTACACCTTCTGGCCCAGTCAACTCTCGGACGGCTCGATTCGTTTCATGTGCCTGGTAACCGCCCTCCTTCAGCCCGACCCACCATCGACGATCATCATCGATGAGCCGGAGTTAGGCCTGCACCCTTATGCAATCACTTTGCTGGGTTCGCTGTTACGGTCTGCCTCTACGCGAATGCAGGTGATTGTTTCAACGCAATCAGTCCCACTGGTAAACGAGTTCTCTATCGATGACTTGATCATCGTTGAGCGGGAAAAGGGAGCAACTGTCTTCAAGCGTCTGGACGAAAAAGCTTTCGAAACGTGGTTAGACGACTACTCAGTAGGCGAGTTGTGGGAGAAAAACATCTTGGGCGGGAGGCCGCGTAAATGATTCGAGTGCACGTCATTTGCGAGGGCCAGACAGAGGAGATGTTCATCAACGAAGTGTTGGCTCAAGCCTTTCACCACTTGGGTATTTACCTGATGCCAGCGCTGATCGGTAAACCAGGCCACAAAGGCGGCAACTTTCGCTTTGAGCGCCTGCTCAGCGATGTTGAAAAACGCCTGCTCGGCGACCGCCAAGCCTATTGCACCACGTTCTTTGATTTTTATGGTCTGCCCGAAGAGTTTCCTGGAAAAGCGAATGCCGCCGGCAAAAACTCCATGGATGAAAAAGCCGATTGCCTGCTAGAAGCCATGGTGGAAAGGCTAGCGATCGAATTAGGTGATGACGCCATGCGCCGATTCATTCCCTATGTGCAGATGTACGAATTCGAAGGTTTGCTTTTCAGTTGTCCACGGCGACTTGCCACGGGCATCAACCAGCCCAACCTTGAAGATCGGTTTATGCACATACGGAATGAGTTTGAAACGCCGGAAACCATCAATAACAGCCCGATGACGGCGCCGAGCAAAAGGCTTAAGACGCTTTATGCGGGTTACGACAAGCCGCTGCACGGCTCGTTGGCGGCCATTGAAATCGGCCTGCCAGCGATACGCGAACAGTGCAGTCGCTTCGATACCTGGCTAAGTGAAATGGAAGCTTTGCAGCCGGTTGCCTGAGGCGCCTGCTGGCGACACATTAAGGTAAACAGCACCATGGAATTGCAACTGGAAGCAGTCGCCTTGTTCTCGCACAAACTGGCCTATGAAACAGAAGGTGAGAGTCCGATACTGCGTGATGACCCGATCATGAGCGAATACGAGCGCGAGGTATTCGGGCTGTTGGTCCGCAACGGCGAGATCAATATCATCCAGCAAAAACTGGACGAATGCCTGGCAGTGGCACTCAGCTCCTTGGGCGGCGTGAATACCGTGATGGGTCGCGAGCTGCAACGGCTGACGTTGGATGTGCGCCAAGCATCGACACTGCACGAACTCAATGCCCCACTCAACGCACTCAAGGATTACCTGAAGGCGATCCTGTAACGTCCGGTTCAGCGACGCCCTTCCACCGCCATCCGCACCGCCAGCCCCATCAGCACCGACCCCATCAGCCAGCGCTGCACCACCTGCCAACCCGGTCGGGTGACGAAAAACACCGCGATGGAGCCGGCCATGGTGGCAATCACTGCGTTGACGCTCACGCTGATGAAAATCTGCGTAAACCCCAGCACCAGAGATTGGGTCAGCACACTGCCATGACCGTTCGGGTCGATGAACTGGGGCAGTAACGACAAATACATCACCGCCACCTTGGGGTTCAGCAGGTTCGTCACCAGGCCCATGGTGAACAGTTTGCGTGGGCTGTCCTTGGGCAAATCCCGCACCTGGAACGGCGATCGCCCACCCGGCCGAATTGCCTGCCAGGCCATATAGGCCAGGTACAACGCACCGCCGAAGCGCAGTGCGTCATAGGCAAATGGCACCGCCATGACCAAAGCCGTGATCCCCAAGGCCGCGCACACCATGTAAACCAGAAAACCCAACGCCACGCCGCCCAGGGAAATCAACCCGGCCTTGCGGCCCTGGCAGATCGAGCGGGAGATGAGGTAAATCATGTTCGGGCCGGGCGTGAGCACCATGCCGAGTGAAATAAGCGCATAGGCCAGCCAGCTGGACAGTTCGGGCATTGTTGGGCTCCTGGGGTGTTATTTTGTCGACGTGAAACATTTGGCCAAGGTTATAGGCTTGGACCCAATGGTAGGGCGTTCAAAATGCGCGCGTTAGATACAGATCCGCGAGCAAAACGGCATACACCACCGCACCACTCACCCAAGGCCAGGCCCATGATCGACTTCAACAACAAAGGCTTTTTCAAACTCAAACAGAACAACGAATACGCCGAACGCGTATCGGCCCTGCTGCTGGACGGCGAAGAAGTGATCGACGCCTACAAAGCCATGCGCGACGGCGTGGTCTTCACCACCAAACGCATCATCGCGGTGAATGTGCAGGGGATTACCGGCAGCAAGAAGGACTTCACCTCACTGCCGTATAAAAACATCGTGGCGTATTCGGTGGAGACGTCCGGGACGTTTGACCTGGATTCGGAGTTGGAGATTTACTTCTCGTCGCTGGGGAAAGTGAAATTCGAGTTCACCGGCAAGACCTCGATCGTTGAAATCTCCCGGCTGATTTCCAAACACCTGTTGACTTGATCACTACACAAAAAAAGACCTTGGCCCCCAAGGTCTATCGCTGCCGAGACGCTATGAGTGACGCGGGCGGCGCTCAAACATCACGCCACTTCCCAGACCTTGATGACCACTTCTCCATTACCGCCATCATCCAGGATGAGCGTTTCGCTCTTATCCCCCCAGAAGCTAATCCGCTGGTACCAATCCAGCCAGTTGCTCTCCAGGTCTTTCTGCTCACTGGAGCAAGAGATGACGACCTGGATTTTCAGCGTTTTTTCAGCCTTGGGTACCCACTTCGCCAACTTCAGCCGGTCATTGAGGATCTTGTTTCTCCATTTACTTTGGGTCCACGCATGCGCTGTCGCAACCTCAAGGAATACCTGCGTCCCCTCGTTTCCGCAGACGCGCAGATCCCCGAGAAACTTTGATGTGTTGTCCGCAAAAGACTGCTTGTAAGCAGGCTTGGGAAAGGCTTCGTAACCCCGGTCAACAAAAGCAGTAAAAATCTCCCAATTGACCCACTCTTCAAATGAGTAGCCGGTATGTGCAAAGCGGGTGACTTGTTTGGCTTTCGGGGCGAAGTGATCAGAGAGAATCTGGCAAAAGTCCTGCAGGGTCATAAGGTCTTCCTTGGGAGTAGTGATAGAGGGTGCCTCAACAACTGATTTACGCGGCTACCCCACGCATTGCTTTATCGTCATGAGGCTGGAAAACATGAAGAGTCGCCTCAAAGGTAGAAAAATACTCGTCAAGACTCGTCGCGTTTCAGCTGACTTTTCTCACGTACTTCATCGAACATTGCGAGTGTCAGGTTTCCGTTATCGTTAATAGGCTCACTCCCTCGCACAAGGAAGTGAGCCCGTCATGTCAGAACGCGCGTATCCCATCACCGAAGAAGAACAACTCAAGCGGCGCATCCTGAGCCGACAGCCGACGCCAGCACCCTATTTTCCGGCAATCGACATATTCGCCCCTCCCCCAGCGCCAACCTCGGCACCCGCCAAGCCAGCCGGTTGCGTTTTCACCAAACCCTGCAAGCTGCCCGACGGCGTCATTCGCTATGCAAACCCCACCGGCTACGTCCCGCTTGAGCTGATCAAGGACTACGGCCATTTCAGCCTGTTGGGCGGATTCCCCAAAAACCGGTAACACCAAGAAAAAGCGGGGCTGGCTTACGTGAGCGTTGGATAGATGCAAAAAGGAGAAAGCTATTTGAATGGGATTCCAAGAAAGGAGAGCTGGAGGTCTATCGAAACAGTGATTTGGAACACCTCGGCGCATTTGATCCTTATACGGCCGAGCGTCGAGGACCGGCGGACCCGAAACGTCGAATTTACAGATAAAGAGGAACTCGGAAATGGTGATGAAAATCAGATTGCGATGGTACGAAAAGCACAGCAATGACTTGAAGGCAGATGAGTATTCAGCGGATATCGCAGATCCAGACAGTGTTTTTGAAGCATTGGGTTTAGGCGAAGAAACCGCGATATATGCCGACGTATTCAATGTGCTGCCGAGCTGGATAACGATCATTCAGCCGTACTTCCAGCACATCATTGAACCCGACCGCCTCGACTACCAAATTTCCTTCCGCTACCAAGGCGCCTGGCCACCACCACCAACACAACCCAAGAAGGAACCTTGATGCAATGAGACCTACACTGCAAAAGCCCCTCCTCTACCGCTCAGTCAACACCCGAACCCATGGCGTGCGCCACGGAAGTTGCCTTGCCTACCGGTATGAGCGGCACACCAAAAGAGAAAAAAACAAACGATCAAACCGCAGTTCGATGCACAGCCATCAACGACACGGTTTTGATTACACCCCGCTATTCCGCTTTCTCCTATCCAAAGTCGGTCACCCATGGGATCAGGTTTTCAGCGAAGCCAACGCCCGCCTGGATCGTCCGGAGCCGGTGTTCTGGATGGTTGCGCTACACGAAAGTGACAAGCAGGAGTACGTGAGAACGGATGAAAACAGCTACTACAGCGGCTTGTGGGTCGACGAAGATGGCCTACTGCAAAAGGTCAATCCTCAGCTGACGCCCGAGCAAATGACACCATTTAGCGACGGCTACACCCACACCTTCAACGGTGTGGTATTCGCCCAGACTTCACCACGCAAACGGCGGGCAACGCCCACCGTTCAATCAACTCCGCTTACCCCTCTTTCGCCTCACTCCCCTCCCCCCCAATCAACACCCGATTCGCCGGATCCGTAATATCAAACACCTGCTGCGCACACCCAGAACGGTCAAACTTGAACTGGAACTCCACCAGATACACCTTGGCCTTCTCCGGGCTGAACGTGCTCATCACCGGCCCGCAGCTGTAGTAAGCCCCAGTGCCCTGGCTGCGCGCCGAGCTGGACACGGTAAGTTTCTTGCCAGGATCCGCCTGGATCTCCAACTGTGGAAAACGCTTGAACCCGGCGCTGGCGACAGTCTGGTTGAGCTTGGCGATCCAGTTGAAGACCTTGCCTTCGCCGGTGTCCATCACGGTGCCAAGCGTTTCCGGGCGTTGGTCGGGGTCGCCTTCGCGGCGGATGGCGAATTCGACGGGGTTGGTGCCGCCGCTGGCCTTCATGATGACTTTGGCGTGGTCCGCGTCGACGGCCACGGTTTTCTGACGGAACTGGATACCGTCCTTGAGCAGGCTGGGCGATGAGTCACGTTGGTTCGATTGGCAGGCGCACAGGGCCAGGGCGAGGGAGAGCAGCGCGATTCGCTTCACGGGAGGATGTCCTTATCAGGGTGAAAGACGATGATAACTGGACCGGTGATTAAACAGAATGTTCCGCAGTGGAAAGTCCGCGATGCAGGGCTGCGGCCTGACAGGCTTACCGAGGTGATCCCATCGCGGCCTCGCCGGGGCTCGACAGCTCCCACATTTGATCTTCGTCGCGACTGACATTGCGTTCACACATTTCGCGTCAGCTCTCGTCAAACACCAACCGCGCGCACAACCCGCCTCGCTCACGATTATGCAGCGCCAACCGACAGCCGATCTTGCCGACGATCATCTGCACAATCGCCAGTCCCAGCCCTGCGCCATTGGCGTTGCCCTGGCTGTAAAAGCGCTCGAACAAGCGCCCGATTTGCGCCTCATCAATCCCCGGGCCCTGGTCTTCCACGCTCAAGCAATGGACGCCAATCACCACTTTCACCTCGCCCCCCAGCGGGGAGAAGTTGAGGGCGTTGGTCACCAGGTTCTGCAACGCAATGGCCAGCGCCACGGGGTCGGTCTCGACCCAGCACTCCTCGTTCCCTTCCAGCACCAATTCCACGTCTTTTTCCATGGCCAGCGGGGTCAACTCGGCGAGCTCTTCGCGCACCAACTCGGTCAAGTGCACACGGCTGCGCGTAGGGTTGTTCAGTTGCGGTTCGATGCGCGCCATCGTCAGTAACTGACTGCCAATGCGCGTCGCACGATCGACCCCATTGACCAGAAAATCCAACGCCTCACGCCGTTGTTCTTCAGTGCCGGCGATTTGGGCGTTTTGCGCATGGATCCGCAGGATCGCCAGCGGTGTGCGCAGCTCATGGGCTGCGTCAGCGATAAAACGGCGTTCGCGTTCGAGCAGCTCGTCAACTTGGACCAACAACCGATTGAGCGCGGTTTGCATGGGCTCCAAGTCGCTGGGCAAGGGCTTGAGGTGCAGCGGCTGCAAGGTGTCGGTGTTGCGCCCGCGAATCTTGCGGGCCATGGCCCGCAAGGGCTTGAGGCCCCAGCCGATCACCAGCCAGATCAACAGCGCCAGCAGCGGCACGCCGATCAGGGTCGGCCAGAGGGTGTGGCGCACGATGCGCTGGATCAGGTCCTGGCGAATGTCGTCGCGCTCGCCCACCCAGATCAGCAGGCCCTGTTGCGGGTCGGCGAGGAGGAACGCGCACCAGTCGTTGCCGTTGTCCACAATGTCATGGGCACCGAGGGTAGCCGGTGGGGCCGCCAGCACGGGCGCCTCGGTGGAACGCACCAGCAACTCACCATCGGTGCGCCACACCTGGAAGGTCAGGCGGGTTTCATAGGGATGGGCAACGCCCTCCTCACCCACGCGGCTCATGGCCTGGTCAAACGCCTCATACAAGCGGTTCCAGTCCGCTTCGCCGGGCTCGCGTTGGCGCAGGACGCCTTGCAACAGGCGTGCGCTCTGGGCGAGTTGCGCGTCGTAGACTTCTTCGATTTCGTGGTGACTGTCGCGCAGCACCAACCAGCTGATCAGGGCGTCGCCAAGCAGGATCAGTACCAGGACGGGAACGAGGATGCGCGCGCGAACGGAAGTCATGGTTTGAGCACCAGCACATAACCCACGCCGCGCACGGTGCGAATCAGCTCGGTGGATAACTTCTTGCGCAGGTTATGGATCAATACTTCCAGGGTGTTGCTCTCGACACGGTCCTGCCAGCCATACAACGCGCGCGACAGCCGCTCGCGGGTCACGACTTTGCCGGGGCGCACCATCAGTTGGTGCAGCAGTTGGTATTCCATGGGGGTGACGATGATGTCCTCATCCTGATAGCGCACTTGCTGGGTGGCCGGGTCGAGGCTGATGCCAGCGTGTTCCAGCATCGGTTGCGCACGGCCCTGGCTGCGGCGCAACAAGGCGCGCACACGGGCCTTGAGCTCCTCCACGTCGAACGGCTTGACCAGGTAATCATCGGCACCGGCGTCCAAACCGGCGATGCGCTCGGCGGTGCCGTCGCGGGCAGTGAGGATCAGCACCGGCAGGTCGTGCTGCTCGGCGCGCAGTTGCTGCAACAGATCCAGGCCATCGAGGCGCGGCAGGCCGAGGTCGAGCAGCAACAGATCGAAGCTTTCCGTGCGCAGGGCATGCAAGGCCGCGACGCCATCCTGCAGCCAGTCGAGGGTGTAGCCCTCAGCGCCCAAGGCCACCCGAATCCCTTGGCCGAGGGCACGGTCATCTTCGACAAGCAGCAGGCGCATAACAAATTCTCTGTAGGAAACGGCGGCATCATGCCGGGTTCTGAGCGGGGCTATTTCGGGAAAGATGTTACGACTCGTTGCCAACTAAGCTTGCACTAAGGTTGGTTTTGCACTGTGAAATCTCCCACAACTGCTGAGAGCTTTTCCATGCGCAAAATTCTCCTGCTGTCCCTGGTCATCGCCAGCCCCCTGGCCCTCGCCGGCCCGCAGTGCACCACCGCCGAGCGTTCGCAATGGCAAGACGAAAAGGTCTTCCAGGACAAGCTCAAGGCCGAAGGCTACGAGATCAGCAAGTTCAAGGTTACCGACGGCAACTGCTATGAGATCTATGGCTTCGACAAAGACAAGCGCAAGGTCGAGATCTACCACGACCCGGTCACCGGCAAAGCCGTGAAGACTGAGATCAAGGGCTGATGCCAGGCGAATCCCTGCGCCTGTGGGACCCGCTGGTGAGGCTGTTTCATCTGTCCATCGCCGGGGTCTTCGTTGCCAATTACTTCTTTAACGAAGCAGGCGACGACTGGCATGCCTGGCTGGGCTACTACGCCATGGCCTGGCTGCTGGTTCGAACAGTGTGGGGATTCATCGGGCCGCGCAGTGCGCGTTGGGCGGATTTCTGGCCGACGCCAAAGCGGCTCAATGCCCATGTACGCTCGCTGCTCAATGGCCGGCCGCACCACCGCCTGGGCCATTCGCCGCTGGGTGCGCTGGTGATGCTGCTGATGTTGCTGGCCCTGCTGACCATCGGCATCAGCGGTTTCCTGATGCAGGAAGTCGACGCCTTGTGGGGCGCCGACTGGCCGCAGCAGATCCACGAGACCGCAGCCAATCTACTGCTGGGCTTGGTGAGCGTGCATGTGCTGGCGGCGGTATTCGAAAGCATCCAGGTACGGGACAACCTGCCGTTATCCATGCTCACCGGTCGCAGGAAGCGCCTGCCGGATGAGCGTGCGCAGTAATCCTTTTCCCGACAGGTGCTCTATGCGCTCCGCTCTATTGATTTGCAGCCTGCTCGCGGTGTTTTTCGCCGCCTGGCAGAGCCATCCGCCCCATGTATTGGCACCGTTTGCCGAGGCCAGCCCGAACACCGCCAAAGTTGCGGCGCCCGCGCAGTACAGCAGCCGGTTCGTGTCCTCCCAGTTCACCGACTTTGTGCATTCCTCTTCCGTCACTGCCCTGCCTGGCGGCGACCTGATGGCCGTGTGGTTCGCCGGCTCGCGCGAAGGCGCCGCCGATGTGCAGGTGCGCACCGCACGCTTCGATGCACGCACCGGGGAATGGGGCGCCGAGCAGGTGCTGGCGACCCGGGAAAGCACCCGCGACGGCACCCAGCGTTATATCCGCAAACTGGGCAACCCGGTGATCGCCATGGCGCCGGACAAACGCCTGTGGATGTTTTATGTGTCGGTGTCGGTCGGCGGCTGGGCCACCAGTGCGATCAACGTGATGGTGTCGGACGACCTCGGTGCGAACTGGTCGGCACCGAGGCAACTGGTGACCTCGCCGTTCTTTAACATCAGCACCCTGGTGCGCGCCGCGCCGGTGTTCCACGCTGACGGCTCCATCGGCCTGCCGGTGTACCACGAGTTCATGGGCAAGTTTGCCGAGTACCTGTACTTGAGCGCCGATGGCGCAGTGATCGATAAATTCCGCATCAGCCGCGGCAAGAACTCCCTGCAACCGACCATCGTGCCGCTGGACGGCAAGCGCGCCATCGCAATGCTGCGCTACGCCGGCGACACCCATCACCGCGTCCTGGCCAGCCGCACCGAAGATGCCGGGCAGACCTGGAGCGAGCCCTATCCGCTGGAGCCGGCCAACCCCAACTCGTCGCTGGCGGCAGTCGGCACGGTGGACGATGGTTTGCTGGTGGCCCTCAATGACCTGCAAGACGGCCGCTTCAAGCTCAGCCTCTACGGCACCGACGCCCAGCTCAGCCAATGGCGCACGGTGGCACAGTTGGACCAGTCCCCGGACCCGCTCGGCCAACCGTTCTCTCCCGAAGCTTACAAAGCGATCATTGGCGAAGGCTTCCGCGCCTCCAGCGGCGCCAAGCGCCTGCCCTTGGAAGAGCGCTTTCTCAGCAGCCTGGATTACCGCGTATGCAAACCCCGTGGCTGCGATTTCGAGTACGAGTACCCCTATTTCAGCCGCAGCCCGGACGGCATGTACCACCTGGTGTACTCATGGAATAACACCTTCATCAAACATGTCAGCTTCAACGAAGCCTGGCTGGAGGAGCGTCTCTGATGGTTTCTCTGTGGCAAGCCCACTTGAGTTTTGTGCTGCTGGGGTTTGTGGCGCTGTGCGCCCTGCGCGTCACCGCACCTTGGCGACCGTGGTTGCTGCCGGTGCTGGTGGCGGTGAGTTTTATCCCAGTCAACGAGCTGCCACTGGCAGCGTATGTACGCAGTTTTACCGATGACCTGGCGATCAGCACGTTGGTGTTGCTGGCGTGGGTGGGGCTGTGTCGATTGGGGGTAGTGCAGCCGCTCAGGCGCCCCCATCAGATGCAGATGTTGCTGCTGTTTGGCCTGCTGAGCCTGGTGCTGTATCCGGCCACGTTGGGCCTGACCTATGTCGACCCGTACCGTTGGGGCTTCAATCCGCGGCCGATGATCGTACTGGTGGCGGCCACCGCCCTGTTGATGCTGTGGCTGCGTAATACGCTGGCGGTGTGGATGTTGGCGATGGGCACGTTGGCTTTTGCGTTACGGCTCAAGGCGTCGGAAAACTATTGGGATTATCTGGTCGACCCGCTCTTGGCGGGCTACTGCGTGGTCGCTGGACTCATGCAACTAAAACTGTGGGAGGGCGCTTGCTGCCGATGGCGGCGTGTCAGTCAGTACATCCGGCACTGAACGCCCCCCATCGGGAGCAAGCCGCTCCCACATTGGACTTGTGTTGTTTTAAACAGTGGGAAAATAGATGAGTGCGTTGCAATCACGCCGCCTGCGCTATGGCGTGGGCGCGATCGGGTTGATGTTTGTGTTGCTGGCGGCATTGCGGCTGGTGTTTGTGCTGGGTTTTTCCGGCCTGGATTTGAACACCCCGGCGCTGTTGGAAACCCTGGGTATCGGCCTGCGTTTCGACCTGCGCCTGGCGGTATTGATCCTGCTGCCGCTGGCCGTGCTGGCGTGGTTGCCGCGCTGGAACCTCACCACCCTGCCGGCCCTGCGCTGGCTGGCGCGCGGTTATCTGGCCGTCGCACTGGCGGTGGTGGGGCTGGTCTACATCATCGATTTCGGCCACTACGCCTACCTTGGCGTGCGTATCAATGCGACGGTGCTGCGTTACCTGCAAGACGCGCAAATTTCCCAGCAGATGGTGTGGGAAACCTACCCGGTGCTATGGATAACCGCCTGCTGGCTCGCGGCGGTGGCGCTTTGGGTCTGGGCGTTGGTCCGCCTGGAGCGGTTGACCCTGGATCGAGCGCCCACCGCCATCGGCAAGCCGGCACTGGCGGTGGTGAGTGTGATGGGTGTCGTCGCGGTGCTGCTCGCCCTGCTCGGGCGTGTCGCCCATCTCAACCTGGAAAACCCGGTCCCCCTGCGCTGGAGCGATGCATTCTTTTCCGGCAACAGCCAACTGGCCGCCGTGGGCCTGAACCCGGTGCTGTTTTTGTACGACACACTCAAGGTCGGCCAATCGCAGTTCGATGAAGCCCAGGTCCGCGAGTATTACCCGCAAGTCGCCCAGTATCTGGGCGTGGCCCAGCCCGATGCCCAGTCCCTGAGCTTCATCCGCGAACAAGGCGTGCAACCCTATCGGCTGGGCGGCGAGCAACCGCCCAACGTTATCTTCGTGATGCTCGAATCCCTCGGCACCAGCGCCGTGGGCGCCTACGGCAACCCGCTCAACCCCACGCCGAACCTGGACCAGCTGGCCACACAAAGCTGGTTTTTCAAACACTTCTACGTCCCCGTCACCGGCACTGCCAAAACCGTGTGGGCCAGCATCACCGGTGTGCCGGATGTCACCCGCCAGGAGACGGCCACGCGTAACCCGCTGATCACCCGGCAACACACGCTGATCAATGCGTTCGAGGGTTACCAGAAGTTCTACATGATCGGTGGCAATGCCGGCTGGGCGAACATCAATGCACTGATCCGCCAGAGCATCGACGGCGTGCAGCTGTTTGAAGAAAGCCACTGGCGCTCGCCCCGGGTCGACGTATGGGGCATATCCGACCTGGACCTGTTCAAGGAAGGTGACGCGCTGTTACGTGCCGTGCCCAAGGGCCAACCGTTCTTCGCCTACCTGCAAACCTCGGGTAACCATCGGCCCTTTACGATCCCCAAGCTCAACGACGGCTTCGAGGTCAAACACCTGTCGCTGGAGCAAGTCCAGGCCGCCGGCTCGCGCAGTGTCGAGCAGTACAACGCCGTGCGCCTGCTGGACTACAACATCGGGCGGCTGATGGAGATGGCCAAGGCGGGCGGCTATTACGACAACAGCATTTTTGTGTTCTTCGGCGACCACAACACCCGCATCAGCCAGATCCCGCATATGGCGCCGGCTTTCGAGCAGTTAGGCTTGGAAAGCAATAACGTGCCGCTGCTGATCCACGCGCCCGGCCTGTCACCACGGGTCATCGAAGAGGCCGTCGGCCTGGCGGATCTGCTGCCCACGGTGGCCGGCATGGCGGGCATTCCTTTTCGCAACGGCACACTGGGCAGGGATATCCAGCAACCCGCACCGGAGGGCGAGCGCATGGTGCCGTTGGTGTTGCGCGAAGGCACATTCCCGATCATCGGTGGCGTAACCCAGGACTTCCTGTTGCAGATGCAGCACGACGGCAGTTCCCCCACCCTGCATGACCTGGCATCAGCGACGCCCCGCGACGACGTCGCCAACCAGCACCCCGAGGCCTTTCAACGCCTGCAGGCGCTGACCCGGGGGCTGCATGAGAGTGCGCGGTTGATGCTGTTCAGGAATGTGCGGGAATGATCACTGGGGTTGGAATGTCTCGAGGTAGGCCAGGATATTGTCGATCTTTTCCGGGTCACTGATGCCCCAGAAAATCATGCGCGTGCCGCTCACCACCTTCTTCGGCGCCTCGATATAGGCCGCAAGCTTGTCTCGGGTCCAGACCACGCCGGAGTTCTTCATCGCGTCTGAATACTGGTAGTCGGTGGTGGTGCCGGCGGGGCGGCCGATGATGCCGTTGAGTTCGGGGCCAAACCCACCGCGGGCCCCTTCGCCGATGCTGTGGCAACCGCCGCAGGTCTTGGCGAACAGCTTGCCGCCCGCCTCGGCATCACCGGCGGCATACGCCGAGCCCGTACTGAGGACCAGGGCGAGGGAAAGGAAGGCGTACTTCATGAGTGACTCCACATCGGACGGTACCGGTCATTATGCCTGCTTGTCAGGAACGCATGCCCATCCAGATCACCGCTTCGGTCCAGGCGGTGACCACGGGCGTCAACAGCCTGAACCATGGGTCACTCACGTCAATCTGCGCCGCCGATTGGTCATGGTGGTGCTGCTCTTCAGCCACGATGGACGCAATGGCACTGACCGCCTGCGGGTCGATGTCACGTAGGGTGTGCAACTGATGAGCCAGGTGCTTGAGCACGACGCTTTCGACCGCGACGGTGGTGGTCATGATGGCTTTGCGGCCGCACAGGCCGGTGATCAGCCCCAGCACCAGGCCACCAAGCCCGCACAGCCAATAGCTGCGGCAACGCGGATAGCCGCGGCGCTGTAGTTCAGCCTTGAATACCGCCCGGTGGCGGCGTTCGTCGTCGAGAAACTGCGTGAGTTCGGCCACCAGGGCCGGGTTGAACAACCGCGCCATGAACCGTTGACCACTATAGATGCAGATCGCACCGTGCTCACCCGCGTGGTCGACCTTGATCATGCGGTTGCCGAGGGTGTTGTCCAGTAAGGGCGGGGCGGGGGCATTCACGGTTGACGACCTTGTTCAAATGGCTCGGATATCGGGCCTGTCCCTGATTTTCGCGCAGGGTATCCTGGCGCAGGCACTCTGCGCCAGGCAAACGAGCGAACCTGGCCTGCCGGGCTTCGATTGACCATCCATCGCATATAAAACTTCCAATCGAACCTATTCGACCAGCGTCCACTCCACCCTACTGAACCCTGATGGTGGAGTAAGGATCATGGCTCAGCCATCGATTTTGGTATTGGAAGACGACGAGATCATTCGATCGTTGATGGTGGATGTACTGGAGGAATTCGGGGCGCTCGTGACCTCGTTTCCTTCGGCGGATGAAGGCATGATTTTCCTGGAGCGGGCCGATGACCGGGTGGACCTGATTGTCAGCGATATCCAGATGCCTGGCCTGTTGAACGGCTATGACTTGAGCCGCGTGGTGGCGCACCGTTGGCCATCCGTCCCGGTGGTATTGACCTCAGGCAACCGGGCCATGGCTTCGCAATTGGGCGCCAGCGTGAGGTTTTTGCCCAAGCCGTGGAGCACGGAGCACCTGCTCGAATGCGTGCAAACGGCCTTGACCCAACAGGAATCTTCCATGCACTAATAGCGTCGCGACATCACGTGTGCCGAACTTCGGCACCGGCATCGGGGTCATTAATGAGGCAGGGAGCGACTTTTCTGATCCGCTGGTCAGCACATTCGCCTTTCTCGTTCAGTTGACGGCCATCGGTTGTGTAGAATCGCCGCCCATTTCCACGCGTCATTCATGGTCGCAAGACCCACAGTCCGAGCTCACCGAATGCACTCACAGGCCCATGACGTAGATGCGCCCTCCTTACTCGAAGCGCTGCGGGCGGGCACTGCCCTGCTGCATGTCGTCCTCGAAAAGCGTCTGCCATTTTTCTCCGAGCGCCTGGATGCCCACTGGTACGAGCGCCTGCTCCGGGCGTACTACGGGTTTTATCGCCCGATGGAAGCCGCGTTGTACGACAGTGACTTGATCCCCGACGGATTCGACCAGGCCATGCGTGTGAAAACGCCCACCCTGGTCAGCGATCTTCACGCCCTGGGCTTGAGTGACGCTACCATTCATACCCTGCCGCCTTGTACAGACCTGCCCCGCCTCGACACTCCCGCTGCCTGCCTCGGTGCCCTGTATGTACTGGAAGGCGCGACCCTGGGCGGCCAGGTGCTGCGCCGGGAAATGGCTCAGCGCCTGGGCCTGGACGCGGATAACGGCGCTGCGTTTCTCGATGTGTACGGCGCCGAGACCGGTCGGCGCTGGACGGATTTTCTCGACTTTCTAGGCCGCCAGCCATTGGACACGCCCGCCAGACAGCGCGCGGTAGACGCGGCCCGTTCAACATTCAGCTGCTTTGAGCAATGGCTCGACAGCCAGGAGGTACTGCTATGAAACCCGAAGATTTTGAAAAGCTGCTTACCAACTGTGCCAACGAGCCGATCCGTTTTCCGGGGGCGATTCAACCTCACGGCGTGCTACTGACGCTGTCAGAACCTGAGCTGAATATCATCCAGGTCAGCGCCAACGTGGGCACCTTGTTCGGCCACGCACCCGAGACACTGCTGGGCCAACCCTTGCATATGCTGATCGGTGCCGAGCACGGCCAAGCCGTACAGGCCATGGCTGAGCACAACAGCTTTTTCGACGCGCCGCCGCTGCTCGTCAGCCTGAACGGCGCAGCGTTCGAAGGCCTGCTGCACCGTCACCAGGGTGTGCTGGTACTGGAGTTCGAACCGCACCTCAAGGATTTCCACCCACGGGCGCTGAATGGCCGCACCAGTGACTTGGGCAAGATGCTGCAACGCCTGCAATCAGCGAAAACCCTGCAAGCGCTGTACGAAATCAGCGTGACTGAAATCCAGGCCATGACCGGCTATGACCGCGTGTTGATCTATCGCTTCGAAGAAGAAGGCCATGGCCAGGTGATCGCCGAAGCATCGGCACCGTCCATGGAACGGTTCAACGGGCTGTTCTTCCCCGCGTCCGATATCCCGGAGCAGGCCCGCGAGCTGTACCGCACCAACTGGCTACGCATCATCCCGAACGCCGCCTACGAGCCGGTGCCACTGCTGCCCAAACTGCGCCCGGACAACGGCGAGCCCCTGGACCTGAGCTTCGCCACTCTGCGCAGCGTGTCGCCGATTCACTGCCAGTACATGCAGAACATGGGCGTGCTGTCGTCCATGAGCATCTCGTTGATGAAGGGTGACACACTCTGGGGCCTGATCAGTTGCGGCAATCGCGAACCGCTGCTGGTGCCCAATGAATTGCGCATCGCCTGCCAGACCATCGGCCAGGTGCTGTCGCTGCAGATCAGTGCCATGGAGGCCCTCGACCTGAGCCGTCAACGCGAAGAAAAAGTCGAAACGCTGGCGCTGCTCGATGCCGCCATGAAAGCCTCTGAGAACACCGTGTTCGATGGCCTGGCCCAGCACGGCCAATGGCTCATGGACCTGACCCTGTCCGGCGGCGTGGCGATCATCGAAGACAAACAACTGCACCGCTACGGTAACTGCCCGGAGCCGGCGCAGATCCGTGCGCTGCATCAGTGGTTGCAGGAAAGCGGCGAGCCGGTATTCGCCAGCCATCACCTGGCCTCGGTCTACCCACCGGCGGCGGCGTTTCAAAAGGTCGCCAGCGGGGTATTGGCCATGAGCCTGCCTAAGCCGGTGGACAACGGTGTGCTGTGGTTCCGCCCGGAAGTGAAAGAAAACATCAACTGGAGCGGCGACCCGAGCAAACCGCTGGACCTGGAAAACTCCGACGCCGGCCTGCGCCTGCGCCCACGCACCTCGTTTGAAATCTGGAAAGTGGAAATGGCCGGCATCTCCACCAAGTGGAGCCATGGCGACCGCTTTGCGGCCAACGACCTGCGCCGCTCCGCACTGGAAAATGACCTGGCGCGACAGGTACTGCGCGAGCAACAGGCGGTGCGGGCCCGTGATGAACTGGTGGCGGTGGTCTCCCACGATCTGCGCAACCCGATGACGGTCATCTCGATGCTCTGCGGCATGATGCAAAAGACGTTCAGCTCCGAAGGCCCCCACACCTCGCGACGAATTTCCTCGGCGATCGACACCATGCAGCAAGCCGCCGCGCGCATGAATGTGCTGCTGGAAGACTTGCTCGACACCTCGAAAATCGAGGCGGGACGCTACGTGGTCAAGCCGGTGGCGCTGGACGTTGGCCAGATGTTCGAGGAGGCCTACTCCCTTCTCGCGCCGCTGGCGCTGGAAAAAGGCATCGACCTGTCCTTCAACGCCGAGCCCGGCCTGCAGATCAATGGCGACCCGGAGCGTCTGTTCCAGGTGCTGTCGAACCTGATCGGCAACGCCATCAAGTTCACCCCGCGCCAGGGCAATATCGGCATCAGCGCCATGAGCAACGGTGAAGAAATTGTGGTCTCGGTACGCGACTCCGGTGATGGCATTGCACCGGAGCAGTTGCCCTATGTGTTCGACCGCTACTGGACCCAGACCGAAAACAATCCCACCGGCAGCGGGCTGGGGCTGTATATCACGCAGGGCATTGTCCAGGCCCACGGAGGAAAAATCGTTGCCGAAAGTGAGGTGGGGCGTGGCAGTGAGTTCCGTTTTACCGTGCCCAAGGTGATTGAAGGCACTCACACCTGATGCTTGAAGATCGGGGCCCGGACGGATGTTCGAACCTGCATGACCGAGCCATTGCGCTGCATGGCCATGGCTCGATAACGATCACCGGGTCATGTCTTGACGCAAGGCGTTTATAGGCCAGCCCTTTCCCTCTCTGTAGGTTCGATGTGCGTTGATCACGCTGATTCAACGCCCCGACAGAGCAGAGGTTTTCATGATCGATATCTTTTTTGGCTCTACCGCTAACTACTTCAACCCCCACCGGCAAGTCGAAGCCGCGCCTGAACCACAAAGCCGACCGACGCAGCAGCAAACGCCGGAGCAGGAATCGACCACTGATACCCACAACCAGGGCACGCCCCGGCGAAACACTCGCTCTGGCAACCTGGAGAGCCTGGGTAACGGTAACGTGCTTTAAGCAGTAAAGAGAGGGGCCACTTTTACCGGCCCCTTTCCTTTGCTCGACATCCCGCCTTGACAAAAAAGCGACATCCGCTGGTTTACCCTTGAGGCCCTTTACCACCGAGCCGCTATTCCTATGCTTCAAGCTGGCACCCTGCCCGCCGTCCTCGCCGGCCCTATGCTGCGACGTCTCGAGCCCCAGCGCCTGGTGATGTGGCTGATGGGCAGCCGTGAACTGGCATTGACCCTCAAGCTGCAGGTTGCCGGGCAGACACTGGCGTTCCCACTGGCTCAAGCGCAATGCCAAGTCGTGCCCGTAGGGCGCCATGCGTTTATCCATTTGATCGACCTCCCACTGGCCGATGCCCTGCCCCAGGATGTGATGATCGGCTACGACCTGCTGGTCGATGGCACCGGCATTGCCGAGTGGGCGCCACACTTGCTGTATGGCAACGCCGACACCCCGGGTTTTGTCCTGCATAGCCGCATTCGCCAATTGGTGCACGGCTCCTGCCGCAAACCGCACCACCCTGCCGACGAAGGCTTGCTCTGCGTCGATCGCCTGCTGGCCAGCGCGCCCACGCCGGCGGAGCGCCCCGCGCTGTTGATGATGAGCGGCGACCAGGTGTACGCCGACGATGTGGCCGGGCCGATGCTGCGGGCGATTCACGCCTTGATCACATGCCTGGGCCTGTTCGATGAATACCTGGAAGGCGCGGTGGTGGACGACAGCGCCAGCCTCTATGGGCATCGCGCGAGCTATTACCACCGAGCGGACCTTTTGCCCGCCCTGGACAGCAACGAGACCCTGCGCGAACGCTTTTTTGGCGGCGTGAAGAAACCGATCTTCACCAGCAGCACTGCCGACAACCACCTGGTGACCTTCGCCGAAGTGATGGCGATGTATTTGCTGGCCTGGTCGCCCACGCCCTGGCGCCTGATTACACCGCAGCCACCGCAACTGAGTGCCGATGAACAGCACCGGTATGCCCGAGAGCAGGTGCAACTCGATCGATTTCGCGATGGCCTGCCGGGTGTGGCACGGGTATTTGCCCATCTGTCCACATTGATGATCTTTGACGATCACGACATCACCGACGACTGGAACCTCAGCGCCCAGTGGGAAGAAACCGCCTATGGCCACCCCTTCTCCAAACGCATCATCGGCAATGCCCTGCTCGCTTACCTGCTGTGCCAGGGCTGGGGTAACCAGCCCGAGGTGTTTGGCGCGCTGGTAGCGCAAACCCAGACGTTGGCCGCCCAGGCGCGCGGCAACCACCTGGACGCCGCCGCCCAGGATGCGCTACTCGAAGCCCTGCTGAAATTCCAGCAATGGCATTACAGGCTGCCCACCACTCCCGCCCTGGTGGTGCTCGACACCCGCACCCGTCGCTGGCGCAGCGAATTCAACCTCAAACAACCCTCCGGCCTGCTGGACTGGGAGGCCTTGAGCGAACTGCAACAGCAACTGCTGGACCACCCCTCGGCCATCATCGTCTCGCCCGCGCCGATTTTTGGCGTCAAGCTGATCGAGACCGTGCAGAAGGTGTTCAGTTGGTGCGGCCACCCGCTGCTGGTGGATGCCGAAAACTGGATGGCCCATCGCGGCGCCGCCCAAGTCATTCTCAATATTTTCCGTCACTCCCGTACGCCGGGTAACTACGTGATCCTCTCGGGCGACGTGCATTACTCGTTCGTGTACGAAGTGCTGATCCGCCACCGCAACGCCGGCCCGAACATCTGGCAGATCACCAGCAGCGGCATCAAGAACGAATTCCCGCCACGCTTGCTGGAATGGTTCGACCGCCTTAACCGCTGGCTCTACTCCCCTCGTTCCCCCCTCAACGGGTTCACCCGCCGTCGCACCATGCAAGTGGAGCCGCATATCCCGGAACATGCCCAGGCCGGCGAACGTTTATGGAACTCAGCAGGCATCGGCCAGGTGTTTTTCAACGAACAAGGCCAGCCTGAAGCGATCTACCAGCACAACGCCGACGGGAAGCCTCGGACGAGGATGGTGGCGCCCAAATAATGGCCCATAGCCACACCCTGGAGCCGTGCATCCGCCCTATTCAAAGCGTGCAAGGCCCGTTGTACAGTAGCGTCAGCCACGGAGTATCGGTGTCAATATCGCTGGTCCCAAGTGCCAGCCAACGCAGGGAGCGCACAGATGGACGATACACCTGGCAGCAATTCGTTGAGGAATGACTTTTCTGACCTCAACGCCGATATGTTGCATGCCGTCATGGAACTGGTCAGCGATGGCATTTGGGACTGGAACGCCAATACGGGGTTCGTCTACCGCAACCCGGGTTGGTATGAAATGCTCGGCTACCCCCCCCACTCCCTGGAGAACAGCGTGTTCACCTGGGAGAACATTATCCACCCGGACGATTACCCTCGCGTCATGGCAGTGTTTGATGACTACCTCCAGCGTCGGTCCCCCCATTACCAAATCGAGTACCGTTGCCGCAAAAAAGACGGCACTTACCTGTGGATCGAAGACCGTGGCTACATCATTGCGCGCAACCTCGATGACTCAGTAGCGCGGATGGTGGGCTCCCACCGCAATATCCAAACGCGCAAAAGCTCCATCGAGCAGCTCGAACGGCGCAATCAATCCCTTGAGGCCCTGGTGGCCGAGCGCACCCGCGAGCTGTCACGGGTCAATCAGCAACTGCAATTGCAATTGGAGGAAAACCGCTCCCTGGCCGAGCGTGACGCCCTGACCCGCGTCGCAAACCGTTATCGCCTGGAGAAAGTGCTGCTGGAGGAATGCGACCGGGCAGAACGCTTTCGTTTGCCGCTGGCCTTGGTCGCCATGGACATCGATGACTTCAAGCTGATCAATGATCGACATGGCCATGGCGTGGGCGACCAGACCCTCGTGCGGGTGGTGGAAGGGTTGGAAACCTGCATGCGCCAGGGCGATTTGCTGGCGCGCTGGGGCGGCGACGAATTTATCGTGGTACTGCCCAAAAGCCCCCTGGAGGTGGCGAAAGCGTTGGCCGAGCGCATCCGCCAAAGGATCGCGCAACTGCCCGCCGTGGGCGATTTCAACGTCACCCTGAGCCTCGGCGTGGTGGAGCGGCGCACCGGGGAACCGCCGGCCGCCCTGATGGCTCGCGCCGACCAGGCGCTGTACCGATCCAAGGCGGCAGGCAAGGATATCGTGTCGGAATAACGCCCGAGGGCAACGAACCGGCTGCTCGGTGCTGAGCACATCGCACCGATCTCTATGTTGCCCGGCAGTACCAAGGGCTTTGCGGCGTTGCCACAAACGACCTTTTGGCAACAGCTCCTTCCGATTTGGAATGACCCGGCGACTTTATTTCGTTTGCCCCAGGGCCGGGCTCACGGCTTAGATAAAAACACGCCCAACATTGCCGAGTCCGAGATTCATGAGCCGCGAAACCATCAGCCAATCGATTTCCGTCGTCCACCCCATCAGCCTCAGCCACGGCAGGAACGCCGAGGTCTGGGACACCACGGGCAAGCGCTATATCGACTTCGTCGGCGGCATCGGCGTGCTCAACCTCGGTCATTGCCATCCGGCGGTGGTAGAGGCCATTCGCGACCAGGCAACGCAGCTGACCCACTACGCCTTCAACGCCGCGCCCCATAGGCCCTACATTGAATTGATGGATCGACTGACGGCCTTCATTCCGGTGGACTACCCGGTCAGCGGCATGCTGACCAACAGCGGCGCAGAAGCGGCGGAGAATGCCTTGAAGATCGTCAGGGGCGCCACCGGCCGCAGCGCCGTCATCGCTTTTGACGGAGCCTTCCACGGGCGCACCCTGGCCACCTTGAACCTCAACGGCAAGGTCGCGCCTTACAAACAAAAGGTCGGTGTCTTGCCCGGCCCGGTGTATCACCTGCCCTACCCCAGCGCCGACAACGGTGTGACTTGCGCCGAAGCACTCAAGGCCATGGACCGTCTGTTCAGCGTGGAAATCGACGTCAACGACGTGGCCTGTTTCATTATCGAACCGGTGCAGGGCGAAGGCGGTTTCCTGGCCCTGGATATCGAGTTCGCCCAGGCCCTTCGGCGTTTTTGCGATGAGAAAAATATCCTGCTGATTGCCGATGAGATCCAGTCCGGCTTCGGTCGCACCGGCCAGCGCTTCGCCTTCTCGCGCCTGGGTATCGAACCGGACCTGATCCTGCTCGGCAAAAGCATCGCCGGCGGCGTGCCGCTGGGGGCAGTGGTCGGGCGCCAGGCGCTGATGGACAACCTGCCCAAGGGCGGCCTCGGCGGCACCTACTCCGGCAACCCGATCGCCTGTGCCGCGGCGCTGGCCACCCTTGAAGTCATGACGGACGCACATTTACAGGTGTGGGGTGCACAGCAGGAAGCCGCGATCATCAGCCGCTATGAGCGCTGGCGCGCGCAGCGCCTGTCACCCTACCTGGGCCGTCTGACCGGCGTCGGCGCGATGCGCGGCATCGAACTGGCGCAAGCCGACGGCACGCCTGCGCCCCAGCAACTGACACAGCTGCTGGGCCTGGCACGCGCCGCCGGCTTACTGCTGATGCCCAGCGGCAAATCGCGACACATCATCCGCCTGCTCGCACCGTTGACCATTGAGCCGGCAGTGCTGGAGGAAGGCCTGGATATCCTCCAGGCCTGCCTCAAGCAACTGGACTAGTCGGGCGCATCCGCCGGATTGCCACCGTTGGGCCAGTCCTTGACCTTGTCCGGGAAGCCCGGACGCGGTTGGCCCGAGCAGTATGCGGCCACGTCCACAGCGGCCTGGTCCGACAACCCGCCCTGCCCGAGCGGGAAGTTCTCATGGAGGCCATCGGCATAACCACTTTTCAGCCCCTGACAAATCTCCCTGTGGCGAGCGGGCTTGTCCCGCGTTGGGCTGCGAAGCAGCACCAAAACCAGCCTCTACAGAGTGTCTGATACACCGCGTTCTTCTTTACTGGGGCTGCTACGCAGCCCAACGCGGGACAAGCCCGCTCGCCACAGGCCCGCTTGCCACAACACCGCTCGCCACAACAGCCCTATCTGCCGGACGTTCAGCGTTGAGTCAAAGTTGTGTAGATACCTGCCCATCAGCCGGAACCTGCCTTGACCTGATCCCCTGCCCCCCTGAAAATGCGCGACGCTTTTTTGTTCCGCTTACTGAAGTAGTGAAATTTCAATGTCCGATTCCTACACCGCAGAATCCGCCGAAGAATCCGTAGTCGCCTTGCAATCCAAAGCTGAATACGAAAACGCCATCAATCTTTCACAGCACCTGCCTGCGGCCAAGATCATCAGCGAGATGGTGCTGGACGCGTTCCACACCTCCAAGGAAAGCGACCAGATCCGCGAACTGCGCGTGGCGATCCGCCAGGCTCACGATGCCTTCGACGACGACAAAGCCTACGACCTGATGGGCCAGCTCAAGCAACTCAAGGACGCCGAGGCCGCCGATAACGCCGCCCTGGAAAACCTGAGCAGCCAGTTCTCGATCAGCCGCATCCTGTCCAGCTTCAAGGACGACCCGGAGTTCCAGGAGCTGGTCTACGGACTGGCCCTCAAGGTGCTGAACCAGTCCCACCAGGCCATCAGCAACCCAAGCGCCGGCAAGGGCAAGGCCGCACGGCCCAAGAAAGAAGCCGAAGTGTTTGTGATCAGCAAGGACGGCATCAGCGTCACCCTGCCACTGCGCACGCCACGCTCCAAACTGAATGTCGACCGGGCCGCGTTCGAGTTCCTGGGCTTCAGCTTTGTGGGTGAAGGCGATGAGGCCGAACTGGAGGTTGAGAGCTTTGTGGATAACTCCGGCGCCGAACAGCCGCTGAGCCGCAAGAGCGTGATCACCGCATTGCAGCAGCAGACAGCGTTTGATGGGTACAGCATCGCGCAGCAGTAGTACCACTGAACCCAATGTGGGAATAAACCCCGTCCCACATTGGTTTTGTGCTGGGTTAAGCGCTGCGCTGGACCTGCGCCGCAAACACCTCACGAAACCGCGCCATCTCGCGCTTGCTCCCCACCGTGACGCGTACCCACTGCGGCCAGTTCTTCCACACCCGTCCAATCAGCACACCTTGCCCGGCCAGCTTCTCGATCACCTGCTCGGCCGGTTGCTTCACATCGATCATAAAGCAGTTGCTCTGGGACGCCGTGCAGGTGAACCCACGGGCCTTGAGCCAGGTAATGGTCTCCTCACGCAGTTGGGCATTGAGCGCCTTGCGTTGCGGCAACAGCTTGACGTCTTCCAGGCTGGCGCGCGCGCCGAGCAAGCCGGTGCCTGCCGGTACGTTGTCGCCGCCGAACACCGCGAGGCGCTCCAGCAGCGCCGGGGCACCGATTGCCAGGCCAACGCGGGCGCCGGCCATGCCGTAGATTTTCGAGAAGGTGCGCAACACCAGCAGGTCGTCGTGTTCCTTGACCCAACTCACGCAGCTGGGGGCGTCGGAGAAATCGATGTAGGCCTCATCCACCACCAACACACTGCCTTTGGGCTTGTCCGCCAGCGCCTGGCGGATGGCGTCGGTCGGGGTCATGGTGCCGGTCGGGTTGTTGGGATTACACACGTAGAGCATACCGGCCTGGGGATCGGCGGCGAGCATGGCGGGGATATCGTGGGCGTGCTCGGTATTGAGGTCCACCTCGCGCACCGGTGCCTTGCGCGACTCGGCCGCCTGGCGCGGCACCTCGTAGGACGGCGTGGCCATCACCAGGCCGCGGGTTTCACCGGTAAACGCCAGGACGGCATAGCGTAGCGCCGCCATGGAGCCGGAAAACACCGCGACCTGTTCTTCGGCAATCCCCTGCTGCTGGGCGAACAGCGCGGCCAGGCCGTACATGTGGCCGTAGGGATAGCGTCCGGCAGTGGCAATCGCCTCTCGCATCGCTTCGCGGGCAGCACCTGAAGGGCCGTAGGGGCTTTCGTTGTAGTTGAGCCGCACCTTGTCCGCCTTGGCCGGCGGCGGGCTGGCAACCGCCCAATCCAGGCGCCCCAACAAGGGCAGGGCCGCGCCCAGGGCGAGAAGGGAGCGACGACTGACGCTGACCATGGTGACAACTCCTTGTACGCGGGTAATGGATTCGCACGGCTCATACAGTGAGGTATGACGAGAAAGCCGCCAGCCGATTTAACCCGCGCCCAAGAAAAAGCCCCGCGCTTCTCACGAAGGCGGGGCTTGTTCACTGCTTGGAACCACTCAGGGCGCGTAGGTCAGCAACAACTCTCTCGGCACCTGGAAATCCAGGGACATCATCACGCTGAGCGCGGTGATGGTGAAGATCGAGAACACGAACAGCTTGCGTGCCCAGACGGTGTCGTCCACCGCCTTGTAGCCGGTCCAGGCCATGTACAACCAGTACATGCCCATGGCGGCGGCGACAGCGAGGTAGCTCATGCCGGCGTAGCCACTGAAGGTCAACATCAAGGTCGCCACGAGGAAGGCCAGGATGTAGAGCAGGATGTGTTTCTTGGCCACCTGGATGCCGCGCTTGACCGGAAGAACCGGAATCGACGCAGCCAGGTAGTCGTTGAAACGGAAGATCGCGATGGCATAGGAATGCGGCATCTGCCACAGGCTGAACATCACCAGCAGCACCAGCGCGGCCATGTCGAAGCTATTGGTCACAGCTACATAACCAATCACCGGCGGCATCGCCCCCGACAGACTGCCCACCAGCGTGCCGTGAACCGACTTGCGCTTGAGGTACAGGCTGTAGAGGCCGACGTAGATGACGAAGCCGATCACGGCAAACAGCGCCGCCAGCGGGTTGGCCACCTTGTACAACAACACCACGCCGGCAACACCCAGGACGGTCGCGAAGATCAGTGCCAGTTTCAGGGAGATAAGCCCCTGGACCAGCACGCGATTCTTGGTGCGTTCCATCTTGATATCGATGTCGCGGTCGATGCAGTTGTTGAACACACAACCGGAAGCTACCACCAGGGACGTACCGATCATTGCAGCCAGGAAGATGGCCAGATCGACATGTCCCTTGGAGGCCAGGAAGAAACCGCCTGCCACAGAAAGCACGTTACCGAAAATGATCCCCGGTTTGGTGATTTGGATAAAGTGCTTAAGCGACATCGGGTCTTACCTCACTTCGCCATCATGTAGGTGTGGATGCTGAACATGATCCACAGCGACAGACCAACCAGCAGAACGATCACCAGGCCTGCGAACACGAACGCAATCACGTTCTCACGCTGGGCCTCGGAGCGGTCCAGGTGCAGGAAGTACACCAGGTGAACCAGGACCTGAATGACCGCGAACGCCAGGACGATCATCAACGTGATCGACTTCGGCAGGGTTGGGTACATCACCAGGCCGAACGGGATCAGGGTCAGGATGACCGACAGGATGAAGCCGATAGCGTAAGACTTTACGCTGCCGTGGCTCGCATCATGGCTGTCATGGGAGTGTGCATTAGCCATTACAGAGTCCCCATCAAGTAGACGACGGTGAATACGCAGATCCAGACTACGTCCAGGAAGTGCCAGAACAGGCTCAGGCAGCTCAGGCGAGTCTTGTTGGTGTTGGTCAGGCCGTGCTTATTGACCTGATACATCATCACCGCCATCCACAGCAGGCCAGCCGAAACGTGCAGGCCGTGGGTGCCTACCAGCGTGAAGAACGCCGACAGGAAACCACTGCGGTGCGGGCCGTAGCCTTCGGAGATCAGCAGGTGGAACTCGTTGATCTCCATGCCGATGAAGCCCAGGCCGAACAGGAAGGTCAGTGCCAACCAGCTCAGTACGCCCTTCTTGTTGCCCTTGTAGAAGGCCAACATGGCGAAGCCGTAGGTGATCGAACTGAACAACAGCAAGGCGGTTTCGCCGAGCACGTAAGGCAGTTCGAAGATGTCGTGGCCCGACGGGCCACCCGCTACGTTGTTTACCAGTACCGCGTACACCGCGAAGATCGACGCAAACAAGATGCAGTCGGTCATCAGGTAGAGCCAGAAACCGAAGACGGTCATTGGCCCCGAGTCGTGGTGATGGTCATCGTGCCCATGGTCATCGACATGGGCGTGTCCAGCATTGGTCACTAAGTTCGACATGGTTTAAGCCTGTTCCAACGAGGTTTCGACACGGTTGGCCGGGATTTTCTTCTCGGCGACCAGACGAGCGTGCTGCTCGGCTTCGATGCGCTCGATCGTTTCGACCGGCACCATGTAGCCTTGATCATCACGTGCAGCGTGGACAATGAAGTAGCCGATGGTGCCCACCAGGCTCACGATTGCCAGCCACCAGATGTGCCAGATCATCGCGAAACCGAACACGGTCAACAGCGCGCCCATCACCACGCCAGTGGCGGTGTTGCTTGGCATGTGGATCGGTTCGTAGTGCTTAGGTTGCTGGTACGCAGTACCGTCTTCCTTGGCTTCGGTGAACGCATCGATGGTGGTCGCAGTAGGAATCACAGCGAAGTTGTAGAACGGTGGTGGCGACGAGGTCGACCATTCCAGGGTGTGGCCGTTCCATGGATCGCCCGACTCGCACATGTTCTGCTTGCGATCACGCACGCTGACATACAGCTGGATCAGCTGGCAGGCGATACCGACCGCGATCATCAGCGCACCGAACATGGCGACGTACAGGTACGGCACCCACTCAGGGTTGGTGGTGGCGTTCAGACGACGGGTCATGCCCATGAAGCCCAGTGCATAGAGCGGCATGAACGCGACGAAGAAGCCCGAGATCCAGAACCAGAATGCAGCCTTGCCCCAGCCTTCGTGCAGCTTGAAGCCGAACGCTTTCGGGAAGTAGAAGCTGAAGCCAGCGATGTAACCGAATACCGCACCGCCGATGATCACGTTGTGGAAGTGCGCGATCACGAACAGGCTGTTGTGCAGCACGAAGTCAGCACCCGGGATGGCCAGCAGTACGCCGGTCATGCCGCCGATGGCGAAGGTCACCATGAAGCCCAGGGTCCACAGAACCTGGCTGGTGATACGCAGACGGCCGTGGTAGATGGTGAACAGCCAGTTGAATAGCTTCACCCCCGTCGGGATGGAAATCAGCATCGTCGCCAGGCCGAAGAAGGCGTTGACGCTGGCCCCCGAACCCATGGTGAAGAAGTGGTGCAGCCACACCATGAAGCCCAGTACCGAGATCGCGCCAGAGGCGTAGACCATCGAGTGGTGACCGAACAGGCGCTTGCCGGTAAAGGTCGAGATCACTTCGGAGAAGATACCGAACGCTGGCAGGATCAGGATGTACACCTCAGGGTGACCCCATGCCCAGAACAGGTTCACGTACATCATTGGATTGCCACCAAGTTCATTGGTGAAAATGTGGAAATCCAGGTAACGGTCAAGCGACAGCAGCGCCATGGTAGCGGCCAGGATCGGGAACGAAGCCACGATCAGTACGTTTGCCCAGGTGCAGGTCCAGGTGAAGATCGGCATGTCCATCAGTTTCATGCCAGGGGCGCGCATTTTCAGGACGGTGGCCAGGAAGTTGACCCCCGTCAGCGTCGTCCCCAGTCCTGATAACTGTAGCGCCCAGATGTAGTAGTCCACACCCACGCCCGGACTGTACTGAATGCCCGACAATGGCGGATACGCAACCCAACCGGTCTTGGCGAATTCGCCAACGCCCAGGGAAACGTTGATCAGCACCACGCCGGAAACCAGCAGCCAGAAGCTCAGGGAGTTCAGGAACGGGTAGGCAACGTCACGCGCGCCGATCTGCAGCGGCACTGCAAGGTTCATCAGGCCGGTGAAGAATGGCATCGCCATGAAGATGATCATGATCACACCGTGAGCGGTGAAGATCTGGTCATAGTGTTCAGGTGGCAGGTAGCCAGGCGAACCCTCGGTGGCCATGGCCAACTGGGTACGCATCATGATGGCGTCGGCAAAACCACGCAGCAGCATGACCATGGCAACGATGATGTACATCACGCCGATTTTCTTGTGGTCGACCGACGTCAGCCACTCGGTCCACAGGTAGGTCCACTTCTTGAAATAAGTGATTGCTGCAAACAGTGCCAGACCACCCAGCGCGATCATGGCGATGGTAATCATCACAATCGGCTCGTGGAACGGGACCGCATCCCAACTTAATTTACCAAACATCGTTTACTCCTCTGCCCCAGCAGTTGAATGCGAGCCCGTGTCAGAACCTTCAACCGCAGCCACTTCTTTCTTCTCGTGCTTGACCGGCTTGCCTGGTTTCATGCCTTCGTACTTGTCGACGATCTTCTGAAACAGGTCAGGCGTGTAAGCGGAGTACAGCGCGACAGGGTTGTTCTGGCTTGGTTTGGCAAGGGCTTCGTATTCAGCTTGATCAAGCTGTTTAGGTGCGGCCTTGACTTCGGCTACCCAGGCGTCGAAATCTTCCTGGCTCGTCGAGATCGCTTTGAATTTCATGCCGGTGAAGCCAGCGCCGCTGTAGTTGGCGGAGATGCCTTCCATTTCAGCTTTCTGGTTGGCGATCAGGTGCAGCTTGGTCTGCATACCTGCCATCGCGTAGATCTGGCCGCCCAGGGCTGGGATGAAGAACGAGTTCATCACGGCGTCGGAGGTGATCTTGAAGTTCAGCGGGGTGTGCTCCGGGAACCGGATCTGGTTGACGGTGGCGATACCCAGGTCCGGGTAGATGAACAGCCACTTCCAATCCAGCGCGACCACTTCGATATTGATCGGCTTGGCGTCCGATTCCAGCGGACGGTATGGGTCCAGCGCATGGGTGGACTTGTAGGTCACATAACCCAGGGCAATGATGATGAGGATCGGGACCAACCACACCGCGATTTCGATCTTGGTGGAGTGCGACCACTTCGGCGCGTAGGTGGCGCTGGTGTTCGACGCGCGGTATTTCCAGGCGAAGGCGAAGGTCATGATGATCACGGGGACCACGACCAGCAGCATCAGCAGGGTGGCGGTGATGATCAGGTTTCGTTCATCCAGACCGACCTGTCCTTTTGGGTCGAGCAAGGTCCACTTGCAGCCTCCCAGCATTAACATCATGCCAAGCAGCGGCAAAAAGCCTAGTAATCGGGGGTACCTGTTTTTACTCATCTCACGACCTCTAAAGCAGCTTGCGCAATGCAGTTGGGTTTTGATCGCCAACACTTCACCCTGCCAAGGGTTGGCATTTCTCTTCGATTGAATAAGAGCCTGCCCGCGCGCCCTAATCGGACGTGTCACGGACCTGCGGTGAGTTCTTATTCGATTTCGTGGTTAAAGGCCTTGTTACAGACCAATTCCATTTGGTGCGGATAGTTGAAAGGCTGCCGGAACCTGGGGTCGCACAGAGCCATCCATCTGCCCCTCGACCGCTCCAATGCTCAAAGTTTGAACAGCACCGGACATTCAGTGCGGGCGATTGTAGTTAGCTAGCGATGTATAAACCATGTCTTATAAAGAAATAATTTTTATTGATTCCAGCAACAATCCTTCACCAATATCGCAAAGGTTCGCGATCTTATCGCGTTCGATTCTCAACAAAAACCACAAAAATTGCCGTGTTATTGGGCAAAGCGCCACACCCCTCCGCCTCCACAAAGGCCTGCAAATCGCATCCAAGTCCCCATAAAACAAGGCATTCACAGAGCCCTCAAAGGCTTGGACGGCGCGACATTCGTGGGGTCGCCCAGACGACGAACTGACAGCATAAATTGACCGCCTGGCGCAAATTTATGCGACGGTTCAACGCGTCAGAAATGTCCTGCGACAGCTTCTGTGTGACAACATGTCGCACGCTGCCCGCCGTCAAAATTGTCCGGCGTCACTGTCCTTTCACAAATCCCTACACACAAAAACGCCCCGGCCTTCTTTCAAAAGGACCGGGGCGTTTTGGTCGATAGGCTCAGGCTGCGCGCTTGCGGTTCCGGTATATGCCCAGGGGCACCAGGATTACCGTCAGCACGAACGCCACCAGCGCCCATTGCGCCAGGGACAGGCCAAGGATCGGCGGGTAAGGCGTGCTGCAGAAGCCGTCGACCTGGAAGCCCAGGGGGAAGACCTTGGCCAGGGGCAGGTCGTCGACGATCGGTTGCAGCACATCGACGCCACAGCTGACTTGCGGGAAAAATTGGGTGTACACATGATGGCCAGCCGCCGCCACCCCACCGAGGGCGCTGAGTACCACCAGGCCTTCAAACAGCGTGATCGCGCCCTTGGTGCGCATCGCCGCGCCGATAAACGCAAAAATCGCAATCAACAGCAAGGCGTAGCGTTGCAGGATACACAGCGGGCAAGGCGCCTCGCCCAACACCACTTGCATGTATAACGCGCCGCCGATCAGCGCCAGGCAGATGATGCCCAGCAACACCAGAAAGCGCCGCTCCCTGCCCAAACGCATTTCGTCACTCATCTCCGTATCCCTTTGCCTGATTGTGGTTGGCCTGATGGCCGCAAGTTTACACACAGAGAGTGGTTTAAACAGAGAGGGGTTAACGGGGGATTAATCGGGAGGAATGGAGAACTGAATGTGGGAGGGGGCAAGCCCCCTCCCACATCTTGAGCAGTGTTGCGCTGGAGATGTTATTCCAGGGCCGCCGCCGGGCCGAAGAATTCATAGCGGCTTTGTTGCTCAGGCACACCCAATGCCTTGAGGTGGCGCTTGATCGCCGCCATGAAGCCTTTAGGGCCGAGGAAGTAGGCATCCAGGTCGCGCTGCTCGGGCAACCACGCCGCCAGTTGCTCCTGGCTGAGCAGGCCGACCTTGTCCGCCGCCGGGCTCACGCCATCGTCCTCGTCATAACAGTAGAAGCGCTTGAGCTGCGGGTGCTTGACCGCCAAGGCGTCCACCCACTCCCGAAACGCATGCACCCCGCCGTTACGCGCGCAGTGGATAAAGTGCACCGGGCGCTCGGTGGCCAGGGCGGCCTCGAGCATGGGCAGCGTTGGCGTGATGCCCACCCCGCCACTGATAAGCACCAGTGGTTTATCACTGGCGGCCAGGGTGAACTCACCGGATGGCGGGAACAGGTCAAGGGTCGCCCCCACCTGCAACTGGTCGTGCAGGTAGTTGGACACCCGGCCACCGGCTTCGCGCTTGACGCTGATACGGTACTGGCCGGCATCGCTCAAGGCCGACAGGGAGTAATTGCGGCGCACTTCCTCGCCATCCAGGTGTAACGTCATGCCGATGTATTGGCCTGGCGCGGCCGCGAGAATCGGGGCGTTGTCCAGCGGCGCAAAATAGAACGACGTGATCTCGGCGCTCTCGTCCACGCGCTTGACCAGCTTGAACGGCCGCGCACCGCGCCAGCCGCCCGGCGCCTGGGCTTTCTCTTCGTAAATGGCCGCTTCGGCGCCAATCAGGATATCCGCCAACTGGCCGTACGCAGCGCCCCAGGCACTCATGACCTCAGGGGTGGCAATTTCGCTGCCCAGTATTTCGGAAATGGCACGCAGCAGGCACGCGCCAACAATCGGGTAGTGTTCCGGCAGGATCTGCAAAGCCACGTGCTTGTTGATGATCTTGGCAACCAGGTCGCCCAACTGATCCAACTGGTCGATATGCCGCGCGTACATCAATACGCCGTTGGCCAGAGCGCGAGGCTGGTCGCCGCTGGCCTGGTGGGCCTGGTTGAACAGCGGGCGAACCTGCGGGTACTCGGAGAGCATCATGCGGTAAAAATGGGTGATCAGCGCTTCGCCGCCGCTTTCCAGCAAGGGCACGGTAGATTTGACGATGGCACGGTCTTGGGCACTAAGCATGGAGCCTCCTGGGCTTCTTTACTGATTGCCATGGAGTACTCAGTATTCGTGCCAACTAATAAAACGTTTAAATTCAATAGCTTAAATTACACGTAGTCAGTATGACCTCCTACACCTTATAGTCATAAGGACTACAAGGAGTCATTATGACTGCGCAATCGCTGCTCACCACCCTGCTCCCCCTCGTCGCCGACCTGTCCCGCGAACTCCCCGAAGGCGAGCGTTACCGTCGCCTGTTGCAAGCCATGCGCGCCTTGCTGCCCTGCGACGCCGCCGCTCTGTTGCGCCTGGACGGTGAGTCGCTGGTACCGCTGGCGGTAGACGGCTTGAGCGCCGATACCCTGGGCCGACGCTTCAAGGTCAGCGAACACCCGCGTTTCGCCGTGCTGCTCGGCAGCCCCGGCCCGACGCGTTTCGACAGCGACAGCGAATTGCCCGACCCCTACGATGGCCTGGTGGACGGCCTGCACGGGCACCTCGAAGTTCACGACTGCATGGGCTGCCCGCTGTTTGTCGATGATCGCCCTTGGGGCCTGCTGACCCTGGACGCCCTCGACACGGAGCGCTTCGAGCGGGTCGAGCTCGACGCCCTGCAAGCCTTTGCCAGCCTCGCCGCCGCCACGGTCAACGTTGCCGAGCGCATCGAACGCCTGGCCCTGCGCGTGGAAGACGAACAGCAGCGCGCCGAAATCTACCGCCAGGCCAGCGGCCAGCAGCACAAGGAAATGATCGGTCAGAGCAAGACCCACAAGCGCCTGGTGGAAGAGATCAACCTGGTGGGCGGCAGTGACCTGACGGTGCTGATCACCGGCGAAACCGGGGTCGGCAAGGAGCTGGTGGCCCAGGCGATCCACGCGGCATCGTCCCGCGCCGACAAACCACTGATCAGCCTCAACTGTGCAGCACTGCCGGAAACCCTGGTGGAGAGCGAGCTGTTCGGCCATGTACGCGGCGCCTTTACCGGCGCATTGAACGAGCGCCGGGGCAAGTTCGAACTGGCCAACGGCGGCACCTTGTTCCTGGATGAAGTCGGCGAGTTGTCGCTGAGCGTGCAGGCCAAGTTGCTGCGCGTGCTGCAAAGCGGCCAGTTGCAGCGGCTGGGCTCGGACAAGGAACATCAAGTGGATGTGCGCCTGATCGCCGCCACCAACCGCGACCTGGCCGAAGAGGTCCGCAACGGCCGCTACCGCGCCGATTTCTACCACCGCCTGAGTGTGTACCCACTGCAAGTGCCAGCCCTGCGCGAGCGCGGGCGTGATGTGTTACTGCTGGCCGGCTTCTTCCTGGAGCAGAACCGCTCACGCATGGGCCTGGGCAGCTTGCGCCTGACCAGCGACGCCCAGGCGGCGTTGCTGGCTTATAACTGGCCGGGCAATGTCCGGGAGCTGGAACACTTGATCGGGCGCAGCGCGCTGAAGGCCCTGGGTAACTGTCGCGAGCGTCCGAAGATTTTGAGCCTGAGCGCCCAGGACCTGGACTTGCCAGGCGTCAGCGCGCCCCAGGTCGAAGCGCCAGCCGATGCCGCCCCCCTCGTCAGCGGCGACCTGCGCCAGGCCACCGAGCACTACCAGCGTCAAGTCATCAACGCCTGCCTGGAACGCCACCAGCACAATTGGGCCAGCGCCGCCCGTGAACTGGGGCTGGACCGCGCCAACCTCGGGCGAATGGCCAAGCGCCTTGGAATAAAATAGCCAGGTCAACGTTTATCAAATGCAAAATAACTTATTGATTAATAAGGATTAAAATCTTTATCAAACGACCGAACTGTGTGGCAAGCAAGCTGCTGTGGCGAGCGGGCTTGCCACAATGCCAGTCAGTGAAGGCTTTTTTTGTAGGAGCGAGCTTGCTCGCGAAGAACTCACAGGCGCCGCGTTCATTCAGGAAGCACGCATTATCGTTGACGTTTTTCGCGAGCAAGCTCGCTCCTACAGAAGGCAACGCACGCTTAACTGACTGGCATTCGGGCAAGCCCGCTCGCCACGTTAGCGGGACCGCCTACATTGTTAGACGGCGTTCGCCTTGAGGGCAGGGCTCACAGGCCTGGGCTTACGGAACACCAGCACATTCCCCAGCATCACCAGCACCAACCCCGCCAACGCCGGCAAGGTCCACTGATACCCCTCGGCAAAGGCCGACACATTCAGCGCCACCACCGGGAACAACACCGTGCAATACGCCGCACGCTCCGGCCCCATGCGCCCCACCAACGTGAGATAGGCGGTAAAGCCGATCACCGACCCTGGGATCACCAGGTACCACAACGCGCCGATATACCGCGCACTCCAGTCCATTTCGAACGGAATGCCGCGCACCAGGCAGTAGGTCGCCAGCATCAAAGAACCATACAACATGCCCCAGGCATTGGTGGTCAACGGCCTGAGCCCGGCCTTCTGTTGCAGGCTCGACAGCATATTGCCGGCCGAGAAACACATCGTGCCGAGCAGCGCCAGGCCCAGGCCAAGCAATGTCTGTGGGCTGGCGGTATGCCCCACCAGTTCCGGCCAGAACAACAGGCCCAGCCCCAGCAAGCCAAGGGCACCGCCCATCAAGACATTGCGCGCCACGCGCTGGCCAAAGAACACCCGGGCATTCAGGGCGTTCCACAGCGTAGCCGTGGAAAACACCACCGCCACCAACCCGCTGGGGATCCATTGGCTGGCGGTCAGGAAACACATGAAGTTGACGCAAAAAAGGCACAGCCCCTGGGCCAGGCAGATCAGGTGCCCGCGCCGGTTCATCACCTGCAACTTACGGCTGAGCAGCAACAGGGCAAACAGCACCAGCGCCGCCAGGCCGAAGCGATAGACGATCGACACGGGGATCGCGACAACGCCCAATTGCCACTTGAGGGCGATCCAGGTGGTACCCCAGATCAGCACGGTGAGTAAATACAGGAAAAGGTTCATGGCGGGCTCCGGTGGTTGAGCCACAGTGTCACCTTCAACTACGCACGGGCACTTGCACAATCTTGCGCTTTTGTCGGCCCGAGTGATCACAGCGCCAGCCCGGCGGAGTAGGATGCAAGGCGTCGGAGAGTACACACCATGCCAGCACTGGAATCCCTGCACGTCTTTCAAGCCCTCAACCGCTCGCCCAACGCACGCCTCGAAGCCTGCGCCGAGCTGGGTGACGGCGTGTCTGCGGCCCTGTGGAGCAACCATCACGACGCCCAGGACTACCAGGCGCCCAGTCATCACACACTGTCCTGCTACATCGGCGGCGGCACTGGCACCTTTCGCCGCGAGCAGCCGGGCACCAAGGGTGGGCCGGACAAGTTGTGCATCCTGCCGGCTGAGCACCAGTCGGCCTGGGTGATCAATGGTGAAATTCGCCTGGCCCATGTGTATTTCAGCCCGGAGCAATTTGCCCTCGGCTGCGTCACCCTGCTTGACCGCGAACCGCGCACATTGCAATTGCGGGAAAGCACCTTTCTCGAAGACCCCAGCCAGGCCCGGCGCTTTCACCAGTTGATTGCCCTCAACTGGCAAGAGCCTGCCGAGCGCCTGCTGACCAGCAGCCTGGCCCATGAAATGCTCAGCCACACCCTGCTCAGCCAGGTCGGCGTGCGCGATGGGCTGCACTTGAAGGGCGGCCTGGCGGCCCACCTGCGCCGACGCCTGGTGGAATACATCGAGCACCACCTGGAAGACCCGATCAGTCTCGGCCAATTGGCCGGGATGTGCGCCCTGTCGGAATATCACTTCGCGCGGATGTTTCGCCAAAGCTTCGGCTTGCCGCCCCATCAATACCTGCTGGCACGCCGCCTGGCCCGTGCGCAAACCCTGTTGCGCGGCGCCAGCCTGCCCCTGGGCGAAATTGCCTTGGCGTGCGGGTTCTCCAGCGCCAGCCACTTCACCCACCGCTTTCGCCAGGCCCTGGGCGCGACACCCGGGGAATATCGCCAGGCGTTCTGCGCCTAGGCCATCAAGCCCAACGTCTTGGCCTTGGCCACCGCCTGGGTGCGCCGCTCCACCCCCAGCTTGCTGTGGATACGCCGCGCGTGGGTCTTGACGGTATGCAGGGAGATAAACAGCCGATCGGCAATTTCCAGGTTGGAATTGCCCAGGGCGATCAGTTGCAGTACTTCCAGTTCGCGCTGGCTCAGGGGGTTGTCCGTCGCGCTTGTCGCAGATGCCTGTGGCTCCAGGCCCAGTTCACTGAGCAGGCCGGGCGAACGCAAACGCAGTTCACGGATCGCCTGCTGCACCTGGCAGCGCGCCGCCAGCTCCAGGCCCGCCTGCAACGAGCGACGGGCCAACGCTCCGTCACCGAGTTGCCAGGCCACCTCCCCCAACACCAGCTGCAATTCGGTTTCCAGGCACAGCATGCCGCGTTGTCGGGTGGTCTCCAGCAACGCATTGAGCCGCGCGACCGGTTGGTCGGCACCGCCCAGTTTCACTTCCGCCAGCACCAACAGGTACTCCAGGCGCGGGATCAATTCCAGGGTGGCCGGCGGCGCCTGCTTGGCATTCGGCCCGCGGAAGTGGCGCAGCACCCGGCGCACCGCTTGCGCCGTCAACTCGGCGCGGCCCTGCTGCAACCAGAAATGCCCGCTGACCAATAGCAACACCGCGCGATACACCGTGTCCGGTACCTGGCGTTGTTGCATCAGGCGCTCGGCCTCGCGCAGCTGGATAAAGGCCTGGGCGTAATCGCCGCGGTTGGCCGCCAGCAGCGCCAGGCCGAGGAAGCCGTACAACACGCGCTTGTCCTGGCTGTGCAGGCACATCGTCAAGCCTGTCTCGAAGCACTCGGCCGCCAACGCGTCCTGCCCCTGGCGCAACGCCAGGTGCCCACGGCGCAACGCGATGCGCCCCACCAACGGCCCAGCCTTGAGGTGTTGCTGCAGCAACATTGCCTGCACGCTCTCCAACAGGCTCTGCGCCCGGTACGGTGCACCGCGCTGTTCCAGCAACTGGGCGTGATCCAGCTCCAACAGCGCCTCCAGCAACAACGAGCCATGGGCGCGGGCCAGGCACAACGCTTCGCGATTCAGGGCCTGGGCCACGTCCAGCTCGCCGCGCAGCAAGGCTTGCTGGGTCAACCCCGACAGGCACATCAGGCGCGATGTCCATGCACTGTCGGGCAAGGCTTGCAGCGCCTCGAGGAAATGCTCGCGGGAGCGTTCGGCATCGCCCCCCAGGTGCAACAACCAACCCCATTGCGCCTGCCAGCGCGCCAGCAAGTGCCGCTGCGCCGCCGCCGTGGGTTGCGGGGCGAAACGCGCCAGTTGATCGATGCATAACGCCGCCTGGTCGAAACGCCCGGCAAACAGCAACGCCGCCGTGACCAGCCCCACCAATTGCGCGGAACACAGCATCAGTTCATCGCCATGCTGCTCATGCAGGCGTAACAGCAGCACGGCGTTCTGTTGGCGGAACAGGTCTTCGAAACTGAAGTGCTGCAACAGGCTGACCGCCACTTCGTACTCTTCGGCCAACAGCGCCTGTTCGAAGGCAGCTTGCCAGTCGCTCTGGGCGCTGAACCACTGACAGGCGCGCCGGTGCCAGGAGCGCTTGGCCGGCCAGGGCTCATCACGCAGCAATCGCGCCAGCGGCGCAAACACCTGCAGCCAGTCGGTGGCATCTTCACAGGGCTGGATAAACGCGCCGAGGGCCTGCAATTCGCGCAGGTAGTGCGCGCCATCACCAAAGCCGAACAGGTGCTCACACAAACTCACATTGAAGCGCGGCAGATGGGCCAGCACGCGCCAGGCTTCGGCCAGTTCCGCCGGCAAGGTGCTGAACAGTTCGTGTTGCAGGTAATCGAGCAAGGTCTTGTCGGGATGACCGTCGCCCAGCAGCGCGATACGCACCCCGGCGCACCAGCCGGCACTGAAGTGCAGCACGTTCTCGAGCGTCTGGCCGGGCGCCTGGCTGAGCAGTTGCTGGATCTCCTCGGCGTTGAACCCCAACTCGGCGCCGTTGCATTCCAACAGTTCATCATCGAGCAGCAGCCGGGGCCAGTTGCACGCCGGACGCCGCCGCGCGCCCAGCCACCAGGTCAGCGCCGGGCTACTGGCACTGAGCAGGCGGTCGAGCAAGGCGTCCAGTTCGGGGGCGGGCAGGCGGCAGAAATCATCCAGGAACAGCCACGCGGGCGTCTGCCAGCGGCTGAGGTCCAGCAGTAGCGTGGCTTCGTCGGTAAACCCCAGGCCAAGGTTTTGCGCCAGGCGCTGGCAGAGTTCGATGGGGCTGAGCACGACACCATTGAGCGCCATCCAGTAAACCTGGCACCCCGCCGGCGCCTGCAACGCGCACTCGGCGAACAGCGCGCTCTTGCCACTGCCACCCGGCGCACACAACAACTTGACCCGAACCTGCGCCGCCAGCAACGGCTCGGCCAGGCGTGGACGCAACAGATGGTGGGCGGACAGCCGTGGCATGAATCCAGGACGGTCCAGGCAGCGTGTCATGGCGGTCATTGCTGCATCCTGCGTTTTTATTGTTATGCAACTTGATCCCTACCCTAGTCCTGTGGGCGGCGGTTGTTGAAGAAGTATTCAGCACACTGATTAATAGCCATGCACAAAACCCAATGTGGGAGGGGGCTTGCCCCCGATAGCGGAGTGTCAGCTACAGATAGCTGACTGATACACCGCCATCGGGGGCAAGCCCCCTCCCACATTGGGATTGCATTTCAAACAGGCATCAGCGCACGCCTTCAGACCTCAAGGCCGCCGGTGTGTAATCCGCCGCCTTCGCCGCGAAGCCGAACACGAAGCTGCTCTTCTCCTCGTTCTTCATGCCCAGGGCGATGTAGCGCCCGGCGATGATGTCGTACAGGGTTTCCACGGTGTACGCCGGCACCTGATGGTCGTAGTAGAACTGCGCATGCCCCTCGGCGACGCGCCACAACTGGCCACGGCCGTCGTAGTGATCCACCAGCGCCACCTGCCAGCTGTCTTCGTCGATGTACATGTGGCGCTTGGCATAGATGTGCCGCTCGCTCGGCTTGACGGTGCCGACCACTTCCCACACACGGTGCAGCTCATAGCGGGTCAGGTCCTGGTTGATATGCCCGGCCTTGATGATGTCGTCGTACTTGAGGGTCGGCGAATCGAGCTTGTAGCTGTTGTAGGGGATATACATCTCTTTCTTGCCCACCAGTTTCCAGTCATAGCGGTCGGGGGCGCCGGAGAACATGTCGAAGTTGTCGGTGGTGCGCAGGCCGTCCGACGCCGTGCCCGGACCGTCATAGGACACTTGCGGCGCACGCCGCACACGGCGTTGGCCGGCGTTGTAGATCCAGGCCAGGCGCGGCTCCTTCACTTGGTCGAGGGTCTCGTGCACCAGCAGCACGTTGCCCGCCAACCGCGCCGGCGCCGTCACCGATTGCTTGAAGAAACTCAGTACGTTGGCCGCCTTGGCCGCGTCGATATCCGGGATCGCCTGGGGCACCGCCACTTCTTCCTCGAAGCGGATTGGCGTGTAGCTGCCGTTGGTCTGCGGGGTGGCCTGGGTGATGATGCGTCGCAGGTTACCGCCGTGGTAACGGGTGATGTGGTTCCACAGCACCTCCACGCCATTCTTCGGAATCGGGAAGGCGTAGTAACGGTTACCGGTGAAGTTTTCCAGGCCGTTGCCGTCGTTGATCGCATGCACGTTCAGCGCGCTGCGCTTGATCGACTCGTAGATGTCCGGCGGCAGGTTCACCGTGCGGTGGCTGGGGTACACCGGGATCTTGTAAGTCTCGGGGTAGCGCTTGAACATCGCCACCTGGCCATCGGAGAGTTTGTCCTTGTACTTGTCCACCGTCGCGGCGGTGATCACGAACAGCGGTTTTTCGTTGGCGAACGGGTCGGCGAGGAAGCCTTTGCTGTCCACGGCGCCGGCGTTTTTCGGGATACCGCCGGTCCAGGCCGGGATCGAGCCGTCGGCATTACCGGCTTTTTCCGCGCCGACGGGGGTAAGCGTGGTGCCGAGCTTGGCGGCTTCCTCGGGCGATACCGCGGCCATCACGTTGGCGGCCAGCAGGCTGAGGGCCAATACGCCACATTGCAGAATCATCTTGCGCATAAAGTCGTCCTTATCAAACCGTGATCAGAAGTTCGCGCCGACGCTGAGGGCGAGGAAGTCGCGGTCGGTCAGGGTGTTGTAGTGGCCACCGAAAAAGTCGGTGTAGCTCAGGCTGGCGGTGTAGGTGTTGCGGTAGTCGGCATCGACCCCAATGCTGACCGCCTTGGCCCCTTCGTTGAACAAGCCGTTGGGGCCATAACCCTTGACGTCATGGGACCACGACAGGTTGGGCTTGAGGTTGACCCCGGCGAATACGTTGCTGTAGTCAAGGATCGCGCGGGCGCGGTAGCCCCAAGAGGTCGCGGTGACAAAGCCATCATGATCGCCCTGGTAGCCGTAGACGCCGTAGACCGAGTCACGGCCATAACGCAGCTTGCTCTTGGCTTCCAGGCCCGCCACGTAGGTGACGCCGGCTTCGCCCACCAGCGTCAGGCGATCGGCGCCCATCACTTGGTCGAAGAACTGGGTCAATGTGGTTTGCGCCTGGGTGACTTGCTTGCGGCGGTAACCGGTGTTGTCTGCACCCGCCGAGGAACTGATCACTGAGGTGCCGGGAGCGGCCGGGTTGACCAGGGCCAGGGTCAGGTCAGTGGTGTTCAACTGCACCGGTGCATTCGGCCGGTAGCTGATCTCACCACTCCAGGCGGTGCCGGTGGGCAAGGTGGTCGAGAAGCTGGCGCCGTAGAGCCGAATGTCTTCCGGGTATTCGAGGTAGTACTGGCCACGGCCGAGCATCACGCTTGAAGCCAGCGAAGGACGCAGCGCGCCCGGCACCAGAGGCAGCATGCCGCCCAAAGCAGTAAGCGTGCTCTGCCCTGCACTGGTGGTGCCGACGGTCGGCGTACGGCTGTGGTAGTTCATGAAGTACACCGCGTACTCGGTGTCGTCCCCCAGCCAACGCAATGCTGCGCCCCATTGGCCGCTGTCCCGGGCATCGCGGTCCTTGCCGCGTTGCACCACGATGCCTTCCTGCGTCACCTGGTAGCCTTGCCCGAACGCATTGGCCAAAGGCTGGAAGCCCGCCGCCGCCGCGCTGCCAACGGTGTAGTTGTTGTTGCAGCCGTGGGCCACCACATCGTTACCAAAGAAGGTGCCGCAGTTATCCACCACGGTGTTTTCCCAGTTCAACTGGTAGAAACCTTCCACCGTCAATTGGTTGGTCAGGCTTTGGGAGGCGAACAGCATGTTCACCGGGATCAGCCCTTCCTTGATCTCCGCACCGGGGCGGCGGAAGGCCGAGACGTCGATGGGGTTGATGCTGTTGATGGAGTTGCCGATAAAGGTGCTCTCACCCCAGCTGACCACCTGCTTGCCCACGCGCACGTTGCCCGGCAGGTCGCCGATGGAATAGTTGTGATAGACGAACGCGTCCAGCAGCTCGTAGCCGGAAGAACGTGCGCCTTCGTCGCGATGGTGGTTACTGATCTGTTTGAACTCACGGTCTTCATCCTGCAGCTCGAAGTCGTACCAGTACTTGCCGCGCACGAACACACCGCTGTCGCCGTACTTGAGCTCCAGGTCATGAATGCCCTTGAAGATTTTCGAGAAGGTCTCGCCCTTCTTGAAGTTCAACCGTCCGTCATCCCCGGTCGACGCCTGGCCGGTACCGCCGTTGGCCACGCCCACCAGCTTCTTGTCGGCATCGCGCATGCCCCAGCTGGCACCGACCGACAGTGAGGAATCGAATTGCCCTTCGATCTCGCCAATATTGAACGAAACAGCCTGTGCCTGGGCGCAGCAGCCCAGTGCAACCGCTGCAGCCAGCGCCTGTGGCGTGAAGATGGCGCGCATTGTTGTTTTTGTCATGCGTCTTCCCCGGTGAGTGACAGAAGGCCTCACCCTACTGCCGCCCAACGGGAGCGATAAGCGCACCAAGGAGGTATTCGTGTTGTCGCTCGAAAGGATGAATGGGCGCTCTGGCCGGGGTTTGGGCGGGGCCATGGATTGGATGGATGGCGGGTTATCAGGGGAATGGATGGGCGGCTTGGCGGCAGGACGGGCACCGCGAAGGTACTGTTGCTGATTCAGTAACAGTCCTTGTCACGAAGCGGGATTACTCATTTTGTTACAAGCGACTATTCTTACCTGGCTTTCAGGGCAAACAGCCCACTCCCGCAACCGGGAGACAAGCCAGACTTCGATAGATTGGTGCCTGTTTTCAATCTGTTACCGCTGTTCACTGACGTTGATTTATCGCTCCTTGATCCAACGTCTTACTTCGGCCGCTGCTTTGCAGCGGCCTTTTTTATGCCCGCAATAAAACGAGGCGCCCTCAGCGCCCCGTAGTATTTAATAACGATCACGTAATGATCAAAGGCTGAATTTCTGCAAATTGGCCATCATCTCCTTCAACGCCTCGATATTGTCCTTGGGGTGAGCGGCGCCTTCGAAGTCACAGATCTGCTGCCAGTGCGCGGCCACATCGTCCGGCGAGAACCCGGCCTCCGGGTCGAAGCCCACACCCAGGCTGCGCTCCCAGCGGGTCTTGCCGATCCAGCCGCCGCCGACTTCGAACAGCCCGGCGGTTTCCTGGCATGCCTCGCTGCCCAGGTACACCACCAGTGGGCTGACCAGTTCCGGCTTGAGGCGCTCGAATACCTGCGGCGGGATCAAGCCTTCGGTCATGCGCGTGCCGCCGGTGGGCGCAATGGCATTGACCAGGATGTTGTTCTTGCGGCCTTCCAGGGCCAGGGTACGGGTCAGGCCATACAGGCCAAGCTTGGCCATGCCGTAGTTGGACTGCCCGAAATTGCCGTAGATGCCCGAGGTGGACGCCGTAAAGATCACCCGGCCATAGCTTTGCTCACGCAGATGAGCCCAGGCGGCGCGAGTGACTTTATAGGCGCCTTCGACATGCACGCGGTAAACCAGGTCCCAGTCGCTGTCGTCCATCTTGTGGAAGGTTTTGTCGCGCAGGATGCCCGCGTTATTGACCACCACGTCGACACGGCCGAAGACGTCCAAGGCGTTCTGGACGATTTTCTCGCCGTCGGTGACGGAATCATGGTTGGCTTCGGCAATGCCGCCAGCGTCGCGAATCTCGGCCACCACGCGGTCGGCCGCTGATGCGTTCGCCCCCTCGCCCTGGGTGGAACCGCCGAGGTCGTTGACCAGCACCCTGGCTCCGTGCCGCGCGAACAGCAGTGCATGGGCACGGCCCAACCCGCCGCCGGCGCCGGTGACGATCACGACCTTATCCTGGAACTGCACTGACTGACTCATACCAAACTCCAATGGGGACAATGGGAATGGGTCGAGTGTCAGGCACCGCGCTTGCAGTCACAATAAATACAGCCACGGCTGAATGGTGCGCGATAAGGCAGCAGGATGATCACCCGCTTTCCTGTAGGAGCGCCTCTCAGGAATAAGCCCTGCGCGGCGCCGCTTGCCCAATCCGCTCGCGAAAGGCCAGATAATGCTTGAGCACCTGCACCGGCGCCTCGATCTGCGGGTAGTGGCCGATATTGGCCAACAATACCGTGTCGGCGTGGGGCACCAATTGCTGGTAGCGCTCGACCATGTGGGCACCGGAGATCGGATCGATTTCCCCATCGATCACGCGCAACGGCACCTCGCCGCGCTGCATCGCCTCCACCCACCGCTCGCGCAGGCGCCGACGCTGGGGAATGTAGGCGATCAACTTGTGCAGGATGCGCGGGCCGTCGTTGCAGTTGATCAAGCTCCAGAAATCATCGAGGGCGCTTTCGCTGGGGAGGGTGTCGGGGCCGAAAATCTGGTTGAAGCTGTCGGACAAGGCGCTGCGCCCGAACGCGCGGCCGATCATCCAGCCCACGGGGCTGAGCAACAGTTTCTGTACCAACGCCGCGCGATGGGTTTCGGGGAACAACCCGCCGTTGAGAAACACACAACTGGCCATCTGAAACCGGCCTTCGTAGTGCCGCGCCAGCAACTCCTGGGCGACGCTGTCACCGTAGTCATGGGCCAACACGTGCACCGGCTGCTGCACGCCCAGGTGCTCGAGCAGCGCCTGTTGCACATCCGCCTGTTCCAACAGGCAATAGGTGTGGTCCAGCGGCTTGGCTGAATCGCCAAACCCGAGCATGTCGCAGGCGATCACCAGGTTACGCTGGGCCAGGGGCTGCCACAGGTAATGCCAGTCCCAACTGGCGGTCGGGAAGCCATGGATCAATAGCAACGGCTCGCCCTGCCCGGCCACCCAGTAACGAAGGGTACGGCCGCGAAAGACGAAATCCTGGCCACGCTTGCGCCAGGCTCTGAGCGGGATCTCGGCGAGTGGCATCAGCTTTTATACCCGGGGTCTTGAAGCTCGAGTTTGCGCAGCAGCGCCGGCCAGGCCAGCGCGCCTCCCATGCCTTGGGCACTCTTTGTGACCGCCGCCGCCATTGCCTTGGCACCGGCAAGGATCTGCGGCGCGATGGTAATCAGTTCAGCCCCGCCATTTTGCGCCAGCACCTGGATATCGCAGGCGCGCTGGAAGATGAACATCATCAGGAAGGTATCGGCGATGGTGCCGCCACACGTCAACAGACCGTGGTTGTGCAGCATCAGGAAGTTGTTTTCACCGAGGTCGGCCTGCAAGCGGGCCTTTTCCTCATGGTTCAGCGCCACGCCTTCGTAGGCGTGATAGGCCAGGCTCGACAGCACGAACAGTGACTGCTGGCTGATTGGCAATACGCCCTGCTTTTGCGCGGCCACCGCGACACCGGCGGCCGTGTGGGTATGCAGCACGCAGACCACGTCATGGCGCACTTCGTGGATCGCGCTGTGGATGGTGTAGCCCGCCGGGTTGATCTCGTAGGGACTGTCCATCCGTTTGTTACCGGCCTGATCGACCTTGACCAGGCTCGAAGCAGTGATCTCATGGAACATCAGCCCGTACGGGTTGATCAGGAAATCGTCGGTACCCGGCACCTTGGCCGAGATATGGGTGAAGATCAGGTCATCCCAACCATGCATCGCCACCAGGCGGTAGCAGGCGGCCAGGTCGACACGGGTTTGCCATTCGACGGCACTGACCTGGTCTTTGACGTTCTGTGGCAATGGTGCAGGGGCTAGGCTCACGGCAATGACCTCCTTGACACGTTTTTTATTATTTTTCTTGAGTGAAGGGCCAGTCTAGTCAGACCTCATGGCTGCCGTAGTTGCCTTGGCAGCCAGCTTGATGACCGAACGAGTCAGCACAGAGAATAGTTGAACTTTGTTTAATTCGCGTCAGAGAAGCGCCGCCAATAAAGGCGCGGCGAACAGGTTGAGCAACCCTGTCAACACCATCACCAGCCCCGCGACAGAGCCCTCTTCGCCGCCTACTTCATGGGCCCGGCTGACGCCCGCACCATGGGCGCCCACGCCAAATAACGCGCCGCGCGCCAGCGGTGTACGCAGCGGCAGCCACTTGAGCAACACGCCGCCGAGCATGGCGCCGAACACGCCGGTGAGCATCACGAACACCGCCGTCAGTTCCGGTACGCCGCCCAGGTCGGACGACACGGGCATGGCAAACGGTGTGGTGATGGAGCGCGGCACCAGGGACATTGTCACAGCGCTGTCCAGCGCCAGCGCTTTGGCCAGGCCGAACGAGGTGCCGATCGACGCCGCGCTGCCCGCGACCATGCCCAGCAACAGCGCCGGCCAATGCCGCGCCAGCAAGCGCCGCTGCTGCCAGATCGGCACGGCGAACGCCACGGTAACCGGGCCCAGCACCGCCATCAGCCAGTGGGTGTCGGTCGCGTATTCGGCGTAGGCGGTTTTCAGCGGTACGGCCACCGCCAGCAGCAGCACTGGCACCAGAATCAGCGGCGACAACAGGTAGCGACCGGTTCGCCGGTAAATCCAGCGACTGAAAACATAGGTGCCCAGGGTCAAGGCCAGCCAGAACACCGGCATCAGTTCAAGCTTCATGGCGCAGCCTCCAACGGCACACCCATTCCACGGTGAACGCCGTGACCAGCATCACCGCCAAGGTGCTCAGGCCAATGACCAACAAGATGCGCCAGCCTTCGTTGCGCAGCAGACCACCGTAGTCCAGCAGGCTCATCAAGGCCGGAATAAAGAACAGCAGCATCTCGGCCATCAACACGCCGGCACCCAATTGCAGGGCTGCCGGCTTGACCAGGCCCGTGGCGAAGGTCGCCAGCAACAGGCCCAGGCCAACCACGCCGCCGGGGACTGGCCACGCCAGCCAGACGGCCAACTGGGTGCCCAGCAGGTAAATGGCCAGCAGCACGACCAGTTCGGTGAGTAAACGGCTGAAATGTTTGAAGCGGAAACGTTTCATGGGCTTTGGATCCTCGCAGGCCTCCATTTTAGAGAAGCTTCCCCCATCCCCACAGCGAATTGTTAGACTGCCAGCCATTCCAAACTGGAATCATGACTGATGGAATTCAAACAGCTGCGCAGCTTTGTCGAAGTGATCCACCGGGGTGGTTTTACCCAGGCCGGGAAAACCCTGCATATCAGCCAGTCGGCCGTCAGCAAGCAGGTCGCGCAATTGGAACAAAGCCTCGGCACGCCGCTGCTGGACCGCATCGGCTCGCAGATCCGCCTGACCGCCGCCGGCCAGGTGGTGCTGCAACGTGCCGAAGCGATGCTGCGCCTGCAAACCGAGCTGCTCAGCGAGCTGGACGACATGCACCAACTGACCCGTGGCGAACTGCGCCTGGGCCTGCCGCTGCTGGGGGGCGATACGCTGTTCGCCGGACTGTTTGCCGAGTACCGGCGGCGTTATCCGAACGTGACGATCCAGTTGCTGGAGGGCGGCAGTCGCAATATCGAGCAGGCGATCCTCAATGGTGAACTGGAAGTCGGCGGGAGCTTGAAGCCCAATGACCCGGCATTCGCCTGGCAGGCTTTCTGCGATGAACCGCTGGACGCGTTGCTGCCGATTGATCATCCCCTGGCGGAAAACGCCCAGGTACGCCTGGAGGAACTGGCCGACACGCCGTTCCTGATGTACCAGCGCAGCTTTGTGCTCAACGACCGACTGATGCAGGCGTGCCGGCAACTGGGTTTTACCCCGAAGGAAATCGGCCGCAGCGGCCAGGCAGATTTTCTCGCGGCGCTGGTCGCCGCTGGCCAAGGAGTGGTGTTGTTGCCCAGCGTGGTCGCCCGTGGACTGGTGCGACCGGGGGTGGTACGCCTGACGCTCAAGGCGCCGGACTACCTACGCTGGGACATTGCCTTTATCTGGCGCGAGGGCGCCTATCTTTCGAGAGCCGCGCAGGCCTGGCTGGCATTGCTGCGCGAATTCCCGGTCAACCGCGCAGTGCAGTGACCAGCTCGGTCAGCCATGGCTCGGCGTCGGTTTCGGGGGTGACGCTTTCGCTGGCGTCCAGGCGCAACATCGGCAGCACCTCACGCAGGCCCAGTTCGGCGAACAACTCGCGCATTTGCTCGCCGCCACCACAGAAGGTGTCGCCGTAGCTGGCGTCACCCAGGCCGATCACCGCACCGGGCAAGCCACGCCAGGCAGCGGGCAACTGGTCGCAAATAGTCGAGTACAGCGGTTGCAGGTTGTCAGGCAGCTCGCCCATGCCGGTGGTGGAGGTCACCGCCAGAAACGCCTCAGGGGCAAATGCCTGCACGTCCGCCAGGGTGGCGCGCGGGTTGTGCCAGGCTTCGAAACCGGCCGCGTTGAGGATGCCGGCGGCGTGGCGGGCGACTTCTTCAGCCGTGCCGTACACCGAGCCGGAAAGGATGGCGACTTTCATCAATCTGATCCTGTGGTTGAGCGAAAGCCTGGGATATTAGCAGCTGGCGCAAAATTTTCGGCGCACGCCGTGCAACATTCAAGGCATGTCATAAACTGCCAGTTCCACCCACAAGCCATGGACCGCTCAATGATTAACGCCCGACTGATGCAAATGGTGATCAACGCTTCCAACGACGGCATCGTTGTCGCGGAGCGTGAAGGCAAGGACAAGCCACTTATCTACGTCAACCCGGCATTCGAACGCCTGACCGGCTACACCCTGGATGAAATCCTCTATCAGGACTGCCGCTTCCTGCAATCGGGCGACCGCGACCAACCGGCCCTGATAGCCATCCGCGATGCCCTGGAACAGGGCGGTACCTGCCGCGAAATCCTGCGCAACTACCGCAAGGACGGCAGCCACTTCTGGAACGAACTGTCGTTGTCGACGGTGTACAACGAGGCCGACAAGCAGACGTATTTCGTCGGTGTGCAAAAGGACGTGACCCTCCAGGTCAAGGCCCAGCAGCGCGTCGCGCAATTGGAAGCCGAACTGGCCAGCGTCAAGGCCGAGCTGGCGGCGCTCAAGGCGACGAGCGGATCTAACAAAATTTAGAAAATACGGTCATTAAAGCGGATAATGGCATTTTAATACTTCCCCCCGTGGGCATGACCGATGCAACGCGACACGCTTCTGACTCAGGACGAACTGGATTTCATCCAGAACATGCAGCACAACCCGCAGCTCAACCTGCGGGATCCGTCGTCGAGCCTGACTGTCAACGGCGGTGCGCAGCTTCGCGACTTGCTCACGCGACTGGCCGCTCACGACCACGTCACTCTCCAGGCGCAATTCGATAACCAGCAACTCACCTTTCCCCTGCACCTGGTGGAAGATGAGTTTCATGCGGTGCATTTGCGCCTGGGCGTACCCAGCATTTTCGAAGACGGGCCGATGATCCGCCCATGGCGCCTGGCCCTGGAAACACCGGTAGCACTGGAAAACATCAGGGGAACACCCAGCGCACTCTGGGTGCATGAGGTGTCTTTCAAAGGCGTGTTGGTGGAGATTCGTGGCCGGCTCAGGCCGCCGAAAACCTTTTCCCTGTGGTTCAGCCCCTCGGGCTATGAACGCATTGCCCTGCGCGGCACCTTCGAGCGGGAAACCGCACGAGGCCTGTTTGCCTATCGCCTGAGCCAAGGTGACGTGGATGAAACTGAGCGCCTGCGCCAATTCATCCTGCACCAGCACCGCCTGGTCCACCCACAAATGCACGCCTGATATCAGGTATCCAGCCCGCCGCTGAGAAACTGTTGCAAGCGGCGCCGCATCAGGCGACCTTCATTGCCAAGACAGCCAACGGACGTGCCGGCCAGGTTGTCCTGGGCAAGATCCGAAGCCGCACCGGCAAGAAACAGCGGGCAATCCAGGGTCAACGCCAAGCGGTTCAAGCGCCCGGCAAAGTCATGGTTATGCGAGTAATTGGAGAAGAGGATCAGCGCCTGTGGGCGAGTCTTCTCGCAGACCAGTGTCAACTCGTCAAACGGCTGCCCCATGCCCAGCACTTTCACGGCCAGGTCATCTCGACTCATCAAGAGCGCCGCCACCAGCAACTCCAACTTACGGCACTCGCCAGCCATGGCCGCCAGCAATACCCGCGGCACGGGTGAAGCACACGCCAATTGCAGGCGCTCCAAGGCACGTACGCGCAGGAAGTTGTCGAAGAACAACCATTCGCTCGCCTGGCCGAAACGCCCCTCATGACGCAACAGCTCATTCCACAGAGGCATCAGAATGTCCTGGAACACCACGTCGAGTGGGTAGGTAGCCAGAACCTGCCCATACAAACGTTCCAGTTGACGGTCGTCAAAGTCGCTGATGGCCTGTATCAGCCGCGCCTGCCACTGCGGCCATTCGCCCTCTTCGACGACATCGCGCTCCGCACGAACGGCCTTGGCCTGCTGATCGTCGCGAGCGAGAATCTTGCCCACTTTGCTCACGGCTACGCCGCGCTCGATCCAATCGAGAATACGATGGACTGTCTCTATATCGCCCTTGGAATAGAGGCGATGCCCACTTTCAGTGCGCGTGGGCTGGATCAAGCCGTAACGACGCTCCCAGGCACGCAAGGTGACCGGATTGATGCCTGTCAGTCTCGAGACTTCACGGATCGGAAACAGCTTATCGGAAACCGTTGAATCCAGATGCGAAGCACTATCATGCGGAGCAGTAATCACGGGCATTTTTGACCAAAAAACCAACGTTAACTGGGCGCTCATTTAACGCCTTTACACCTGTCTTTTTCAAGTTCTCCGATTTTCGGACCAATGTCGCTGGTGTATTTGGGTAAAACGGGAATAATCCTTGCCTGTTTTTTTGCGCAGCCGCAACACCCCGCGACTACGCCTGTGTGCCACCTACCCGGTTCCGCACACCCGAATATTGGAGATACACAATGTCTACCTCACCCGTCACCCTGATGGTTGCGCGCCGCGTGGCCAAAGGGCGCTATGAAGAACTGATGGCCTGGCTGCGCGAAGGCGAGCAATTGGCCACCGATTTCCCCGGTTACCTGGGCTCCGGCGTGCTGGCCCCACCGCCCGATGACGATGAATTCCAGATCATTTTCCGTTTCGCCGATGAAACCACCTTGCATGCCTGGGAGTTCTCCGCTTCACGCAGCGCGTGGTTGGGCCGCGGCAGCGAGCTGTTTGCCGACCCGTCCGAGCATCGCGTGCGTGGCATCGACGGTTGGTTTGGCGCCGCAGGTGCGCGACCGCCACGCTGGAAACAGGCGGTAGCGATCTGGCTGGCGTTTTTCCCGGTGTCGCTGCTGTTCAATTTCGTCCTGAACCCGCTGCTCAGCGAGCTGGAGCTGGCTCCGCGCGTGCTGGTCAGCACCCTGGCCCTTACGCCGCTGATGGTGTACTGGTTCATCCCGCTGTCGACACACCTGCTGGCGAACTGGTTGCATCCCACACCGCCACCGCGCAAGGCCACCGAAGCCGCAGCGTGAATACAGGGGCGGCCGGTCGCTGGTATAGTTCCAACCTGCCAGCGATTCGAGCCTCCCATGACCGCACCAAACGCCCCCATCCTGATCACCGGTGCCGGCCAGCGCGTCGGCCTGCATTGCGCCCAGCGCTTGCTGGATGAAGGGCAACCGGTCATTTTCAGTTACCGCAGTGAACGCCCCGGTGTACACGCCCTGCGCGAGCGTGGTGCGATCGGCCTGTTTGCCGATTTCTCCAGCGAGGCCGGCATCCTGGCCTTTATCGCTGAACTCAAGAGCCAAACTGATAGCCTGCGGGCCATCATCCACAACGCCTCGGCCTGGGTTGCAGAAACCCCTGGCGACGAAAGCCGTGCCTTGACCGACATGTTCAGTGTGCACATGCTTGCGCCGTACCTGATCAACCTGCATTGTTCACCCTTGCTGCAACGTTCTTCACCCGCCGACATCGTGCATATCAGCGATGATGTCGTGCGCAAAGGTAGCCGCCAGCACATCGCCTACTGCGCCACCAAGGCCGGGCTCGATAGCCTCACGCTTTCGTTTGCCGCGCAATTTGCGCCGCGGATCAAGGTCAACGGCATCGCCCCGGCGATGGTGATGTTCAACGAGGGCGATAACGCGGCCTACCGCGCCAAGGTCCTCGCCAAGTCGGCGCTGGGCATCGAGCCCGGGCCCGAGGTGATCTACCAGAGCGTGCGTTACCTGCTGGACAACCCCTATGTCACCGGTACCACCCTGACCGTCAACGGCGGGCGGCATATCAAGTAAGCCGTTTGTGAGGATGTTGTATGACCTTATCCCTGCCCCACCATTACCGCGAGATCCTCAAGGGCCTGGGCGAAGACCCGGAACGCGAAGGCTTGCTCGACACCCCCAAGCGCGCCGCCAAGGCCATGCAGTACCTGTGTCATGGCTACGAGCAGAACCTCGAAGAAATCGTCAACGGCGCGCTGTTCGCCTCCGACAATGACGAGATGGTGATCCTCAAGGACATCGAGTTGTACTCGCTGTGCGAGCACCACCTGCTGCCCTTCATTGGCAAGGCCCACGTGGCCTATATTCCGACCGGCAAGGTGCTGGGCCTGTCAAAGCTGGCGCGCATCGTCGACATGTTCGCGCGGCGCCTGCAGATCCAGGAAAACCTCACGCGGCAGATCGCCGACGCCATCCAGGAAGTGACCCAGGCCGCCGGCGTGGCCGTGGTGATCGAAGCCAAGCACATGTGCATGATGATGCGCGGCGTGGAAAAACAGAATTCAACCATGAACACCTCGGTGATGCTCGGCGCCTTTCGCGAGTCGAACACCACGCGCATGGAGTTCCTGCAACTGATTGGACGGAGCAAGTAGCAATGCCACAACTTCAACCAGGCATGGCGCGCATCCGGGTCAAGGACCTGTGCCTGCGCACCTTTATCGGCATCAACGAGGACGAAATCCTCAACAAGCAGGATGTGCTGATCAACCTGACCATCCTGTATGCCGCCCAGGAAGCCGTGCGTGACAACGATATCGACCACGCGCTGAACTACCGCACCATCACCAAGGCGATCATCGCCCATGTCGAAGGCAACCGCTTTGCCTTGCTCGAACGCCTGACCCAGGAACTGCTGGACCTGGTGATGAGCAACGAATCGGTGCTGTACGCCGAAGTCGAAGTGGACAAGCCCCATGCGCTGCGCTTTGCCGAGTCGGTGTCGATTACCCTGGCGGCCAGCCGCTAACCTCTTGAATCTGCGTGAGCCCTATGAACGACCAACAACGCCTCGAACTTGAAGCCGCCGCCTTTCGCCGGTTGGTGGCGCACCTGGACAGCCGCAAGGATGTGCAGAACATCGACCTGATGAACCTCGCCGGTTTCTGCCGTAACTGCCTGTCGAAGTGGTACAAGGCCGAGGCCGACGAGCGCCAGATCGAGCTGAGCCTCGATGACGCCCGCGAAGTGGTGTACGGCATGCCGTACGCCGAGTGGAAAGCCCAATACCAGAAAGAAGCCAGCGCCGAGCAACAGGCGGCGTTTGCCCAAGGAAAAACCCATGACTGATTTGAATACCCTGCGCGCCAGCCTCAACAGCGGCGAACATGCCTTTGCCGATACCCTGGCGTTCGTCACTGCCGGTTATGACTACCAGCCGCAGGCCTTTACCAATGGCACCGTGGAAAACGCCGCCGGGCAGAACGAAGGTTCATGCAAGACCCTGGGCCTGGCGCTGCTGGAAGGCTTGAGCGATCAGGAAGCACTGCTGGCCTTCGGCGAGCATTACCGCTCGGTGGTGGCGACGCCCGAGGGCAGCGACCATGGCAATATTCGGGCGTTGATTGCCCATGGGTTGGCAGGCGTGAAGTTCGCCGCTCAGCCACTGACCCGCAAATCCTGAGTCAGATGTCGATCAACATGTGGGAGGGGGCTTGCCCCCTCCCACATTTAAATCGCACTCACAAAAAAACCGGCCTCGCAGCCGGTTTTTTTGCTCAACGGATTTAGAGCGAAGCGTTGCCCAAACCGTCGAGGTAACGCTCGGCATCCAGCGCCGCCATGCAGCCGGCGCCGGCCGAGGTGATAGCCTGGCGATAGACGTGGTCGGCCACGTCACCGGCAGCGAAGATACCTTCGATGTTGGTCGCGGTGGCATTGCCCTCACGGCCGCCCTGTACCACCAGGTAACCGTCCTTGGCGTCCAGCACGCCTTCGAACAGCGAGGTGTTCGGGGTGTGGCCGATGGCGATGAACACGCCGTCGACTTTCAGTTCGTCGAAGCTGCCGTCGTTGTTTTTCAGGCGGGCACCGGTCACGCCCATGTTGTCGCCCAGGACCTCGTCCAGGGTGGCATTGAGCTTGAGGATGATCTTGCCTTCAGCGACACGGGCATGCAGTTTGTCGATCAGGATCTTCTCGGCGCGGAAGGTTTCGCGGCGGTGAACCAGGGTCACGGTGCTGGCGATGTTGGCCAGGTACAGCGCTTCTTCCACCGCGGTGTTGCCACCACCGACCACGGCGACCGGCTTGTTGCGGTAGAAGAAACCGTCGCAGGTCGCGCAGGCGGACACGCCCTTGCCCATGAACGCTTCCTCCGAAGGCAGGCCCAGGTAGCGGGCGCTGGCTCCGGTGGCGATGATCAGCGCATCACAGGTGTAGACGCCGCTGTCGCCGGTCAGGCTGTAAGGCTTTTTCGAGAAGTCGACGCTGTTGATGTGATCAAACACGATCTCGGTTTCAAAGCGCTCGGCGTGCTCTTTCATACGCTCCATCAGCACCGGACCGGTCAGGCCGTGGACATCGCCCGGCCAGTTGTCGACTTCAGTGGTGGTGGTCAACTGACCGCCCGCCTGCATGCCGGTGATCAGCAGAGGCTTGAGGTTGGCCCGGGCAGCGTAGACAGCAGCACTGTAACCGGCAGGGCCGGAACCGAGAATAATCACTCGCGAATGACGGGTATCAGACATGAATCACTCCTATCGACCGCCCGGACCACAAGACGGCTGGAATAAAAAAGGGACCACGAAGCACTTGGGGAAGGCTTTCACTCGCAGACCCTGAAAAATAATGGGTGCAGCGTATCGAGGGAGGCAAGATTAAGGAAATACGGAATAACAATCCAGCTCATAGGTGGTCTCTATGCTGTCGACCCGATTAATCGACGCCTTTGTTACCGTTGATGTCGTCATACCAGCCGCGCTTTCGCCCTGTCGGCAAAGCCGGTAAGGTCGGCGCGTTCGTCATCCTGTTCGGAGTCCTCCATGCCCGCCCCCGCTCTTTCCGGTCCGCAATATTTGCGCGAAGGCCTCAAACTGGTCCTCAGCCCTGGCCTGCGCCTGTTTGTGCTGCTGCCGCTGGCGATCAACCTGGTGCTGTTCGTCGGCTTGATCTATTTCGCCGGCCATCAGTTCAGCCTGTGGGTCGACACCTTGATGCCGACCCTGCCCGGCTGGTTGAGTTTCCTCAGCTATATCCTGTGGCCCTTGTTCGTGGTGCTGGTGGTGCTGATGGTGTTTTTCACCTTCACCATGCTCGCCAATATCATCGCGGCACCGTTCAATGGTTTTCTCGCCGAGAAGGTCGAGGTCGTGGTGCGCGGCACCGATGACTTCCCGCCGTTCAGTTGGGGCGAACTGGTGGCCATGGTCCCTCGCACACTGGCCCGGGAAATGCGCAAGCTGGGCTACTTCCTGCCACGGGCCATTGGCCTGTTTATCCTGTCATTCATTCCGGTGGTGAACCTGATCGCCGCGCCGCTGTGGCTGTTGTTCGGCGTGTGGATGATGGCAATCCAGTACATCGACTACCCGGCGGATAACCACAAGCTGGGCTGGAACGAAATGCTCGCCTGGCTGCGCCAGAAACGCTGGCAGAGCATGAGTTTCGGCGGCATCGTCTACCTGGTGTTGCTGGTGCCGGTGGTCAACCTGTTGATGATGCCGGCGGCAGTGGCCGGGGCCACATTGTTCTGGGTACGCGAGCAGGGCGCCGAGGCGATGGCCACGCCAAAGGCAATCAAGTCATAAATCCATCATCTCAATGACACAATGACGACATGGCCCACGGCGACACTGTGGGTCATGACGACAGCTTCGCTTCACATCACCCTGATCACCGAAACCTTCCCGCCAGAGATCAACGGGGTGGCCAATACCCTTGGCCGCCTGTGTGACGGTTTGCGCGCACGCGGCCATCAGGTCGAGCTGGTGCGCCCACGCCAAGGCACCGATCAGAGCCGGACCAGCGACGACCAGTTGTTGCTGTGCCGCGGCTGGCCGTTGCCTGGCTATCCAGGCCTGCAGTGGGGGCAGTCGTCAATGCACAAGCTGCTACGACGCTGGACACGCCAACGCCCGGACGTGCTGTACATCGCCACAGAAGGCCCGCTCGGGTTATCGGCGCTACGCGCCGCGCGTCGCCTCGGGATCAGCGTGGTCAGCGGCTTTCACACCAATTTCCAACAGTACTCGAACCAGTACGGCATGAGCCTGTTGAGCCGCGTGGTCACGCACTACCTGCGCTGGTTTCATAACCGCTCGACCTTGACCCTGGTTCCCAGCGCCAGCCAACGCCTGGAACTGGAACGCCGGCACTTCGAGCGCTTGGGGATGTTGTCGCGCGGGGTGGACAGCCAACTGTTCAACCCGGCCAAGCGCGATAACGCATTACGCGAGAGCTGGGGCCTGGGCAATGACGATATTGCGGTGCTGCATGTCGGGCGCCTGGCGCAGGAAAAGAATCTGGGCATGCTCAAGCGTTGCTTCGATACCCTGCGCGATACTTATCCACAGCGTCGCCTGCAACTGATCGTGGTCGGTGACGGGCCGCAACGTGCGCTGCTGGAGCACGACCTGCCGCAAGCCATATTCTGCGGTACCCGGCGCGGCGAAGAACTGGCGCGACACTACGCCTCGGGGGATCTGTTCCTGTTTCCCAGCCTGACGGAAACCTTCGGCAATGTGGTGCTGGAAGCCATGGCCTCCGGGCTCGCGGTGGTGGCATACGACCAAGCGGCCGCGACCCAGCACATCCGTCATGGTTACAACGGTGTGCTGGCGATGCCCGGCGATGAGGAAGCGTTCTGCGATGCGGCCAATTGGCTGCTGGAAGATCGTGAGCATTTACGCAGAGCACGCCTCAATGCCCGTCGGCATGCCAGTCACCAGGGCTGGCCGGCAATTATCGAGCAGTTCGAGAACCAGCTACGCGGTGTGTGCGGAGAACCTTTTGCTGTTCCCACCCTGCCTTACGTTCGTTGAACGATCGGCGAATGACGTCAGTCGGTTCGCCCTCCTGCCAGCCTAGCCCTTGAATAATGGCTTGCACGACATGACACCTACCAGATGAGGGGACTCCCCCCATGGAGCGCGCTCAAAAAAGAGGCAGGTCATTCATGATCGACAAACAATAGAGAGCCCGCTGGCAATCAGCGGGCGCCCAGCCTTTTACACCAGGCTCATCAACGCCTCACGGCTGAACGGCAGGATGTCACCCTCGCGGCCTTCGCGCACCTTCACCGCCCAATCCGGGTCCACCAGCAAGGCGCGGCCCACGGCGACCAGATCGAACTCATCATTGTTCAAACGCTCCAGCAGTTTTTCCAGACTGGCCGGTTGCGCAACCTTGTCGGTGTTGACCATAAATTGCAGGAACTCGCCATCCAGACCGACACTGCCGACCGTGATGGTCGGTTTACCGGTGAGCTGGCGAGTCCAGCCGGCGAGGTTGAGGTCGGAACCTTCAAATTCAGGTTCCCAGAAACGACGCGTGGAGCAGTGGAATATGTCCACGCCGGCGTCAGACAACGGCTTGAGAAATTCGCCCAGCGCCTCGGGGGTTTGCACCAGACGTGCGCTGTAGTCCTGCTGTTTCCACTGGGAGAAACGGAAGATGATCGGAAAGTCCGGGCCAACTGCGGCGCGGGTTGCCTGGATCAGCTCGATGGCAAAGCGCGAGCGGTTGGCCAGGCTGCCACCGTATTCGTCGGTACGCTGGTTGCTGCCTTCCCAAAAGAACTGGTCGACCAGATAGCCGTGGGCACCGTGGATTTCCACGCCGTCCATGCCGATGCGTTGGGCATCCTTGGCCGCCTGGGCGAAGGCGTTGATCACGTCTTTGATGTCTTGGGTGGTCATGCCGTGAACGACCACGTTGCCATCCTTGAGTTTTTCCATCGGGCCATACGCCGGCACGCTGGCATCAGGCTCAGTACCGATACGGCGCACGCTGCCCACATGCCACAACTGCGGGACGATCTTGCCGCCTTCGGCGTGCACGGCGTCGACCACCTTCTTCCAGCCGGCCAGCGCCGCTTCGCCATAGAAATGCGGAACATTCGGGTAGCCGTTGGAGGCCAGGTGACCGACCACGGTGCCTTCGGTGATGATCAAGCCCACACCTGCGGCGGCACGGCGGCGGTAGTACTCGATGACCTTGGCGTTAGGCACGCCACCTGGGGAAAAAGAACGGGTCATCGGCGCCATGACCACACGGGTCGACAGCTGCAGTGCACCGAGCTGGAACGGTTTGAACAAGGCTTGGACAGGCATGGGAGCACTCCACGGGAGACGGGGTTTATGATGCGGATAATATGAGGAGTGCGAAGGGCTGAGTAGCACTATTGATCTGGGTGATTAAGGGATAAAAGTAGAAGCCCGCCGGTTGTCACCAACCTGTGGCGAGCGTGCTGTTCAAGCCAGGGCTTTTTCGATGGCCTGGACGACCGTCGGATCTTCCGGCGCGGTACGCGGCGAAAAGCGCGCAAGCACCCGACCATCCTTGCCCAATAGGAATTTCTCGAAGTTCCAAGTGATATCCCCTGGAAACTCGGCCCCCTCGCCCGCCAGCAAACGGTACAACTGATGACGCTCAGGGCCGTTTACATCGAGTTTGCTGCCCAGGGGGAAGGTCACGCCGTAGTTCAGGTCGCAGAACTCGCGGATTTCCTCTTCGGTGCCAGGTTCCTGGCTTGCAAACTGGTTGCACGGCAGGCCAAGCACGGTAAAACCCTGGTTCTTGTATTGCTGGTAGAGGTTTTCCAACGCCGCATATTGCGGGGTCAAGCCACATTTGGAAGCCACGTTGACCACCAGCACAACTTGCCCCTTGAAGGGCGCCAGCGCCAGCTCTTGTCCGTCCAAAGCTTTGAGTTTCAGATCGTGGAAAGCACTCATGACGAACTCCAGATATCCCATGTTCTTAGCATTGCGGCTGTTCGAGATTACAACCCGCAAGTCTGCAATCATAGACGCCGATTACAAAACTCGCCTGCGAACTACTGAGCGGTCGGCCACGGCAAAATCGGTATCGCGGTGACTGCGTTCTGTGGGCTGCCTTCGATCAGGCGGTCGCTGTAGACCAGGTACACCAGGGTATTGCGCTTCTTGTCGAGGAAACGCACCACCTGCATGGTCTTGAACACCAGCGAGGTACGTTCCTTGAATACTTCGTCGCCATCCTTGAGTTCACCCTTGAAGCGGATCGGCCCGACCTGACGGCAGGCGATCGATGCCTCGGCACGGTCTTCGGCCAAGCCCAGCCCGCCTTTCACGCCGCCGGTCTTGGCGCGCGACAGGTAGCAGGTCACCCCGTCGACCTTGGGGTCATCGAACGCTTCGACCACGATCCGGTCGTTGGGGCCGACAAATTTGAACACCGTCGAAACCTGGCCAATCTCTTCGGCCGAGGCCAGCAATGGCATGGCCAACAGCAGGCCGAGCAATCCCTTCATCACGCGCATCGTGTATTCCTTTCGTTTAAACCAGGATCAGGTTGTCGCGGTGCACCAGTTCCGGTTCCGCCATGTAACCCAATAGACCGACAATCGCATCAGACGACTGCCCAATGATTTTCTGCGCTTCCAGGGCACTGTAATTGGCCAGGCCACGGGCGATTTCGCGTCCGTCCGACGCCACGCACACCACCATCTCGCCGCGGCGGAAGCTGCCCTGCACCAATTTGACGCCCACAGGCAACAGGCTCTTGTTGCCTTGGGACAGTGCCGATACGGCGCCATCATCCAGCACCAGGGTGCCACGGGTTTGCAGATGCCCGGCCAGCCACTGCTTGCGCGCCGCCAGCATGCCACGCTCGGGCGACAACAGCGTGCCGATGCGTTCACCGGCCTTGAGGCGATCCAGCACACGTTCCAGGCGCCCACCGACGATGATGGTATGGGCGCCGGAACGTGCAGCCAGGCGCGCGGCGCGCAGCTTGGTCTGCATGCCACCACGCCCCAGGGCGCCGCCAACGCTGCCAGCCACGGCGTCCAGCGCCGGGTCATCGGCGCGGGCTTCGTAGATCAGTTGGGCATCAGGGTTGTTGCGGGGGTCGGCGTCGAACATGCCGTCGCGGTCGGTAAGGATGACCAGCAAGTCGGCTTCCACCAGGTTGGCCACCAGGGCAGCCAGGGTGTCGTTGTCGCCGAAACGGATTTCGTCGGTGACCACCGTGTCGTTCTCGTTGATCACCGGGATGACCTTGAGCTCCACCAGGGCGCGCAAGGTACTGCGGGCGTTGAGGTAACGCTTGCGGTCTGACAGGTCGTCGTGGGTCAGCAGGATCTGCGCCGTATGGCGACCGTGCTCGGCAAAGCTGGACTCCCAGGCTTGCACCAGGCCCATCTGGCCGATAGCGGCGGCGGCTTGCAGTTCGTGCATCGCGCTGGGTCGCGCGGTCCAGCCGAGGCGGCTCATTCCGGCGGCAACCGCCCCGGACGAGACCAGTACCAACTCGACACCCGCCTCATGCAAGGCCACCATCTGCTCGACCCAGACGCTCATGGCTGCGCGATCGAGCCCCTTGCCATCCGCCGTCAACAGCGCACTTCCGATCTTTACGACCCAGCGCTGCGCACCTGTCACTTTGCTCCGCATCATCTTCAACCTTAGATAGAGGGCTGCACGCGACCCAGCGCCGCCCATAACGTTATTAGTGACTACAGGTATACCCAGATACCAAAACGCCGCTCCTGGGAGCGGCGTTCAAGTTTATCGCAACGGATCAGTCGCGCACGTAAATGATTTCCGGACCGTCTTCATCATCCACGTCTTCCTCGTCCCAATCATCGTCGCCGATGTCATGGACCGACTTCACGCCGCTGCGACGCAGGGCACGCTGGTCATCCAGAGCCTGCAGCTGGGCACGGGCTTCGTCTTCGATGCGCTGGTCGAGCTCGGCGAGTTCGGCCTTGAACACCGGGTCGGCCGCCAGGCGGTCGGCGCGGTCTTCCAGGTAGCGCATGATGTCGCGGGTCAGGCGCTCGGTGCCTTCTTTGGCGATGGCCGAGATCACGTAGACCGGACCTGTCCATTCCAGGCGATCGACGATTTCCTTGACGCGCTCCTCGTGCTCTTCTTCGAGGATCTGGTCGCATTTGTTCAGCACCAGCCAGCGATCCCGCTCAGCCAGGGACGGGCTGAACTTGGTCAGCTCGCTGACAATCACTTCGGCGGCGTCCGGTGCACTGGTGTCATCCAGCGGCGCCATGTCGACGAGGTGCAGCAGCAAACGGGTACGCGACAAATGCTTGAGGAAACGAATACCCAGACCAGCACCATCGGAAGCACCTTCGATCAGGCCGGGGATGTCAGCGATCACGAAGCTTTTCCAACGATCGACACTGACCACACCCAGGTTCGGCACCAAGGTGGTGAACGGGTAGTCGGCGACTTTCGGCTTGGCGGCAGAGACCGAGCGGATGAAGGTACTTTTGCCGGCGTTTGGCAGGCCCAGCAGGCCCACGTCGGCGAGGACTTTCATTTCCAGCTTGAGGTCACGCTGTTCGCCCGGCTTGCCCGGCGTGGTCTGGCGTGGCGCACGGTTGGTACTGGACTTGAATCGGGTGTTACCCAGACCGTGCCAGCCGCCCTGCACAACCATCAGCTTCTGGCCGGCCTTGGTCAGGTCCCCAATAACTTCCTGGGTGGCGGAGTCGATGATCGTGGTGCCGACCGGTACGCGCAGTACCAGGTCTTCGCCTTTTTTACCGGTGCAATCGGTGCTGCCACCGTTGGAGCCACGCTCGGCATCGAAGTGCCGGGTGTAACGGTAGTCCACCAGGGTGTTGAGGTTTTCGTCGGCCATCATGTAGATGGAACCGCCGTCACCGCCGTCACCGCCGTTGGGGCCACCGTTTTCGATGAATTTTTCGCGACGGAAACTCATGCAACCGTTACCGCCGTCGCCTGCTTTTACTCGGATGGAAACTTCATCAACGAACTTCATAACAAAACGCCTCTCGCCGCACGGACGAGCTTAAGAAACCAAGACATAAGACTCTTGCAAAAATGAGCGCAGCGACCTCAATCAACGACCGCAAATCCAGCGCTTGAGCCCATTACAAACAGCTTTGCAAGAGACTCACCCCACAAACGAAAAAGCCCCGTCGCGAGACAGGGCTTTTCCAGCAACTACGTAATTATGCCGCGACGACGTCAGTCTTCGGGACAATGCTCACGTAACGACGACCGAAGGCGCCTTTTACTTCGAACTTGATCACGCCTTCGACTTTAGCGAAGAGAGTGTGATCTTTACCCATGCCAACACCGTAACCGGCGTGGAATTGGGTGCCGCGCTGACGCACGATGATGTTGCCCGGGATGATTACCTGGCCGCCATACATCTTCACGCCAAGGCGTTTGGCTTCTGAGTCGCGACCGTTACGGGTACTACCACCAGCTTTTTTGTGTGCCATGAGTCAATTCTCCTAGTGAGGAATTAGGCTGAAATTAAGCCTGAATACCGGTGATTTTGATCTCGGTGTACCACTGGCGGTGGCCCATACGCTTCATGTGGTGCTTACGACGACGGAACTTGATGATGCGGACTTTATCGTGACGACCTTGGGAGATCACTTCAGCCACAACGGTAGCGCCAGCAACAACTGGAGCGCCGATGTTCACGTCATCGCCATTGGCGACCAACAGAACGCGATCAAAGGTAACGGAGTCGCCGGTAGCGAGTTCCAGTTTTTCGATCTTCAGGTATTCACCTGGGGCGACCTTGTATTGCTTGCCACCAGTAACAATTACTGCGTACGACATGGTATTTCTCCGATAATCCTGCTCACCCAGCGCTTTATAAGAAGAGGTATTGGCTGGCATGGCTGCATGGGATGGACGTCCCGAATGCAATTGCGTAAGGCAGGTGCTGCCCAGGAAGTTCAGGGTGCGCGATTGTACGCAAGCCTTTGACGCCTTGCAAGTGGCCGTCTATCGCGCCTTGACACTCGGGGGTCAGGGTCCTAGCATGCCGCGCAACCCTTCTGGAGCGACTGTCGCTGATGCAACCCCAAGCTTTCTACCGCGCGGTCGCGGACGATTTTAGCGCCGTCGACGGCATCATCAAGCAGCAGCTGACTTCTAAAGTGCCGCTGGTCTCCAAAATTGGCGACTATATTACGTCGGCGGGCGGCAAGCGCCTGCGTCCTTTATTAGTGTTGCTGTGTGGCAAGGCCCTGGGCCGCGAAGGCGATGACCTGCGCCTGCTGGCCGCCACCATCGAATTCCTGCACACCGCCACCCTGCTGCATGACGACGTGGTCGACATGTCCGGCATGCGCCGTGGCCGTGAAACTGCCAATGCCATGTGGGGCAATGCGCCCAGCGTGCTGGTCGGCGACTTCCTGTACTCGCGCTCATTCGAAATGATGGTCGAACTGGGTTCGATGCCGGTGATGAAGATTCTTTCACAGGCCACGCGCATCATCGCCGAAGGCGAAGTGCTGCAGCTGTCGAAGGTTCGCGACGCCAGCACCACCGAAGAAACCTACATGGAAGTGATTCGCGGCAAGACCGCGATGCTCTTCGAAGCCTCGACCCACAGCGCCGCAGCCCTGTGCGAAGCGACTGCCGAACAGGCCGAAGCCCTGCGTACCTTTGGCGACCACCTGGGCGTGGCGTTCCAACTGGTGGACGACTTGCTCGACTACCGTGGTGACGCCGAAACCCTGGGCAAGAACGTCGGTGACGACCTGGCCGAGGGCAAACCGACCTTGCCGCTGATCTACACCATGCGCGAAGGTACGCCGGAACAGGCGGCCCTGGTGCGCAAGGCGATCCAGAAAGGCGGGATCGAAGACCTGGAAAGCATCCGCGCCGCCGTGGAAGCCTCGGGCTCGCTGGAATACACCGCACAACTGGCACGCGACTACGTGGCCCGTGCGATCAAGTGCCTGGAAGCCCTTCCAGCCAGCGAATACCGGGACGCCCTGGTGGAGCTGAGTGAGTTTGCGGTCGCGCGCACGCACTGACACCTGCAGACTCGGGCCAATGTGGGAGGGGGCTTGCTCCCTCCCACACTTAGTTTGTACTCCCCATCCAAGAGCGCGCCCTGCCTCGCTGCAATTCCCTATATAATGTGCGACTTTTAGCCATCCTGACCTTTAAGGAGCTTTAGTGAGCACGTTGCCACCCTGCCCGAAATGCAATTCCGAATACACCTACGAAGACGGCGCACAACTGATCTGCCCGGAATGCGCCCATGAGTGGTCCGCCACAGGCGAGGCCGAAGCGGCCGGCGATGAAACCGTGAAGAAAGACTCTGTGGGCAACGTCCTGCAGGACGGCGACACCATCACCGTGATCAAGGACCTCAAGGTCAAGGGCACGTCCCTGGTGGTCAAGGTCGGCACCAAGGTCAAGAATATTCGCCTGTGCGACGGCGACCACGATATCGACTGCAAGATCGACGGTATCGGCCCGATGAAACTCAAGTCCGAGTTCGTTCGCAAAGTCTGATCCTGTTGCCTCCATCCCGCGCCCGCCGCGGGATGGCGTTTCGCCCTCCGCGTTGATCGAACGCAATACCCACACAGAAAAATCCACAAACCGCCAATAGGCACTTGCTATTCCACGAATAAGAATTATTCTCATTGAAACCCATCAAGGAGAACGACCATGACTTATTTGATAGATGCCTGGCTGGACCGTCCCCACCCTTACCTGCGAATCCTTCATCGGGAAACCGGAGAAGTCTGTGCCGTGCTGGAGGAGGAAGCGTTGAACGAACTGCAGGACCAAGGCGACCTGGACGTGAATGGCCTGAGTTCCAGTGAACCCGGTGTACTGAAGGAAGTGGTGCGTAACCTGTTTCTATTCTGCTATGCCCGGGCATTGCGCCCGACGACAGAGCTCAATGGCAAGTTTCATCCATGAGCAACCCTGCAAAATCCTGTAGGAGCGAGCGTGCTCGCGAAGAACGCACAAGCAACGCGTTCATCCAGGATGCCCGCGTCATCGTTGACGTGTTTCGCGAGCAAGCTGGCTCCTACAGGTAATCAAAAGCAGGTCTTACAGAACGTCGAGCAGCTCGACGTCGAATACCAGAACGCTGTGCGGCGGGATGCTGCCAACGCCTTGAGCGCCGTAAGCCAGCTCGCTCGGCACGTACAGGCGCCATTTGCTGCCAGCATTCATCAGTTGCAGCGCTTCGGTCCAACCGGCAATCACGCCGCCAACCGGGAATTCTGCTGGCTGGCCACGCTCGTAGGAGCTGTCGAACACAGTGCCGTCGATCAGGGTGCCGTGGTAGTGCGTACGCACCTGGTCTTCACGGGTCGGCTTGGCGCCATCACCGGCAGTTAGTACTTCAAATTGCAGGCCGGAAGCCAGAGTGGTGATGCCATCACGCTTGGCGTTTTCAGCCAGGAAAGCCAGGCCAGCGCCAGCAGCGGCTTCAGCCTTGGCAGCGGCTTCGGCTTGCATGATTTCGCGGATGACCTTGAAGCTGGCGGCCATTTGCTCTTGGTCAACACGGCTCGGTTTGCCGGCGAACGCGTCGGTCAGGCCCGCCAGGATCGCGTCAAGGCTTACACCGGGTGGTGGGTTGTCGCGCAGTTGGTCGCCCAACTGACGGCCGATGCCGTAGCTGACGCGGGTTTCGTCGGTGGACAGATTAACTTCGGACATGAAGAGGCTCCGCTGTAGGGCAGCTGGTTTCCCGTACTACCCAGAACTAAAAGGGCCAGCAGACTAGCACAGAAAATGAGTGCGGGATGAGAGCCGCCGTCATGCCTGCCTGGGGCCGGCGCTCGGTTATACCGGGCTCCACGCGTCGGTTTGCAAATTAATCGTTTCAGTTTCCCGCCCCCCCGCCGATATGGCCTGAACACCTTGGCTGGCTCAAACAACAACACCGTCCAGCAGACAGACATCAACTTTGCGGAGCATTAGATGAACAGCTGGTTCGGTAACATCAGCGTCAACCTCAAACTGGGCCTGGGCTTCGGCCTGGTGCTTGTCCTCACCTCGATCCTGGCGCTGACCGGCTGGACCAGCCTGGGCAGCCTGATCGACCGTAGCAACTGGATGAGCGATATCACCCAGCTCAACGCCTCCCTGACCAAGCTGCGCATCGTGCGCCTGCAATACATGCTGGCCAACGGCGATGAAGCCGTTGCACAAAACGTACAGACCAGCCTGGACGCGTTCGCCGCCCAGCAGCAAAAGCTCCTGGACAGCTTCAAGAGCCCGGAGAACGTCAAGCTGCTCAATGAGCAAAAGGCTATCATCACGGCATATCAGCAGTCCCTGAACAAGATGCGCGAGGCCTACCGCAACGGCAACGCCGCACGCCAGGTAATGGGCGATAAGGCCGATATAGCCAACGCACAGATCGACGCACTGGACACCAACGTGCAACAGATGCCCGAAAGCCCGGAACGTTTCACTCAGTTCCAGGCCGTGACCCATGCCAAGCAAGAGTTCCAGTTGGCCCGCTACGAAGTGCGCGGCTATACCGGTAACGTCAACGCCGATACCGAAGCCCGCGCAGCGGCACAAATCGAAAAAGCCATCAGCGGCCTCAAGGGCCTTGGCGCAGCGTTCGGTACCAGCCAACAGAGTGCGCTCAGCGCACTGGAAAGCGCCCTCGGTGCCTATCGCAGCGCCGTGCAGAACTACAAGGCAGCCAATGCCAATATCGTCTCGGCACGCGCTGAAATGACCACCCAAGGTGCCGATATCGTCACCATCAGCGACAAGCTCTACGACATCCAGCTGGCTCGTCGTGACGCTGAAAGCGCCCAGGCCCGCAGCCTGCAATTGATCAGCACCTTGCTCGCCCTGCTGGTGGGCATCATCGCCGCCCTGGTTATCACCCGCCAGATCACCCGCCCGATCCAGGAAACCCTGGCCGTGGTGGAACGCATTGCTTCCGGCGACCTGAGCCACAATATCCAGGTCACCCGCCGCGATGAACTGGGCGTATTGCAACAAGGCATCCAGCGCATGGGCACGACCCTGCGTGAGCTGATCAGCGGCATTCGCGACGGCGTAACCCAGATCGCCAGCGCCGCCGAAGAGTTATCGGCCGTCACCGAGCAGACCAGTGCCGGTGTGAACAGCCAGAAGATCGAGACCGATCAGGTCGCCACGGCGATGCACGAAATGACCGCCACCGTGCAGGAAGTTGCACGCAACGCCGAACAAGCCTCCCTGGCCGCAGCCGATGCCGATGGCCAGGCCCGCGCAGGCGACAAAGTGGTGGCCGAGGCCATCGCCCAGATCGAACGCCTGGCCGCCGAAGTGGCGCGCTCCACCGACGCCATGGCGCATCTGCAACAAGAGAGCAACAAAATCGGCAGCGTGATGGACGTGATCAAGGCCGTGGCCGAGCAAACCAACCTGCTGGCCCTCAACGCGGCGATTGAAGCGGCGCGTGCCGGTGAAGCCGGTCGCGGGTTTGCCGTGGTCGCCGACGAAGTACGTGGCCTGGCCCAGCGCACACAGAAATCCACCGAGGAAATCGAAGGCCTGGTGGCCGGTTTGCAGAACGGCACCCAGCAAGTGGCCAACGTGATGAACAACAGCCGCAGCCTCACCGACAGCAGCGTCGAACTGACGCGCAAGGCCGGTGTGTCGCTGGAGAACATCACCCGGACGGTGTCGAACATCCAGTCGATGAACCAGCAGATCGCCGCCGCCGCCGAACAGCAAAGCGCCGTGGCCGAAGAGATCAGCCGCAGTATCGTCAATGTGCGTGATGTGTCGGAACAGACCGCCACCGCGAGCGAAGAAACGGCCAAGTCGAGTGTGGAACTGGCGCGCCTGGGTAGCCAGTTGCAGCAGATGGTCAGCCACTTCCGGGTGTAAGAAACCAAAAAGCCGCTTCGGTATTAACCGAAGCGGCTCCACTTCTCAGACCTTACAGGTCATCGAAGCTGTCCCGCAGGAATGTCCACACGTGATAAACACGTACGGCATTCACTACGAGGTTCCATGTACGTCGTGCAAACCTAGACATACTCGGCCCTCCGTGAGTTGGGCCTTACCTCCAGCACACTTACCGGAACACGTGAGCCTTTGGATGCACGTCAGTGCTCCTGTGAGGCGGCTGGGTTGATGGTCCTCCCGCATTAATCCGGCACGGATTGCAAGCCCGTGGCAGTCGGTCCAAAATTTGCGCGCGAACCCAGCCAACCTTCCTCACGATGAACGCAGAACGGGGGTGATGCTAGCTCAGCCACCTACGCCAAGGTGTTGCAAGTAACAGTTGATCACCCTCAAAAGTTGTTGCTGTTCTTTGCAATTAAAAGCCAACAAAACCAGTTATCGTCAGCCCTTGTATAAAACCTTAAAGCAGCAGTAGTATCTCCAACACGTCAGTGCTCCTGTGAGACAGCAACCCCAGCCGCAAACTGGGATTGCAAAAAAAAACCGCCTACCAAGGCGGTTTTTTATTACCTGCGATTTGCCTCTCAGCCCTCGCCTTCCTCAACAAACACCAGCCGATTCCCAAACGGATCCTTGATGCTCATCTCCCGCGAGCCCCAAGGCGTTTGCTCCACCCCAGGCTTGGCATACCGGTAGCCCTTGCCCACCAACTGCTGCTGGTACGCGTCCACCCCTTGCGCCTGAATCCGCACCGCCGCGCCCGGCGAAGCATCGCCATGATGCTCGGACAAATGCAGCACACACTCGCCCAATGACACCTGCAGGTACAACGGAAAATTCGCCTCGAAGCGATGCTGCCAGTCGACCTTGAACCCGAGGAAATCGACATAGAATTCCAACGCCTTGGCCTCATCGAAAATCCGCAGGATGGGAATGACTTTTCCTAAGTGCATGGCAACCGCTCCGTGTATAAGAGCGCCCACTATAGAGTCGAAAACCCACCCCGCAAATCCCCGCTGCGCGCCAAAAAGCGGCCCGGTCGCTGACCATTCGCCTGCCCCTCGCGGTAGCTCAACACGCCATTGACCCACACACCGTCAATGCCCTCGGCGGCGCGTTGCGGTTGCTTGAAGTCCGCCACATCGCGTATGCGCAGCGGGTCGAACAACACCAGGTCGGCCCAATGCCCTTCACGTATTTCACCCCGTTCGGACAAGCCAAATCGCGCCGCCGACAACCCGGTCATTTTATGTACCGCCGTGTGCAGCGGGAACAAGCCGACATCGCGGCTGAAATGTCCCAACACCCGTGGGAATGCGCCCCACAAACGCGGATGCGGGAACGGATCTTCAGGCAAACCATCCGAGCCGACCATCGACAACGGGTGCGCCAGGATCCGCCGCACATCCGCCTCATCCATGCCGTAATACACCGCGCCGGCCGGTTGCAGGCGCCGCGCCGCGTCCATCAGCGAGACGCCCCACTCACCCGCAATGTCCTGCAAGTCACGCCCGCCCATGCCAGGGTGCGGCGTCGACCAGGTAATCGTGATACGGAACGCATCGGTCACCTGCTTGAGATCCAGGGTCGATGAACTCGCCGCATAGGGATAACAATCACACGCCACCGGGTGGGTTTTCGCCGCCGACTCCAACGCTGCCAACAGCTGTGGACTACGTCCCCAGTTCCCGGCTCCTGCACATTTGAGGTGGGAAATAATCACCGGTATCCGTGCATGCCGGCCGATCAGAAAAGCCTCGTCCATCGCCTCCAGCACCGGTTCGAATTCGCTACGCAGATGGGTGGTGTATACCGCACCGTAGGCCGTCAGTTCTTCACTCAGTTGCAGCACTTCATCGGTCTCGGCATTGAACGCGCTGGCATAGGCCAGGCCGGTGGATAACCCCAGTGCACCGGCGTCGAGACTGTCCTTCAACTGCACACGCATCGCGGCGATTTCACCAGCAGTGGCGGTGCGATGCAGATCATCCATGTGGTTGCTGCGCAGTGCCGTATGACCGATCAGCGCTGCCACGTTGACCGCCGGATGGGCGTTTTCCACTGCGCGGCGGTAATCGCTGAAACGCGGATAGGCGAACGCCTCGCGCTGCCCCAGCAGGTTCATCGGGTCCGGCGGATCACCGCGCAAACAGACCGGAGAAGCACTGATCCCACAGTTACCGACGATCACCGTGGTCACCCCCTGGCTCAGCTTGGGCAACATCTGCGGATGACGGATCACCACCGTGTCATCGTGAGTGTGTACGTCAATAAAGCCCGGTGCCAATACGCGGCCGGCGGCATCGAATTCATGCTCGCCATGGGCCGCTGACAAATCGCCAATCGCCGCAATACGCCCGTCGCGCATCCCCACATCCGCAACGTAGCCAGGGCTGTTGCTGCCATCGATGATCAACGCCTGGCGAATCAGCGTGTCGTACTTCATATCAGTCTCCAAGCGGCAGGCTGTCAGGGCCGCCGCGGTAATCGTCCAGGGCCAGCTTGATGCGGCGCAGGCGCTCCTGGTTGTCGTCCGGCATGGCCAGTGCCAGCTCGGTGGCGAGCAGGTCGATGGCCAGCAGCATGCCGTAGCGCGCCGCCGTGGGTTTGTAGATGAAGCTGGTTTCGGCCGGTTGCAGCGGCAGCAACACATCGGCCAACTGCGCCAACGGTGAATCCGCCAGGGTGATGGCGATGATGCGCGCGTCGTAGCTGCGCGCCAGCGTCACCACGTCGAGCAATTCGGGGGTCAGGCCAGTGAGCGAACAGACGATCAGCGCATGTTCGGCCCCCAATGTTGCCGCCGTGACGCGCATCATCACCGGGTCATGGCACGCGGCAATCGGATACCCCAGGCGTACCAACCGTACCTGCAACTCCTCGCTGCACAGGCTTGAGGGGCCGCCCATGCCGAAGGCGTGGATCATCCGCACCTTGCCCAGCAGGTTGACCGCATCGACAAAGCTGGCTTGATTGAACCCCGACAAGTGCTGGCGCAACGTCGCCTCGATATCGCCGAGGATCTGGCGGTGAAACGCCGACTGTTCCGGCAAGCCCGCCGGGTCCAGGAAGCGGCTGCCGACACCGCTGGCCTGGGCCAATTGCAGGCGCAGGTCGCGCAAGTCCCGACAGCCGACACTGCGGGCAAACCGTGACAGGGTCGCGGTGCTGACCTCGGCCCGTTGGGACAACGCTTCCAGGCTGGCCGATGCAGCGAAGCCCACGTCATCCAGCATCAGCTTGGCGATACGGCCTTCGCCGGCGCTGAAGGAGGCCTGGCGGGCGCGGATCTGGTAGAGGATGTCCATGGGGGCTCCGGGTTACAAAATACAGGACAGGCCGTACGTCAGACCGAAGGCGACCACTGAAATCAGGGTCTCCAGCACGGTCCAGGTCTTGAAGGTCTGGATTACCGTCATATTGAAGTATTCCTTGATCAGCCAGAAGCCGCCGTCGTTGACGTGGGAAAAGATCACCGAGCCAGCACCGGTGGCCAGCACCAGCAATTCCGGGTGTGGATAACCCAGGCCCAGGGCGACCGGTGCCACCACACCCGACGCCGTGGTCATGGCCACCGTGGCCGAGCCCGTGGCAACCCGCATCAGCGCGGCGAACAACCAGCCCATCACCAGCGGCGACAAGTTAAAGGCATTGGCCAGGCCGAGGATCTCATGGGTGACGCCGGCATCCACCAGGATGCGGTTCAAACCACCACCGGCGCCCACCAGCAAGGTGATGCTGGCGGTCGGCGCCAGGCACTCATTGGTGAACTTGAGAATCGACTCGCGGTTGAAGCCCTGCGCCAGGCCCAGGGTCCAGAAACTCACCAGGGTCGCCACCAACAGGGCGATCACCGAGTTGCCGATAAACAACAGGAACTGGTTGAACGCAGTGCCCGGCGTGGACAGCAGGTTGGCCCAGCCGCCGATCATCATCAGCACCACCGGCAACAGGATGGTGCCCATGGTCAGGGCGAAGCTCGGCAAGCGAGTGCGCGGTTCGCGGTCGATAAACTGGCGTTCCAACGGGTTTTCCGCCGGTAAGTGGATGCGCGGCACGATGAACCTGGCGTACAGCGGGCCGGCGATGATCGCCGTCGGGATACCGATCAGGATCGCATAGAGCACGGTCTGCCCGACCGATGCGTTATACGCCAGCACCGCCATCATCGCCGCCGGGTGCGGCGGCACCAGCGCATGCACCACCGACAAGCCGGCCACCATGGGCAAGCCGACCATCAGGATCGACACCCCGACGCGCCGCGCCACGGTAAAGGCGATCGGCACCAGCAACACAAAACCGACCTCGAAAAACAAGGGCAGCCCCACCAGGAAGGCAATGCATACCATCGCCCAGTGCGCATTGCGCTCGCCGAACCGGTTGATCAGCGTACGCGCCACCTGCTCGGCGCCGCCGGACTCGGCCATCATCTTGCCGAGCATGGTGCCCAGCGCCACCACCAGGGCGATATGCCCCAGGGTCTTGCCGACGCCCGCTTCGTAGGACCCCATGATGGCATCCGCCGGCATCCCGGCCATCAGTGCCAAGCCGATGGACACCAGGGTGATGACGATAAACGGGTTGAGTCGGTAGCGTGCTATCAGCACGATCAAAGCAATGATGGCGATGGCAGCGTATGCCAATAGCCCGAAGCCCGGTGATGCGGCCATGCGGTACTCCTCGGAAAGGGTCACGTCGAATAGGTTGTGAAACTCATAAATCATTACCAGGGCTGACTTTCAATTTTTATGAAAGTAATTTTCGCGCAGGGATAAGCGCCGTCGCATAGGGACATGCCCAGCGCCAGTGCATGAAAATTCGGGAGGTGTTCTTACATGAAGATCAGACAACGCCGGAAACTCACCGAGCGCCATCGAGTCATAGAATGCGCACTCACTCATGCCCAGGAACCGACCATGATTCGCACCTCACTCGCCGCCAGCGCCGTGCTTCTCGCCCTGTGCGGCAGCGCTTCAGCCGCCGACAACGCCGCACTGAAGAAATGCATGGACAGCGCCAATACGACCGTAGACATGGTCAATTGCAACGCCAAGGAAGCCAAGGTGCAGGATGAGCGCCTGAACCGCGCCTACAAGACCGCCCTCGCCGCCCAGGAAGGCGCGCGTAAGCAACAATTGCAGGACGTGCAGCGCCTGTGGATCAAATACCGCGACGCCAATTGCGCCTTTGCGGGCAGCGCCACTGGCGGCACCATTGACCAGGTCAATGGCTCCGGCTGTGTGCTGGACATGACCCAGACCCGCGCCCAGGAATTGGAAGACCTGGTCGGGCCGTAACACACACCCGACCTCTGTAGGAGCGAGCTTGCTCGCGAAAAACTCACAGGCGCCGCGTTGATTCAGGAAACACGCGTTATCGTTGACGTTTTTCGCGAGCAAGCTCGCTCCTACAGGTGTGTGTGATCAATCGTGATGAACCTTGGCACGCTTGAGCAGCTTCTTGCAGCGCTCGGACAAATGCAGCACCCGCAGATGCTTGCCGGCCTTGCTGTAGCGCTCGCGCAGGGTCATCAGCGCGGCAATCGCCGAGTAGTCGACAAAGCTCAGGTGGCGGCAATCCAGGGTCACGTGCGCCGGGTCGTTGGCGGGGTCGAACTGGTTCAGGAACGGCGTGGTCGAGGCAAAGAACAACGTGCCATGCAGGCGGTAGAGCTTGCTGCCGTCGTTTTCCAGGTGTTCATCCGCATACAACTCCCGCGCCTGTTGCCAGGCGAAGTTCAGCGCTGCGATCAGAATGCCGCAGAGCACCGCCGTGGCCAGGTCGGTGAACACGGTGATCACGGTCACCGCGAGAATCACCAGCACATCATTGAGCGGCACCTTGTTGATCACCCGCAGCGACGCCCAGGCAAAGGTCTGCTGCGACACCACGAACATCACGCCCACCAGCGCCGCCAGCGGGATGCGTTCAATCAGCGGTGACAGAAACAGAATGAACAACAGGATCATTACCCCGGCAAACACGCCGGAGAAACGCCCGCGCCCGCCGGAACTGAGGTTGATCACGGTTTGCCCGATCATCGCGCAACCGCCCATGCCGCCGAACAGGCCCGAGACCATATTCGCCGCGCCCAGGGCCACGCTTTCGCGGTCCGGGTAGCCACGGGTCTCGGTGATTTCGTCGGTAAGGTTGAGGGTCAGCAGGGTTTCCAGCAGGCCGACCATGGCCATCAGGAACGCGTAAGGCGCGATGATGCCGAGGGTGTCCAGCGACCAGGGTATCTGCGGCAGCGCGAAGGTGGGCAGGCCACCGGCGATGTGGGCCATGTCGCCCAGCGTGCGTGTTGGCAAGCCCAGCAGGTACACCGCCAGGCCCACGCCAAGAATCGCCACCAGCGCAGGCGGCACGGCACGGGTGACGCGCGGCAGCAGGTAGACGATGGCCATGGTCACCAGCACCAGGCCGGTCATCACATACAGCGGCGTGCCGCTGAGCCAGCGTTCACCGCTCTTGAAATGCTCCAGTTGCGCCAAGGCAATGATGATCGCCAAACCGTTGACGAACCCCAACATCACCGGGTAGGGCACCATGCGCACCAGTTTGCCCAGGCGTAGCAGGCCGAACGCAACCATGATCAGCCCGCCCAACAACACCGTCGCCAGCAAATACTCCACGCCGTGTTGCACCACCAGCGCAACGATCACCACCGCCATCGACCCCGCCGCCCCGGAGACCATGCCCGGCCGGCCGCCGAACAACGCGGTGAGGGTGCAGATGATGAAAGCGCCGTAGAGTCCCATCAGCGGGTTGAGGTGAGCCACCAAGGCAAAGGCGATGCATTCGGGCAGCAACGCGAAAGACGTGGTGAGGCCGGCCAGTGCATCGGCGCGCAGTCGGGTGAGGTTCATGAGGTACCAGGGCATTGCGGGAGATAAGGCGGGGAATGGTACGGAATTGAGCGCGACGGGACCAGATTTTTAAGGCAGGCAACCCCCTGTGGCAAGTGGGCTTGTTGCAATGCCAGTCAGTTAAGGAGCAACACTGTCACTGTGGCGAGCGGGCTTGCCCCGCGTTGGGCTGCGAAGCAGCCCCAAAACCATTCACTGCATTTCTGTCTGGATGCATGCGGTAGCTTACAGGGGCTGCTGCGCAGCCCAACGCGGGGCAAGCCCGCTCGCCACAAAAAGCCTGCTGCCACAGTAAGCCTGCTGCCACAACAAGCCTGCTTGCCACAGTAAGCCTGCTGCCACAACAAATCCGCTTGCCATCAGTGAATCGCAGAAAACCTAGACCATCTCGTGGCGAATCCACTCCACCACCGACGTGCGCTTCGGTGCCCAGCCCAGCAACTCGCGGGCATGCTTGCCGCGCACGCGGCTGTTGGAGCCCAGGCCATAGTTGGCCATTTCATAGCCCCATTCGGCTTCAGCCTCGGCCAGTGGCCAATCCTGCGGCTTACCCAGGTTCAGGGCTTGGGCGATCGCGGTGGTCATGTCGATAAACGAGGCCTCGCCGCTTTCCACAAAGTAGAACGTCCCCGGCACATTCTTCTTCAGCGCCAGCAGGTACAGCGCCACCACGTCTTCAATGTGCACGTTGGACCAAATGTTTTGCCCCGTCCCCACATGGCGTACCACCCCACTCTTGCGCGCCTGCTTGAGCAAGCGCGGCAATTGCACGCTGTCACGCTTCACGCCCAGGCTGTGGCCGTAGATCAGGGTGTTGCAGATCACGGCCGAATTCACGCCGTCGCGGGCAGCCGCCAGGACCAGGTTGTCGATGGCCACGCGTGCAGCCTTGTCGACAGTCGGCTCCGGCAGGTTGTCTTCGAAATAGATGACATCACTGGCCTTGCCGCCCGACGCATCGCCCACAATGCTCGAACCGCTGGTATGCAGGAATGGCTTGTTCGAGCCTTTCAGCGCGGCCAGCAGGGTTTCCACCGCGGCACGGTGGTCGCTGCTCGCGGCATTGATCACCGCATCGGCTTTGTGCGCCTGTGCGGTCAATACGGCGGCGTCATCGAGGGTGCCAATCACCGGGGTGATGCCCAGGGCGGTCATTTCAGCCGCTTGCCCGGCGCTGCGTACCAGACCGGTAACCGTGTGGCCGGCCTTGACCAGGCCAGTGGCGATGGAACCGCCGATAAAACCGGCTGCGCCGGTAATGAATACGTTCATGGAGAGTGCTCCTGACGGGGTAAGTGATGGGTCCATTGTTACGGACTCATCCCCGCCGAATAAGCCCGCAGCGCCCAATTCACTCTTGCGTGACGATCACGAATCAGCAGGCATACCGCGCCAGCTTGGCTTGGATGAAGTCCAGGAAGCATTGGATGCGTAAGGCCAACTGCGAATTGCGGTAGAACACCGCATGGATCGGCTGGCGATAGCCACTGTTGAATGCATCCAGCACCGGCACCAGGCGCCCGGCATTGATGTCGTCGACGGTCATGAAGTTGGACAGGCAGCAAATGCCCTGCCCTTCCAGCGCCAGCTGCCGCAAGGTTTCACCGCTGGACGCAGCAATGCCGGGCTGGATCAGCCAGCGGTCACCTTCCACATGGCGCAGGGGCCAATGGTTGAGGGTTTCGGTCTGGGTGAAGCCGAGCAAGGTGTGGTCGGCCAGTTCGGCAACCGTCGTCGGCGCACCATGCTGCTTGAGGTAGGCGGGGCTGGCGAGGATATGCAGCGGCGACCAGCCGAGGGAGCGAGCATGCAGGGTGGAGTCGGCCAGGGCGCCAATGCGAATGGCAATGTCGGTGCTTTGCTCCAGCAGATCGATGATCAAATCATCGCTGTTCAGCTCCAGCTGGATGTCCGGGTACAGGCTGCGAAACTCAGCGATGTACGGCACGATCCCATGCAGCATGAACGGCACGGCGGCGTTGATACGCAGGCGCCCGGCCGGATTTTTCTGGCGGGACGACAGGCGCTCCTCCAGCTCGTCCATCTGCGCCAGGATCAGCTTGGCCTGCTCGAAGAAGTACTTGCCCTCCTCGGTCAGGTCCATGCGCCGCGTGGTGCGGTTGATCAGCGTGGTCTCAAGCTTGGCTTCCAGGCGCGACAGCGTACGGCTGACCGCTGACGGCGTCTGCCCGACCTGTTCCGCCGCCGCGGAAATCGAGCCGCACTCAATCACACTGACGAAGATCTGAAGCTCATCGGATCGGGCTTTCACAGGCGGTCCTCATTATCGGTTCAGCGCAGCTTACACCGGGAGGTTGAACACCTGCGCCAGATGCTGCTCGTAGCGCGCCACATCGGCTTCGATGGCCGGGCGTTTCATCACGTCCACGCAGAGGAAGGTCGGCAGGCCGGTCATGCCGAGGAACTCGTTGGCTTTGTGGAACGGGAAGTACACCGCGTCTACGCCCTTGGCTTCGAAGAAGTCAGTCGGGTCGTCAAAGGCTTGCTGCGGGGCGTTCCAGGTCAGCGACAGCATGTATTGCTTGCCCTGGATGAGGCCACCGCTGCCGTATTTCTGCGAGGCGTCGGAGCGGGTGCGACCATCGCTGGCGTACAGGCTGCCGTGGCCTTCGGTGAAGACTTCGTCGATGTACTTCTTGACGATCCACGGCGCGCCCATCCACCAGCCAGGCATCTGGTAAATGATCACGTCGGCCCAGAGGAATTTGGCGACCTCTTCAGCCACGTCGTAGCCGGCATCGATATGGGTGACTTTGACGTCGATACCGCCTCGGTCCAATACCGCCAAGGCGGTGTCATGCAGGGTGGTGTTGTAGCGGCCATCGGAGTGGGCGAACTTTTTGCCGCCATTGAGCAGGAGTACTTTTTTCATGGGAAGCGTCCAGAAGGTTGAAAATGTCTGGGCGCAGACTATCGGCCTCGGCCCCTTGGAATAAGCCACCACTGAGCAAAATACTTTTGACCAGAAATCACGAATACCTCAATCATTGTTAACCGCTGATCAGTAGATGCCCGCCCAACAAGGCCATACCGATAAAAAACACGCGCTTGAACAACAGCGCACTGATGCGCTGGCGCACCACCTGGCCCAGCCACATACCCAGCAGCGCCGGCACCAGCGCCAGCAACGAGGCACTGACTTCTCCCCCGCCCAAGGTGCCACGCCAGGCCAATCCCGCGGCCAACGCGAGGGTCGACACGCTGAACGACAGCCCCAACGCCTGCACCAACTGATCGCGATTCAACCCCAACGCTTGCAGGTACGGCACCGCAGGGATCACGAATACGCCCGTCGCCGAGGTGATCACGCCGGTGATCAGCCCACACAGCGGGCCCAGCCAGCGCTCGGTTGGGGCGTTGACCTTGAACGTGGGCAGGAACAGTCCGCTCAGTGCATACGCCAGCAACGCCGCGCCCAACGCGCGCACCACCCATTGCCCGCCGTCCATTCCCAGCCACACCGTGCCCAGCCCGGTACCGAGGAAAATCAGCAGCAACATCGGCCACAGGCGCTTGAGCAAAGCACTCAGGTGCCCGCCGAATGCCAATTGCCACAGGTTGGTGACGGTCGAAGGGATGATCAGCAACGCCGCAGCCTGCGCCGGCAACATAGCCAGGCCGAGCATGCCCATGGCCACGGTGGGCAGGCCGAGGCCGATCACGCCCTTGACGGTGCCAGCCAGCAGGAAGGTGCCGATCACCAGCAAGGTAAGGGCGAGGCCGAGGTTTTGGTAAAACGCGAGGAGGGTATTCATAGGCCGATTGTGCGACTTTTCGATAAGCTCGGAAATTCGCCATATACTGAGGCAGCCTCTTGTTTTGCATGAGGCTGAGGCCTCATCGGGAGCAAGCTCCCTCCCACACTTGGGCTGCATTTCAAATGAGGGAGGGGCGGTGCGAGGCGTCGACTTGCTCCCGATGAGGCCAGTCCTATCACCCGAGCAATCAGCCATGCACTTTGACCTGATCGACCTGCGCCTCTACCTGCACGTCCTCGACACCGGCAATATCACCGCCGGCGCGGCCCGCAGTCATTTATCCCTGGCCGCCGCCAGCGCGCGCATCCGGGCGATGGAGGCCTCGTTGGGCATCGAGTTTCTCGACCGTGGGCGTCGAGGCGTCACCCCCACACCTGCGGGAAAAGCCTTGGCCCGTCACGCCCGCCTGCTGCTGCAACAGGCCGAGCACCTGCAACAGGACCTCGCGGAATACGCCAACGGCGTCAAAGGCCAGGTGCGCCTGCTGTGCAACACCACCGCGCTCAGCGAATACCTGCCGGAACTGCTCGCGGACTTTCTGCGCGAACACCCCAACCTCGATATCGACCTGCAGGAACTGCCAAGCCTGCGCATCACCCAGGCCTTGCGCCAGGGCACGGCGGACCTGGGGATCATCTCCGACGCCGTGGACGCCCACGGCTTGCAGACCCTCGCGTTTCGCGACGATCCACTGGTGCTGATCATGCCGCTGGAGCATCCGTTGACGGCAGCCAGTACGGTGAGTTTTATCGACAGCCTGCATTACGACTATGTGGGCCTGGCCGCCCACAGCGCGCTGGCGGTGTACCTGGAAGAACAGGCGTTGCACGCGGGGTTTCGCTTGCAAACGCGCATCCGTGCCGAGGGCTTTGACGGGGTGATGCGCATGGTTGCACGCGGCGCTGGCCTGGGGATCGTGCCCCAGGCGGCGCTGGCCTGGGGATCGTGCCCCAGGCGGCGCTGGCCCGTTGGCCGTTGGAACAGCGCTTCAAGGCCCAACCGTTGCGAGAAGATTGGGCCTGTCGAACACTGCTGTTATGCGCGCGCTCGTTCGACCACCTGCCAGGTTACGCCAGGGCCTTGTTCGATGCCTTGGCCCTGCCCTTGCGGAAAAACCCGTAATACACCGCCGACAGGATCAGCAGGAACGGCACGCCAAATACCAACGTCACCTTGAACGCCTCGGTGAAATAGGTGGTGATCATCACCGCGCCCATCAGCAGCAAGGTGATCAACGCCCCGATGGCGTAGCTCACCCGTACGCTGGGGCCGGCATAGCCGACGGCGTTGCACGGTCTAACTGTTGTCACAGATCCCCTGTGGGAGGGGGCTTGCCCCCGATGACGGTGTGTCAGTCACTTAGATGTTTGCTGATCCACCGCTATCGGGGGCAAGCCCCCTCCCCCCTCCCACATTTTGATCTGCGTTATCTTCAGGTGACGCTGTGGCGGACTTTGAATTGCGGTTGGTCCCAGGTGCGGTTGTCGAGGATTTCACCGAGGATTTCCACGGCATCCCACACCTCGGTAAAGCTCGTGTACAACGGCGTAAACCCAAAGCGCATGATGCGCGGCTCGCGGTAGTCACCGATCACACCACGGGCGATCAACGCCTGGATCACCGCATAGCCTTCAGGGTGCTCGAAGCTCACATGACTGCCACGCCGGGCGTGCTCACGCGGGGTGATCAGTACCAGCTCATGGGCAGCACAACGGGCCTCCACCAACGCGATAAACAGGTCAGTCAACGCCAGGGACTTGCTGCGCAGGCTGGCCATATCGGTCTGTTCGAAAACCTCCAGCCCACACTCCACCATCGCCAGCGAGGTGATCGGCTGGGTGCCGCACAGGTAGCGGGCGATGCCAGCACTCGGCGCATAGGTGGACTCCATGGCGAACTGCCGGGTATGTCCGAACCAGCCCGACAGCGGCTGCCGCACCACATCCACCAACGCCGGGTTGACCCACACGAATGCCTGGGAGCCCGGGCCGCCGTTGAGGTATTTGTAGGTGCAGCCAATCGCATAATCGGCACCGGCCTGATGCAGGTCGATGGGCACCGCGCCCGCCGAATGGGCCAGGTCCCAGAGGCTCAGCGCGCCGCACTCGTGGCTCAGGGCGGTCAGCGCCTGCATGTCGTACATGTAGCCGGTCTTGTAGTTGACGTGGGTGAGCATCACCACCGCCACGTCCTGGTCGATGGCCTGGGGCAATTCGTCCGGGCTGTTCACCAGGCGCAGGGAATAGCCCTGTTGCAGCAGCCCGGTCAGACCCTCGGCGATATACAGGTCGGTCGGAAAGTTGCTCGCCTCGCTGACGATCACCTTGCGCGCAGGCGCGCGTTGACGCTGCACGGTCAACGCGGCGCTGAGCACCTTGAACAGGTTGATCGAGGTGGTATCGGTGATCACCACCTCACCGTCGCGCGCGCCGATCAGCGGTGCCAGGCGATTGCCCAGGCGCTGGGACAAATCCGCCCAGCCGGCGCTGTTCCAGCTGCGAATCAGGCCATTGCCCCACTCTTCGGCAATCACCGCCTGCGCCCGCGCCAAGGCCGCCACCGGGCGCGCGCCGAGAGAGTTACCGTCAAGATAGATCACGCCCTCCGGCAAGGCGAACTGACGACGCAGCGGCGCCAGCGAGTCCTGGGTGTCGAGGGCTTGGCAATGGCTTCGGGGGGTCATGGGCTGTCCTGGCTTTTAGGCTGAAGATGCTGCAAATAATGAACGAAGCTTTAGAGAATTTTCGTGCAAAGTGGTGGGTAACACGCTAATTAAGCTGTAGGAAATTCGAATTTAAACCGAAAATACGCGGATTTATGCCAACCATGATTCTCGACGCCACCGACCTGCGCCTCCTGCATTTCCTGCAACAGGATGGCCGTATCAGCAACCAGGAACTGGCGGAAAAAGTCGCGCTGTCACCCTCCGCCTGCCTGCGCCGCCTGCGCTTGCTGGAGAGCGAAGGCATCATCAGCGGCTATCGCGCGGTGCTGAATGCCGAGCAGTTGGGGATCGAGTTGGAGGCCATCGTCCACCTCTCCTTGCGCCAGGATGTGGAGGATTGGCATGAGACGTTTATCAAGAAGGTGCAAGGCTGGCCGGAAGTGGCCAGCGCCTACGTGATCACCGGCGCCAGCAACTACGTGCTACGGGTGCAGGCGCGCAACCTCAAGCACTTTTCGGACTTTATCGTGAACCACCTGAACCGCACGGCGGGGGTGATGGATATTCGCTCGGAGATCGTGTTGCAGAAGATCAAGGATCGGGATGAGGTGTTGGATCTGGTTGTGCGTAAGTAGGCCGACGATGCCTTTTGTAGGAGCGAGCTTGCTCGCGAAACAGGTACATCCAGCGCAGCGATGCGCCTGAAATACCTTCGCGAGCAAGCTCGCTCCTACAGGGGGCGTCTACTACGGCGTACGCGGCGTCGAAGACTTGTGCGAAGCGGCGCGCATCCAGGTCTACGCCTCCAGGCTCGCCCACTTTCGCTGCACCGAAGTCCTGAGCAACCCTTCGCCCGCATGGTCCGGCAAGCGTGGCTACCTCACCGAGCATTTCGACCTGGCCGAATTACGCGACAGATCGGCCGATATGTACGTGTGCGGCCCCCCGCCAATGGTCGAATCCGCCCAGCAATGGCTGGTGGATCAGGCACTTGATGGCGTTCAGCTGTATTACGAAAAGTTCACGCAGAGTAATATCTGACCCCTCAGCACTTCTGAGGGGCGGGTTCGGCGTGTAATCAACCCCGAGAAAAACAAGTAGAAGGGAATGTTAATGGCGGATGACATGGTTAACCCGGTAGGCCTCAAGCGTGGCCTGAAGAACCGGCATATTCAGCTGATTGCCTTGGGAGGGGCCATCGGCACGGGGCTGTTCCTCGGTTCGGCCGGGGTGCTCAAGTCGGCGGGGCCGTCGATGATCCTGGGCTACGCGATTGCCGGTTTCATCGCGTTCCTGATCATGCGCCAGCTGGGCGAGATGATCGTTGAAGAACCGGTGGCGGGTTCATTCAGCCACTTCGCGCACAAATACTGGGGCGGTTACGCGGGCTTCCTGGCGGGCTGGAACTACTGGGTGCTGTACGTGCTGGTGGGCATGGCCGAACTGACGGCCGTGGGCAAGTACATCCAGTTCTGGTGGCCAGAGATCCCAACCTGGGTCAGCGCACTGGTGTTCTTTGTCGCGGTGAACCTGATCAACACCCTGAACGTGAAGTTCTTCGGTGAGGCTGAGTTCTGGTTCGCGATCATCAAGGTGGTGGCGATTGTCGGCATGATCGTGCTCGGCTGCTACCTGCTGTTCAGCGGCACCGGCGGCCCGCAAGCCTCGATCAGCAACCTGTGGAGCCACGGCGGGTTCTTCCCCAACGGCGGCATGGGGCTGTTGATGTCCATGGCGTTCATCATGTTCTCGTTCGGTGGCCTGGAGCTGGTGGGCATCACTGCCGCCGAGGCCAGCGAACCGCGCAAGGTGATCCCGAAGGCGATCAACCAGGTGGTGTACCGCATCCTGATTTTCTATGTCGGTGCCCTGACCGTGCTGCTGTCGCTGTACCCCTGGGATCAACTGCTGCAAACCCTCGGCGCGTCGGGCGATGCCTACAGCGGCAGCCCGTTTGTGCAGATCTTCTCGCTGATCGGGAACGACACCGCCGCGCATATCCTCAACTTCGTGGTACTGACCGCGGCGCTGTCGGTGTACAACAGCGGCGTGTACTGCAACAGCCGCATGCTGTTCGGCCTGGCCGAGCAAGGCGATGCACCCAAGTCGCTGATGAAACTCAACAAGCAAGGCGTACCGTTGCGGGCCCTGGGTATTTCGGCGCTGGTGACGATGCTGTGCGTGGTGGTCAACTACGTGGCACCGAAAAGTGCCCTGGAGTTGCTGTTTGCGCTGGTGGTTGCCTCGCTGATGATCAACTGGGCGCTGATCAGCATCACGCACATCAAGTTCCGCAAAGCCATGGGTGAGCAAGGCGTGGTGCCGTCGTTCAAGACCTTCTGGTTCCCGTTCAGCAACTACCTGTGCCTGGCGTTCATGCTGATGATCATCAGCGTGATGCTGGCGATTCCTGGGATTCGGGAGTCGGTGTATGCGATGCCGGTGTGGGTGGGGGTTATCTATGTGGCCTACCGGTTGCGAGTGAGTAAGACGAAAGCGGTCGCCGCTGCGCAGTAATATCCATGTGGGAGGGGGCAAGCCCCCTCCCACATTTGATTGCGTTTACAGCGTGGAGCGTACCCGCCACAGCTCGGGGAACAGCACCGTGTCGAGCATCTTGCGCAGGTAACCCACGCCTTCGGTGCCGCCAGTACCCGGCTGGAAGCCGATAATCCGCTCCACCGTGGTCACATGCCGGAAGCGCCATTGGCGGAACGAGTCCTCCAGGTCGATAAACTTTTCCGCCAACTGATACAGGTCCCAGTACCGGCTTGGGTCGCGATAGACCTCACGCCATGCCGCCTCCACGGAGTCATCATGCACCGTGGCCGCCGTCGGGTCGCGCTCGGCTCGTTGGGGATCAATCGCCAGGCCCGCCTTGGCCATCAGGTTGATCGCCTCGTCGTACAGCGACGGCGTGGCAATCGCCACCTGCAACTCCTGCAACAACTCAGGCCGATGGGCATGGGGCCGCAACAGCGCCGGGCTCTTGTTGCCGAGGATGAATTCGATCTCACGGTACTGGAACGACTGGAACCCTGATGACTGCCCCAGGAACGGGCGAATCGCCTTGTACTCCGACGGCGTCATCGTCGCCAGCACCGCCCAGGCGTGCACCAGTTGATCGAAGATCCGCGACACCCGCGCCAGCATCTTGAACGCTGGCGGCAACTCGCCCAGGCGCACGTGTTCGCGGGCGGCCTTGAGTTCGTGGAGCATCAGTTTCATCCACAGCTCGGAGGTCTGGTGCTGGATGATAAAGAGCATTTCGTTGTGGTCTGGCGACAGCGGGTGCTGGGCACTGAGGACTTTGCCCAGGTCCAGGTAGTCGCCATAGCTCATGGACTCGGAAAAATTCAGTTCGGCGTTATGCCATTCTTCCGGGGGTTGGTAATCAGCTGAGAAAGGACATTGGCTCATCGCGTGGGCTCCTTGAGCGGGCGGAGAATGGCACGGACCGGGCTGGCGTCGAGATGGGCAAACCGCAGGGGCAGCGCGATGAGTTCATAGTCGCCCTCCGCTACGTCATCGAGCACGATGCCTTCGAGAATCGCCATGCCATGGCGGGCCACGGCGTTGTGAGCATCCATGGTCTTGGACTGTTGCGGGTCCAGGGACGGGGTGTCGATACCGATCAGGCGCACACCGAGGCCGGCGAGCAGCTCGATGGTTTGCGGGGCGATGGCGGTGAAATTCGAATCCCACTCGGTCAGCGGGGCTTGTGGATAAGTGCGCAGCAACACGCGCTCGGGCAAGTTATCCACACGCCCGTCCAGTTGATGCGGCTGCACCAGCGCGCCGCTGTCCAGGCAATGCAACACGCGGCACGGGCCCATGTACACGTCCAACGACACTTCGCCAATCGGTGCACCCTGCGCGCTGTAATGCAGCGGGGCATCCACGTGGGCGCCAGTGTGCGGCGACAAGGTAATGCGCCCGACATTCACCGGACACTCCGGGCCGAACTGCCATACACGCTCTTCCTGGAACGGCGTATCCCCCGGCCAGGTCGGGGTCGCCGCGCTCAAGGGTGGGCTGATGTCCCACCACGTTTTTATTGGGTTCATTTCAAGGCTCTCGGTCGGTACTGAGGTGAATGATACGAGGGCCAGCTGTGAATTTTCTTGCGATTTCCTGCGCCAAGCCGGAAATATTTCGCACTTACTGCGAAGAAACGGCTTATTTACGCTCAGAAGTGTCGCCTGGCCACAGAGGAGCGGCCACCAAGGATTAATGCCGGTCAGTTAAGCGTACATCGCCTCCTGTCGGAGCGAGGGGGACGCCCAGTTCTTGCTCGCGAAAAACCTCAACGATAACGCGTGTTTCCTGAATGAACGCCGCGTCTGTGAGTTCTTCGCGAGCAAGCTCGCTCCTACAAAAAAGCCTTCCACACTGACTTCGCGATGCCTCAACCATCGGACTCCCTGCGCTTCTGGGCATCCCGATGTCGAGTTCAGACCACTGGCGCAACGCCCAAGGCCTTAGGGTGCATCTTTCCATTCCCCGCCTCGGAGTCATCCATGTCCAAGCCCATCACCGTACTGCGCGACACCCACCCACTGCCCGTCCTGGATGCCTGCAAATGGGAAAAGCTCGAAGGTGACCCGCACACCGTCAACCTCAACGCCTACACCAGCGAAGACGGCAGCAAGATCATGGGCACCTGGATCTGCACACCGGGCAAGTGGTATGTGGAATACGTGAAGTGGGAATACTGCCACTTCCAAGAGGGCTACTGCGTGATCACCCCGGAAGGCATGGAGCCGATCCACTTGCGCGCTGGGGATATCTTTGTGGTGGAACCGGGGATGAAGGGCACGTGGGAAGTGGTCGAGACGGTGCGTAAGTATTTTGTGTTTGCTTGATTCACTTCTACCGTGAACTGCTTTGCATTGTGGCAAACCGGTTTACTGTGCAAAACCGGTTTACTGTGGCGAGCGGGCTTGCCCTAATGCCGTTCAGTTAAGCGTACATCGCCTTTTGTAGGAGCGAGCTTGCTCGCGAAAAACTCACAGGCGCCGCGTTCATTCAGGAGACACGCGTTATCGTTGACGTTTTTCGCGAGCAAGCTCGCTCCTACAAAAAAGCCTTAACTGAATGGCATTAGGGCTTGCCACAGTCAGTCTACTTACCACAGTCAATCTGCTGGCCACAGTCAGCCGGCTCACCACAGTCAGCCTGCCGGCCACAGTCAGCCCGCAGCCCACACTACTTGGGTTTGCGGTAGCTGTTGATGATCGCCGAGAAGTCCTTGCCCCCTTCCCCACGCTGGCTCATCGATTGATACAACTGCTGGGCCACGGCGCCGAGGATCACCGGCTGGTGTGCCTGGCGCGCGGCTTCGGTGGCCAGGCCGAGGTCCTTGAGCATCAGGTCGGCACCAAAACCACCGGTATAACCACGGGATGACGGCGCCGTTTCGATCACGCCCGGCCAAGGGTTGTAGGTGTCGGAACTCCAGCAGCGGCCGGTGGAGCTGTTGATGATCCCCGCCAGCACCTGGGTGTCGATGCCCAGCGCATCGCCCAGGGCCATGGCTTCGCTGACGCCGACCATGCTGATGCCCAGCAGCAGGTTGTTGCAGATCTTGGCGATCTGGCCGGTGCCGACGTCGCCGCAACGCACAATGTTGCGGCCCATCTGCGCCAGCACCGGTTGCAGGGTGGCAAACAGTTCCGCGCTGGCGCCGACCATGAAGGTCAGGGTACCGGCTTGCGCGCCGCCAGTGCCACCGGAGACCGGTGCATCGGCGACAGCCACACCTTGCTTGGCCGCCGCAGCCGCAACATCGCGGATGGTCTGCGGGTCGATGGTGCTGCAATCCACCGCCGGCACGCCTTGGCCGATACCGGCTAAAACACCGTCTTCACCCAGCCAGACACTGCGCACATGGGCGGCGGCCGGCAGCATGGTAATCACCAGCTCGGCGCCGGTAGCGGCATCCCGCGGTGAAGCGCTGATGCTGCCACCCAGCTCGGCCAATTCCTTGAGTACCGCCTGGTTCAGGTCGAACAGGTTCAGCCCATGGCCGGCCTTGATCAGGTTGCGGGCCATGGGCGCGCCCATGTTGCCCAAGCCGATAAATGCAATCTTCATGGTCGTCTCCCGAATCAGCGCAGGTTGATGGTGGTGTTGACGCCATCATTGACCGTGTCGTCGTCGAACCAGCGGCTGGTGACGGTTTTGGTCTGGGTGTAGAACTGCACCACTTGCTTGCCGTAAGGGCCCAGGTCACCCAGTTTGGAGCCACGGGAACCGGTGAAGCTGAAGAACGGCACCGGCACCGGGATCGGGATGTTGATACCGACCTGGCCCACATCGATTTCGCTCTGGAATTTACGCGCCGCCGCACCGCTCTGGGTGAACAGGCCGGTGCCGTTGCCGAACGGGTTGGCGTTGACCAGGGCGATGGCTTCATCGAGGGTGTCGACTTCCAGCACCACCAGTACCGGGCCGAAGATTTCCTGGGTGTAGATCTGCATATCGGTGGTCACGCCGGAGAACAGGGTCGGGCCGACAAAGTTGCCTTGCTCGAAGCCCGGCACCTGGATGTCGCGGCCATCCAACTCCAGCTTGGCGCCTTCTTTCACGCCGCTTTCGATCAGTTCCAGGATGCGCGCCTTGGCGCGCTTGGAGATCACCGGGCCGACATCGGTTCCAGCTTCGCTGCCGGCATTGACCTTGAGCTTTTGCGCCAGCGCCTTGAGGTCTGGCAGCCACTGCCTGGACGCACCCACCAGCACCACCACCGAAGTGGCCATGCAACGCTGGCCCGCCGCACCGAAACCGGCACCGACCAGGGCATTGAGGGTGTGTTCGCGGTTGGCATCGGGCAGCACCACCGCATGGTTCTTCGCGCCCATCATCGACTGCACGCGCTTGCCGTGCTTGCCGGCCAGGTCGTACACATGCGTCCCCACGGCGGTCGAGCCGACGAAGGACACCGCCTTGATGTCTTTATGGGTGCACAGCGCATCTACCACATCCTTGCCACCGTGCACGACGTTGAGCACGCCGGCCGGCACACCGGCTTCCAGCGCCAGTTCCACCAGCAGCATCGTTGACAGCGGGTCTTGCTCGGAAGGCTTGAGGACGAAGGTGTTACCGCAGGCAATGGCCATGGGGAACATCCACAGCGGAATCATCGCTGGGAAGTTGAACGGGGTAATGCCGGCGCACACGCCGATGGGTTGGCGCAGGGTGTAGGTGTCCACCCCCCCGGCGACGTTTTCAGCGAACTCGCCCATTTGCAGGGTGCCGATGGAACAGGCGTGCTCCACCACTTCCAGGCCACGGAAAATATCGCCTTCGGCATCGGCAATGGTCTTGCCCTGCTCGGCGCTGAGGACCCCGGCGATGCGCTTGGAATGTTCGCGGATCAAGGCTTGCAGCTTGAGCATGATGCGCATGCGCGCGCCGATGGGCGTCAGCTTCCAGGTTTGGAACGCTTGATGGGCGGCGTCAATGGCTGCGTTGACTTCATCGGCGGTGGCAAACGGGACTTTGGCCAGCACTTGCTGGGTGGCCGGGTTGACGATGTCTTGCCAGTGGGTGGTCTTGGACTCGACCCATTCACCATTGATCAGCAACTTGACCTGTTGCACGGAAATATCGGCAGATGCGTTCATGTGGTCTCCAATCTTGTAGTTATGCAGAGACAAGGCGCGTGAATCGCCTTGGTAATGAGGCGTTCGGACTGTTTTTGGAGTATAGATGTGCAAATCTCTAATAAGAACGCACATAAAAGCCGGTCCAATATGCAAAAAAACATCACATCACTGGGCTCCCTGAACTGGGATGACCTGAAGTTTTTTCTCGAGGTGGCCCGCACCCGCAAGGCCAGCGTCGCCGCCAAGCGCCTGGCGGTGGACTACACCACCGTGTCGCGACGCATCAGCTCATTGGAAGTGTCGCTCGGCACCCTGCTGTTCGAAAAATCCCGGACCAGCGGTTTCGTACTCACCCCCGAAGGCCAGCGTTTGCTGGGCTACGCCGAGTCCATCGAAAGTACCCTGCACATGGCCTGCGAGCAGGTATCCGGCTCCGGCGTGGCGTTGTCCGGCCATGTGCGCATGGGCTGCACCGAAGGCTTCGGCAGCTTTTTCGTCACCCCGCAGTTGAGCCACTTCGTCGACACGTATCCGGCGATTTCGGTGGACATCCTGCCCCTGCCCCACTTCATCAGCCTGTCCAAGCGCGAAGCCGACATCGTCATCGCCCTGGAGCGCCCGGAACATGGGCCGTACGTGTGCTGCAAGTTGTGCGACTACAAACTGCAGCTGTACGCGACCCAGGAATACCTCGACCAACACCCGCCCATCCAACGCCCGGCAGATTTGGCCGAGCATCCGTTTATCAGCTATGTGGATGACCTGGCGTTCAGCTCAGAGCTGCTCTACCTGGCAAACGTCGTACCGGGCGCCAGCGCCAGCTTGCGCAGTACCAGCGTGATCGCCCAGTACGTGGCGGCGCAGCAAGGGCGATCGATGGCGATATTGCCGTGTTTTCTGGCGGCACAGGACCCGCGCTTACTGCCGGTGCTGGGGGAGCAGATTGCGATTACGCGGCAGTTTTGGATGTATTGCAGAGAAGACCTTAGAAAGCTCAAAAGAATCACTCTGTTATGGGACTACATCAGAGAGGTGACTGAGCTTAATAGCCCGATATTGCTGGGACAATCCAGGATCCTACAGTTCATCGACTGATGACTTAAGGGAGGCTCAGCCCTTTAAGCAACTCAGCTAGAACGTCAACTGGAGCGGGGGAAATCCAGATCGTCGCGTGGCGCGCGTTATCCGAGGTCGACTTTTCTGGCAGTCAGCGCAGGGACTAGGAAATGCTCCAGTCGTCCTCTCAATGACAAAACATACCCAAAAATTGCCTGCGCAAATGCTAAGAGTAAGCCAGTTGCTTGCATCGAGGACGTTGGGCGGCAGCCAAATTCAGAATGGGGTTAGGTGCTTGCTGTAGCCGAATTTAACACCTGATGCGAAAAAGCCCCCGCACTCTCGCTGTTTTGTGCAGCTCTGGCACTCAGGCGCGTACTCATTCTTCCAGTCGCTGATTGACTTGCGGTAGTAGGGCTGAATGTCCGGATTTACCAAGCACAGCTGATGGTTATAGACCGAGATATTCATACCGTATTTGGCCAGAATGCCAACCGATTTGCTGAGCGTGTCTTTGTACTCGACCGGGTCGATCCACAGCTCATCAAGATTGGCCCTGGTGAAGCCCATCATCTCAAGGCCCATCAGCGCCACATGGTCAACAAACAGCAGATTGCGTGCGATGAACTCACACAGTTCAGGCAAGCGCTGCACCGATAGTTTGTGAATGACAACTCGGATCTCAACCTTCTGACCCAAGCGCTTCAGATTGAGGATGCCCTGAATGGTTTCATCGAACGCGCCTTGGGCCTGGACGATGTAGTCATGCAGCGTCGGATCGTCTGAATAGACAGGGATTCCGATCATCGCGTCGGGTAATTCAATCCGCGCATACTTCTCAGCGAACGCTGGGTCTTTGAAGCTGCGCCCGTTCGAGAGAATATGGATTGCGGTTCTCGGCAGATAACTTTTTGTCAGGCTGATGATCTTAAGGAAGCGCTCCCGATTGGTCGTCGGCTCGCCCCCAGTAAACCCCAGCTCGCGGGTATCTTTTGGAATAAGCGGAATCAGACTCTCGATTTCGTCAAGTATCCACGAGTCATCAGCTGCCTTAGGCGGTTGTGAACACATAAGACAGTAATGATTGCATTGCTCGGTGACCAGGATGCTGTTGTGCGGCGACGATGCTCGAAACAGCACGCTAATGCTCTGACGATCAGCTGAAAGCCGGATAATGTCACCATCACCGATGTAGCTGTAGTCATTCGGTAGGAGCGAGTAATCAGAGTCGGAAGGCAGTACCTCAACCAACTGTCGATGTTTCTCAAGCAGAAGGTAGTGCGCGAATCCTCGGGGAATCTCCTGACCGGAAACCAAGTAAGCTATTTCCCGTCGCAAGACTTCTGGCAAATTCCGGCTGGTCGACACCTTGAGCAAAGTAAGGTCCCTATGAACATCAACCGCATGGATGCGGATAATCTTTCCGCCGAGTTTCAGCATCGGTTGGCCCAACCCATAAAAATCCGTTTTGTTTGCTCATCACTTCCCATCAGCTCAATGAGATGCTTGAAAATCGCCATATTTCGCTTGCAAAAAGAGGACTCAGGTTTTCTTGCTACAACGTCTTTGTGAATGGCGTGATGGTAGACAGGCTCCGCTCCACAGTAAGGTTCAAATGCACAGTCAGAGCACATTGGAGCGCTTAAGGTGAAAGAGTTTTCCAGTGCATCCAGAAGCTGATCAGAGAGGATAATCTCCTCATATGAGTGTTCAAGAATGCTGCCCAGACGGAACGTATGATCTCCCATTTCGGCAAGCATACGGCTTTCATCTGAGGCGTAGACCGATCCGTCGTAGTTGAACACGATGGCTGCGATACCAGCACCGGCAGGGTTCATCAAATCAACGAACCCAGGGTCCCCTGATGTCAGCATTTTTGTCAGCACGAGCGAAGAATATTGCTCTACAAATCGTATGCCGGACTTGTTTAGCTCAATGATGTACTCAAGGCCCTCCTTGTAAAATTCCAGCCAGCGCTCCGTGTCATACGACATGAATTTTTTGGTCTTGATCGCAAAGCCGTAAGGAGAGAGCGTACGGAGGAAGATGCCATCAAAGCCCAGGCGCAAGTATTCATCAATGATGTCGCGTGCTCGCGGCAGGCTCTTATCTGTGGTTGTCATCAGGGCTGACACTTGGTCATAGCCGAGAGCTGCACGGGCTTTCTTCAAGCCTTCCTCGAAACGCTGATGACTATCTCTGCCCGGGCGTGGGCGATTTGCATTATGCAGATCCATTGGCCCGTCGAGCGAAGATGAAAGAACGATGTTGTGCTGCTTACAGAAGTCGAGCACGTCATCGGTCAGTAGCGAAAGCGTAGTCGCAATGACGAACTGCAGGTCACGTCCGTCCTTGACGTTACGTTTTTTTGCCTCAAGAACAACGTACCTCACCATCTCGAAGTTCAGCAGCGGCTCTCCCCCCTGAAATTCAATTTTGATGGCGGGATTGGGAGACATAAAGACGAAATCCAACGACTTGTCTGCCATCTCTGTGGTCATATCGAATTCGCCTTTGCTCTCCGACTGCCTTGAAACCTGGCAATACGGGCAGCTATGGTCACACCGAAGAGTCACTACAAAGATATGCAGATTGGTGAACTCGGCCAGCCTGGACAATCGCGTACGAATTTTGAGAGCCAGAAGCTGAAGTGGCGCTTGCTCATTGGTGAAGCGAATGAACTGCTTGGATCGAAGAGTAGGGATCAGCTCTGACGTGAGCGGAAGCGTCTTGCTAATGATCGGTTCAAGCATCGGCACCGGTATGACATGAAATTCGCCTGCCATGTTGGTAATGACGTACTCGTCGTCATTCAGACGGTCGAACTTAAAGGGCAGCAACTCGTAGGGACGTTGCTGCGCGTAGAACTCCAGCTTTTGGAATTTACTCACTAATCAGTCCGGTTTTTGAAAAGGCCAGTCCGAGTATCAGGTTCTTGATCGGTTGCGTCTCAACTGCCAGTCTGTGGCGAAGCTGATAATCGAGCGCATCCTTCTTGAACTCTTGAACCGCAGACAGAAAGGACTGCTCGTCCACGCCGATATTCGATGACAAAGCGCAGACAAACTGCCCCCCTTCAGGTGTGATCTCAACCGTCAGGGCATTGATCGATCGATATGCAGCTTTCTGCAAAACCTGTGCGTCATAAAGCCGCTCATCAAAAAGGAGCTTATGAGAGAAATCCATTATCGACCCGAATAGTGGGAGCTGTGAGAACTGTGCGAAGAGTGGGAGCTATGGGAGCTGTGATAAGCCATCATCTGCCCTTGGTCCCCGCGTTTGAGAACAAAGGCGAACAGATCGTTGCCACCACGAACCGAAAGGTTCTCGCTTTGGGCTTCAGCTTGAAATGTGTTCTTGGCTTCCGAGCTGGGCTCGACAACTTCATAAGTAGTTAAAGCGGAAGCCTGTTCGGTAGCAACGGCTGCAGCCAGAGTGGCCAGGGGAACCAGAAAGGAGCGCTTTTTCATTGCAGATATCCCTATCGATGTGATGGTTATTCGCTTCAGTGTCGGTGCCCCGCGCCGATGATGTCAATATGGAATCGACTAATGGCCTTTTACTCATCCACAATCCGACAACCGATACCCTTCTGATTTCTGACTGTTGAACGCGGGCTATAAGTTGAGAAAACGCTCAGAGCGAAAATGATGCTAATACCAACACCTGACAGGCTCTCCAACTGAGCCACGATTTGAACACCACAGTTTCAGAGCGCCTCAGCCACCTGCTTGCCGACCATTAAGGCACTACCAGCCCTACGCAAGTCATAGCTGATCGACCCCGACTAAATGCCCAATGCGCTCCTCAGCAGTGACCCCAACCGGCGCTCCAGAACCGTAAGTGTCAAACGTTATGGTTCCCGAGGCGTGCCCCGTAACGGCCTAAGCGTGAACAGTAGGAACGCCCTTCACCTGCATCAGCGAAGCCAAGGAATGACGGAGCTAGTGGAAGGTAGGCCCGCTAAGTGATCATCGCCAAGAGCATGAGGGATCGCTTGTCAGTTGGACCAGTCCCCTGCTGTCTTGTACCCGAGACAAGGGAGATCAGATTCGCCAGTCAGCAAGCCTGCAAGGACTCAGGTGGGCAAATCCTAACGAGGTCTGAGAGGGTTGCTCCCGATAGCCATGTGTCAGCCCGTCCCTCGGGTTCTGTCACTCCGCTATCGGGGGCAAGCCCCCTCCCACACGTTGATTGCATTTCAGATTAACGCGGGTGAAGCCATTCAATCCGCGATCACCACGATCGACACCCGACGATTCTCGGTACGTCCCGCCGCCGTGTCGTTGGACGCCACCGGCTCGCTGCTGCCCAGGCCGCGCAATTGGATGTTTTGTTCTTTCATGCCCACGCCGGTCAGCACGGTCGCCACGCTTTTGGCACGGCGCAGGGACAGTTGCTGGTTGTAGGTTTCCTTGCCCGAGGCGTCGGTATGGCCGTCGATGCGCACACGTTCGATGCCGACGCCCAGCAGGGCCTTGCCGATGCGTTGGACGATCTCAGTGCTGGCGGGGTTGAGGCTCTCGACGTCGCTGCCAAACAGGACTTTGCCGGACAGTCCAAACGCCCAGCCTTCGTCGGTCAGTGCGAAGCCTTGTTGCTTGAGCACGGCGATCTGCGCCGGGGTCAGCCCTTTGGGTGGGGCGGTCTGGCACCCACTCAGGGCCAGCAGCGCCACGAACAAGGTGATAAACAGAACGCGTACAGTCGAGAACAAGGGACTAACTCCTGTGATGAACATTGACGGCGGGGCGCTCCGGCTCCGCTGTTTGCTGGCCGCCCTGGGACAAGCGCTTGGCCTGGTACATCGCCGCGTCGGCGGCGTTGAGCAGGGCACCTGGGGTGGCGCCATGCTCGGGATAAATGGCGATGCCGATACTGAGTGAGGTCAAGACCTGGGTATTGCCCGGTACCGGGATCGGTATGTCCATGCTGGCAATGATTTTATCGGCGATGCGCTCGGCGTCTTCCAGCTTGTGCAGCGGCGAGAGCAGGATAGCGAACTCATCGCCGCCCAGGCGTGCCACCAGGTCGTCCTCACGCAATTGCGCACGCACACGCTTGGCGACGGCCACAAGCACGGCATCACCTGCGGCATGCCCAAAGCTGTCATTGATCTCTTTGAAGCGGTCACTGTCGAGGTAAAGCACTGCCACCTGTTCCTTGCTCTTGGCCGCACTGCGCAGCGCACGAATCAGGCGGCCCTCAAAGAATGCCCGGTTGGGCAAGCCGGTCAGGCTGTCGTGGTTGGCCTGGTGGGCAAGGGTTTCGTTTTCGCTTTGCAGGTGGGACTGCCAGGCCTCCATCTCGCCGAGCAGGGCATTGAAGTCGTTGCCCAAACTGTCAAGTTCGGCGATTTGTGCCGGTGGCACGCGGCGGTCGAAGTCGCGCTCCATACGGGCGGCGTGTGCCACTGCCGCGAGGCTGTGCAATGGACCGGTAATGCCCCGTAACAGGCGCCGTGCCAAATGCAGGGCGACCCAAGCGCTCAGCACGGTGCAAATCAAGATCCCGGCCAGACCGCTGAGCAGGAAACGCAACAGGCTACCGCCATGACCCGTCAGGTGAATGCTGCCAACGGTTCGCCCCTGGTGGATGATGGGTTGGCTGATGGGCTGTTCAAGCAGGGCGTGGGCCAGTTGCAGCTCGACCTTGGACAACATCCCTGTTTCCGGGCGTACCCACTGCGCCAACAGCCTGCCGTTGGCGTTGAAGACTTCAGCCTGGGCCACCTCTTCGGTGGACGCGATCAGGCTAAGGGCTTCGGTCGCCGCCGTGCTGTCGTTGAACACCACTGCGGCTTCTACGGTGTAGTTGATCGAGCGCGCGATCAAATGCAGGTTGTGCTCAGCGTACACTCGCAGCGCCAGCACACCGAGCAGGGTCAGCGACACACTGGCCAGGATCACCGCCACCAATGCCAGGATCAAGTGCCCCCTGCCAATCACGGAGCGCAGGGTCGGGCGTACTTTGACGGCTGTCATGGCGCGGCTGCTCGGCGGCGGGACAGTTGCAGCACACTGGGGTGAATGCGCACGCCGCTGCGTGCAACGGAGTCGAGGTTGACCTCGAACGACACCTGCTCGTCCTCCACTCGCAAACAGAACAGGCTGCCCACGGTGCACTGGTCGCCCCCCTCGCTGATGCTGAGCACCGGGTGGCCGCTGAGCGAGGCAAACAATTGGCTGCGTTCATCGGCGCTGAGTTTGCCGATGTACACGGCGTCGCAGGCATTGACGATATCGGGATGGTCGGCCAACAGCCGCCGCACCACTACCGGACGGCCGGTGGCCTGGGTGGTGCCCTTGACCAGGTCGTCGGTGTATTGGGTCGGCCCGACGATGCACAGGCGCAGTTGCGCGGGCTCCACCGGCCAGCGTGCGTAACTGAGGATGCCGAGCACCACCTGGGTGACCGCCTCGGCGCGTTGATCCGCCGGACTGGGAGCCTGGGCAAAGGCCTGCGGGGCGAGCACGCACAGAAGCGCCACAAGTAACAGGCGTCTCCAGTTGAAACGACGCTCTGTGGGCGAGACGGCCACGTTCATGCAGCGATTCTCTAAGGTGTTTTCGGGGTGATGCCGCAACGATAGCATAGCGGCGGAAAATCCCGCGAAGAGGGGCCTTCGCGGGGGTGGCTATTTTTTCAGAAAACTCAAACGTCTGAATCAGAAATATTGCATGACCTATCAGTCAGTTTTTTCAGCCTCGTGCCCCAGTTCCAGCATCAACCCACTCAAGCGCTTGACCTTGCGTCGCACGGCTTCCTCAAACACGCCGCCGCGGGGTTCGATCAAGCTGAACCAACGCTTGGCGCGGGTGATGCCGGTGTAGATCAGCTCTTTGGTGAGCACCGGGTTGAGTGCCTCGGGCAGGATCAAGGCGGTGTGAGTGAATTCAGAGCCCTGGGATTTGTGCACGGTCATGGCATACACGGTTTCCACATCGTTCAGGCGGCTGGGTAGTACAAAACGCACACCGCCCTGGCCATCGTTCCGTGGGAAGGCGACACGCAGTACCTGAGGGCCACCGTCGCTTTCGGGCAGTTTCAGGGCAATGCCAATATCGCCGTTCATCAGGCCCAGGCCATAGTCATTACGGGTCATAAGTACCGGGCGGCCTTCGTACCATTGCTCGTCACCTTCGATCAGCCGCACTTTGCGCAAGGCGGCGGTGATGCGCAGGTTCAGCCCCTCCACTCCCCAGGGGCCTTTACGCACGGCACATAGCAACTGGAAGGCGTCGAAGGCTTGCAGCAGTTGCTGCGCCCAGTGGGTCCAGGCGTGATCTTCCCGCGGGGTGTCGAAGGACGGGCGCGCCGATTGCAGCAGGTTCAGATAATAGCGATAGCCTTCGGCGCCATCGCCCTGCCCGTCCAGCACCAGCCGCTCCAGAGCGTGGTCGTGCTCACCTTTGAGGCTGACGCAGAATAGGTCGTTGTGGCTGCGGGCGGCCAACAGCTGGCGGGCCTCTTCGGCGTTTTGCTGGTTGACCCAGCGCGCCAGTTGGCCAATACCGCTGCCTTCGCCAAAGCGTCGCGAGTAACGCAGCATCACCACTTGCTGGGCCAGGGGATGGTCGCCATCGAGGTCTTCCTGCAAGCCACTGGCGCTGAGGTCCTCGCCGCTGACGGCTTGCAACCATTGGCGGGTTTCTGGGCTGTACCAGCCAGCCTCGGCGTCGCGGCACAGGTCACCGAGGACGGCGCCGGCCTCCACCGAGGCGAGCTGGTCCTTGTCGCCCAACAACACCAGGCGCGCATGGGGCGGCAATGCGTCGAGCAGGTTGGCCATCATTTCCAGGTCGATCATCGAGGCCTCGTCCACCACCAATACATCAAGCGGCAGCGGGTTGCCCTGGTGATGACGGAAATGCCGCGTGCCCGGTCGACTGCCGAGCAAGCGGTGAACCGTGGTGACCTGGGTCGGGATTTTTTCCCGCACGCTGTCAGGCACTTTCAGTGACAGCACTTGTTGGCTGATCGATTCGGTCAAACGTGCGGCCGCCTTGCCGGTAGGCGCAGCCAAGCGAATGCGCAGGGGCGTGCCGCTTTCCACGGCCGGCGCCTGCAACAAGGCCAGCAGACGCACCACGGTGGTGGTCTTGCCAGTGCCGGGGCCACCGGTAACGATGCTGAATGCACCACGGGTGGCCAGGGCGCAGGCAAGCTTTTGCCAGTCGATCATGCCTTCCGGCACGGGTTGGTCGAACAGGCCATTCAAGCGCTGGGGCAAATCGGCGGCAACGGTTTCTGCGGTCGCCAGACGCAGGCGCAGGGCCGTATCGATGCGCCGCTCGTAGGCCCAGTAGCGCCGCAGGTACAGGCGCTTGCCGGACAGCACCAACGGACGACTCTGCGCTGCCTCGCTGCCATCCACCGCGAGGGCGACCAGTGGACTCGCGGCCAGGGTATGGCACCAATGGGCACCGTCCAGGCCGTCGAGCAGTTGCGAAGGCAGCAACATGGCGCCGGCTTGCAGGTCGCCTTCGGGCGGCAATGACAGGGCGAAGTCCGGTGCCTTGAGGGTTTCGAACAGGTCCAGGCACACGTGACCATGGCCCAATTGGTGGCTGGTCAGCGCCGCCGCCAGCAACACCAGGGGATCGGCGTGCGGGTCGAGCTCGTACAGGAAACCGACAAAGGCTTTGTCCAACGCACGCAGCCAGCCGCGGTCAACCCAACGCTCCAGCAGTTGCACCAGGTCAGCGGCGCGGTTGAGGGGGGCCAACGCCTCCAGCGGTAACGACGACAGGCTCATAGCAACACTCCTTGTTCCCAGGCGGGTTCGGCCTTGGGCGGTATCGATTGACCTTGGAAGAGCAAATCCAGGCCCTCGATCAGCTCCCGTGGAGGACGGGTGAAGTACGCCCCCTGGCTGGCGGCCTGACTGCCGCGCAGGAACAGGTAGAGCGCGCCACCGACATGGCGGTCGTAGTCGTAGCCCGGCAGGCGCGCCTTGAGCTGGCGGTGCAGGGCCAGCAGGTACAGTACGTACTGCAAGTCATACCGATGTTCGAGGATCGACAGCTCCATGGCCGCCTGGGTGTAGGCGGAGTCGTCGGGGCCGAGCCAGTTGGATTTGTAATCCGCCACGTAGTAGCGGCCGTCATGCTCGAACGTCAGGTCGATAAAGCCTTTGAACATGCCATTGAGCAGGACCGGCTCGGCGGCAACCCGCGAGACACCGTTGTGGGTGTACTGGCACACCAGCTTATCGAGGGCGAGCACGTCGACTTTATGACTGGCGAACCAGAACTCCATTTCGACCTGGTATTGCTGCAGGCCGCTGAGCGTGACCTGGTCGTTGTGCAACGGCAGCGCTGTTTGCAACAGGTGGCTCAGCCAACCGCTGAGGGTGACGATCCAGCCTTCCCAGTTACGTCGATTGCAACGCGCGCCCACGGCTTTTTCGATCGCCTCCGACGTCACGTTGAAGCCCTCCTCGCCCGCCCACTCCAACAGGCCATGGAGGAAGGTCCCTGGATTCGGGCCACGTGGGAAACGGTGAATGTCGCCGCCGGACGCCGCCACTTCACGCGGTGCATCAGGGTCGAGACGTTCGTCGTCGAACAGCTTCTGGGCTTGTGGGCTTTCCGGCGCTTCGAGGCTGGCGGCGCTCATGCTGTCACCGATGCGCAAGGCGCTGTAGGAGGCGATCCACCAGTTTTCCGCCGCCTTGCGTTTGGGTAACAAGGGGGGGAGCAGCGTGGCTTCGTTGCGCGGCGGATGAAACACGCTGTCTTGCGCTTCGGGTACGTGGGTGTAGTGGATGGCGGGGCAGCCTTCCTGCAGATCCAGCAGCCAGCGCGCCAGGCCAGCAGATTCGCCCAGGGACGCGCCCGCGCCCAGCAAATAACCCAGCGCCGAAAGGTGCAGCACAGAGCTGCTGCTATTGCCGCGCTTGAGGTCAGCAATGCCCAGCCAGCAGGCGTGTTTGGCCCGGGTCAGGGCCACGTAGAACAAGCGCAGGTCTTCGGCCAGGCGCTCGTCATCGGCTTGGGCGATCAACGCGGCCGTCGGGCGCAGGCTGACCTGGGACTTGCCGTTTTCATCGTGGTAATGCAGCGGCAAGCGACTGCCATCCACCGGTTTGGCCGAACAGATAAATGGCAGGAATACCAGGTCGTATTCCAGCCCCTTGGACTTGTGGATGGTCACCACCTTGACCAGTTGCTCATCGCTTTCCAGGCGCAGGATCTGTTCTTCACCTGCTTGGCCGGAGAGCGCCAGGTGTTCGGCCAGATGGCGGATCAGGGCCTGTTCGCCGTCCAATTCAGACGCCGCTTGTTGCAACAACTCACTGAGGTGCAACAGGTTGGTCAGTACTCGCTCGCCATCGCTGCGGGCCATCAGGGTTTGCGGCAACTTGAAGTCATGGAGCAGGCGCCGCAGCATCGGCAGCACGCCCTGGGTACGCCAGATCGTACGGTAGCCGCGGAACTGCATGACGCGGCTTTCCCACGCAAGCTCGTCCTGGTTCAGACGTTCCAGTTCAGGCAGTGACAGGTTCAAGGTGACGCAGGCCAGCGCGGCGCGCAACGGACGCTCGACGTCGGGCTCGGCACAGGCCTTGAGCCAGGCCAACAGATCATGGGCTTCCTGGGCGGCGAACACGGAGTCCTTGTCGGACAGGTAGACACTGCGCACACCACGGGCGGCTAATTCGCCGCGCACGGCTTGGGCCTCCTTGCCGTCGCGCACCAGGATGGCGATAGCTGAAGGCAGCACGCCGTTAACGCTGCCGTCTTCTTGCAGGAAACCCGCGTGACCTTGCTGCCCAGCGTTGAGCAGTTCAACAATCTGCGTGGCGCAGGCGGCGGCAAGTTGCTGGCGATAAACCACGTTGGAAATCGGCTGATCGGTGGGCAGGTGCCAGAGCGTCATCGCCGGCAGCGTTTGGCCATCGACCTGCAATTGCTCCTTGCGCCCCTGGGACAACACCGGCTGGAACGGCACCGGGTTTTCGCCATCCGGCCCGCGGAACAGGAACGCGCCGCGGCCTTTTTCGGCGCGCTGGAACACATGGTTCACCGCCTCGACCATCGCATGGCTGGAGCGGAAGTTGGTGCCCAGGGTGTGATGACGACCAGTGGTGGATTGGCGGGCGCGCAGGTACGTGTAGATATCCGCGCCACGGAACGCGTAGATCGCCTGCTTGGGGTCGCCGATCAGGAACAGGCCACTGTCGAGGTGGTTTTCTTCGATGCGGTAGATGCTGTCGAAGATGCTGTATTGCACCGGGTCGGTGTCCTGAAACTCATCGATCAGGGCGACCGGAAACTGCTCGCGGATCACACTGGCAAGACGCTCGCCACCGTCTGATTGCAAGGCGGCATTGAGGCGGATCAGCATGTCGTCGAAGCCCATTTCGGCACGGCGGCGTTTTTCGTCTTCGAAGCGCTTGCCGACCCAGCCAGCGGCGTGTTGCAACACGGCGGCATCGGGGGTTGGCAACGCATCGAGGGCGGCTTTGAGGCCGACCATGGCGTCGATACCCGGGTGGTGCGGCGGATCCCCCTTCCAGGCTTCGGCCATGCCATCGGGGGTCAGACGCGTGAAGCCGGTGCCGATATCCAGTTGTTCGAGGGTTTCATCCGCGGCCCAGGCGCTGATTTTTTCGAACCAGGGTTCGAAGTAGCGGGCTTGCATCTTGCGACCATCGACGGCTTTGGCGGCGACGGCTTGCAGGCAGATGTCGCGCAACTCGGCGGCCCATTGTGGCCAGGGCGCTTTAAGCGCAACGAGGGCTGCTCGACGCTCTTGCAGGCAGGCGTTGATCAGTTCGGCGGGCTCACGATGCTCATCAGTGGGCCGCTCGCTGCCGAACAACGCACGTACTCGCGGCATCAGCGCGGCCGGCCCGCCCCAGTTGTTGCGCACCCAGTTGAGCGCATCGTCGTGCATCGGGTAGCAGAACAGCCGCCAATAGTCGCGCAGCACTTCGCCGAGCAGGTCGCTATGGTCGGTTTCCAGGGTCTGGGTGAACAGGCTGCCACTGTCGAACGCATGTTCGCGCAGCATGCGCTGGCACCAACTGTGGATGGTCGAGACCGCCGCTTCGTCCATCCATTGCGCGGCGATATCCAGGCGATTGGCACACGCGGGCCATTGTTCGGGCAGATAGTGTTCGCGCAGCTCGGCGATCAGCGCATCCGGTTGTTTGATTTCATCGCGGAAGAACCGCGCCGCTTCGGCCAGGCGGATACGGATGCGTTCGCGCAGCTCCTTGGTGGCGGCGTCGGTGAAGGTCACAACGAGGATTTGCGGGGGCAGCAGTTCGCGGCCGAAGCCTGACTCGTCACCACCGTGGCCGAGTACCAGGCGCAGGTACAGGGCGGAGATGGTGAAGGTCTTGCCGGTACCGGCACTGGCTTCGATCAACTGGCTGCCTTTTAGCGGGAATGCCAAGGCCAAGGGTTTGCTGCTCATGCGCCGACCTCCTCGCTGTTCAGGGATCGCCAAGGGGCGTTGAGAAAGGGCCGATACAAGGTTTCACACCACCCTTCGAATTCTTCGCTGGCCATCAGGGCGGCGTAGTCGGGGAACTGGCGGGTGAGCGCCGGGGTTTCGCGACGTTCGCCATCGGTGGTCAGGCCGTCACCTTCGTAGGCTTTGCTGGCGGCAGCGTGAGCTTTGGCCGGGTCGGTTTGGCCAAGCCAGGCGAAGGCGGTTTTGACCGCGATGGGCAAGGGTTTGCTCATGCCGATATGCCAGGCGAGCAACAGGTCGCCGAGGATGCCCTGGGCGCTGGATTTTTCCAGCGGAGCCAGCAACAGGGTGTCATCACTGGCCACCAACCCGGTGCTCAATGGCAGACCGCAGGCGCAGGCGACCACGTGATTGACCCATGGGCGAATCAGGCGGTGCCACTTGCGCGTCTTGATCGAACCGATGCTGTTGGGGATGGTGGTGACGCTTAACAACCCGCCATCACTGCGTCGATGCAGGCCGCTGATCCAGCCTTCCAGCTGAATACCCTGATGCTCGAAACTGATCGGTTCAGCACCGGTGTGCGGGGTTGGCCAGAGAGCTAGAAGCTGTTGGTAGCGGCGTAACAAGTCAGGCAAAGGTTCGATCAGTTCGTTACGCAGGCGCTCGCCGAACCCGACCATCGGCAGCAGGCCACTGCCTTGCAGGCGCAGTGCCTGGGCGTTGAGGGCCTGGTCGAAGTGATCGGGCTGGCTTAATGCGGCATTGAGCAGGCTGTCGCTCAGACTGTAGCGTTGCAGTGCGTCAAGAACGAAGGGTTCTTCATCGGCCAACGGGACTTCGGCGGCTTCGAAAAAAACTTTCAGCCGTTGGCTGAAGAAATGTTTGACCGGGTTGCGAAGGAAGTCCTGCAGTTGGCCCAGGCTCAGGGGCTCTTCCTGTCGATGGGCCGCCAATGCCGCCGTGTCAGGGGTGGCCTCCGCGGCCTCGTGCAGCAGTTGCCACTCACGGGCGTAGCTGAACAACGGGTCACCTTCGTGAAAATACCGGGCGCTAAAGGGCTGGAGCGGATGTTCCTGGGTCATCGCCTCAATAAGTGGCTGTGCAATATTGGCGTTATGCCAGCCACTGGCGATGTGGTCGCGCAGTTGGCCAATCAACACCGATGCCGGGCGATCGCTATTGTCGCGGATGCTGCGCCCGACCCAACTGATGTAGAGCTGGTCGCGCGCGGACAGTAGGGCTTCAAGCAGCAGGTAGCGGTCATCTTCGCGGCGTGAACGGTCGCCAGGGCGATAATCGCTGCCCATCAAGTCGAAATCCAATGGCGGTTGCGCGCGCGGGTAGTCACCGTCGTTCATACCGAGCAGGCAGACGAGCTTGAATGGGATCGCGCGCATGGGCATCAGGGTACAAAAATTGACAGCTCCGGCGAGAAAGCGCTGTGAAAGGCGGCCCTGATCCAGACCGGCCAGCCATGCCTCACGAACGACAGTGAGCGGTAACTCGTCCTGCAGGCCCACGGACTCACAGGTTTCCAGCCAGGTTTCCCGCAGCTGTTCAAGCTGGCCCAGCAGGTAGTCGTCGTGCTCGCTGCCAGGCAGGAAGAATAGTTGCATCAAGCGTTGTAGACGCTCGCCCCATGCTTGAGGAGCAGCAGGTTGAGACAAGGCTTGATGGGCATCGCTCAGGGCATCGAGCAAGGCCACCAGTGGGCCAATCAAGGCAGCGTCGAGGCCGCCGATTTCGTCATAAGGCTCGATACCGTCGCAAGCGGTGCCGGTGCCGACGGCGTAGCCCAGGAGCATGCGGCGCAGGCCGAAGCGCCAACTGTTTTGCTCCAGCTCATGGGGTAGACCCAGGCCGGCGCGTTGCTCGGCGTTGAGTCCCCAACGGATACCGGCCCCTTCGATCCAGCGGTGCAATGTGGGCAGGTCGCGTTCTTTGATAGCGAAACGTTCACGCAGGGCCGGGACGTCGAGCAGGTCGAGAATCTCGCTGACGGGGAAGCGGCTGTCTGGCAACTTGAGCAGATGCTCGACGGCGATCAACAACGGGTCGCGGCCGCGTTGTCCTTGGTCGGTGAGGGTGAAGGGGATGAAGCGTGGATCACTTCGTTCCAACTGGCCGAATACGGCGCGAATGTGCGGCGCGTAGCTGTCGACGTCGGGGACCATGACGATGATGTCCCGAGGACGTAGGGTGGGATCGGCGCTGAAGCGTTGAAGCAGTTGGTCGTGGAGAATTTCCACTTCGCGCTGGGCGCTATGAGCGATATGGAAGCGGATTGACGTGTCACGCTGCAGGTCGACGGCGGGCCAGAGATCGCGGGTTTCATTGAGCGGGCGCAGTTCGAGGATGTCGTCCTGGAGCTGGTTGAGCAATGTGGTGGGCTCGGTCTCGCTGAACAGGTCGATTCGGCCATCGCGGAAGGCGGCTCGGTAACTGTTGGGATCATCGTAACTGTCCAACAGGCTGATGTAGTCGCGGCCTTGTTTGCCCCATGCGGCCAGTAATGGATGGGCATGTTGGTGCAGGGACTGCGGGTCGATGGTCACCGGCATACCGGCCTTGCGCGCCTGGCGTTTGTATTCGTTACGCAGCAAGTCTTTGTCAGCGACGATGTCAGACCAATGATGGCGGCAGGGGTTATGCACGCACAGCAGGACCTGGCTGAAGCGGGCCAGGCCGGCAAGGGCTTCCAGTGCCTGCGCAGGCAAGGATGAAATGCCGAAAACAATGACTCGGGAAGGCAGGCCTGGGGGGGCTTGTTTCAGGCTATTGATGCGCTCGATAAATCGCTGGTGGACGCCGGCACGGCTTTGGGCCATGCCCTCCTCCCCGACATCCAACAGCAGCGCGCGCCATAATTCGGCTTGCCAGCAGTTGGCCGGGTTCAGGGGTTTGGTTTCACCGCGACCATTACGTAACTGATGACGGCCCGCGGCCCAATCTTCCAGCCAGTCAGCACGGTAGACCTGATACTGGTCGAACAGGTCGGCCAGACGTTCGGCGAGTTGGTAGCGTTTACGCAGGTCCGTGTCGTGAGTCAGGAAGCGTTGCAGGGGCTCGAAGTGCGGTTGATCAATGAGCTCCGGGAGCAGGCGCATCAGGCGCCAGGTCAGCGGGGCTTTGTCGAGCAGGGACTTGGGCGGAATTTCGTCACGGCCAAGGACCATCCGATAAAGTTGCCACATGAAGCTACCCGGCAGTTGCACATCAATGGCCGCCGCGATGCCGCAGCCCCCCATATCGTCATCTTCCGGATCTTCAGCCAGGGCCAATTTGAGCCATTGGGCGATGCCATTGCTTTGCACCAAGGCGATTTCGTTTTCCAAGGGTGCCAGTGGATATCGTCGCATCCAACTGACCACCAGGCTGCGCAGTTCGTCCAGGCGGTTGCCGTGAACCACCATGAATCCAGCGCTGAGGGACGTCGAGTCCGGCATAACGGCTTCCTTGGGAAAAGCAAAAATCGAGGGAGGGACTTTAGCACTGTGGGCAAATATTGGCGGTATCGGGATGCAAGAAGCGGGGGGTTTGGAGTGGGTTCGGTGTGCCCGACGGTGCGCGTCAGCGTTATCGTCCTGCATGAGCACGCTTGCGCCTGCGCTTTTCGATCGCCCAAAACAAAACCCCATCTGCTTTCGCAAATGGGGTTTCGGAATTTAATCTTGACGATGACCTACTCTCACATGGGGAAACCCCACACTACCATCGGCGATGCATCGTTTCACTACTGAGTTCGGGATGGGATCAGGTGGTTCCAATGCTCTATGGTCGTCAAGAAATTCGGGTACTGAGTCGTGGCCAGTTGGCCTCGCTTCAGCAAATTGGGTATGTGATAGCTTTCGGTGTTTTGTGAACTTCGAACTTTCGGTTCGTTTCGTCTTCACACACCGCAATCTGGTGCCTTTTCAGGTCAGCAAATTGCTTGGGTGTTATATGGTCAAGCCTCACGGGCAATTAGTATTGGTTAGCTCAACGCCTCACAGCGCTTACACACCCAACCTATCAACGTCGTAGTCTTCGACGGCCCTTCAGGGGACTCAAGGTCCCAGTGAGATCTCATCTTGAGGCTAGTTTCCCGCTTAGATGCTTTCAGCGGTTATCTATTCCGAACATAGCTACCCGGCAATGCCACTGGCGTGACAACCGGAACACCAGAGGTTCGTCCACTCCGGTCCTCTCGTACTAGGAGCAGCCCCTCTCAAATCTCAAACGTCCACGGCAGATAGGGACCGAACTGTCTCACGACGTTCTAAACCCAGCTCGCGTACCACTTTAAATGGCGAACAGCCATACCCTTGGGACCGGCTTCAGCCCCAGGATGTGATGAGCCGACATCGAGGTGCCAAACACCGCCGTCGATATGAACTCTTGGGCGGTATCAGCCTGTTATCCCCGGAGTACCTTTTATCCGTTGAGCGATGGCCCTTCCATACAGAACCACCGGATCACTAAGACCTACTTTCGTACCTGCTCGACGTGTCTGTCTCGCAGTCAAGCGCGCTTTTGCCTTTATACTCTACGACCGATTTCCGACCGGTCTGAGCGCACCTTCGTACTCCTCCGTTACTCTTTAGGAGGAGACCGCCCCAGTCAAACTACCCACCATACACTGTCCTCGATCCGGATAACGGACCTGAGTTAGAACCTCAAAGTTGCCAGGGTGGTATTTCAAGGTTGGCTCCACGCGAACTGGCGTCCACGCTTCAAAGCCTCCCACCTATCCTACACAAGCAAATTCAAAGTCCAGTGCAAAGCTATAGTAAAGGTTCACGGGGTCTTTCCGTCTAGCCGCGGATACACTGCATCTTCACAGCGATTTCAATTTCACTGAGTCTCGGGTGGAGACAGCGCCGCCATCGTTACGCCATTCGTGCAGGTCGGAACTTACCCGACAAGGAATTTCGCTACCTTAGGACCGTTATAGTTACGGCCGCCGTTTACCGGGGCTTCGATCAAGAGCTTCGCGTTAGCTAACCCCATCAATTAACCTTCCGGCACCGGGCAGGCGTCACACCCTATACGTCCACTTTCGTGTTTGCAGAGTGCTGTGTTTTTAATAAACAGTCGCAGCGGCCTGGTATCTTCGACCGGCATGGGCTTACGGAGCAAGTCCTTCACCCTCACCGGCGCACCTTCTCCCGAAGTTACGGTGCCATTTTGCCTAGTTCCTTCACCCGAGTTCTCTCAAGCGCCTTGGTATTCTCTACCCAACCACCTGTGTCGGTTTGGGGTACGGTTCCTGGTTACCTGAAGCTTAGAAGCTTTTCTTGGAAGCATGGCATCAACCACTTCGTCATCTAAAAGATAACTCGTCATCAGCTCTCGGCCTTAAGATCCCGGATTTACCTAAGATCTCAGCCTACCACCTTAAACTTGGACAACCAACGCCAAGCTGGCCTAGCCTTCTCCGTCCCTCCATCGCAATAACCAGAAGTACAGGAATATTAACCTGTTTTCCATCGACTACGCTTTTCAGCCTCGCCTTAGGGACCGACTAACCCTGCGTCGATTAACGTTGCGCAGGAAACCTTGGTCTTTCGGCGTGGGTGTTTTTCACACCCATTGTCGTTACTCATGTCAGCATTCGCACTTCTGATACCTCCAGCAAGCTTCTCAACTCACCTTCACAGGCTTACAGAACGCTCCTCTACCGCATCACTTACGTGATACCCGTAGCTTCGGTGTATGGTTTGAGCCCCGTTACATCTTCCGCGCAGGCCGACTCGACTAGTGAGCTATTACGCTTTCTTTAAAGGGTGGCTGCTTCTAAGCCAACCTCCTAGCTGTCTAAGCCTTCCCACATCGTTTCCCACTTAACCATAACTTTGGGACCTTAGCTGACGGTCTGGGTTGTTTCCCTTTTCACGACGGACGTTAGCACCCGCCGTGTGTCTCCCATGCTCGGCACTTGTAGGTATTCGGAGTTTGCATCGGTTTGGTAAGTCGGGATGACCCCCTAGCCGAAACAGTGCTCTACCCCCTACAGTGATACATGAGGCGCTACCTAAATAGCTTTCGAGGAGAACCAGCTATCTCCGAGCTTGATTAGCCTTTCACTCCGATCCACAGGTCATCCGCTAACTTTTCAACGGTAGTCGGTTCGGTCCTCCAGTTAGTGTTACCCAACCTTCAACCTGCCCATGGATAGATCGCCCGGTTTCGGGTCTATTCCCAGCGACTAGACGCCCTATTAAGACTCGCTTTCGCTACGCCTCCCCTATTCGGTTAAGCTCGCCACTGAAAATAAGTCGCTGACCCATTATACAAAAGGTACGCAGTCACCCAACAAAGTGGGCTCCCACTGCTTGTACGCATACGGTTTCAGGATCTATTTCACTCCCCTCTCCGGGGTTCTTTTCGCCTTTCCCTCACGGTACTAGTTCACTATCGGTCAGTCAGTAGTATTTAGCCTTGGAGGATGGTCCCCCCATATTCAGACAAAGTTTCTCGTGCTCCGTCCTACTCGATTTCATGACTAAGAGATTTTCGCGTACAGGGCTATCACCCACTATGGCCGCACTTTCCAGAGCGTTCCGCTAATCTCAAAGCCACTTAAGGGCTAGTCCCCGTTCGCTCGCCACTACTAAGGGAATCTCGGTTGATTTCTTTTCCTCAGGGTACTTAGATGTTTCAGTTCCCCTGGTTCGCCCCTTACACCTATGTATTCAGTGTAAGGTAACCATCTTATGATGGCTGGGTTCCCCCATTCAGACATCTCCGGATCAAAGTCTGTTTGCCGACTCCCCGAAGCTTTTCGCAGGCTACCACGTCTTTCATCGCCTCTGACTGCCAAGGCATCCACCGTATGCGCTTCTTCACTTGACCATATAACCCCAAGCAATCTGGTTATACTGTGAAGACGACATTCGCCGAAAATTCGAATTTCTCAACTAAGAGAACTCACAAATTTTACCTTAGCCTGATCCGTTACCAGTGAAAGTAACGTTCAGTCTATCTTTCTATCACATACCCAAATTTTTAAAGAACGATCTAATCAAAGACTAGAAATCAACATTCACCATCGCAGTGATGGAATGCTCATTTCTAAGCTTTCAACGTCTAGAAGCAGTAGTGGTGGAGCCAAACGGGATCGAACCGTTGACCTCCTGCGTGCAAGGCAGGCGCTCTCCCAGCTGAGCTATGGCCCCGTATTTCTACAGGCGTTTCCCACACAAAATTGGTGGGTCTGGGCAGATTCGAACTGCCGACCTCACCCTTATCAGGGGTGCGCTCTAACCAACTGAGCTACAGACCCAATTTCGGGCTGCTTCTTTATCGTCTTCTTCAATGAATCAAGCAATTCGTGTGGGAACTTATGGAGCAGCTGATGTCGTCGATTAAGGAGGTGATCCAGCCGCAGGTTCCCCTACGGCTACCTTGTTACGACTTCACCCCAGTCATGAATCACACCGTGGTAACCGTCCCCCCGAAGGTTAGACTAGCTACTTCTGGTGCAACCCACTCCCATGGTGTGACGGGCGGTGTGTACAAGGCCCGGGAACGTATTCACCGCGACATTCTGATTCGCGATTACTAGCGATTCCGACTTCACGCAGTCGAGTTGCAGACTGCGATCCGGACTACGATCGGTTTTATGGGATTAGCTCCACCTCGCGGCTTGGCAACCCTCTGTACCGACCATTGTAGCACGTGTGTAGCCCAGGCCGTAAGGGCCATGATGACTTGACGTCATCCCCACCTTCCTCCGGTTTGTCACCGGCAGTCTCCTTAGAGTGCCCACCATAACGTGCTGGTAACTAAGGACAAGGGTTGCGCTCGTTACGGGACTTAACCCAACATCTCACGACACGAGCTGACGACAGCCATGCAGCACCTGTCTCAATGTTCCCGAAGGCACCAATCTATCTCTAGAAAGTTCATTGGATGTCAAGGCCTGGTAAGGTTCTTCGCGTTGCTTCGAATTAAACCACATGCTCCACCGCTTGTGCGGGCCCCCGTCAATTCATTTGAGTTTTAACCTTGCGGCCGTACTCCCCAGGCGGTCAACTTAATGCGTTAGCTGCGCCACTAAGAGCTCAAGGCTCCCAACGGCTAGTTGACATCGTTTACGGCGTGGACTACCAGGGTATCTAATCCTGTTTGCTCCCCACGCTTTCGCACCTCAGTGTCAGTATCAGTCCAGGTGGTCGCCTTCGCCACTGGTGTTCCTTCCTATATCTACGCATTTCACCGCTACACAGGAAATTCCACCACCCTCTACCATACTCTAGTCAGTCAGTTTTGAATGCAGTTCCCAGGTTGAGCCCGGGGATTTCACATCCAACTTAACTAACCACCTACGCGCGCTTTACGCCCAGTAATTCCGATTAACGCTTGCACCCTCTGTATTACCGCGGCTGCTGGCACAGAGTTAGCCGGTGCTTATTCTGTCGGTAACGTCAAAACAATCACGTATTAGGTAACTGCCCTTCCTCCCAACTTAAAGTGCTTTACAATCCGAAGACCTTCTTCACACACGCGGCATGGCTGGATCAGGCTTTCGCCCATTGTCCAATATTCCCCACTGCTGCCTCCCGTAGGAGTCTGGACCGTGTCTCAGTTCCAGTGTGACTGATCATCCTCTCAGACCAGTTACGGATCGTCGCCTTGGTGAGCCATTACCTCACCAACTAGCTAATCCGACCTAGGCTCATCTGATAGCGCAAGGCCCGAAGGTCCCCTGCTTTCTCCCGTAGGACGTATGCGGTATTAGCGTCCGTTTCCGAACGTTATCCCCCACTACCAGGCAGATTCCTAGGCATTACTCACCCGTCCGCCGCTCTCAAGAGAAGCAAGCTTCTCTCTACCGCTCGACTTGCATGTGTTAGGCCTGCCGCCAGCGTTCAATCTGAGCCATGATCAAACTCTTCAGTTCAAACATCTTTGGGTTTTTAAGAAACCCTAAACTTGGCTCAGCAATCGTTGGTTACATCTTTGATTTCTCGCGGAGTAACTTGTGATGCTGATAATCTTGTTGACTATCAGTCTGACTCCACAAGCACCCACACGAATTGCTTGATTCAGTTGTTAAAGAGCGGTTGGTTAAGATCTTTCGTCTCAACCGAGGCGCGCATTCTACAGCAGCCTCATTTGCTGTCAAGTGATTATTTTCAGAAGTTTTCAAAGTTTCCTTTGTAACTTCAACCACTTGCGCTTCCGATCTCTCGTTAGCGGGAGGCGAATTCTACAGCGTTACACGCTGCTGTCAACACCTCTTTTTCTCCGCTTTCGACCGAGAGGATCGAAACGTTAATAGAGCCAAACGACACTGCTCTACCAACTCCTTCTGGGCTTCGATGAACTGAAGCAGGTCGCTGCCGAATCTTGCGTAACTCTTTGTTTACCAAGGAGTTTTCCGTTTCGACTGCGCCGGAAGTGGGGCGAATTATAGACTTCCAGAATCTGCCGTCAAGCGTTAATTACGCTTTTGTCGCAGAAGGTGCTTTTTTCGCAATAAGGCGGGGAATTCGACGGGCTACTGGCGGTATCCGCAATACGAGAAGCAACGCGCCAATAGCCGCATAGATAGACCACTCTTTCAGATCGGCCCGTACAATCCACAGCATGTGCAGTAAGCCGAGCCCGAGAATCACGTACACAAGGCGATGCAGCTTCTTCCAACGACTACCTAGCCGGCGTTGACTATAGCGATTCGAAGTAACTGCCAGCATCAGCAGAGAGAGGAACCCCAACGCACCTACAATAATGTAAGGCCGCTTGCGCAACTCCACACCCAACTGCGACCAATCAAGGCCCAGGACAAATACGCAATACGCTGCCAGGTGCAGCACTACATAAGCAAAACACCACAACCCCAGCTGGCGGCGTACGACTATCCATCCCGCCCAACCGCTCAACTTCTGCAACGGCGTCATTGCGAGCGTGATCAGCAGCAGGATCAAGGTCCCTAACCCCAACCGATCAACCAGCACTTTCCCTGGATCCGGCCCCAGAGCAAAGCTCCATGCTTCATATAGCCAGAACAGGGGCCACACTACGATGGCCAGGAATACGCCGATGCGCCAGATCGGATAACGCATCAGTAGTTCTTCCGCAAATCGAGGCCGGTATATAAAGAGGCGACCTCATCCGAGTAACCATTGAACATCTGCGTCTCGCGCACATTCGGACTGAACAAGCCACTCGGCAGACGACGCTCCCGCGCTTGCGTCCACCGAGGATGGTCGACTGTAGGGTTCACATTCGCATAGAACCCATATTCGTCTGACGCAATGCTCTGCCACGTGGTCTTGGGCTGCTCGCTCACCAGGCTGATTCGCACAATGGACTTCACGCTCTTGAAGCCATATTTCCACGGCACCACCAGACGCAAGGGCGCACCATTCTGATTGGGCAATTCTCGTCCATACATCCCCACCGCAAGGATCGCCAACGGATTCATTGCCTCATCCAGGCGTAGCCCTTCGACATAGGGCCAGTCGATCAAGGCGAAACTTGAACGCTGCCCCGGCATGCTCTTGGGGTCCTGGAGCGTTTCAAAGCGGATGTACTTGGCCCTGGAGGTTGGCTCAACCTGTTTGAGCAAAGCAGATATAGGAAAGCCAATCCATGGAATGACCATCGACCACGCCTCGACACAGCGCAGACGATAGATACGCTCTTCCAACAGGTAAGGCTTCATGAAGTCTTCCAGGGCATAACGCCCAGGCTTCGCGACCTCGCCATCAATCACAACACTCCAAGGCTCAGTCTTGAGTGACCCCGCATTGGATGCTGGATCCCCCTTATCCGTACCGAACTCATAGAAGTTGTTGTAGTGGGTCGCATCCTTGAACGGGGTGATAGCCTCGTCCTTTAGCGTCACCGCCTGCCATTTCGTAGCAGTCAGTTTCTCGGCAAACCAACCTGGAGCCTTACCCGGCTCGACATCAGCATAACGCGCGGGTTCGCCAGCACTCGCCCAACGCGGCAGGCTACTGGCAGCAACACCCGCCAGCGCACCACCGAGCAAGCTGCGGCGGGATAGGTAGAAAGACTCAGGCGTGACATCCGATTCGTGGCAATCGGACGCTTTAGGCAATTTGATTAACATGGCAACTCCGCAGCATTGGAGAACTGATGCACCAATAGACTGCGGAGTATGGGGGAAATTACATTAAGGCAACGTTTTGTCCCGACGCAGATGCAGCAGATACTGAATCGGGCCGGAGGCCGCATAGACAAGGAACGCCAGCAGCAGGATACGCGGCGGATCACTGAAGACGACCGCAAACACCAGCACCACCACCAGAATCGCAACGAAAGGCACCCTCCCCTTCAGGTCGAACTCCTTGAAGCTGTTGTACTTGATGTTACTGACCATCAGCATGCCGGCCGCCGCAACCATCAAGGCCACCAGGAACGACATCTTCGACCCCTGGATACCGTAGTCACTGAACGCCCAGACGATACCCGCCACGACACCGGCAGCAGCAGGGCTGGCCAAGCCAATGAAGTAACGCTTGTCAGCCTTACCGACCTGGGTATTGAAACGCGCCAGACGCAACGCAGCCCCAGCAACATAGATGAAAGCAACCATCCAGCCGACCTTGCCCATATCGCCCAGCGCCCAAGCGAACGCCAGCAACGCCGGAGCGACGCCAAAGGCCACCATGTCCGACAGCGAGTCATACTCGGCACCGAAGGCACTTTGGGTATTGGTCATACGGGCCACGCGCCCATCCAGGCCGTCGAGCACCATGGCCACGAAGATTGCGATGGCGGCAAAACCGAAGTATTTGCTCGCACTTGCGGCATCACCAGCAGCCAGGGCGCTTTGGGCACTCATGGAGTTGATGATGGAATAGAAACCGGCAAACAGGTTCGCCGTGGTGAACAGGTTGGGCAGAAGATAGATGCCACGATGCCGGACCTTGCGGCCTTCAGCGTCATGCCCTTCTTCGACATGCTCATCGATCGGTAGCAGGCTTTCGGCGTCAGAAGCCTGGCTTGGCTCTTCGGGACGTTCGCTCATGGACTTTACCTTGCAACGGTGTGAAAAAATTCGACAAATACTTGCGGCGAGTGTTCGCCCGCAAACGATGCAGCTTTATACCAGAACCAGGCTCCCAAACGAAAAAACGCGGCCTAAGCCGCGTTTTCCCTTGATGCGTACGACTTAGTTCTTGGCTTTGTCGACGATCTTGTTGGCACCGATCCACGGCATCATGGAGCGCAGTTGCTCGCCGATGACTTCAATACCGTGAGCGGCATTGTTACGACGCTTGGCGGTCATCGAAGGGTAGCCGGTGGCACCTTCGCTGATGAACATTTTGGCGTATTCGCCGTCCTGAATACGTTTCAGGGCGTTACGCATAGCCTGACGGGACTCGGCGTTAATCACTTCCGGACCAGTCACGTATTCGCCGTACTCAGCGTTGTTGGAGATCGAGTAGTTCATGTTGGCGATACCGCCTTCGTACATGAGGTCAACGATCAGCTTCAGTTCGTGCAGGCATTCGAAGTAGGCCATTTCCGGCGCGTAGCCAGCTTCAACCAGCGTTTCGAAACCAGCCTTGACCAGCTCAACGGTACCGCCGCACAGAACGGCTTGTTCGCCGAACAGGTCGGTTTCAGTCTCGTCCTTGAAAGTGGTTTCGATGATGCCGGTACGACCGCCACCCACACCAGCAGCGTAGGACAGCGCAACGTTTTTGGCATTGCCCGAGGCGTCCTGGTAGATAGCGATCAGGTCAGGGATACCGCCACCTTTGACGAACTCGGAACGCACAGTGTGACCCGGCGCTTTCGGCGCGATCATGATCACGTCCAGGTCGGCGCGTGGCACGACTTGGTTGTAGTGAATCGCGAAGCCGTGGGAGAAGGCCAGGGTGGCGCCCTTCTTGATGTTCGGCTCGATTTCGTTCTTGTACAGCGCGGACTGGAACTCGTCCGGGGTCAGGATCATGACCAGGTCGGCAGCCGCAACAGCGGAAGCAACGTCGGTCACTTTCAGGCCGTGGGCTTCAGCCTTGGCAACAGTGGCCGAGCCTTTACGCAGGCCAACAGTCACGTCAACGCCGGAATCTTTCAGGTTGCACGCCTGGGCGTGACCTTGGGAACCGTAGCCAATGATGGCGACTTTCTTGCCCTGGATGATCGACAGGTCACAATCTTTATCGTAATAAACTTTCATGAGGTTCCTCTATATATCCAGGCCGTGAGGCCATTCACTAATTTGGGTTAGATGCTGAGTACTTTGTCGCCACGGGCAATCCCGGTGACACCACTGCGTACGGTTTCCAGAATCGAGGCCGTCCCGATCGACTGGATGAAGCTGTCCAGTTTGTCGCTCGTACCGGTCAGTTGAACGGTATAAACGCTGGCGCTCACATCGACGATCTGCCCGCGATAAATGTCGGTAGTCCGCTTGATCTCGGCACGTTGGGCACCCGTAGCCTTGACTTTAACCAGCATCAGCTCGCGCTCGATGTGGGCACTTTCCGACAGGTCGACCAGCTTGACCACTTCGATCAGCTTGTTGAGGTTCTTGGTGATCTGCTCGATCACCTCATCGTGGCCAACGGTGGTCAACGTCAGGCGCGACAGGGTCGGGTCCTCGGTCGGCGCCACGGTCAGGCTTTCGATGTTGTAGTTGCGTTGCGAAAACAGACCGACAACACGAGACAGAGCGCCGGGTTCGTTCTCCAGAAGCAGGGAGATAATATGCCGCATGATTAAGTACGCTCCGTCTTGTTCAGCCACATGTCGCGCATAGAGCCGTCTTTGATCTGCATCGGGTAGACGTGCTCACTGGTATCCACCTGAATATCGATGAACACCAGACGATCTTTCATGGCGAACGCCTCTTCCATTTTCGGCTTCAGATCTTTCAAGTCAGTGATGCGCATGCCGACGTGGCCATAGGCTTCAACCAATTTGACAAAATCCGGCAGCGATTCCATGTAGGAATGGGAGTGACGGCTGTTGTAACTCATGTCCTGCCACTGACGAACCATGCCCAGCACGCCGTTGTTCAGGCAGACAATCTTCACCGGAAGACCATACTGCAGGCACGTCGACAGTTCCTGAATGTTCATCTGGATACTGCCTTCACCGGTGACGCACGCGACGTCAGTCTCCGGGAAGCTCAATTTCACACCCATGGCCGCAGGAAAACCAAAGCCCATCGTGCCCAGGCCACCGGAGTTGATCCAACGATTGGGCTTGTCGAACTTGTAGTACTGCGCGGCGAACATCTGGTGCTGGCCCACATCGGAGGTCACAAAGGCGTCGCCCTTGGTCACTTCGCACAGGGTCTCGATCACGGTTTGTGGCTTGATGATGCTGCCGTCGCCCTTGTCGTAAGGGAACAAGCCGCGATCACCGCGCCATTCGTCGATCTGCTTCCACCAGCTGGCAACCGACTCCTTGTTTGGCGTTTCGCCGATGTCCTTGAGCGCGGCGACCATTTCGGTCAACACGCTCTCTACAGGTCCCACAATCGGCACGTCGGCCTTGATGGTCTTGGAGATGGACGCCGGATCGATGTCGATATGGATGATCTTGGCGTTCGGGCAAAATTTGCTCGCGCCATTGATCACACGGTCATCAAACCGCGCGCCCACGGCCAGGATCACGTCGGCGTGGTGCATGGCAAGGTTGGCGGTGTAGCTGCCGTGCATGCCGAGCATACCGACGAACTGACGGTCCGTTCCCGGGAATGCGCCGAGGCCCATCAGGGTGTTGGTGACCGGCAGGTTAAGCAGCTTGGCCAGTTCGGTCAGCGGTGCAGAACCGCCGCCCAGGATCACGCCACCGCCCGAGTAAAGCACAGGGCGCTTGGCCGCCAGGAGCATTTCTGCCGCCTTGCGAATTTGCCCCGAGTGCCCACGAACAGCCGGGCTGTAGGAGCGCAGCTTGGCTTTCTTGGGGAATACGTATTCGAATTTCTCAGCCGGGTTGGTCATGTCTTTCGGGATATCGACCACCACAGGACCCGGGCGACCGGACTGCGCGAGGTAGAAGGCCTTCTTCATGACTTCCGGGATTTCCGAGGCATGCTTGATCATGAAGCTGTGTTTCACGATCGGCCGGGAGATACCGATCATGTCGGTTTCCTGGAATGCATCGGTACCAACCATGGTGCTAGCGACCTGGCCGGAAATGATCACCATCGGGATGGAGTCCATATAAGCAGTCGCAATGCCGGTAATGGCATTGGTTGCGCCTGGGCCGGATGTGACCAGTACCACGCCGGCTTTACCGGTGGCACGGGCATAACCGTCAGCCATATGGGTCGCAGCCTGTTCGTGGCGGACCAGGATGTGGGTAACAGCCGGCTCCTTGAACAGTGCGTCGTAGACATGCAGCAGAGCACCACCTGGGTACCCGTAGATATAGTCGACGCCTTCGTCACGCAAAAAGCGGACGAGCATCTCACCGCCAGATAAAAGCTCCACGTTGTTCACCTCTAAAACGCCAGAATACCGTCCGTTGAAAACCGACGGGTCTTAATAGGTTTACTTCTCAACAGAGCATGAGCGACGGTGGTCGCCGACTACGTCAGCACTGACTGAGCAAGTATTGGGATCGTCCCAAGTGTTGCGGGCTTTTCCCACCCAGCGCGAGGTAACGCGTTGCGGGTGTAACAGGTCGGCGCGGATGTGCGCCTCATGATCTGCTGAGCGGGCCTGCTTCTGGCAGTCCCGATACAGCGGACTTTGGATTCTTCTGTTTCAGGCCCTTCAAGTCAAGCAATAATTGCGCTTTTTTCCAACTAAGCGCATGAGAACGCAGAAGAAAGGCCTTTGAGGAGGGATAAAACTCGCCTGAATGTCGTCAAGCGGTAGAAATGTGCGCAAGACTGCCGGAAAAGCCGGCAGCCATGCAATTAACGAGCGTCGACGATCAATTGGTCGAACTTTTTCAGCGCATTGCGCAAGCCAAGGCTCTCAAGCGGGCGATCGGCGTAAACCATCTCCGCCATCTCCAGGATCCCTGATGCATTGGGCAATGGCAGATCCTGCTCGAGGATCTGCTTCATGCGCACCAGGAAGATCCATTGCAGCCACTGGTGAAAGTCCAGCGTATCCACCGAAAAGGGCTCGACACTGCTCAGAGCCTCAGCACTGGGGGACTTTTCGTCCCACCATCCCTGCGTGCGCAATTCGCGCTCAATCAGCAATAACTGTTCGGCAATTGCTGGAAAACGCGCATCCATCAGAGGCTGACCTTGGCTTTTTGCCGAGCCTGCGCAGCGCCGGCAGCATCACCTTGTGCGGCACGAGCATCACCGATCAAGGCCCACAGGCTGGCTTGCAGGTCAGGACGACCGTTCGCCAGGGTGAGGCCACGACGGGCGAACTGCTCGGCTTGCGGTGCATCGCCCTGGGCCATGCGTACCTGGGCCAGGCGATACAGAACTTGCGGTTCGCGTGGCGCTACGCGCTGGGCACGCTCGAGGCTCGACGATGCGCCATTCAGGTCGCCACCGGCCTGTTGCTGTTGCGCGGTGGTCAGCAACGCCAGCACCGGGCCATCCAGTTGCTCGTCAGCGGACAGGCCGCCGGCGCTCGAGGACGACGGAATACCGCTTGGCGTCGAAGGCATGTTGTAGGTGCCTTGGTTGATCGGTGCCGTTTGGATCGGCGCGGAATCAATCGGCCCCGACGTACTTGGGCCAGGCGTCCAAGGTTCCGCGCTGATCGGTGCCGCCGTTGCCGCGCCGGCACCTGGCACCATCACCACCACGCCCGAATCCTGTGGGACCGCCTGGGTTGCGGCTTGTACCGGGCGCTTGGTCACGGTCTGACGGAACCCGCCATTGGCCGAGATCCGGTCGTTATTGGAAACGGCCGTGCTCGAGTCCACCACGGGAATGGAACCGCGCTGCACGCTGGAGCAGCCGCCGAGCAAAGCCAGAGCTGTAATAGCTGGAATCCACCACTTGTTCACTTGAAACCCTCTTTGCTTAATTCATCCAGCCCTTGACCCAATCCATCACCGATTCCGCGTCAGCAGGGGCACTGCCACCGCACGCAGCACCGGGTGGTGGTTCGCTGCCGCGAATATACGGCATCTGCACCGCGCCCGGACAGTTGGCATCGGAGCCCTGACCGGTATGCGGATCAATCCAGGCCTGCACGATATTGTCCGGCTGCGGCATATTCAGCGGCAGCGGATCAGCCTTGCGCATGAAACTGGTCCAGACTTGCAGCGCACCGGTCGCACCAGTAAACGGCGTCTTGCCATTATCATCACGCCCCAGCCACACCACGGCCAGCACATCCTGGCCAAAACCGGCGAACCAGCTGTCACGGGAGTCGTTACTGGTACCGGTCTTGCCGGCCAGCGTCAGGTTCGACGGCAGCACTTTATAGACAGAGCTGCCGGTACCTTCACGCATCACACGTTGCATACCGTTCTGGATCAGGTAGATGGAGCCCGCATCGAAACGCTGCTGTATCTGGAATGGATAGCGCTTGAGCGGCTCGCCTTCGGCTGTCAGCACACTGCGAATGCCGCGCATCGGCGTATTGAAACCACCGTTGGCGAGGGTCTGGTACATGGTCGCCACTTCCATCGGCGTCATCGCACCGGCCCCCAGCAGCATCGATGGGAAGGCCGGGAATTCACGGGTAATGCCCAGGCGTGCCAGTGTCTTGAGAACATTCGGCACCCCCACTTCAAGACCCAGCCGCGACGTGGAAATGTTGTAGGAATGCGCCAAGCCCTGGTACAGGAAGATCGTGCCATGGGAGCGGCGATCGAAGTTCTGCGGCGTCCACACCTGGCCATCGGCACCTTTGACAGACAGCGGGTCATCCGACAGCCAACTGGTCAGCGTGTATTTGCTCGGTTTTTCCAACGCCGTCAGGTAGACCGCCGGCTTGACCAGCGAGCCGATGGGGCGCACGGCATCGAGGGCGCGGTTGAAACCAGCGAAACTGGCCTGGCGACTGCCGATCATCGCCTGGACTTCGCCGGTTTCCGGGTTAGTCACGACCATGGCCGCTTCGACTTCGTCGGAGCCTTTACGGCCTGTCAGGCGTTTGAAGGTGTCGTTGACCGACGCTTCGGCCTTCATCTGCAGGATCGGATCGAAACTGGTGAAGATCCGCAGGCCCTCTTCGGTCAAGTCTTCGTCGCGGTAGTCTTCACGCAGTTGACGCTTGACCAGGTCGATAAAGCCAGGGAAGGAGCTGTCGGCCAGCTTGCCGCGAGTGGTCACACCCAGTGGCATTTTCTTCGCTGCGGCGACTTGTTCGGCCGTGGCCACGCCCTGCTGCTCCAATACATCGAGCACCAGGTTGCGGCGTTCGAGCGCACGCTCAGGATTACGACGAGGGTTGTAGTAGGAAGGCCCCTTGACCATCCCCACCAACAACGCAACCTGATGCAGCTTCAGCTCAGAGAGTGGCTGGCCGAAAAAGAACTGGCTGGCCAGACCGAAACCGTGCACCGCGCGCTGGCCATCCTGGCCGACGAATACCTCGTTGAGGTAAGCCTCGAGGATTTCCTGCTTGCTGTAGTGCAGCTCCAGCAGCATCGCCATCATGGCTTCGGTCAGTTTGCGGGTAAGGCTGCGCTCGTTGGTCAGGTAGAAGTTCTTCACCAACTGCTGGGTCAGCGTACTGCCGCCCTGGGTCATTTTGCCGCCGGAGGTGTTGACCCAGATGGCACGGGCAATCGACTTCGGCGAGACGCCCCAGTGGCTGTAGAAATCGCGGTCCTCCACAGCGACCAGGGTTTCCAGCAGGTACGGCGGCACCTGATCAAGCTTGATCAGGATACGATCTTCAAGGTTCTTCGGGTAAATCCCGCCGATCATCAGGGGTTCCAGGCGAACCACCGGCAGTTTGGAGCCATTGAGTGACGACAGCTCGGCCACATAGTCGCCGGAAAAACGCACCCGCACCGGCTGGGCTTTTTCCAGGCCCTCATAGAACTGGAAGCCACGGGTATTCAAATCGACAGTGTTACCGCTGACGGCTGCCGCGCCAGGCCCGTTACTCACGGGTTCGCGGCGGTAGCCCAAGGCGTCGAGTTCGGTAAGGAAGTCATCCTTGCTCAGCTTCTGGCCGGTGAACAGCTCCAAGGGGCGGGCATACACCTTGGCCGGGATAGTCCAACGCTTGCCGGAGAATTTCTCCTGGACCACAGCGTCGAGATATACCGCGAAGCCGGCGAGCACGACGAGGCCCACAAGGCTGAGCTTGAGCGCCCAGCCCAGCCATGGGCGCAGGCCGCGGGAAGGAGGTTTTTTACGGGAACGGGGAGATCGGGATCGAGTCATGGCGGCGGATTATACGCACTTTATTGATGATCAACATGAGCCGGACAGCGGTTTGCACGACCGTGCGTAGCGGCCATAATGCCTGCCATGAATTTCCCAAGACTCTGAAGGATCGCCCGTGAGCCAGTCCCTGATCACCGCCCTGCAAAACCCGGCCCTATACCCCCATCCAGTCGAAGCGTTTCAAGTCATCGAGACCCATATTTCATGGGTGATACTGACCGGCCCCTACGCCTACAAACTGAAGAAGCCAATGAACTTCGGCTTTCTGGACTTCACCGACCTGAAGGATCGCGGTCATTTCTGCCGGGAAGAGCTGCGCCTCAACCAGCGCCTTACCCAAGATTTGTATCTTGAAGTGTTGCCAATTACCGGCACTGCCGAAGCACCGCAATTGGGCGGTGAAGGCCCGGTGATCGAATACGCGCTGAAAATGCGCCAGTTCCCACAGAGCCAGCTGCTCAGCACCCTGCAAGCCAATGGCGAGTTGACCAGCGCGCACATCGATGAAATGGCCAAGCAAATCGCGCACTTTCATCTCACGGCCCCCAAAGTCCCCCAAGATCACCCGGCCGGCACCCCAGACGAAGTAATGGCGCCCGTACGGCAAAACTTTGAACAGATCCGCCCATTCCTAAGCGACAAGGCCGACCTGGTGCAACTTGAAGCCCTTCAAGCCTGGGCCGAAAGCAGCTTCGAGCGCCTCAAGCCCCTACTTGCACAACGCAAGCTCGATGGTTTCACCCGCGAGTGCCACGGTGATATCCACCTCGGCAACGCCACCCTGATCGATGGCCATGTGGTGATCTTCGACTGCATCGAGTTCAACGAGCCGTTCCGCTTCACCGATGTGTATGCCGACACCGCCTTCCTGGCCATGGACTTGGAAGACCGCGGCCTCAAATCCCTGGCGCGCCGTTTTATCAGCCAGTATCTGGAACTGACCGGCGACTATCGCGGCCTTGAAGTGCTGAACTTCTATAAAGCGTACCGTGCACTGGTACGCGCCAAGGTTTCGCTGTTCAGCATGCCAAGCGAAGCAGACCCGGTGCGCCGCGCCACCACCCTGCGCCAGTACCGCAACTATGCCAACCTGGCAGAAAGCTATAGCACCATTCCCTCACGTTTCCTGGCCATTACCCATGGCGTGTCAGCGGTCGGCAAAAGCCATGTAGCAATGCGCCTGGTGGAAGCGCTGGGTGCCATTCGCCTGCGCTCGGACGTGGAACGCAAGCGCTTGTTTGGCGAGCAACAAGTGGAAAACACCCCACAGGCCGGCATCTATGCCGCCGATGCGAGTGCAAAAACCTACGCGCGCCTGAACGAGATGGCCGATACCATCCTGCGGGCCGGCTTTCCGGTGGTGCTGGATGCCACCTTCTTGAAGCGCGACCAGCGCGACGCCGCGGCCAAGGTCGCCGAAGCGACCGGCGCGCCCTTCCTGATCCTGGACTGCAACGCACCACAAGCCGTCATCACCAGTTGGCTGGCTCAACGTCAGGCCGATAAAAACGACCCTTCCGACGCCACCCTGGCTGTTATCGAAGAACAGCAAGCCCATCGCGACCCACTCACGGCCGAGGAGCTACTCCTGAGCAAGCGCGTCGAAACCAATGAAAGTGGGACACTGGACGCATTGGTAGCGCACATCCGTCAGCGCCTGCCGGGTTTGTAAGAAAAAATTCTTGGCTGCGTCGTCGTCTTCGGCGCGCAACCAGGGAATAGTGGCACTATAATGGCGTCATAAATCCAACAGGTATCGACATCATGAGTCAGCCGAAGCTTCTCGATACACCGCTCTACTCGCTCCTGCATAAAGACGATATCCGAGGCTTCAATCAGGAACGTCCCAAAGACGGCGTTATCGACATGCGTGGTGGCGACTTCCGAGGTTTGGACCTGCGTGACCTGAACGCCGCAGGGGTAGATTTCACCGACGCGTACTTCCGATCTGCCGACTTGCGCGGCCTGGACTTGCGCGACTGCTCACTGGAGGGCGCCAGCCTGGCCCATGCGCAGATTTCGGGGACCTACTTTCCGCCTGAATTGACTGCCGATGAGATCCTCATGTCGGTCAACTTTGGCACGCGCCTGCGCTACCGCACCAAGTAATCGACTGCCCCAACCCCGGCTGCGCATACAGCGTGCCGGGGCTTCACGCCTGCCCGCCGTCAAAAACCTCACCCCATTCTTATAAGCTTTTGCGCCGTTCCTGGCCAAAGAACTACGCTTTTCCTACTGAACGCTACACTCCTTTCAGACTTGCCTGGTCACGATACCCACCGCACCATTCGGCCGTCGCAAGGAGGCTTGATGAACGATGAGCTGCAACACCTTAAAAACCTTGGCAAGACGTCGGCGCAGTGGCTGCATGCGGTGGGTATCCACAGCGCATCCGACTTGCGCCGCCTGGGAGCTGTGGATGCTTATCGAGCGGTACGCACCCGAGGGTTCCGCGCATCCAAAGTATTGCTGTATGCAATCGAAGGGGCATTGATGGATGTGCACTGGAACGACCTCCCTGCCGAGCGCAAGGAAGCGTTGAACCGTCAATTGGACGCTATTTCCACACGCCAGAAAAATTAGACCGGCAAGCCCATACAGTGTCTACAGGCTTTTCGAACGCGTGTTTGAGAAAAGCACGAGAGCCAGCAAAAACAAATGTTGACTCTTAAATGAGAATCGTTATGATTATCACAACTGGTCGCGAGATCAGCCGATAACTGAAAGACCATTGGTTCGGACTCTCAGATTATCTCCTCATCAGGCTAATCACGGTTATTTGACCCGGCTTTTGCCGGGTCTTTTTTTGCCTGCGAAAAGGCGCTGACAACCACCCGGACTTCAACGCGCGATAATCAACGGATGCCCACGCTCCGGGTGGAGCTGCACCAATACATCCAAACCGAATACCGCTTTAAGCGGCTCAGGTCGCATCACCCGTGCCGGCGTGTCCAGTGCATGCGGACGTCCTTGGGACAGCAACAAGATCCGGTCACAGTAACGCGCCGCCAGATTCAGATCATGGAGAATCACCAGCACAGCCGCGCCCCGATCGGCGAATGTCCGTATCGCCTGCAAGGTGGTGTGTTGGTGCAAGGGGTCCAGCATCGACGTCGGCTCATCCAACAACAACGTCTGCCCCTCCTCGCCCGGCCATAATTGCGCCATGACTCGCGCCAAATGCACACGCTGGCGTTCGCCGCCCGACAAGGCCAGGTAGCTGCGGCCGCTCAAATGCCCGACATCCGCGGCCAGCAGCGCTGCCTGGATAATCTCCTCATCACGCACCCGTCCGGTCTGATGGGGCAAGCGCCCCATGCCTACCACCTCTTCGACGCGGAAGGCGAAGTCCAAGGTCGAACTTTGCGGCAATACCGCCAGGCGCTGGGCGCGCTGCGATCCGCTCCAGCCCTTCAGCTCCTGCTGATCCAGCCATACCTTGCCCTGGTCCGGCGGCAGTTCACCACACAACGCCCCCAGCAATGTGCTCTTGCCAGCACCATTAGGCCCCAGCACACCGAGCACCTGACCCGGCAACAGGTCCAGGCTGACGTCCGCCAGCACGATTTTGCGACCACGCCGTATCTGCAGCGCCTCCACCCGCAACATCAGGCGCGCCCTCGCAATAACAGATAAAGAAAGAACGGCGCGCCAATAAACGCCGTCACGATGCCGATCGGCAATTCAGCCGGCGCCAACGCCAAGCGGGCGACCAGATCCGCCAACAGCAGCAGGCTCGCACCTGCCAATATCGAGGCTGGCAACAACACCCGATGATCCGGCCCCGCCAGCAATCGCACCAAGTGCGGCACGACCAGCCCGACAAACCCAATCATTCCCGCTGCCGCCACGGCCGCTCCCACGCCGAGGGCCGTGCAAAACACCAATTCGCGCTTGAGGCGCTCTACATCAACGCCCAAGTGACTGGCTTCGGACTCACCAAGCAGCAGCGCATTCAACGCCTTCGCCCGGCGCGGCAACCACAGCGCCACACCGGCGCTCACCAGCAGCAACGGCCACAGGCGCGAGTAGCTGGCGCCATTGAGACTGCCGAGGTTCCAGAAGGTCAGGGTCCGCAGGGTGGCGTCATCCGCCAGGTAGGTGAACAAACCCACCGCCGAGCTGGCGAGGGCTGTCAGCGCGATGCCGGCGAGCAGCATCGTCGCGACGTTAGTCTGGCCGTTGCGCCGCCCCAGCCGGTAGACCAGCGCCGTGACGCCAAGCCCACCGAGAAATGCACACAGCGATAATAGATAGGGGCCGAACGCGTCCGGCAAACCGCCGAAGAACGAACCACCGACAATGGCGATGGCCGCCCCCAGCGCCGCACCGCTGGAGACCCCGACCAAACCCGGATCCGCCAACGGGTTGCGAAACAAGCCCTGCATCGCCACGCCTGACAATGCCAGCACGCCCCCCACTGCCAGGCCCAGCAACGTCCGCGGCAAGCGAATTTGCCCCAGAATCAACTCCGCCTGCTCCAATCCCTGTGCCTCGATCGGCACGCCTACCAAGCGCAACGCCGCCTTGAGCGTATCCAACAGGGGCAAGCTGACCGGCCCCAGGGCCAATGAAAGCCAGATCGCCAGTGCACACAGCAGCGCCAGCCCGATAAACAGGGCTCGCGGCTTGACCAGGGTGGTCATGGGGCCGGTTTAGCCTGGGATGGATAGAAGCCGGCGGACAACGCCGACAGGCTTTGCGGTAAACGCGGCCCGAGCCCGCCCACCAGCAGCGTCGGGTCCAGCTCAATTACCCGCCCATTCCTGGCCGCCGGGGTGGAAGCCAGTATCGGGTTCTCCTTGAACAGCGCAGCCCGTGCCGCATCGCCGCTGAGGGCGCGATCAGCGAACACCAGCACTTGCGGGCTCAGCCCCGCCAGCGACTCCACGGAAAACGGCTTATAGCCAATATGGGTTGCCAGGTTGCGCCCACCGGCCTGCCGCAGCATCCAATCAGCGGCAGTGTCCTTGCCGGCGATCAACGGCTTGCCACCCGCATTACCGAGCAGCAGCAACACACCCGGCGCCTTTTGCGTGGCCTGCGCCTTGGCAACCCAACTTTTCTGCCGACCAAGGGCCTGCTCGTATGCGACAAACAACTCGCGGCCCTTGGCCTCAGTGCCCAGCAACGTGCCCAGGTGCTCAAGGTTAGCCTTCAAGGCAGGCAAATCCGGTTGCGCCGAGAACATCTCCACCTGCACACCCGCACCGCGAATCTGCGCCAGAACCGGCGGCGGCCCCATCTCTTCAGTGCCCACCAGGATCTGCGGACGCAGGCTGAGAATGCCTTCAGCCGACAATTGCCGCTGATAGCCGATGCTTGGCAATGCCTTGAGGGACGCCGGATGCTGGCTGGTCGTATCGACGCCCACCAACTTCGATTCACCGCCCAGGGCCACGACCCACTCAGACAAGGCCCCACCGGCACTCACCCAGCGCTGGGGCAGTTCAACGGCGCATGCCACGTGATTGACCAGCAGTCCGACAACAAGCGCAATAGCGCTGGCACTCAGTCGCATAACAGGGTTTCCTTCCAAGGGCGCGGCCACTGAGCCACTCATCGATGTGACAGGTCATCTCTGCCAGGCATCGTACTGAGCGCCCAGCCAGTCATCGTGCGAAGCTGGCATTTGATAATTGTTTGCATTTGAACGTCAAGGCACTTAAGGATTGAAATGAAGTTTCTCTGCCCTTCCGACACCCTCGCCCCCAACAGCAGCCTCGGTTTTGATATCGACGGCTGCAAGCTGCTGGCCGTGCGTCGGGACGGCGTTGCCTACTTCTACGTCAACCGCTGCCCCCATCGCGGCATTCCACTGGAATGGCAGCCCGACCATTTCCTCGACGCCAGCGCCAGCCTGATCCAGTGCGCTACCCACGGCGCGCTGTTCCTGATCGAGAGCGGCGAGTGCATCGCCGGCCCCTGCGCCGGTCAAAGCCTCAAGGCTCTGGCCGGTCGAGAGGACGCACAAGGTTTGTGGGTAGAACTCTAGTCGCCAAGCAGCACGTCCAGCCGGCGGTCCACGCAAATTTCCTCGGATGTAACACGTACGCCATACGCCAGCACCTCCACGCCCGCCGCCTTGGCTTCTCGCAGGGCGGCAGCATAGGCGGCGTCGATTTCCGCGGCCGGGCGCACGGCCTCAATGCCCGAGAGATTGACGCAATACAACTGCACCGCGCGTACACCGTCCCGGGCCAAGTAGGCCAACTCCCGCAGGTGTTTCGCGCCACGCTGGGTCACTGCATCGGGAAAAGCCGCAATCGCCGAGCCGTCAAAACCCAGCGTCACACTTTTGACTTCGACATAGGCCGCGCCATCGGGGTAATCCAGGCGAAAGTCGATACGGCTTTTCTCCTGACCGTAAGGCACCTCACGCTTCAACGCAGTAAAGCCGTTCAGTTCAGTAATTACCCCCGCACGCAGCGCCTCCTCGACCAACTGGTTGGCGCGGGCGGTATTGACGCAGGCCAGGCGGCCCTGTGGCGTTTCGGCGATTTCCCAAGTCCCGGGCAGCTTGCGCTTCGGATCATTGGAACGACTGAACCAAACCTGCCCGCCTTCCACCATGCAATTGAGCATCGAACCGGTATTGGGGCAGTGAATGGTGAGCAACTCACCGGTAACGGTTTCGATATCGGTTAGGAAACGTTTGTAACGCCGGATCAACCGAGCTTCTTCGAGGGGAGGATGAAAGCGCATCAGCCTTGCCAACTCTGCAAGCCGCGGGCGATCCGTTCGACAGCTTCCTGTAGTCGATCAAGATTTTGCGTGTAGGCAAAGCGCACATGATGGCTGGCTTTATACCGGCCGAAATCCAGACCGGGCGTAAACGCGACATGCTGGGTTTCCAGGAAATGACGGCAGAACGCAAAGGCATCGCCGCCGAACGCGCTGATATCCGCGTACAAATAGAACGCACCTTCCGGCTCTATCGCAATGCCGAACCCCAACTCACGCAGTGCCGGCAGCAGGAAGTCCCGACGTCGACCGAATTCGGCGCGCCGCGCTTCCAGAATGCTCAGGGTTTGCGGGGTGAAACAAGCCAAGGCAGCGTACTGCGCCATGCTCGGCGCACTGATGTAGAGGTTCTGCGCCAGCTTCTCCAACTCGCCCACCGCATCGGGCGGCGCCACCAGCCACCCCAGGCGCCACCCGGTCATGCCGAAGTACTTCGAAAAACTATTGAGGACGAAGGCATCGTCGTCGACCTCCAGCACGCTGGCGGCATCGGTGCCATAGGTGAGGCCATGGTAGATCTCATCCACTACCAGGTGGCCGTTACGTGCCTTGATCGCATTCGACAACCCGGACAATTCGTCACGCGTGAGGAGAGTGCCTGTCGGGTTGGCCGGAGACGCGACCAGTGCACCCACGCTGTCCTCGCTCCAGTGCCTGGCCACCAACTCGGCGGTCAATTGATAGCGAACATCGGGGCCCACCGGTACCAACTGCGCCGCGCCCTCGACCAGGCGCAGGAAGTGCCGGTTGCATGGATAGCCGGGGTCTGCCAACAGCCAGTGCTTGCCTGGATCCACCAGCAGGCTGCTGGCCAGCAACAATGCGCCGGAGCCACCAGGCGTGATCAGGATGCGCTCGGGATCGACGCTCAAGCCATAGCGTTGCTGGTAGAAGCCACTGATGGCCTGGCGCAGTTCCGGCAGGCCACGGGCGGCGGTGTAGCGGGTCTTGCCACTGGCCAGTGCGGCTTGGCCAGCCTGGATGATCGGTTCGGCAGTGGTGAAGTCCGGCTCGCCGATTTCCAGGTGGATCACATCATGGCCAGCCGCCTGCAACTCGTTGGCTCGCGCCAGCAACGCCATGACATGAAAAGGTTCGATGGCGCGACTGCGCGCACTGTAGGGCTGAGCCATTAGCCTTCCTTAACGTTAAGAACAAAATCAGGATTCTACCGAACCCCCACGCTAAAACATGCTCTATTGCCTGCTCGGCCATTCAAGAAGAGCCCGGCAAGCGCTTGCAGAACGACTAAAATCAATATCCGAGGCGATGCACACCCAACCATGGCGGGCTGCTGCAATTTGCAACCCCTGCGCGATGGGCCTCGACAACCGGGAGTGGCGCACCCTGAATCTATCTGGTAAGTTCGCCCGCTTGCAGCCGCAGGGCCGGCAGGTGTCGGTGACGTTGCAATCCTGCGCAATGGATTAGAAGAGTGAGAGGCGGTCTATTCATGTCCACCCAAGCAAAGCAACAGAGCATCAGCGGCTTCGAACCATACGTAGAGAAGAAAGGTGAAGAGTACATGGGCGAGCCCATGCGCGAGCATTTCACCAAGATCCTTAACAAGTGGAAACAGGACTTGATGCAAGAAGTCGACCGCACCGTCGACCATATGAAGGACGAAGCAGCCAACTTCCCTGATCCGGCCGACCGTGCGAGCCAGGAAGAAGAGTTCGCCCTTGAACTGCGCGCCCGGGATCGTGAGCGCAAGCTGATCAAGAAGATCGACAAGACCCTGCAGTTGATCAAGGACGAAGAATACGGCTGGTGCGAATCCTGCGGCGTCGAGATCGGAATTCGCCGCCTGGAAGCTCGTCCAACCGCGGACCTGTGCGTAGACTGCAAGACCTTGGCTGAAATCAAGGAGAAACAGGTCGGCAAGTAATCCCTGCCGAACTGGACGAATGGGGCGTACAAACGCCCCATTTTTGTTTCTGGCGTTTACCGGTTTTCCAGTAGTATCCGGCCCATGACAGCCTCTACCTATATTGGGCGTTTCGCCCCTACGCCCAGCGGCCATTTGCACTTCGGCTCGCTGGTCGCCGCCCTCGCTTCCTACCTCGACGCTCGCGCCAATCACGGCCGTTGGCTGATGCGCATGGAAGACCTCGACCCTCCCCGCGAAGAGCCCGGCGCCCAGGCGGCCATTCTCCAGGCCCTTGAAAGCTATGGTTTCGAGTGGGACGGCGAACTGGTCCGACAAAGCGATCGACATGATGCCTACGCCAAAGTGCTGAACGATCTGTTCAATCATGGCCTGGCCTATGCCTGCACCTGCTCGCGCAAACAACTGGAACCTTACAACGGCATTTACCCCGGCCTCTGCCGCAATGCCGGGCACGACCAGCAAGATGCCGCCATTCGGTTGCGCGTCCCCGAGTTGGAATACCACTTTATCGACCGAGTACAGGGCGAATTCCGACAACATCTGGGCCGCGACGTAGGCGATTTCGTCATCCGCCGCCGCGACGGCCTCTACGCCTATCAGCTGGCGGTTGTCCTCGACGATGCCTGGCAGGGTGTTACCGATATCGTGCGCGGCGCCGACCTGCTGGACTCCACGCCGCGCCAGTTGTACCTGCAAGAGCTGCTCGGCCTGCGCCAGCCGCGCTATCTGCATGTACCGCTGGTCGTCCAGCCGGACGGTAACAAGCTGGGCAAGTCCTACCGTTCCCCGCCGTTGACGAAAGACCAGGCCACGCCTTTGCTGTTAAGAGCCTTGCGTGCCCTCGGCCAGCAACCCGGCGACGAACTGCTCCACGCCAGCCCACGGGAGCTGCTGGATTGGGGCATTCAACAGTGGGATGCCTCGCTGATTCCACGCACACTCACGCTGGCAGAGTCGCAGTTGCGCTGAAGGCGCTTGCAGCTTGCCAGCCATCCGTTACCATCGCCGCAGTTTTTCAATCAGAGGCCAACATGTACATCTATCGATTGGTCCTGCTGCTGGTCGTCGGGATCTACCTGTTTTCCCCCGCCATCATGGATTGGTGGATCGACGCCACGGGCGCCTGGTATCGGCCTTATCTACTGTGGCTGATCCTGATCGTCGTGACCTTTATCCTGCAGAGCCAAAAAGATGCCGATGAGCTTTAGCCTCACCCAGATGCTGCTGATCAGCGCCGCCTACCTGGCTGCCTTGTTCGCAGTGGCCTGGATCAGTGAGCGCGGAATGATTCCGCGGGCGATCATTCGCCATCCATTGACCTACACCTTGTCCTTGGGCGTCTACGCCAGCGCCTGGGCGTTCTATGGCACCGTGGGCCTGGCCTATCAGTACGGCTATGGCTTCCTCTCCAGCTACCTCGGGGTGTCCGGGGCATTTCTGCTGGCGCCGGTGCTGCTGTACCCGATCCTGAAGATCACCCGCACCTACCAGTTGTCATCCCTGGCCGATCTCTTCGCCTTCCGCTTTCGCAGTACCTGGGCCGGCGCACTGACCACCATTTTCATGCTGATCGGCGTGTTGCCCCTATTGGCCCTGCAGATGCAGGCAGTGGCCGACTCCATCAGCATCCTCACTCGCGAGCCGGTGCAACATCGCGTCGCCCTGGCGTTCTGCGCGTTGATCACCCTGTTCACGATTTTCTTCGGCTCACGCCATATCGCCACCCGCGAGAAACACGAAGGCCTGGTATTTGCGATCGCCTTCGAGTCGGTGATCAAGCTGATCGCCATCGGCGGCGTTGGCCTCTACGCGCTCTACGGCGTATTCGACGGCCCGCAACAGCTGGAACTGTGGCTGCTGCAAAACCAGACCGCTCTCGCCGCCCTGCACACGCCCTTGCAGGAAGGCCCGTGGCGCACGCTATTGCTGGTGTTCTTCGCCTCGGCGATCGTGATGCCGCACATGTATCACATGACCTTCACCGAGAACCTCAACCCGCGTTCACTGGTCAGCGCCAGCTGGGGTTTGCCACTGTTCCTGCTGTTGATGAGCCTGGCCGTGCCGCTGATCCTGTGGGCTGGCCTGAAGCTGGGGGCCACTACCAACCCTGAGTATTTCACCCTCGGTATCGGCATCGCCGCCAACAGCCCGGCCCTGGCGTTGCTGGCCTATGTCGGCGGCTTATCGGCAGCCAGCGGGCTGATCATCGTCACGACGCTGGCACTCTCCGGCATGGCGCTGAACCACCTGGTGCTACCGCTGTACCAGCCCCCCGCAGAAGGCAATATCTACCGCTGGCTGAAATGGACACGCCGCGCACTGATCGTCGCGATCATCATGGCCGGTTACGGTTTCTACCTGCTGCTGGGTGCGGGGCAAGACCTGGCCAATCTCGGCATCGTCGCGTTTGTGGCCACCTTGCAGTTCTTGCCGGGCGTGTTGTCGGTGCTGTACTGGCCGACCGCCAATCGCCGTGGGTTTATCGCCGGGCTGCTGGCGGGGATCCTGGTATGGCTCGTCACCATGCTGCTACCGCTGGTCGGCAACTTGCAGGGTTTCTACATCCCGCTGCTGAACATGATCTACGTGCTGGATGACACCAGTTGGCACATGGCGGCGATTGCCTCGCTGGCCGCCAACGTATTGATGTTCACCCTGATCTCGCTGTTCACCAACGCCAGCCCGGAAGAAACCAGCGCCGCCGAGGCCTGCGCGGTGGACAATGTGCGGCGCCCGCAACGCCGAGAGCTGCATGCGGCTTCGCCCCAGGAGTTCGCCACACAACTGGCCAAACCGCTGGGGGCCAAGGCAGCGCAGAAGGAGGTCGAACAGGCGCTGCGCGATCTTTACCTGCCGTTCGACGAACGGCGCCCCTATGCCTTGCGCCGACTGCGTGATCGCATCGAGGCCAACCTGTCCGGGTTGATGGGGCCCAGCGTATCCCAGGACATGGTGGAAACCTTCCTGCCCTACAAGGCGGGTGGCGAAAACTACGTCACCGAAGACATCCATTTCATCGAGAGCCGGCTGGAGGATTACCACTCACGCCTCACCGGCCTTGCCGCCGAACTCGATGCCCTGCGCCGCTACCACCGCCAGACCCTGCAGGAACTGCCCATGGGCGTCTGCTCCCTGGCCAAGGACCAAGAGATCCTGATGTGGAACAAGGCCATGGAAGAACTCACCGGTATCGCCGCACAACGTGTAGTAGGTTCGCGCCTCAATACCCTGGGTGATCCGTGGAAAGAACTGCTGCAGGGGTTTATCAACCTGCCCGACGAACACCTGCACAAACAGCACCTGGCCCTCGACGGCCAGACCCGCTGGCTCAACCTGCACAAAGCCGCCATCGACGAACCCCTGGCCCCCGGAAATAGTGGCCTGGTGCTGCTGGTGGAAGACTTGACCGACACCCAGATGCTCGAAGACAAGCTGGTGCACTCCGAGCGCCTGGCCAGCATTGGCCGCCTGGCTGCGGGCGTTGCCCATGAAATCGGCAATCCGATTACCGGTATCGCATGCCTCGCGCAGAACCTGCGGGAAGAGCGCGAAGAAGACGGTGAAATCATCGAGATCAGCGGGCAAATCCTCGAACAGACCAAGCGCGTATCGCGCATCGTGCAGTCGCTGATGAGCTTTGCCCATGCCGGCGCCCACCAGAACCAGGACGAGGCGGTGTGCCTGGCCGAAGTGGCGCAGGATGCCATTGGGCTGCTGGCGTTGAACCGGCGTAATTTCGAAGTACAGTTCTTCAATTTGTGCGACCCGGACCACTGGGTCGACGGTGACTCCCAGCGCCTGGCGCAGGTGTTGATCAATCTACTGTCCAACGCCCGCGATGCGTCCCCTCCCCACAGTGCGGTACGCGTCAAGAGCGAGGCTTTCGAGCACACGGTCGACCTGATCGTGGAGGACGAAGGCAGCGGCATTCCACAGAACATCATGGACCGATTGTTCGAACCCTTCTTCACCACCAAGGACCCAGGTGAAGGTACCGGTCTGGGCCTTGCACTGGTCTATTCCATCGTTGAAGAGCATTATGGACAAATCACCATCGACAGCCCGGCTGACACCGAAAGCCAACGCGGCACCCGTATTCGGGTGACCTTGCCGCGTCATGTCGAAGCGACGTCCGCTGTGAACTGAGACCGTCGAGAGAATTGAATCAATGCCGCACATTTTGATCGTCGAAGACGAAACCATTATCCGCTCTGCCTTGCGTCGCCTGCTTGAACGTAATCAGTACCAAGTCAGCGAAGCCGGCTCGGTGCAGGAAGCCCAAGAGCGGTTCAGCATTCCCACGTTCGACCTGATTGTCAGCGACCTGCGCCTGCCCGGCGCGCCCGGTACAGAGCTGATCAAGCTTGGCCAGGGCACCCCGGTGCTGATCATGACCAGCTATGCCAGCCTGCGCTCGGCAGTGGATTCCATGAAAATGGGCGCGGTGGACTACATCGCCAAGCCTTTCGACCATGATGAGATGCTCCAGGCCGTGGCGCGCATCCTGCGTGACCGGCAGTCGGCCAGCAGCGCACCGACCGAACAGCGCCCCACCGGCAAGGCCGGCGGCGGTGCCGACAAGCCAGGCATTGATAACAGCAATGGCGAGATCGGCATCATCGGCTCCTGCCCACCGATGCAGGACCTGTACAGCAAGATCCGCAAAGTGGCGCCTACCGACTCCAATGTTTTGATCCAGGGGGAGTCGGGTACCGGTAAGGAACTGGTGGCCCGCGCCCTGCACAACCTCTCCAAGCGCGCCAAGGCACCGATGATTTCGGTGAACTGCGCAGCGATCCCCGAATCGCTGATCGAATCCGAACTGTTCGGCCACGAGAAAGGCGCCTTCACGGGCGCCAGCGCCGGGCGTGCGGGCCTGGTGGAAGCGGCGGACGGCGGCACACTGTTCCTCGACGAAATCGGCGAACTGCCCCTGGAAGCCCAGGCGCGTTTACTGCGCGTGCTACAGGAAGGCGAAATCCGCCGCGTCGGCTCGGTACAGTCGCAGAAGGTCGACGTGCGCCTGATCGCGGCAACCCACCGCGACCTGAAGAGCCTGGCCAAGATCGGCCAGTTCCGCGAAGACTTGTATTACCGCCTGCACGTCATCGCTCTCAAGCTGCCGCCGCTGCGTGAGCGTGGTGCCGACGTCAACGAGATCGCCAATGCGTTCCTGCTACGCCAGAGCGCGCGCATCAACCGTACGGACCTGAAGTTTGCCCCGGACGCCGAGCAAGCGATCCGTCATTACTCGTGGCCGGGCAACGTACGTGAGCTGGAAAATGCGGTTGAGCGTGCAGTGATCCTGTCGGAGAGCCCGGAAATTTCCGCCGAGCTGCTGGGCATCGACATCGAACTGAGCGATCTGGACGATGACGACTTCATTGGCCTGGCCCCGCAACAGGGCGGCGGTGGCAATACCAGCCATGAGCCGACTGAAGATTTGTCACTGGAAGATTACTTCCAGCACTTTGTCCTGGAGCATCAGGACCACATGACCGAGACCGAACTGGCCCGCAAATTGGGCGTAAGCCGCAAGTGCCTGTGGGAACGGCGCCAGCGCCTGGGCATTCCACGGCGCAAGACCGGCGTAGCCAGCGAGAGTTGAGGGTGCGCGCCCACAGGTAACACCCTCAGATGTGAAAAAACTGTTACCGCGGATTTTTTGCGTAACAAAAGCCGGGGCTTACGGTAACGAAGCCCCGGCTTTTTTTTGCCCGCAGAAATCAAAAATCAGCTCAACCCCCCGGTTTTGCTGGTCGGCGCAAAAGTTGGCACGCACCCTGCTATATGCTTAGTACAAAAACAATAACAAGCTTTGTACAAGACAATAAAAATAAGACGAATCGACTCACGCACAATAAAAACAACACGGCGGAGGCGCAGCTAACTGATTCTTTTGGAGAGGCGTTGCATTGGGGCTTGCCCCGCAACCAGGCCGAGAACAACAAAAACTGCCCTAAGGCAGAGCCTGAACTGGTTGGATCGTAGATCAGCAACACAGCGACCAAAGCAATCCGTTTGCTCTTGACTCCCGATTGGGAGTGTCATGAAGGTGAAGCTTCATGGCGAGGGCGATCAACAAAAACAAGAAGCCCGAAATCAATAATAAAAATAGAGCACGCAACTACTTCTGGGGGAGCTTCGGCTCCCCTTGTAGTTTCTGGCATTTGGCATTTTCAAGGCTTATGGCGCAAGGCCTGTAGCTTGTTCCTACACCATCCCCTGACTAAATGCTAGAATCCCCGCCCATCATGCGGTCATTCTTCGTTATGGCCGAACATTCCTTCAAACAGTGCATCCCATGCTGAAGAAGTTGTTCCAGTCATTCCGTTCTCCCTTGCGTCGTACGCAACACAAACGCAGCACGCCTGAAGTGCTCAACAGCAGCCAACATTCGCTGCAACGCGCTCAGTTCAGCCGTTATGCAGTGAACATCGTCGAACGTTTGCAGAACGCCGGCTACCAGGCTTATCTGGTGGGCGGGTGCGTACGCGACATGTTGCTCAACATCACGCCCAAGGATTTCGACGTCGCCACCAGTGCCACGCCAGAGCAAGTGCGCGCCGAGTTTCGCAATGCGCGCATCATCGGCCGCCGTTTCAAGTTGGTGCACATCCACTTTGGTCGCGAAATCATCGAGGTCGCTACCTTCCGTGCAGGCCATCCGCAAAACGATGAAGAGGAGGACACCAATCAGTCTTCCCGCAACGAGAGCGGGCGCATCCTGCGCGACAACGTCTATGGCACTTTGGAAGAAGACGCGCAGCGTCGCGACTTCACCATCAACGCCCTCTATTACGACCCGGTCAGTGAGCGCATTCTTGATTACGCCAACGGCGTACACGACATCCGTAACAACCTGGTCCGCCTGATCGGCGACCCAGTGCAGCGCTACCAGGAGGACCCGGTTCGTATGCTGCGGGCCGTGCGCTTTGCGGCCAAGCTGAACTTCGGTATCGAGCGACACACCGCTGCGCCGATTCGTGAACTGGCCCCCATGCTGCAGGAGATTCCCTCGGCGCGCCTGTTCGAAGAAGTGCTCAAGCTGTTCCTCTCGGGCTACGCCGCCGACACCTTCGAAATGCTCGTCGACCTGCAGTTGTTCGACCCCTTGTTCCCGGCCAGCGCCGAGGCCCTGGAATACAACCCGACGTATACCCACACATTGATCAGCGAAGCGTTGATCAATACCGATCTGCGCATCAAACAGAACAAACCGGTAACCCCGGCGTTCCTGTTTGCTGCCCTGCTGTGGCCGGCCCTGCCAAAACGCGTACTGCGCCTGCAAGAACGTGGCATGCCGCCGATTCCAGCCATGCAGGAAGCCGCTCACGAACTGATCACCGAGCAATGCCAGCGCATCGCTATCCCGAAACGCTTCACCATGCCGATCCGCGAAATCTGGGATATGCAGGAGCGCCTGCCCCGCCGCAGCGGCAAGCGTGCCGACCTGTTGCTGGACAACCCGCGCTTCCGCGCTGGCTACGACTTCCTGCTGCTGCGTGAAAGCGCTGGCGAGCAGACCGACGGCCTGGGCGAATGGTGGACCGACTACCAGGACGCCAATGACAGCGAACGCCGCGAGATGATTCGTGAGCTCGGCAGCAAAGGCGAAGGCGCCAGCGAGGGGCCCAAGAAGCGTCGTCGCAGCGGCACCAAGCGTAAACGCAGCGCCGCCGATGCCTCGGGCGCCGCGGGCGAATAAACGTGGAACGCATCTACATCGGCATGGGCAGCAACCTGGCCGCCCCGGATCAGCAATTGCGCAGCGCTATCGAGGCGCTGGCACAATTGCCCGGCACCCGCCTCGTCGGTGTGTCCTCCTTCTATCAAAGTGATTCCCTACTCCCGGGCCAACCGCGCTATACCAACGCGGTTGCGGCCCTGGACAGCAGCCTTGCACCGCTGGACCTGCTTGACGCACTGCAAGCCATCGAGAATGACCAGGGCCGCGAGCGCCTCGAGCGTTGGGGGCCGCGCACGCTTGACCTGGATATCCTGCTGTTTGGTGATCGCCTGATCGACGAACCACGCCTCAAGGTGCCGCACTACCAGATGCACGTGCGCGCGTTTGTGTTGTACCCCTTGGCCGAACTGGCCCCTGCCGACCTGCAACTGCCTGACGGCCAAACACTCAGCAAACTGCTGGCGGCCTGCCCGTTTGTCGGCTTGGAACGCTTACCTTTGTAGGCGCGGGCTTGCTCGCGAAAATCGTCAACGATAACGCGCACGCCCTGATTAAACGTGGTGCCTGCGTGTTCTTCACGAGCACCCTCGCACCTGCAATCGCGTCAGTAACAGCGGTAACATCGCGGTCGTAACAATGCGGTAACACATCCAATTGACTTCCCGTGTCCTCCTCACGACTATAGGCGTCCCGCTGCCGCCAACCCGGCGCTAAAGGGCGCAATCCAGGCCATATAAGCACTGCTTTCAAGACAGTGCGCCTGTATAAACAAAGACTCACGCGCGTTACTCGCTGTTTCCAAGCGCCTGAACGAGGACCCTTTTCATGCCAGACATTACCCTGACCACCTTGCAGAGCCTCAAGCTCAAAGGTGAAAAAATCACCATGCTGACCTGCTATGACGCTACCTTCGCCCACGCCAGCTGCCAGGCAGGTGTCGAAGTGTTATTGGTGGGCGACTCCCTGGGCATGGTTCTTCAAGGGAATGACAGCACCCTGCCCGTTACCACCGATGAGCTCGCCTACCACACCGCCAGCGTCAAGCGCGGTAACGACGGCGCCTTCATCATCGCCGACCTGCCGTTCATGGGTTACGCCACCCTCGAACAGACCTTCCAGAACGCCGGCAAACTGATGCAAGCCGGCGCGCACATGATCAAGGTGGAAGGGGCCGTCTGGCTCGCCGAATCGATCCGCCTGCTGGCTGAACGGGGTGTTCCTGTGTGCGCGCACATGGGCCTGACGCCGCAGTCCGTGAATATCCTGGGTGGCTATAAGGTACAAGGCCGCAATGAGGCCCAGGCGCGCCAGATGCGTGCCGATGCCATCGCCCTGGAGCAGGCCGGCGCCGCAATGATCCTGCTCGAATGCGTTCCCAGTGAGTTGGCGGCGGAAATCACCCACGCCGTTAAAGTCCCGGTGATCGGCATTGGTGCCGGTTCCGCCACCGACGGCCAGGTCCTGGTGCTGCACGACATGCTCGGCCTGTCGATGACTGGCCGGGTGCCGAAGTTCGTGAAGAACTTCATGATTGGCCAGGACAGTATCCACGCCGCTTTGAGCGCCTACGTCGCTGAAGTCAAGGGCGTGACCTTCCCAGGTGCCGAACACGGGTTTTCTGCATGAACACGGTAAAAACCATACGTGAACTGCGGGCCGCCGTGGCCCATGCCCGCAACGCCGGCAAACGCATCGGCTTCGTGCCCACCATGGGCAACCTGCACAGCGGCCACGCTACCCTGGTGGCCAAGGCCGCCCAGCAGGCGGACTTCGTGGTCGCCAGCATCTTCGTCAACCCGCTGCAGTTCGGCGCCGGCGAAGACCTCGACAAGTACCCGCGCACCCTCGCCGCAGACCAGGAAAAGCTCCTGCAAGCCGGCTGCAACCTGCTGTTCGCCCCCACTGTCGAGGAAATGTACCCCGACGGCATGGCCGGCCAGACCCGCGTCAGTGTCCCGCAACTGTCTGAAGGCCTGTGCGGTGCCAGCCGTCCCGGTCACTTTGAAGGAGTGGCCACGGTAGTCAGCAAGCTGTTCAACATGGTCCAGCCGGACATGGCTGTGTTCGGGCAGAAGGACTATCAGCAACTGGCCGTGATCCGCGCCATGGTCCATGACCTGAACATGCCGATCCAGATCATCGGCGAGCCTACCGTCCGCGCCGAAGATGGCCTGGCGCTGTCCTCGCGCAACGGCTACCTCACCGAAGCCCAACGCGCGGTCGCGCCGGTGTTGTACCGCAGCCTCAGCCAGATTGCCGCCGCCATCAAAGGCGGTGACCGCGACTTCGCCAAACTGCGTGCCGAACAGGTCCAGCAGATCGAAGCCGCCGGGTTGCGCCTGGATTACCTCGAAGTGCGCCAAGGCGTGAACCTGCGCCCGGCCACGGCCGAAGATCGCGACGTGGTGATCCTGGTGGCAGCTTATCTGGGGGCCACGCGCCTCATCGATAACCTGCACCTGAACCTCGCCTGACCCCCTCTCGACACCCCGCCTGCGACCCTGCCTGATGTGCCGGTATAAAAAAGTACCGGCCACAGCGCAGACAAAGCCAAGACATATCGACACGCTAGGTTTAATGTAATCGCCCTGCGCTATGGTTAGCGCTGTCCGGCACCCAGCCCTTGATAAAAGACTGGACGTTCCGGGCTTTGAAATGTCCTAAAGGCAGTCCCCGTAATAAAAGGAAACCCGCAGCGATGGCGTACTACCGCACTCCTCATGACGTTACCGCTCTGCCCGCCTGGCAAGCGCTCAATCAACACCGCCAAGCCATGCAGGATTTCAGCATGCGCGAAGCGTTCAATGCCGATCCTCAGCGTTTTTCCCAGTTCACCTTGAGCAGCTGCGGACTTTTCCTCGATTACTCGAAAAACCTGATCACCAGCGAAACCCGCGACCTGCTCGTGGCACTGGCCAAGGAAGTCGACCTCAAGGCCGCCATTGACGCGCTGTACGCTGGCGAGCCGGTCAACTCCTCGGAAGGTCGCCCTGCCCTGCACACGGCACTGCGCCGCCCGGTGGGTGACAAGTTGTCGGTCAACGGTGTGAACATCATGCCGGACGTGCACAAGGTGCTGAACCAGATCACTGACCTGGTTGGCCGCATCCATGACGGCCTATGGCGTGGCTACACCGAGAAGCCGATCACCGACGTGGTGAACATCGGCATCGGCGGCTCCTTCCTCGGCCCGGAGCTGGTCTCCGAGGCACTGTTGTCCTACGCCCATAAAGGCGTGCGCTGCCATTACCTGGCGAACATCGACGGCAGCGAGTTCCATGAGCTGACCATGAAGCTGCGCGCCGAGACCACGTTGTTCATCGTCTCGTCGAAATCGTTCAACACCCTGGAAACCCTGAAGAACGCCCAGGCCGCCCGTGCCTGGTACCTGGCCCAGGGTGGCTCGGAAGCGGAGCTGTACCGCCACTTTATCGCCGTATCAAGCAACAACGCGGCAGCCGTGGCCTTCGGTATCCGCGAAGAAAACATCTTCCCGATGTGGGACTGGGTCGGCGGTCGCTACTCGCTGTGGTCGGCCATCGGCTTGCCAATCGCATTGGCCATCGGCATGTCCAACTTCAAAGAGCTGCTGTCCGGTGCCTACACCATGGACCAGCATTTCCAGAACGCGCCGTTCGAGGCCAACATGCCAGTGCTGCTGGGCTTGCTCGGCGTGTGGTATGGCAACTTCTGGGGTGCGCAGAGCCATGCGATCCTGCCGTACGACCATTACCTGCGCAATATCACCAAACACTTGCAACAGTTGGACATGGAATCCAACGGCAAGAGCGTGCGCCAGGACGGCACGCCCGTGTCCACCGATACCGGCCCCGTCATCTGGGGCGGCGTCGGCTGCAACGGTCAGCACGCCTATCACCAGTTGCTGCACCAAGGGACCCAACTAATCCCGGCCGACTTCATCGTGCCGATCGTCAGCTTCAACCCTGTGTCCGACCACCATCAGTGGCTGTATGCCAACTGCCTGTCCCAGAGCCAGGCGCTGATGCTCGGCAAGACCCGCAGCGAAGCCGAAGCCGAGCTGCGCGACAAGGGCATCCCGGAAGACGACGTGCAGAAGCTGGCCCCGCACAAGGTGATCCCCGGGAACCGTCCGAGCAACACCTTGGTCGTCGAGCGCATTAGCCCCCGTCGCTTGGGCGCGCTGGTGGCGATGTATGAACACAAGGTGTTCGTGCAGAGCGTGATCTGGGGCATCAACGCCTTTGACCAATGGGGCGTTGAGCTGGGCAAGGAGCTGGGCAAAGGCGTCTACAACCGCCTGACCGGTGCCGAAGAAACCAGCGCCGAAGATGCTTCGACCCAGGGCCTGATCAACTATTTCCGCGGTCGTCACCGCGGCTGATACCGGTACGACAGGGTCAACGTCCGTTTGGACGTTGGCCTTGAACCCTCCCCCCACAGGGTGCATCTTTATGACTTGTCGCCAAAACAAGAATAAGGAGCGCTCATGTTCGATATCAGCACCTTTCCCAGCGCCGATGCCGTCCGCCGGGCTGCGCAACTCAGTCAAGAGGACTACCAACGCCTCTATCGCCAATCCATCGAACAGCCAGACACCTTCTGGGCCGAGCAGGCCAAGGCGTTTCTTGACTGGATGAAGCCGTGGCACACGGTCCAGCACTGCGATATCAACACCGGCGCCGCCCAATGGTTTGCCGGCGGCCAACTGAACGTGAGCTATAACTGCATCGACCGTCACTTGGCGCAACGCGCCGAGCAGCCCGCCTTTATCTGGGAAGGCGATGACCCGACCAAGTCCGTCAAGATCACCTACCGTCAACTGCATCAACACGTCTGCCGCCTGGCCAATGTGCTGAAAAGCCGTGGCGTGAAGAAAGGCGACCGCGTGTGCATCTACATGCCCATGATTCCGGAAGCGGCCTACGCCATGCTGGCCTGTACGCGCATCGGGGCGGTGCATTCGGTGGTGTTTGGTGGTTTCTCGCCGGATGCCCTGCGCGACCGTATTCTCGACGCCGATTGCCGCACGGTCATCACCGCCGATGAAGGCGTGCGCGGCGGCAAGCCCGTGGCACTGAAACAGAATGTCGACAAAGCCCTGGCCAATTGCCCGAATGTCAGCACGGTACTGGTGGTGGAGCGTACCGGGGCTGCCGTGAACTGGAGCGAAGGCCGCGACCTCAAGTACCGGCAGGCCCTGGACACCGCGAGCGATGATTGCCCGCCCGAGCCGATGGACGCCGAGGCCCCGCTGTTTATCCTCTACACCTCCGGCAGCACCGGCAAACCCAAGGGCGTGCTGCACACCACCGGCGGCTACCTGCTGCAAGCGGCAATGACCTTCAAGTACGTGCTCGATTATCGCGATGGCGAGGTGTTCTGGTGCACCGCGGATGTGGGCTGGGTCACCGGTCATAGCTACATCGTGTATGGCCCGTTGGCCAATGGCGCCACCTCGCTGATGTTCGAAGGTGTGCCGAGTTACCCGGACAGCTCGCGCTTCTGGCAGGTGATCGACAAACACCAGGTCAATATCTTCTACACCGCGCCAACCGCGCTGCGCGCCTTGATGCGTGAAGGCCATGGCCCGCTTGAGAATACCTCCCGCGCCAGCCTGCGCCTGTTGGGCAGCGTCGGGGAACCGATCAACCCGGAAGCCTGGGACTGGTACTTCAATGCAGTCGGCGAGCAGCGCTGCCCCATTGTGGATACCTGGTGGCAGACCGAAACCGGCGGCATCATGCTCAGCCCGTTGGTCAGCGCCCAGCGGATCAAACCCGGGTGTGCCACCCAGCCGATGTTTGGCGTACAACCCGTGCTGCTCGATGAACAAGGCAAGGCATTCAGCGGTGCCGGCAGCGGCGTGCTCGCGATCAAGGCCAGTTGGCCGGGGCAGATTCGCAGTGTCTACGGTGACCCACAGCGCATGATCGACACTTATTTCAAACCCTACCCCGGCTATTACTTCACCGGTGATGGCGCACGCCGCGATGAAGACGGTGACTACTGGATCACCGGGCGCATCGACGACGTGATCAACGTCTCCGGCCACCGCATCGGCACAGCCGAAGTAGAAAGCGCGCTGGTGCTGCATGACCAGGTCGCCGAAGCGGCCGTGGTGGGCTACCCACATGACGTCAAAGGCCAAGGTATCTATGCCTTTGTGACCCCGATGAGTGGTGTCGAACCCAGCGATGCGCTGAAAAAGCACCTGCTGGACCTGGTCAGCAAAGAAATCGGCAGCTTTGCCAAACCAGAGCTGATCCAATGGGCGCCTGCCCTGCCGAAAACCCGTTCCGGCAAGATCATGCGGCGGATTCTGCGTAAGATCGCCTGCAATGAACTGGACAGCCTGGGCGATACATCGACCCTGGCCGACCCGAGCGTGGTCGACGGTTTGATCGACAAACGCCTGAACCGCTAGGAAATCCGAGTCGCCATGGAATTTATCCGCAGCCGTATAGAAACCCAGTTGATGAGCCTCACCGGCTTGTCGCTGGGCCAACTGGACCTGGAAAACCCCAAGGGCGATCCCGGCCTGTTCGGCCCGGACTCGGTCAGTTGGCAAGTCCATGGCGACTTCAGCAGCATGCTCATCGGCGGCATCAGCGCCTTGATGCTGCAAGCCCTGCACCCCCTGGCCCTGGCCGGCGTGTGGGACCATTCGAATTTTCGCCAGGACATGCTCGGGCGTTTACGCCGTACTTCGCAATTCATCTCCGGCACCACATTCGGCTCGCGCAAAGACGCCGAGTGGCTGATTGAGAAAGTGCGCACCATTCACCTGCAGGTCGTCGGGCACGCCCCGGACGGACGGCCTTACGCGGCCAGCGATCCGGAGTTGCTGACCTGGGTACACGTAGCGGAAGTCAGCAACTTTCTCGCTGCCCACTTGCGGTATCGCAATCCGCAGCTGTCGGGGCGGGACCAGGATCGCTACTACAGCGAAATCGCCCTGGTGGCCGAACGCCTGGGTGCCCGGCAGGTTCCGCGCTCCCGGCAGGAAGTCTCGGATTATCTGGCACGTGTTCGCCCACAACTGCTGTGCGACGAGCGCAGCCGCGAAGTGCTGCGCCTGCTGCTCAATGCGCCCGCCCCCAGCCACCTGGCCAAACCCTTTGGCGCGTTGATGATGCAGGCCGGGATCGACCTGTTGCCGGACTGGGCCAGCGCCATGCTCGAGCAGCACCAAAGTCCGCTGCAGCGCCAGATGATCCGCGCCGGGGTCAAGCGCAGCGCGCCCTTGTTGCGTTGGGCGATGCGCAATGGTTCGGTCCAACGCGCCCATCGGCGGATGGGGCTGATGTAGCCCGCGGCCCATAGCTGTTAGACTCCGCGCCCTCATTGCCCACAATTACCTAAAGCAAGGCGCGCTCCATGTCTCCCCTGAACCAGGCGCTGCGCGCCGCCCTCGATCAACGCCAGGACCTGATCAACGAACTGCATGCCCAGGGCACCGATTGCTATCGGCTGTTCCATGGTAGCCAGGAAGGCGCCGGCGGCCTGACGATCGACCGCTACGGCCCGCAGTTGCTGGTACAAAGCTTCCACCAGGCGCTGGACACCCACGAGCTGCTGGACCTGCACCGGCTGATCAACCAGTACATGGGCCTGGAATTGCTGCTGGTGTACAACGACCGCTCGCGTGGCAACTCGCGCATCGACCGCGAAGACACGGTATACCGCGCCGAGCCTGCGGCGCTGGAGGACCTGGTCGGCCACGAATGGGGCCTCAACTACCGCGTGCGCGGGCGCCATGTCGGGCAGGACCCGCTGCTGTTCCTCGACCTGCGCAACACTCGCGGTTGGGTCAAGGCCCACAGCGCCGGCAAAAGTGTACTGAACCTGTTTGCCTATACGTGTGGGGTCGGCTTGAGTGCCGCCGCCGGTGGCGCACGTGAGGTGTGCAACCTGGACTTTGCCGAAGGTAACCTGGCGGTCGGTCGTGAGAACGGCCTGTTGAATCCGCAATTACCCACCATGGAATTTGTGCAGTCCGATTACTTCCCGGCGATTCGCCAACTGGCCGGCCTGCCGATCGCTCAGCGTCGCGGGCAAAAGCTGCCGAGCTATCCGCGCCTGGAGCAACGTCAATACGACCTGGTGTTACTCGACCCGCCCGCCTGGGCCAAGAGCGCCTTCGGCACCGTCGACCTGCTGCGTGACTACCAGAGCCTGCTCAAGCCGGCATTGCTGGCAACCGCCGACAACGGCGTACTGATCTGCTGTAACAACCTGGCAAAAGTGAGCATGGACGATTGGCGTGACCAGGTACTGCGTTGCGCCGAGAAAGCGGGGCGCCCGGTACGCGACTGGCGCATCATGGCGCCCGGCGCCGATTTTCCTTCGCAAGACCAACAGCCACCGCTGAAGACAATGATCCTGCAGTTATAGGAATTATCGCAAAAGGACTGGCTCTTCGGAACCGAAAACCCGTGCCATACTCCAAGGCACTCCTGTTCGACATAGATGGCGCCGCCCCCATGCCCAAAGGATTGATTCGCGCCGCTGGCGCCTTGTTGACTGCCGTAGCCCTGTACAGCTTGCTGGGCTTTCTGATTTTGCCCGGCATCGCCCTCCGCATAGCCAATCAACAACTGGCCAACTACGCCACGGTGCCAGCCCGCATCGAACGCATCGAGCTCAACCCGTTCAGCCTGGAGCTGACCGTGTGGGGCCTGCAAATCGGCGATCCAGGCAAGGAACAGGTCGGTTTCGAGCGGCTGTATGCCAACCTGCAGCTCGACAGCCTGTGGACCCGCGCCGTGCACTTGGCGGATATGCAACTCGACAAGCCCAAGACCGAGCTGCTGTTCGACAAATCCGGCCAACTGAACCTCGCGCAACTGTTCAAGTTGCCGCCCAGCGAGCCAACCCCGGCCGATCCCAACGCCAAACCGTTCCCGTTGCGTATCGACAACATCAAGCTGGCCGGCGGCTATTTACATTTCGAAGACCTGCGCCCCGGCGAGCCCATCGAGTTCCTCTATGACAAACTCGACTTCGAGCTGAAAAACCTCAGCACGCTGCCGGAAGACAACGCCGACATGACCCTCGTGGCCGCGGGCCCCCAGGGTGGGCAGATCGACTGGAAAGGCAATTTCAGCCTGGTGCCGATCACCTCCAAAGGCACATTGAAGGTCACCGACGGCAAGATGAAAGCCTGGTGGCCGTATGTGCGGGATGCACTGCCACTGGTGCTTGAGGACGGTGCGCTCAACTTCAGTACCGACTACACATTCAGCCTGGCCAATGAGACTGCGCTGAACCTGAACAACACGGCCGCGAGCATCGCGCCCTTTGCCATCAAGGCGCCGGATGGCCGCCCACTGGTACGCTTGGAGCGCCTGGACATCAGCGAAACAACAGTGGACCTGGCCAAGCAGCAAGTGGTGGTCGGCAAGATCCGCAGCAACAAGCTGGAAACCTGGGCCGCCCGCGAAGCCGATGGGCAATTGGACTGGCAAAAACTATTCGCCAGCCAGCCAGGCAAACCGGCCAAGGCACCGGAACCGGCCAGCGCACCGGCCACTGCCGACTCGCCAAAACCTGCACCGGCAGCGCCCAGCAAACCCTGGCAAGTGCTGCTCAAGGATGTGCAACTGCGCAACTACCAGGTGCACCTGGCTGACCGGCAGGCTAAACCGGTCGTCGCGCTGGAGCTGGGGCCGTTGAATGTCGATATGCAAAACTTCGATAGCCTCAACCAAAGCCCCTTCACCCTCAAGATCGACAGCGGCCTGGGCAAACAGGGCAAGATCCAGGCAACCGGCGAGGTCAACCTCAACCCCGTCAGTGCCAAGCTGAAAGTGAATACCCAGGACATCGACCTGCGGGTCGCCCAATCCTATATCAGCCCGTTTATTCGTCTGGAACTGCGTAGCGGCATGCTCGGCAGTAACCTGGATGTGAACCTCAAAAGCACAGACCCACTTAAGCTCCAGGTAACCGGCCGGGCCCAGGTGGACCAGTTGCACACCCTGGACACCCTCAAGACCCGTGACTTCCTCAAGTGGCAACGCCTGGTGCTGGAAGGCCTGAACTACCAGCATGGCGACAGCCTGTCGATCGACAAGGTCAACCTGCAGCAGCCGTATGCACGCTTCATGATCAACGATGACCGCACCACCAACGTGGACGACCTGTTGATTCCCCAGCCAGCCGACAGCGGCGCCAAAGCGGCGGCCAAGCCTGCGGCCAGCCAAGATAAGCCCCTGGGTATCCATATCGGGCAGATTGCGATCAACGACGGCTCGGCCAACTTCGCCGACTTCAGCCTCACGCCCAACTTTGCGACCGCAATACAACAGCTCAACGGGCAGATCGGCACCATCGACAGTCGCCAGGCCAAACCGGCCAACGTCGACATCAAGGGCAAGGTGGACCGCTACGCGCCAGTGACCATCAAAGGCAGCGTGAACCCATTCGACCCCATGGCAGCGCTGGATATCGCCACCAGTTTCAAACGTGTCGAGCTGACCACCCTGACCCCCTACTCGGGCAAGTTCGCCGGTTTCCGGATCCGCAAGGGCCGTCTCAACCTCGACCTGCATTACGTGATCACCAAGGGCCAGTTGAAGGCCGAGAACAAAGTAGTGGTCGAGCAATTGCAGCTGGGTGAAAAGGTCGACAGCGCCGATGCCGTGGATTTGCCGATTCGCCTGGCGATTGCCTTGCTTAAAGACAGCGATGGCAAGATCTCCATCGAACTGCCCATCAGTGGTGACTTGAACAACCCGCAATTCAGCGTGATGCCGATCGTGTGGCAGACCCTGCGTAACCTGGTGGTGCGCGCGGCGAGTGCACCGTTCAAATTCATCGGCGGATTGATTACCGGTGGAGGTTCGGAAGACTTGGGTAACGTGTCGTTCGCCGCCGGCTCGAGTGAATTGAGCAAAGAGGCTGAGGGCGCATTGAACAATCTGGCCAAGGCGCTGAAGGAACGCCCAGCCCTGCGCCTGGAAATCGAAGGCACAGCGGCGGCCAGCAGTGACGGCCCCTTACTGGCCCAGGAGCGACTGGAACGTGAATACCAGTACAACTACTACAAGATGCTGCAGCGTCGCGGCGAGAAGGTTCCAGCCCAGGCCTCCCTGCTGGAGGTTCCGGAAAGCGAGAAAGCCCCGCTGCTCGAAGGTATCTATCGCACTCGCTTGAAACAGCAGCCACCTGCGGAATGGAAAGACCTCAGCCGCGATGAGCGCACGGCAAAGCTGAAGGACGGCTTGATCAAGTTCTGGAGCGGCAGTGATGTATTGCTACGTCAGCTGGGCCAGGACCGGGCCAGCACCATCAAGGATTACCTGGTAGACAAAGGGCAACTGGAAGATGACCGGGTGTACTTCATCGACGCCAATCTGGGCCAGGCCGAGAAAGACGGTCGAGTGATCACACCAATGCATCTGGATGCCGAGTAACCCTCCACAATAGAACAGGCCCCGACACGAATGCCGGGGCCTGTAATGACCACTTCCTTGTGGCCGGTCGCATGAACACGTGAGGTGCATTGAGTGGATAACTGGCTCACTCGTTGCCGCCGCGCCTAGTTCAGGCGATGGGTTGAGCGTTACTCGGCTTTCAAGCCATCAGCCGATACTGCTTTAACGCCTTTGATTTTCTTGGTGATCGCAACAGCAGTGGCTTTCTGCGATTCAGTCACAGCAGTCGTCGAAGACAGGGAAACCACGCCTTTGTTGGTTTCGACTTTGATGTCTGTGCCAGGAATGCCTTTCTCAGTAACCAGGTCAGCCTTCACTTTGGTGGTGATCCAAGTGTCGCTGGTTGCGCCTTTGGCATCAGCGGCTGCGCCCTTGGTTTTGTCGATATTGTCTGCTTTGGTAGCGCCGCCGGCCAACAGGCCATCAGCCGAAACAGCAGTTACGCCTTTGATTTTCTTGGTGATCGCTACAGCGGTCGCTTTCTGAGAGTCAGAGATGGCAACGGTCGACGACAGGGAAACCACACCTTTGTTGGTCTCAACCTTGATGTCCGAACCTGGGATGCCTTTTTCGGTCAGCAGGTCAGCTTTAACTTTGGTGGTGATCCAGGTATCCGAGGTGGACTCCTTGGCCTTAGTCACTTCGCCAGCAGCCAGTGTCATCGGCGCTTGAGACGTTTGAGCGAAAGCAACGTTGGTCATAGCCAGTGTCAAAGCGGTAGCAGTAGCGAGAGCGAACTTCTTCATACGAGTAACTCCTGTTTTATTAAAAGTCTGCAGCGTGTGGACCTTGATGCTGCAGCGTTAACAGGGATATTGCAGGCACTGTGCCAAGTCGAAATTCAGATAAAAACCCTTTAAAAACAATGCATTAACAAATACCCATCTTTTCGAAATCGTGCAACTTGCATGAACCGCGTCGTGCCTGCGTGCAAGTTGCGGTTTTTTGGCTTGGATTAAACAACTGATTTTTCGGGCTTTTTCCGCCGCCATAAAAAAAGGACTCCGAAGAGTCCCTTTTTCAGCGTGAAACCTGCGGGTGATTAAACGCCCGAAGCTTTGGCTGCTGCTACATCTTTGATGGACAGCTTGATACGGCCGCGGTTGTCCACGTCCAGTACCAGCACTTCCACTTCCTGGCCTTCTTTCAGAATGTCGGTCACTTTCTCAACACGAGCGTCGCTCAGCATGGAGATGTGAACCAGACCGTCTTTGCCCGGCAGGATGTTGACGAATGCGCCGAAGTCGACGATGCGTTCAACTTTACCGACATAGATCTTGCCGATCTCGGCTTCCGCGGTGATGCCCAGAACGCGCTGACGCGCGGCCTCTGCAGCTTCCTTGGTTTCGCCGAAGATCTTGATCGAGCCGTCGTCTTCGATGTCGATCGAAGCCTTGGTCTCTTCACAGATCGCACGGATGGTCGCGCCGCCTTTACCGATAACATCACGGATTTTGTCGGTGTCGATTTTCATCGCGATCATGGTCGGAGCGTTTTCCGACAGCTCGGTACGGGACTGACCAATGATCTGGTTCATCTGACCGAGGATGTTCAGGCGCGCTTCCAGGGCTTGGCCCAGGGCGATCTCCATGATCTCTTCGGTGATGCCCTTGATCTTGATGTCCATCTGCAGCGCGGTAACACCTTTAGCGGTACCAGCGACTTTGAAGTCCATGTCGCCCAGGTGGTCTTCGTCCCCCAGGATGTCGGTCAGGATGGCGAACTTCTCGCCTTCTTTAACCAGGCCCATGGCGATACCGGCAACCGGTGCCTTCATCGGCACACCAGCGTCCATCAGCGCCAGGGAAGCACCGCAAACGGAAGCCATGGAGCTGGAACCGTTGGACTCGGTGATTTCCGACACCACACGGATGGTGTACGGGAACACGTCAGCAGCAGGCAGCATGGCCTGAACCGAACGGCGGGCCAGACGGCCGTGACCGATTTCGCGACGACCCGCACCGCCCATGCGACCACACTCGCCCACCGAGAACGGAGGGAAGTTGTAGTGCAGCATGAACGGGTCTTTTTTCTCGCCTTCCAGGGTGTCCAGCAGTTGTGCGTCACGGGCAGTACCCAGGGTCGCGACAACCAGCGCTTGGGTTTCACCACGAGTGAACAACGCCGAACCGTGAGTCTTCGGCAGAACGCCGACTTCGATGTTCAGCGGACGCACCGTGCGAGTGTCACGGCCGTCGATACGTGGCTTGCCGTTAACGATGTTCTCGCGAACGGTGCGGTATTCGATTTCACCGAATGCAGCCTTGACGTCGCTGGCCGAAGGCTGGCCTTCTTCGCCGGACAGCTTGGCAACAACCTGATCCTTCAGCTCACCCAGGCGAGCGTAACGGTCGGCCTTGATGGTGATGGTGTAGGCCTGGGAGATCGCTTCGCCGAACTCGGCACGGATAGCGCCCAGCAGTTCGGTGGCTTCCGGGGCAGCAGCCCAGGTCCAGGTTGGCTTGGCAGCTTCAGCGGCCAGTTCTTTAACGGCGTTGATCACGACCTGGAACTCGTCGTGAGCAAACAGTACCGCGCCCAGCATCTGGTCTTCGGTCAGCTCTTTGGCTTCCGATTCAACCATCAACACGGCTTCCGAAGTACCGGCAACGACCATGTCCAGGCTCGAAGCTTTCAGCTGCTCGTAAGTCGGGTTCAGCAGGTAGCCGGTGCTTTCGTGGAAGGCAACGCGGGCAGCACCGATCGGACCATCGAAAGGAATACCGGAGATGGCCAGGGCAGCCGAAGTACCGATCATCGCAGCGATGTCCGGATCGGTTTTCTTGCTGGTGGAAACGACGGTGCAGACAACCTGCACTTCGTTCATGAAGCCTTCTGGGAACAGCGGACGGATCGGACGGTCGATCAGTCGGGAAGTCAGGGTTTCTTTCTCGGAAGGACGGCCTTCGCGCTTGAAGAAACCGCCAGGGATCTTACCGGCAGCGTAAGTCTTTTCCTGGTAGTGGACAGACAGAGGGAAGAAACCCTTGCCTGGATCGGCTTGCTTGGCACCTACAACGGTTACCAATACGGTGACGTCGTCGTCAACGGTAACCAGCACTGCGCCGGAAGCTTGACGGGCGATACGGCCTGTCTCGAGGGTAACGGTCGACTGACCGAACTGGAATTTTTTGATAACCGGGTTCACGGTGTCCTACCTTCTTTGTGGCTCTTGGGGAACTTGTCTTCTTACGAAATTCTTGGGCAATGTCGGGAGTCGGCCCAACCGTTGTCCAGGGGTAAAACGTGTATCCAGATAAAACTTGAGGCTGGGAGCCTGCCATGAGCCAGCGGGAATCCCACTGACACACGGCAGACAACCAACCTCTAGCGCAATCGCTGATTAGCGACGCAGACCCAGGCGACCGATCAGAGCCTGATAACGACCCAGATCCTTGCCTTTCAGGTAGTCCAGCAGCTTACGGCGCTGGTTTACCATGCGGATCAGACCACGACGGGAGTGGTGATCTTTACCGTTGGCCTTGAAGTGACCTTGCAGCTTGTTGATGTTGTGGGTCAGCAGTGCAACTTGCACTTCTGGCGAACCAGTGTCACCAACAGCTTGCTGATAGTCAGCTACGATTTGTGCTTTTTCTTGAACGTCGAGAGCCATGAGGCAATCCTTTTTTCAGGAAACTGCCCAAAGGGCAGTTTCAACAGGCCAGGGACAAATCCCTGTATCTAAAAATGAGTGTTGACCGTGCCTGTTAACAGCCACACTCGTTCGGTCATTCTGACCGAATCAGTCGACGCGGCGCGATGCGCCCGTCTTCGCTCACTTCACCGATACCGATAAAGCGACCGTTATGATCCTGTACTCGCACCATGCCAAATTTCGGGGCATCCGGGGCACGTACCGGCTGGCCATTGAGCCAATAGAACGCGCTGTGCTCCGAGAAGTGCAGCAATGGCCAATCAAGCAAACCGCTGTCCGATGGCATCAGGAAGCGATCAACCGCCTCGTTGCCGCCTTCGGCATGCACCGCCTCCAACTCTTCCAGCGTGACCGTTTGGGCCAGGCTGAAAGGTCCGGCCTGTGTGCGTCGCAGCTCTGCAACGTACGCGCCGCAACCGAGCTTCTCACCAATATCTTCCACCAGGGTCCGGATATAGGTGCCTTTGCTGCAGTCCACCGCCAAGCGGGCGGTGTCGCCTTCACAGGCGAGCAATTCCAAGCGCGCAATAGTAACAGAACGCGGTTCGCGCTCCACTACTTCGCCCGCACGTGCCAGCTTGTAAAGAGGCTGCCCATCCCGCTTGAGAGCCGAGTACATCGGCGGTATCTGACTGATTTGCCCGCGAAAAGCGGGTAAAACAGCTTCGATATCAGCACGACCAACGGTCACGTCGCGAACCTGCAGAACATCACCTTCGGCATCGGCCGTGGTAGTGGTCTTGCCCAGTTGCATCAGGGTTTCGTAACCCTTGTCGGAGTCGAGCAGGTATTGCGAGAACTTGGTGGCCTCGCCAAAGCACAACGGCAGCACGCCGGTGGCCAGGGGATCGAGGCTGCCCGTGTGCCCGGCCTTTTCGGCATTGAGCAGCCAGCGGACCTTCTGCAACGCGGCATTGGAGGTAAAGCCAATGGGTTTGTCGAGCAGAATGATGCCACTGACATTGCGACGGATACGTTTAACCTGAGCCACCGCTTACTCCTTGGCGTCTTCAGGTGTGGACGGGTGCTGATTATCTTCAGCCACTGCGCGCTCGATCAGTGCCGACAGGTGCGCACCCCGCACGACGCTTTCGTCGTAGTGGAAGTGCAACTGAGGCACGCTGCGCAGCTTCATCTCACGGGCAAGCTGCATACGCAGGAAGCCGGCGGCAGCGTTGAGCACCTTGATGCTTTGCGCGATTTCTTCGCTGCTGTCCTGGCCCATCACGGTGATGAAGATCTTGGCGTGACCCACGTCACGGCTCACTTCAACGGCAGTGATAGTGACCAGGCCAACGCGCGGGTCTTTGACTTCGCGACGGATCAGTTGAGCCAGCTCGCGCTGCATCTGATCGCCGATACGTTGGGTACGGCTGTATTCTTTTGCCATGTCTTGTTACCTGTTACTGCCACACGGTGAAATCCGTGGGGTCTGAAAGCGGCAAACGCCCGGCCTGACAAAAGCCAGACCGGGCGTTGCGTTTAGAGTCCGGACGCGGCGCGGGGCATTTGCATGCCCACACGCGGCGTGGCCCTTGAAGTGCGCGAGTTAGAGGCTGCGAGCAACCTGAACCTTCTCGAAAACTTCGATCTTGTCGCCAACCTTGACGTCGTTATAGCTCTTGACGCCGATACCGCACTCCATGCCGGCACGTACTTCTGAAGCGTCATCCTTGAAGCGGCGCAGGGATTCCAGCTCGCCTTCGAAGATAACGATGTCTTCACGCAGTACACGGATTGGACGGTTACGGTAAACGGTGCCTTCGATAACCATACAGCCGGCGATCGCGCCAAATTTCGGCGAACGGAACACGTCACGTACTTCGGCAACACCCAGGATATTTTCCCGGACGTCGCTGCCAAGCATGCCGGTAAGGGCTTTCTTGACGTCTTCGATGATGTCGTAGATGACGTTGTAGTAACGCATGTCCAGGCCTTCCTGCTCGACGATCTTGCGAGCGCCAGCATCGGCACGCACGTTGAAGCCGAACAGTACAGCGTTGGAAGCCAGTGCCAGGTTAGCGTCGGACTCGGTGATACCACCAACACCGCCACCAACAACACGCACTTGCACTTCGTCGTTACCCAGGCCGTTCAAGGCGCCGTTCAACGCTTCGAGGGAACCACGAACGTCAGATTTGAGGACGATGTTAAGCGTCTTCTTCTCTTCCTGCCCCATGTTCTCGAAGATGTTTTCCAGCTTGCCGGCGTGAGCACGGGCCAACTTGACTTCGCGGAACTTGCCTTGACGGAACAGAGCCACTTCACGGGCTTTCTTCTCGTCGGCAACCACGCTCATCTCGTCGCCAGCGTCCGGGGTACCGTCCAGGCCGAGAATCTCGACAGGGATGGCCGGACCAGCTTCCTTGATGGACTTGCCGTTCTCGTCAAGCATGGCACGTACACGGCCGTAGTTCGAACCGACCAGCACCATGTCGCCTTGGCGCAGGGTACCGTCTTGAACCAGGACGGTCGCAACCGGGCCACGGCCCTTGTCGAGGCGGGACTCAACCACGACACCGCGGCCAGGAGCCGATGGAGTAGCGGTCAGTTCCAGAACTTCGGCTTGCAACAGAACGGCTTCAAGCAATTCGTCAACGCCAGTACCCATCTTCGCGGAGACCGGTACGAATGGAGTGTCACCACCCCACTCTTCAGAAGTCACGCCGTGAACCGACAATTCGCTACGGATGCGATCGAGATCAGCGCCCGGCTTGTCGATTTTGTTCACTGCCACCACCAACGGTACGCCAGCTGCCTTGGCATGCTGAACGGCTTCGATGGTTTGTGGCATCACGCCGTCGTCCGCTGCGACCACCAGGATCACGATGTCGGTCGCCTTGGCACCACGGGCACGCATCGCGGTAAACGCGGCGTGACCTGGGGTGTCGAGGAACGTCACCATGCCGCGATCGGTTTCAACGTGGTAGGCGCCGATGTGCTGGGTAATACCGCCAGCCTCACCTGCTGCAACCTTGGCACGACGAATGTAGTCGAGCAGGGAAGTTTTACCGTGGTCAACGTGGCCCATTACGGTCACGACTGGTGCACGGGAAACGGCTTCACCTTCAAACTTCAGGGACTCGGCCAGGGAATCTTCCAGGGCTGTGTCGCTGACCAGGGTCACTTTGTGGCCCAGCTCTTCCGCAACCAGTTGGGCAGTTTCCTGGTCCAGTACCTGGTTGATGGTGGCCGGGGTGCCCAGCTTGAACATGAACTTGATGATTTCAGCTGCCTTGACCGACATCTGCTGGGCGAGGTCGCCTACAGTGATGGTCTCGCCGATCTTCACTTCACGCACGACAGGGCCGGTTGGGCTCTGGAAACCGTGGGCGTTGCGTTTTTTCAGCTTGGCCTTGCCGCGACCACCACGACGGAAGCCATCGCTTTCTTCGTCGGTAGTCCGTGGCGCAACGCGTGGCGCAGGCGCTTTCTCTTTGACCGAGGCGCGATGCGGAGCGTTTTTGCGCTCGCCATCACCACCACCACCGCGACGATTGTTATCGTCGGCACGTGGCTTGTCCGGACGACGAGGTTCGTCGCGTTTACGAGCGTCAGCAGCAGGTGCTGGTGCAGCGGCAACCGGAGCGGCCTCACGCACAGCTTCTACAGGCGCAGCAGGGGCCGCGACTGCATCAGTGGCAGCAGGTTGCGCAGCAGCAGGCTGGCGACGCGCTTCTTCTTCGGCGCGACGCTTGGCTTCTTCTTCAGCCTTCTGGCGAGCAGCATTTTCTACTGCACGACGTTCTTCCAGTTCGCGTTTACGCTCGGCTTCGATTTCTTCCGGGCTGCGCTGCACGAAGACTTTCTTCTTGCGCACTTCAACGCTAATGCTCTTGCTACCAGCAACACGCAGGGTGCTGGTGGTTTTGCGCTGCAATGTAATCTTGCGCGGTTCTTCCACTTTCGCCTTGTGGCTGCTCTTCAAGTGAGTCAGCAAAGACTGCTTCTCACTATCGCTCACACCTTCATCGGCGGCGGTGTGCGGCAGACCTGCCTCACGCATCTGCTGCAACAGGCGCTCTACCGGTGTTTTGACCTCATCGGCCAGTTGTTTCACCGTGACTTGCGTCATGCACTTCTCTCCTCAGGCCGCGCCTAATTACTCGAACCAATGGGCTCGGGCGGCCATGATCAACTTGCCGGCACGATCATCGTCAATGCCGTCGATGTCGAGCAGATCGTCAATAGACTGCTCGGCCAGGTCTTCGCGGGTAATTACGCCGCGCACCGCCAGTTCCATCGCCAAATCCTTGTCCATACCCTCAAGCGAGAGCAGGTCTTCGGCCGGATGGGCGTCTGCCAGCTTTTCCTCAGTAGCGATGGCTTTAGTCAACAAACGATCCTTGGCCCGAGCGCGAAGCTCGTTGACGGTGTCTTCGTCAAAGCCGTCGATGTTGAGCATTTCTTCCAACGGTACGTAGGCAATCTCTTCCAGGCTGGTGAAGCCTTCATCTACCAGCACCTGCGCCAGATCTTCGTCGACTTCCAACTCGTCGATAAAGTTGCGCAGGATGTCACCGGTTTCAGCTTGCTGCTTAGCCTGGATGTCCGATTCGGTCATCACGTTCAGGGTCCAGCCGGTCAGTTGGCTGGCCAGACGCACGTTCTGACCACCACGACCAATGGCCTGAGCCAGATTGTCTGCGCCAACGGCGATGTCCATTGCATGGGCATCTTCGTCAACGATAATTGCCGCCACTTCAGCCGGCGACATGGCGTTGATCACGAACTGCGCCGGGTTATCGTCCCACAGGACGATGTCCACACGCTCACCGCCCAATTCGCCCGACACTGCCTGGACGCGCGAACCGCGCATACCAATGCAAGCGCCCTGCGGGTCGATGCGTTTGTCCTTGGAGCGGACCGCGATCTTGGCGCGCGAACCCGGGTCCCGGGACGCAGCCATGACTTCGATCAGGCCTTCGGCGATTTCCGGCACTTCGATACGGAACAGTTCGATCAGCATTTCCGGCGCGGTACGCGACAGGATCAGCTGAGGGCCGCGGTTCTCGGTGCGGATTTCCTTGAGCAGCGCACGCAGACGCACGCCGACACGGAAGGTTTCGCGAGAGATGATGTCTTCACGGGCCAGCAACGCTTCGGCGTTGTTGCCCAGGTCGACGATCACGTTGTCGCGGGTAACTTTTTTCACAGTACCCGAGATGATTTCTCCCAGGCGCTCGCGATAGGCGTCAACGACTTGAGCGCGCTCGGCTTCGCGAACCTTCTGCACGATGACCTGCTTGGCGGTCTGTGCAGCAATACGGCCGAACTCGATCGATTCGATCTTTTCTTCGACAACATCACCCACCTTGGCACCAGGATGCGTTTCAGCAACCTTGCTTGGCCAGGTTTCAATGGCCGGATCATCAAGATCGGCTTCTTCGACGACCGTCCAGCGACGGAAAGTCTCATAGGCACCGGTGTGGCGGTTGATTTCCACACGCAGATCAACTTCGTCTTCAAAACGCTTTTTGGTAGCAGTGGCCAGGGCCAACTCCAGCGCTTCAAAAATCACGTTTGCCGGTACGCCCTTTTCATTGGATACCGACTCAACAACCAGCAGTACTTCTTTGCTCATCGTACGCCTCGCCTTTCGCAAGCCATTGGATCCGCGGGATCCGCGTCTCAGTCAAAACTGGGAATAATGTTGGCCTTGTCGATCATATCGATCGGCAACAGGAACTCATGGTCTTCTACCTGCACCACGACGTCCTGCTCTTCTACACCGCGCAGAAGGCCCTGAAAATTGCGTCGCCCTTCAAAGGGAGATCGCAGCTTGATCTTCACTTGTTCACCGGCAAATTTTGCAAACTGATCAATAGTGAACAGTGGGCGTTCCATGCCTGGCGAGGAAACTTCGAGGGTGTATTCAACGGCGATTGGATCTTCAACATCCAGGACACCGCTGATCTGACGACTGACAATGGCACAATCGTCCACCAGCACGCCGCCCTCTTTATCGATATAAACGCGCAACATTGAGTGGCGACCTTGAGCCGAAAACTCAATACCCCAGCATTCATAGCCTAGGGCCACGACCACCGGGGCCAGCAAGGCCTGCAACTCTTCTAGCTTGCTCGACACCTGAACCCCCTCGTGCATGTATGTGCATGCTGTGCAAAATAAAAAAATGGGCGAAACGCCCATCCTTGAAACGCCGTCGAACAGCGGCGTTGAAAGTGTCCAGCTAACAAAAAGCCCCTTAAAAGGGGCTCCGCTAAAACTGGTTGCGGGGGCCGGATTTGAACCGACGACCTTCGGGTTATGAGCCCGACGAGCTACCAGACTGCTCCACCCCGCGACAAAGCTGGGGCGGAAGTATACGACCGATCCCTTACAGGGTCAATGTAACCTTCCACCTACAAGAAAGCCCGCAACAGCGGGCTCTCCTGATAATTGGTACCGAGAAGGGGACTCGAACCCCTACACCCTATGGGCACAACCACCTCAAGGTTGCGTGTCTACCAATTCCACCACCTCGGCAATACAGCGTTTACAACCCTTCTTACTTCTGCTCTTGAGCTGGAGGTACGTCAGTCGCTGGAGTAGCCGACTTTTGCTCTTGAAGCACCGGGACATCATCAGAAGCCGGTTTTGCTTTTGGCACTTCCAACACTGCTGGGTTTGGGAGACCTACTTGAGTCAGCACATGAGCTTTCTCTTTAGCAAAGTAACCTAACCCCAAGCTGGTTATGAAGAAACCGGCGGCAAGTATAGCAGTAAACTTACTAAGAAAGGTAGAGGAACCTTGGCTTCCGAATACAGTATTTGAAGCACCTGCACCGAAAGACGCACCAGCATCCGCACCTTTACCCTGTTGCAACAAAACCAGGGCAACTACGCCCAGGGCAGCCAACAGATGAAAAACGACTACGACTGTTTCCAGCATTTTTTCAGTTTCCCGCGGCGCGACAAATCGCACCGAACTCATCTGCATTCAGGGAGGCTCCACCAATGAGCCCCCCATCGATATCCGGCATGCCGAACAGTTCGACCGCATTGGCCGCCTTCACGCTGCCGCCGTATAGAAGACGCACACCTTGTGCGACTTCAGAATTCTCTGCCGCCAACTGCGCGCGGATGGCTGCGTGCACATCCTGCGCCTGTTGCGGTGTAGCAGTCAGCCCGGTACCAATGGCCCAGACCGGCTCGTAAGCAATTACTGCCTTTGCAAATGCACCAACACCCAACTCTTCAATGATGCTGCCCAGCTGACGCGAGACAACCTCAAGAGTCTTACCCGACTCACGCTGCTCAAGGGTCTCCCCTATGCACAACACTGGAATCAGGCCACAAGCCTGTGCTGCCGCGAACTTGCGGTTGAGCGTTCCATCACGCTCACCCATCATCTGACGGCGCTCGGAGTGTCCGACAAGCACGTAGGAACAACCCGCATCGACCAACTGACTTGGTGCAGTTTCACCCGTCAGAGCACCTTGCATGGCTTCCACTGCAGAATTCTGCGCGCCGACCTGAATCGACTTACCTTTCAAGCCATCAACCACTTGGGTGATATGCAGGCAAGGCGGGAAAACCGCAACATCAACACCGCTAGGCAAGGCCAAGTGACGAAGGCCATTGATCAGCTCAGCGACACTGGCGCGGGTACCGTGCATCTTCCAGTTACCAGCTACCATAGTGCGACGCATGCTGTACCTCGTCGGTCAAAGTGGGCGCAGATGTTACCCAACCACATCATCACTGGCAAGCCGAATTCAGGCGCAAACTTCAGTTACCAGTTTTGCCAGGTCTTCGGCGTGCCCCCGAACCTGTGTTTCATCCTCGCCTTCGACCATAACGCGCACCAAAGGCTCCGTACCGGACTTGCGTAGCAATACGCGACCACGTCCCGCCATCGCCAGGGTCACGCGCTCGCAGGCCTCTTTGACAGCAGGGTGCTCGATCGGATTATCGCCACCGGCAAATCGCACATTGAGCAACACTTGCGGACATTTGCGCAGGGCTTGACGCGCCTGGGCAAGACTCTCGTCGCGTCGACGCAATGCCAGCAGCACTTGTAGCGCGGCAATAATGGCGTCGCCCGTAGTCGTGTGCTGGAAGCACACCACGTGCCCCGAGTTCTCGCCACCCACCTGCCAATTACGCTCCTGCAGTTCGGCGATCACATAACGGTCACCCACATTCGCACGAACAAACGGAACCCCCAGCTCGGCCAAGGCCAGCTCAAGCCCGAGATTACTCATCAGCGTGCCAACGACGCCGCCTTGCAGCTTGTTACGTTCATGCAGGTCGCGAGCGATGATGAACAGCAGGTCATCGCCATCAACCACGGTACCGGTGTGATCAACCATCAGGACACGATCACCGTCGCCATCAAACGCGATACCCAGGTCGGCATGCTCAGCCAGAACGGCTGCCTGCAGTTGCTCCATATGGGTCGAGCCGCAGTTTTCATTGATGTTCAGCCCGTTAGGCTGAGCCGACAGCACGGTAACCTGCGCACCCAATTCCTTGAATACACTTGGCGCCACCTTGTAGGTCGCACCATGGGCGCAGTCGACAACAATCTTCAACCCCGCAAAATTGGTACTACTTGGCACACTGCTCTTGCAGAATTCGATATAACGGCCAGACGCGTCATTGATTCTCGACACCTTGCCCAGCTTACTGGATTCGACCACCGTCATCGGCGCATCCAGAAGCTCTTCGATCATCAACTCGATCTCGTCAGGCAGCTTGGTGCCCTGCCCCGAGAAAAACTTGATGCCATTATCGTCATGGGGATTGTGCGAAGCACTGATCACGATACCGGCTTCAGCGTGGAAAGTACGCGTCAGGTATGCGATCGCCGGAGTCGGCATCGGCCCCAGCAGCATAACGTCAGCACCGGCAGCGGACAGACCCGCCTCCAGTGCCGATTCAAACATATAACCCGAGATACGGGTGTCCTTGCCCACCAGGATGCGGCATGCGCCCATGCTACGGAACGCCATACCGGCCGCCCAACCCAGCTTGAGCATGAAATCAGGAGTAATCGGATATTCGCCGACCCGACCACGGATACCGTCGGTGCCAAAGTATTTTTTAGTCATAAGTGCTCCATCATTCTTATTCGGCTAATTCTACAGCGGCGATCATTCGCACCACATCGACGGTCTCGGCGACATCATGCACGCGCAAGATACGCGCGCCCTTGGTTACCGCAAGCGCCGCAAGTGCAAGGCCACCGTACAACCGCTCACCCACCGGACGATTCAAGGCGAGCCCTATCATGCTCTTGCGCGAAACCCCAACCAACAGGGGCCGACCAAGGGCATGCAAAGCTTCCATATGCTTGAACAGGCTTAAATTGTGCTGCAAGGTCTTGGCGAACCCGAACCCGGGATCAAGGATGATCTTCTCAGGCGGGATGCCAACAGTGGCGCACTGGGCGATCCGTGCAGCAAGGAACCCACTCACTTCACCCACCAGGTCGTCATAGTGAGGGCAGTCCTGCATGTTGCCGGGCTCGCCCAACATATGCATCAGGCACACTGGAAGGCCGGACGCCGCCGCCGCATCCAAGGCACCGTCACGCTGCAGCGAACGCACGTCATTGATGAGTCCCGCACCCAGGCGCGCTGCCTCACGCATCACCGCTGGCGTGGATGTATCAACCGATATGATGACATCCAGTTCACGAGCAATGCGCTCGACAACCGGCGCCACGCGCTCCAGTTCCTCCAACGGAGAAACAAAGCGAGCGCCAGGCCGAGTGGACTCACCACCGACATCAATCAGGGTCGCTCCTGCAGCCACCATCGACTCAGCATGACGCAACGCTGCGTCCAGCTGGCTGAAGCGGCCGCCGTCAGAAAAGGAATCAGGGGTGACATTAAGAATGCCCATGACATGTGTCTGGGCCAAATCAAGAACCCGGTTGCCGCAAGGCAACCGGGTAGAGGACAACGCAAAAGTCATTTCAAACCTTAGTGGTCAGCTGCGGGGCCGCCGATCGGGGTTTCAGGGCGTTCATTCTGCACCACTGGCGGAGTACCCGAGGTACCTGAACCACCTTCCCAATCGCGAGGCTCACGCGGTGTACGGCCAGCCATGATGTCGTCGATCTGATCGGCATCGATGGTTTCGTACTTCATCAGCGCATCAGCCATCGCATCCAATTTGTCGCGATTGTCGGTCAGGATCTGCTTGGCCGTACCGTAGCACTGGTCAATGATGCTGCGCACTTCGGAGTCGATCAGCTTGGCTGTCTCACCAGAGAAGCTGGCGCTCTGACCGCCACCACCACGACCCAGGAATACTTCACCCTCTTCCTCGGCATACATCAACGGACCGAGTTTTTCCGACAACCCCCACTTGGTCACCATGTTCCGTGCAATCTGGCTGGCACGCATGATGTCGTTGGAGGCACCGGTGGTCACCCCGTCGAAGCCCAAGGTCATCTCTTCAGCGATACGACCGCCGTACAGCGAACAGATCTGGCTGATCAGCGCACGCTTGGAGAGGCTGTAGCGATCCTCCTCCGGCAGGAACATGGTGACACCCAGCGCCCGACCACGAGGAATGATCGAAACTTTATAGACAGGGTCATGCTCAGGCACCACACGCCCTACAATGGCGTGGCCAGCTTCGTGATAAGCGGTGTTTTGCTTCTCTTTCTCGGACATGACCATGGATTTGCGCTCAGCGCCCATCATGATCTTGTCTTTCGCCAGCTCGAATTCTTTCATTTCAACGATGCGCTTGCCGGTACGGGCCGCAAACAGCGAAGCCTCGTTTACCAAGTTGGCCAGGTCAGCACCCGAGAAACCTGGGGTACCACGGGCGATCACGGCCGGAGCCACGTCGTCACCCATCGGCACTTTACGCATGTGGACTTTCAGGATCTGTTCGCGACCACGGATATCCGGCAAGCCAACCACCACCTGGCGGTCGAAACGACCTGGACGCAGCAGCGCAGGGTCCAGCACGTCCGGACGGTTGGTCGCGGCGATTACGATGATGCCATCGTTCATCTCGAAACCATCCATCTCAACCAGCAACTGGTTGAGGGTCTGCTCACGCTCATCATGACCGCCGCCCATGCCAGCGCCACGATGACGACCTACGGCATCGATTTCGTCGATGAAAATGATGCACGGTGCGTGCTTCTTGGCCTGCTCGAACATATCGCGAACACGGCTGGCACCGACGCCGACAAACATCTCGACGAAGTCAGAACCGGAAATGGTGAAGAATGGCACTTTGGCTTCACCGGCAATCGCCTTGGCGAGCAAGGTTTTACCGGTACCTGGAGGACCAACCATCAGCACCCCGCGAGGAATACGGCCGCCCAGGCGCTGGAACTTGCCTGGGTCGCGCAGGAACTCTACAAGTTCACCGACTTCTTCCTTGGCTTCGTCGCAACCAGCAACGTCAGCCAGGGTGGTTTTCACCTGGTCTTCGGAGAGCAGGCGCGCCTTGCTCTTGCCGAAGCTCATCGGCCCGCCCTTGCCTCCCGCACCACCTTGCATCTGGCGCATGAAAAACATGAACACGGCGATAATCACCAGGATCGGGAAGCTGGCGACCAGCAACTGGGTCCAGATGCTCTGCTGCTCAGGCTGCTTGCCTTCAACAACCACGTGGTTATCCACTAGGTCGCCGATCAAACCGTTGTCCTGAATTGCCGGACGAATGGTCTTGAAGCTGTCGCCATCGTTGCGTTTGCCGGTGATCACGTAGCCATCAACCGCTACGCGCTCGACCTTGCCATCCTTAACTTGCTGGATGAAGTCGGAATAGTTGAGGGTCTGCGGCTCGTTAGGGCTGGAGAAGTTGTTCATCACCGTCACGAGGACAGCCGCGATGATCAACCACAGGATCAGATTCTTTGCCATATCGTTCAATTAACTACCCTCTGAAGCAAGCTCCGCTACTGGCGCGCGCTTCGCATGATATTCACCGGCCTAACTTACTACATTACCTACAACTCTGGCAGGCGCCGTCTGTAACCCTTTGTGAAACTTTGACTACACAATATTCGTAAAGCTTCGTGACGAAAGCGATATAAAAAAACCTATCGCCCTCCTCGAATTCCTCAAAAACGCTCTTCACTCGCCGCGCCTTCGACACCACGGAAGCCGCGGCACAGCAAGTATTGCTCTCTGGACCTGTCCCGGGAAGAGTCAGGCTTACGCGTCTGCACCTTGTCGAACAACTTGCGGATGTTCTTGTGGTACTCGTCAAAACCTTCTCCCTGGAACACCTTCACCAGGAAATCGCCACCAGGACGCAACACCCGACCCGCCAGATCCAGCGCCAATTCGCAAAGGAACATGGCCCGCGGCATATCAACGGCCGGTAATCCACTCATATTGGGGGCCATGTCGGAAATCACAAGGTCTACCTGCGAATTTCCCACAGCCTCGAGGATCTGGGCGAGCACGGTGTCCTGGGTAAAGTCGCCATGAACGAAGGTCACGTCCGGGATGCTGTCCATTTCGAGGATGTCGGAAGCGATCAGGCGACCTTGACCACCAATCAGACGACTGGTCACCTGGGACCACCCACCAGGGGCCGCACCAAGATCGATAACGCTCATGCCTGGACGAATCAACTTGTCCTTGTCCTGGATCTCCAACAGCTTGTAGCTGGCCCGGGAACGATAGCCATCCTTTTGCGCCTTTTTGACGTAAGGATCGTTGAAATGCTCTTGCAGCCACTTAAGGCTAGTTTTGGAACGGGCCACGGGCCACCTCGAAAATAAAACGGGTCGTGATTAACTGGGCGGTCCCGGACTCGCTCGGGTAAACTGGCCGCCGCTTTTTACAAGATCAGACGCAGGGGTCAGATTATGCCGCTCACTCAAGAGCAGAAGAAACAGTACAAATCCATTGGCCACCATCTGAAACCAGTTTTGATTGTGGCAGACAACGGTTTGACTGAAGGTGTGTTAGCCGAACTTGAACGCGCACTGGGCGATCACGAACTGATCAAGATCAAGGTCAACATCCTTGACCGCGAAGCGCGCCTGGCCGCCATTGCAGAACTGTGCAAGGTGGGCAAGGCGGACCTGGTTCAGGTCATCGGCAAGATGGCGCTGCTGTATCGCAAGAACTTCAGCGTCAACAAGCAACTGTCGAACGTTCATCGCTTCAAATGACAACAAGGGTCACGGGCGCGCCTCGCGCGCCCCGCCACTCCACCCGGGCGCCGGCTGCATGACCAGCACCAGGCCGGAAAACCCTAGCACAAGATAGCTGAATAACTGCCAGCGCAACGCTTCCGGCAGCCATACATGCACCACGCAAAACATCGCGCATGCATACAGCGCCATCAACAGCAGTTGCCCGCGAATATCCCGCCACAAACTCCTCAAGCCTTCGGCCTTGATCAGCACCAGCGCCTGAAGCGTCACGCACGCCGCTGCGAAACTCACCAGCAACGCGCTCAATAATCCATCGATTTCATCGATCAGCAACGGCGCCAGACCAATCAGGCCCAGCGCCGGTACCACGCCAATGTGCAACAGCCACAGGCCACCCACCCAAAGCATCTGGGCAAGCTGCCAAAGCATAGCGCCCGCACGAAGCGGGCGCCGCCTTTCAGATATGGCGGACTTCAACAATCTCGTACTCGATCACGCCGCCAGGCGTCTTGACCGCCACCACATCACCCTCTTCCTTGGCAATCAAGGCGCGAGCCAGTGGAGAACCAACGGAGATCTTGCCGAGTTTGAAGTCAGCTTCGTCCTCACCCACGATGTGGTAGACCACGCTTTCGTCAGTCTCGACGTTAGCGATTTCCACTGTTGTGCCGAAAATCACTTTGCCAGTATGCGGGATGGTCGTGACGTCAATGATCACCGCATTCTGCATACGGCCTTCGATGTCACGGATCCGCGCCTCGACCATACCCTGCTGCTCGCGAGCAGCGTGGTATTCGGCGTTTTCCTTCAAGTCACCCAGCTCGCGGGCCGTACCGATGTCCTGGCTCAGCTTTGGACGTACGACCTTGGTCAGATGGGCGTGCTCCTCTTCCAAGGCCTTCGCGCCTTGGACGGTCATTGGGTATTTGGTCATGCCTTCAATCCTGCGTGTAGATCCTGCAAGCGACGCACGGTCTTTTCCGGACCGAACTTGAGCGCTTCGCAGATAGCTTCGCCAGCAGCAATGGTAGTGGTGCAGTAGATCTTATGCTGCAAGGCGTTACGACGAATGGAGTAAGAGTCCGCAATCGACTGGCGACCTTCGGTGGTGTTGATGATCAGGGTGACTTCGTCATTCTTGATCATGTCGACCACGTGCGGACGGCCTTCCGTCACCTTGTTCACGCGACGCACTTTCAGGCCGGCAGCTTCGATCAGCTTGGCGGTCCCGGCGGTGGCCACGATTTCGAACCCCAAGTTGATCAGATCACGGGCCACGCCTGCAACCAGTGGCTTGTCATCATCACGCACGCTGATGAAAGCAGTACCGCCGGTTGGCAACACTTCGCTGGCGCCCATTTGAGCCTTGGCGAAAGCTTCGCCGAAGGTATCGCCCACACCCATCACTTCACCGGTGGACTTCATCTCTGGGCCCAGGATCGGGTCCACGCCAGGGAATTTGGCGAATGGGAACACCGCCTCTTTCACACTGTAGAAGTTCGGAATGATTTCCTTGGTGAACCCGATTTCCTTCAGAGTCTTACCTGCCATCACACGCGCAGCGATCATGGCCAGGGACACGCCGATGCACTTGGACACAAACGGCACGGTACGCGAGGCACGCGGGTTGACTTCGATGACGTAGATGTCTTCGCCCTGCAGCGCCAACTGTACGTTCATCAGGCCGACCACGCCCAACTCCAGGGCCATTTTCTTGACCTGTTCGCGCATCTCGTCCTGGATGTGCGCTGGCAACGAGTAAGGCGGCAGCGAGCATGCGGAGTCACCGGAGTGAACGCCCGCCTGCTCGATGTGCTGCATGATTGCGCCGATGACCACGTCGGTACCGTCGCAAACAGCATCCACGTCCATCTCGATGGCGCAGTTGAGGAAGTGATCCAGCAGCACCGGGCTGTCGTTGGATACTTTCACCGCATCACGCAGGTAACGCTTGAGCTCTTCTTCTTCGTAGACGATTTCCATCGCACGGCCGCCCAGCACGTAGGAAGGACGCACCACCAGCGGGTAGCCGATCTTGCTGGCTGCACGGATGGCTTCGTCTTCGCTGCGCACAGTGGCGTTTGGCGGCTGACGCAGGTTCAGGCGCTCAACCATTTGCTGGAAGCGCTCGCGGTCTTCTGCACGGTCGATAGCGTCCGGGCTGGTGCCGATGATCGGCACGCCGGCAGCTTCAAGGGCACGTGCCAGTTTCAGCGGGGTTTGGCCGCCGTACTGGACGATCACGCCTTTTGGCTTCTCGACGCGCACGATTTCCAACACGTCTTCCAGGGTCACTGGCTCGAAGTACAGACGATCGGAGGTGTCGTAGTCAGTGGAAACAGTTTCCGGGTTGCAGTTGACCATGATGGTCTCGTACCCGTCTTCGCGCAGGGCGAGAGCGGCGTGTACGCAGCAGTAGTCGAACTCGATACCTTGGCCGATACGGTTTGGACCGCCGCCCAAGATCATGATCTTGTCGCGACCCGACGGCGCCGCTTCGCACTCTTCCTCGTAAGTGGAGTACAGGTAGGCGGTGTCGGTGGAGAACTCGGCCGCGCAGGTGTCAACGCGCTTGTAGACCGGGAAGATTTCCAGTTTGTGGCGGTACGTGCGCAGGTTTTTCTCAGTCACACCCAGCAGCTTGGCCAGGCGCTGGTCGGAGAAGCCCTTGCGCTTGAGGCGGAACATCATGTCGCGATCGATGCTGGCCAGGCCCAGGGTCTTGACCTTCTCTTCTTCCTTGATCAGATCTTCGATCTGCACCAGGAACCACGGGTCGATCATGTTCATGCCGAAGATGTCTTCGACGGTCATGCCGGCGCGGAAGGCGTCAGCGACGTACCAGATACGCTCGGCCCCAGGCACAGTCAGCTCGCGCTTGAGCACACTCATGCTTTCCGGGTTGCTCAGGTCAAGTTTTTCGTCCAGGCCGCAAACACCCACTTCCAGGCCACGAAGGGCTTTCTGCAGGGATTCCTGGAAGGTCCGGCCGATGGCCATGACTTCACCCACCGACTTCATCTGGGTGGTCAGGCGCGCGTCAGCCTTGGCGAATTTCTCGAAGGCAAAACGTGGCAGCTTGGTCACGACGTAGTCGATGGACGGCTCGAAGGACGCCGGGGTCTTGCCGCCGGTGATGTCGTTCGACAGTTCGTCCAGGGTGTAACCCACGGCCAGTTTGGCCGCGACCTTGGCGATCGGGAAACCGGTAGCCTTCGAGGCCAGGGCCGACGAACGGGACACACGCGGGTTCATTTCGATAACGACCATGCGACCGGTGGTCGGGCAGATGCCGAACTGCACGTTAGAACCGCCAGTCTCCACACCGATCTCACGCAGCACCGCCAGGGAGGCGTTACGCAGGATCTGGTATTCCTTGTCGGTCAGGGTCTGTGCTGGAGCCACGGTGATCGAGTCACCGGTGTGCACGCCCATCGGGTCGAAGTTTTCGATGGAGCAGACGATGATGCAGTTGTCCTTCTTATCGCGGACAACCTCCATCTCATATTCTTTCCAGCCGATCAGGGATTCGTCGATCAGCAGCTCTTTGGTCGGAGACAGGTCCAGGCCACGGGCGCAGATTTCTTCGAACTCTTCACGGTTGTAAGCGATACCGCCGCCGGTGCCGCCCATGGTGAAGGAAGGACGGATGATGCACGGAAAGCCCAGGGTCTCGAGGACCGCGTTAGCTTCTTCCATGCTGTGAGCGATACCGGAACGTGGGCACGCCAGGCCGATGGACTTCATGGCCTTGTCGAAGCGGGAACGGTCTTCAGCCTTGTCGATAGTGTCGGCATTGGCACCGATCATCTCTACGCCGAATTTCTCCAGGACGCCTTCGCGTTCCAAGTCCAGGGCGCAGTTCAGGGCGGTCTGGCCGCCCATGGTTGGCAACAGTGCGTCCGGACGCTCTTTCTCGATGATCTTGGCAACGGTCTGCCACTTGATCGGCTCGATGTAGGTGGCGTCGGCCATGGCCGGGTCAGTCATGATAGTGGCTGGGTTGGAGTTCACCAGGATGACGCGGTAGCCCTCCTCGCGCAGCGCCTTACAGGCCTGGGCGCCGGAGTAGTCGAATTCGCAGGCCTGGCCGATTACGATCGGGCCAGCGCCGAGAATCAGGATGCTTTTTATGTCAGTACGTTTTGGCATGGGTTTGTCACTCAAATCCGCAGGTCAGTCGGCAAGCCGTCTTGAACAATCCTTGAAGAGCCTGCGGGGGCCACCGACATTCGGGGCCGCCCGCAAGCCACTCAGTCAGCGTCGCTTGGCCATCTCATTGATGAAACGGTCGAACAGCGGTGCTACGTCGTTCGGGCCCGGGCTCGCTTCAGGGTGGCCCTGGAAGCTGAACGCACTCTTGTCGGTGCGCTCGATGCCTTGCAGGGAGCCGTCGAACAGCGACTTGTGAATCGCGCGGACATTACCCGGCAAAGTCGCTTCGTCCACCGCAAAACCGTGGTTCTGGCTGGTGATCATCACAACGCCAGTATCCAGGTCTTGTACGGGGTGGTTGGCGCCGTGATGGCCATGCCCCATTTTCAAGGTCTTGGCGCCAGAGGCCAGGGCCAGCAGTTGATGCCCCAGGCAGATACCGAACACCGGAATGTCGGTTTCCAGAACGTCCTTGATGGCCTTGATGGCATAGTCGCATGGCTCAGGGTCACCGGGGCCGTTGGACAGGAACACACCATCCGGTTGCAGGGCCAGCACGTCACTGGCCGGGGTTTGCGCCGGCACCACGGTCACGCGGCAACCACGCTCGACCAGCATGCGCAGGATGTTGTACTTGATGCCGTAGTCATAGGCGACCACGTGATACGACAGATCAGCCGCGTCGATGGTCGCGTGGCTGTCGGTCTTCAAGTCCCAGACAGTGGAGCGCCACTCGTACTGTTCCTTGGTGCTGACGACTTTCGCCAGGTCCATGCCCTTGAGGCCAGGGAAACCTTGCGCTGCGGCGATCGCTGCTTCTTCGGAAATATTGTCACCGGCCATGATGCAGCCGTTCTGCGAACCTTTTTCACGCAGGATGCGTGTCAGACGGCGCGTATCGATACCGGCGATCGCCACAACATTGTTGGCTTTCAGGTAATCGGATAGCGACATCGTATTACGCCAGTTGCTCGCAACCAGAGGCAGGTCACGAATCACCAGGCCCGCCGACCAGACACGATCAGACTCGACGTCTTCCGGTGTAGTACCGGTGTTGCCGATGTGCGGATAGGTCAGGGTCACGATCTGTTGGGCGTAGGAAGGATCGGTAAGGATTTCCTGATAGCCGGTCATGGCAGTGTTAAACACTACCTCTCCAACGGTTTGACCGTCGGCTCCAATGGCTTCGCCGCGAAAAATGCTGCCATCAGCAAGGGCGAGTATGGCTGGCTTAGTCAAGAAGACCTCCCGTAAATAAAGCCTGAAAGGGCGATCGCAGGTTGTAAAAAAGCGGAGTGACGTATGGACACGTCACCCCGCTTCTTCACTGAATTATTCTGCGCGCTTTTAGTGGACACACTAAAGCTGTAGCTTACAGAAAAAGGCTTTTTTGGTCCACCGCTAATGAGCCTTAAAGGCAGGAGAATGCGACAGGACGTCGCTTAGCGGGTAAAACGGGGCCTCAGGATAATCCTGAAGCCCCGTTTTAGCTATCGATTAGTGCAGATCCAGCACATCGCGCATGTCGTAAAGCCCCGGCTCGCGACCGTCCAACCAGAGCGCAGCACGTACCGCCCCCTTGGCAAACGTCATGCGACTGGACGCCTTATGCGTGATTTCAAGGCGCTCGCCTTCGGATGCGAACAACACCGTGTGATCGCCAACTACATCACCACCGCGAACGGTAGCGAAGCCGATGGTGTCACGCGCACGCTCGCCGGTATGACCTTCACGGCCGTATACCGCCACTTTCGACAGGTCGCGACCTAACGCATCGGCAATAGCCTCCCCCATACGCAACGCGGTGCCCGAGGGCGCATCGATCTTGTGCCGGTGATGGGTCTCGATGATTTCGATATCCGCCTCATCCCCCAGCACGCGAGCTGCGAGATCAAGCAGCTTGAGCGAAAGGTTCACACCCACACTGAAGTTAGCGGCAAACACGATCGGAATATCCTTGCCCGCCGCCACCAGCAACTGCTTCTGCTCCGCACTCAAGCCCGTCGTACCGATCACCATGGCCTTGCCTGCCTTGCGACAGAACGCCAGGTTCTTCAGCATCACGTCCGGCAGGGTGAAGTCGATCAGTACGTCGAACTCATCAGCCACCTGCTCCAGATTGCCGGACAACGACACACCAATGCGCCCCAACGAGGCCAATTCACCCGCATCCGCACCAATCAGCGTGCTGCCAGGGCGAACGATCGCCGCCGTCAACCCGGAGGCCGGCGATCGCTGCTGCACCGCCTCGACCAGCGTCTTGCCCATGCGCCCGGCAGCGCCCATTACGGCTATACGTCGCATACTCAACTCCTTACAGGTCGCCGAAGAAGCGCTTCACGCCATCGAAGAAGCCCGTGGTCTTCGGCGAATGGGAGTCATCACCTTCCAACGAACTGCGAAACTCTTCCAGCAACTCTCGCTGACGACGACCCAGGTTGACCGGAGTTTCCACCGCCACACGGCACATCAAGTCACCGGCACCACCACCACGCACCGGCGCAACGCCCTTGCCACGGATACGGAACTGCTTACCGGTCTGCGTCCCCTCAGGAATCTTGAGCTTGACCCGACCATCCAGCGTCGGAATCTCCAACTCACCGCCCAGGGCTGCATCGACAAAGCTGATCGGCACTTCGCAGAACAGGTGCTTGCCGTCGCGCTGGAAGATCGAGTGCTCGCGCACATTGATCACCACATACAGGTCGCCCGTCGGACCACCCTGCGTCCCCGCCTCGCCTTCGCCCGACAGACGAATGCGATCGCCGGTATCCACGCCTGCAGGCACCTTCACCGACAGCGTCTTGTACTCTTCGACGCGGCCTTCGCCGTGACAGGAGTCGCACGGATCGGAAATGATCTTGCCCTGCCCATGGCAACGCGGGCAGGTCTGCTGCACCGAGAAGAAGCCCTGCTGCATGCGCACCTGACCGATACCGCCACAGGTCGGGCAGGTGATCGGCGAGGAGCCTTTCTTAGCCCCCGAACCGTCGCACGGCTTGCAGTTGACCAGCGTCGGCACGCGGATATTGACGCTGGTGCCGCGCACGGCTTCTTCCAGGTTCAGCTCCAGGGTGTAGCGCAGGTCGCTGCCCCGCTGGGCACCACCCCGCTGGCCACCGCGGCCGCCGCCGAAGAAGTCACTGAACACATCGCCGAAAATATCGGAGAAGTTCTGACCGCCGAAGCCGGCTCCGCCGCCACCCATGCTTGGGTCGACGCCGGCGTGACCATACTGGTCGTAGGCCGCACGCTTGTTGGGATCACACAGGCATTCGTAGGCCTCGTTGGCCTCTTTGAACATTTCTTCGGATTCTTTGTTATCCGGATTACGGTCCGGGTGGTGCTTCATCGCCAGGCGACGGTAAGCCTTTTTCAGGTCCGCCTCGCTGGAGCCACGCTCCACACCCAATACTTCGTAATAGTCACGCTTTGCCATAAGTCTTTGCACTCTTAAGGACGTTCGGCCAGACCCTCCTGAGCCCTGCCAAACTCGTTGAGCCCCAATACAGGCCCGGACCCAACTCACGTCAATTCAACGATCCTGGTCATAACTGCTTTCAGCCAGGGACCCGGCCAAAAACGCGGTGACTGTCGCCCGGGAAGCAGGAGCATTCCCGATCACACCGCCAGCATCCGAACGTTGTCGCATGCTGTAAAAATTCGCATACCCCAGACACACCAACGCGGGAGCAAGCTCCCGCGCGGCGACATCCTACCAGTCACCGCTTGATAGCGGTCAACCGGCCAAGCAGATTACTTCTGCTCTTTGACTTCTTCGAACTCGGCATCGACAACGTCGTCGTGCTTGGCTTCAGGCTCTGCGTGTTGCGCAGCGCCTTCAGCTGGCTGGCCTTGCTCGGCGTACATTTTCTGGGCAACTGGCGCGGAAACTTTCGACAGTTCCTCAACCTTGGCTTCAATGGCAGCCTTGTCGTCACCTTTAACGGCGGCTTCCAGGGCAACCACGGCAGCTTCGATCGCAGCCTTCTCTTCGGCAGTTACTTTATCGCCAGCATCAGCGACCATTTTGCGTGTCGAGTGAACCAGGGCATCACCCTGGTTACGCGCAGCGGCCAGCTCTTCGAACTTGCGATCTTCTTCGGAGTTGGCTTCAGCATCGCGAATCATCTGCTGAATTTCTTCCTCGGACAGGCCGGAGTTGGCCTTGATCACGATCGATTGAGTCTTGCCGGTGGCCTTGTCCTTGGCGCCTACGTGCAGAATGCCGTTGGCGTCGATGTCGAAGGTCACTTCGATTTGTGGCACGCCACGTGGCGCTGGTGGAATCTCGGCCAGGTCGAACTTGCCCAGGGACTTGTTCTGCGCAGCCTGCTTACGCTCACCTTGCAACACATGGATGGTCACGGCGCCCTGGTTGTCATCGGCAGTCGAGAACACTTGCGATTTCTTGGTAGGAATCGTGGTGTTTTTCTCGATCAGCGCCGTCATCACGCCACCCATGGTTTCAATACCCAGGGTCAGCGGGCTCACGTCCAGCAGCAGCACGTCTTTCACGTCACCGGCCAATACCGCACCTTGGATCGCAGCACCCATGGCAACCGCTTCGTCCGGGTTCACGTCTTTACGTGCTTCCTTGCCGAAGAACTCGGTAACCAGCTTCTGAACCAGTGGCATACGGGTCTGACCGCCAACCAGGATCACGTCGTTGATCGCGCCAACGTCGATACCAGAGTCTTTCAGCGCGATACGGCAAGGCTCGATGGTGCGCTGAACCAGGTCTTCAACCAGCGCTTCCAGCTTGGCGCGCGAGATCTTCACGTTCAAGTGCTTAGGACCGGTAGCATCTGCAGTAATGTACGGCAGGTTAACGTCGGTCGACTGAGCGGAAGACAGCTCGATCTTGGCTTTCTCAGCGGCTTCTTTCAGGCGCTGCATGGCCAGCGGGTCACCCTTAAGGTTCATGCCGCTTTCTTTCTTGAATTCGTCAACGAGGTAGTCGATCAGACGAATGTCAAAGTCTTCACCACCGAGGAAGGTGTCACCATTGGTGGCCAACACTTCGAACTGGTGCTCGCCGTCAACTTCAGCGATCTCGATAACGGAAACGTCGAAGGTACCGCCACCCAGGTCATAAACGATGACGGTGTGATCGCCCTTGGCCTTATCCATGCCGTAAGCCAGTGCAGCGGCAGTGGGTTCGTTGATGATACGTTTAACGTCCAGGCCCGCGATGCGGCCGGCATCCTTGGTCGCCTGGCGCTGGCTGTCGTTGAAGTAGGCCGGAACGGTGATCACCGCTTCGGTCACCGCTTCACCGAGGTAGTCTTCGGCAGTTTTCTTCATCTTTTTCAAGATTTCAGCCGAGATTTGCGGCGGCGACATTTTCTGGCCGTTTACTTCAACCCAGGCGTCACCGTTATCGGCCTTGGCGATTTTGTAAGGGACCATCTTAATGTCTTTCTGTACGACTTCTTCTTCGAACTTACGACCGATCAGACGCTTCACCGCGTACAGGGTGTTATGCGGATTGGTCACAGCCTGACGTTTGGCCGACTGACCAACGAGGATTTCACCGTCGTTGGCGTAAGCAATGATCGACGGCGTGGTACGCGCGCCTTCGGCGTTTTCGATAACTTTTGCAACGCCGTTTTCCAGCACAGAGACGCAGGAGTTGGTGGTCCCCAGGTCGATACCGATAATTTTGCCCATGATTTACTCTCCCGAAACTTGAATTTGGATGCCGCAGCAGTGGTAGCTAACTGCGGTAGCACTTAATCGCTTGACTTATAGATGGGGGCCTTACGGCAAATTTCAAGCCTGCTCATCAATAGAAGGTGCAACAGGTGCTGGCGCCTTGCTCACCACCACCATTGCCGGGCGCAACAGGCGACCATTGAGCTGGTAACCCTTCTGGAACACTTTCAACACGCTGTTAGGCTCCAGGTCATGGCTTTCCTGCATGGCCATGGCTTGGTGATGCTCGGCGCTGAACGGCTCGCCGCCTTGTGGATCGATAGCTTCCAACTGATAACGCTTCAGGGTGTCCTGGAACATTTTCAGGGTCAGCTCAATCCCTTCGCGCATCGGACGGATGTTTTCGTCATCCGGGTTGGACAACTCCAGCCCACGCTCCAGGCTGTCGATGATCGGCAACAGATCACCGGCGAATTTTTCCAGCGCAAATTTATGAGCCTTCTCCACGTCCTGCTCGGCACGACGGCGGACGTTCTGCAGATCGGCGGCAACACGCAAAGACTGATCCTGCGCAGCGGCCAATTGCTCTTCGAGCACTTGTACACGGGTCGCCAGCTCATCACCGGCCGCCGGATTGGCGTCTGGAGTTTGCGTATCCTGCGTCTGTTCGTCAGCCATAGATTTCTCCTTTCAAAATCATGCGCGAACTCAACTCGCGCTTCTGTTCCCGTATATGGGGCCACAATTTCCAGGTTCAAGGGCGCAAGCCTTACCAAAAGTCTTTCAATTGCTCCAGATCAACTCCTGCACGCTCATTCCCCATCGCACTAAAAAAAACCCACATTCAAGCAAATCGAGCTAAGCGTCAGGATTGTCAGCCCAGAACAAAACACTGTATAAATAACCAGACCTAAAGCCTGGGAGCGGCCGTCATGCTCGTGCACCTGTCCGTACATAACTACGCCATCGTTGAACATCTGGATCTCGAACTGGATCGCGGGATGAGCGTAATCACAGGCGAAACCGGCGCCGGCAAGTCGATCATGCTCGACGCCCTGGGCCTGGCCCTCGGCGACCGTGCCGACAGCGGCGTAGTGCGCCCCGGTGCGGACAAGGCCGACATCCTGGCCACCTTCGACCTGGCGGACATCCCCGAGGCGGAAGCCTGGCTCGCCGAACGCGACCTTAATAATGAAGGCCCCTGCATTTTGCGCCGAGTCATCACGGCCGAAGGGCGCTCCCGCGGCTATATCAACGGCACCCCCTGCCCCCTTGGCGACCTGAAGGCCCTGGGTGAGCTGCTGATCGATATCCACAGCCAGCACGAACACCAATCCTTGCTGAAAACCGACACCCATCGCCGCCTGCTCGATGAATACGCCGGCGCCACAGACCTCGCCCGCCAGGTTCTCCTGGCCGCCCAACGCTGGCGCCAGACCCGCCTGGAACTGGAGCGACTCTCCAACTCCGGCGACGAACAACGCGCGCGCCATCAACTGCTCAGCTATCAGCTCGAAGAACTCGAAAGCCTGGGCCTTGGCGAAACCGAGCTGGAACAGCTCGAACAGGAACACAAGAACCTCACCAACGCCGAAACGCTACTGGCTATTTGCAGGCAAGTCGTAGAGCAATGCAGTGAAAGTGATTCGGGCAATGTACTCAACGCGCTGACGGCCAGCCTCAATCGGCTATCCAGCGTGAACAATGCGTCCGGCTCGCTGAACGAGGCCACCACCCTGCTGACCAGTGCGCAGATCCAGGTCGAGGAGGCCGTGGGCGAACTCAACCGCTTCCTTGATCACTTCGACGCAGACCCAGCACGCTTGCAGGAAATAGAAGAACGCCTGGACACCATCTACACCCTGGCGCGCAAACATAGAATCCAGCCTACCGAATTGGCGGCCATGCAGCAGAAACTGCTGGATGAAATCGAAACCCTGAACGCGAACGACGAATCCATTGAGCGGCTGGGCGACGAACTCGCCTCCTTCGCTCGCCATTACCAGGAGAAGGCTCGCGAATTGAGCGATCTTCGCCAGCAGGCAGCGACCAGCCTGGCCAGTGCTGTAGAGCAGGAAATCCAGCGCCTCGGCATGCCGGGTGGGCGCTTCAGCATTGAGCTGCACACCAATACCAGCGATGAACTGCAACCCCACGGCCTTGAGCAGGTGGAACTGTTGGTCAGCGCCAACCCTGGACAACCACTCAAAGCGTTGGCAAAAGTGGCCTCGGGGGGTGAGCTTTCGCGGATTAGCCTCGCGATCCAGGTGATTACGGCCCAGACTTCACGCGTCCCGACGCTGGTATTCGATGAGGTGGACGTCGGCATTGGCGGGCCGACCGCCGAAATCGTGGGTCAATTGCTCCGTCGCCTGGGGGATCGCGGCCAGGTGCTGACGGTGACCCACTTGCCGCAAGTGGCCGCCCAAGGGCATCAGCACTTGTTTGTGCATAAAGTGCGAGGCAACGATAAGACCCATACCGCTGTGTCCAAGCTGAACAAGTCAGAGCGAGTGGAAGAAGTGGCGCGCATGCTGGGCGGTATCGACTTGACCAAGGAGTCCTTGGCTCACGCGAAAAAAATGGTCGTGGCTGCGAAAGCCTAAGCCGAACATTTCCTTTCTTAAGACAGCACGAAGGCGACCCTAGGGTCGCCTTCATTCGTTTGCAGAACACGTCTGCGTCGAATTTTACTTTTTCTTACGGATGTACAGCACCAGATTGTGGTCCACCAAATCGAAACCATGCTCTTCGGCGATAGCCTTCTGGAGCTTCTCGATTTCCGGACTGGTGAACTCGATAACCTCATTGGTATCCAGGTCAACCATGTGGTCGTGATGACCACCGTCAGCCAATTCGAACACCGCATGACCGCCGTCGAAATTATGACGAACCACCAGCCCTGCGGCTTCAAACTGGGTCAGCACACGGTAAACCGTGGCCAGGCCAACGTCCTCATTAGACTCCATCAGCGCCTTGTAAACATCTTCGGCACTCATGTGGCGCTGCTCAGCAGAATCGAGCATTTGTAGAATCTTGACTCGTGGCAGAGTCACTTTAAGACCGGCTTTGCGTAGTTCGCTATTTTCAACCATGGTTAGCTTTCTCGCGGATGCTGCTTCGCAGCTTCTCTTAATACGGGTATGATCGGCGTTTACGTTGTCCCAGCCAAGATAGTGGAAGTCGCCCACCGATGCAAAACACCAAGCTCTTGCTAACCAGTTTCACCTTTGTGGGACTGCTCGCACTCGCCGGTTGTTCATTCCCCGGGGTTTACAAAATCGACATCCAGCAGGGCAATGTCGTCACGCAGGACATGATAGACCAGTTACGTCCGGGAATGACCCGACGGCAAGTACGGTTTATCATGGGTAATCCCCTGCTGACTGACACTTTCCATGCCGATCGCTGGGATTATCTCTACAGCATCCAGCCTGGTGGCGGTGAACGCCAGCAGGAGCGCGTCAGCGTCATCTTCAATGGCAATGACCAGCTCGTCAGCCTGTCCGGTGACTTCATGCCCGGTGTAAGCCGTGATGAAGCCTTGCTGGGCAAAGACAACGGCACCAACGTGACTGCGCCTGCGCAGGAAAGCGAGAAGCCGAAGTCCGAGGTACCGGCCAAGCCTGGCTCCTTGCTCGACAAGATCCAGAAGGACGTCGACGGCGTGCAAACTGTTCCAGTCCCGACGCCACAGCCTCTGGATACCAGCCCGCAGTAAGTTTGCGGCGCTCAACAAAAAGCCCGGCGTGCCGGGCTTTTTGTTGCCTATCAGTAATCGGCAAGCCTACGCCCCCTGCTTCCTGGCCAGCGCTGCCTTGGCCGCACGCAGCCGGCGCACCTCTTTAGGGTCGGCCAGCAAGGGGCGGTAAATCTCGATACGGTCACCCGGCTGAACGGCGCGCGCATCGGCGTCCGCCACGACCTTACCGAATATACCCAATGGGCAACCAGCAAGGTCCAACCCAGGAAACTGCAATCCGATCCCCGACGCCTGGACCGCCGCTCGCAGACCAGTCCCCGCCGGCACCTTCACCGTCAGCAACACCTGGCGATCCACGGCGGCATGCACCACCTCAATCTCAACCATGCAGTTGCTTGGCCCGCTCACAGAACGCGTCCACCAGAGTATTGGCCGCCTGATTGAACAGAGGCCCCAGCGTTGCCCGCACAATGGGGCCAGCGTAATCAAACGACAGATCAAGGCTGATCTTGCAGGCTTTCTCGGTCAGGGCCTTGAATACCCATACACCATGTAATTGGGTGAAGGGCCCCTCCTGCAGGTTCATCTCGATGGATTTTCCCGGAACCAACACATTACGCGTAACAAAGTGCTGACTGAGCCCCCCCTTGGCCACGCCAACACTGGCAACCATGTGCTCGTCACTGCTCTCCTTCACCTCAGCGGTCGAGCACCAGGGCAGGAATTCCGGGTAACGCGCCACGTCGTTGACCAGGTCATAAAGCGCCTGAGCCGGATAAGGCAGCAGGGCCGAACGTTGAATATGCGTCGTCATGTGAGCGTTACTTCCACAGCTGAGCGGCAAACATCGCGAAAGAACAGCCCGATCCGCGAGAGAAAAAAACCAAAGAACTGCCGGCATTGTCCGGGATTCGTCCAACACGCTCAAGCACACAGGTTGACCGTAGCCGACACGCTCGCAACTCCCTATAATGCCGCCCCTATGGCTAAACAAAAGAAACACCCCACAGGGACCATCGCGCAAAATAAAAAGGCGCGACACGATTACTTCATCGAACATCGGTTCGAGGCTGGTCTGGTCCTGGCCGGCTGGGAAGTAAAAAGTCTGCGCGCCAGCAAGCTGCAACTGGTCGACAGTTATGTGCTGCTCAAGGATGGCGAGGCATGGCTGCTGGGCAGTCATATCACCCCGCTGACTACCGCGAGCACTCACGTGATTGCCGACCCGGTACGCACACGCAAGCTGCTGCTCAATGCCCGCGAACTCGACAAGCTGGCTGCCGCCGTACAGCAGAAAGGCTATGCCTGCGTCTGCCTGTCCTGGTACTGGAGCAAGCACCTGGTCAAGTGCGAGATCGCCCTGGGCAAGGGTAAGAAGGAATACGACAAGCGTGACACCGAGCGCGAACGCGATTCCAATCGTGAACTGCATCGCGCCGTGCGCAACAAGGGCAAGGAAGAATAATCCTTGTGACGCCGTAGCTTGGGTGCCTCACCCAAGCTACATGCCCTTGCGTCGCTCCGCCCGGGCCATACGCTGAACTTCCTGACGCACTTCCTCCAACACCTCCTGCACATACAGCAGGTGACGGGTTGAGACCTCGCGCGCCTGCTCGGCCCGCCCTTCGATAATCGCCAGGTACAGATCCCGGTGCTGACTGATCAGCATGTCGCGGGTTTCCGTGCGCTGCTGGTACATCCCGCCGATATTGGTGACCACGTTACGCTTGAGCAGATCGAACAAACCACGAATGGTGTGCAACAAGACAGCATTGTGGCTCGCCTCGGCAATGGCCAGATGGAACCTCGCATCAGCAGCCCCCTCCTCGGCCCGGCTCACTTTATCGTCGCGCGCATAACAATCCTGCAGCGCTTCAAAAGCAGCCGTCAGCCGCTCACGGTCGACCTCGGTAGCACGTAACGCCGCGTAGTAAGCGCAAGAGGCTTCAAGGGTCTGGCGAAACTCCAGCAGATCACGCTGAGCCTCGGGGTTGTTCTCCAGCAGATGCAGCAGCGGATCGCTGAACGTCGAGCCCAAGGACTCAGCCACATAATTGCCACCACCCTGGCGGCTGACCAACAACCCCTTGGCCGCCAGCTTCTGAATCGCCTCGCGCAGCGACGGGCGCGAAACCCCAAACTGCTCAGCCAAAGCGCGCTCGGCCGGCAACCGCTCGCCCGACTTGAGCGTGCCCTCAAGGATCATGCCCTCAAGCTGCTCGACAATATCGTCAGACAAACGGCGCTGACGCACCTGATCAAACCCCATAACTCACTCTCCACGATCCCGACCACTCGCCGGGGCCTCTATTCTGGCCTATCGCCGCACTTGCGGCACCTATCAGAGTGCTCTCGATTCATCCGATCAGAGCACCGGCACGCGCCCCTACGACCAAAGTTTCGCAGGCGGCAAATTGACACACCGCTATCCAGGCTTTTACTCTAGCCAACAGCGGCTGTAAATTGGTCTTACCAATTATCCACGCCGACTAAAGTGCCTGACCAACAACAATTAGGGGCCACCCCATATGCAAACCTGGCAACAGCTCTACAGCCCGCTCGGCAGCCTCGGCCTGTCCGCACTGGCAGCCGTCATTCCCATCGTATTCTTCTTCCTGGCCCTGGCCGTGTTCCGCCTCAAAGGCCACGTCGCCGGCAGCATTACCCTGGCGTTGTCGATCCTGGTGGCGATCTTTGCCTTCCAGATGCCGGTGGATATGGCCTTGGCCGCAGCTGGCTACGGCTTCGCCTACGGCCTGTGGCCCATCGCATGGATCATCGTGGCCGCGGTATTCCTCTACAAACTGACCGTCAAGAGCGGCCAGTTCGAGATCATCCGCAGCTCAGTGCTGTCGATCACCGACGACCAACGCCTGCAAGTCCTGCTGATTGGCTTCTGCTTCGGCGCGTTCCTCGAAGGTGCCGCCGGCTTCGGTGCGCCCGTGGCAATTACTGCCGCGCTGCTGGTCGGCCTGGGCTTCAACCCACTGTACGCCGCAGGCCTGTGCCTGATTGCCAACACCGCACCCGTAGCCTTCGGCGCACTCGGTATTCCGATTATCGTCGCCGGGCAAGTCACGGGCATCGATGCATTCAAGATCGGCGCCATGACCGGCCGCCAACTGCCGTTGCTGTCCCTGTTCGTGCCGTTCTGGCTGGTATTCATGATGGACGGCCTGCGCGGCGTGCGCGAAACCTGGCCCGCAGCGCTGGTTGCAGGCTTGAGCTTCGCCGTCACCCAGTATTTCACCTCCAACTTCATCGGGCCGGAACTGCCGGACATCACCTCGGCGCTCGCCAGCCTGGTGTCTCTGACCCTGTTCCTGAAGGTCTGGCAGCCCAAGCGTACTGCTGGCGCACAGATTGCCGGCGCTACCTCCAGCGCAGCGGTCACCGCCAGTGCCGGCGGCTTCGGTCTGCCGCGCAGCACAGTCGCCTCGCCGTTTAGCCTGGGCCAGATCTTCAAAGCCTGGTCGCCGTTCCTGATTCTGACCGTGCTGGTAACCATCTGGACCCTCAAGCCCTTCAAGGCGATGTTCGCCGCGGGCGGCTCGATGTACAGCTGGGTGTTCAACTTTGCGATCCCGCACCTGGACCAACTGGTCGTCAAGGTTGCGCCCATCGTGACCAACCCGACAGCCATCCCGGCGGTGTTCAAACTGGACCCGATTTCGGCGACCGGCACGGCGATTTTCTTCTCCGCGCTGATCTCGATGCTGGTACTCAAGATTGACATCAAGACTGGTCTTACCACTTTAAAAGAGACCTTCTACGAACTGCGCTGGCCTATCCTGTCCATCGGCATGGTTCTGGCCTTCGCCTTCGTCACCAACTACTCCGGCATGTCCTCGACCATGGCCCTGGTACTGGCGGGCACGGGTGCGGCCTTCCCCTTCTTCTCGCCATTCCTCGGCTGGCTGGGGGTTTTCCTGACGGGCTCCGACACCTCGTCCAACGCCCTGTTCAGCTCGTTGCAAGCCACCACCGCCCACCAGATCGGCGTCAACGACGTCTTGCTGGTAGCGGCAAACACCAGCGGCGGCGTAACCGGCAAGATGATTTCGCCACAATCGATCGCGGTTGCCTGCGCCGCCACTGGCCTGGTCGGCAAGGAATCCGACCTGTTCCGCTTCACCCTCAAGCACAGCCTGTTCTTCGCGACTATCGTCGGGCTGATCACCTTGGCCCAGGCCTACTGGTTCACCGGCATGCTGGTGCATTGAGACCACACGCAATAGGGTAAAAACCGACGCCGAACAACGATTTCGGCGTCAGCTTTCCACAACCTGTCTGCAGGGTCGTAGAGCAAAGCGACCCTGGCGGACAGATAACCGGGACCACCCGGAGAATGCGCCTGATGAGCGAGCTTTTTTACAACGCTGTGCCGAACGCCACCCGTGTCGCAGCGCCTCTGGCCCCGCCACGTGAATACCCCAGCGTAAAACCACCGAAGGTCTACCTGTTCGGCACCTGCGTGGTGGACTTGTTCTACCCCGAAGCCGGCATGGACGCGATTCACCTGCTGGAGCGCGAAGGGATCCGCGTGGACTATCCGCAAGGGCAAAGTTGCTGCGGGCAGCCGGCCTACACCTCAGGCTACACCGAGCAGGCCCGGCAAGTGGCGCGCGCCCAACTGGCACTGTTCACCGACAATTACCCGGTAGTGGTGCCCTCCGGCTCTTGCGCGGGGATGTTGCGCGAGCACTATGCAGACCTGTTCAAGGATGAGCCTGAAACGCTGCAACACGTGCGGGCCCTGGCCGCGCGGACCTATGAGTTGGCCGAGTTCCTGTTGTTCGTATGCAAGGTGCAACTCAACGACAGCGGCGCCCCCATTAAAGTCGCCCTGCACACCTCATGCTCCGCACGTCGGGAAATGAACACCCACCTCCATGGCCGCGAACTGCTGGGCCAACTGCGCAATGTCGAGCGCGTCGACAACAGCCATGAAAGCGAATGCTGTGGCTTTGGTGGGACGTTCAGCGTGCGCATGCCAGACATTTCCGGTGCGATGGTGGCCGACAAGACCCGGGCCTTGCAGGAGTCCGGCGCCCATCAGGTACTGAGTGCCGATTGCGGGTGCCTGATGAACATCAACGGCGCCCTGGAGAAACAGCACGCGGCCTTGCGCGGTCAACACCTGGCCAGCTTCCTGTGGCAACGCACCGGAGGTGGACGATGAACCCTGCCGCGCTGATTCCGACCGTCGAGGTGTCAGAAGACTTCCGCACCCGCGCCCACCAGGCATTGGGCGACGCGCAACTGCGAAACAACTTTCGCAAGGCAATGGATTCCCTGATGACCAAACGGGCAACGTCCTTCAACGATGCCCACGAACGTGAACACCTGCGCGCCCTCGGCAACGCGGTGCGTGCCCGCGCGCTGTCCAAGTTGCCGGACCTGCTGGAGCAATTGGAAGCCAACCTGACCCGTAACGGCGTCACCGTACACTGGGCGCAGACGACAGCAGAAGCCAACGCGATCGTGCTGTCGATCATTCGCAAGCGCGAAGCCACGCAAGTGATCAAAGGCAAGTCCATGGTCAGCGAAGAAATGGACATGAACCACGTGCTCGCCGCCCAAGGCATCGAATGCCTGGAGTCGGACATGGGTGAGTTCATTGTTCAGCTCGACCATGAGAAACCGTCCCACATCATCATGCCGGCGATCCACAAGAACGCCAGCCAGGTCGCGTCGTTGTTCCACGACAAACTTGGCGTGGAATACACCCAGGATGTCGACCAACTGATTCAGATCGGTCGCCGCGTGCTGCGGGAAAAGTTCTTCGAGGCCGATATCGGCGTCTCGGGCGTCAACTTTGCCGTGGCTGAAACCGGCACATTGCTATTGGTGGAAAACGAAGGCAATGGCCGCATGTCGACCACGGTGCCCCCGGTGCATATCGCCGTGACGGGCATCGAGAAGGTCGTTGAAAACCTGCGCGACGTGGTGCCGTTGCTATCGCTGCTGACCCGCTCGGCGCTGGGCCAGCCGATCACCACCTACGTCAATATGATCTCCGGCCCGCGCAAGGCCGATGAACTCGACGGCCCGCAAGAAGTGCACCTGGTGCTACTGGATAACGGCCGCAGCCAGGCGTTTGCCGACAGCGAATTGCGCCAGACACTCAACTGCATTCGCTGCGGTGCCTGCATGAATCATTGCCCGGTCTATACCCGAATCGGTGGTCACACCTATGGCGAGGTGTACCCCGGCCCTATCGGAAAAATCATCACGCCGCACATGGTCGGCCTGGCGAAAGTGCCGGATCACCCCAGTGCCTCCTCGCTGTGTGGCGCCTGTGGTGAAGTGTGCCCGGTGAAGATCCCGATTCCGGCATTGCTGCGCCGCCTGCGCGAAGAAAATGTAAAAGCACCGAATAGCCCACACCCCGCGATGCGCGGCCAAGGCAGCAAGTATTCACGCAAAGAACGATTTATCTGGAACACCTGGGCCCTGCTCAATCGCTCACCGAGGCTGTACCGGTTGTTCACCCTGGCCGCGACTCGCCTGCGCGCTCTGGCACCGAACAATGTCGGGCCCTGGACGCAAAACCATAGCGCGCCGAAACCCGCCGTCCGCTCGCTGCATGACCTGGCACGCGAGCATCTGGCCAAACAGGGAGAACGTTGATGAGCGCCAAGCAGAATATCCTCGACAAATTGCGCCAAAGCCTGACAGGCACTACACCGGTGCCCGACCATTTTGACGAAGCCCTGGTAACCGAGATCTATACCTACCCGCCCGAGCAGCGCATCGCGCAACTGCGCAAGCTGATGGAAGCGGTGCACACGGAGATCCACCTCACCCACAGCGCCGACTGGCCGGCCTTGCTCGCACAACTGCTGCAAGCACGCGACCTGCCCAGCTTGCTGATTGCACCAACAACGCCCCACGGGCGCCGCATCACCGAACATTGGGCGAACAATCCACAACTGCCGGTGCTCAAAGCCTACGACCGGCCGGTGGAAGAATGGAAAGCCGAACTGTTTAACGAGACACCGGCCAGCCTGACCACTACCCTCGGAGCGATTGCCGCCACGGGCAGCCTGATTCTTTGGCCGACGCGGGAAGAACCGCGCCTGATGAGCCTGGTACCGCCGGTGCACTTTGCGCTGCTCAAGGCCAGTGAGATTTACGACAACTTTTATCAGGTCCAGCGCCAATTCGCCTGGGCCCAAGGCATGCCCACCAATGCCCTGCTGGTGTCCGGCCCGTCGAAGACCGCCGACATCGAACAAGTACTGGCTTATGGCGCCCACGGTCCGAAAGACCTGGTGGTGCTGATCCTGGAGGACCAATGAGTCTGCCTGCTGCTTTTCTCACTGACGTCGCACAGCTGATCCCGAGCAATCGACGCTTCGACGACCCACTTTCCACCCTGGCATTCGGTACCGATGCCAGTTTTTACCGACTGATCCCACAACTGGTGATCCGCGTGGAGTCGGAAGACGAAGTCGTGGCGCTGCTGCAACTGGCTCAGCGTGATCATGTGCCAGTGACGTTCCGCGCGGCAGGCACCAGCCTCTCCGGGCAGGCCATCAGCGATTCGGTGCTGATCGTACTGGGAGACAACTGGAACGGCCGTGAGATTCGTGGGCAAGGCACGCAAATCCGCCTGCAACCCGGCGTGATTGGCGCCCAAGCCAACGCCTGGCTGGCGCCGTTCGGGCGCAAGATCGGGCCGGATCCGGCGTCGATCAACGCGTGCAAAATCGGCGGCATCGTTGCCAACAATGCCAGCGGCATGTGCTGCGGTACGGCGCAAAACACCTACCACACCCTGGCCGGCATCCGCCTGGTATTGGCGGACGGCAGCCGCCTGGACACTGAAGATCCGGCCAGTGTCGCGACCTTTCGCACACAGCATGGTGCGCTGCTGGAACGCCTGGCGAGCCTCGGTCGAGAGACGCGGGCAAACGCCGAATTGGCTGCAAAGATCCGCCACAAATATCGTCTGAAAAACACCACCGGTTTGTCACTCAACGCCCTGGTGGATTTCGATGAACCGCTGGATATCCTCAGCCATCTCCTGGTGGGCTCCGAAGGCACGCTGGGCTTTATCAGCGCGGTCACCTACGACACCGTGATTGATCATCCGCACAAGGCGTCAGCGCTGATCGTATTCCCGGATGTCGAGACCTGCTGCAACGCCGTAACAGTCCTGAAAACCCAGCCAGTCTCAGCCGTTGAGCTGCTGGATCGACGCAGCATGCGCTCAGTGCAGGACAAACCCGGCATGCCCGCGTTCGTACAGCAGTTGTCGGAAAACGCCTGCGCACTGTTGATTGAATCCCGCGCCGCATCATCCTCTTTGCTCCACGAACAACTGGCGCTGATCATGGCGTCCCTGGCCGCTTTCCCGATGGAAAAACAGGTCGACTTCAGCGAAGACCCAGTGGAAAACGCCCGCCTGTGGGCGATTCGCAAAGACACCTTCCCTGCCGTCGGCGCCGTGCGAAAAACCGGCACCACGGTGATCATCGAAGACGTGACCTTCCCGGTCGAGCAACTGGCCATCGGCGTCAACCGCTTGATTGAGCTGTTCGACAAACATCACTACGACGAAGCCATCCTTTTCGGACACGCCCTGGAAGGCAATCTGCACTTTGTGTTCACCCAAGGCTTCAACAGCGCCGAGGAGGTCACACGCTACCAGGCGTTCATGGATGACGTCGCGCAACTGGTCGCGGTGGAGTTTGGCGGCTCGCTGAAAGCCGAGCATGGTACCGGTCGCAACATGGCACCGTTCGTCGAGCTGGAATGGGGCAGCGACGCCTATCAATTGATGTGGCAACTCAAGCGCCTGCTCGACCCCAACGGCATTCTCAACCCCGACGTGGTGCTCAGCAACGACCCGCAAATCCATCTCAAGCACCTCAAACCGCTGCCCGCCGCCGACGAGCTTGTGGATAAGTGCATCGAGTGCGGTTTCTGCGAGCCCGTGTGCCCGTCGAAAGGGCTGACCTTGAGCCCACGCCAACGCATCGTGATCTGGCGTGACATCCAGGCGAAAAAACGCGCCGGCGTCGACACCACCGAATTGGAAACGGCCTACCACTATCAGGGCATCGATACCTGCGCGGCCACCGGCTTATGCGCCCAACGCTGCCCCGTAGGAATCAATACCGGCGACCTGGTGAAAAAGCTTCGCGCCCGCGACGCCGACCATACGAAAACCGCCGAATGGCTCGCCAGCCATTTCGCCACGGCATTGCAAGGTGCGCGCTTTACCCTGCACGTCGCCAATGGCGCCCGCATGCTGCTGGGCGCCCCGCGTCTGGCGAGGCTGTCGGCCAAAGTGACTCAACTGTCCAAGGGGCAAATCCCGCAATGGACCAACGCCATGCCGCAGCCGGAAAAAGCCATTCGCTTCAGCCCTCCGGTCACGGACGAACGGCCACGGGTGGTCTATCTCGCCGCGTGCGTCTCGCGCGCCATGGGCCCTGCGGCTGGGGATAAAGAGCAAATGTCGCTGTATGACAAAACCCGTGGCCTGCTGGAAAAAGCCGGTTACCAAGTCGTGCTCCCCGACAACCAGGACAACCTGTGCTGCGGCCAGCCGTTCGCCTCCAAGGGCTACGCCGAACAGGCCGAACACAAGCGCCAGGAACTGATCGGCGCCCTGCTCCACGCCAGCCGTGGCGGTCTTGACCCGATCTACTGCGACACCAGCCCCTGCACCCTGCGCCTGGTGCAAGACCTGGGCGAAAGCCGCCTGGATCTCTACGACCCCGTGCGTTTTATCCGAACCCACCTGATGGACCGCCTCGACTTCACACCGCAGGAAGCGCCGATCGCGGTACACGTCACCTGCAGCACCCAACACCTGGGGGAAAGCCAGGCACTGATCGACCTGGCGCGACGCTGCTCGAAAAACGTGGTGATCCCGGAAGGCATCCATTGCTGTGGTTTCGCTGGCGACAAAGGCTTTACCACACCGGAACTCAACGCCCATTCCCTGCGAACGCTCAAGGAGGCGGTGCAATACTGCAGCGAAGGTATCTCCACCAGCCGCACCTGCGAGATCGGCCTGAGCCAACATGGCGGCATCGATTACCACGGTTTGGTGTACCTCGTGGACCGGGTCACCCAGGCACGGGCGCATTAATCCGGCAAAAAAACAGAACCCCTGCGCACCGGCGTAGTCATCTGCATAGGCCTCGGCAACCGAGGCTCATCAGTGATGTCGCTGGCAGCCCATGACGGCCAGCAGCGTCGAGCCCTATTTCGCAAGGAGATACCCTATGAAGCGTTCCGCTCTTGCTGGCTTGTTCATTACTGCTGCGATGCTGGCGTCACCTGTTTTCGCAGCCGGCGAGCCCGACCTGTGCAAGATCAACCTGGACAAAATCAACAATGGCAAAGCGCTGCTAGCCACCGACACCAGTGGCAAAAGCGGCGAGATCGATACCGCCGTGTCCCAGGCCCAGGCAGCCCACGCGGCAGGTGATGACAAAAGATGCATCGAAATCACCTCCAAAGCGTTGCAGGACCTGCAAGACAGCGACAAAGGCGGCAAATAGTCCATTGGATGCTCAAGACCAACCTTCGGGTTGGCCTTCTGTGACCGTTTGACGTACACTGCACAGGCTTGTCACTCACTAAGAAACAACGAGTTACAAGCACGGGGCCGTTTAGGATTCGACGCCGGTCGCGAAACTTTAGGTGCATGCCGAGTTGGTAACAGAACTCGTAAATCCACTGTTGCAACTTTCTATAGTTGCCAATGACGAAACCTACGGGGAATACGCTCTCGCTGCGTAAGCAGCCTTAGCCCTTCCCTCCTGGTACCTTCGGGTCCAGCAATCATCAGGGGATGTCTGTAAACCCAAAGTGATTGTCATATAGAACAGAATCGCCGTGCAGTACGTTGTGGACGAAGCGGCTAAAACTTACACAACTCGCCCAAAGCACCCTGCCCGTCGGGTCGCTGAGGGTTAACTTAATAGACACGGCTACGCATGTAGTACCGACAGCGGAGTACTGGCGGACGGGGGTTCAAATCCCCCCGGCTCCACCACTTCAACATCTAAAGACGTCCACGGACGTCTTTTTTTATGCCTGAAATCCAGTGAATACGGGGGGTTCAAGGCTGCGGGGGGCTTTCCAGGTTTTTTGAGTTCCAGGCGGTTTGGTATTCCCATGTTGACATTCCACTTGACAGATGGTTACCTTTCCAATAGACCGTGGCGCTCTGCTCGTTAAGAGCCGTCTAGGTGCAAAGGGCCGGTGAAGCAGGCCCTTTGCACCTAGACGGCACCCTACCCATGCATTTCGTCGGTAATCCCTTGCAATCACAGCCTTTCGACTGCAAATGCGCCGACTGAATGTGCTAACCTCAAATCCAAGTCCATTTCACCCTTATGGGTACTTTCGCCATGATCAGCGGCCACCAGCATTCAAAAGACCTTAGCTTTGCGGAAATGATGAGCCTTAAAAGCAGCTCACGTGACCGCCAGGTTGATGCTGTCTATGCAGCTGACCCTCAGATGCTTGAAATGGCTGCTGCCCGTGCCAAAGCCGCCCTTCGTGGCAACTCTGCTTCAATCGCTCGCCCACAACGATTCTCTGCGCTAAGCAACTGATGCCCGAAGCGGTAAACGAAGACGCTCCGTTCGCCCTACTTGAACGTTCAGAGCTCTTCGCTTTCCTGCTCGATCTAATTCAGCGCGTCTACCGTCCCTCAATTCAATCAGCTGTCACCGATTACGGCCTTGTGATCGTTGGCGGGCAATCGCTTACGCTTTGGGCCCGGCAATACCTCATCGACGAAATGACAGGCGAGGATGTCGGATTCGTCACTAGCGATGACTTGGACTTTATCGGCAAGCCCAACTCTATTGATTATTGTGCCCAGATGATGGGCGTCCCTTTTCGCAAAGCGAAGATGGAAGACAATACGATCAATATTGCCGCCGCGTACATTGACTGGGTTGACGGCAAAGAGGTCATCGTCGATATCCTGGAAATGGACAGCGTTGGAGGCGCGCCCAAAAAAGAGATTTTAAAGTATTTATCCGTCCTGGATATCGAAGGTGTGCAGGTCGCCGTCATCGACCCGATCACATGTCTGAAGTCTCGTTTATTCAATTTATTCGCTTACTGGCAGGATCGGCCACATCGGGAATCCGTGCGGGTGAAGATTGCACTTCGCGCGTCGAACCATTATCTGCGCGACCTGCTTGCACATGATGGATACCGAGCCATATCAGAGCATATCCGCCGAATTAAGGCTTTGGCCCTGACACCGCTCGGCAAGCGTGTTTATGTCGAATATGGAATCGACATGCTGGACGCCATCCCCTACGATCCGGAGCTGTTTCCAGCGGCCTACATGGATCGGGAACGACCGAACATGCTTCGCCAAATTGGTGATGTACGCCGACGGAAGTTAATTCAGTACCAACGATTCGCTTGTGGTCCTATCCACCCTAGCCATCTTCAGCCCGCTGCAGAGAACGATCCCAGATAAAAGAATCTGGGAGACGCAAAACACTCGCACTGGCATGGCCTCGACTCATCTTGCCTACAGCTTCAACCACCAAAATCTGATCTTCCCCCGTGCCACTATCAAACAAGGTACATTTACGCCCATCGAGCACGATCAGCAGTGCCGGAATGGAGCGACCAGGCCGGCTTGAAAGGGAATTGGGGTTATGGACAAAAAGTCGCTTTCCGAGCGGGACATCTGCAGCAAGTACATTGCCCCAGCCGTTCAGCAAGCTGGATGGGACATGCACAAGCAGGTGCGCGAGGAAGTCAGCTTTACCAAAGGCCGCATTATCGTCCGGGGCAAACTGCACAGCCGTGGTGAAGCACGCCGCGCAGACTTCATCCTCTACCACCAAGCCAACCTGCCTATCGCAGTGATCGAGGCGAAGGACAACAAGCACTCCGTTGGCTCCGGCATGCAGCAAGCCCTGGGATATGCAGAGGCGCTGGACGTACCGTTCGTGTTCTCCAGCAATGGCGATGGCTTCCTGTTTCACGACCGCAGCGGCACAGGCGGCCAGGTAGAAACCGAACTTACCCTTGATCAATTCCCCAGCCCTGCCGAACTTTGGCACCGCTACTGTCAGTGGAAGGGGCTGGATGCAACAGCCCAACACAAGATCGAAGCGCCCTACTACGACGACGGCTCCGGGCGCATGCCTCGCTATTACCAGATGAATGCCATCAACCGCACCGTCGAGGCTGTGGCGCGCGGCCAAGACCGTATCCTGCTGGTGATGGCTACGGGCACCGGTAAGACATACACAGCCTTCCAAATCATCTGGCGGCTGTGGAAATCGAAACAGAAGAAACGCATCCTGTTTCTGGCCGACCGCAACATCCTGGTCGACCAGACCAAAAACAACGACTTCAAGCCCTTCGGCCAGGCGATGACCAAAATTGCCAAACGCCAGATCGATACCTCCTATGAGATCTACCTGTCGCTCTATCAGGCCGTCACCGGCACTGATGAAGAGATGAACATCTACAAGCAGTTCTCCCGCGACTTCTTCGACCTGATCGTGATCGACGAATGCCATCGTGGCAGCGCCTCCGAGGATTCAGCCTGGCGTGAAATCCTCGACTACTTCTCCAGCGCCACCCATGTCGGCCTTACCGCCACACCGAAGGAGACCAAAGAGGTATCCAGCATCACTTACTTCGGTGAACCGATTTACAGCTACACCTTGAAGCAAGGCATCGAAGACGGCTTTCTCGCCCCCTACAAAGTGGTGCGCATCGACTTCGACAAAGACCTGCAAGGCTGGCGGCCCCCCAAAGGCATGCTCGATAAAAATGGCGAACTGATCGAAGACCGCATCTACAACCTCAAGGATATGGACCGCACCCTGGTGATCGAGGCACGCACCCAACTGGTGGCGCAGAAGGTTACCGAACTCCTCAAGGCCACGGATCCGTTTCAGAAAACCATCGTCTTCTGCGACGACATCAACCACGCCGAGCGCATGCGCCAGGCCCTGGTCAACCTTAACCCTGAGCGCGTGGCCGAGAATCGCAAATACGTCATGCGTATCACCGGCGATGATCAGGAAGGCAAGGCTGAGCTGGATAACTTCATCAACCCGGAAGAGCGCTACCCGGTGATTGCCACTACCAGCAAACTGATGACCACCGGGGTGGATGCTCAAACCTGCAAGCTGATAGTGCTCGACCAGCACATCAAATCGATGACCGAGTTCAAGCAAATCATTGGTCGCGGCACTCGCATCAACGAAGACTATGGCAAGTACTGGTTCACCATTATGGACTTCAAAAAGGCCACCGAGCTGTTTGCCGACCCTGCCTTCGACGGCGACCCGGTGGTGATCTACGCCCCAGAAGGTGATGACTCTCCCGTACCACCGGATGACCCGCTTGCCGACGAAGATGGCATCAGCGCAGGCAACGATAACGAGGGCGATGATCTAGATTTTACCGGCGAAGATGAGGGCAAAAAACGCATCAAGTACGTCATCGACAACGTCCCGATTTATGTCATCGCCGAGCGTGTGCAGTACTACGGCCCGGATGGCCGACTGATCACCGAATCGCTGCACGACTACACCCGCACCTGCGTGAAAAAGCAGTTCGCCTCACTGGATGATTTCCTCCGACGCTGGAGTGATTCCGAGCAAAAGAAAGTCATCATCGAGGAAATGGCCGTCCAGGGTGTGATGTGGGAAGCCTTGGCCGAAGAGGTGGAAAAGAAACAGGGCAAGCCGCTCGATCCGTTCGACCTGATCTGTCACGTCGCATTCGATCAGCCTGCCCTATCACGCCGCGAACGAGCCGAGCAGGTGAAAAAGCGCAACTATTTCGCCAAGTATTCTGGCGCAGCACGCCAGGTACTAGAGGCATTGCTGGATAAATACGCCGATACCGGTATCGAACATATTGAGGACATCAAAATCCTCCAGCTCGACCCTTTTAGCCAGTTCGGTGCACCCATCGAGCTGGTCAAGGCCTTTGGCGGTAAGGCTGGCTACAACAAGGCTATCCATGAGCTGGAAGACGAACTTTACGCAAGCTAAGGGCTAAACACTGACGACATGCTAAAGCAGTCGCCCCCACTATCCGGTAGAATTTCGCCCCCCTTGCGGTACGCGTTGAGAGAACTTCATGTCCATTAGCTCCACCATCAAGTCCATTCAGGACATCATGCGCAAAGACGTTGGCGTAGACGGCGACGCCCAGCGCATCGGCCAGTTGGTTTGGCTACTGTTCCTGAAAATCTTCGATGACCGCGAGCTGGAATGGGAGCTGATGGACGACAACTACCGCTCGCCCATTCCCGACAGTTGCCGCTGGCGTACCTGGGCCGCTGATCCGGAAGGCATGACTGGCGATGCGCTGAAGGACTTTATCGACAATAACCTGTTCCCCCAGTTGCAGAGCCTGAACGAGTACAGCAACACACCGTCAGCCTTCGTGGTGCGCAGCGTGTTTGAAGACGCCTACAACTACATGAAGTCCGGGCAGTTGCTGCGCCAGGTGATCAACAAGATTCAGGAAGGCGTGGACTTCAACAAGGCCCAAGAGCGCCATGAGTTCGGTAATCTCTACGAGCAACTGCTGCGCGACCTGCAGAACGCAGGCAACGCTGGCGAGTTCTACACCCCGCGTCCGGTCACCGAGTTTATGGTGCGCATGGTCGATCCGAAGCTGGATGAAAAGGTTATGGACCCGGCCTGCGGCACCGGCGGCTTCCTCACCTGTGCCATCGAACACAAGCGCAGTCGCTATGTAAAAACCGCCGAGGACGAGCGCACACTGCAGGCCAGTATCTTCGGCGTGGAAAAAAAGCCGCTGCCACACCTGCTGGCTACCACCAATATGATCCTGCACGGCATTGAGGTGCCCAACCAGATCCGCCACGACAACACTCTAAGCAAGCCGTTGATCAGTTGGGGGCCGAGCGAACGCGTACATTGCATTGTTGCCAACCCGCCGTTCGGTGGTATGGAGGAGGATGGCATCGAAACCAACTTCCCCGCCGCTTTCCGCACCCGAGAAACCGCCGATTTGTTTTTGGTGCTGATCATGCAGCTACTGAAAGACGGTGGCCGCGCAGCCGTGGTACTGCCCGATGGCTTTCTGTTTGGTGAAGGAATTAAAAGCCGGATCAAGGAAAAGCTGCTGACCGAGTGCAACTTGCACACCATCGTTCGCCTGCCCAACGGCGTTTTCAACCCCTACACCGGCATCAAGACCAACTTGCTGTTCTTCACCAAGGGCACACCGACCAAACAGGTGTGGTTCTACGAGCACCAGTACCCGGCCGGGGTAAAGAACTACTCCAAGACCCGCCCCATGCGCTTCGAAGAATTCGCCGTGGAAGAAGCTTGGTGGGGCAACGAAGCCGATGGCTTTGCTGCGCGGGTGGAGAATGAGTTCGCCTGGAAGATCAGCCTCGAAGAACTGCAGGGACGCAACTGGAACCTCGACTGCAAGAACCCGCATATCGGCGAGCAGATCAGCCACGACCCGGAAGAGCTGCTGCGCAACTACGCCAGCCTGCAAAGCGAAATCAGCGACCTACGCGATCAGCTTAAAGCTGTGCTGACCGCAGCTTTGGAGCGTCAGGTATGACGGCGTTACTCACCGACAACCTACAGCTGCTGGCTGGTGCACCCAGTGGCATCAAAAAACTGCGCGAGCTAATTCTGGAGTTGGCGGTGCGCGGCAAGCTGCTTGAGCAGAAATCCAGTGATGAGCCTGCCAGTGAGCTGCTGAAGAATATTGCGAAAGAGAAAGCATTACTCATTGAAAATAAGACCATTCGAAAGGGCAGGCAGTTACCCGATATCGAACAAAATGAAATGCAGTTCAAGCTACCCATTGGCTGGGAGTGGATACGGCTAGGCCAGATTGGTGACTGGGGAGCTGGGGCAACTCCGGCTAGGGGAAACTCAAGTTACTACGGCGGTGAAATGCCTTGGTTCAAATCGGGCGAGCTGATTGCAGACTTCATTTCAGATTCGGAAGAGTCGGTAACTGAGCTAGCGCTTAAAGAGTGCTCATTGCGTCGAAATAAGCCGGGCGACGTACTCATTGCGATGTACGGCGCGACCATTGGTAAAACAGCAATTTTGAGCGTGGAAGGCACAACAAATCAGGCTGTCTGTGCCTGCACGCCGTTCAATGGTGTATTCAATAGATATTTGCTGCTTACCCTAAAAGCGCTTAAATCGAATTTCATTGGCCAAGGAGCTGGTGGGGCGCAGCCAAACATCTCACGAGAGAAAATTATCGCCACCGTAACGGGGCTTCCACCACTCGCTGAACAACACCGCATCGTCGCCAAAGTCGATGAGCTGATGGTCCTGTGCGACCGCCTGGAAGCCCAGCAGACCGACGCCGAAAACGCCCACGCCAAACTGGTACAAGCGCTGCTCGAAAGCTTGACCCAAGTCAGCGACGCCACCGACTTCGCCACCAACTGGCAACGCCTGGCCGACCACTTCCATACCCTGTTCACCACCGAACCCAGCATCGACGCCCTCAAACAAACCCTGCTGCAACTGGCCGTGATGGGAAAATTGGTGCAGCAAGATCCCAACGATGAGTCGGCGAGTGAGTTTGTAAAACGTATCCAAGCCGAAAAACAAATTTATCTAGCCAAATCGAAGGCTCGTAAACAAAAGGATCTGGCTGCCAATTTGCAACCGGAACCGCCTTTTGACGTCCCTGCCGGCTGGGAATGGCAAACCATTGATGATGTTTTACATGTGACTGGCGGCGTCACCCTTGGACGAAAACTTGGCGACCGCAAGCTGTTATCCAAGCCGTACCTCCGCGTGGCGAATGTCCAGCGTGGACGCTTGGAAATGGAGCAGATTAAGGAAGTCGAAGTTCCAGAAGACGAAGTCGGAAAGTACCTACTTCGGAACGGTGACCTGCTGATTACAGAAGGTGGTGATTGGGACAAAGTCGGTCGTACGGCAATTTGGCGTGATGAGTTGCCAGAGTGCCTTCACCAAAATCATGTTTTCCGGGCTCGTGCAGTAGTTGCGGATTGGGAGCCACGCTGGGCAGAGATGTATCTGAATTCGGCCTCAGCAAGAGAGTATTTTGCGGGTTCATCAAAACAGACCACCAACCTTGCTTCCATCAACATGACCCAACTTCGAGCATGCGCGTTCCCATTACCGCCGCTCGGAGAACAACAACGCATCATCGCCAAAGTCGACCAACTAATGGCCCTCTGCGAGCAACTCAAAACCCGCATAACCCAGGCCTGCCAGTTGAACGAACAGTTGGCCAGTACCCTGGTCGAACGCTCCCTCGCTGAAGATGCCCAGCAGGGCCCCATTGCCACGGACCGGCAAGTAGCCCGTACCCTCCTCGCCGCAGAAATCACTCATCAGCTACATAGCCAACGCACCTTCGGCCAACGCAAGCTGCAGAAGGTAATTTACTTGGCCGAACACACGGCCAGGCTCGCCGCTATCCAAGGTAATTACCTGCGCGACGCCGCCGGCCCCCACGATCGCCAGTTGATGAATAAGGTCGAATGCGAGATGCAGAACCACCAGTGGTATGAGCGCATCGAGCGCGAGACTGTTGGCCATGCCTACCGCCCGCTTTCCCAAGCAGGTCAGCATCGGCAGGCGTATAGCAGCGCCTGGTCGGTCGCTGAGCGCGTCACCATTGAGCAGGTCATTGAGCTTATGCGGGACTGGGATACGGATCGTTGCGAAATGACTGTGACGCTCTATGCCGCCTGGAACGACTTTATTCTCGAAGGCCGCCCGATTTCCGATGAAGCCATCGTGGGCGAAGTCATGCATAGCTGGAACGACACCAAGCTGCGCTTTGGCAAAACCGAATGGTTGGCGGTACTCGCAGAGATGAAAAAACACAAAACCCTAATGCCCACCGGCTTTGGTGAGCGCACCAAGGGCGGCATGCTCAGCTTGCCCGGCTTCGAGTAAACAGGTGATCCTTTTGGTCGTCCTTTTCAAGATACGGAATCGAAGCAAATTGCTCACTCCAGCTTCTCTCGGTATTCCAATCAGTATTCCAAAGAGATTTACAAAATCACATTAATGAATTGAATCAGATACCTAACAATCCAATTCAGATTACCCCGGCCCACTTCATCATCTAAAGACGTCCACGGACGTCTTTTTTTGTGCCTGAAATCCAGTGAATACGGCGGTTTCAGGGCTATTGGGGCTTTCGAAGTTTTTTGAGTTCCAGGCGGTTTGATATTCCCAACGGTATTCCCAACTCCCCAGCGCAAATGCTGGGAATACCAAAAGGTGTCAAGGACTACCTCTCATGTACGCCCCCTCCGACCGCCGCTCAAGGCAGTCAAACCAAAAGACCAGGACTACGCCCTCACCGATGGCAACGGGCTCCAACTGCGAGTCAGGGTCAATCGCTCGATGGGCAGACATCGACGTCAACAAACGCATCTGGACCATCCCTGCGGAGAGAATGAAAAAGCGTCGTCTGCATACCATCCCGTTGACCGAACATGCACTCTCGCTATTGGAAACGCCTAAGCCCCTGCCCGCCTATGCCCTTCAAACAAAGCCCCTGGCGCAATTCACTCTTGTACGGGGGCTCTGCGCAAAACCAACATCGCAATGAAAACCGCACCGACGCCCCCCACCGTGATCATCAATCCATGCTCGCTGATGTAGGACACTGTGGCCCCCGTGGCAATGGGCCCCAACACGCTGCCCAAGGTATAGAACATCGCAATGGCCGTCATGGCGGTGGACACTTGATGTTCTCCAACCCGGTCTCCCGCCTCGATCACTGCCAGGGTGTTCATGCCGCCAATGGCGCCTCCCCACAGGAACACGATAATCGTCGCCAACCACGGAAGCGGCTGGCTGAACGGAATGGCCAGGGTGCCCAACAACAGTATCAAGCCGCAGACTAATTGGCCGACTTTGTACGAACTGCGGTCGGCCATCCAGCCGATCGGCAGTTGCAGGACGGTGCCGCCAATGCCGAACACCGATATCAGCAAGGTGGCGGCGGTCAACAGATAACCGGCCGAGAGGCTGTAGCCTGCCAGGAACGATACGGATGAGGTTTCCGAAAAGCCTGCGATAAACGCGCCACACAACGCCGTGGGGATGACGCTGAACAACTTGCCATGGCGTTTTTCCGCCGGAGTTTGCGGTCGCGTATCGTAGCCCCTGAGGGTAAAGGCCAGCGCACCGGATAACAACACGATCACGGCACAGGCGTAGTAAGGCGCGGCACTCCCGACGCCGAACACAACCAACAGCAGCGGGCCAACCGCAATACCCAGGCCCATCAAGGTCTCATGTATGCCGATCGCCCGGCCGCGCTCGTCTTTCGAGGCGACCGCGACGATCCACGTATCGCAGGCAATCCAGCGCAGGATCAAGCCAATACCGAGCACGAAGTTCAGCAAAAAAATCAGTACCAAATGGGTAGTCAAGGTCATGCCGATCAGCGCAGCAATCGTCAGCGCTGCGCTGAGGATATTCGTCTTGATGAGCCCCAGATGGGCCAGCAAACGCGGAACCCATTTGTAGAGCAACAGGATCGCCAACCATGAGGCACTGACAATCACCCCGATCTTTGCCGGCTCGACGCCTTGCTGTTCCAGCGAAAGCGACAGCAGCGGAGTGACGGTACCAATCTGCACGATCTGCGACAGGGCCGAGAGGATGTTTATCTTGGTGAGCGCAAACCAGCGTTGTTTGTCGGTGTACTCAATACTGGCATTTTCCATTCGTGACCGACCTTGGCTAGACAGCGGTAAAGTGTTCGAACTGCCACGGGCAGAGCTCACCTTCGGGCTTGTGGAATAGAGCATTAATGGTGTCCAGAGGCGTCCAGTCGGTCTGGATGCCTTCGAGACTTCCGAGGAAGGGTAGAGCAATTTCCAGCACCCGACGATGATCCATCTGTTCCGGCTCGACGATCCCGCGGTCGGGGTCCCCTTTCCACTATGGTGACACTCACATTGATGCAACTACTTGAGACAGCTGGGCACTGTTACCAAGATTCTAATAAGTAATAGCTACGCCATGGATGTTTGCGGGCGTTGACCTCTGTGGCCCGTGGCTACGACTTAGTTACGCCAACTCCCGCTGTTAAATACCGCCAACACCCGTCCTCATTTCAGAGCAGAAACTCTCGCTGCTGCTGTGCGACGCACCCACGCGAATCGTGCACAAGCAGGTGTTTGTGCACTGTCTTTTCCAACCAAACGGTTGTCCTTTCGAACAAAGCGACGCTATTCCGTTCTGCCTAACTTTGACCTTACGGCATATCCAGCAAACTGCGCCGATGAGGTAGCCCATGCATCTTGAACAACAGCAAGTGACCGACGACTTCAGGTTGCTGCATATGCGCGACCTGGCACCTGAAGAGTTCGTTTCGTGGCTGCTCGAGTGGGGGGCATGTGCACTTCGGGCTCGGCAGGCGAGTGCCGCAGGTAAACCTGAGCGTGTGCCTGATCCCAAAATAAAGTGTTCGAATACATCAACTTCCATCAGCAGACAGGGATGTTTCGCGACGCACTACCGGCACGAAGCTGAAAGTAACCTGCACCCACTTCATCACATTCAATAAGCCGCAGCCTGTGACCCGAAAAGTTCGCACAGCCGCCCTATGCAAAGGAACTCCATAATGAAAAAGGTACGTCTGCTGACACTCACCACTGTATTACCGGCACTTCAAGCACAAGCTATCGAAGTGGCTCCTGGAGACTACGAGCAATATCCGGTAGGCGCCACCATCGGCGTCATTTACTACCAACACTCCACGACAGACTCGGCGTATGCAAACGGTCACAAAGTCAGTTCGGACTTCAAACTGACCTCCGACGTCGGCATCCTGCGTTTGCTGCATGTGTACGGGTTGACCGACACCGTCACAATCGATCCGCAATTCCTGCTGCCATTCGGGCACGTTTCCAGCGGCGGAGATGCTTCAACGCTTGGCAATACGAATGGCGTTGGCGACCTAACGCTGGCAGCCCCGGTCAGGTTAAGACTCAACGACGCCCGTGACACTCTTAGCTTCACACCCTACCTGTTCGTACCCACTGGCAACTACGACAGAGACGATCCGCTGAACATCGGTGAGAACCGCTGGAAATTCGAGCTACAAGGCGCTTACGTCAAACACTTCACTCAACAATGGGCCATTGACCTGGTTGGCGGAGCTACCTGGTATGGCGATAACAATGACTATGGCGCCAACGCAGACCGGCTCAAGCAGAAGGTTTCTTACGCTACACAGGTGATGGGGCGCTATATGCCCGATGCCACAACGGCGTTCGCCTTAGGCTTCGGGCATCTCTGGGGCGGGGAAACCCGCGTCGATCAAGTCAACCAGAATAACGAAATCGGAACCACAAACTTCCGTGTGACAGCAACTAAGTTCTTCACCGCTAAAGACCAAATCCAACTGCAGCTGGGCAAGGACCTCTCCGTAGATAACGGGACCAAGGAAGACTTTCGAATGAACTTGCGTTACGCGCACGTTTTTTAAGCGCCTGTCCCTCTAGACCAAATGCGTGGCGTTGCTAACCAAGCGTGTGCCCGACGGCAGACCTAACCTCGATACTTCGTAAGCCCTTGCAACCTTATCAACCGCGCCGAATCCGGCATTGAGCCAACAAGAATCGCCCTCACACGAAACGGAGAAATCGCATCATGACCGATCAGCAACCATCTATTGAACAACAACCCTCCCTCTATACACGTCTTGGTGGTTATGACGTTATTTATCAGTTCGCGGGCGCAGTTTTGAGGAAAACAATGGCACATCCTGTCATTGGCCACATTTGGGCGCATATGTCCGAGTCGACTTTCCAAAAGGAACATATCAACTTTGTCGACTTTCTTTCCCAACACTGGGGGGGCAGCGCCAAGTACCGCGGGAGAGACATGGTTACCGCCCATCGAGGCATGGGACTTACCGAGGAGCACTGGCAAGCCACGCTCGATTGTCTGGAGGAGTGCTACAACGACTACGACCTGGCGCCGGAGCTACGCAAGGAGGTCAACGACTTTTTGGTCAAGTTCAAACCCGCCGTGATCGGCAGCCCGTCCTATCGAGACGTGGTTCTCGCTCACCCTGAAATGGACCCGGCCAAGGGCATGAAAAGCGTTGGCGTTATCTGGCCCAAACACGGCAAGTCCGCTGAACAGGAAACCGTCCCCAAGTTGGAACAGTAAGCCTGCTCGGCCACATGAGCATCGATACCCCCTGGGGCGAAGCAGTCCTCCACAACCAAGTGCCGCTCGGTCACTGGCGCCAGCTTAGGACCAGGCCCCGCAGCGGCGAGCCTCTCGAACAGTCAAATGATCAGAAAAAGACGTCCACGGGCGTCTTTTTTTTGCCTGAAATCCAATAAATACGAGGGTTTCAGGGCTACTGGGGGCTTTTCAGATTTTTTGAGTTCCAGGCCGATGGCCGTGTTGAACGGGGCAATCTGCCGCGCCTCGTCGATGCGTAAACCACTCGCAGCTCACGAAAGCCTTTCAATCCATTGTCTCGGTGCCCGTACGGCCTAAGACCTGCGCGAGATGGCCGCGCCGTGGCGGATGGAGGACCTGTTCAACCTCACGCTTCGGCTGACTCATCGATTCATCCAGGATAAGCAGGCGATTTTCCGCGAGCGGATCGCTTCTAAAGGCCGGCTCTAGCGCGGACTTTGTTGTGCCTCGCTTAACCCGACAGGCCGTATAAAATTGTTTTTCTAAATCATTCTCAACAATAAAAATAGCAAGTTAGCCAACTAACTACTTTCAAACACTCGTCCAAATAGACAATCATTCCGCCCCCATCGCTTAAACAGCAAACCCACCCACAATTTTATTTTCACATATATTTTACATTCCCCTACATATGCTAATGTCATTACGACATCAACGCTGTTCAGCCAGGTTCAAGGAGTGTGTATGACCGGCGTATTGGCATCCGTTAACAGCCGCACCCAGCTGGTCGGTCAGAACCGACTTGAACTGCTGCTATTCCGTTTCAACAATCACCAGCTGTATGGGATCAACGTATTTAAAGTCCGGGAAGTTATACGCTGCCCGAAGTTATCATCGATACCAAAGTCTAATAGCAACATTTGTGGCGTCGCCAACATCCGAGGTGTCTGCATTCCTATTCTTGACCTGGCCATGGCCACTGGGTTGCCCGGCGTCGAGGATCAGGAAAGCGCTTTTATAATACTTACGGAGTACAACAACCGCGTTCAGGGTTTTCTGGTCTATGCGGTCGAGCACATCGTCAATTTGAACTGGGAAGACATCCATCCGCCCCCCAAGGGCAGCGGCGAGAACAATTACCTGACTGCCGTTACACGCACGGATGATCGCCTGGTCGAGATCATCGATGTGGAAAAGGTGCTGACAGAAATCTCGCCATCCTCCGAGGAAATCTCCAGCGGCGTGGTGGAACACGAGGTCAGCCAGCGGGCTAAGCACCTGCGGGTGCTGACCGTGGATGACTCGATGGTCGCGCGTAAGCAAGTGACCCGCTGCCTGGAGACCGTGGGCGTCGAGGTGGTGGCCTTGAACGATGGGCGCCAGGCGCTTGATTACCTGCGGGCCATGCTCGACGAGGGGCGCAAGCCGGAGGAGGAGTTCCTGATGATGATCTCCGACATCGAAATGCCAGAGATGGACGGTTACACCCTGACCGCTGAAATCCGCCACGACCCGCGCATGGCCAAGCTGCACATCGTGCTGCACACCTCACTCTCGGGCGGGTTCAACCAGGCGATGGTCAAGAAAGTCGGTGCCGATGACTTCCTCGCCAAGTTCCGCCCCGATGACTTGGCCGGCCGCGTGGTCTCACGAATCAAGGCGGCCACCCCGAACTGACGCTTTACGACAACAACACTCAAGCCAAGGAGGCTGTAGGGAAACGAATAAGAACAAAATGACAGAGGGCTAATCATGTTGAAATGCAATGAGCTCTACCACCTGACCACCGGCAGTGAAGAAAGACCGTTCTGGAAGGACCGCGCGAATGAAGCTCAGCCTGATATCCAGTGCGCCATGGGCTGTGGCGCGCAACCTTCCGATCCGGGGCCGCAACCAGACTCAGGCCTGCCGCAAGAAACGCTGACCGCAGCGATTTCGACCACCCCCACCAGCATGAAAGACGAGCTGGCCGCCGCCCAGGAAATCTGTTCTCGGGCCAAGACCGCCGTTGTCGAGATGTTCAGCCACGCCCGCATGGGCCGCTCCCTGGAGCTCGAACAGGTCGGCGCGTTGGTCGACGACATTTCTGCTTCGATCGCACGCCACCCCAATGCCTTTATCAGCCTCGCACGCCTTAAAAGCATCGACGATTACACCTATATGCACTCGGTCGCCGTGTGTGCCCTGATGATTGCCCTGGGTAATCAATTGGGCCTGCCGGCGCCATTGATTCGCCGGGCGGGGCTGGCCGGGCTGCTGCACGACATCGGCAAAATGGCCATCCCGGGCGCCATCCTCAACAAGCCGGGGCGCTTGAGCGGCGACGAATTGCAGCTGGTTCGCACCCATCCGCTGGAAGGTGAGAAAACCCTGGTGGCGACAGCGCAGATGTGCGAAATGGTCGTGGACGTGTGCCTGCATCATCACGAAAAAGTCGACGGCACGGGCTACCCCCATCAACTGGCGGGAGAACAAATCAGTCTTTTTTCTCGAATGGCCGCGGTGTGTGACGTCTATGACGCGATCACCTCGGACCGTTCCTATAACCAGGGTTGGGACCCTGCGGTCGCCATCCAGCAAATGTCGACCTGGGACGGGCATTTCGATGATGAGGTATTCCGGGCATTCCTGAAGTCCGTGGGTATCTACCCCGTCGGTTCTATCGTGCAATTGAAAAGCGGCAGTATTGGCGTCGTCATCGAACAACATGCCGACTCATTATTGACGCCAAAAATAAAGTTATTCTTTCTTCCGGTTTTAAATATTTACATAACCCCCCGAATAATCGACTTGAGTGATCCGGCACAAACCGACCGAATCATTGCGCGGGTGCCCCCGCAGCGCTATGGCTTTAAAAATACCGAGCGTTTATGGCTCGACGATACCGCTCACGAACAGCACTGAACCAATAAGCTGTACCGCATATATCTATGCGTAAGCAGCCCATGATTAAGCGTTAAGCCTTGCGTGCAAAACAACACTCGAATACCGACATCCCATTATGTTGGTAACTACTAGCACGGGCAGGAAATACCATGAAATTCAACTCATTGCAGACGCGCATATGCTTCACCGCCGGACTCTGCCTGTTTATCTCGTGCGCGAGTCTGGTCTTATATGGGCTTTATTCCTCGAATGCCAACCAGGCCTATGTGGGCACTGAAGTTTCCGCATTGATTGAAAGCGCCACCATCCGTGAAGTGCAAAACCTCGCGGAGTCCCGCGCCAACGTCATTAAGGCAAAGTTGCAGAATGCCTTGAATGCCGCGCGCGCACTGGCTGATGTGCTGGGGGCCAGCAAGGCTGCACAAAGCCCGTTGACGCTGGGCCGGGATCAAATCAATACGATGCTACTGAGCGTGCTCAAGGACAACCCCGACTTCAACGGTACCTATTCGTGCTGGGAACCGGATGCGTTGGACGGCCAGGATCAGGCATTTCGTAACAACGAGGGTGGTAACAACCCGTTGACCGGCCGTTTCACTCCTTATTGGACGCGCAGTTCGGATGGCCACATTGCCGTGCAGCCACTGGTCGAGTATGACTCCGATGCCCGTCATCCCAACGGCGTGCCCAAGGGCGGCTGGTACTCGGGCCCTCGGGATACCCAGAGGGAAAGCGTGCTGGACCCGATCCCCTACGTGGTGCAAGGCAAGAATGTATGGCTGACAACCCTCTCGGTGCCGATCACCGCGAACGGCAAGTTTTACGGGGTGGTGGGCGCTGACTTCGATATCTCGTTCATCCAGAAACTCAGCGAGCAGATGTCCGCCGACCTGTATGGCGGCAACGGCTCCGTATCGATCCTGAGCCATCAAGGGTTGGTGGTGGCTGACAGTAAACGGCCGGAACTGATCGGCCAACCGTTGAAGACGCTGCTGCCCGACACCTGGGACAAGGTGCTGGCCAATGTGCAGAAAGGCCAGGGGGACAGCCGACTCAACCAGGACTCCCAGGAAATCGAAGTGCAGATGCCCATCACCCTGGGCCGCAGCGAAAAACCTTGGGCCATCCTGATCCACTTGCCCAAGGCCGTGGTCATGAGCCAGGCCATAGCCCTGGAAAAGGAACTGCAATCACGCGGCGTCAAGAGCAGCATCTGGCAGGTGTCGGTTGGCGTGGCCATTTCCCTGCTGGCGCTGCTTGCACTGTGGTTTGCCACCGCGAAAATCGTCGGGCCGATTCGTGAAGCCGCCGCCTTGGCGGCCAACATCAGCCTGGGGGACTTCTCGCGTCGTCTGGTGCAAAAATCCGAAGATGAAGTCGGCCAATTGTCCTTTGCCTTGAACGATATGTCGGAAAGCCTGCAACGCCAGGTGCGGGTGGCCGAACGCATCTCCGAAGGAGACCTGGACCTGGAAGTGCGCCTGTCCTCGCCCAACGACACCTTGGGCAAATCCCTGGAGAAAATGGTCGGCAACTTGAACGCCTTGATCTCCCAGGTGCAGGCCAGCGCCACGCAAATCACCGGCAGCTCGGCGCAGGTCACCGAATTGAGCCAGTCACTCTCCGACGGGGCCTCCAACTCGGCGTCATCCATCACCGAAATCAGTGCGGTCATGACCCAAATGGCAGCGCAGACCAGCGACAACGCCGCCAACGCCAAAAAGGCCGATGAGCAATCCCAGGCGTCGCGTGCCGACGCGGGGGAAAGTGACAAGCTGATGAGTGAATTGATTGCAGCCATGGCCGAGATCGACAATTCGGGCAAGGACATCACCGCCATCATCACCACCATCGATAACATCGCCGCCCAGACCAACCTGTTGGCCCTGAACGCTGCGATCGAGGCGGCACGCGCCGGGGAACTGGGCCGCGGTTTCGCCGTGGTCGCCGACGAGGTCAGGAGCCTGGCCGCCCGTAGCGCGGAAGCAGCCCAGCAAACAGCCGCGCTGATTGCCGACTCGTCGACCAAGACCCAGCGCGGCATGGTGATTGCCGGTCGTACCGCCGACTCACTGAGGAACATTGTCAGCGGTACCAGTGCTGTCTCAAGCCTGGTGTCGCTGATCTACCAAGCCTCCAGTGAACAGGCGTCCGGTTTGCAACAGGCCAGTATCGGCCTGGAGCAGATCGATGAAGTCACCCAGCAGAACCAGGTCAACTCCCAGCAATGCGCGGTGGCTGCCAGGAACCTGTCAGAACGGGCCAACTCCATGCAGCAAGGGTTGAGCCGCTTTAAAGTCAAAGCCTCGTAGCACCTGCAACGGCGCCAGGGGGGCACTGTTCCCCTGGCCCGATACAAGAAACTCCTTCCCTATTCATGAAATATTAAGATTTGCCTCCCTATACTCACCGATTGCGCGCCGTTCCCCCGAACGGCCACTGCTCCGGTAGCCCGCCCCATGACGCGTCCCGTTCCTCTGCTACTCCTGCTGGCTGGTCTGTTGTTCTTCTTTGCGCTGGGTAACCATGAATTGCAAGGCTCCACCGAAGCCCGCGTCGCCGGGATCGCCATGGCCATGCATTTGGACAATGATTGGGTGGTGCCCCGGCTGTTTCGCGAGCCCTTCCTGGAAAAACCACCCCTGAGCCTTTGGCTGGACGCCGGGGCGATTCGCCTGTTCGGCGGCACGCCTGGGGCGGTGCGCCTGGCGTCCGCGTTTGCCGGATTGTTCAGCGTGATGCTGCTCTACGGGATGCTGCGCAAGTTCGGGCGGCCGAAAACACTGGCGTTCTGCGCGGCGTTGATCCTGGCGACCATGGCCAGTTACTGGAGCAATGTGCGTGGGGTGGGTGAGGATGCCTTGCTCAGCCTGGGCGTGACCACCGCACTGCTGGCGTTCTACCAGGCGATGCGCCCCGAATCCGAGCGGCCAGGCTCCACAGCCTGGGCTTGGGCGTTGTTTACCGTTGGGATGGCAATCGCCACCCTGAGCAAAGGCGTGCTGGGCCTGGCGATGCCCGGCATTGTGATTTTTGTCTACCTGGCCAGCACCAGCCTGATGGACAAACGCCTGCGCATCGGTGATTGGCTCCGCCCGGCGCTGTTCACCTTGCTGGCATTGGTACCGTTGCTGATCTGGCTGGGCTTCCTGTTCCAGCGCGGCGGCATGCAGGCCGTGGGCGAAGTGCTGTGGACCAACAGCGTCGGGCGGTTCAGCGGCTCGTTCGTCGAAGCCGGGCACTACGAACCCTTCTACTACTACCTGGTGAAACTGCCGGAAGCGTTTTTGCCGTGGAATATCCTAGTGTACCTGGGCCTGTGGCACTTTCGTAAAAGCCTGGTGCGCAACCGTTACCGCCTGTTCTTCAGCGTGTGGCTGGTGGCGCAATTCACGCTGCTGACCCTGGCCTCAAGCAAACGCACGGTTTACCTGATGGCGTTGACGCCGGCCGCCGCGGTGCTGGCGGCGGAATATGCGCGAGTGCTGCTCGAATGGCTGAAGGCTAACAAGCCGGCGCTGTACCAACACCATCGGCGCGTGGTTGGCGGTGCCTTCACGTTGCTCATCGCCTGCTACCTGGGCGCTGCATTCTGGTACGCGCCCAAGGCTGACGAGCGCCAGTCATTCGTGCCGGTGATCAGTCAGATCCAGGCACTGCAAGCCGAGGGTAAAGAGGTGGTGTTGTTCCAGCCCAACGAGCGGATCGACGGGGCGAGTGTGTTCTACCTGCAGGCTTACTTGCCGATCCTGCAAACCGAGCCGCAGCTGCGCAGTTACCTGGCCGCCAAACCCGGCAACGTTGCGTTGCTGGATCGCACCGAGCAACTGAGCGGCAAGGTGACGGTGATCAAGGAGATGGCAATCAATCGCCAGCCTTACTACTTCATCGAGCAGTAAGGCCGGCACGGGGCATCAATGCTTGGTGAGTTTGTCCAGGTAACCCATGGCAAACGCCGAGACCACGAAGGTCATGTGGATGATCACGTACCACATCAGGTGCTGCGGATCGACGTTCTTGGCGTCCATGAAGATGCGCAGCAAGTGAATGGAGGAAATCGCCACGATGGAAGCCGCCACTTTCATCTTCAGCGACGAAGAGTCCATGGTGCCCAACCAGTTGAGCTTTTCCTTGTTGTCATCGATATCCAGCTGCGAGACGAAGTTCTCGTAGCCGGAAATCATCACCATCACCAGCAAGCCGCCGACCAGGGCCATGTCGATCAACGACAGCAGCACCAGGATCAGTTCGGACTCGGCCATCGAGAACACGCTCGGCAGCAGGTGAATCACTTCCTGGAAGAATTTCAGCGCCAGCGCCAGCAACCCCAGGGACAAGCCGAAATAGATCGGCGCCAGCAGCCAACGCGAGGCGTACATAGCATTTTCGATAAAGCGTTCCATTGGTTCTCACACAGCTTGGCTAGAAATGGCGGCGAGTATACCAGCCGCCACCAAGCACCTGTAACCGCGAGAAAACTGACCTGGGCGGCATCTGTAAGAGAATTTTTCTGCTAGTGTCGAGCCCATCAACTCGGCTTCGATGATGTCGGACAGGAAAATTCAAATGATGGATGTGCGATCCCCTTTGGCCCGTTTTGGCCTGTGTGCGGCGTTGCTGATGATCGGCGGCTGCTCACCCAGTGATGAGCAGAAGCAGGCCACCCTCGAAGAGAAAACCGCAAAGTTCGAACAGTCGCTCGACAGTATCCAGGACCCCAAGCTGCGCGACGCCATCGCCGACCTCGGCGGCTCGCTGCTGTTGCTCGAACGGGCGCGCGCCAAGCTCGCCAGCAAGCCCATCGAGACCGAATACGGCGAAGACAGCCTCGCCCTGCTCAAGCACTACCCCACGCCCCAGGCCCTGGTCGACACCTATATCAACGGCTTGTTCGTGCTGCGCAAGACCTCCCACTCCGACTACCTGACCGATCTGCAGCCGATCTTCCCGTTCAATTTCAATACACCGGACCAGTTCCCGTTCCCTCACAGCCTGGAGTGGCAGTCCGTCACCTTGAGCAACAACAAAGTCATCCCGTTCCAGCCGGAATGGTCGGAGACCGATCCCGGCATCCAGTTGAGCCCCAGCAGTTCCAACCTGACCAACCCCGATGACCTGACGGTGACCTACCCGTTCATCGATGGCATCGAGACCGAAAACAAGAGCCAGCCGCAGCCCGTCCGCCTCAAGGGCATGGTGGAAGTGATCGCGCCGGGCAAGGTGTTGACGTTCGATTTGTCGAAGCAGGACGTGGGCCACAAGCGCACTGAAGGCAATATCACCGTCAACCTGATGTTGCTTGAGAAGAACTACGCCGAGATCGAACTGACCAACAGCGAACCGCTGGCGCCACAGGTCGGTGAGGATTCCCCCAACCCCTTGCTGGTGCAAGCACGTGACAGCACCGGGCAATTTCTCACCCGTTCCGGCTCGATCAATGAAAGCAACGCGCAGGTGGCCTTCTACGAGAAACAATTGGCGCAGATGCAAAAGCAGAAGGTCTGGTCGGATGCGTTTGAAAAGCAGCTGACCGAGGAGCAGAAAGCCTTCGAACACAAGCAGAGCAGTCATTACGCCAAGGTGTATTTCAATGGCCTGATCGACAACCTGCAAATCAACGTGCTGGATTTCTCCACCGCCACCGTCACCCGCAAGGACCTCGACCTGCCGGTACTGCGCTTCGACAAGAACAGCCTGCAACAAACCGTACAGGCCCTGCCGATGCCGGTCACCGTGTATGACGACGGCGCCGCCGCCTGGCTCAAAGGCGCGACGATGACCGAGGAGCAACTGAAAAACAGCGTCACCATCAGCCAGTCCGTCGACGACGCCAGCGCCGCGCATATCGTGTTCGATCACCCGTTCACCTTTAATGACGAACTGGTGGGCAACGAGCGCAATAGCAGCGAGTCGCCAGTGACGTTCTTCGCCGCCGATGAGAAAGGCGAACGTGGGGAGCCCATCGAGTTGCCGACCGAAGCGTATGAATTGAACCCGGCGCGCGGCACGCTCACCTACGACCTTAACCTGTTCCCGGAAAACCCGGCCTATGTGGTGGGTTCGATCCCGCTGTTCCTGGCAACGATCGAGAAAGGCGAGATCGATGTGACCAAGCTGCCCAAGGGCCTCTCTCTGAAGGACAACGCGCTGGTTGTCGACCAGAAAGAATTCCCCGCCGACAGCTGGCGCTTCTACGCCAAGGACGCCAGCGGCAATTACCTCAAGGAAATTCTCGGCGTGAGCCACCGCGCCGAGGAATACGGCACGGCGTTGTTCGATGTGCATTACTTCTATGGCCAGCCGACCGCACTGGAAAGCTATCAGCGCACCGACCTGAGCACCGTGCAATACGGCTTCGAGGTCAAGCTGGACAAGCCCGAGGGCAAATGACCGAGCTTACAGGGCCAGACACTCCTGGCTGCCATTGAGCTGGCGTAAATGAGCCTGCATATGCAGACACCATATTTGCGGATCTGGCACCAGCTCATAGCCATGCAGGGTGAGGCTATCCACAATCGATTGCAGCATGTTTTCTGCCACGAAGGGCCCATGGAACGGGCCCTGGGACTTGATGGTGGAAGGCTGCTCGCCGGTCATTCCGGCGGCAAATAGCAAGGTCCACATCCCGTTATCCCCCGCGAGAGGGCGAATGGAACATTCAATACGGGTAACCAGGCCCAGGCACTGGCGGGTAAGGCAAAGGTTGCGCGGCATGGCGGCGACCCTCGGTAGATCGGTGTTCAGCCCCGATGACACGGCGAGACTGTCTCTATCCTGCGACTCCTGTGGATATCCCTAAGCTCAGAATAGAAGAAAACCACGACAAACCAAGGTTGTAGGGACCAACGGCGTTGCGCTCTCAGGCGGAGTCAATTTAGTGACGAACCTGCTTAACCCGTGGCGAGCGGGCCTGCTGTGGCAAGCAGGCTTGTTGCGGCGGTTTTTTGTGGAGGCTTTTTGTGGCGAGCGGGCTTGCCCTAATGCCGTTCAGTTAAGGCTTTTTTGTAGGAGCGAGCTTGCTCGCGAAGAACTTACAGGCGCCGCGTTCATTCAGGAAACACGCGTTATCGTTGACGTTTTTCGCGAGCAAGCTCGCTCCTACAGAAGGCGATGTACGCTTAACTGAATGGCATTAGGGCTTGCCCCGCGTTGGGCTGCGCAGCAGCCCCAGTAAGACCGCCGCGGTGTGCCAGTCAGGTTGCGTCGTTTGGTTTTGGGGCTGCTGCGCAGCCCAACGCGGGGCAAGCCCGCTCGCCACAACAGCCCATTAAGTCGGCTTGGCTTCCGCCAGTGCATGCTGCGCCAGCTCTTTCTCAGCCTCCTTCAAGTCCTCCTCGCTGATCATCTCGGCAATCGCACGCAAACGCTCGACCACCCGCGCATTCACCGAGCCCTCGGGGAATTGCCCTTCAGCGTCCGGCTCGCCAGCCGGCTCGCCCACCAGCAGGCTCAAGGCCTCATCCGCCTGACGCACCGCGTAGATGTGGAATTGCCCGGCACGCACGGCCTGCAACACCTTCTCATCGAGCATCAGCGTGGCGACGTTGGCCTGGGGAATGATCGCCCCTTGCTGGCCGGTCAAACCGCGTGCCTCACACAGGCGGAAGAAGCCTTCGATCTTCTCGTTGACCCCGCCCACCGCCTGCACTTCACCAAACTGGTTGATCGAGCCGGTGATGGCAAAGCACTGCTTGAGCGGCGTCTTCGACAGCGCCGAGATCAAGGTGCACGCCTCGCCCAGGGACGCACTGTCGCCGTCCACGTAACCGTAGGACTGCTCCAGCGCGATACTCGCGGAAATCGCCAGCGGGAATTCCTGCGCATAACGGCTGCCCAGGTACCCGGTCAGGATCATCACGCCCTTGGAGTGAATCGGCTGGCCGAGGTTAACTTCACGCTCGATGTCGACAATGCCGCTGCCGCCTGGGTAGACCGTGGCGGAAATCCGCGCCGGCACGCCAAACGCCGAATCACCGACCTCCAGCACCGTCAACCCGTTGCACTTGCCGACGGCCGCGCCGGCGGTGTCGATCAGGATCACCCCGGCGAGCATGTCGTCGAGAATCCGCGCCGACACCCGCCCGGTGCGCGTGGCCTTGGCCTTCAGCGCGCGTTCGATATGGCCGGCATCGGTCATGTCGTCACCCGCCAGGTGACGAATGAAATCCGCCTCGCTCACCAACTGGAACAAGTCACCAATGCGCGCCGACAAGCGCCCCTGATGCTCCGCCAACCGAGCACTGTAGGTAGCCAGCCGCGCCACCGCGTCCGACGTCAAAGGCGCCATGCCTTCTTCCGAAGTACGGGTTTTGAGCAACTGGGCGAACTGCTCAAGGCTTTCGTCGACCATCGGGATGTCTTCATCGAAATCCACCAGGACGCGGAACATCTCCTGGAAGTCCGGATCGGCGTCCTGCAACGCGTAGTACAGCTGGCGTGAACCGATGATAATCACCTTGACCTGCAACGGGATCATCTGCGGGTTAAGGGTCACGGTCGCCAGGCGGCCCAGCTCACCCAGGGGCGACTCCATCTTCAACTTGCGCGACTGCAGGGAACGCTTGAGGGCGTCCCACACAAACGGCTCGCTGAGCATTTTCTCGGCTTCCAGGATCAGGAACCCGCCGTTGGCCCGATGCAAGGCACCCGGGCGCAACTGGCGATAGGTGGTGTAGAGCGCGCCCTGGTCGGTGCTGTATTCGATACGGCCGAACAGGTTGTCGTAGGTCGGGTGCGGTTCGAACACCACCGGCGCGCCGCCATTGACCGGATGCCCCACCACCAGGCTCGGGCAGTACTGCTCTTCGAGCAGCTTGCGGGCCTGGGCGTCGGTCTTGGCGTCGTCCACCAATTGCTCGACCACGGTCTTCAACAAGTACACCTGCATGGCTTGCAGGTAGCCGCACACAGCGGCGTTCTCCGCGTACTTTTCCGACAACGGCGACAGCAACGGCTGGAGGGCCAGGGTGATGGTTTCTTCGTTGAACTGGCGCAGTTGGTTGTTGGACTCGCGCTTCCATTGCGGCAGGCTGGCCAACTCTTCGTTGAGGCGTTCTTCCAGTTCGGAAATATCGGTGTGGAAACGCTCGCGATCGACTTCCGGCAGCTGCGAGAACTCGGCCTCGTCCAGCGCCTTGCCGTCGAGCATAGGGGTGAAGGCGATGTTGGAGCTGTCGCGGTACAGCGCCACGTCTTTTTCCAGGGCCAGGCGTTCAATCACGTCCAGGGCCTTGTCGTAGCGCTGGTTGAAGGCACGGTCGATCGCGCTTTTGCGCTGCTGGTACGTCGGGTGCTCAAAGACCGCCGGGAAGGTCGCCACCAGGTTGTCGATCAAGCCGTTGATATCGCTGATGAACGCCGCCGCGCCGCCCGCAGGCAGTTCCAGCGCACGCGGTTCGCGGGGCTCATCGAAGTTGTTCACGTAGACCCAGTCTGCCGGGGTCTGCAGGCGTTTGCCTTCGGCCTTCAGGTAGCGTTTGACGAACGAAAAGCGGCCGGTGCCCGGCTCGCCCATGACAAACACGTTGTAACCGGGGCGTGGCATGGCCACGCCAAATTGCAAGGCTTCAACCGCACGTTCCTGGCCAAGCACACCGCGAAAGGGCTCCAAGTCATTGGTGGTCGAGAAGCTGAACTGTTCAGCGGAGAAAGGGCGAGTCAGCGCTTCGGGCGCTAGACGCAGGCTGGCAGCAACAGGATCAGGCATCGGGCTTCCTTACATCAGGCGGGGCAGATGACGGCATTCTGGCTCCCGGTTGCGCGCTCTGGCAAGGCGCGCTTTTTGTGAAAGCCTGGACACGGCATGCGTCCTACAAAAAAAACGCGACAACTCTGATTGTTTTATAAAAAATCACGGAACCCCTGGAACCTGCCTAAACTCCAAACTGCGCGGGCCGGACTAATAACTGGCCCCTAAGGCGCTATGAAGTGCCTGAACCCTTGTCCATTGGTTTGCACACAAAGAGAAAAAAGCTATGAAACGGATCCTTCTCGGTACTCTCTTCACCGTCGTCTCCCTCAATGCAATGGCTGAAGCACCAGGCGGCCCGAACTGCGGTTGGGGCAACATGCTGTTTGAAGGCCAGCGCGGTACTCCAGCGCACTTCCTGGCGTCCACCACCAACGGTACTTCGGGTAACGCCACCTTCGGCATGACCTCGGGCACCAACGGTTGCAGCACCAACAGCGCCCTGACCTACGGCGGCAAGTCCTGGATTGCCATGAATGGCATGATGAACGAGCTGTCCGAAGACATGGCCAAGGGCAATGGTGAAGCACTGACCACCTACGCCGTGGTACTGGGCGTTGCCCCAGAAGATCGCGAACACTTCGCGGCCGTGACCCACGAGCACTTCCAGCAAATCTTCAGCAAGGCTGACGTCACCGCTGACGACGTGCACAACAACACCCTGGCTGTACTGAAAAGTGATGCCCGTCTGGCGAAATACGCTACCCAGGCTTAAGCTCGACCTGCCCGCGCCCTCCAAGGCGCGGGTTTTAATTTTGGACCCGCCCCCCCCTTGGGTCTTACTTTTCCCGACTTAAGTTGCCCCTATGCTCAAACGCTTTGCCTGGATGGCACTCTTCGCCTGCGCCCCGCTGTACGCGGCCCCGCACATTGATGACCAACGTTTGCAGCAACTGGCCAATGATCCGTTCTGGTTGTCCCTGGGCCATTACGAAGCCGGCAAGATCAGCGGCTGGCGCAGCTATGTCAGCGACAAGAAATTCTTCCTCGCATCCGACGGCGCCCACCACCCGGACGCCGAACTCAAGGCCACCGTTGAAGCGCTGTACGCTCCGGCCAGCCTGGGTGAAAAACACGCCCAATGCGTTTACCCCGCACGTACCCGCTGGCTCAAGGATCAGTTGCAACTGACCGACCTGCCCGCGCTGGACTGCACCGAATTCAAGCAATGGTTCAAGGATGTCGCCCCCCACAGCGCGGTGATGATCTTCCCGGCGGCCTACCTCAACAGCCCGTCCTCCATGTTCGGCCACACCTTGCTGCGCATCGACCAGGCGGATGTACAAAGCAACAACACCGCCCTGCTCAGCTACGCGATCAACTTCGGCGCCTATATCGAAGGCTCGGACAACAGCATCCTCTATGCCTGGAAGGGCCTGATGGGCGGCTACCCAGGCCTGTTCGCACTGGTGCCCTACCAGGAAAAACTCTCCGAATACCGCAGCCTGGAAAACCGTGACCTGTGGGAGTACCGCCTGAACCTCACTGAAGTCGAGACCAAGCGCATGGTCGAACACGTGTGGGAACTCAAGCAGATCCAGTTCGACTACTTCTTCTTCGACGAAAACTGCTCTTATCGCCTGCTCGAACTGCTGCAAGTGGCCCGACCCGGCCTGCGCCTGACTGAACAGTTCCCGCTCACCGCGATCCCGACCGACACGGTCAAGGCGGTGAAAGAGGCCGGGCTGGTCGAGAAAATCGACTACCGGCCGTCCCGTGAGCGCGAGCTGCTCGAACGCGCCAAGCCGCTGGACAGCGATGAACAGCAATGGGTACTGAAAGTCAGCGATGACCAGAAGCAATTGCAGGAGCCTGCGTTCAAAGCCCTGCCCCACGAACGCCAGGCCCTGATCATCGACGCCGCCTACCGCCTTGGCCGCTACCGCGCCAACGGCCTGGAGCGCGACACCGAACGCTCCCAGCGCAGCTTCGAATTGCTGCGCGCGATCAACCAGAACCCCGCGCCCGACCTGAAGGTCGAGCGCCCCGGCCTGCCCGAGAACGGCCATGAGTCGCGCACCTGGCAGGCCGGCATCGGTACCCGGGGTGACAAGACCTTCGGCGAATACGGCCTGCGCATGGCCTACCACGACCTCAACGACAACGCAGAAGGTTTCCCTCTCGGCGCGCAGATTGAAATCCTGCAAATGAAACTGCGCCAGTACGAAGGCAACCACTGGCAACTGCAGCAACTGGACCTGGCCACCATCCGCTCGCTGACGCCTCGCAACGCGTTGCTGCAACCGTGGTCATGGCAAGTCACCGGCGGCCTGGAGCGCGTACCGGGCAAACACGACGACGAAACCCTCGTGGCCCACGTCAACGGTGGCGCCGGTGGCACCTGGCAACTGAGCGATGACATGCTCGGCTTTGCCCTTGGCACCGTGCGCGTGGAACACAACAACGACTTCAGCGAAGCCATCTCCCCCGCTGCCGGCTTCAATACTGGCGTGCTGTGGAAAAACCCGCTGGGCAACCTGAGCCTGGAAGCCAAGGGTGATTTCTTCACCAATGGCGAAGTGCGCCGCAGCCTCAGCTTGAACCAACAGTGGGAACTGTCACGCAACCTCGGCCTGCGCCTGAGTGCCCAGCGTGAGTACAGCCACTTATCGACGCCGGTGAATGAAGTGATGCTTGAGGTGAAGTGGTATCACTACTGATTAAAGCCTGGCGATGCTCAAAAATGTGGCAGGGGATTGGCCCCCAGATTTTTTTGTTAGCATGGCCCGCACAATCAGGAGTTCACTCAACATGGCCGTTACCTGCACCACCCTTGAACAAGTCCGCGACAACATCGACCGCCTCGACCAGCAAATCGTCACCCTGCTGGCCGAGCGCGGCCGCTACGTCTCCCAGGCCGCACGCTTCAAAAAAGACACCGATGGCGTCAAGGCCCCGCAGCGGGTGGAACAGGTGATCGCCAAGGTGCGGGACCTGGCGCAGACCGTGGACGCCAATCCCGAGGTGACCGAACAGGTCTATCGCGCGATGATCGCGGCGTTTATACAGCAGGAATTGGCGGAACATGCGGTCCTGACAAAAGCGGCAGAGCCGCACAGCTAATCAATCAATCTGACCTACTCAGAATTTTCAGGCTTTTGCCTGCAAGTACAAATTACAATTCGGCTTCCAACCTATTGATAAATAGGCAAGAAATTTCCGAGATTTTTTTAGCTTTTTTCAGTCGAAACAAACTGCCTCTCACTCCATTCTCTTTGTGAGGATTTGTGTCTAGTATCAAATGGCAGTCAATTTGCCATCACATCTATACACGGATTCGAATAGGGTAAGAGGCTTAATATGGAATTTTTTGAAAAGCTCACCAGTCTGGCAGCAAAAGTCCGGTTGCAAGGCCCCGCCATCCAAACAGAAGAAGCAACAAAGAATGCTTTTGTAATGCCTTTTATCAATACGGTTTTGGGTTACGACGTATTTGATCCACAGGAAGTAACGCCTGAGTTTGTCTGTGACATAGGAACGAAAAAAGGCGAAAAAATCGACTACGCGATTATGAAAAACGGTGAGGTTCAAATACTCATCGAATGCAAAAAAATCGGCGAGTCATTGAGCATTAATCACGCATCGCAGCTGTTTCGATACTTCCACGTCACGAGCGCAAGGATCTCAATTCTCACCAACGGCCAGGTCTACAGATTTTTTACTGACCTGGACGCTCCTAATAAAATGGACGAAAAGCCATTTCTAGAATTGGATCTACTGGACATTGATGAGTACTCCGTGCCCGAGCTGATAAAGCTCACCAAGTCAGCCTTTGACGTTGACTCAATCATCAATGCTGCGGGAGAGTTGAAATACGTCAGCCAGCTAAAAAAGCTCATTGGTGCCCAAGTCGGCAAACCAGAAGATGACTTCGTGAAGTTCTTCGCGTCCCGTGTTTATGAGGGAGCAATCACGCAGAAAGTCCGTGAGCAATTTTTTGATTTGACACGAAAAGCATTAGCTCAATTTCTGAATGACCAAATCAATGATCGGCTCAAGTCGGCTATGAGCGGCGCTATTCCGCCACCCACAGCGTCATTGACTGTCGCGAATAGCGCAGATGCCGCTACTCAGGATCGAGACGAGTCAGAAGATAAGATCCTGACAACCCTTGAGGAATTGGAGGGCTATCACATCGTCCGAGCTGTCGTCCGTTCCGTTGTCGATGCCAAACGGATCGTTCAACGTGATACCCAAAGCTATTTTGGGATATTACTGGACGACAACAATCGCAAGCCCATTTGCCGCCTCCACTTCAATCGCAGCCAAAAATACCTCGGGATATTCGACCAGGAAAAAAATGAGACCCGACACGCCATTTCATCCATTGATGATATTTATGAATACGCTGATCAACTTAAAAAAACAGTGGGTTATTACGAATGAAGACTGCATCCAGACACCGGAATCACCGATAATCCCGTGGCGAGCGGGCTTGCCCCGCGTTGGGCTGCGAAGCAGCCCCAATAAGGCCACCGCATTTATCCAGGCATATTAAATCGCCAGGTTTTGGGGCTGCTGCGCAGCCCAACGCGGGGCAAGCCCGCTCGCCACAGGTTACTTAGTGTTTGCTCGTTCTATCTCTTAACTGACAGGCATTAGGGCTTGCCACACGGGCAGCGCTTCTCGTTGCCATCGACGTCATCCCCTACCGCCAACACATTTCTCACCGCCCTTTCACACCGCCCCGACAAATCCCTATCTAGACTTCCCGTATCAGCCGTGAAACGGCCAGGGAGCAAGCGATGTGGCGGTATGCAGTGATGCTGTGTGCAGTGGTGGTGATGTCGGGTTGCCAATCAACCCATCAGGAGTTGCTGGCCAAGGGGTATCCACCGGCATTTGCCGATGGTTTTGATGACGGTTGCAGCAGCGGTCGCCAGGCTGCCGGGGCGATCACCGGGGAATTTCGCAAGAACGTGCCGCGCTATTTGAAAGACCGTCTGTATGCAGAAGGCTGGGAAGATGGTTTCCGCCAGTGCAAGGCCATGCGCGAAAACGAAGAGTTACGTGACTACAAGGACAATCACTGGGATGACCGCGAGCGCGCCTGGCAGCAGGAGAAAGACCGCGACGCGGGCAGGGCTTATCGCTCGCAATAGGTCGCTTTCAGATATCCATCGAAACTAAAGCGCGGCGACCATGGCCCAAGCTCCATAGAGGGAGAACGTCATGAGCCGAGCTTTTGTAAACGAAGACAACGCAGCCGCCCAGGCCGATCTGCCGGTAGAACGCCAGGTCAGCGCGCAACCCAACCGCCTCACCGCGCAAGGGTTGGCGCAGTTGCAGACCAAGGTCGCGCAGTTGCAGCAGGCATACAGCATCGAATCCGCCAAGGGCGAACAGGCCGACAAGCAGCGCCAGGCTGACCTTGAGAGGGATTTGCGTTATTTCAACCAGCGGGTGCAGAGCGCCCAAGTGGTTGCGCCGGCCACCTCCACCGACAAGGTGCAGATCGGCAGTTGGGTCACCTTCGCCAATGAACAGGACCAACAACAACGCATCCAGCTGGTGGGCGAAGACCAGGCCGATGCCCACGCTGGCTTGATCAACTGGGGTTCGCCCCTGGGCCGCGCCTTGCTCGGCGCCCAGGTGGGCGACGAGGTACTGTGGCAGCGCCCCGTCGGCGACCAGTTGATCGAAGTAGTGCTTATCGAGCCCGAAGCCTAGACGATGCCCTGCGCCAGCATCGCGTCGGCAACTTTCACGAAGCCCGCGATGTTTGCACCCTTCACGTAGTTGACTCGGCCGTTCTCCTCACCGTAATGCACGCAGGCGTGGTGGATCGACTGCATGATGTTGTGCAGCTTGCTGTCCACTTCGCCAGCGGTCCATAGCAGGCGCATGGCATTCTGCGACATTTCCAGGCCACTCACCGCCACGCCACCGGCATTGGACGCCTTGCCAGGGGCGAACAGGATGCCCGCCTCGATAAAGATATCCACAGCCTCCAACGTCGCCGGCATATTGGCGCCTTCGGCCACGCAGATGCAGCCGTTGCGCAGCAGGGTGCGGGCCGCTTCGGCGTCGAGTTCGTTCTGGGTGGCACAAGGCAACGCGATATCGCAGGCCAGCTCCCAAGGGGTTTTGCCTTTGCGGAATTCCAGGCCAAAGCGTTCGGCCAGTTCACTGATACGACCGCGCTGGACGTTTTTCACTTCCAGCAGCGCCAACCATTGTTCCTCGGTCAAACCGCTTTCGGCGTACAGGGTGCCTTCGGAGTCGGACAGGGAGATCACCTTGCCGCCCAGGTCCATGACCTTGCGCGCCGCGTATTGCGCCACGTTGCCAGAGCCAGACACCGCCACACGCTTGCCTTCAACCCGCAGGCCGTCGCGCTTGAGCATTTCTTCAGCAAAGTAGACACAACCGAAACCGGTGGCTTCAGGGCGGATCAGGCTGCCGCCGTAGGTCATGCCCTTGCCGGTCAGCACCGAGGTGAACTGGTTGCTCAGGCGTTTGTACTGGCCGAACAGGAAACCAATCTCGCGAGCGCCCACACCGATGTCGCCAGCCGGAACGTCCACGTCAGCGCCGATATGGCGGTACAGCTCGCTCATGAACGCCTGGCAGAAACGCATGACTTCAGCGTCGCTCTTGCCCTTGGGGTCGAAGTCCGAGCCACCTTTACCGCCGCCCATGGGCAACGAGGTCAGGGAATTCTTGAAGGTCTGCTCGAAGGCGAGGAACTTCAGCACGCCCAGGTTTACCGACGGGTGGAAGCGCAGGCCGCCCTTGTAGGGGCCGATGGCGCTGTTCATCTGGATGCGGAATCCGCGGTTGACCTGGACCTTACCGTGATCATCCACCCACGAAACCCGAAAGGTAATCGCGCGCTCCGGCTCGCAGATGCGCTCCAGGATGCCCGAAGCCAGGTAGTGAGGATTGGCTTCGAGAAACGGCCACAGGCTGCGCAGGACTTCTTCTACCGCCTGGTGGAATTCCGGCTGGTCGGGGTCGCGTTTTTTGAGGCGGGCAAGGAAGGATTCGACGGATTCGATCATGAAAAGTCTCGGCAAATTGATTGTTTTTGAATGAGATTGAGCCGGACTTTATCAATTCATGTCGCACCGCGACAGGGCAAAATGTCGCCTTTGTGAATTTAAATGGTGCATTAGATATAAATAAACCGCGAAAACGGGTTTTTTTCGCACTTAAAAAGGGATTTAAAAGTCCGGTTATGCACCAACAGGAAAACAGCTATCGGGTGGAGGCGTGCCCTAACGCCGGTAGGAGCGAGCTTGCTCGCGAAAAACGTCAACGATAACGCGTACTTCCTGAATCAACGCGGCGCCTGTGCGTTTTTCGCGAGCAAGAACTAGGCGTCCCCCTCGCTCCTACAAAAAAGCCTTAACTGACTGGCACCAGGGCAAGCCCCTGCCACATTTGATCGGTGTGGGTCAGGAAAAATGCGCAAAAAAAAGCGGAGCCCGAGGGGCTCCGCTTTTTTCAAACCAGCCGGATCAGGCCAGTTTTTTGTGCCGTACACGGTGCGGCTGGGCAGCAGCTTCACCCAAACGCTTTTTACGGTCCGCTTCGTACTCGGTGTAGTTGCCTTCGAAGAACACTGCTTGCGAGTCGTCTTCGTACGCCAGGATGTGGGTCGCGACGCGGTCAAGGAACCACCGATCGTGAGAGATCACAATGGCGGCGCCTGGGAAGTCCAGCAGGGCTTCTTCCAGGGAACGCAGGGTTTCAACGTCGAGGTCGTTGGACGGTTCGTCGAGCAGCAGCACGTTGCCGCCCTCTTTCAAAGTCAGGGCCAGGTGCAAGCGACCGCGCTCACCACCGGACAGGTCCTTGACGAACTTCTGCTGGTCGCCGCCCTTGAAGTTGAAACGGCCAACATAGGTACGCGACGGAATTTCATAGTTGCCGATGCGGATCTGGTCGGAACCATCGGAGATTTGCTGGAACACCGTCTTGCTGCCATCCAGGTCTTCACGGCTCTGGTCGACACATGCCAGTTGCACGGTTTCGCCGACTTCGATGGTGCCCGAATCCGGAGTCTCCTTGCCCATCAGCATGCGGAACAGCGTGGATTTACCCGCACCGTTACCACCAATAACGCCGACGATCGCGCCTTTTGGCATGGAGAACGACAGATTGTCGATCAGCACGCGGTCGCCATAGCCTTTGGAAACGTTCTTGAATTCGATGACCTTGTCACCCAGGCGCGGGCCGGCCGGGATGTAGATTTCGTTGGTTTCGCTGCGCTTCTGGAATTCCTGCGACTGCATTTCTTCGAAGCGTTGCAGACGGGCCTTGGATTTGGACTGGCGGGCCTTGGCGCCTTTGCGCACCCACTCCAGTTCTTCCTTCATGGCTTTTTCGTGGGCCGATTGCTGCTTGGATTCGGCGGCCAGACGGTCGGACTTGGCTTCCAGCCAACCGGAATAGTTGCCCTCGTAAGGGATACCGGCGCCACGGTCGAGCTCGAGGATCCAGCCGGCCACGTTGTCCAGGAAGTACCGGTCGTGCGTGATCGCAACCACGGTGCCGGGGAAGTCATGGAGGAAGTGTTCCAGCCAGGCGACAGAATCGGCGTCCAAGTGGTTGGTCGGTTCGTCGAGCAGCAGCATGTCGGGGGCCGACAGCAGCAGGCGGCATAGGGCCACGCGACGTTTTTCACCGCCGGACAGGTGCTCGACCTTGGCGTCCCACGCCGGCAGGCGCAGCGCATCGGCGGCGACTTCCAGCTGGCGCTCCAAATTGTGACCGTCGCCGGCCTGCAGGATGGCTTCGAGCTTGGCCTGTTCGGCAGCCAGCTTGTCGAAGTCGGCATCCGGTTCGGCGTAGGCGGCGTAGACCTCGTCCAGGCGAGCCTGGGCGTCCTTGATCACGCTGACGGCTTCTTCAACCACTTCACGCACGGTCTTGGTCGGGTCCAGGATCGGCTCTTGCGGCAGGTAGCCGATGTTCAGGTCGGGCATCGGGCGGGCTTCGCCCTCGAACTCGGTGTCGACGCCAGCCATGATTTTCAACAGGGTGGACTTACCCGAACCGTTGAGGCCGAGCACGCCGATCTTGGCGCCGGGGAAAAAGGACAGCGAAATATTTTTCAGGATTTCCCGCTTCGGAGGGACAACTTTGCCCAGCCGATGCATGGTGAAGACGTATTGAGCCATGGTGAACCTAGCGTCAGTGACTGATGAATTGAGCGGGCGAAGCCCGTGCCAGGCCATGCGCCGCGCGGGCCGTTGACTATCATCAATGCCAGCGAGCGGAAAAAGCCTGAATATCTGGGGCTGGAACGCCCCCGCGTAACCGGCAAAGCTACCTGAATGCGTCTGGCCAGTCCAGCCAGGCGGGGCTGGCACTTTGCCACAACTCAAGGCATGCTAGCCGCCCTCCGGGCGTCCGGCTTATAGTGCACGTCGCGCGCCAGTCCAGCCAAACCGCAGGATCACAGCTTGTCCAAAGTCACGCCGCCCACTCCTCTGCGCGCCGCTCATATAGCGCCGGGAGCGCCCCTGCACGGCACCCTCAAAGGCGCTTTGGCGACGCTCGTCCTCATGCTGCTTGCGCTATTGTTCTGGCAACTGCTCGACCAACTGCAGCAAAACCAGAAAAACCAGCAGCAATACACCATCGACTACAGTGCCGACCTGGCTGAACAGATCAGCCTGAACATGGCCCTGAGCGCAAAGATCGCCTTGAACCTGCTGCCGATGGTCGAGCCGCCGCGTGACAGCGAACAGCAACAGGTGCTGATGCGCACCTTGCAGCGCTCGTTGCCGGAATTGCGCAGCATCGCCCTCCTCGCCCCCAGCGGTGCACTGATCAGCGACAGTGCCACGGATAGCCAGGACAGCGCCTGGCTGGAGGAACTGGTGCAACGCAGCCACGCCCAGTCCTACTATTTGAGCAACAACAACGACGGCACCCTCATCTATCTGTTGCTGCATCAGCCCAGCGGCGGCTCGAGGATGTACTGGGTCCTGCGCCTGGACCCCAGCTACCTGGTCAACCTGACCCGCCAGGACGGCCAAGGCCAGCGCCCCATGTGGGTCATCGAGAACCGCCTGAACCACCGCGTGGTCGGTCGCGACAGCGGCATGCCGACACAATGGGCCAGCACCCTGACGCCGGATGAGTTGAATAAAAGCGTGCTGGTCACGCCCCTGAGCAAAAGCGACTGGCAATTACGTGGCCTGTTCGACCGCAACGCGGTGCTGGAACAACTGCTGCCCGCGTTTATCGGCAAGTGCCTGCTGGGCCTGGCCTTCTCGCTGGTGCCGGTGATCGTGCTGCTGAACATGCGTCGTCGTCAGCGCCAGGTGCATGAGGGCCGGCGGCGCTACCAGGATATTTTCGAAGGCACCGGCGTGGCCCTCTGCGTGCTCGACTTGTCGGGCCTCTACACGTTTTTTGACAAGGCCAGCGTGCACACCCGCGAGCAGTTGCACGCCTGGCTGCGCGACCATCCCGAGGAGCGCCGGCAACTGCTCAAGGAGCTGCGTATCACCGAGGTCAACCAGGTCGCCGTGCGTCTGCTGAACGTGACCTCGTGCGAGCAAGCCTGGGAACGCCTGATTGACGACTGCCCGCGTAACGCCACGGCCATCGGTTACCAGGTGCTCGAAGCGGTCCTGACCCAGCAAAACCAGCTGGAGCTGGAGATCCAGCTCAGTGATGTCGCAGGCAATGAGCAATACCTGTGGCTGGTGATGCGCTTGCCGGAGCAGCAGGACGACTTCAAGGCGGTGATCCTCAGCATCAGTGATATCACCAGCCGAAAGCTGATCGAATTGTCGTTGGTGGAGCGTGAAAGCTTCTGGTCGGACGTGGTGCGCACCGTGCCGGATCACCTGTATGTGCAGGACGTGATCAGCCAGCGCATGATTTTCAGCAACCACCACTTGGGCCACACCCTCGGCTACAACAAAGCCGAATTGCAGCAAATGGGTGAGTACTTCTGGGAAATCCTGCTGAACCCCGAAGATGCCGAGCATTACCATGACTTGCGCCAACAGCAGCGCCAGGCCGGCTATTCAACGCAGTTGCAATGCCAACTGCGCTTCCGTCACCGCAATAACCAATGGCGGCGTTTCGATATACGTGAACAAGCCTTGGCGCGTGACAAATCCGCACAAGTCACACGCATCATCGGCGTGGCCAAGGACATCACCGACCAGATCGAAGCCAGCGAATCCCTGCGTGACAGCGAACAGCGCTACCGCATGCTGGCTGAAAGCATCAGCGACGTGATCTGCTCCACCGACAGCCAATTGGCGCTCAACTACATCAGCCCCTCGGTCAATGCCGTACTGGGCTATGACGTGGACTGGGTGTTCAAGAACGGCTGGCAGTCGATCATCGCCAACCCGCAGCAACTGGCCGGCATCTATAGCCTGGTCGAACAGGTCAGCCGTGCCTTGGGCGACGCCGAGGCGCTGACCCGCTTGCGTGACGACGTGCAGACCCAACTGTTCCTGTTCGACTGCCTGCGCGCCGATGGGCGCAAAGTGCCCATCGAACTGCGCCTGGTGCTGGTGTGGGACGACCACGGTGCGTTCGAGGGCATCCTCGGCGTGGGCCGTGATATCAGCCAGCAACGCCGCGCCGAGAAAGACCTGCGCATGGCGGCCACGGTCTTCGAACACTCCACGTCGGCGATCCTGATCACCGATCCGGCAGGCTACATCGTGCAAGCCAACGAGGCATTCAGCCGAGTCAGCGGTTATGAGGTGGCGGATGTGCTCGATCAACTGCCGAACATGCTCACCGTCGACGAACAACAGGAAGCGCACCTGCGCTACGTGCTCAAGCAACTGCACCAGCACAGCACCTGGGAAGGCGAGGTGTGGCTCAAGCGCCGCAACGGCGAGCATTACCCGGCCTGGGTGGGCATTACCGCCGTGTTCGACGATGAAGGCGACCTGGCCAGCTATGTGTGCTTCTTCAGCGATATCAGCGAGCGCAAGGCCAGCGAACAACGCATCCACCGCCTGGCGTACTACGACGCCCTGACCCACCTGCCCAACCGCACCCTGTTCCAGGACCGCCTGCACACCGCGCTGCAGTCGGCGGAACGGCAAAAGTCGTGGGTGGTGCTGATGTTCCTCGACCTCGACCGTTTCAAGCCGATCAACGACTCCCTGGGCCATGCCGCTGGCGACCGCATGCTCAAGGAAATGGCCACCCGCCTGCTTGGCTGCGTCGCCGAAGACGACACCGTGGCGCGCATGGGCGGCGACGAGTTCACCTTGCTCCTGCAACCGCGGGTCAGCCGTGAAATGGCGCTGAACCGCGCCATCCATGTCGCCGAACAGATCCTCGCCAGCCTGGTGAAGCCATTTGTGCTGGAGGGTCGCGAGTTCTTTGTGACCGCCAGCATCGGCATCGCCCTCAGCCCCCAGGACGGCAACGAGCTGAGCCAGCTGATGAAAAACGCCGACACCGCGATGTATCACGCCAAGGAACGTGGCAAGAACAACTTCCAGTTCTACCAGGCCGACATGAACGCCAGCGCCCTGGAACGCCTGGAGCTGGAAAGCGACCTGCGCCACGCCCTGGACCAAAACGAATTCGTGCTCTATTACCAGCCGCAGTTCAGCGGCGACGGCAAACGCCTGACCGGGGCCGAAGCCCTGCTGCGTTGGCGCCACCCGCGCCGTGGCCTGGTGCCGCCAGGGGACTTCATTCCGGTGCTCGAAGAGTTGGGCCTGGTAGTGGACGTGGGGGACTGGGTGATCAGCGAAGCCTGTCGCCAGCTCAAGACCTGGCACCAGAACAAGGTGCGCGTGCCGAAAGTCTCGGTGAACATCTCCGCGCGGCAGTTCTCCGACGGCCAACTGGGCACGCGCATCGCCACCATCCTCAAGGACACCGGCCTGCCGCCGGCGTGCCTGGAGCTGGAGCTGACCGAAAGTATCCTGATGCGCGAAGTCAACGAAGCCATGCACATCCTCGACAGCCTGAAAAACCTGGGCCTGAGCATTGCGGTGGACGACTTCGGCACCGGTTATTCGTCACTCAACTACCTCAAGCAATTCCCCATCGATGTGCTGAAGATCGACCGCACCTTCGTCGACGGCCTGCCGTCCGGCGAGCAGGATGCGCAAATCGCCCGGGCAATCATCGCCATGGCCCACAGCCTCAACCTGGCGGTAATCGCCGAGGGCGTGGAAACCCATGAGCAGCTGGACTTCCTGCGTGAGCACGGTTGCGACGAGGTGCAGGGTTACCTGTTCGGGCGGCCGATGCCGGCGAATCGGTTCGAGGCACAGTTCAGCAACGACGCGCTGTTCATGTTCGACTGAAATTTTGTGGTGAAGCCACTGGCCTCATCGGGGGCAAGCCCCCTCCCACAGGGGAATGCGCTCCAGATGTGGGACGGGGCTTGCCCCCGATGAGGCCGGTAATGACACCGCTCATCCCTAAGTGAATCCCACTTGTCCGCGACATGATGTCCTTTCATATGCCATCTAAAACCCATTGGGTTAGAATGCCCTCCTTTTCTGCCCCCCGATCCTTGAGGACCGCCATGTTCAGCCGTGATTTGACTATTGCCAAGTACGACGCCGATCTCTTCGCCGCCATGGAGCAAGAAGCCGTGCGCCAGGAAGAGCACATTGAGCTGATCGCTTCGGAAAACTACACCAGCCCTGCGGTGATGGAGGCTCAAGGTTCGGTTCTGACCAACAAGTACGCCGAAGGCTACCCAGGCAAGCGCTACTACGGTGGCTGCGAGTACGTCGACGTGGTTGAGCAACTGGCCATCGACCGTGCCAAAGAACTGTTCGGCGCCGATTACGCCAACGTCCAGCCACACGCCGGCTCCCAAGCCAACAGCGCCGTGTACCTGGCCCTGCTGCAAGGCGGCGACACTATCCTGGGCATGAGCCTGGCCCACGGCGGTCACCTGACCCACGGCGCCAGCGTTTCCTCCTCCGGCAAGCTGTACAACGCCGTTCAATACGGTATCGATGCCAACGGCCTGATCGACTACGACGAAGTCGAGCGCCTGGCGATCGAGCACAAGCCAAAAATGATCGTCGCCGGTTTCTCTGCTTACTCGCAGATCCTCGACTTCCCACGCTTCCGCGCCATCGCTGACAAAGTCGGCGCGTACCTGTTCGTCGACATGGCCCACGTGGCCGGTCTGGTCGCCGCGGGCGTCTACCCGAACCCGGTACCGTTTGCTGACGTGGTCACCACCACCACCCACAAGACCCTGCGCGGTCCACGTGGCGGCCTGATCCTGGCACGCGCCAACGCCGAGATCGAGAAGAAGCTGAACTCCGCCGTATTCCCAGGCGCCCAGGGTGGCCCGCTGGAGCACGTGATCGCCGCCAAGGCCATCTGCTTCAAGGAAGCGCTGCAGCCTGAGTTCAAGGTCTACCAGCAACAAGTGGTGAAAAACGCCAAGGCCATGGCCGACGTGTTTATCGCACGCGGTTTTGACGTGGTATCCGGCGGTACGGAAAACCACCTGTTCCTGCTGTCGCTGATCAAGCAGGACATTTCCGGTAAAGATGCTGACGCTGCCCTGGGCAAAGCCTTCATCACCGTGAACAAGAACTCCGTGCCGAACGATCCACGTTCGCCGTTCGTCACCTCCGGCCTGCGCTTCGGCACCCCGGCTGTGACCACTCGTGGCTTCAAGGAAGCAGAGTGCAAGGAACTGGCGGGCTGGATCTGCGACATCCTGGCAGACCTGAACAACGAAGCCGTGATCGACGCGGTTCGTGAGAAGGTCAAGGCCATCTGCAAGAAGCTGCCGGTGTACGGCGCTTGATTGCAGTTGCTTGACTGAGAAGCCCGCTGTAGGAGCGAGCTTGCTCGCGAAAAACGTCAACGATAACGCGTGCATCCTGGATACACGCGGTGCCTATGAGTTCTTCGCGAGCAAGCTCGCTCCTACAAGCGGGCTAATGAGATGGTCACCCCCACACCCTGCGAGGGCTACGCTTTCGCAGGGTGTTTTGTTTTTGGAGGCCATCATCATGAGCGAGTCAGCACTGATCGGGATCGATCTCGGCAAACATAATTTCCACCTTCTGGGCCAAGACAAATCGGGCCGCGAGGTGTTTCGCAAAAAGCTCTCGCGAGCGCAGATGATGCGGTTCTTCGGCAACTTGCCGAGCTGCGTCGTGGTAACGGAAGCCTGTGCCGGCTCTCACTTCATCGCCCGTCAGCTTGCGGCGATGGGGCATACGACCAAGTTGATTTCACCGCAGTTTGTCCGCCCTTTCGTCAAGGGCAACAAAAATGACTTTATCGACGCAGAGGCCATTTGCGAGGCGGCTTCCCGTCCGTCCATGCGCTTCGTTACGCCTAAAACCGAGTCTCAGCAAACCCTGTCTGTCCTGCATCGCATGCGCGAGTCGTTGGTGCATGACCGCACCAAGACAGCCAATCAGATGCACGGTTTCCTGCTGGAATTTGGCATCAGCCTGCCCAAAGGCTCAGCCATCATGAAGCGTTTGGCAGCTGTTTTGGCCGAGCATGAGCTGCCTGTGCGGCTGACAGTGCTGTTGCAACGCCTGCACGATCACTTCGTTTACCTGGATGAACAGATCAAGGAACTGGACAAACAACTGGCTTGCCAGCTGGCCGACGATGATCTGGGGAGCCGTTTGCTTAGCATGCCGTGTGTCGGTCCGATCACCGCCAGCCTTCTGGCTGTAGAAATGGGCGATGGCAAGCAATACCGATGCAGTCGCGATTTTGCGGCTTCAGTGGGCTTGGTGCCGCGACAGTACAGCACGGGCGGCAAAGCCAATTTGTTGGGGATCAGCAAGCGGGGTGACAAGCACCTGCGGCAACTGCTGGTGCAATGCTCCAGGGTTTACATGCAGAGGCTGGATCATCAGAAGGGGGCTTTGGCCGACTGGGTGCGAGCGCTGCTGCGCCGACGACACTCGAATGTGGTGGCCTGTGCCCTGGCCAACAAACTGGCGCGTATCGCTTGGGCGATAGCGGCTCACCATGCGCAATATGAAGCAGGGCCAGACGCCTTGAACGCCTGACCCTGCGGTTGTTGCAGTACCACAATTCACCCTTCAGGTTTTGCGATAGCTGAACAACGGATGACGTGAACGGCCTACCGGCCTGGCGAAGATCCTGACATAAAAATCGGCTTCAGAAGCCGACGGGCTTTTAAGGATCGTCAGGCGCGACTCTCATCGTGGCGCTGGGGCAAGCCCCAAACAGACGCCGGATAGATTTAAGCAAGCCAACCACATCGCCCGTTAATCAGTATTGCAAAAATGGGGGGGACCATAGATTTTTTACGCCTGGTAAATCCGCTTAAAGCCTTCGCGGATTTTGTCTTCCGGCAACTCATCGGCAATAAACACAATCACACTCTCCCGCGCCTCACCCTCGGTCCATTCGGTGTCCCAATCGAACCCGTAGAGCTTGAGCACGCCCTGGAACACCATGCGCCGATCCTCCCCGGCGATGTTGAGCACGCCCTTGTAGCGCAGCAGTTGCTTGCCATGGTCTTCCAGCAGTTCGTTCATGAACTCACTGAGGCGGTCGATATCCAGCGGCTGGTCAGTGCGCAGTACCAGGCTGGAAATACGGTCGCTGGACGGCGCCTTGCTCACCGGGCGCAAGCTCATGCCGGCGTTAAGGTTGAAGCCGCGCACATCGAGCAGTTCGGCTAACTCAATCTTGCCGTGCTCGACCACACGGATCGGCGCGCGGCGGTTGATGTGTGTGAGGCGCTCACTGAGAGCCTCGAAGGTGGCGTCGTCCACCAGGTCACGCTTGCTCACCAGCAGGCGGTCGGCGAAACCGATCTGCGCCTGGGCGATGGTCTGGGTCAGGTGGTGCTCGGCGTGGGCCGCGTCCACGAGGGTGATGATGCCGTCAAGGATGTAGCGCTCGCGCAGTTCCTCATCGATGAAAAAGGTTTGGGCCACCGGCGCAGGGTCAGCGAGGCCGGTGCACTCGATCACCAGGCGGTCGAAGGCGATCTCGCCGCTGTCCAGGCGTTCGAGCAGCAGGTAGAGGGCCTTGGTCAGGTCGGTGTGGATAGTGCAGCACACGCAGCCGTTGGACAGGGTCATGACTTGCACCGGTTCTTCGCCCAACAGCTGGGTGTCGATACCGGCATCGCTGAATTCATTTTCGATCACGGCGATTTTCAAGCCGTGCTCGGCCTTGAGCAGGTGGCGCAGCAAGGTGGTCTTGCCGGCGCCGAGGAAGCCGCTGAGGACGGTCACTGGAATGGGAGAGGACAAAAAATTCTCCTTGAAGGAACACTGAAACAAATGTGGGAGGGGGCTCCCCCCCGATAGCAGTGTGTCAGGCACTTATCTGTCACTGACGCACCACTATCGGGGGCAAGCCCCCTCCCACAGGAGAGTTACGTTAAATCAACAGCACTTGGGCCCACCCTTGCCACCGTAACGGGCTTCCTGGCGCTCTCGGAAGAACGCCTTGTAGTCCATCATCGGTTTGTCCGGGTGTTTGGTTTGCATATGCTCGACGTAGGTGTCGTAGTCGGGCATGCCGACCATCAGACGCGCGGCCTGACCGAGGTATTTACCGAGGCGACTGATGTCATTGAACATGGCTGCAATCCTCGATCAAGCGTCCGGTACAGCCTGGAACGGGGCTTCTTTATCCGTACGTTCTTTGTTGCCCCAGGCGGCGACACCGACCTTGAGCGCATAGAACAGGATGCTGAACACCACGAACAGGAACAGCGCCGTCAGCGTTGCGTTGGTGTAGGCGTTCCAGATCACGTGTTGCATCTGGTCGATGCTCTTGGCCGGGGCCAGGATCTGGCCGTTGGCCAGGGCATCGCTGTATTTCTTCGCCAGCGACAGGAAGCCGATCGCCGGGTTGGCGTCGAACAGCTTGATGAAGCCTGCGGTGGTGGTGCAGATCAGCAGCCAGACAGCCGGCAGCATGGTCACCCAGATGTAGCGTTGGCGTTTCATTTTGATCAGCACAACGGTCGCCAGCATCAGCGCGATACCCGCCAGCATCTGGTTGGAGATACCAAACAGCGGCCACAAGGTGTTGATCCCGCCCAGTGGGTCGATCACGCCTTGGTACAGCAGGTAGCCCCACATGGCCACGCAACCGGCAGTCGCGATCAGGTTGGCGGTCCACGATTCGGTGCGTTTGAGCGCCGGTACGAAGGAGCCCAGCAAGTCTTGCAGCATGAAGCGCCCGGCACGGGTGCCGGCGTCGACAGCAGTCAGGATGAACAGCGCTTCGAACAGGATCGCAAAGTGGTACCAGAACGCCATGGTGTTTTCACCAGGCAGCACACTGTGCAGGATCTGTGCGATCCCCACCGCGAGAGTCGGCGCACCACCGGCACGGGCCAGGATGGTGGTTTCACCGATGTCATGGGCGACGGCCGACAACGCCTCGGGGGTAATTGCAAAGCCCCAGCTGCTGACGGTTTGCGCCACGGTGACCACGTCGGTGCCGACAATCGCTGCCGGGCTGTTCATGGCGAAATACACGCCAGGCTCGATCACCGAAGCGGCAACCATCGCCATGATGGCCACGAACGACTCCATCAACATGCCGCCATAACCGATGTAGCGGGCGTGGCTTTCACTGGCAAGCAGCTTGGGCGTAGTGCCCGAGGAGATCAGCGCGTGGAAGCCGGAAACCGCACCGCAGGCAATGGTGATGAACAGGAACGGGAACAGGCCGCCCTTCCATACCGGGCCGGTGCCATCGATGAACTGGGTCAGCGCGGGCATTTTCAGGTCGGGCATGGTCACCAGGATGCCGATCGCCAGGGCGATGATGGTGCCGATTTTCAGGAAGGTGGAGAGGTAGTCACGTGGCGCCAGGATCAGCCACACCGGCAGTACCGCGGCGACGAAACCGTAGCCGATCAGCATCCAGGTGATCTGGATCCCGGTGAAGGTGAAGGCCTTGGCCCAGACCGGGTCAGCGGCAATCTGCCCGCCCAGCCAGATCGACCCCAGCAGCAGCAACACGCCGAGGATCGAAATTTCACCGATGCGGCCCGGGCGGATGTAGCGCATGTAGATGCCCATGAACATCGCGATCGGGATGGTCGCCATCACCGTGAAGATACCCCACGGGCTCTCGGCCAGGGCCTTGACCACGATCAGCGCCAGTACCGCGAGGATGATGATCATGATCAGGAAGCAGCCGAACAGCGCGATGGTCCCGGGAATGCGGCCCATCTCTTCGCGAACCATATCTCCCAGGGAACGGCCGTTGCGACGGGTGGACAGGAACAGGACCATGAAGTCCTGCACCGCACCGGCCAGCACCACACCGGCAATCAGCCACAAGGTGCCAGGCAGGTAGCCCATTTGCGCCGCCAATACCGGACCGACCAACGGGCCTGCACCGGCAATCGCCGCAAAGTGGTGACCGAAAAGGATGTGTTTGTTGGTCGGCACATAGTCCAGACCGTCGTTGTTGACCACTGCGGGGGTGGCCCGCCGAGGATCGAGCTGCATCACATTGTTAGCGATGAACAGACTGTAGTAACGGTAAGCAACCAGATAAATGGCCACAGCGGCGACCACGATCCACAAGGCGTTTATCGCCTCGCCGCGGCGCAAGGCCACTACGCCCAGGGCGCACGCTCCTACGATTGCCAGCACCAGCCAGGGTAAGTGGCGTAGCAGGCTATTATTATTTTTCATTTTTATATTCCAGCCAGGGTGGACAGAAAGGACAGCCACCCGGAGTTTAGCGCTACTGGCCTTAAAGGCCACCCCCCTACGTTGGTCTAGAGCCTTCCCAAGGCAAAAAAGCAGAAAAAACAGCCCAGTGATGGCGTACGGCTACAATCCTTCTATCCACAGAGGGTTTCACCATGACCGAGCAAGCGTCTGATCGCCGCCGTTTTCGCCGGATCGCCTTTGATGCCAAGACCAAACTTCAGCAAAACGGCCAGGAATGGCCGGTGCAATTGGTGGATCTGTCGCTAAAGGGCCTGTTGGCGCAACGGCCTGAAGATTGGAAGGGAAATATAAAGCTGCCGTTCACCGTCGACATACGCCTGGATCCCGAGGCTCATATAAAGATGCAAGTAGAACTGACCCACGAAGCAAATGGCCAACTGGGATTTGTGTGCACAAACATCGACCTGGACTCGATCAAACACTTGCGGCGGCTGATCGAGCTGAACCTGGGCGACCAGGAAGAACTTGAGCGGGAGCTGGGCGCGTTGCTGGAAGTGTGATGGCTCAGGGAAACGCCGTACGTGCGGGAAATGCGCTTTCCATGTCCCAGTAGCCCTTTTTCTGACTTGAGGCGCCGTGCCACTGTCCGTCAACAAACCGATAAGTCTGATAACGCGTGGCAAAGTCATCCTCACCGTCGCCATCCATGAAGGACGACACCTGCAGCAGTTCATCCGCGCCGCCACTGGCTGGCGTCGCTATCATCCACGCAGCCTTGCCCGTCTGTGCCAGAGTCAACGCCTGGGCTTTGCCGTCGGTGCCCTGGTAACTCAGCGGTTTGAGTTGCTGTTTGTCAGGCAGCAACAGTTGCGTGGCAGGCCCGCTGTAACTGCCCATGGGGGCGGTCTGATCGATGGTCAAAAAATACACAGGTTCGGGCAGCCCTTTGAGCGGGGCTTTCTCGACCTGGGCCAACGGGTAGCCGAGGTTTTCGTGAGCTATCACCTCGCCAGAGGCTGATACCAACCGCACCTGGGCTTCGCGCAGCGGGCTGTCGACCAAATCGCCAGGCTCGTCGAACGAGTCTTCATCCAACCCATTGCCCCAACTGTCGCTGTGCAGTTGGGCGCTGATGCGCTGGTCTTCCAGCACCTGCAGCACACTGCCGTCGGGTGTCACCAGCTTCTGCGCCAGCCGATAACCGGCTGGCAGCTCAGCCCACGCCATGGCGGACGAGCCGGCCAAAGCGATAAACAGGGCGAGCGCGCCCCAGCGATTCGATCGTTGCATGGCGTCCATCCCTGAGTTATTCGAAAAGTGCATCCAATGCCTGTTCCAGGCGCGTTACTCCGATCACCTGCAACCCTGGCGGCGCTTCCTTTGGCGCATTGCCCTTCGGCACAATTGCGCGTTTGAAGCCGTGCTTGGCGGCTTCCTTGAGGCGCTCCTGGCCACTGGGCACCGGGCGCACTTCGCCCGACAGGCCGACTTCGCCAAACACCAGCAAGTCATGGGGCAGCGGCCGGTTGCGCAGGCTGGACATCACCGCCGCCATCAACGCCAGGTCGGATGCGGTTTCCAGCACCTTGACCCCGCCCACCACGTTGAGGAACACGTCTTGGTCATGGGTCGGAATGCCACCATGGCGGTGCAATACCGCCAGCAACATCGCCAGGCGGTTCTGATCCAGGCCCAGGGTGACTCGACGCGGGTTGGCCAAATGGCTGTCATCCACCAGCGCCTGGACTTCCACCAGCATCGGCCGGGTGCCTTCCCACGTCGCCATCACCACACTGCCGGGGACTTCTTCCTGGGCACGGGTGAGAAAAATCGCCGATGGATTGGAGACTTCTTTCAGCCCCCGGTCGGTCATGGCGAACACACCCAGCTCGTTCACCGCGCCAAAGCGGTTCTTCACCGCGCGCAGCAAACGCAGGCGGCCATCGGATTCGCCTTCGAAATACAGCACGGTGTCGACCATATGCTCCAGCACGCGTGGCCCGGCCAATGCACCTTCCTTGGTCACGTGGCCAACCAGGAAGATCGCCGTGCCACTCTGCTTGGCATAACGCACCAGCAGCGCCGCACTTTCGCGCACCTGGGACACGCCACCCGGCGCCGATTGCAGTTGTTCGGTGAAAATCGTCTGGATCGAGTCGATCACCATGACCTTGGGTTTTTCGATGCGGGCCGTGGCGATGATGCTTTCGATGCAGGTTTCCGTCATGACCCGCAGTTGATCCTGGGGCAGGCCCAAGCGACGGGCGCGCATGGCCACTTGCTGCTGGGATTCTTCACCCGTGACGTACAGCGCCGGCATGCGGCTGGCGATGCTGCACAGGGTTTGCAGCAGGATCGTCGACTTGCCGATGCCCGGGTCGCCGCCGATCAGCACCACCGAACCATCCACCAGGCCGCCGCCGAGCACACGGTCCAGCTCGCCGGACGCGGTGGAGAAGCGCGGAATCTCTTCGACACTGACTTCAGCCAGGGTCTTGATCTGCGCCTGTTGCCCGGTCCAGCCGGCGCGGCCGGTAGGGGCCGAGGCGCCGCCGCTTTCGATCATGGTTTCCGTGAGGGTATTCCACGCACCGCACTCGGTGCATTGGCCGGCCCACTTGGGAAAGGTCGCGCCGCACTCCGTGCAGCCGTACATGCGCTTGGCCTTTGCCATTCGAGAACCTCCAACCGAAAAACCGCGATGATAGCTCAGCGCGACGCCGGGGTCCGGATTTCACCGCTGGCCAACCGTGAAGCACTGTTGCCGACCGGGTCTTCGGCGTTGAGATCGGCGCCCTTGGCTTTGAGTGCGTCGAGCAACTCGATCCGTTTGAACAGGCCGGCGTACATGGCTGCCGTCTGCCCGGCGCCGTTACGTTGGTCGGGGTTGCAGTCGGTGGCCAGCAGGCGCTGGGCGATTTTCAATTCCCCCTTGAAGATCGCGCCCATCAACGCGGTGTTGCCGCGCTTGTCCTGCACACAGGCGTCGGCGCCGGCGGCGAGCAAACGCTCCACGTAGGCGCTCTCGCCGTGGTAGGCGGCGAGGATCAGCGCGGTGTAGCCCTTGTCGTCCTGGGTGTTGAGGGGGAAACCGGCGTCGATAAAGGTGTTGAGCATGTCGAGGTCGCCACGGCGAGCGGCGTCGAAGTAGTAATCCTGAAGCTGTGCCTTGAGCGCGACCGGGTCGGGGGACTCGGCATGGGCGAAAAAGGCCAGCATGGCCATCAGTAAGCCGATAGAAACACGCATGGGTTCTCTCCTGCCAGAGGTCGACGCCCACAAGGACGTCGACCGAAACCAACGTCAGTCGGTGAGTTTTTCGGCCAGCGCCTTCACGCGAGCCAGGTCACCCTTGGCGACCTTGGCCACGCCGGTACCGTATTCCGGGTCGGCTTTGTAGAGGAACGACAGGATGATGTGCTTGCTCTCGTCATCGGTAGTGGCCAGGGAGCCGCCGAAGTTGTCGATCAAGTCCTGACGCTCTTTCTTGCTGTAGGAGCGATACAGGTCACCCGCTTGTTTGAAGTTCTGCTCACGCTGGATCTTCGCCTGCTGGGTGCTGCCCGACAGTGCCGTCTGGCTGTAGCGCGCGGTTTGCGGCTCTTCACGGTTTTCCAGGCGGCTTGGCTGGTAGTTCACGCCGCTGGTGGTTTTGCCGAAGTTCAGCGCACCGTCCTGGTTCCCGTTGTTGACGGTGACCCGTGGGGCGTTGATCGGCAATTGCAGCGCATTAGCGCCCAGGCGATACATTTGCGTGTCCGCATACGAGAACACCCGGCCTTGCAGCAGGCGGTCTTCCGACGGTTCGATACCCGGTACCAGGTTGGCCGGGGCCATGGCGACTTGCTCGGTTTCCTGGAAGACATTCGCCGGGTTGCGGTTCAGTACCATCTGCCCGACTTTACGCTCGGGCACATTCGGCCAGATCTTGGTGGCGTCCAGTGGGTCGAAATCAAACTTGGCCAACTCTTCCGGCTTGAGTACCTGCACATACAGGTCCCACTTGGGGAAATCGCCCTTATTGATGTGGGTAACCAAGTCATTGGTCATATGACTGTAGTCACGCCCCTGCACCTCGGTAACTTGCTTGGGATCGAGGTTCTTAATGCCCTGCAGGCTCTTCCAGTGGAACTTGACGTAGTGCACTTCGCCCTTGGCGTTAATCAACTTGTAGGCATGTACGCCATTGCCATCCATTTCCCGATAACTTGCCGGGGTACCGGAGTCGGAATACAACTCGGTGAGTGTACGAGTGGCCTCGGGAACATGGGAGAAGAAGTCGAAACGACGGGAGTCATCGTCCAGGTTAGTGCGTGGGTCCGGCTTGAAGGCGTGGACCATGTCGGGGAACTTGATGGCGTCGCGGATAAAGAACGTCGGGAAGTTGTTGCCCACCAGGTCCCAGTTGCCATCAGCGGTGTAGAACTTGGTGGCGAAACCGCGCGGGTCACGCAAGGTTTCCGGGGAGTGGTTGCCGTGCACCACGGCCGAGAAGCGCACGAACACCGGGGTGGCTTCGCCTGCCGCAAAGACCTTGGCCTTGGTCAGGTCGCTGAGGGTGTCGGTGACGGTAAAGGTGCCATGGGCACCAGTGCCACGGGCATGCACCACGCGCTCGGGGATGCGCTCTCGATCGAAACGCTGCAGCTTCTGGATCAGTTGCACGTCTTGCAGCAGCACTGGGCCATTGGCACCCGCGGTTTGCGAGTTCTGGTTGTCGCCGACGGCAGCGCCGTTATCGCGGGTCAGGTTGGCGGCTTGCACAGAAAGGGAAAGCAGGCTGGCGGTCGCCAGTACCACTGCATGTCGCGCCAGGCCTGGGCCGCGCTTAATGGGGTTCTTCATCGAGGTTTCCTCTGGTTTTTTTAGCGCACATTCAGTTGTGCTTGCCAGAGGCTAGTGACCCGCGAGTCAGAAGATAAATAGAAAAACACCACTAGGGCGATTAAGAAATTAATGTGGTAAGCCACTGAAATGGCGCGTATTTCGCGCGCGACTGGTGGCACTTTGCAAACTATTTGCGTTTTAATGTGTCGATAAAAACCAAGAGTGTGAACAGTTGTGTCAGGCAAGCCCTCCACGACTGACTTACACTGAGCAGCACCCTTCTAATCTGTAACAAGGAATAACCTATGGGCGTGATCAGTGAGTTCAAGGCCTTCGCGGTCAAAGGTAATGTGGTCGACATGGCCGTCGGTATCATCATCGGCGCCGCCTTCGGCAAAATTGTTTCCTCGTTCGTAGGCGACGTGGTGATGCCGCCCATTGGTCTGTTGATCGGTGGCGTAGACTTCGGCGACCTGGCGATAACGCTCAAAGCCGCGCAGGGTGACGTGCCCGCGGTTGTGCTGGCGTACGGCAAGTTCATCCAGAGCGTGATCGACTTTGTGATCGTCGCGTTTGCGATCTTCATGGGTGTGAAGGCCATCAACCGCCTCAAGCGCGAAGAAGCCGTGGCGCCGAGCCTGCCACCGACGCCAACCAAGGAAGAAGTGTTGTTGGGTGAGATCCGTGATCTGCTCAAGGCACAGAACGACAAGCCGCTGTAACCCCATCGACTTGCAGAAAGGCGCCTCGAGGGGCGCCTTTTTTGTTACCAGTAATTCTCCACGGCCACCTGGCCAGGGCGCCGGGACAGGCTCAATTGCATGTCGCGCTGTTTGAGCAATTGGCGGGTGTCGTCGATCATCTGGGGGTTGCCGCAAATCATCACGCGCGAATGCTCCGGGCTCAGCTCGACGCCGGCCGCGCGCTCCAACTCGCCATTCTCGATCAAGGTGGTGATACGCCCATTCAACGCGCCCGGATGCTGCTCACGCGTGACGAGCGGCAGGTAGGTCAGTTTGTGCGCATATTCAGCCAGGTACTCGCGCTCGCCCAAGCCCTGGATAAGCGACTGATAGGCCAGCTCCCTGGCTTCCCGCGCGCTGTACACCAGGATGATGCGCTCGAATTTTTCCCACACCTCGAAGTCCTGCAGGATCGACAGGAACGGCGCCACCCCGGTGCCAGTGCCCAGCAGCCAAAGGTCGCGGCCATCGACGAAACGGTTCAGGGTGAGGAACCCCGTAGCCTGGCGCTCGACCAACAGCGTGTCGCCCACACGCAGGCGACTCAGTTCGCTGGTGAACTCGCCGCCGGGCACAACAATCGAGAAAAAATCCAAGTGCTCATCGAACGGTGAAGACACCACAGAGTAAGCGCGCCATACGGTGCTGCCATCCGCCTTGGTGACCCCCAGGCGCACGAACTGGCCGGCGACAAACCGAAAGCCGGGGTCGCGGGTGGTCCGCAAGGTGAAGAGGCTGGGGGTCAGCGATTGCACGTCGAGCAAGGTCTGGCGGGTAAATTTCTCAGCACTGGCCGTCATGGGGAACTCCGTTCTACAGGTGCCCTAGTGTCCCTCAAAGTCACGCGCGGAAACACCTGCAGTCGGTAGTGACATCCTGAATGCCCCTTGGGGGACCAAAGCTAATGGCACTTTAATTGCTCGTCTAATTATTTCGCTATAACACAACACCGCGCCATTACATTGAAGCGCGGCCCATTTGTTAGTTGGGTGTTACAGGTAGTGCACTGCCCTCGTGAAATGGAAGGGGCAACCTCCATCGAACGCTTGATGGCAAATTAATATTACTGCTGAAACTATCTTTCCCCTCTCCCTACCAAGAAAGAAATTTCCGACATTGATGTAGATCATGTCCTACACTCATTTGCGTGCAGCACTGGGGCTCAGGATGTACCCATGCCGCCGACACGTTATGGAGAGTTACCAATGGTTAACTGGCGAAATACACGGATTCCCAAACTGGAAGGCGAGGACAAGATCACCAGCGTATTTGAAATGGTTATCAACAGAACCCTTGAACTCGGCTTCCAATTCTGTTCCTTCACCATGAGTTCTCAACTACCGACAAACTCAACCAAACCGATTCATCTCAACAACTATCCGAATGAATGGAACCTGCAGTATGACCAGGCCCACTACTTCGAAGTAGACCCGGTCGTCAACCATTGCAAACATTGCGTATTACCCATTGTCAGGGAGGAAAAACTCTTCACCGCCGTGCCAAGCCTGTGGGAACTGGCCCGGTCACAGGGTGTGCATCTGGGGTGGACCCAATCGGTCCACGACTTCCAGGGTGTGTTCAGCATGCTGTCCCTGGGACGCAGCGAGGGCGCAGTCAGCCCGGAAGAACTGTATGAAAAGGCCGGCCATGTCTTGTGGCTCTGCCATGCGATGCACGCGGTTGTCGCACAAAAATTTGCCGACAACCCAAGCATTACCCCGCCCTGCAAATTGACCGAGCGGGAAACGGAAGTCCTCAGATGGTCAGCCCTGGGCAAGACCGCCGCCGACATTGCCGGCATCCTCTGCCTGTCGGAGCGTACGGTGGGTTTTCATATCAGCCGTACGTTCAAGAAACTGGGGGTCAATAACAAGATTGCCGCTGTACTGAGGGCATCAAAAGCCGGGCTGTTTTAACCGCCCCGGAAACGCTGCATGTAATCCTTGCAAAAAATAAGTAACATTTACGACCAACTCTGAGTGTTGATGCCGCCGCCAAGGCGCCGCCTCGCAGTTCACTCAGACGGTTCGACCAGCGCGCCTCACGCCCCCTGCCGAACACCCATCGATTACCCAGAGCCTCCCCTGCCATGCCCCTGCTCGACAGTCCATTCGCCCAGCTCGATCTGATCCGCCAGCCAGAGCAACACAATGATCCGCTGCAGGCCTTCGACGCCGCCGACGAGTACCTGCTCAGTCACTTGGCTGAGCAACAGCCGGGCGCAACGACCCGCGTGCTGGTACTCAACGACAGTTTTGGCGCCCTGGCGGCCAGCCTCGAAGGCCGGGTGCAGGTGACGTCCAGTGGTGATTCGTTTCTTGCCGCCCAGGGCCTGGAGAAAAACCTGGTGCGCAACGGCAAGGCGTTCGATGCAGTGAGTTTTGTCCCGGCCAGCCAGGTGCCCATCGGGCCATTCGACCGGGTGCTGATACGCGTCCCGAAAACCCTGGCCTTGCTGGAAGAACAGCTGATTCGCCTGCAAGGCCAACTGGCCCCGGGCGCCGAAGTGGTCGCGGGGGCGATGATCAAGCATCTCCCACGGGCCGCCGGTGAATTGCTGGAACGCTATATCGGACCGATGCACGCTTCATTGGCGGTAAAAAAGGCACGTTTGCTGATCGCAACATTGGCAGACCGCCCGGCAGCGGTGTCGCCCTACCCGACACGCTATACCCTGGAAACACCGCCCATCGAGCTGCTCAACCACGCCAACGTGTTCTGCCGCGAAGGACTGGACATCGGCACCCGTGCGTTCCTGCCCCACTTGCCCAAGGGCCTGGGCGCCGCGCGCGTCGCGGACCTTGGATGCGGCAACGGCGTATTGGCGATTGCCAGCGCCCTGCAAAACCCGCAGGCGCAGTACACCTTGGTGGACGAGTCCTACATGGCCGTGCAATCAGCCGCCGAGAATTGGCAAGCGGCCCTCGGCGCGCGCGCGGTGAGTGTCCATGCCGGCGACGGCCTGGCAGGCCAGGCGCCGGAGTCCCTCGACGTGGTGCTGTGCAACCCGCCGTTCCACCAGCAACAGGTGGTCGGCGACTTCCTCGCCTGGCGCATGTTCCAACAGGCGCGCGAGGCCTTGGTGGCAGGCGGCGCCCTCTATATCGTCGGCAACCGCCATCTGGGCTATCACAGCAAGTTGGCGCGGCTGTTCCGAGGCGTCGAGCAAGTCGCCGCCACACCGAAGTTCGTAATCCTCAAAGCGCGCAAATAAAAAAAGACCCCGCCCCTCCAAAGAGGGAACAGGGTCAAAAAACCGTGCCGCAAGGCAACGGGATGGGATGTCAGTGAGTGGTCAGGCCGGCCGCGCTCATGAACATGCGCATCAGGCTGGCCACGATGAACAGGGCCAGCACGCTGGCGCTCCAGATCATCGCCAACCACCCCAGGCGCCGCCACAACGGCTGTTTCTCGGCCTGTTCAATCTCGTGCAACGAAGGTTTGCCAGACATGGAACGACCCTCCTAGTGATAGCCGTCTTCGTGGGTGACCTTGCCGCGGAACACGTAGTAGCTCCAGAAGGTGTAGCCCAGGATGAACGGAATGATGAACAGCGTACCCACCAGCATGAAGCCCTGGCTTTGCGGCGGTGCAGCCGCATCCCAGATCGATACCGAGGGCGGGATGATATTGGGCCACAGGCTGATCCCCAGGCCGCTGTAGCCAAGGAAGATCAGCACCAGCGTCAGCAGGAACGGCGTGTAGTGCGCATTACGCGCCACGGCGCGGATCAACCCGTACATGGTCACCAGCACCAGGATCGGTACCGGCAGGAACCAGAACAGGTTCGGCAGGGTGAACCAGCGCGAGGCGATTTCCGGGTGCGCCAGCGGCGTCCACAGGCTGACGATCCCAATCACCGCCAGCACCACAAAGGCCAATGGCTGCGCCAGGTTGTGCATCTTCTCCTGCAACGGGCCTTCGGTTTTCATGATCAGCCAGGTGCAGCCGAGCAACGCATAGGCCACGATCAGCGCCACCCCGCAGAACATCGTGAACGGCGTGAGCCAATCCAGCGAGCCGCCGGCAAATTGGCGATTGACCACCGGGATGCCGTCGATAAACGCCCCCAGCGCCACGCCCTGGAAGAAGGTCGCCGCCAGTGAGCCGCCGATAAACGCCTTGTCCCACAGGTGACGCTTGTGGTCCTTGGCCTTGAAGCGAAACTCGAAGGCCACGCCGCGAAAGATCAGCCCGATCAGCATCAGCATCAACGGCAGGTACAGGGCCGACAACACCACCGAGTAGGCCAGCGGGAAGGCGCCGAACAACGCCGCGCCCCCCAGCACCAGCCAGGTTTCGTTACCGTCCCAGACCGGGGCGACGGTGTTCATCATCACGTCACGGTCGGTCTTGCCCGGAATAAACGGGAAGAGGATGCCGATGCCCAGGTCGAAGCCGTCCATGACCACGTACATCATGATGCCGAAGATGATGATCACGGCCCAGATCAGCGGAAGATCAATACCCATCTCAATTCCCCTTGTGCTGGATGTGGGCGTGGTCGTCATCGCCGCCATCATCGGCGGCGGACAATGGACGGGCCGGTGTGCGTTTCTGGCCAGGGCCACCGTGGGTCGGCTCGGTGCTTTCGTGGGTCACAGGGCCTTTGCGTACCAGGCGCATCATGTAGCCCAGGCCTGCGCCGAACAGCGCGAAGTACACCACCACGAACAGCACCAGGGTGATGGTCATCTGCGCCAGGCTATGCCCGGAGGACGCATCCGCCGTGCGCATCAACCCGTAGACGACCCACGGCTGGCGACCGATTTCGGTGGTGAACCAGCCCGCGAGGATCGCGATCAGGCCGGACGGGCCCATCCACAGGGCCAGGTACAGGAACGGCCTGGAGGTGTACATCTTGCCGCCCCGGCGCAGCCAGAGGCTGAACAGCCCGGTGAAGATCATCAGCAAGCCCAGGCCGACCATGACCCGGAACGACCAGAACACAATGGTCGAGTTGGGGCGGTCTTCAGGCGCAAACTCCTTGAGCGCCGGCACCTGTTTGTCCAGGGAGTGGGTCAGGATCAGGCTGCCCAGGTAGGGAATTTCCACCGCGTATTTGGTTTTTTCGGCTTTCATGTCCGGCCAGCCAAACAGGATCAACGGCGTCGGCTCATTGCCGATATTTTCCCAGTGGCCTTCAATCGCGGCGATTTTCGCCGGCTGATGCTTGAGCGTGTTGAGGCCGTGGAAGTCACCGATCACCGCCTGGATAGGCGCCACGATCAGGGCCATCCACATCGCCATCGACAACATGGTGCGGATCGCGGGGGTGTCCTTGCCACGCAACAAATGCCAGGCCGCCGAGGAGCCGACGAAGAAGGCCGTGGCGACAAACGCGGCCGTGGCCATGTGCATCAGGCGGTAGGGGAACGACGGGTTGAAGATCACCGCCAGCCAGTCGGTGGGAATCACGCGGCCGTCGATGATTTCAAAGCCCTGGGGCGTCTGCATCCAGCTGTTGGACGCCAGGATCCAGAAGGTGGAGATCAACGTACCGACTGCCACCATCACCGTGGCGAAGAAGTGCAGCTTGCGCCCCACCTTGTTCCAGCCGAACAGCATCACCCCGAGGAAACCGGCCTCGAGGAAGAAGGCCGTGAGCACTTCGTACGTGAGCAGCGGCCCGGTGACGGAGCCGGCGAAGTCCGAGAAGCGGCTCCAGTTGGTGCCGAACTGGTAGGCCATGACCAAGCCGGAGACCACGCCCATGCCGAAGTTGACGGCAAAGATCTTCGACCAGAAGTGGTAGAGGTCACGGTAGGTGTCGTTATGGGTCTTGAGCCACAGACCTTCCAGCACCGCAAGGTAACTGGCCAGGCCAATGGTGATCGCCGGGAACAGGATGTGAAACGAGATGGTGAACGCAAATTGAATTCGGGCGAGATCTAGCGCCTCCAAACCGAACATAAGTCTTCCTCTGTCAGGTAATACCGAATGCTGGCTGGAGGCCGCATCCACTGCCCCCACGGATATGGAGTGTGGCGAATTTCAATTCGTTTCTTTTTTTAACCAACCACGCAGGGATCCTGGCCTTGCGGCCGCCAGAACAAATTCTGAAATGACTTTGATCTGGATCAATCACAGTCAAAAGAGTAGTCCCATTTTCGCGATTGGCCTGTGTGGTCTTTTGCCGCGTGACAGCTTGCCTCAGCCCTCTTCTCGCAACTAATTGTTACAGCTTGATGCTAATCTCACCCTTCCCTCCGGCCTTGACCAGAATTTCCGATGCCCAGTGAACCCGCGTTGCTGTTACGTCACCACCGCCCTTTCATCGCGTTCTGGCTGGCGCGGATCTTCACCGCCAGCGGCTTCCAGATGCTTACCGTGGCCATCGGCTGGAACCTCTACCAACTGACCGGCAACGTACTCGACCTGGGCCTGGTCGGCCTGGTGGAATTCGTCCCACGCGTGCTGTTCATGCTGCACACCGGGCATGTGGCCGACCGCTATGAGCGGCGTAAAGTCGCGGCCATCTGCCAGACCGTGCAGGCGCTGATCGCCTTGTCCCTGGCCATCGGTGGCCTGACTGGCAACGTAACCCGCGAGATGATCTTTATCCTCGCCTTCGTGCTGGGTGCCGCGCGGTCCTTCGAGATGCCCACCACCCAGGCGCTGCTGCCGAGCATCGTGCCCAGCGCGCTGTTCCCGCGCGCCGTGGCTTCGTCACAATCGGCCCAGCAACTGGCGACTATCGTCGCGCCGGCCCTCGGTGGGTTGCTCTACGCCTTTGGCAGCGTGTGGGTGTATGGCCCGACCGTGGTGCTGTACCTGATTGCCTGCGTCTTGACCCTCAACCTGCCCGCCCGCCAGACCCCGCTCAATACAGGCAAGGCAACGTTGGATTCGCTGCTCGCCGGCATCCGCTTTATCCGCAGCCGCCCGGACATCCTCGGCGCGATTTCCCTCGACCTGTTCGCCGTGCTGCTCGGCGGCGCCACTGCGTTGCTGCCGGTGTTTGCCAAGGACATCCTGCTGACCGGCGCCTGGGGCCTGGGCCTGCTACGCTCGGCACCCGCTGTCGGTGCCTTGCTGATGTCGCTGTGGTTGGCACGGTTTGCGGTGGACCGACAGGTCGGCCGGGTCATGTTTACCGCCGTCGGGGTGTTTGGCGTGGCGACCATTGCCTTCGGCCTCTCCACTTCGTTCTGGTTTTCCCTGGCCGTGCTGGTGGTGCTGGGCGCGGCGGACATGATCAGCATGGTGATCCGCGCCTCCTTTGTGCAACTGGAAACCCCGGATGAAATGCGCGGGCGGGTCAGTGCGGTCAATGGCCTGTTTATTGGTGCCTCGAATCAATTGGGCGAGTTCGAATCCGGGATTACCGCCCACTGGTTCGGCACTGTGCCGGCGGTGGTGATGGGCGGTATCGGCACGTTGGTGGTGACGGGGGTGTGGATCAAACTGTTCCCGACCCTGGCCAATCGCGACCGTATGCATGTGCCGGTGGAAGAGCCCGCTCAAAAAACTACCGCATAACCCATGTGGGAGGGGGCATGGGTATCTACACAACGTTGGCTCAATACTGAGCACCCGACAGACAGGGCAGTTGTGGGTGATTTGTCAGGGGCTGAACAGTCGTGCAGATACCCATGGCTGCCGGGGGCAAGCCCCCTGCCACATCTGGATCGCCATGGGTTTGAAAGAACCGCGTTAGAGCACCTTATCCAGGGTGATCGGAAACTCCCGCACCCGCTTGCCGGTGGCGTGATAAATCGCATTGGCCACTGCCGCCGCCACTCCGACAATGCCAATCTCGCCCACGCCCTTGGACCCGAGGGCGTTGACGATCTCGTCGTGCTCTTCGACAAACAGCACGTCAATCTCGCCAATATCGGCATTCACCGGGATGTGGTACTCCGCCAGGCTGTGGTTCATGCCGCGCCCCAGTTGATGGTCGACCTGGGTCTCTTCATGCAGGGCCATGCCGATGCCCCATACCACCCCGCCGAGGATCTGGCTGCGCGCCATCTTCGGATTGACCACACGCCCAGCGGCAATCGCGCTGACGACACGGCTGACCTTGATCGTGCCCAGGTCCTCATCCACACGCACTTCAACGAACACCGCTGAATGGGTGGCGGTAGCGTAGCCCTCACGTTTTTTATCCGGTTCGCTGTCGACCTGCACCTCCAATGCGTCTTCGCCGCTGTCCTTGACCAACTGCGCCAACGTCACACTCACGTCACCGGTGTGCAACTGGCCGTCTTCAAAGCGTACGGATTCGGCCTCCTTGAATACCGGATAAGTCTGCCGGGCAATGCTCAGCAACTTGCTCGTCAACGCTTCGCAGGCCTGCTGCACGGCGGTGCCGACGGACGAGACGGTAAACGAGCCGCCCTGCAATGGCGCGGTGGGTAACGAAGAGTCGCCGAGCAGAAAACGCACATCCTCCACCGCCACACCGCTGGCCTGCGCCGCGATCTGGGTCATCACCGTGTAAGTCCCGGTGCCGATATCGGTGGTGGCACTGCTCACGGTCAGCTTGCCATCGGCGTCGATCCGCGCTTTGGCGCTGGCCTTCATCTGCATGGCTTCCCATACCCCGCCGGCCATGCCCCAGCCGATCAATTGACGGCCGTCGCGCATGCTGCGCGGTTCCGGGTTGCGCTCGCGCCAGCCGAAGCGCTCGGCGCCGTCGCGGTAGCACTCGCGCAGGGCTTTGCTCGACCAGGGTTTGTCTTCGTTCTGGTTGCGCTCGGCGTAATTGATCAAGCGCAGTTGCACCGGGTCCATGCCTAAGGCGCAGGCGAGTTCGTCCATGGCGCACTCCAGGCCGATCACGCCGAGGGCAGCGCCCGGTGCGCGCATGTCCAAGGGGGTGAACACGTCCAGGGGCACCAATTGGTAGGTCAGTTGGACGTTGTCGCAGTGGTAGAGCATGCCGCTCCACTCCACCACATGCTCGCTGAAGTCCTCGAAGCGCGAGGTCTGGCCAATCGCGGTGTGCCCCAGGGCCAGCAGGCGACCGTTGGCCGCGGCGCCCATCTGCAAACGCTGCAAGGTGCGCGGGCGGTAACCGAAGGTGAACATCTGTTGCCGGGTCAGGGTGACACGTACCGAACGCTTGAGCGCCAGGGACGCCATCACCGCCAACGGCAATTGGTATTGCGGGCGCAGGCCCGAGCCGAAAGCGCCGCCGACGAAGGCGGCAAAGATGCGCACCTGGCTTTTATCCAAGCCGAACACTTTTTGCACATAGGCTTGGCAGTTCTGCGGCCCCTGGGTCTTGTCATGGATATGCAGGGTGCCATCCGGCTGATACAGCACGGTACTGGCGTGGGGCTCCATGGGGTTGTGGTGTTCGATGGGAGTGATGTAGTGCAGGTCGAGGCTGACGGCGGCGGCGCTCCATTGGGCCTGAAAGTTTCCGCGCGGCTCGGGCGGGGTCTGCGGCGAAGGATAAGCGTGTTCCTGCCGGGCCAGCAGGTCGGTGTCGAAGGGTTCGGTTTCGTACTCGATTTCGACCAGGGAACCGGCATGCCGCGCCAGTTCCAGGTTGTCGGCGATCACCAGGGCCAGGGGCTGGCCGTTGTAGAGCACGCGGTCGTTGTACAGCGGGCGAAACGGCGAGCCATCCGCCGCGTCGGCATCGGCGAAGGCGTCATCGTAGCTGGCGATTGTCGGCCGGTTGAGGTGATCGAGCACCCTGACCACGCCCGGCAGCGCCAGGGCTTTGGTCGCATCGATCTTGATGACGCGCCCTTTGGCGATGGTGCTGGAGACCACGCTGCCATGAAGCAGGCCGTCCTCGGGAAACTCACCGGCATATCGTGCCTGGCCGGTGACTTTGAGCAGACCGTCGACACGGTCCAGGGGTTTGCCGATAGCCGTCATGGGCGTTCTCCTGCGACAGCGGCATCACTCAGTGCGCGAATGATTGCGCGGCGCGCCAGTTTGATCTTGAAGCCGTTGTGTTGCAGCGGCTCGGCGTCTTGCAGCAAAGCGTCGGCAGCGTTGCTGAAGGTTTCGCGGCTGACCGCCTGGCCGATCAGCGCGGTTTCCACCGCGCGATCACGCCAGGGTTTATGGGCCACGCCGCCCAGGGCCAGGCGGGCGTCGACGATACGATCGCCGTCCAGTTCCAAGGCCGCAGCGACGGAGACCAGGGCAAAGGCGTACGACGCGCGGTCGCGAATTTTCAGGTAGTGGCTGTGGCGTGCCAGGTGGTCGGCGGGCAACTCGATAGCGGTAATCAGTTCATCGTCGGCCAGCAGGTTGTCGCGCTGCGGCGTATCGCCGGGCAAGCGATGGAAGTCGGCAAACTCGATGACGCGCGCGCCGCCACGCCCTTGCACATGCACCCGCGCCGCCAGGGCGGCGAGGGCCACGCACATGTCCGACGGATGGGTGGCCACGCATTGCTCGCTGGCACCGAGGATCGCATGGATGCGGTTCAACCCGGTGCGCGCCGGGCAACCGCTGCCGGGCAGTCGTTTATTGCAGGGCACGGCGGCGTCATAGAAGTAGTAGCAACGGGTGCGCTGCAACAGGTTGCCGCCGGTGCTGGCCATATTGCGCAATTGCGGCGAAGCGCCGGCGAGGATGGCCTGGGACAGCAGCGGGTAGCGCTGCTCGATCAAGGGGTGCCAGGCCAGGTCGGCATTGCTGACCAGCGCACCGATCCGCACGCCACCCTCGGCCGTTTCTTCAACCGCGTGCAGCGGCAGCCCGGTGATATCGATCAGGTGCTCGGGCCGGCTGATGTTTTCTTTCATCAGGTCGAGCAGGTTGGTACCACCGGCAATAAAGCGCGACGCCGCGCTGCTCAGGTGCACCGCCTCATGCACATCGGCCGGCTTGCTGTAGTGGAAGGGATTCATCGCTGACCTCCCCGGGCACGGCAGGCCGGCAGTGCGTCTTCGATGGCTGCGCGGATGTTGGTATAGGCACCGCAACGGCACAGGTTGCCGCTCATCAGCTCCTGGATCTGCGCGCTGTCGTGGGCGCGGCCTTCATTGGCCAGGCCAACCGCGGAACAAATCTGGCCAGGGGTGCAGTAACCGCACTGGAAGGCATCGTGGGTGATAAAGGCTTGCTGCATCGGGTGCAGTTGCTCCCCGTCGGCCAGGCCCTCGATGGTGGTCAGCTCGGCGCCGTCGCACATCACGGCCAGGGTCAGGCAGGCGTTGACGCGTTTGCCGTCGCGCAACACCGTGCAGGCGCCGCATTGGCCGTGGTCGCAGCCTTTTTTGCTGCCGACCAGGTCCAGTTGTTCGCGCAGCAGGTCCAGCAGCGTGGTCCAGGGCAACACGTCCAGTTGGCGAGCCTGGCCGTTCAGGGTCAAGCGTATCGAGTGGGCGACGAACGGTTGGGTCGCCGCGCCATTGGGGGTCGCGCTCATAAACACCTCACGGGTTGGTGGACATCCGCGGCGTTCAGGAAAGTCGCCGTCTCAGGGGTACGACTTCCCGGGGTTTTGAGCGTTCAAGCTGATTGATCAGCGGATATTGAGCTGTGTCTTCAAGGTGTTCTGCGGGCCGTTGATCGAGGAGTTGCTGTATTCGAACCAGCCTTGGGCTTCGACATTCAGGTCAAATACATAGATGTAGCCCATCAGGGTGCCTGCCCCGTTGCAGGCTTGGCTGATGTTGCCGACCTGGCACACGGGCGTACGTTGCCCGTTCAGCTCGGCACCATTGAAGCGGCCCATGGGGTTGTGGCCCAGGCCGACTTCCATCACCGACACCTTGGTAGGCCCGCGATGCGTGCACATCTGCGTACTTTGCGCGCGTTCCGGGATGGTTTCGCTGCAACCCGCCGACTCAACCTTGAACACGCGCACCTCGCTCAAGGGCGGTGCAGTCGCGCCCCACACCGGTGCCGCGCCCAACCACAGGCCGAGACAAGTGATCAGGGCTAGACTCCACGCGTTGGCTTTTTTCATGCTGTCGATGACCCGCTATTGAACGTCGCCGCAGTATGCCTCAAGGCCATGCGCCACACAGCCTCGGCTGCTGGTATGATGCGCCGCTTTTTCCGATCCTCTCTGGAACCACAGGCGCTTGGCGCAGTTTGTGCTTTGACTTAGAGGTCAACAAATAACGACGCAACATAGCGTCACAGGGAGCAGGCATGCTGGAAAAGCTGTTTCAACTCAAGGCACACAACACCAACGTGCGCACCGAGATTCTCGCGGGCATCACGACATTCCTGGCCATGGCCTACATCTTGTTCGTGAACCCGAGCATCCTCGGCGAGACCGGCATGGACAAGGGCGCCGTCTTCGTCGCGACCTGCCTGGCCGCCGCCATCGGTTCGACCGTCATGGGCCTGATCGCCAACTACCCGATCGCCCTGGCGCCGGGCATGGGCCTCAACGCCTTCTTCACCTACACCGTGGTCCTGCACATGGGCCATACCTGGCAAGTGGCGCTGGGTGCGGTGTTTATTTCGGCGGTGTTGTTCTTCCTGCTGTCGATCTTCCGCATCCGTGAATGGATCATCAACAGCATCCCCCTGCCCCTGCGCTCGGCGATTGCCGCCGGTATCGGCCTGTTCCTGGCGCTGATCGCCCTGCACAACGCCGGGATCGTGGTCAGCAACCCGGCCACCATGGTGGGTCTGGGCGACTTGAAACAACCGGCACCGATTCTCGCCACCCTCGGTTTCGTGCTGATCGTGGCCCTTGAAGCCCTGGCCGTGCGCGGCGCGGTGCTGATCGGCATCCTGGCGGTGACCGTCGTCTCCATCCTGCTGGGTGTCACGCCCTTTGGCGGCGTAACGTCGATGCCACCGTCCCTGGCCCCGACCTTCCTGCAGCTGGATATCAAGGGCGCGCTGGATATCGGCCTGGTCAGCGTGATCTTCGCCTTCCTGTTCGTCGACCTGTTCGACAACTCCGGCACCCTGATCGGCGTGGCCAAGCGCGCCGGCCTGATGGGCAAGGACGGCCACATGCCGAAAATGGGCCGTGCGCTGATCGCCGACAGCACCGCGGCGATGGCCGGTTCGCTGCTCGGCACCTCGACCACCACCAGCTACATCGAATCCGCCGCCGGCGTGAGTGCCGGTGGCCGTACCGGCTTGACCGCCATCGTGGTGGCAATCCTGTTCCTGCTGGCGCTGTTCTTCTCGCCACTGGCCGCCAGCGTTCCGGCCTTCGCCACCGCACCGGCGCTGCTGTTCGTCGCGGTGCTGATGACATCGGGCCTGGCGGAAATCGACTGGGAAGACATTACTGTTGCAGCGCCAGTGGTGATTACCGCCCTGGCGATGCCCTTCACTTACTCCATCGCCAACGGCATTGCCTTCGGTTTCATCGCCTGGACCGCCATCAAGCTGCTTTCGGGCCGCTACCGTGAGCTGAACCCGGCACTGGTGATTCTGTCGATTCTGTTTGTGATCAAGCTGGGCTGGTTCAACGCATGACTTTTGATGCCGCACGCTACACCGTTCAACTGCAAGACAAGGTCACGCGCTTGCGTGACCTGCTGGCACCGTTCGACGCCCCCGAGCCGCAGGTCTTCGACTCGCCGCTGCAGCACTTTCGCCTGCGCGCGGAGTTTCGCCTGTGGCGCGAGGGTGGCGAGCGCCACTATGCGATGTTCTCCCAGGATGACAAACGCACGCCGATCCTGATCGAAGAATTTCCCATCGCCAGCCAACGCATCAACCAGCTGATGCCCCAGCTCAAGGCCGCCTGGCAAGCCAGCGCCGCCCTGAGCCACAAGCTGTTCCAGGTGGAATTCCTCACCACCCTGGCGGGCGACGCGATGATCACCCTGTGCTATCACCGCCCGCTGGACGAGCATTGGCACACGGCCGCGAACCAACTGGCTGCGGATCTGAACGTGAGCATCATCGGCCGCTCCAAGGGCAAGCGCGATGTGATCGGCCATGACTACGTGGTGGAAAAACTCGACGTCGGCGGCCGCACGTTCAGCTACCGCCAACCCGAAGGTGCGTTCACCCAGCCCAACGGCACGGTGAACCAGAAGATGCTCAATTGGGCGTACGAAGCCCTGGGCGATCGCGCCGATGATTTGCTGGAGCTGTATTGCGGCAACGGCAACTTCACCCTGCCGCTGGCTACCCGCGTGCGTAAAGTGCTGGCTACCGAGATCAGCAAGACCTCGGTGAATGCGGCGTTGAGCAACCTCGATGAAAACGCGGTGGATAACGTCACCCTGGTGCGCCTCTCCGCCGAAGAACTCACCGAAGCGCTGAACGAAGTGCGCCCGTTCCGTCGCTTGCAGGGCATCGACCTGAAAAGCTACGAATTCGGCAGCGTCTTCGTCGACCCGCCCCGCGCCGGCATGGACCCGGACACCTGCGAACTGACCCGGCGCTTCGAGAACATCCTGTACATCTCCTGCAACCCGGAGACGCTGGCGGCGAACATTGCGCAACTGCATGACACGCACCGCATTACACAGTGCGCGATGTTTGATCAGTTTCCATGGACCCATCATATGGAGTCCGGGGTGTTGCTGACCCGGCGATAAATCTGCCAGACACCACAGATTCCCTGTAGGAGCTGGCTTGCCAGCGATGACGGTGCATCAGTCAGCACATGTGTTAACTGAACCACCACCCTCGCCGCTAAGCCGCCCCCTACGGGGGCCTGTGTATTGGCAAAGACCCTACTCATGCCGACGGCTGGAAATACCGCGCCAACGCGCGCAAATCCTGCTCGCTCAGCACCCCCGCGTAATACTTCAACTGAATCCTCGCCAGCAGATACGCATGCCGCGCATTCGCCAGGTCGCGGCGAGCGGTGAACAGTTGTTGCTCGGCGTCGAGCACGTCGAGGTTGACCCGCTCACCGCCGGCAACACTTTTTTTCGTCGCAGTAACCAGCGCAGTGGCAGAGCTGACCGCCATTTCATAAGCACGCACTTTGGCCGCGCCGCTGGTATTGAGGTTGAACTGCTTACGCAACTCCACCAGCGTGGCCGAGGTTTGCGCATCCAGTTCGTATTGGGCCTGGGACAGTTGATTGGCCGCCTGGCGCGTAGAGGCCGATACTCCGCCGCCAGCGAACAGCGGCAGGCTGACCTGGATGCCGACCGTGTTGGTGTCGTACTTCTGGTTGTAGCTGCTTTCCGAGTCGGAGTTGGTCTGGCGGCTGGTGGCGTACAGGCTGACCTTGGGCATGTGCCCGGCGCGCTTGCGCTCCACTTCATAGGACGCCACGTCCAAGGCATGGTGCTGGGACTGGAGCTCCGGGTTGTTGGCCATGGCCAGTTCGCGCCAGGTTTCGAAACGGTTGGGTTCCAGCGGCGGGATCTCGAATTGGCGCGTCAACGGCGCCAGTTCTTCGATCTGCAGCGGTTGGCCGACGATGGCTTCCAACTCACGCAGGGCGCTGTCCTGGGCATCCAGGGATTCGATTTCTTCGGCCTGGGCCAGGCTCAGGCGTGCCTGGGTTTCCAGCACATCGGTGCGCGTGCCTTCGCCACCTTTGAGCAGGCGATCATTGAGTTGCAGGCGCTCGGCGTACGCACGTTTCTGCGCACGGCTCAGCTCGATGCGCTCTTGGGCCAACAAGGCCTGGCTGTAGGCGTTGAGAACCCGCACCGCCAGTTCCTGGCTCTTGCCGCGAAAGCGTTCATCGGCCATCAAGGCCTGGGCAGTGCCCTGGCGAAAGCGCGCGTAGGCTTCATAATCCAGCAGCGGTTGTTGCAAGGTCAGGGTCGACGCATAACTGCGGTAGTCACGGTCGCTGGTGACATCACCCGCCGTCACTTCGGACTCATTGCGCGAGTTGTTGTAACTCCACGACAGGTTCGGCAACAACGCCGCTCGGCCGATCAGGCGATTTTCTTCACCGCCTTCACGCGCCTGAATGGCTGCCTGAAAGGTCGGATCATTGCGCAGGGCCAAGTCGTAGGCATCCAGCAAACCCAAGGCCTGGGCCGCCGAGGAACACGCGAAACACAGGGTAAACAACAGCGCCTTCATTCTTCCACCAGGGCCATGTGGGTGCGATCCATCAGGGGTTTGAACAGGTAGTTGAGCATTGAGCGCTCACCGGTCTTGACGAAGGTTTCCACCGGCATGCCTGGGCGGATCTGCACGCCGTCCAGTTGCTGCACGCCCGCCGCACTGACCTGGGCACGCAGCGTGTAATACGGCTCGTCGGTGCGCTCATCGACCTGGCGGTCCGCCGAGACCAGCGTCACCTCGCCGGCGACCCGTGGCGTGGTGGATTGGTTGAACGCCGAGAACATCAATTCCACCGGCAAGCCCGGGTGCACTTTGTCGACCATCTGCACCGGGACCCGCGCTTCAACCAGCAAGGGCTCGCCCTGAGGCACGATATCCATCAACGCCTGGCCGGGCTTGATGACGCCGCCTTCGGTGTACACGTCCAGCCCCACCACCACGCCCGACACCGGCGCTCGCACCAGGCTATTGGCCAGTTCGAACTCGGCCGAGGCCAGCCGATTGCGCAGGTCGTCGCTGCGGGTGCGGGCCTCTGCCAACTGGCCGCGCAGGTCTGTCTGGAAATCTTCGCCAAGCTGGCGGATGCGCAGGCGCAGTTCGAGAACCTGGCGCTGCAATTGGCCGATGCGGCCGTAGTCCTCGGCGATGGCGCCGTCGATCTGTGAATACAGGCGCTCGCTGTCGAGCAGGCGATTGCGCGGGATGTAACCGTCACGAGCCAACTCGCGCAGGCCTTGCAGTTGCTCATTCAACGCCGCGCGCTGCTGGACTTTGCTCGCTTGCGAATCCCGTGTGCCACGCAACTGCGCCTCGGCCCCGGCGATGGTTTCGCGCAGGCCTTGTTGCTCCGTGGCCAGTGCCTGGGCGCGACTCTTGAACAATTGCCGTTGCAGGTCCAGGGTGCCCGCCGCCTCAGGATCGTTGAGCAGTTCAGGACCGAAGTTGATCACCGCTAAACCTTCGCTTTCGGCGCTCAAGCGCGCCTCGCTGGCCAGGGACGCCAGGTACTGGCTGCGCAGGGACTGCATCTGCCCGCGCAACGGGGTTTCCTTCAAGCGCAGCAGCACCTGGCCGGCGTTGACCACATCACCGTCGCGCACCTCGATACGCTCGACGATGCCCCCGGCCGGGTGCTGCACGGTCTTGCGATGGCCCGAGACCATGACCTTGCCCGGCACCGCCACGCCCTTGTCCAGTGGCGCCAACGCTGCCCAGCCGAGGAACCCGGCAAAGCCACCGAGCACCAACAGCCAGCCCAGGCGCGAATACTTTTTGTCATCCAGCGCCAGCACATTGTTCGGCGCATCACTGATCAGCACGGGTTTGCTCTGGCTCATGCCTGTTTTCCTTCACCGAGGCGGTAACTCATGCTCATGGTCGATACCGGCTTGGCCGCAGCCGGTTTCTGCCGCGCTTCCAACACGCGCGCGGTTGGGCCGAAGGCCTGCAACTGGCCTTCCCTGAGGATCAGCAGTTGGTCAGTCAGGGTCAGCAGATTGGGCTTGTGGGTGATCAGGATCACCGTGCGGCGCTGTTGCTTGAGCTGGGTGATGGCCTGGAGCAGAGCCTGCTCGCCCACTTCATCGAGGTTGGCGTTGGGCTCATCCAGCACGATCAGCGCGGGCACGCCGTACAGCGCACGCGCCAGGGCGACACGCTGTTTCTGGCCGCCAGACAACCCGGCGCCGCCCTCCCCCAACTGCGTGTCGTAGCCCTGGGGCAGTTGCAGGATCAACTCATGGACGCCGGCCATTTGTGCGGCGGCGAGGACTTTGTCCGCATCGACCTCGACAAACCGTGCGATGTTATCCGCGATGCTGCCGGCGAACAGTTGAATGTCTTGCGGCAGGTAGCCGATGTGTGGGCCCAATTGCTGTTTGTCCCACAGGGCCAGGTCGGCACCGTCCAGCCGCACCTTGCCGGCCAAGGGCGCCCAGGCACCTACCAGTATTCGAGCCAGGGTGGATTTGCCGCAGCCCGACGGCCCGATCACCCCCAGCACCTCACCCGCGGCCAGAGTAAACCCAAGGTTGGCCAGCGCCGGCCGACGGCTGCCGGGAGCACAGGCACTGATTTGCTCGACGCTCAGTTGGCCTTTGGGCACCGGCAGGCTCATCCTTTCGGGCCGCGCCGGGTTGGCCTCCAGCATCTGTGACAAGCGATCAAACGCCAGGCGCGCCGAGCCCCACTGTTTCCACACACCGATCAACTGGTCGATCGGGCTGAGCACGCGGCCCATGAGGATCGAGCCGGCAATCATCATCCCCGGCGTGATATCGCCCTGCACCGCGAGTAACGCACCCAGGCCCAGCACCAGCGACTGCAACGCCAGGCGCACACCCTTGGACCAGGCGGTGACGGTCGCAGTCTTTTCACTCGCCAGGTTCTGCTGTGCCAGAAAGGCCTGGTGCTGGCCGAACCAACGCGCACGCAAGGTGGCGAGCATGCCCATGGCTTCGATGGCGTCGGCATTGCGCAGGTTGGCCGTGGCCTGCTGGCTGGCGCTGATGGACAGTTGGCTGGCCAGGGACATCGGGACCTGGCTGACGTGATGGTTGACCCACGCCAGCACGATCAGCAGCACTGCGCCAATCAGGGCCAGCAGCCCGAGCCAAGGGTGGAACAGGAAGATCACCAACAGGTACACCGGAAACCATGGCGCGTCGAAGAACGCGAACAACGCCTGCCCGGTGGCGAACTGGCGCAGGGTGGTCAGGTCATGCAGTGCCTGGCCGGCCGCCTGGATGCCGCCCTTGAGTTGCGCTTCGAACGCAGCGTCGTACACCCGCTGGTTCAGGCGCATGTCCATCTGCGTGCCGAGGCGGATCACCACCTGGCTGCGCACCCACTCCAATGCCCCCATCAGGCCGAACAGGCCGAGGATCATAAGCGTCAGCATGAGCAGGGTCATCTGGTTGCCCGAGGCCAGCACCCGGTCGTACACCTGCAGCATGTACAGCGCCGGGGCCAGCATCAGCAGGTTGATCACCGCCGAGAACAGGCCGATGTTGAAGAAGCCACTTTTATAAGCCGTGAGGGCGGCCAGGGTTTCGTTGCCGGCGTGGCGCATCTGGGGATTCTCAAAGGGTTGAGCGGGCAGCGTCGTTGCGTTGACAGGCTGTACGACGCTGCGCAGAATTCGGCACCGCCGTCGCTGAAGAAGTAGAAGGCTTGGGCGACGGCGGTGTGTCACGCGGCGAATGGGAGAGCGATCTTCCATTCGCTTTTTTGCTTAGGCGGCCAGGGCGAAGTCCTGGGGCACGTCTTGCACGCCAACCAGCGCCACATCGGAGGCTGCGACCGAAGCCGAGTCCACATGCGCCACACCGGCAGCGGCCAGTTGGTCGAACGTCGAGTTGATCGACAGGCTTGGGTCAATGTCCTTGAGCAAGGAGTCGATCGCCGAAGCCAGCGCCGAGCTGTCGCCACTCATCAAGCCGTAGACAATTTTGTGCACCTGGCCGTCGCGGCCTTCGGACTGCAGGCTCGACAGGCCCAGGTTGGTGAAGCTGACTTCCTGGCTGGCAATGGTGTAGCCACCGCTGGCTGCGCCACCGGCGAGGGTATCGCCAAAGGTCAGTGCGTCGAGCGAACCCCAGAGCGTATGTGAAGGCGGATTGAACAAGGTGTAATGCAGGTTGCCCTCGGCCACTACCGCTGCATCGCTGACGGTGCTTGATACGCCATATTGAGTGCCGTCGAACGGCCCAGGATTGAAACCACCGGTGTTCACACCCTCTTTGACCGACCCTTCACGGTGGTTCAGGTCACCAAAGTAAGCCGACCAGTCGCTCAAGTACTGGGCAACGGTGTTCGTGGCGTAGCTCGTGCTGTATGAAATAGAAATGCTCATGCAAAACTCCAAGTCATGGGGTGGTAACTCCGCAGCAAGCCGGTGCCCGCTGTGGTTTTGCCCGTCACTGGGCAAAATCGGTCAGAACTGATATTCAACGGTGCCCTGCAAGGTGCGCCCACGGCCCAGGGTGAAGGCCAGCACATCGCCCAGGGGCACCAGGTAGGCGCGGTCGGTGACGTTCTCCATGGCCAGGCGCAAGGTCAATTGGTCGGTAGCGCGGTAGCTGCTGTACAGGTCATAGACGGTGTAAGGCTTCCAGTCGGCGGGGTAGACGCCGGTCTGTGAAGTGGTCACGCCGACGCCGCCTTTCACGTAATAACCAGCGCTATAACGGGCGCGAACCCCCACATCCAACTTGCGCTCCAAGAAACGCGCCCCCAGGGTCGCGGTGCCGCGATCCATCGGCATGTGCTCGGAGGAGCCGAGGATGGCATTGCAGCCCACGGCGGCATTGGCCGCGTCGTCCGGCACCATCGCGTCCACCGGCGTGCGGTTGCCCGGCCGCTTCTGGGTCTTGGTAACGCCCCCCAACCACGCAGTCTTGCTGCAGAACTTGTTGCTGCCGAGCATGCGCGTGTAGTTGACCTGGCCGTAGGCGAAACCCGCGTCGTAATCCAACTGGTATTCGAGGCCGCGAAAACGCGTGGTCTCCAGGTTGTTGACGTAAGCCGCATTGCCGATATTGGCAATGCCATAACCGGGTGGCTGCACGCCCAGGGCCATGTAGGAAAAATCATCGACGCGGGTATTGAAGTAGGACACCTTCATGCCCGCCCGGTCTTCCGCGAACAGCAGGTCTTCCTTGAGCACATTGAAGCCCACCTCCCACGCCGTGGACGTCTCGGGTTTCAAGTAGGGGTTAGGAAGAATCGACTCCGAACCGCCTCCATGGGGCCGGCCGCTGACCAGGCTTTCGGTGACTGCCGGCGGTCGCCAGCCCTTGCCGTACGTGGCGAACAGTTGCAGCCAATCCACGCCTGGCTTGACCGACAGACCGACGGTGGGCGAAAAATGCCCTTCTTCCCGATCCACGTCATAGGTCATGGGCAAGCCGATTTGCCGCGTAGTGCCGATGATGAAGGTGCGCGTGTTCAAGCCCGTTTCGCCGCGTAGCCGATAGCGGTCGTAGCGCAACCCGGCATTGAGGTTCAGCCAGTTGTCGTAGTCGTAATCCAGGCGCGCGAACAGGCTGCCCATCGCCCGATCCCCCCTGGGCGTGATGCTTTCCGCCGCCGAGGCCGTCACCGCCGAATCGGCGGCCACCATCTGGTTGGAGTCCGGCCGCACCTTGTCGTAGAAAAACTCCAGCCCATAGTTGGCCTTGATCACGGACAGCTCGCTCAAGGCAAAGGTCGAGATGTTCTGCGCCTGGAAACCATAGGTGTTGGTCTGATAGGTAACGTCGTAGCCCTTGCTGCTGCCACGGGTCAGCGTGGTTTGGTCATTGCGGGTATCGACGTAGTAAAGCTTGGCCTTGAAATCGATCAGCGGGTTGTCCGGCGTGTAGCTGTAGTCCAGTGCGAAGTTCTGCGCCGTGACGTTGCTGCTGCCGAGTTTTTCCCATAGCTGGGCTTTTTCGGCGGTCATCATGTTGACGTCGTCGTAGTCGACTTCGGTGGTCAGGTAGCTCAGTTGCAGACGCTGATCCACCGGCAGGTTGATACCGAGCTTGAGCAGGCGCGAGCGCATCACCGAGCCGGTGTACTCGACGGTGGAGTTCTTGATCCGATCCTCGCTGGCCGGCAGGAAGGAACTGCCGGTGCGCAGTTCACCGATGCTGCCTTTAGTCCCGGGTTTGTAATCACCGAGATGACGCTCACTGGCGGCCACCAGCATGTCCCACACGTCCGTCCCCACGGCAAACGCCGAACTGCCAATAAAATGCGTGCCGTTGCTGCGCCCGCCCAGCCCCGTGGTCAAGCGGATGCGCCCGCCGATTTCCTTACCGCCCTTGAGCAGGTCGGCCGCTTCCACGGTGCGAAAGTTGGCCACCCCGCCGATCACCCCGGCGCCGCCCATCGTGGAAGTGGCGCCCTTCTCGATCACCACCTCCGACAGCAATTCCGGGTCGACATACAGCGTGCCATTGCGTTGCTGGTGACCACTTTGCTGGTAGTTCTGGCGCATGCCGTCCACCGACATATTGACCCGGCCGTAGTCCTGGATACCGCGAATATTCACCGACAGCCCAGGGTCTTGCTGGCTGACCGCCGAGTAGACGCCCGGCGCCTCCTCGAGCATCTCAGCGGCATGCCGTGGCGGGTTGCGATCCAATTGCTCACGCCCCACCACACTCACCGAACGTGGCGATGAATACACCCAGTCGTTGGGGTGCAGGCCGGTGATTGTGGTGGTCGCCAGCGCCAAAGCGGCGCCGCTCTGCTCTACGCGGGTCAGGGTGACTTGGCGCTCGCCATTGAAGCGATACTCCACGGGCGCATTCCCCAGCAAATACGCCAGGCCTTCCTGCACGCCGTACTGCCCCTTCACCGTAGTGCTTTGCAAACCCGCCAGGCGCTGGCTGTCGAATAGCACTTGCAGACCGGCCTGGTCGGCGAACGCCAGCACCGCACTGCCCAGGGATTGTGCAGGGATATCCAGCATCAGCACCGCCGGTTGCGCAGCACTCGCCTGAGACTGAGCGGCGAATACTGGAGCCACTGCGGCGAACAGGCCAACGTGGATGGCCAGGGCTAACCGGCTTGCGGTGATACGCCCCTTGTTGAGTGCTGACATTTCTGTTGTTCCCTGCGCTGAGCGTTTTTGTTTATGCGAATGCTTCTCACCTAGCAAGACGTGCGACGCGCAGGAAGTCAGTAAGACTTTTTCAAAAGTTTCTAAAGGGCGGGTTTCAAGGCGAGGTATGTGTAGGAGCCGGCTTGCGGGCGATGACGTCAGAAAGACCACCGCACATCGCTCGGCAAACCGGCTCCTACAGGGCAATCAATAGATCAGGCTGAGGCCTGCCAGGTCAAAGCGTTGCACTTGAAGTTCCTGGGTGAGGGTGCCGAGGGCGGTGTCGAGCATGTCGAGGCGGAACACGCCGCTGACTTCGCGATCGCCCAGTGCCGAGTCTGTCAACACCACACGCCCGGGGCGGTAGAGGTTGAGTTGCTCGATGACTTTGGCCAGGGGCTGGTGATCGAAGATCAGTACGCCGCGTCGCCAGCTGGTGGCGCGTTCCACATCGAAGGGGTCCATGGCCACGATGCCTTCCTGGAGGTTGTAGCGTGCGGCCAGGCCTTCCTTGACCACCCTGTCGGCCGGGCCTTTTATCGGGATGGCTTGCAGGGAAACCTCGACACTGTGCTCCAGCACGCCGACCCACGCCTGGCTGTCGCTCTCGCGTGCCACCACAAACCGCGTGCCCAGCGCCCGGGTTTGCCCCCCGGCGCTCTGCACCACAAAAGGCCGGGTTTCCTCGCCCACCATCGGCGCCACGTCGAAGATCGCCGAGCCCTGGAGCAGGCGGATACGGCGTTGCACACCGTCGTAATCCAGGCGAATGGCACTGCCGGAGTCCAGCTCGACCTTGCTGCCATCGGCCAGTTGCACGGTGCGCACCTCGCCTTTCTCGGTGAGGTAATCCGCTTGCATGCGCAGCAACACCTCTGGCCCGCGCACCCAGCCGACACCGGCCACCACCACGACCAGCGCGACGGCCGCCGCACGTTGCCAAGACCTGCGCCGTTTGGCCCGGCGCACGGGCATCGTCGTCGCTGATGAGCGCTGGCGGTTCACCGGCGGTTCCTTGTACACGTCGCCCAGTGCCGCCCACGTCTGTTCGGCAAAGCGCAATGCCGCTTCATGACGGCTGTCGCAGGCAATCCAATGCTGCAGTTCGGCCTGCTCCTGATCGGTCAGGGCACCGGCGTGCAGGCGCACCGCCCACTCGGCGGCCGCCTCGGTAATGCTGTGCTGTTGCGGACCCTGGCTATTCACGTGTGAATCTCGAATTTTTCGTTATGTAACGCTGTGACGTCTGACGTGGCGCATTTCGGTAACTCATTCGTCGGATGGCGCCCTCTCGCCTTCCTGCAAGCGTTGCATCACGTAGGCCAACGCTTTGGCCAGGTGCTTTTGTACGGAACTGTCAGAGATGTCCAGGTGCCTCGCGACCTGAGCGTGGGTCATGCCTTCGATGCGGTTGAGACGGAAAATCTGCTGGGTGCGCTCCGGCAACTCCGCCAGTGCCTGCTTCAATGCCTGTCGCTGTTGCTGCGCCATTGCCTGAGCCTCCAACCCGGCCACTTCATCTTCAATCTCGGCCAACGCCTCATGGGGCACGGAGTCTGTCTTGCGCCGCGCTTCCTGGCGAATATGGTCGATCAGCAGATTGCTCGCCGTTCGATAGAGATAGCCCTGGGAGTTGTCGATGCGCTCGCCGGCCGGCTTTTCCGCCAGGCGCAGGAAGCTCTCCTGCACCAGATCTGCGGCCAACTGCGGGTCCCGTACCTTGCGCGCCAGATACCCGCGCAAGGTATCGGCATGCTTGAGAAACAGGCCTTTGAGATCCACGTCCGACAAACCGACTCCCTGGAATGTTAAGGAAACAGGCAAGCATCTTAAGCGTTGTCGAGAATGATTTTCAATTGATATCTAATCTGATCCAGCCAGGTGAAGGGTCGGATTAACTGTTCGATAATCGAACACATCCTCTGCCGCCAATTGACCAAATTAACCATTCAGTACATTTTATCTCCACAACCAACAATAACTGTGGAGAGACCCTTATGCCGCCCATCGTGCTGGTGCTCAACGGCCCCAACCTCAACCTGCTCGGCACCCGCGAGCCCGCGACCTACGGCCATGAAACCCTGGCCGACGTGGCCGCCCTGTGTGGTCGCAGCGCCGAGCAACTGGGGTTGAAAATCGAGTTTCGCCAGACCAACCACGAAGGTGAATTACTCGACTGGATCCACGGCGCCCGCACCCGTTGCGCCGGTATCGTGATCAACCCGGCGGCCTGGACCCACACTTCAGTGGCGATTCGTGACGCTCTGGTGGCCAGTGAAGTGCCGGTGATCGAAGTGCACCTCTCCAACGTGCATGGCCGTGAAGCCTTCCGCCATCATTCCTTTGTGTCGCCCATCGCCAAGGCGGTGCTCGCGGGTTTCGGCAGCCATGGCTATCACCTGGCCCTGGAACATTTCAGCCAGTTGCTCAAGGGGGCGGCTCGATGAAACCGCGCGTCCTCGCTGGCCTGATCGGCGCCGGTATCCAGGCTTCCCGCACGCCAGCCCTGCATGAACAGGAAGGCGATGCCCTGGGCTTGCGCTACCTCTACCGACTGATCGATCTGGAACCGCTGCAACTGACTCTCGACGCCCTGCCCGACCTGCTGGACGCCGCCGAGCGGATGCACTTCACCGGTTTGAACATTACCTACCCGTGCAAGCAAGCGATCCTGCCGCTGCTTGATGAATTGTCTGACGAAGCGCGGGGCATTGGCGCAGTCAATACCGTGGTGTTCAAGGCTGGCAAACGTATTGGCCACAACACGGATTGCCTGGGGTTTGCCGAGGGCTTTCGCCGTAACCTCAACGATGTGCCGCGTCAGCGCGTGGTGCAGATGGGCGCCGGTGGCGCTGGCGCAGCAGTGGCGCACGCGTTGCTGGCCGAGGGTGTCGAACAATTGAGTGTGTTCGATGTGGACGCCAGCCGCGCCCGGGACCTTGTGGATAACCTGGCGCAACATTTTGGCAGCGGTCGCGCCCAGGTGGGCAGTGACCTGCAAAACGCCATGGCCGAGGCCGACGGCTTGGTCAACACCACGCCAATGGGCATGGCCAAGCTGCCCGGCACGCCGGTGCCCGCTGCTTTGCTGAGAGCCGAACTGTGGGTGGCTGAAATCGTGTATTTCCCGCTGGAAACCGAACTGCTGCGTGATGCCCGCGCCTTGGGCTGCCGCACCCTGGATGGCGGCAATATGGCGGTGTTTCAGGCGGTAAAAGCGTTTGAGCTGTTCAGTGGTGAGGTGGCGGATGCGCAGCGGATGCTGGCGCACTTCCAAAGCATGAATGGCTCAATGAGTGGACTGAACTAACCCCTGTAGGAGCGAGCTTGCTCGCGAAAAACGTCAACGATAACGCGTGCTTCCTGAATCAATGCGGTGCCCGTGAGTTCTTCGCGAGCAAGCTCGCTCCTACAAAAAAAGCCTTAATTGAACGGCATTTAGGGCAAGCCACAACGATTTCTGCGCTGACTTCAGGCCTGCAGGTAACGCAGCACCGAATCACAAATCATGTCCCGATGCCGCTGCTTAACCGCCTCATCCGACAGGTCGATCTGAAAAATCTCACTGAACGTATGGCGGTTGGACACCCGGTAAAAGCTGAACGAGTTGATCAGCAGGTGCACGTCCAGCGGCTCCAACCCGGCCCGGAACACCCCCATCTCAGCCCCACGGCGCAACGTCGCACCCAGCGCTTCCAGGATGTTGCTGTTCATCGCCTTGATCGAGTCGGAACGCTTCACGTACTCGGCATTGTGGATATTTTCGATGCTGACGATGCGCACGAAATCCACGTTCTGGTCATGGTGATCAAAGGTGAACTCCACCAGCCGCCGGATCGCCTCACGGGGTTCCAGGGCGGTGAGGTTCATGCGGGTTTCGGTGTTGCGGATATCACCGTAGAGCTTCTCCAGCACCTCGACGTACAACTGCTCCTTGCTGCCGAAGTAGTAATAGATCATGCGCTTGGAGGTATGGATGCGCTCGGCGATGGCATCCACGCGAGCGCCGGACAGACCCTGCTGAACAAACTCGACAACGGCTTCCTGGAGAATGTTCTCGCGGGTCTTTTCCGGATTGTTCTTGCGACTCTTGCGCGGTGCATCTGACACAGCGGAGAGATCGGGAGTCAGGGTCATGGTGCGCTCACGGCCGGTTTTATTGTGCAGGCCGCGATTATGGGCCGAGGCGCTCCCCGAAGGAAGCACCTGGCCACCGGTTACAACCGAGCCTGGCGTACCGCGCCGCTGCGCGACTTGGCCATCGCCGCCAGGCGCACCGCCACGTTGGCCGCACCGTAGCCGGCATAGCCGTTCTTGCGCTGGATGATTTCGAAGAAGAACCGCCCTTCGAACGGCTCGGTGTACACATGAAACAACTCACCGCCCTGGGCATCGCGGTCATACAGCACGTTGTAGTACGCCAACTCGCTGAGGAACTCATCGTCGAAGTCAAAGCGCGCCGCCAGGTCGTCGTAGTAGTTGAGCGGGATATCCAGCAACGGCACGCCCGCCTCCTTGGCGCGGCGTACCTCGGCGAAAATATCCGCGCAGTCGAAGGCAATGTGATGCACACCCGAGCCGCGATAGCTCGACAGTGCGTGGGAAATGGCGGTGTTGCGATTCTCGGAGATATTGAGCGGCAGGCGAATCGAGCTGCAGCGGCTGCGCAACGCGCGGCTTTTCACCAGGCCGTAAGGGTCGGGCAACACCACTTCATCATCGGCTTCGAAATCCAGCAGGCTCTTGTAGAACAGCACCCAGCTGTCGAGGCTGTCGGCGGGCAAAGCCATGGCCATGTGGTCGATACGCAGCAGGCCACCGCTGGAGGCGCTGACCGGTTGCAGGTTGAAATCGGTGTCGTACAACCCGCCTTCGCTGGGGTCTACCAGGTAGATCAGGCTGCCGTCCGGCGCACGGACAGCCGCCAGTTCCAGCTCATTGGGGCCCACCAGGCCGCGATAAGGTTGGCCCTTGTAGGCCACCGCGCGCTGCAATGCCTTGGCGCTGTCCTTGACCCGAATCGCGGTGGCGCACAACGACGGGCCATGGGCCTCGAAGAAGTTGTGGGCAAAGGAATAGGGTTCGCAATTGAGGATCAGGTTGATATCGCCCTGGCGCAACAGGCTGACGCTCTTGGAGCGGTGCTGGCCGGCCTTGACGAAGCCGAGGCGCTCCAGCCATTGGGTCAGCTTGGCGCCGAGGCTTTCATCCACCGCAAATTCGAGGAACTCGATACCGTCGTACTCGCTGGCGGCAGGGGTTTCGAACAAGATATCGACCGGCGCGGCGGGTTGTTCCCGCGCCAGGCGCTGGCGGGTTTTCTCCTCCAGGTACAGCAACGAGCGCAGGCCATCGGCAGCATTCGCCCGGGTCGGTGCCGCGCGGAACCCGTCGTTGAAAATCTCCAGGGACAGCGGCCCGGTGTAGCCGCTCTGGATGATCGGTGCCAGAAAACCCGCCAGGTCGAATTCACCCTGGCCGGGGAAGCAGCGAAAATGCCGGCTCCACTCCAGCACATCCATGGCCAGGATCGGCGCGTCGGCCATTTGCACAAAGAAGATCTTGTCGCCGGGAATCTCGGCGATGCCACTGGGGTCGCCCTTGAGCGACAAGGTGTGGAAACTGTCGAGCAGCACGCCAAGGCTCGGATGATCGACCTGACGCACCAGGTTCCATACCTGCTGCCAGGTGTTCACGTGCTTGCCCCAGGCCAGCGCTTCATAACCGATACGCAGGCCACGGCGGCCGGCGTGCTCGGCTAGAAGGCTCAGGTCGTCCAGCAGAATCCGTTCATCGCCTACGCAGTCGGCCGAGGCATTGCTGCACACCAGCACCAGGTCGGTGCCCAGTTCCTGCATGAGGTCAAACTTACGCTCGGCGCGCTCCAGGTTGCGGGCCAGGCGGTCACGGCGGCAACCTTCAAAGTCACGAAACGGCTGAAACAAGGTGATAGCAATGCCCAGGTCGGCACACATTTGCCTGACTTCTCGCGGGCTGCCGTCGTAATACAGCAGATCGTTTTCGAAGATTTCAACGCCATCAAACCCGGCAGCCGCGATGGCTTCGAGTTTTTCCGGCAGGGTTCCGCTCAAGGAAACAGTGGCAATAGAGCGTTGCATGGGGCGACTCCCGGCATTTGAGGCTCGTCTTATTTAGGGCAAATTATTGGCTGCTAAACTGCTCACAGCAATTGAAATGTACGAACCGGTTAGTTTTTAGGGCGATTATCGAACACAATGGTGGTTGGCGAATTGACGATTTTTTAGCCACTGCGCACCATCGATCACGCAACAAGACCCAGACCACACCATAAAAATTTCAAAAAAAACGGGTACTCCCTCATGCCTTCGCAAAACTCCGTCCTGGCCGCGCGCCCGGCCACCCCGCACGCCGGTATCGGCGATAAGATCCGCGGCGCACTGGCCGTCGGTAAAACCCGCTGGGGCATGCTGGCCCTGGTGTTCTTCGCCACCACCCTGAACTACATCGACCGCGCCGCCCTTGGCGTGATGCAACCGATCCTGGCCAAAGAGATGAGCTGGACGGCGATGGACTACGCCAACATCAACTTCTGGTTCCAGGTCGGTTATGCGATTGGCTTTGTGCTGCAAGGCCGTCTGATCGACCGCGTAGGCGTCAAGCGCGTGTTCTTCTGCGCGGTACTGTTGTGGAGCCTGGCCACCGGTGCCCACGGCCTGGCCACCTCGGCGCTGGGCTTTATGGTCTGCCGCTTTATCCTCGGGCTGACCGAAGCCGCCAACTACCCGGCCTGCGTCAAGACCACCCGCCTGTGGTTCCCGGCCGGCGAACGCGCAGTAGCCACCGGCATCTTCAACGCCGGCACCAACGTCGGCGCGATGATGACGCCAATGTTGCTGCCATTGATCCTGCACGTGTGGGGCTGGCAGGCGGCGTTCCTGTGCATGTCGGCACTGGGCGCCATCTGGCTGCTGTTCTGGGGCTTGAAGTACTTCAACCCGGAAGACCATCCAACGGTCAAGCAATCCGAATTGGACTACGTGCAACAGGAAGTCGAACCGGAACAACCCCGCGTGCCCTTCAGCCGTATCCTGCGCATGCGCGGCACCTGGGCCTTCGCCCTCGCCTACGCGCTGACGGCGCCGGTGTTCTGGTTCTACTTGTATTGGCTGCCGCCGTTCTTGAACCAGCAATACAACCTGGGCATCAACGTGACCCAGATGGGCATTCCGCTGATCATCATCTACCTGACCGCCGACTTCGGCAGCGTAGGGGGCGGGATTCTGTCGTCGTTCCTGATCGGCCGTGGGATGAACTCGATCAAGGCGCGGCTGCTGTCGATGCTGCTGTTTGCCTGCTGCATCGTCGGCGTGATCATGGCGGCCGGTTCCAGCCAGCTGTGGGTCGCGGTGTTCGCCATCTCCCTGGCCATCGGCGCACACCAGGCCTGGACCGCGAATATCTGGAGCCTGGTGATGGACTACACGCCCAAGCACATGATGAGCACGGTGTTCGGTTTCGGCGGCATGTGCGCGGCCATCGGCGGTATGTTCATGACCCAGATCGTCGGCCACATCCTGACTGTGACCAACAACAACTACACCGTGTTGTTCACCCTGATCCCGGCGATGTACTTCATCGCGCTGACCTGGATGTACTTCATGGCACCGCGCAAGATTCCTACCGTCGCCGTGTAATCAACGCCGCCGCTGCTGCCAGGCAGCGGCCAACCCGCTCATGCAGATCACCCCGATGCCGACCACCGTGGTCATATCGGGGGTATGGTTGAACACCAGCCACCCCAACAACCCCGCGAAGACGATCTGGCAATAGCCGAACGGCGCCAGCAAGGCCGGTGCCGCAAAGCGGAACGCCTGGGTCAGCATCAAGTGTGCAGTCATCCCGCAGGTACCCAGTGCCAGCATCAACGCGCCGTGCCACAGGCTCGGCACCTGCCAGAAGAACGGCACCATCGCACTCATCACCAAGGTATTGCACAGCCCGGCGAAGAAGTTGCTGGTGGTCGGCGTGTCGTATTGGCTGAGAATGCGCGTCAGCAGTTGGTAGAAACAGAAGAACAGCGCCGAGCACAACGGCAGCAGCACCGCAGGCGTGAACAACTCACCGCCGGGGTGGATGATCACCAGCACGCCGACAAACCCGCAGACCACCGCCAGCCATTGGCCGCGGGTCACGTGTTCACCCAGCAGCGGCACCGAGAGCGCGGTCACCAGGATCGGCGCGAGGAAGTTCACGGCCGTGGCTTCGGCCAATGGGATGAAATGCAGCGCCGAGGTGAAAAACAGGCTGGTGCCCAGCAGGCACAAGGCCCTGACGACCTGCATCCCCGGGCGTTTACTGCGCAGCACGCGTAGCCCCGATTGCGGCAGGAAAATCCCGGCCATCAGCAAGGTGTGCACCAGGTAGCGCGCCCACACCACCATCACGATCGGGTAGAACCCGGCCAGGTATTTGGACAGGGCGTCATGGCTGGAGAACAGAAACGTCGCCAGCACAATCAGCAGGATGCCTTTGAAGGGATGGTTGACGCCGGAAAGCGGGGTACTGACAGTCATTGAATTCTCTGGCTTGGCGAGCGGAACGCTGAGCACTGAACGAAGTGGCGCTCAACCCGGTAATCTAGCAGCCGGGCGGGAGTCTGCCCCAAGAGCATAACCAAACAACGTGCGAACAGCGCACTAAATCACGGGAATCGAGTCCAACGCTGCACGCTCGCTCCCGCGTTGCACACTTTTTAACCAAGGCCCTGCCGTCATGAAAAAAAACCTCTTTCTTCTCTGCGCCGTTGCGCTGCTCGCCGCTTGCAACCAGGAAGCCAAGGACGCCCCCAAACCTGCCCCGGCCTCCGTGCAGGCCACGCTGGTGCCGCAAACCCCGCCCACTGACCAGTGGGTCGGCAAGTGGATCGGGGTGGAAGGCTTGAACCTGACCATCGCCAAAGACGACAGCATCGGCCGAGGCCACTACGTTCTAACCATGCAATACGGCCTTGACGCTGGCGACTCCGGCACCTTTAAAGGGGAAGCGGCCGACGGCGGTATTGCCTTCACCCGCCCGGATGGCCCGCAACTGCTGCGCGCCGGAGATGGCGAAGCGACCGGGCTGAAATGGCTGGCGGATAAAAAGGACTGCCTGATCGTCGCCACCGGCGAAGGCTATTGCCGTTAATACCGACCATAATCAGACACTAAATTAGTGTAGGAGCGAGCTTGCTCGCGAAATTCGTTAACGATAACGCGGGCAATCTGGTTAAACGCGGTGTTTGTGCGTTTTTCGCGAGCAAGCTCGCGCCTACAGCAGGTTTATCAAGAGGATTGCTCCCATGCTATGGAAAAAAGGCCGACGCAGCGACAACGTGGTGGACGCCCGCGACGACAGTGGCGGCGGCGGTGGGGGCATGCGTTTTGGCGGCGGCAAGGGCCTGAGCCTCACGGCGATTGTGCTGATCGTCGGCATCGGTTGGCTGACCGGCCAGGACCCGCTGCAGATCCTTGGCCAGTTGACCGGCCAAATGGACCAGGCCCCCTCGGTGAGTACACAGTCGCGCCAGGCGCCACCGGCCAATGACGAGCAAGCCGATTTTGTAAGGGCCGTACTGGGCGATACCGAAGACACCTGGGGCCAGGTGTTCCAGGAAAACGGCCTGGCCTACAAGAACCCGAAATTGATTCTGTTCCGTGGCCGGGTCAATTCCGCCTGCGGTGGGGCGACCTCGGCCAGCGGCCCGTTCTATTGCCCGGCCGACCAGCAGGTGTACCTCGACCTCGACTTCTTCCGGGAGATGTCGCAACGCTTCCAGGCCGCGGGTGATTTCGCCCAGGCCTATGTGATTGCCCATGAAGTCGGGCACCACGTGCAGACCTTGCTCGGCATCTCGGCGAAGATCCAGGCTGCACGCCAGCAAGGCCGACAGATGCAAGGCGACGGCGGCCTGCTGGTCCGCCAGGAACTGCAAGCCGACTGCTTTGCCGGGGTATGGGCCAACCGTGCGCAAAAGCGCCTGAACTGGTTGGAGCCCGGCGATATTGAAGAAGCATTGAATGCGGCCAACGCCATCGGCGATGACCGTTTGCAGCAACAGGGTCAAGGGCGCGTGGTGCCGGACTCGTTTACCCACGGCACCTCGGCACAGCGGGTTCGCTGGTTCAAGACCGGCTTCGCCCAGGGCCAGATCACTCAATGCGACACGTTTACGGCCAAGAGTCTTTAGATGAATAACCGATTGGGATTGCTGCTGGGCGTATGGCTGACCTGCTCCACCACCACTTGGGCGGCCGAGAAAGAGCATGGCGTCAAGGTGGTCAGTCCCGATCGTTTTCACCTGCCGGCCGGCGACCTCAGCCTGGGCCTGAGCCAGGACTGGGCCAGCCCCCTGCCCCAGGTCACCCGAGCCCTGATCATCGTGCATGGTCGGCTGCGCAATGCGCAGACCTACCTGCAAAGTGGCGAAGACGCTGCTGAACACGCCGGGGTTGGAGCCACGACGCTGGTGATCGCGCCGCAGTTTCTCAATGATTCAGACGTAAAACGCAACCATCTGGACAATCAGGTCCTGCGCTGGAGGGGCAACGACTGGATGGCTGGCAAGCCCTCGGTGGGGCCGGGAGCTGTCAGCTCCTTCGGCGCCTTGGACCAGATCATCAAGCACCTGGGCAACCGCACACTGTTCCCGGCGCTCAAAGAGATCGTGGTAGCCGGCCATTCCGGCGGAGGCCAGGTGGTACAGCGCTTCGCCCTCACCGGCCACGACCACCCGGCCCTGCACACCGAAGGCATCCGCCTGCGGTATGTGGTGGCTAACCCGTCGTCCTACGCCTACTTCAGCCCGCAACGCCCGGTGAAATTCAACGTGGCCGACTGCCCTGGATTCAACGACTGGAAATACGGCATGCAACACCTGCCCGCCTATGCTGAAGGCCAAGGCGTCGAGCAGCTTGAGCGGGCCTACGTGTCACGCGACATTACCTACCTGTTGGGCCAGCAGGACACCGACCCGAACCACCCGGCACTGGATAAAAGCTGCGAAGCCGAGACCCAGGGCGCGTATCGGCTGATTCGTGGGCACAACTATTTTGACTACCTCAAGCAACGCCATCCGCAGTTGAGCCAGACGCTGGTGGAAGTGCCGGGGGTTGGGCATGACGGGGATGGGATGTTTACTTCGCCAGAAGGCCAGAAAGTACTGTTTAAGCGATAACTGACGAAACCTGTTCAAAATGTGGGAGGGGGCTTGCCCCCGATAGCGGTGGATCAGTTACAGATGCTGAGACTGACACACCGCTATCGGGGGCAAGTCGAATCGTCGCACCGCCCCTCCCACATTTGATATTCGTCGCTTGGGCTAGATCATCCGGCGCAATGCCGCACAATCCTGCGCATGCCAATCCGCCAACGCGGGCCACGGGTTCTCCAGCAGGTTGACCAACACCGTTCGGGTCCCCGCCGCTCGGCCGCAGTCGAGGTCGAAGCGGTAATCCCCGACCATCACCATCTCGCTCGGCGATACATCCCACGCCGCCGCCAATTTCAATAACCCACCCGGATCCGGCTTGGGCGGCGCATCGTCACGTCCCAGCACATCCTCGACCGCAAAGCAGTCCGCCAGGCCAATAGCCTCCAGGGTGATATGCGCCAACTCCCGCGCATTGCGGGTCAGGATCCCCAGGCGATAACCCCGCCCGGCCAGCTCGCGCACCAGCTCCACCGCACCGTCCGCCGCGACGGAACCCAGCGCCAGCTCGCGCTCATGTTCCAGCAACCAGGCATGTTTGGCTGCGGCGATGTCCGCCGGCAACGCGGCGAGATGGGTGAGGATGTCATCCTCGGGTGGAATCTCCAGGGCCACGCGAATAGCCGCAAAGTCATGCACGGCCACCGTGAGGGTGCCGTCCATGTCGAACACCCAATGCTTAACGTCGGCCAGGCTCATGCCCAGTCCTTGCGGTGGCGAATCAGGCCTTCCTGGGTCACCGACGCCACCAGTTGCCCGGCGCGGTTGTACACACTGCCCCGGGAGAAACCACGGGAGTTGCCGGCCCATGGGCTGTCCATGGCGTAGAGCAACCAGTCATCGGCGCGCAGGTCGGCGTGGAACCACAGCGCATGGTCAAGGCTGGCGACCTGCATGTCTTTCTGCCACACCGTCTTGCCATGGGGCAGCAGCGAGGTGGTCAGCAGGCCGAAGTCCGACGCGTAGGCCAGCAGGTATTTATGCAGCGCCGGCGCGTCGGCGAGCGCCCCGTCGGCGCGGAACCACACGTACTTGACCGGGTCCGACGGCTGCGGGTTGAACGGGTCTTTTTCGGTCACCGGGCGCACTTCGATCGGTTTGGGGCACAGCAACTTTTCGCGCATGTGTTCGGGGATCAGGTGCGCACGCTGCTTGGTCAGCTCCAGCTCCGACGGCAAGTTCTCCGGGCCGACCACCACCGGCATGGTGGTCTGGTGTTCGAAGCCTTCTTCGTCGTACTGGAACGAAGCGCTGCAGGTGAAAATCGGGTGGCCCTTCTGGATCGCCGTGACCCGACGCGTGCTGAAACTGCCGCCATCACGCACGCGGTCCACCGAATACACCACCGGCAAGGCCGCGTCGCCAGGGCGCAGGAAATAACCGTGCAGGGAATGCACGTGGCGCGCTTCTTCTACGGTCTGGCTGGCGGCCGACAGCGACTGGCCGAGCACCTGGCCACCGAACAGTTGGCGAAAACCCAGGTCCTGGCTGCGGCCGCGAAAGAGGTTTTCCTCGATCGGTTCCAGGGTCAGCAAGTCCACCAGATCTTCCAATACTTGGCTCATTCAAACTCTCCTCAGAGCAAAACGGTATCTACCTGTAGGCGCGAGCTTGCTCGCGAAGGTGGTTAACGATAACGCCGCGCTTCTGGTCTACCGCAGCGCTCTTGGGTTCTTCGCGAGCAAGCTCGCGCCTACAGGGGGTCTATTGGGCATTCCGGGCTGCTTATCCGTGCAGCGTGTCCAACCATTGGGCGCGGGTGATGCGGTACAAAACATGATGGCGCAGCGTGTTATCGGCTGCGACCTTGGGGTGTTCGAAATCCGCCTGGGGATCGTAATGCATCCCGATGGCCTGCATGACTTTTTGTGATGGCAGATTGGCTTCGGTGGTGAACGCGACGATTTCATCCAGCTGCAAGCGGTCGAAACCACAGCGCAGCGCCGTCCAGGCCGCTTCACTGGCGTAGCCCAGGCCCCAATGCTCGCGGGCCAGGCGCCAGCCGATTTCCACGGCGGGGGTAAAACCGGCTTCGAAACTGACATTCTGCAACCCGGTCAGGCCGATGAATTCGCCACTGTCCTTGCGCTGCAAGGCCCACAGGCCAAAGCCGTATTCAGCGAAGTGCCCACGAATCCGGCCGATCAGCGCGGCGCTTTCCAGGCGGTCCAGCAGGCCGGGAAAATAGCGCATCACCTGCGGGTCGGCGCACATTTGCGCAAACGCCGGCAGGTCGCTGTCACGCCATTGGCGCAGCACCAGGCGCGCGCTTTCCAATTCCAGTATCGGCTCCACGGGTCCCCTCCCCTTGCCATGTGCGTGAGTGTACAGCGCTGTTAAGATCCCTCGCAGGTTCCCGTCAGAAAATCCCATGCCTTTGCCATTGATCTACCACGATGACTACAGCCCTGAGTTCCCCGCGGATCACCGCTTTCCCATGGACAAGTTCCGCCTGTTACGCGACCACCTGGTGGCCAGCGGCCTGACCGAAGACCGCCAGTTGCTGCGCCCGCAACTGTGCCCGCCAGAGATTCTGGGCCTGGCCCATGAACCTGGGTATATCGAACGCTACATGAGCGGCAAGTTGTCCCGAGAAGACCAACGGCGACTCGGCCTGCCCTGGAGCGAAGCGCTGGCCCGGCGTACCGTGCGCGCGGTCGGCGGCTCGATACTCGCGGCAGAACAGGCGCTGGAACACGGCCTGGCCTGCCACCTGGCGGGGGGTACCCATCACGCCCATTATGATTATCCGGCCGGCTTTTGCATCTTCAACGACCTGGCGGTGATCAGCCATTACCTGCTGGCCAGCGGGCGGGTCAACCGCGTGCTGATCTTCGACTGCGACGTGCACCAGGGCGACGGCACCGCGCGCATCCTCCACGACACGCCGGACGCAATCACCGTGTCGCTGCACTGCGAGAAGAACTTCCCGGCCCGCAAGGCCCAGAGCGACTGGGATATCCCGCTGCCCATGGGCATGGGCGATGCCGAGTACCTCAAGGTGGTGGACGATGCGCTGAACTACCTTTTGCCGTTGTACCAGCCGGACCTGGTGCTATACGACGCCGGCGTCGATGTACACAAGGACGACGCCCTCGGTTACCTCAAGCTGACCGACGAAGGCGTCGCCGCCCGCGATGAAAGCGTGATGCGCCACTGCCTGGGTCGCGACATCCCGGTGATGGGAGTGATCGGCGGCGGCTACAGCAAGGATCGCCCAGCCCTGGCGCGCCGTCATGGCATCCTGCACCACAGCGCGCAACGGGTGTGGACGTCATCAGGTTGTCATTGAACCCTGGGCGTTACCCACAATGCCTGTGGAACGGGCTGTGGATAACTTGAGCGTAAGGGGCTGAAAGCGAGTAGCCGCATGGCCTGTAGGAAAGTGTACGTTTTTTGATCAGGCAGCCACGCTGCCGTCGGGTAGAATGCTCGGCCTATTCAAGCGACCGTAGCCCTGCCCATGCCTCAGACCTCTCCTCAACACGTCACCATCATCGGCGGCGGCCCCACCGGGCTGATGGCCGCTGAAGTCTTGAGCCAGGCGGGGGTGCGGGTCGACCTGTACGACGGCATGCCGTCGGTGGGGCGCAAATTCCTGCTGGCAGGCGTGGGCGGCATGAACATCACCCATTCCGAAGCCTACCCGGCTTTCCTCTCGCGCTATGCCGAACGGGCCCCCCACCTGGCGCCGTTATTGCGGGCATTTGGCGCTGAAGCACTGTGCGAATGGATTCATGGCCTGGGCATCGAGACGTTTGTCGGTACCTCCGGCCGCGTATTTCCTACCGACATGAAAGCCGCCCCGCTGTTGCGTGCCTGGCTCAAGCGCCTGCGCGACCAAGGTGTGGTTATCCACACCCGGCATCGTTGGCAGGGCTGGAATGCGCAGGGGGATTTACTTATCCACAGCCCGGACGGGGAAAAAACCATCCACAGTGCTGCCGTGTTGCTGGCGCTGGGCGGCGGCAGCTGGTCGCGCTTGGGTTCTGACGGCGCCTGGCTCAAATTGCTGGAAGATAAAGGCGTGCCCTGCGCCAGGTTGCAACCGAGCAACTGCGGGTTTGAGGTGTCGGCCTGGAGCCCATTGATGGTCAGCAAATTCGCCGGCGCACCGTTGAAAAATGTCGCCATCGGCCTGGGCGATGACAAACCCCGCCTCGGCGAATGCGTGGTCACCGCCAGCGGTATCGAGGGCAGCTTGATCTACGCGCTGTCGGCGCCGATTCGTGAGGCGATCAACCGGAAAGGTTCGGCCACGGTGCATATCGATTTGCTGCCCAGCAAGCCGTTGGACAAGGTCCATGCCGCGTTGGCCAAGCCACGTGGTTCGCGCTCGATGAGCAAGCACTTGCACAGTCAGTTGGGGTTGGATGGGGTCAAGGCGGCGTTGTTGCGCGAGTTGGCACCCGCCGAACACTTCAATGATCCGGCGCAGTTGGCGGCGGCTATCAAGGCGCTGCCGCTGACCTTGGTGAAGACACGGCCGATGGATGAAGCCATCAGCACGGCCGGTGGTGTGCCGTTTGAAGCGTTGGATGAGCGGTTGATGCTCAAGCAATTGCCAGGGGTGTTTTGTGCGGGGGAGATGCTGGACTGGGAAGCGCCGACCGGCGGGTATTTGCTGACGGGGTGTTTTGCCAGTGGCAGGGCGGCTGGGCGGGGGATGTTGGAGTGGCTCAACCGCTGATATTTGTGGTGAATTCAAAGCCGCCATCGGGGGCAAGCCCCCTCCCACAGTTTGAATGTATTCACACATCAAAATGTGGGAGGGGGCTTGCCCCCGATGAGGCCATCAGCCACACCGCAAAATCACTTTTTCTTACGCGGCCCAGTATTAAACACCGGCACCTTACGCACCGGCTTGATCGAAGGCTCCGACGGCGCCACTTCGCCACTGTCCACCCACTTGCCCAGGTTGCGCTTACCACCGCCACCACCTGACGCCTTGGGCTTCTTCGGTTTTTTCGGTTTCTTCACCACCTGGCCGCTGGCATCGGTGTCGGGCACGCGGTGTTCCGGTTCGAAATCCGGCTCCATCTTGCGGGTCAACGTCTGGCGGGTCAGCATCTCGATGGCCGACAGCATGTTCACTTCATCGGCGCACACCAGGGAAATCGCCTCGCCGGTGTTGCCCGCGCGACCGGTACGGCCGATACGGTGGATGTAGTCCTCGGCCACGATCGGCAGGTCAAAGTTGACCACCAGCGGCAGGTCTTCAATGTCCAGGCCGCGGGCCGCCACATCAGTGGCCACCAGGATCTGCACATCGCTCGATTTGAAACGATCCAGCGCACGTTGGCGCGTGGCCTGCGGCTTGTCGCCGTGGATGCCATCGGCATTGATGCCCAGGCCCTGCAACTTATCCACCAGCGCATCCACGCCGTTACGGGTCTTGGCGAATACCAGCACCTGCTTCCAGCGGCCCTTGCGCATCAGGTGCACAAACAACTCCGCCTTGCGCTTCTTGTCCACCGGCACCACCCATTGCTTGACGGTGTTGGCGGCCACGTTGCGCGGGCTGACTTCGATGCTCAGCGGGTCGTTGAGCATCTGCCCGGCGAGCAGGCGGATGTCATCGGAGAAGGTCGCGGAGAACAGTAGGGTCTGACGCTTTTTCGGCAGCATGCGGTAGATGTTCGCCAGTTCTTCGGAGAAGCCCAGGTCGAGCATACGGTCGGCCTCATCCAGCACCAGGGTTTGCAGCTGATTGAGTTTCAGCGCGTTCTGGCGGAACAGGTCGATCAGCCGGCCAGGGGTGGCGACCAGCACGTCGACCCCCTTGCGCAGCTTCATCATCTGCGGGTTGATGCTCACGCCGCCGTACACCGCGTAGGTGGTGAGCGGCAGGTTCTGGGCGTATTCGGCAACGCTGGCGTGAACCTGCTCGGCCAGTTCGCGGGTCGGGCACAGGATCAGCGCGCGCACCGAGTTGGCGGCGACTTTCGGTCCTTCCATGGTCAGCAGTTGCAACAGCGGCACGGCGAAACCGGCAGTCTTGCCGGTGCCGGTCTGGGCCGCCGCCATCAGGTCGCGGCCAGCCAGCACCGCCGGAATGGCTTGCGCCTGCACCGGCGTCGGGGTCTGGTAGCCAAGCGTCTCAAGGGCGCGCAGCAAGGGTTCGATCAGGCCAAGGGTGGCGAAAGTCATGTAGTTACCGTAGGAAAAATTCAGCGCAAGGGCGTAATGCGCGGCAGTTTACCTTATTTCCGGCTTGGGCTTGCGCCACTGGGGCAGGCTGATCAATAGCACGGCACTGATGATCACCAACATCGCCAAGGCTTCTTCCAGGCCGATGGTCTCGCCGACGAACACAATCCCCAACAACACCGCCACCGCAGGGTTCACATAGGCATAGCTGGTCGCCGCAGCCGGGCGGACGTGCTTGAGCAGGTACATATAGGCGTTGAAGGCGATGATCGAGCCGAACACCGTCAGGTAGGCCAACGCCAGCCAACCCTCCAGTGGCGGCATGGCCTGCAGGTGCTCACCGGAAAGCGCGCTGCCGATCAACAGGGTCACGCCCGCCACCAGCATTTCCGCAGCACTGGCCATGGCGCCCTGGGGCAGCGATAACTGCCGACTCCACACCGACCCGAATGCCCACGATGCCGCCGCGAACAACAACAAGGCGGCGCCCACCGGACTCGATTGCAGGGTGCTGCCCATGTTGAGCATGGCGATGCCGACAATCCCCAGGATCACCCCGGCCCATTCCAGCCGCGTATTGCGCGCGCCCCAGAAATACCCGCACAGCAAGGTGAACAGCGGCACGGTCGCCACCGCCAAGGCGGCCACCCCGGATGACACGCCCGCGTGTTCGGCCAACGTGACGCCGCCATTACCGAAGGTGAGCAGCAAAATGCCGATCATCCCGGCGGCCTTCCATTGTGGCCATGTCGGCGCTGGCACCCCGCGCCATCTGAGGTAGCCATACATCAGCGCACCCGCCGTGCAGAACCGAATCCCCGCCAGCAACAATGGCGGCCAGTAGTCCACGCCGATGCGAATCACCAGGTAGGTAGACCCCCAAATCACATACAGCGCAAAAAAGGCGGCGATCAACGGTAAGGAAAAGCGACGTGGGCCAGGCATTGGGCGGCTCGAAGGCAGATATAAGAGATGCTTATTCTAAAAAGGCATGTGCTTAAACATAAGTTACAAAACCTGTTTAAACCGCCCATACACTTTTCAAAGCATGGTTATGAGGGCTATAAACCATGCTTTCGAAAGCCACCTGGCGTTGGAGCCTTTTCATGGACAAATATGACCGCATGCTCCTCAGCGCCCTGCTCGAAGACGGCCGTGCCTCTTACGCGCAACTGGCCCGCACAGTAAACCTCTCCGCCCCCGCCGTGGCCGAACGCGTGGCCAAGCTTGAGGCCAGCGGCGTGATCACCGGTTATCAGGCCAAGGTAGACCTGTCCAAAGTGGGTTTGCCGATTCAGTGTGTGATCGAACTGCGGCTGACCAACCATGGCAGCCAGAAGGTTTACGACGCCCTGGCGGAAATTCCCGAACTGACCGAGTGCCACCGCGTCACGGGCGATCCGTGCGTGATCATGCAAGCGGCGGTGGGGTCGATGCCGGAGCTGGAGAACCTGATCAACCGGATAGCGAAGTTCGGGTTCAGCAAGACCTCGATTATTTTGTCGAGCGCGATAGAGCGGCGAGTGCCGCTGGCGCAGTTGGAGGGCAAAAACGGTGGTTAAACATAGCCAGGTCGTCAGCCTCAGCCACCCGATCAGCCGGCGTATTCCGCTGTGGCCGGGCGATCCCCCCGTGGTGTTTGAAGACGTCGCGTCGCTGGATAAGGACGGCTATTTCCTGAGGCGTTTCAGCCTGGGCGAACATAGCGCCACCCATATGAATGCGCCGAACAGTTTTTATGCCGGCGGGATGGGAATTGATGGTTATCAACCCGAAGACTTGGTGCGGCCCGCGGTAGTGATCGATGTGCACGGTAAAACCCGGAGCAATCCAGATTACGAAATCAGCCCACAGGATATTGAAGCGTGGGAACGTCAACACGGTCTTATCGAACCTGGCTCGGTGGTGCTGATGTACACCGGCTGGCAACACCTCTGGAACGATCCGATAGCGTTTTTTGGACAGGACGCGCAAGGCTCACACTTCCCTGGGATTGGTGAAGCGGCGATTCGGTTTTTGCTTGAACAGCGCCAGATTGCCGGGGTTGGCATTGATACCCACGGGGTTGATCCAGGGCAAAGCACCGCCTTCGCGACAAACCATGCGGTATTGGCCGGAAATGGGATTGTGCTCGAATGCCTGACCCACCTCGACCGGCTTCCGGCCAAGGGCGCCACGTTAGTGATAGGGATACTAGGGCTGGAAGGCGGTTCGGGATCACCCGCATCGGTAATGGCATTTATTCCCTGACTTGCAGGCAGGCCCTGCCGACGCCATCGCAGGCAAGCCAGCTCCCACAATAGACCGCATGCAGTACGGGCTACTCGGTCAACTGTGGGAGGGGGCTTGCTCCCGATAGCGGAGTGTCAGTCACCAGATGTACCGGCTGACCCGCTGCATCGGGGGCAAGCCCCCTCCCACACTTGGAACTTCGGTGTTCTTGGAGTTGTGGCTGGCTCAAAACCCGCGATGCTTCTTCAAATGCTCATTGATCTTCGCCGCCGGCACTTTCTGCAGGGTGCACAGCAGGTCGTGGGACAGTTCGCGCAAGCCATGGGTGCGCCGCAGTTCCTGGGCCAGGTGCGCCGTGAGGTTGGCGGCCATTTCCGCATCCGCCAGCGCTCGGTGAGCCTGGCCGGTGTGGGGCAGTTGGGCGTAGGCGTTGAGGGTGCCGAGCTTGTGGTTGGGCGCAGACGGCATCAGGCGGCGGGCCAGCAGCAGGGAGCAGGCGAATTTTTGCAGGCGGGTGCGGCGGATCAGGCCGAGTTCGAAGTCCCAGAACTTCTGGTCGAACGCAGCGTTGTGCGCCATCAGCGGCGTGGTACCGACGAACTCGTTGACTTCGTTCATCACCCGCTCGGCCGGCGGGGCACTGCGCAGCATGGCGTTGCTGATGCCGGTCAGTTGTTCGATAAAGCCCGGCACTCTGACGCCGGCGTTCATCAGGCTCTGGTAGCGGTCCACGATCTGCCCGCGCTCGAGGATAACCACCGCGATTTCCGTGGCCCGGCAGTGGCTGCTCGGGGTGATGCCAGTGGTTTCAAAGTCGATGACCGCTATACGTTCCAAACCTGTTCCAACTCCGTCTAACTATTCATTTATTGAGCCGCAGCGCTTATTTGAGTAGCAGCGCGCCTTCGATCGGCACGTAGCGGCTGGCGGCGCGTATCAATGAGTTGGCCGTCAGCCCCGGTACGCCATAGGCCACGGCTTCGACGCCGTGCTTGTGGATGATGCGGTCGAGCAGCATGTCGAAATCACCGTCGCCGGAGGCCAGTACGATTTCGTCGACGTGGTCGGCGGCGTCCATGATGTCGATGGTAATGCCCACGTCCCAGTCGCCCTTGGCCGAGCCGTCGCTGCGCTGGATATACGGCTTGAGCTTTACGGTAAAGCCGAGGTTGCGCAGGATCTGCTGGAACTGCTGCTGTTTGCTGTCGCCACGGTCGATGGCATAGGCGTACGCCTCGACAATCTGCCCGCGAGAGCTGATGTCCGCCCACAAGGCGGCGTAGTTGAAGTGGCAGCCGTACGCCTGGCGCACGGTGTAGTAGAGGTTTTGTACATCGGCGAACACTGCAATTTTCTTCACCGCACTTCCCCATGACTGCCACTTGGACCCCGGACCCAAAGGCCCGGAAAGGTTGCCAGTATGCCAGCCACAGGAAAATTTCCGGGAAAAATCAGACCGGGATGTTCAAGCACCCCGGTCTGGTTGCGTCAGACAAAGGAATCGTCGTCGCCGAAGGAGGAGTCGTCGTCGGAATAATCGTTGTCGGCGAAGCTGTCGGAGTTTCCGCCGCCCCAGCTGTCATTGCCGGCGAACTTCTGGTCATCGTTGCCCCAGTTGCTGTTATCGCTGGCCGGTGCCGGCTCTTCACGGATAATTTCTTCCACGACTTGCGGCTGTTGCGAGTTGTGGTTGAACAGGCTGCTGATCCCTTCGGCCAACATCACACCACCGGCCACGCCTGCGGCGGTTTTCAGCGCGCCACCGAGAAAACCACTGCCAATCGGCGCGGCAGGCTGTTGAGGCTGCTGATAGTTCTGCTGCGGTGCGCCGTAGTTCTGTTGTGGCGCAGGCTGGCCAAACGAAGGCCGTGCCGGTTCACGCCAGCCGCCGCCCGAAGATGCCGGGGCGCTCGGGGCCGGTTGGGCATCCCGGGAACCGCCGCCAAAGATGCTCGACAGGAAGCCACCGCTGCTCGGGGCCGGCTGCGCGGCCTGGGACTTGGCGCGCTGCAACTCATCCTGCAGTTGCTGGATCTGCTGTGCCTGCTGCTTGTTCTGCTCGTCGAGACTCTTGAGTGCGTGTTCCTGTACCAGGATCGACTGGGTCATGTAATACCCGGCGGCCGGTTGGCGAGTCATGTGCTCCTTGATCCGCGCTTCGGCCTGGGCGTCGCGGGGGGCTGAGTCCGTTTCGGCTTGCTGCAACCGTGAAAACAGTCCATCGATCAGGGTTTGCTCTTCGCTATTCATGGCGACCTCGTTAGATTGCCGGTAAAAAACAGGGGCCGGCCTATGATCGGGCCGGTGTATGTCAGTTATGGGGGTGTTACCAGTTGTTTCAATGATCTTTACTCAAGGTTTACGTTTGCTTGCCTACGGCACCTATCGGTTAAAGTGTGCCCCTGCTTTTTTTCGGCCTGTGATGACTCTGATGAATCCGTTAGACGTACTGCGCGACTCTTTCCGTTTTACCCAGCGCAACCTGGGTGCCATCGTCCAACTGTGCCTGCCGTTGGTGATCCTCGAAGCCCTGTTGCAACAGGTACTCGACCACACGCTCGGCCCGGATGCCTTCCCCGGCTATAGCGTGGTGGTGGGGTTACTGGTGTACCCGCTCTACACCGGCGCGCTGATCCTGTTCCTCGACGCCCGCACCCGTGGCGAGTCGCCGCGCACCAAGGATGTATGGGCCATGGCCCTGACCCTGTGGCCGCGCTTCGCCTTGCTGACGGCGATGAGCACCCTGCTGATCTTGCTCGGGCTGTCACTGTATTTCCTGCCGGGCCTGTGGCTGATGGTGGTGCTGGCGTTTGCCGAGTACCTGCTGGTGCTGCGCGGTATGTCGGCGCTGGAGGCGATGAAGGAAAGTTTCCGCCTGACCCGTGGGCATTTCTGGCGAATCCTGGTGTGCCTGCTGTGCGTCATGACGCCACTGTGGCTGCTCAAGGGCGCCAGCGTGGCGGCGTATCCCGAGCCCGCGCCGTTGCTGGGCCTGCTGATCGACAGTGCCCATAGCTTCCTGCAATTGTTTACCAGTGTGGTGCTGTTCCGTTTATTCATGCTGATCGGTGGCGATGCCGACGCGCGGTGATATGCTCCGTGTCACCCCTGAAACGCTATAAGCCGAGCCGATGACCCGTTTATTGCGCATCACCCTGCTGAGCCTGCTGATCCTTGCGGGCCTGCTGACGGCCCTGATCTACAGCCTGACCTGGCGCCCCGCCGACAAGGAAATCCTGCCCGTAAGCTGTGTCGCGCCCCGTGCGCCGACCCTGCTGCCGGGGCAGGCGCTCAAGGTCATGACCTGGAACGTGCAATACCTGGCCGGCAAGAACTACGTGTTCTGGTACGACACCGCTGACGGCAGCGGACCGGACGAGCGCCCCACCGTCGAAGACATGGCTTTCAGCCTCGACGAAGTGGCGCGGGTCATCCGCGACGAGCAACCCGACATCCTGTTGTTGCAGGAACTTGACGAAGGCGCCAAGCCCTCCCACTACCAGGACCAGGTGGCGCTGCTGCAAGAGCGACTCGTCGACCTCTACCCGTGCAGTGCCCAGGCCTTCGACTGGAAAGCCGACTTTATCCCCAACCTGCATATCTTCGGCAGCGTCGGCCGCAAGCTGGTGACATTGAGCCGCTACCAGATCGAACACGCCGAGCGCCTGCAATTGCCGGTACCGCCCGCCAATATCATCAGCCGGCAGTTCCAACCCAAGCCGGCGTTGCTGCTGACCTACCTGCCGCTGAGTGATGGCGGCCAACTGGCGGTACTCAATACCCGCCTGGATGGCGACGCCCCGGGGCGTTCAGCCGTGCTGGAGCAAGTGCAGGCAACGGTGAAGCTGCTGGATAAGTTCGAAAGCCGTGGCACGCCGTGGTTGATTGGTGGGGATTTCAACCTGCTGCCGCTGGGGCAGTTCCTGCGCCTGGACGCCGGCAAGCGCGGCCAGTATTCGCCGGACAGTGAGCTGCATTTGCTGTGGGATAAGTACCCGATGATCCCAAGCAACAGCGAATCCAGCGGGATTGATCGTGAGAAATGGCTGACGCATTTTCCCAATGACCCGAATATCGATGGCCCGGATCGCACCCTGGATTACCTGTTCTACAGCTCGCGGATCAAGCGAGTGGAGGCCAAGGTACGGCAGGAGGATACGTTGCGTATTTCCAACCATCTGCCGGTGATTGCACGGTTCCTGCTGCCGGCCGCGCAATAATCTGCCACGCTTACTTTCGGGGTTTGATCCGCGCGGTCGGCTCGGCTATCAGCGGGTCGTCCGGCCAGTAATGCTTGGGATAGCGCCCCTTCAGATCCTTCTTCACGTCGGCGTAGGTACTGCGCCAGAAGTTCGCCAGATCCTGGGTCACCTGCACCGGCCTGCGCGCTGGGGACAATAGGTGCAACTTCACCGCCTGCCGGCCACCGGCGATGCGCGGCGTGTCCGCCAGCCCGAACAGTTCCTGCAAACGCACCGCCAGGATCGGCGGCTGTTCGCTGTAGTCCAAACGCACCGATGAGCCCGACGGCACTTTCACATGCTGCGGCGCCAGTTCGTCCAGGCGTTGGGGTAGCGGCCAAGGCAACAGGTTGTGCAGGTAGCTGGAGATATCCAGGTTGGCGAAATGGCTCAGGCGCGAGACTTTGCCCAGGTAGGGCATGAGCCAGTGCTCCAGGCTGGCCAGCAGGGCGCTGTCGCTGACATCGGGCCATTCGCTGGTTTTGCCGGCGTCGAGCTGGCGCAGCAACAGGACGCGGGCCTGCCATTGACGCAATTCCGGGGTCCAGGGCAACAGCTCCAGGCCCTTGCGGCGCACCAGGTTGACCAGCGCCTGGTTGCGCGCGGCTTCATCCAGGCCCGTCAGGGGTTCGCGGCTGAGCACCAGCTCGCCGACTTTGCGCTGGCGTTCGGCGCGCAACACGCCTTCTCGCTCATCCCAGTCCAGTTGGTCCACGTTGCGCACTTGCTCGGCGAGCACTGTCTCGAACAGCGCCGGATCAAAGTCGGCCGCCAGGTAGATGCGTTCTTCGCGCTGGCCCTGGCGGCTGCCCAGGTCAGCGATCACCAGCCAGGGTTGTTTCATCAGGCTGTCAGCCTCGGCGAACAAGGCCGCACGGCCGTTGGCCAGGCGGTATTCAGCGCCACCGGGGCGACGTTGTTGGGCAACGCGGTCGGGGTAGGCCAGCGCCAGCAAGGCACCGAGCCAACGCGGGTGGTCGGGATCGGCCACCGGTTGGGTCGCCTGGCCACGTAAATAGCCGCGGTATTGCCGAGCCAGTTGCTTGGCGCGCTGCACCCCGCCTTGGGTACCCCGCGCACGTTCTTCGCCAGACATTAATGCCAGGCGACTGTGCAAATCGGCGCCGCCACCGCGCAGGATATCGCGCTCGCCTAACAGCGCGGCGACGTCACACGCAGTGGCCGCCAACCCCAAATCCTGACCGCGCAACAGCAGATGGGCGATCCGTGGGTGGGCGGGCAACTCGGCCATTTTCTGGCCATGGGCGCTCAGTTTTTCGTCATTCAAGGCGCCCAGCCGTTGCAGCAGGTCCTGGGCCTGGGCATAGGCCGCGGACGGCGGCACATCCAGCCACACCAACTGCGTGGGCGTGACGCCCCAGCGCGCCAGTTGCAGAGCCAGGCCAGCGAGGTCGGCCGCGAGGATTTCCGCACTGCCATAGGCGGCCAGGCCGTCGTGCTGGTCTTCGGACCACAAGCGATAGCACACGCCCGGTTCCAGGCGCCCGGCCCGGCCCGCGCGCTGGGTCGCGCTGGCGCGGGAAATGCGCTGGGTATCGAGACGGGTCATGCCGCTGCCGGGGTCAAAGCGTGGGACCCGCGCCAACCCGGCATCGATCACCACGCGCACGCCGTTGATGGTCAGGCTGGTCTCGGCGATGTTGGTGGCCAGCACCACTTTGCGCTTGCCCGTGGGCGCCGGGTCGATGGCCGCGCGCTGGGCGTTGAGGTCGAGTTCGCCATGCAACGGGCACAGCAGCACGTCACTGCGCTCCCCCAGGGCGTCGGCCAGTTGCTGGTTGACCCGGCGAATCTCCGCCTGCCCCGGCAGAAACACCAGCACGCTGCCGGTTTCGTCATGCAGGGCGTCGAGGATGGTTTGCACCACACGCGGCTCGATAAACTCACCGGCCTGGTACGGCCGCCCCCAGCGCATCTGCACCGGGAACATGCGCCCTTCGCTGCGCAGGATGGGGGCGTTGTCCAACAAGTCGGCCAGGCGCTCGCCTTCGAGGGTCGCGGACATCAACAGGATTTTCAGCGGCTGCTCGTCGCGAAACAGGTCGCGGCCGTTCAGGCTCAAGGCCAGCGCCAGGTCGGCGTCGAGGCTGCGCTCGTGGAATTCATCGAAGATCAGCAAACCCACGCCGTCCAGCGCAGGGTCGTCCTGCAGGCGGCGGGTGAGGATGCCTTCGGTGACGACTTCAATGCGGGTGTTGGGGCCGACCTTACTGTCGAGACGGATGCGGTAGCCGACCGTTTCACCGACCTTTTCCCCCAATTCGCTCGCCAGGCGTTCGGCCGCGGCACGGGCCGCGAGGCGCCGAGGTTCGAGCATCAGGATGGTTTGCCCGGCAAGCCACGGCTCATTCAATAAGGCCAAGGGCACGCGGGTGGTTTTACCGGCGCCGGGGGGCGCTTCCAGCACGGCTTCATGGCGATTCGCCAAGGCGTCACGCAGGGCGGGTAAAACATCATCGATCGGCAACGAATTCATACTGGCTCCAAAGCAGAGCGGCGAGTATAACGGCGAACTGCCGGGTGCCGGTGGTGGTCTCCTATAGGCGCGAGCTTGCTCGCGAAAAACCACAGCGCACCACACACATTCACGCAGTACGCGTTATCGTTAACGTCTTTCGCGAGCACGCTCGCGCCTACAGTGACTGACAGGAGATTTTCCATGCGTATCGCTTCCCGTGTTATCGGCGGTGTCCTCGCCGTCACCCTGCTGAGCCAACTGACGGCCTGCGGCTCGATTTTCTACCCCGACCGCCGTGGCCAGATCGACGGCAAGATCGACCCGACCATCGCCGTACTCGATGCCGTGGGCCTGCTGTTCTACGTCATCCCTGGCCTGATCGCCTTCGGCGTCGACTTTGCCACCGGCGCGATCTACTTCGAACCGGGCAAGACCGCCCAGGTTGCCCCGGAAAAACTGCGCGAAGCCATCGGCGCGGACGGCAAGGTCGACAACGCCAAGTTGCAAACCATCATCCAGAAAGAAACCGGCCGCACCCTCCCGCTGGACGACCCGCGCATGATCCAGTTCAAGGGCAGCGTGCAGCAGTTGGCCGCCCTTGGCCTGCAACCGTCCGCCTAAGGATTTGACCCCCCTATGACCAGCAATCCCGAACACGCCCGGCTGTTGCGCCTGGCCACCCGCGCCTCCGTCGGCGTGGCCAGTGTGCTGATTATCACCAAGGCTATTGCCTGGTGGCTCAGCGGCTCGGTGAGCATGCTCGCCGGCTTGACCGACTCGTTGCTCGATGGGGTGACCTCGCTGCTCAATTTGCTGGCGGTGCACTACGCCCTGCGCCCGGCCGATGACGATCACCGTTACGGCCACGGCAAGGCGGAGTCCCTGGCGGGCATGGCGCAAGCGTTGTTTATCGCCGGCAGTGCGGTGCTGATTGCGTTGCAGGCATTTGAACGGATCAAGCATCCCGAACCGGTGGGCGCGCCGTGGCTGAGCATCGGGGTGATTATTTTGTCCCTGGCGCTGACCGTGGCCCTACTGATCCTGCAACACCGCGTGGTGCGGGAGACCGGGTCCAGTGCCGTGCGTGCCGACTCGCTGCACTACCGCTCGGACCTGCTGCTCAATGGCAGCATCTTGATTGCGTTGGTGTTGGCCGGCTTCGGCTTTCATCAGGTCGACGCCTGGTTCGGCCTGGGCATTGCGGCCTACATTCTGTGGAGCGCGATCCAGATCGCTCGGGAAAGCTTTGCGGTGCTGATGGATGAAGAGCTGCCGCCAGATGTCAGCCAGCACATGCTGGAACTGGCCCGTGGCGTGCCCGGTGTGCTGGGCGCCCACGACCTGCGCACACGTATCTCTGGCAACCACTGGTTTGTGCAATTGCACCTGGAGTTACCGGGGGAGTTGACCCTGACCGTGGCCCATGGCATCAGCGACCAGGCCGCCGATGCCATTCACCAGGCCTACCCGCGCGCCGAAGTGCTGGTGCACGCCGACCCGCTGGAAGTGGTGACCGGCGCCAAGGCCTAGTACTGCACCTGGTAGCCGCGACTGCTCAGGCAGTTGCCCTGGGCCTGGCGGTAGGTCTGCACCACCGCCGGGTCGGGGGCGTACGTAACGGCTTGCGGGTCGAAACCGCTTTGTTGCACCGCCCAGCGATAACAATCGTAGCCGTCCTGTTGCACTTGGGCTGGCGACTGCCCGTTCGCCGGGTAAGCCACCACGTCATAGCCATTCCCCTGCGGTGCCGGTGGAGGCGTGGGCACGGCGGTCGGCGGTTCCACCACCACGTACTGCTGGGTGCTGGTTTCGTAGGTGTAGTAGGCACCCGCGGCGAGGAAGAACAGCGCGCCGCCCACCCACACTTCCCGCGCGTAGTCCGGCAGGTAATGCACGCGGATGCCGTACGGCGGCGTCACCACGACGTAGCGTGGGCCTTGCGGGCGGTACCAGTAGCCACCCGAAAAGAAGTAGTCCTGGCCACGGTAAGGCACGCGGTAGTTGCGGTCGGGGAAACGGTCAACGGTGTAGCCGGGGCGGTACTGTGGGCCCGGGCCCCAACCATTGCCGTGCCCATCGGGACGGCCCGGCCAGCGGATGTCATTGGGATGGCCATTATTGAAGCCACCGCCCGGACGTGGGCCGGGACCATTGCCGGCCTGCCAGTGCGGATTGCCATCGTTGCGGCGTGGGATGTCCTGATAATAGCCTTGGCGCGGTTCCTGGGTCTGGCGGACGGTGTCCGGACGGCCCTGGATCGGCAGGTTATTCGCCGGCTGCGGCTGCGGTGCTGGCCGAGGCTCTTCAGCCCCTTGTGGGCGACCTTGCCACTGCCCACCACCGTGCTGCTGTTGCTCGGCGCGATCAAAATGCTGGTTCTGTGGACGGGGTTGATTGTTTTCTGGCCGAGGCTGGTTGTTTTCCGGCCGTGGTTGATTGTTCTGCGGGCGCGGTTGGTTATTTTGCGGGCGCGGCTGTTCATTACCTTGCCGTCCGCCCTCAGGCCCTCTTTCATGCTGGCCGCCGCCTTCGGGACGCGGGTCTTCTGCCATTACTTGCGTGCCGACGGTCACCATCAGCAAACCTACACCTGCCATACGCCAGATGCGCTTCATGCTATTCCTCACTGCGGATAAGGGCCTGGAACATGCGGCCTCATAGATAAGACTGGAAAAGCCTCGCCCGGTTCTGAGACAGGTTATCAGTCACGAGAACAATTTTCGCAGACAAAGAAAAAGGGGCGACCCGTCGGCCACCCCTTGAGAATTTCGTCCTGGCTCAACGCTTATGACGTTGGCTCACCTCACGCCGTCTTGTGGACAGTGTGCAGCCTGGAGGCCGGCTCAACCCTGCTGGGGTGGCGGCCGCAACGGGCCTGATTGGGCTCGCTGCAGTGGACTGTTGTCCAGGCGGTGATTCTGTTGGTAATCATAGGCGCGCTGCCCCGACAGATGATTGCGAAGATTGCGTCAATAAACAGTGCTTGCGCAATTTTTAACCCTTCATGGATAATTCACCGCAATAGTTACGACAAAGGCCAACCCAATGAGCAAGCTTGACCGATACGACCTGAGTATTTTGGCGGAATTGCAGCGCGACGCGAGGATCTCCAACCAGGAGTTGGCCGAGCGTATCGGCCTGTCGCCTTCGCCCTGCTCACGCCGGGTCAAGCAATTGGAAGATGACGGCTACATCGCCCGCCAGGTCGCCTTGCTCGACCGCAAGATGCTGGGCCTGAGCCTCACGGCGTATGTGCTGATCGGCATGGACCGCCACACCCCTGAGCGTTTCGAGAACTTCGAAGCGGCGATCCGCACCCTGCCACAGGTATTGGAATGCAGCCTGGTCACCGGGATGGATGCGGACTATCAGTTGAAAGTGGTGGTGCCGGACATGGACCACTATCAGAAACTGCTGCTGGGCCACCTCACCCGTATCGAAGGCGTGACCAGCGTGCGGTCGAGCTTTGTGCTCAACCAGGTGCTCAACAGCACCGAATTGCCGCTGACCCACCTGCGTACTTAAGATCAATGAAGGTCAACTGTGGGAGGGGGCTTGCCCCCGATAGCAGTGTGTCAGCCACAGATTAGCTGACTGACCCACCGCCATCGGGGGCAAGCCCCTTCCTACATGGGGTCTGTGTTTCACCCACGAAGTCTGCCTGCGACGCACCGACGCAGGTCAATGTTGCGCCTGTGGCACTGCCGTATACTTGCCGCCTGCCCCCGTCGGAAGAATCCATGAACAACATCGACCCCGCCCTCTTTGAAGAATGGATGATGACCGGCCTGGTCACCCTCCTGATTATTTTCATGGGCTTTATCGTCTGGGACCTGGCGAAGAAGTCCAAGGCCGGGCGCTTTGGCTCGTTCATCCTGTTTTTCGTGCTCGGCCTGGGCGTGGCCGCGTTCATCATCAAGAGCGTGGTGATCGGCCTGATCGAGTCCGGCGCCTTATAAGCGCGCCGGCACTTCCTTCCATTGGCCCTGGTCCAGGCCATCGATCGACCACTCGCCAATGCGCACACGCACCAGGCGTAAGGTCGGCAGCCCCACCGCCGCGGTCATGCGCCGCACCTGGCGGTTTCGCCCCTCACGAATGACCAGCTCCAGCCAGTAAGTCGGCACGCTCTTGCGAAAGCGGACCGGCGGGTTACGCGGCCACAGCTCGGGCTCGTCCAGTTGCCGCGCTTGGGCCGGCAAGGTCTTGCCGTCGTTCAGTTCGACACCCTCACGCAGACGTTGCAGCAGCTCTTCAGTCGGTTCGCCTTCCACCTGTACCCAATAGGTTTTCGCCAGCTTGTGCTTGGGGTCGGCAATTCGCGCCTGCAACTGGCCATCGTTGGTCAGCAGCAACAAGCCTTCGCTGTCGCGATCAAGGCGGCCTGCCGGGTAGATGCCGGGAATGTCGATAAAATCCTTGAGCGTCGCCCGCCCGCCTTCGTCGCTGAACTGGGTCAGCACATCGAAGGGTTTATTGAACAGGATCAACTTCGGCTCGGCCGGTGGCGCCTTGGCAACACGGCGCGCGGCAGAATACGGAGGTTTCGCGCCAGGGCGACGCGAATCGGGACGGTTGGGACGGGACATGGCGAAGGAACATCTAACGGTCAGGACCGACAATGCTAGTGGCCTGACCGCCAAATGACCATCCCAACCGCTTAGCGGAACGGCGGCTCGTCGAAGCTGCGCAGTTTGCGCGAGTGCAGCGAGTTGAGTTCGGTGCGCAACAGGTCGACCGCCTCGATGCCGATCTTCAAGTGCTGGCTGACCGCACGCTCATAGAACGCATTGGCCGAACCCGGCAACTTGATTTCGCTGTGCAGGGGTTTGTCCGACACGCACAGCAAGGTGCCGTACGGCACACGCAAGCGGTAGCCCTGGGCGGCGATGGTGCCGCTCTCCATGTCCACGGCCACGGCGCGGGACAGGTTGATCAGCGGGCGCTCCTGGGCCCAGCGCAGCTCCCAGTTGCGGTCGTCGTAGGTCAGCACGGTGCCGGTGCGCAGGCGTTTTTTCAGCTCTTCGCCCTTTTCGCCGGTGACGTTGGCCGCCGCCTGCTGCAAGGCCATCTGCACTTCGGCCAGGGCTGGAATCGGAATGTTTGGCGGCACTACGCGGTCGAGAATCCCGTCGCGACGCATATAAGCGTGGGCCAGTACGTAGTCGCCGATGGTCTGGGATTGGCGCAGGCCGCCACAGTGGCCAATCATCAGCCAGCAATGCGGGCGCAGCACGGCCAAGTGGTCGGTGATGTTCTTGGCGTTGGACGGGCCGACGCCGATGTTGACCAAGGTCACGCCGTGGCCGTCGCTGGCCTGCAGGTGGTAGGCCGGCATCTGGTAACGGTGCCAGACCACGCCTGCGGCAATTGCCGACGCTTCGCCGTGGTCCATGCTCTTGTCGATGATCACGTTGCCCGGCAGCACCATGCGGATAAAGCGCGGGTCGCTGCGCAATTGCTCCAGGCCATGCAGGATGAACTGGTCAACGTAGCGGTGGTAGTTGGTCAGCAGGATCCACGGCTGCACATGACGCCAGTCGCTGCCGGTGTAGTGCACCAGGCGGCGCAAGGAAAAGTCCACGCGGGCCGCGTCGAACAAGGCCAGGGGCAACGGGTCGGTGTTTTCCCAATCATAGAGGCCGTCGGCGATACCATCGGTGGCGGCCGACAGGTCGGTGCTGGGGAACACACGGGCCAGGGTCGCGGCGGTCACGCCGGAGCCGGCCAGCTCGTCGCCCTGCTCCACCACGTATGGGTACGGGATGTTCTGTTGGCTGACGCCGACTTCGACCGTCACGGTAAAGTCGTGCATCAATGGCACCAGTTGCTCCAGCAAATACTTACGGAAGGCGGCGGGATGGGTGACGGTCACGCTGTAGGTCCCTGGCAACTGGACCTTGGCATACGCCCGGGTGGTCTGTGGGACTTCGCCGTGGCAGTGGTAGGTCAGGCGCAGTTCCGGGTAGCGAAACAGGGCACGTTGCTCGGCGTCCGGTTCGACGCGGTCCTTGAGGTATTGCTTGAGGGCTTGGTTGAGCGCGCCGGTAGCACGCTCATGCAGAGCCGCCAGCCGGTCCACGGCTTCTTCGGCGGTTTGAACGACAACAAAAGCTTCGGTCACGGTAAGCATCCTGTGTGCTGACTTGCAGGCCTTTATCTTGCCTGTATCCCGGCCTCACTGAAACAGTGGAGTTGGAATGCACTCAATAATGTGGGAGGCCTCCCTACCTCTTCGACGTAGTGCTGTCGCACATCAAACTGGAACCCCTGTGGCAAGCAGACTTGTTGTGGCGAGCCCGCTTGTTGTGGCGAGCGGGCTTGTTGTGGCGAGCGGGCTTGTTGTGGCGAGCGGGCTTGCCCCGCGTTGGGCTGCGAAGCAGCCCCAATCAATCGGAATGCGGAGTATCAGGCACTCCTCTGCGGCTGGTTCTGGGGCTGCTGCGCAGCCCAACGCGGGGCAAGCCCGCTCGCCACAACAGCCCGATCGCCACAAAAATCCGGTCGCTTAATAAAAAATAAATCCTTATTAATCGCTAAGTTATTTTATTTTTGGGGCTCGCCCCTCCCACACCTGGACCGCGTTCACAGAGATGAATACGGAGTTGAGCGAGCGACGATCGCTCCAACATCCACCCCACGCGGCAAGGTGCCATACACCCGACCGGACGACTCACCCAACCGGCTGGCGATAAACCCATCGCTGACCGCCGCATTGCCGGCTTCCAGCAGCAACTTGGCCTGCAACGCCACGGCGATGTCCTCGGTCAGTTGCCGCGCGCGGTATTGAATATCCTGGGTATCCATAAACGCCGACTTCAACTGTTCAATATGCCGCGCCAACTGACGGTCGCCATGTCCATCGCCCAATTCGACAAACAGCGTCTCGAGCACACCCGGCTCCTTCGACAGGGCGCGCAGCACGTCCAGGCACTGCACGTTGCCGGAACCTTCCCACGTCGAATTCACCGGAGCCTCACGGTATAGACGCGGCAGGATGCTGTCCTCCACGTAGCCGGCACCGCCCATGCACTCGGCGGCTTCGTTGATCATCGCTGGGGCACGCTTGCAGATCCAATACTTGCCCACCGCCGTCACCAGCCGTGCGAACTTGGCTTCGTGCTCATCGCCCAGATGGTCCAGGGCGCGGCCCATACGCAGGCTCAGCGCCAACGAGGCTTCGCTTTCCAGGGCCAGGTCGGCCAGGACGTTTTGCATCAGCGGCTGTTCGCTGAGCACGCGCCCCCCCACCAGGCGGTGGGCGCAGTGATGGCTGGCCTGGGTCAGCGCCTGGCGCATCAAGGCGCTGGAACCAACCATGCAGTCGAAGCGGGTCATGGCGACCATTTCGATGATGGTCGGGACACCACGGCCTTCTTCGCCGACCATCCAGGCCAGGGCGCCACGAAACTCGACTTCGCTGGACGCGTTGGAGCAGTTGCCCAGCTTGTTTTTCAAGCGCTGGATATAGAACTCATTGCGCGTGTCATCCGGGCGATGCCGGGGTAGCAGGAAACAGGTGAGGCCCTTGTCGGTCTGGGCCAGCGTGAGGAAGGCGTCGCACATCGGCGCCGAACAGAACCACTTATGCCCGACCAACTCATAGGCTTGCCCAGGGCCACCGGCCCCTACGGGGTAAGCGCGGGTGGTGTTGGCGCGCACGTCAGTGCCGCCCTGTTTCTCGGTCATGGCCATGCCGATGGTGGCGCCGGCCTTGTGGGCGATGCCGACGTTGCGGGGATCGTATTGGGTGTTGAGGATTTTTGGCAGCCAGGCCTGCGCCAGGTCCGGTTGCAAGCGCAACGCGGGCACACAGGCGAAGGTCATGGTGAGCGGACAACCCGTGCCCGCTTCGGCCTGGCTGTGCAGGTAAGTCATCGCCGCACGGGCCACATGCGCGCCAGCTTGCGGATGAGCCCAAGGCAGCGAGGGCAGGCCGTGTTCGACGGCGGTGCGCATCAGTTCGTGGTAGGCCGGGTGAAACTCCACCAGGTCGATGCGATGGCCATAACGGTCATGGCTGTTGAACACCGGCTTGTTCTGGTTCGCCAGGAACCCGGCCTCCATCAGCGGCCCACCGGCCAACGCGCCGTAGGCATCGATGCGCGCCTCTGCCCAGCCCGCGTCAAAGCGACGCGACCAGTCTTGCAGGGGCAGGTCGATGCGATACAGGTTGGCACCGTCCAGGGACGGGGGCTGGTTGGTGACGTCGTGGGTTTCGGCGAACTGATGCAGGTTCATGGTGGCCTCCAGGAAAAAGGCCACGTCGATTGTTGCTGTTTGTAGGTGGGCTTGCTCGCGAAGAACGTCAACGATAACGCGTGCATCCTGGATAAACGCGTTGCTCTCAGTTTTTTCGCGAGCAAGCTCGCTCCTACAGGGTACGAATCGATTGAGGCCGGTTTTTTCAGTTAAGCACCGTCAACCGCCTTAAAAAAGTGGCATACGCGCCGAATGTCCGGCGCTTTCGCCCTCTTGCGGGCATAACACGCGACGTTCCAGCACCGCTTGCAACGCCTCGAAACGCACAGGCTTGGCCAGGCGATCAGTGATACCAATGCCATGGCAGCGCTCACGCTCCGACGCATTGAGCGACGAACTCAAGGCGATCACCGGCAACTCACCACAGCCCGGCAACGCCCGTATCTGACAACACAACGAGAACCCACCTTCAGGCACGTCCAGCAAGACCGCGTCGAAGGTGCCCGCCTGCAAGGCCGCCAATGCGGTCGGGCCGCTGTCCACGGTTTTCACCCGATAGCCCAGTTTGAGCAACATGCCGCGTACCACCAACTGGCCGACGCTGTTGTCATCCACCAACAACACCGCACAATCCTGCGGCGCGCGTCGCTGCTCAGGCGCCGGGCTCGTGACTTTGGACGCGGGCGGTACGGCATCGACGTCCATCTCCAACTGGAAGCGGCTGCCCTTGTGCGGCTCGGAATGGTGGGTGAGACGCCCGCCCAGCAGCTCGATCAATTGCCGGCAGATCGCCAGGCCGATACCCAGGCCGCCGTATTCGCGGGTGGTCGAACCATCAAGTTGGAAGAAGCGCTGGTACAGAGTGGCCTCGTCAAGGAAGGCGAAACCAATGCCCGTGTCAGTGACGATAAAGCTCAGGTGCAGGCCACCGTCGCTGCGGGGCACGCCCACCACGCGCAGGCGCACCGTGCCTTGGTGGGTAAACTTGAAGGCGTTGTCCAGCAGGCAATCCAGGCACTGAAGCAGTTTGTCGGCATCGCCGATCACGCGGTCGGGCAGTTCATCGGCCACGTCGATGGAAAACCCCAGGCCCTTGTTCTGCGCACTGGCGCTGAACTGCTGGCGCAAGGCGTCGAGCACGCTGCGCAGGCTGAACACCTCGGGCTTGGCACTCAGGCGTCCGGCCTGCAACTCGGTGAGGGTGAGGATGCCGTTGACCATGCGCATCATGTCTCGCGCCGAGCCAGCGGCCGTTTGCTGGTACTGCGCCAGGTCGCCGTCCAGAGGCACGGTTTGCATCAGTTCCAGGGAGCCGATCACCCCATTCATCGGGGTGCGCAGTTCGTGGGTCAGGGTGGCGAGGAATTCGTCCTTGAGCCGGTTGCTGCGGGCCAACTGCTGGTTGAGCACTTCCAGCTTCTGGCTGGCGTCGAACAGGATTTGCGCCTGTTGCTCGCGCATGCCGTTGATGCGGTCCGCCAGGGCCAGGGACAACAGCGCCACCTCAATGGCCGAGCCAATCTGGCTGGCGTACATGGTGAGGAATACGTTGGGCAAGTAGCCCAGCACCATCATGGTATTGACCACCCCGCCCAGCAGGAACGCGGTCCAGGCAATGATGAAATACCGCGCCATGCGCTGCCCGCAGCACCAGGCCTTGATGGCGGCGACGAAGATGGTCACGGTGAACACCAGCGCCAGGCCGGTGGCCAGGCGCAAGGCCAGCGCGTAACTGGTCATCAGCGAGAGCAGCATCACCACCGCCCCGCAGGCCACCAGTGCCAGCAACAGACGATTGATCCAGCGACTGTGTTGGGCAGTGTGCAGGAAGCTGCGGGCGAACAGGCTGCCAAACAGCGCCGCCGAGCCAATCAGGAACGGCACCGCCGCGTTGGTCCACCACGGGTTGTCCGGCCACAAATATTCCGCCGCCACCCCATTGACCGACAATTGGTACAGGCCGAACGAGGCGATGTAGAGGATGTAATACAGGTAACTGGTGTCACGCACGCTCAGGTAGATGAACAGGTTGTAGATCAACATCCCCAGCAATACGCCGTAAATCGCCCCCAGTACATACAGGCGCAAGGGCTGTTCTTCCAGGTAGGCGGTGCCGGACCACAGCGTCAACGGGGCCTGGATCGAGCCTTGGCTTTGCAGGCGCAGGTAGAGGGTTTCCTGTTGATTGGGCACAAAATTGAGCTTGAACAGGTAATTGCTCTGGCGCACCTCCCGGCTGGAAAAAGGCAGCGCGCTGCCGGTGCGCGCGGTGAGGCGGTAGTTGCCGGTGGGGTCGCGCTGGTACAGGTCCAGGTGGTTCAGTGGCGGGTAGGCCAGTTCCAGGAACCAGGTACGTGGGGAACGCGGGTCTTGGGCCAGGTAATGCAGGTCGACCTTGAGCCAGAACACCGAGCGCGAATAGCCGGCATTGAGGGTGGCTTTGTCATGGGGCTTGAACTGTGCGGCGTAGACGGGGGAACTCACATCGGCGATGGTCAGGGCGTCGGTCGGGTCTTCGAGCACCTGCATGGCGCGGCCCAGTGGCAAGCTTCGCGTGTTCTGAGTGAACTCGATGGCGCTGGCGAACATAGGCAGTCCGCACAACAATAAAATCAGCAAATAGCGCATAGAGCCCCAGCGTGACCTGTCCGGTTATGTCAAAAAGCCCCCCATTCCTTTTGAGAAGACGAATACCGGCGATACAGTAAGTTGTTTGGATCCACTCTAGCATAGCCGCTAGAGGCCATTAGACACCATTGAAATAATTTTTTGAAAGGCTCTAGGACGCGGCTTACAGGGGGTTTTGCAACACGTAACGGATACTAGCAAACAGCCATAAATACCCCTGTATCCGGGCAAAATTCTGCCAGCGCCAGACGGCCACGCCAAAAGCGTTTGGTGGTAAGCTCGCGCTCCATGAATATCTACAGCTCTCGCCCTGTTGTCCTCTGTCTCTCCGGCCATGATCCCAGTGGGGGCGCCGGCTTGCAGGCAGATATCGAAGCCCTGCTCGCCCAGGGCTGCCATGCGGCTCCGACCGTCACCGCCCTGACCGTGCAGAACACCGTCAATGTCAGCGACTTTCGCGTACTCGATCGCGAGTGGGTAATGGCCCAGGCCAATGCCGTGCTCAGCGACTCCGAAGTCGCGGCGGTCAAGCTGGGCATGCTGGGCTCTACCGCGATGGTCGACACCGTGGTCGAACTGCTGCAGGCGCATCCGCACCTGCCGGTGGTGTGCGACCCGGTGCTGCGTGCCGGCGGCGGTGGCAGCCTGGGCAAGGATGAAGTCGGCTACGCGATGCGCGAGCGGCTGTTTCCACTGTCGCTGATCGCCACACCCAACCTGCCCGAAGCCCGCATCCTTGCAGAGCTGCCCGACGGCACCGCGGACGAATGCGCCGAAAAGCTGCTGCCGTATATCAAGCACCTGCTGATCACGGGCGGCCATGGCGACGAACACGAAGTGCACAACCGCCTGTACAGCCGCGACGGCACGCGCCAGACCTTCACCTGCCAGCGCCTGCCCGGCAACTATCACGGATCGGGTTGCACCCTGGCCAGTGCACTGGCCGGGCGGATCGCCCAGGGCGAGGGCCTGGTGAGCGCCGTACAGTCTGCCCTCAACTACACTTGGCGTACCCTGCGTGACGCCGAACAACTCGGCCAGGGCCAGTTCGTGCCTCGCCGACTGCCGCTGGATTTCTGCTCGTAAGACCAAGAGGCCTGCCCGATGAAATTACGTGGCCTTTACGCCATTACCGACGGCCAACTGTTGGCCGGCAAATTCCTCGCCTATGTCGAAGCGGCATTGGACGGTGGCGTGACCTTGTTGCAGTACCGCGATAAAAGCACCGACGAAGCCCGGCGCCTGCGCGAAGCCGAAAAGTTGCGGGAGCTGTGCTCTCGCTACAAGACCCAATTGATCATCAACGACGATGCCGAATTGGCTGCGCGCCTCGGCGTCGGCGTACACCTGGGCCAGACCGACGGCCCACTGACCCCGGCGCGTGCCTTGCTGGGTTCCAAGGCGATCATCGGCGCCACCTGCCACAGCCAGATCGAACTGGCCGAGCAGGCCGCGAAGGAAGGCGCCAGCTATGTCGCCTTCGGCCGCTTCTTCAATTCCAACACCAAGCCTGGCGCGCCCGCCGCCACTGTCGAGATGCTGGCCCAGGCCCGCAAGCGCCTGCAATTGCCGATCTGCGTGATCGGCGGCATCACCCTGGAGAACGCCGAACCGCTGGTGGCCCACGGTGCTGACCTGCTGGCCGTGGTGCATGGCCTGTTCGGCGCCGAGAGCACCCAGGAAGTCACGCGCCGCGCCCGCGCCTTTAACGATCTTCTTAAATATTCCGTTTAGAGAGCCCGACCATGTCCCGTTCCGAAAGCCTGTTTGCCAATGCCCAGAAACACATCCCCGGTGGTGTGAACTCCCCCGTGCGTGCGTTCAAGAGCGTCGGCGGCACGCCATTGTTCTTCAAGCATGCCGAAGGCGCCTACGTCACCGACGAAGATGACAAGCGCTACGTCGACTACGTTGGTTCCTGGGGGCCAATGATCCTCGGCCACAGCCATCCTGAAGTCCTCGACGCCGTCCGCCAGCAATTGCAGCACGGCCTGTCCTACGGCGCGCCGACCGCGATGGAAACCGAGATGGCCGACCTGGTCTGCTCGATCGTGCCGTCGATGGAGATGGTGCGCATGGTCAGTTCCGGCACCGAAGCCACCATGAGCGCAATCCGCCTGGCCCGTGGTTTCACCGGCCGCGACAGCATTATCAAATTCGAAGGCTGCTACCACGGCCACTCCGACAGCCTGCTGGTCAAGGCCGGTTCCGGCGCACTGACCCAGGGCGTTCCGAGTTCGGCCGGCGTACCCGCCGCGTTCGCCAAACACACGCTGACCCTGCCGTTCAACGACATTGCCGCGGTCGAGCAGATGCTCAGCGAAGTCGGCCAGGACGTGGCTTGCATCATCGTCGAGCCGGTCGCTGGCAACATGAACTGCGTACCGCCGGCCCCGGGCTTCCTCGAAGGCTTGCGCGAGCAGTGCGACAAACACGGCGTGGTACTGATTTTCGACGAAGTGATGACCGGTTTCCGTGTCGCCCTCGGCGGCGCCCAAGCGCACTATGGCGTCACGCCAGACCTGAGCACCTTTGGCAAGATCATTGGCGGCGGCATGCCGGTGGGCTGCTTTGGCGGCAAGCGTGAAATCATGCAGCAGATCGCGCCGCTGGGCCCGGTGTACCAGGCGGGCACCCTGTCCGGTAACCCACTGGCCATGGCGGCCGGCCTGACCACCCTGCGCCTGATCAGCCGCCCGGGTTTCCACGCCGAGCTGACCGACTACACCACTCGCCTGCTGGACGGCCTGCAACAGCGCGCCGATGCCGCCGGTATCCCGTTTGTCACCACCCAGGCCGGTGGCATGTTCGGCCTGTATTTCAGCGGTGCCGACGATATCGTCACGTTCGAGGACGTGATGGGCAGCGATGCCGACCTCTTCAAGCGCTTCTTCCACCTGATGCTGGAAGGCGGCGTGTACCTGGCGCCGAGCGCCTTCGAGGCGGGCTTCACCTCGATCGCCCACGGCGACGCCGAGCTGAAACTGACCCTTGACGCCGCCGAGCGCGCCTTCGCCGCCCTGAAATAAACAGGTGCACACTCTGATGCTGCCCTCGGCAGCGTCAGATTTTCTACTTTGCCTACAGCGTTTTCCTTATTTTTTCGAGAATTCACCTGCAATCCGGCAGATAACTTGCCCAACCAGCAGAAAAACGAGTAAAGACTTTGTAAGCAGAGGCCTGCTTATTTCATAATGCGCGCTTATTGGACCCCCGAGGGTCCGCGTGCCCCGTCAGAGGTAAGTCGATTCCCATGAAACGCACCGGCCGCACCCTGGTCCTGGGCTGCCTGTTGCTCCTTCAGCCGCTGCTGGCACATGCACAAGCAGGCGGCAACTCGTTGTTAATCCCAGCGATGGGTCGTTGCACCCTCAATACCCAGCCAGACAGCCAGGCCGAAGCCCTGAGCGCGTGCCAGAAACAGGCCGACGGCGGGGATGCGCAGGCGCAATACGAGTTGGGCGAGTTCTTCTACGACAGCAAAAACCCCGCCCGCGACCTCAACAAGGCCTTGAACTACTTCGAGAAAGCCTCGTTGCAGGGCCACGCCCAGGCGCAATTCCAACTGGGCACCATGTTCTTCCACGGTGAAGGCGTGCCGGCCAATAACGTCCAGGCGTATATCGTGCTGAAAATGGCTGCGGTCAATGGCGCCGAAGACGCGCTGGACACCGCCGACGAAGTGGCCGAGCACATGCAGCGCGATGAGCTGGAAGTGGCGACCCAGGTGCTGGGGCAGATTTTCCGCAATTACCTGCAGGAATTGCAGAGTGCCGATGGGCGTTCGCCGTTCTCACCCCTGCCCTGATCGATCTGCGGCGAGGGCGCGTGCTCCTCGCCAGGCTGCGAAGCGGGTTCACAACCCTTCACTGACTTCTATCTGACGCACCTGTAAATTGCATTGGGGCCGCTTCGAGCCCCGGCGGGAGTAAGCGTCCTCGTCCCAAACGCCTTACTTTTCAGGCATCGGCATCGGAAACGGCATGACATTGCTGGTGCCACGGGCTTCGCTGATCTTCGGTGTTCCCAGGCGCTCGACTTCATCGATGCGCACAATCGAATGCATCGGCACAAAACTACGCACCACGCCTTCGAACTGGGCCTTGAGTTTCTCTTCGCCCGGGTCGACGACCAACTGGGTGCGCTCGCCAAAGACGAACTCTTCCACCTCCAGGAAGCCCCACAGATCGCTCTGATAGATCTGCTTGGCGTACATTTCGAACACCTGGCCCTGGTTCAGGAAAATCACCTTGTAGATTGGAGCTTCACGTTTGGTCATGGTGGGCGAACAACACATCGGGGATATAAAAGAGGGCGCGAACTATAGCATGGCACCCGATGCACAACGCTAGGAACCAATGGACATGCCCCCTATAATGCGCGGTTCTTTACCACCAGTTGACGATTCCCATGGCCAAGAAGCTTTATATCGAAACCCACGGTTGCCAGATGAACGAGTACGACAGCTCGCGCATGGTCGATCTGCTGGGTGAACACCAGGCCCTGGAAGTCACCGCCCGCGCCGAAGATGCCGACGTGATCCTGCTCAATACCTGCTCGATCCGCGAGCGGGCCCAAGACCGCGTGTACTCGCAACTGGGCCGCTGGCGCGAACTGAAACTGGCCAACCCGGACATGGTGATCGCCGTCGGCGGTTGCGTGGCCAGCCAGGAAGGCGCCGCCATCCGCGACCGCGCGCCCTATGTCGATGTGGTGTTCGGCCCGCAGACCCTGCACCGCCTGCCGGAAATGATCGACGCTGCGCGCCTCACCAGGCTGCCTCAGGTCGACGTCTCGTTCCCGGAAATCGAAAAATTCGACCACTTGCCCGAACCACGCATCGACGGGCCGAGTGCCTATGTGTCGGTGATGGAAGGCTGCAGCAAGTACTGCACCTTCTGCGTGGTGCCTTACACCCGTGGCGAAGAAGTCAGCCGGCCGTTTGACGATGTGCTGTCGGAAATCATCCACCTGGCCGAACACGGCGTGCGCGAAGTGACCCTCCTGGGCCAGAACGTCAACGGCTATCGCGGCCAGACCCACGATGGCCGCCTGGCGGACCTGGCGGAGCTGATCCGCGTGGTCGCCGCCGTCGATGGCATCGAGCGCATTCGCTACACCACCTCGCACCCGTTGGAGTTTTCCGACAGCCTGATCCAGGCCCACGCCGAAGTGCCGGAGCTGGTCAAGCACCTGCATTTGCCGGTGCAGTCGGGCTCGGACCGCATCCTGGCGGCCATGAAGCGCAACCACACCGCCCTGGAATACAAATCCAAACTGCGCAAATTGCGCGCGGCGGTGCCGGGTATCTGCATCAGCTCGGACTTTATCGTCGGTTTTCCCGGCGAAACCGAGAAAGACTTCCAGCAGACCATGAAGCTGATCGAAGACGTCGGTTTTGACTTCTCCTATTCGTTTGTCTACAGCCAGCGTCCGGGCACCCCGGCCGCCGACCTGCTGGACGAAACCCCGGAAGAACTGAAAAAAGAGCGCTTGAACGCCCTGCAACATCGCCTGAACCAGCAGGGTTTCGAGATCAGCCGACAAATGGTCGGGTCCACCCAACGCATCCTGGTCACCGACTACTCGAAAAAAGACCCGGGCGAATTGCAGGGGCGCACCGAGAACAACCGCATCGTCAACTTCCGTTGCGACAATCCGACCTTGATCGGCCAGTTTGCCGATGTGCACATCGATGCGGCGCAACCGCATTCGTTGCGCGGGTCTCTGGTGCAATAACCCTCAAATCACCACGGCTCAAAATGTGGGAGGGGGCTTGCCCCCTCCCACATTTGAATTGCATGGCATCAGGGTTAGATAAATGCTTTCGTACCCGAGCCACTGGCGCTATTCTCTCTTTCACCTCCACAGCCAAAGGGCGGCTAAAAGCAACCTTGAACGCACCCATAGCAGAACCCCATCGTTTCCTCCTCGAGCCGTTTGAGGCTCGCCGTTTCGCCAATCTGTGCGGACAGTTCGACGAGCACCTGCGCCTGATCGAACAACGCCTGAGCATCGAGATCCGCAACCGCGGCAATCAATTCGAGCTTATTGGCGAACCCCAGCACACCACGTCTGCAGAAAACCTGCTCCGCCGCCTCTACCGCGAAACCAAGGGTAGTGAGCTGTCGCCGGAAACGGTGCACCTGTACCTGCAGGAATCCGCCGTGGAAGACCTGGCCAACAACCCGGTGGCCGAAGCCAGCGTGGCCCTGCGCACCAAAAAAGGCATGATTCGCCCACGCGGCTTGAATCAGCAGCGCTACGTCAAAGAAATTCTCGGCAACGATATCAACTTCGGCATCGGCCCCGCCGGTACCGGCAAGACCTACCTGGCCGTGGCCTGCGCGGTCGACGCCTTGGAGCGCGAGCAAGTGCGCCGCATCCTGTTGGTGCGCCCAGCGGTCGAGGCGGGTGAAAAACTCGGCTTCCTGCCCGGCGACCTGGCCCAGAAGATCGATCCGTACCTGCGCCCGCTCTACGACGCGCTCTACGAAATGCTCGGCTTTGAATACGTGGCCAAGCTGATCGAACGCCAAGTGATCGAAATCGCCCCGCTGGCCTACATGCGTGGCCGTACGCTGAACAACAGCTTCATCATCCTCGACGAAAGCCAGAACACCACTGTCGAGCAGATGAAGATGTTCCTCACCCGTATCGGTTTCGGCTCCACCGCCGTGATCACCGGTGACGTCACCCAGGTCGACCTGCCCAAGGGCACCAAATCCGGCCTGGCCCAGGTGATCGAGGTGCTCAAGGACGTGCCGGGTATCAGCTTCACGCACTTCATGCCCAAGGACGTGGTCCGCCACCCGCTGGTGCAGCGCATTGTCGAGGCCTACGAGCGCTTCGACCATCGCGACGACGCACCGACCCAGGATGCGCGCCGCGATGCTTGAGCTTGACCTGCAGCTGGCCACCGACGCGCCCGCTCCCAGCGAAGAGCAGTTCCGTCAATGGTGCACCCTGGCCCTGCGCCAGCGCACCGCTGACTCGGAACTGACCATTCGCCTGGTGGACGAGCCCGAGGGCCGCGAACTGAATCACACCTGGCGCCAGAAGGATTACGCGACCAACGTGCTGTCCTTTCCCGCCGACGTACCCGACGAGTTGCTGGATATCCCGCTGCTGGGCGACCTGGTGATCTGCGTCGAAGTGGTCGAACGCGAAGCTCGGGAGCAAGGCAAGGTTCTTGAGGCCCATTGGGCCCATCTGGTCATCCACGGCTGCTTGCATCTGCTGGGCTACGACCATATAGACGATGACGAAGCCGAAGAGATGGAAGCGCTGGAACGAACGTTGCTTGCAGAATTGGGTCATCGCGATCCGTATGCAGACGACGAAAACTGATCGACACTTAACTGAAACAACAAAGGATTTAGAGTAATCGCTATGAGCGAAGACCGATCGAGCAACGGGCAAAAGTCATGGCTGGGTAAACTGACCCAGGCTTTTGCCCACGAGCCGAAAAACCGCCAGGAGCTGCTGGAGCTGCTGCGCGAAGCCCACCAGAACAAGTTGCTGGACAGCGAAGCGCTGGCCATCGTCGAAGGCGCCATCCAGGTGGCTGACCTGCAGGTTCGCGACATCATGGTCCCGCGCTCGCAGATGATCAGCATCAAGGCGACCCAGACCCCACGGGAATTCCTCCCGGCCGTGATCGATTCGGCGCACTCGCGCTACCCGGTGATCGGTGAAAGCCATGACGACGTCATGGGTGTCCTGCTGGCCAAGGACCTGCTGCCGCTGATCCTCAAGGAGAACGGCGACAGCTTCAACATCAAGGACCTGCTGCGTCCCGCCACGTTCGTCCCGGAATCCAAGCGCCTGAATGTGCTGCTGCGTGAATTCCGCGCCAACCACAATCACATGGCCATCGTGATCGACGAATACGGCGGCGTGGCTGGCCTGGTAACCATCGAGGACGTGCTGGAACAAATCGTCGGCGATATCGAAGATGAGCACGACGTCGAAGAAGACAGCTACATCAAGCCACTGCCCAGCGGTGACTTCCTGATCAAGGCGCTGACACCGATCGAGAACTTCAACGAGTTCTTCGACAGCGAGTTCTCCGACGATGAGTTCGATACCGTCGGCGGCCTGGTGATGAGTGCATTTGGTCATTTGCCCAAGCGCAATGAAACCACCGAGATCGGTGCGTATCGCTTCCGCATCCTGAATGCCGACAGCCGTCGCATCCACCTGATCCGTCTGACACCTATTGCCCGCTAAGGACTGACATGCGCCGTTTCATCGCTCCCGGCTGGCCCGGTAACCTGCTGGCCGTGGTGGCCGGCGCCATCACCACCCTGGCGCTGGCGCCGTTCGACCTGTGGCCGTTTGCGCTGCTGGCGGTCGGACTGTTTTATGTCGGGCTGCGGGAATTGTCCCCACGCCAGGCCATGGGCCGTGGCTGGTGTTTCGGTTTCGGCCTGTTTGGCGCTGGCACCAGTTGGATCTACTACAGCATCCACCACTTCGGCGGCGCCTCGGTGCTGTTGGCCGGGCTGCTGATGCTGGCATTCACCGCCGCCATTGCCCTGTTCTTCGCCTTACCCGCGTGGCTGTGGGCACGCTGGCTGCGCCGCAATGAAGCGCCGCTGGCCGACGCCCTGACCTTTGCCGCATTGTGGGTCGGCCAGGAAGCCTTTCGTGGCTGGTTCCTCACCGGTTTCCCCTGGTTGTACTCCGGTTACAGTCAACTCGACGGCCCCCTCACCGGCCTCGCGCCAGTGGGTGGCATGTGGCTGATTTCCTTTGCGCTGGCGCTGACCGCAGCCTTGCTGTGCAACCTGCCACGCCTGCTCGCAACCCGGCGCAACGCCTTTATCGGCACTGGCCTGCTGTTGCTGGTGGCGCCTTGGGCAATCGGCCTGGCCCTCAAGCATCACGACTGGACCTCGCCTTCCGGCGCACCGTTAAGCGTGGCGGCGATCCAGGGCAACGTCGAACAAAGCATGAAGTGGGACCCCGAGCAGCTCAATGCGCAACTGGCGCTGTACCGCGACATGAGCTTCAGCTCCAAGCGCGTCGACCTGCTGGTATGGCCCGAAACAGCGGTGCCGGTGCTCAAGGAGTCGGTCGAGGGTTACCTGGGGATGATGGGCAAGTTCGCCGCCGAGCGGCATACCGCCCTGATCACCGGTGTGCCGATTCGCCAGGAAGTGCATCATCACAAGCGCTACTTCAACGGCATCACGGTGGTGGGTGAAGGGGACGGCACTTACCTGAAGCAGAAACTGGTGCCCTTCGGCGAGTACGTGCCACTGCAGGACATGTTGCGCGGATTGATTGCCTTCTTCGACCTGCCCATGTCGGACTTCGCCCGTGGCCCGTCCGACCAGGCAATGCTGCAAGCCAAGGGCTATCAGATTGCACCGTTCATTTGCTATGAAGTGGTGTACCCGGAATTCGCCGCTGGCCTGTCGGCCCAGAGCGACCTGCTGCTGACCATCAGCAACGACACCTGGTTCGGCACCTCCATCGGCCCCTTGCAGCATCTGCAAATGGCGCAAATGCGTGCGCTGGAAGCCGGCCGCTGGATGATCCGCGCCACCAACAATGGCGTGACCGGCCTGATCAACCCGTATGGTCAGATCACCGCGCAAATCCCGCAGTTCGAGCGCGGCATTCTCTACGGCGACGTGGTGCCGATGCACAACCTGACACCGTATCTGCAATGGCGCTCATGGCCGTTGATCATCCTGTGCCTGGGGCTGTTTGGCTGGGCACTGCTGGCGGGCCGGATGTCCAAAACCGTCTGACCAGGCAACACCAAACCAATGTGGGAGGGCGCGCGCCCCGATGGCAATTGTTCAGACACAGATGTTTTGACTGAAATGCCGCTATCGGGGCAAGCCCCCTCTCACATTTTGATTTGCGGTGCTATCGATAGAACAACCGATACCCCACCTGCCCCACCGCCTCGTTGAGCAACTGCCCGTTCTGCCACACTGACTTGAACTCCGGCATCCAGCCGCCCAGTGGCCGGGCGTTGTCCACGCCCAGGAAACCGACAGGCGCCGGCACCACGGTAAAGCCGGCCTTTTCAAAGCTCCAGACCGAACGCGGCATATGCCAGGCCTGGGTCACCAGCACCACGCGCTTGATGCCCTCGGGTAACAGAATCCCGGCGCTCATCTGCGCGTTTTCCCACGTGGTACGGCTGCGCTCTTCCTTCCAGCGCACCATGACGCCAAAGTCATCTTGCATCGACACCGCCATCAACTCAGCCTCGCTGGGCGGCGTCCCGTAGTGCAAACCACCGCTGGTCAACACCGGCAACCCGGATGCCTTGGCCAAACGCGCGGCATAGCGCTGGCGCTCAAGCCCGATTCCCGTGGGCTGGTCCGAACCCCAGGCCGGATCGCCACGCTCTCGGCCCGAACCCAATATCACAATGGCATCAGCGCGCTCGGCCAGGGTCGACCAGTCCTCGCGAACCAAGGGCGGTTGCGTCTCCAGGGCCCTCGCGCCCCACTCCACCACGACCGGCAAGCTCATCAGCCACATGCCCCCCAGCCCCAGGGCAAAACAGCATCCCGCCAGGCGCGGACGGCTGCGACGAAACCACCAGGCAAGCGCGAGCAACAGCAAAAGAATGCCAGGCGGCAGTAACAGTTGTTTGATGAAGTAACGAATAGGCATCGGGCATCTCCATAGATGCCCGAAGCCTAAGGTGTAACGGGGGTTGAGCGACACTATTTAAGAGCAAAGCTGTGGTTGCGATGATCAGGCAGCAACAGGAGGGTGCATTACTTGAACCGTACGGCCCGACGTTTTTCCGGGCCGCGACCAGCCAACACATCCTTGAGCCACACCACCTTGGCCGACCGCGGGGGTTCACTGTATGGCGGGGAAGCCACACCGCTCGACACCGCGCGTCCATTCCTTTCCAGGTAAGCCGTGATCAGTTCCAACTCTGCGCGGCTCAAGCCTCGCAGTTCCAACTCCACAGGCCGTTCATCACGCAATCGGTCCGCAGTACTTGCCGCATCCAGTGCCCGACCCAAGCGGTCGATCAGTCCTTGGTATACATCCGATTTAGATAACATTCGCTGCGATTCCACCATCCCCTCACCTCATTGAAGATAAGACTCACTCCCCAATAAACAGCGTAGCCCCCATGGCTGCGCCTGCCCGGTGCCGCGACAGACGGCCTCGGTGGCGCAATCAGGGTTTCCCTCGATAGAGTGGGGTCATGTATGCTACGGCGCTTCCTGTAACTCCACTTCCCGCAGGGTTTGGGCACGGACGCGCCGCTTTTTGGTGTCGATCAACCCGGACAGTGCACCGAAGAGGATTAGGCCACCCCTATCCAGTTCAAAAGTAGCCATGCACGAACAATATCAGCCCCGTGAAATAGAAAATGCCGCCCAAACCTTCTGGGACGAGCAAAAGTCCTTTGAAGTCAGTGAACAGCCAGGCAAGGAGACTTTCTACTGCCTATCGATGTTCCCTTACCCCAGCGGCAAGCTACACATGGGGCATGTGCGTAACTACACCATCGGCGACGTGATTTCCCGCTACCAGCGCATGCAAGGCAAGAACGTCCTGCAGCCCATGGGTTGGGACGCCTTCGGCATGCCGGCGGAAAACGCCGCGATGAAAAACAACGTGGCTCCCGCCAAGTGGACCTACGAAAACATCGCCTACATGAAGTCCCAGCTGCGCAGCCTGGGCCTGGCGGTGGACTGGTCTCGCGAAGTGACCACCTGCAAGCCGGACTACTACCGCTGGGAACAATGGCTGTTCACTCGCCTGTTCGAAAAAGGCGTGATCTACAAAAAAAGCGGCACCGTGAACTGGGACCCGATCGACCAGACCGTACTGGCCAACGAGCAGGTCATCGACGGTCGCGGCTGGCGCTCCGGCGCGCTGATCGAAAAGCGCGAAATCCCGATGTACTACTTCAAGATCACCGCCTACGCGGACGAACTCTTGTCGAGCCTCGACGATTTGCCGGGCTGGCCTGAACAGGTCAAGACCATGCAACGCAACTGGATCGGCAAGTCCAAGGGTATGGAAGTTCAGTTCCCGTACAACGTCGACTCCATCGGCGAAGCCGGCGCACTCAAAGTCTTCACCACCCGTCCAGACACCCTGATGGGCGCGACCTACGTCGCCGTGGCTGCCGAGCACCCATTGGCCACCCAGGCTGCCCGCAACAACCCTGAACTGCAGGCGTTCATTGCCGAATGCAAAGGCGGTAGCGTGGCCGAGGCCGACGTCGCCACCCAGGAGAAAAAGGGCCTGCCGACCGGGTTGTTCGTCGAGCACCCGCTGACCGGCGAAAAGCTGCCGGTCTGGGTCGCCAACTACGTGCTGATGCACTACGGCGATGGCGCAGTAATGGCTGTGCCGGCCCACGACGAGCGCGATTTCGAATTCGCCACCAAATACAGCCTGCCGATCAAGTCAGTGGTGCGCACCAGCTCGGGCGATACCAACCCGGCCCCGTGGCAAGACGCCTACGGTGAGCACGGTGAGCTGATCAACTCCGGCGAGTTCGACGGCCTGGACTTCGCCGGCGCCTTCGACGCCATCGAAGTCGCACTGATCAAGAAAAACCTCGGCGCCTCGCGCACCCAGTTCCGCCTGCGCGACTGGGGCATCAGCCGCCAACGCTATTGGGGCTGCCCGATCCCGATCATCCATTGCGAAAGCTGTGGCGACGTGCCGGTGCCGGAAGACCAACTGCCGGTCATCCTGCCGGAAGACGTGGTGCCGGACGGCGCCGGTTCGCCGCTGGCGCGCATGCCCGAGTTCTACGAGTGCAACTGCCCGAAATGCGGCCAGCCTGCCAAGCGTGAAACCGACACCATGGACACCTTCGTCGAGTCCTCGTGGTACTACGCCCGCTACGCCTCGCCGCACTATGAAGGCGGCCTGGTGGAAAAATCCGCGGCCGACCACTGGCTGCCGGTGGATCAGTACATCGGCGGTATCGAACACGCCATTCTCCACCTGCTGTACGCGCGCTTCTTCCACAAGCTGATGCGCGACGAAGGCCTGGTGAGTTCCAATGAACCGTTCAAGAACCTGCTGACCCAGGGCATGGTCGTCGCCGAGACTTACTATCGCCGCGAGGCCAATGGCGCCTACACCTGGTTCAACCCGGCGGACGTCGAACTGGAGCGCGACAGCAAGGCCAAGGTCATCAGCGCCAAGCTGATCGCCGACGGCCTGCCGGTGGAAATCGGCGGCACCGAGAAGATGGCCAAGTCGAAGAACAACGGCGTCGACCCACAGTCGATGATCGACCAGTTCGGCGCAGACACCTGCCGCCTGTTCATGATGTTCGCCTCGCCGCCTGACATGAGCGCCGAATGGTCCGACTCCGGCGTCGAAGGTTCGCACCGTTTCCTCAAGCGCGTCTGGCGCCTGGCCCATGCCCATGTCAGCCAGGGCCTGCCTGGCAAGCTGGATGTAGCGGGCTTGAATGATGAGCAGAAAGCCATTCGCCGCAGCACCCACCTGGCCATCAAGCAAGCGAGCCAGGACGTGGGCCAGCACCACAAGTTCAACACCGCCATCGCCCAGGTGATGACCCTGATGAACGTGCTGGAGAAAGCACCACACGCCACCGAACAGGACCGTGCGCTGGTTCAGGAAGGCCTGGAAACGGTCACCTTGCTGCTGGCCCCGATCACGCCGCACATCAGCCACGAACTGTGGAGCCGCCTGGGCCACAGCGACGCGGTCATCGATGCCCGCTGGCCGGTGCAGGATGACAGCGCGCTGGTACAGGACACGTTGCAACTGGTGATCCAGGTCAACGGTAAACTGCGCGGGCACATCGACATGCCTGCCAGCGCCAGCCGTGAAGACGTCGAAGCGGCCGCCCGCATCAATGAGAACGTGCTGCGCTTTACCGAAGGCCTGACGATCCGCAAAGTGATCGTGGTGCCCGGCAAGCTGGTCAATATCGTCGCGAGCTAAATCGGATCGGGCGCAGGGCTTGGGCCCTGCGCCGAACAAAACCTCCAGGGCCTCGATAAGGCCCACATGGTTTCAAGGGGAGCAACAAAATGATCAAACGCAATTTGCTGGTGATGGGCCTTGCCGTGCTGCTGAGCGCTTGCGGCTTCCAGCTGCGCGGTACTGGCACCAATGAACTGGCGATCAAGGAACTGGACGTCAGCGCCCGCGACGCCTACGGCAATACTGTGACCCAGTTGCGCCAGGTACTGGAAAACAGCGGTGTGCACGTCTACACCGGCGCGCCCTATAAGCTGGTCCTGATAAACGAGAAAGAAACCCAGCGTAACCTCAGTTACGCCAGTGCCGGCCGCGCCTCGGACATCGAACTGAGCAGTGAGCTCAACTTCGAAATCCAGGGCCGCGAACACCTGCCATTGATGGGTGACAAGGTCCAGGTGCAGAAAATCGTCAGCCACGACGGCAACAACCTGGTGGGTTCGGACTCGGAAAGCATCCAGGTGCGCAAGGAAATGCGTCGTGAATTGGTGCAACGCATGGTCGTGCGCCTGCAGATGCTGACCCCACAACAACTCGACACCTTGCAGCAAAACGCCGACAACAAGGCCAAGGCTGACGCCGACGCCCTGAAAGCCGCGCAAGAGTACGAAAACAACACGCCGAAACAATCGCCTGTTGAAGTCCCTGTCGAGTAAGCCATACGGGGCGCCCCAGGCGCCCCGTTCGCCCAGCCTATGAAACTCGCCCCCGCCCAACTCGCCAAACACCTGCAAGGTGGCCTCGCGCCTGTATACATCGTCAGCGGCGATGACCCGCTGCTTTGCCAGGAAGCGGCGGACGCCATCCGCACTGCCGCACGCCAGCACGGCTTCGATGAGCGACAGGTGTTCAGCGCCGACGCCAGTTTCGACTGGGGAACGCTGCTGCAAGCCGGCGCCAGCATGTCGCTGTTTGCGGAAAAGCGCCTGCTGGAGCTGCGCTTGCCGTCGGGCAAGCCCGGAGACAAAGGCGCAGCCGCCTTCATCGAGTACTGTTCACGACCTGCCGAAGACACAGTGCTGCTGATCAGCCTGCCCAAGCTCGACGGCAGTGCGCAGAAAACCAAGTGGGGCAAGGCGCTGGTGGAAGGGGCGCAGACCCAGTTCATCCAGATCTGGCCGGTGGATAGCAGCCAGTTGCCGCAATGGATTCGTCAGCGCCTGTCACAGTCGGGGCTATCGGCGACGCAAGATGCGGTCGAGCTGATCGCCGCCCGGGTCGAAGGCAACTTGCTTGCCGCCGCCCAGGAGATCGAAAAGCTCAAGCTGATGGCTGAAGACGGGCAGATCACCGTCGAGACCGTGCAAGGCGCGGTAGCCGACAGTGCGCGGTTTGACGTGTTCGGGCTGGTGGACGCGATCCTCAATGGCGAACCGGCCCACGCCCTGCGCATGCTCGAAGGGTTACGCGGTGAAGGCGTGGAACCGCCGGTGATCCTCTGGGCCCTGGCCCGGGAACTGCGGGTGCTGGCCAATATCGCGCTGCAATACAGCCAGGGCACGCCGCTCGACAAATGCTTCAGCCAGGCCCGGCCGCCCGTGTGGGACAAACGCAAGCCCTTGATGAGCAAAGCCCTGCAACGGCACTCGGCGCAACGCTGGGCGCAATTGCTGCTGGAAGCGCAGCGCATCGATGCGCAGATCAAGGGCCAGGCTGCCGGTTCGCCGTGGATGAGCCTGAGTCGTTTGTCGCTGTTGATGTCCGGACAGCGCCTGACACTCCCCGCCGAATAGCCCCCCCTTAAAAACACCGAAAAACCAATGTGGGAGGGGGCTTGCCCCCGATAGCGGCGTGTCAGCCACTGCATCTTTAGCTGATCCACCATGATCGGGAGCAAGTCGAATCATCGCACCGCCCTTCCCACATTTTTGACTGCGTTTACAATTCATGGGCTTTACAGCAGCCTGGCTTCGGCAGATGATTTGCACCGCTGCATCCCACCTGAAGAGAGCATCGACCATGAGCAAAAAGCCATCCAAGCATGGCCCCAACAAGGCCAAATCCATCATCGCCCAGCCACTGTTCCGCAGCCGTCAGGAACGCGCCGGCAAGGGCAAAGGCAGCTACCGCCGCGAAGCCTTCCAGTCTAATAGCTGGGAGGCTTCTTACTTTCTGGCTGCCTGAAGGCAAGCGCCCCTCCGGCATGATAAGGTCTGCACCTGATTTGTAATCCCTGGACCTGTGCATGCCCTCTAGTCTTTCCCGTCGTTGGCACCTTCGCCAATTGATCGCTGCCTCCAGCCTCATACTGCTCGTCGCCTGCGCGGAAAAGCCCACCGCCGCGGACGCTCAACCCCTGCCGACATTGCAGACCGCCCCCGTCGCAGCGCCCGCTGTCGTGGCCCCGCTGGCCGTGGACAATCTCGACATCCAGCCCACCCAGACCTTTGCCGAATGGCAGGCCGGTTTCCGCGAGCAAGCCTTGAAGGCCGGGATTACACCCGCCGTCTTCGATAATGCATTTGCCGGTGTTACCCCTGACATGGCGGTGATCCGCGCTGACCGCAGCCAGCCGGAGTTTTCCCGCCCGGTGTGGGAATACCTCGATGGCGCCCTGTCACCGGTGCGCGTGCGTAACGGCCAGTCAATGCTGATCAAGTACGCCGATATCCTGCAAAGCATCGAGCAACGGTATGGCGTCGACCGCCAGGCACTGGTCTCGGTCTGGGGCATGGAAAGCAACTTCGGCCAGTTCCAAGGCAATAACTCGGTGATCCGCTCCTTGGCGACCCTGGCCTACGAAGGCCGTCGCCCGGCCTTTGCCCAGGCGCAATTGCTCGCCGCACTGCAGATCATCCAGCATGGCGATATCCAGGCCGACCAGATGAAAGGCTCCTGGGCCGGCGCCATGGGCCAGACCCAATTTATCCCGACCACCTACAATACCCACGCAGTGGACTTCGATGGCGACGGTCGCCGCGATATCTGGAACAGCCCGGCCGACGCCCTCGCCTCCACCGCTCACTACCTGCAAAGCTCCGGCTGGCAGAAAGGCCAACCGTGGGGCTTCGAGGTGCAACAACTGCCAGCGAACTTCGATTACGCCCTGGCCGACGGCGGTATACGCAAGACCGTGGCCGAATGGCTGAAACTGGGTATCCAGTTGCCACCGGGGGCCAGCATGCCGGCCAACGTTGGGCAACTGTCCGCCGCGCTGCTGCTGCCAGCCGGCTACCGTGGCCCGGCGTTCCTGGTGCTGGATAATTTCCGCGCGATCCTCAAGTACAACAACTCATCGTCCTACGCGCTGGCCGTGGGCCTGCTGTCGGAACGGTTTGGTGGAGGCGGTGTGATCCGTGGGGATTGGCCGAAGGATGAGCTGCCGCTGAGCCGTTCACAGCGCATCGACCTGCAGACGGCGTTGAGCGCCAATGGTTATGACGCGGGCAACCCGGACGGAATTATCGGCGCGAACACGCGCAAGGCGATTCGGGCGGCGCAGCAATCGTTGGGCTGGCCAGCGGATGGGTATCCGACCGTGAAGTTGCTGGAGTCGTTGCAGAACCGTTAGATCTGCTTATGGCGACGACCACTATCGGGGGCAAGCCCTCGATAGCGGTTTAGCAAACGCCAATAGATTCAGGGCCGGACAACCACATCCTGCTCCAACACCACCCGCTGCTCCCCCGCATCCAACCGCACCAACGCGCCCATCGGCAGCGTCAGGTTCGGATCGCAATGCCCGCTGCGCCAGCCGGCCAGCACCGGTATGCACAACGGCTCGAACGTCTGCTTCAGCAGGCGCTCCAGCGCAACGTTATCCACCCCCGCCACATCCCCTACCAGCACACCGGCGACCTGAGCCAACTTGCCCGCCAGACGCAGGTGCGTCAGCAGACGGTCGATGCGGTAGATCGGCTCGTTGACGTCTTCGATAAACAGGATGATGCCCTCGGCATCGATTTCGTAGGGCGTACCCATCACCGCCGCGATCATTGACAGGTTGCCCCCCAATAAGCGCCCACAGGCGATACCAGGCTCGATCGTAGTCAACGGGTAGGCCACCGGGTGCACCAACACACTGCCTGCGCCCAGCTGGCCCCGCAGCAGGTTGAACAGTGATGACTCGGTGGGGGGCTGCTTGCCGCCAAGCAAGTCGGCATTCAGCATCGGGCCGTGGAAGGTCACAAAGCCCGCATAGCGGCTGATCGCAAGGTGCAAAGCGGTGATGTCGCTGTAGCCCACAAAGGGTTTGGGGTTGGCGCGCAGCAGGTCGAAGTCCAGCGCGTCGAGCAGTCGCGGTGTGCCGTAACCACCACGCAAACAGAAGATAGCGTCGATTTCCGGATCGGCAAAAGCGGCGTGCAGGTCACGCAGACGTACTGCATCACTGCCGGCGAGGTAGCCGTCGCGTTCATAGACACCGGGGGAAATTCGCAGATCGTAGCCGCGCGTGCGCATCCATTGGCCAGCCTTTTCAACGTCCAGCACGGCAGGGCCGGCGGGAGCGATCAGGGCGATGGTGCCTTCAGAGCGAAGGGCTGGAACGGCTGCAGTCATACACAACTCTCCCTAACTAACGCGGAACGAAATGTGGGAGGGGGCTTGCCCCCGAAAGCGGTGGATCAGCCAGCACATGGAGTGACTGACATACCGCAATCGGGGGCAAGCCCCCTCCCACACTGGATCTCAACCCCTATCAGGAAACCAGGCTAGCCTTGACCAGCTTGGCTTGCTCATCGGCGTGGTACGAGGAACGTACCAGCGGGCCCGACGCGACGTTCTTGAAGCCCATCTTGTAGCCTTCCTCGGCGAACCAGGCGAAGGTGTCCGGGTGTACGAAGCGCTGTACCGGCAAGTGGCTGCGGGACGGTTGCAGGTACTGGCCCAGGGTCAGCATGTCGATGTCGTGTTCGCGCATGCGCTTCATGACTTCGATCACTTCTTCGTCGGTTTCGCCCAGGCCCAGCATCAAGCCGGATTTGGTCGGAATATGCGGCATCATCTGCTTGAACTTCTGCAGCAGGGTCAGCGACCACTGGTAGTCCGAACCCGGGCGCGCGGCCTTGTACAGGCGCGGCACGGTTTCCAGGTTGTGGTTGAACACATCTGGCGGCTCGGCGGCGGTGATTTCCAGCGCCACGTCCATACGGCCACGGTAGTCCGGGACCAGGGTTTCGAGCATCACGTTCGGTGACAGCTTGCGGATTTCGCGGATGCAGTCGGCGAAATGCTGGGCGCCGCCGTCGCGCAGGTCGTCACGGTCTACCGAGGTGATCACCACGTACTTGAGTTTCAGGTCGGCGATGGCGATGGCCAGGCTTTCCGGTTCGTTGACGTCCAGTGGCTTCGGCCGGCCGTGGCCGACGTCGCAGAACGGGCAACGACGGGTGCAGATGTCACCCATGATCATGAAGGTGGCGGTGCCGCCGGAGAAGCACTCGCCCAGGTTCGGGCACGATGCTTCTTCGCACACGCTGTGCAGCTTGTGCTTGCGCAGCAGGGCCTTGATCCGGTCGACTTCCGGCGAGACCGGAATACGCACGCGAATCCAGTCAGGCTTTTTCGGCAGTTCGGTCGTCGGGATGATCTTGACCGGGATGCGTGCAACCTTTTCGGCGCCGCGCAGCTTGACGCCGGCTTCCACCTTGGCACGCGGGGCCGGGGCCGGACGCTCGGTAACGTCCAGCGTCGGGATCATGGTTTGCACTGCATCAGTAGTCATAATCAGTCGATTCCGCCCGTGAGGGTCGTCTGCTCAGCATAGTCGAGGTGTTTGACGAGCTGCGCACGCAGCCGGGCACTTACCTCGGCAAATTTAATCGGTGTGGCGTGGTCGCTCAGTTGGGTCATCGCCAGCCCGGCATAACCGCACGGGTTGATGCGCCGGAACGGTGCCAGGTCCATGTCCACGTTCAGGGCCAGGCCATGAAAGGAACAACCGTGGCGAATCCGCAAACCGAGGGACGCGATTTTCGCGCCGTCCACATACACACCGGGTGCATCGGGCTTGGCCGCGGCGCTCACGCCATAACTGGCCAACAGCTCGATCAGGCAAGCCTCCATGCGGCTTACCAGGTCGCGCACGCCAAAACCCAGCTTGCGCACGTCCAGCAGCAGGTAAGCCACCAGTTGACCGGGCCCATGGTAAGTCACTTGCCCCCCTCGGTCGACCTGCACCACCGGAATATCCCCCGGCAGCAGCAGATGTTCGGCCTTGCCGGCCTGGCCCTGGGTGAACACCGGCGGGTGCTCCACCAGCCAGATTTCATCGGGCGCCGAAGTGCCGCGCTCATTCGTGAACCGCTGCATGGCGTGCCAGACGGGCTCGTAGTCCATCCGGCCGAGCTCGCGAAAGCCCAGGACCTGTGGCATCACAGCACCATGTGCACGAAGCCGGTGGCCCGCAGTTCGCTGTTGATGTCGTAGAGCTGGTCTTGACCGGTCGCAACGATGTGCAGCTGGATCGTGGTGTATTTACCGTTGGAGCTCAAACGCTCGTCCACCCGGTTGTCATTGATCGTCGCGTGTTTACGCACGATCTGAAGAATCGTGTCTTTGTTGCCTACACCGGTATCGCTGATCACCTTGACGGGATAATCCACGTTTGGGAATTCGATCTTTGGCGCCTTTACTTCTTTATCGGTCATGGCGTAACGGCCTCGTAAGCGTAAGCCGTGGCGACGGGCAAAGCCCCGTGTCGGATCAACACGGGGCTTTGCAGGTGCACACTTATCAGTTGAACAAGCTGTAGAAGAACAGACGGATGCTATCCCACACGCGGCGGAAGATACCACCTTCGTCGACGGCGTCCAGGGCGATCAGGTCGGCGCTGTGCACCACCTTGTCGTCCAGCTTCACTTCGACTTTACCGATCACATCACCCTTGGCGATTGGTGCAACCAGATGCGGGTTCATGGTCATGCTGGCAGCGAGCTTTTTCAGCTGGCCTTTAGGCATGGTCAGGGTCAGGTCTTCAGCCAGGCCAGCCTTGACTTGCGAGGTCGCGCCTTTCCAAACCGGCGCGGTCGCCAGTTCAGCACCCTTCTGGTAGAAGGTCTGGGTTTCGAAGAAGCGGAAGCCGTAGGTCAGCAGTTTTTGCGTCTCGGCGGCACGCGCCTGCTCGCTGTTGGTGCCGAAGACCACGGCGATCAGGCGCTGGCCGTCACGCACGGCGGACGACACCATGCAGTAGCCGGCTTCTTCAGTGTGGCCGGTCTTCAGACCGTCGACAGTCTTGTCGCGCCACAGCAGCAGGTTGCGGTTAGGCTGCTTGATGTTGTTCCAGAAGAATTCCTTCTGGGAGTAGATCGCGTAGTGCACCGGGTCGACACGAATGATCGCGCGCGCCAGGATCGCCATGTCATGTGCCGACGAGTAGTGCTCAGGGTTCGGCAGACCGGTCGGGTTCATGAAGTGGCTATTGGTCATGCCCAGGTCGGCCACGGTTTTGTTCATCATGTCGGCGAACGCGTCTTCGCTGCCGGCGATGTGCTCGGCCAGGGCGACGCTGGCGTCGTTACCGGACTGGATGATGATGCCGTGCAGCAGGTCGCTCACCGTTACTTGGGAGCCAACCTTGATGAACATGCGCGAACCGCCGGTACGCCAGGCGTTTTCGCTGACGGTCACCGGGTCGTTCTCGCCGATCTGGCCGCGACGGATTTCCAGGGTCGCGATGTAGGCAGTCATCAGTTTGGTCAGGCTGGCCGGCGGCAGGCGCTGGTCACCGTTGTTCTCGACCAGCACGTTGCCGCTGGCGGCATCCATGAGGACCCAGGCCTTGGCGGCCAGTTGCGGTGAAGCCGGCACCATTTCAACCGCCCAGGCGGCCGGGGTGATGATCAGCGAGATAAGCAGGCACGTGCGTTTGGCTAAGGTGGTGATGTTCATCCGTCTCTCGAAATTACTTATGGAAACTTGCCCTCGCGGGCAAAACTCATTCAGACAGCCCGTTGCCAGACTGTCACGTGTTCGGTTGCCCGCTCACCCCTTGCCCCTGGGTTTTATTGTTCAACGAGCCAACAACCAGGGTTCGGACCCGCGCACGGGCCCGAACCATCTATCTTTTGGTACTTATTCGGCGGTGACCACACTGGGTTGCCCCAGGTTGGCCAGGCGCACGCTGTTCTGCACTTGCGCAACCTCGCTCGGCGAACCGATCGGGCCCATGCGCACGCGGTGCAGCGTTTGCTGGTTACGCACGATGGAGCTGATGAACACCGGCGCGTTGACCATGCTGCTCAACTTGGACCTTAACAGTTCTGCCGCGTCCGGGTTGGCGAAAGCGCCCACTTGCAGGTATTGGCCGCCGGCGGTAGAAGCCCCCGGCGCGGCATGCGGCACGACGACAGTATCTGGGGCGTGCTGTGCCGGTGGTGGCGTCCACTGCTCGATCTTGCCGGCCGAAGCGGTCACCTGCGGTTGCGGCGTCTGCGGCTCATTGAGCATCAACGGTGCGGGCTTGCCACGCTGGGCCCAGTACTGCGCCGGGTCGATGCCTTCGACCTTGACCCGCGCGGTGCCGGTTTCGGCATAGCCGAGTTTCTTCGCGGCAGCGTAGGACAAGTCGATGATCCGGTCTGAATAGAACGGTCCACGATCGTTGACCCGCAGGATCACCGTACGGTTGTTGTCCAGGTTGGTCACGCGTACATAGCTGGGCAGCGGCAGCGTCTTGTGGGCCGCGCTCATGCCATACAGGTCATACACTTCGCCGTTGGCGGTGTTCTGGCCGTGGAACTTGGTGCCGTACCACGACGCCGTGCCCGACTGCACGTAGGTCTTGGAGTCCTGCAGCGGGAAGTAGGTCTTGCCCAGCACGGTATACGGGTTGGCCTTGTAGGCGCCGGTATGCAGGGTGGGCGTGGCATCCGGGATTTTCGACACGTCGACATCCCACCACGGCGCGCCATCTTTGTGCGCGCGGTTGATGTCCAGGCCCGGCTGGGAACGAATCGCGCTGCCGCCCGACTTCTGCGCCGGACCGCGACTGGTGGAGCAACTGACAACCAGCAAGGACAACGCGGTGAACGCCACCAGCTTGAGCGGTTTATTGAACAGCGATGCCCGCATTACTTGTTGCCCCGTGCTTGGACCAGCATGTCTGACAGCTGATGTACGGCCATGGCGTACATCACACTGCGGTTATAACGCGTGATTGCGTAGAAATTCTTCAGGCCCATCCAGTATTCCGGGCCGTTTTCGCCTTCCAGGCGGAAGGCCGTCACCGGCATGTCATCACGTGGCGCATTCTGACTCGACCAGCCCAGCGCCCGCAACTCCCCGACGGTCTTGACCGGTTCGATACCCTGGGTCAAGCCTTCATCGGCCCGCTCCCCGCTGACCTCGGCGCGAACCACCACGGGTTCGCCCCCGACCCAGCCATGGCGCTTGAAGTAGCTGGCCACGCTGCCAATGGCGTCGTCCGGGTTGCTCCAGATATTGATATGCCCGTCGCCGTCGAAATCCACTGCGTAGGCGCGGAAGCTGCTCGGCATGAATTGCGGCAGGCCCATGGCCCCGGCGTAGGACCCCTTGAGGGTCAGCGGGTCGACTTGCTCTTCGCGGGCCAGCAGCAGGAATTCGCGCAGTTCCTTGCGGAAGAACTCGGCGCGGGGCGGGTAATCGAAGCCCAGGGTCGACAAGGCGTCGATCACCCGGTAGCTGCCAGTATTGCGCCCGTAGAAGGTTTCAATGCCGATGATCGCCACGATGACCTGGGCCGGCACGCCATATTCCTGCTCGGCGCGGGCCAGCACGGCCTCATGCTGGCGCCAGAAGTCCACGCCGCGGGCCACGCGGGCGTCGGTGAGGAACATCGGGCGATAGTCCTTCCATTGCTTCACGCGTTCGGCGGGGCGGGAGATGGCGTCGAGGATCGCCTGCTTGCGCTGGGCTTCGCGGAACACGCCCATCAGCTGTTCACCGGAAAAACCGTAGTCGCGGGTCATTTCACCGACAAATTCGGCGACCTGGGGTGAACCATCGTAGTCACCGGCCTGCGCCTCTTGCGTTGCCCCCAGCAGCCCAATCAGGCTCATCCAGGACGCATGCCGAGTCGCCCAGCCGCGCATTACTTGCATTGACATCTTCACCTTATTCAAACCTGAGCGATCCACTTGCGATGCGTATGAATCGACATCAAAACCCCAAACGCTGACAGCAATGTCACCAGCGAAGTTCCGCCGTAGCTAATAAACGGCAATGGCACCCCAACCACCGGCAGCAGGCCACTGACCATACCGATGTTGACGAAAACGTAAACAAAAAAAGTCATGGTCAGGCTGCCGGCAAGCAATTTGCCGAACAGCGTCTGCGCCTGGGCGGTAATCACCAGGCCGCGACCAATCAGCAACAGGTAGATCAGCAACAGGGCGCAAATGCCGACCAGGCCGAACTCCTCGCCCATCACCGCAATAATGAAGTCGGTGTGGCTCTCAGGCAAAAAGTCCAGGTGCGACTGCGTGCCCAGCAGCCAACCCTTGCCAAATACGCCACCGGAACCGATGGCGGCTTTCGACTGGATAATGTTCCAGCCGGTGCCCAGCGGGTCGCTCTCGGGGTCGAGGAAGGTCAGGATCCGCTGCTTCTGGTAGTCGTGCATAAAGAAGAACCACATGGCCACCGCCACCGGGATGGCAGCCGCCAGCACGCTGAGGATCCAGCGCCAGCGCAACCCCCCCATAAACAGCACGAACGCACCGCCGGCCAGGATCAGCAGCGATGTGCCGAGGTCCGGCTGGCGCACGATCAGGACAAACGGCACGCCGATCAGGATCAGGCTGATCCCCACGTGCTTGAGCTGCGGCGGCAAGGTGCGCTTGGACAGGTACCAGGCGATAGTCGCCGGCATCAGGATCTTCATGAATTCCGACGGCTGGAAGCGAATCACCCCCGGAATGTTGATCCAGCGGGTCGCGCCCATGGCGTTGTGGCCCATCACGTCCACCACCACCAGCAGCAATACGCCAGCGACGTAGCCCAGCGGCACCCAGCGCGCCATGAAACGCGGCTCAAGCTGGGCGATCACCACCATCGACAACAGGCCCAGGCCGAACGAGGATGCCTGCTTGATCAGCAGGTCCCAGTTCTTGCCACTGGCCGAATACAGCACGAACAGGCTGCCGGCGGCCAGGGTCAGCAGCAGAATCAACAGCGGGCCATCAATGTGCATGCGTTGCAGCAACGTCGCGCGACGACGCATCACATCCTCGCTGGAGAGGATGCGATCAAAATTACTCTTCACTGGCCGTAACCTCGGTGCTTGAAGGGGGGCCGCCATATTCCGGCTTGAGCTTGCCGTCGTCGGCCAGTAACCAGGCATCCATGATCTGCCGCACCACAGGCGCGGCGACACCGGAGCCGGACTCACCGTTCTCGACCATCACCGCCACCACGATCTTCGGGTCGTCAGCCGGGGCGAAACCCACAAACAAGGCGTGGTCGCGGTGGCGCTCCTGGACCTTGGAGCGGTCATATTTCTCACCCTGCTTGATTGCCACGACCTGGGCGGTACCGCTCTTGCCGGCAATGCGGTATTGCGCACCGAGGGCCGCCTTGCGTGCGGTCCCCCGGGCGCCGTGCATCACTTGCTGCATGCCGTGGTTGACCTTGGTCCAGTCGGACGGGTCGCGCAGCACAATATCCGGGATCGGGTTTTCATCCACCGGCTTCTCGCCTTCGATGGTCTTGGCCAGGTGCGGACGGTTCCAGATGCCTTTGTTGGCCACCAGCGCGGTGGCTTGGGCCAACTGCAAAGGCGTGGCCTGCATATAGCCCTGGCCGATACCGAGGATCAAGGTTTCGCCAGGGAACCACGCCTGGCGGCGGGTCGCGCGCTTCCATTCCCGCGACGGCATCAGGCCGGGGGACTCTTCAAACATGTCCAGGGAGACTTTCTGACCCAGGCCGAACTTGCCCATGTAGGCGGACAAGCGGTCGATCCCCAGCTTATGGGCCAGGTCGTAGAAATAGGTGTCGTTGGAGCGCATGATCGCGGTATCCAAATCGACATAGCCGTCACCGGTGCGGTTCCAGTTACGGTATTTGTGATCGTAGTTGGGCAGCATGTAGTAGCCGGGGTCGAACACGCGGCTCGACGCTGTCACCACACCCGCATCCAGGCCGGCAATCGCCACCGCCGGCTTGATGGTCGAACCCGGTGGGTACAGGCCACGCAGCACACGGTTGAACAGTGGACGGTCAATGGAGTCACGCAGTTCGGCGTAGGCCTTGAAGCTGATGCCGGTCACAAACAGGTTGGGGTCGAAACTCGGCTGGCTGACCATGGCCAGCACTTCGCCCGTCCTCGGATCCAGTGCCACCACCGCACCGCGACGGCCGCCAAGCGCCATCTCGGCCGCCTCCTGCAACTTGATGTCCAGGCTCAGCACGATGTCCTTGCCCGGTACCGGATCGGTGCGCTTGAGCACCCGCAGCACGCGGCCGCGGGCGTTGGTCTCGACTTCTTCGTAGCCCACCTGGCCGTGCAGCTCGGGCTCGTAGAAACGCTCGATGCCGGTCTTGCCGATATGGTGGGTGCCGCTGTAATTGACCGGATCGAGGCTTTTCAGCTCTTTCTCGTTGATCCGCCCCATGTAGCCGACGGAGTGGGCAAAGTGCGGCCCTTGCGGGTAATGCCGCACCAACTGCGCCACCACCTCCACACCCGGCAGGCGGAACTGGTTCACCGCGATGCGCGCAATCTGCTCTTCGGTCAGCTCGAACAGGATCGGCACCGGCTCGAACGGCCGACGCCCCTGCTTCATGCGCTTCTCAAAGATCACCCGGTCTTCCGGGGTCAGTTGCAGTACTTCGACGATAACGTCGAGGACCTGCTGCCAATCGCCGGAACGCTCGCGGGTCATGCTCAGGCTGAAGCTGGGCCGGTTATCCGCTACCACCACGCCATTGCGGTCGAAGATCAGGCCACGGGTCGGTGGAATCGGTTGCACGTGCACCCGGTTGTTTTCCGACAATGTGGAGTGATAGTCGTACTGGATCACCTGCAGGAAATACAGACGAGCGATCAGCACCCCAATCAGCGTCACCACCATGATCGCGCCAAACACCACGCGCGCGCGTACCAGACGTGCGTCTTTCTCGTGGTCCTTGATGCGGATCGGCTGGGTCATCGGGAGGGGCGCAGATTATTTGTGATAAGGGTGCCCGGACAGGACTGTCCAGGCGCGGTACAGCTGTTCACCGATCAGAATCCTTACCAACGGGTGCGGCAGCGTCAGCGCCGACAGCGACCAGCGCTGGTCCGCCCGCGCGCAGACTTCCGGCGCCAGCCCTTCGGGGCCACCGACCATGAAGTTGACGGTGCGCGAGTCCAGGCGCCAGCGATCCAGTTCCACCGCCAACTGCTCGGTGCTCCAGGGTTTGCCGTGCACTTCGAGGGTGACGATGCGCTCGTTGGGGCCGACTTTGGCCAGCATGGCTTCGCCTTCCTGACGGATAAAGCGCGCCACGTCGGCATTCTTGCCCCGGGTATTGAGCGGTATTTCCACCAGTTCCAGCGACAGCTCGGCGGGCAGACGCTTGGCATACTCGTGCCAGCCTTCCTCCACCCACTTGGGCATGCGTGAACCGACAGCAATCAGACGCAGGCGCACAGCCGTTCCTTATTCCTGGTCTTTGTTGAGCTTGTCGAAGTGCGCGTGGCCCACTTCCGGGCTGTGGTGCTTGCCATCAGCGGCGCGGCTCTGCTCGGCGCCTTTCCACAGACGTTCCAGGTCGTAGAACTGACGGGCGTTGGACGTCATCATGTGAACGATCACGTCGTCCATGTCCAGCAGCACCCAGTCGCTGTCGCCCTTGCCTTCTTCACCCAGCGGCTTGACGCCTTGGGCCTTGACGGCTTCGCGAACCTTGTCGAGCATCGCGCCGATCTGGCGGTTGGAGGTACCCGTGGCGATGATCATGAAGTCGGTGATGCTCTGCTTGTCGCGCACGTCCAGGACCTGGATGTCCTGGGCCTTCACGTCTTCCAGGGCGGCAACGGCGACTTTTACCAGTTCTTCGCCAGCCAGCTCCGGGCCAACATGGGCTTCAACCGGCAGCGGCGCGCTTTTGAACGTGCCTTTGCGTTTTACTTTGCTTACGTCTTTGTTCGTCATAAAAAACTCGTTTTGCTCGTATGTTCGGGCGCTTGCTGCACGACTGTTCGTGCGTTCAAGCGCGCCTTTTCAGTTCGACGCACGGTAAAGCCCGTGCGCATCGATGTAGGCCAGGACCGCGTCAGGCACCAGGAAACGTACCGACTTCCCGCTGGCCAGCAGTTGACGGATCTGGGTGGCAGACACCGCAAGCGGGGTCTGCCAGACGAATGCAATATTCCCGTTCGGCCCGGTCAGGGCCAAGGGGTCACTTACCGACCGCGCGGCCAGCAGGTTGCGCAAGGCATCCGGCGGTTCGCTGTCGGCATCCGGGCGTTGCAGCACCAGGATGTGGCAATGCTGGAGGAGTTCCTCCCAACGATGCCAAGAGGGCAGGCCGCAAAATGCGTCCCAGCCCAAAAGCAGAAACAACTGGTCATCTGCCGCCAGTTCAGCGCGCATCAGTTCCAGGGTGTCGACAGTGTAGGACGGTTTATCGCGCTTGAGCTCACGATCGTCCACCACCAGCGGCGGTATACCGGCAACGGCCAGGCGTACCATCTCCAGGCGTTGCTGCGCAGACACCCGCGGCGTGTCGCGATGCGGCGGCCGGGCATTGGGCGCCAGGCGCAGCTCATCCAGCGCGAGGGCATCCGCGACTTCCAGGGCGCTGCGCAAATGGCCGATGTGTACGGGGTCGAAGGTACCGCCGAGCAGCCCGATGCGTTTAGCCATCAAGTGCGCACATGACCGTCGCCGAACACTACGTACTTCTCGCTGGTCAGGCCTTCCAGGCCAACCGGGCCGCGTGCGTGGAGCTTATCGGTGGAAATACCGATCTCAGCCCCCAGGCCATACTCGAAGCCGTCGGCAAAACGCGTCGAGGCGTTGACCATCACCGAAGCGGAATCCACTTCGTTGAGGAAACGCCGGGCATCGCTGAAATGCTCGGTAACAATGGCGTCGGTATGCTTGGAGCCGTATTGGTTGATGTGTTCGATGGCCTGGTCCAGGTCGTCAACGATGCGGATCGACAGGATCGGTGCCGTGTACTCGGTGTACCAGTCTTGTTCAGTCGCTTCGATCACGTCGCTGCCGAGCAGCGCACGGGTACGCTCGCAGCCACGCAGTTCCACGCCCTTGTCACGGTAGATGGCAGCCAGTGGCGGTAGCACGCGGTCGGCAATGCCGGCGTGCACCAGCAGGGTTTCCATGGTGTTGCACGGGGCGTAGCGGTGGGTCTTGGCGTTATCGGCGATGCGGATTGCCTTGTCGATATCGGCGGCAACGTCGATGAACACGTGGCACACGCCATCCAGGTGCTTGATGACCGGCACCTTGGCATCACGGCTGACGCGCTCGATCAGACTCTTGCCACCGCGCGGCACGATCACGTCGACGAATTCCGGCATGGTGATCAGCGCGCCAACCGCTGCGCGGTCGGTGGTTTCCACCACTTGCACCACTTCGGCCGGCAGTTCGGCCACGGCCAGGCCCTGCTGGATGCAGGCTGCGATGGCGCGGTTGGAATGGATCGCCTCGGAACCGCCCCGCAGGATGGTGGCATTGCCAGACTTGAGGCACAGGCTCGCGGCGTCGATGGTCACGTTCGGGCGCGACTCATAGATGATGCCGATCACGCCCAGGGGCACGCGCATCTTGCCGACCTGGATGCCGGACGGCAGGTAACGCATATCACGGATTTCACCGATGGGATCAGGCAGCTTGGCCACCTGACGCAAGCCTTCGATCATGTCGTCGATACGCGCCGGGGTCAGTGCCAGGCGATCCAGCAGGGCCGGCTCCAAACCATTGGCGCGGCCGTTGGCCAGGTCCAGTTCGTTGGCGGCGGCCAGCTCGGAGCGCGAGGCATCCAGAGCATCGGCGGCGGCCAGCAGGGCACGGTTCTTCTGCGCGGTGCTCGCACGGGCGATCAACCGCGAGGCCTGACGGGCAGCGCGACCCAGGCGGGTCATGTAGTCAAGAACGGACTCAGTCATGGTCAGGGAGTCTTGGCAAAGAGGAAAGCGGCAGATTATAGCTGTGACGCCGCCCGACTGACAGCGGTGTGGGGCGGATGGTCGAAATGAACTGTAAAAACCTGGGGTTCAGCCGTAATTAAGGTGGGAGTTGTTATTATTCCGTCACATTTAGCCGTAATAACCCTGAACGCCATGTCCAGTTTTACCCCCCAACTCCCCGCCAGCGCCCTGCCCGACGGCTTCTTCGACCGCGATGCACAACTGCTTGCACGGGATTTGCTCGGAAAAATCATTCGCCACCGCGTCGGCGATATCTGGCTTTCAGCGCGAATTATTGAAACCGAAGCGTATTACGTGGCCGAAAAAGGCAGCCACGCCTCCCTCGGCTACACAGAAAAGCGTAAGGCTTTGTTTCTGGATGGCGGGCATATCTACATGTACTACGCCCGTGGCGGTGATTCGCTGAACTTCAGCGCCCAGGGGCCGGGCAATGCCGTGCTGATCAAGTCGGCCTATCCCTGGATTGACGAACTCTCAGGTCCCGCCAGCCTGGCGCAGATGCTGTTGAACAACCCGAATGCCGACGGCAGCCCCCGCCCCTCGCAGAAGCTTTGCGCGGGCCAGACCTTGTTGTGCAAGGCGCTGGGTTTGAAAGTCCCGATGTGGGATGCCAAGCGCTTCGATCAGGAACAGCTCTATGTAGAAGACATAGGCCAGGTGCCGACGCAGATTATCCAGACCACCCGCCTGGGCATTCCCAGCGGCCGCGATGAACACCTGATGTATCGCTTCGTCGATGCCGGCTATGCGCCCTACTGCACACGGAACCCGCTGCGTCGCGGCCAGGTCGAAGGCCGCGACTACTTTCTGGTTTGAACACTATCGCCGCAACACAGCGGTGGGTCAGCGACACACCTGCGGCCTGTTACACCATTATCGGGAGCAAGCCCCCTCCCACATTAAATCTTCAGCGTTTCGCGTTATGTATGACATAGAGGGAGTGACGTTTTATGGGCCAATGGCTCGATAGCATTACCGGCTGGCTGACCCTGAACCCGCAATGGCTGGCGGCGGCGGTGCTTATCGTGGCGTGCGTGGAATGCCTGGCCATTGCCGGGCTGATCGTGCCGGGCACCGTGTTGTTGTTTGCCATTGCGGTGCTGGCCGGCAGCGGGGCGCTGTCGTTGAGTGAAACCTTGCTGATGGGCTTCCTCGGCGGACTACTGGGCGATGGGGTTTCCTACTACCTGGGGCGGCATTTCCATCAGAACATTCGCCGTCTACCCGGCCTGCGCCATCATCCGGAATGGATGAACGGTGCCGAGACCTACTTCCACAAGTACGGCATCGCCAGCCTGTTGGTCGGCCGTTTCATCGGCCCGCTGCGGCCGATGCTGCCAATGGTCGCCGGCATGTGCGACATGCCGTTCCCACGTTTCGCCGCCGTGAGCATTCTGGCGGCGGCGGGTTGGTCGGTGGCCTACCTGATACCCGGCTGGGCGACCGGTGCCGCGTTCCGCCTACCCTTGCCGGAAGGGTTCTGGCCAGAGGCGGGCGTGGTCACGGCCTGCCTGGCGGTATTGATCGGACTGTGCTTGAACAGCAGCCTGCGAGGCCATCGTCGTGCAACCTTGTGGATTGGGTGTGCCAGCCTGACGTTGTTGATCGCGCTGTTCATCGGCTACCCCCACCTCAACGATTTCGACCAGGGCCTGAGCGCACTGGTGCAGGAGCACCGCAGCCCATGGCTGGACGAGGTGATGGTGCGCATCACCCAACTGGGTGAGTTCAAGAAGATGTTCGTCGCCAGCGCCGTGTTCACCGGCCTGCTGTTACTGGCGCGACAATGGCGGCATGCGGTGTTTGTCGGTGTCACGCTGGCAGGGGCGGCGCTGATCAATACTGCGACCAAGCTGTTTTTTGCCCGTGGCCGACCGGAAATCCTGACCGACCCACTGACCAGCTTCAGCATGCCCAGCGGCCATGCCTCCGGTGCGTTCGCCTTCTTCCTGGCGCTGGCAGTATTGGCCGGTCGCGGGCAACCCACGCGGATGCGCCTGACCTGGATGCTGCTGGGGTGTATCCCCGCCGCCTTCATTGCGCTGTCACGGGTCTATTTGGGCGCCCATTGGCCCACCGACATCCTGGCCGGTACGTTGCTGGCGATGACAGTGTGTGCCTTCAGCCTGAACGCCAGCCAGTACCGCAGCCCGTTGCCGGCGATGCCCCAAAAAACCTGGTGGCTGCTGCTGCCGGCGCTGGTGGCGGTGCTGAGTTTTATCGCGCTTGCCGGCATGTCCCATGCGCTGCTGCGCTATGCCTATTGAGTGAATAGTTCGCCCTGCAACTCGTCGAGCAGCATCTGGATCGCATCCAGCCGCTGCTGTGGGTCGTCGAGTTGCAGCAGGTCGATCTTGTCGGCCTCGGTGAACGGCAGCAGGTACGCCAGCTGATTGCCCAGCGCCTGCTGGCCATCGGCGTGGGTGCCCATGTCCAGCGAGGCGACCATCGGGTGTTCGGCCAGGGCCTGGAGCAAGGCCAGCAGGTCGGCGTCCTCTTCTTCCAGCGCCTGGTCCGGCAGTTCTTCCAGCCATTGCACCTCGGCCACCAGCAACTGGTCCTTCTGCACCCCGGCGTCACGCACACGGAAACGGCGACCGCCTTCGACACGAATTCCCAGCAGGCCGTTATCCTGCTGCTTGAAGTCGCGGATCAGCGCTTCGCAGCCGATCAGCGCGTAGCCATCCGGGGCCATGCCGACTTCCTGGCCGTCGAGGATGCACACCACGCCGAAGCTTTCGCTCTTTTTCATGCAACGGCTGATCATGTCCAGATAGCGCGCCTCGAACAATTGCAAGTCGAGGGTGCAGCCGGGGAACAGCACGGTATTGAGCGGGAACAGCGCCAGACTCATAAAGGTTTCCTTAAACCCGGTTTAAACAATTACCGACACCGCCAACGGCAGGAACACCGCCGTGGCCACGCCCATCAGACTCATGGCGAGCGCCGCAAAGGCGCCGCACTCTTCGCTTTCCTGCAAGGCCACCGAGGTGCCGACCGCATGCGCGGTCATGCCCAGGGCCATGCCGCGTGCCTCGGGGCTGTGTACGCCCAGTCGCGACAGGTATGCCGGACCGATCATCGCACCGATGACCCCGGTGATCAGCACAAACACCGCGGCCAATGCGGCGACACCGCCGATCTGCTCAGCCACCAGCATGGCGATCGGCGAAGTCACCGATTTGGGCGCCATGGTCATCAGCATCATGTGTTCGGCACCAAACCACCAGCCCAGCAGCACACACAGGCCAGTGGCCAATACGCCACCTATCACCAGCGTAGTAAAAATCGGCCAGAACAACTGCCGAATCCGCCGCAGGTTCAAATAGAGCGGCACTGCCAGGGCCACCGTCGCCGGGCCGAGCAGGATGCTCATGATCTCGGTGCTCTTGCGGTATTCGGCGTAGCTCAGGCCGCAACTGAGCAACACGCCAATCACCAGCAGCATGGAGACCAGCACCGGTTGCAGGAAAATCCAGCGAGTTTTCTCAAAGCCCGCCAGCACCAGTTGATAGGCGCCGAGGGTGATACCGATGCCGAACAGAGGGTGATGAATCACCGCCGCCCACGCGCCCTGCCAGTCGAAGGTCATTGTTCCTCCTCCTGTTGCGCCTGGCGCTTGACCAGCTTTTGCATCAGCACGCCGACAAACCCCATGGCGATCACCAGCGACAGCACCAGTGCGCCGACAATGGCCCAGAAGTCTGCGGCGATGTCCTTGGCATACACCATCACCCCCACCGCCGGCGGCACCAGCAGCAACGGCAGGTAACGCAACAGGCTGCTGGCCGCCAGGCTCAACGGTTCACCGACTTCGCCGTGCCATACCAGGTAGCCCAGCATCAGCAACAGGCCAATGATCGGCCCCGGCAGTACCGGCACCAGCAAATGATTGATCGCGGTGCCGATCAATTGAAACAGCACCAGCCATGTCAGACCGCGTAACAGCATCCGTTCTCCCCCCCTCAAGGCTCGCCCGCATTATAAGCATGCCCGCTCTATGCTCCGGCATTCGCCATAAGCATGGTGGGTTGACCGGGCGGGTAGCCCATGATGATCTACATTGGTTCTCTGTAACCCCAAAAAAACAGCAACTGCCTCCCTCAGGAGCGAGATTGCTCGCGAAAAACTCGAGTGCGCCGCGCCGAACCAGAAAAGCCGGCGTTATCGTTAACGACCTTCGTGAGCAAGCTCGCGCCTGCAGCGGAGGGACAAACCGATGAACCAAGGAGAGACGCAATGCCCTATGTACCCGTAGCGCAGCTCAAAGATTATGTCGGCAAGGAACTGGGACGTTCCGAATGGCTCACCATCGACCAGGCCCGAATCAACCTGTTCGCCGAAGCCACTGGCGACCATCAGTTCATCCACGTCGACCCGGTCAAGGCCGCGCAAACGCCGTTCGGCAGCACCATCGCCCACGGGTTCCTGTCGCTGTCGCTGATGCCCAAGCTGTTGGAAGACATCCTGATCATGCCCGAGGGCCTGAAGATGGCGGTCAACTATGGCCTGGACAGCGTGCGCTTTATCCAGCCAGTGAAGGTCAACTCCAAGGTGCGCCTGAACGTCACCCTCACGGACGTCACCGAGAAAAAACCGGGCCAATGGCTGTTCAAGGCCACCGCCACCCTGGAAATCGAAGGCCAGGAAAAACCCGCTTACATCGCCGAGTCGTTGTCGCTCTGCTTCGTGTAAGCCCTTCCCTGTGGTGAGGCACTGAAACTCGCCACAGGGTATGTAAATTTATGTAAGAAACTCGCAGCTACGGCATACTCGGCGCTCAATTATCCGGATCCCGCTATGCGCCCACTTGCTCCCCTTGCCCTTGCCCTGTTGCTCACCGCTTGCGGAGACGGCGAATCGCTGTTGCCGCCCGATGCGCGCCTGCCCGACGGCGGCCGATACCGGGGTGATGTGGTCAATGGTTTGCTGCAAGGCCAGGGCCGCGTGGACTACCCCAACGGCAGCTGGTACGCCGGCCAGTTCGACCAAGGCCAGTGGCACGGCCAGGGCGAATGGCACGGCAGCAACGGCGAAGTCTATAAAGGCCAGTTCAAGCAAGGCCTGTTCGATGGCCAGGGCAGCTTGAGCACGGCGGGCAGCCACTATGTGGGCGGCTTCAAGAACGGTCGACGCAACGGCGAAGGCACCCTCAAAGAGGGGCAGATGACCTATCGCGGCGAATTCAAGGACGACCAGTACTCCGGCCTCGGTCGCCTGGAGCTGGCCGACGGCAGCCAATACCAGGGCCAGTTCGCCCACGGCAAACCAAATGGCGAAGGCCAGCGCAACGACGACAGCGGCAACCAGTTCAGCGGCCACTTCGTCGATGGCCAACTGGAAGGCAACGGCACGTTCAACAGCGCTGACGGCGACATTTATGTCGGCCAGTTCAAGCAGAACCAGCTCAATGGCAAGGGCCGTTATGAAAACGCCGACGGCGACGTGTGGATCGGCCAGTTCAAGGAAGGCGCCCTGAGCGGCAAGGGCGAATTGATTGGCGTGGACGGTAGCCATTATGTCGGCGAGTTCGCCGACTGGCGCTTCAGCGGCGAAGGCCGCCTGAACCTGACCGATGGCAGCTTCTATATCGGCGGCTTCGACAGCGACAACTACCAGGGGCGTGGCACCCTGGTGCTCACCGACGGCACCGTGCAGGCCGGCACCTGGGTCAATGGCATGCGCGTGCGGGATGCCGACGGCAAGTTGCTGCCCGACCCGCTGGAAATTGGCGTGCTCGCCCAGGGCCGCTTGCTCGAAGCCGCCCTCGCCGCCGTACCCGCCTCCACCCCGGCCGTGGAGCTGTACACCCTGGCCGTGGCCGGTGACGGTAAACAAAGCGTGTTCCTGCGCGAAGCGGACTACGTCAGCAATATGCTCGCCACCCGCTTCGGTGCCCGGGGGCAGATCCGCCTGGTCAACCACCGCGACCATATTGCCGACCGTCCCCTGGCCACCCGCGAAAGCCTGCGCCGCGCGGTGCAGACCCTCGCCGAACGCAGCGGGCCGGAAGACCTGGTGTTTATCTACCTGACAAGCCACGGCACCCACGAACATGAACTGGTGCTGGACCAGCCGCGCATGGAGCTGGCCGACCTGCCTGCCGATGAGCTGGCCGCCGTGCTCGCGCCGCTGAAGAACCGCGACAAGATCATCGTGATCTCCGCCTGCTACTCCGGCGGTTTCATCCCGGCACTGAAAGACGAACACACCCTGATCATGACCGCCTCCCGCGCCGACCGTGTGTCGTTCGGGTGCTCCGAGGAAGCCGATTTCACCTACTTCGGCGACGCCCTCTTCGCCCAGGCCTTCAACCAGACCGACGATTTGCAACAAGCTTTCAAACTGGCGCAACTGCACGTGAGCGAACGCGAACAGGCGGACAACTTCGAGCCTTCCGAACCGCAGATGTGGGCCCCCAAAGGCGTGATCGCCCATTGGCAATTATTACGCAAACAGCAGGCACGAAAGGCGCTCGAAAGCGTCTCAATGAATAGCAAGGAAGCCAAAGGCAACTAAGCTGAACTGTGTAACAAGGGGGGGAAACACCATGTACCTGACACCTCAGCATATCCTGCTCGCGGGCGCCTCCGGGCTTACCGGCGAGCACCTGCTTGACCGCCTGCTCAACGAACCCACCGTAACCCGTGTGCTGGCGCCCAGCCGCAAACCGCTGGCTGAACACCCGCGCCTGGAAAACCCGGTAGGCGACCCGGCGGTGCTCCTGCCGCAACTGAGCGGCCAGGTGGATATTGCCTTCTGCTGCCTGGGCACCACCATCAAGAAAGCCGGATCGGAAGAGGCCTTCCGTGCCGTTGACCTGGATATGGTCGTGGCCTTCGCCAAGCGCGCCCGGGAAATGGGCGCGCGGCACTTGATCGTGATCAGTGCGATTGGCGCCGACCCGAAATCCTCGGTGTTCTACAACCGGGTCAAAGGGGAAATGGAACAGGCGCTCAAGGCCCAGGACTGGCCGCAACTGACCATCGTGCGGCCTTCGCTGCTACTGGGGGAACGTGTTGAGCCGCGCCTGGCCGAGCAATTGGCCGGGCCGTTGTCACGCCTGATTCCAGGCAAGTACCACGGCATTGAAGTGTGCGAACTGGCCCGCGCCATGTGGCGCCTGGCGCTGGAAGAGCAGGACGGCGTGCGGGTGGTGGAGTCGGATGAGTTGCGCAAGCTCGGTAAATAAAGCCGGACACACAGCAAAATGTGGGAGGGGGCAAGCCCCAATGCCCGTCAGTTAAGGAAGAACACTGTAACTGTGGCGAGCTCGTTCTATCCCTATAACTAGCCCCCCACATTGGTTTTGGGGTGCCTTTAAAACCCAGGCTAGAGCCCGCCCGTGGCGTTAAACCCCACACCGAGCACCGTCAACACCGACAGCGGCAACAGCAGCGTATCAAGCAATGCACTGGCTGGCAGGTCGACACCGGGATAGCTCGGCGCCTGCGCACCAAACCGGTCCATGGCGCAGCAGCCGCCATTCATCGCATACAAATCCAGCCGCGTGCCGGCATACACCACCGGCGCGCCGGGCTTGGCCGCATCCAGCGTACGCGCGGTGGCGCAGCCGGCCAGTTGCAACGCCAGGATGACCAGCAGGGCCTTATTCATCGCTGCTCAAATGATGCTCACCCCAGCGCGGCAACATATCCTGGGGAATATTCAGCAGGTTGAGAATCCGGGCCACCACGAAGTCCACCAGGTCATCGATGGTCTGCGGCTGGTGATAGAAACCAGGCGATGCCGGCAAGATGGTCACGCCCATGTTCGACAACTTGAGCATGTGCTCCAGGTGAATGCTCGAATACGGCGCTTCGCGTGGCACCAGGATCAACTGGCGGCGCTCTTTGAGCGTCACATCCGCCGCGCGCTCGATCAGGTTGTTGCAGGCGCCCGTGGCAATCGCCGACAAGGTCCCGGTGGAACACGGCACCACCACCATCGCCGCCGGCGCGCCGGAGCCCGAGGCGACCGGCGACATCCAATCTTCCTTGCCATAGACCTTGATCTGCCCTGCCGCCGCACCGGTGTACTCGGTGAGGAAGGCTTGCATCATCTGCACCTTGGGCGGCAGCGCCACGTCCGTCTCGGTGGCCATCACCAGTTGCGCGGCCTTGGAAATCAGGAAGTGGACCTCACGTTCTTCGCGCACCAGGCAGTCCAGCAGGCGCAGGCCATAGGGCGCGCCGGACGCGCCGGTCATCGCCAGGGTAACGCGTTCCGGGCCGCTCATTTCAGCGCCTCGGCCAACTTGCCATGCAAGCCGCCAAAGCCGCCGTTGCTCATGACCACCACGTGGGTGCCAGGCTTGGCCTGTTGCTTGACGAATTCGATGATGCCTTCAATGGAATCGCAGACCTTCGACGGCACGCTGCAAAGCGCCGCAATCGCGGGCAGGTCCCAACCGAGGTTGGCCGGTGCATACCACACCACCTGGTCGGCGTCGTTGACACTTTCCGGCAAGCCGTCGCGGTGCGCGCCGAGTTTCATGGAGTTGGAGCGCGGCTCGACAATGGCGATGATCGGCGCATCCCCAACCCGCTTGCGCAGGCCATCAAGGGTGGTGGCAATCGCCGTCGGGTGGTGGGCAAAGTCGTCGTAGATGGTAATCCCATTCACGTCGGCGACCTTCTCCATGCGGCGCTTCACGCTTTTGAATGCGCTCAACGCGGCAATGCCCATCGACGGCACCACGCCCACATGGCGCGCGGCTGCCAGGGTCACCAGGGCGTTGGCTACGTTGTGCTGGCCGGTCATATCCCATTCGACGATGCCCTGGGCCTGGCCTTCGAACAGCACTTCAAAGCGTGAGCCGTCCTCGCTGAGCAACTTGACCTGCCACTGCCCGCCCGCACCGGTGGTTTGCACCGGGGTCCAGCAGCCCATGTCGATCACGCGCTGCAAGGCCGGCTCGGTAGTCGGGTGGATAACCAGGCCTTCGCTTGGAATCGTGCGCACCAAGTGGTGGAACTGCCGCTCGATGGCCTGCAAATCGGGGAAGATGTCCGCGTGATCGAACTCAAGGTTATTGAGGATCGCAGTGCGCGGGCGGTAGTGGACGAACTTGGAACGTTTGTCGAAGAAGGCGCTGTCGTACTCATCGGCCTCGATCACGAAGAACGGCGTATCACCCAGGCGCGCCGACACCGAGAAGTTCTGCGGCACGCCGCCGATCAGGAAGCCCGGGCTCATGCCCGCATGCTCCAGGACCCAGGCCAGCATGCTGCTGGTGGTGGTCTTGCCATGGGTGCCGGCGACCGCCAATACCCAGCGGCCTTGCAGCACGTGATCAGCCAGCCATTGCGGGCCGGAGACATAGGGCAAGCCTTTGTTCAGGACGTACTCGACCGCCGGGTTGCCACGAGACATGGCGTTGCCGATCACCACCAGGTCGGGGACCGGATCGAATTGGGATGGGTCGTAGCCCTGCGTCAGCTCAATGCCCTGGGCCTGCAACTGTGTGCTCATGGGCGGGTAAACATTGGCGTCGGAGCCGGTAACGTGATGGCCCAACTCTTTGGCCAGAACCGCCATCGAGCCCATGAACGTGCCGCAGATACCAAGAATATGAATGTGCATAGTCGACCTCGTAAAACATCGAGGCAGGTTAGCGCAGGGGGGCAAAAATCGCACCTTTTAGCTGTGGGACCCGATCATAGGGAGGCGCGGGCAATACCGTGCCGGCGCAGCTTTCTATAGAGGGTGTTACGGCTGACCCCCAGCTGTTCCGCCGTGTGGGTCATGTGCCAGCGCTGTTGCTCCAGCGCCGCGAGCAACGCCAGGCGCTCGGCGTCCTCCAGAGGCGACTCCATGGACAGGGCCTCGGCCACCGGTTGCGCCTGGGCCTGGCGGATCTGCGCGGGCAGGTCCTCAAGGCCGACTCGCCCGTCGTCACACAGCGCCGCCAGCGTACGCAGCACGGTACGCATCTGCCGGACATTGCCGGGCCAGGCAAAGCGAAGCAGCGCCGAACGCGCCGCCAGCTCAAGCAACACGGCCTGCCCGCCCGCCTCTTCTGCCAGCAGGAAATCCAGCAATTGAGATTTATCACTGCGCTCACGCAACGGCGGCAACCCGACTTCCAGGCCGTTGAGCCGGTAATACAGATCTTCGCGGAAACTGCCGTCCGCCACACGCCCGAGCAAATCCCTGTGGGTCGCGCTGATGATCCTGACATCGATCGCCTGGGGCTCACCGCCCAGAGGCACGACCATGCGGTCCTCCAGCACCCTTAATAGCCGCGTCTGCAACGCCAGGGGCATATCGCCGATTTCATCGAGGAACAGCGTACCGCCATCAGCCTGTTGCAACTTGCCCTGCATGCCCTCCTTGCGCGCGCCGGTAAAGCTGCCGCCGCGGTAGCCGAACAGTTCGCTTTCGATCAGGCTTTCCGGGATAGCCGCGCAGTTGAGCGCAACAAAGGCTTTGTCGGCGCGCTGGCTGGCATGGTGCACCGCCTTTGCGAACGCCTCCTTGCCGGAGCCGGTCTCACCATTGATCAGCAACGGCACGTCGCGCTCGAATACCCTCAACGCCTTACGAAAATCGTTTTGCAAGGCCGGGTCACCCAGGCAGATACCGGGCAGCCGTGGTGGCTCCGGCAACTTGGCAATGGGGGCGGGTACGCCTATGCCGCGAGGCTGACCGCGCAGGGCCGCGAACAAATGCCGGCCATCCCGGGTACGCAACGGCCAACTGGCGGTGGCATTTGCGCTGGCGCGACCGAGCAGCTGATCCAGCGAACACTCGAACAACGCCTCTACCGGCTGCCCGAGCAAGCCGCCGCGAACCTGCCCCAGCAGGTTCAACGCGCTCTGGTTGACCGCACAGATACGCCCTTCGCCGTCGAACGCCAGCAACCCCTCGCTGAACAGGCCCACCGATTCCGCCTGTAAATGAAAGCGCAGCAACCATTGGTTCTCGAAATGCCGCAGGAAGTAACAACTCTCGATCATCTTCGCCGAGAGATTGACCAAGGCCATGGTGTGAAACTGGCTCTGGCGCGACACCGCTTCCCTGGCCGAGGACACATCCAGCACCGCCAGTAATTCGCCATGAGGGTCGAACACCGGGCTGGCCGAGCAGGTCAGCCCGGTATGCCGGCCACGGAAGTGTTCATCACGATGAATCGTCAACGACTGGCGCTCCACCAGGCAGGTGCCGATGCCGTTGGTGCCTTCGCAGGCCTCGCTCCAGTCCGCGCCCAGCCACAGCCCGGCGCGCTCGAAAATCTTGCGCTCACTCGACGCGGTGACACAGTTGAGGATCACCCCGCGCGCATCGGTCAACAACACTGCATGGCCGGCGCCCGAGAGCTGTTGATGCAGGCTGTTCATCTCGCTGCCGGCGATGTGCAGCACCTGTTGCAGGCGCTCGCGACTTTCCAGCAGGCGGCCATGTTCGAGCACGGTAGGGGCGATGGTTTGCGCAGGGTCGAGGTGGTAGTCCTCCAGGCACCTCAGCCAGGAGCGGGCGATCGACGGGTCACTGGACGGGTCGCGCCCTTGGGCCACGGTGAGGACTTGCTGGGCATGGCGACTGAAATGATCGTTCTGCATGTTCTTATTATTCTCTCTACGTGAGAGCCCCCAGCATCCCCCAGCCATCCGACCTTTGCAATCCCGAGCCGACCCACTGGTCACAGGCTGTACCGTTTATGGCACAAACTGTCACTGCGCCTGTACCACGGCTGCCACAGCAACGCTTTGCAACAACGACCAAGCCCTTGATTTACCTGGCCCGCAAAGCAGTGGCCCAACCTTTGCTCTACGCTTTAACAAGCGCTTGCCGCGCTGCACTCCAATAAACATAAAAGCCAGGAGATACCCATCATGCGTTACGCACACCCCGGTACTGAAGGCGCGATCGTTTCGTTCAAGGCCAAGTACGGCAACTACATCGGGGGCGAATTCGTTGCGCCGGTCGATGGCAACTATTTCACCAACACCTCGCCGGTCAACGGCAAGCCCATCGCCGAGTTCCCCCGCTCCACTGCCAAAGACATCGACAAAGCGCTGGACGCCGCCCATGCCGCCGCTGACGCCTGGGGCAAGACCTCGGCCCAGGACCGCGCGCTGGTACTGCTGAAAATCGCCGACCGCATCGAACAGAACCTCGAACTGCTGGCCATCACCGAAACCTGGGACAACGGCAAGGCCGTGCGTGAAACCCTCAACGCCGACATTCCGCTGGCCGCCGACCACTTCCGCTACTTCGCCGGCTGCATCCGTGCCCAGGAAGGCAGCACTGCCGAAATCAACGAGCACACCGCCGCCTACCACTTCCATGAGCCCCTGGGCGTGGTTGGCCAGATCATCCCGTGGAACTTCCCGCTGCTGATGGCCGCCTGGAAACTCGCCCCGGCCCTGGCCGCCGGCAACTGCGTGGTGCTCAAGCCCGCCGAGCAAACCCCACTGGGCATCAACGTGCTGATGGAAGTCATTGGCGACCTGCTGCCACCCGGCGTGCTCAACGTGGTGCACGGCTTCGGCAAAGAAGCGGGCGAAGCCCTGGCCACCAGCAAGCGCATCGCCAAGATCGCCTTCACCGGCTCCACCCCGGTGGGCGCGCACATCATGCATTGCGCGGCCGAGAACATCATTCCGTCGACCGTGGAACTGGGCGGCAAGTCGCCGAACATCTTCTTCGCCGACATCATGAAAGCCGAACCGCAGTTCATCGAAAAGGCCGCCGAAGGCCTGGTACTGGCCTTCTTCAACCAGGGCGAAGTGTGCACCTGCCCATCGCGCGCACTGGTGGAAGAGTCGATCTACGACGACTTCATGAAAGTGGTGATGAAGAAGGTTGAGTCGATCAAGCGTGGCGACCCACTCGACACCGACACCATGGTCGGCGCCCAGGCGTCCGAGCAGCAGTTCGACAAGATCCTGTCCTACCTGGAAATCGCCAAGGGCGAAGGCGCCGAGCTGCTGACCGGCGGCAAGGTGGAGAAGCTGACCGGCGATCTGGCCACCGGCTATTACATCCAGCCGACCCTGCTCAAGGGCACCAACAAGATGCGCGTGTTCCAGGAAGAAATCTTTGGCCCGGTGGTGAGCATCACCACCTTCAAGGACGAAGCCGAAGCCCTGGCGATTGCCAACGACACTGAGTTCGGCCTGGGTGCCGGCCTGTGGACCCGCGACATCAACCGCGCTTACCGCATGGGCCGCGCGATCAAGGCCGGCCGCGTGTGGACCAACTGCTACCACCTGTACCCGGCGCATGCCGCGTTTGGCGGTTACAAGAAGTCCGGTGTGGGCCGCGAGACGCACAAGATGATGTTGGATCATTACCAGCAGACCAAGAACTTGCTGGTGAGCTACGACATTAATCCGCTGGGCTTCTTCTAACTAACCCCTCCTCCCACATTTGAAATGCAATCAAATGTGGGAGGCGCGGTACCCCTCCCATCCTTAGCTCTCCACAAGTACTTGCGAATTGCATTCGGCACACAGAGGCCGAGTTAAAAACAATAACAATGAAAGGTACTTCTTCATGCCTAGCGAACCGACTGGATCTTCCGTCGACTTCGAAAAAGTCGACTCCCAATATTTCCAACAACGCGAACTCAAAAAAGGCGCCGCTGGCTGGGTGCTGTTAGTTGGCCTTGGCGTTGCCTACGTGATCTCCGGCGACTACGCCGGCTGGAACTTCGGCCTGGCCCAGGGTGGCTGGGGCGGCATGTTCCTCGCCACATTGCTGATGGCCACCATGTACCTGTGCATGTGCTTTTCCCTGGCTGAACTGTCTTCGATGATTCCCACTGCAGGCGGTGGCTACGGTTTTGCCCGCAGCGCCTTCGGGCCCTGGGGCGGGTTCCTGACGGGCACCGCGATCCTGATCGAATACGCCATCGCGCCCGCCGCCATCGCGGTGTTTATCGGCGCTTATTGCGAGTCGCTGTTCGGCATTGGCGGCTGGATGATCTACCTGGCGTTCTACATCATCTTTATTGGCATCCACATCTTTGGCGTGGGTGAAGCCTTGAAGCTGATGTTCGTGATCACCGCCATCGCCGCGATTGCCCTGGGCGTGTTCCTGGTGTCGATGGTGCCGCACTTCAATGTCGCCAACCTGCTGGATATCCCGGTGACCGAAGCCAAGGGCGCCAGCACCTTCCTGCCCTTCGGCTATGTCGGCGTGTGGGCGGCGATCCCTTATGCGATCTGGTTTTTCCTTGCCGTCGAGGGCGTGCCCCTGGCCGCTGAAGAAACCAAGAACCCCAAACGCGACCTGCCCCGCGGCCTGATCGGCGCCATTGTGGTGCTGACCAGTTTTGCCCTGCTGATCCTGGTGATCGCACCGGGCGGCGCCGGCACCTATGCGCTGGTCAAGTCCGGCAACCCGTTGGTGGAAGCGCTGGCGTTGTCCTATGGCGGCTCGACCTGGATGGGCAGCTTCGTCAACCTGGTCGGCCTGGCCGGCTTGATCGCCAGCTTTTTCTCGATTATCTACGCCTATTCGCGGCAGATCTTCGCCTTGTCCCGCGCCGGCTACCTGCCGCGCAAACTGTCCCAGACCAACAAGAGCAAGGCGCCGGTCCTGGCGTTGGTCATCCCCGGCATTATCGGTTTTGGCCTGTCGCTGACCGGCCAGGGTGACTTGTTGATCCTGGTGGCGGTGTTCGGCGCGACCATTTCCTACGTGCTAATGATGGCCGCGCACATCACGCTGCGCATCCGTCGCCCCAAAATGGACCGTCCGTACCGCACGCCGGGCGGCATCTTCACGTCCGGTGTCGCCCTGGTACTGGCCTGTGTGGCCGTCGTTGCGGGCTTTTTGGTGGATCCAAGGGTGGTGATTGGCGCCGCAATCATCTATGGAGTATTAATTGCTTACTTTGCTTTCTACAGCCGGCATCACTTGGTAGCGGGCACGCCGGAAGAGGAATTCGCGGCGATCCAGGCCGCAGAGGCCGCCCTGCACTAACTGCCGTAAACCTCGACGCGGGTTCCTGCCCGCGTCGTCAAGGAGACACTGTATGGCAAGCTTTTCCCACGCGGTGGGTGCACAAACCTACCGCTTCGACAGCCTCAAGGACGTGATGGCCAAGGCCAGCCCCGCACGCTCCGGGGACTTTCTCGCCGGCGTCGCCGCGCAGAACGACGGCGAGCGGGTGGCGGCGCAAATGGCCTTGGCCAATATCCCGCTGACGCACTTTCTGCAAGAGGCGCTGATCCCTTATGAAAGCGATGAAGTCACCCGACTGATCATCGACACCCATGATAAACAGGCGTTTGCCCCGGTCAGCCACCTGACCGTCGGCGGCCTGCGCGACTGGCTGCTCAGCGATGCGGCCGATGAACAATCCCTACGCGCATTGGCGCCAGGGCTGACACCCGAAATGGCCGCCGCCGTCTCCAAGATCATGCGCGTGCAAGACCTGGTGCTGGTGGCGCAGAAGATCCGCGTGGTCACCCAGTTTCGCGGCACCATGGGCCTGCGCGGGCGCTTATCGACCCGCCTGCAACCCAACCACCCCACGGATGAACCGGCCGGTATCGCGGCCAGCATTCTCGACGGCCTGCTCTACGGCAACGGCGACGCCATGATCGGTATCAACCCGGCCACCGACAGCATCGCCTCGATCTGCGCCATGCTGGAAATGCTCGACGCGATCATCCAGCGCTACGACATTCCCACCCAGGCCTGCGTGCTGACCCACGTCACCACCTCCATCGAAGCCATCAACCGTGGCGTGCCGCTGGACCTGGTATTCCAATCAATTGCCGGTACCGAGGCGGCCAACGCCAGTTTCGGCATCAGCCTGAGTGTGTTGCAGGAAGGCTACGAGGCGGGCTTGAGCCTGAACCGTGGCACCCTGGGCCAGAACCTGATGTATTTCGAAACCGGCCAGGGCAGCGCCTTGTCGGCCAATGCGCACTTTGGCGTCGACCAGCAAACCTGCGAAACCCGCGCCTATGCGGTGGCCCGCCACTTCAAGCCGTTCCTGGTGAATACCGTGGTTGGCTTTATCGGCCCCGAGTACCTGTACAACGGCAAGCAGATCATTCGCGCGGGCCTTGAAGACCATTTCTGCGGCAAGCTGCTGGGGGTGCCGATGGGTTGCGACATCTGCTACACCAACCACGCCGAAGCCGACCAGGACGACATGGACACCCTGTTGACCCTGCTCGGCGTGGCCGGCATCAACTTCATCATGGGCATCCCCGGCTCCGACGACATCATGCTCAACTACCAGACCACCTCATTCCATGACGCCCTGTACGCCCGCCAAACCCTGGGTTTAAAGCCGGCACCGGAATTTGAACAGTGGCTGGCGAAGATGGGCATCTTCACGCAAGCCGACGGCAAGGTGCGCTTCGGCAACAGCCTGCCCCCGGCATTTCGCCACGCCTTGGCGCAATTGGGATGAAGGAGCCACCCGTGCAACTCGACCTTCCTGAAAACCCGTGGCTGGAGCTACGCCGCCTGACCCCGGCGCGCATTGCCCTGGGCCGTACCGGCACGAGCATCCCGACCAGCGCACAGTTGGACTTCCAGTTCGCCCATGCCCAGGCGCGGGACGCAGTGCACCTGCCCTTCGACCATGGGGGCCTCAGCAGCCAACTGGCCGAACGCGGGCGTGACAGCCTGTTGCTGCACAGTGCGGCTGTCGATCGGCATAGCTACCTGCAACGCCCCGACCTGGGGCGGCGCTTGAGTGATGAATCGGCCCAGCGCCTGCGCGACTATGCGGCGGCCAATCCTGGCGGTGTGGACCTGGCGGTGGTGGTGGCCGATGGCCTGTCGGCGCTGGCCGTACATAAACACACCTTGCCGTTTCTCGCACGCATGGAGGAACAGACTCACGCCGAGGGGTGGTCCTTGTCGCCAGTGATCCTGGTGGAACAGGGCCGCGTGGCGGTGGCGGATGAGATCGGGCAATTGCTGGGGGCCAAGATGGTGGTGATCCTGATCGGCGAACGGCCGGGACTCAGTTCGCCGGACAGCCTGGGGCTGTATTTCACCTACAACCCCAAGGTCGGCCTGACCGATGCCTACCGCAACTGCATCTCCAACGTGCGCTTGGAAGGCTTGAGTTATGGCATGGCGGCCCACCGCCTGCTGTACTTGATGCGAGAGGCGTGTCGCCGGCAGTTGTCGGGGGTCAACCTCAAGGATGAGGCGCAGGTGCAGACCATTGAGTCCGACGACCCGGACCTGATGAAAGGCAACTTCCTGCTCAGCCCGCCGTTGGACTGATCGCGGCACGATTGCGCTTTTTTGCGTCTTTAGGCAGCATCGAGTCACGGCCGCTCGCGTGGTCATACCCTTTGGAAGTTGAGGCCTGGCATGCGGATCACTCAAGCGACCCTGGAACACCTGGACCTGTTGACCCCCTTGTTCGTCAAATACCGCGAGTTCTACGGGGCGCTGCCGTTCCCGGATTCGTCGCGGGCCTTCCTGGAAAAGCGCCTGCGCCGCAAGGAGTCGGTGATCTACCTGGCCCTGGCCGACGATGACGACAAGCGGCTGCTGGGGTTCTGTCAGCTGTACCCAAGCTTTTCGTCGTTGTCGCTCAAACGCGTGTGGATACTCAACGACATCTATGTGGCCGAAGACGCGCGTCGGCAACTGGTGGCGGATAACCTGATACGTACAGCGAAGAAGATGGCCAAGGAGACTCATGCGGTGCGGCTGCGGGTGTCGACCAGCAGTAACAATCAAGTGGCGCAGAAGACCTATGAGTCGATCGGGTTTCGCGAGGACACCGAGTTCAAGAACTACACCCTGCCGATCAGCGAAGACTGACGCCCTGACACCTTGTGGGAGGGGGCCTGCCCCGATAGCGGCTTTTCAGTCAGACTATTTATAACTGACCGAATGCTTTCGCGAGGAAACTCGCTCCCACAATGCATTTCTGGCGATCTGTGGACCGTGCATCGCGACATCCCCCGCTACAAAACCAACACGCTTTTCACCTCTCAATCCGTATAATGCGGACCTTTCAGGGTTGTAAGAAACACTACATACACTTGTAGCCTTATTACCCGAGCTTCCGCACAGGCCTGCCGAGCCGGGCCGTCCACACAGGTGCCATCCATGGATTTCAACCCGCTAGACCTTATCCTGCATCTCGACGTCTACCTCGACCTGCTGGTTACCAATTACGGTCCGTGGATCTACGCCATTCTGTTCCTCGTCATCTTTTGCGAAACCGGCCTGGTGGTCATGCCGTTCCTGCCGGGTGATTCGTTGCTGTTTATCGCCGGCGCCGTCGCAGCGGGCGGTGGCATGGACCCGGTATTGCTCGGCGGCCTGTTGATGTTGGCGGCGATCCTCGGTGACAGCACCAACTACGTGATCGGGCGAACGGCCGGGGAACGCCTGTTCAGCAACCCGAACTCGAAAATCTTCCGCCGCGACTACCTGCAAAAAACCCACGATTTCTACGACAAGCACGGCGGCAAAACCGTGACCCTGGCGCGCTTCCTGCCAATCCTGCGGACCTTTGCACCGTTCGTCGCCGGTATCGCGAAAATGCCCTACCCGCGTTTCTTCGGTTTCAGCGTGCTGGGCACCGTCTTCTGGGTCGGCGGCCTGGTGACACTGGGCTACTTCTTCGGCAACGTACCGTTCATCAAGAAAAACCTGTCGTTGCTGGTGGTGTTCATCATTCTGCTGTCGCTGGTGCCGATGATCATTGGTGTAGTCCGCAGCCGCTTTGGTGGTCGCACCTCTTCCGAAGCCAAGCCGCACTGACCGGCCATGTGGTCCCTCAGCGCCTGGCGTCGCCGGCGCCTGCTGGCCAAGCACCCGATTGCCGATGACACCTGGCAACGGGTGCGCCACCACCTGACCTTCCTCGACGGCCTCAGCGCCGAACAGGACCAGTGGCTGCGCGAAGCCTGCGTGGTATTCCTCGCCGAAAAACACCTCACCGCCCTGCCCGGCGTCAACCTGCATCAGGAACAACGTCTGCTGCTCGCCGCCCAGGCGCAACTGCCCTTGATGAACCTCGGCGACCTCGACTGGTACCAGGGCTTCCACGAAATCGTGCTGTACCCAGACGACTTCCTCAGCCCGCAACGCCATCGCGACGCCAGCGGTGTCGAGCATGAGTGGGACGGCGAACACAGCGGCGAAGCCTGGCAGCAGGGTCCGGTGATCCTCGCCTGGCCCGGCGTGCTGGCCAGCGGCAACTGGGAAGGCTACAACCTGGTTATCCACGAACTGGCGCACAAACTCGACATGCTCAATGGCGATGCCAACGGCCTGCCGCCGTTGCACCACGACATGCGCGTGCAGGAGTGGGCCAGCGTGATGCAAAGCGCGTTTGACGACCTCAACCGCCAACTCGATGCCAACCCCGACGCCGAGACGGCCATCGACCCTTACGCCGCCGAAAACCCGGCTGAATTCTTTGCCGTCACCAGCGAATATTTTTTCAGCGCGCCGGATTTACTGACGGAAAGTTATCCACAGGTGTATGCGCAACTGAGCCGCTTTTATCGCCAGGATCCCCTGGCCCGCCTGAACCAACTGCAAGCCAGCGACCCGCGTTATCAGCCACAAGGCGAATGACCGTACGACGTCTGGCGCATGGCATCGGCGTCAGAATATGCCTATAATCGCCGCCACTTTTAGGCCAATCCGGCCATGTTCCATGGCCAACTACGGGGGCAACGCCCAATGAGCTACAGCAAGATTCCGGCTGGCAAAGACCTGCCGAACGACATCTACGTCGCCATCGAAATTCCGGCCAACCACGCGCCGATCAAATACGAAATCGACAAAGACAGCGACTGCCTGTTCGTTGACCGTTTCATGGCCACCCCGATGTTCTACCCGGCCAACTACGGTTTCATCCCCAACACCCTGGCTGACGACGGCGACCCCCTCGACGTGCTGGTTGTAACCCCTTACCCGGTTACCCCAGGTTCGGTCATCCGCGCACGCCCAGTCGGCATCCTGAACATGACTGACGACGGCGGCGGCGATGCCAAAGTGATCGCAGTGCCACACGACAAGCTGTCCCAGCTGTACGTCGACGTGAAGGAATACACCGACCTGCCCCCACTGCTGCTGGAACAGATCAAACACTTCTTCGAGAACTACAAAGACCTCGAAAAAGGCAAATGGGTGAAGATCGACGGTTGGGGCAACGCAGACGCCGCCCGTGCCGAGATCATGAAGTCGGTCGCGGCCTACAAAGGCTGATACCCGCTCCTCATTGCACCGGCAATTAAAAAAGCCCCGATTATTCGGGGCTTTTTTTGTGGGGGAAATTAAACATCAAGTTCAATGTTTAACTCACAGCGTTCAACTAACCAGCAAGTCCGAAAGATAAAGCCACAACTAAGCAAAATCCTACTCGCGCGATTCAACGCATGGTTTATTTGATCTGTTTTTCCGGCCAGTAAACTCTGCGTTTATGAATACATCAGGTGATCGCTTAAAAGCGCTATTACGGGAAGTTAATCTTTCCGCCTCCGACTTCGCCAAGAACCGCGGCGTCACGCCTCAACACGTGAACAACTGGTTCAAACGCGGCGTCCCCATGGGCCGACTCAACGAGATCGCAGAGCTGCTGTGCGTCTCCAGCCGCTGGCTACACGCCGGCCTGGGCCCCAAACATCCGCCGGCCAACTTCCTGCTGGACGGCCCCACTGCAAGGAAAGCACTCCCCTTCCGCGAAGAGAGCGGCAAATACCTCACAGGCCCAGCCTGCCCCCCGGAAAAAATCGACGTGGAGATCCCCCTCCACCCGTCATTCACCTCCACCGAGCGCATCCGCGTCTCCCTGCACACCCTCGAAACCCTCACCGTCAACCCCGACCGCGCGGTAGGCGCCTATATGGTCGACAACAGCATGATCGACATCATCCAACAAGGCGCCACCCTCGCCATCGACCGCGGCCGCACCCAAATCATCGACGGCGAAATCTACGCCGTCGAACACGACGGCATGCTGCGCATCAAATACCTCTACAACCGCCCGGGCGGCGGCCTGCGCATGCGCAGCCACAACGCCAACGAGCACCCGGACGAACACCTCACCTACGAGGAACGCTTCGAACAAAACTTCCAGGTCGTGGGCTGGGTATTCTGGTGGTCCACCCTCAACAACCGCCGCCCACCGGTGCCACTGGATGAACACCTGCTGGGCTGGGAAGGCTCTAAATCGGATCCGGAGGTGGGCATTTGAAGTGAATGTGGGTATCATGCGCCGCACATTTGGCAGGGGGTGGTCTTAGGCTATCCACCTTGCCTGGCGAAGCGGAGACGTTCCCGCGGATGCCCCTACTATTCAGCCAGACGCAATGTTGGCTGAGCGATTTGAAGGCTGGTGAGGTTTGTCAAAAACAAGCTGAGGCGGTCCCCGAGAAGCCGGCCACAAGCCGGCTTTTTAATGCCCACAAGAATCACAAACCCAAATTGTCCAACAGCTGTTGGACGATTGAATAGCTAACGCGGGCAGATTATCGCCTCATATGCCTCTCAGCAGCATTATCTAGGCTGTATGCCCCCAAGAGCGCGATCCGCCACCATCTTCGCGATCTCCACCCAATGCATCACCGCCGTTTGCGGCGCAGCCAGTGACTCACCGAGCACTTGCGAAGTCGCCACCGCCCACTTCAGCAACTCAGCCACGCGCACCCGAGCATCTTTGGCCCCTTTAAGCTCCAGCCTCAATCCAATATCAAATGCGGCAAAAACCGGCTCGAATCCTTGGTAATCAAACTATTATCCTCCCGCACCCCAATCCCCGCCGCCTGGTCCCCAATCACCCAGGACCCAATCAACGTATAGCTGTCCCCAAACCGCGGTAGCGGTGCGAATTCCTGAAGGATAAACGGCGCGTCCGTGTAGGGGCCGTCTTCTTTCACGATCAGTCCGTCAGCAGTTTGCAGCTCGATGTTGGCCCCTTCCCGCGAGAAGAACGGCTTGCGCACCCAGCCCTTTGGCACGGCTTTACCTGGGTCGGTATCCAGGTGGGCCGCGAGCAAATTGGGGTGGCCTTTGTTGAATTCCCACAGCAGCGGCAAGACGCCTTTGTTGGAGAGGATGGCCTTCCAGGCGGGTTCGAAGAACTGCGTGTCACTCTCGGCGATCGCAGCGCCGAAGGGTTCGTGGAAGATGAATTCCCAGGCGTGCAGTTTGAACAGGTGGGGAATCCAGCGATCTTCAAGGTCAACGAAGCGACCTTCTGCGGTCAGGCCGATGTCTTCGATGTCGATGTGGCGCGATTCGATGCCAACTTTTTCTGCGACCAGGCGCAGGTAGTCGGTGGTGCCTTTGTCTTCGACCGAGTCTTTCATGGAGGCGAAGTAGAACGGCTGGTTGACCTGCAGTTGAGCGAAAGCCTGGTGGAGTTTGGTGTCGATGCTGTTGAACTGGTCGGCATGCTTGGGCAGCAAGCCGCGTTCGATGCATTGCTCCAGCCAGCCCCACTGGAATGCCGCGGCCTCGTAGAGGCTGGTCGGTGTGTCGTAGTTGAGTTCCAGCAGCTTGGCGGGCCCGGTGCCGTTGTAGGAGAAGTCCATGCGCCCGTACAGGTGCGGGTGGCCTTCGAGCCATGAGGTTTTGATCATGTCGAAGAAGGGCGCGGGAATGCTCAGGCGCTCGAGCAGCTCTTCGCTCTGGACCACGCGGGCCACGAGGTCCATGCACATGTCATGGATCTCGGTGGTCGGGTCTTCGAGGTCGTTCTCGATTTGCTTGAGCGTGAACTGGTAATACGCGCTCTCGTCCCAGTAGGGTTCGTCGTCGATGGTATGGAACAGAAAGCCAAGGTTTTCAGCCGTCTGTTTCCAGTCATCACGTTCTGCGCAATGGATTTTCTTCATGGCCCGGCTCCTTAACTGCTCGACCCGCCGCCGCCCCAGCCGCTGCGTGCGCTGGCCTTGCTGCCGAAGCCGCCACGGGAGGTGGCCGACGCCACGGAGCTCGACTGGCTGGAAGAGCGCAGCGTGTTGGTGTAATTGCTGCTGCCGTACCTGGCCTGATTCGAGCGGCCAAACGTCGCCCCATTCGAGACCCGCTGATTGAGCGTCGAGGAGCCGTAGTCGCCGCGATCATCGCGATAGCGATACACAGGCTCGGAGCGGTAGCTGTTGCGATTGCTGCTCAGCATGTTGCCGATCAGCAGACCGGTCAGCAGGCTGCTGGTGGAGAAGCCGGAGCCGCCGCTGCTGGCTTGCGAGCCGGGAACCTGGGCCTGGGCAGCGTCTACCTGGGATTGTGTCACCTGGCCTTCGGCGGTCAGTTCGAAACCGCCCAGCTTGGGAATGAACTGGCCATTGGAGTCCAGCTGGCACCAGCCCGCGACAAAGTCGGCATCGCAATCGGCCTGGCTGGCGTATACCGGGGCAATGCGGCGATGCTCGGCCATGGCGGTCATGTAGGCGTCCGAGCAGACGTCCACTGGAAGCTTTTCATCGGCACACTGCTGAACCGACTGGAAGTTGTACTTTTTCTGCAAATCGTAGGTTTTTTCCGTCGGCCCACAACCGGATATCGCCATGGCGACCGACGCTGCCAGCGAAAGCTGGACGTACTTGCTTCGTTTCATCGGGAGCTCCGTGCGCAATCAGTTCTGGGTAGGCGTCATGCACGCGGCATTCAACATGCCCACGCTGATGGCCACGGCGGCCACGTAGATGCCCGCAGCGAGCTCGCCTCTCTTGATGCGCTCGGAAGTGCCTTTGAGCACGAGGCTGGTCAGCAGAAACGCCAACAGTTGGACGACGGCGGCGATCACCGCCCAGACGACGAAGTCGAGGATGCTGATCGAGTAGGCAATCACGTTGCTGGCTGGAATGGCGAAACCGACGATGGCGCCGCCCAGGGCGACTGCCGCGGAAACGTTGCCCGCCCGGATCAGCTCGAACTCCTTGTGCGGGGTAACGCGGGTGTAGATGAACTGGAACAGCGCGAACAGCACCGCCGCCCCCAGAATGTAGGTGACAAAGCCGACGACGGCGGCTTTGTTCAGGGAAATGGAGAGAGCTTCTAGCATGGACTTCTTCCTTTTTTAGAGCGCATTCAAGTCGGTTGTGTACAGCGAAATGCCCAGCGACGTGCTCAGGCTGACGGTGCCTTCAGCGTCTTCTTCGACAGAGAACAACAGAAACTCCCGTCGATCGGTCAGGCCTGTGTCACGGGCATATAGCATCGAGCGGTGCTCGACACTGTAGGAGTCCTCGGGGTTTATCACGTGCTCGCTCATGGCCACCAATTCTGTCTGGCCATCCTCGCTGCCCCACACGCGCGCGTACTCGACGCCATTGTGGGTGTAGGTCGGTAATCCGATCAGACTCTGCGGCCCCGCCAGCCGACGCAATTCAGCCTCGCTGCTGAGGGTGACGTAACTCAGGTAGTTGAACAGGATCACCGACTCGACCTGCCCGGCGATGTCGCCTGTGGTGTGCACCTGCAACCAGTAGTCTTCGTCGTTCATATAATAGCGCGACAGCCAGGTCGACTGCCCGAGGTCCACGGTGCCGTTACTCCAGATTTCCTGGGAGCCGGGGATAACCACTGTGGTTTTCCCGTCGAGCAACAACTTCAGGGTCGCATCGAATATCACGCCTTTGCCCGGTGCCAGGCCCAGAGGCCCGCTGGTCGGCAGCGGTTCGGCGGCGGCGCCTTTCGATTGTGTAGTCGCTTGCGGGGCCTCAAGCCCCATCAACTGTTTAAACCATCCCATTGGAAATTTCCTTGAGGCGGGTGGAGGCGATGTAGAAGAGTTCGCCGCCTTCAACGCGCGTAGCGCTGGGCGGGTTGATCGAGGGTTGCTGGGCACCTTTGGCGCGATAGCCGATGAGGGTGGCGTTGTGGCGCTCTTTCATTTGGGTGTACAGATCGCCGAACGTTGCTTCAAACGCCTCGGGCAATCTCATCAGGTATTGGGTGGCGCCCTGCCCCACGCACAGCAACTCATTGATGACCACCGACGAGCCCGGATCCTGGGAGGCGCGCACCAACATTTCGATGGCCATGCTTGACGTGCATTCCAGGCTGGGGGCGTAGGAACTGGCCAGTGCGGCAATTTCACTTTCATTGAAGTGGGCGACGACATGCCCGACCGGACTCAGTTGATTCACCGCCAGCACGGTGGCCAGCGTCAAATCGTCAGACGGGGTTCGCACCAGCACACGCTCGGCGCCGGGCACACCGGCACGCAGCAACAACGCTGTGGAGGACAGGCTCTCACCACGGATGAACGCCGCTTTGCCCGGCATCGGGTTTTCTTCGAGGGTGCAATCGCAGATGACGATCAGGTTGTCGTTCGAGGTTTCGTCTTGAAGCAATAACTCGATGACCCGCTCACTGGACGCGCCCTCCCAGCCGATGAGCACGGTATGGCCGACCTTGCCGGTGAAATCGCCTTTGCCCTTCATGCCTTTTCTCCATGCATCGATGACAGTGCTGGTGGTTTTGCCGATGGCTGCCGTCAGCAGCGCAATGCCGCCGAGCATGACCCAGGTCGCTACGAACACGCGCCCCGCCGAGGTCTGTGGCGCAAGATCGCCATAGCCGACGGTCAGCGTGGTGGCGAGATAGAAGTAAACAAACGTGGCCGGATCGGTGAGGTGCTGTTCGCCCAGGTACACCAGGCCCAGATAAGCCGTGCTCAGGTGAACGCCCAAGGCAACGACCAGGCCTGCCCAGCCGAAACGGTGAAAGAGGGAGGAGGCGTACATGCGCAGCAAAAGAAAAATCGACATTCCGTCCCTGACTCCCTGGGTACTTGATTCCTGATCACGCCATCGCCTCGACGTCTGGATGCTCAAGTGCGTTCAGCCGGCATTAAACCTGCTGCGTGGTTTGGAGAGAAGTACCTTGGCTGCAATAAATCCGGCGAATGCACCAAACAGATGCCCTTCGAAGGAAACACCCTGACGCGGCAGGAAGCCAAGGATCAGGCCGCCATACAGTACCGCTACGACACCGGCCGTTATCAGGTTGCTCCAGCTCCGGTGGAACCAGGCGCGCGATAACAGGTAGGCCCATAACCCGAAGACCCAGCCGCTGGCCCCCACGTGTATGCCCGCAAAACCGAACAACCAGAGCAGTGAACCGCCCAGCAGGATAATGATCGCGCTGACGGTAACGAACCGATTGAGCCCTTCGATGATCACCAGGGTGCCCAGGATCAAAAAGGCAACCAGGTTGGCGCTCAGGTGGGCAAACGACCCGTGCAAAAACGGTGAGGTGAGGATGCCGGGCAGCCCCTGCAGCGTTCTCGGGATCAGGCCGAACGCCATGAGGCTGTAACCGGTCGCCACATTGAGCAGTTGCAGCGCGACCATGAACAAGGCCAAGCCTGCGATTGTCTTGAAACCCTTCAGGGCATCCATCCTGACCTCGACGTAAAAAAGAAGGGCAGACACTGCCCTCCCTGCGGCGATGCTGCTTACTCCGCCGACTTTTGCTTCAGACGCTCCAGAATCGCATTGGCGCTGCCTTCGTTCGGCGTGATGCCGGCTTCGCGCAGCTTGCGCTCCAGGTCGGTCCCGGTCGATGCATCCGCCAGTTCATCCTGGGCTTGCAGTTCAGCGGCGCGCTGCTGTTGCTTGGCCTGCAAACGATTCAGCGTACCGACGGCGGTTTCCAGCTTGCCGTTGGCACCGCCGCTGGCGATGGAGGCGCTGACCTGGGCCTTCTGTACGCTTTCGCGAGCCTTGGCCATATCCACTTGCTGGCGCAGGCTTTTGATCCGGCTTTCGGCCTTGGTGATGTCCTTGCGCATGCTTTCGGCATAGCCACCGAACTCGGTGGCTTGCTTGTGCTCCACATCCCGCTCGTTGGTCAGGGTCGAGATGGCTTCGGCCACTTCCAGGGCGAGGTCTTCACGATTGGCCTGCAGGGCAGCCACCGCCTTGGACTCCAGGTCCTTGATCTTGGCGTCGTACTCGTTGACGCGATCAGTCGCCAATTTGTGCTTGGCCATGATGCTGACCAGTTCACGCTTGGCGTTGGCCAGCGCGGTGTCGGCGTCGCGAATTTCCTGATCCAGAATGCGCAGGGCCTGTTGGTCGACGATCGATTCGCCGACTTCATTGGCACCGCCACGCAGCGCGGTGAACAATTTGCTCCAGATGGACTGAGTCATTGGATACTCCCGAATACTTAATTGAAGAAACGTTCGAAGGCTTCGCTGGCGCGCTGCACGTTGTCGACCAGGGTTTTCACCTCGGTGACGATGTTTGTCAGGCTGGAGTCGGAACTCAACGCACCGAACATGTTGTAGACAACTTGCCCGTTAGGCATGGACTCGATACCGATCGAGGACAGCGGGAACATTTCCCGGCTGCGCAACACCGCGTCATTGAATTTCGTGACATCGTTGATGGATTCGACATCGACTAGAACGGTGTCAACGATGATCTGCTCGCCCACCACCGCGATGTAAATCGGCAAGCCACCGAAGTCGTTCATTTCCAGCTTGATACTGGACTCGGAGCCTTGGACGAGAGAAAGCGTAATGTCCTTGGACACCACGTCGTCCAGGGCCTGAAGAGCGGTGTAGAGGCGATCGATATTCCAGTTGGTACCTGCGCTCATGTAATTCTCCGACATGAATGAGCCAGCCAGAATCGGCTGGCGAAGCTGTTTCTCCATCTGCTTGAGCAAGCTTCGGTTTTCGGGAAGCACCCAAGTCTCGTGTTTCACGTAGCCGGCGGCCGCCAGGCCTGCACGCATCTGCTTCATGTAAAAGCTCGATGGCTTTTTGGCGGACGGCTTCAAGCGCTCTCCCTGAAGGCTCGTTGAATCGGTATCGGGCCCTTTAGACGGACTCGATGGAGAGCGGCGTTCCATGGTACTGACCTCGCTGTGAAAAACTCACGCGTGAGAAAATCTACAGGCATTTTTTGCCACGCTCAATAGCTCACGCGTGAGATTTTTTGACTTACTTTTCTGACCACTAAAAGGATCAGTCCTACTGACAACTCATGAATTGTCGCTTTTGAGTTGACGGTATTACCCATTCCAGCCGATTTATCCCCCAGCACCCACCCATTAATCTGTGCCCATGTTGAACGCAACGCCCAACCAACCTAAACAAAAAAGGATTCAACCATGAGCACTGCAACCTACAACCGCTTGAACAAAGACGACGCCGTGGTTCTGCTGGTCGACCACCAAACCGGCCTGATCTCCCTGGTGCAGGACTTCTCGCCCAACGAGTTCAAGAACAACGTGCTGGCCCTGGCGGACCTGGCCAAGTTCTTCAACCTGCCGACCATCCTCACCACCAGCTTCGAGCAAGGCCCCAACGGCCCGCTGGTCCCCGAGCTGAAAGAGATGTTCCCGGACGCGCCGTACATCGCTCGCCCAGGCCAGATCAATGCCTGGGACAACGAAGACTTCGTCAAGGCGATCAAGGCTACCGGACGTAAGCAGATCATCATTGCCGGCGTGGTAACGGATGTATGCGTAGCGTTCCCGACCTTGTCGGCACTGGCGGAAGGGTTTGATGTGTTTGTGGTTACCGATGCGTCGGGCACCTTCAACACCACGGTGCAGCAGGCAGCGTGGAGCCGGATGACCCAAGCGGGTGCGCAGATGATGAACTGGTTCTCGGTGGCGTGTGAGCTGCATCGCGACTGGCGCAACGATATCGAAGGCCTGGGGAATTTGTTGTCCCAGCGTATCCCTAACTATCGCAACTTGATGAATGGTTATGCGGCGCTGACGGCCCATCAGAAGTAAGTAAGCCGACGGTTGCGATAAGCCTGCCCTGAAAAGCAGGCTTTCGCTGTTTTGTGCCAGCAGTTGCCCCCTTGACTCTCCCCTATACAGCACACCCTACCCTGAAAGCCCCAACTTTCAGGTCACGCCCCATGGCTCAACGCATCCTGGTCATCCTTGGCCATCCTTCAACCACCAGCTTCTGTTCGGCCCTGGCAGACACCTACAGCCACTCGGCAAAGATCGCCGGCCATGAGGTGCGTGTCCTACGCCTGGGTGATCTGGTTTTCGACCCGATCCTTCACAACGGCTACAGCGAAATCCAGCCCTTGGAACCCGACCTGCTCAGCGCCCAATCCGACATCCTCTGGGCCACTCATCTGACGTTCGTCTTTCCGATTTGGTGGGGCGGCATCCCGGCGCTGTTAAAGGGCTTTATCGACCGCATTTTCCTACCTGGCTTTGCCTTCAAATACCGTGAGGGCAAGCTGTTTCCTGACAAGCTGCTACACGGCCGCACCGCACACTTGCTAGTGACCCTGGATACGCCGCCGTGGTATTACCGCTGGTTCTATCGCATGCCGGGCGTGCATCAGATGCGCAGCACTACATTGGCGTTTTGCGGGATCAAGCCGCTCAAGACGTTACTGCTGGGAGCGGTGCTGGGTTCTACGCCGGGGCAGCGAGCCAAGTGGCTGACACGAGCCAGCGTACTAGCGGGAAAAGGGAGTTTTCATGTACATCGGCAAAGCCGCGCAATTGTCGGGCACGACCATCAAGGCGATTCGGCACTATGAAGCGATTGGCCTGCTGCCGACGCCGCAGCGCCGGGGCCAATACCGGGTCTATTCAGAGCAGAGCGTTGAGCTGCTGATGTTTATCAAGTGTGCGCAGCAGTTGGGTTTCAAGCTCAAGGAGTTGCAGGAAATTTTGCGCGGTTCCCAAGGCGACGCATTGCCTTGGGAGCGGGCAGACCGGGCCATCGCCAGCAAGAAACGCGAGTTGGCCGCACAAATCGCCAAGTTACAGAGCGTACAGGCCGGCTTGCTTGAGTTTGAGAGCCAGCTGAAAGAGGCGCATGGACACTGTTCGTCAATGAGCAGCATCGCTATTTGAAGTAGCCTTTGAAGGTGAACTGACGCGATTTTTTCGCTGCCCACGTAAGCCCATTCTGATTTTCAAAACCGTTCATCCAGCCGCTTTTCGCTGCGGCAGACTCCGACGCCTTGCCTTCTGCCGAGACGTCACGGATGACCAACGCTTCCCACATTGCCCATATCGAACATGAGCTGGATGGCTTCCATCAGAGCCTGGTGACGTATCGCCAGCAACTGGGGGCCTGGTATTCGCGCGCGCTGGATTCGGTGAGCCACGCCGCTGATTTACCGTCGTTGCTGGGGATGGATCGGGTGTTGCGCGCGGGGAATTCGCAACGTTCCGTGAGCCTTTCCGATACCGACTTCTCCACCGTGGCCCGCTGCCCGGCGGGCGGTGTGTTGCAGATCGAAAGCAAGTTCGAGTCGGTGTATGACGTGCCGATCGGCGATATCCCGGTTGAGGTGATCGGCCTGGATGACGGCAGTTCGACCGTGGTCATGCTCGATGAACAGGGTAAAGGCTCGCACCCATGCGTCGCGGGCGCGCGCTACCAGGTACGGGTGCAAGGCGGCGTGTCGGCCCAACAGGTGGACGCGTTGTTTGTGTCCTACGCCGGGTTGACCGCAGACCTGGAGCAATGGCTGCGGTCGCAGTGGGAAGGGTTCAAGCCGCATTGGCAACAGTCGACGGCCAGCGCGATTGGCAGCGGGATATTGGCTGGCAGTTGGGCGGCGATTCGCGAGGTGTGGGACAGCATCCAGCTGGTGCAGGCAATTCTTGAAGATCCTCTGAAATACGTCGAACAACTAGGGGCTGAAGCGGCCAAGCTGGCGGACTTGGCCGCCAGCGCCCCCAAGGTCATGGAACAGGCGATGTTGCTCGCCAGTGATGAAGCAGCGCTGTTCCTGCTGGTGCGCACGGCGATGATCTGGTTGGACGCGTTGCCACCCAGTGAGATTGCGCAAGTGGCGGCTGGGTTTGTGGTGTCGCTGCTGATCGACCTGGTGATGGGTGCGGTGCTGACCATCGCATTGCCCGCGGCAGCAGTGGCGTATTTGAGCCTGCGGCTGGCCAGGTATGGCGCGCAGATGGTTAAGGCGGCTGTAGGTTTTGTCCAGGGCGTGCTGGCGATTCTGACGAAGTTCATGCAGGCGGTGGATCGCTACAAAGCGGTGGCGGTTCGCGGCGCGGTCGGCGGCGTGAAGCAAGGCACGCTGCAGATGCGCTGGCGGGCGCAGCAGAACACGGTGCTGAAGCAAAAAGAGCACGTGGATGATGCGCCTCTTTCGGGGAAAAACCCTGCGGGGGATGCTGCCGCGTCTTCGGATAAAACCGTCACCAACGGCTGCCCGGTGTCGATGGTTACCGGCGAGGAGCTGCTCACCCTCACCGATGGCACGCTGGACGGGATCTTGCCGTTCGAGTGGACCCGGTTGTACCGCACCAGTGCGGTGGAAGTGGATTGCGGGCTGGGCTTTGGCTGGAGTCACGCGCTGGCGCACAGGCTTTCTGTGGTGGGCGATTCAGTCGTCTGGATTGACCATGAAAACCGCACGACTGAGTTCCCGCTGCCCACCGCGGCTCGCCCCGCGATCACCAACAGCCTGGCTGAAGCGGCGATCTATCTGGGCGCTTCGCCGGATGAACTGGTGCTGGCCCAGGCGGCGCGGTTTTATCACTTTCGCGACGGTGTATTGGTCTCGATCAGTGATGCGTATGACAACCGCCTGCGAATTTTCCGCGACGTATTGGGGCGCATCGAACGGTTGGATAACGGCGCGGGCCGGTCGCTGTTTTTGCGCTATGAACGGGGCCGCATTGTGGCGGTGGACTACCAGGTTCAGCGCGCCAACGGGCATGAACCCTACGTCTGGGTGACGGAGCAGCACGTTGTTGCCTACGCCTATGACGACGCTGGACGGCTGGTCTCGGCGACCAATGCCGTCGGCGAAAGCGAGGTTTACCGCTACGACGATAAGCACGTCATTCTCGAGCGGCAATTGGCCGGTGGGGCGAGTTTCTTCTGGGCGTGGGAACGGTCTGGCAAGGCGGCGCGATGTGTCCGGCATTGGGCCAGTTTTTCGCAGATGGACACGCGCTATGTCTGGGGCGAGGACGGCAGTGTTGTCGTTCATAACGCCGATGGCAGCCAGGAAGTGTATGTCCACGATCAGCGTGCGCGCTTGGTGCAGCGGATTGATCCGGACGGTGCTTCGCATTTCAAATCCTACGATGACAAAGGTCGGCTGACGGTCGAGCAGGACCCGCTGGGGGCGGTGACGGCGTATCAGTACGACGAAGCCGGACGCTTGGTCGCGCTGTTTCCGGGGGATGACGAGCCGACGTCCTACGAGCATGACAATGGCTTCGTACGCGTGGTGCGCCGGGGTCAGGCGCTGTGGAAGTACGAGCGCAATGACCAAGGCGACATTACGCGTAAGACCGATCCCGACGGCCATGTCACCGACTACAGCTACGACCAATACGGACAACTGGTTGGGGTTTGGTACCCGGATCACAGTTGTCAGCGACTGGTGTGGAATGAGCGCGGGCAACTGCTGGAGTAGACGCTGCCCAATGGCGGTGTGCGGCGCTATCACTATGACGACTTGGGTCGACAGATTGCCCGCGAGGATGAGCATGTCGCGCTGACCCAGTACCAGTGGGATGCTGCCGGGCGCCTGGTCAAGCTAACCCAACCGGACGGCACCACGCGCGAATACAGCTACAACCCCTACGGAAAAATCACCGCCGAACGCGATGAACTCGGGCGCGTCACCCGCTACGAATACGCCGACGGCTTGCACCTGATCAGCCGCCGTATCAACGCCGATGGCACCCAGGTCCACTACCGCTACGACAACGCCCGGTTACTGCTGACCGAGATCGAAAATGAGGTCGGCGAGACCTACCGGCTCGACTACCACCCCAACGGGCTGATTCAACAGGAAGTCGGGTTTGATGGGCAGCGTACCGCTTACGCCTACGACCTCAACGGCAACCTGCAGGAAAAGACCGAACACGGCGACGATGGCAGTCAGCTCGTTACTCGTTATGAGCGAGACCACGCCGGACGCCTTGTACGAAAAACCCTCCCCGACGGTAACCTTGTTGAATATACCTACGACCGCCAAGGCAACCTCCTTAGCGTCGACGACGGCCACTGGGCCCTCGCCTACGAATACGACCCACAAAACCGCCTGACCGCCGAACACCAAGGCTGGGGCACCTTGCGCTATGGCTACGACGCCTGCGGTCAGCTTCAAAACCTGCGCCTGCCCGACAACAACCGCGTGGTGTTCAACCACAGCAAAGGCGGCCACCTCGCCACCGTCGAGTTAAATGGCGCACTGCTGACCTCTCATCTATTCAAGGCCGGCCAAGAACACCAACGCCAACAGGGCCAGCTCCTCAGCCACTACCACTACGACGAACAACACCGCCTGCACGCCCACACCGTCGCGCAGCAGGACACTCCCCTCTACCAACGCCACTACGACTACGACAAAACCGGCAACCTCACCCGTTTAGTCGACAGCCGCAAAGGCGAACACCACTACCACTACGACCCCCTCGCCCGCCTCACCCGCGCCGACCACACGCAAGACCCGCACGAACGCTTCGCCCACGACCCGGCCGGCAACCTGCTCATGCAAGACCGCCCCGGCCCCGACATCGTCGCCGGCAACCGCCTGATGATCCAGGGCGACCGCCACTACGACTACGACGCCTTCGGCAACCTGATCCGCGAACGGCGCGACAAGGGTCACCAACTCGTCACCGAATACCGCTACGACTGCCAGCATCGGCTGATCGGCATTACCCAACCCGACGGCCAAACCGCGAGCTATCGCTATGACCCGTTTGGGCGGCGCATCAGCAAGACGGTCGACAACATCACCACGGAGTTTTTCTGGCAAGGCGACAAACTGGTTGCCGAACACCACGCCGAAAAGCATCGCAGCTACCTCTACGAACCGGACAGCTTTCGCCCGCTCGCCCTGCTGGAAGGCTTCGGCCCAAAAGACACCAAGCCTTATCACTACCAACTCGACCACCTCGGCACACCCCAAGAACTCACCAATCCCGAGGGCGAAATCGTCTGGTCTGCCCACTACCGCGCCTACGGCGAAATCACCCGGCTCGACATCGGAACAGTCGACAACCCACTGCGTTTTCAGGGTCAGTACTTCGATCAGGAAAGCGGGCTGCACTACAACCGCCATCGCTACTACAATCCGGATGTTGGTCGTTACCTGACACCGGATCCGGTGAAGTTGGCGGGTGGGATCAATGGGTACCAGTACGTGCCTAACCCTACGGGGTGGGTTGACCCGTTGGGACTGAATACTTGTCCCGGTGGAGACAGATGCAAGCCATCTGTCGATGCCAAAAATCCGAAGATAAATGCTAACTCCAATCCGGGCGAACCTGCCCTGCCATCCGCATCAGGAGAGATGGTCAGGGTTAGACACTACACCAATAGGAAGGGATTGAATGGAATAGAGCAAGATGGAGAAATTTTAGCGCTTGACAACAATAGAGTTTACGTAGAACGAGCAAGAAGTAAGATTCTAAGCGCTGCTGATGTACAAAAGCGCTATCAGGTCGATATAAGCCGGGGTCGAGACTACGTAGAAACTGACGTTCCGAAACACATGCTGAAAGAGAAGAAAAACCCAAGGTACGGCTCGTTAGAGCTGACAATTTGGGGAAATCTAAAATTAATAAATCCTACTTTCGTCAGGAGAAAGTTAAATGTTGGATGCAAACAAAAAAATAACCATCTCTGGAGAAGACGCTCTGGAAGCACTGGCAGAAATCGAATTCATGTTAGTTTCACTGCGCAAAATGGGCACCTACTATATTGATAAACCCTGCGAAGACTATCAGCGAGCCACTACGGACTTTATTGACAACGCTCGTATTACATCGAGGCTCGCCAAAGTAAGAGGACTAATCACTGCAGGATTCGACACAACTTTGGGCGACGACGACATGGATGACTTAGAGCGCTACATGCAAGGCTTGGAATTCTGGAAGCCCACATAACACCAAAGCCTTGGCAGAAAGGGGACAGAACTATTTATAGACTAAAGATCCGACTCGCTGTTTACGATCAAATAAATCTGCCCCCAGCCCCCTATCTAGCAATAAAAGTCGTACCACACTCTTACGAAGAAGGGCACGGAACCGGATTTTTACCGGGTGAAAAACATCCAGGAAGCTGATATGAAAAAAATCCCTGTGGCAGATGGAACAATTGAAAAACTGATTTGCAACCGCAATACATTGATAATGGAGTTTACAGACTGGCAGGAAAAACGTTGGAATATAACCTTTAACGACCTAGTTGCCTTTCAAGGCTTAGGCCCTGTCGGCACCGAAATATGCGACATGTACGAAGAGGAAAACACATGGCTTTCGCAAGAAGCCACTAGACTGGAGCCTGGTGAAACTGGAATAACCTACTGCTTTACATCGAGTAATGGCGGAAAAACAATTCTTCTCGTAGTTGCTGGCAGCTATAGCGCACAAGAGATATGACATTGACTGACGCGGAGTAGAAAGGGAGCAATCAAATAATTCCGCCCCCTTTTTCCAAAAACCGTATTACAAATAACTAAAAAGTTCGCAAAAAAAATGAGCTATTTTGATGACGAGCTAATTGCGGAACTGAGATCCCACAACATTGCCTTTAATATTCTTCCTGCCAATGATCACGCTTCCATTGTTAGAGAGATCAATGAAAACATCCCTTTCTCAGGAAGCAAAATTGCCTGGAGCAAATTAAACAACAGCATGAACTTTGGGGGCGACCTTACGGACTCGCCGACCTCACGACTGGCCAAGGAAATCAAAAAAGTCGCCGACGACACAATAATTATTGTGGGTGATTCGGTTTGTGACGACGCTTACTGCATAAACCTCGAACAACTAGAAGAGGCACTCAGCGTTTTCGCCGAAATACCACAGCACACATATATAGTTCAAAAACAGCTAAACTGGATTGCTTGTATTTCATTTGAGGGCGATATCGACTTTACACTATTGAAGCCCTCCATACCACAAACTCCCAGACGTTGAGACGTGAACAGTGATAGCCATATAGAGAAACTAGTAGACGCAGAACGAAACTTATCTTCGCAGCACAAACCTTACTCTAGACCGCAGGCGTTCGCGGACAACACCATTGAAAAAACGCTATACAAACAAATGAAATAAAGCTACGCATTAGTGCCACCTTTAGCACTAGAGATATTTGCGCACGAGTGCTTTTAACAAAAACACACCAGCCATAAATTTTATAGATCAGCAAAACAGTTTATGGAGCGGATCAAACTCAACGATCTAGTTGCCTTACAAATGATAGGCGCCGCCGGGCCTAAAATAGGCGACATGTACAATGAATAAGACTCTAGCCCCTCACAAAAAAGTCATAAAGCTTGAAGCTAGTGAAGCGAGAAAGCTACTGCTTTATGGCGAATAATACCGGAGAGGGCATCTTCCAGTGGTTGCTGATAGTTATATCGCCCAGAAGGTAAAATCAAAACCTCACATCGCCATAGCTACAGAAAATAACGACAGCCTGACTAGACCCTGAGCCGAATCCGCAGCACAATCGGTTCACAAAATGAGCCGAATAACCTCTTTATTCGGCTCACGCACCCCAGGCATTCCACCATGGCTCATCCACACTGGATCTGGCAACACGCCGACTGGCCTCATTTCCACTGGCAACCCGGTCGCCTTGCGGCTTTGCTGCGCGAGTGCGGGCACGCCCAAGGCAAGCTTTTGGGCATGCTCGGCTCCGTCAGCCAAGCAGTCAGCGCACAAAATGAACTGGATGCGCTGCTGCAAAATATCCTGACGTCCTCGGCGATTGAGGGCGAGCTGTTGAATGTCGGCTCGGTGCGCTCGTCCCTGGCAAGGCGGATGGGCCTGGAAGCAATGGAAGACGGTCAGGTAAGCCGCCGTAGCGAAGGCCTCGCCGAGTTGATGATGGATGCCACTCAACAATTCACCCAGCCTTTTACCCTCGCCCGCTTATTGAACTGGCATCACTTATTGTTCCCGGCCCCAGAAGCAGGCTATGCCGCCAGAGCGCTCAATATCGGGGCATTGAGGGGGGATGAGCCGATGCAGGTAGTGTCGGGCCGGCTTGATCGGCCGACCGTGCATTTCGAGGCGCCACCACGTCTGGGGCTGGAGCAGGCACTGGCGGATTTTCTGGAGTGGTTCGAAATCAGCCGCGATCAGCCGGAGCTGGACCCTCTGGTACGCGCCGGCGTCGCGCACTTCTGGTTTGTCACACTGCATCCCTTCGATGACGGCAATGGTCGCCTGACGCGCGCCATCACCGATTTGGCACTGGCCCAGGGTGAACACCAGGCCATCCGTTTCTATGCCATGTCAGCCAACATCCTCGAAGACCGCACCGGCTATTACAACGCGCTGGAATCCAGCCAGAAGGCCTCACTGGATATCACGGACTGGCTGGAGTGGTTCCTTAAAACCCTGTTACGCAGCGTGCAGCAGGCCATGGCGCGGATTGACCGAGTGCTGGAAAAGAGTCGGTTCTGGCAGCAACACCGCGACCTCCCTTTGTCGGCTGAACAGATCAAGGTCCTCAATCGCCTGCTCGACGGTGGTGAGAAGGGCTTCGAACACGGCATCAGCGCTGCGCAGTACCAGGCGGTCGCAAAGGTCTCCAAGGCGACAGCGACGCGACACCTGACCGACCTGCTGGAAAAAAACTGCCTGGTCCGCCTCCCCGGAGGCGGCCGCAGCACGCGATATCAGGTCAATACAGGGGGCGAGTGACACCCCACTCATTTGCCCCCATCCCCCATGTCTGCTAGTGTCGCGCCGGTTTACCGTCTACCGGAATAGCCGCCATGGCCCGCAAAAAAGTTGCACTCGATTTCGAACAATCCCTCGCCGACCTGCAAACATTGGTCGAGCGTCTGGAGAACGGCGAGTTGTCGCTGGAGGACTCGCTGACGGCGTTTGAGCAAGGCATCGGCCTGACCCGTGACTGCCAGAGCGCGTTGGCGCAGGCGGAGCAGAAGGTCCAGGTGTTGCTGGAGCGCGACGGGGAGTTGGCCGAAGAACCTTTCGATGCGGAACAGCCGGAATGATCGACGCGTATCAGGCCAGCAGCCAAGCCCGGGTGAATGCGGCGCTGGAGCCCTTGTTTGTTGCGCCAAGCCCGGAAATGAAGCGTCTCTATGAAGCCATGCGCTACAGCGTGATGAATGGCGGCAAGCGTGTGCGCCCGTTGCTGGCGTATGCGGCCTGTGAAGCCTTGGGCGCACCGGCCGAAGAGGCGAATGGCGCGGCGTGTGCGGTTGAGTTGATTCACGCGTATTCCCTGGTGCATGACGATTTGCCGGCGATGGACGACGACGATCTGCGTCGTGGCCAACCCACCACCCATAAAGCCTTTGATGAAGCCTATGCGATCCTGGCCGGCGACGGTTTGCAGAGCCTGGCGTTCAGCGCCTTGCTGGACCCGGCGCTGAGCAGCGTCAATGCCGAGATCCGCCTGCGTATGGTGACCGCGTTGGCCCTGGCTGCGGGCCCGGCCGGCATGGTCGGCGGGCAGGCGATCGACATGGGGTCGGTCAGCCTCAAGCTGGATCAGCAAGCCCTCGAACATATGCATCGCCACAAGACCGGCGCATTGATAGAAGCTGCCGTGCACCTCGGTGCCCTGGCCAGTGGCCGGGCCGAAGCGCCGCAGTTGGCGGCCTTGCAAACCTATTCCCGGGCCATCGGCCTGGCGTTCCAGGTACAGGACGACATTCTCGACGTGGAAAGTGACACCGCCACCCTGGGCAAACGCCAGGGTGCGGATATCGCACGGGACAAACCGACTTATCCTGCATTGCTCGGGCTTGAAGCTGCCAAGGCGTATGCCATCGAGCTACGCGACCAGGCCCTGGCCGCCCTGCGACCTTTCGACGCGGCAGCCGAGCCGCTGCGGCACCTGGCGCGGTATATCGTCGAACGTCGGCACTGATAACTGCGGCCATTGCAGCCGCATATCAGCCAAGTTCGGCGCTCTGCGTGGGCAGTTTGCGATGCTTGAGGTAAACTGCCGCCTCTTCTATACCTATAACGATTCGCCTGATGCCCACGACGTTTCAAGAGATTCCCCGCAAACGCCCGTCCACGCCCCTGCTCGACCGTGCTGCCACGCCGGACGGCCTGCGTCGTCTGGGTGAAGCCGAGCTGGAAACCCTGGCCGATGAGTTGCGCCTGGAATTGCTCTACACGGTCGGCCAGACCGGTGGGCATTTCGGTGCAGGCCTGGGCGTCATCGAGCTGACCATCGCGCTGCATTACGTGTTCGACACCCCGGACGACCGGCTGGTGTGGGACGTGGGTCACCAGGCGTATCCGCATAAGATCCTCACGGGCCGCCGCGAGCGCATGAGCACCCTGCGCCAGAAGGACGGCATTGCTGCCTTCCCGCGTCGTTCCGAGAGCGAGTACGACACCTTTGGTGTCGGCCACTCGAGCACCTCCATCAGTGCAGCGCTGGGCATGGCGATTGCCGCCCGCCTGCAAGGCAGCGATCGCAAGGCGATTGCCGTGATTGGTGATGGTGCACTGACCGCCGGCATGGCCTTCGAGGCGCTCAACCACGCGCCGGAAGTGGATGCCAATATGTTGGTGATCCTCAACGACAACGACATGTCGATCTCGCGCAATGTCGGTGGCTTGTCCAATTACCTGGCCAAGATCCTCTCCAGCCGTACCTACGCAAGCATGCGCGAAGGCAGCAAGAAAGTGCTGTCACGCCTGCCCGGCGCGTGGGAAATCGCGCGGCGCACCGAGGAATATGCCAAGGGCATGCTGGTGCCCGGCACGCTGTTCGAGGAACTGGGCTGGAACTACATCGGCCCGATCGACGGCCACGACCTGCCGACCCTGATCGCCACGTTGCGCAACATGCGTGACCTCAAGGGCCCGCAATTCCTGCATATCGTTACCAAGAAGGGCAAAGGCTTCGCCCCGGCCGAAGTCGACCCGATTGGCTACCACGCCATCACCAAGCTCGAACCCCTGGACGCCCCCGCCGCCGCACCGAAAAAGGCCAGTGGGCCGAAGTATTCCGGGGTGTTCGGCGAATGGCTGTGCGACATGGCCGCTGCCGACCCGCGCCTGGTAGGGATTACCCCGGCGATGAAGGAAGGCTCCGACCTGGTGGCCTTCAGCGAGCGTTTCCCGCTGCGTTACTTCGACGTCGCGATTGCCGAACAACACGCCGTGACCTTCGCTGCCGGCATGGCCTGTGAAGGCGCCAAGCCGGTGGTGGCGATCTATTCCACCTTCCTGCAACGCGGTTATGACCAGTTGGTGCATGACGTGGCGGTGCAAAACCTCGACGTGCTGTTTGCCATCGACCGCGCTGGCCTGGTCGGCGAAGACGGCCCGACCCACGCCGGCAGTTTCGACCTGTCCTACCTGCGTTGCATCCCCGGCATGCTGGTGATGACGCCGAGCGACGAGAACGAACTGCGCAAGATGCTCAGCACCGGCCACCTGTATAACGGCCCGGCCGCTGTGCGTTACCCGCGAGGCAATGGCCCGAACGCGGTGATCGAGAAAGACCTGGCGCCTATCGAGATCGGCAAAGGGATCCTGCGTCGCCAAGGCAGCAAGGCCGCCTTCCTGGTGTTTGGCGTGCAATTGGCCGAAGCGCTGAAAGTCGCCGAGAAGATCGATGCCACCGTGGTCGACATGCGCTTCGTCAAGCCGCTGGATGAAGCCCTGGTACGCGACATCGCCGCCAGCCATGAATTGCTGGTGACGGTTGAAGAGAACGCCATCATGGGCGGTGCCGGTGCCGCCGTCAGCGAGTTCCTGGCGCGCGAGAATATCCTCAAGTCGGTGTTGCACCTGGGCCTGCCGGATATGTACGTCGAACACGCCAAGCCGGCGCAGATGCTGGCGGAGTGCGGGTTGGACGAAGCAGGAATCGAAGCCTCCGTGCGCGAGCGTATGACCCTGCTGGGGCTGTAGAAACCGGCTCAACATGTGGGAGGGGGCTTGCCCCCGATAGCGGCAGTTCAGTCAACTACGATGCTGACTGACAAGGCGCCATCGGGGGCAAGCCCCCTCCCACATTTGATTTGCGTCACCTTCAAACGCAATGGACAGCACCATGAGACATCTTCGCCTCGCCCTACCCCTGCTGCTTCTGCCCTCCCCTGAATTGCTCGCCGACACCCGCGACGATGCGCTGAAACTCCCCGATGTGGTCATCAGCGCCAACCGCCAGGTCCAGGCGCGCAACGACAGCAGCGCCGCCAACACCGTCTTCACCCGCGACGACATCGACCGCCTGCAACCCACCAGCCTGACCGACCTGCTCAGCCGCGTCCCCGGAGTGCAAGTTGCGCCCACCGGCGGCCGTGGCAGCCTTCCAGGCATTTACCTGCGTGGCACCAAGTCCGCACAAAGCCTGGTGCTGGTGGACGGCCAGCGCATCGCCAATACCACCTCCGGCGACAGTGGCCTGCAGTACCTGAACGTCGATCAGATCGAGCGGGTGGAAGTGCTGCGCGGTTCGCGCTCGGTGATCTACGGCAGCGACGCGATCGGCGGGGTGATCCAGGTGTTTACCCGGCGCAATGCCGAACAGGGCCTGCAACCACGCTTGAACCTGGGCTTGGGCAGCCACCAGTCCTGGGAGCGCAGCCTCGGATTATCCGGCGGTGATGAACACACACGCTTCAACCTGGGCGCGAGCCTGGATGAAACCGCCGGCATCAATTCGACGCACACGTCATTCCCCAGCGATGGCGATCGGGATGCCTACCGCAACCAGTCCGTCAGCCTGAACCTCAGCCATGCCTTCAGTGAGGCGCTGGAGGTGGGTTTCAATCTCCTGGACAGCCGCGGCAAGTCGGAATACGACAACAGCTTCGGGCGCTACGTCGCCGCCACCGGGCAGACCGTCGGCCAGAAACCCTACACCGACTACGCCGTGAGCAGCGCCAGCGGTTATGTCGACGCCGAACTCAATGAGCACTGGCAGTCGCGCCTGGAACTGGGCCATAGCGAGAACCGCGATACCAAGCGCGATACCCTCAGCGAGGATTTCAGCGTGTTCAATACCTACCGCGACTCGGTCAACTGGCAGAACGACCTGACGCTGGATGACCAGAACAGCCTGATCCTCGGCGGCGACTGGTACGAAGACCGCTTCCACGGTTCCACCTCCTTTACCGAAAACAGCCGCTGGAACCGCGCCGCCTTCGTGCAGCACCGCTTCCACGGCCAGGGGTTTTCCACCGAGCTGGGCCTGCGCCGCGACCAGAACCAGCAATTCGGCACCCAGAACAGTTGGAGCGGCACCCTCACCGTGCCGATCAACCCGGACAATGATGTGCTGCTCAGCTACAGCGAGGGCTTTCGCGCGCCGACCTTTAACGACCTTTATTACCCGGACACCCAGTACAGCAACCCCAACCTGCAGCCAGAGACCTCAAAGAGTTACGAGTTGCAATGGCGCAGCCAGCTCAGCGACCGCACACGCCTGGAGGCCTCGCTGTATCGCACCGACTTGAGCGACGCCATCATTCTCGACCGCACCAGCAAGCCGCAGAACGTCGCCGCAGCGCGTATCAACGGCTTTGAGGGCGCACTCAAACAGGAACTGTTTGGCTGGCAAGGCAACCTGGGCGTCTCGGTCATCGACCCACGTGACCGCAACACCGGCCACACCCTGGCCCGCCGTGCACGGCGCACCGTGAGCCTGGACCTGGATCGGCAATTCGATCAATTCGGGGTCGGCGCGAGCTGGCAGGCGATCAGCAGCAGCTATGACGATGAAGACAATCGCCATCGCCTGGGCGGCTATGCCTTGTTGGGATTGCGCGGCAGTTGGGCGGTGAGCCGGGAAGTGTCGCTGTCGCTGAAGGTCGATAACCTGCTGGACAAGGCTTACGCGCGGGCGCGCTACAGCTATAACGATCCGGCATTCCTGAACAACCAGGATTATCGGGAAGAAGGTCGGGTGTGGAGGATTGGGGTGAGCTGGACGCCGGCGCTCTGAGCAAACATTCGAGGCCCGACCTCACAGGTTCGGCGCAATCACCTGGCACAACCGCGCCAGCGCCTCCAACATCTGCCCACTCGGCCGCTCCAGGCCTTTATCCGGCACTAACAACAAGCGCCCCTGCGCAACGGCAGCCACCTGCGGCCAGGCCTTCCAAGCCTCCAGCTGCGGCTGGTCACCCGCCAGGATCACCTCAGGATTACGCTGCAACACCGACTCGATGCTGACCTGCGGCGCGGGCAACTTCAGATCGTCGAACACATTGCGCGCGCCGCACACGCTGAGCGCATCGCTGATGATCTGCCCGCCGCCCACGGTGTACAGCGGCCGGTTCCACACTTGGTAAAACACGCGCAACGGTTCGGCACGCTGGTATCGCTGGCGCAACTGAGCCAAGCGTTGGCGCAACTGGGCGGCCAATTGTCGACCGGTGTCGGCGCGCCCCAACTGCTCGGCGATGGCCTGCACCTGGGTGGTCAACTGTTCAAGGCTATGGGGTTCGGCGACGCACACCGGGATACTCAGGCGTTGCAATTGGTCACGCTGCGCCGAATTGATGCTGCCGGGCCACAGCAAAATCAGGTCGGGCTTGAGGCTGAGCAGGCGCTCCATATTCAACTGCCCGTACTGCCCCACCGACGGCACTGTCGCCAGCGCGGCTGGCCGATCGCCGCCGTCCAGTACGCCCACCAAAAGGTCGGCAGCGCCCAGTTCAACCACGATTTCAGACAGGGATGGGGCCAGGCTGACCACCCGTTCGACCGCCAGGGCTTGGGCGCCGCACGCCAGCAGCAGGAGCGCCAGCCAGTGACGCATCATCCCAACTGACGCGGGATGCGATAGAGGTAAAACAGCACCAGAGTCGACAACGCCAGCAGAAACAGCGGCACCGCTTCCAGGCCGACGAACACCGCCAGTGCGCCAATCCAGGCCGGCACGGCAGCCACCAGCAACGCCGTGCGGCGCCGGGCCGCGAGGGTGATCCAGGCTGCGGGTTCTTCAGGGGTGTCGAGGGCTTTGGCGGTGGCGATCAGCGCGTGTTTATAGCCATGGAAAAAACGCAGGCTGAGAAACATCGAGGCCACACCGGCAATAAAGAACGGCATGGCCAGCACCGGCAGCAGGGATTCAGCGTGGCCAAAGACCAGGTTGATCACGAACAACGGCAGCAGCGCCAGGGCCAGGTACTGCCACCAGCTGAAGGACAGTCGCCGTTTTACCTGGCCTCGGGTCACGCGCGGTCGACCTCGCCCTGATGCTCGTTGCCCATCATGTGGTCGAGCTTGCTGGCCTTGGTGGCCAGGTAGAGTTTGTTGTGCGGGTTGTGCCCGGTGTGCAGCGGCACGCGCTCGGCCACGGTGATGCCCATCTCGGTCAAGGCTTTGACCTTGCGCGGGTTGTTGGTCATCAGGCGCAGGGATTTGACGCCCAGGTGCTCCAGCATCGGCAAGCAGATGCCGTAGTCCCGCTGGTCAGCGGCAAAGCCCAGGCGTTCGTTGGCTTCGACGGTGTCGGCGCCGCCATCCTGCAACTCGTAGGCGCGGATCTTGTTCAGCAGGCCAATGCCACGGCCTTCCTGGCGCAGGTACAGCAGCACGCCCCGGCCTTCACGGGCGATGGCTTGCATCGCGGCCTCCAACTGCGAGCCACAATCGCAGCGCTGGCTGAACAGCGCATCGCCAGTCAGGCACTCGGAGTGCACGCGGCCAAGTACCGGCGCGCCATCGGCGATATCACCCAGGCTGAGCACAACGTGCTCGCGCCCGGTTTCTTCTTCGAGAAAGCCATGCATGGTGAATGTGGCAAAAGGGGTAGGCAGCTTGGAAGCAGCGACGAAAACGACGGGCACCGTGTGCTCCTGATTTCAGATTTCACAGAGGCGGGCATTGTAACAGCACGTTCCTACAGACGCTTAAGCTGAATTATCGCTGATAAAGATCAATCGGTTCGATTGGCCTTCGTATCGGTTCTATGTGCAGGAACGAGGGGCCGCCTGGATCTTGCTCGCGAACCTCGTCAACGCTGACACGCGCAGCCTGAATAAACGCGCTGTGCTTACGTTTTTCGCGAGCAAGCTCGCTCCTACAGGGCGCCTGGGACGGATGAGACGCCTGTTCAGGGCGTCTCGCGAAAGTGCTGATAGCCACGCACGGCTGGGGTGATGTCCTGCCCGTTCGCGTCGAGCAGCGTCACCCCCTGCCCCGCCTCGACCCGGCCGATCACATGCACCGGCCAGCCGCCCGCCAGCAACGGCGCCAGCTCGGTCGGTGGCAGAGTGAACACCAGCACGTAGTCATCGCCACCACTCAAGGCCGCCACTCGCGCGGCATCATCCCCCACAAACGCGAGCAGGGCCTTGGACAAAGGCAGCGCCTGGCGCTCGATCAGCAGGCTGACGGACGACGCCTTGGCGATATGCCCGCAATCGGCCAGGAGCCCGTCGGAAATATCCATGGCTGATGTGGCCTTGCCCCGCAGCGCCAGGCCCAGGGCCAATTGCGGTTGCGGCGACCAGTAATGCGCCAGCAGTGGATCGGCGATGGCCGCCTCGGCGCTGCGCTGGCCCAGCACCAACGGCAAGGCGCCGGCAGCATTGCCCAGTTCACCGCCCACACACAGCAGGTCACCCGGACGCGCACCGCTGCGCGTCAACGCCTGCCCGGCCGGCACCCGGCCAAACACGGTCAGGGTCAGGCTCAGCGGCCCGCGCGTGGTGTCGCCGCCGACCAGGCCCACACCGCAGCTTTGCGCCATGGCGTTCAGCCCCTGGGCATAGCGTTGCAGCCAATCGGCATCGACCGTCGGCGTTGTCAGGGCAAGGGTAAACGCAAGGGGATGGGCGCCCATGGCGGCCAGGTCACTCACCGCCACGGCCAGCGAGCGCTGGCCGAGCAGGAACGGATCACAGGGGTCGGCAAAGTGCACGCCGGCCACTAAGGTATCGGTAGAGATTGCCAGTTGCTCCCCAACGGGGAGCGCCAGCAGGGCGCAGTCGTCGCCGATCCCCAGGGCAATGCCTTCGCCGCCCTGCGCACAGGGCGCGGCGGCGAAGTATTTACGGATCAGCTCAAACTCGCCCATCGGGAACTCAAGCGCGGATCAGCGCTTGTGTTCCTTCACTTCGGCTTCACGCAGGCGCGGAGCCAGTTTATCGAGCACACCGTTGACGAACTTGTGGCCGTCGGTCGAACCGTAGACTTTCGCCAGTTCGATGCCTTCGTTGATCACCACGCGGTACGGCACGTCGACGCGCTTGAGCAGTTCCCAGGTGGACAGGCGCAGTACGGCCAGTTCAACCGGGTCCAGTTCTTCGATGGTCAGGTCCAGGCACGGCGTCAGTGCAGTGTCGATCTCGGTCAGGTTGGCCGGGACACCATGCAGGATGTCGTGGAAGTAGCTCTGGTCGGCGAAGGTGAAATCGTTGTCGACACGAAATTGCGCTTCGATTTCATTCAGCGAGGTACCCGCCATGTGACGCTGGTACAGCGCCTGGGTAGCGAGTTGGCGAGCTGCACGACGCTTTTCGCTTTTCGATGGCTTGCCGGCATCCGCAGGACGCTCGTCGCGCGGGTTGAAACGATCGCTCTCGTCGGAAATCACTTGGCCTCCAACTGCGACAGCAGGCTGACCATTTCCAGGGCGGACAGGGCAGCTTCAGCGCCTTTGTTACCGGCCTTGGTGCCGGAACGCTCGATGGCTTGCTCGATGGAATCCACGGTCAGCACGCCGAAGGCAACCGGCACGCCGAACTCCATGGACACCTGGGCCAGGCCCTTGGTGCATTCGCCGGCGACGTATTCGAAGTGCGGAGTACCGCCACGAATGACCGCGCCCAGGGCGATGATCGCCGCGTATTCGCCCTGCTGCGCAACTTTTTGCGCAACCAGTGGAATTTCGAAGGCGCCAGGGGCGCGGATGAGGGTGATGTCGCTTTCGCTCACACCGTGGCGAACCAGGGCGTCCACGGCACCGCTTACCAGGCTTTCAACCACGAAGCTGTTGAAACGGCCAACCACCAGGGCATAGCGGCCTTTGGGGGCGATGAAGGTACCTTCGATGGTCTTCAGGGTCATTCGACAAATCTCTTAAAGAGCCGGGACGCGAAAAGTGCGTCCCTCAGTGATGATTTAACCGCGAACAAGGGGCGAAAATCGCCGGCCTTTATTCGGAGGGCACGTATTCTACAACTTCCAGGTCGAAACCGGATATCGCATTAAATTTCATCGGTGCGCTCATCAGGCGCATTTTGCGTACGCCGAGGTCGCGCAGGATCTGCGAACCGGCCCCGACGATGCTGTAGGTGGTCGGTGTCTTGACCTGGGTGTTCTCGGCGGTTTCACGAATATGCGCGAGCAATACGTCGCCATCCACCGGGTTGCCCAGCAGCAATACCACACCGCTGCCGGCCTCGGAAACCGCAGCCATGGCGGCGCGCAGGCTCCAACGACCGGGTTGCTTGACCATCAGCAGGTCACGCAGCGGGTCCATGTTGTGCACGCGCACCAAGGTCGGTTCTTCGGCGCAGATGGTGCCCAGGGTCAGCGCCATGTGCACATCGCCCTCAACGGAATCACGGTAGGTCACCAAATTGAATTGGCCCAGTTCGCTGTCCAGCGGCTGCTCGGCAATCCGCTGAACGGTACGTTCGTGGATCATCCGGTAGTGGATCAGGTCGGCGATGGTGCCGATCTTGAGGTTGTGTTCGGCGGCAAACGCCTCGAGCTCGGCGCGGCGGGCCATGGTGCCGTCGTCGTTCATCACTTCGCAGATCACGCCGCTCGGCTCGAACCCGGCCATGCGCGCCAGATCGCACGCGGCTTCGGTGTGGCCGGCGCGCGCGAGGGTGCCGCCCGGTTGAGCCATCAGCGGGAAAATGTGGCCAGGGCTGACGATGTCTTCGGCCTTGGCGTCTTTCGCGGCGGCCGCTTGCACGGTGCGCGCACGGTCGGCGGCGGAAATACCGGTGGTGACGCCGGTGGTCGCTTCAATCGACACGGTGAACTTGGTACCGAAACCCGAACCATTGCGCGGCGCCATCAACGGCAGCTTGAGCAACTCGCAGCGCTCGCGGCTCATGGGCATGCAGATCAGCCCACGGGCGTGCTTGGCCATGAAGTTGATGTGTTCGGCCTGGCACAGTTCGGCGGCCATGATGATATCGCCTTCGTTCTCGCGGTCTTCGTCATCCATCAGGATGACCATCTTGCCTTGGCGGATGTCTTCAACCAGTTCTTCGATGCTATTGAGCGCCACAGGGCACCCCCTTGGTCAGGATTTCAGGTAGCCGTTAGCGGCCAGAAAACTCTCAGTGATGTTCCCGGTTGCAGGCTCTGCGGCCTTATCGCCCAGCAACAGGCGCTCCAGGTAACGGGCAAGCAAGTCGACTTCCAGGTTCACCCGGCGACCCGGCTGGTACGACGCCATGATGGTTTCGCTCAGGGTGTGGGGAATGATGGTCAGTTCAAATTCAGCGCCGTTCACGGCGTTCACGGTCAGGCTGGTGCCGTCGACGGTGATCGAGCCTTTGTGGGCGATGTACTTGGCCAATTCTTTTGGCGCGCGGATGCGAAATTCCACGGCGCGTGCGTTTTCGCTGCGCGATACCACTTCGCCGACACCGTCGACGTGGCCGCTGACCAGGTGGCCGCCCAGGCGGGTGGTCGGGGTCAGGGCTTTTTCCAGGTTGACCGGGCTGCCAGCCTTGAGGTCGTTCATCGCGGTGCAGTCCAGGGTTTCCCGGCTGACGTCGGCGGCAAAACCGTTGCCCGTCAGCTCGATGACCGTCAGGCACACGCCGCTGACCGCGATGCTGTCGCCCAATTTGACGTCGCCGAGGTCGAGCTTGCCGGTTTCAACCAGCAGGCGCACATCGCCGCCCTTGGGGGTCATGGCACGGATGCTGCCGATGGATTCGATAATGCCGGTGAACATGGCCTTCTCCTGGAAAACGGTACGGGCACTTGAGCGCCCGGTCAGAATTATACGCGCGCGGGTGGAAGCGGGATGGCAGTGACTCGCCAGTCGTCGCCTACAGCGCGCATTTCAGTGATCTTGAGTTGGGGGGCATCCGCCAGTTTCTCAAGCGGCCAGTCCAGCAAAGGCCGGGCGGCGGAGCCGAGGAACTTGCCGGCGACGAAAATCACGTATTCGTCGACCAGGCCCTGCTGGGCAAATGCACCCGCCAGGCTTGGGCCGGCTTCCACCAGCACTTCATTGACGCCACGGGCCGCCAGCGCCACCAGCGCCGAGCGTAGGTCAACCTGGCCATCGACGCCGGGCACCACCAGGCATTCGGGGCCACGGGGGAACTGGTTTTCCGCAGTGACGCAGGTAATGACCAGCGCCGGGCCGGCCTTGAAGAACGGCGCATTGAGCGGCACCCGCAGGCGGCCGTCGATCAGCACGCGCAACGGCGGGCGTGACATTGCCAGGGCGGTGGTGGCGTCATCCAGGCCCAATTCGGCGGCGCGCACGGTCAGGCGCGCACCGTCGGCCAATACCGTGTCGGCGCCGGTCAGCACCACACTGGCCTGGGCGCGCAGGCGCTGTACCGCGGCGCGGGCGGCGGGCCCGGTGATCCATTGGCTCTCGCCGCTGGCCATCGCAGTGCGGCCATCCAGGCTCATCGCCAGCTTGACCCGCACAAACGGCAGGCCGTGCTCCATGCGCTTGAGGAAGCCTTTATTGAGGGCGCGGGCTTCCCCTTCCAGCACACCGCTGTAGACCTCGATACCGGCCTGGGCCAGGCGCTGCATGCCGCGCCCGGCAACTTCCGGGTTAGGGTCCTGCATCGCCGCGACCACCCGCGCCAGCCCGGCACTCACCAGTGCGTCGGCGCAAGGCGGGGTATGGCCATAGTGGCTGCAAGGCTCGAGGGTCACATAGGCCGTGGCGCCTCGGGCTTTACCCCCGGCAGCGCGCAAGGCATGCACTTCGGCATGGGGCTCGCCGGTGCGCACATGCCAGCCTTCGCCGACGACCTGCCCATCACGCACAATCACGCAGCCCACTCGCGGGTTGGGATGGGTGGTGTACAGGCCATTACGCGCCAATTCGAGGGCGCGGGCCATGTAGTGAGCGTCGAGGACAGCCTGTTCAGCAGAAGGTGGGTTCATTTCTTGACCGGCTCACGGGCCAGGCGGTCGATCTCTTCGCGGAACTCATTGAGGTCCTGGAAGCGTCGATACACCGAGGCGAAACGGATATAGGCGACTTCGTCGAGCTTTTGCAGCTCGCCCATCACCAGCTCTCCAACCACCAGGCTCTTGACCTCGCGCTCGCCGGTCGCACGCAGCTTGTGCTTGATATGCACCAGCGCCGCCTCCAGCCGCTCGACACTCACCGGGCGTTTTTCCAGGGCGCGCTGCATACCGGCGCGCAATTTGTCTTCATCGAAAGGCTGGCGACTGCCGTCGGACTTGATCAGACGTGGCAATACCAGTTCGGCGGTTTCGAAGGTGGTGAAACGTTCACCGCAGGCCAGGCATTCGCGCCGGCGACGCACTTGATCGCCCTCGGCGACCAGACGTGAGTCAATGACCTTGGTGTCGTTGGCACCGCAGAAGGGACAGTGCATGGTGGCAGGCAACAAAAAAGTCGGGTGGGGATGAGCCATTACTGGCTTATCCCCCCCTAAGAACCGTACGTGCGCCTTTCGACGCATACGGCTCAAGCCGTCATTAAGCCCCCAGAGGGAGCCGGTTTGTCCACGTGCAGACCACGGGTGTGGAGCTGATGGTGGCAGTTGGGGTGCAAGAGTACCCGATTCCCCATTGAGTCACTACCGCCCTGTGTGCGGAAGATTATGTGATGGTCGTGCCATCCCGTCTCTTTGGTGATCGGCTGCTTACACAACAGGCACAAACCTTTTTGACTGGCGTAGAGGCTACCGATTTGTTTCCGGTACTTCAGCTTATTCAGCATCCGGTCCATCCGCAGCTTTTCGCCCATCGTCTCCATGGCAGGGTCGTAGGGGTTGTAATCCCCACTCACCTTCTTGTGCCGCTCGATCGGAGTATCCGCAAGGGAATACAGCCCGATCTCCCGCCTCTTGCCGTTCGCCTCCAGAACCGTGGTTGCGAACATCCAACTTTTCCCTGCGATGGTTCGAAAATACTTCTTCCGGACCCATTCAAGAGATTTGTTGGGATGTCGCCTTTTCGCCCAACGCCAGAGTTTCACAAAAACTCTGTGGTCCATCCAGCTATACACTTGCTTGGCCACTACTGGCTGATGGTAAAACGCCCACCCCCTTAACATCGGGTTCAGCAGTCGGATCAAATCTTCCTGCTTACTCGTCTTATGGGTGTCGATTGCTTCCCTGACCTTGCTATAGAACGCCTTGACGTTCTTTTTACTCGGCTTGATCAGCAACGTTCCTTCGTATTTCCGGAAATTCCATCCAAGGAAGTCGAAGCCTTCGTCGATGTGGACGAGCCGCGTTTTCTTGAGTGACAGCCGTAGTCCTCGTGTTACGAGGAATTGCTCTACCCAAGGTTTCACCTCGTTTTCCAGTACCTCCGGAGAGGTACCCGTGATCACGAAGTCATCTGCGTATCGCACCAAATTCACCTTCAGCTTTTTCGCCCTTGTCACTCCTAGGTGTTGCTTGAGGAGTGTTTCCAGACCATCTAGTGCCAGATTTGCCAACACGGGGGAAATGATCCCCCCTTGTGGCGTACCCGCATCCGTTGCGTGTAACTGCCCCTTGTGGATGACGCCGGCCTTCAACCACTGCCGAAGCATCCGTACATCCGTTGGGACATTCCTTAGCAGCCATTCATGGTTGATGTTGTCGAAAAATCCTTCGATGTCCGCGTCCAGTACCCATTGAGCCGAGACTTTTTGGGATAAGCATACGAACAACTGCGCCATTGCATCCGCCGTGGAACGTTCGATCCTGAAGCCGTAGCTATTGGGATCGCCTCGGGTTTCAGCGACGGGAGACAGAGCCAGCATGTACAGCGCTTGCATGGCTCTATCCGTCATGGTTGGTATGCCCAGCGGGCGCTCCCGACCATCCGACTTCGGGATGTAGACTCGCCGTAGTGGCCGAGCCTTGTAACCCCGCGTTTTCAACAAACCAACCGCACTCCATTTCGCGTTAGGTGTATCCCAGAGTTGCTTATCGACTCCCGCCGTGCGGCTCCCCTGATTTTCCGTGACTCTCCGTACGGCCAAGTATCTAGCCGACTTCGAGCGGGTGAGCATCCGTTGCAGGGATTTGACCCTACGCCATTTGCCCTCCCGACAAGCCTTCGCAATTCGCACCTGCATTTCCCGGACGTTCCGCTGGACCCGACACCAATCGACGTCGTGCCACTGCTGTGGAATGCCGGAAAGCGCAGGCTCACCATGCTGGCTGAGCTCTTTCATGCTGCTTTCCTCTCAAAGTGAAACCACCCGAGCGGAAGGCGCACGTACCCCTTTCGGGGTGCATGCACCCCGAAAGGGTAGGATTATCAAGGGCCGATGAAGCTAAGCCCTGAAGTTGATGAGACGGTCTCAGTCAGAGTCATTGCGACAGAAGACCACGCAGAAGTCTGCCCGGTTTCCCGTGGGGTGATGTTCCAACCCCTGTCCAGACCATTACAGCCTGGCGTTCGCTTTCTCTGCGATCCCATACCCGCACCGCCAACAGTGTTCCTTGCGGTTCACCTGCCCAAAGGGCAGCGATACAGGCTTACCACGTTCCCTATCTGTCACACGACTGGGTTAGGACCCGCCTTTTCGCCGGTGGTCTTGATGACGACGTATCTCCACTCCCTACAGGGATAACCGACCACGTACCTTTTGGTTAGAGCCTGACAGCAGCTTTGGCTCCTTCATGCTCACGGCGTTTATCAGCGGTTCACATTAGTTGTCCCTACCAGTCAGCCTTGCGCCTCAACCCGGTGCAGCTCCGAGTCTCTACAGGCTTCCTCACGGAAGATCTGTACCCATTACGGGGGCTACGTTGTCGGGCGAGCTCCGAACAACACCGTTGCCAGTGATGCACGTCGCCCTAGGCTACCGTTGGTCGCACAACGAGTCCGCTACCATCCAGTGAAAGCGATGGTTGGACAATGACAGACAGAGCTTTCGCTCATGTCTCCGGAGAAATGGAAGCGGGGACGACCTAATAGGTCGCTCGCCTCTGAATTGTAACCTCCTGTTGCAAACGGGCAGGAGGAGACCCCTGCGGGGGTCTGGGCTCCCACAAGGGTTAGATTTAAGAGGCTCTCCAAAACCGGGGGTACCGGTTCTGCGGTCGTGCTACCGAGGGCTAAACGACCTTTGGGCTTGCCTGTCGCCGCAGCGATAAGTCCTTGAAGGCAATGGACTTCCGGGCAGGTTTTGTTTCCTGGGGGTGGCTACCCAAGTATTCGATTTCCTTGCGGAAATCCCATCAAGCTGACCATACAGCTTGATGCTGGAGACACGCTACGCGTGTCGCACAGGGAGGGCCATGGTAGCGCATCCCCGTGGCAAGACAAGCCATAGCCTTTACGGTATATAGGCTGACTATTATGTTTCATACTTTTTAAGCCACGGATTTTGTCCTTTCTGGAGCCGTACATGCAGTTACGACCGCTTGTTTTACTCACCCTGTTCAGTGTTCTGGTCGCCTGCAGCAGCGAAGCCCCGAAACCATCGACGCCACAACCGACGCCGCAGCAAGAGAAAAAAAGTCCCAGGCATTGAAGACGTCGGCCCGCTGCCGGCCTATCAACGGGAAATCAACGGTACCCTCACCAACGTGCCCAGTGGCGCCGAGGTGGAGATGGCGCTGCTGGTGATCGACGACCGCAGCCGCCCGCAACAACTGCTCGCCAGCAGCGTGCTCAGTGGCAACGGCAAGCCCCTGGCCTTCCGCCTGCGCTTCAACCCCGAAGCGTTCCCGGCCGGTGCACGGGTTGAGTTACGCGGCCGTGCCAGCCAGTCCGGCCAGCTGATCCTGCACCTGCCCGCCGTACGCATCACCCAGGCGATCACCCAGACCACCGGCCCCCTGCAACTCGTCAAGGCACCATGACGCCACCGCTGGACCTGCAACGCGCCCTGAGCGAACTGATCGGCGACGCGCACCTGGTGCCCTGCCCCCTGCCGGGCACCGAGCTGTCGTTGTGGCTGCTCGATGCCGACAATATGGACCGCGCCTTCAGCCCCGAAGAAACCCGGCGCATCCTGCATGAACCGCCCTACTGGAGTTTTTGCTGGGCCAGTGGCCTGGCACTGGCGCGGTACCTGGCAGCGAACCCGGAATGGGTGAAGGGCAAGCGCGTGCTGGATTTCGGCGCCGGCTCCGGTGTGGCCGGGATTGCGGCGGTCAAGGCGGGCGCGTTGGAAGTGGTTGCCTGCGACCTGGATCCGCTGGCGTTAGCGTCCTGCCGCGCGAATGCCGAACTCAATGGTGTGGAACTGAGCTACTCGGCGGACTTTTTCGCCGAAGCCGACCGCTTCGACCTGATCCTGGTGGCTGATGTGCTGTACGACCGCGCCAACCTGCCCTTGCTCGACCACTTCCTCAGCCGTGGCCGCGAAGCGCTGGTGGCGGATTCGCGAGTGCGGGACTTCCAGCACCCGGCCTATCGGCGGCTGGAGATACTCGATGCGCTGACGCTGCCGGACTTGGCCGAACCTTGGGAGTTTCGCAAGGTGAGCCTGTACCATTCGCGAAGATAGCCCCCAATCGTCAGGCCATTTCCGACTTTTTTGAGCGTGAGGCTTCCTTCGGCGAAGCCCTTATGCGCAATGGCATCTACTCACTTTTTTATGAGCGCCCCTACTCTCTGTGGCGAGCGGGCTCGCCCCGCGTTGGGCTGCGCAGCAGCCCCAAAAAGAACGCTGCAGTGTGCCAGGCAGCTCCGGGGCTATGTTTGAGGGCTGCTGCGCAGCCCAACGCGGGACAAGCCCGCTCGCCACAGTCACAATGTTTCTCCTTAACTGACTGGCATTAGGGCTTGCGCTTGATCATCAGCACCCTGCTCCTTCCGGTAGCCTTCACCAGCCCTTATAGTTGCGCCATTCCCGCTTTATTCGAGACGCCCCATGAGTGAGCCCACGCCGTACATCTTCGACGTCACCACCGCCAACTTCGACCAGGCGGTGATCCAGAACTCCTTTGAAAAGCCCGTGCTGGTGGACTTCTGGGCCGAGTGGTGCGCGCCGTGCAAGGCGTTGATGCCGCTGCTGGCGCAGATTGCCGAGAGTTATCAGGGCGAGTTGCTGCTGGCCAAGGTCGATTGCGAGGCCGAGCAGGACATCGTCGCGCGTTTCGGTATTCGCAGCCTGCCGACGGTGGTGCTGTTCAAGGACGGCCAGCCGGTGGACGGGTTTGCCGGGGCACAGCCAGAGTCGGCAGTGCGGGCCATGTTGGAGCCTCATGTGCAGATGCCGCCGCCGGCTGCGGCGGACCCGCTGGAGCAGGCCCAGGCGTTGTTTGCCGAGGGCCGTATCAGCGACGCCGAAGCCGTATTGGTGACATTGCTGGGCGAGGACAATACCAACGCCGCCGCGCTGATTCTGTATGCCCGCTGCCTGGCCGAACGCGGTGAATTGGGCGAAGCCCAGACCGTGCTCGACGCCGTGAAGAGCGACGATCACAAGGCCGCCCTCGCCGGGGCCAAGGCGCAGATCACCTTCCTGCGCCAGGCGGGTGACTTGCCGGATGCCGCCGACCTGAAAAGCCGCCTGGCGCAAAACCCGCAGGACGATGAAGCGGCCTATCAGTTGACCATCCAGCAGCTGGCACGCCAGCAGTACGACGCGGCGCTGGAAGGCTTGCTCAAGCTGTTCATCCGTAACCGCAGCTATGGCGAAGGCTTGCCGCACAAGACCTTGCTGCAGGTGTTCGAGTTACTGGGCAATGATCACCCGCTGGTGACCGTGTACCGTCGCAAGTTGTTCGCTGCGTTGTACTAGTCGCTCTGTAGGAGCGAGCTTGCTCGCGAAAAACGCCAGGGCGCCGCGTTCATCCAGAATACCCGCGTTATCGTTAACGACTTTCGCGAGCAAGCTTGCGCCTACAAGGGCTCAATCCAGGTATAGAGCGGCGTATCCCCGCCGCTGCTCACCTTGACCTTGGCGCTATGGCGCAGGCGCACCAGCAGACGCTTGCCCGCCGAGGCATCCCCCGCCAAACCTTCCAACTGGTCGAGCAGCTCCAGGCCATTGAGCTGCCCGGCATGACGCAAGAGGTCCTGGGCGTGTTGCCACAGGTCATCATTGTGCTTGACCGGAGCAACCGGTGCGGCCGCCGCGCTGTTCACTGGCGTCGCCTGTAGCTGCGCGCCGAGTCGCGCCCAATCGCCATCATCCAGCTCCAGGGTCAAATCCACCGGCAGGTCGCCGACGGTTCCACGAATTCGCAACATCGTCCTTACTCCTGCATTTTTCTGACGAGCATGCTCCCATGCGGCTTGCGCAACGCCAAGCGGACGGTCAAACTCTGCCAACTATTGTTATAAGATCACATAACAAAACTTTCATGTTCTGGAGCCTTGTCATGCGCCGTCTGATGCTTGCTTTGCCGTTCGCCTTGTTGCCACTGGCCGTCGCTCACGCCGCGGATGAACACGACCACGATCATGAGCACGGCAGCCTCGGTGCTCATGAACACGGGGTTGGCCGCCTCAACGCAGTCCTCGACGGCCAGGCCCTGGAACTTGAACTGGACAGCCCGGCGATGAACCTGGTGGGCTTCGAACATGCGGCAACCAGCGCCGCCGACAAAGCCAAGGTCGCCGCCGCGCGCAAACAGCTGGAAAACCCGCTGGCCCTGTTCAACCTGCCCAAGGCCGCTGGCTGCGTGATCAGCACCCAGGAACTGAACAGCCCGCTGTTCGGCGACAAGCCGGAAGCGGACCATGATGACGATGACGATCACGACGCCAAAGACGGCGCCCATGAGCATCATCACGACCACAGCGAAATCCACGCCCACTACCAGTTCACCTGCGCCACGCCGACCGCCCTGAGCAATCTCGACCTGACGCAAGTGTTCAAGACCTTCCCCGCCACCCAAAAAATCCAGGTACAACTGATCGGCCCAAGCGGCCAGCAAGGTGTTGAAGCGACGCCGCAGGCAGCTACCCTGAAGTTCTGATTGGAATGCGCCCCCACAGGCGATCGGCGCCATTTTTCGTAACCTCGTTAGCAGGCGATACTGATTTCCCATGACTCAAGCGCTCATCGAACTGTCCGACCTGGGCTTCAACTGGCCCGGTCACCCCCTGTTGCTGGACATCCCCGCGTTCCGCCTGGAAGCGGGTGAAACCCTGTTCCTCAAGGGCCCAAGCGGCAGTGGCAAGACCACCCTGCTCGGCCTGCTGGGCGGTGTGCAGAAGCCCAGCCGAGGCAGCATCCGCCTGCTCGGGCAGGAGCTGACCGACCTTTCGGCCGGTGCCCGTGATCGCTTTCGCGTCGACCACACCGGCTATATCTTCCAGCAGTTCAACCTGCTGCCGTTCCTGTCGGTGCGCGAGAACGTCGAGCTGCCGTGCCACTTTTCCAAGCTGCGCGCGCAACGTGCGATCCAGCGTCACGGCAGCATCGACCAGGCCGCCGCGACCTTGCTGGCGCACCTGGGCCTGAAAGACCTCGACCTGCTGGAACGCCGCGCCGATTCGTTGTCCATCGGCCAGCAACAACGAGTCGCCGCCGCCCGCGCACTGATCGGCCAACCAGAACTGGTGATCGCCGACGAGCCCACCTCGGCCCTCGACTACGACGCCCGCGAAGCCTTCATCCAGCTGTTGTTCGCCGAATGCCGCGAAGCCGGTTCCAGCCTGTTGTTTGTCAGCCATGACCAGAGCCTGGCGCCGTTGTTCGATCGCAACCTGTCGCTGGCCGAACTCAATCGCGCCGCCACGCCCGCAGAGGTTTGAGATGTATTTGTTTCGTCTAGCCATGGCCAGCCTGGCTAACCGTCGCTTTACCGCGATCCTCACCGCCTTCGCCATCGCCCTGTCGGTGTGCCTGCTGCTGGCGGTGGAGCGCGTGCGCGTTGAGGCGCGCAACAGTTTCGCCAGCACCATCAGCGGCACCGACCTGATCGTCGGCGCGCGCTCCGGTTCGGTCAACCTGCTGCTGTATTCGGTGTTCCGCATCGGTAACGCCACCAATAACATCCGCTGGGACAGCTACGAACACTTCGCCGCCAACCCCCAGGTGAAATGGGCGATCCCGATTTCCCTCGGCGACTCCCACCGCGGCTACCGCGTGATGGGCACCAACGAATCGTACTTCGAGCACTATCAGTACGGGCGCAAGCAAAACCTCGAACTGGCCAGCGGCCGTGCCTTCGCCACCGACCCGTTCGAAGTGGTGCTAGGTGCCGAAGTGGCCGATGCACTGCACTACAAGCTGGGCGACAAACTGGTGCTGGCCCATGGCGTGGCAGCGGTCAGCCTGGTCAAGCACGACGACAAACCGTTCACCGTGGTCGGTATTCTCAAGCGCACCGGCACGCCGGTGGACCGCACGCTGCATATCAGCCTCGGCGGCATGGAGGCGATCCATATCGACTGGCACAACGGCGTGCCGGCCCAGGGCAAAGGCCGCATCAGCGCCGACCAGGCACGCAACATGGACCTGACCCCGCAAGCCATCACCGCCTTTATGCTTGGCCTGAACAACAAGATTTCCACCTTTGCGCTGCAACGGGAGATCAATGAATTCCGTGGCGAGCCGATGCTGGCGATCCTGCCCGGCGTGGCGCTGCAAGAGCTATGGAGCATGATGGGCACCGCTGAAAAGGCGCTGTTCGTAATCTCTCTGTTCGTGGTGCTGACCGGTTTGATCGGCATGCTCACAGCGATCCTCACCAGCCTCAACGAACGTCGGCGCGAAATGGCGATCCTGCGTTCGGTGGGCGCGCGGCCCTGGCACATTGCGACGCTGCTGATCTTCGAAGCCTTCGCCCTGGCGCTGTCCGGTGTGATCGCCGGCGTGGGTTTGCTGTATGTATGCATCGCCGCGTCGCGCGGATATCTACAGGCCAATTACGGCCTGGACCTGCCGATGTCCTGGCCGAGCGAATATGAGTGGACGTTACTGGCCGGTATCCTTGCAGCGGCACTGTTGATGGGCAGCGTGCCCGCCTGGCGTGCCTATCGACAATCTTTGGCCGACGGCCTGTCCATACGTTTATGAGGAAGGCTTCGATGCGTCGCGCTCTGTTTGCGTTGTTGCTGCTGGTGGCTGTGCCCGCCTGGGCGGAGGATCAGCCCAGGGATCTATCCTGGCAGGAGATGATCCCGCCGGACGCGCCGCCGGAAATCCCCAACATGAAACCGCTGCACGACCTGTCGAACATGGCCGATGCCTTGTCCGTCGAAGCGGCGCCTGCGGCCAAGCAGGACTTGCCCAATGCGCCGGTGGTGCAAAGCCTCGACGGCCAGCATATTCGCCTGCCCGGTTACATCGTGCCGCTGGAAGTCAGCGAGGAAGGCCGTACCACCGAGTTCTTACTGGTGCCGTATTTCGGCGCGTGCATCCACGTGCCGCCGCCGCCGTCGAACCAGATCGTGCACGTGAAAAGTGAGGTTGGGGTGAAGCTCGATGAGCTGTACCAGCCGTACTGGATCGAAGGGGCGATGCAGGTCAAGCCGTCGTCCAGTGAGCTGGCGGACGCCGGCTACCAGATGGATGCCGAGAAGATTTACCTCTACGAACTGCCGGAATAACGCTTATCACCCTTTCATTGAGCTGAGTCAAAAGTCCGAACGGAACGATCTTTACCATTGGACGTACAACTTTTAAACGTCCCTTGGAGCTCCCATGAACAACAAGTCTCTGCTCGGCGCGTCCCTCTTCGCGCTCGCCCTCGCGGCCCCCGTAGCCCACGCTCACGAAGCGGGCGACATTCTGGTTCGCGCTGGTGCAATTACCGTGAACCCGAAGGCCGACAGCGGCAGTGTCAAGGTAGACCAGGGCCCGCTGGCCGGTACCAACCTGGGCGGCAAGGCGACCATGGACAGCGACACGCAACTGGGTCTGAACTTCGCCTATATGTTCACCAGCCACTGGGGTATCGAACTGCTGGCGGCTACCCCGTTCGAGCATGATGTGAAGCTCAAGAACACGGCTCTCAGCGCCGCCAACGGCAAACTCGGCACCCTGAAACACCTGCCGCCAACCCTGAGCGTTGTGTACTACCCGCTGGACAGCAAGTCGGCGTTCCAACCGTATGTGGGTGCCGGTATCAACTACACCTGGATCTATGACGAACACGTCAGCAGCGGCGCCCAACAAGCTGGCTTCAGCAACTTCAAGGCCGATAACTCCTGGGGCTGGGCCGCGCAAATTGGTGCCGACTACATGATCAACGATAAGTGGATGATCAACGGCCAGGTGCGCTACATCGACATCAGCACCACCGCCACCGTTGAAAACAACGGAGTGGCCCCAGGCACTCGCGCCAAGGTTGATGTCGATGTCGACCCATTGGTCTACATGGTCGGTATCGGCTACAAGTTCTAAGCGAAATCGAACAAACGCCACACAACCAATGTGGGAGGGGGTTTGCTCCCGATAGCGGTGGATCAGTCAATGAATCGGTTGACTGACACCGTGTTATCGGGGGCAAGCCCCCTCCCACATTTTTGCTTTGTGTGGTGTCAGCCGCGGCGGTAGAACCGGTCCAGCAACGCCGGTAACCCGGCCCGCCACGCCCGTGGCTTGATGCCAAAGGTATGCAGGATTTTCTTGCAGGCCAGCACCGCATGTTGCGGTTCGTCGCCCGCATCCGGCCGTGCCGCATGAGCCTGGGCGGTGGGCGATTCGATCGCCAGCGGATGAAAGTGACGCGCTTCGGTAAGAATCGCCTGGCCCAGCGCCAACGGGGTGGTCGCCTCATGGCCGGCATAGTGATAGGTGCCCCATAGCGGCGCCGCGCAATCGAGTTGCTTGAGCACCGAAAGGATCACCCGCGCGGCATCGTCCACCGGGGTCGGATTGCCGCGCCGGTCGTCTGCCATCAGCAATTCCCCCGCTTTCTCCGCACGGGCCAGAAAACGCCCGAGGGTGCCGTCGACGCTGTCGTCCAGCAGCCAGCCGAACCGTAGCAGTACGTGTTGCGGGCAAGTGGCGCGCACGCTTTGTTCGATCCGCCACAACGCCTGGCCACGCAGGCCCAGGGGCACCGGTTCGTCTTTTTCGCTGTAGGCGGTGGCGCGGGAGCCATCGAACACGCGGTAGCTGGACGGTTGCAGCAGGGTAATGGTGTGGTGCTGGCATAGTTCGGCCAGGCGTTCGATCGCATACTCCTGGGACGCCAGGCGGGTTTCGCTGACCGCCTCTGCCTGGAACCAATCGAAATAGTAGGCGAGGTTGATCAACGCATCGGGACGGGTGTCGTCGAGCAATTGGGTGAGGCTTGCGGCATCCCAGCCGTCTTGGGGCGGTTTGGGTGCGAGGAAACCGATGTCTTCCTCTGCACCGAGGCGAATCAGCGCCTGCCCGAGGGCATTCCCGCCGCCCAGTAACATAAGGCGCATTCGCATAGATTGAGCAGGCCCGGTCTGTTTGGAACGATGGTTATTGTCAGCCGCCTTGTGAGCGATGCTGTGGGTAGTTGCCAGAATCGTTGCATTTTGCGGGTTTGTAGCGCAACCGTCACTTATAAAGTGCGGGGTTGCACGTTGTTGGACGGCGGTGAGCAGGCTTGCCCCGCGTTGGTCTGCGCGGCGGCCCCAATGAGGTAGGATTGTTTTATGAACCTTCCTGAATCAACGGACACGGTATTGAACGGTTTCCACCCCGCCGTCAGCGCCTGGTTCCGTAGTACTTTTCCCTCGGTGACCCAGGCCCAGGCCGAGGCGTGGCCGTTAATCCGCCAGCGCCGCTCGACGCTGATCGCCGCGCCCACCGGTTCCGGCAAGACGCTGACCGCCTTCCTGGCCGTACTGGATGACCTGGTGCACCAAGGCCTGGCCAACGGCGGGCAGTTGCCGGATGAAACCCTGGTGGTGTACGTGTCGCCGCTCAAGGCGCTGTCCAACGATATCCAGATCAACCTGCAAAATCCGCTGGCCGGGATCACCGACCATCTGCAGCGCCTGGGCTTGCCACCGCTGGCGATCCGCACCGCCGTGCGCACCGGCGACACCCCGCAAAAAGACCGCGCACTGATGCGCAAGCGCCCGCCGCATATCCTGGTGACGACACCGGAATCGCTGTATGTGCTGCTGGGCTCGGACTCCGGCCGGCAGATGCTCGCCAGCACGCGCACGGTGATTGTCGATGAAATCCACGCCATCGCCGCCGGCAAGCGCGGTAGCCACCTGGCCTTGAGCCTGGAGCGCCTGCAAGGCTTGTGCGCCGAGCCGCTGACCCGCATTGGCCTGTCCGCCACGCAAAAGCCCATCGAGGCCGTGTCGCGCTTTCTGGTGGGCAGCGAGCGCCTGTGCGACATCGTCGATATCGGCCACGCCCGCCCCCGCGACCTGGATATCGAAGTGCCGCCGGTGCCACTGTCGGCGGTGATGGCCAACGATGTGTGGGAGCTGGTCTACGACCGCCTCGCCGCCCTGGCCCGTGAACACCGCACCACGCTGATTTTCGTCAACACCCGGCGCCTGGCCGAACGCCTGGCCCGGCACTTGAGCGAGCGCCTGGGCAAGAGCGCAGTGGCCGCCCACCACGGCAGCCTGGCCAAGGAGCTGCGCCTGGACGCCGAGCAACGCCTCAAGGCCGGCACCCTGCAAGTACTGATCGCCACCGCGTCCCTGGAGCTGGGGATTGATATCGGCGATGTCGACCTGGTGTGCCAGATCGGCTCGCCGGGTTCCATCAACGGGTTTCTGCAACGCGTTGGCCGCTCCGGGCACCAGGTTGGCGGCACACCCAAGGGGCGCCTGTTCGCCACCACCCGCGACGACCTGATCGAATGCGCCGCGCTGCTCGACTGCGTGCGCCGGGGCGAACTCGACACCTTGCATATCCCGATTGCGCCGCTGGACGTACTGGCCCAGCAGATCATCGCCGAGGTCAGCGCCCAGGAATGGTCGGAACAGGCCCTGCTCGACCTGATCCACCGCGCCGCGCCCTACGCCGCGCTGGATAACCACCATTACCAGGCGCTGTTGCAGATGCTCAGCGAGGGCTACAACGGTCGCCAGGGCATTCGCAGCGCCTACCTGCACCGCGACGCCTTGACGCGCACCTTGCGCGGCCGCCGGGGCGCCAGACTCACCGCAGTGACCAGCGGCGGCACCATCCCCGACAACGCCGACTACAGCGTGTTGCTCGAACCCCAGGGCCTGAATATCGGCAGCGTCAACGAAGACTTCGCGGTGGAAAGTATCGCTGGGGATATCTTCCAGCTCGGGAATACGTCCTACCGCATCCTGCGCGTCGAGGCCGGCAAGGTGCGGGTCGAAGACGCCCACGGCCAGCCGCCAAGCATTCCGTTCTGGCTGGGCGAGGCACCGGGGCGCAGCAACGAATTATCCGCCGCGGTGGCGCGCTTGCAGGGGCAATTGGACACGCTGCTCAGCGCCACCCCCGGCGACCTGCAAGGTGCACACGACTGGCTGACCGTCACTCTCGGCCTGAACCGCGCCAGCGCCGAACAAATCCTCGATTATCTGGCGCGCGCACGCCTGGCCCTGAGCGCATTGCCGTCCCAGGACACGTTGATCATGGAGCGCTTTTTCGACGAGTCCGGCGGTACCCAGTTGATCATCCACACTCCGTTCGGTAGCCGCGTCAACCGTGCCTGGGGCCTGGCCTTGCGCAAGCGTTTTTGCCGCACCTTCAACTTCGAACTGCAAGCGGCGGCCAGCGAGAATGCGATTGTGCTGTCGCTGTCCACCAGCCACAGTTTCGAGCTGGACGACGTCTGGCGCTATTTGAACAGCCACAGCGCCGAACACCTGCTGATCCAGGCCGTGCTTGATGCGCCGCTGTTCGGTGTGCGCTGGCGCTGGAACGCCGGCGTGGCCTTGGCGTTGCCGCGTTATACCGGGGGGCGCAAGGTGGCCCCCCAGATCCAGCGCATGAAAAGCGAAGACCTGATCGCCTGCGTGTTTCCCGACCAGATCGCCTGCCTGGAAAACCTCGCAGGCGAACGCGAAGTGCCTGAGCATCCGCTGGTGGAACAGACCCTCGATGACTGCCTGCACGAAGCCATGGACAGCGACGCCTGGCTGGCCCTGTTGCGGCGCATGGAGCGCGGCGAAGTGCGGTTGATCAGCCGCGACTTGCCGGCGCCCTCGCCCATGGCCGCCGAAATTCTCAACGCGCGCCCCTACACCTTTCTCGACGATGCCCCGCTGGAAGAACGCCGCACCCAGGCGGTACTCAACCGGCGCTGGAGCGACCCGCAAAGCACCGACGACCTCGGTGCGCTGGACGCGCAGGCCATCGACGGCGTGCGCGAAGAAGCCTGGCCGGCGCCCCAGGGCGTGGATGAAATGCATGAGGCGTTGATGAGCCTGGCGTGCATCGCCAGCCACGAAGTCACGCCACAGTGGGCGCAGTGGCTGCATGCCTTGGCCAAGGGTGGCCGCGCTTATTGTTTGTCGAACGGTCTTTGGGTGGCCGTGGAGCGCTTGAGTTGCGTGCAGACGATTTATCCCAACCACCTGCCGCTGCTACCGGGGTTCGATGAGCCCTGGACTCACGATGACGCGCTGGTGGAACTGCTGCGTGCGCGCCTGGCTGGCTTCGGCCCGCTGACGCTGATCGAAATTGCCGCGCCCCTCGGCCTGCCGGTGGCCGACATCGCACAGGCCCTGGCACGCCTGGAGCAAGAAGGCTACGTGCTGCGCGGGCACTTCAGTCCCGGCATCGGCGAAGAACAATGGTGCGAACGGCACTTGCTCGCGCGGATTCATCGCTACACGGTCAAGCGCCTGCGCCGGGAAATAGAGCCGGTGGCGTTGCAGGATTTCATGCGCTTTCTGTTCGATTGGCAGCACCTGTCCGACAGCACCCGCGGCCAGGGCAGCGCAGTGTTGCCCCAGATTGTCGGGCAGTTCGAAGGCTACGCGGCGGCCGCCTCGGCCTGGGACAGTGACCTGCTCAGTGCGCGGATCAAGGATTACACTCCCACCTGGCTCGATGACCTCTGCCGCAGCGGCAGGCTGGTGTGGATACGCCTGAGCAATAAACCCGGCGCCATGGCGTTGCGCAGCACCCCGGTAGTGCTGTTGCCGCGCAGCCAGGTACCGCTATGGAGCGGGCTGACCGAACAGACGGACAGCACGACGTTGTCGCCCAAGGCACAAAAAGTCCACTTGGCCCTGCGCGAACACGGCGCGCTGTTTTTCGACGAACTGGTGCACGAAGCCCATCTGCTGCGCAGCGAACTGGAAGGCGCCCTACAGGAATTGGTCGGCGCCGGCCTGGTCAATGCCGACAGTTTTGCCGGGCTGCGCGCGCTGACCACGCCCGCCAGTAAACGCCAGGCGCGCAGCAGCCGACGTGGGCGCGGCGCATTGGTTGGCGGGATGGACGATGCCGGGCGTTGGGCGCTGATTCGGCGCCAGCCGGAAGCGGCCGCACCGCACTCCGCCGAGACGCTGGAACATGTGGCGATGACCCTGCTGCGGCGTTATGGCGTGGTGTTCTGGCGATTGCTGGAGCGCGAGGCGGATTGGTTGCCGAGCTGGCGCGAATTGCTGCGCACGTTCCATCGGCTCGAGGCGCGGGGTGAGATTCGCGGCGGACGGTTTGTCAGTGGCTTGGCCGGGGAACAGTTTGCCTTGCCGGAGGCGATCCCGTTACTGCGCGAAGTGCGGCGGCGGCCCCATGACGGTAGCTTGATCGCAGTGTGCGGCGCCGACCCGTTGAACCTGGTGGGCACGCTGTTGCCGGGCAGCAAGGTGCCGGCGGTGAGTGGGAATCGGCTTGTGTACCGGGACGGGTTGCCAGCGGCGGTGATGGTCGCCGGCAAGCAGCAGGTGTTGTTGGAGGTGGATCAGCAGGCGGTACTGGAGAAGTTGATCAGGCATTGAGTCATAGTGACTTTGAAGCCCTCATCGGGGGCAAGCCCCCTCCCACATTTGATTGCATTCACAGATCAAAGTGTGGGAGGGGGCTTGCCCCCGATGAGGCCAGAACAGTCAACCCCCTCATTGAGACCTGGGCTGCTCCGTCAACACCACCGACGCCGGCACCTCTTCATCCGGCTCATCCACCTGGGATGTACGCTTCGGCAGCAAAACCTGCTGTGGATAAGTTTGCGCGAAGTGCACCTCATCACAGTTATCCACAAGCTTTTTCAAACGCTGGTTGAACGCACGGCTCACCGCATATTGCCCGCCCGACACGGTACGGAACTGCGCCGTGAGCACCACGCCGTTGAGGTCCATCTTGTCGACGCCGAACACCTCCAGCGGCCCTTGCAGGTTGTACTTGAGGAACACGTCATCCCGGATCGACTGCCCGGCTTCGCGGATCAGCTCCACGGCCTTATCCACATCGGTGTCGTAGGTGAACTGCACGGAGAAGAACGCATAGGCAAATTGCCGCGATTGGTTGGTGACCGCCTTGATCTGCCCGAACGGCACCGAGTGCACGAAACCCTTGCCGTCGCGCAGGCGCAGAGTACGGATGGTCAGGCCCTCGACAGTGCCCGCGTGACCGGAGTCGAGCACCACCCAATCGCCAATCGACAGGGTGTCTTCGATGATGATGAACAGGCCGGTGATCACATCCTGCACCAGTTGCTGCGAGCCAAAACCAATCGCCAGCCCCACCACCCCGGCCCCCGCCAGCAGCGGCGCGACGTTGATACCGAGGTTAGCCATGGTGGTGATCGCGCAGATCACCACCAATATGATTTTCACCGCATTGCGCAGCAGGGGCAGGATGGTTTTCACCCGCGTACTGGGCTGGCGGCTGGAGCGTTTGTTTAGCGGCGGTTTCAAGGCTTCCTGGATCGCCGTGTCGAGCACCACCCAGAACAGCCAGGTCATCAGCAGGATCAGGCCGATGCTGCTCAGGGAATCACTGATGGCGCGCCCCACCGAGTTGCGCTGGGCAAATTCGAACAGCGACACACCCCAGATACGCCCGAGGATTTCGATAAACGCGATGGCCATGATGATGCGCAAGATCGCGTGCAACAGGCTGAGGAAGCGCTCCTTGTAGGCGCTGCTGCGCTGGATCGCCACCTGGCTACGGGATTTGAACAGGTGTTGCAGCACGGTGCTGAGGAATACCGTGCCGATCAGCAGGATCGTGGTAAACAGCGCGCAACGCAGGGCTTTTTGATTGTCGTCGCCGGCACCGATCAGGTTGATCGCTGAGACCAACACCATCAACAGGATCGGCCAGTACCACAGCCCGGAAAACACCCGTAGCGACTGCTGCAACGCGGGATGCTTCAGACGCTGGGCCAGGGGCCGATTGCGGATCAGATGCGCGACCGGGCGCCGCAGGCGTATCACCAGCACAGCGAAAATCACTGCCGCCAACAAGCCGGTCAACACCGCAATACTGCTGGTGATATTGCCGCCCAACTGACGGGCGATTTGCGGGCTGGTCAGGGCGTCGCTGAGGGCGGCGAGAAAGCCAATCAGGAACAGCGGCTTGGGGCAGTAGTCGCGAATAATCTGCACCGCCGGGCGCTTGTGGCCGACGTTGAACATGACGATGACGCACAGCAGCATGGAGGTGGAGAAGATGCCGCTACTGGTGGCGTAGGCAAAACACAGCGCCAGCGCGCGGCCTATCGAGGTGGGTAGGAAGTGGCTGAAGTAGAGGGTCAGCGGCAGGCAGATCAGCGCGGGAATCGTATAGGGCAGCACATACCCGAGCACCGCACGCAGCCGCCCACGCTGCTCAAAGAACGTGCGCCGCCCAAGGCGCCGCAGGATAAAACGCCCAAGCAGCGTCAACAACGCGAAGGCGCCGATCCACACCCCGGACAGCAACAGGAAATCCCCGGCCACGCTCCACGGCGAACGCTGCGCCGTCTGGTTCACCAGGCGCCCGACTTCATCCGCGGCCCGGTCGGCACGCAACCGCCACGCATCTATCAGGTTCTGGTTGAGATCGAGCTTCTGCTGCACATCATCCATGCTGGAGCTGATGGCGCCGAGCAATCCGCCTTCGACCAGCAACTCCGGCTTGGCCGGCGCTTCGGCTTCAGGCGCAGTGGCCGCAGCTTGCAGTGCGCCACTGGTGCAAAACAACAGCGCGCCGAGCAGTAATGCAGTCTTGAGATTCAGCAAAACTCCGAGCTCCTTCAGAAGGGTCTGTAAGGAACTGACGGGTTTGAATCCTGATCGTTCCCCTGTGTCGACATCTTTGCCCTATAGGCAAAGATCAAATGCCCTTCCCTGCCTTTTTCCGCACCAGCCGAACCCAGACACTGCACATCTGATTGAAACCCATCGGAGTTGCAGCCATGCCCATGGCTTTGCTCGCGCTGGCAACCCGCGCGCCTTTCCGGGATGGGTACCGCCTGTAGGCCCACGGAAACTTTCGCGCAAATATCGCAGTCATCCCAAAACGGAGGTCACTCGACCCTACATCCACGGGAGCAAACATGGCGGCGATTCATATCGGCATTTCCGGCGGGCACTACAGGCGGCAACGCGCGTGGTTGATTGCGTCACGCAACGCCTCCCGGAGACGACTGATACCTGAGGGATTGGCATGACTCACTCGGAACTGATCCCCCCGACACCCACCACCACCATCACCCGTTTTCGCGTGCTGACGGTCAATACCCACAAGGGCTTCACCGCCCTCAACCGGCGCTTCATCCTGCCGGAATTACGCGAGGCGGTACGCAGTGTGGCGGCCGATATCGTGTTCCTGCAGGAAATCCACGGCACCCACGAACGCCACCCCAAGCGCTATAGCAACTGGCCGGCGATGCCGCAGTACGAGTTCCTCGCCGACAGCATCTGGCCGCAGTACGCCTATGGGCGCAATGCGGTGTACCCCGATGGCGATCACGGTAATGCGCTGCTGTCGAAGTTCCAGATCGTGCGCTACGACAATCTCGACATCTCCCAGAGCGGCCATGAAAGTCGCGGGCTGCTGCATTGCGTGATGCGCTTGCCCGGGCAGGAGAAGGAACTGCATGCCATTTGCGTGCACCTGGGCTTGCAGGAAAAACATCGCCAGCAGCAACTGCGCCTGATCGCCGAGCGCGTGGCGCAGATTCCCGCCGATGCACCGCTGATCGTCGCCGGCGACTTCAACGACTGGCGCCTGCGCGCCGACCTGCGCCATTGCGGCCTGCGCGAAGTGTTTACCGAGGCCCATGGCAAACCACCGCGCACCTTCCCCGCGCGCCTGCCCCTGCTGCGCCTGGATCGAATCTATGTGCGCAATGTGAAGGCGCATGCGCCCCAGGTGTTGAACAGCCGCCCCTGGTCGCATTTGTCAGACCACGCGCCCCTGTCAGTGGAGATCGAGCTATGAACAGTGCCCCACTGGAAAAAGTCGCCGTCGCCCATTTCGCTACCGACCAGCCACCGGACGAAGCCTCGGCGCGGGACCTGGATTACGGCTGGCAGAGCGGCAACCAGATCGAGTTGCTGGAAAACGGCGAGGCCTACTTCCCGAAGGTGTTCGACGCCATGCGCCAGGCCCAGCGGGAAATCCTGCTGGAAACCTTCATCCTGTTCGAAGACAAGGTTGGCCATGAGCTACGGGACATCCTGGTCGATGCGGCACGGCGCGGCGTCAAAGTCGTCGCCAGCCTTGACGGGTTTGGCTGCGGCGAGCTGAGCCCGGCCTTCCTCGCTGAGTTGGCCGAAGCCGGGGTGATAGTGCAGATGTTCGACCCGGCGTCCAAGACCCTCGGCATTCGCACCAATTGGTTCCGCCGCTTGCACCGCAAGATCGTGGTGGTGGATGCGCAAGTAGGGTTTATCGGCGGGATCAACTTCTCTGCCGACCACTTGGGCGACTACGGCCCCGAGGCCAAGCAGGATTACGCGGTGCAGGTGGTCGGCCCGGCGGTCGCCGACCTGCATCACTTTGCCCTGGCCCAAAGCGGCCGAAAAGTACGCAGCCGCCGCGGCTGGCGACGCCGCGACCGGCGCCCCTCACTGTGGACCTCGGCAGACGGCGACGGCCTGGTGCGCCTGATTTATCGCGATAACGTGCAGCACCGCGATGACATCGAAGAGGCTTATATCCACGCCCTGAGTAAAGCCCAGCGCCGCGCGGTGATCGCCAATGCCTACTTCTTCCCCGGCTACCGCTTGCTGCGCGAGATCCGCAACGCCGCGCGGCGGGGCGTGCACGTGCAATTGATCATGCAGGGCCAGCCCGATGTGCTGCTGGCCAAGCTGGCGGCGCGCATGCTCTACGACTACCTGCTCAAGGACGGCGTGGTGATCCACGAGTATTGCCAGCGCCCGCTGCACGGCAAGGTGGCGCTGGTGGATGACGACTGGAGCACCGTGGGTTCCAGCAACCTGGACCCGCTGAGCCTGTCGCTGAACCTGGAAGCCAATGTGCTGATTCGCGACCGGGCATTCAACCAGCAGCTGTACGAACGCCTCGAAGTGCTCAGCAAGCACCATTGCCAGACCATGCCGGAAAACCGCACGCCGCGCCTGTGGCTCTGGCGCTTGACCGTGGGTTTCCTGGTGTTCCATGTGATGCGCCATTTCCCGGCGTTGACGGGCTGGCTGCCGGCGCACAAACCGCGTTTGAAACCCTTTGAGAGTCGGGCCCATGACCGCTGAAGCCAACCGCTCGCGTTTTACACGCTGGAAGAAGCCGCTGACTGTCGCGTTCTTCCTCTTGCTGATCGTGTTGTTCACCCTGCTCGCCCGGCGCATCGACTGGAGCGAAGTGTTCCAGACCTTGGGCGACTTCAAGCTACGCACCTTGCTGATCGCCGGCACGCTGACGTTGTGCAGTTTTATCGTGTACGCCTGCTTCGACCTGATCGGCCGCACCTACATCCGCCAGCCCCTGCGCTGGAAGCAGATCCTACCGGTGGGGATCATCAGCTATGCGTTCAACCTCAACCTGAGTGCGTGGGTCGGCGGTATCGCCATGCGTTACCGCCTGTATTCGCGCCTGGGGGTAAGCACCGGCAATATTGCCAAGATCCTCGGCTTGAGCCTGGCGACCAATTGGTTCGGCTATATGGCACTGGCCGGCGTCGTGTTCAGCAGCGGGTTGGTGACAATGCCACCGGGCTGGAAGCTCAGCAGCGGCGCCCTGCAAGGTGTCGGAGTATTGCTGGTGCTGGCGAGCCTGGGCTACTTGGTGGCCTGCCAGTTTTCGACAAAACGCGCGTGGGCGATTCGCGGTATCGAGATCAACCTGCCGTCGCTGCGCATGGCGTGTTTGCAACTGGCGCTCGGTGCGTTGAATTGGTCATTGATGGCGGCGGTGATTTTCACCCTGCTGCCGGCGAAGCTGGACTACCCGTTGGTGCTGGGGGTGTTGCTGATCAGTGCGATTGCCGGGGTGGTGACCCATATCCCTGCCGGGCTTGGGGTGCTGGAGGCGGTGTTTATTGCGCTGTTGCAGCATGAGGCGTCGCGGGGCAGCTTGCTCGCCGGGTTGATTGCGTATCGGGCGATCTACTTTATCTTGCCGTTGCTGATTGCGCTGGTGATGTACCTCGCGGTGGAAGCCAAGGCCAAGGCGTTGCGGGTGAAGAAGGCAGCGGCTTGACAGGCGGAGGATCAGGCACTCCTCAGCGGCTGGTTTTGGGGCTGCTACGCAGCCCAACGCGGGGCAAGTCCTAATGCCGTTCAGTTAAGCGTACATCGCCTTCTGTAGGAGCGAGGGGGACGCCTAGTTCTTGCTCGCGAAAAACGTCAACGATAACGCGTGTTTCCTGAATGAACGCGGCGCCTGTGAGTGCTTCGCGAGCAAGCTCGCTCCTACAAAAAAGCCTTAACTGAACGGCATTAGGGCAAGCCCGCTGGTTACAGAGCGCCCAATTCGCGGGCGCCAGGTTATTGGGACTGGATGATGCTCAACCGTTCGCCCACCACCATCTCGGTGATCCAGTCCACCAGGATCGAGGTGTAGGCCTGCTGGGAGACTGGGTCACTCAGGGCGTGGTCGGCGCCGTCGATGATGCGGTGGGTCAGGGAGTGTGTCCGCTGGCACGCCGCACGGTAGCTCATGATGGTCGCGTGGGGCACATGGTCGTCGGTTTCCGATTCGACGATCAGCACATCGCCGGTAAATTGCGCGCAGGCATGCAAGGCGCGGTTGGTTTGCGCGTGCACCAGCGTACTGCGGTAATCCATCAGGTCCGCCTTGTCCAAATCGCGCTTGGGCTTGAGCCATTCCTGGTCGCGGTACAGTGCCGGCACGCGCAGCGCCAGCCAGCGCACCGGGCGCAACGACGTCAGAATGGCGGCGAGGTAACCGCCGTAACTGGTGCCCACCACCGCCACCGCCGAGGTGTCGATGGCCGGGTGCGACAGCAGGCGGTCGTAGGCGGCCAACAGGTCGCGCAAGTTGTCTTCGCGGGTCACGCGGGACAACGGAATGCCAGTGCCCGCATGGCCACGCAAGTCGAAGGTCAGGCACACGCAGCCCAGGCCGGCGATGCCCTTGGCCCGTTCCAGATCACGCTCCTGGCTACCGCCCCAGCCGTGCACGAACAACACCCCAGGCACTTTGGACTTGGGGCTCAAGAACGTGCCGCTCATCTGTTCGCCGTCGATGTCGATCGCAATGCTTTCGCTTCTAGCCGTCATAAGGTTTAACCGTCACGTACTTGAGAAGAAAGTCGCTGTTTTCGGCCGGGCCACGGTAAACCTCGATGGCATCCGCCGGCAGTGGCTGGTCCACGTAGGTTTCTACCGAGGACACATGAATGGCTTTAAGGCCCGGGTGGTTGATGAAGCTTTGCAGCGCCGCGACTTCCGCGCTGCTGGCCCCACCCATGCGCCAGGACTGTTCAAGTACACCGCTGCGACGCTGGCCGTTGCTGTCCACGCCCTGGGCGATGTCGTAGTTGCGCCGTGAGGCATAAAAACCAGGGTAGGCCTCAAGGGCGGCGGCGTCGAAGACCTGGGCTTGCCGGATGGCCAGGCGTACGTCGTCGGACAGGTCGAGTTGGAGCAGGTCGTCGTAGTCACCCGGGACCACGATCAGGTTCGAGCCACCGTAGACCTCTTCACCCTGCCCGTCCTGGGTCAAGTATTGCTCGCCGCAATAGCTGAACCGGTGCGCGCCGATAAAACTCTGGCCCACACTATGAGTGACCACATCCTGAAGGTCCTGTTCCAATACCACACCGTCGTCGAACAGCTGTGCCGATCCGGGGCGCGCCAGCAACGCGTCGAACTCATCCAGGCTACGGATCACTTGCTGGCCACGCCCGGCGCTGGCGTGCACAGGCTTCAACCGGATCGGCCCACTGTAGAGCAGGCGTGTCGCAGCTTCCCGCGCATCCTTGAGGGCAAACACGCTCAGGCCGTCCAACACCACATCGCGCACGCGCTCACCAAATAACGTCGACCAGCCCTCCGGGGCGACGGCTTCGGGGCCCAACACGCCGTGACTGATCGCCTTGGTACAGATGAAGTCGTGATCGACATAGCCGCCCCACAGGTCGTCAGGGCCACTAATACCGAATGGGCGCGCCTGGTCCGGGCCGACCAGGGTTTGGGTGGGCAGCACATACAGATCACGCCCAGCGTGCCGGTTGGGGTCGTAGCTGCCGCCAAACTTGAGGCCGAGGATCTGCGCCAGCCAGCGCGCCAGGGCGCGATTGGTTTCGACTTCATGCTGGGGCGCGCCCTCCCGCGTGGAATGGGCAACGACCAGCTTTTTGCGCTGCGTTGGGGTCATGCGTCCCCCTTGATTGTCCCGCCATGTGTGTGCAGACACTGTTGCAGGGATCAAGCCAAGGCCTGGCTCAAGGCGATGGCGTGGAAATCAAGTGGTTAGCTGAAAAGCGATGGCAGTTGGCCTGTTTGATTCTGCACGACAGCCGCGGATGGACGCGGCGTTCTGCACGATTCACACCCCAAACCGGCTGCGGTAATCACTGGGGGCCAGGCCGGTGATTTTCTTGAAGGTGGCGCGAAAGGCACTGGGGTCCTGATAACCCACGGTCCAAGCGATATGGTCGATGGTGCCGTTGGTGAACTCCAGCATCTGCCGAGCCTTGCCGACCCTCAAGTGCTGGCAGTATTCGGTGGGCTTCAACCCTGTTGCGCCGCGAAAGCGCCGCAGGAATGTGCGCTCTTCCAGACCCGCCTCCTGGGCCATTGCCGCCACGCTGACATCCACCGCACCACTGGCCTGCAACCAGTGCTGCACCTTGAGGATCGCGCTGTCGCCGTGCCCGAGGATCGGCGCAAAGTTGCTGCCGCAGTGGCTGGCGCTGTCACTGTGCGCGATCACCAGGAACCGGGCGGTCTGGGCCGCAATGCTCGGGCCCATGGTGCGGTCAACCAGGCGCAGGCCCAGTTCGGACCAGGCCATCAGCCCGGCGGTCGTGATCAGGTCGCCGTCATCGACAATCGGTTTATCCGCTTCCAGGCGTACGGCTGGGTAACGAGCGGCGAAGGATGTGGCGGAGGACCAATGCGTGGTGGCGCTGCGCCCGTCCAGCAGGCCACTACGCGCCAGCATGATCGAACCAATGCACACGCCACCAAGAACCGTGCCCGCCGCGTGTTGCTGGCGAATCCACGCCAGTAACGCGGGCGGCGCTTGCTCGTCGGTGAACTCGCCAATCGAGGGCGGCACCAGCACGGCCATCAGCGGCAGGTCAGGGCCGGGATGGCTGTCGAATACCCGCGCGGGGGTACCCTGGGCATCCACCTGCCAGTGGCTGACCCGCAGCAGCGGCAGTTGCGCGGATTGATGCTCGGCGGCGATCCGGTTGGCCACACCGAACAGGTCGGTCAAGCCATGCACCGCAGCCAATTGCGCCCCTTGATAGATCAATACACCCAGCTCGACGATCGAGCGTTCCACGGCCATTGTCAGTTTTCCCCCTGTTATTGTCGGTGCAGCCAATCCTCGGCAGCGGCGCCAGCTAAGATACTGGCCCCATCAACCCATCACGAGGCAACACCCATGGCCAAGCAAGCACTCATCCTAATCGATATCCAGAACGACTACTTCCCCCAGGGCAAGTGGCCGCTCAGCGGCGTGGAAGCCGCGGCGGACAAGGCTGCACAAGTGCTCCAGGCCTTTCGCCAGGCGGGGGATGCGGTGATACATGTGCGCCATGAGTTCACCTCGCAGGATGCTCCCTTCTTTACACCGAACTCCGAGGGGGCGCACTTGCACCCCAAGGTGTTGAACGAGGGCAATGAGCCAGTGGTACTGAAGCATTTCGTGAATGCGTTCCGTGAAACCAACCTGCGTGAGCTGTTGGAACAACGCAGCATTACCGAACTGGTGGTGGTCGGCAGCATGAGCCACATGTGCATCGATGCGGTGGTGCGAGCGGCGGCGGACCTGGGCTACAAGGTCACGCTGATCCATGACGCCTGCGCCACCCGCGACCTGGAATTCAATGGCAAAGTCATCCCGGCGGCGCAGGTGCATGACGCTTATATGGCATCGCTGGCATTCGGCTATGCAGGCGTGGTGTCGGCGGATGAATACCTCAAGACACAAACGGCGGCCGCGTGACCGCCCCCCCGTATGCTGCTGGCTTCAGCGCGTGGCGATGACGAACAGGCGCGGAAACGGCAGCAGCACGGTGCCATCGCCCAGGGCTGGGTAAGCCTGCGTAATCCGTGCCTGGTATTCCCGTAGGAATGCGGCCTTTTCCCCATCGCTCAACGGCGCAAGAAATGGCCGCAATGCAGAACCTTTAAACCACTCCACCACCGCCGCATGATCCGCCAACGGATGCAGGTAGGTGGTGCGCCACACGTCGACGATGCTGCAGTGTTGGCTGAGTAGCTCGTAGTAGTAGCTCGCGGTGTGCCGCTCATTGTGTTTGACCGCACCGATCTTCGCGGACCAGGGGCCATCTGCCGCTACCTCTCGTGCCAGCCGGTGGGCAGGCTCATCAAGGTTGTCCGGGGTTTGCACCGCCAGCGTGCCACCGGGCGTCAGTTGGTTGACCAGGTGCGGGTAGAGCGTGGCGTGATCGGGCAGCCATTGCAGGGAGGCGTTGGCCAGGATGACGTCGAAGGCATGCTCGGGGCTCCAGGCACCGATATCCGCCCGTTCGAAGTTCAGCCCCGGCAGGCGTTTACGGGCGTCGACCAGCATGTCATCGGAGCTGTCCATACCGGTGACCTGCGCTTGTGGGAAACGCCCGGCCAGCACTTCAGTGGAGTTGCCAGGGCCACAGCCCAAGTCGACAGCGGTGCGCACCTCGGTATTGGGAATGGCCGCGACCAAGTCACGAACCGGGCGAGTGCGCTGTTGTTCAAACATCGTGTATTGCTTGGCAGACCAGGTCATCGCGGCTTTCCTTCTTTTTTAGAGGCGGCTTTTTAAAGGGTGAAGACAGCCTAAATCTTGTGAGCCATGAGAACAAATGCCAGGATTGACGACCTCCCATACCTGAAAAGTATCCCTATGTTGGAGTTGCGCCAACTCAGAGCCTTTGTCGCCATTGCCGAAGAAGGCTATATCACCCGCGCGGCGGAACGTTTGGGGATGCAGCAGCCACCGCTGACGCGACTGCTGCAAAGCCTTGAGGCCGAGCTGGGCGTTGTGCTGATGGAACGCCTGCCCCGTGGCGTGCGCCCAACCCCTGCCGGGCTGGCGTTGCTGGAGGAAGCGCGCGAGGTCTTGGCACGTGTAGACGGTGTGGCGGAGGTCGTGCGTCGCGCTGCCCGAGGTGAGCGCGGACGGCTGGCCATCGGGTTTACCAGTTCGGCCGCCCTGCACCCATTCGTGCCCAGTGTGCTGCGGCTGTTTCGCGAAACCTTCGTGGGCGTCTCGGTGGTGCTGGAGGAAGCAGGTACCGGCGAACTGCTGGATGCGCTGGTGCATGAAAAACTCGACGCAGCCTTTATCCGCTCACCGCTCAGCGGGATTCAATCGCTGCAGGACCAACCGATCCTCGTGGAGCCCATGTTGTTGGCACTGCCCACCGATCATCCCCTGGCACTCGACGCCGCCTCCCCCCTGCCTTTGGCGGCACTGGCTACTGAGTCCTTCGTACTCTATCGACGGCGCGTGGGGTTGGGTTTGTATGACGCGATCCTGGTGGCCTGCCGTGAAGCGGGGTTCAGCCCGCAAGTGGTGCAGGAAGCGCCGCGCATGACAGCAACCTTGAGCCTGGTGGCAGCGGGCCTTGGCGTATCCATCGTGCCGGCGTCGATGCAACGGCTGCGTGGAGACGGCATCGTCTATCGACCACTGACGGATTGCCGGAACCTGGTGGCGCCGCTCCACCTGGCGACGCGAGCCGGTGATGACTCGGCCGTATTGCGGCGCTTCAAGGACATGGTGCTGACCACGGCGGCAACAGACGCCTGATCAACAGCCATAAAAAACCCCCGCGGCCTGCGCCAGCGGGGGGTTCTTGAGTATCGCTCGTTGCGGGTCTGCGACCTTAAAATGGTAGTAAATACCATGCAGGCTATAAACTAGATTAATGACCAGTAAACCTGATGTTTTTTTACAGGAAATGTAAAGAAATACGTAAATTTTCGGAGATGTAGACGGGTTAAACTTAACGAATAGAGAGCACAGGTATATTTTCGCCTCCGCGAAAATTGAGACCAGCCCCGTATCTGCCTAAACCGACAATACTTCCTGAGGCACATGCCCGGTAATCACAAGAAACCGGCGCTAGACTCCATGCGAAACATTTCGCCTAACTGAATAGCACCTCATTTTGTAGAGCATTTAATGACTGCTTTCGGCCGATTCTGTTGAAAAAGTCGGATTTTCAGTTCGCCTGAACTCAGGCACGGCTCCCCCCGGAGAACCTACTCACCACATTGAGTGGTTTCTCGGCCCTTCGTTGACCTTTGCTGCTCTGTTATTGGGTTAATTTGAGGTTTTTTGCTTCGTGCAGGCGCACCTATCCCGTGGCAGGTGGCCCTTGAGATGTGAGTTTGGCCAGTCGACGCAGGTTCTGTACCGCAGCCGCCAGCGTGAACTCATCGGTCGCGCCACTCATGCCACGTAGCCGCAAGCGATCCAATTTCAGGATGCGCTTGAGGTGGGCAAACAACATTTCGACCTTTTTACGTTCGTGGCGAGAGCGCTGATACGCCGGCGTTGCTGCAATGCGCCGAGCCACATCACGAGCGGCTTCATGGACGCTGCGAGCGATCTTGCGGAACGCCGTGTTCGGGCAGCACTTGGCTTTCATCGGACAGGAAACGCAGTCGGTCTGCCGGGATCGGAAGATGATGGTGTTGGCTTTGGTGACGTGCGAACGCTCATTCTTGAAGGCACGCCATTCGCTGCGCAAGGCATTGCCGGCTGGGCAGCGGTATTCCTCAGTCTCCTCATTCCAGTGGAAATCGTTGCTCGATAAACTGTCGTTCTTGCGCTCGGTTTTGTCCCATACCGGCACATGCGGCTCTATGTCTTTTTCCTCCACCATCCAGGCCAGCATCGGCGCGGTTCCGTAAGCGGTGTCGCCAATAAGGCGTTCCGGCTTGATGTCGAACTGCGCCTCGACCCGGTCGATCATGATCTTGGTGCTCTCGACCTCGGCCGTGCGATGAGCCGGTGTGGGTTCCACATCCACGATGACACCGTGCTCGGTATCGATCAGATAATTCGTGGAGTAAGCGTAGAACGCTGGGCCACCTGGAGCTGCGGTCCAGCGGGCTTGAGGATCAGTCAGCGATAGGCGCTTCGGTAGCGTTTCGGCCAGAGCCTCTTCATCGAGTGCCTCAAGATACTCACGCACGGCGCGGGTGCTCAGGGCCGGATCGCTCCAGTTGACCTGTTCATCGCCCGGTACACCGCGCTGCCGGCTGGCATCCGCTTTGATAATGCTGGCGTCCACGGCAAAGCCTTCGCCTTTGACCAACCCTGCATCCATGCAGCGACGCAGTACTTCATTGAACAACCAGCGGAACAGATCACTGTCCCGAAAACGGCCGTGTCGATTTTTGGAAAACGTCGAGTGATTGGGTACTTCATCTTCAAGGCTCAACCGGCAGAACCAGCGATACGCCAGGTTCAAATGGGCCTCTTCGCACAACCGCCGCTCGGAGCGGATGCCATAGCAGTAGCCCACGACCAGCATGCGGATCATCAGTTCAGGATCAATTGAAGGGCGCCCAATCGGGCTATAGAAATCAGCGAGGTAATGGCGCAGGTCGCTCAGATCGAGACACCGATCAATGCTGCGCAGAAGGTGATTGGCTGGGATGTGATCTTCAAGGTTGAAGGAGTAAAACAGTCGCTCCTGCCCACTCGATAACTGTCCCATCATGCTGTGTGATCCCCCTCCGGCCAATGAAGAGATTTTGCCGGAGGTCGGCCAGGGGAGCTACTTTTTCAACAGAATCGGCCAGAAGCGGCCATTCCCAGCGGGCATTAAATCGCTACAGCGATGAACTCGATGGAAGACTTCAGCACTGAGAAGCGGCGAGCTCAGCTACCGTTGCTTAGCATGACGGAATTGCACCGCCAAGTGCGGGCTGTGATTCAGTAAGCCAAAGGAAAAGAGGTTTCCGTCCTGAGATTGGTGGCATTGTGCTACGTGGTCTATCACGTTAAATTATGGGGTTCTCATGTAAAATGGATGCTTTCATGAAGCTTTTACGATTCGAAGCAAAAAATGTACACAATCACTTAGACTTCAATATATCGTTTAATCAGGATGTCAATTTTATTGCAGGTCTTAATGGTGCAGGAAAAACCACTGCCCTAAACATGATGGTTTCTATGCTGAAACCATCTATTGAAGAGCTCGCTGAGTTGAGTTTTTCTGAGGCAAAATTAACTTTGACTGTCTCTGAGAGTCTGAGTTTTGATATTGTTGCCACGCAGGTTGGGGACGTGCTGGAACTCAGCGTCTCTACACTGCCAAGCGAAACGCTTATTGCCAGTCTGCAGGAATTTCGAGGTTCTCGAGAACGAGTTAGTGCCAAAAAATTCAGAAGCAATAAAGTATTTGGCTTCATTAGCTCTCTTCCGCCTCCAATGTTTTTGAGCTTGGATCGACGTTTTATCAAAGCTGCCTCCCCCAGCGACTTTGTTTCGATTTCTCATTTCTGGGGGGAGGAGAAGCAAAAGAAAACAGATGTAGATAGTGGCATGGATGAGGCGCTGCAACTTATTACCAAAAAAAGCTCGAAGGTAAAAGATAGTCAGGCATTAGAAGATAAGAAGCTTAGAGATCGAATTATTCTAGACTCCTTTCATGTTGCTCACGAGAGCTCTGGAGCGTCTCTGCCCAAGAGTAATACGCCTCGAGATCTTAAGCTCAAGCAGAAAACAATTAAGGCTGCACTGCTCGCGCTGGAGTTCAAGTCTGATGACTTTGAACAAATGTATGATAGTTTCTTTGAAAATTTGATCTCTCTCTCCAAAAGCGTTTATGAAGTTTTTGATAAACATAATTCAGATGCTGCTAAATCTAGTGCAACATCAAGAAAAAAAGGTGTAAGCGGCATACCTATTTCGGGGAAGTCTGATGTGTTATCACTTGAATCTTCTAAGATTCTAGGTAAGTGGTTCTCGAATAGCCATCAGATGGCTCGAATTGATCGGCTTCTAAAAATGATCGAGGAGTATGAGCAGGCCAAGACCGCAATTAGTAGTGATCTGGCAAAGCTTGAGCATTTAATAAATTTATTTTTGAAGCAAACTAGTAAAAATATCGAAATTACAAGCGGGGGCGAAGTTTCTATTAGCATCTCAGGAACTGAGCGACCACTGACTATTTTGTCTTCAGGAGAACGGCAAATCCTGATTATGCTGACTCATTTATGCTTAAACGACCTCCTCCCTCAAAGTGGTATATTTATTGTGGATGAGCCAGAGCTATCATTACATATTTCTTGGCAAGACATGTTCCTAGAAGCCGTTCAAGCGGCAGGGCCAGATCTGCAAATAATATTGGCCACGCATTCTCCGGCCATCATCGGAGGTAGAAATAGTTTTTACGTGCCGCTGAATGGAGGCATATGAATGTCAGGCGTATCAATATTGACCTGGTCATCCGCAGCGTCTAAAAGTATAGGATTGCTTTATAGACAGCTTCAGCCTATTGAAGTGTATGTTGAGGATAGTAATTCTGAAGCGTTTTATTTTGAACTGTTAAATCGAATGATTGAGGGCGAAAAGAAGATTCGTAAAATTATCCCTCTAAACGGAAGAAAAAATGTCTTAAACCACTGTGAGGATTTTGATCATAGTACTCCTGCTCTCTTTATTATTGATGGAGATCTTGATCTATTTTTAGGCGTTAGAGAAGTGGGGAAGACTAATTTATTCCAGCATCGAGCATACTGCATTGAGAACTATTTGATTTGTAAGAATGCAACGGTCGAGCTTATCGTTGAGTCTTCTGGCACTGTAATGCGGGAGCAGGCGCTAACGGATCTCGAATGGCATGAAGCACTAGTCTCTGTGGATGCATTAAAAAATTTATTTGTAACCTTTGCTGCTGCAAGAGTTGCTTGTCCTGAATTAAAAACTGTTTCTTATGGTCATAGTTCAGTAATAACTCAACAAGGTCGAAAAAAACCGCCAGTAGTAGATATCGGAAAAATTATGACTTTAGATGAGTTCGTTAAGCAGGCTTGCGTTGCTCAAGTTGGTGAAATTGAATGGCAGAGAATTAGAGGTGAGGTCGAACTCAAATCCGCACAAATTGATGCTGTCGACGGTGTGTCAGGGAAAGATTTTTTGCTTCCTATTTTAGATCATTTTATACGTTCAAAGGGATGCGCCACTGTTAATACAGAAAGCTTGATGTTCAAACTTGCAAAGTATTGCAGGCTTGATCGACTTGCAGACCTGAAGCGCTGTCTGTTGGAAGTTATGGAAGGAAGAAATTTTATTTCCAGCTAAAGCGATTGGCTACTGTTTTTGCCCAGGGACGGGCTCTAAATTATACAAGGAAGACGTATTCACTAATACGTGAGATGGAGAACATATGGGCCCTCAGAGCAATCGTTAAATCGAACCATGAGCAGCTCTAAATCGCACGGGCACTTTCGAACCGACGCTACTCTTAGGGTTTTGCTGTGTTGCTTAATGCTCCAGTTTTCCTGTTGTAGATCTCAAACCCCTCATCGTGCGAGTGAAGTTGGTCTCGCCCCCTCGCTTGATGATCAACGGAACCGTTTCGAAATCGACTTCTTCGTCGAAGTTTCCAAGCTTTGTATTCTGGCATAAGTCATAGCAGTCCGACGCTGACCCCTCCCTCAGCCTCAAGCGCTAACTAAGCGCTCAGCCAAAACTATAGCTTACTCTGTCACTAAATTTTCCGGTAGCGGTCGATTGCAAGTGTCTGCTATTGGCAGATTCTGTTGAAAAAGTCGGATTTTCAGTTCGCCTGAACTCAGGCACGGCTCCCCCCGGAGAACCTACTCACCACATTGAGTGGTTTCTCGGCCCTTCGTTGACCTTTGCTGCTCTGTTATTGGGTTAATTTGAGGTTTTTTGCTTCGTGCAGGCGCACCTATCCCGTGGCAGGTGGCCCTTGAGATGTGAGTTTGGCCAGTCGACGCAGGTTCTGTACCGCAGCCGCCAGCGTGAACTCATCGGTCGCGCCACTCATGCCACGTAGCCGCAAGCGATCCAATTTCAGGATGCGCTTGAGGTGGGCAAACAACATTTCGACCTTTTTACGTTCGTGGCGAGAGCGCTGATACGCCGGCGTTGCTGCAATGCGCCGAGCCACATCACGAGCGGCTTCATGGACGCTGCGAGCGATCTTGCGGAACGCCGTGTTCGGGCAGCACTTGGCTTTCATCGGACAGGAAACGCAGTCGGTCTGCCGGGATCGGAAGATGATGGTGTTGGCTTTGGTGACGTGCGAACGCTCATTCTTGAAGGCACGCCATTCGCTGCGCAAGGCATTGCCGGCTGGGCAGCGGTATTCCTCAGTCTCCTCATTCCAGTGGAAATCGTTGCTCGATAAACTGTCGTTCTTGCGCTCGGTTTTGTCCCATACCGGCACATGCGGCTCTATGTCTTTTTCCTCCACCATCCAGGCCAGCATCGGCGCGGTTCCGTAAGCGGTGTCGCCAATAAGGCGTTCCGGCTTGATGTCGAACTGCGCCTCGACCCGGTCGATCATGATCTTGGTGCTCTCGACCTCGGCCGTGCGATGAGCCGGTGTGGGTTCCACATCCACGATGACACCGTGCTCGGTATCGATCAGATAATTCGTGGAGTAAGCGTAGAACGCTGGGCCACCTGGAGCTGCGGTCCAGCGGGCTTGAGGATCAGTCAGCGATAGGCGCTTCGGTAGCGTTTCGGCCAGAGCCTCTTCATCGAGTGCCTCAAGATACTCACGCACGGCGCGGGTGCTCAGGGCCGGATCGCTCCAGTTGACCTGTTCATCGCCCGGTACACCGCGCTGCCGGCTGGCATCCGCTTTGATAATGCTGGCGTCCACGGCAAAGCCTTCGCCTTTGACCAACCCTGCATCCATGCAGCGACGCAGTACTTCATTGAACAACCAGCGGAACAGATCACTGTCCCGAAAACGGCCGTGTCGATTTTTGGAAAACGTCGAGTGATTGGGTACTTCATCTTCAAGGCTCAACCGGCAGAACCAGCGATACGCCAGGTTCAAATGGGCCTCTTCGCACAACCGCCGCTCGGAGCGGATGCCATAGCAGTAGCCCACGACCAGCATGCGGATCATCAGTTCAGGATCAATTGAAGGGCGCCCAATCGGGCTATAGAAATCAGCGAGGTAATGGCGCAGGTCGCTCAGATCGAGACACCGATCAATGCTGCGCAGAAGGTGATTGGCTGGGATGTGATCTTCAAGGTTGAAGGAGTAAAACAGTCGCTCCTGCCCACTCGATAACTGTCCCATCATGCTGTGTGATCCCCCTCCGGCCAATGAAGAGATTTTGCCGGAGGTCGGCCAGGGGAGCTACTTTTTCAACAGAATCGGCAGAAAACTGCCGTAACAAGCAGATCGCTTTCAGCCAACAGCAGACTGTCTTTTCACCTGCTGGGAAACATGATTTACATCGGCTTGACCGACACCACTTCTACATATCGGAATTTTTTCCTAGCTGCTTTGGTGGCTTCCTGCTCTGCTAGCAGCGTACTCAGAGTATCGGCTTCATGGACGATCTCAAACGTCCTTCCTTCAAACTCATTGCTCACACGGAGCGTCACTACAAGTCTCGAGGTAAAGGTTCTGGAGACCTTATTTTTCGCCACTCTTGATACAGGCACGGCAGCAACGCCCGGTTGGATTTCTTTCACGGAGGCGTTGCTCACCGGCGCAGATATTTCAGCATTGCCGAACAACGCATGGCGCATCTCTTCTTCAGTCCATTCTTTGTTCATGCTGCTTCTCAAGGGTCTGATCACTCGACCAGCGCAATTCTAACAGAGCTGAACATGCCGCTAGCTTGGGCGACTTCTTCAGTTCCACTGACAGCTGGTTGCAACCATAACCGGCAGTGGGCGGCCAAAAGTAGTCACTCGGTGCGTCTACGGAGTTCGAGACGATTCAAGGAATCAGTCAGATAGCACCGAATTATCTAAGCTGAGGTGATATTGATGATAGTAGACGGCCATTTCCGTTCAGCCACCTCGTAACAATCCACACCAGCACATTCACGGGAAATTAGCCCCAGCTGGAGCTCCCCAAAGGTCGGTGAGTTGGTCCAGTAATGACCTCTGAGATTTTTAGAATCATTGATCAGGCGGAGGTCACCTGCCCCAGTGGTAAGCTTGTTTTCACCTTGGTATAACCTTTTAAGTTCGAAAACATAACAAAGACGGGTAGCCTCAGTTCTACCGTTTTGAATCAACGCTTCGAGTTTCGATTCCCCTTCTTGAGACTTCGTGAATGACTCTATCGATATGGTCAAATACGTTTGTCGGATTACGAAGATGATAGGGATCTGTAACGGCGACTTACCGGTCTGTTGAAAGTCTGAGCTAAGTGTACCGCGCCATACTCCATGTACTATAGGTCTTCGCATCCATCGCGCAATCCACGGGAATTTCCACGCCAGCTTGAAAAAAACACCGAATAGGAACGTGATAATAGTTAAACCATATGAAATGGCACGCCACCCGGCGGTAAGCATTTCATATCCTAAAAGTAGCAGGATGAAATAAAGAAAGATCGCGACAGCTAAAACCAGGCTGACGTATACCTTCAATAAGCGTTGCAGTTCGGTTTCTGTGAGGCTTAAGTTATTCATCTTTCTCAATTGCTCGCGTTAGGGTCCTACCATTTTTGTACACAACAACCTCGTTACTCGTACTGAGCACACCTACATATGCAATGCCGGGTATTAGGGATATCAGCAGCGCTGTCATCTGCCTTGCACCATTAGGCAGATCCTCTGGAAGCTGTGCTAAGCCCGTCAATGGAGGCGCTAGAAACTGTGAAAGATGTGTGAGAGATTTTGACGTCACGTCGATCATGTGGAATCCGTCGTGCCAAGGTGACGCGTAGTCTGACACTTTAGCTAATATGCGCGATATGGCCTCGACCCCAAATATCGGAAGATCTGGCTTCATCGCGTTGCTATGTCCCAAGGGCACGCTCGGCAACTCTTCAAGGTGACAGTAGAAGACTAGTCCGACTCCGGAGAACAATTCCGATTTCAACCGTTTGATCTGTTCCAGCACCCTTACTGGAAAGTCTTCATCTTGCAATACCGTATCGTTTTCCACTATGTAATATTCCGTTAACTGGTACTGCATTTGGAGAGGCCCATGAAGCCATGATGCTATCCCGAGGAGGTTATGGTAAAGCTAGAAGGCCATGCACTTCGAACGTTAGTGCCCAATCTCGGCGCAGCGTGCGTGAAAATGCTAGATCCATTTCGATCTCCCAAGCTGCTTGGCTGTCCGGCCCCGTAGCATGATCTGAATGCGACCCTCCCTCATGACCCAAACCGCCCGATCAACGCACCAGATCATCGGGATACGTAAAAACAGGGGCGGCCGCGAAAACTGAGTGCAACACCTGACCTTTCCGGTACGGTGCTGCCCCTATGTCCTATTCCGAACTCAGCGTCGAAGAGCGCGCCATCATTCAACTCAGTCAAGCTCAAGGCTTCAGCCTGCGCGGCATTGCTCGCCTGATTGACAGGTCGCCCTCGACCATCAGCCGAGAGCTGAAGCGCAATCGAGGCAGTAGTGGTGCTTACTCGGCCCGCTGCGCCCAGCAACAGATGAACATTCGGCGCCAGGTTTGTCGCCCCAAGCGCAAGCTTGTGCCGGGCAGCGAGCGCTTCGAACTGGTGGCCCACATGCTGCGTAAGCGTTTGTCTCCCGAGCAGATTGCCGGCAAGCTGCGCAGCATGACCATACCCAACCTCAGAGATGCCTACGTCTGTCGTGAGACGATCTATAACGCGATCTATGCCTTGCCGGTCGGCGAGTTGCGCAAGGAGCTGATCGTCTGCCTGCGCCAAGGCAAGACGACGCGCCGGCCGCGCTCTGGTGGCGTGGATCGGCGCGGCCAGATCCCTGAGATGGTCAGCATTCATGTTCGCCCGCCAGAGATCGAAGACCGGCTGATGCCGGGGCATTGGGAGGGCGACCTGATCAAGGGTAAGGCCAACGCCTCGTCGGTAGGCACGTTGGTGGAGCGCACCAGTGGCTACCTGATGCTGATGAAGATGAACGACGCAACGGCGACCTCGGCGATGGAGGGCTTCAGTGCAGCGCTCAACAGCATGCCGCTGGCGATGCGCAAGAGCATGACCTACGACCAGGGCCGGGAGATGGCGCGGCATGCTGAAATCACCCAGCAGACAGGGGTCGCTATTTACTTCTGCGACCCGCACAGCCCCTGGCAGCGCGGTAGCAACGAAAACATCAACGGCCTGATCCGCCAGTACCTGCCCAAGGGGACTGACTTGTCGGTACACAGTCAAGAGCAATTGAATGCCATCGCCTTGGAGCTGAATATGCGCCCCCGTAAACGCTTCGATTTCAAGTGCCCGATCGAAGTCATGGGCGAGGTGATGCAGGAAGCCATGGCTATGCGGCATCATGCTCCAGCTTCAAATCAATAACCGTGTTGCACTCAGCTTCTGCAACCGCCAGGTCTTTCTTAGGCCGTCATCACTTTCACCAATTAATGGGCATTCGGGCTTAACTGAAACCTCTGCAAAATTAAGATCTCGCCCGTCCGTCTAGTGGTGCAAGGGTCAGCAGGCCATAAGTTATCCACAGCTACCCGTGTCGTTTTTCAGGCGTCAAAAATTATCCACAGCGACGTCCAAAAAAAATTCCGGATACAAAGTTTTTTTCTTGAAGGCCTCAGCCCGTATAGCCTGCGGCTTATAGACTGTATCCATATACATACTAACAAGTTATCCACAGGCCTAGGCCTTGCAAGCCCACTAAAACCACACTATGTTGTGTTTGCATGGAAGGATAAGCCCACATATTGGGGTTTTTGGGGAGTTGAGCATGACGAATCAAAACGATGCTTCTTACCCACTATCCACTAGCTAGGAGAAGTACTGTGGTTGATGCCAAGCAAGAGCGCTTTCAAATTCTAGCGCTATCAGGTGGTGGTTTTAGGGGGCTGTACACAGCCAAGATTCTCGCGGATTTGGAGGAGGAGATTGGGGCGCCCATAGCTACCCGATTTGACTTGATAGCAGGCACCTCTATCGGCGGCATTCTTGCCTTGGCAATCGCTTCCCGTATTCCTGCGAAGACTATGGTTGATCTGTTTGTTGAGCATGGAGAAGAAATCTTCAAACGACGATTCTCTCTGATGGGTATGCTGAGAGCACCGTACTCTGCAAAACCTTTGCAGAGCCTGCTCAGTGCTCCGTCGCTCTTCGGTCAACGTACGCTGGGCGACTGCAAACACCCAGTGCTCATCCCGGCAATCAACTACTCGAGCGGACAGCCTCAAGTTTTCAAGACCTCACACCATCCTAGCTTCAAACGCGACCATCAATTTCGGCTGGTAGACATCGCCTTAGCCACGAGCGCCGCTCCTGCTTATTTCCCTCGGCACACATTCAATAACAACCAGTACGTCGATGGAGGATTGTATGCCAATGCTCCAGGCTTGTTAGCCGACCACGAAGCGCAGACATTCTTCCGTCAATCTTCCGAGACAGTGCACCTGCTTTCCATCGGTACCATGTCTTCGAAGTTCACCGCCAACCCCGGCCGCAATCGTGATGGGGGTACCTATGACTGGGGAGGCATCAACCCCACAAATACGCCCAAGCGTCTCTTTGGACTATCCATATCAGTTCTTGAGTCGCTGAGCGACTTTATGCTTCGTCACCGTCTTCCTGGCCGCTACATCCATATCGACGAAACCTTAACTGACGAGCGCGCTAGCGCAGTCGCGCTCGATAAAGCAGACCGCCCCGCAAAAGAGGCCCTGCTGGGCGCCGCCTCTGAGCAATCTAAGTTTTGGCTGGGTAAGGATGAGTTTCAACCTTTCCTTGCTCACCGGTCATCACCGCCGCAGTTCTTCTATGGCCCTAACGCTACCCAAGGGAGTCGTGAAAATGCTGAAACTGAATAAGCTCTTCCATAAGGGTGGCGCGGACGCCAATGTGTTTGAGGATCGAATTGCACCTACGCGAGAGCAGCGCAAGTTCTTGATGGAATGCAAAAACAAGGTTCGTGAACATTTGAAGCCACGCATTCGTGCAGCTACAAAAACTATTTTAGGCATGGAGCATGTGGTGGAACCACGATTCAGAACTCAAGGGTCCTGGTCCTATAACACGTGCGTCGTGCCTGCCAAGTCCCCAGTTCAAGAAATGGACTGGGATTATGGTGTTTACCTCCCTGTCACTGTATGGGAGGAAAATGGCCCGCCCCACCAGATGGCCAAAGCATACTTTTCTCTGGTCGAAGAGCTGCTGAAAGACCTGTGCAAGGCAGAGAAATGGGACCTGATCACTGGCAAAAAAACATGCATACGTATTCAAATTGCCGACTGGGCCCATATCGACCTTCCCCTGTACGCTGCACCGGAAGAAGAGTTCGAGGCCATTACCGAGCGGGTCTCGCTTGAGAAAGCGATGCTGGATGGCATCGAATACATCGCAAATGCCCGTGCCATGGATGAAAGCTATCAGTCGCAGCAGTGGAAAGATCTTGACCATATTGCAATGGCTACTCGTAGTGGCGAATGGCGTGAGTCTGATCCGGAAGCAGTAGCAAACTGGTTTCGAGACCGCGTCGAAGAGCATGGCGAACAACTGCGTCGAGTATGTCGCTACCTCAAGGCTTGGCGGGACGAGCATTGGGATAACGGCGGCCCAACATCCGTATCGATCATGATTGCAGTTGCCCAGAACTTTGTTTCCCAATCCGGTCGCGATGACCTAGTAACTGAAGCAGCAGCCAAACATTTGGGTGTTGTCTTCAAGGGCGAGATAAGGGAAGCCGGGATAGATGATAAGAAAGAGGATTTCAACCGCCTTGAGGGGCCTGACCGTGCAATTGCTGCGCGTCGTTTTGCCGAACTGGGAACCGCAATCTACGAAAGCCGGATGATGCGAGAGCATCAAAAAGACCAAGCGGTGACTCAAATGAGAGCCCAGTTCGGCAGCCGAATGCCCTGGGACGCCACACTAATAGAGGTGGGTGGTGAAGCGGATGCGATCCGCAACACCGCTCCAGAAAAAGTAGCCCCACCCGTCGTTCTGTCCAGTAGTGCAGGCTGACGAACCCTATGAGCGCTTTAGGCGAAACCTTACGGGCGCTCAGAGCGCGTGGCTTTACACCGGTAGCTGCCAAGCTACCGGTGCGTGCCTTTAAAGGGGTGCTGGCGTGTAAAAAAGGCGACGTGTCAGTCAAACTCACAATCAAAGATTGGGATTTCCTGAGCTATCCGGCGATCTGCATATTGGATCGTCCTGATTTCCTCCCTGAACTGATGCCGCACATCGATGTGTTGGGTAATCTCTGCTACTTCGCACCCGGCTCCGTAACGCTTGATCGATACGATCCCTCGACCGCTGTGTTGCAGTGCCTCAACCAAGCGACTGCGATACTCGATCGAATCGCTACGGACCCCCAGTACCGAGACAGTGACATTCGAGATGAATTTCCCGCTCATTGGGAATATGGCCAGACGAGCGTCCCATGGGACGTCCTCCTGGGCCACACGAACGAAAAAGACCTATACGCGCACTATTTCATCATCGAAAAATCCAACAAGAAGCGTGTGTTCATCTCGAGCGGACGTGAAGAAGCAGAAACCTTAGCATCGTCGTTGGGTGGGACGCTAAAGTCTTCAAGTCTTCGTTGCTGGCTTTTGAAAACCGATATCTCCCCAGCAGTACCAAAGGCCATGCCAGGGACTGTTAAGGAATTGTTTTCTTGGTTACGCATTTGGGATAAGGCTCTTTCAGCAAGCGTCCAGAAGATCCTCTCTGAACCTGACTACCTGAAATTCAAGTATGTTTCTTTTGCCATCAACACGCCTGTCGGCTGGATCGGTTTTGGGTTCAACCTGGACCATTTAAAAAGAAAAGGCTACAGCCGAAGCCCCAATCATTATAGGCAATGGCTTCACAACAAGGGAGGAGAAACACCTCTAATCCGGCTATCCATCGAGCAAGTCAGCAGTCAGTTTGTTCACAGCAGAAACCTGCATTTCCCAGATCTTTATAATAAAAGGGTAACCGTGGTGGGCTGCGGAGCCATCGGCTCATTTGTCGCTCATGCAATGCTGCGCCTAGGTGCAGGCACAGGGAAACTTGGCGGTTTGAAACTGATTGATCCAGACCGGATAGGGCCAGAAAATTTAGGCCGTCACATACTTGGCTACCCGTCACTTTTCGAATTCAAAGCCACTGCACTTGCAGCTGATTTGAATCGTCAGTTTCCCCATAGCAAGATTGAGGCGATCACAGGCAGCGTATTTGCTCATCAGGGGCTATGGGGATCGGAGTTGATAATTGACGCGACCGGCGAGGAAGCTGTCAGCGAACTCCTTAACGGCCTGCGATTACAGCGAAAAAGCCACATACCTGTTTTACATGTGTGGATCCGTGGTAACGGGGAGGCAGTGCAAGCGCTTTGGACTGACGACAAAGGCGGCGGGTGCTATCGCTGCCTTCTCGTTCCCAGTGCCAATGCTCATCGGCAAGAACGCTATCGGGTACTCAAAAACCCGTCTGTTCGCAGAACGGATGGCTGCCGCGCGTACACACCTTACGCGGTATCTGCACCTCTACATGCTGCGGCACTGGCCACAGAGATGGTCTGTGACTGGTTACAGGGATCGCCTACTCCATGCTTCAGAACGCGCGCCACAGCAAACGCCGACGTGTTCAGCTTAAAAAATAAAAACCTCTCGAAGATCAAAGGCTGTCCTGCATGCGAACCGCAATAGTGTGGGAAGCCTCACCACATAATCACAAAATTCTTGTAGAAGACGAGCCTCTCCAGACCATGGATAGGTACCGCCAAGACCGAAGCGACAAATCCGAAGCCGGGGGGATTTTACTGGGATACCGGAAAGGTCCACACCTTCACATCGTCCGAGTTACAGTCCCGCAGTTGACCGATCGACGCCGCCGCTTCCGATTTGACAGGTCTGCTCATCATCAGCAAATCGCCTTGGAGCAATGGCATGTTAGTGAAAAAACGATGGATTATTTGGGCGAATGGCACACACACCCAGAAATCACCCCATCTCCTTCAGGCGTCGATATCAATGAGTGGGTCAAGATCACAAATCGGCTAACCAAGCCTATGGCGTTCATGATTTTAGGCCTGACAGGAACTATATGGCTGGGGCTCTCTGTTAACAACGCGCTAATCAAATGCAGCCCAACAACCACCGAGGGGACCTAGCTACTTCGAGGCGCCTGGTGATTAGGTTTCTTAGGCTAGTGCATGCAGCTATTGGCCGATTGCTGCCCGTAGCATCCGCCAGCTTTTAGCCGGTTAGTGAAGGTCTGACTTCGGCCGTCACTACGCATGGTTGAAACTACAACGTGCCCGTGAGACTGAAACCCTCAAGGATCTGCGCCGAAACACGGACTTTCAACCCCTAGGCCACCGAATTGGAAGCCTACGCCAGAGGCATTAGGCTTCGGCACTGGACCCAAGTCGTACTAAAAAACGTCTGCATGGCGATAGCCATGAAGCTATAGTTTCTAGCCCGGTAGGACCATTGGGTCAGCCACCCGCAAGCAAACACATAAGGAAATCGTCATGCTCGATGATGGGAATTCAGAACTACGCCAGAAGTGGGAAGATCTCGTAAAAGGAGTATTCAACGATGCCATACCGAGCAAGGCCGAATGGACTGACCCGGCTGATATTGTCGTGGTGTTGAACGCCATTTCCAGCTCCGCGAACCATATGTTCTATCCAGATGGCGGTGGTATGGACATGCGCGGTGCGCAGTTAAACAACAACGGCGAGCTTGAATGGGCTGTTGAAGAAGACGGCCTTGGCTCATACGCCCGCATTGCAGCCCCTCTCAAGCTGACCTTTTGGAATCCGGGGAAATTCAACCACGAAGCCAACTTCGTGCTGGAGGTCGGTGCTTTGGAGCTTAAAGGTGAGTATGCTGCCCACAAGGGATATGCGGAAGAACTCACTGAATTAAGCGACGGCACCTTCGACCCACGAAGTACATGGGATGAGGGGCCGCGCGATGGCGCCCGACTTGTGATCCGTTACGTAAAACCCGCACGCTTTGCTATTTTCGGTAAAGGGTCGGTTTACAATTCGTTTCGAGACAAAGGGTTTGACGCGTACAGCGCCTATCACAATGACCCTGCCAAGTTCGAGAATGCTGTAGAGGAAATGGCAAAAATTCAACTCAGCTGACTGGCCCTAATTCCATGAGAAAAAGCCCCGCGCCCAGGTGTCGGGGGCTTTTTCTTAAACATCAGTAGCGCTGCCTACTAGCTGAGGCCAGACCTCCCCCCTTAGTGCCAAGCTCGCATATTTGAAGCGACGAAGTACAGCAACTGAAACTGATGAAGCTTCTTAAAAGCTAACAACCTGATAGCCAGTATGAGTCGTAAAGAGGCACATTTTTACAGCGACTAGCTTTTAAAAGTCGTGAGCTTCATCCCAAGCATGGATGAGTTCTTCCCGGCCGAGTGTGCGTGCAGCTTCTGCATAGGCTTCTAGGAATCTAGTGTCTTCCATCCAATCCTCTGCCCTTCCTTCGATCTTCCTTCCGTACACCTTTAGAAGCACGATCTGCATATCGACTTCGTCGTCTAATGTTTCCGCTTTGGCCATGCCCGAGTCACTGATTAGGGTCGTAAGCATTTCGACTTGGCTAATCGCCTCTGCTTGTGCCATCCGCACGAATAAGCTGACCATTCCCTCCGCGACCTCAACCGTTTCAATATACTCCCCCTGAGGCGAGCCATTGCGAACTGTCCGTGCCTGCTTGGCTTTCGCTTTTGCGCGCTTAACTCGTTTGGCCTGTTTTTTATCTGATGCCATGGTTACTTCCTTAGAGGGCTTTTTGATCGGCTAACAGCAGCTGAACGGGTGTTCCCCGAGGTTAACGCATTGAGTTAGCACTAAAACCTCATTTTTAGCGCCCGCGAAATTGATGGAAAACAGTTCAGAACGCTCAAGGGAGGGCATTAAGCGACTATCCTTGACGCTTCATTCTGATGAGTCACGGTCAATCGAGGGCAGCGACGCATCAAGCTTATCTTGGCTAATTCCGTGGCTATATGCGTTGTACTGCCATTTCAGAAACCGCTCTAGCAGGCGGCCATTTTCTGCTTTAAGACGATCGTTTTCGCTTTCAAGTCTTCTAATGCGCTGCTCTGCAATACTCAAGCTGGCAGGCCTTTTGGTCGCGACAAATCCGTTTCTAAGCTGTTCTTTCTTGTGCCCGAAGGCAATCTTTACTTGGACATGCGAGCTGAGCGTCTGTCGAGTAGGCCGCCCACCAATCAGAGGCGCAACCGCTCCGCACAGCGCATCCCAACCCAGTTTTCCTTCCCAGGCATCGATCAAGTTAACTAGGATCTCGATATCCTTGTTGGTCAAATGTTTAGCCATGATTTTCTCCAAACAGCGAGCGCAGCTCATCAAGTGCCGGCACTGTTGATGGCGATGGTGCAACAAGCTTGGGAAAACCTGAACGGGCAGCTAAATCACGCTTCAGTGCGCTGAATTCTTGATCGTTTCTCAACCGGATTACTGATCCCATCGGAACATTTGGCGACTCAAGTAACTCGATAAGCTGACTCACTCGTTGCAAAGTTTTTTGTTGATGCTGACTCCATCGATCAGCACCATACATCCCATCCAAAGTGGCCTCCCGTGCCTTTTCCAACTGCATACGAATGCCATTCCGCTGCAGCAGCAGACGCCCCAGCCTTTCCTCATCTCCCTTGATGCAAACCTGCTCAGTGCAGTTCAAGCAGTCTCGATGCTTCTGGCACGGCAACATAGAGAAATCATGCACGCAGAAGCCATACTCGGTTACGTGAGCGATACCCTCGCCTACGGCATCTAGGTCAGCAAACGTAACCGGAACATTTGTTTTAACTTTACCGAGAGCGCCCCCTACTCCAGCCAACCGAGCCAGATCAACGTATTCGTCGTCGCTCATGTGGTTGTAGGTAGCGTTCTGATGAATGTTCGCGCGACCTGACCACTTTGCGAGATCAAGCTGGCCGAGGTCCCCCCTTTGAGCAACTGTATTTAAGAAGTGCCGTAGCTGGTGCGAAGTCATGGAAATCTGCGTGCCATCCCGATTGGTGTAACCATGGCGACGCCAAATATTGCTTTCTTGGCCTGGGATGTAATTCAGATCTGTAGTAAAGGTGCTTTTGCCCGGAGTCCAAAGCAGCAAAGGACTGGTAGTACGATCAAGGTGCATCTCATGACGGCGGAAGCAGCAGAGTGCTTGCGAGTATCTGATGTGTCGTTCCTTGTTCTTCCAAGGCCAGCCTTCCGGTAGTTGGCTATGAGCAAACTTGTTCAGGAACGCCAAGGTCAAAGGCTCTCCTTTTTCCGTCAGCATCTGATAAGGCTCATAGCCCTTAAAGTACGGACTGAGATTCAGATGCTCCACCGACAACCCTAGCGCCTTTGCCGCCTGCTCATCTGTTAGCGGATCAAGCTCGCCAACATTTGGACAGTCCACGTGACGGTAGAACTTGTCAGGCTGCGTTTCATACCAAGTAGCCAGCCTACGCCCTTCTTCAGACATCTCGGTGAGGCGACGCACCGCCTCGACGGCTATCTCTCTCGTCACGGTTGAAACCCACTTGATATCAGCCCCGTAACCTTTACCGGCATAGAAACGCAGTCCAAGGCGCTCAACACCTTTGGTATCGATTTCTGAATGCAGGCAGTTCACCGGCAGGTCCTGGACCTCACTGATACGCGACGGTGCGCACATCAACAACGCAAAGGTCGAAGTTGTGAAGCGATCTCGAGGGGCTTGAGGATCGTTTGCGAACATCTCCCCCATGAATTCGAGTAAGTGCTGGTCGGGCATTTTTTCAGCCCGTTTCTTTTTCCCCTCAACGTCTGTCCGATGTATCTCCTTGGGTTTGGAGATCGGGTTTTTCCAAGTGATAGACGCTGGAATAATTTTACTTTCGTTGAGAAATTTAACGAGGTGAACCAGGCTGCTCCCTGCTTGATATGCCGTCGCGTTGTACTCTCGGGCGACCTCCGCAGCTACATCCATCACCTGAATGTCCGTCAGCGTGATATCGGCTCTCCCCTTGACTTGTAGAAGCGCTTTCTCGATGCAGCGGATCGCTTTGAACTCATTCTTGAGTTTGCTGGGGTTATGCCCTTGCTGATAGCGCACATAAGATTTGGCGAAAGGAACAATCTCGGGATTCAAAAGTTGGCTGTCGGTAAAGCCCCGAGCCGGTGCACCAATAACCGTGAAATTACCAACCCCCGGCCATGTGTCGCGACCCCAATCGAGATCAACGCCGAAAACCGTGAGCCTGTCACGACACATCTCGATGAAATCTTTGAGATTGGTTTTGGCATCAAGTAAATGCTTTGGCGTAAACAGGAGGACTTCAGCCACGAGCGACCTCTCTTCTCATTGCATTGCAGCGGCTAACCACATCGCTGACAGCAAGAATCAATCGGTCGTTAACGGAAGCAATTTTTCTGTCTTCCGTATGCTCTAGCACCCTGTCGCGCTCGTTGATCAAGCCATCCAGGACAGCTTCATGCGGACCGTTTAACCAAGGCTGGAAGTGATTGCAGGTGTAACAAGCAATAGGCGCCAATGCGCCGCAAAAACCGTAGCTGCCACAGTTGCCAAGGTTTACAGCGCCATTGGAAATTCTGCTGCTTGGGTCATTTCCTCGCTTTGCATGGCTCTCAGATACAACGAGCACACCTTGAAATGCTTGGGCGATGGGCGCTAGCTGCATAGCCACTGCCTTATCTATTCTCTCAACAATTTCGGGTATGTTCTTTACGTACACACCAGCATTCTGAATATCAGAATGATCGAGCGCCTCAGCGATGACGAACTCTCCCTTCCCTTCGCGAGCTAAGTTGGTACCAAGGGTGTAACGGAAGCGCGTTGGGTTGAGATGAACGGGCAAGCCCGTACGTTCGCTGATAACACTGATTATTTTCGCTACGCGATCCATCGCCTCTGTAACTGATGCGCTTGATGCGTGAAGGCGATCTCCGCGGAGTTGATCCTTCAGCTCCGACTCATCATTGAGAGCCTCCAAGGCCGGAAAAAGTGGTAACTCAGGAACCAACTCATCGGGAATTTTCGTCGCTAGCCTATTGGTAAATATTTGGCGAACCGCGAATGCCTGTTGCTGCAAAAGCAGCCAGAGGTCTTCGACCACGGCGAACTTATTGAACGTGGTACGCCAGGACTGATTCCGCTGCTTTGCACGGGGAAAATTGATGAAATAATTATCCGCCTGCCGGATGAGATCTTTTAGTTTCAAACCGGTGACCTGTACCGGACGCCTTCCCGTCATGGCCAATGTCATGGAGTAGCATGCGTCAACAAGGGAGAGTCGATTTTCGCTGTACGCCGAGACGACCGCCGCAACAACGCCTTCCATCTCAATATCGGTTAGCGGCCCACGGTCAGGGCACATGGACTGAACTGCATAGCCTTTCTCGTTTCCTTTGAGCGTCCATTTATCTAGCAAATTCAGCATCTCACTGGGAATACCGGCATATCCCAGTGCAGCCCATTGCCTGATAAACCCCCGCAAAGTACCCAACCGGTACTCGGTCTTATCATTTAACGTAGATCGAAACGATATCAACGACTCGACGCTGAATGGTGGATGCCCAGCAGTCGATTCGAGATAGTGCTTTCCGGAATAAAATATGTTCACTGCATGTGCTGGCGATCCTGTCTTGGCAAAAAATGCAAGTACATGTCTAAAAGACATATACATTTCCGTATTCAAATTGGCCGCCAATGCGGAAATCGGGATATCAATGTCCTTGCTCAGCTTCCAACGCATATCGTCAAACCTGACCCGATAGCCTTCACGTGAGTAAAACTCTTCGATAGTGATCGACTGCGCTACAGGCTTATTCATTCACCGCCTCCCTTCTGCGCTTTACTCAAATGCTTAATTTGTAGTTCAAGCACAGCCTTGCCGGCCTGTTCTTTAATATGCCTGCGATTGTAGGTCGCGGCAGTTCCAGAGGTTTCACTCCAGCCCATTAGATATGAACGGATCTTTTCTTCACGCTCAGGCGTGATGCCCTGCCCCTCGCAGGTTTTCGAGAACGAATAATTCCAGTGATGGCGTAGCGAGTGAGCATGAATGCCGCTCGCTCCTTCGACGATAGTACGCAACGCCGCCATGAATTTACCGAATCCAGCATTCGACAATGGCCGGCCTTGCGAAGGACCTAACTTATGTGTCACAAAAAGATAACCGTGCTTCTTGGCCCCAAGTACCTTATTGCGATGACTGAGCACATAACGATGGATCTCATCGACGAGTTCAGGAATCAACGGGAATGTACGCTCTCGCGTTTTGGCCACAGGCTGATAGGCTCTAACATCCTCCTTTGAGTCCGGGCGTCGAATGACTCTCAGAGTATTTTTTGCGAAGTCGATGTCTTCAATCATTAGATTCAACAGCTCACCGCGTCGAAGCCCCGTGATGCGGAGAATGGAAAACATCAAAGCGTTGCGCACCTGGACGGCATATTCGCGCACAGGATTGTTGCCTGCCCCTGGCTTCAATGCAGCTTCTAACTCATCAAGAAGCGTGTCGTCCAAGTGCTTTTCGTCTCTATCTATGCTGGATTTACTCGATGTCTTGGGACGGTTGGCTTTGATCTGCGCAACCATTCGCTCGGCACTGTCACGGCCAACAGGACTAGACGGCAATTGATGCTGGCCAGCAAGGAAGCCAAGGTAATCGGCTATCACTGACATACGCGCATATTGATTGCTTGTACTAACGGTTTTGGACCTGCGGGAAATCGAAACGACCTTGCCGTCATTTTCGTCGAGCAAAGGTTTCTGCATGAAATCACGCAGTGAATGGACTTCGTGGGCTTGGAGTAACTCGCGGCGTGAAAAGCGCGACTCGACATCAATGCCGTAATAGCTCTGCCAAGCGTATAAGGCCTTCAGCGCATTGAGCGCATTCTGGATTGTGTTCACGGCCAGCGACCGTCCACGCATATGCACAGTGACGTACAACGCGGGGTAGAAGAGGGGCATGCCCGACTCGTCGACGAGAACGACAAATCGCTCACCATTCGAGGACTTAATCCTGCGCACTGACAGTTCCATTGCAGCCCCTAATCTTTACGTTTTTACAGAGTATTAATTCAGCTCAGATTGCTCAAGGTATTTTTTACATCCGTAAAAACGCGAAACCCCCGCAGCGCGGGGGTCTCAAGACTAAACCTTACAATTTAGGCTAAGGTAACTCTCAGAACGGGATATCGTCATCAAAACTGTCGAAATCCGGAGCCGGTTGCGGAGCGGCCTGTTGTGGCGCTGGGCGCGACTCACGTTGTGGCTGCTGGCTTGGCTGCGGACGGGACTGCTGTGGGCGCGGTGCCGAGTTGGACATGCCGCCCTGGCCCTGTTGGTCGCCCTGTGGACGGCCGCCCAGCAGTTGCATGGTGCCTTGCATGTCGACCACGATTTCAGTGGTGTAACGCTTGATACCGTCTTTTTCCCACTCGCGGGTTTGCAGCTTGCCTTCGATGTAGACCTGCGAGCCTTTGCGCAGGTACTCACCGGCGATCTCTGCCACCTTGCCGAACATCGACACGCGGTGCCATTCGGTTTTCTCGACCTTCTGGCCGGTCTGCTTGTCGGTCCACTGTTCGCTGGTCGCCAGACTCAGGTTGGTCACGGCATTACCGTTAGGCAAGTAGCGAACTTCGGGATCCTGGCCGCATGTACCGACCAATATGACTTTGTTAACCCCACGGGCCATAACGTTCTCCTAAGCTGGGCGCGCTGTCGGCACTGGGTTGACCAGTTGCTCGAGCGTCGCGCGATCCAATAATTCGGTGTCCAATTTGATGTAAATGGCTGCTTCTTCAGCAACCACGACTGCATCGGTTACCCCAACGACGGCCTTGAGGCGCTCTACCAGACCGCTTTCACGGATCGCCTCGGGCGATAGCGGCAAACGCAGACTTGTGACGTAGGGAGGTTCGCGCATGGTAACAGCAAAGGCCAGCCAAAGTGCAGCCAGCCCGGCACATCCCAGGAACACAACCGACAAACCGCCGTGCTGGAACATCCAGCCACCCATGATGCCGCCCAGTGCAGAACCAAGGAACTGGCTGGTGGAGTACACCCCCATTGCCGTGCCCTTGCCACCGGCCGGTGAAACTTTACTGATCAGCGAAGGCAACGAGGCCTCCAGCAGGTTGAATGCGGTGAAGAACACCACCGTACCGATTACCAGTGCCCGCAGGCTGTCGCCGAACTGCCAGAAGAATAGCTCAGTGAGCATCAGCGTCGCGACGGCGCCGAGTAAAACTCGTTTCATTTTGCGTTTCTTCTCGCCGTAGATGATGAAGGGGATCATGGCGAAGAACGAAATCAGGAGGGCAGTCAGGTAGACCCACCAGTGCTGCTCCTTGGGCAACCCGGCTTTTTGCACCAGGGCCAGGGGCAAGGCGACGAAACTGCACATCAGCATTGCGTGTAATACGAAGATACCTAAATCCAGGCGCAGCAAATCCGGATGCTTGAGTGTCGGCAACAGGGCCTTGCGGGCGACGCCCGACTCACGGTGCTGCAACGTGCCGGTGGAGCGCGGCACCATGAAGGCCACGATCACGATCCCGAACAACGCCATGCCGCCGGTGGCCAGGAACAAGCCGTGCAAGCCAAAGGCGCGCGTCAGCAACGGGCCGACCACCATCGCCACGGCGAACGACAGACCGATGGTCATGCCGATCATGGCCATGGCCTTGGTGCGGTGTTGCTCGCGGGTGAGGTCGGACAGCAAGGCCATGACCGCTGCGGAAATTGCCCCGGCCCCCTGCAGGATACGTCCGGCGATCACGCCCCAGATCGAATCCGACTGGGCCGCGAGCACGCTGCCGAGAGCGAACACGATCAGCCCCAGGTAAATCACAGGGCGGCGGCCAATACGGTCGGAAATGATGCCGAATGGAATCTGGAAAATCGCCTGGGTCAGGCCATAGGCGCCAATGGCCAGGCCGATCAAGGCGGGGGTCGCTCCTGCGAGATCCATTCCATAGGTCGCCAGCACTGGCAACACCATAAACATGCCAAGCATACGGAAGGCGAACACCAGGGCCAGACCGCTTGCTGCTCGGGTCTCGCCGCTACTCATGCGTTCGCTGTGGGGATCGTGCATGGAAAAACCTCGTGTGAACCGGCGGCGATTCTACCAGTCCCATCGATTGAGAGGGTATATGCGGCGCTTTGCCGCGCAGCTTTCATGTAAGGCTGCACCCGGCACTTTGACAGTGTATATTCATCCAGTCTTTAGCCGTATACTCCTGCATTATTTACGCCCGCCGTGCGAGGCCATCTTGGACAAGATCCTGATTCGTGGGGCTAGAACCCACAACCTGAAGAACATCGACCTGACCCTGCCCCGGGACAAATTGATCGTCATCACCGGCTTGTCCGGCTCCGGCAAATCTTCCCTGGCGTTCGACACGCTGTATGCCGAAGGTCAGCGTCGCTATGTGGAATCGCTGTCGGCCTATGCCCGCCAGTTCCTGTCGATGATGGAAAAACCCGACGTCGACACCATTGAAGGCCTGTCGCCGGCGATTTCCATCGAACAGAAGTCGACGTCCCACAACCCGCGCTCCACCGTGGGCACCATCACCGAAATCTACGACTACCTGCGCCTGCTGTACGCGCGGGTGGGCATTCCCCGTTGCCCGGACCACGACATTCCACTGGAAGCCCAGACCGTCAGCCAGATGGTCGACCTGGTGCTGGCCCAACCGGAAGGCGCCAAGCTGATGCTGCTGGCGCCGGTGATTCGCGAACGCAAGGGTGAACACCTTTCCGTATTCGAAGAGCTGCGTGCGCAAGGCTTTGTGCGCGCACGCATCAACGGCAAGCTCTACGAACTGGACGAAGCGCCGAAGCTCGACAAGCAGAAGAAGCACTCGATCGATGTGGTGGTCGACCGCTTCAAAGTGCGGGCCGACCTGCAGCAGCGTCTGGCAGAATCGTTCGAGACTGCGTTGAAGCTGGCAGACGGTATAGCCCTAGTGGCGCCGATGGATGACGAGCCGGGCGAAGAGATCATCTTCTCCGCGCGCTTTGCCTGCCCGATCTGTGGCCATGCCATCAGCGAGCTGGAACCCAAGCTGTTCTCCTTCAACAACCCGGCCGGCGCCTGCCCGACCTGCGATGGCCTGGGCGTGAAGCAATTCTTCGACATCAAGCGCCTGGTTAACGGGGAGCTGACATTGGCGGAGGGCGCGATACGCGGCTGGGACAGGCGTAACGTCTACTACTTCCAGATGCTGGGGTCGCTGGCGTCCCACTACAAGTTCAGCCTTGAAGTGCCATTCAATCAACTGTCGGCAGAACAGCAGAAAGTCATCCTCAATGGCAGTGGCTCGCAGAACGTCGATTTCAAATACCTGAACGACCGTGGCGATATCGTCAAGCGCTCCCACCCGTTCGAAGGCATCGTGCCAAACCTGGAGCGGCGCTACCGCGAGACTGAATCGGCGAGCGTGCGCGAAGAACTGGCGAAGTTCCTCAGCACTCAACCCTGCCCGGATTGCCGCGGCACTCGCCTGCGCCGTGAGGCGCGGCATGTGTGGGTTGGCGAGAAGACGCTGCCGGCAGTCACCAACCTGCCAATCGGCGATGCATGCGAGTACTTCGGTGCACTCAAGCTGACCGGGCGCCGTGGGGAAATTGCCGACAAGATCCTCAAGGAAATCCGCGAGCGCCTGCAGTTCCTGGTCAACGTTGGCTTGGACTACCTGTCGCTGGATCGCAGCGCCGATACGCTATCAGGCGGCGAAGCCCAGCGGATTCGCCTGGCCAGCCAGATTGGCGCCGGCCTGGTGGGTGTGCTGTACATCCTCGATGAGCCGTCGATCGGTCTGCACCAGCGCGACAATGATCGTCTCCTGGGCACCTTGAAGCACCTTCGGGATATCGGCAACACGGTGATTGTGGTCGAGCATGATGAAGACGCTATCCGCCTGGCGGACTACGTAGTCGATATCGGCCCTGGGGCTGGCGTGCATGGCGGTCATATTGTCGCCGAGGGCACGCCCGCCGAAGTCATGGCTCACCCTGACTCGTTGACCGGCAAGTACCTGTCTGGCCGAGTGAAGATTGAAGTGCCAGCCAAGCGTACGCCACGTAACAAGAAGATGGCATTGCACCTCAAGGGCGCGCGGGGCAACAACTTGCGCAATGTCGACCTGGAAATTCCCCTGGGCTTGCTGACGTGCGTAACCGGTGTTTCCGGTTCAGGCAAATCCACGCTGATCAACAACACCCTGTTCCCACTGAGTGCCACCGCCCTGAACGGCGCGACCACCCTGGAAGCGGCGGCACACGACAGCATCAAGGGCCTGGAGCACCTGGACAAAGTGGTCGATATCGACCAGAGCCCGATTGGCCGCACACCACGCTCCAATCCGGCAACCTACACAGGGCTGTTCACGCCGATTCGCGAACTGTTCGCTGGCGTTCCGGAATCTCGCTCGCGGGGCTACGGGCCTGGCCGGTTCTCGTTCAACGTCAAAGGCGGGCGCTGCGAAGCATGCCAGGGTGATGGCTTGATCAAGGTGGAGATGCACTTCCTGCCAGACATCTATGTGCCGTGCGATGTGTGCAAGAGCAAGCGCTACAACCGCGAAACCCTGGAGATCAAGTACAAGGGCAAGAGCATCCACGAAACCCTGGAAATGACTATCGAGGAAGCGCGGGTGTTCTTCGATGCGGTCCCGGCGCTGGCGCGCAAGCTGCAAACGCTGATGGATGTGGGCTTGTCCTATATCAAACTTGGGCAGTCCGCGACCACTCTATCCGGTGGTGAAGCGCAACGGGTGAAGCTGTCTCGCGAGCTGTCCAAGCGCGATACCGGCAAGACCTTGTATATCCTGGATGAGCCAACTACCGGCCTGCATTTCGCGGATATTCAACAGTTGCTGGATGTCTTGCATCGCCTGCGCGACCACGGCAACACCGTGGTGGTGATCGAGCACAATCTGGATGTGATCAAGACGGCCGACTGGCTGGTTGACCTCGGCCCGGAAGGCGGTTCCAAGGGTGGCCAGATCATTGCGGTGGGCACGCCGGAGCAGGTCTCCGAAATGCCACAGTCCCACACGGGTTACTACCTCAAGCCCTTGCTGGCACGCGACCGGGCCTGATTTATCAAGCCCGATAAAAAGCCCCCGTCACTTCAGCAGTGACGGGGGCTTTTTTGTAGCCGGGAATCAGAACTGCGATTGCAGGTAATTCTCCAAGCCAACCAACTTGATCAGGCCCAACTGCTTTTCCAGCCAATAGGTGTGATCTTCTTCGGTGTCATTCAGCTGCACCCGCAGGATTTCCCGGGTGACATAGTCGTTGTGCTGCTCGCAGAGCTCGATGCCCTTGCAGAGCGCGGCACGCACCTTGTACTCGAGGCGCAGGTCGGCAGCGAGCATGTCAGGCACCGTGGTGCCCACATCAAGGTCATCGGGACGCATACGTGGCGTGCCCTCGAGCATCAGGATACGGCGCATCAGTGCGTCGGCATGCTGTGCCTCTTCTTCCATTTCGTGATTGATACGCTCATAGAGCTCGGTAAAGCCCCAGTCTTCATACATGCGCGAATGGATGAAATATTGGTCACGAGCAGCCAGTTCGCCCGTCAGCAACGTGTTGAGGTAATCGATTACGTCGGGGTGACCTTGCATCGCCCTACATCTCCCTGCTTGAAAGTCTGTAGTTTGAACCATGATGACTCCCAGGTCACGGGATCAACAGCAGAAAAGTGCAGATTTACTGAGAAAAGTGGTCGAATTAACGCAAAAACCGCCCAAATGAGGGCGGTTCTGCTTATCGTTTAGAGTCAGTTAAGCGATACACCGAGCGCCTTTGCGATTGCTTCTCCATAAGCAGGATCAGCCTTGAAAAAGTGCTGCAATTGGCGCTGAACGACATCGCTGGAAACACCGGCCATGGCTCCGGCGATGTTGCTGGTGAGCAACGCTTTCTGCTCATCATTCATCAGGCGGAACAACGCGCCGGCGTGGCTGTAATAGTCGGTGTCTTCGCGGTGATCGTAACGATCCGCCGCACCGCTCAGGGCCAAGGCAGGCTCAGCGTATTGTGGTGCTTGCTTCGGTGCGTCAGCGTAGCTGTTTGGCTCGTAGTTAGGAGCCGCGCCACCATTACTGCCGAATGCCATCGAACCATCACGCTGATAGCTGTTCACCGGGCTACGTGGGGCGTTTACCGGCAGTTGCTGATGATTGGTACCGACGCGGTAGCGGTGAGCATCTGCATAAGCGAAGACACGCCCCTGAAGCATACGGTCTGGAGACAGACCAACACCTGGCACCATGTTGCTTGGACCGAACGCTGCTTGTTCTACTTCGGCGAAGTAGTTCTGCGGGTTGCGGTTGAGTTCCAATTCACCGACTTCGATCAATGGGAATTCCTTCTGCGACCAGGTCTTGGTCACGTCAAAAGGGTTCTCGTAATGAGCGTTGGCCTGGGCCTCGGTCATGATCTGAATGCACACACGCCATTTCGGGAAGTCACCGCGCTCGATCGCACCGAACAGATCACGCTGTGCATAATCAGGATCGGTACCTGCCAGCCGCGCTGCTTCTGCCGGCGCCAGGTTCTTGATGCCCTGCTTGGTTTTGTAGTGCCACTTGACCCAGTGACGCTCACCCTTGGCATTAATCAGGCTGTAGGTGTGACTGCCGAAGCCATGCATGTGACGGTAGCCATCAGGAATGCCTCGGTCCGAAAACAGGATAGTGACCTGATGCAGCGCCTCTGGAGAGTGCGACCAGAAGTCCCACATCATCTGCGCGCTCTTCAAGTTGCTTTGCGGCAGGCGCTTTTGGGTGTGAATGAAGTCAGGGAATTTCAACGGATCGCGGATGAAGAACACCGGGGTGTTGTTACCGACGATGTCCCAGTTGCCTTCTTCGGTGTAGAACTTCAAGGCGAAACCACGTGGATCACGTTCAGTGTCAGCCGAACCACGCTCACCACCTACTGTGGAGAACCGCAGGAACGTCGGGGTTTGCTTGCCCACGGCTTCGAACAGCTTGGCACTGGTGTATTGAGTGATGTCTCGGGTGACCGTGAAGGTACCGTAGGCGCCCGAACCCTTGGCGTGCACACGACGCTCTGGAATATTTTCGCGGTTGAAGTGGGCGAGCTTCTCGATCAGGTGAAAGTCGTCGAGCAGCAACGGGCCTCGTGGGCCGGCGGAACGGGAATTCTGGTTGTCCGCAACGGGTGCACCGCTGGCGGTGGTAAGGATTTTGTTCTGGCTCATGTTCAATTTTCCTCTGGTCGGACTTGGAACTACAGGCTAATCGGCTTGGAGGAAGTATTAATCATCAACATGACGGCTACAAATTCATTAAATTGTGAGCCTCAATAGAAAATTTCTACCAACAATCCAAGCCCCATAGTGCCCAACGCCACAGCAGGAAACTTGTACATATCGCGCTTTTGTCGCGCGCACAAAAAACCGGGCACTAGGCCCGGTTCTTCGTTACAGACTGTCGTCTTACTCGGCGCTTACAGCTTCGCCGGCAGTAGCACGATCAACCAACTCGACGTACGCCATAGGCGCGTTGTCGCCAGTGCGGAAACCGCACTTGAGGATGCGCAGGTAGCCACCCTCACGGGTAGCATAACGCTTGCCCAGGTCGTTGAAGAGCTTACCAACGATAGCTTTCGAACGAGTACGGTCGAAAGCCAGACGGCGGTTAGCCAGGCTGTCTGTCTTAGCCAAAGTGATCAGCGGCTCAGCAACGCGACGCAGTTCTTTAGCTTTCGGCAGTGTAGTTTTGATCAGCTCGTGCTCGAACAGCGACACCGCCATGTTTTGGAACATGGCCTTGCGGTGCGAGCTGGTACGGCTCAGGTGACGACCACTTTTACGATGACGCATGGTTCATTCCTTACCAAACTCACGTTCGGTGATTACGACGATCAGGCAGTCGCCTTGTCGTCCTTCTTAAGACTTGCAGGCGGCCAGTTGTCGAGGCGCATGCCGAGGGACAGACCGCGGGAGGCCAGAACGTCCTTGATTTCAGTCAAGGATTTCTTGCCCAGGTTCGGAGTCTTCAACAGTTCTACTTCGGTACGCTGAATCAGGTCGCCGATGTAGTAAATGTTTTCCGCCTTAAGGCAGTTAGCCGAACGTACAGTCAGTTCCAGATCGTCAACCGGGCGAAGCAGGATCGGATCGATCTCGTCTTCCTGCTCGATTACCACTGGTTCGCTGTCACCTTTGAGGTCGACGAACGCAGCCAACTGCTGTTGCAGAATGGTTGCAGCGCGGCGGATAGCCTCTTCAGGATCCAGAGTACCGTTGGTTTCCAGATCAATAACCAGCTTGTCCAGGTTAGTACGCTGCTCGACACGGGCGTTTTCCACCACGTATGCGATACGGCGAACCGGGCTGAACGAAGAGTCAAGCTGCAAGCGACCAATGCTGCGGCTTTCGTCTTCATCGCTCTGACGCGAGTCGGCCGGTTCATAACCACGACCACGAGCTACAGTGAGCTTCATGTTCAGGGCGCCGTTAGACGCCAGGTTAGCGATTACGTGATCGGGGTTAACGATCTCGACATCATGATCCAGCTGAATATCGGCAGCGGTAACCACCCCCGAACCCTTCTTCGACAAGGTCAGCGTAACTTCGTCACGGCCGTGCAGCTTGATAGCCAGACCTTTAAGGTTCAACAGGATTTCAATTACGTCTTCCTGTACACCTTCGATGGCGCTGTACTCGTGGAGCACACCGTCAATCTCGGCCTCGACTACTGCACAGCCGGGCATTGAGGACAACAGGATGCGGCGCAGCGCGTTGCCCAGGGTGTGGCCAAAACCACGCTCGAGAGGCTCGAGAGTGATCTTGGCGCGGGTTGGACTGACAACCTGCACATCAATATGGCGGGGTGTCAGGAACTCATTTACCGAAATCTGCATGGATGCACCTATTTTCTAGCCCTTACTTGGAGTAGAGCTCGACAATCAGGCTTTCGTTGATGTCGGCGGACAGATCACTGCGAGCTGGAACGTTCTTGAAAACGCCCGACTTCTTCTCAGTGTCTACTTCTACCCATTCTACGCGGCCACGTTGGGCACACAGATCGAGAGCTTGGACAATGCGAAGTTGGTTTTTTGCTTTCTCGCGAACTGCGACCACGTCACCAGCACGAACCTGGTAGGACGGAACGTTTACGGTCTGGCCGTTAACGCTGATCGACTTGTGCGATACCAGCTGACGGGATTCGGCACGAGTAGAACCAAAGCCCATACGGTATACAACGTTGTCCAGACGGCATTCGAGCAGTTGCAGCAGGTTTTCACCGGTTGCACCTTTCTTGCCAGCAGCTTCTTTGTAGTAGCCGCTGAACTGACGCTCGAGAACGCCGTAGATACGACGGACCTTCTGCTTTTCACGCAGTTGGGTGCCGTAATCGGACTGGCGACCGCGGCGTTGGCCGTGGATACCAGGTGCTGCTTCGATGTTGCACTTCGATTCGATCGCGCGCACGCCGCTCTTCAGGAAGAGATCGGTGCCTTCGCGACGAGCGAGTTTGCATTTTGGACCAATGTAACGAGCCATTCTTTACAATCTCCTGGATTACACGCGGCGCTTCTTCGGCGGACGGCACCCGTTGTGCGGGATTGGCGTCACGTCGGTGATGCTGGCGATCTTATAGCCACAGCCGTTCAAAGCACGGACAGCAGACTCACGACCTGGACCTGGACCTTTGACGTTAACGTCGAGGTTTTTCAGGCCATATTCCAGCGCAGCTTGACCAGCACGTTCAGCAGCTACTTGAGCAGCAAACGGGGTGGACTTGCGGGAACCGCGGAAACCCGAACCACCGGAGGTAGCCCAAGAAAGCGCGTTACCTTGACGGTCGGTGATGGTCACGATGGTGTTGTTAAAAGATGCATGGATGTGGGCGATGCCATCAACCACTGTCTTTTTAACTTTTTTACGAGGACGAGCAGCAGGTTTTGCCATGATAATTTTCCTGTCGATTCGCTGGGGCGATTACTTGCGGATCGGCTTACGCGGACCTTTACGGGTACGCGCGTTAGTCTTGGTACGCTGACCGCGTACTGGAAGACCACGACGATGACGCAGACCGCGATAGCAACCGAGGTCCATCAAACGCTTGATTTTCATGTTGATTTCGCGACGCAGGTCACCTTCAGTGGTGAACTTCGCCACTTCGCCACGCAGCAATTCAATCTGCTCGTCGCTCAGATCCTTGATCTTAGCGGCTGGGTTTACCCCAGCAACTGCGCAAATTTTCTGCGCAGTAGTGCGACCAACACCATAGATGTAGGTCAGCGAGATAACAGTGTGCTTGTTATCTGGAATGTTAACGCCTGCAATACGGGCCATTCAGTGGGACTCCAATTGACAGCTACCTACGCCCCGGAAGCCAAGAAATAGGGCGCGAGATAATATCGCTGTAATAACAAATAATCAACCCGGCAGCGCACTAGCTGCCGGGCTTCAAGCGGATCACACTCAGCCTTGGCGCTGTTTGTGACGCGGTTCCGCGCTGCAAATTACTCGAACAACACCTTCGCGGCGAATAATCTTGCAGTTACGGCACAGCTTTTTCACCGATGCACGAACTTTCATCACCAACTCCTCGAACCTTATGGGTACTCAGCGCAACATGCCGCTGCCGTAACCCTTCAGGTTGGCTTTCTTCATCAGGGATTCGTACTGGTGCGAAACGAGGTGCGATTGTACTTGGGACATGAAGTCCATCACAACCACGACCACGATCAGCAACGAGGTCCCGCCAAGGTAGAACGGAACGTTTGCTGCAACCACCAGGAACTGGGGCAACAAGCAGACGGCCGTCATATATAGAGCACCGAACAGGGTCAAACGAGTCAGAACGCCATCAATGTAGCGTGCAGACTGCTCACCTGGACGGATGCCCGGAATAAAGGCACCGGACTTCTTCAGGTTTTCCGCTACGTCTTTCGGATTGAACATCAACGCCGTATAGAAGAAGCAGAAGAAAATAATCCCTGCACTAAACAGCAGAATATTCAACGGCTGACCAGGAGCGATCGACTGAGAGAGGTCCTGCAGCCAGCCCATATTTTCAGACTGACCAAACCAGGTACCCAACGAAGCCGGAAACAGCAAGATGCTGCTCGCGAAGATTGCCGGAATAACACCGGCCATATTCACTTTCAGCGGCAAGTGGCTGGTCTGCGCAGCAAAAACCTTGCGGCCCTGCTGACGCTTGGCGTAGTGAACAGCAATACGACGCTGGCCACGCTCAATGAACACCACAAAACCGATAATCGCTACTGCCAGCAAACCGATGGCAACCAAGGCGAAAATGTTGATATCACCCTGACGTGCAGACTCGAAAGACTGCCCGATTGCTCTCGGAAGACCGGCGACGATACCTGCGAAAATCAACATCGAGATACCGTTGCCAACACCACGCTCAGTAATCTGCTCACCCAGCCACATCATGAACATCGCACCAGCCACAAACGTGGATACCGCGACGAAATGGAAGCCAAAGTCACCAGTGAACGCAACACCCTGCCCCGCCAGGCCAACGGACATGCCGATAGCTTGAACCAGGGCGAGGATGACAGTGCCGTAGCGGGTGTACTGGCTAATCTTGCGACGGCCAGCTTCACCTTCCTTCTTCAACTGCTCCAGCTGCGGGCTGACGGCTGTCATCAGTTGCATGATGATCGATGCCGAGATGTACGGCATGATCCCCAGTGCAAAAATGCTCATCCGTTCCAGCGCGCCGCCAGAAAACATGTTGAACAAGCTAAGAATGGTCCCCTCATTCTGTCGAAACAGGTCTGCGAGTCGGTCCGGATTGATACCTGGAACCGGGATGTGTGCGCCTATTCGGTAGACGATAATCGCCAGGAACAGAAAACGCAGACGAGCCCAAAGTTCAGACATACCGCCTTTGCCGAGCGCTGAGAGAGCACCTTGCTTAGCCATTTATTCCTCGAACTTGCCGCCAGCTGCTTCGATAGCCGAACGCGCACCTTTGGTGGCGCCGATTCCCTTGCCGATAGTGACAGCGCGAGTCACTTCACCGGACAGCATGATTTTCACACGCTGTACGTTGACGTTGATCACGTTGGCATCTTTCAGGGTCTGCACAGTAACGATGTCGCCTTCCACTTTAGCCAGCTCGGACAGACGCACTTCTGCGCGGTCCATGGCCTTCAGGGAAACGAAACCGAACTTAGGCAGGCGACGATGCAGCGGCTGTTGACCGCCTTCAAAGCCTGGAGCAATGGTGCCACCGGAGCGGGAGGTTTGACCTTTGTGGCCACGGCCACCAGTCTTACCCAAACCGCTACCGATACCACGGCCCGGACGATGCTTTTCGCGACGGGAACCCGGCGCTGGACTCAGATCATTGAGTTTCATCGATTAACCCTCGACACGCAGCATGTAGTAAGCCTTGTTGATCATCCCGCGATTCTCGGGAGTATCCTGGACTTCTACAGTGTGACCGATGCGACGCAGACCCAAACCCTTAACGCACAATTTGTGGTTAGGGATGCGGCCGGTCATGCTTTTGATCAGCGTTACTTTAACGGTAGCCATGATCAGAAGATCTCCTTGACGCTTTTGCCACGCTTGGCGGCAATGGATTCAGGAGATTGCATAGCTTTCAAACCTTTGAAAGTGGCGTGAACCACGTTTACCGGGTTAGTCGAGCCGTAGCACTTGGCCAGAACGTTCTGAACGCCAGCAACTTCGAGGACAGCACGCATAGCGCCGCCAGCGATGATACCGGTACCTTCAGAAGCAGGCTGCATGTACACCTTCGAAGCGCCATGAGCAGACTTCATTGCGTACTGCAGAGTGGTGCCGTTCAGGTCAACTTGAATCATGTTGCGACGAGCAGCTTCCATTGCCTTCTGGATCGCAGCAGGCACTTCACGTGACTTGCCACGGCCGAAGCCAACACGCCCTTTACCATCACCAACCACGGTCAACGCGGTGAAAGTGAAGATACGGCCGCCTTTAACGGTTTTGGCTACGCGGTTAACTTGAACCAGCTTCTCAATGTAGCCTTCGTCGCGCTTTTGGTCGTTATTTGACATAACTTAGAACTCCAGCCCAGCTTCACGAGCAGCATCAGCCAGCGCTTTAACGCGGCCGTGGTACTTGAAGCCAGAGCGGTCGAAAGCCACTTGCGAGACGCCAGCGGCCTTAGCACGCGTAGCGACCAGCTGGCCAACCTTTGTGGCCGCGTCGATGTTGCCAGTGGCACCATCACGCAGTTCTTTATCCAAAGTCGAGGCGCTGGCCAGGACTTTGTTGCCGTCGGCCGAGATGACCTGGGCGTAGATGTGCTGCGACGAGCGGAACACGCAGAGACGCACGACTTCTAGTTCGTGCATTTTCAGGCGTGCTTTGCGAGCGCGACGCAGTCGAGTAACTTTTTTGTCGGTCATTTGCTATGCCCTACTTCTTCTTGGCTTCTTTACGACGGACGACTTCGTCCGCGTAGCGCACACCTTTGCCTTTGTACGGCTCTGGTGGACGGAAGTCGCGGATCTCAGCGGCCACCTGACCTACCAGCTGCTTATCGATGCCCTTGATCAGGATATCGGTCTGGCTAGGAGTCTCAGCGGTGATGCCTTCCGGCAGTTCGTAATCCACTGGGTGCGAGAAGCCAAGGGCCAGGTTCAAAACCGAGCCTTTTGCTTGCGCTTTGTAACCAACACCGACCAGCTGGAGCTTACGCTCGAAGCCTTGGCTTACGCCTTGGACCATGTTGTTTACCAACGCACGCGTGGTACCGGCCATTGCGCGAGTTTGTTGATCGCCATTGCGAGCAGCGAAACGCAGCTCACCAGCTTCTTCAACGATCTCAACGGACGAATGGATGTTCAGTTCAAGAGTACCCTTGGCACCCTTCACCGAAAGCTGTTGGCCTGCGAATTTGACTTCGACACCGGCTGGCAGCTTAACGGGGTTCTTAGCGACGCGAGACATGCTTATCCCCCCTTAGAACACAGTGCAAAGAACTTCGCCGCCGACACCGGCAGCGCGCGCAGCACGATCCGTCATCACACCTTTGTTGGTGGAGACGATAGACACGCCAAGACCGCCACGAACTTTCGGCAGATCCTCAACGGACTTGTACTGACGCAGGCCTGGACGGCTAACGCGCTTCACTTCCTCGATGACCGGACGGCCTTCGAAGTACTTCAGCTCGATGGACAGCAGTGGCTTGATTTCGCTGCTGATCTGATAACCCGCAATGTAGCCTTCGTCTTTCAGGACTTTGGCAACAGCTACCTTCAACGTGGAAGATGGCATGCTTACGACGGACTTTTCAGCCATCTGGGCATTACGGATACGAGTTAGCATGTCCGCTAACGGGTCCTGCATACTCATGGGCTAGACGCTCCTAATACAAAAAAATTAGCCTTACGGCTACATATGTCGCTGAGTATCTCCGGGCATAGAAAACACGGGCTCAGGCGAGCCGGGTATTCTAGACACACTCCGGAAATGAAACAAGCCCCAAAAGGGGCTTGTTCCAGATTCAAGGTACCGGCGGTCAGTATCTTGCGATCCCGACCACCCGGACTTTGAAAGTACTTACCAGCTGGCTTTAACCAGACCAGGTACGTCGCCACGCATTGCCGCTTCACGCAGTTTGTTACGGCCGAGGCCGAACTTGCGGTAAACGCCGTGTGGACGACCAGTCAGGCGGCAGCGGTTACGCATGCGCGAGGCGCTTGCGTCACGTGGCTGCTTCTGCAGAGCAACTGTAGCTTCCCAACGCGCTTCTGGACTTGCGTTCAGATCAACGATGATTGCTTTCAGTGCTGCACGCTTCTTGGCGTACTTGGCAACCGTGAGCTGACGTTTCAGCTCGCGGTTTTTCATGCTCATCTTGGCCATGGTCCTACTCCAATCAGTTGCGGAACGGGAATTTGAAAGCACGCAACAGGGCGCGACCTTCATCATCGTTCTTGGCAGTGGTGGTCAGGGTGATGTCCAGACCGCGGAGAGCATCGATCTTGTCGTAGTCGATTTCCGGGAAAATGATCTGCTCTTTCACGCCCATGCTGTAGTTACCACGACCATCGAAGGACTTGGCATTCAGGCCGCGGAAGTCGCGAACCCGAGGCAGGGAGATCGACAGCAAACGATCCAGGAATTCGTACATACGCTCACGGCGCAGAGTCACTTTGACGCCGATCGGCCAACCTTCACGGACTTTAAAGCCAGCGATGGATTTCCGAGCGTAAGTCACAACGACTTTTTGACCGGTGATCTTTTCCAGGTCAGCAACAGCGTGCTCGATGACTTTTTTGTCGCCGATCGCTTCGCCCAGACCCATGTTCAGGGTGATTTTGGTAACGCGCGGAACTTCCATCACGTTCCCGAGCTTAAGTTCTTCCTTAAGCTTGGGGGCGATTTCCTTCCGGTAAATCTCTTGTAGTCGTGCCATGGTCTTATCTACCTAGCAGTGTTCAAGCATCAACCGCTTTTTGGGTCGACTTGAAGACACGAATTTTCTTACCGTCTTCTACTTTGAAACCAACACGATCAGCCTTGTTGGTTTCGCCGTTGAAGATGGCGACGTTAGAAGCGTGCAATGGCGCTTCTTTCTCGACGATACCGCCCTGTACGCCCGACATCGGGTTAGGCTTGGTATGACGCTTGACCAGGTTCAGACCACCAACGACCAGACGGTCGTCAGCGAGAACCTTCAGCACCTTACCGCGCTTACCTTTGTCTTTGCCGGCGATCACGATGATCTCGTCGTCACGACGAATCTTTTGCATGTCGGATCTCCTTACAGCACTTCTGGGGCGAGCGAGACGATCTTCATGAACTTCTCAGTACGAAGTTCACGGGTCACTGGCCCAAAGATACGGGTGCCGATCGGCTCTTGCTTGTTGTTCAGAAGAACAGCAGCGTTGCCATCAAAGCGGATAATGGAGCCATCTGCACGACGTACGCCGTGACGAGTGCGGACTACAACAGCAGTCATCACTTGGCCTTTTTTCACTTTACCGCGAGGAATTGCTTCCTTGACGGTAACTTTGATGATGTCACCGATACCAGCGTAACGACGATGGGAGCCACCCAGCACCTTGATGCACATAACACGGCGAGCGCCGCTGTTATCGGCCACATCGAGCATGGATTGAGTCTGAATCATATAATTTCTCCGACCCCTAGTCCTTAGACTTCCACAGCGCGTTCGAGAACATCAACCAGTGCCCAAGACTTAGTCTTGGCCAGCGGACGAGTTTCACGAATAGTGACTTTGTCGCCGATGTGGCACTGATTGGTTTCGTCGTGCGCGTGCAGCTTAGTCGAACGCTTAACATATTTACCGTAGATCGGGTGCTTAACGCGACGCTCGATCAGAACGGTGATGGTTTTGTCCATCTTGTCGCTGACAACACGGCCAGTCAGCGTACGGACAGTCTTTTCGGCTTCAGCCATGATCACTTACCTGCCTGCTGGTTGAGCACAGTCTTCACGCGAGCAATGTCACGCTTAACTTGCGAGAGCAGATGAGACTGCCCCAACTGGCCAGTTGCTTTCTGCATACGCAGATTGAACTGGTCGCGCAGCAGGCCGAGCAGTTGCTCGTTCAGCTGCTGTGCGGATTTTTCACGAAGTTCATTCGCTTTCATCACATCACCGTCCGTTTAACAAAGGCGGTGGCGAGCGGCAGCTTTGCAGCAGCCAGGGCAAAAGCCTCACGCGCCAGCTCTTCAGTTACACCCTCGATTTCATACAGGACTTTGCCTGGCTGAATCTGGGCTACCCAGTATTCCACGTTACCCTTACCTTTACCCATCCGAACTTCGAGGGGCTTTTTGGAAATCGGCTTGTCCGGGAATACACGGATCCAGATCTTGCCGCCACGTTTTACGTGACGGGTCAGAGCACGACGCGCTGACTCGATCTGACGAGCGGTGAGACGACCACGAGCTACAGACTTCAGCGCGAATTCGCCGAAGCTGACTTTGCTACCGCGCTGAGCCAGACCACGGTTGTGGCCTGTCATCTGCTTGCGGAACTTCGTACGCTTTGGTTGCAACATTTGGCGTACCCCTTACTTAGCAGCTTTTTTACGAGGCGCTGGTGCTTGTGGTTTCAGTTCTTCTTGGCGACCACCAATTACTTCGCCTTTGAAGATCCAAACCTTTACACCGATCACACCGTAAGTGGTGTGAGCTTCGTAGTTGGCATAGTCGATGTCGGCACGCAGGGTGTGCAACGGCACACGACCTTCGCGATACCATTCAGTACGTGCGATTTCAGCACCGCCGAGACGACCGCTCACTTGGATTTTGATGCCTTTGGCACCAATGCGCATGGCGTTCTGTACAGCGCGCTTCATAGCGCGACGGAACATTACGCGACGCTCCAGCTGCTGAGCTACGCTCTGCGCAACCAGCATACCGTCGAGCTCCGGCTTGCGGATCTCTTCGATATTGATGTGCACAGGCACACCCATTTGCTTGGTCAGGTCCTGACGCAGTTTCTCAACATCTTCACCTTTCTTCCCGATAACGATACCTGGACGAGCGGTGTGGATGGTGATACGTGCAGTTTGCGCCGGACGATGGATATCGATACGGCTTACGGACGCGCTTTTTAGTTTGTCTTGGAGATACTCACGCACCTTCAGATCAGCGAACAAATAGTCCGCATAAGTCCGACCGTCTGCGTACCAGACGGAGGTGTGCTCCTTGACGATTCCCAGGCGAATGCCAATGGGATGTACTTTCTGACCCATCTCTTCGACTCCGTTACTTGTCAGCAACCTTGACAGTGATATGGCAAGACCGCTTGACGATGCGATCAGCACGGCCTTTGGCACGCGGCATGATACGCTTCAGCGAACGCCCTTCGTTGACGAAAACGGTGCTGACCTTCAGGTCATCAACGTCTGCGCCTTCGTTATGCTCGGCGTTGGCTACGGCCGACTCCAGCACTTTCTTCATGATCTCGGCGGCTTTCTTACTGCTGAAAGCCAACAGGTTGAGCGCTTCGCCCACCTTCTTCCCGCGGATCTGGTCGGCGACCAAGCGGGCTTTCTGGGCGGAGATTCGAGCGCCCGACAACTTAGCGGCTACTTCCATTTCCTTACCCCTTAACGCTTGGCTTTCTTGTCTGCCACGTGCCCACGATAAGTGCGGGTACCGGCAAACTCGCCTAGTTTGTGGCCGACCATGTCTTCGTTAACGAGAACTGGGACGTGCAGACGACCGTTGTGTACTGCGATGGTCAAACCGACCATTTGTGGCAGGATCATCGAACGACGCGACCAGGTCTTAACTGGTTTGCGATCGTTCTTTTCCGCCGCCACTTCGATCTTCTTCAGTAGGTGAAGATCAATAAAAGGACCTTTTTTCAGAGAACGTGGCACTGTCGTATCCCTCTATTTACTTGCGACGACGGACGATCATTTTGTCGGTACGCTTATTACCACGAGTCTTCGCGCCCTTAGTCGGGAAGCCCCATGGCGATACCGGATGACGACCACCAGAGGTACGACCTTCACCACCACCGTGTGGGTGGTCAACCGGGTTCATGGCAACACCACGAACGGTTGGGCGAACGCCACGCCAGCGTTTGGCACCAGCTTTACCCAGCGAACGCAGGCTGTGCTCGGAGTTCGAGACTTCACCCAGGGTCGCGCGGCATTCAGCCAGCACTTTACGCATCTCACCAGAACGCAGACGCAGGGTCACGTAGACACCTTCACGAGCGATCAGCTGAGCCGAAGCACCAGCGGAACGAGCGATTTGCGCGCCTTTACCTGGCTTCAATTCGATGCCGTGTACGGTGCTACCAACTGGAATGTTGCGCAGTTGCAGAGCGTTGCCCGGCTTGATCGGTGCCAAGGCACCTGCGATCAACTGGTCGCCAGCGCTCACGCCTTTAGGGGCGATGATGTAGCGACGCTCGCCATCTGCGTACAGCAGCAGAGCGATGTGAGCAGTACGGTTTGGATCGTATTCGATACGCTCGACAGTGGCAGCGATGCCATCTTTGTCGTTGCGACGGAAGTCGACCAGACGATAATGCTGCTTATGGCCACCACCGATGTGACGAGTGGTAATACGACCATTGTTGTTACGACCACCAGTCTTCGATTTCTTCTCGAGCAGCGGTGCGTGAGGAGCGCCTTTATGCAGCTCCTGGTTGACCACCTTGACCACAAAACGGCGGCCAGGGGAAGTCGGTTTGCATTTAACGATTGCCATGATGCACCCCTTCCTTACTCAGCACTGCTGCTGAAATCGAGATCTTGGCCTGGTTGAAGGGAGATAACTGCCTTCTTCCAGTCATTACGCTTGCCCAGACCGCGAGCAGTGCGCTTGCTCTTACCCAGAACATTCAGGGTAGTAACACGCTCTACTTTCACGCTGAACAGGCTTTCGACGGCCTTCTTGATTTCCAGCTTGGTTGCGTCAGTCGCAACCTTGAAAACGAACTGGCCTTTCTTGTCAGCCAGAACCGTAGCCTTTTCGGAAACGTGCGGGCCAAGCAGAACTTTAAATACGCGTTCCTGGTTCATCCCAGCAGCTCCTCGAATTTCTTCACGGCCGACACGGTGATCAACACCTTGTCGTATGCGATCAGACTAACTGGATCGGAACCCTGCACGTCACGTACATCAACGTGTGGCAGGTTGCGAGCAGCCAGGTACAGGTTCTGATCAACAGCTTCAGACACGATCAAGACGTCAGTCAGGCCCATGCCGTTCAGCTTGTTCAGCAGATCTTTGGTTTTCGGCGCTTCAACAGCGAAGTCCTGAACCACGACCAGACGATCAGTACGCACGAGTTCAGCAAGGATGGAGCGCAGTGCTGCGCGATACATCTTCTTGTTGAGCTTCTGAGTGTGATCCTGCGGACGAGCTGCGAAAGTGGTACCGCCGCCACGCCAGATTGGGCTACGGATAGTACCGGCACGAGCACGGCCAGTACCTTTCTGACGCCAAGGGCGCTTACCGCCACCACGAACGTCGGAACGGGTCTTTTGCTGCTTGCTACCTTGACGGCCGCCGGCCATGTAGGCCACGACTGCTTGGTGAACCAGCGTCTCGTTGAATTCGCCGCCAAATGTCAGTTCGGAAACTTCGATCGCTTGAGCGTCATTTACATTTAATTGCATGTCAGCTTCCCCTTAACCGCGAGCCTTGGCCGCTGGACGTACAACCAGGTTGCCGCCAGTAGCGCCAGGAACAGCACCCTTGACCAACAACAGATTGCGTTCAGCGTCGACGCGCACTACTTCGAGGGACTGCACGGTCACGCGCTCAGCGCCCATATGACCGGACATTTTTTTGCCCTTGAATACACGACCAGGAGTCTGGCACTGGCCAATAGAGCCCGGGACGCGGTGGGAAACGGAGTTACCGTGAGTGTTGTCTTGGCCACGGAAATTCCAACGCTTGATCGTACCCTGGAAGCCTTTACCCTTGGACTGACCGGTTACATCAACCAGTTGACCAGCGGCGAAGATTTCAGCGTTGATCAGATCGCCTGCCTGGTAGTCGCCTTCTTCAAGACGGAACTCCATAACAGTACGACCAGCTGCAACGTTTGCTTTAGCGAAGTGACCTGCTTGAGCAGCAGTCACGCGCGAAGCACGACGCTCGCCGACAGTGACTTGCACTGCACGATAGCCATCGGTTTCTTCAGTTTTGAACTGGGTGACGCGATTCGGCTCGATCTCAATGACCGTGACCGGAATGGAGACACCTTCTTCGGTGAAAATACGGGTCATACCGCATTTACGACCGACTACACCAATAGTCATGTTGTAAACCTCATGAGTGTACGGGGCTTTCACCCGCTATGGCCGCCCATTTCAGAGCGTTACACGACTAAGACCCAAGTCTTAGCCGAGGCTGATCTGTACTTCCACACCGGCCGCCAGATCAAGCTTCATAAGTGCATCAACGGTTTTATCCGTTGGCTGGACGATGTCCAGTACGCGCTTATGAGTACGGATCTCGTACTGGTCACGCGCGTCTTTGTTGACGTGCGGGGAGACCAGAACGGTGAACCGCTCTTTACGGGTAGGCAGTGGAATTGGACCACGCACTTGTGCACCAGTACGTTTCGCGGTTTCCACGATTTCCTGGGTGGATTGGTCGATCAGGCGATGGTCAAAAGCCTTCAACCTGATACGGATTTGCTGATTTTGCATTGGATTTCAGACTCCGGCTGCTATTCCCACCGGGCGCAATACGCCCGTTAAAAGGAGGCGCAATTCTATAGACGCCCCCAGTAGGTGTCAACCCAATAAAAAAGCCCCCGCTGAGCGGGGGCTTTCTCAAAGCATCGGAGCTAACTCAAAAAGAGCTTACTCGATGATTTTAGCTACAACGCCAGCACCAACGGTACGGCCGCCTTCACGAATAGCGAAGCGCAGACCGTCTTCCATTGCGATGGTTTTGATCAGGGTGACAACCATTTTGATGTTGTCGCCTGGCATTACCATTTCAACGCCTTCCGGCAGTTCGCAGTTACCAGTCACGTCAGTAGTACGGAAGTAGAACTGTGGACGGTAGCCTTTGAAGAACGGAGTGTGACGACCGCCTTCTTCTTTGCTCAGCACGTACACTTCAGCTTCGAACTTGGTGTGCGGCTTAACCGAACCTGGCTTAACCAGAACCTGGCCACGCTCAACGTCGTCACGCTTGGTACCACGCAGCAGAACGCCGCAGTTCTCGCCTGCACGACCTTCGTCGAGCAGTTTACGGAACATTTCAACACCGGTGCAGGTGGTGACGGTAGTGTCACGCAGACCAACGATTTCCAGTGGATCTTGAACCTTAACGATACCGCGCTCGATACGACCGGTAACAACAGTACCACGACCAGAGATCGAGAATACGTCTTCGATCGGCATCAGGAATGGCTTGTCGATAACGCGAACTGGATCTGGGATGTAGCTGTCCAGAGTCTCAACCAGTTTCTTAACGGACGTGGTGCCCATTTCGTTGTCGTCTTTGCCTTCCAGAGCCATACGAGCAGAACCGATGATGATCGGAGTGTCGTCGCCTGGGAAGTCGTAAGTGCTCAGCAGATCGCGCACTTCCATCTCAACCAGTTCCAGCAGCTCAGCGTCGTCTACCAGGTCAGCCTTGTTCAGGTAAACCACGATGTACGGAACGCCAACCTGACGGGACAGCAGGATGTGCTCACGGGTTTGTGGCATCGGACCATCAGCGGCCGAGCAAACCAGGATAGCGCCGTCCATCTGGGCAGCACCGGTGATCATGTTCTTCACATAGTCAGCGTGACCTGGGCAGTCAACGTGAGCGTAGTGACGGATCGAAGAGTTGTACTCAACGTGCGCGGTGTTGATGGTGATACCACGAGCTTTTTCTTCTGGTGCGCTGTCGATTTTATCGAAATCAACGATTGCGGAACCGAATACTTCGGAGCAAACGCGAGTCAGAGCAGCAGTCAGAGTGGTTTTACCGTGGTCAACGTGACCGATGGTGCCAACGTTGACGTGCGGTAGGGAACGATCAAATTTTTCTTTAGCCACGACAATTAACTCCTTGCCTAAAGGACTGAATCAGCCTTGTTTTTTGGATACAGTTTCAGCGATGTGCGCCGGAGCTGTGTTGTATTTTTTGAATTCCATAGAGTAGCTTGCGCGACCCTGGGACATGGAGCGAACGTCGGTCGCATAACCGAACATCTCACCCAACGGAACCTCGGCGCGAATCACTTTGCCGGAAACCGTGTCTTCCATACCCAAGATCATGCCGCGACGACGGTTAAGGTCGCCCATGACATCACCCATATAGTCTTCAGGTGTAACAACTTCTACCGCCATGATTGGCTCAAGCAACTCACCACCGCCCTTCTGGGCCAGTTGCTTGGTTGCCATGGAAGCAGCCACCTTAAACGCCATCTCGTTGGAGTCGACGTCGTGGTAAGAACCGTCAAAAACGGTTGCTTTCAGGCCGATCAGCGGATAGCCGGCAACAACACCGTTCTTCATCTGCTCTTCGATACCCTTCTGGATAGCCGGGATGTATTCCTTAGGAACAACACCACCAACTACTTCGTTCACGAATTGCAGACCTTCTTGACCTTCGTCAGCAGGAGCAAAACGGATCCAGCAGTGACCGAACTGACCACGACCGCCGGATTGACGAACGAACTTGCCTTCGATTTCACAGTTCTTCGTGATGCGCTCACGATAGGAAACCTGAGGCTTACCGATGTTGGCTTCGACGTTGAACTCACGGCGCATCCGGTCAACCAGGATGTCCAGGTGCAACTCGCCCATGCCGGAGATGATCGTTTGACCAGTCTCTTCATCAGTCTTGACGCGGAAAGATGGATCTTCCTGAGCAAGCTTGCCCAGAGCGATACCCATTTTTTCCTGGTCATCCTTGGTCTTAGGCTCTACGGCAACCGAAATAACCGGCTCCGGGAAGTCCATGCGAACCAGGATGATTGGCTTAGCAGCGTCGCACAAAGTCTCACCAGTGGTGACGTCCTTCATGCCGATCAAGGCCGCGATGTCACCAGCGCGCACTTCCTTGATCTCTTCACGGGCGTTTGCGTGCATTTGCACCATACGACCCACGCGCTCTTTCTTACCTTTAACCGAGTTGATCACGCCGTCGCCGGAGGCCAACACGCCCGAGTAAACGCGGACGAAGGTCAAGGTACCCACGAATGGGTCGGTAGCGATCTTGAACGCCAGGGCCGAGAAAGGCTCGCTGTCGTCTGCATGACGCTCCATCTCTTCTTCCTCGTTATCAGGGTTAGTACCCTTGATAGCAGGAATGTCGGTTGGAGCCGGCAGGTAGTCGATCACAGCATCGAGAACCAGGGGAACACCCTTGTTCTTGAACGAGGAACCGCAAACAGCCAAGACGATCTCGCCAGCAATAGTACGCTGACGCAGAGCAGCCTTGATTTCCACGTTGGTGAGCTCTTCACCTTCGAGGTACTTGTTCATCAGCTCTTCGCTGGCTTCGGCCGCAGCCTCCACCATGTTGTTGCGCCACTCGTCAGCCAGTTCCTGCAGTTCTGCAGGGATAGGCTTGCGAACAGGGACCATACCTTTGTCAGCGTCGTTCCAGTAGACAGCTTCCATGGCGATCAGATCGATCTGACCCTGGAAGTTATCTTCGGAACCGATAGCCAATTGGATAGGCACCGGAGTGTGACCCAGACGCTGCTTGATCTGACCGATCACGCGCAGGAAGTTGGCACCAGCACGGTCCATCTTGTTTACATAAACAAGACGTGGAACGCCGTACTTGTTGGCTTGACGCCATACGGTTTCCGACTGAGGCTCAACACCCGAGGTACCGCAAAACACAACGACAGCGCCGTCGAGTACGCGCAGGGAACGCTCAACTTCAATAGTGAAGTCTACGTGGCCTGGGGTATCGATAACGTTGAAGCGGTGCTCGTCCTTGTACTGCTTCTCGGAACCTTTCCAGAAGGCGGTAATAGCAGCAGAAGTAATGGTAATACCACGCTCCTGCTCCTGAACCATCCAGTCTGTGGTCGCGGCGCCGTCATGCACCTCGCCCATCTTGTGACTTTTGCCAGTGTAAAAAAGGACGCGCTCGGTGGTGGTGGTTTTACCAGCATCCACGTGAGCAACGATACCAATGTTACGGTAGCGATTAATCGGTGTAGTACGAGCCATAAAGCCCTCGCAAAATTAGTGACGCTGGATTTAGAAGCGGTAGTGCGAGAAAGCTTTGTTAGCTTCAGCCATACGGTGCACGTCTTCACGCTTCTTAACTGCAGCGCCTTTGCCTTCAGCAGCGTCCAACAGTTCGCCAGCCAAACGCAGAGCCATAGACTTCTCGCCGCGCTTACGGGCGAAGTCTACCAACCAGCGCATTGCCAGAGCATTACGACGGGACGGACGAACTTCAACCGGAACCTGGTAGGTAGCACCGCCTACACGGCGCGACTTCACTTCGACCAGCGGAGCGATGGCGTCGAGAGCTTTCTCGAAGATTTCCAGGGGGTCGCTGTTCTTGCGTTCTTTAACCTTTTCCAGCGCGCCATAAACGATACGTTCGGCAACGGCTTTCTTGCCGCTTTCCATCACGTGGTTCATGAACTTGGCCAGGATCTGGCTTCCGTATTTTGGATCGTCAAGCACTTCGCGCTTGGCTGCTACGCGTCTTCTTGGCATGGATAAGCCCTCAAACGGTCTTCAGGTTCGCTCGGAATTGGTGCCCTTCAGGGGCGCCTCCGACCTTACTCTTATCGACTCAGAAAATAAGATGATTCAGTTTTGCAAAAAGCCGCTACTACTTAGGCTTCTTGGTACCGTACTTCGAACGACCCTGGTTACGACCTTTAACGCCGGAAGTATCCAAGGAGCCGCGTACGGTGTGGTAACGAACACCTGGCAAGTCTTTTACACGACCGCCGCGGATCAGTACCACGCTGTGCTCTTGCAGGTTGTGGCCTTCACCACCGATGTACGAGGAAACCTCGAAACCGTTGGTCAGACGCACACGGCATACTTTACGCAGTGCCGAGTTAGGTTTTTTCGGCGTAGTGGTATACACGCGAGTGCATACGCCACGACGTTGCGGGCAGTTCTGCAGCGCAGGCACGTCGGATTTCTCGACGATACGCTTACGCGGCTGACGTACCAGCTGGTTGATAGTTGCCATCTACTAGCTCCACTGTTGTCTTGCGACGCTATTGTCTTACAAGAAAAGCAAAATGGCAGGAACGAATTCCCGCCAAATTTAGGGGTACAAGAGTCTAAAGAGGATCTTGCCCCCAGTCAAGGCAAGGCCCCGACGTCCCCTCTCATCGAACCGGGGCAATACTGCCTCGATCCGACGAATGGGGGCTGCCAGGGCCCGGACTTATTTATCGCTGAACTCAGTTACCGCTTGAGTTCAGTGCTTCGGTCAGTGCAGCTTCCACTTCACTGGCGCTTACGCGCAGCGGCTTGTCAGCTTCACGGCGGCGCTTACGCTCGCTGTGGTAAGCCAAACCGGTACCGGCCGGGATCAGTCGACCCACAACCACGTTTTCTTTCAGGCCACGCAGGTAATCGCGCTTGCCGGTTACCGCCGCTTCGGTCAGTACGCGAGTGGTCTCCTGGAAGGAGGCCGCCGAGATGAACGACTCAGTGGACAACGACGCCTTGGTGATACCCAGCAGCACGCGAGTGAACTTGGAAACAAACTTGTCTTCCGCGCTCAAGCGCTCGTTCTCTACCAGCACGTGAGTCAGTTCCATCTGGTCGCCCTTGATGAAACTGGAATCGCCGGATTCAGCGATTTCAACTTTACGCAGCATCTGACGCAGGATGGTCTCGATGTGCTTATCGTTGATCTTCACGCCTTGCAGGCGGTAAACGTCCTGGATCTCGTTAACGATGTACTTGGCCAGCGCACTTACACCCAGCAGACGCAGGATGTCGTGTGGATCGCTTGGACCGTCAGAGATAACTTCGCCGCGGTTTACCTGTTCGCCTTCGAAGACGTTCAGGTGACGCCACTTCGGAATCAGCTCTTCATACGGATCGCTACCGTCGTTCGGGGTAATGACCAGACGACGCTTGCCCTTGGTCTCTTTACCGAACGCGATGGTGCCGCTGACTTCAGCCAGAATCGACGCTTCTTTCGGACGACGAGCTTCGAACAAGTCGGCAACACGCGGCAGACCACCGGTGATGTCACGGGTCTTCGAAGTTTCTTGCGGGATACGCGCGATAACATCACCGATCGCGATCTTCGCACCATCCGCTACACCGACCAGGGCGTTGGCTGGCAGGAAGTACTGAGCGATTACGTCAGTACCTGGCAGCAACAGATCCTTACCGTTGTCATCCACCATCTTCACGGCAGGACGGATGTCTTTACCGGCAGCTGGACGATCTTTCGCGTCGAGTACTTCAATGTTGGTCATACCGGTCAATTCGTCAGTCTGACGCTTGATCGTGATGCCTTCTTCCATGCCCACGTAGGTCACGGTACCTTTCATTTCGGTAACGATTGGGTGAGTGTGCGGATCCCACTTGGCCACGATTGCGCCAGCGTCGACCTTGTCACCCTCTTTAACCGAAATCACAGCACCGTACGGCAGCTTGTAGCGCTCGCGCTCACGACCGTAGTCATCAGCGATTGCCAGCTCACCGGAACGGGACACGGCAACCAGGTGACCATCCACTCGCTCAACGTGCTTCAGGTTGTGCAGACGGACGGTACCGCCATTCTTCACCTGAACGCTATCGGCTGCGGAGGTCCGGCTTGCCGCACCACCGATGTGGAACGTACGCATGGTCAGCTGGGTACCCGGCTCACCGATGGACTGGGCAGCGATAACGCCGACCGCTTCACCGATGTTCACCTGATGACCACGAGCCAAGTCACGGCCGTAGCACTTGGCGCAAATGCCATAGCGGGTTTCGCAGCTGATCGGCGAGCGAACGATCACTTCGTCGATGCTGTTGAGCTCGATGAACTCGACCCACTTCTCATCTACCAGGGTGCCAGCAGGAACGATAATTTCCTCGGTACCTGGCTTGAATACGTCACGGGCGATGACTCGACCCAGTACGCGCTCACCCAACGGCTCAACAACGTCACCGCCTTCGATGTGCGGAGTCATCAGCAGACCGTGTTCGGTGCCGCAGTCGACTTCAGTCACAACCAAGTCTTGCGCCACGTCTACCAGACGACGAGTCAGGTAACCGGAGTTAGCGGTTTTCAACGCGGTATCCGCCAGACCTTTACGAGCACCGTGAGTCGAGATGAAGTACTGAAGTACGCTCAAACCTTCACGGAAGTTCGCGGTAATCGGCGTCTCAATGATGGAACCGTCCGGCTTGGCCATCAGGCCACGCATACCGGCGAGCTGACGGATCTGCGCAGCAGAACCCCGCGCACCCGAGTCGGCCATCATGTACATCGAGTTGAACGACTCTTGGTCGACTTCCACACCATGACGGTCAATAACCTTCTCTTTCGAGAGGTTAGCCATCATTGCCTTCGACACTTCGTCGTTGGCTTTGGACCAAAGGTCGATCACTTTGTTGTACTTCTCGCCCTGGGTTACCAGGCCGGAGGCGTATTGGCTTTCGATCTCTTTCACTTCATCGGTAGCAGCGCCGATGATCTGAGCTTTTTCATCCGGGATAACGAAGTCGTTAACACCGATGGAAACGCCGGAAATAGTCGAGTAAGCAAAACCGGTGTACATCAACTGGTCAGCGAAGATCACGGTCTCTTTCAAACCAACCACGCGGTAGCACTGGTTGATCAGCTTGGAGATCGCCTTTTTCTTCATCGGCAGGTTGACGACGTCGTACGACAGACCTTTTGGCACAACTTGATACAACAGCGCACGACCGACAGTGGTGTCGACGATACGGGTGTTGGTCACGCTGCCGCCGTCACGGTCGTTGACGGTTTCGTTGATCCGCACCTTGACCTTGGCGTGCAGTGCGGCTTCGCCGGCACGGAACACACGGTCAACTTCCTGCAGGTCAGCGAACACACGACCTTCGCCCTTGGCGTTGATCGCTTCACGCGTCATGTAGTACAGACCCAATACAACGTCCTGCGACGGAACGATGATTGGCTCACCGTTGGCTGGCGACAGGATGTTGTTGGTCGACATCATCAACGCACGCGCTTCCAACTGGGCTTCCAGTGTCAGCGGTACGTGCACGGCCATTTGGTCACCGTCGAAGTCGGCGTTGTACGCAGCACAGACCAGAGGGTGCAGCTGGATAGCCTTACCTTCGATCAGTACCGGTTCAAACGCCTGGATACCCAGACGATGAAGGGTCGGTGCACGGTTGAGGAGAACCGGGTGTTCGCGAATCACTTCAGCAAGAACGTCCCAGACCTCTGGCAGTTCGCGCTCGACCATTTTCTTGGCCGCTTTGATGGTGGTCGCGAGACCGCGCATTTCCAGCTTGCCGAAAATGAACGGCTTGAACAGCTCGAGAGCCATCTTCTTAGGCAGACCGCACTGGTGCAGACGCAGGGTCGGGCCTACGGTAATTACCGAACGACCGGAGTAGTCAACACGCTTACCGAGCAAGTTCTGACGGAAACGACCTTGCTTACCCTTGATCATGTCAGCCAAGGATTTCAGAGGACGCTTGTTGGAACCGGTGATAGCGCGGCCACGACGACCGTTGTCCAGCAGGGCATCGACCGCTTCCTGCAACATACGCTTTTCGTTGCGCACAATGATGTCCGGAGCGGACAGATCAAGCAGGCGCTTCAAGCGGTTGTTACGGTTGATCACTCGGCGATACAGATCGTTGAGGTCGGACGTCGCGAAACGACCACCGTCCAACGGCACCAGCGGACGCAGGTCTGGCGGCAGAACCGGCAGAACGGTCAGCACCATCCACTCTGGCAAGTTGCCGGAACCTTGGAAGGCCTCCATCAACTTCAGACGCTTGGACAGCTTCTTGATCTTGGTTTCGGAGTTGGTTTGCGGAATTTCTTCACGCAGGCGACCAATCTCGTGCTCCAGGTCGATAGCGTGCAGCAATTCACGGACCGCTTCGGCACCCATGCGGGCATCGAAATCGTCACCGAACTCTTCCAGCGCTTCGAAGTACTGCTCGTCGTTCAGCAGTTGGCCTTTTTCAAGGGTGGTCATGCCTGGATCGATAACGACATAGCTCTCGAAGTAGAGAACGCGTTCGATATCACGCAGGGTCATGTCCATCAGCAAGCCGATACGGGACGGCAGCGATTTCAGGAACCAGATGTGGGCAACCGGCGAAGCCAGCTCGATGTGCGCCATGCGCTCACGACGAACCTTGGCCAATGCAACTTCAACGCCGCACTTCTCGCAGATCACACCACGGTGCTTCAAGCGCTTGTACTTACCGCACAGGCACTCGTAATCCTTTACCGGGCCAAAGATCTTGGCGCAGAACAGGCCGTCACGCTCAGGTTTGAACGTACGGTAGTTGATGGTTTCCGGCTTTTTAACTTCACCGAACGACCACGAACGGATCATCTCAGGCGATGCCAACCCAATACGGATGGCGTCGAACTCTTCGACTTGACCCTGGTTTTTCAGCAAATTCAGTAGGTCTTTCAAGGCCTTTCCTCCTGACGGAGCAGAGAGCGGGCTAAACAACCCCGCTCTCGATTCGCGTCACGTGTTATTCGGTTTCCAGATCGATATCGATGCCGAGGGAACGAATTTCTTTGATCAACACGTTGAAGGACTCGGGCATGCCCGGCTCCATACGGTGATCGCCGTCCACGATGTTTTTGTACATCTTGGTCCGACCGTTCACATCGTCCGACTTCACTGTGAGCATTTCTTGCAGAGTGTAAGCAGCACCGTATGCCTCTAGTGCCCAGACCTCCATCTCCCCGAAACGCTGACCACCGAACTGAGCCTTACCACCCAGCGGCTGCTGGGTAACCAGGCTGTACGAACCGGTAGAACGAGCGTGCATCTTGTCGTCTACCAAGTGGTTCAGCTTCAGCATGTACATGTAGCCAACAGTAACCGGGCGTTCAAACTTGTTGCCGGTACGGCCGTCGAACAGCTGCATCTGGCCGCTTTCTGGCAGGTCTGCCAGTTTGAGCATGGCCTTGATTTCGCTTTCCTTGGCACCATCGAACACCGGGGTAGCCATTGGAACGCCGCCGCGCAGGTTTTTCGCCAGATCCAGGATTTCCTGGTCGGAGAAAGTGTCCAGCTCTTCTTTGCGACCGCCGATCTCGTTGTAGATCTCGTGCAGGAACTTACGCAGGTCAGCAACCTTGCGCTGCTCTTCGATCATACGGTTGATCTTCTCACCCAGGCCTTTAGCCGCGAGGCCCAGGTGGGTTTCGAGGATCTGACCAACGTTCATACGCGATGGTACGCCCAACGGGTTGAGGACGACGTCGACCGGGGTGCCATTGGCATCGTGCGGCATGTCTTCAACCGGCATGATCACGGAGACCACACCCTTGTTACCGTGACGACCGGCCATCTTGTCGCCCGGCTGGATGCGACGACGGATTGCCAGGTAAACCTTGACGATTTTCAGCACACCTGGAGCCAGGTCATCGCCCTGCTGCAGTTTGCGCTTCTTGTCTTCGAACTTGTCGTCCAGCAGACGGCGGCGATCAACGATATAGGCCTGGGCCTTCTCGAGCTGCTCGTTCAGAGCATCTTCAGCCATGCGCAGTTTGAACCACTGGCCGTGCTCAAGACCGTCGAGCACTTCGTCGGTGATGTCCTGACCTTTCTTAAGGCCCGCACCACCTTCAGCCTTGTGACCTACCAGGGCGGAACGCAGACGCTCGAAGGTTGCGCCTTCAACGATACGAAACTCTTCGTTCAGGTCCTTGCGGATCTCGTCGAGCTGGGTCTTCTCGATGGACAGTGCACGAGCATCACGCTCAACGCCGTCACGGGTGAAGACCTGTACGTCGATGACAGTACCCTTGGTACCGGTCGGTACGCGCAGGGAAGTGTCTTTAACGTCGCTGGCTTTTTCACCGAAGATGGCACGCAACAGCTTCTCTTCCGGAGTCAGTTGGGTCTCGCCTTTCGGAGTGACCTTACCAACCAGGATGTCGCCCGCGCCAACTTCAGCACCTACATAAACGATACCGGCTTCGTCCAGTTTGTTCAGTGCAGCTTCACCCACGTTCGGGATGTCTGCAGTGATTTCCTCTGGCCCAAGCTTGGTATCACGCGCCACACAGGTCAGTTCCTGGATGTGGATCGTGGTGAAGCGGTCTTCTTGAACAACACGCTCGGACAGGCAGATGGAGTCTTCGAAGTTGAAGCCGTTCCATGCCATGAACGCAATGCGCATGTTCTGGCCCAGCGCCAGTTCACCCATGTCGGTGGACGGGCCGTCGGCCATGATGTCGCTACGCTGAACTCGATCACCCTTACGCACCAGCGGACGCTGGTTGATGCAGGTGTTCTGGTTCGAGCGGGTGTATTTGGTCAGGTTGTAGATGTCGACACCGGCTTCGCCAGTTTCAACTTCGTCATCAGCAACACGAACCACGATACGGCTGGCATCAACGGAGTCGATCACGCCGCCACGACGAGCCACGACGCAAACGCCGGAGTCACGAGCTACGTTACGCTCCATGCCGGTACCCACCAGCGGCTTGTCGGCACGCAGTGTAGGTACAGCTTGACGCTGCATGTTAGAACCCATCAACGCACGGTTGGCGTCATCGTGCTCCAGGAACGGGATCAGCGACGCAGCAACCGAGACTACCTGCTTCGGCGATACGTCCATCAAGGTGACGTCTTCCGGCGCCTTGACGGTGAACTCGTTCAAGTGACGAACAGCTACCAACTCGTCAATCAGTACTTTCTTGTCGTTCATCGTGGCCGAAGCCTGAGCGATCACGTGATCAGCTTCTTCGATGGCGGACAGGAATACGATCTCGTCGGTGACCAGGGCGTCTTTCACCACGCGGTACGGGCTTTCAAGGAAACCGTACTGGTTGGTGCGCGCATAGGCCGCCAGGGAGTTGATCAGGCCGATGTTCGGACCTTCCGGCGTTTCGATCGGGCATACACGACCATAGTGAGTCGGGTGTACGTCACGAACTTCAAAACCTGCACGCTCACGGGTCAGACCGCCCGGGCCCAGTGCGGAAACACGGCGCTTGTGGGTGATCTCGGAGAGCGGGTTGTTCTGGTCCATGAACTGCGAGAGCTGGCTGGAACCGAAGAACTCTTTCACCGCCGCAGCCACTGGCTTGGCGTTGATCAGGTCTTGCGGCATCAGGCCTTCGCTTTCAGCCATCGACAGACGCTCTTTGACCGCACGCTCAACACGCACCAGGCCAACGCGGAACTGGTTCTCGGCCATTTCGCCTACGCAGCGAACACGACGGTTACCCAGGTGGTCGATGTCATCAACGATGCCCTTACCGTTGCGGATGTCGACCAGAGTCTTCAGGACCGCAACGATGTCTTCCTTGCACAGCACGCCCGAACCTTCGATTTCGGTGCGACCGATACGACGGTTGAACTTCATCCGGCCGACCGCAGACAGGTCATAGCGCTCAGGGCTGAAGAACAGGTTGTTGAACAGGGTTTCGGCAGCGTCTTTGGTTGGTGGCTCGCCAGGACGCATCATGCGATAGATCTCGACCAGCGCTTCCAATTGGTTGCTGGTGGAGTCGATCTTCAGGGTGTCGGAAACGAACGGACCGCAGTCGATATCGTTGGTGTACAAAGTCTCGATGCGAACGACCTGGGCCTTGGCGATTTTTGCCAGGATTTCGGTGTTCAGCTCAGTGTTGCACTCAGCCAGGATCTCGCCTGTGGCTGGGTGAACGATGACCTTGGCGGTCGTGCGACCCAGGACGTAGTCCAAAGGCACGTCCAGCGACTTGATACCGGCTTTTTCGATCTGGTTGATGTGGCGCGCAGTAATACGACGGCCAGCCTCAACAATGACCTTGCCCTTTTCATCCTGGATGTCCAGAACAGCAATTTCACCACGCAGACGCGAAGCAATCAGCTCCAGGCTGAGGGTTTCATCCTTCAGGCTGAATACGTTGGTGGTGTAGAAAGCGTCCAGCACTTGCTCAGTGGTGTAGCCAAGCGCGCGCAGCAATACCGAGGCTGGCAGCTTGCGACGACGGTCGATACGCACGAACACGCAGTCTTTCGGGTCGAACTCGAAGTCCAACCACGAACCACGGTACGGAATGATCCGCGCGGAGTACAGGAGTTTGCCGGAGCTGTGCGTCTTGCCGCGGTCGTGGTCGAAGAACACGCCCGGAGAACGGTGCAGCTGGGAAACGATAACACGCTCGGTACCGTTGATAACGAAGGTACCGTTTTCAGTCATCAATGGGATTTCGCCCATGTAGACTTCTTGCTCTTTGATGTCCTTGATCGCTTTGTTCGACGATTCTTTGTCGAAAATGATCAGACGGACTTTTACCCGCAAAGGTACGGCGTACGTAACACCGCGCAACACGCATTCTTTGACATCAAATGCCGGTTCGCCCAGGCGATAACCCACGTACTCCAGCGCAGCATTGCCGGAGTAGCTGATGATCGGGAAAACGGATTTGAAGGCCGCATGCAGGCCCACGTCGCGGAACTGATCTTTGGTCGCTCCCGCCTGCAAGAATTCACGATACGAATCCAGCTGGATAGCCAGAAGGTACGGGACATCCATGACGTCCGGCAACTTGCTAAAGTCCTTGCGGATACGTTTTTTCTCAGTATATGAGTAAGCCATCAGCGTTCCCCAGCTTGGTCACCTGCTTGTTTGGCCCCTCCCGACGGGAGCAGCCAGAAAATCTTGCAAACCCCATGGTTTGCACCACCGCTTCGGGTGGCTACAGCGCGTTAATGGCGGCGACCGAGTCGACAGCCAAGAACGGAAAAAGGCCGGTGGCAAGAGCCACCAGCCATCAGCCTTCAGCTTAACGCTTGGGCTGGAGACGCAAGGTCGATGCTTACTTCAGCTCGACTTTAGCGCCTGCTTCTTCCAGTGCTGCTTTGGCTTTGTCAGCTGCGTCTTTAGCAACAGCTTCCAGAACCATTGCAGGAGCGCCGTCAACTACAGCCTTGGCTTCTTTCAGGCCCAGACCGGTCAGTTCACGAACTGCCTTGATCACGTTTACTTTCTTCTCGCCAGCTTCCAGCAGCATGACGTTGAATTCGGTTTGCTCTTCAGCAGCGACAGCAGCAACAGCTGGACCAGCGGAAGCAGCAGCTGCGGAAACGCCGAATTTTTCTTCGAAAGCTTTGATCAGCTCAACAACCTGCAGAACCGACATTTCAGCTACGGCGTTGAGGATATCTTCTTGGGAGATAGACATTACTGTATTTCCTGAATTGGGGGACGGCCTACGCGGCCATCGAAATAAACAAAAATACGCGAGAGAAAATGCTCAGCCTTAGGCTGCGGCAGCTTCTTTTTGCTCGCGAACTGCAGCCAGAGTACGAGCCAGCTTGCTGGTGGCGCCTTGAATCACGCTCATCAACTGCGAAATAGCTTCGTTGCGGGTCGGCAGTGTTGCCAGTACGTCGATTTGGTTAGCTGCGAGGAACTTGCCCTCGAACGCAGCTGCCTTGATCTCGAACTTTTCCTGACTCTTGGCGAACTCTTTGAACAAACGGGCAGCAGCGCCTGGATGCTCTTTGGAGAACGCAATCAGAGTCGGGCCGGTGAACACGTCGTTGAGAACACTGTATTCAGTGTCAGCAACTGCGCGCTTGAGCAGGGTGTTACGTACAACACGTACGTATACGCCAGCTTCACGAGCCTCTTTACGGAGTCCGGTCATAGCGCCTACTGTCACACCACGGGCATCAGCCACGACAGCGGACAGAGCAGCTTTGGCAGCCTCGTTGACTTCAGCGACGATGGCCTTCTTGTCTTCGAGATTAATTGCCACGGGTTTAACTCCTGCTTGTTACCGTTTCATCTGGCCGGAGCCGGATGTCGTTTTGGTGTCTGATTCGGTAAGGAACCGGGAGCACCATCTGCGTAGGCTTGAGGTTTAAGACTTGCGTCGCCTACGGTCTTGGATAGCCCCCGCCAGGCAGGGACCCCAATTTTTCAATTGGCACGATCTCTCGTGCCAATTTATGTCTTATACGTCCAGCGAGCCTTGGTCGATGACCAGACCTGGGCCCATAGTTGTGCTCAGGGTAACGCGCTTGACGTAGATACCTTTCGAAGAAGCTGGCTTGATACGCTTCAGATCAGCGATCAGGGCTTCAACGTTTTCCTTCAGCTTGACGGCATCAAAACCGACTTTGCCAACGGAGGTGTGAATGATGCCGTTTTTGTCGGTGCGATAACGAACCTGACCAGCCTTGGCGTTTTTAACCGCGGTAGCTACGTCTGGCGTTACAGTGCCGACTTTAGGGTTAGGCATCAGACCACGTGGACCGAGGATCTGACCCAGCTGACCTACAACGCGCATTGCATCCGGGGAGGCAATAACGACGTCATAGTTCAAGTCGCCGCCTTTCATTTCGGCGGCCAGGTCATCCATGCCAACGCGATCGGCACCAGCGGCCAGAGCAGCTTCAGCTGCCGGACCTTGGGTGAAGACAGCTACACGTACAGTCTTGCCAGTACCGTGTGGCAGCACAGTTGCGCTACGAACGACCTGGTCGGATTTACGTGGGTCAACACCCAGGTTCACAGCAACGTCAACAGACTCGCTGAACTTTACAGTCGACAGCTCGGTCAGCAGGGCAGCAGCGTCTACAAAGTTGTAGGCCTTGCCTGCTTCGATTTTGCCGGCGATAGCCTTTTGGCGCTTGGTCAGCTTAGCCATTACACACCCTCCACGTTAAGGCCCATGCTACGAGCAGAACCGGCGATGGTACGCACGGCTGCATCCATATCAGCTGCTGTCAGATCCGCGTTTTTGGTTTTCGCGATTTCTTCCAGCTGAGCACGAGTCACGGTGCCAACCTTAACGGTGTTCGGACGAGCGGAACCGCTAGTCAGACCAGCAGCTTTCTTCAACAGAACCGAAGCCGGGGTCGACTTGGTTTCGAAGGTGAAGCTACGGTCGCTGTATACAGTGATGATCACTGGAGTCGGCAGACCTGGCTCAAGACCCTGAGTACGGGCGTTGAAGGCCTTGCAGAATTCCATGATGTTCACGCCGTGCTGACCCAGAGCAGGACCGACGGGTGGGCTAGGGTTGGCCTGAGCGGCCTTCACTTGCAGCTTGATGTAAGCGGTAATCTTCTTGGCCATGAGGCACTCCAATTACGGGTTCGAACGCCTCGAAAGGCTCCCCGGTTACTTGCGCGTTTATCCCAGTGACGACAAAACCCCACAGCCTAGGCTGCGGGGTTGGGATGATTGCTCAGCTAGACCTTTTCGACCTGACTGAACTCCAACTCTACCGGAGTAGAGCGTCCGAAAATGAGCACCGCCACTTGGATCCGGCTCTTTTCGTAGTTAACTTCTTCGACAGTACCGTTGAAATCAGCAAACGGACCATCGGTGACACGAACAACCTCGCCCGGCTCGAACAATGTCTTCGGCTTGGGCTTGTCGCTACCGTCAGCAACACGACGCAGAATCGCTTCTGCCTCTTTGTCGGTGATCGGAGCAGGCTTATCAGCAGTACCACCAATAAAGCCCATGACACGAGGGGTATCCTTGACCAAGTGCCAAGTACCTTCATTCATGTCCATCTGAACCAGCACGTAGCCAGGGAAGAACTTGCGCTCACTCTTGCGCTTCTGGCCATTCCGCATTTCAACCACTTCTTCAGTGGGAACCAGAATTTCGCCGAAGCCATCTTCCATGCCTGCCAGCTTTACGCGCTCCAGCAAAGAGCGCATAACATGCTTCTCGTAACCCGAGTAAGCATGCACAACGTACCAACGCTTAGCCACGGGACACCCTTAGCCAACAATCAAGGAAACAAGCCAGCCGAGCAGGGAATCAAGCCCCCACAACAGCAACGCCATAACCAGAACAACAGCCACAACAATCAACGTGGTCTGCGTGGTTTCTTGGCGAGTCGGCCAAACGACTTTACGAATTTCGGTGCGAGCTTCCTTTACCAAGACCGCGAAAGACTTGCCTTTGGCAGTCTGCAGGCCTACAAAGGCAGCTACAGCAGCAAGGGCGAGCAAAGCGAGTACGCGGTACAGGATCGGCGAAGCAGAATAGTACTGATTGCCAACAACGCCTACGACCACCAATGCGACTACAGCAAGCCACTTGACCAGATCGAAACGAGAGCTTTGAGCTTCAGCCTTAGGAGTCATCTATGAAGATCCTGTGAAAAGAAAGCCAGACACACCACGTGAATCTGGCAGGTCAGGAGGGAATCGAACCCCCAACCTACGGTTTTGGAGACCGTCGCTCTGCCAATTGAGCTACTGACCTAAAACAAAATCAGGCCGACCATTATGCAGGCCTGAAAAAGACTTTACAACAACCAACCCCAAGAGACTTGAAATGACCAAGAAAACCAAACCAGGTCAGGCCAGACGCCATCAAGCCGAGGCAGCCATTAAAACAAAGGCAGATATTTTCATATCTGCCTTGTTATATGGAGCTCTTGAGCGGATTTGAACCGCTGACCTCACCCTTACCAAGGGTGTGCTCTACCAACTGAGCTACAAGAGCGAAACACCTTGCACAACCTGCAAACTTGGAGCGGGTAGCGGGAATCGAACCCGCATCATCAGCTTGGAAGGCTGAGGTTCTACCACTAAACTATACCCGCGGAGCTTGCAGCTCACGCTAAAAATGGTGGAGGGGGAAGGATTCGAACCTTCGAAGTCGTAGACGTCAGATTTACAGTCTGATCCCTTTGGCCGCTCGGGAACCCCTCCTAAGCGAGCCGGCATTTTACATTACGCCGACCTTCTGTCAAGCATTTTCTCAGTAAAAATATGAGGTTAGCTGCGTTGACGTTCGCTTCACCCTGTTGACCTAAAAGGTCTTCACTGCGAAGCGGGCGCCATTCTATGCAAACTATTCGCTAGTTGCAATGCCTTCGCACAGCATTATTTTATGTTTTAACTCATTGAATTCCTTAGCAAGGTTTTCAAACGGCAGATCGTCAGCCAGGCGACGACTCTCAGGGGCCACCCGAAGCCAATAGCCTGAGGCGTCAGAAGCGCTCAACAATTGAACCTTGACCTTTATATCCAGACTCGTCAGACGCTGCTCGAGAGTCTGAGCCTGATGCAGATCAGAAAAACCGCCTATGTATAAACAGGTATTTTGTGCATCCGGCGTCTTTGCCCGGTCACGCCGGACCATCGCATCAGCGGACTCACTCAGTAGTCGAATATCTTGCTGCGAGCCTCGGTAGAGACTCAAAGGCGTGACATCCTTTGCGCGCAAAGGAGCCTCCTGCTGATGCCAGACGTAATAGAAAGCATTGAGTACGAGCAATAGCAAAAACAGCCAACGCATAAACACCTCAGGATAAAGGACATGCCATTGCAAGGCCGACAAACACCAGGTCCGGAACGAGTCGAGCCTGCGGCACGGCATCCCAGACCAGGTCGGCATCCCCCCCAGTGAGAAACACAGTGAAATCATCACCCCAATAAGCCAGAGCCAACTCCAACTGCGTCAGCACAAACCCTCTGATCATCAACGTACAGCCACGCTCAACCGCCTCTACGGTCGTGCGCCCTGGAGAGAGCCGCTCAAGCGCCCTCTCAGCTGCCGCATCGTCGTAACGTATCTTGCGGGTATGGGTACGCAACTGGTTGCGCATGAGCGGCATGCCCGGGCAAATGAAACCACCTAGATGCTCACCATCCGCAGCGATAAAATCTGCGGTAGCCGCAGTACCAAAGTCCAGAACCAGGCAAGGGCCAGCTGCTAATTTGAATCCCCCCAGCATAGCCAACCAACGATCAAGCCCGAGACGCTCGAAATCTTCGTAACCATTGCGCACTCCAGCCATCTCTCGCGAAGAAACAGCGCAGCATACGGTAACGCCGAATGCCTCCTCCAGCGCCGCTATCAGCTTATTGGTTTCCTCTGGGGCCCGTACACTCACCATTCGACAGCGTGTCAGCAACAACCCTGGAAGCGCTTCCAGCGTCTCAATCAACGCGACATCCGAACCAACAACCCCCTCTGCAGAGGCACCCACCTTATTCACATCAAGTACGCGCCACTTGATAAAGCTATTCCCACAGTCGAGTTCAAGAATCATCACGCAACCTCAGGCTTAGCTCACCACCGCTATAGATTTTCTCAGCGCCATCAACACTCAAACGCAACGCACCCTGGTGGTCGACGCCTAATACCACGCCTTCGATTCGATTGACACCGGCGATCAGCGACACAGCTCTTCCTTGCCACGCATGATTCTGCTCCCACTCCTCCTGGAGCCCAGCAAAACCAAGAGTCATATGTTTATGCAAATAGCCTTGCAGCCTCAGACTCAGTTGAGCCACCAGATAATTACGATTAATCGGAATACCCGTTTCGAGCTGCACCGAAGTCCATTGCTGATCGACATCAACGGCCTTCTGCATATTCACATTGATGCCTATCCCCAGGACGACGTGACAGATATCAGCAGGATCCCCCACCAACTCGAGCAAGATGCCGGCAATTTTTTTCTGTCCAACCAAGACGTCATTCGGCCACTTCAAGGCTGCGCCCTGTACGCCAGCGTCACGCAAAGCCTGCATGACCGCCAACCCTACAACGAGACTCAGCCCCTCCAACTGCCGCAGACCACCTTCAATACGCAACACAACACTGTAATAAATATTTTGCGCAAACGGACTAACCCACTTACGACCTCGCCTTCCCCTACCTGCTGTTTGCTGCTCCGCAAGCACTATAAAAGGTGCCGCGCAGTTCGCCTCAACAAGGCGCAAGGCCTCAGCATTCGTAGAGTCAATGGAATCGAAAATATGGACAGGCCAAGGCAAAGAGGCCGCATGCAGAACGATATCTTCAGCATTCAAAAATACCAAAGGCGAAGCCAACTGATACCCACGACCGCGGACTTTATGAATAGGTAGATTTAACTCGGCCTCGAGATGCTGGAGCTGCTTCCACACAGCGCTGCGGCTGATACCAAGGGCAGCACCTAGCGCCTCTCCAGAATGGAATCGACCATCTTTCAGTAGTTTCAACAACGTCAGCATGCAAGTATCGCCTCACAATGAGGCACGCATGATAGCCATGCGTAAGGTCATTGCATAGAAAGGCCGGACACAGGACTGAACTGAAGGGAGCAGCGATAAACCATTCAACGCTTTTCGACCGCCCAAAACAAAACCCCATCTGCTTTCGCAAATGGGGTTTCGGAATTTAATCTTGACGATGACCTACTCTCACATGGGGAAACCCCACACTACCATCGGCGATGCATCGTTTCACTACTGAGTTCGGGATGGGATCAGGTGGTTCCAATGCTCTATGGTCGTCAAGAAATTCGGGTACTGAGTCGTGGCCAGTTGGCCTCGCTTCAGCAAATTGGGTATGTGATAGCTTTCGGTGTTTTGTGAACTTCGAACTTTCGGTTCGTTTCGTCTTCACACACCGCAATCTGGTGCCTTTTCAGGTCAGCAAATTGCTTGGGTGTTATATGGTCAAGCCTCACGGGCAATTAGTATTGGTTAGCTCAACGCCTCACAGCGCTTACACACCCAACCTATCAACGTCGTAGTCTTCGACGGCCCTTCAGGGGACTCAAGGTCCCAGTGAGATCTCATCTTGAGGCTAGTTTCCCGCTTAGATGCTTTCAGCGGTTATCTATTCCGAACATAGCTACCCGGCAATGCCACTGGCGTGACAACCGGAACACCAGAGGTTCGTCCACTCCGGTCCTCTCGTACTAGGAGCAGCCCCTCTCAAATCTCAAACGTCCACGGCAGATAGGGACCGAACTGTCTCACGACGTTCTAAACCCAGCTCGCGTACCACTTTAAATGGCGAACAGCCATACCCTTGGGACCGGCTTCAGCCCCAGGATGTGATGAGCCGACATCGAGGTGCCAAACACCGCCGTCGATATGAACTCTTGGGCGGTATCAGCCTGTTATCCCCGGAGTACCTTTTATCCGTTGAGCGATGGCCCTTCCATACAGAACCACCGGATCACTAAGACC
>NZ_CP120377.1:7152500-7613543 GCF_029457515.1 Pseudomonas sp. G11
ATGCCTTCTTCCCAGCCTGGCAAACATGGGTAGCACCCAGCTCATATATAAAGGTGCGATCAACCACCTCACCATCTATACGCACACCACCCGAACCCAGAAGGTCACGTGCAACCGCCGAGTTCTTCACCAGCCCCGCCTTATTAAGGACAGCCGCGATCGGCATCGCCTCTGCAGCTACCAACTCGATCTCCGGCAAATCATCCGGCAGCTCGCCATCTCTCATGCGATTGCCTGCCGCACGGTGAGCACTGGCAGCTGCCTCCTCACCATGGAAACGCGCAACGATCTCTTCGGCCAGCTTGATCTTCACGTCGCGCGGATTAGCCCCCGCCTCGACCTCAGCACGCAGCGCGTTGATTTCATCCATAGAACGAAAGCTCAACAACTCGAAGTAACGCCACATCAGCGCATCCGGGATAGAAACCAGCTTGCCATACATCACGCCTGGCGCCTCCTGGATACCCACATAGTTACCCAGCGACTTGGACATCTTCTTGACGCCATCCAAGCCTTCCAGCAACGGCATGGTCAGAATGCATTGGGCTTCCTGCCCATATGCACGCTGCAACTCGCGCCCCATCAACAGATTGAACTTCTGATCGGTACCACCCAACTCAACGTCGGCACGCAGAGCCACCGAGTCATACCCTTGCACCAACGGGTAGAGGAACTCATGAATCGCGATAGGCTGGTTGGTGGAGTAGCGCTTGTCGAAGTCATCTCGCTCAAGCATGCGCGCCACGGTGTATTGGGACGTCAGGCGAATAAAGTCGGCCGGCCCCATCTGATCCATCCAGGTGGAGTTAAAGGCCACCTCGGTCTTGGCAGGATCGAGAATCTTGAACACCTGGGTCTTGTAGGTCTCGGCATTATCGAGAACCTGCTCACGAGTCAGTGGCGGACGCGTTGCGCTCTTGCCACTCGGATCGCCGATCATCCCGGTGAAGTCACCTATAAGGAAGATGACCTGATGCCCCAGTTCCTGGAACTGACGCAGCTTGTTTATAAGCACGGTATGCCCAAGGTGCAGATCCGGCGCCGTCGGATCAAAGCCGGCCTTGATACGCAGGGGCTGGCCGCGCTTGAGCTTTTCGATCAGCTCAGACTCGACCAACAGTTCTTCCGCACCACGTTTTATCAGCGCTAGCTGCTCTTCAACCGACTTCATAACAGACCCGCAAGGCTCAGATTCAAAAGGGAACCAACCATACAAGATCAGGGACTAATTACAAGTTTTGCCCTGCGCACGGACACCGTTCAGCAAGCACAGCGTTCGCGAGCTTGCACCACAGATGATTTGGTTATATTTTATACAGTTATTTCATCTTCATCATGTCATTCATCTTTTCCATTTCATCTTCAAAGTCAAAATTACCTATGACCACTGAACCGTCTAAAGCGCCGCCGCTTTACCCGAAGACCCACCTGCTCGCAGCAAGTGGTATCGCCGCCCTTCTCAGCCTGGCGCTCCTGGTATTCCCTTCCAGTGATGTAGAGGCCAAACGAACATCCCTGAGCCTTGACCTGGAAAGCCCGGTTGAGCAACTGACACAAGATCAAGACGCTTCCGACGCACAGCAAGCCACAACTACCGCTACTGAATCACCGTTCGCCCAGATAGAAAGCAGCCCAGAAGACACCCAGCAAGCAGCTAAACCAGCACCTGCCCCGGCAGCAGATGTCGCCAAGAATCCGCAACACCGCGAAGTCATCGTCGCAAAAGGCGATACGTTGTCGACCCTGTTCGAAAAGGTCGGCCTGCCCGCCGCCACGGTTAATGAAGTACTGGCCAGTGACAAACAGGCCAAGCAATTCACCCAACTCAAGCACGGGCAGAAGCTTGAGTTCGAACTGACCCCAGATGGCCAGTTGAATAACCTGCACAGCAACATCAGCGACCTCGAAAGCATCACCCTGACCAAGGGCGCCAAGGGCTTTGCCTTCAATCGTGTCACCACCAAGCCGGTGATGCGCTCTGCTTATGTACACGGCGTGATCAACAGCTCCTTGTCGCAGTCCGCTGCACGCGCCGGCTTGTCCCATAGCATGACCATGGACATGGCCAGCGTATTTGGATACGACATCGACTTCGCCCAGGACATCCGCCAAGGCGATGAATTCGACGTGATCTACGAGCAGAAGGTCGCCAACGGTAAAGTGGTCGGCACCGGCAATATTCTCTCCGCACGCTTCACCAACCGCGGCAAGACCTATACCGCAGTTCGCTACACCAACAAGCAAGGCAACAGCAGCTACTACACCGCCGATGGCAACAGCATGCGTAAGGCGTTTATCCGCACGCCTGTCGACTTCGCTCGTATTAGCTCGCGATTCTCCATGGGCCGCAAGCATCCAATTCTGAACAAAATCCGCGCCCACAAAGGCGTCGACTATGCCGCCCCTCGTGGTACGCCAATCAAGGCCGCCGGTGACGGCAAGGTGCTGCTGGCCGGTCGTCGCGGAGGCTACGGCAATACCGTGATCATCCAGCACGGCAACACCTACCGTACCCTTTATGGCCACATGCAAGGGTTCGCCAAGGGCGTGCAGACCGGCGGCATCGTGAAGCAAGGCCAGGTGATTGGTTATATCGGCACTACCGGCCTGTCTACCGGACCGCACTTGCATTATGAGTTCCAAGTCAATGGCGTACACGTCGATCCATTGGGCCAAAAGCTACCCATGGCCGACCCCATCGCCAAGGCCGAGCGTGCGCGCTTCATGCAACAGAGCCAGCCGCTGATGGCGCGCATGGATCAGGAGCGCTCCACCCTGCTGGCTTCGGCGAAGCGTTAAGACATGGCGCTCTATATAGGGGTGATGTCCGGCACCAGCCTCGACGGCCTGGATATAGCCTTGATCGAACAGGGCTCGGCGATCAAGCTGATCGCCACTCACTACATCCCCATGCCAGGCAGCCTGCGCGCCGAGCTGCTTAGCCTGTGCGCCAGCGGCCCAGATGAAATCGCTCGTTCGGCAATTGCCCAGCAGCATTGGGTGACAGTGGCTGCCCAGGGCATTCATGCCTTACTGGAGCAGCAAGCTCTCAAGCCCCAAGACATTCGCGCGATCGGTAGCCACGGGCAAACCATCCGCCATGAACCCACCCGAGGCTTTACCGTACAGATCGGTAACCCTGCCCTGCTCACAGAGCTGACAGGCATCACTGTGGTCAGCGACTTCCGCAGCCGCGACGTGGCCGCCGGTGGCCAGGGCGCGCCATTGGTACCCGCCTTTCATGAAGCGTTGTTTGGCGAACGCAGCGGCAATCACGCCGTCCTGAATATCGGCGGTTTCAGCAACCTTAGCCTGATCGAGACCGGCAAGCCTGTAGCCGGCTTCGACTGCGGCCCGGGCAACGTTCTGCTGGACACCTGGATTCACCAGCAGCGCGGCGAGCACTTTGATCGTGACGGCCGGTGGGCGGCCGGCGGTAAAGTCGAATCGCAGTTACTCAACACCCTGCTCAGCGACCCCTTCTTTGTCACACAGGGCCCAAAAAGCACCGGACGCGAAGTGTTCAATCGCGAGTGGCTGCAACGACATCTGGCGGGTTTGCCAGCATTTGCTCCCCAGGACGTCCAAGCCACGCTGCTGGAGCTGACCGCCCTGACCATCGTCAAATCCCTGCAAACCGCACAACACCAGACCGAAACCCTACTGGTCTGTGGCGGCGGCGCCCATAACGTTACGTTGATGAGCCGCCTGGCCGCGCTACTGCCGGCGACCCAAGTCAGCAGCACCGCCACCTACGGCGTAGATCCTGATTGGGTAGAAGCCATGGCCTTTGCCTGGCTGGCCCATTGCTGCCTGGAAGGCATTGCTGCCAACCGCCCCAGCGTCACCGGCGCACGCGGTCTTCGGGTACTGGGCGCGATCTACCCCGCCTGACAGCCCTCCAGGATCTGCAGACAGCAAAACGCCGCTTGGCCGATCAAAGCCAAGCGGCGTTTTTGTATCCGCCATCGATCAGATCGAGAACGAAGACCCGCAACCACAGGTGGTGGTGGCGTTAGGGTTCTTTATCACGAAACGCGACCCCTCGAGACCTTCCTGATAATCCACCTCGGCACCTGCCAGGTATTGGAAACTCATAGGGTCTACGACCAGGCTGACGCCCTCGCGCTCGACGATGGTATCGTCATCGGCCACATCTTCATCGAAGGTAAAACCGTACTGAAACCCTGAACAACCGCCGCCCGTAACGAATACGCGCAGCTTCAAGCGATCATTACCCTCTTCATCGACCAGGCTCTTCACCTTGTGCGCAGCACCGTGGGTGAATTGCAAAGCCGTGGGGGTGAAGGATTCAACGCTCATGCTGATAATCTCCCGGCGTAGCGCCGCCATATGCGTAATGGCCGGTATTATCCGCTTCTCCTAGAAAAGCGGTCAACTATTGTTACGGTATATCAATCTGCGTAGCCGCCATTAAAAACACAAAAGGCCCGATGATCGGGCCTTTTGCGCAATAACGGGGAAACCTTACGGCAGCATGCCCGCATGGGACAGGCCCAGCTTCTCATCCAGGCCGAACAGGATGTTCATGTTCTGTACAGCCTGGCCCGACGCACCTTTGACCAGATTATCGATCACGGACAGTACTACCACCAAGTCGCCATCCTGCGGACGATGCACCGCGATACGGCACACATTGGCGCCGCGCACGCTGCGAGTTTCCGGGTGACTGCCAGCCGGCATTACATCGACGAACGGCTCGTTGGCATAACGTTTCTCAAACAATGCCTGCAGATCCACCGAGCGATCGACGACAGTCGCGTACAGCGTGGAGTGAATACCACGGATCATCGGCGTCAAATGCGGAACGAAGGTCAAGCCCACCTCCTTGCCCGCGGCACGACGCAACCCCTGGCGGATCTCCGGCAAGTGGCGATGCCCCTTGACCGCATAGGCCTTCATGCTTTCCGACGTCTCGGAATACAGCGAACCTACCGCCGCACCCCGGCCTGCACCGCTGACACCTGACTTGCAGTCCGCGATCAGGCGCGAAGCATCGGCCAAGCCTGCTTCCAGCAATGGCAGGAAGCCCAGTTGGGTCGCAGTGGGATAGCAACCCGGCACGGCGATCAGGCGCGCCTGCTTGATCTGCTCGCGATTGACTTCCGGCAGGCCGTACACCGCCTCTTCCAGCAGTTCTGGCGCACCGTGCGGCTGGCCGTACCACTTGGCCCACTCATCGGCGTCCTGCAGACGGAAATCCGCCGACAGGTCGATGACCTTGGTGCCCGCCGCCAGTAATTCACCGGCCAGGGCATGGGCGACACCGTGAGGCGTAGCAAAGAACACTACGTCACAGGCCCCCAGGGTCTTGATGTCCGGCACGCTGAACGCCAGGCCGTCATAGTGGCCTCGCAGGTTGGGGTACATATCGGCCACGGCCAGGCCGGCCTCGGATCGGGAAGTGATGACCACCACCTCTGCCTGCGGATGCTGAGCCAACAGACGCAGCAATTCGACACCGGTGTAACCCGTGCCGCCGACGATACCGACCTTGACCATAAACCTGCCCTCAACGAACCCACTGGAAAGCCGTCGATAATAGGGGCCGCATCGTTCTGCGACAACCGCCAAGGTGACGTAAGGACGCATGAGCCACTACTATCTTCAGCTACCGTGAACCTGGGAATAACTAAAAATGCTTTATCTATGGGTCAAAGCCTTCCATATCGTCGCCATCGTGTGCTGGTTTGCCGGGCTGTTCTACCTGCCGCGCCTGTTCGTCTACCACGCGCAAAGCGAGGATACGGTCAGCAAGGAACGCTTCAGTGTCATGGAGCGCAAGCTGTATCGCGGCATCATGGGGCCCGCGATGGTCGCCACCCTTGTGTTCGGCATCTGGCTGATCGCGCTCAACCCCGCCATCTTCCAGATGGGTGCCTGGATCCATGCCAAGCTGACCCTGGTCGTGCTCCTTATCGGCTATCACCATATGTGCGGCGCGCAGGTAAAGCGCTTTGCCCGTGGCGAAAACACCCGCAGCCATGTCTTTTATCGCTGGTTCAATGAAGTCCCGGTTCTGATATTGCTGGCTATCGTAATTTTGGTCGTGGTCAAACCGTTCTAACTTCTAATGACTCGGGGTACCTCCAATGTCGCTGCCCGCTCTGCTTGAACAACGTCTTCGCCTGCCCGTGGTGGCTGCGCCGATGTTCCTGATTTCCAACCCGCAACTGGTCCTGGCGTGCTGTCGCAACGGAGTGGTCGGGAGTTTCCCGGCGCTCAACCAGCGTGAAAGCAGTGGTTTCAAGGCCTGGCTGGAGGAAATCGAAGCGGGCCTGGCTCCGTTGGACAACCCCGCGCCCTACGCCGTGAACCTTATCGTGCACAACAGCAACCCACGGTTGCAGGCTGACTTGGCGATCTGCGTGGAACACAAGGTCCCGATCGTGATCACCAGCCTGGGCGCCGTGAAGGAACTGGTGGATGCCGTGCACAGCTACGGCGGCCTGGTCTTTCACGATGTCACCACGCGGCGCCATGCGGAGAAAGCCGCGGAGGCCGGTGTCGATGGTTTGATCGCAGTCGCTGCGGGCGCCGGGGGCCATGCCGGGACCTGGAGCCCGTTCGCCCTGATCGCCGAAATCCGCCAGTTCTTCGATAAAACCCTGTTGCTGGCAGGTTGCCTCAACCACGGGCACGAAATTCTTGCCGCCCAGGTGCTGGGGGCCGACCTGGCCTATTTCGGCACACGCTTTATCGGCACGACCGAAAGCCACGCCCCGGATGCTTATAAAGAGATGCTGCTCACAGCGCGCGCCGCCGACATCGTGCACACTCCTGCGGTCTCGGGCGTCCCCGCCAGCTTTATGCGCCAGAGCCTGGAAAATGCCGGTTTCGACCTCGCCGCCCTGCAAGGCAAAGGCGAAGTCAACTTCGGTTCCAAGCTCAAGCCGTTGAGCGATGAGGCCAAGGCCTGGAAGACCGTGTGGTCCGCCGGCCAGGGCGTCGGAGATATTGATGATTTACCCAGCGTCGATGAACTCGTTGCCCGCCTGGATGCCGAATACCGCAAGGCGCGCGAGCAGGCGGCACAACTGCGCTGGCCACGCTGACCCAATTGTCAGGCCTGCCAATCGAAGCAGGCTTGCCCCACCCTCCCTGATTAAGTGACAAGGATGCCTGCATGAGCGACAACCGTTTCAAGATCGTGTTTGACGGAGCCTTGCTCCCAGGTGTCGAAAGCACCACGGCAAAACTCAACCTCGCCGAGCTGTTCAAAAGCGACGTCGAGGCCATCGAGAAGCTTTTTACCGGCCGCCCGGTTGCGTTGAAACGCGACCTTTCCCGGCCTGACGCAGAAACCTACCTGACTGCACTGCACAACGCTGGCATCGATGCGCGCATCGAAGCCGAGCAGCCTGTAGCCTTCAGCTTGGCTGAAACTCACGAGACGGATTCGGGCGCTACGGACTTCTCCCGACCTGCCGCTTCGCCCTACGCTCCACCACGCGCTGCCGTAGGTGATGACTTGCCGGAGTATTCCAGCCTCAAGGTCTTCACCATCAATGGGCGCATCGGCCGTCTGCGCTACCTGGCCTGGACGCTGGTGCTGACGGTTGCGATGCTCGTAGCAGCAGGCATCCTCAGCACCGTGGGCTTCGCGATCGCGACCGCTTCGCCAACGATCGCCGTTATTCTCGGCTCGCTGCTGGGGTTCGCGCTGTTTGTTGCGCTTGTCGTCGTGAGCGTGCAAATCGGCGTGCAACGCCTGCACGACCTGGGCTGGTCCGGCTGGTTGTACCTGCTGAACCTGGTTCCGCTGGTGAACAGCGTCTTCCCGCTTCTGCTGTTGGTACTGCCCGGTAACGCCGGCGCCAACCAGTACGGCGCGCCACCTCCGCGCAACTCCACGGCGGTGAAAGTGCTGGCCTCCCTATGGCTGGCGTTTATCCCATTGGTGCTCATCGTCGTGGTGACCCTGGGGATGAATGGCTACCTGAACCAGCTCGAAGCCAACGTGGACAGCAGCTACGAAAGCAGTTCCCTCACCTCCGATGACGACGCCGATCAAAGCGTGATCGTCGATGAAGAAGACGTGCAAAGTGCTGACGAAGCGGCCGAACCTGTAGACTCTCCAGAACAGTGAAGAAACGCCCGCCGCCTGTGATGCCTCTGTCACAGGCTCGGCGGCGTTGCGATGGAGAAAGGCATGACCCGTTACGCTCTGATCACCGGCGCCTCCAGCGGCATCGGCCTGGCCTTGGCCGAAGCACTGGCCCGTCGCGGCCGCAGCTTGATTCTGGTGGCCCGCCAGCGTGATCAGTTGGAAAGCATTGCAATCGAATTGACTCAACGCTTTGGCGTCGAGGTGCTGTTTCGTGCCTGCGACCTGGGCGAGCCACTGCGCTTGTCCGGGTTCCTGCTGGAACTTGAAGAAGGCGAACGGCAGATCGACTTGCTGGTTAACTGCGCCGGCATCGGCACCAGCGGACCGTTCCTGGCCCAGGACTGGATGACCGAGCAGGACCTGATCGAAGTCAACATCCTCGCACTGACGCGCATGTGTCACGCCCTTGGCAATGCCATGGCGTTGCAAGGCGGCGGGCAGATACTCAATGTCGCCTCGGTTGCGGCGTTCCAGCCCGGCCCGTGGATGAGCAGCTATTACGCCAGCAAGGCGTATGTGCTGCATTTTTCCGAAGGTTTGCGCGAAGAATTGAAGACCTGTGGCATCAAGGTCTCGGTGTTATGCCCCGGCCCGACACGCACGGCGTTCTTCGGCACCGCGCAAATGGACACTGCCAAGCTCGATCGCAGCCAGCAGCTGATGAGCCCGGAAGAAGTGGCCCTCTACACCGTACGCGCACTGGAAAAGAACAAAGCCATCATCATTCCCGGACGGCGCAACCGCTGGCTGGCCTTCAGCCCGCGCTTCAGCCCACGCTGGCTGACCCGCAAGATTGCCGGCGCGATCAACAAGGCCTATTGCCCACGCTGACCGCCTGAGTACACTCACCCTGCACATTCATATGGAGAAACAGCTGTGGATACTCTGTTCACCAAAATCATCAACAGAGAAATACCCGCGAAGATCATTTACGAAGATGACCAGGTCCTCGCCTTCCACGATATCGCCCCACAGGCGCCGGTACATTTCCTGGTAATCCCGAAGAAACCCATCCGCACCCTGAATGACCTGGGCGAAGACGACAAAGCCCTGGCTGGCCATATTCTGTTTACCGCCCAGCGCCTGGCCTTGGAACTGGGCTGCGAGAAAGGTTTCCGGGTAGTGATGAACTGCAATGAAGAAGGTGGACAGACCGTTTACCACATCCATATGCACGTACTGGGTCAGCGCCAGATGAACTGGCCGCCGGGCTGATACCCCACGATCGACGGGTCGCAGCCCAGCGCGTGCGACCCCATGCCCTTGACTCAACGCAAACGCTTCGCCCTCTCTTGCGGTAAACTGGCCGCCGAGATTCTTCCCGGAGGTCAGCATGACTACCCAACGTCACTACTCGCCGATTGACCGTCTGTTGCTACAAGCCGATACGGCCATGCGCACACTGTTGCCCTTCAGCGGCGCACCGTACCGCCCGTCGCCGGCCATCGTGCAACCCGACGCGCAGATGAGCGAGACCGACACCCGCCACGTCGCCGGCCTGATGCGCATCAACCATACCGGTGAAGTCTGTGCCCAGGCGCTGTACCAGGGCCAGGCTCTGACCGCCAAGCTGCCGCAAGTGCGCGCAGCCATGGAGCATGCGGCCGAGGAGGAAATCGACCACCTGGCCTGGTGCGAGCAACGTATTCGCCAACTCGGTAGCCACCCCAGCGTACTGAACCCACTGTTTTATGGCCTGTCGTTCGGAATTGGCGCTGCCGCCGGCCTGATCAGCGATAAAGTCAGCCTCGGTTTTGTCGCAGCGACAGAACATCAAGTTTGCAAGCACCTTGATGAGCACCTGGAACAACTGCCGGCCGAAGACGAAAAATCCCGAGCGATTCTTGAGCAAATGCGCACCGATGAAGAACACCATGCGCAAAGTGCCCTGGATGCCGGTGGCTTCCGCTTCCCCGCGCCGGTGAGGTTTGGCATGAGCCTGCTGGCCAAGGTCATGACCAAAAGCACCTACCGAATCTAGGCCGAAAAAAAGGGCGCTTTCAAAGCGCCCTTCTTTTTGCCGTTACGGCGATCAGCCCAACTCGATGATTTCGTAATCATGAGTGATGGCCACGCCGGCAGCACCGAGCATGATCGATGCCGAGCAGTACTTCTCGGCCGACAGCTCAATGGCTCGCTTGACCTGAGCCTCCTTCAACGCCCGCCCCTTGACCACAAAATGCATATGGATCTTGGTAAAAACCTTCGGGTCTTCAGTGGCGCGTTCGGCTTCCAGGAAGGCTTCACAGCTTTCAACGGCCTGGCGGGACTTTTTCAGGATGCTGACCACGTCGAAATTACTGCAACCGCCCACGCCAAGCAGGAGCATTTCCATGGGGCGTACGCCCAGGTTACGGCCACCGGCTTCCGGTGGGCCGTCCATGACCACGACATGGCCACTGCCCGACTCACCGAGGAACATGGCTTCGCCCGCCCATTGGATGCGTGCCTTCATCGCCCAGACTCCACTGCTAAAAAAGGGTCGCCAGCTTAGCACAGGGGCTTGCAACCACAGCGTTTCCCATGAAAGCGGATCAACAACCGGCCGCGCTCGGTAAATTCGCTAATCGAGTCAGAAAGCGTCTGTTAAGCTGGCGCCAAATCGATGGCGTATTGCCACCCTTCATACAACGTGTATCAATGCCGATACCGCTGAATACAACAACTCCAAATCACCTCGCGCCGCCTTTTCGGGATACAACCATGGTTGCTCTTACTCCCATACCCAAGATCAAGAATCTCGACAAGCTGTTGATGCACTGCCAGCGCCGACGTCACCCGGCCAAGCACAACATCATCTGCGCAGGCGAGCGTTCCGAAACACTGTTCTTCATCATCAAGGGCTCGGTCACTATCCTGATCGAGGATGAAGACGGCCGCGAAATGATCATCGCCTACCTCAATACCGGGGATTTCTTTGGCGAACTGGGGCTGTTTGAACAAGCCGGCAAAGAGCAGGAACGCAGCGCCTGGGTACGGACCAAGATCGAATGCGAAGTGGCCGAAATCAGTTACGCGAAATTTCGCGAATTGGCCCAGCAGGACCCCGATATTCTCTACGCCTTGAGCGGCCAGATTGCCCAACGCCTGCGCGACACCACACGCAAGGTCGGCGACCTGGCGTTCTTTGACGTCACCGGTCGGGTAGCCCGCTGCCTGCTGGAGCTGTGCAAACAACCTGACGCCATGACCCACCCCGACGGCATGCAAATCAAAGTCACGCGCCAAGAGATCGGGCGCATTGTCGGGTGTTCACGGGAAATGGTCGGTCGCGTGCTCAAGGACCTGGAAGAACGCAACCTGGTGCACGTCAAAGGCAAGACGATGGTGGTGTTCGGCACCCGTTAACCCGGCAGGAAGCTGGCCAGCATCTGGCGATACAAGGTGTCCAACCGGCTGATCGCATCCGGCGCGGGGAAAGCTTCGTGCAGCGCGATATGGCTGTCGGCACGCACCCGCTGTTCAAGACCGCAGGCTTCATTGAAACGATTGACCGCCGCAATCAGTTCATCGCGGTCGTTCTCCAGCAACAAGGCACCGTGCACCAACCCCACCGGGCGACCACCACTTTGCCGCCAGCGCTGGGCAGTACCGACCATCTTGCGCCCATTGAGGTTGACGTTGTAACGACCGTCGCAGAACGCACCGTCGATTTCTCCGACGGAGGCATCGCCGCCCAACTCGATGAGTAAATCGCAGATCGGCTGACATAAACGCAGGTAACCGGTTTCGATGCGTGCCTGATCGCTTTCGCTGCGTGGCGGCGCGTAGACCAGCGCGATATTGACCGTAGCGTTGGACTGCGGCACCGGCTCGCCGCCGGTTTCGCGCAGCAACACTGGCCAACCGGCGTCGGCTGAGACTTGGCTGGCGGCTTCGAACGCCGGCAGCCGACTCAAACGTCGGGGCATCACCAAGGCTTGATCACTGGGCTGCCAGAACAGCAGGCCAAACTCCTGCTCACCCGCGCAAACGGCGGTCAACAAGGCTTGCTCGGCGGCAAGGCCTGCTTCAACAAGCATCGACACTGGCTGGATCAACGGGCACCTACCTATCTGAATAAACACAAACCCAAATGTGGGAGGGGGCTTGCCCCGATGGCGGTGTGTCAGTCAAGGATGCTCCAACTGAACCGTCGCCATCGGGGGCAAGCCCCCTCCCACACGTTGATCGCATTTCAAATCAATCGAGAGTGGAACCGCTGACCGCCACGCCACGCTCCGGGAAGAACAGACGCTGCAGTTCCGCCCCCGGGTTCTCGGCACGCATAAAGGTCTCACCCACCAGGAACGAGTACACACCGCTGATTTCCATCAGCTCCACGTCGGCGCGGTTAACGATGCCACTCTCGGTGATCACCAGGCGGTCGCGTGGAATACGCGGCAGCAGGTCGAGGGTGTTTTCAAGACTGACTTCAAAAGTGTGCAGGTTACGGTTGTTAACGCCCACCAACGGTGTGTCGAGGGTCTTGAGTGCACGTTCCAACTCATCGCCGTCGTGCACTTCCACCAGCACATCCAGGCCAACGCTTTTGGCCACGGCCGCCAACTCGGCCATCTTCACGTCGTCCAGCGCGGAGACGATCAGCAGCACGCAGTCAGCACCCAGGGCTCGGGCTTCGACAATCTGGTACGGGTCGATCATGAAATCCTTGCGGATCACCGGCAACTTGCACGCAGCACGGGCTTGCTTCAAGAACTCGTCGGAGCCCTGGAAAAAGTCGATATCGGTGAGCACGGACAGACAGGTCGCCCCGCCCTTCTCGTAGCTGACGGCGATGTCGGCCGGTACGAAGTTTTCGCGGATGACGCCTTTGCTCGGCGAGGCTTTCTTGATTTCAGCGATAACCGCCGGTTGCTTCTGCTTGGACTGGGCGATCAAGGCGTTGGCAAAACCACGCGGTGCGTCAGCGACCTTCGCCTGGCTTTCCAGCTCGGCCAGGCTCACGCGTGCGCGGCGCACGGCGACTTCTTCAGCTTTGCGGGCCAGGATTTTTTCCAGAACGGTCGGGACACTCATCCTTCATTCTCCATCTTGAATACTGCGGTGAATGCTCCCAGCTCTTCGAGCTTTTCACGAGCCAGACCGGTGTGCAGCGCATCGTGGGCCAAGGCCACACCCTCCTTAAGACTATAGGCATGGTCCGCCGCGTAAAGTGCCGCGCCAGCATTCAAAACAATCATTTCTGCAGCTTTTTGGCCGTTCTCGGTCTTGCGACGCCCCAAGGCATCGCGAATCAGTTCCAGCGAGGCTGCCGGGCTTTCCACCGCCAGGCCATGCAGGCTCTGGCTTTTCATGCCCAGGTCTTCGGGCTCGACCCAATATTCGGTGACCTGGTCGTTCTTCAGTTCGGCCACAAAGGTCGGGGCCGCCAGGCTGAATTCGTCCAGGCCATCCTTGGAATGCACCACCAGCACATGCTTGCTGCCCAGGCGTTGCAATACTTCAGCCAATGGACGGCACAGCGCCTGGCTGAACACGCCCACCACCTGGTGCTTCACACCGGCCGGATTCGTAAGCGGGCCGAGCATGTTGAACAGGGTACGCAGGCCAAGGTCCTTGCGCGGGCCGGCCGCATGTTTCATCGCCCCATGGTGGGACTGGGCAAACATAAAGCCGATACCGACGTTATCGATGCAGCGTGCCACTTGTACCGGCGTCAGGTTCAGGTAGATGCCGGCCGCTTCCAGCAAGTCGGCACTGCCGCTTTTGCCCGATACCGCACGGTTACCGTGCTTGGCCACGGTGCAGCCAGCCGCCGCGACCACAAAGGAAGCCGCCGTCGACACGTTGAAAATATTCGCACCGTCGCCGCCGGTACCGACCACATCGACAACACCGTCGAGGGTCTTGAGCGCGACCTTGTCCGCCAGCTCGCGCATCACCGATACCGCGCCGACGATTTCGTCGATGCTCTCGCTCTTCATGCGCATCGCCATCATGAAGGCGCCGATCTGCGCGTCGGTGCATTGACCGGTCATGATTTCGCGCATCACATCGCTCATTTCAGCGGTGCTCAGGTCCAGATGGCCGACGATACGGCTCAGGGCAGTCTTGATATCCATGGAAAGTCCTTAGCGCGTGCCGCCGCTCTGCTTGAGAAAGTTGGCGAACAGCTCGTAGCCCTGCTCGGTCAGGATCGACTCAGGGTGAAACTGCACCCCTTCGATGTTCAGTGTCTTGTGGCGCAGGCCCATGATCTCGTCGACGGAGCCGTCTTCCAGTTGGGTCCAGGCGGTCAGTTCCAGGCATTCTGGCAGGGTTTCGCGCTTGACCACCAGCGAGTGGTAGCGGGTCACGGTCACCGGGTTGTTGAGTGCCTGGAATACGCCCAGGTCTTTATGGAACACCGGGCTGGTCTTGCCATGCATCACCTGCCGCGCACGCACCACGTCACCACCAAAGGCCTGGCCGATGGACTGATGGCCCAGGCATACGCCCAGGATTGGCAGCTTGCCGGCGAAGTACTTGATGGCTTCGAGGGAAATACCCGCCTCGGTCGGCGTGCAGGGGCCCGGCGAAACCACAATGCGCTCCGGGTTCAGGGCGGCGATTTCGGCCACGGTCAGTTCGTCATTGCGAACCACTTTGACCTTGGCACCCAGCTCCCCCAGGTACTGCACAACGTTGTAGGTAAAGGAGTCGTAGTTATCAATCATCAGTAACATGGGGAAACCTCAAGAATTGGGGGTCTGTTCAGCCAGCGCTACGGCGCGGAACATCGCGCGGCGCTTGTTCAGGGTTTCTTCCCATTCGAGGGCCGGCACCGAGTCGGCGACAATCCCGCCACCGGCCTGCACATGCAGCTCCCCGTCCTTGATCACGGCCGTGCGAATCGCGATGGCGGTGTCCATGTTGCCGTTCCAGGCGAAATACCCCACGGCGCCACCGTAGACGCCACGCTTGACCGGTTCCAGCTCATCGATGATTTCCATCGCACGAATCTTCGGCGCGCCCGACAAGGTACCGGCCGGCAGAATCGCCCGCAGCGCGTCCATCGCGGTCAAGCCGGCTTTCAATTCCCCGGTGACGTTGGAGACGATATGCATCACGTTGGAATAACGCTCGATGACCATTTTCTCGGTGAGCTTCACCGAACCGATTTCCGAGACACGCCCCGTGTCGTTGCGGCCCAGGTCGATCAGCATCAGGTGTTCGGCGATTTCCTTGTCGTCGCTGAGCAGGTCTTCCTCGAGCGCCAAATCCGCTTCTTCGGTCGCGCCACGCGGGCGTGTACCGGCGATCGGGCGCACGGTGATCAGGTTGTCTTCAACACGCACCAGCACTTCTGGCGAACTGCCCACCACGTGGAAGTCACCGAAGTTGAAGAAATACATGTAAGGCGTCGGGTTGAAGCAGCGCAGCGCTCGGTACAGATCGATCGGCGCGGCCTTGAAGTCGATGGACATGCGTTGCGACGGCACCACCTGCATGCAGTCACCGGCGAGGATGTATTCCTTGATGGTATCGACGGCGCGTTCGTAATCATCCTGGGTAAAGCTGGAGCGGAACACCGGGTCGGCCGCCGGTGGACGGCTGAGGTCCAGGCCGCGACGCGGGGTGATCGGCTGGCGCAGTTTTTCCAGCAAGGCTTCGAGGCTGGCCAGGCCCTGCTCGAAAGCGTTGGCCTGGGATGGGTCGGCGAGCACGATCGCATGCATCTTGCCGGCGAGGTTATCGAACACCACCACCGCATCGGAGACCATCAGCAGAATGTCCGGCACGCCCAATGGGTCCGGATTCGGGCATTTGCCCAGGCGTTTTTCCACATAACGAACACAGTCGTAGCCGAAATACCCCACCAGGCCGCCATTGAAACGTGGCAGGCCAGGGATGGTCGGCACGTTGTAGCGCGCCTTGAAGGTTTCGACGAAGGCCAGCGGGTCTTCGACATCGTGGCTTTCGATCTCGACGCCATCATGGGTAATGCTCACATGATGGTCATGCACCCGCAGTACGGTGCGGCACGGCAGGCCGATGATCGAGTAACGGCCCCACTTCTCGCCGCCCTGTACCGATTCCAGCAGGTAAGAGTTGGGCTCGTCGGCCAGTTTCAGGTAGATCGACAGCGGTGTGTCGAAGTCGGCCAGGGTTTCGCAGGCCAGGGGAATACGGTTATAGCCGGCAGCGGCCAAACGCAGGAATTCTTCGCGGATCATGGTGTGCCTCGTGGCATGAGGGTCTAACAGTCAGGTATGCAAACGTGCCGCAGGGCGCGGCCAGGATCAGTCAGGCGCGCCAACGCCAGCGGGCCAGGGCCTTGATAACTTTCATCCAGAGTTTGCGAGTGACCACCACGATGGAATTTCCAGAAGGGGACGGATCGGTATCGGGCAACGTTATCTCAGCGCCAGCTCCCAAGCAACCGGGGATTAGCAGTCGCAGGTCATCAATCACCAACGACGGCGACTCTTCGGCGATCGGCCGACCATGGTTGTAGCCGTAACTCAAGGCCACGCACTGCACCCCCGCCGCTTTTGCCGCCAGCACATCACTGCGCGAATCGCCGACAAACAACGACTGCGACGCCGGGATATTGGCCATTTTCATCACAAAAAACAGCGCCGCCGGGTCGGGTTTCTTCTGCGGCAAGGTATCGCCACCGATGATCCAGCGGAAATACCGGCCGATTTTCATCTGGTCCAGCAACGGCGCGACGAAGCGCTCCGGCTTGTTGGTGATCAGGGCCATTTCCACGCCCTGCTTGCTCAGCCATTTGAGCGTGTCGCGCACGCCGGGGTATACCACCGTGAGTTCGTGACTGTCCTCATAAGCAGTGTTGAACAACTCCAGTGCATGCTCGGCCTCGACATCATCCACACCTTCGGCGTCGATATGATTGGCCAGGGCCCGGCGCACCAGCATCTGCGCACCGTTGCCGACCCATTCACGCACCGAGTCGATCCCCACCGGCTTGCGCCCCAGCTTGAGCAGCATCTCGTCCACCGCCGCCGCCAGGTCGGGCACCGAATCGATCAACGTACCGTCCAGATCGAACATCACCAGCCGTGGCAGTTTGCCGGGGAATAACTGCTCAAAGCCGCTCATGGACGCGCCAGCGCCAGTTCGGCACGCATCTTGGCGATCACTTCCTGATAATCCGGGGCATTGAAGATCGCCGAGCCGGCCACGAAGGTATCGGCACCGGCGGCGGCGATTTCGCGAATATTGTTGACGTTGACCCCGCCGTCGATTTCCAGGCGGATGTCACGGCCCGAGGCATCGATCAGCGCACGGGCTTCGCGCAGCTTGTCGAGGGTGCCAGGAATGAACTTCTGCCCGCCGAAGCCTGGGTTGACGCTCATCAGCAAGACCATGTCGACCTTGTCCATCACGTACTTGAGCACATCCAGCGGGGTGGCCGGGTTGAACACCAGGCCCGCCTTGCAGCCGCCCTCGCGGATCAGTTGCAGGGTGCGATCGACATGCAGCGAAGCTTCCGGGTGGAAGGTGATGTAGGTTGCTCCGGCGTCAACGAAGTCACCGATGATACGGTCCACCGGGCTGACCATCAGGTGCGCATCGATCGGCGCGGTGATCCCGTACTTGCGCAACGCGGCGCAGACCATCGGCCCGATGGTCAGGTTGGGCACGTAGTGGTTGTCCATGACATCGAAGTGCACGAAGTCGGCACCGGCGGCCAACACCTTGTCCACTTCTTCACCCAGGCGGGCGAAATCGGCAGAGAGAATCGATGGAGCGATAACGAAGGGCTGCATGACGCACCTTTTTTGAGCTAAATCACGATGGCGCGCATTGTATACCTCATGCTTTGCCCTGCGCACCGTGACCTAACTCAACGGCTAATAGGCCGCTCGATAGATTTTCTCGATATCCGCCGGGCTGAGCTTGCGCGGATTATTGCGCATCAGCCGCTCAATGCCCGCCGCTTCGCAGGCCATGGCCGGGATTGCGTCCTCGGGAACCCCAAAACTGCGCAGGCCCGACGGGATCTCCACTGCGGCACACAGTCGCGTCATCGCATCGACCGCCTGGTCGGCGGCATCGTTGACACTCAGGCCGCTGACGTTCACGCCCATGGCCACGGCGATGTCCTGCATGCGCTCGACACACGCCAGCTTGTTCCAATGCATCACATACGGCAGCAACAGCGCATTACTCACGCCGTGGGCGATGTTGAAGCGCCCGCCCAACGGGTACGCCAGCGCATGCACCGCGCCCACACCGGCATTCCCGAATGCCATCCCGGCCATCAGGCTGGCGGTGGCCATATCGTCGCGGGCCTGCAGGTTGGCCGGGTTCGCGTAGGCCTTGGGCAGCGCCTTGGCGATCAGCTTGATTGCGCCAATGGCCAGCGCATCGGTGATCGGCGAGGCATTCAGCGACAGGTAGGCCTCAATCGCATGCACCAGTGCATCCACGCCACTGGCGGCGGTGACGCTGCGTGGGCAGGTCAGGGTCATTTGCGGGCTGATCAGCGCGACATCCGGCAACAGGAAGTCGCTGACGATGCCTTTTTTCAATTGCGCGACCTTGTCGGAAAGAATCGCCACATTGGTCACTTCAGAACCGGTACCGGCCGTGGTGGGAATGGCGATCAGCGGCGGCCCCTTGCGCGGCACCTGGTCGACCCCGAACAAGTCCGCCAGGGCGCCGTGGTAACCCGCGTACGCCGCCACGCTCTTGGCGATATCGATCGCACTGCCGCCGCCCAGGCCGATCAAGCCGTCATGGCCACCCTCGCGGTACACGCGCATGCAATCTTCGACGATGGCGACTTCCGGGTCGGGCAGCACGCGGTCGAAGATTTCGTAGGTGCGATCGCCCAAATGCTCAATCGCCAGGGCCACGGTGCCCGACTTGACCAGCGCGGCGTCGGTGACGATCAGCGGGTTGTCGATATCCAGCCGCGTGAGCTCGGCAGCCAGTTGCTCGATGGCGCCAGCACCGGTCAGTAGTTTGTGGGCGATCTTGAATGAGGAAGTACTCATGTGCGCGGCCTCTTGTCGATTGTGGGCTAGCACAAGAGTAACTGATCGAAACAGGTTGTCTTCCATTCAACTGCTGAATGGTCACAGTCCCATGCGGGAGGGGCTTTCCCCCTCCTACACTGTGATCTGCGTGGGCTTCAGACCTGTGCGGTGCGCAACTTCTCGCTACGCCCGCGCAGCCATTCCAGGGTCAGCAACAGCAACACCGAGAACGCAATCAGCAAGGTCGCCGCGGCGGCAATCGTCGGGCTGAGGTTCTCACGGATACCGCTGAACATCTGCCGAGGCAAGGTCGCCTGCTCCGGGCCGGCCAGGAACAGCGTCACCACCACTTCATCGAACGACGTCGCGAAGGCAAACAGCGCTCCGGAAATCACTCCCGGCGCGATCAGTGGCAAGGTCACCCGACGAAACGCGGTCAACGGCGAAGCCCCCAGGCTGGCAGCCGCCCGCACCAGGTTATGGTTGAACCCCTGCAGCGTCGCCGACACGGTGATGATCACAAAGGGCACGCCCAACACGGCGTGCACCACGATCAACGAAAAGAAGCTGTTACCCAGGCCCAGCGGCGCAAAGAACAGGTAACTCGCTACACCGATGATCACCACCGGCACCACCATCGGCGAAATCACCAGGGCCATCACCAGCGCCTTGCCGGGAAAATGCCCGCGGGTCAGGCCAATCGCCGCCAGGGTGCCGAACACCATGGCCAGCACGGTGGCCGCCGGCGCGACGATGATGCTGTTCTTCAGCGCGCGCATCCATTCCGCCGAGGCGAAAAAGTCCTGGTACCAGTGCAGCGAGAAGCCTTGCAACGGGTACACCAGGAAACTGCCGCTGTTGAACGACAGCGGGATGATCACCAGCACGGGCAGGATCAGGAACAGCAGGATCAGGCCGCAGAGTATCCGCAAGCTGTAGAACCACACCCGTTCCACCGGTGACATATAAGGGCTCAGCATCGCAAGGTCTCCTCAGCTCAGGCGCAGACGACTGGCGCCCACCAGCCGGTTGTAGATCAGGTACAGCAGCACGGTCGCCAGCAGCAGTAAGCCACCCAACGCCGTCGCCATGCCCCAGTTGATACTGGTGTTGGTATAGAAGGCCACGAAGTAGCTGACCATCTGGTCGTTCGGGCTGCCCAGCAGCGCCGGGGTGATGTAGTAACCAATCGCCAGGATGAACACCAGCAGGCAACCCGCCCCCACACCGGCATAGGTTTGCGGGAAGTAGACGCGCCAGAAGCTGGTGAACGGGTGGCAGCCCAGGGAAATGGCCGCACGCATATAAGTCGGTGAAATACCCTTCATCACGCTGTAGATCGGCAAGATCATGAACGGCAGCAGGATATGCACCATGGAGATGTAGACCCCGGTGCGGTTGAACACCAGTTCCATGGGTTTATCGATCAGCCCCATGCCCATCAGTGCGCTGTTGATCAAGCCGCCGGACTGCAGCAACACAATCCACGCCGCCACCCGCACCAGGATCGAGGTCCAGAACGGTAGCAGTACCAGGATCATCAGCAGGTTACTTTTGCGCGCCGGCAGGTTGGCCAGCAAGTACGCCAGTGGATAGGCCAGCAGCAGGCAGACGAAAGTGATCACCAGGCCCATCCAGAAGGTACGGGCGAAAATATCCAGGTAGATCGCCTGGTCGGGGGTGGCCGGGGCCACTTCGCCGAGGTCATCGATGCGATGATCGACGGCCGCCAGCAGGTAGTAGGGGGTCAGGCTGCTGGTATTACGCCGGATCGCCTGCCAGTACGCCGGGTCGCCCCAGCGTTCATCGAGGCTTTCCAACGCTTCTTTATAAGAGGCCGGGGCTTCGGTAAACGGCAGCGCCCGTGCGGTTTTGGTCAGCAGGCTGCGGTAGCCGGCCAATTCCATGTTCAAACGTTTCGACAGATCGCCCAGGGTCTGGTTTTTGCGGGCTTCGCCCAGGTCTTCGCTCAGCGCCTGGTACACCGGCTCGCCCGGCAGGCCACGACCGTCCCAGGTCTTCACCGCCACCACGGTGCGCGGCAAACCGCCCACCACTTCAGGGTTACCCACGCTTTTGTAGAGCAGCGCAACGATCGGCACCAGGAACACCAGCAGCAAAAACAGCACCAGCGGTGCAATCAAGGCCTGGGCCTTCCAGCGATTGAGCCGTTCGGCACGCGCCAGGCGCTGCTTGAGGGTGGGGCTGTTGACCTCGTTCGAGGGAACGGCGATGGCCATGGCTGACTCCGAAACTTGAAAATGAATGCAATCTTTCACACGCGGGAAATCCCTTGTGGGAGGGGGGCTAGCCCCCGATGGCAGAGTTTCAGTCAACACAGGTATCGACTGGGCCGCCGTCATCGGGGGCAAGCCCCCCTCCCACAGGGTTATGCGGTGTTACTTGGCAGCCCAGGAGTTGAAGCGCTGCTCCAACTGCTCGCCGTTATCCGCCCAGAAGCTCACATCGATCTGCACCTGGTTGGCGATGTTCTCTGGCGTAGTCGGCATGTCTTTCAACACATCCTTGGCCAGCAACGGTACGGCTTGGGTGTTGGCCGGGCCGTAGGCGATGTTTTCCGAGTAGATCTTCTGCTGCTGCGGCTGCACGGAGAAGGCGATGAATTTCTTCGCCGCGTCTGCGCGATCCTTGGCCAGGCCTTTTGGAATGGCCCAGGCATCGAAGTCGTAGATGCCGCCGTTCCAGACCACTTTGAGGTTGCTCTCTTTCTGTACGGCCGCGATACGGCCGTTGTAGGCCGAGCTCATCACCACGTCACCCGAGGCGAGGTACTGCGGCGGTTGTGCGCCGGCTTCCCACCATTGGATCGACGGCTTGAGTTCATCGAGCTTCTTGAACGCACGGTCCTGGCCATCTTTGCCGGCCAGTACTTTGTAGACATCCTTCGGCGCGACGCCGTCAGCCATCAAGGCGAATTCGAGGGTGTACTTGGCCCCCTTACGCAGACCGCGCTTGCCTGGGAATTTCTTGGTGTCCCAGAAATCCGCCCAACTGGTCGGTGCGCTGGTGAGTTTGTCGGCGTTGTAGGCCAGCACCGTGGACCACACGAAGAAGCCCACACCACAAGGCTGGATCGCGCCCTTCACGTAATCCGCAGTGTTGCCGAACAATTTAGGGTCCAGCGGCTCGAACATGTCCTCGTCGCAACCACGGGACAGTTCCGGCGACTCTACTTCCACCAAGTCCCAGGACACGCTCTTGGTGTCAACCATGGCCTTGACCTTGGCCATTTCACCGTTGTATTCACCGGCGACGATCTTGCCGTTGCCCGCGCTTTCCCACGGTGCATAGAAGGCCTTGACCTGTGCAGCCTTGTTCGCGCCACCGAAGGACACGACCGTCAGGTCCGGGCCTGCCATGGCCTGTGTCGCGCCCATCAAGCTCAAAGCCAGGACGGAATATTTCAGGGATCTCAACATTGTTGTTCTCTCCACGTGCAGGGTTGGTGAAGCCATGGGGGCGATTATTTCGCCTCTAGAAGTGGGTCGAGTGCGCGAACGTGCTCGACTTGCCAGCCAATCGGTACCACGTCGCCGACCGCCAGGGCCGGGTCCAGCTCGGCGATCGGTTGTTTCACAAAAAAATCGCTCATGCCGCAGACTTCCAGACGCACGCGCACGTGGTCGCCCAGGTAAATGAATTCCGCCACTCGCCCCGAGAAACGGTTGATGCAGCTTTCACTGGAGCCATTGAGGCTGACGCGCTCAGGTCGTACCGACAGCGTTACCGGGCCGCCGACCTGGCCGACATTCACCGCCAGCGCCTCGACTTTCTCGCCCCGCGCCAGCTCCACCACGCAGCGGTCGCCGCTGTGGCTATGCAAGCGACCATTGAGGCGGTTGTTTTCGCCGATAAAGTTGGCGACGAAGGTGTTCTTCGGTTCTTCATACAAGGTGCGCGGCGCGGCGATCTGCTGGATCTCGCCCTGGTGGAACACCGCCACCCGGTCCGACATGGTCAAGGCTTCGCCCTGGTCGTGGGTCACGTACACCACCGTCACGCCGAGGCGCTGGTGCAGGTGCTTGATCTCCATCTGCATGTGTTCGCGCAATTGCTTGTCGAGGGCGCCGAGGGGTTCGTCCATCAGCACCAGTTGCGGTTCGAACACCAGCGCCCGGGCCAACGCCACGCGCTGTTGCTGGCCGCCGGAGAGTTGCGCCGGATAGCGCTGGGCGAAGGCGTCGAGCTGGACCATGCTCAGCACGCGTTTGACCCGCTCGCTGATATCGGTCTTGCTCAAACCACGTACCGACAGGGGGAACGCCAGGTTCTCGGCCACCGTCATGTGCGGGAACAACGCGTAGTTCTGGAACACCATGCCGATATCGCGCTTGTGCGGCGGCACGTTGTTGATCGAGCGCCCGGCCAGCTGGATTTCACCGGCGGTCGGCGTTTCGAAACCCGCCAGCATCATCAGGCTGGTGGTCTTGCCTGAACCGGATGGCCCGAGCAAGGTGAGGAACTCGCCCTTGCGAATCTCCAGGTTGAGGTCTTTGACGATCAGGTTCTCGCCGTCGTAGCTCTTCTGCACGCCACGAAAGCTGACCAGCACATCATTTGAATCCACCTCGCTCATACCCGCACCTTTGTATTTTGGACTGCTGTGGCACAAGCGTAGTCCAGGGGCGAGGCCCCGGAAATCGGGGGCCAGGAGAGAATCACATCAGCAGGATGGACGGTTGGGGGTAGGGAACGCCCTACACCCATGGCGTGTACTGGACAGTGCCGCGCCAGGTGGAGCGCCGCAAGCGGCGAGAATGGGGGCCGTGCCGGTTTGCGGGGTGTCGCAAATAGATATGTCGCTACAGGAGCTTGTGCTCCATGGCGTACTTCACCAGTTCGGCCAGGGAGGTGATATTGAGCTTTTGCATCAAGCGCGCCTTGTGGGTGCTGATGGTCTTGCTGCTCAGCGCCAACTGCTGGGCAATATCATTGACGTTGGCACCCTGGGCCAGGCGTTCGAATACCGAGAACTCGCGCTCCGAGAGCAATGAGTGCAAGGGCCGCGAATCGGTCAGGCCGACCTCGAATACCATGCGGTCCGCCAGGTCCGGGTCAATATAACGACCACCGGCCGCGACCTTGCGAATCGCCATCAACAGCAGTGCCGGGTCGCTGTCTTTGGTGGCATAACCGGCCGCCCCCACCTTCAAGGCACGGGCGGCCATTTGCGCTTCATCGTGCATCGATAGCACCAGGATCGCCGGCGGGTTGTTCAGTGCACGAATGCGCGCGATGGCCTCCAGCCCATTGACCCCGGGCATGGAGATGTCCAGCAGCACCACTTCGCAAGGCACATGACGCAAGGTCTCCAGCAATTGCTCGCCATTGCTTGCCTCGCCCACCACCAGCAGGTCTTTGGCCAGGCCGATCAATTGCTTGATGCCTTCACGCACGATGGTGTGGTCTTCGGCTACCAGTACACGGATCACAGGGGTTTCCTCTTATCGTTATGCATCCAACGGCACCGTGACACTCAGGGTCGTGCCCTCTCCCAACTCGCTGTCCAGGGTCAATTGCCCGCCCATGATCAACACCCGTTCGCGCATGCCAACCAGACCAAACGACACCGGCCGCCCCTGGGCCTGGACGAAGCCGACACCATCGTCGCTGATAGTCAGCCGCAGGTGTTTGCCTTCCACCGTCAAGGTCAGCTCCACAGTATGCGCCTGGGCATGGCGCATCACATTGGTCAGCGCCTCCTGGAGAATGCGAAACAGGCCAATAGCCTTGGCATCGCTCAGCAGCGGCAGGTTTTCCGGAACCTGCACCAGGCACGGGATCTGCGTGCGCGCTTCGAAGCGCCGCGCCTGCCACTCGATGGCAGAGGCAATCCCCGCATCGAGAATCGGCGGGCGTAGCGCCGTGGCCACATCGCGAACCAGCTGGAACAACTGGGCGATCAGGCGCTTCATGCTGTTGAGCCGCTCATTCAACCCTGGGTCGAGTTGCGCGTAGGCCAGCTCGCACATCGAGGTTTCCAGCTTCAGCACCGTGAGCATTTGTCCGAGCTCGTCATGCACTTCGCGGGCGATACGGGCCTTTTCTTCTTCGCGCACGGTTTCCAGGTGGGCCGACAGTTCACGCAATTGCGCTTCACTTTGCAGCAGCGCGGCCACATAGCGGCGTCGTTCGGTGACGTCATTGAGGTAGACCACCAGGTATTCGCCCTCGGCAAAACGCAGGAAGCTCAAGGACACATCGACGGGCAAGACACTGCCATCGGCACGCAAGCAATCGGTGGCGAAGTTCTGCGGCCCCTCTTCGCTGGCGCGTGCGCGTTTCCACAGGTTCAGCCAGCGGTCCATGTCCAGGCTCGGGTCAAAATCAACCAAGGGTCGCTCGATCAAGGCGCCGGGACCATAGCCCAGCATGGTTTCGGCCGCGCGGTTGGCGTAGCGCACATGGCTGTCCCAGTTGACCCAGAGGATGCCGACGGTGCTTTGATCGATGGAGAATTGCGTCAACCGCAGCGCTTCGGCACCCGCGGCGCGCGCCGCACTTTCCTCGCGGGCGGCCAGCAGGCTGTGTTCGAGCACGCGCTGATGACGCCGCTGCCAAAACACCACCGCCAGGCAGGCGAGCAGCAACAGGCCCAGCAGCAGGCTGAGGTTCTGCCACAAGCCCGGCGACTCTGACAGCCGTGGGTACTTGGGTTGCAGCCAACGGGTGTGTAATTGGTCGAGATCGCGGGCGGGGATGGCGCGCAGGGCGCTTTGCATGATGCCCGCCAGTTCCGGCCATTCGCGGCGGGTCGCCACCCGCAGCAACTGCGGCAGGCCGATGTCCCCCACCACGGCCAGCCCGGCGAATTCCGCTTCACCGGACAATCGGCTCAACTGGGCTTCGTCCACCACGGCATAACGCGCCTGCTGGCTCACCAGCAACTGCAAGGCCTGGCGCTCCATGGGCACGCCTTGCAGGTTGAGGCTGGGATAAGTGCTGCGCAGGTAATCGGCCACCGCGCTGGGCATGCGCACCGCAACGCGCGAGCGGTCGTCGAGCTTTTCCAGGTCGACCGCGCCGCCGCCCTCTCGGATACCGACAATGTGCTGGGGCACGCGCATGTACGGGTCAGTGAACAACCACAGGCGCAAACCGGCCGGGGTCTGTTGCAAGCCGGGGGCGATATCGACCTCCCCGTCACGCACGGCGTCTTCCAGTTGTTCCTGCGTCGGGAAGTTACGCCACAACAGTTCAATATTCAGCGCCTTGGCCAGCCATTGCATCAACTCGACATTGGCGCCGGACAAACGCTGCAGGCGCCGATCATATTGCGCATACGGTGCCTGTAATACCAGGCCCACCCGCAACTCCGGGTGGCCGGCCAACCATTGACGTTGCTGCGCATCGAGCTGCGCTTGCGGTACGACAGGGGCAGGTGCAGCTCCCGCCATCAAGGCAAAGCACAAACAGCCGATAACCAGCAGACAGCGAAAACCCATGATCCACGTCTCACATCACTGACAAATACTGACCAACCCATTAGGCTGCCGGAATCACTTCTGGCCGGGAAATAACGATGCCCCATCTCCACCGTTCGGTACTGCCAGCATTGTGCCTGTCACTGCTATTTACCAGCGCCTTTTCTGTCCAGGCCGCCGATGCGCCTGCGCCACCAGCCGAAAAACCGGCTGAACGCCAACCCTTGCCTGAGCGTAGCCAGGAAGAAGCCAGCGCCCTGGAACGGCAAATACCACGCGCCGAACAGCAACAGCTACAGGCCGGCAGCGACTCATTCCTGGCCTTGTGGAAACCGGCCAACAGCGCCGAACCCGAAGGTGTGGTGATTATCGTACCGGGCGCCGGGGAAAGTGCTGACTGGCCGCAAGCAATCGCACCATTGCGACGCAAATTGCCCGACGCCAACTGGGGCACCCTCAGCCTGTCGCTGCCGGACGTCAACATGGATACCCTGCCGCCCCGAGTGATCGAAGCGCCCAAGGCGACCGTCGACACCAGCAGCAAAGAAGGCAGCACGGCCGCCAAACCCATCGAACAGGCCGCCAGTGCCGAAGCCGAAGGAACCGATCCGGCAGTGGTGCCAGGCGCGGATGAACAGGAGAAGACTGACACCAAGCGCATCTTCGACCGCATCGACGCTGCGGTCGCCTTCGCCCAGACCCAAGGCGCGCGCAGCGTTGCACTGCTCGGGCATGGCACCGGCGCCTGGTGGGCAGCGCGCTACCTGAGCGAAAAACAACCGGCTCAAGTGCAAAAGCTGGTCATGGTCGCCGGCAAGACCCCGGCAGCTCGCCAGCCGGACCTGCAACAACTGGCCCCAGGCTTGAAAGTGCCGACGGCGGATGTCTTTTATCAAGACAGCGCCCAAGAACGCAAAAACGCGCAGGAGCGTAGCCAGGCGGCCAAGCGCTCGAAGAATGACAGCTATAAGCAGGTGTCGCTCAAGACCCTGCCCGGCAACAGCGCCGCCGAGCAGGAACAGTTGTATCGCCGGATTCGCGGCTGGTTGAGCCCACAGGCCAGCGCCGACTGAGGAACAGCACAACAGCAATGTGGGAGGGGGCTTGCCCCCGATTGCGGTGGGTCAGCCATCGATGCATCTACTGACACTCCCTCATCGGGGGCAAGCCCCCTCCCACATCGGGTTGTGGTTACCCCCCGCAAATACCGGCAGCTAACGAAAATCCCGGCGCTCGCGAATCAACGCATACGCGTTATGCAATTCACGGGTGCGCTCGGTGGCCTCACGCACTTGCGCGGGGCTGGCACCGCTGCCGGCGATCTTGTCCGGGTGGTGACGACTGAGCAGACGACGGTAGGCACGCTTGATCACCGATGGCTCGGTAGTGGAAGTCACCCCCAGAATCCGCAACGCCTCCTGATAGGCGCCACTGCGGCTAGCCAGCGGTTTACGTTCCGGCGCGTAGTCAGACGCCAGCGCCTGGAGCTGTTGCGGCGTCCACCCCAGCCATTTGCCCCACTGCTCGATCAGGTCGCGCTCGGCGTCATCCGCCTTGCCGTCCGCCCAGGCCATGCGCCAGCAAGCCCGTAACACACCCTCCGCCGCATGGGGCTGCGCCTTGAGGAGGCGCAAGTAGGTGCGCACCCGATCAGAACCCGACTTGCCACGATTGAAGGCCACGATCGCTCGGCGTTGGGCCGGCTCGCTCATGTCCAGTGAACGCATTTCCTGCCGTGCCTGCTGGATATGCCCATCTACCACCCGACCATTGCTCTTGGCCAGGCGCCCCAACAGCACAAACAGCAGTTCGTCATTGCGCAACGCCGGGCGACCGCCCAGGCGCTCACGCAATTGTGCCCAGCTTTGCAGTTGCAGGCGGCGGTCCAGCGCCTGCCCCAGTAATGCGCCCAACAAGGCCCCCGGAATACTGGCAATGGCAAAGCCAGCCCCGGCGCCGATCAGCGTCCCTGGCCACAACATCCTATTGCCCCGCTTTCAGCAGGGTTTCGACCTGCGCCAGACGCTCCAGCGTACCGACATCAATCCAGCGTCCCGTCATCTTTTCCCCCGTTACCAGACCTTTCGCCATGGCCTCCCGCAACAGCGGCGCCAGCTTGAAGGCACCCGCACTGCAACCCGCGAACAACTGGGGGTCGAGCACTGAAATGCCACTGAAGGTCAGGTTATCGGCACCGGGCGCCGCATCATGAAGCACGCCCTGATGCAGATAGAAATCCCCACCCGATGGGTGATGCGCCGGGTTGTCGACCATTACCAAATGGGCCAGGCCCCGCAGCGGTTGCCGCAGGCGGGTAAAGTCGTAGTCGGTCCAGATATCGCCATTGACCACCAGAAAGGGTTCAGCGCCTAGCAACGGCAATGCCTGGAAGATCCCGCCCCCCGTTTCCAGAGGCTCGCCTTCAGCGGAATAACGAATGCGCACGCCAAACTGCGCGCCGTCGCCCAGGTAACGTTCGATCTGCTCGCCGAGCCACGCGTGGTTGATCACGATATCGGTGAAGCCGGCCTTGGCCAGCGCTTCCAGGTGATATTCGATCAAGCGCTTGTCGCCCGCCTGCACCAACGGCTTGGGCGTGTGCAACGTGAGCGGACGCATCCGTTCGCCTTTGCCCGCCGCCAGGATCATTGCTTTCATACCCGCGCCTCGGCGGGTTGACGCAGGCTGGCGAGCAGGTCACCCAGTTCGCTCAGCTCCGCTCGGTCCGCCAGCACCGCTTCTATATAGGCGAAGAAGCGTGGCACATCGGCCAGGTAGCGTGGCTTGCCATCACGATGGCAGATACGCGCAAAAATGCCGATGACCTTGAGATGGCGCTGCACACCCATCAGGTCGCTGGCGCGCAGGAAGTCGTCGAAATCCGCCTGTACCGGGATGCCCAGTTTTCCAGCACGTTCCCAGTAGCCGCGTTGCCATTCACGCACGCGGGCCTGGGGCCAACTGAGGAACGCGTCCTTGAACAGGCAGGTGATGTCGTAGGTCACCGGGCCGTAGACCGCGTCCTGGAAGTCCAGTACGCCGGGGTTGGGCTGGCTGATCATCAGGTTGCGCGGCATGTAGTCGCGGTGCACCAGCACCATGGGCTGGGCCAGGGCGCTGTCGATCAGATGTTCGCTGACACGTTGCCAGAGGGCCTGTTGCTGGGTATCGAACTCGATACCCAAGTGCCGGCGCACGTACCACTCAGGAAACAATTCCAGCTCGCGACGCAGCAGGGCGACGTCATAGCTGGGCAGCGGCGTGTCCATCGGCAATTGCTGGAAAGCCAGCAAGGCGTCGATAGCGTCGGCGAACAATTGATCGGCATTTTGCTCGTCAATCACGTCCAGGTAGGTGTTTCTGCCCAGGTCATTGAGCAAAAGAAAGCCTCGCGGCAAATCTTCTGCGTAAATTTTCGGAACATTAATTCCCGATTTCGCGAATAAATGAGCGATATCGACGAAAGGTTTGCAGTTTTCCTGGGGGGGTGGCGCGTCCATTACCACGAACGTCCGGCCACCGCCTTCCCAGCGGAAGTAGCGCCTGAAACTTGCGTCGCTGCTGGCCGCGGTCAATGTGGCCGGGGGTACCGGGCCCCAGTCCTGGGCATTGAAAAGGATCGGCAACTGCTCATCCAGCCAGACTTCCAGCTGTTGTAAACGTAGATCTTGCTCGGGCATTACAAGGGTCTCCGACGGCGCTAGCCGTCAAGCGGGGCATGCTTTATTATCACGCATCTTTTTCAGACCATCGAGAGGCGTGCGGCCCAAACCGCGGGCAGATGGCACGCAGGAAGCCCGGACTAATAAGATGGCATTGAAATCCCCCGCGTTTCGTAGAAAATTTCCGTTGCTGGTAACCGGCAGTCTGCTGGCCATGCAACCTTTCGCCACCTCATTCGTGGTCGCCGCGGAACAGTATGACTGCTCAGTCTCTGCTTCGGGTGCCTGGGATTGCGCGCCGAAAACCGCCGCCACCCCATTACCACCGCGCCCGGTGCATGACGGTGCAGCCGTCAGCTCGGCCAACAGCACGGCGCAAGCCGATGCGGGTGGCAACGCCGAGGCCGAGCCGAAAACCGCTCTGGTTACCGAATCCAAGGGCCGTGGCCTGCGCTCGCGCAGCGCCGACTACAGCCACCTGGACTGGGTACCTCGCGAGAAGCTGACGGCAGCCCAGTTGGCCGAAACCGGGCCTTATTGCGCCGGTGCGTACATCGAGCCGACTCGCCCCGGCATGAACGACAAGACGAACAAGAGCGATGCGCCGACCTTCATCGGCGCCAAGGCCTCTCGTTACGAGCAGGAGTCGCAGGTCGCGACCCTGGCCGGTGACGTCGTCATGCGCCAGGGCAGCATGCAGCTCGAGTCCCAGGAAGCCAGCCTGTATCAGGCCGAGAACCGTGGCGAGCTGAACGGTAACGTCCGTTTGCGCGACAATGGCGCGCTGATCGTCGGTGACCACGCGCAAGTGCAGCTGGACACCGGTGCCGCACAAATCGATAACGCCGAGTACGTACTGCACAAGTCGCGCATCCGCGGTAACGCGCTGTACGCCAAGCGTGCCGAAAACGCGATCATCCGTCTCAAGGACGGTACGTACACCACATGCGAACCAGACAGCAATGCCTGGCAGCTCAAGGGCAACAACATCACGTTGAACCCGGCCACCGGTTTCGGTACGGCGACCAACGCGACGTTGCGGATCAAGAACATCCCGATCCTCTACACCCCTTATATCTACTTCCCGATCGACAACCGTCGTCAATCCGGCTTCCTGCCGCCGAGCTTCAGCACGGGCAGTGAAACCGGCTTCACCCTGGTTACGCCGTACTACTTCAACCTGGCACCGAACTACGACGCCACGTTGTACCCGCAATACATGACCAAGCGCGGCATGTTGATGGAAGGCGAATTCCGCTACCTCACCAAATCCAGCGAAGGCCAGTTCGGCGGCGCTTACCTGAACGACGACAACGACGAGCGCAAAAAGCAGACCGACTACGAAAAAACCCGCTACATGCTCAACTGGCAGCATAAGGGCGGGCTGGATTCGCGTGTACTGACCCAGGTCGACTACACCCAAATCAGCGACCCTTACTACTTCCAGGACCTGAAGGCTTACCAGGAAGGTGTAGAGAGCCGCGATTACGTCAACCAGCAGGGCTCCGTGACCTATCGCGGCGACTCCTACCAGGCACGCCTGAACCTCCAGGCCTACCAACTGGCGACGATTTCCCAGATCACCCCGTATGACCGGCTGCCGCAGATCACCTTCAATGGCCAGCTGCCATACCATCCGGGTGGCCTGAACTTCAGCTACGAAACCGAAGCCGTGCGCTTTGAGCGGAACCTGGAGAACGGCACCTTTACCGACGAGAACGGCCTGGTATCGCCGCGCCTGGACACCTACGTCAGGGGGCTGACCCGTGCAAACGGTACGCGCCTGAACGTTGCTCCCGCCGTCGAATACCCGATGAACTGGACCTACGGCTTTGTGACGCCGAAACTCAAGTACGTCTACACCAAATACGACCTGGACCTGGACAGCATCGGCAAGAACCAGATCATTGCCGATCAAAATGCAGCAACGGCGGCCAACCCATACGCAGGGGGTAACTTCAAGAGCTCCCAGGATCGCGCAATCCCCGTCGCCAGCGTCGACAGCGGCCTGTACTTCGACCGCAACACCAACTGGTTCGGCAAGGATTATCGCCAGACCCTGGAGCCGCGTGCGTTCTACCTGTACGTACCGAACAAGGACCAGAGCGACATCCCGGTCTTTGATACCAGCGAGTACTCGTTCAGCTACGCCTCGCTGTTCCGCGACAACCGCTTCAGCGGCTCTGACCGGATCGGTGACGAGAACAAGCTGTCCCTGGGCCTGACCAGCCGCTGGATCGAAGATAACGGCTTCGAACGCCAGCGCGTAGCCGTAGGCCAGGCGGTGTACTTCAAGGATCGCGAAGTCCAGTTGCCAGGTATCCTGGCGGCCGACCGCGCCGATGCTCAATCGGATGTCTCGCCAATCGCCCTGGACTACGAGTTCCGCTTCAACCGCGACTGGCGCGCCACTGCCGACTACAACTGGGACACCGAGGAACACAGTCCTCGTTCCGGCAGCGCGATGCTTCACTACCAGCCGGAAGACAACCCGAACAAGATCATCAACGTTGGTTATCGCTATCGTAACGACCAGGTCGTCTACAACCAGCTGACCGGCAAATGGCAGTTCGGTGGTGACTACGGCACTCCGGGCCAAGAGAACTTCGTGAAGGATTACTACAAAATCCAACAACACGACTTCTCGATGATGTGGCCGATCGTTCCGCAGTGGAACCTGATCACCCGCTGGCAGTATGACTATGCCCGCAACCGTACCCTGGAAGCCTTCGGTGGTTTCGAGTACGACAACTGCTGCTGGAAACTGCGCGTCATCAACCGTTACTGGGTTTCCAACGACGAATACAGCCAGATCGCCCCGCTTAACGAAAAGGGTGACCACGGGCTCTTCCTCCAGATCGTCCTCAAAGGACTCGGCGGCCTGACCGGCGCCAAGGTAGAGAGCTTCCTCGACAAAGGCATTGAAGGTTATCGTGAACGTGAAGACCAAGCTTTCTGATTGTCTGCGCCCGCTAGTGCTGGGCGCGCTGTTCCTCGGTACCGCATCGGCCCACGCTGCGGTTCAACAGCTGGATAAAGTAGTGGCCATCGTCGATAACGACGTGATCATGCAGAGCCAACTGGACCAACGGGTCAAGGAAGTTCAGCAGACCATCGCCAAGCGTGGCGGTGGTGTGCCACCTACCAGCGTCCTGGACCAACAGGTGCTGGAACGCCTGATCGTTGAAAACCTGCAATTGCAGATCGGCGATCGTTCCGGCATCCGTATCTCGGATGAAGAGCTGAACCAGGCCGTTGGCACCATCGCTCAACGCAACAACATGAGCATTGACCAGTTCCGTGCCGCCCTGGCCCATGACGGCCTGTCCTACGAGGACGCCCGTGACCAGATCCGCCGCGAGATGATCATCAGCCGCGTGCGTCAGCGCCGTGTGGCCGAGCGGGTCCAGGTCTCCGAGCAGGAGGTGAAAAACTTCCTGGCTTCGGACCTGGGCAAGATGCAGCTTTCCGAAGAACTGCACCTGGCCAACATCCTGATCCCGACCCCGGACAGCGCCAACGCCGAGCAGCTCAATGCAGCAGCGGCAAAAACCCAGGCGATCTACGATCGCCTGAAAGCCGGTGCTGACTTCGCTCAAATGGCTATTGCCCAGTCCGGCAGCGACAACGCCCTCGAAGGCGGTGACATGGGCTGGCGTAAAGCCGCTCAACTGCCACCACCATTCGACCGGGAACTGAGCGCCATGGAAGTGGGTGGCATTACCCAGCCAGCCCGTACCCCTGGTGGTTTCATCATCCTCAAGTTGCTGGAACGTCGTGGCGGCGAGACCTCGCTGAAAGACGAAGTCCATGTTCGTCATATCCTGGTCAAACCGAGCGAAATCCGCACCGAAGCGCAAACCAAGGAACTGGCCCAGAAGATCTATGACCGCATCGAAAGCGGTGAAGACTTCGCCACCCTGGCCAAAAGCTTCTCGGAAGACCCGGGTTCGGCCCTCAACGGCGGCGACCTGAACTGGATCGACCCGAAGGCACTGGTGCCTGAGTTCCAGGACGTCATGGCCAAGACCCCGCAAGGCGTTCTGTCCAAGCCATTCAAGACTCAATACGGCTGGCATGTACTGGAAGTCCTTGGCCGCCGCGCCACCGACAACACCAGCCAGGCCCGCGAGCAACAAGCGTTGACCGTACTGCGTAACCGCAAGTACGACGAAGAGCTGCAAACCTGGTTGCGTCAGATCCGTGACGAAGCCTACGTAGAAAACAAGCTGCCAGGCGCCGAGCAAACAGGCACCAACCAGGCAACCCAGTGAAACCCCAGCGTTTCGCGGTGACACCCGGCGAGCCGGCCGGCATTGGTCCAGACCTGTGCCTGCTGCTCGCCTCACAAGCCCAGCCACACCCCCTGATTGCCATTACCAGCCGTGACCTGCTCCTTGAGCGAGCCACGCAGCTGGGTGTGGCTGTCAATCTGCTGGACGTTGCGCCGAATCATTGGCCAGACCTGCCAGCGCCGGCGGGCAGCCTTTATGTTTGGGATACCCCACTGCACGCCAAGGTGGTTGCCGGGCAACTGGACAAGGCCAACGCGGCCTTTGTGCTGGAAACCCTGACCCGCGCCGGGCAAGGCTGCATCGACGGCGACTTCGCCGGCATGATCACCGCACCGGTGCACAAGGGCGTGATCAATGAATCGGGTATCGCCTTTTCCGGGCATACCGAATTCCTTGCCGAACTGACCCACACCGCCCAAGTCGTGATGATGCTGGCCACACGCGGCCTGCGCGTCGCCCTGGTAACCACGCACCTGCCACTGCGCGATGTTGCCGACGCCATCACCGTCGAGCGCCTGGAGCGCGTGACGCGCATCCTGCACGCCGACCTGCAACAGAAATTCGGCATTGCCCAACCGCGCATCCTTGTCTGCGGGCTCAACCCCCACGCGGGCGAAGGCGGCCACCTGGGCCATGAAGAAATCGACATCATCGAACCCACCCTGGAGCGTCTGCGCCAAGAAGGCATGGACCTGCGCGGCCCACTGCCTGCAGATACTCTATTTACCCCCAAATATCTGGAGCACTGCGACGCAGTGCTGGCGATGTACCACGACCAGGGGCTGCCGGTGCTCAAATACAAAGGCTTCGGCGCCGCCGTCAACGTGACACTGGGCCTGCCGATCATCCGTACCTCCGTCGACCATGGCACCGCCCTGGACCTGGCGGGCAGCGGCAAGATCGACACCGGCAGCCTGCATGTGGCCCTGGAAACCGCCTATCAGATGGCCGAGACCCGTATATGACCGAGCATTACCAACACCGGGCGCGCAAGCGCTTCGGGCAAAACTTCCTGCACGACGCTGGCGTGATCGACCGTATCCTGCGCTCCATCCATGCCAAGCCTGAAGACCGTCTGCTGGAAATCGGCCCGGGCCAGGGCGCCCTGACCCAAGGCCTGTTGGCCAGCGGAGGTCAACTGGACGTGGTCGAACTGGACAAGGACCTGATCCCGATCCTCAACCAGCAGTTTGCCGACAAACCCAACTTCAACCTGCATCAGGGCGATGCGCTGAAGTTCGACTTCAACACCCTGAACGCGGCGCCCAACAGCCTGCGGGTAGTGGGTAACCTGCCGTACAACATCTCCACACCGCTGATTTTTCACCTGCTCAACAACGCCGGGATCATCCGCGATATGCACTTCATGCTGCAAAAGGAAGTGGTGGAGCGCCTGGCTGCCGGCCCTGGCGGTGGTGATTGGGGTCGCCTGTCGATCATGGTGCAGTACCACTGCCGCGTCGAACACCTGTTCAACGTCGGCCCTGGCGCATTCAACCCGCCACCGAAGGTCGACTCGGCCATCGTGCGCCTGGTGCCTCACGCCGTACTGCCGCACCCGGCAAAGGATCACAAATTGCTGGAGCGCGTGGTGCGTGAAGCGTTCAACCAACGTCGCAAGACCTTGCGCAACACGCTGAAGGCCCTGCTGAGCAACGCTGAAATCGAAGCCGCCGGCGTCGACGGCAGCCTGCGCCCCGAGCAACTGGACCTGGCTGCCTTCGTGCGTCTCGCAGACCAACTGGCCATCCAGCCCGCCCCCGCGGAGGAATAAACACCAGGAGCCAGTTTGCCAGCGATGGCGTGCTCGTCATTGCTATCGCCGGCAAGCCGGCTCCTGCCGGGCCAGACAGCATGTCTGGCCTAGTGCCCACCTCATGGCCTAGACTGATCCGCATCTGCTGTCCTCCGCTTTTGCTTTTAAGGCCTCTTGCATGTCCGATCCTCGCTACCAGATCGACGTCAGCGTCGTCACCCGCTTCCTGGCGGACCAATCGCAACCTGAACAGAACCGCTTCGCCTTTGCCTACACCATCACGGTGAAAAACAATGGGCTGGTGCCGGCCAAGCTGCTGTCTCGCCATTGGGTGATCACTGACGGTGACGGCCAAGTCGAAGAAGTGCGCGGCGCCGGCGTCGTCGGCCAGCAGCCATTGATCGATATCGGCGCCAGTCATACCTACAGCAGCGGCACGGTGATGACCTCCAAGGTGGGCACCATGCAAGGCTCGTATCAGATGAAGGCCACTGATGGCCAGCTGTTCGACGCAATCATCAAGCCTTTTCGCCTGGCGGTGCCCGGAGCCTTGCACTGATGGCAACGTACGCGGTCGGCGACCTGCAAGGCTGCCTGGAACCCCTCCAGTGCCTGCTCGAACGCGTGGCCTTCGACCCAGCAAAAGATCGCCTGTGGCTCGTTGGCGACCTGGTCAACCGTGGCCCGCAGTCCCTCGACACCCTGCGCTACCTCTATCGCCTGCGTGACTCGCTGGTGTGCGTATTGGGCAATCACGACCTGCACCTGCTGGCGGTCGGCAATAATATCGAGCGCCTGAAAAAGGGCGATACGCTGCGCGAGATCCTCGAAGCGCCGGACCGGGGCGAACTGCTGGATTGGCTTCGCCAGCAGAAAATCATGCATTACGACGAAAGCCGTGACATGGCCCTGGTCCACGCGGGTATCCCGCCCCAGTGGACACTGAAAAAGGCCCTCAAGTGCGCCGCCGAGGTCGAAAGCGCCCTGGCCGATGACAGCCTGTACACCGCCTACCTCGACGGCATGTACGGCAACGAACCGGTCAAATGGGACAACGACCTCACCGGCGTGGCCCGCCTGCGAGTGATCACCAACTACTTCACGCGCATGCGCTTCTGCACCGCCGAAGGCAAGTTGGACCTCAAGAGCAAGGAAGGCGCCGACACCGCGCTGCCCGGCTACAAACCCTGGTTCGCCCATAAGGACCGCAAGACCCGCGACACGAAGATTATCTTTGGTCACTGGGCGGCCCTCGAAGGCAAGTGCGACGAACCTGGTGTATTCGCCCTCGACACCGGCTGTGTGTGGGGTGGCGCCATGACCATTATGAACATCGACACCGGCGAGCGCCTGAGCTGCCAGTGCCCCTCCCCCCTTCCCGCTACACTGCCGGCTGCCGCCAAGCGCTAGACGCAGCAGCCATGCCCAAGGAGCCCGCCATGAGCGAATTCAAACGTATCTCTCCCGAACAAGCCCAGGTCCTGCGCGAACAAGGCGCGGTGGTGGTGGATATTCGTGATCCACAGACTTACGCCCTGAACCACATCAAAGACGCCCGTCATCTGGACAACCACAACATTGCCGATTTCATCCGCGCCGCCGACCTCGACGCGCCGGTGATCGTGGCCTGCTACCACGGCAACTCCAGCCAGAGCGCGGCCGCCTACCTGATCAGCCAGGGTTTCTCCGACGTCTATAGCCTGGACGGCGGCTTTGAGCTGTGGCGTACGACGTATCCTGCAGAAATTTCTTCATCCGATTCGCAATAATTTTTTTCACACCCCGCTACCCCCCGTGATGCTTGGGCTAGCGCCGTTTCTGACGAACGGCGCAGCCAAACTAATTGTGCATCGCACCTTGACCTCCCGGATTCCGAACTATCCTTAAGCGCAGGCCATCCGAATCAGGGGAGAGCCGGTACACCGGCGTGCGGGTCATCGGTAGCGTTTCAGGGTGTTCTGGGGGGAAAACAGCCATTGGCGTCCGTCAATGTCTGCCAGCATCGACTGATTGATCCGGCGTCGGCTCCACGTATCGAGCGAGGTGACGACGTCATGAGTATTTTTAGCCACTTCCAACAACGCTTCGCATCCACACAGCAGGAAGAACTCACGCTTCAAGAGTATCTCGAGCTGTGCAAACAGGATCGCAGCACCTACGCGTCTGCCGCCGAACGCCTGCTGCTGGCGATTGGCGAGCCGGAGCTGGTAGACACCTCCAACAATTCGCGCCTGTCGCGAATATTCTCCAACAAGGTGATCCGTCGCTACCCGGCCTTTGAGGACTTCCATGGAATGGAAGAATGCATTGACCAGATCGTCTCCTACTTCCGCCATGCCGCCCAAGGCCTGGAGGAGAAGAAACAGATCCTCTACCTGCTCGGCCCGGTTGGCGGCGGTAAATCGTCCCTGGCTGAAAAGCTCAAACAACTGATCGAGAAAGTGCCCTTCTATGCGATCAAGGGCTCGCCGGTCTTCGAATCGCCCCTGGGCCTGTTCAACGCCACGGAAGATGGCGCGATCCTCGAAGAGGATTTCGGCATTCCCCGGCGCTACCTCAACACCATCATGTCGCCCTGGGCCACCAAGCGGCTGGCCGAGTTTGGCGGTGATATCAGCCAGTTCCGCGTAGTGAAACTCTACCCGTCGATCCTCAACCAGATCGGCGTGGCCAAGACTGAACCGGGCGATGAGAACAACCAGGACATTTCGGCACTGGTGGGTAAGGTCGATATCCGCAAACTGGAGGAATTCCCGCAGAACGATGCCGACGCCTACAGCTACTCCGGCGCGCTGTGCCGGGCCAACCAGGGCCTGATGGAATTCGTGGAGATGTTCAAGGCGCCGATCAAGGTGCTGCACCCACTGCTCACCGCGACCCAGGAAGGCAACTACAACAGTACTGAAGGCCTGGGTGCGATTCCGTTTACCGGGATCCTGCTGGCCCACTCCAACGAATCGGAATGGCACACCTTCCGCAACAACAAGAACAACGAAGCCTTCATCGACCGGATCTACATCGTCAAGGTGCCGTACTGCCTGCGCGTCAGTGACGAAATCAAGATCTACGACAAGTTGCTGTTCAACAGCTCCCTGGCCAAGGCGCATTGCGCACCTGACACCTTGAAGATGCTTGCCCAGTTCACCGTGCTGTCGCGCCTCAAGGAGCCGGAAAACTCGAATATCTACTCGAAGATGCGGGTGTACGACGGCGAAAACCTCAAGGACACCGACCCTAAGGCCAAGTCGATCCAGGAATATCGCGACACGGCGGGAGTGGATGAGGGCATGAACGGCCTGTCGACGCGCTTTGCGTTCAAGATCCTGTCCAAAGTCTTCAACTTCGACCCGCATGAAATCGCCGCCAACCCGGTGCACCTGCTCTATGTGCTGGAGCAGCAGATCGAACAGGAGCAATTCCAGGCAGAAACCCGCGAACGCTACCTGCGCTTCCTCAAGGAATACCTCGCACCACGCTACATCGAGTTTATCGGCAAGGAAATCCAGACCGCTTACCTGGAGTCCTACAGCGAGTACGGCCAGAACATCTTCGACCGCTACGTGTTGTACGCAGACTTCTGGATCCAGGACCAGGAATACCGCGACCCGGAAACCGGCGAAATCCTCAACCGTGTCGCCCTCAACGAGGAACTGGAAAAAATCGAGAAACCGGCGGGCATCAGCAATCCGAAGGATTTCCGCAACGAAATCGTCAACTTCGTATTGCGCGCACGAGCGAACAACAACGGCAAGAACCCCACCTGGCTCAGCTACGAGAAGTTGCGGGTGGTCATCGAGAAGAAAATGTTCTCCAACACCGAGGATCTGCTGCCGGTCATCAGCTTCAACGCCAAGGCCAGCAAGGAGGACCAGCAAAAACACAACGACTTCGTCACACGCATGGTCGAGCGTGGCTACACCGACAAACAAGTACGGCTACTCTCCGAGTGGTATTTGCGAGTTCGCAAATCGCAGTAAGGCAGCGGCAAGCGTGCGCTGCCAGGCATTTGGCCTGGCAGCTGACCGCTTGTCTCTAAGCTTCCAGCTCGCGGCTTGAAGCTTGTAACGTGAAGCTGCCCGGAGGGCTCCCCATGAGCTATGTGATCGACCGACGCCTCAATGGCAAGAACAAAAGCACGGTAAACCGCCAACGTTTCCTGCGGCGTTACCGTGACCACATCAAAAAGGCCGTTGAAGAGGCCGTCAGCCGCCGCTCCATCACCGACATGGAGCACGGCGAGCAAATCAGCATTCCCGGACGGGACATCGACGAACCGGTGCTGCACCATGGCCGGGGCGGCAAACAAACCGTGGTGCACCCCGGCAACAAGGAATTCACCACTGGCGAACATATCCAACGACCCCAGGGCGGCGGCGGGGGCAAAGGCCCAGGCAAGGCGGGTAACTCCGGCGAGGGCATGGACGAGTTCGTGTTCCAGATCACCCAGGAAGAATTCCTCGAATTCATGTTCGAGGACCTGGAGCTACCCAACCTGGTCAAGCGCAACCTGACCGGTACCGACACCTACAAAACGGTGCGCGCGGGGATCAGCAACGAAGGCAATCCGTCCCGTATCAACATCATCCGCACCCTTCGCTCAGCCCATGCAAGGCGTATCGCCCTATCGGGAAGCAGCCGCGCCAAGCTGAGAGAGGCCAAGGAAGAGTTGGCACGCTTGAAGCGCGAAGAACCGGATAACTTCGGCGATATCCAGGAAATTGAAGTTGAAATCGAGAAACTCAGCGCGCGGATCCACCGGGTGCCGTTCCTGGACACCTTCGACTTGAAATACAACCTGCTGGTCAAGCAGCCCAACCCCAGCTCCAAAGCCGTGATGTTCTGCCTGATGGACGTGTCCGGCTCGATGACCCAGGCCACCAAGGACATTGCCAAGCGCTTTTTCATCCTGCTGTACCTGTTCCTCAAGCGGAACTACGACAAGATCGACGTGGTGTTTATCCGCCATCACACCAGCGCCCGAGAAGTGGACGAAGAGGAGTTCTTCTACTCGCGGGAAACCGGCGGCACTATCGTTTCCAGCGCCTTGAAACTGATGCAGGAGATCATGGCTGAGCGCTACCCCGCCAACGAGTGGAACATCTATGCCGCGCAAGCCTCGGACGGTGACAACTGGAACGATGACTCGCCCATCTGCCGCGACATCCTGATCAACCAGATCATGCCGTTCGTGCAGTACTACACTTATGTTGAGATCACCCCCCGTGAGCATCAGGCGCTGTGGTTCGAATACGAGCGCATCGGCGAAGCCTTTGCCGACACATTCGCCCAGCAGCAACTGGTCTCGGCCGGCGATATCTACCCGGTCTTCCGTGAACTCTTCCAGCGCAGGTTAGTGACATGACCGCCAAAAAAGAGCAAAAACGCCAACCTATCTCCACGGGGTCTGAGTGGACCTTTGAACTGATCCAGGCCTATGACCGGGAAATCAGCCGTATCGCGGCCGGTTATGCCCTGGACACCTACCCCAACCAGATCGAAGTGATCACCGCTGAACAGATGATGGACGCCTATGCCTCGGTGGGCATGCCGCTGGGTTATCACCACTGGTCCTATGGCAAGCACTTCCTCAGCACTGAAAAGTCCTATAGCCGCGGGCAGATGGGCCTGGCCTACGAAATCGTCATCAACTCCGACCCGTGCATCGCCTACCTGATGGAAGAAAACACCATCTGCATGCAGGCACTGGTGGTGGCTCACGCCTGCTATGGACATAACAGCTTTTTCAAGGGTAACTACCTGTTCCGCACCTGGACCGATGCCAGCTCGATCATCGATTACCTGGTGTTCGCCAAGCAGTACATCATGCAATGCGAGGAACGCCATGGCATCGACGCGGTGGAAGACCTGCTCGACTCCTGCCATGCCCTGATGAACTATGGGGTCGACCGCTACAAACGACCCTATCCGATTTCGGCCGAGGAAGAGCGCCTGCGCCAGAAGGAGCGCGAGGAGCACCTGCAGAAGCAGATCAATGACCTGTGGCGCACTATTCCCAAACGCGCGGGCAAGAACAGTGACAAGGATAATGCACGCTTCCCCGTCGAACCCCAGGAAAACATCCTGTACTTCCTAGAAAAACACGCACCGCTACTGGAGCCTTGGCAACGGGAAATCGTGCGCATCGTGCGCAAGATCGCCCAGTACTTTTATCCACAACGCCAGACCCAGGTGATGAACGAAGGCTGGGCGACATTCTGGCACTACACGTTGATGAACGACCTGTACGACGAAGGCCTGGTCACCGACGGCTTCATGATGGAGTTCCTCACGTCCCATACCAGCGTGGTATTCCAACCCGGCTTCGACAGCCCGTATTACAGCGGCATCAACCCCTATGCCCTGGGCTTTGCCATGTACCGCGACATCCGGCGCATGTGCGAGCACCCCACCGAGGAAGACCGTCGCTGGTTCCCGGAAATCGCCGGCAGCGATTGGCTGTCGACCATCAAGTTCGCCATGAGCAGCTTCAAGGATGAAAGTTTCATCCTGCAGTACCTGTCACCCAAGGTCATTCGCGACCTCAAGCTGTTCAGCATTCTGGATGACGACCTCAAGGATGACCTGGTGGTGCCGGCCATTCACGACGAACCAGGCTACCGCATCATCCGGGAAACCCTGGCGGCGCAGTACAACCTGGGCAACCGCGAGCCGAACATCCAGATCTACAGCATCGACGTACGCGGCGATCGCTCGCTGACCCTGCGTCATCAGCAGCACGACCGCAAACCCTTGGGGGAATCCACCGAGGAGGTGCTCAAGCATCTGCACCGGCTATGGGGGTTCGATATCCACCTGGAAACCTTGCAGGGTGATCAGGTGATGAAAACCCACCATGTCCCCCCACGCAGCGATCACAACGACAACGACTACGGCCGCCTGGACCTCGCCGTCGTCCATCTCTGAAACAGCAAAGCCTCCATTGGCCAGGCACAGGCGGTATCCTGTGGCGCTAATGGAGGCTTTTTCATGAAAATCTACAAAGTCGGTGGCGCCGTGCGCGACCGCCTGCTGGGCATCAAGGTCACCGATATCGATCGCGTCGTCGTCGGCGCGACCACCGACGAGATGCTTGCCAAAGGCTACAAACCGGTGGGCGCGGACTTCCCGGTATTCCTGGACCCAAAAAACGGCGACGAATACGCCCTCGCCCGCACGGAACGCAAAAGTGGTCGTGGGTATGGCGGGTTTGTGTTTCACGCCAGCCCTGAAGTCACCCTGGAAGAAGACCTGATCCGTCGCGACCTGACCATCAACGCGATGGCCGAAGACGACGACGGCACCCTGACCGATCCATATCACGGCCAACGCGATCTTGAAGCGCGCATTTTGCGTCACGTTTCCCCGGCGTTCGCCGAAGATCCTTTGCGTGTACTTCGCGTTGCGCGGTTTGCCGCACGTTACGCCCACCTGGGTTTCACGGTCGCTCCCGAGACCCTGGAGCTGATGCGCCAACTCAGCGAATCCGGTGAACTGGAGGCCCTGACCCCGGAGCGCAGCTGGAAAGAAATCTCCAGGGCACTGATGGAAGATCAGCCCCAAGTGTTTATCCAGGTACTGCGTGACTGCGATGCGCTGAAAACCTTGATGCCGGAAGTCGACGCACTGTTCGGCGTACCACAGCCCGAAGCCCATCACCCCGAAATCGACACCGGCGTGCACACCTTGAGCGTGTTGGAGCAGGCCGCCCTGCATCAGCAGCCGCTGACCGTGCGCTGGGCCTGCTTGCTGCACGACCTGGGCAAGGGCCTGACGCCTGTGGATAAGTTACCGCAGCATATCGCTCATGAGCATCGAGGCCTGGAACTGATCAAGGCCGTCAATGAGCGCTTCAAAGTACCGAGGGATTGCCAGGAATTGGCGTTGCTGGTGGGCCAATATCACACCCATGGCCACCGCGCGCTGGAGCTGAAAGCGTCAACGCTGCTGGAGTTACTGCAGAGTTTTGACGTCTACCGCAGGCCACAGCGTTTTGAAGAGTTTGTAGTCGCCTGCGAAATGGATGCCCGGGGCCGCAAGGGGCTGGAGCAAAGAAGTTATCCACAAGCGGATTACTTGCGCGGTGCGGCGAAGGCAGCGCGCGAAGTTGCCGTTGCGCCACTGCTTGAGAAAGGTTTCAAAGGCCCGGAGTTGGGCGAGGCACTCAAGCGCGAACGGCTCAAGACACTCAAAGCCTACAAGGAACAACACAAACCCTTGTAGGAGCCTTGCTCGCGAAGAACGTCAACGATAACGCAACGCTCTCGGTTTTTTCGCGAGCACGCTCGCGCCTACAAGAGCGCGTCCGGGGTGAGTTGCTGGCCCTGCCATTCAAACCCGACAGGCGCCAGCACCTGGTCGATCTGAGCATCACGCCAGAGTGCAGCCATCGTCTTGCCCGCTTCAGGATGCACACGATCGGGCGCCATCAACGACAGCGGCCACAGCACGAAGGCGTTTTTCAGGATTTCTGCCCGTGGCAGGATCAAGCCATCAAAGTTGCCCACCAAGTCGCCGTACAGCAGCACGTCGATATCCAGCGGTAGCCCTTTGCGGTCTGGCGCATAACGACCGTTGTCGGCCTCGATGAATTTAAGCCGGCGATCCAGCTCCATCAACGGCAGGTCGGTATAGGCCGACACCACGAGATTGAAGAACGGTCCGCTCTTGATGCCCACGGGTTGGCTTTCGAACACAGCCGAACAGCGCACATCCGTCAAGAAGCTCGCCAGCGCGTCAAGACCCGCGCGCAGGTGGGCTTCGCGCTCAATATTGCTGCCAAGGCCGAGATAAACCTGAGTTAGCGACATCCGCGCTCGATCTCCACGCCCACGCCCTTTGCGGCCGGTACGGCACCCGGTTTGGTCAACTTGAGGTGCAGCCAGGGAATCTGGAATTCACTCATCAGCACTTCGGCCAGCCGCTCGGCGAACGTCTCCACCAACTGGTACTGAGACTGTTCGGCAAAGGCCTGGATGCGGGCAGATACGCTGGCGTAATCCAAAGCCAGGGTCAGGTCGTCACCGGCAGCGGCTGGGCGATTGTCCCACGCGAAGCTCAGGTCCAGGCGCAAGCATTGACGGATCCCGCGCTCCCAGTCGTAGGCCCCAATCACGGTGTCGACTTCCAGGCCTTCGATAAACACTCTGTCCAAGCTCTTCTCCGCAGCACGACAAGGGCGCAATGCCCCGTTAGAATCAGGGCGTCCTCGCCCGGAATAGTTAGCATGTTTTGGTCACTGGCGATTTTCGCCTACCTGCTTGGCTCGCTGTCCTTCGCCATTTTGCTCAGCCGCCTGACGGGCAATCCCGACCCGCGAATGAGTGGTTCAGGCAATGCCGGCGCTACCAACATGTTGCGCCTGGCCGGCAAGAAACTCGCCGTACTCACCCTGCTGGGCGACGTCTGCAAAGGCCTGTTACCCGTACTGATCGCCAGCCTGGCCGGCCTTACCCTGCAACAGCAGGCCTGGATCGGCGTGTGCGCCGTCCTCGGCCACCTGTTCCCGTTGTACTTCCGCTTTCGCGGTGGCAAAGGTGTCGCCACGGCGGCCGGCATGCTGCTGGGGATTTACCCACCGGCGGCGCTGCTGGCCGTGCTCGCCTGGCTGCTGACGTTCTACTTGACCCGCACCAGCTCGTTGGCCGCACTGATCGCCACCCCGCTCACCCTGCCCTTGCTGGCCTGGCAGGAACCGGCTGCATTGCTGCCGATGAGTGTGTTGACACTGTTGATTGTCTGGCGTCACCGCGGCAATTTACGCGACCTGTTTGCCGGGCGCGAACGGCATTTTTAAAATCGCCCGATAAGCCCGGCTCACATCGCGCCATTACAACGGCGACAACTGCTCCATCGGCCAGCGCGCCTGCACGCTGATCGCCAGGCTTTCATGCTGCCCGGCCTGCAGGCGCTGGCAACCGGCATAGGCGATCATCGCGCCATTGTCGGTGCAGAACTCAGGGCGCGCGTAGAACACATCACCCTTCATGTCTCCAAGCATTTTTTCCAGCGAGGTGCGCAAGGCCTTGTTGGCGCTGACGCCCCCTGCAATCACCAGGCGCTTCATGCCGGCCTGTTTCAGGGCGCGCTTGCACTTGATGGTCAAAGTCTCCACCACGGCCTGCTGGAATGCCAGCGCGATGTCGCAACGGGCTTGCTCACTGTCGTCCCCGGCGCTGACGCTTTGCTGCCAGGTATTGAGCGCGGAGGTTTTCAAGCCGCTGAAGCTGAACATCAGGCCCGGCCGATCGCACATTGGGCGCGGGAAGGTATAACGACCCTGGATGCCTTTTTCTGCAAGACGGGCGATTTCCGGACCACCGGGATAATTGAGCCCCATCATCTTCGCGGTCTTGTCGAAGGCTTCGCCGGCGGCGTCGTCCAGGGACTCGCCCAACAGCGTGTATTGACCGATGCCATCGACCTGAACCAGCTGCGTATGGCCGCCCGAAACCAACAAAGCGACGAACGGGAACTGCGGCGGTGTTTTTTCCAGCATCGGCGCCAATAAATGGCCTTCCATATGATGCACACCCAGGGCAGGAATACCCCAGGCAAAAGCCAGCGCCTGGGCGCAAGAAGCCCCAACCAGAAGGGCTCCAACCAATCCAGGGCCGGCGGTATAGGCAATGGCATCGATCTCGGTGGGCACGCAACCGGCTTCATCCAGCACCTGGCGAATCAACGGCAGCATGCGCTTGACGTGATCACGGCTGGCAAGCTCGGGCACCACGCCGCCATAGGCGCGGTGCAGGTCGATCTGACTGAACAGCGCATCGGCCAAAAGCCCGCGTTCACTGTCGTAAAGTGCGACACCGGTTTCGTCGCAGGAGGTTTCAAGTCCCAGTACTAGCATGGGTTTGCGCCTTGTAGAGGCTGAATTCGAAGGCGCGCATAATAGTCGCCACTCCCCCTCCCGACTAGCGGTTTTCGATCAGAGGCTTTGCATTCCGGGCAATGAGGGGTTAACATCCGCAACCCTTAAAAACCGACGACCTCAGCCGCGAATTTTTTGCGACGAGAACGTTGATTCCCGGTAATGAAAGAAGGTAGCTCTGGATGCCAGCCGTCAAAGTAAAAGAGAACGAACCCTTCGACGTAGCTCTGCGTCGTTTCAAGCGCTCCTGCGAAAAAGCCGGTGTTCTGGCTGAAGTTCGTAGCCGCGAATTTTATGAGAAGCCAACTTCTGAGCGTAAGCGCAAAGCAGCAGCCGCTGTTAAGCGTCACGCCAAGAAAGTTCAGCGCGAACAGCGCCGCGCCGTTCGTCTGTACTAATACACAGACGTTCGTAGCAAGCTTCTGCCAAGCCCGGCCCTCAGCCGGGCTGTTGGCATTTGCGGATATCGCTTGATGCTTCATCGTCGACGCCGCCCATGCGACAGAGACACCGCTTCACACGTCAGGACTGGCTTTTCTGCCAGCGGTGCACGTCTCTTCTGACGAGCCTAACAAGGCTACTGACGAGCACACTTATTTTCAGGCAGGCGATCAACAGGTCGACTGTGCCCAGCGATGAGCTTCCGAGGCCCTCTATTGGCCAAGACCGGATGCCAGGGCAGCCTTTACACGCCGGACACTGATTGAAATTAACGTCAGTGAACGTTCGGCAGATACACTTCCATACAGCCCAAGCAGACGATTGATGGTCGAGCCACTCGATACGTACGCCTGAGCACTTCACGGGCCCTCAATTACACGCAGTGATGACGAGAACGCCATGGCCGGGCTGATTCCCCAGAGCTTTATTGACGACCTTCTGAACCGCACCGACATCGTCGATGTTGTCAGCTCGCGCCTGCAAATGAAGAAGGCAGGCAAGAACTACACCGCCTGCTGCCCGTTCCACAAGGAAAAGACCCCTTCGTTCAGCGTCAGCCCCGACAAGCAGTTCTATTACTGCTTCGGTTGCGGCGCGGGCGGCAATGCCCTCGGCTTTATCATGGACCACGACAACCTGGACTTCCCCCAGGCCGTCGAGGAACTGGCCAAAGCCGCCGGCATGGAAATCCCTCGCGAAGAAAGTGGCCGACCGCACAAACCGCGGCAACCCACTGACTCGCCGCTATACCCACTACTGACCGCCGCTGCGGACTTTTATCGCCAGGCGCTCAAGAGCCATCCGCAGCGCAAGGCCGCCGTCGATTACCTCAAGGGCCGTGGCCTTACCGGTGAAATCGCCCGCGACTTCGGTCTCGGCTTCGCCCCGCCAGGCTGGGACAACCTGTACAAACATTTGAGCAGCGACACCCTGCAGCAAAAAGCCATGATCGACGCCGGCCTGCTGGTGGAAAACGCCGAGACCGGCAAGCGCTACGACCGTTTCCGCGACCGCGTGATGTTTCCGATCCGCGATAGCCGCGGCCGGATCATCGCCTTCGGTGGTCGCGTGCTCGGCGACGACAAGCCCAAGTACCTGAACTCCCCGGAAACCCCGGTGTTCCACAAGGGACAGGAACTCTACGGCCTGTTCGAGGCGCGCAAGAACAATCGCAACCTCGATGAAATCATCGTGGTTGAAGGCTATATGGATGTGATCGCCCTGGCCCAGCAAGGTTTGCGCAACGCCGTGGCCACCCTCGGCACAGCCACCAGCGAAGAGCATATGAAACGCCTGTTTCGCGTAGTGCCCAGCGTTTTGTTCTGCTTCGACGGCGACCAGGCTGGCCGCAATGCCGCCTGGCGCGCCCTCGAAGCCACGCTGTCGAGCCTGCAGGATGGTCGCCGCGCACGCTTTCTGTTCCTGCCCGAAGGCGAAGACCCGGACACCCTGGTCCGCTCCGAAGGCACCGACGCCTTTCGCGCACGCATCAATCAACACGCGCAGCCGCTGGCGGATTATTTCTTCCAGCAACTGACTGAAGAAGCCGACCCGCGCTCTCTCGAAGGCAAGGCCCACATGGCCACCCTCGCGGCGCCACTGATCGACAAGGTTCCAGGCGCCAACCTGCGCACCCTGATGCGTCAACGCCTGCTGGAAATCACCGGCTTGAGCGGCGAAGCGGTCAGCCAGCTGGTGCACAGCGCACCACAGGACGCACCGCCCGCCTACGACCCTGGCATGGACTACGACGCCATGCCGGACTATTCCGACTTCCACCAACCGCAGGAGGCGTATGCGCCCCAGCAGGAGTGGACACCGAAGAAACCCGGCGCCGGCGGCAAGAAATGGGACAAGAAACCGTGGAGCAAGAACGGCAAGCGCGGTGATCGCGACGAGCCCTATGCCCCCCGTACACCGGTAGCCGTGGAAGCCCCGACGCTCATTGCATTGCGCACGTTGATTCATCACCCGCAATTGGCGGGCAAGGTCGAAAGCGCCGAGCATTTTGCCAACGAAAGCAATACCTACGCCCAGGTGCTGATTGCCCTGATCGAGGCAGTGCAGAAAAATCCTAAGCTAAACTCTATTCAGCTGATGGCTCGTTGGCATGGCACCGAACAAGGTCGCTTGCTCAAGGCACTCGCGGAAAAGGAGTGGCTAATTGACGGCGACAACCTTGAACAACAGTTTTTAGACACCATTACTAGGTTATCCGAGGGCCAGCACACGCAGACCCTCGATGAGCTCATCAAGAGAGCAAGGCAGCCGGGATTGTCGGCTGAAGAGCAAATTCAGATAGCAAAACAGATGCGCGACCTCTTAAAACAGAATGTTTCCGCATCAAACCCGACCTCAGCTGGCGTGTGAGGTCATAGCTCGGGTATAATCCTCGGCTTGTTTTTTGCCCGCCAAGACCTTCAGTGGATAGGGTGTTATGTCCGGAAAAGCGCAACAGCAGTCTCGTATCAAAGAGTTGATCACCCTTGGTCGTGAGCAGAAGTATCTGACTTACGCAGAGGTCAACGATCACCTGCCTGAGGATATTTCAGATCCAGAGCAGGTGGAAGACATCATCCGCATGATTAATGACATGGGGATCCCCGTACACGAGAGTGCTCCGGATGCGGACGCCCTTATGTTGGCCGACGCCGATACCGACGAGGCAGCCGCTGAAGAAGCCGCTGCCGCGTTGGCCGCGGTGGAGACCGACATCGGTCGCACGACTGACCCTGTGCGCATGTATATGCGTGAAATGGGTACCGTCGAGTTGCTGACACGCGAAGGCGAAATCGAAATCGCCAAGCGTATTGAAGAGGGTATCCGTGAAGTGATGGGCGCAATCGCGCACTTCCCTGGCACGGTTGACCACATTCTCTCCGAGTACACTCGCGTCACCACCGAAGGTGGCCGCCTGTCCGACGTCCTGAGCGGTTATATAGACCCGGACGACGGTATTGCGCCGCCTGCTGCCGAAGTGCCGCCGCCTGTCGACCCGAAAGCCGTGAAAGCGGACGACGATGCCGAAGACGACGATGCTGAAGCCAGCAGCGATGACGAAGATGAAGTCGAAAGCGGTCCAGACCCGATTATCGCTGCCCAGCGTTTCGGTGCGGTTTCCGATCAAATGGAAATCACCCGCAAGGCCCTGAAAAAGCACGGTCGCGCCAACAAGCTGGCGATTGCCGAGCTGGTAGCGCTGGCCGAGCTGTTCATGCCGATCAAGCTGGTACCGAAGCAATTCGAAGGCTTGGTTGAGCGTGTTCGCAGTGCCCTTGAGCGTCTGCGGGCACAAGAGCGTGCGATCATGCAGCTCTGTGTTCGTGATGCGCGCATGCCGCGTGCCGACTTCCTGCGCCAGTTCCCGGGCAACGAAGTTGACGAAAGCTGGACCGATGCACTGGCCAAGGGCAAGGCGAAATACGCCGAAGCCATTGGTCGCCTGCAGCCAGACATCATCCGTTGCCAGCAGAAGCTGACCGCGCTTGAGACCGAAACCGGTCTGACGATTGCCGAGATCAAGGACATCAACCGTCGCATGTCGATCGGTGAGGCCAAGGCCCGCCGCGCGAAGAAAGAGATGGTCGAAGCGAACTTGCGTCTGGTGATCTCCATCGCCAAGAAGTACACCAACCGTGGCCTGCAATTCCTCGATCTGATCCAGGAAGGCAACATCGGCTTGATGAAGGCTGTGGACAAGTTCGAATACCGTCGCGGCTACAAGTTCTCGACTTATGCCACCTGGTGGATCCGTCAGGCAATCACTCGCTCGATCGCCGACCAGGCCCGCACCATCCGTATTCCGGTGCACATGATCGAGACGATCAACAAGCTCAACCGTATTTCCCGGCAGATGTTGCAGGAAATGGGTCGCGAACCGACTCCGGAAGAGCTGGGCGAACGCATGGAAATGCCTGAGGATAAAATCCGCAAGGTATTGAAGATCGCTAAAGAGCCGATCTCCATGGAAACCCCGATCGGTGATGACGAAGACTCCCACTTGGGTGACTTCATCGAAGACTCGACCATGCAGTCGCCAATCGATGTCGCCACCGTTGAGAGCCTTAAAGAAGCGACTCGCGACGTACTCTCCGGCCTCACTGCCCGTGAAGCCAAGGTACTGCGCATGCGTTTCGGCATCGACATGAATACCGACCACACCCTTGAGGAAGTCGGTAAGCAGTTTGACGTGACCCGTGAGCGGATCCGTCAGATCGAAGCCAAGGCGCTGCGCAAGTTGCGCCACCCGACGCGAAGCGAGCATCTACGCTCCTTCCTCGACGAGTGATCCCAGAACCCCCGGCCCAGGCCGGGGGTTTTGCTGTGTGCCGATAAAATTCCCCGCGCGCCCCTCTCCCCCCCGCAATGCCCGTCTACACTCGAAACATTCCCCGTGCCATAACGAGACCGTTATGCCCAGATTGCCGACCGTGATACTGCTGTCGCTGCTGACCTGGACCGCAACGGCTGGCGCGTTGACTCTCACTGATGATGAGCGTGGCTGGTTGGCGGACCATCAGGAGCTGCGCCTGGGGGTGGACGCGTCGTGGCCGCCCTTTGAGTACCGTGATGAAAACGGCCGCTACCAAGGCTTGGCGGCAGACTATGTGCGGTTGATCCAGGACCGCCTCGGCGTCAGGATCAAACTGATCGAGCCGGAGAACTGGAGCGCCCTGCTGGAGCTAGCCAGGCAAAACAAGCTCGATCTGCTGCCCGGCATCATGTCCACCCCGGAACGCCAGAGTTTTATGGCGTTCACACGCCCTTACCTGGATTTTCCCATTGTCATCCTCGCCCATGAAGGCGGTGCACAACCACGCAACCTGAAGGAGCTCTATGGCCTGAAGATCGCCGTGGTGGAAAACTACGCCCCCCATGAGCTACTGCGCACCCACCACCCTGACCTCAATCTGGTGGCTCTGCCCAATGTGAGCTCGACGCTGCAGGCGTTGGCCACTGATGAAGTAGACGCCGTGGTCGGCGATCTGGCTTCCAGCGTCTGGAGCCTGCGCCAGCTCAAGCTCGACGGTTTGTACGTCAGCGGCGAGACACCCTACCGCTACCAACTGGCGATGGGCGTACCTCGGGATGACAAAATGCTGGTGAGCATCTTGGACAAGGTTCTCGCCGACCTCAGCCCAGATGAAACTCAAGCGATTCAGCAACACTGGGTCGGCAGCCTCACCGATCACCGCACCTTCTGGTCAGACCTGCTGACCTACGGCCTGCCGGCGGTACTGCTATTGAGCACGGTGCTGGCCATCGTGATTCGCATCAACCGCCGCCTCAGCTCAGAGATCTCTCGCCGTGTCGCCCTCGAGCAGGAGCTGCGCAGCAGCGAATACCACTATCGCGGCCTGGTCGAAAGCCTGTCCGCCATAGCCTGGGAAGCCAGCGTCAGCGATTTCACCTACAGCTACGTGTCGCCGCATGCCGAAGAGTTACTCGGCTATCCTCGCGCCCATTGGCTGATTCCCGGCTTCTGGCGCAACATCATTCATCCTGCCGACCTGACACGTACCGAAGCGTATTGCTTGCGCGAAACCCGCGCCAACCGTGATCACAGTGTTGATTACCGAGTAATCACGGCCGATGGCCGCTGCTTGTGGGTCCGCGATATTGTCAGCCTGATCGAACATGGCCATGAACCGGTGCTGCGTGGCTTGATGATCGACATCAGCGACGCCAAGCGCACCGAAGAGGCGCTGCAGCTGTCAGAGCAAAAGTTTGCCTCGGTGTTCCAGCAGTGCCCGGATATTCTGGTGATCGCACGGATGTCCGATGGCTGCCTGCTGGAGGTCAATAAAGCATTCGAGGACCAGGTTGGCCTGAAGGCCAAGGACGCGATTGGTAAAACCGCCACCGAGCTGAATATCTGGGGCATCCCCGGTACCGGCCCGGATCTGTTGCAACAGGTGCAGACCACCAGCATCCGCAACCTGGAAATGCCTTTTCTGCGCAGCAATGGCCAAGCGTTTACCGGCCTGATTTCGGCCGAACCCTTCCAACTCGACACTATCGAAGCGCTGGTGGTCGTGGTGCGTGATATCACCCAACTCAAGGAAACCCAGCAACAGCTGCAAACCTCCGAAGAAAAATTCGCCAAGGCCTTCCATGCCTCCCCCGATGGTTTACTGCTGAGCCGTCAAAGCGATGGCCTGCTGATCGAGGTCAACGAGGGGTTCAGCCGCATTACCGGCTTTACCAGCGCGACGTCCCTGGACCAGTCGACCCTGGACCTGGGCATCTGGGTCGACCTCAACGAACGCAAACACATGATCGAGCTGATGCAGCGCGACGGGTTTGTCCGCGACTTCATCTGTCACATCCGCCGCAACGACGGGCAGACTCGGCTTTGTGAAGTGTCCAGCCGCCCGCTGCCCATTGGCGGTGATGACTGCATGTTGACCATCGCTCGGGACATCACCGAACGCCAACAGATGCAGGAAAAACTGCAACAGGCCGCGACGGTTTTCGAAAGCACCGCCGAAGGCGTATTGATCACCGACACCCGGCAGAACATCAGCGCCGTCAACCGCGCCTTCAGCGAAATCACCGGCTACAGCGAAGCCGAGGCCCTCGGCCACACGCCGCGCCTGCTCGCCTCGGGCCTGCACGACAGCGCCTTTTATGCCGCCATGTGGCACCAGTTGACTGCGCATGGGCACTGGCAAGGCGAAATTTCCAACCGTCGCAAGAACGGTGAGGTGTATCCCAGTTGGCTGACCATCAGCGCCGTGCGCAACCGCGACCAGTTGATCACGCATTTTGTCGCCGTGTTCGCCGACATCTCCAGCCTCAAGCACGCCCAGGCCCGCCTCGACTATCAGGCACACCACGACCCCCTGACCGGCCTGCCCAACCGCACGTTGTTTGAAAGTCGGTTACAGGCCGCCATCAACTGCCAGCAGGAAACCGGCAGCCAGGGCGCGGTGCTGTTCCTCGACCTGGACCGCTTCAAACATATCAACGACAGCCTCGGTCACCCCATCGGCGACCTGCTGCTCAAGGACATCGCCGTACGTCTCAAGGAGCAGTTGCGCGACATCGACACCGTCGCACGCCTGGGGGGTGACGAATTCATCATCCTGCTGCCCGGCCTGCAACAAGCCAGCGATGCACAACACTTGGCCAACAAACTGCTGGACTGCTTCACCCCGCCGTTCCAGGCCGGTGAACACGAGTTCTTTATCAGCGCCAGTATTGGCACCAGCCTCTACCCCCAGGACGGCACCGACGTGGCCACCTTGGTCAAAAACGCCGACGCCGCGATGTACCGCTCCAAGGCCAAGGGCCGTAACCGGGTCGAAAGCTACACCCGCGACCTCACGGCCCAGGCCAATGAACGCGTAGCGCTGGAGCACGAACTGCGGCGCGCCATCGAACGCGATGAATTGAGCCTGTATTACCAACCAAAACTGAGCCTGCTCACGCAGGAACTGATCGGGGCCGAGGCACTGATCCGCTGGCACCACCCGACATTCGGCGATGTAGCGCCGGAACACTTTATCGCCCTGGCCGAAGAAAACGGCATGATCCTGCAGATTGGCGACTGGGTGCTGGAACAGGCGTGTCGACAAATGCACGCCTGGCAAACCGCCTTCGATGGCTTCGGCCCCCTGTCGGTCAACCTCGCCGGCGCCCAACTGCGTCACCCCAACCTGCTGTCACGTATCGAACAATTGCTGCGCGAGTACCACCTGGAACCCGGCTGCCTGCAACTGGAGATCACCGAGAACTTCATCATGAGCCAGGCCGAAGAAGCCCTCGATGTGCTGCATCAGCTCAAGCACCTGGGCGTACAACTGGCGATTGATGACTTCGGCACCGGCTATTCGTCCCTCAGCTACCTCAAGCGCCTGCCCCTGGACTTCCTGAAGATCGACCAATCCTTCGTCCGCGGCCTGCCCGACGACCCTCACGACGCCGCCATCGTGCGCGCCATCATCGCCCTCGGCCACAGCATGCAATTCACCATCATCGCCGAGGGCGTGGAAAATTCGGCGCAGCAAGCCTTCCTTGCCGCAGAGGGCTGCGAACAGATGCAAGGCTACATCGTCAGCCTGCCTCTCCCCCCGGAGCTGTTCGCCGCGACCTTTCTTCGTATGAGCGTTGAGGATTTTTCGGATAGCACAGCGGAGAAACCATCGCTATAATCCGCGACCTACTAAGGGCCTATAGCTCAGTTGGTCAGAGCAGAGGACTCATAATCCTTTGGTCCACGGTTCAAGTCCGTGTGGGCCCACCAACTCCAAAGCCGCGCATTGCGCGGCTTTTGCGTTTCTGGCGTATCGACCTCATATACAGTCCAACGGTCCAAGTGATCGTGACCGAAGGTTATCGCCGGAGGAAGAACGCCTTCTGCTCGCCGCCGTGAATCGACATAGCAACCCTATGTTGGGCTAAACCTGTCCGCTTGATTCATAAAATAAACTGAGGGGGCAGAACATCGGTCTAAACTCTGAGCCTCAGTTGTGCTCCGCGGGGAGGCCAGCACGCCATGCAACCCACCATCAAACTGCTCGATCAACCCACCAAATATATGTTCTTCACTGGCAAGGGCGGAGTGGGCAAAACGTCGGTCTCCACTGCGGTATCAATCGCCTTGGCTGATGCAGGCAAGCGGGTGTTGTTGGTTAGTACAGACGCCGCCTCGAACCTTGATGAGATGCTCGGTGTCGAGTTGAGCAATCAGCCTGTAGCAGTGCCGGAGGTGCCAGGGATGTTCGTGCTGAACATCGACCCCGAGGCCGCCGCCATCGACTACCGAGCCCGGGTAGTCGAGCAAATGGGCTCCCAGGCCAGCGATCAGGATATTGCTCTGGTACGCGAACAACTTTCGGGGGCATGCACGACCGAAATCGCAACCTTCGATGAGTTTGCCCACCTCCTGTCAGAAGGCGCAGCAGCCTACGATTATGTCGTGTTCGATACCGCGCCCACGGGGCACACGCTCAGACTGTTGAGCCTGCCAAAAGCGTGGAGCGGTTTTTTGGAGGGCAATGACCGTGGCGCGTCATGCCTGGGGCCGCACTCGGGTTTGAAAATGCAGGAGCAGCTTTTCAAGCAGGCGTTGGCGGCGCTCAACAATTCAGCCCTGACCACCGTTGTGCTAGTCACTCGCCCTGACAAAGGCGCGCTCGACGAGGCTGCGCACTCCTCCGACGAGCTCCGTGACTTGGGTCTGGTCAACCAGCGTTTAGTGGTAAACGCGGTGTTCAAACGCAGCGATTTGAATGACCCGATCGCAGCAGCGATCGAGGCTGTTGGCCAACGGGCGCTCGACCAGATGCCAGCTTCACTGCGCCAGCTTTCAGCCGACTATATTTCGCTCAAGGCCGTAGATTCCGTTGGTTTGCCCGCGCTTCGCGGACTGCTTGCCCCGGAGCCTGCCAGGCCAACAAGTACTGCAACTCAAGCGCCCTCACGCCTGGAACATCACACGCTCTCGGAGCTGATCGCCGAGCTTGCGAATGATGAACGCGGGTTGATCATGGTCATGGGCAAAGGTGGGGTTGGCAAAACCACTATTGCCGCCGCCGTCGCCCTGGGCCTGGTGCAGCACGGCAAGTCCGTGCACCTGAGCACCACTGACCCTGCGGCGCATCTGGCCGTGACCCTCAATGCCGATGTGAAAGGGCTTAGCATTGGCCGCATTGACCCTAAGGTCGAGACCCAAAAATACGTAGACAAGATCGTGGCGTCCCGCGCGCCGACCCTGACGGAAGCTGAAATAGCCTTGCTCATCGAGGACCTTCGCTCCCCCTGTACCGAAGAGGTCGCCGTCTTCCACGCGTTCTCCCGCGTGGTTTCTCAAGCCAGGACCTCGTTCGTGGTACTGGACACCGCCCCCACGGGGCATTCCTTGCTACTGATGGATGCCACAGGCGCCTATCACCGCCAGATGCTTCGGGAATTCAAAGGCCGAGCCTCGGACCATATCGTTACGCCATTGATGCGCCTGCAAGATACCAACTACACCAAAATTCTCCTTGTGACGCTGCCCGAAGCCACACCTGTGTCTCAGGCGGCAGCGCTGCAAGATGACTTGCGCAGGGCCAACATCGAACCGTATGCATGGGTGGTCAATAAGTCACTATTGGCTACAGCCACCACCGACCCGCTGCTGCGCGCGCGCCTGGATAGCGAGCAAAAACAGATGACGCGAGTAGCCGACCAAACCAGCCATGCTGTCATTGTGGTTCCCTGGACGGCGGAGCCGCCTGTTGGCGTCGCTGCGTTAAAGCACCTGCTGGATTGATACGCCAGCGTCGGCTCGACGCTGCGTCTCTACTGGAAGAAAGACCGTGCGAAATACAGTCATCACTTCGCAAACAACTGCCCCATATCCCGAAACGCCTTGAACTCCAGCGCATTCCCGCACGGATCAAACAGGAACAACGTCGCCTGCTCCCCCACCTGCCCCTTGAACCGAATGTGCGGTTCCAACACAAACTTTGTCTCCCGCGCCTGCAAACGCTCGGCCAGGGCATGCCAGTCTTCCCAACCCAGCACCACGCCAAAATGCGGGACCGGCACGTCGTGGCCGTCCACTGCATTGGTATGCGCCGCTGCTTGAGAGGCGGTTTTCGGGTGTTCGTGGATGACCAATTGGTGGCCGAAGAAATTGAAGTCAACCCAGTGCTCGCTCGACCGCCCCTCCTCCAGGCCAAAGACTTCAGCGTAGAAGTGCCGCGCGGCGGCCAGGTCGAATACCGGGATTGCCAGGTGAAAAGGAGCCAATGCCATCAGGTCAAACCTCTGTGGGTATTAGATGCGTCGAGTTTAGCCTTGCTCCAGATGATGAAAAGACGATAATTTTTGCGCCGAGCTCAAATTATTTCGATGAATCGAGACGTCCATGCTGCGTGAATTGAAGACCTTTATTGCGGTAACCCGCCATGGCACGTTTGCGGCGGCGGGCATGCATATCGGGCTGACGCAGTCGGCGGTGAGTGCACAGATTCGCCAGCTGGAGCAGGTGCTGGGGATGCAATTGTTCGATCGCACGGGACGCCAGGCCACCCTGAATGCCGCCGGCATTCGCGCCTTGCCGCTGGCCAAGGAGATCCTGGAGACCTTCAACCGCATGGCGGTGCCGGTGGATGCCAACGAATACCGGGGCGAGTTGAAAGTCGGCGCGATCACCACGGCGCAAACCGGCCTGTTGCCTCAGGCGCTGGTGCGCTTACGCCAAGCCGCGCCGACAGTGGAATGCAAATTGGTGCCCGGGGTCTCCCTTGAGCTGCTGAGCCAGGTCGACGCCGGCGAGCTGGACTCGGCGATCATCATTCGCCCGCCCTTTGACTTGCCCAAGGAGTTGCATGTACGCGTGCTGCGCAAAGAGCCGTTCGTACTGATCGCGCCTCAGACCGTCGACGGCGATGACCCTTTGCAATTGCTCGGCACACAGCCACACGTACGTTATGACCGCGCTTCGTTTGGGGGGCGATTGGTCAGCCGATTTCTGCGTGAACAAAAGATAGAGGTACAGGTAGCGCTCGAGCTGGACGAGCTGGAAGCCATCGTGAAGATGGTCGAGTGCGGCCTGGGCGTGTCGTTGATTCCCCAGGCGGGCCTGTGGCTGGAGCGCTCGCCCAAGGTGCGGATTATCCCGCTGGGTCATCTGACCTTTTACCGCGAGATCATCCTGTTGAGCCGCTACAGCCAACGCCACCTACCGGTGCCGCAGCTGTTCGCCCGCTGCCTGCTCGCCGACGCAAGCCTGTAACATGCCACCCCATCGCCGCCCGTATCGGAGCCTCCCTTGCACGCCCTAGATGAAATCGATCGCCAATTGATCGCCGCTTTGCAGATCAACGCTCGCGAAAGCGTCGCCATGCTTGCCCGGCAGTTGGGTATCGCGCGCACCACGGTGACGTCGCGCCTGGCGCGCCTGGAAAAAACCCAGGTGATTACCGGTTACGGCGTGCGCCTTGGCCAGCGGGTCGTGGATGGCGGTTTGCAGGCTTATGTCGGCATCACCGTGCAGGCACGCTCGGGCAAGGACGTGCTGCGCAGGCTCAGCGCCATGGCTCAGGTCCAGCAGCTATGCGCCGTGAGCGGCGAGTTCGATTACGTGGCCTGGCTGCGCACCGATTCGCCGGAGCAGTTGGATCAACTACTGGACCAGATCGGCAGTGTCGACGGCGTGGAGAAAACCACCACCTCGATCATCCTCAGCAATAAATTGGACCGTGGCCAGCCAATCTGACCATCTACTTCGTCATATTGACCAAAAACAATCCAAACCGACGACAGTTTGCGTCTTATTAACGAGCGCTACGCTGCCTAAACTGGCTGCCATCTTTTCCTATACTCAGCGGGTCGCTTCCCGCCGAGTCGTCAGTAAGGTCAGCCATGAGCATTCCTTCCAGCACCATCAGCAAAAACAACCGCCACCCGGTCGACGGCAAGAAGCCCATCACCATCTTCGGCCCGGATTTCCCGTTCGCCTTTGATGACTGGATCGAACACCCAGCAGGCCTGGGCAGCATTCCCGCAGCCAACCATGGCGCCGAAGTGGCGATCGTCGGCGCCGGGATTGCCGGGCTGGTGGCCGCTTATGAACTGATGAAGCTGGGTTTGAAGCCCGTGGTATACGAAGCCTCGAAGATGGGTGGCCGCCTGCGCTCCCAAGCCTTTGAAGGCGCCGAAGGCATCATCGCCGAGCTGGGTGGCATGCGTTTCCCGGTATCGTCCACGGCGTTCTATCACTACGTGGACAAACTGGGCCTGGACACCAAACCCTTTCCCAACCCACTGACCCCGGCCTCCGGCAGTACGGTGATCGACCTGGAAGGCCAGACCCACTACGCACAAAAGCTCTCTGACTTGCCGGCACTGTTCCAGGAAGTGGCTGACGCCTGGGCCGATGCCCTGGAAGCCGGTTCGCAGTTCGGCGATATCCAGCAAGCCATCCGCGACCGTGACGTGCCACGCCTCAAAGAACTGTGGAATAAACTGGTGCCCTTGTGGGACGACCGCACCTTCTACGATTTTGTCGCCACCTCCAAGGCGTTCGCCAAGTTGTCGTTCCATCACCGCGAAGTGTTCGGCCAGGTGGGTTTCGGCACGGGCGGCTGGGACTCGGATTTCCCCAATTCCATGCTGGAAATCTTCCGCGTGGTGATGACTAACTGCGACGACCACCAGCACCTGGTGGTCGGCGGCGTGGCGCAAGTGCCCATGGGCATCTGGCGCCATGTGCCGGAACGTTGCGCCCATTGGCCAGCCGGTACCAGCCTCAGTTCATTGCACAGCGGCGCGCCACGGGCCGGGGTCAAGCGCATTGCCCACGCGCCCGGTGGCCGGTTCGCAGTCACCGACAACTACGGTGACACCCGCGAATACGCGGCGGTACTGACCACCTGCCAGAGCTGGTTGTTGACCACCCAGATCGAATGCGATGAAACCCTGTTCTCGCAAAAGATGTGGATGGCCCTCGACCGTACGCGCTACATGCAGTCGTCGAAAACCTTCGTGATGGTCGACCGCCCGTTCTGGAAAGACAAAGACCCGGAAACCGGCCGCGACCTGATGAGCATGACCCTCACCGATCGCCTGACCCGTGGCACTTACCTCTTCGACAACGGCGACGACAAGCCGGGCGTGATCTGCCTGTCGTACTCGTGGATGAGCGACGCCCTGAAAATGCTCCCGCAGCCCATCGACAAGCGGGTGAAGCTGGCCCTCGACGCGCTGAACAAGATCTACCCGAAAGTCGACATCAAGGCGCGCATCATCGGCGACCCGATCACCGTGTCCTGGGAAGCCGACCCGCATTTCCTCGGGGCCTTCAAGGGCGCGCTGCCCGGCCACTATCGCTACAACCAGCGGATGTACGCGCACTTCATGCAGAAGGACATGCCCGCCGAACAACGAGGGATTTTCATTGCCGGCGACGACGTATCCTGGACCCCCGCCTGGGTGGAAGGCGCCGTGCAAACCTCGCTGAACGCGGTGTGGGGCATCATGACCCACTTCGGTGGCAGCACCCATCCAGAAAACCCAGGGCCGGGTGATGTGTTCGATGACATCGGGCCGATCGCCCTGCCCGAGTAAGGAGTTGACCATGCGTGTCGCCCTGTACCAATGCCCGCCCTTGCCCCTGGATGTGGCGGGCAACCTCAAGCGCCTGCACAAACTGGCGCATGAGGCGTCCGGCGCTGATGTGCTGGTGCTGCCGGAGATGTTCCTGACCGGCTACAACATCGGCGCCGAGGCCGTGGGCGCACTGGCCGAAGCGCAGAATGGCCCATCAGCCCATGCGATTGCCGAACTGGCACGCAGCGCGAAGCTGGCGATTCTGTACGGCTACCCGGAGCGAGCCGAGGATGGGCAAATCTACAACGCCGTGCAATTGATCGACGCCAATGGGCAGCGCCTGTGCAACTACCGCAAGACGCACTTGTTTGGCGACCTGGATCATTCGATGTTCAGCGCCGGCGAGGATGATTTCCCGCTGGTGGAACTCAACGGCTGGACGCTCGGATTCCTCATCTGCTACGACCTGGAGTTCCCGGAAAACACCCGGCGCCTGGCCCTGGCCGGTGCCGAACTGATCCTGGTGCCCACGGCCAATATGGTGCCGTTCGACTTTGTTGCCGACGTCACCGTGCGGGCACGGGCCTTTGAGAACCAGTGCTACGTGGCCTACGCCAACTATTGCGGGCACGAAGGCGAGATCCATTACTGCGGACAAAGCAGCATCGCCGCGCCCAATGGCCAGCGCATCGCCCAGGCCGGCCTGGATGAAGCCTTGATTGTCGGCACGCTGGAACACCAATCGATCCTCGACGCCCGCGCCGCCAATCACTACCTGCAAGACCGTCGCCCCGAGCTCTATGGCACGCTGTACAAGCCCTGACCTGATGGGTTTGCTAGCATAGGCGCTTCCTACGTTTCGGAAGTGCCCATGCCTGCGCCGGTCCATCCTCACCACTCTCATCTGACCCTGGCCAATGGTTTGCGGGTTTCCCTGCGTCATGCCCCGCGCCTGAAGCGCTGCGCCGCGGCCTTAAGAGTGGCTGCCGGCAGCCATGACGTCCCGTTGGCGTGGCCAGGCCTGGCGCATTTCCTGGAACACTTGCTGTTTCTGGGCACGGCGCGGTTCACGGGTGACGAAGGCCTGATGAGCTACGTGCAGCGCCACGGCGGCCAGGTCAACGCCAGCACGCGCGAGCGCACCACGGACTTTTTCTTTGAGCTGCCGGTATCGGCCTTCGACGATGGGCTGGAGCGGCTGGCGGACATGCTGACTCACCCGCGCCTGATGCTGGAAGACCAACTGCGCGAGCGCGAGGTGCTGCACGCGGAGTTCGTCGCCTGGTCCGAGGATGCCAACGCACAGCAACAAGTGGCACTGCTGCAAGGCGTCGCCGCCAATCATCCACTGCGGGGTTTTCATGCCGGCAATCGCGATAGCCTGCCGCTGGAAAGCGAGGCATTCCAGCAAGCGTTGCGGGCATTTCACGCGCACTTCTATCGGAGCGGGCAGATGACGTTGAGCCTTGCCGGCCCACAATCATTGGCGCAACTGGAAGCCTTGGCGCAGCGGTTCAGTGACGCACTGACATCGGGGCCCCTGCATCCGCAGGACGCCCCACCCGCCTTGATGGCCGGCCTGGCGCGCGGTTATCAACACACTGCTGGCAATCACCTGCATCAGGTCATCACCTGCGCAGCACCCCGCGAAGCGCTGGATTTCCTGTGCCTCTGGCTTAATACCTCGGCGCCGGGCGGTCTGCTTGCCGAAGTGAAAACGCGACAACTGGCCACCGCGCTGCATGCCAGCGTGGTTTATCACTTCAGCGGGCAAGCGCTGCTGGATATCGACTTTACCCTGGGCACCCAACGCGGCTCCGCACCACAGATCGAGACACTGCTGCACGACTGGCTGAGCTTTTTCGCCCACAGCGACTGGACACCCTTGCGCGAAGAGTTCGCCTTGCTGAACGCGCGCCAACAACAGACCCTGAGCGCACTCGCCTTGGCGCGACATGACAGCGACGGCCTGGAGCCACAACTGTCGGAACACAGCGCCACCGCCCTCAAGGCCATGCTCGACGCCCTGCAACTGGCGCCCTCCCGGCACACCTGGCAGCTCCCGCCGAACAACCCGTTCCTGCGCCCGCCTGCCAGGGACGAACGCGCCGGTTTGATCCGTGGCCAGACCAGCGCCCATCGCGGCTTGCGCACCTTCGCCCAGGACCGCTCACGGGGACGCAGGGAAGTGTCGGCTCTGACCTTCAGCCAGGCCCTGGCGAATGACAGCGGCGAAGGCGCTTTATACCTGCACTGGCAATTTGACTCTCCCGTGCCAGCAGGGCTGGAAAGCACATTGCAGCCCTTGCGCACGAATGCCCGCCAGGCCGGGGTCGAATTGTCTTTCGAAACGACCGGCAACGATTGGCTGCTGAAAATGGTCGGCCTGCATGAGCCCATGCCGGCCGTGCTGGAAGCGGTGGCACATCGCCTGCACCAGCCGTTGGAGGCGCCCTGCGCAGCGCCCACTATGATCGCGATTCGAGCATTGCTCAGCGCCCTGCCGGCGTGCTGCGCCGGCAGCCCGCCCAAGGCCGGTGAGCCATCGGCGTCGTGGGCCAACGCAGGTTGGCACGGGCTGGGCTGCGGTTTGTCCGCCGCGTATGAAGCGGCGATCAAAACCGCTGCCGCTCGCTTGCCCGGGCAGCCCGTTAACAGCGAGCACGTCCCCCCAAGCCTCAGCGGTCAACAGCTGTGGCATGAGGTAAAGACCGATTCCAACGACGCCGCCTTGCTGCTGTTTTGCCCGACACCCACATATTCCCTGACGGATGAAGCGTCATGGCGACTGCTCGGGCACTTGCTCCAAGGCCCGTTCTATCAACGTCTGCGCGTTGAATTGCAGCTGGGCTACGCCGTATTCAGCAGTGTCCGACAAATCAACGGGCAAACCGGCCTGTTGTTGGGGGTGCAGTCCCCCAGTGTTTCCCTTGAAGGGATCGTGGATCACCTCCAGGCGTTTCTTGCCCAACTGCCGGCATTGATCGACAGCAACGACGACCTGGGCCAGCAACCCTTGGCGCAACAATTCACAGCACAGGCGCTGCCCATCGCCCAAGCCGCCGAACTGTTGTGGCACGCGCGCCTGGCAGGCCATCCGTCGGATTACCTCTCACAGTTGCAACAAGCAATCCTGACCCGCACCCGCGAAGACCTGCAGTACGCCGCCCAACAATTGCAGCTCGCCGCGGGCGGCTGGCGCTGCGTCGCCAATGGTCCGCGCATCAATGCTGCCTGGCAGACGGTGCAGTGATCATTGCCGCCCCTGCAATAGGCTTTTTCCACCAAGACAGCGCTAACTTGAAAAGAATTCGGTAACATTCCCACGCACACATCTGAACATCTCCGACTGGAGGTGGACTATATGTATTACTTGGTAGTAAACGTCCCATCCCTTCGTAGGAGTAAGAATATGACCTGGTCCAAACCTGCTTACACTGATCTGCGCATCGGTTTCGAAGTGACCATGTACTTCGCCAGCCGCTGATTGGCTGGGTAAGATTACGCCTCGGCTCGTCCGGGGCGTTTTTGTTTTCAGCTTTGCTTGATGGAGCGGCCATGTTTGTCCAGATTCTAGGTTCCGCCGCCGGCGGCGGCTTCCCGCAGTGGAACTGCAACTGCGTGAACTGCGCAGGCTTTCGTGACGGCAGCCTGCGGGCGCAGGCACGCACCCAGTCGTCCATCGCGATTTCCGACGATGGCGTCAATTGGGTGCTGTGCAATGCTTCGCCGGATATTCGCGCGCAACTCCAGGGCTTCGCGCCCATGCAGCCCGGTCGCGCACTGCGCGATACCGGCATCAGCGCAATCATCCTGATGGACAGCCAGATCGACCACACCACCGGCCTGTTGAGCCTGCGCGAAGGCTGCCCGCACCAGGTGTGGTGCACCGACATGGTCCATGAAGACCTGAGCAGCGGCTTCCCCCTGTTCACCATGCTCACCCACTGGAACGGCGGCCTGGCCTGGAACCGTATCGAGCTGGACGCCAGCTTCACCATCCCCGCCTGCCCCAACCTGCGCTTCACCCCGCTGCCGTTGCGCAGCGCCGCGCCACCCTATTCGCCGCACCGCTTCGACCCGCACCCGGGCGACAATATCGGCCTGATCGTCGAAGACCTGCGCACTGGCGGCAAACTGTTCTACGCCCCAGGCCTGGGTAAAGTCGATGCGCCGCTGCTGGAGATCATGGCCGGCAGTGATTGCCTGCTGGTGGATGGCACGATGTGGGACGACGATGAGATGCAGCGCCGTGGCGTCGGCACCCGCACCGGTCGCGAGATGGGCCACCTGGCACAGAACGGCCCCGGTGGCATGCTCGAAGTGCTGGAACAATTGCCGAAGCAGCGCAAAGTGCTTATCCATATCAACAATACCAACCCGATCCTCGATGAAGACTCCCCCGAACGAGCGGAACTGGTGCGGCGCAATGTCGAAGTGGCTTACGACGGCATGAGCATTGAATTGTAGGAGCTGACGACATGACTGACACACCGTTGACACCCGTCGAATTCGAGCACGCCCTGCGGGCCAAGGGCGCCTTCTACCATATCCATCACCCATACCACGTGGCGATGTATGAAGGCCGCGCCACCCGCGAGCAGATCCAGGGCTGGGTCGCCAACCGTTTCTACTACCAGGTGAATATCCCGCTGAAAGACGCCGCGATCCTGGCCAACTGCCCGGACCGCGAGATCCGCCGCGAATGGATCCAGCGCCTGCTCGACCACGATGGCGCCCCCGGTGAAGATGGCGGTATCGAAGCCTGGCTGCGTTTGGGCCAGGCTGTCGGCCTCGACCCGGACCAACTGCGCTCCCAGGAACTGGTGCTGCCCGGCGTGCGCTTTGCGGTGGACGCCTACGTCAACTTTGCGCGCCGCGCCAGCTGGCAGGAAGCCGCCAGCAGCTCGCTGACCGAGCTGTTCGCACCGCAGATCCACCAATCACGCCTCGACAGCTGGCCACAGCATTACCCGTGGATCGACCCCACCGGCTATGAGTATTTCCGCACCCGCCTGGGCCAGGCCCGACGCGATGTGGAACACGGGCTGGCGATCACCCTGCAGCACTACACCACCCGTGAAGGCCAGGAGCGCATGCTGGAAATTCTCCAGTTCAAACTGGACATCCTGTGGAGCATGCTGGATGCCATGAGCATGGCCTACGAACTGAATCGCCCGCCGTATCACAGCGTGACCGAGCAGCGGGTCTGGCATAAAGGGATCGCCCTATGAGCTTTGATCGCAGCAAAAAACCGACCTGGCGCCAGGGCTACCGCTACCAGTACGAACCCGCGCAAAAAGGCCATGTGTTGCTCTACCCCGAAGGCATGATCAAGCTCAACGACAGCGCCGCGCTGATTGGTGGGTTGATCGACGGTGAGCGCGACGTGGCGGCGATCATCACTGAGCTGGATAAACAATTCCCCGGTGTGCCTGAGCTGGGTGATGACATCGAGCAATTCATGGAGGTCGCCCGTGCCGAGCACTGGATCACCCTTGCCTGAAAAACCGGCGATCGGCCTGCCGCTGTGGCTGCTCGCCGAGCTGACCTACCGCTGCCCGTTGCAATGCCCGTATTGCTCCAACCCGCTGGACTTTGCCGAGCAAGGCAAGGAGCTGAGCACCGAGCAATGGATCAAGGTGTTTCGCGAGGCTCGTGAGATGGGCGCCGCACAATTGGGGTTTTCCGGCGGTGAGCCGCTGGTGCGCCAGGACCTGGCCGAGTTGATCGCTGAGGCGCGCAAGCTGGGCTTCTACACCAACCTGATCACCTCGGGCATCGGCCTGACCGAGCAGAAGATCAGCGACTTCAAGAAAGCCGGCCTGGACCATATCCAGATCAGCTTCCAGGCCAGCGACGAACAGGTAAACAACCTGCTGGCCGGTTCGAAAAAAGCCTTCGCGCAAAAGCTGGAAATGGCCCGTGCAGTGAAGGCGCACGGCTACCCGATGGTGCTGAACTTCGTCACCCACCGGCACAATATCGACAAGATCGACCGCATCATCGAGCTGTGCATCGCGCTGGAGGCGGACTTTGTCGAACTCGCCACCTGCCAGTTCTACGGCTGGGCGCAGCTCAATCGTGTGGGCCTGTTGCCGACCCAGGAGCAACTGGTGCGCGCCGAACGCATCACCAACGAATACCGCGCCAAGCTCGAAGCCGAAGGCCACCCGTGCAAGCTGATCTTCGTCACCCCGGATTACTACGAGGAACGCCCGAAAGCCTGCATGAACGGCTGGGGCAGTATCTTTCTGACGGTAACACCCGACGGCACCGCCCTGCCTTGCCATGGCGCTCGACAGATGCCGGTGCAGTTTCCCAATGTGCGCGACCACAGCATGCAGCACATCTGGTACGACTCCTTCGGCTTCAACCGCTTTCGCGGCTATGACTGGATGCCCGAGCCGTGCCGTTCATGCGATGAAAAGGAAAAGGACTTCGGCGGCTGCCGCTGCCAGGCTTTCATGCTCACGGGGGATGCGAGCAATGCCGACCCGGTGTGCAGCAAGTCCGAGCAACACGGCATCATCCTTCAAGCACGGGAAGAAGCCGAACATGCCACCCAGACCATCGAGCAACTGGCCTTTCGCAATGAGCGCAACTCACGGCTCATCGCAAAAGGCTGACGACCTCAGCGCTTGGCGATGATGTACACGGCGTGGATGATGCCCGGGAAGTAACCGCACAAGGTCAGCAGGATGTTCAGCCAGAACGCGCCGGCAAACCCCACTTGCAGGAACACACCCAGTGGCGGCAGTAGAATGGCGATGATGATACGAATGAAATCCATGGGTCAGCTCCAAAAAGTCGGCTCGTGTGAGCCGTGTAGCTAATCGACCTTGGGGGTTCGTGAGGGTTCAGTGGGATCTGGCACCGGGCCATACCGAAGTGCACAGTCAAAAAAACGCCCCCAGCCGAAAAAATCAGGCTGGAGGCGACGCGTAGACCGCGAGACGGTTCAGGAATAAGGGGTTAAACGGCGATGCCCTTGCGGCATTGCAACTGCGCGGTGCGCACGCGGGAGAAAGCGCGGGCCAGGCGCAGGAGCATTTCGTCGATATTGCTCTTGCTCACCGTCAGCGCCGGCGTGAAGCGCAGGCAGTCGGGCTGCGGGGCGGTCAGGATCAAGCCTTCATGAAGTGCAGCTTTTACTACGGCGTCCGCAGAGTCATCCGACAGCGTCAGCCCCCACATCAGGCCGTGACCGCGCAGTTCGCCGTGATCGTAGCGATAAGCCAGGCGGGCCAGGCCTTCACCCAGGTAAGCACCCGACTCGCGCACATGTTCAAAGAAGCCGTTCTCCAACACAGTATCGAGGACCGCGACACCGGCCGACGCCATCAGCGCGTTGCCATGATGGGTGCCTTCCAGCTCCCCCACTTCAAAGCAACAGGCTTTGCCCCGCGCCAACAGCGCCGCCAACGGTACGCCGCCGCCCAGGCCTTTGCCGAGGGTAACGATGTCGGCCCGCACGCCGTACTGCTCTTGCGCGAGCAAGGTGCCGCAACGGCCGATGCCGGTTTGCACTTCGTCGAGGATCAGCAGAATCCCCAGCTCACGACACAGGCGCTCAACGCCTTTAAGGTAGTGATCGGTCGCCGGGATGACCCCGGCTTCACTCTGGATCGGCTCCAGCATGATGGCGACGGTGTGTGCATCGACCGCGGCGTGCAAGGCCGGCAGGTCGTTGAACGGCACATGGCTGAAACCCGGCAACTGCGGCTCAAAGCGGTTTTCCTGGGTGCTCGCCGAGGCCGACATCGCCGCAAAGCTGCGACCATGACAACCGTTGCTGGCACTGATGATTCGATACGCGCCACCGCGATACAACTGCCCCCATTTGCGCGCCAGCTTGATCGCCGCTTCGCAGGCTTCCGCGCCACTGTTGAGCAGATACGCCTGGTCGCTGCCGGTGCGATGACACAAGCGCTCGACCAGAGTGAGTTGGGCGCGATTGTGCAGGGCATTGCCGGGATTGATCAGGGATTGGGTCTGATCAGCCAGGGCTTTGATCAGGACCTGTGGGCTGTGGCCGAGGCTATTGGCGGCACTGCCCTGGCTGAAATCCAGGTAGGCACGGTCATCGCTGTCCCACAGCCAGGATGCCTGGCCACGTACAAAGACTTGTGGGGGGCGTGCCACGGTTGGCATCAGGCATTCGCCGGGGAGATCTTCATGGGGCGCGTCCAGGATCAGGTCATCCAGGCTCGCCGCGGGGCGACGCAAATTGAACAGGTTCACACTTTACCTCCCATGGCAACCACGCCTTGGTCGGTCCCACCGGCAAAACCCCACGAGAGGTTTTTTGCCTTGCCTATGCAAATACCATCAACATAAACGCTATTCATTGCCCGATCTGGCCCTGTAAGCCTTGTGGATAGGCGCTAGACTAGGCGTCTCGGCGGCTAACGGCCATTTCGATTTTCCAGCTTTTTCGATAAGAAAGACTTATGGATTTCAAGCAACTGCGTTATTTCGTCGCGGTATATGAAGAAGGCCACGTGGGCCGTGCCGCTGAACGCCTGTCGATCTCCCAACCGGCGCTGTCACAGCAGATTCGCCAACTGGAGCAGAACCTGGATGTCAGCCTGTTCGAGCGCAGCAGCAAGCGCCTGTTACCGACACTCGCCGCCCATACCTTGTACAACCACGCCCTGCCTTTGATCGACGGTATGCAGCAAGCCGTCGAAGCCTTGCGCAACTTCAAGGGCCAGGCACTGCGCACCTTGGCCATCGGCGTCCTGCAAACCGTGCACACCAGCCTGGTGCCGCAGATGCTGGAGCGGGTGCGCAAGGCCCAACCCCACCTGGTGGTGCAGATCTACGAATTGACCGGGATTGAGATTGAACGGCGGCTGCTCAACGGCTCGCTGGACATCGGCATCAGTTACCTGCCGCCACGCCAGCCGGGCCTGCACGGTGTGCTGTTGTATGAAGATGAACTGAAAGTGGTGATCCCCGAGGATCACCCCCTGCGCGAATTCAAGAAGGTCTCGCTGAAACAGGCGGCCGAATTACCGATGTTGCTGCTGGGAGAAGAGTTTCAGGTTCGACAGATCTGGCAGGGCCAGTTGGCTAACCTCGGGCGGCGCCCGCAAGTGCAAGCGGAGCTCAATACCATGGTGGGGATTCTCGACAGCCTGCCCCATACCAAACTGGCGACCGTCTTGCCGGGCCGTTCCCAGGATGAACACAACAGCCAGTCGCTGCTGTGGAAGCCCTTGAGTGAACCCAGGGTGCCGCTGAAAGTGGGCCTGGTGTGCCGCGATGTGCAGCGTCAGCAGGCGACGATGGCGTTGCTGCGCACCTTGCTTGAAGACGTGATGAATGCCCCGCTGGCCCAGCCCTGAACTCAGCGCCCCCGACTTTTTCGCGGGCAAAAGAAAACCCCGCCGAAGCGGGGCTTTGCAGACTGTTTCCCTGACATCCATTTCACTCCGCCATCCTGGCAGAATCCTACGTGTCCGTGTTGTTGCTTTGCGCTTCCTGCGCGACGTCCATGTGAAGTAGATTATCCGTGGATCCAATTTGGCGATAGAGGACGAATAGCGGCACGTCATGTAAGAGAATGCTTACACGCCCTCCACCCCCTTAGAACTGCGCTTCATCCAGCAAAAACAGCGATTCGCTACCGGCTTTTACAGACGCACTCAGTGAGTGAATCCGCGGCAACAGACGGGCAAAGTAGAACCGTGCAGTGCCCAGCTTGCTGGCGTAGAAGTCTTCCTGCGCCTCTTTGCCCAACGCGGCCTTGGCCATCAATGCCCACATATAGGCATAGGCCATGTATCCAAATGCATGCAGGTATTCCACCGAGGCCGCGCCGATTTCATTCGGGTTGGTCTTGGCGCGGTCCAGCACCCAGGCGGTCAGGTCGTCCAGGTTATCCACCGCCGCGTTCAGCGGCTTGGTGAACTCGGCCAACTCAGGGCCTGCGGTGGCGGTGAACTGGCGAATCTCATCGGCGAACAAGGTGTAGAACGCACCGCCGCTGCCGACGATCTTGCGCCCCATCAAGTCCAACGCCTGAATACCGTTGGTGCCTTCGTAGATCTGGGTGATACGCACATCGCGCACCAGTTGCTCCTGGCCCCATTCACGAATGTAGCCGTGGCCGCCAAACACTTGCTGGCCGAGCACGGCGGTTTCCAGGCCCAGGTCGGTGAGAAACGCCTTGGCGACGGGGGTCAACAGCGCCACCAGGTTGTCGGCACGCTCGCGGGTGGCAGCGTCTTCACTGAACTTGGCGATGTCCAACTGCGTCGCCACGTAAGTGGAGAACGCACGGCCGCCTTCGTTCGAGGCTTTCATGGTCAGCAGCATACGGCGCACGTCGGGGTGCACGATGATCGGATCAGCCACCTTGTCCTTGGCCTGCGCCCCCAGGGGCGAACGGCTCTGCAAGCGGTCACGCGCATATTCGATCGCGTTCTGGTACGAGCGCTCGCCGGACGCCAGGCCCTGGATACCCACCCCCAGGCGCTCGTAGTTCATCATGGTGAACATCGCTGCCAACCCACGGTTAGGCTCGCCCACCAGGTAGCCGACCGCTTCGTCGAAGTTCATCACGCAGGTCGCCGACGCCTGGATACCCATCTTGTGTTCAATGGAACCGCAGCTCACCGGGTTACGCGCACCCAGGCTGCCGTCGGCGTTCACCATGAACTTCGGCACCAGGAACAGCGAAATGCCCTTGGGACCGGCCGGCGCATCCGGCAACTTGGCCAGCACCAGGTGGATGATGTTTTCCGTCAGGTCGTGTTCACCACCGGTGATAAAGATCTTGGTACCGCTGACTTTGTAGGACCCGTCCGCATGAGGCTCGGCCTTGGTCCGGATAATGCCCAGGTCGGTGCCGGCATGGGCCTCGGTCAGGCACATGGAACCGGCCCACTTGCCGGAGTACATATTCGGCAGGTAGGTGGCCTTGAGCGCCTCGCTGGCATGGGTGTTGATCGATACACAGGCGCCCGAGGTCAACATCGGGTACAGGCCGAACGCCAGGCTCGACGAGTTGATCATCTCTTCGACCTGGGCCGACACGGCCTTGGGCATGCCCATGCCACCGAAGATCGGGTCACCGCCGACACCGACCCAGCCACCTTCCGCGTAGGTTTTGTACGCCTGGGGGAAACCCTCCGGCGTGGTGACGACCGTGTCCGCCCAGTGGCAACCCTGTTCATCGCCACCACGGCTGAGCGGGGCGATGGATTTGGCGGTGACTTTGCCGGCCTCTTCAAGGATCGCCTCAACGGTTTCGGCATCTACGGTGTCTGCCAATGCCGGCAATTGGGCCCAAGTTTTGGCGACCTCAAAAACTTCGTTGAGGACGAAGCGCATATCACGCAGCGGCGCTTTGTAATCAGCCATGGCAAACCTCGTGAGAACGTGAAAAGTGATTCGATAGGATCGGTTTTACAGGCTCCGAGTGTACCCGAACAACTTTTCAGACACATAGGGTCCACTTGTGACTGATTGGTATTTTTAAGTCATCACAACGCAAATGCCTCCGCAGACAGACTCATCAGGCAGTCACTGCCGGCTTCCACGGCCGCCCGATGGGTCGCAGTACGTGGCAGCAAGCGCTTGAAATAGAAGTCGCAGGTGGCCAGCTTGGCTGTGGCGAAGTCGCTGTCGCCCTGTTCCAGCGCTGCAATCGCCATACGCAGCCACAGGTAGGCAAGGATGACGTAACCGCTGTACATCAGGTAATCCACCGCAGCGGCGCCCACTTCGTCAGGGTTTTTCATCGCGGCCATCCCGACCTGGGTGGTCAGCTCGCCCCATTCCTGGTTCAGTTGATTGAGCTGCAGCACATAGCCTTTGAGCTGCGCATGCTCGGCATTCGCCGCGCAAAACTTATGCACAATCCTGGTAAAGCCGCGCAGCAGCTTGCCCTGGCTGCCCAACACCTTGCGCCCCAGCAGGTCGAGGGCCTGGATGCCGTTGGTGCCTTCATAGATCGGCGCAATCCGCGCATCGCGTGCCAGTTGCTCCATGCCCCACTCACGAATGTAGCCATGGCCGCCGAATACCTGCATGCCGTGGTTGGTCACCTCCAGCCCGGTATCGGTCATAAAGGCTTTGCAGATCGGCGTCAGGAACGCCAGCAGGTCTTCAGCCTCCTGGCGCTGGCCGGCGTCGCGGCTCAGGTGCGCGGTGTCGAGCAGTTGCGCGGTGAAATAGGTCAGCGCCCGGTTGCCCTCGTTGAACGCTTTCATGGTCAGCAACATACGGCGTACATCGGGGTGCACGATGATCGGGTCGGCGGCTTTTTCCGGCGCCTTGGCGCCGGTGAGCGAGCGCATTTGCAGGCGGTCGTTGGCGTACTTGATCGCACCCTGGAAGCTCGCCTCGCCGTTACACAGGCCCTGCATGCCGGTCCCCAGGCGTGCATGGTTCATCATGGTGAACATGCAGTTGAGGCCCTTGTTCGCCTCGCCAATCAAAAAGCCCCGGGCGCCGTCAAAGTTCAGCACGCAGGTGGCCGAGCCCTTGATGCCCATCTTGTGCTCGATGGAGCCGCAATGCACGGCGTTGCGTTCACCGGAATCGGCATGAAACTTGGGCACGATAAAGAGGGAGATGCCCTTGGTGCCCGCTGGCGCATCCGGCAGCTTGGCCAGCACCAGGTGGATGATATTGGCGCTCATGTCGTGTTCACCGGCCGAGATGAAAATCTTGCTGCCGGTGACGGCGTAGCTGCCATCCGCCTGGGGCACGGCACGGGTCTTGATCAGGCCCAGGTCGGTACCGCAGTGGGCTTCGGTCAGGCACATGGTGCCGGTCCATTGGCCGGCGGTGAGTTTGCTCAGGTAGGTGGCTTTCTGTTCCTCGGTGCCATGGGCGTGGATCGCCGACATCGCGCCGTGGGTCAGCCCCGGGTACATGCCCCAGGAGGTGTTACTGGAGCCGATCATTTCGCTCAGCACCAGGCCCAGGGATTGCGGCAAGCCTTGGCCTCCGTAGGCGGGGTCTGCCGCCACGCCGTGCCAGCCACCTTCCACGTACTGGGCGAAGGCTTCCTTGAAACCTTTGGGCGTGGTCACCACGCCATTATCGAAATGGCAGCCTTCTTCATCGCCACTGCGATTGAGCGGTGCCAGCACGTTCTCGCAAAATTTCGCACCTTCTTCGAGGATCGCACTGACCATGTCCGGGCTGGCGTCCGTCGCGCCCAGCGCGGCGTAGTGGCCGTGGAAGTCGAACACGTGGTCGATCAGAAAGCGCATGTCGCGCAGGGGAGCTTTGTACTCAGGCATGGCAATGTCTCCGGCAGCAGATGATTTCAACCTACTGCCGGCCAGCGCCCCGGACAATCACTGTAGAGCCGCTGAATACACCACCATCACTCAACCGGCAGCGCTCTCCATGCGCACAGCGCCGCGGCGGGTTTGCCCGGCCGCGACCACGCAATTACGCCCGGCGCCCTTGGCGGCGTAGAGCGCCTGGTCGGCGGACTTGAGCACCTCTTCGGGCGTGCGCTGCTCAGCCTGGCGCTCGGCCACGCCGATGCTGACGGTCACCGAGACACTTGAGGCGCCACTCCCCGCCCGGCGTTGACGGCCCTGCTGATCGTCCTGGGGCCGGTCTGAGTGGCGCAACTTGATGTCGTAGTCGGCGATGATCTCGCGAATTTCCTCCAGGTGCGGCATGCACTCGTCCAGGGTCTTGCCGGCAAATACCACGGCGAACTCTTCACCGCCGTAACGGTAGGCACGCCCACCCCCATTGACCTTGGACAGTTTGCTCGCCACCAGGCGCAGCACTTGGTCCCCCACATCGTGGCCATGGGTGTCGTTGAAACGCTTGAAGTGGTCGACGTCGCTCATGGCCAGCACATAGTTGCGCCCCAGCCGCTGCATGCGCTCGTTGAGGGCACGACGCCCCGGCAGGCCGGTCAGCTCGTCACGGAAGGCCATTTGATAGGCCTCGTGGGCGACACCGGCAGCGATCATCAGCATCACTTGGCTGCACATGATGTTCAGGGTAAACGGCAGGATAAATGTCTGCGGCAGCATCCAGAACATCCCCAGCAGCCCGACCATCTGCGCCGCATGCAGCGGCCGCGGCTGGTACCAGTACTGCGCCGCCAGGGTCAGGAAACCAATCAGGAACATCGGGTACGACAGCTGGATCAGGCTCATCCAGGTGCCATGCAACGCCGGCCAGCGAATTTCGGCCAACCAGTTGAGCAGCGCCTGGGGATAACTTTGCTCAAGAGCCAGGGCCACGCTGCCTACCGCCAGCAACACAGCACCACGTGCGACAAAGTCGCGGAACAGGTGGGTCTTTTCTTGCCACAGGGCATAGACGCTGAACAACACGGGCAACAGCAGGCAACACAGGTGGAACACCACCGCCGCGTCTTCGCGAACCCGGCCATTGTCTCGGTAGAAATCGGTCTGGGTGTCGAGCAGGAAGTAGACGATGTACACCGTGATCATCAGGAACAGTTCACGCTGGCGCCGATAGACCGCGCAATACGATCCGCCGAGCAACAGCACCAGGGTCGGCAACACGTTGAACAGCGAAGTGAAGAAGACGTTGAGGTCCTTGACGTACGCAGCCGAGAGCCCGGCCAGCAATAGCAGCAACGAAGGAAAGAAATGACTGAAACGTACTGCGGACACGCGTGACAAGGGTAAAACTCCGACCCGCAAAAAAGATGGCACAGTGCCTTCACGCGAACAGTTAAGCACAACCTGCCCGACATGTATCACATTGCCATCACTGTAACGGCAGCTCGACGCAATCCCTGAGCGCAACGCTGCGTTTTTTATCGTCGAAAAAAAACCGCCGCTCCCGAAGGAAGCGGCGGCCCTGAAGTGAACCCGGTAAGGCTTAGTAAGCCAGGCCGAAGTCCTCTTCTTTCATGTCCATCAGGTTGTTGGCGCCCGACAGCATGGTGGCTACGTGGGTGCGGGTGCGCGGCAGGATGCGTTGGAAGTAGAAGCGCGCGGTCTGCAGCTTGGCGGTGTAGAACGCTGCCTCGCTGGTACCGGCAGCCAGTTTCTCGGCGGCCAGGCGGGCCATGTCGGCCCAGAAGTACGCCAGGCACGCGTAACCGGAGTACATCAGGTAGTCCACCGAAGCAGCACCGACCTCTTCACGGTCTTTCATCGCCGCCATGCCGACCTTCATGGTCAACTCGCCCCACTCTTTGTTCAGCGCAGCCAGTGGCGTTACGAATTCCTTGACGGCTTCGTTGCCTTCGTTGGCCTGGCAGAACTTGTGGACGATCTTGGTGAAGCCTTTAAGTGCTTCGCCCTGGGTCATCAGCACTTTACGGCCGAGCAGGTCCAGCGCCTGGATACCGGTGGTGCCTTCGTACAGCATCGAAATGCGGCTGTCGCGAACGTTCTGCTCCATGCCCCACTCGGCGATAAAGCCGTGGCCGCCGTAGATTTGCACACCGTGGTTAGCCGATTCAAAACCGACTTCAGTCATGAACGCCTTGGCGATCGGGGTCATGAACGCCAGCAGGCCATCGGCCTGTTTCTTGGCTTCGTCGTCGGTGCCGTACTTGACGATGTCCACTTGCTTGGCGGTGAAGTACACCATCGCACGGTTGCCTTCAGCGAAGGCTTTCATGGTCAGCAGCATGCGGCGCACGTCAGGGTGCACGATGATGGGGTCGGCCGCCTTGTCCGGCGCTTTCGGGCCTGTCAGGGAACGCATTTGCAGGCGATCACGAGCGTATTTCAGGCCGCCCTGGAAACCGATCTCGGCGTGGGCCAGGCCTTGCAGCGCGGTGCCCAGGCGAGCGGTGTTCATAAAGGTGAACATGCAGTTCAGGCCTTTGTTCGCCGGGCCGATCAGGAAACCGGTGGCCGCGTCGAAGTTCATCACGCAGGTGGCGTTACCGTGGATGCCCATCTTGTGTTCCAGGGAACCACAGGTCACGGCGTTGCGTGCACCGATCGAGCCATCGGCATTGGGCAGGAACTTGGGCACGATAAACAGCGAGATGCCTTTGGTGCCCGCCGGTGCATCCGGCAGGCGGGCCAGTACGATGTGGACGATGTTATCGGCCATGTCGTGCTCACCGGCCGAGATGAAGATCTTGGTGCCGGAGACTTTGTAGGAACCGTCGGCCTGAGGTTCGGCCTTGGTACGCAGCATGCCTAGGTCGGTACCACAGTGAGGCTCGGTCAGGCACATGGTGCCGGTCCATTCGCCCGACACCAGTTTGGTCAGGTAGGCGTCTTGTTGCTCGGGGGTGCCGTGCTCGGAAATGGTGTTCATCGCACCATGGGACAGGCCGGGGTACATGCCCCACGACCAGTTGGCTTCACCGACCATTTCGCTGACAGCCAGGCCCAGGGATTCCGGCAGGCCTTGGCCACCATGCGCCACGTCGTGGGCCAGGCTTGGCCAGCCGCCTTCGACGAACTGTTTGTAGGCTTCTTTGAAACCAGCAGGGGTCTTAACGCCTGACTCGCTCCAGGTGCACCCTTCGATGTCACCCACGCGGTTCAACGGTGCCAGCACTTGCTCACAGAACTTGGCGCCTTCTTCGAGAATGGCGTCAACCATGTCCGGGGTAGCGTCCTGGCAAGCCGGCAGGCTCTGATAGTGCGCTTCATAACCAAGCAGTTCGTCACGAACGAAGCGAATATCACGCAAGGGGGCCTTGTAGTCAGGCATAGCGATAAACCTCTGCTGATGTATCTGGAATGAACAACCGCGTGGATTTGTTATGGCGGTCAAACAGGTGTTTGAAACATACGTTTACGACCTGGGGTTGTCAAGCGTCCACCCGACACCGTTTGTCCTGATGCAGGTTATGGGCAGACACGGCCACGCCTGCGGCGGGATGCCACATCAGAAGGATATGCAGAAAATTCAGAGGGAAGGCATGTGGCAATGCGGGGCTTATTGTGGCGAGCGGGCTGGTTGTGGCGAGCGGGCTTGCCCCGCGTTGGGCTGCGCAGCAGCCCCAATAAATCTGAATGCGGTGTATCAGGTATTATCAGGGTGGTTGGTTTTGGGGCCGCTTCGCAGCCCAACGCGGGGCAAGCCTGCTCGCCACAACAAGCCCGCTCACCACAGCGGGCCCGCTCGCCACGAGGGCCCGCGCGTAGAGGGGGTCAGGGATTAAGCGAAGGTATCGATCAACGTGCCGAGCATTTCGTCCGAAGCCTTGGCGACTTTCGCGCCGAGTTCCACTTGAAACTTGCCTTGCGCCATTTCCACCATGTTGCTCGCCGAATTGGACGGCTGGGCGCGGGCGTTGGCACGTAGAAGGTCTACCTGCGCATCCGAGGGCTGGGTTGTCGCGGCGCTGGCAATCTTGCCGGCGGCCTGGTCGACACGGCTTTGCCCGGCCTGAATGGTGCTCAAGCCTGAATAAAACGCACTGCTGCCAGAGATTTCCATGGCGTGGCCCTGCTAAGAGAATCGTGAAGTTGAATTGAAGCAGAGATCCTGTCAAAAGGCCCGTCAAAAACGCTAATGGCATAATGCCTTATCGATAGCCAAAATCAGTCAAGCAGGTCCAGTTGCAGGTGCTCGGCCACCGCCTCAGCACTGGCGTGCTTGAGTTTCGGCACCCGGCCCAGGCAAGGAGCGGGCAAGCGCTCGGCCAGGGTGGCGAGGTTTTCTTCCAGACGAGAGGTCTTGGGGTCGAGGATATTCGCCACCCAGCCCGCCAGGGGCAAACCGTCCCTTGCGATAGCTTCGGCAGTCAACAACGCATGGCTGATGCACCCCAGGCGCACGCCCACCACCAGGATCACCGGCAACTTGAGCGCCATGGCCAAGTCCGACAGGTTGTCCTGATCGGCCAATGGCACGCGCCAGCCGCCCGCGCCTTCGATCAAGGTGAAATCCGCTTGCCGTGCCAGGACCTGCTGCATGGGTTTGAGCAGCGACTGCACCGTCAGCGCCACACCCGCCTCTCGCGCGGCCAAATGGGGGGCAATGGCCGGTTCGAACGCCACCGGGTTGACCTCGGCATACGTCAGCGGTAACGAACACTCAGCGAGCAGCGCCAGGGCGTCGGCGTTGCGCAGGCCCTTGGGCGTGACCTGGCAACCGGAGGCAACCGGTTTGCCGGCGGCGGTGCTTTTGCCAGCCTGGCGCGCCGCGCGCAGCAGGCCGGCAGCGACGGTGGTCTTGCCGACATCGGTGTCGGTACCGGTGATGAAATAAGCGGCGCTCATAAAGGTTTCTCCAGTACGGCGTACACCACTTGGTAAGTCGCCGGCAGGCCCTGGGCCCGACGGAACCGCTCATAAGCGTTCACCAGTGCAACAATCCGCGCACGCCCCGTCAACCCTCCCGGTCGCCCAGGGTTGAGATTGTGCGCCCCCAGCGCCTTCAATTCATGGGTCAGGCTGCGCACATCCGGGTAGTGCAGCACATGGGGTTGACGCTCCAGGCTGATCACACGCAAGCCACTGGCCGCGCACAACTGCTGGTAAGCCTCGAAGGTCCGGAAGCGATTGACGTGCACCAGGCCATCCGCTGCCCGCCAGCTTTCGCGCAACTCATCCAGGGTGCCCACGCACAAGCTTGCGAACGCCAGCACGCCACCGGGCTGCAGCACTCGATACGCCTCGTTGAGCACCGCCGCGAAGTCCGCACACCATTGCACCGCCAGGCTGGAGAAGATCAGCCCGCAACCGCCATCCCGCAATGGCAGGCGCTCGGCATCGCCGGCGATGAAATGCTCGGCGCCCCCCAGAGGCCGTGCATGGTTGAGCATGCCTTCGGCAATATCCAGCGCCACGCCGTGGCTGGCGGGCCACATGCCGCCCAGCACCCGGCTGAAATACCCCGTGCCACAGCCCATATCCAGCCAGCGTTGCGGCGCCCCGGCAGACGGTAAGCGGGCCAGCAGTTCATGCCCCACCGCCCGCTGCAACTCGGCGACACTGTCGTAACTGGCCGCCGCACGGGAAAACGAGGCCGCTACCTGACGCTTGTCCGGCAAGGCGCCTGGCAGGGGAGGATGGGATAAATCAGTCATCAACGCACTCATGCAAAAAAGCCTGGATAGCCCCCGCCACGCCGTGGGGGTCTTCCAGAAGAAAAGCGTGACCGGCCTGTTCAATCAGGCCGATTTCCACATCGGGGAGCAACGCCAGCAGATCACTGGCGGCTTCGGCCGGCACCAGCCCGTCCAGGCCGGCAAACAGGTGCAACTGGGGGCCGCGAAACGCTTGCAAGGCGGCGCGGGTATCGAGTTGGGCCAGCAACTCAAGGCCTGGCATCAACACGCTGGCGGGTGAATTCGGCGCACCGCTGACCAGTAATCGCGAAAGCCCGCGTGGGTCCTCGGCACCCTTGGCGCACAACAGGCCAAAACGCTTGAGCGTGACTTGGGAATCGGCGTGGCAGCCCGCCAAAAAAGCATCGAAGGTCTCGCCGGGCATCGCATTCGGCCAGCCATCGTGGGCGACGAAACACGGGTTGCTCGCCAGAGTCAGCAGGCCGCAACAGCGCTCGCCACGCCTTGCAGCCAGCTCGGAAGCGAGCATACCGCCCAGCGACCAACCGCCCAGCCAGGCGTTGTCCGGCAGCGTGGCGTCGAGTTCGTCGAGCCACTCCTCCAGGTCGCAGGAATCCAACGCCGGCAACGGCTCGATCTGCACCTGCAAGTGTTCGTCCAGCCCACGCAGGGCGGCGGCCAACGGCTCCAGAGGGGACACGCCGAGGCCCCAGCCGGGCAACAGAATCAGTCGATCACGCATGGTCGGGCTCCGTGGCACCCAGCAAGCGGAAACACGCCTCCAACGCATTTAACAATAGCTGCACCTGCGCCTCGCTGTGGGCGGCCGTCAATGTCACACGCAACCGCGCGCTGCCGGCAGGCACGGTGGGTGGGCGGATCGCGGTGACCATCAGGCCACGCTCGCGCAGCATCTGCGACAGGCGCACGGCCTTGGCACTGTCGCCGATCAGGATCGGCTGGATCGGTGTAAAGCTGTCCATCAAGTCCAGCCCGAGCTGCTCGGCGCCCTGGCGGAACTGGCGGATCAGGCGATTAAGGTGCTCGCGTCGCCAATGCTCGGTGCGCAGCAATTCCAGGCTTTTGAGGGTGGCGCAAGCCAGCGCCGGTGGCTGGCTGGTGGTGTAGATATACGGCCGAGCAAACTGGATCAGGCTTTCGATCAGCTCCTCGCTGCCCGCCACAAACGCCCCGGCGGTGCCGAACGCTTTGCCCAGGGTACCGACCAGCACCGGCACGTCGTCCTGGCTCAAGCCGAAATGCTCGACGATCCCGCCACCGTTGGCACCCAGCGGGCCAAAGCCATGGGCGTCATCCACCATCAACCAGGCGCCCTTGGCTCTCGCTTCACGGGCCAGCGCTGGCAGGTCGGCCAGGTCGCCATCCATGCTGAACACGCCGTCGGTGACCACCAGGGTGTTGCCGCTGGCTTTCTCCAGGCGCTTGGCCAGGCTGGCGGCGTCGTTGTGCAGGTAGCGATTGAAGCGCGCGCCGGACAGCAGGCCGGCGTCCAGCAACGAAGCGTGGTTGAGGCGGTCTTCCAGCACGGTATCGCCCTGCCCCACCAGTGCGGTGACTGCACCGAGGTTGGCCATGTAGCCGGTGGTAAACAGCAATGCCCGCGGGCGACCGGTGAGGTCGGCCAGGGCTTCTTCCAGCTCATGGTGCGGCGTGGCATGGCCCACCACCAAGTGCGAAGCGCCGCCGCCCACGCCCCAACGGGACGCGCCGGCGCGCCAGGCCTCGATCACTTGCGGGTGATTGGCAAGGCCCAGGTAATCGTTATTGCAGAACGCCAGGAGGGGTTGGCCGTCGACCACCACTTCCGGGCCTTGAGGGCTCTGGAGCAGCGGGCGTTGCCGGTAAAGGTGTTCGGCACGGCGGGCAGCGAGGCGCGCGGAGAGATCAAAAGACATGCAGGCCTCGGACTGGCAGGTTCAACTCGATCAGAACAGGTGGGAGGGGTTTTTCCCCCGATAGCCATTCGTCAGTTGAAACCTAGGTCGACTGACACGCCGCAATCGGGGGTAAGCCCCCTCCCACCGTTGTTCTGCATTTCAATCAAACAACGGCGTTATAGAACTGCTCGCTGCTCTTGTGCTCCACCAGCGCCTGTTCAATCGCCGCCTGATGCACTTCATCGGCATGCTCTTCGCGGGCTTCAGGCTGGATGCCCAGGCGCGCGAACAGTTGCATGTCCTTGTCAGCCTGCGGGTTAGCGGTGGTCAGCAGCTTGTCGCCGTAGAAAATCGAGTTGGCGCCGGCAAAGAAGGCCAGGGCCTGCATCTGCTCATTCATCGCTTCACGGCCGGCCGAAAGGCGCACATGGGACTGCGGCATCAGGATGCGCGCTACCGCCAGCATGCGGATGAAATCGAACGGGTCGATGTCCTCGGCGTTTTCCAGCGGCGTGCCGGCGACTTTTACCAGCATGTTGATCGGCACCGACTCCGGGTGCTCGGGCAGGTTGGCCAGCTGGATCAGCAGGTTGGCGCGGTCGTCGAGGGACTCGCCCATGCCGAGGATGCCGCCGGAGCAGATCTTCATTCCCGAGTCCCGCACGTAGGCCAGGGTTTGCAAGCGCTCGGCGTAGGTGCGGGTGGTGATGATCGAACCGTAGAACTCCGGCGAGGTGTCGAGGTTGTGGTTGTAGTAGTCCAGGCCGGCCTGGGCCAGCGCTTGGGTCTGGTCCTGGTCGAGGCGGCCGAGGGTCATGCAGGTTTCCAGGCCCATGGCCTTCACGCCCTTGACCATCTCCAGCACGTAGGGCATGTCTTTGGCCGACGGGTGTTTCCACGCAGCGCCCATGCAGAAGCGCGTCGAGCCGATGGCTTTGGCGCGGGCAGCCTCTTCGAGGACCTTCTGCACTTCCAGCAGCTTTTCTTTTTCGAGACCCGTGTTGTAGTGGCCCGACTGCGGACAATATTTGCAATCTTCCGGGCAGGCACCGGTCTTGATCGACAGCAACGTCGACACCTGCACACGGTTGGCATCGAAATGCGCGCGGTGCACGCTCTGCGCCTGGAACAACAGGTCATTGAACGGCTGCACGAACAGGGCTTTAACTTCGGCTAAGGACCAATCGTGACGCAGGGTTGCAGTGGTGCTGGCGCTCATGGGCGATTCCTTGATTATGCTTGGGCTTTCGCTGTGGGAAGGGCAATACCCACAGGCACGACACGGATGCTCGGCATATTTAAGGAAGAATCATGCACTGTCAACCGAGATACAAACACCAGGTTTACATCTGGTTAAAAAACACACAAACCTGTTTAATCTGCGATGAGGCGACCGAAACCGCCGATTGCGTGTGCAACGTCTGCGAAACCGAGCTGCCGTGGCTGATGGAACAGTGCGAAGTGTGCGCCCTGCCCTTGCCGATGGAGGGTCTGGTCTGCGGCCAATGCCAAAAATACCCGCCGGCCTTTAAACAGGTGGTCGCCCCCTGGTCCTACAGTTTCCCGGTCGACACCCTCATCAGCCGCTTCAAGCACCAGGCTCGCTGGCCGCTCGGGCATCTGCTGGGGCGTTTGCTTGCGCGCTACCTGCAACATCGCTTCGAGCAGGCCGACCTCAGCCGCCCGGACTGCCTGCTGCCCGTGCCCCTGGCCCGCAAGCGCCTGCGCGAACGTGGCTATAACCAGGCACTGATGCTGGCTCGCTGGCTCAGCGCCGAGCTGGACCTCGAATACGATGAGCACCTGTTGTTACGTCCCCATGAAACCGTGGCGCAACAAACCCTCGACGCCAAGGCTCGCAGGCGCAACCTGCTCAGCGCCTTTGCCCTGGCACCCGGCGCCCAGGTGCAGGGCCGCCACCTGGCGCTGGTGGACGATGTGCTCACCACCGGCGCCACCGCCCACAGCCTGGCGCAACTGTTGATGGAGGCCGGCGCGCGGCAGGTCGATGTGTACTGCCTGGCCCGCACGCCCAAACCAGGCGCCTGACTTGACTCCCGGGCGCCAGGGCGGCAACGTCCCTGCATCTCATCGAAGCGTATTCCCATGTCCCTGCCCACTTCCCTCAGCCAACACATCATCCGCCGCCCCCAGCGCATCGCCTTGCTGGGCCACATTGCCGAGCAGGGCTCCATCACCCGCGCCGCCAAAAGCGCCGGCCTGAGTTACAAGGCCGCCTGGGACGCGATCGATGAACTAAACAACCTGGCGCAAAAGCCGCTGGTGGAACGCAGTGTCGGCGGCAAGGGCGGCGGCGGCGCCAAGCTGACAGCCGAAGGTGAGCGTGTACTGCGCCTCTACCAACGCCTGCAAGTGTTGCAGGCCGAGGTCTTGGGGTCGGCCGAAGCCGCCAGCGATTTCAACCTGCTGGGCCGCTTGATGCTGCGCACCAGCGCCCGCAACCAATTGCACGGCCAGGTCATCGGCATCGACAGCCATGGCCGTAATGACCTGATCCACCTGCAACTGGCCGGCGGCCTGAGTTTGCATGCGCAGATCACTCACGACAGCACGCAACGACTGGAGCTGGAGAACGGCGTGGAAGTGGTCGCGCTGATCAAGGCCGGCTGGCTCGAATTGCTCGCCGCCGGGGCGTCAGCAACACCCGGACACAATTATATGAGCGGTACCGTCGACGCGATTCTCGCCGCCGAGGACGGCCCCAGCGAAGTGCGCATCGCCCTGCCCAGTGGCCAGGTTTTATGCGCCCTGGCGCAGCCTGACGCCCTTAAGGCGCTGGGCACTGCCGTAGGCAGAACCGTCCAAGTGCAATTCGCACCGAGCAATGTACTGCTGGGGACGCCGGTCTAGGCGCGCGTCCTGCTGCGCCCACCTTCAAACTGCAACAATTTCGTCACGCCCGCTCCTTATGGTGTCTGCAAAAACCGCAGGGAGCCTGACATGAGCCTATTAGAAGAAAACCAAGCCACCGACCTCGAACAGATGGTTGGCCTGACCCGCCGTCGCTTTATCGGCGCCGGAGCCCTGTGCGGTGCCGCGATGTTCCTCGGCGGCAACCTGCTGACCCGCAGCGCACTCGCCGTCAACGCCGCCTCCGCCAGCCCGTTGTTGGGCTTTGCCAGTATCGCCGCCGCCACCAGCGACGCCATCAGCCTGCCACCCGGCTATACCGCCTCGGTGCTGATCAGCTGGGGCCAGCCGCTGCACAAGAACGCGCCGGCCTTCGACCCGTCCGGCAACGGCACGGCCAAGGCCCAGGAGCAGCAGTTCGGTGACAACAACGACGGCATGAGCCTGTTCGCCTTCCCCGGCGATGACAACCGCGCGCTGTTGGCGATCAACAATGAATACACCAACTACCGCTACCTCTTCGCCCACGGCGGCGCGCCGCAATCGGCCGAAGACGTGCACAAGGCCCAGGCCAGCGAAGGTGTGTCAGTGATCGAAGTGCGGCGCCAGGGCGACACCTGGCAGTTCGTCCAGGACTCGCGTTACAACCGGCGTATCCACGGCAATTCGCCGATCCGCCTGAGCGGCCCCGCCGCTGGCCACGAATGGTTGAAAACCAGCGCCGACAAGTCCGGCAAAAAAGTCCTCGGCACTTTCCAGAACTGCGCCAACGGCAAGACCCCGTGGGGCACTTACCTGACGTGCGAAGAAAACTTCACCGACTGCTTTGGCAGCAGCAACCCCCAGCAAGCATTCGATGCCGGGCAGAAACGCTATGGCGTGGTGGCCGCCAGCAAAGAGATCAACTGGCACTTGCACGACCCGCGCTTCGACATGGCCAAGAACCCCAATGAACTCAACCGCCACGGCTGGGTCGTGGAAATCGATCCGTTCGACCCGCAATCCACCCCGGCCAAACGCACCGCCCTGGGCCGTTTCAAGCACGAGAACGCCGCCTTGGCGCAAACCCGCGACGGCCGCGCCGTGGTGTACATGGGCGACGACGAACGGGGCGAATTTATCTACAAGTTCGTCAGCCGCGACAAGGTCAACCACAAGAACCCCAAGGCCAACAAAGACCTGCTCGACCACGGCACCTTGTACGTGGCCATCTTCGATGCGGGCGACGGCAACGCCGATCACCCCAAGGGCAAAGGGCAATGGGTCGAGCTGACCCATGGCAAAAACGGCATCGACGCCAGCACCGGTTTTGCCAGCCAGGCCGAAGTACTGATCCACGCACGCCTGGCCGCCAGCGTGGTGAAAGCCACGCGCATGGACCGCCCGGAATGGATCGTGGTCAGCCCCACTGACGGCCAGGTTTATTGCACCCTGACCAACAACGCCAAGCGGGGCGAAGACGGCCAGCCAGTGGGCGGCCCTAACCCGCGCGAGAAAAACGTCTACGGCCAGATCCTGCGTTGGAAGGCCAACGCCGATGACCACGGTGCCCCGGACTTTACCTGGGACCTGTTTGTGGTCGCCGGCAACCCAGGCGTACACGCCGGCACACCCAAAGGCGGCTCGTCCAATATCAACCCGCAAAACATGTTCAACAGTCCCGATGGCCTGGGTTTCGACAAGGCCGGGCGCCTGTGGATTCTCACCGACGGCGACTACAGCAACGGCGGCGACTTCGCCGGCATGGGCAACAACCAGATGCTCTGCGCCGACCCTAGCACCGGAGAAATTCGCCGCTTCATGGTGGGGCCGGTGGCCTGTGAAGTGACGGGGATCAGCTTTTCGCCGGATCAGAAGACCCTGTTTGTGGGGATTCAGCATCCAGGTGAAACCGGCGGTTCGACTTGGCCGGAGCACCTGCCCAATGGCAAGCCGCGATCGTCGGTGATGGCGATTCGGCGGGAAGACGGCGGGATTGTCGGCGCCTGACGGGCCGCTATCGGGGGCAAGCCCCCTCCCACATTGGTCCGCGTTCCTACAGGTTAAACGCGGTCAACTGTGGGAGGGGGCTTGCCCCCGATAGCAATCGCACAGTCACCCCCTATCTCAAGCCCGGTGCGTTACCATACCCGGCCGGACGCGGCGACCTGCTGCGCGCAGGAGTTCGTATGGCCCATCCGTTTGAAACACTCACTCCCGACCTGGTTCTCGACGCCGTCGAAAGCATCGGTTTTCTCAGCGACGCCCGCGTATTGGCGCTCAACAGCTACGAAAACCGCGTCTATCAGGTGGGCATCGAAGACTCCGAGCCGCTGATCGCCAAGTTCTATCGTCCGCAGCGCTGGACCAACGAAGCCATCCTCGAAGAACACAGCTTTACCTTCGAGCTCGCCGAGTGCGATGTGCCGGTGGTCGCGCCGATGATCCATAACGGCAAGAGCCTGTTCGAACACGCCGGTTTCCGCTTCACCCTGTTTCCTCGCCGTGGCGGCCGCGCGCCGGAGCCGGGCAACCTCGACCAGTTGTACCGCCTCGGGCAGTTGCTCGGGCGCTTGCACGCCGTCGGCGCCACCCGCCCCTTCGAACACCGCGAAGCCCTCGGGGTGAAGAACTTCGGTCACGACTCCCTCACGACCCTGCTCGAAGGCAATTTCATTCCCAAAAGCCTGCTGCCGGCCTACGAGTCCGTCGCCCGCGACCTGCTCAAGCGTGTGGAAGAGGTGTACAAGGCCACGCCGCACAAGAACATCCGCATGCACGGCGATTGCCACCCCGGCAACATGATGTGTCGCGACGAAATGTTCCACATCGTCGACCTGGATGACTGCCGCATGGGCCCGGCGGTGCAGGACCTGTGGATGATGCTCGCCGGCGACCGCCAGGAATGCCTCGGCCAGTTGTCCGAGTTGATGGACGGCTATCAGGAGTTCCACGACTTCGACCCGCGCGAACTGGCCCTGATCGAACCGTTGCGCGCCTTGCGCCTGATGCACTACAGCGCCTGGCTGGCACGACGCTGGGACGACCCGGCGTTCCCCCACAGCTTCCCGTGGTTTGGCAGCGAGCGGTATTGGGGTGACCAGGTGCTGGCATTGCGTGAGCAGCTCTCAGCCCTCAACGAAGAGCCGCTGAAACTCTTCTGATTGTTTTTAATGTGGCGAGGGGCTTGCCCCCTCCCACACAAAGCAGACCTCATTACCAATCCAGTCCCATTGGTTGACAAATATCCTTACAATCGCGCTTTGTTAGCTGCCTAAGCAAGGATTCTGCAATGCACGCCGCCAACCCCCGCAAGGGGTACATCCTGGGCCTGAGTGCCTACGTCATCTGGGGTCTGTTCCCGCTCTACTTCAAAGCCATCGCCAGTGTTCCCGCCGCCGAAATCATCGTGCACCGCGTGCTGTGGTCGGCGCTGTTTGGCAGCTTGCTGTTGATGGCCTGGAAACATCCCGGCTGGTTCCGCGAACTGCGCGACAACCCCAAGCGCCTGGCGATCCTGGCCCTCAGCGGTTCGTTGATCGCCGGTAACTGGCTGACCTATGTCTGGTCGGTGAACAGCGGGCGCATGCTCGAAGCCAGCCTGGGCTACTACATCAACCCGCTGGTGAATGTGCTGCTGGGCATGCTGCTGCTCGGCGAGCGGCTGCGTCGCCTGCAATGGGTGGCCGTGGGGCTGGCCGCGGTGGGTGTGGCGCAACAGGTATGGCAGGTGGGGAGCTTGCCGTGGGTATCTTTAGTGCTGGCGCTGACCTTTGGTTTCTACGGCCTGATCCGCAAGCAGGCGCCGGTCAAGGCGCTGCCGGGGCTGGTGGTGGAAACCTGGATGCTGGTGCCGATCGCCGTGGCATGGTTGCTGTTCAATCCGTCGGCCCACAGTGCGCAACTGGCATTCTGGAGTACGTCCGAAGCCTGGTGGCTGGTAGCGGCGGGCCCGGTGACGCTGATCCCGCTGGTGTGCTTCAACGCCGCCGCACGGCATTTGCCCTACACCGCCCTGGGCTTTTTGCAGTATGTGGCGCCGACCCTGGTGCTGCTGGAAGCCGTCCTGCTGTTCGGTGAACACCTGGCGCCCAGCACCCTGCTCGCTTTCGCCTTTATCTGGGCCGGCCTGGTGGTCTATAGCGTGGACGCCTGGCTGACCGTGCGCAAACGCTGATCAAATAACGTACAAACCTGTGCAAGCCACGGCGCGCGTGGCTTGCAGGCATTCACCCCAAGGTTATCCACAGCCTGGTCCCCGTCATTTGTGCACAAGCCGTTGAAACTGCTCGTTTTTTGCTCAGATAAGGAAGACGGCCGGCCGGCGTGGCCTGGGGCCGAGTCTCTACAGGTTATCCACAGGCCCATGCAAGATTTCCATGCATAACCTGGTGGGCAGATTATTCCTCGTTGTGCAGTTCCACCATCAGGTCGTCTGCCAAGGTTTCCAGGGATTGCTGCAAGTCATCCAGGGATAACGTCGCCGGCACCTGCAACAGCGCCTCGGCGGTAAACAGTGGGTCGCCACTCATGGGCGCTGGGCGCACATCGGTGCTCAGGCTCCCCAGGTTCACGCCCTGCTTGCTCAACAGCGCCGTGATCTCGCGCACGATGCCCGAACGGTCATTGCCCACCAGCGTCATCAGAATCGATTTGGACGCCACAGCCTGGCCAGTGCTGCCCTCCCCCACCAGCACGCGAATGCCGTGTGTGGATAAATCCTCCAGCGCATCGACCAACGCCTGACGGTTCTCCGCCGGCACGCTGACTCGCAGAATCCCGGCAAACTGGCCAGCCATGTGAGCCATGCGACTCTCGAGCCAGTTGCCACCGTGGACCGCGATGTTCTGCGCGACGCGTTCGACCAGGCCGGGTTTGTCGGCGGCGATAATAGTGAGTACAAGATGGTCCATGGCAAAGCCCTCTGGTGCTGATACCGGTAGGAGCGAGAGTGCTCGCGAAGGTCGTTAACGATAGCGCGGGAATACTGACACCCAACGGCACCCTCAGGTTGTTCGCGAGCGAGCGCGCTCCTACAAGGTGGACGCCGCAGCCCATGAAAACAAATCGTGTACCATTTTTATATTTATATGGAACAATCTCATGGTTTTTTGAGAACATCCCATACCCCACTGTGACCGTACGACCAAAGTGGGTCGCTAAACGACGTATTTAGTCTAATTTTCACAACCGCAAATCATCATGTAGTATGCCCAGTCGCGCACTACATAACGTTAGGTCGATGTCTGCCAAGGCGCCAACGTATCACGATAACCCGCCAGCCCAGCCGCCTCGACGGCATGTACTGGGGGATCGGGTTCGTGGTTTAAATGGCCAGAGGCTTCATTGGTAAATTGAAAAGCTGAAAAGCGCATAAGCTCCGCAGAGTGAGGCAAGCAATGACTGAACACGTTCAAGTCGGTGGCCTGCAGGTCGCCAAAGTCCTGTTCGACTTCGTGAACAACGAAGCCATTCCCGGTACCGGCATCACTGCCGACCAGTTCTGGGCCGGCGCCGACAAGGTCATCCACGACCTGGCACCGAAGAACAAAGCCCTACTCGCCAAACGCGACGATTTCCAAGCGCGGATCGACACCTGGCACCAGACCCACGCGGGCCAGGCTCATGACGCGGTGGCCTACAAGGCCTTCCTGCAAGATATCGGATACCTGCTGCCAGAAGCCGCAGACTTCCAGGCCTCGACCCAAAACGTCGACGACGAAATCGCCCGCATGGCCGGCCCGCAGCTGGTGGTGCCGGTGATGAACGCCCGTTTCGCCCTCAACGCCTCCAATGCACGCTGGGGCTCGCTGTATGACGCGCTGTATGGCACCGATGCCATCAGCGAAGCCGACGGCGCCGAAAAGGGCAAGGGCTACAACAAGGTGCGCGGCGACAAGGTCATCGCCTTCGCCCGCGCCTTCCTCGACGAGGCTGCGCCGCTCAGCGCCGGCAGCCACGTCGACTCCACCGGCTATAAAATCGCTGATGGCAAGCTGATTGTCAGCCTCAAGGGCGGCAGTAACAGCGGCCTGCGCGACGACGCGCAGTTGATCGGCTTCCAGGGCCCCGCGGCCCAGCCGATTGCGATCCTGCTGAAACACAACGGCCTGCACTTCGAAATCCAGATCGACGCCAGCACCCCAGTCGGCCAGACCGACGCTGCCGGCGTCAAAGACGTCCTGATGGAGGCCGCGCTGACCACCATCATGGACTGCGAAGACTCCGTCGCCGCCGTCGATGCCGACGACAAAGTGGTGATCTACCGCAACTGGCTCGGCCTGATGAAGGGTGACTTGGCCGAGGAAGTGGCCAAGGGTGGCAAGACCTTCACCCGCACCATGAACCCCGACCGCGTCTACACCGGCGTGGATGGCCAGGACGTGACGCTGCACGGCCGTTCGCTGCTGTTCGTGCGCAACGTGGGTCACCTGATGACCATCGACGCGATCCTCGACAAAGCGGGCAACGAAGTACCGGAAGGTATCCTCGACGGCCTGCTGACCAGCCTGGCGGCGATCCATAGCCTCAACGGCAACAGCAGCCGCAAGAACAGCCGTACCGGTTCGGTATACATCGTGAAGCCGAAGATGCACGGCCCGGAAGAAGCCGCGTTCACCAACGAGCTGTTCGGTCGCATCGAAGACGTGCTGAACCTGCCGCGCAATACCCTCAAAGTCGGGATCATGGACGAGGAGCGCCGTACCACGGTCAACCTCAAGGCCTGTATCAAGGCCGCCAGCGAGCGCGTGGTGTTTATCAACACCGGCTTCCTCGACCGTACCGGCGACGAAATCCACACCTCCATGGAGGCCGGTGCGATGGTGCGCAAGGCCGCCATGAAAACCGAAAAGTGGATCGGCGCCTATGAAAACTGGAACGTCGATATCGGCTTGAGCACCGGCCTGCAAGGTCGTGCACAGATCGGTAAAGGCATGTGGGCAATGCCCGACCTGATGGCGGCGATGCTCGAACAGAAAATCGCCCACCCGTTGGCCGGCGCCAATACCGCCTGGGTCCCATCGCCTACCGCTGCGGCGCTGCACGCGCTGCACTACCACAAGGTCGACGTGTTCGCGCGCCAGGCCGAACTGGCCAAGCGCGAACGCGCGTCGGTGGACGATATCCTGACCATTCCCCTGGCCAAGAACACCGATTGGTCCGAGGAAGAGATCCGCAACGAACTGGATAACAACGCCCAGGGCATCCTCGGCTACGTCGTCCGCTGGATCGACCAAGGCGTTGGCTGCTCCAAAGTGCCGGACATCAACGACATCGGCCTGATGGAAGACCGCGCCACCCTGCGCATCTCCAGCCAGCACATCGCCAACTGGCTGCGCCACGGCGTTGTGACTCAGGACCAGGTGATGGAAAGCCTCAAGCGCATGGCGCCGGTGGTGGACCGTCAGAATGCCGGGGATGCGTTGTACCGTCCGCTGGCGCCGGATTTCGATAGCAATATCGCGTTCCAGGCGGCGGTGGAATTGGTGATTGAAGGGACCAAGCAACCGAATGGTTACACCGAGCCGGTATTGCACCGCAAGCGTCGGGAGTTCAAGGCCAAAAACGGCCTGTAACCAACGCGCCCCCTATAGGAGCGAGCTTGCTCGCGAAGAACCAACAGGCAACGCGGGCTATCTGATAACACTGCGTTTTCGTTCACGGTTTTCGCGAGCAAGCTCGCTCCTACAGGTAAAAGAAAGCCCTGATCTCGCGATCAGGGCTTTTTTTGTTTCACGGGCTTTACTGCGTCATCCCCAACTCACGCTTGACCATCTTCGCCAACTTCACGCTATCGATCGGTTTGAGCAGGAAGTCCAATACACCATCATGCATAGCATCAATCACGTCCTTGGCGTCCGCGTCCCCCGACATGATGATGATCGGCAATGCCGCGCGAGTGGATCCACGTACCTTGCGGATCAGTTCCAAGCCACTGCTGGGCTCCATGCGCAGGTCAGTGATCAACAAGCCGATGGAGCTGCTGGAGCTCAACAAGTCCCACGCCGCCTCACCGCTGTCAGCGGTCATGCAGCCAATATCATCCAGCCTCAGGATCTCCGCCAACAATTCCCGCGCGTCCTTGTCGTCGTCAACAATCAACACGCGTTGTGGCGGTAAATCAGGCTCCAGCATCACGGCGCTCAGCGCCTCGCGCTCGGCATCGCTCAAAATATCGTGGTCGGACATACGTTTCTCAGCAGTTCTATTCAACTCCCAGCACACTCGTCAGACATCTGCGGAAGGGCGATCAATGTGCACTTCGTCGGAAAGTTTGCCTAGTGGGTGTTCTACGGGGTTTGGACGATAGCCATGTAAGGTTTTTCCCTAGATTTACACCTCGTTGGTCGACCTAGACTTACGTCCAATGGGCACCCGCCGCGCAGGAGTCGACCATGCAGGACGATAACGACAAAAAAATTGCGGTCATGGTTATGAGTAAAGCTGATGCTTTCGCCCAGGCAGGAAAAACAGCGGTATTGCAGAATATCCACGGCACCCTGCAGTTCCTGCAACGCTTCCCGCCGTTCAACCAGATGGAAAACGCCCACCTGGCATTTCTGGTGGAACAGTGCCAATTGCGCTTCTACGCCCCCGGCGAGAGCATCCTCAAACCGTCGGGTGGGCCGGTCGAGCACTTCTATATTGTCAAACAGGGCCGGGTGGTCGGCGAAAGGCCCGACTCGGCCGAAACCACCTTCGAAATCACCACCGGCGAGTGCTTCCCCCTCGCCGCACTGCTTGGCGAACGAGCGACCCGCACCGAGCACAAGGCGGCCGAAGACACCTTCTGCCTGCAACTGAACAAACCGGCTTTTATCAAACTGTTCGCGCTGTCCAGCCCGTTTCGCGACTTTGCCCTGCGCGGCGTCAGCAGCCTGCTGGACCAGGTCAACCAGCAAGTGCAGCAAAAAGCCGTGGAAACCCTCGGCACCCAATATTCCCTGAACACCCGCCTGGGCGAATTGGCCATGCGCCATCCGGTCACGTGCAGCCCCGACACACCGCTACGCGAAGCGGTGACGCTGATGCATGAGCAACAGGTCGGCAGCATCGTGATCGTCGACGAGCACAAGGCGCCCTTGGGGATTTTCACCCTGCGTGACCTGCGCCAGGTGGTGGCCGACGGCACCAGCGATTTCACCCAGGGCATCAAAGGGTCTATGACCCAGGCGCCATTCTTCTTGACCCCGGACCATAGCGCCTTCGACGCCGCCATCGCCATGACCGAGCGGCATATCGCCCATGTGTGCCTGGTGAAAGACCAGCGCCTGTGTGGGGTGGTGTCCGAGCGCGATCTGTTTTCCCTGCAACGTGTCGACCTGGTCCACCTGGCCCGCACCATTCGTAACGCGCCCCGGGTGGAGAACCTGGTGGCGATACGCGGCGAGATCGGCCAGTTGGTGGAACGCATGCTGGCCCATGGGGCATCATCCACCCAGATCACCCACATCATTACCCTGCTTAACGATCACACCGTGTGCCGGGTAATCGAGCTGACCCTCGCCGAAAAAGGCGACCCCGGCGTGCCATTCAGTTGGCTGTGTTTCGGCAGTGAAGGCCGTCGCGAGCAGACGCTGTACACCGACCAGGACAACGGCATTCTGTTCGACGCCAAGGACGCCGCCGAAGCCGCGGAGATTCGTGGCCGCTTGTTGCCGCTGGCGCAGCAGATCAACCAGAGCCTGGCGCTGTGTGGCTTCAGCCTGTGCAAGGGCAATATCATGGCCGGCAACCCGGAGCTGTGCCTATCGCGGGCCGAATGGGCACGCCGGTTTGCCGCGTTTATCCGCGAGGCGACGCCGGAGAACCTGTTGGGCTCGAGCATCTATTTCGACCTGCGGGTGGTGTGGGGCGACGAGCAAGGCTGCGAGCAACTGCGCCAAGGCATTCTCGACCAGGTCGCGGACAACCGGCTGTTCCAGCGCATGCTCGCCGAAAACGCCTTGCGCCAACGCCCGCCGGTGGGACGTTTTCGCGAGTTCGTGCTGACGCGCAAAGGCGGCGAGAAAGCCACACTGGACCTCAAGGTGCAGGGCCTCACGCCGTTTGTCGACGGTGCACGCCTGCTGGCCCTGGCCAACGATGTCCACGCCATCAACACCCTGGAGCGTCTGCGCCAGCTGGTGGCCAAGGGCGTGATCGAACCACTGGATGGTGCCGCCTATGAAGAGGCGTACCACTTTATCCAGCAAACCCGCATGCAGCAGCACCAGTTGCAGACCCGGGAAAACCAGGCGTACTCCAACCGTGTCGACCCCGACAGCCTCAACCATCTGGACCGACGTATCCTGCGCGAATCCCTGCGCCAGGCCCAGCGCCTGCAAAGCAGCCTGACCTTGCGGTATCAACTGTGAGCCTGTTCGGTTGGCTGCGTGCGGCAAAACCCGGACTGGACGCGGCGCAACAGCGGCGCCTGGAACAGTTACCCAAACCTGCGCCGCTGGGCGACGTGTCGCTGCGTCAGCAGCGCTGGGTGGTGGTCGACCTGGAAACCAGCGGCCTGAACCTCAACCGCGACCTGGTGCTGTCGATCGGCGCCGTGGTGATCGAGGACGGCGCGGTGGATTTTTCCCAGCTGTTCGAGCGCACCCTGCAACGCACCGAGACCAAGCTCAGCCCCAGCGTACTGATCCACGGCCTTGGCCCCAGCGCTATCGCCGCCGGTAGCGACCCGGTGGAGGCGCTGCTGGATTTCATGGAGTTCGTCGGTGACAGCCCGCTGCTGGCCTTCCATGCACCGTTCGACCAACACATGCTCGGCCGCGCGCTCAAGGACAGCCTGGGTTACCGCCTGGCCCATCCGTTTCTCGACGTGGCCGACATCGCGCCACTGCTGTGCCCCGAGGCGAACATACGCGAAGCCGGGTTGGACCACTGGCTCGAGCACTTCAACCTGCAAGTCGGTGAACGCCACCACGCCAGTGCCGATGCCCTGGCCACGGCGGAACTGATGCTGATCCTGTTCAGCCGCGCGCGCCAGCAGCAGATCGACACCCCCCAGGCATTGCAAGAGCGTTTGAGCCAATGGAAACGGCGTAAACAAGCGCCATCGTTTTAATAGCAACCGCCCGACAGACACCAATTGCGCCCGCCCCACGCCTCTGACACAATCGCGAATAATTCTCGTTAGTTTAAACTTGTTTATTCGGTGATGCCTTGTCGTCGGTCCAGTCCCCACACAGTGAGCTTGTTGGCGCGTTGTATCGCGACCATCGCAGCTGGCTGCTGGCCTGGCTGCGCCGTAACGTGGCCTGCCCGAGCCGCGCAGAAGACCTGAGCCAGGACACCTTCATGCGCCTGCTGTGCCGTGCCGAGTTGCGTGAACCCCGCGAGCCCCGGGCGTTCCTGGTGGCGATCGCCAAAGGCCTGCTGTTCGACTACTTCCGGCGCGCCGCCCTGGAGCAGGCCTACCTCACCGAACTGATGCTGATCCCGGAAAGCGAACACCCCTCGCCGGAAGCACAGCAGTTGATCCTCGAAGACCTCAAGGCCATCGACCGCCTGCTCGGCAAGCTGTCGAGCAAAGCCCGCGCCGCCTTTCTCTATAACCGCCTCGACGGCCTCGGCCACGCCGAAATCGCCCAGCGCCTCGGTGTGTCGGTACCGCGGGTGCGCCAGTACCTGGCCCAGGGCATTCGCCAGTGTTATATCGCCCTGTATGGCGAGCCGTTGTGAGCGCGATCAGTTCAAAACCGGTTTCGGCCCGTGTGCTGGATGCCGCGATTGCCTGGCAACTGTCCCTCGACTCCGGTGACGGCAGCCCGGTGGAGCAGGAAGAGTTCGCCAAATGGCTGGCCAGTGATGAAGAACATGCGCGCGCCTGGCGCCAACTGGGCATGCTTGACCAGCGTTTCAGCATGGCCTCGGGCCCGGCGCGGGCGGCGTTGCTGCAATCGCGCGAGGGCATTCGCCAGCGCGTCCGCAAGCTTGGCAGCGGCCTCGCGAGTATTGCGCTGGTGTGCGGCCTGGCCTTGTTTGTCGGTGAACGCTACGTGCCGATTCACTATTGGCTGGCCGACCAACGCACCGCCACCGGTGAACAGCGCACGCTGAAACTGGCGGACGGCACGCTGATCAACCTCAATACCCACAGCGCCATTGACGTGCGTTTCGATGAACAGCGCCGGCTGATCGTGCTGCAGGAAGGCGAGATCCTCGTCGAAACCGGCCACCACGATGCGCGTCCGTTTTATGTGCAAACCCGCGACGGCAACCTGCGAGCGCTGGGTACGCGGTTTATCGTCAAGCGCGAAGACCACGCCACACGCCTGAGCGTGCTGCAATCGGCGGTCGCTGCCCAGCCCGAGGCATTGCCTCAGGAACAGATTTTCAAGCAAGGCCAGCAAGTACTGATGCGCAGCGACGGCCTCGGCCCGCTGCTGGCCGTCCCCCCCGCCACCGACGCCTGGACGCGCGGCATGCTGGTGGTCGACAACGCGCGCCTGGAAGATGTGGTGGCGGAACTGAGCCGTTATCGCCGCGGCCACCTGGGTGTGGATAAATCCGTGGCCGACCTGCGCATCACCGGCAGCTTCCCGTTGCATGACACCACCTTGGCGCTCAACGCGTTGTTGCCGACCTTGCCGGTGCAGATCGAGCAACACACGCCGTGGTGGGTGACGGTCACGGGTAAGCCTTAGGTTCTGTGTAGCTGGGCTATCGCTATCGGGGGCAAGCCCCCTCCCACATTTTGATGTGGGAATACCTTCAAATGTGGGAAGGCGCTTGCTCCCGATGAGGCCCGCAAGCACACCGCGAAAAATAGTTTCACCCGGCCCTATCACTTTTCGATTCTCGTTCGGCACCTAGGCAATTGAGAAATATTTCCATTCAGGAGCCGCCGTATGTCCCGCATGCTAGACACTTTGTTGCGCCCCAGCCTGTTAGCCGTGGCCATTGCCCTCAGCACACCGCTGGCCAGCCCTGCGCTGATCGCCGCCGAACAAACCTCCAGCCTGCGTGCCTACAACCTGCCCGCCGCGCCCTTGGCCAGCACCTTGAACCAGATCGCCAGCCAGGCCGGCCTGGCGCTGACCCTCAACCCGACGCTGGCCTCGGGCAAGACCTCGGCGCCGGTTAAAGGCCAGTTCGATGCACAGGGCGCGTTGCGCGAAGCGTTGCGTGGGACCGGGTTGCAGTTGGAGCAGAGCAGTGCCGGCACGTACACCCTGGTGGCGATTCCTGACGGTGTGGTGGCATTGCCGATGACCAACATCATCGGCCAGGGTGATGCGGAAAGTGCCTGGGGCCCCGTAGACGGCTACGTCGCGACTCGCACCGCCGCCGGGACCAAGACCGACACCGCGCTGGTCGAAGCACCGCGCTCGATCTCCATTGCCACCCGCGAGCAAATGCAGGACCGCAACGTCCAGAACCTGGATGACGCGGTCAAGTACATGCCCGGTATTGTGTCCGCCAGCTACGGCAGCGACACCCGCTACGACTGGATGCGCGTACGCGGCTTCGAACCTACGCAATTCCTCGACGGGCTGCCCTTGCCGCGCGGCGTGTACGCCAACCCGAAAGCCGAAACCTGGAACCTCGACCGCCTCGCATTGCTGCGTGGCCCGGCCTCGTCGGTATACGGCCAAACCCCACCGGGCGGCCTGCTGGACATGGTCAGCCGCCGTCCCAGCGCAGAATCAAGCCATGCCATTCAACTGCAATACGGCAGTGACAACTACCGCCAGATCAACTTCGCCAGCACCGGCAAGATCGATGATGAAGGCCAGTTCCTCTATGGCCTCAGCGGCGTGGTGCGCGATGCCGGCACCCAGGTCGATCACATCGACAACAAGCGCTACAACATCGCGCCCAGCCTGACCTGGAACATCGACACCGATACCAAGCTGACCCTGTTGTCGCAGTTCACTCGCGACGATACCGGCACCACCAGCCAGTTCATGCCGATCCAGGGCACCAAGATCAAATCGCCGCTGGGCGAGGTCTCCCACCACAAAAACCTGGGCGACCCGGACTACGAGTTCTACGACCGCACCTACTACGCGCTGGGCTATGCCTTCGAGCATCGTTTCAACGATACCTGGCAGTTCAAGCAGAACCTGCGCTACACCAAGTCGGAGTTGTCGTTCCAGCAACTGACCGTCGGTTCCTACGCGTTCTCCCCGGCTGATGCCGCGGGCAATATCAGCCGCTCGACCACCAACGTTGACGAAAACATTGGCCAGTTCGCTGTGGATAACAATTTCCAGGCCGACTTTGCCACCGGCGACATCACCCATACCCTGCTGCTGGGCCTGGATCACCAGCGCACCGATACCTCCTATCGCGCGATATACGGCACAGCCTCGGGTATCAACATTTTCAACCCGGTCAACACCCAGCCAACCCTGCGCCCGACAGATGTCAGGCCGTTTTACGACTACAACCAGAAAACCGTGCAAACCGGCCTCTACGTGCAAGACCAGATGGCCCTGGATCAGTGGCGCCTGACCTTGGGCGGGCGTGAGGATTGGGTGCATCAGGGCACCACCTACTTCAACGATAGCGATGCGACCAACACCGACCGCATCAAACACTTCAGTGGCAACGCGGCGCTCAGCTATGTGTTCGACTCGGGGTTCGTCCCCTACGTGTCGTACGCCGAGTCATTCCAACCGGCGAGCAACGCAGATACAAACGCGCTCAAGACATTCAAACCAACGGAAGGCAAGCAATGGGAAATGGGGGTCAAGTACCAACCGCCCGGCTCCAATACGCTGTTGAGTGCGGCGGTCTACGATCTGACCCAAAAGAATGTGCAGGTGACCACCCTCGGTGCAGGGGGCCAGCAAATCAACGACCAGACCGGTGAAGTGAAGGTCAAGGGCCTGGAGCTGGAAGCGGTGTCTGACGTAAGCGAAAACCTCAAGGTCATTGCCGCCTACACCTTGGCAAAGTCGGAGGTGCAAAAAGGTATCTACAAAGGCAACCGCCTGACATTGATGCCTAATCAACAAGCCTCGCTCTGGACTGACTACACCTGGCACAGCGGCGTACTGGACGGTTTCGGCATCGGCTTGGGCGCCCGCTACACCGGCAATACCTATGGCGACCAGGCCAACACCTGGCTGGGCAAGGCTAACGCCTACACCGTGTTCGACGGCGCGGTGCATTACGACCTCGGCCGCCTCGACAACAGCCTGAAGGGTGCGTCAGTGAAGTTGAATGCCACCAACCTGTTCAACAAGGACTACCTGTCGACCTGTGACGGCAACTACTGCTACTTCGGCGACCAACGCAGCGTCGTCGCCAGTGCCACCTACCAGTGGTAATCAGCTGAGTCAGCACCCAGGCCGCCCCTGTGGGCGGCCTGGGTGTGTCTGAAGGCTATACACATGAAAAGCAAAACCATCCGCCGCTGGTCCTTCGTCCACACCTGGAGCAGCCTGATCTGTACGGTGTTCCTGCTGCTGCTCGCCCTCACCGGCCTGCCGCTGATCTTTCACCATGAGATCGATCATCTGCTGGGCAATGAGCCGCAACTGCAAGCGATGCCCGTCGACACCCCGCAGTTGAACCTGGAACAACTGGTGGCCAAGGCCCAGGCCCATCGCCCCGGTGAAGCCCTGCAATACCTGGCCTGGGACGAAGACGACAAGAACGGCGTGATCGCGATCATGGCCGCCACCGCCGGCACCGAGCCCAACTCATCCCACACCTTCATGCTCGACGCGCGCACCGGCGAAGCCGTGGAGATGCCGTCCGCGAACGGCGGGCTGACGCTGTTCCTGCTGCGCTTGCATGTGGATATGTTCGCCGGTCTGCCGGGCAAGTGGTTGCTGGCGTTCATGGGCCTGCTGTTTGTGGTGGCCATTGTCTCGGGTACGGTGCTGTACCTGCCGTTCATGCGCCGCTTGAAGTTCGCCACCGTGCGCCAGGACAAGTCCACGCGCCTGCGCTGGCTTGACCTGCACAACCTGATCGGTGTGGTCACCCTGACCTGGGCGCTGGTGGTCGGCGTGACCGGGGTGATCAGCGCCTGTGCCGATTTGATCATCGCCGCCTGGCGTACCGACAGCCTCAGCGCAATGATCGAACCCTACAAGAACGCCCCGCCGCTGACCCAACGCGCACCGGCCACCGAGCTGCTGAAGATTGCCGCCGAGGCAGCACCCGGCATGCAGCCGGACTTTATCGCCTTCCCCGGCACGCGCTTTTCCAGCGAGCACCATTACGCGGTGTTCATGAAGGGCAGCACGCACCTGACCTCGCACCTGCTCACGCCGGTACTGATCGACGCCAGCACCCTGGCCGTCACCGCCATCGCCGCACGGCCGTGGTACATGGACGCCATGGGCATGTCCCAGCCCCTGCACTTCGGTGACTATGGCGGCATGCCGATGAAGGTCCTGTGGGCGGTGTTGGATGTGCTGACCCTCATCGTGCTGGGCAGTGGCATTTACCTGTGGGTCGTGCGGCGCAAGGCAGGCAAGGCATGAAGCCAAGGCAGTCGAGTTTCTGGAAGGTGTTTGGCATTCCGCTGGGGATCGGCCTGCTCAGCGCCGCCGGGTTATTTGCAGCGTTGCTGGGGGATGGGGGATGGGATTCGTTGAGTTGGGTGGGGTTGGGCATACCGGCTGCCATTGGTAGTTGGGCGTTGTTCAAGGGGCGTGGCTGAGTGCGCTATCGGGGGCAAGTCGAATCGTCACACTCCCCCTCGCCAGCCACCGCGCAACCCTCTAGGCTAGCCACAGCCCATTCAGAGGAATGCCCATGTCCGCTCCCAGCATGACCTTGTTCCATAACCCCGCTTCCCCGTTCGTACGCAAAGTGCGCGTGTTGCTGATCGAGACCGGCCAGCAGGACCGTGTAGCGTTGCAGGCCTGCATGCCGACACCGGTCACCCCTGACGCGCAGGTGGTACAAGGCAACCCCGTGGGCAAGATCCCGGCCCTGCGCCTGGCCGACGGCAGTGTGCTGCACGACAGCCGGGTGATCCTCGATTACCTCGACCACCAGCACGTCGGCAACCCGCTGATCCCTCGTGACGGCTCGGCCCGCTGGCGCCGCCTGACCCTGGCGTCGCTGGCCGACGGGATCATGGATGCCGCCGTGCTGGTGCGTTACGAGACCGCCCTGCGTCCAGTGGAAAAACACTGGGCACCGTGGCTCGACGAGCAGCGCAACAAGATCCGCCGCGCCGTCGCCGAACTGGAGCAGGACGCCATCGCCGAACTGGCCAGCCACTTCGACATTGCGTCCATCAGCGTGGCCTGCGCCCTGGGCTACCTCGACTTCCGCCACCCGGACCTGCAATGGCGCTCGGATAACCCCAAGCTGGCCGCCTGGTACGCCGAAGTCAGCCAACGGCCTTCGATGCTGGAGACCCAGCCGCCGACCTGATGTTCACACCGACCCAATGTGGGAGCGGGCTTGCCCGCGATCGCGGTATGTCATTCAGCACATCTGTTTCTGAACCACCGCTATCGCGGGCAAGCCCACTCCCACATTGGACGGTGGTGGTTTTGAGGAATGTGGCGATCCTTGCGGCTAACTGCGCCCCTACTTGCTGATCCTCCCGCAACCCGATCATTGCACCGCCTCCAGGTCGAACGTCAACGGCTCGGCCGGCTTGCGCTTGCCCACGCCATACCAGTCCAGTTTGCGCGTCAGCACCATCACCGTACCCAGCAGCCCGAACAGCAGCAGCGAGCCCATCAGCAGCGCGTAATCCTCGGCACTCAACAACCCGTACAGCAAGCCATACAACGCCGCCAACCCCGCCGAAAACCCCATGCCATGGGCAACGCTGCGCAGCACATGGCACACGTAGAAACCGATCAACAGCACGCAGGCACTTGCCGATATCAGGTACGCCAGGGCAAAGCCCAGGTGCTCGGACAATGACAACAGCAGCAAGTAGAAAAATGCCAAGGCAACACCCACCAATGCATATTGAATCGGGTGCACCGCCAGGCTCTTGAGCACTTCGAAGAGGAAGAAACCGGCAAAGGTCAGGGCGATAAACAGCAGCGCGTATTTGATCGCGCGGTCGCTCTTGAGGTACTGGTCCACCGGGTCGATGAAGTTCACGCCAAAGCTGCGGTTGTTGAAGTCGTTGCAGCCCTGCCCGTCCAGGCAGGTTTGCAGGGCTTGTTCGAGGTTGGTGGAAAAGAAGGAGGTCTGCCAGTTGGCCGTGAAGCCGTTGTCAGTCACTTCGCGCTGGGCCGGCAGGAAGTTGCCGATAAAGCTGGGGTGCGGCCAGTTGGAGGCCAGGGACACCTGACTGGTCTTGCCCACCGGCACCACTTGTAGTTGCTCGGTGCCTTGCAGGCGCAGGTCGAAAGCAAAGTCGATCACACCTGGCTTTTTACTGTCCTGCTCCGGCAACGTCACATGCACGCCCTCCCCCAGCCAGTCCACTAGGGAGCCCGGTTCGAATTCCAGGCGCTGGCCGCCCAGCTCCAACTTCAGCGCATTTTCGATGCCGCGAATGTCGCTGATGCCCACTGCCAGAAACGCCGCTTCAAAACGGTAATCGGCGAAGTCTTCGGTGATACCCAACTGTGCAGGCAGCTCGAAACGCCCACTGATACGGTTGTCGGCATGGAACAGCCGCGCCTGGTAAATACCCCGTGCGCGCAGTTCGGTCTGCACTTTGCCGTCGAGCTCAAAACGGTCCGGCAGGAAATACAGACGACCCCGCTCTTCACGGGTGACCTCGTAGCGCTTGTTGAGTTTTTCATTGAACTTCCACTCGCGCACGGTCTTGCGATACGGCACCACCATCACCGGGCCGGTGAGGCGCTGGGCATAGCTGGAGCTGCGGGCGATGTCCATCAGGACACCATCGCGCAGTTGCTGGCGGTCGCTGATGATGCCGTTGATCATCAGCAACGGAATCAGCAACAGCAGGATCAGCAGCGCAATCGCGCCAAGTTTGAAAAGCAGGCTGCGGTTCATGGGGTCTCTCCCTGTTTTGATGGGGAGAGTCTGCGCAGCCCATGTGGGCGATTTATGTGGGCAATGTGGAGACTGTGTGGAGATGCAGCACCACCTGCACGCCGCCAGGTACATTGCCGATCTGCAAGGCGCCGCCGTGCAGCTTCATCACTTCCTCGACAAAATTGAGACCCAGGCCGGTGCTCTTGCGCCCGCTGGCCGGTCGCGGCAACGAGTAGAAACGCTCGCTCAGGCGCGGCAAGGCGTAGTCGGGAATCGCCGCGGCCTGGTTGAACAGGCTGATCTGTACATCGTTGTGCCGGGTGTGTGCGCTGAATCTCAAGACGCCACCAGGCGGGGTGAAGTCCAGGGCATTGTCCAGCAGGTTGCCCAGGGCCTGGCGCAGCAGGAAGGGCTCGCCGAACACCTGCACATCGGCGGCAATCGTCTGTTCGACTTGCAGCCCAGCGCCTTCAATTCGCGCACATTGGGCGTTGAGTACAGCATCGACCAAGGCCGCCAGCGGGATGCTCACCTGTTCTTCCAGGCCCTGGCGCTGCTCCACCTGCGCCAGGCTCAGCAGACGCTCGATCAACTGCTGCAAACGCGCGCTTTCGCTGTCGATATTGCCGACGAAGCGCTGCTGCTGCTCACGGGTCATATCACCCTGCAACAGCTCCGCCGCGCCGCGAATTGCGGCCAATGGGCTTTTCAATTCGTGGGTCAGGGTGTGCACGTAATGCTCGACGTACGCCTTGCCCTCCAACTGCGTACGCATATGCTCCACGGCAGTGGATAACTGCTTCAGCTCGCCGCCGCGGTAATGCGGCAACTCGGCACGCCGGCCTTCGCTGACGGCTTCGGCGTAGGCGGTCAGGCGCCGCAGGGCAACGCTCAACCACCACGACAACACTGCGCCCAGCAGCAAGCCGAGGATGACCAGCCCGGCGCCGTACCAGAGCAGGCGCCGCTCGGTGCGGTCGATATACGGCTGCAATGAGCTGTTGGGCTTGGCCACGGTGACCACGCCGATGATCTGGCCATTGTCGCGAATCGGCGCCCCCACGTGCATCACCGAGGAGGTGGGGTCGTCGGCTTCGCTGCGGGTGGAGCGCGCGCCGTATTCACCGCGCAGGGTGAGGTACACATCGTTCCATTTGGAGTAGTCCTGGCCCACCGCTTCGCCACTGGAGTCAAGCAACACCTTGCCCTGGGCGTCCGTCACGTAGATGCGATGGTTGACTTGGTTTTTCGGCAGGCCCCAGATGGTCGCGCCGGGCTGGCGGTTGCCGTAGGCCTTGAGCAGCTCCGGCCAGTGGCTTTGGCCGAGGGTGCCATTCCTGACGTCATCGCGCAGGACTTCAGCCAGCAGGTTGGCCGTATCCACCAGGGTTTCTTCGGTCGACTGGCGCACGCCGGGGCGTATTTCCTTCATCACCGTATTGAGCACGAAGTAGCCGGTCAGGCCGATGAACAGCGCATACACCAGGAAAATCCGCAGCCCCAGGCGCATCAGCTGTGGCTCGGGCTGTAACTGTAGCCGAGGCCGCGATGGGTCTGGATCGGCTCGGCATCGGCGGCCACGCTGCGTAATTTGCTGCGCAGGCTCTTGATATGGCTGTCGATATTGCGCTCATAACCGGCATCGGCGGGCACGCCCACCGCGTCCAGCAGTTGCTCGCGGCTGAACACGCGCTCAGGTTGCTCCAGCAGGCTTTGCAGCAGGCGAAACTCATGGCGCGTCAGGCTCAAGGGATGGCCGCGAAAGCTGATCTGCATGCGCTCCAGGTCGACCTGGAACACAGCGGGCGCCACGCCGGGGCCGACACGCTTGAGGATCGCCCGTACGCGCGCCGCCACTTCCCGCGGGCTGAACGGCTTGACCACATAATCGTCGGCACCGATCTCCAGCCCCACCACCCGATCGATCTCGCCATCCCGTGCACTGAGGAACATCACCGGCACCTCACTGAAACGGCGCAATTGCTTGCAGGTTTCAAAGCCGGTGATGTCCGGCAGGCCGATGTCGAGAATGATCAGGTCGGCCGGGGTCTGGCGTTGATGGGCCAACGCCTCCTGGCCAAGGCTCAGCCAGGTGGTGGTGAAACCCTCGCCTTGCAGGGCGAAAATCAATGTGTCGGCTATCGCCGCTTCGTCTTCGACAATCAGGATGTGGGGCATGGGTTCAAATCAGCAGTCCGGTTTGTCGGCCGTGTAACGACGGGCCGGGTTGACCGCCGCGCCGAACTCACGCAGGGCCTTGGCGCCGATCAGCAACGGGTAGTTGAAGCTGCTGCGGTCGGTGAGGTTGACCTCGACGGTACGCTTGACGTTACCCAGGCACATTTCCAGGTCGATCACCGGGCGCTTGGCCACGGTGGCTTCGTCTTTTTCGTCGTCTTCGTCGGCGCGGCTCTTGATCTTGCTGATGCGCGACACCTTGTGCTCGTAGACTTTGTTGCCGGCGTCTTTACCACCGAGGCGGAAGCGCACCCAGTCGTCGCCATCACGGGTAAACGTCTCAATATCCCGGGCCGACAGTGAGGCGGTCAGCGCGCCGGTGTCCATCTTGGCCTTGAAGGTTTCGCCGATCTCCGGCAACTGGATGTATTCGTAGCGACCGTAAAGGGTCGGCTCGGCGGCCATGACAGGCAGGGCAGCCAGGGCGAGGGAGGCAAGAAGCAGTTTCACGAAGTGATTTCCTCGGAAAGAAGTAGGCGGATTCTAGACCGCAAAGACAGCACTTAGTTAGTCACACCCACCATAACCGGCACATTGTGAAACATTCGTACGGCCATTTGCGATTTGGCCTATAGACTCAGCTTGCTTATGATGGCCCGCCCACAAGATTCCAAGAGTTACTTATGCGCCGCCTGCTCACCGGCTGTTTGGTCACACTGCTGCTATTGCTCAACACCTTGGTGCTGTTTGGCCCACTGATGGTCTTTGCCCTGCTCAAGCTGGTGGCCCCAGGGCGGTTTCGCGACTATGCCTCATGGGCGGTGATGTGGATCGCCGAGACCTGGGCCGAGATCGACAAGCTTATTTTCTCCTTGTGCATCCCCACCCGGTGGGACATTCGCGGCGGCGACGAACTGCGCGGCGACACCAGCTACCTGGTGATCAGCAACCACCAATCCTGGGTGGACATCCCGGCGCTGATCCAGGCCCTCAACCGCCGCACGCCGTTCTTCAAATTCTTCCTGAAAAAAGAGCTGATCTGGGTACCCTTCCTCGGCCTGGCCTGGTGGGCGCTGGATTACCCGTTCATGAAGCGCTACACCAAGGCGTTCCTGGCCAGGCACCCGGAACTGGCCGGCCAGGACCTCAAGATCACCCAGCAAGCCTGCGAGCTGTTCAAGCGCCAGCCGGTGACGGTGGTCAATTACCTGGAAGGCACGCGGTTCAGCGAGGCCAAGCGCAAGCAGCAGGATTCGCCATTCACTCACTTGCTCAAGCCCAAGGCGGGCGGCGTAGCGTTTGTGCTGGCGGCCATGGGTGAACAATTGGACGCGGTGCTTGACGTAACCGTGGTCTACCCGCAGCAAAAGATTCCGGGGTTCTGGGATTTGATCAGCGGCGCGGTACCGAAGGTGATCATTGATATCCACACCCGTGAGCTGGACCCGGCGTTGTGGCAAGGGGATTATGAGAACGATCCGGCGTTTCGCCAGAGCGTCCAGAACTGGGTGAACCAGCTCTGGAAGGAGAAGGATGCGCGCATCGCTCAACTGCGCGCAGAGCGTATTTAGCTACCGGTGCCCCAGGCCTGGGCCAGTTTACCCAGCAGCGAGCTGTTGGCACCCTGCCCGCCCAGGTATTGCAGGATCAGCGGGGCAAACTGGCCGACCATGCCACTGTCCATGCCCAGGGCACTGAACGCGGTATTCAGGTCGTTGGTGTTCTTCACGTTACCCAGCAGGCCGTCCAGGCCGCTGGTCTTGCTGCCACCGTTCTGGCCGAGCATCCCGCTCAAGGCCCCGAGGCTGCCCAATGCATTGTTGCCCGACAGCTGGTCAAGGCCCGGCACGCTGTTACCCAGTTGCGAATAGTCGTTGCCGCTCAGTTTGTTCTTGGCCAGGCCCAGCATGGCGCCCGTACCGCCCACGGCTTGTTCGGGGGTGATGTTCAGTTGCGAGGTCAGCGTGGTCAGCAGGTCCGCCGTCTCGGACGACGGTGCGGCGGCTGCGGCCTTGTTGTTACCCCCTTGCATGCCGGAGATGGCATTGGCCGCGTCGCCAAGGCTGAACCCTGCGGCAAACACCGGGGCGGCGGCCAGGCTCATCAGGCAGGAAAGGGCGAAACCGCGTGAAATCTTCATCGAAACAACCTCTGGATGTAGGGGTAAAAGCAGGCGTTTGACTGGGTATCCGGCACATTGTTCCGAGGCGTCCCAGGAACCCAATGGCTGGGGCAGAGTCAATGAAATGACTCCAAAACCTGTCAGGAACAATTCCATGAGCGCGACCCGCCCCCCCATGATTGAGCCAAAACCACCCTTCTGGAGCCGTCCACGCCTGTTTATCGGCGTCTGCGTGGCCGTGATCGCCGGCCTCGGCGTCGCGTTCTACACTCAGGACAACGTCAAGTCCACCGCCACCCTGATCACCACCACCCAACAGCCGGCGGCGCAGATCATGGCGCACAAGGATTACCTGGAAGTGCAACCCATCGCCATCACCACACCCGCGCCGGACCAGAGCCTGGAACTGTGGGCGATTCCCAATGGCGGCAAGCCCGTGTCACTTGGGCTGTTACCGGAAGATGGCGAAGGCATCATCGGCTTGAACCCAAGGCAGCAGGCCTCGATCAGCAAGCCCGTGGAATTGATGGTGAGTGCGGAGAGCAAAGGGGGCTCGGTGAGCAAGCAACCGACGGGCCCGACCGTCTACCAAGGTGCCTTGGCCAACCGTTGAGATCCCAAACACCACAACCCAAATGTGGGAGGGAGCAAGCCCTCTCCCACATTTGGGTTTTCGTATGCCTGGGATTTATGCCGCGCTGAACAACTTATGCGGATCAATCACAAACTTCTTCGGCACGCCCGCATCGAACTCGCCATACCCACGCGGGGCGTCATCCAGGCTGATGACTTCAACCCCCACGATGTCGGCGATGTGAATGCGGTCCCACATGATCGCCTGCATCAGCTGGCGGTTGTACTTCATCACCGGGGTCTGGCCGGTATGGAAGCTGTGGGATTTGGCCCAGCCCAAACCGAAGCGGATGCTCAGGCTGCCCATTTTTGCGGCAGCGTCGACAGCACCTGGGTCTTCGGTGACATACAGGCCGGGAATGCCGATCTTGCCCGCCACGCGCACCACGCCCATCAGTGAGTTGAGCACCGTGGCAGGGGCTTCGTGCTTGACGCCGTCGTGCCCGTGGCCGCGGGCTTCGAAGCCCACGCAGTCAACGGCACAGTCCACTTCAGGCTCACCCAGCAGGGCGGCGATCTGTTCGTGCAGCGGGGTGTCGGTGGACAGGTCGACCACTTCAAACCCTTGCGCCTTGGCGTGGGCCAGGCGGATAGAGTTGACGTCGCCGATGATCACCACCGCCGCCCCCAGCAGGCGCGCGGAGGCGGCGGCAGCCAGGCCGACAGGACCGGCACCGGCGATGTACACCGTGCTGCCTGGCCCCACGCCGGCGGTGACGGCGCCGTGGTAGCCGGTGGGCAGGATGTCGGAGAGGCAGGTCAGGTCGCGGATTTTCTCCATGGCCTTGTCGCGGTCCGGCAGTTTCAGCAGGTTGAAGTCGGCGTAGGGCACCAGTACGTATTCAGCCTGGCCACCGGTCCAGTCGCCCATGTCGACGTAGCCATAGGCGCCGCCGGCACGGGCCGGGTTGACGGTGAGGCACACACCGGTGTGTTGTTCTTTGCAGGAGCGGCAGCGGCCGCAGGCGACGTTGAAGGGAACGGAAACCAGGTCGCCGATCTTCAGGTTTTCGACGTCACTGCCCTTCTCGATCACTTCACCGGTGATCTCGTGACCGAGCACCAGGCCGGTCTGGGCAGTCGTGCGGCCACGCACCATGTGTTGGTCGGAGCCGCAGATGTTGGTGGAGACCACGCGCAGGATGACGCCGTGCTCAATCTTCCTGCCACGGGGGTCCTGCATTTTGGGATAGTCGATTTTCTGTACTTCGACCTTGCCGTTGCCGAGATACACGACACCACGATTACCAGACATGCTTTCACCTCGCTGTTGTTTTTATGGAACTGCGTTGCCCGTAGGGTGGGCAGCGCGTTGAGTGCTCGGGTACAGATGCTGTTTCTTGTGTTGTTTGTGAGGGCCTCATCGGGGGCAAGCCCTCTCCCACATTCGACCGCATTCCAAATGTGGGAGAGGGCTTGCCCCCGATTGGCGTCAGTCAGAGCACCACCGTCCTATTGGCGTTCAGAAACACCCGCCGCTCAATGTGATACCCCACCGCCCGGGCCAAGGTAAGCCCTTCGATATCGCGCCCCTTGGCAATCAAATCCTCGGGATAGTGGCTGTGATCCACCACCTCCACGCCCTGGGCGATGATCGGCCCTTCGTCCAGATCGTTGTTGATGTAATGCGCCGTGGCGCCGACCAATTTCACCCCCTTGTTGTACGCCTGGTGATACGGCTTGGCGCCCTTGAACCCCGGCAACAAGGAGTGATGGATATTGATCGCCTTGCCATCCAGCTTGCGGCACAGCTCCGGCGACAGCACTTGCATGTAGCGCGCAAGGATCACCAGTTCGGCGCCGGTCTCTTCGATCACTTGCCACACCTGACGCTCCTGGGACGGTTTGTCGTTCGGGTCGAGAGGGAAATGGTAGTAGGGAATCTGGTGCCAGTCGGCCAACGGTTTCAAATCAGGGTGGTTGGACACCACCGCGACCACGTCCATCGACAGTTGGCCGATCCGCTGGCGGTACAGCAGATCGTTCAGGCAGTGATCGGCCTTGGAGACCATGATCACCACTTTTGGCCGGTAGTTCGGCGCCGTCAGCTCGAAGATCATGCCAAAGGCTTCGCCGCGCGTGGCCAGGCCGGCGCGAAACGCCTGCTCGTCGAAACCGTCGGGCTGACGGAATTCCACGCGAATAAAAAATCGGCCCGAGAGGCGGTCATCGAACGAGTGGTGCTCGGTCACATAACAGCCCTGCTCGAACAGGTAGCGGGTGACCGCGTCCACCGTGCCGAGCACGCTGGGGCAGTCGGCAGTCAAAATCCATGTATCGGGTGCGCGGCTCATTACAGTTAACTCCTCATACAGCGATGCTGCTGACTGTAGGAGCGAGCTTGCTGGCGAAAAATCCAAGGGCGCCGCGTTCATTCAGGATGCGCGCGTTATCGTTGACGTTTTTCGCGAGCAAGCTCGCTCCTACAGGGTCATATCAGGCTTGAACGCTCAGGCCGAATTCAGCCGAGGCGTCCTGCAACCACAGCCACCAGTAATCCGAGAAGCTGCGACGGATCACCAGCTCCCAGGTGTCTTCAGCGGTATGGCGGATCACCAGTTGCGACTTGGCGAACACCGTGCCCACCGCCTTGCCCACCGGGAAGTTATTGGGGTGCACGTCGTAGCTGGTGGACTTCATCAGCACATCACGCACGTTCGGGCCGCTCAGTTCGAGGATCTGCTGGCCGCCGCTGACGTTGACGACCTGGATATGCAGGTCGCCCAGCGCAGCACGCAGGTTTTGTTCGGCGGCGAATTCTTCACCGCTGGGCACGACCAGCAGCCACTCATCCGGGCCGAGCCATTGCAAGCTGGTTTCGCCTTTGACGATGACCTGCAGGGCGCCAGGCAACTCGATGCCCAGGGCTTTGTGTACGCCAGCGGCGAAGGCGGCGTCATGGCCGTCGCCACGGATGGTCAGGTGGCCGAGCAGTTTCTTTTCACGCACGGTCACGCCGGCGTTCTTGCGGCCCTTGCCGACCAGGCTGGCGAGGTCGGCATGGTGCAGCGACGACTCGGCCTTGGCGCCGGTGGTGGGGCGTTGTTGGTAAACATTGGCTGCTGTCATAAAGCACCTGTTTTGAATTCTGTGGTGACTGTTCTGGCCTCATCGGGGGCAAGCCCCCTCCCACATTTGGAATGCATTCCCTGTGGGAGGGGGCTCGCCTGCGATGCAGGCGACCCGGTCTATCAGATGTTCTGCCGCTCGCCTTTCGGGTCAAAGAACACCGAAGACACGATCTCCGCCTCGATCACACTGCCATCCGCTTGCGGCGAGAACACCCGCTCACCGATACGCTTCAAGCCGCCCTTGACCACCGCCATCGCAAACGAATAACCCAGGGAGTTATGCGCATAGCTGGAGGTGACGTGGCCAACCATCTTCATCGGAATCGCCTGCTTCGGATCGAACACCAACTGCGCGCCTTCCGGCAGCCACACTTTTGGATCGACCGGCTTCAAGCCCACCAGTTGCTTACGCTCTTCGCGCACGCAGTCTTCACGGTTCATGCCGCGCCAGCCGATCCACGAGAACGGTTTGGTGCGGCCTACGCACCAGCCCATGTTCAGGTCGTCCGGGGTCATCGAGCCGTCAGTGTCCTGGCCAACGATGATGAAACCTTTCTCGGCACGCAGTACGTGCATGGTTTCGGTGCCGTACGGGGTCAGGTTGTACTTTTTGCCCGCCTCGACGATTTGCTCCAGCACGCCCATGGCGTAGTCGGCCTGCACGTTGACTTCGTACGACAACTCACCGGTAAACGAGATACGGAACACCCGCGCCGGCACACCGCCAACCAAGCCTTCCTTCCAGGTCATGAACGGGAAGCCGTCCTTGTCCAGGTCGATGTCGGTGACTTCCGCCAACAGCTTGCGGCTGTTGGGGCCGGACAGGGTCATGGTCGCCCAGTGGTCGGTGACCGAGGTGAAGTACACCTTCAGGTCCGGCCATTCGGTCTGCTGGTAGATTTCCAGCCACTGGAGTACGCGAGCCGCGCCGCCGGTGGTGGTGGTCATCAGGAAGTGGTTGTCGGCAAGGCAGGCGGTGACGCCGTCATCGAAGACCATGCCGTCTTCCTTGCACATCAGGCCATAGCGCGCCTTGCCCACGTCGAGCTTGGTCCAGGCGTTGCTGTAGATGCGGTTGAGGAACTCACGCGCATCCGGGCCCTGGATGTCGATCTTGCCGAGGGTGGAGGCATCCAGCAGGCCGACGCTGTCGCGCACGGCCAGGCATTCACGTTTCACGGCGGCGTGCAGGTCTTCGCCATTGCGTGGGAAGTACCATGGGCGTTTCCACTGGCCGACATCTTCAAATTCGGCGCCGTTTTTAACGTGCCAGGCGTGCAACGCGGTGTAGCGCACCGGCTCGAAGATATGCCCACAGTGACGGCCCGCTACCGCGCCGAAGGTCACCGGCGTGTAGTTGGGACGGAACATGGTGGTGCCCATCTGCGGAATGGTCACGTTCAGCGAGCGCGCGGCAATCGCCAGGCCGTTGACGTTACCCAGCTTGCCCTGGTCGGTGCCGAAACCCAGCGCGGTGTAGCGCTTGACGTGCTCGACCGACTCGAAACCCTCGCGGGTAGCAAGCTCGATGGCGGCGGCGGTGACGTCGTTTTGCAGGTCGACAAATTGCTTCGGTGCCCGTGCGGTAGCTTTCTCGTGAGGCACTTGGAACAGCGCCAGGGTCGGCTCTTCAAGACGGCTCAAGGCTTTGGGCAACGTGCCTTCCACCGGGGTAAAGCCGGCTTCGCTGGCCGCGCGCACGCCGCCTTCGAAACCGTCCGCCAGGGAATCGCCAAGGCCGTAGACGCCATTGATGCCACCGACGCACACGCGTTTCTGCGGGGCTTCGCCCGGTACAAAACCGAGGATGTCTTCACGCCAGGTCGGTTTGCCGCCCAGGTGCGAGGCCAAGTGGACCACCGGGCTGTAGCCGCCGGAGCTGGCCACCAGGTCGCAGTCCAGCCACTCGCCGGGGCTGGTGACTTTGTGGGCTTTCACATCGATGGCAGCCACCCGAGCGGCGGTGACGTGCTTACTGCCACGGGCCTCGATCACGGCGCTGCCAGTGAGGATACGAATGCCTTTGGCGCGCGCTTCTTCCACCAGCGCGCCACGTGGGTTGTGACGGGCATCGGCCACGGCGACCACCTGCAGGCCAGCGTCGAACCAGTCCAGGGCAACGCGGTAGGCGTGATCGTTGTTGGTCGACAGCACCAGTTTCTTGCCCGGTGCCACGCCGTAGCGGCGCACGTAGGTGGAGACCGCGCCGGCGAGCATATTGCCCGGTACATCGTTGTTGCCGTACACCAGCGGACGCTCACACGCACCGGTCGCCAGGACCACACGCTTGGCACGCACACGGTGGATGCGCTGGCGCACCTGGCCAATCGGTGCACGGTCACCGAGATGGTCGGTCAGGCGCTCGTGAATGGTCAGGAAGTTATGGTCGTGGTAACCGTTGACGGTGGCGCGGGGCAGCAGCACCACGTCCGGCAGGGCTTTCAGTTCGGCGATAACGCTGGCGACCCATTCCGTGGCGGGCTTGCCGTCGAGGCTTTCGCGGGAGTCGAGCAAGGAACCGCCGAACTCTTCCTGCTCATCGGCGATGATCACGCGGGCACCGCTGCGCGCGGCGGCCAGTGCAGCCGCCAGGCCAGCAGGGCCGGCGCCGACCACCAGCACGTCGCAATGACGGTTGAAGTTGTCGTAGGTGTCCGGATCGTTCTCGGTCGGCGAGCGGCCAAGGCCGGCAGCCTTGCGGATGTACTTCTCGTAGGTCATCCAGAACGATTGCGGGTACATGAAGGTTTTGTAGTAGAAACCCGGCGGCATCAGCTTGCCGCCGACCTTGCCAAGAATGCCCATCATGTCGTTGTTCACGCTCGGCCAGCCGTTGGTGCTGGTGGCAACCAACCCCTGGTACAGCGCCTGTTGCGTAGCACGCACGTTGGGAATCTGGGTGGCTTCGGTGGCACCGATCTGCAGCACCGCGTTCGGCTCTTCGGCCCCGGCGGCAAAGATGCCGCGTGGGCGCGAATACTTGAAGCTGCGGCCGATGATGTCGACGCCGTTGGCCAGCAATGCAGCGGCCAGGGTGTCGCCTTCGAAGCCTTTGTAGCTCTGGCCGTTGAAGCTGAAGGTCAGGACTTTGTTACGGTCGATCCGGCCACCGTTGGACAGGCGATTGATCTGGCTCATACCTTCTCTCCAGAAGCCTTGGCGGTGAATTGCGGCTTGCTGCCAATCTTGTAGGTTTCAAGAATTTCGTAGGTCACGGTGTCGCGGGTCGCGTTGAAATACTGGCGGCAACCGGCGGCGTGAATCCACAGTTCGTGGTGCAACCCACGCGGGTTATCGCGGAAGAACATGTAGTCGCCCCACTCTTCATCGGTGCAGGCGTTCGGGTCCAGCGGGCGCGGGATGTGCGCTTGGCCGGACGCGTGGAATTCCTCTTCGGAGCGCAGTTCGCCACAGTGAGGACAGAAGATATGCAACATAGGGAATTTCTCCTGTTAGTGGGCGACGGCCGCAGCGCCGTGTTCGTCGATCAACGCACCGTTGTGGAAACGGTCGATGGAGAAAGGTGCAGCCAATGGGTGCATCTCACCTTTGGCCAGGCTGGCGGCAAACACGTTGCCTGAGCCTGGGGTGGCCTTGAAGCCACCGGTACCCCAACCGCAGTTGAAGAACATGTTCGGCACCGGGGTCTTGGAGATGATCGGGCAGGCATCCGGGGTGGTGTCGACGATACCGCCCCACTGGCGGTTCATGCGCACCCGCGACAGCACCGGGAACATCTCGACGATGGCCTGGATGGTGTGTTCGATCACCGGGTACGAGCCGCGCTGGCCGTAGCCGTTGTAACCGTCGATACCGGCGCCGATCACCAGGTCGCCCTTGTCGGACTGGCTGATGTAACCGTGCACGGCGTTGGACATGATCACGCTGTCGATAATCGGCTTGATCGGCTCCGACACCAACGCTTGCAGCGGGTGGGATTCGATCGGCAAACGGAAGCCGGCGAGGGACGCCATGTGCCCGGAGTTACCCGCGGTGACCACACCGACGCGCTTGGCGCCGATAAAACCCTTGTTGGTTTCCACGCCGATGCACACGCCGTTTTCCTTGCGGAAGCCGATCACTTCGGTCTGCTGGATCAAGTCCACGCCGAGGGCGTCGGCCGCACGGGCAAAGCCCCAGGCCACGGCATCGTGACGGGCCACGCCGCCGCGACGTTGCACGGTGGCGCCGAGTACCGGGTAGCGCGTGTTTTTCGAGCAATCCAGGTACGGAATCTCGTCGGCCACTTGCTTGGCATTCAGCAACTCGCCATCCACGCCGTTAAGGCGGTTGGCGCTGACGCGACGTTCGGAATCACGGATGTCCTGCAGGGTGTGGCACAGGTTGTAGACGCCACGCTGGGAGAACATCACGTTGTAGTTCAGGTCCTGGGACAGGCCTTCCCACAGTTTCATCGCGTGTTCGTACAGGTGCGCCGACTCGTCCCACAGGTAGTTGGAGCGCACGATGGTGGTGTTGCGCGCGGTGTTACCGCCGCCCAGCCAGCCTTTCTCGACCACGGCCACGTTGGTGATGCCGTGCTCTTTGGCCAGGTAGTAGGCGGTTGCCAGACCATGCCCGCCGCCGCCGACGATGACCACGTCGTAGACCTTTTTAGGGGTCGGCGTGCGCCACATCTTCTGCCAGTTTTCGTGGTGGCTGAGTGAGTGCTTGAAGAGGCCGAAGCCCGAGTAGCGTTGCATAGTCATTACTCCAAAACCGCGCTCAGCGATAAACCGGGAAATCAGCGCACAGGGCAGACACGTGCTTGGCCACGTTGGCCTCGACGTCGGCGTCGCCGAGGTTATCGAGGATGTCGCAGATCCAGCCGGCCAGCTCGATGCACTGCGGCACCTTGAAACCACGCGTGGTCACCGCCGGGGTGCCGATGCGCAGGCCCGAGGTCACGAACGGCGACTGCGGGTCGTTCGGTACGGCGTTCTTGTTGACGGTGATGTGGGCGCGACCGAGGGCGGCGTCCGCCTCTTTGCCGGTGAGGCCCTGACGGATCAGGCTGACCAGGAACAGGTGGTTATCGGTGCCGCCGGACACTACATCGTAGCCGCGTTTGATAAACACGCTGGCCATGGCCTGGGCATTGTCGATCACTTGTTGCTGGTAGGCCTTGAAGCCTGGCTCCTGGGCTTCCTTGAAGCACACCGCCTTGCCGGCGATCACATGCATCAGCGGGCCACCCTGGGCGCCGGGGAATACGGCAGCGTTGAGTTTCTTCTCGATTTCTTCGTTGGCCTTGGCCAGGATCAAACCGCCACGGGGACCGCGCAGGGTCTTGTGGGTGGTGGTGGTGACCACATCGGCGTACGGCAGCGGGTTCGGGTACAGGCCAGCGGCGACCAGGCCAGCAACGTGGGCCATGTCGACGAACAGCAGCGCCCCGACCTTGTCGGCGATCGCGCGAAAACGTGGGAAATCCAGGGTCTTGGAGTAGGCGGAGAAACCGGCCACTACCATCTTCGGTTTGTGTTCTACGGCCAGGCGCTCGACTTCGTCGTAGTCGATCAGGCCGGTGTCGGTGTTGATGCCGTACTGCACGGCGTTGTACAGCTTGCCCGAGGACGACACTTTGGCGCCGTGGGTCAGGTGGCCGCCGTGGGCCAGGCTCATGCCGAGAATGGTGTCGCCGGCGTTCAACAGCGCCAGGTAAACCGCACTATTGGCGGAGGAGCCGGAGTGCGGCTGTACGTTGGCGTAATCGGCGCCGAACAGCTGCTTGGCGCGCTCGATGGCCAGGGCCTCGACCTTGTCCACGTGCTCGCAACCACCGTAGTAGCGCTTGCCTGGGTAGCCTTCGGCGTATTTGTTGGTGAGGCCGCTGCCCTGGGCTTCCATGACGCGCTTGCTGGTGTAGTTCTCCGACGCGATCAGCTCGATATGATCTTCCTGACGTTGCTCCTCGGCATTCATCGCCGCCAGCAGTGCATCGTCATAACCCTGGATCTGGTCTTTCTTGCTGAACATCGCGTCTCTCCCAGCCTTTCGTATTGTTGAGGCCCGTGCACGGTGGCATAGCCCTTTGATGCGATGGTAGGGCTGGCGCAGGCAGGTCAAATGCCTACGGACGCCACGCAAAGGTGCGTTTACGACATTGCCTGCAAATGACCCTGGCCCCTGTAGGAGCGAGCTTGCTCGCGAAAAACCTGAGGGCGCGGTATTCATTCAGGCAATCCGCATAATCGTTGACGTTTTTCGCGAGCAAGCTCGCTCCTACAGGAGGTCAGGCGATGATCTTGCGGACGAGTAGCAGCAGCAGGAAATGCAGGGGATAGAGGGAATAGGCCCAGCGGCGCATGGCTGGCGGCGAGGCGCTGCGGGCATGTCGCAACAGGACCAATCCCGCCAACGGCGCAATCAGGCACGCCGCCAACCCCATCAGCGCCACCGGCGTGCCGCTATCGAGCAGGATCTGCCATTGGTTGGCGGCCACGCACACCAGGCCCGGCAACAGGCTGAAATACCAAGGCCTGCGAAACACCAGCAGCATCGCCAGTGGCAGCAATACACCAAAGAAACCGAACATTAACTGCGTCGAAAATACCGCGGCTATCGTGACAGCGATCAGCGCCAATCCTCGATCAACCAGCGCCTTCTGCTGCCATCCTCGGGCAACCAGCAACCCCAAGGCCAGGGTCGGCAGCACATTCAACGTATCGGCATCGTCGATAAACATCCGGTACGGCACTTCGCTGATCACACTGAACAGCAACAACCAACCCAGGTAGCGCCACTGGCCGGTCACGGGTGCGTTCCTGACCCGATGCAGATTCGCCGCAATCGCCAGGCAAAACCACGGGAACGCCAGGCGCCCTGGTACATACAGGCCATCCAGGCTCAGGCCGACGTAGCGCAGGTGATCGAGCACCATGCACAGCAGCGCCAGCCACTTGAGCAAATCCAAAGCGCCATCACGGACACGTCCGACAGCCATCGTTTCAGTACCGTGCATAATTCCCCAGTGACTTTGCATTTACAGTGCGTGCGCACGCCCGACAATCTTGGTTAAAGTGCGCACCAACATCGACCACAGGAATGGGCCATGACCGACAAGAGCCAGCAATTCGCCAGCGACAACTATTCCGGCATCTGCCCGGAAGCCTGGGCCGCCATGGAACAAGCCAACCACGGCCACCAGCGCGCCTATGGCGACGATGAATGGACCCACCGCGCCGCCGACGGTTTCCGTAACCTGTTCGAAACCGACTGCGAAGTGTTCTTCGCCTTCAACGGCACCGCCGCCAACTCCCTGGCGCTGTCTTCGCTGTGCCAGAGCTACCATAGCGTGATTTGCTCGGAAACCGCCCACGTCGAAACCGACGAGTGCGGCGCACCGGAGTTTTTCTCCAACGGCTCGAAACTGCTCACTGCCCGCACTGAAAACGGCAAGCTGACCCCGGAATCGATCCGCGAGATCGCCCTCAAGCGCCAGGACATCCATTACCCCAAACCGCGCGTAGTGACCCTGACCCAGGCGACGGAAGTCGGCAGCGTCTACACCCCGGAAGAAATCCGCGCCATCAGCGCCACCTGTAAGGAACTCGGCCTGAACCTGCACATGGACGGCGCGCGCTTTTCCAACGCCTGTGCGTTTCTCGGCTGCTCACCCGCCGACCTGACCTGGAAAGCCGGGGTGGACGTGTTGTGCTTCGGCGGCACCAAGAACGGCATGGCCGTGGGTGAAGCCATCCTGTTCTTCAACCACAAGCTGGCCGAAGACTTCGACTACCGCTGCAAACAGGCCGGCCAACTGGCCTCGAAGATGCGCTTCCTCTCCGCCCCCTGGGTGGGCCTGCTGGAAAACGACGCCTGGCTCAAACACGCACGCCACGCCAACCACTGCGCGCAGTTGCTCAGCAGCCTGGTGGCGGATATTCCCGGCGTGGAGTTGATGTTCCCGGTGCAGGCCAACGGCGTGTTCCTGCAACTGTCGGAACCGGCGATTGCAGCGTTGACGGCCAAGGGCTGGCGCTTCTACACCTTTATCGGCAAAGGCGGCGCACGGTTCATGTGTGCGTGGGATACCGAAGAAGAACGCGTGCGCGAACTGGCGGCGGATATTCGCGAAGTCATGGGTGCCTGAAACGACGGCCGCGCAAGCCCGCGTCGCAGCCTCATGACCTGCGACGCGCAGCTGGAGCCACTTGCGCGCCTATCGCTCCCGCACCTCACTCACACACCTATGCTCACAAGGCTTTGGGCTGAAGCGCTTGCCATTCATCAATGGGGCCGCGGTTGGTGAGCAAGGTCCCACCGTTGAAGTGCACCGCCAGTTTATTTACGGCGTTCAAGGCCGTCGTTACCGCCCCTTCCGCCCAGCCCCCCGTCCAGGAAACATCGTCCCCGGCGAGAATGAACCCATCGGGTTGCCCACTCGACACACCGTTCATGAACTGGGAAAACAGCAAGCGCTGGTACTCGTATTGTCCCGGCAGGTTCATTTTGAACGCGCACAGGAAAAACGGCTGCTCTTCCCAGTTGATCTCGACAAAGGGATTGGTCATGCCGAACTCAGCCGCCAGGTTCAACTGATGAGGGGCGTACACGCTATCCAGCAAGCTTGTGCATAACTGCACATGAGACGGCAGCGGCGCACTGCGATCACCCAGGAATTTGAGGCTGTCGTCATTCCAGGTGTAAGACAAAAACATGCCACTGCCTCTGTGAGGCCCTTCGCTGCGGCCATAGTCCAGCAGGTAGGTGCCACGGGTGATTCGGTCCGACAACGTCACGCTCATCTTGTGCTGCAAATCCACGCCCACGTCGGTCCAGAACGGTCGTTTGGTTTGCGCGAAGATTTTTGCCGACTGCATGTAATGGGTGTACATCACCGCTTCCCATTCCTTGGGGGATAACAGGTCATTCATCTGATTGAAGCGGGCAGCGCCGTCCATATAACGGAATTTATCGAGGATCCGCTTTTGAGGGGTGTAGACCACGGCAGGAAAGGTGTATTGGCGCTCGCCTGCCAGATGATGATCAAACACCCACACGTCGAATTTGCCATCCGGCCGCCGCAGGATCTGCCGCACTTCCTGCTTCAAAGGCTGAGCGATGACCTGGGTGGTCAGGCCTCGGACGGTGGTACCCGCAGGCCAATGAACCATAGCGTCGCCAAAAGTCTCCGGGGCACGCGTCCAAAGTCGGTTTGGCAGCTCACTGGAGCCGTCGTACATCAGCTTGTGGTTGGTATCCAGCCCGGTATACAGCACCCGTAACACCTCCAGGAAGCAGTTCGGGTAATCGGTGTTCCAACCGCCTGTGCCGAAGCCGATCTGGCCGAACAGATCGATATCTTCGCGGCTCCAACCCGCCTGCTCGACCATCGCAGCAAAAAAACTGAGGTTGTCCCAACCCGCATCAAGGATCGCGTTCCACAGGGCTTTGATCTTGGCTTGATCCAGGCTGCCCTCGGACATTGCCGTTTCCATCTCAGTGAACTTGATCGGGTTCTGCTCAAGAAACACGTTGAATAACTTATCCTCGATCTCAGCGTAATCAGGCGGCAGGTTATCGCGTTCGTAATAGACCTGTTGCTGCTGATAGTCGACGACCGTACTGGGGGTAAACGCCGACCCCGGATTGGGAAAATCGGTCGAACGGGCCGTCATGCCAACTTTGTTGAAATAGTGCATCAACGCCTTGCCTGAAACAGGAAAGCGCATGGCGCCCAGCTCGCAGATGACGCTGTTATCCGGATCTTGCGGATTACCTGCCACATGGGAATACAGTCGCCCACCGATGCGGTCACTGGCCTCTACCACCACCGGGTGCAACCCCATGCGCATGACTTCATAGGCCGTCACCAGGCCGGCGACCCCGCCCCCGACGATCAATACCTGGCTGCCATACGCCAGGTGGGATACCCGCGCCAGCGGCGTGCCCTGACTGGCGGCCGTCTCAAGAAACCGGGCGTAATGAAAAGGAAAGTCTGGAATCAGTGCAGTGACATCGTTGGCAAGCAAACGCGCTGCACCTTTACTGCGAGAGGGAATAGCAGACATGGTCATCATCCTTGGCATGAAATGAGGACGTCCACCTACTGCTTCAATGCGAAGGGCGAATACGACGGCTGAGATGCTCAGCGTAGTTAGTTGTAGGAAATGTCTCTATATCACTTGGGAATAAAAAACTGATGCGTCATACAGGCCTTGTGTCAGCAGGCTTCAGGCAATCAGTTCAGAAATTCGTGAAGTGATTATTTGCGAATAGCGATTCAATTGTCTTTTTAGTTACAAGACTCTTCGTAGCCTCACTTAATAAAAACAGACCGTGATGCCTATGAACGCGCCCTCCAACCGATCGGCTGCCCCGCCCTCCGCCACGCTGAAAATCGAAACCCGTTCCATTGACTACGTGCCGCGCAATGAGCGCCACGGCAAGGTCTGGCATCAGGCGCCGTTCTGGTTCACCGGTAACTTCGTACTGACCACCCTGGTCACCGGGTTTACCGGCGCAGCCTTGGGGCTGAGCCTGGTGTACGCGATCCTGGCGATAGTCATCGGCGTGGGCCTGGGCACGTTTGCCATGGCGTTCCATGCCAACCAGGGGCCGCGCATGGGGTTGCCGCAGATGATCCAGTCGCGGGCACAGTTCGGCCTGCGCGGGGCCATCGTGCCCTTTATCGCCGTGGTGTTCGTGTACATCGGCTTTAACGTGTTCAACGTGATCCTGGCGACCGACGCCATCAATACCGTGCTGCCCGGCAACCGTGCACCGTGGTACGCCTTGATGATCATCCTGGCAGTGGTGATCGCCGTGATCGGCCACGACCTCCTGCACACTGTGCAACGCTGGCTGACCTACGTGATGATCAGCGTGTTCGCGGTCCTCACGGTCGCCGCCGTGATGTACCTGCAGGCCGACACCGCGGTGGTCGACGCACATTTTTCCTGGTCGGCCTTTCTGATCCAGCTTTCAGCCGCAGCGGGTTACCAGATCAGCTACGCCGTCTACGTCTCGGATTACTCGCGCTACCTGCCGCATAACACGCCGTCGCGCAGCGTCATCTTCTGGACCTACCTGGGGGCCGCCGGCTCGGCGCTGTGGCTGATGTCGCTGGGGGCCTTCCTCGCCTCGGCGCTGCCCTCGCCCGACGCCATCGGCAGCGTACAGGCCGTGGGCAACCAACTGCTTCCGGGGTTTGGCACCTTTACCGTGTTGATCGCAGTACCCGCGCTGGTCGGCATCATGGCGGTCAACTGCTACGGCGCGATGCTCACCGGGATCAGTGCCATTGACGGTTTTGTACCGATCAAGCCGCGGATCAGGAGCCGCATCGTTGGGATCAGCCTGGTGGCCGCGGTGATTTTTGTGATTGCCTTGAGCATCCCCGAGAGCTACCTGAACAGCTTCAACACCTTCGTCCTCTTGATGCTGTATTTCCTGGTGCCCTGGACAGCCGTCAACCTCGCAGATTTCTATGCCATACGAAAAGGGCACTACGCAATCAGCGACATTTTCAACCCGGCCGGTATCTATGGGCGCTGGTCGAGCGCCGGGCTCATTGCCTATTTCCTCGGCCTGGCGGCAATGATTCCGTTTATGTCGCTGGGTTTTTATCAAGGACCGATCAGCGTGATGCTGGGCGGCGCGGATGTTGCGTTCGTCGTCGGCCTGGCGGTCTCGGCAATGGTCTACTGCATGATGAGCCGCCACCTCGACCACGCCGCCGAAGCGCGGGCCGTGCAAGCCAGTGAGCGAGCGTTGGAAGGAGACCTGTCGTGACCCTGCTACGCGTGGTTTGTCATCAACTGGCGCCGCGTATCGGCGATACCCACTACAACCGGACGCTGACCGAGCGCTCGATTCGCGCAGCGGCCAGCCTTAATGCGCAGGTGATCGTCCTGCCTGAGCTGGTTCAGAGCGGCTACATGTTCACGGACCTGGAGGAAGCCCACGAGGCCTCCGAGACACGCGACGGTCCGACCCTGAGCCTGTGGAAAAGCCTCGCGCAAGCGCTGGGGATCATCATCGTCGCAGGCTTCTGCGAGCGCCTGAGCGCGGGACGCGTTGCCAACAGTGCCGCGCTGGTAGAGCCCAGCGGGCGGGTGACGGTGTATCGCAAGGCGCACCTGTGGGACCGCGAAAAACTGATCTTCACCGCCGGTGATGCGCCGCCTCCGGTGGTCGACACCGCCGTCGGGCGGATCGGCATGATGATCTGCTACGACCTGGAACTGCCGGAGTGGGTACGCCTGGCAGCACTGGCGGAAGCCGACCTGCTCTGCGCCCCGGTGAACTGGCCGGACGGCCCGCGCCCCGTGGGTGAACGGCCGGCAGAGATCGTGCGGGTCCAGGCCAATGCGGCGGTCAACCGCATGTTCATCGCTGCGTGCGACCGTTATGGCGAAGAACGTGGCGTCAATTGGGTAGGCGGTTCGGTCATCGTCGACGCCGATGGCTACCCGCTGGCCGGAGCAGCCTCCCAGCCGATGGAACAACAATGGGTGGCCGACCTGCCACTGGCACAGGCCAGGAACAAGTCAATCAGCGACCACAACCATGTTCATCGGGATCGTCGGCCGGGGCTGTACTGAGTCTCAGAACTCGATGCGCACATCGCCCTTCGGCACACTGCAGCACGACAGGATGTAGCCTTCGGCTTCGTCCTCCTCGGTGATCCCGCCGTTGTGGTCCATCTCGACCTCGCCACCCAGCTTCAGCACCTTGCATGTGCCGCAGATCCCCATGCCGCAGGCTTTCGGGATCAACAGGCCCAGCTTGGCGGCCGCCGCATGCACGGTTTCACCCGGGGCCACGCGAATGCTCTTGCCCGAGGCAATGAATTCCACTTGGTGCAGGTCTGCCAGATCGATTTCCGGCGCATCGGCGGCTTGTTCGGCCTGCTCCACGGCATCCGCCCGCGCTTCCGGCGGCGTAGCGCCAAAGGACTCCTCGTGATACCGCGCCATGTCGAAACCGGCCACTTCCAGCAGGCGCTTCACCGCGTTCATATACGGCGTCGGCCCGCAGCAGAACACTTCGCGCTCCAGGAAGTCCGGCACCATCAGTTCCAGCATCTTGTGGTTCAGATAACCGCGATAACCCGCCCAAGGCTCACCCAACCCGTGTTTCTCGCAGATCAGGTGCAGGCTGAAGTTATCGATCCGCGACGCCATATGCTCCAGCTCGCGGTGGTAGATGATGTCTTTGGGCGAGCGGGCGCTGTGGATAAACGTCATGTCGACGTTGGCGTTGGTGTCGTAGAACCAGCGGGCCATGGACATCACCGGGGTAATCCCCACGCCGCCACTGAGGTACAGCACTTTCGGGCTGGGGAAGTCGATGGCATTGAACAGCCCGACCGGCCCGTGCACCGCCAGCTCCTGGCCCTCATGCAGGGTGTCGTGCAGCCAATTGGAGACCTTGCCGCCCGGCACGCGCTTGATGGTCACCGAGAAGCTGTAGGGCACCGACGGCGAACTGGAAATGGTGTAGGAGCGCATGATCGGCTGGCCGTCGATTTCCAGCTCCAGGGTGACGAACTGCCCCGGCTTAAAAAAGAACAGGATCGGCTGGTCGGCCATGAAGCAGAAGGTGCGCACGTCCCAGGTTTCCTGGATGACTTTGACGCAACGGACAATGTGCCGACCATTGGCCCAGGTCTGGGTGGTTACCGGATTCAGGAAATTATTGGACATGTTGTTCTCCACCGCCGAGGTCGGCCTTATGGTGGCGATTCTGCGTAACGCGAGAACCGCCCACTTACCTATCTGCGACATTCACATACTTATCGCGACCAGCTCCCATACCACGGGGCTTGCGCGTCGGGATCAGAGTGGGCCATGTCGCTCATGGATAAGGTTCGCCGCATCAGCAGCCCCACACTCGCTCCCAACAACGACGCTTTCTTTACGCCTTGCTGCACACCTGATCAGCCACTATTCGCCGGCCACACAGAATGGCCATGAGGACACACACGATGGACGTCACCGCAACCTTAAGCTTGGGCGATCCGCTGGAACCCGCACGCAAGGCCACCGCGCAGATGCTGCAAGAGCGCGAGCGCACGTTTTCGCTGCCACAGCCGTTCTACTCTGATGACCGGCTGTTTGATATCGACATGCAGGAGATCTTCCAGAAAGAGTGGTTGATCGCCGGCATGACCTGCGAGATCCCCACCAAGGGCAACTACCTGACCCTGCAAGTGGGCAAGAACCCGATCATCGTGATCCGTGGCGCCGAAGGCGTGGTGCACGCGTTCCACAACGTCTGCCGCCACCGCGGTTCGCGCCTGTGCACCAGCGACAAGGGCAAGGTGGCCAAGCTGGTCTGCCACTACCACCAATGGACCTACGAACTGGACGGGCGCCTGCTGTTCGCCGGCACCGAGATGGGCGCCGACTTCGACATGAAGCAGTACGGCTTGAAGCCGGTGAACGTGAAGACCGCCGGCGGTTATATCTTTATCAGCCTGGCCGAGAACCCGCCGGCCATCGATGATTTCCTGTCGACCCTGAACCACTACATGGAACCCTACGACATGGAGAACACCAAGGTGGCGGTGCAAACCACCTTGATGGAAAAGGCCAACTGGAAACTGGTGCTGGAAAACAACCGCGAGTGCTACCACTGCAACGCGTCGCACCCGGAACTGCTGAAAACCCTGCTGGAGTGGGACGACGTCACCGACCCGCGCGCCGACCAGGCCTTCAAGGACCACGTGGCCGCCTCCGCCGCTGCCTGGGACGCCGAGAAGATCCCTTACGCCCACGCCAGCTTCGGCCTGCGCAACCGTATCGTGCGCATGCCACTGCTCAAGGGCACCGTGTCCATGACCATGGACGGCAAGCAGGGCTGCGCAAAGCTGATGGGCCGCATCAAGAACCCGGACCTGGGCTCGATGCGCATCCTGCACCTGCCGCACTCGTGGAACCACTGCATGGGCGATCACATCATCGTGTTCACCGTGTGGCCGATCAGCGCCCAGGAAACCATGGTCACCACCAAGTGGCTGGTGCACAAGGACGCCGTGGAAGGCGTGGACTACGACGTGGAACGCATGCGCCAGGTGTGGGACGCCACCAACGACCAGGACCGTCGCCTGGCCGAGGAGAACCAGCGCGGCATCAACTCCAGCGCCTACCAGCCGGGCCCGTACTCCAAGACCTATGAGTTCGGCGTGGTGAACTTTGTGGATTGGTACAGCGAGCGCATGTTGAGCAACCTGGGCGCGGCGCCGGCGCCTTACCTCAAGGGCGTGGCTGCACACGAATAACCGATACCCACCGCTCAAAAATGTGGGAGGGGGATTGCCCCCTCCCACACTTGCCCCCTACTGCTTAATATTTGATCAAATCTCTCGCAGACCACTGCCAGCCTGCCCTCCAGCCTTTGCCCAACAACTTATCCACAAAGCCACCCACAGCAATTGTGGGCAACTGCACCCACTCCGCAAAATAAACCGAAGAAAATCCGTGACTTATTCAGATCACCGGGTTTCGCCGCCCATTGATCACTTTTCGACCAACACCCTGAAAGGCCCGTCGCCTATGGCCTGTAGCTGAACGCAAACACCTTATCCACAGAACCGCCAACAGACTTTGGGGGCAACTTCACGCCTTCTGTGGAAAACTGCTGCAAGACGCGATAAATAGGGGCTTTCAGCCTTTTACAGGCGCAAAAACACACAATCGATCAATATTTAACCAAGACTGGCAAAGCCACGTATTACCTGGCCCGTAGCCGATAGCGAACATCTTATCCACAGAACCGCCAACAGACTTTGGGGGCAAGTCGACCGCAGGCAGCGGCCTTATCCACACTAAAATCCCCGTAAAAACCGTAACTTAGGGTGATCACTTTTCATACAGCGCGCTACAGGCGTGATTTTACGTGGCCTGTGGACAACCGCGAACACCTTATCCACAGCCACGTGCACAGCCATTGTGGGTAACCACCGTTTATCCGCCAGTTGTACAAAAAACACTCTGTTTAAAACTTCATCTACACTCACCCTTGCAGTTACGTCCATTGGCCTGGGTTAGTGCTGAAGTCCTTGGCGGGTTAGAGGGAGGTTGAACAGTGATGTGGCAGGGGCCTCCCAGCCATCACTGCGCTAAAGGTTTTACGCTGATTGAATTGCTACTGACGCTGGCCTTGCTGGCCACGTTGTCGACAGTGGCTTATCCGCTGACGGCGTTGATGGGTAAACGCGATCGAGAACTGGACTTGCAACGGTCGTTGCGGGAAATACGCCGCGCGATTGATTCCTACAAAGAGGCCGCCGACGACGGCCGTATTCAAAAAAGTATCGGCGACAGCGGCTATCCACCCACCTTGCAAGCCTTGGTCGAGGGGGTCACCGACCAGACCGACCTCAAAGGCAAGAAACTCTTCTTCCTGCGCCGCATTCCCCGCGACCCCGTCTGCGAGTGTCCCGAACTGTCGCCTGCCCAAACCTGGCAACTGCGCAGCTACCAGAGCAGCGCCGATAACCCACAAGAGGGGAAAGATGTCTTTGACGTTTCATCCCGCAGCACACGGGAGAGTTTGAATGGAACGTTATACAGCCAGTGGTAATCGGGGTTTTACCCTGATTGAACTGCTGGTGGTCATGGCCATTATCGCCACCCTCATGACCCTGGTGACCCCCCAGTACTTCCGCCAGCACGCCAAGGCCCAGGAAACCGTGCTGCGCCACAACCTGTCTTCCATCCGCCAGGCACTCGACCAATACCGCGAAGACCACGGTGCCAATCCCGAGTCCCTGCAAGCCCTGGTGGACCGCCGCTACCTGCGCGAAATCCCCCTCGACCCGCTGACCGGCAAGCGCGATACCTGGCAATTGCAACCTTCCGACGAACAAGGCCTGGGCGATGTGCGCAGTGGCGCCCCCGGCAATGCGAATGACGGGAGCGCCTATGCGGATTGGTAAACAGCGTCAACACGGTTCGGTGTTCATGGGCATGTTGGTGACGGTAGCGGTGGTGGCCGTGATGTTGATGGAAGTGGGCACGCTCACGGCCAGCGTGTTGCAGCGTGAGCGCGAGCTGGAGCTGCTGGCGCGGGGGAATGAAATCCGCCGCGCGATCGGCCTGTATTACAGCGCCGGCCACACCTTTCCGAAATCCCTCGATGACCTGGTGGTCGACCGCCGCCAACCGACCGTCAAGCGCTACCTGCGCCGGGTCTATGCCGACCCGCTGAGCGGCAGCACCGAATGGGGCGTGGTGGCGGGCCCCGGCGAAACCATCATGGGGGTGTTCAGCAAGGCCAAGGGCACGCCGTTCAAACAAGGTAATTTTTCAGTCAAGGATCAGAGTTTTACAGGGCAAGGTAGTTATCAAGGGTGGGTGTTTCTGTACGGTCCTGGACAGAGTAACCCCGCAACCCGCACCACTCCCATGGGAGATCAGACGACCCGATGATGCCAATGCACTCACACAACTGATCGTTCCAGCAGTTCGGAACTTGTTTATCTGAATTGAAGGTGGATTCGAACATGAATAACTACGCGAAAAGACTTTGCACATGGACATTGGCGGCGCTGTGTCTGGCGCCGGCCTTGAGTTGGGCACATGGCGCGGTGGATCAGCCCATATCACGCCAGGTCTACTGCAGAACGCTCCCGGATTTCTGGTCGGGCAACCCCAGCGATGCCGGTTGCGCTGCCTTAGCCAAGAAAAGTGGTCAGTATCCAGGCCAGCAGTGGAACGAAGTGGCGCATTTGATCAAGGAGCCCGGTTATAACGATCCGGAAACGGTTAAAAGAGAAGTGCCAGACGGCACGCTTTGCGCGGCGGCAGATATAAAAAAAGACGGCCTGAACATTGTGTCAGATGATTGGTATCGGACCGACGTCGTTCCCTCCAATGGCATGATCGACGTTCGCATCATCGGTACAGCGCCGCACGTTCCCAGCTTTGCGAAAGTGTTCCTGACAAGACCTGGTTTTGATCCGACCCGATCACCGTTGACCTGGAATGACTTGGTCCTTATTCACACCGAACAACTGCCCACGGCCCAAACCAACTGGGGCAGCAATCCTCCTGCGCTACCTTCCTCCGGGTATTTCAAGTTCCCGGTACCTATCCCCTCGGGGCAAATAGGCAAAGCGACCCTGTTCGTTCAGTGGCAGCGTATCGATCCGGCAGGCGAGGGTTTCTATAACTGCAGCGATATCAACATTGCAGGGGGTGGAGTCCCGGCACCATGGGTGGATCTGGGTCAATTCATCGATGCTGTCATGAACGAGCTCAAAGCCGGTGATTCCGTGCACTTCCGTATCCTGGACAACACACCGCAAGCCAAAGAAGTCGTAGACATCACCCTCCCCATTACCCCAAGCAACCTGGACCCCAAAATATGGGGCCGGCAGTTGGCGGACCAAATCAATCCAAGCATCGCCAAAGTTGGGGAAAAACAGGGTAGTAACATTGTGTTCAACCCAACTGATCCGAGCGTCAACTCTGTGTTCACAACGGCCAAGGGTTACTCCAAGGCGATGGCCATTATCCCAGGCGGCGAAAAGCCGATCGATCCACGCGCACCTGAAGCCGTGATCGACTCCCACGCGCCCGTTAAATCAGGTGACACGTTCACCATGAACGGCAGAAACTCCAAGTTTTACAACAACGGTCCAATCCGGTGGCAGTGGGACAACGACTTCCTCGGCGGTAACTTTCATGAATCGACAGCCACGTTCACTGCGCCAACGGTGGATAAAACCACCACCGTCAATATCAGCCTGACGGTATATGACGGCAGCAACTATAAAAATGACCGAGCAACGACTACGGTTACGGTCAACCCCGGCAGCGGTGGAGGGGAATACCCTGCGTATGTGCCGGGGACCAATTACAAGGCCGGAGACAAGGTGTCCCATAATGGCAGCAACTATGAATGCAAACCTTGGCCGGCAACCGGTTGGTGCTCACTTCCAGCGTATGAACCGGGGCACGCAAATGGCAATTGGGTAAACGCTTGGGACAAGCTATAACCATTAAGCCGCCTGCTTGATTCATTCAGCGCCGCATACCTTATGCGGCGTTTTTATAGGCGTTATTCATTCACCGGCCCAATATAAGAGCCAAAGGTTATAGCCAAATCCCCGTCCCCCTATATTTATCAACGCTATAATTGAACCCATGCAAAAACCGCGAAGAGACTAAGTGTCACAAGACCCAGCGTTATAGAACATATGAAGTCCTACCGGCGGTGCCCGCCAAACAGCGGGCCGGGAGAGTTACACACAACCGCCGTACCTTGGCACTCCCAACAGGGTATCTCTCCATGCGCACTCGCACCTTTATCCACAGCCCCGCTCGCGGCTTCACGTTGCTGGAGTTGCTGGTCGTCCTGCTGATCATCGCCCTGCTTGCCGGCTACGTCGGCCCGAAGATGTTTGATCGCCTGGAACTGGCCAAGGTCCAGACCGCCCAAGGCCAAATGAAGTCCCTCGCCGATGCCCTGAACCAGTACCGCCTGGACAACGGCAATTACCCGGACGAAACACTCGGCTTGAATGCGCTCACCACACGCCCCGCCAACGCGAACAATTGGCAAGGCCCCTATTTGAAAGTGTTGCCGCCAGACCCCTGGGGCAACCCTTATCTCTACAAGAATCCCGGTACACCGCCCAACGATGCAGAAATCATCTCCTTGGGGCGCGACGGCAAGGCCGGTGGCGTGAACACCTACGCCGACATCGTGTACGGCTTGTGACCCACCATGCACACACTACGAATCGCCCTGACGTTGCTGTGCCTTTCCGGCGTCGCCGAGGCCGACTGCTGGCAGCTGGCAGCCAGCCGCTACCACGTCGACCCCCTCTTGCTGTACGCCATCGCCAAGGTCGAATCCGGCCTCAACCCCAGCGCGCGCAATATCAACAGCGACGGCAGCCAGGACATCGGCCTGATGCAAATCAACAGCCGCCACTTGCCCGCACTGGCTCGATTCGGCATCTCCGAACAGCACCTGCTCACCCAGCCCTGCACCAGTGTGATGGTCGGCGCATGGATCCTTGCCGGTTTTATCCGCGAGCAGGGTTACGGCTGGCAGGCGATCGGTGCCTATAACGCGGGGGCCAAGGCGGATCGACAAGCGCAGCGTTCACGCTATGCCCTGGCGGTATGGCGCTACTACTCCGAGTTGTTGCAGCAACGCCAGCAACTGGCCAGGCAATCACCATGATCGACATCGACGCGCGCATCATCCGCGACGGCCATTTGCAGTCCCTGCGCCTGCAAGCCCTCGATATCGCCCAGGCACGCCAGCAACTGCAGGCCGACGGCGCCCAGGTCATTTCGTTGAAAGCCCGCCGCCCACTCAAACTGCCCAGCCGCCGCACCCGGTTCGCCCTGGGCCTGTTTATCCAGGAACTGGTGGTGCTGCTCGATGCCGGCCTGGTGCTGGTGGAAGCCGTGGAAACCCTGCGCGACAAAGCCCCCCAGGGCATCAACCGGCAGGTCATGAGCGATCTGCTCGCGTCCATGTACGAAGGCAACTCGCTGTCCAAGGCGATGCAGCTCAAGCCACAGACCTTTCCTTCGCTGTTGATCGCCACCGTGGCGTCCTCGGAACACAGCGGCCAGTTGGCCGTCGCCCTGCGCCGCTACCACCATTTCGAGGCGCACCTGGAAACCGTGAAAAAACGCGTCAGCGGCGCCCTGATGTACCCCTTGGTGGTGCTCAGCGTGGGCGCGTTGATCCTGTTGTTCCTGCTGTTTTTCGTGATCCCGCGTTTTGCCTCGGTGTTCGACGCGGTCGCCGACCTGCCAGCGACGGCGCGCTTCATGGTGTGGTGGGGCGCGTTGGTGGAGGCGCGCGGCATGGAGCTGCTGCTTGGCCTAGTGCTGGCAATGGCCGGGCTGGCGTTGCTGTTTCGCAGTGCCGGTTTCAAACGTCGCGCCGCCAGCCTGTTCTGGAAAATCCCCAGCCTGGGCGCCCAGCGCACGTTGTTCGTGCTCGCGCGGTTTTATCGCACCGCCGGCATGCTGCTGATGGGTGGGATGCCAGTGGTCACGGCCGTGCAATTGTCCGGCGCGCTGCTGCCCGTCGAGCGTCAAGCCGACCTGCACCAGGCCCTGACCGATATCCAGGCCGGCCAGCCCCTGTCCACTTCGCTGGCCCGCCACCAACTGACCACCGCCGTCGCCGAGCGCCTGTTGCGCGTGGGTGAGCAGAGCGGCGAGCTGGCGGCCATGTGCGAGCGTATCGCGCAGTTCCACGATGAAGCGCTGGAACGCGCCATCGAGCTGTTCAGCAAGGTCTTCGAGCCCCTGCTGATGCTGGTGGTGGGCGGGCTGATCGGCTTGATCGTGTTCATGTTGTACATGCCGATTTTCGAGTTGGCGGGTTCCATCCAGGGGTAGCGCGATGAGCGAACAGACACGGCAATGGCAAGCACTCGCGGCGCAACGGGGCCTGTCCCTGGCCGATTACCTGCGCGAAGTGCTGCACACCGTGCCCGACCAGTTGCCCATGATCGCCACCACCCTGGGCCTGATCCCCATCGAGCCCGCACACCTGGCCGAGCACTGGCGCTTCGACCTGCTGGCGCTGCCCCAGGCACTGATCCACAACGTGCTGCCTGTGGACTATCAGGGCCGGCCCTGCCTGGTACTCGGAGAGCCTTTCACCCTGCGTGATCGCCACTGGATTCAATCCACCCAAAGCCTGCGTGCCTTGCCCCTGGCCATGAGCCTGCCCGATGCGGTCAAGGCCCAATTGAGCCTGGCCGAAGCGAGCCAGCGGGTCATGCAACCCTTTGGCGAGGACGACGAAAACGTCCGGGTCAGCCAAGCCGCCCAGGAAATTTCCCTGAGCAGCATCGCCCGCGACGACAACCCGGTGGTGCGCCTGGTCAACTCCATGCTGTTCGATGCACTGCAAAGCCGCGCCAGCGATATCCATGTGGAAAGCACGCCCCAGGGCCTGGTGATCAAGTACCGCATCGACGGCGTGTTGCAGCAGATGGGCCAGGCCAGCGGGATGGACATGGCCGAACAGGCGCTGTCGCGGATCAAGGTGTTGTCGGAGCTGGATATCGGCGAGCGGCGGGTCCCCCAGGACGGGCGTTTCAAGATGAAAATCCAGGGGCGCGAAGTGGATTTTCGCGTGTCGATCATGCCCAGCATCCACGGTGAAGATGCGGTGCTGCGGATCCTCGACAAATCCCAGCGCGGCGAGTCCCTGAGCCTGGAAACCCTGGGTTTGAACGCCGATACCATAACGCGCATCCGTGTGTTGGCCAGCGAGCCTTATGGGATGCTGCTGGTGACCGGGCCCACCGGCAGCGGCAAATCCACCACGCTCTACGCCGCCTTGTCGGAGACCAATACCGGCGAGAAAAAAATCATCACCATCGAAGACCCGGTGGAATACGAACTGCCCGGCGTACTGCAAATCCCGGTGAACGACAAGAAGGGGCTGACGTTCGCCCGTGGCCTGCGCTCGATCCTGCGCCATGACCCGGACACCATCCTGGTGGGGGAAATCCGCGACGGTGAAACAGCGGGCATTGCCGTGCAGGCAGCGTTGACCGGGCACCTGGTGCTGTCGTCGGTGCATGCCAACAGCGCCTTCAGCGTGCTGGAGCGTTTTACCTATATGGACGTGGACCCGGCCAGTTTCGTCGAAGCCCTCAATGGCGTGGTTGCCCAGCGCCTGGTGCGGCGCATCTGCCCGGACTGCGGCGTAGACGCGGAGCCCGACGCGGACCTCGCGCGCCTGGCCCAGCTGCCCGAAACCCAGCTCAGGCAAGGCCACTACCGCGAAGGCAAAGGCTGCGAGGCCTGTCGCCATACCGGTTATCGCGGCCGGCTCGCCCTGGCGGAGGTGCTGAGCGTCACCGACAGCATCAAGGAGGGCCTGCTCCATCGCAGCTCGGCGTCAACCCTGCGCGAACTGGCGCGCGAAGCCGGCCACGTGTTCATCCGCGATATCGCCCTGGCCCACGCGGCCCAGGGCGACACCACGCTCAAGGAGCTGCACCGTGTCATTTCCCTTTATTGAGCACGTGGTGTGGCTGCACAGCACCGGTGTCGCCTGGGCCGCGCGCGCCCGCGGGCGCAATGCGAAGGTGTGGGGTGCCCAGCAGGCCGGCGACCCCCTGGGCGCCTGCGCCGAACTGTTGGCACAGGCCCCTCGCGGCCGCGTGCGCTTGCTTGATCGGGCCAAGGTGCTGCTGGGGTTTCCCCACGTGCACTACCTGATGCTGCCGTGGCAAACCGGCCTGTACAGCGCAGGCGACTGGCAAGGTTTCGCCGAGGCCACCTTCAACCAACAGGCCGGCATCGACCCTGAGCGCTGGCAGGTGCAGGTCGCCGCGGGTGCGTTCGGCGATGAGCGCCTGGCCGTTGCCGCCCCACGGGACCTGCTGCACGACCTGCGCGAGCTGTTCAAGCTGCAGCGGTTGCCCCTGGTGACCTGCGCACCGCTGCTGACGGCGGTGGCGCAGCAGTACTGGCGGCAATTGCCGGCTGATTGCGTACTGGCCGTGCCGGAAGCCGAGAGCCTCAGTTGCCTTTATCGGCACCAGGGGCGCGCCGATCAAGTGTGCGTGATATCGACACAGCCCGGCAGCACCTTGAGCGACAACCTGTTCACCGCCGACCTGCTGGCCCAGCGACAGGCGCCCGCCACCCGGGTCGTCGCCAACAGCCCCACCGAGCACTGGCTGGGCCCCCTGCACCCGTGGCTGGGAGCGCCGTTACCATGATTACCCGGCTGACTGCCCGCCTCGCTCGCACCCGGCAACAGGGCTACGCCCCCCACGTCGACTTCCAACGGGCCAGCGCCACCCATCGACCGCTGGTGGCGGCATTGTGGCTCGTGGCGACCCTGCTGATCATCCAGGCATGGCAGCAATGGGACGCCATGGCGCAACAGCAACAACAGACCGATGCCCTGGAGCAGCGCTTTACCCAGTTGACCCGCCGCCAGGAGCAATTGATCCAGGCGGCTATTCGCCTGTCGCCCCGGCAGAAACAACAGGTGGCGGCCTTTACCCAACAGTCCAGCACACCCTTTGCGCTGATGAACGCCGTGGCGCGGGCCTGGTCCGGCGAGGTCGCCCTGACGCGCGTAGAGGTCAACACCCAGGCCCAGTTGCTGCACCTGGACCTGGAAGCCAAAGGGCTGGGTGACGCGTTTCGCTTTGTCGAGCGGCTCAAGGCCCAACCCGGTGTCCAGGTGAACCTGCAACAAAGCGCGCGCAAAACCACTGACCCACAGCACCCGGTGCAGGTCAAACTCAGCGTTGGCGCGAGGTAGCCCGCCATGGACGCCCTCACCCGCCACTGGCCGCGCCTGCGTTGGCACTTGATGCAAGCGCAACAGCGCCTGGGCTTTTGGGGCCTGTTGGCGCTGGGGGTGATGGCCGCGACGCTGGTGATCGAGGTCACGCTGATTCACCCGGCCGGCGTGGCCGACAGCCTGCGTCGCCAGGCCTTGGAGGCTGGCATCGCCGCACACCCCGAGCAGGTCCAGGTCACCGAGCCGGCCGTGGTTGAGCGCTTGCCCAGCGCTGAGGACTTCGCCCCGCGCCTGGAAAAACTGCTGGGCCTGGTCACTCAACGCGGCTTCATCATCGAACAGACCACCCTGGCCTACTCCGCCCCCGGCGACACCGGGTTGCAGCGCCTGGACCTGGAGATCCCCCTCTCCGGCCCCTACCTGCTGCTGCGCAGTACCTTGGTCGACATCGCTAAGGAGCCAGGCGTGCGCATTGAAAGCGTGACCCTGGAGCGCAAGGCAATCAGCAACGGCCTGCTGGACATCAGCCTCAAGCTGAGTGTGCTGGGGGTGGTGGAATGAAACTGCCGCTGTACTTGCGCGTGCTGTTGCTGCTGACCCTGGTCGGCTGCGCCTGGCTGTTCTGGGAGGACACTGCGGACAGCCCCGAGACAGCCTCGACGCCGGCGATCGCGCGGGCCGTCGAAGCGCCCTCGGCCCCCGTCTCACCCGGCCCCCCGGACGAGGTTGAAGGGGTCGACCTGTTTCCCGCCCAGACCTGGACGCCACCGCCGCCGCCAACACCGGTCGACACTTCGCCGCCCCAACCACCGCCGTTGCCGTTCAGCGTGAGCGCGCAGTGGCGCTACGAAAACCAGCCGAAAATCGTGGTGCTGCGCGGCAATGGCCGCCAGTACACCCTGTGCCACCGCTGCGCGGTGCCCGGGCACATTGAGCCGGGCAAGATGCTCGATGCCCAGTACCGGCTGGATAAGCTCACCGACACCGCCGTGGTGCTGACCTTCATGCCGCTCAAGCATGCCAGCACCTTGCGCCTGGACAAACACTGACCGGGGAAGGACAGGATCATGGCGAGACATACGTTATTTCCCCTGAGCCTGGCCCTGACGCTGCTGGGGGCCTGTGAAACCCAGCGCGCCATCGAGCAAAGCGACGCGTTGCGCCAACAGGGCGACATCGTGCGCTCGGTCGAGGTGCTGCAAGCCGAAGCCAAGGAAGCGCCTGACGACGTGCGGTTGCGCACGGCACAATTCGGCAAATTGGAGTTGCTGGTCGCCCAATACAGCCGGGAAGCAAGTGCCGCCTTGCTACGCGGCGATGATGCAGCCGCCATCCGCGCGCTGGAAACCATCCTCAAGTACGACCCCAGCAACCTCGGCGCACGCCAGGAAATCCAGAGCATCCAGGCGATGAAGCAGCTGCGGCCACAGCTGGAGCGGGCCTATGCCCTGCAACAATCGAGACCCGTGGAAGCATTGAACCTGGTGCGCCAGGTCATCGCGCAAAAACCCAATTACCGCGCCGCCCTCGATTTACGCAGTGCCCTCACCCGCCAACTGGTCAGCGCCGACTACCTCAGCCCCGACCTCAGTGACGCAATGCGCAAACCGCTCAGCCTGGACTTCAGCTCGCAGAGCCTGAGCACGATTTTCGAAACGATTGCGCGGCTGTCCGGGGTCAATTTCGTCATCGACAAGGACGTCAATCCCAGCGCCTCGGCAAGCATGAGCGCCAGCAGAACTACCGCCGAAGACGCGCTTAACCTGCTGCTGACCACCCAGGGCCTGGACAAGAAAATCCTCAACGCCAACACCATCCTCATCTATCCCCGGCGGGCGGACAAAGAGCGTGAATACCGTGAGCTGGCAGTGCGCACGTTCTACCTCAGCCATGGCGACCCCAAGGTCGTCGGCGCCGAAATCAAGCAGGTCCTCAAGCCCAAGGAAGTACTGGTGGACGAACGCCTCAACGCGGTGATCGTGCGCGATGGCCTCGACACCCTCAGCGCCGTGGAAAAACTGGTGGAGGCCATTGATATCGCACAGTCGGAAGTGACCATCGATATCCAGGTGCTGGAGGTCAGCCTGAATGACGAACGGAACCTGGGCATCGTCTACCCCGAAAGTATTGGCCTGTCGCTGGGCAACTTCAGCAACCTGCCCGGTGGGCTGGCGGGCACACCGATCAGCGCACTGCGCGGCGTGAACGGCGACAACATCCTGCTCGACGCGGGCAGCACCTCGGCGCGCATCAACATGCTGCAACGCAGCGGCAATACGGTGACCCTGGCCAACCCCAGGGTCCGCGTGCGCAACCGTGAAGAAGCCCAGGTGAATATTGGCGACAAGATCCCGGTGGTGACCACCACCACCGCCAACCAGGTCACCACGTCGTCGGTGACGTACCAGGACGTGGGGCTGCAGATCAACGTCAAGCCCAATATCAGCGTGAGCGACGAGGTGAACCTGGAATTGAACGTGGAAATGAGCCATATCACCAAGCGCATTCCCGGCTCGGACAATGTGCCGGCCACCTTCGAGCTGGGCTCCCGCGCGACCAAGACCTTGTTGACCGCGCGCAACAATGAAACCCAGATCGTCTCGGGGCTGATCCGCACGGCGGATATCGACGAAGGCTCAGGGCTGCCGTGGCTGAGCCAGATCCCGTGGATTGGCAAGAAACTGTTCGGCAGCAACCAGAACACCCAGCAGAAAACCGAGATCATCCTGCTGCTGACGCCGAGGATCGAACGCAACCTGGACCTGCCGATTTCCCAGATCAGCACCTTCCACAGCGGCACGGAGGCACGCAGTTCGACCGAGGGCATGATCCTGCGCGATACCACCAGCAATATGTTGCTCAAGTCCACCGGAGGCGGCGGCGGCACCCCGGCCCTACCACCACCGTTGATACCCCCGTCGGACAGCAACTGGCAGCCCCTGCCACCGCCGCTGCCAGCATTGGTGCCCAAGCCGGAATCGCCCCCGGCCTCACCGTAAGAGTCACGTCCGGGGTCGAGCTTCTGCGGAGGTTTTTGCCCAGGAACTGGTCTGGTATATGGTGCTCGCCGGCTGGAATGCGTGGCGTCATAGACAGCATTGAACCAGAGTGTCAGTGTGCCAAAACTTCCAGCACCTGCTGCTTGGCATACCCAACACTGCTGCACCGCTCGCAGGAGCAACAGCTCTATCTAAAACTCCTATTGCAAAACAATCCAGCCACACATGCCGACACGCACGATCTCTGCCTAAATATTCGTCACAGAAGAAATACAAAACGATCATCCGCCCACGAAGTTAAAATTCAAGGGCGGATGATTAAATCAAATACTTACAATACACCGTATACAACACACTAAAGCCCCAACAGCGCCGAAACCGCCACAAACTCTTTAAAGTCAACTTTACCACTGAGATCAAGATCAAAGCGTATAAGGGCACGCATTATTGCCTGATCATCCATCCCAACCCTAGCGCCAATGGCAACTAATAAATTATGAAGCTCTTCTTCGTTAAGTTGGCCATCACCATCAGCATCGCATTTAATAAATTCCGCCCTTAACTCTTCTCTGTTCATTTTATGTTCACCGTAGTAAGAATTTTCTGAAAGCCGCCATCCTCACCTCTCTCTTCACCCATACGTTAGCTATGAAGGCGACGAATTCTAGGTATGTTGTGCGTCATGCCTGCCATTTACACCTATTGCATCTTCTTGACACCTCTTGAACCCTAAAACTTCACGAGTACAAAATTGCACCAAAGTAGGTGAAAGACCACTGTTATAAACAACAGTCTTTAATACGCTTTTTAAATAACGGGTATAGCTATCTGTTACCGCGAGAAGTGATTGAGAACCGGCTCTTGGTTATTCAACCTGAAGATCCGCACCCGCAGGCGCCCGATATGAACTCTTGAGCCTCTGCCAAAACTCAATCCTCCTTGTACCCTTCACTTTTAAAACCGCCCTGTTTCAATTTTTTCTGCCGTCAACGCTGCTCGGACGGGAGAACTTGGAGCCAAGCAGAAATCCAAAGTTTTCTGGCCATAGGTTCCACTGCCGTTTGGGGCGCGCGTCTTACATGAAGGTGCAAAACCTATGCTCCGCCGTTCTGCACGGCGGTCCACCGAGAATGGGAGGTCCCGCTAAATATCCGACTTAGCGCTGTCGCGCAGCAAACTGGAACCCCTGTGGCGAGCGGGCTTGCCCCAATGCCAGTCAGTTAAGGCTTTTTGTAGGAGCGAGGGGGACGCCTAGTTCTTGCTCGCGAAAAACGTCAACGATAACGCGTGTTTCCTGAATGAACACGGCGCCTGTGAGTTTTTCGCGAGCAAGCTCGCTCCTACAGAAGGCGATAGGCGCTTAACTGACGGGTATTGGGGCTTGCCACAACAAGCCCGCTCACCACAAAAGTGCGGTCGTTTGAGATAAAAGGGGAGGCAAGCCCCTCCCACATTTGTTTTGCAGTGTTTATGCGTTAACGCACCACGCCTTCTTCGATCAGCAACTTGAGAATGGCTTGGGCGCCTTCCTCGGCGCTTACACCCTTGAGCACCTGCCCACCGCCGCCGCTGGCCTTGGCCGTGGCGGCCTTCATGCGGTCGGCGCCGCTCTTGGCCTTGATCACCTTGAGCCGCTTGGGCCGAGGTTTGGCCGGTTGCAGCAGCGCACTGCCGAATAACTCATCCTCTTGAACCTCAACCTCATGGGCCGCCAGCTCACCGCGTTGCGCAGGGCCGTAGGCACTTTGCCGAGGTTTGGGCGCAGCGTTATCCACCGTCGCCAGGAACGGCAGGCGCACTTTCAAGCGGCGGCGTTGGCCACGGGGCAAGGCTTGCAGTACATGGGCCACGCCTGCATCGATGGACTCCACCTGCGCCAGCCCCACAATCAACGGCCAGCCCAGGTGCTCGGCGAGCAGGAACGGCAACATGCCCGAACCCTCGCCGGTTTCCGCCTGGCTGCCGGTCAGCACGATGTGTGCCCCCGCGTCGCGCAGGTAGTCGCTGAGCGCCGGCAACACGTCGGCCCCCAGCGGTTGCTCAAGGACCTGCAGTTGCGGCAACCCCATGCCCAGGTAGCTGCGCAACGTGGGTTCGGCGATGTTACCGGCATGCAGTACCTGCAACGTATCCCCTGCCAGTTGCAAACCCAGTTCCACAGCGCGTGCATCCTGTTCGGCGCGGCGCGGCCGGCCGGAGGTCGGGTGGGCGCCGATGGACACCAGGCTGATTACATTCGTCGTCATGGCCATTTCCTTAAGCCGCATCGCGCTTGGCGCCGCTGCGGTATGTCTGGACCGCGTCGATCAAGGCTTGCAGTATCGCGGCGCTTTCGCCGATCACCGACAGGTCGGCGCGCTTGATCATGTCGCAGCCCGGGTCGAGGTTGATCGCCACCACTTTGTCGCAGGCGCCGATACCTTGCAGGTGCTGGATCGCCCCGGAGATCCCCACGGCCACGTAGACCCGTGCGGTGACCCAGGTGCCGCTGGCGCCCACCTGGCGGTCGCGGGCCATGAAACCGTCATCCACCGCTACCCGTGAGGCGCCTTCGGTCGCGCCCAGTGCGGCGGCGGTCTGGTGGAAGAGTGCCCAGTCCTTGACCCCGTTGCCGCCGGAGAAGATGAATTCGGCCTCGGCCATGGGAATCGCCGCCGGGTCCACCGCCACCGCGCCGAGGTCCTCGATACGCGGCAGGCTGCGCGCCAGGGCTGTGGATAACGCTACCGGCAGCACTTCGTGACGGGTATCGCTGACCGGATCGGCACACTCGGCGGCGGCCAGGATCAGGCGCGGCAGCGGTCGAGCCAAGTCTTGCTGGCCGGCACCCGCGCGGCCGATGCATTCCTCCCCCTTGATCTGCCACACCCGCGTGGCCGGGCGCTCCTTGAGGCTGGCGGCGAAACGCCGACCCAGTTCGCCGCCACCACTGCGGCTGTCGGGCAGCAACCAGTGGCGCGGGTTGAATTGCTGATCCACGGCCCGCAGGCCCTGGACGCGCTGCTCCGGTGAGTAACCGTCGAACTCGTGGCCTTCCAGCACCAGCAGACGATCGACACCTGCCGTGGCAAACGCGCTTTCCTTATGCTCGCCAAACACCACCGCCAGTACCGCGCCGTCGCTGCCGGCCAGTTGTCGGGCCAGGCCGAGCAGGTCTCGGTCATGGCTGCTCAAGCGGCCGCCGACCATGTCCGGCACCACGTTGATGTAGAACGCCGGGCTGGGCACCTGGTGCAACGGCAACTGCACTTCTACCGCGGCTGTACGCTTGGTCGCACCACCCTGCTGGGCGCCGCTGCGGTCGATGCGCTTGATGCCGTTGGGGCCGATAAAACCGACACCGTGCACGTTCTTGCGAATGACGCCGTTGGGCCCCATCCAGCTGTGTTGCAGCGGCTGCATCGCCGCATGCAGCGGGTGCAGACGGTTACGGGCAATCCATTCGGCCCGTGGGTCGCGGCGGATAATGTCGCTCATCAGTGCACCTCCGCAGGTTCACGCGGGATGGGAGCCTTGGCCGGCGTGGCATCTTCGAGCAAAGCGTCGGCCACCAACTCGGCGATGTCCTTGATCAGTGGGCGCGGTTCGACCACGCCTTCGAGCATCGCAGTGCACTGTGGGCACCCCACGGCCACCAGCTCGGCGCCGGTTTCGCGGATGTCGTCCATGCGCATATCCGGGATACGTTGCTTGCCGGGAATGTCCGTAATCGGCGCACCGCCGCCGCCACCGCAGCAGCGTGAACGGAAGCCCGAGCGTTGCATTTCCTTGACCTCGATCCCCAGCGCCCGTAGCACTTGGCGCGGTGCTTCGTATTCGCCGTTGTAGCGGCCGAGGTAACAAGGGTCGTGATAGGTCACGCTGTTGCCCTTGTGCTGGCCCAGACTTAATGCGCCGTCGCCGATCAGTTCGGCCATGTAAGTGCTGTGATGCTGCACCACATAGTCACCGTTGAAGGCGCCGTATTCGTTTTTCAGCACGTGGAAACTGTGCGGGTCGCACGTGACGATGCGCTTGAAGCTGTACTTGGCCAAGGTCTGGATATTGCGTGTGGCCAACAGCTGGAAGGTCGCTTCATCGCCCAGGCGACGGGCCACATCGCCACTGTCGCGCTCCTCGAGGCCAAGCACGGCGAAGTCGACCTTGGCCGCTTTCAGCACTTTGACGAAGGCGCGCAAGGTACGTTGGTTGCGCATGTCGAAGGCACCGTCGCCGACCCAGAACAGCACATCGGCGCTGCCTTTTTCACTGAACAGCGGCAGGTTCAAGTCTGCCGCCCAGTTCAGGCGCCCGCCCGGGGCAAAGCCGCCCGGGTTGTCGGTGGCGATCAGGTTCTCCAGGACTTCGGCGCCCTTGTTCGGTGTGGCGCCTTTTTCCAGGGTGAGGTGGCGGCGCATGTCGACGATGGCGTCCACGTGCTCGATCATCATCGGGCACTCTTCCACGCAGGCGCGGCAGGTGGTGCACGACCACAGGGTCTCGGCGTCCACCAGGCCGTTGACGATCGGTTGATGAGGATTACCGCTGTGTTCGCCGATCGGCTTACCGGGATACGGGCTGCCAGCGAACGCGGCATCGGTGCCGCCGGCGAGGCCGACCACCATGTCCTGGATCAGCTTTTTCGGGTTCAGCGGCTGGCCGGCGGCAAATGCCGGGCACGCGGCTTCGCACTTGCCGCACTGCACACAGGCGTCGAAGCCGAGCAGTTGGTTCCAGGTGAAATCCTTGGGTTTTTCCACGCCCAGTGGCGCGCTTTTGTCGGTCAGGTCCAGCGGCTTCAAACCTGTGGATCGGCCACCGCCAAAACGCTCGGCGCGGCGGTGCCAGGCCAGGTGCAGAGCCCCGGCGAAGGCGTGTTTCATCGGGCCGCCCCAGGTCATGCCGAAGAACATCTCGGACACGCCCCACAGCACGCCAACGCTGAGCAGCGCTGCCAGCAGCCAGCCGCCGAAGTCGGCAGGCAGGATCCCGGCCACCGGCAAGGTCACCAGGAAGAAGCTCACCGAGAACGCCATCAGGCTTTTCGGCAGGCGCATCCACGGGCCCTTGGACAGGCGTGACGGTGGGTTACGCCGACGCAGGTAGACGAACGTGGCGCCGACAAACATCAGCACCGAGGCCAACAGCAAGGCGTAGCCGAGGATGCGATTGTGCAGGCCAAAGCCATGCACCAGGATCGCCAGCAGCGCCGACAGCACAAAGCCCAGCGCCGTAGCGACGTGGGTGTTGGCGATGTATTTGTCGCGGGCAACCACGTGGTGCAGGTCGACCATGTAGCGCTTGGGCATGGCCAGCAGGCCGCCCAGCAGGTCGACCTTGGACGCGCGGCCACGGCGCCACATGTTCACCCGGCGCAGGGCGCCGAGGACGGCGAGGCCCAGGGCGGCAAACAAAAGAATAGGCAGCAAGGTGTTCAACATGGTGAAGCTCCCACAGACCACACAGGTCTACTGTGAAACCGGCCCTGAATGTGGGAGGGGGCTTGCCCCCGATAGCGGTGGTTCAGCAACAGCTGTATCAACTGACACTCCGCCATCGGGGGCAAGCCCCCTCCCACACTTGGACCGAGTACACATTGGTTCAAGGCCGGCTTAGAAATCCTTGCACAGGCGCAGGGCGTCATAGATGGCAGCGTGGGTATTGCGCTGGGCCACACAGTCACCGATGCGGAACAGCAAGTACCCATCGCCCGTTTCGCTCAGGCACGGCTGTGGCTTGATCGCGAACAGGGCTTCAACGTCGATCTGGCCCTTGTTGCGCGAACCTGGCTTGAGGGCGTAGTAGATTTCCTCGTCCGGACGGACACCGTTCTCCACCACCACCTGGTCCACCACCCGCTCCTCCTTGGCGCCGGTGTATTCGTTCTCCAGCACCGCCACCAGCTTGTCGCCTTCGCGGTAGACCTTTTCCAGCATCATGTCGCCGGTCATGATCACTTCCTTGGGGTACATGCTGCGGTAGTAGGTCGGGAACGACGTACCGCCGATGGCCACGCCGGGTTTGATGTCGTCGGTGACGATCTCGACCTGGCTGCCTTTGTCCGCGAGGAAATCCGCCACTGACATGCCGGTGAACTCACAGATGGTGTCGTACACCAGCACGTTCTTGCCCGGCGCCACCTTGCCGTCGAGCACGTCCCAACTGCTCACCACCAGGCCTTCGGCTGCGCCCCAGTGTTCGTTTTGCTCGAGATTCGGATGCCCGCCGACCGCCAGCACGACCACGTCCGGACGCAGGTCCAGAATGGTTTCAGCGTCAGCGGCAACCCCCAGGCGCAGGTCGACTTTCAAACGCGCCAGCTCCAGTTGGAACCAGCGGGTGATACCGGCGATCTGGTCGCGCTGCGGAGCCTTGGAGGCGGTGGTGATTTGCCCGCCGATAAATTCTTTCTTCTCGAGCAGGGTCACGTCGTGGCCACGTTCGGCAGCCACGCGCGCGGCCTCCATCCCGGCCGGGCCGGCACCGACCACCACGACTTTGCGCTTGGGCCCGGTGGACTTCTCGATGATGTGCGGCACGCCCATGTATTCACGCGAAGTCGCGGCGTTCTGGATGCACAGTACATCCAGGCCCTGGTACTGGCGGTCGATGCAATAGTTGGCGCCGACGCACTGTTTGATCTGGTCGATCTGGCCCATCTTGATCTTGGCGATCAGGTGCGGGTCGGCGATGTGCGCACGGGTCATGCCGACCATGTCCACATAGCCGCCTTCGAGGATACGGGTGGCCTGGTTCGGGTCCTTGATGTTCTGCGCGTGCAGCACCGGAACCTTGACCACTTCCTTGATACCGGCCGCCAAATGCAGGAACGGCTCCGGTGGATAACTCATGTTGGGGATCACGTTGGCCAGGGTGTTGTGGGTATCGCAACCCGAGCCCACCACGCCAATGAAATCGAGCATGCCGGTGTCGTCGTAATACTTGGCGATCTGCTTCATGTCCTCGTGGGACAGGCCGTCCGGGTGGAACTCGTCACCGCACAGGCGCATGCCCACGCAGAAGTCGTCACCGACCTCGGCGCGCACGGCTTTCAGCACTTCCAGGCCGAATTTCATGCGGCCTTCGAAGGTACCGCCCCACTCGTCGGTACGCTTGTTGACCCGTGGGCTCCAGAACTGGTCGATCATGTGCTGGTGCACTGCGGACAGTTCCACCCCGTCCAGGCCACCGGCCTTGGCGCGCTTGGCGGCGCTGGCGTAGTTGCCGATCACGCGCCAGATTTCTTCCGGCTCGATGGTCTTACAGGTGGCGCGATGCACCGGCTCGCGCACGCCGGACGGCGACATCAGGGTTGGCCAGTTAAAGCCGTCCCAACGCGAGCGACGGCCCATGTGGGTAATCTGGATCATGATCTTGGCGCCATGCTTGTGCATGGCGTCGGCCAGGTTCTGGAAGTGCGGGATGATGCGGTCGGTGGACAGGTTCACCGAACTCCACCATTCCTGGGGGCTGTCGATGGCCACCACCGAGGAACCGCCGCAGATCGCCAGGCCGATACCGCCCTTGGCTTTCTCTTCGTAGTACTTCACATAGCGGTCGGTGGTCATGCCGCCGTCGGTGGCATACACCTCGGCGTGGGCGGTACTGAGCACGCGGTTGCGGATGGTCAGTTTGCCGATCTGGATCGGCTGGAACATTGCTTCGAAAGCCATGGCAGGGTCCTCGGCTTACAACGGCTTGACGATGAACAGGCCGTCATCGTGGCCCTCTTCGGAGCCTCCGTAGACTTGCTCGGCCACGGTGCGAATCTGGCTACCACGCGCTTGCAGGATCTGGTCCATGGCACCGGCAAACCAGCCGGTGAACATGTAGTCGACCTTGCGCCCGACCTTGCCGTACACGTAGACGAACGCCGAGTGTTCCAGCTTGACGCTGGCGGTGCCTTTGTCGAGGTCGATGTCCTGGATCTTGAACAGGCCCCAGCCGCGTTGCGACAGGCGTTTCATGTAGTGCTCGAACACCGCGACGCCTTCCAGGCCGTGGCATTCGGCTTCTTTTTCACACCAGTGCCAGGCGGACTTGTAGCCGGCCTTGTAGAGGATCTCGGCGTAGGCTTCGGCGCCCAGCACTTCTTCGATGCCCATGTGGTTGTTGACGAAGAAATGGCGCGGTACGTAAAGCATCGGCAGGGCGTCGGAAGTCCAGACACCGGTTTCGCTGTCGACTTCGATTGGCAATTGCGGGGCGATCTTGGCCATGGAAACTTAACTCCAGAAAAATTCGTAGTGGTATGCCCGGGGGTGTTTGGCTTATTCGCCCCAAACGTCCTTCAAGACGTTGACCCAGTTCTCGCCCATGATCTTGCGCACCACACGCTCAGAGTGGCCGCGCTTGAGCAGGGTCTCGGTGAGGTTGGGGAACTCGCCCACGGTGCGGATGCCCAGCGGGTTGATGATCTTGCCGAAGCTGGTCAGGCGGCGGGCGTAGCCCTTGTCATGGGTCAGCATTTCGAAGAAATCCTGGCCATGGCCCTGGGTGAAGTCGGTGCCGATGCCGATGGCGTCTTCGCCGACGATGTTCATGGTGTATTCAATCGCTTCGGCGTAGTCGTCGATGGTGGAATCGATGCCCTTGGCCAGGAACGGCGCAAACATGGTCACACCGACAAAACCGCCGTGGTCGGCAATGAACTTCAGCTCTTCATCGGACTTGTTGCGCGGGTGCTCCTTAAGGCCCGATGGCAGGCAGTGGGAGTAGCACACCGGTTTCTTCGATTCGAGGATGACTTCTTCGCTGGTCTTGGAGCCGACGTGGGACAGGTCGCACATGATGCCGACGCGGTTCATCTCGGCGACGATCTCGCGACCGAAGCCCGACAGGCCGCCGTCGCGCTCGTAGCAACCGGTGCCCACCAGGTTCTGGGTGTTGTAGCACATCTGCACCACACCGACGCCGAGCTGCTTGAAGATCTCGACGTAGCCGAGCTGGTCTTCAAACGCGTGGGCGTTCTGGAAGCCGAAGATGATGCCGGTCTTGCCCTGTTCCTTGGCCTTGCGGATGTCGGCGGTGGTCTTCACCGGGATCACCAGGTCGCTGTTCTCGCGGATCAAGGTCTGGCTGGCGACGATGTTGTTGATCGTGGCCTGGAACCCTTCCCACACCGACACGGTGCAGTTGGCGGCAGTCAGGCCACCTTTGCGCATGTCCTCGAACAGCTCGCGGTTCCACTTGGCAATGATCAGCCCGTCGATAACGATGCTGTCGGCGTGCAATTGCGCTGGGCTCATCAGGCGTCCCCTTATTGGCGATTCATGCGCCGAATCGTCTGCCGGCGCTTTGGGGCCAGCATATGCCCAGGGGCAACCTGAGCCGGGTGCAAAAACGACAGGGGAATTGCCGAAAGCGTCAATCCGCGACAAAGGCTGTTAAGAGGTGTCTGACTGGCGGCTGTTCTTTGTCTTACGCTTGAGCCAGAATTCGGTCATCCACTGATATGAGACGGCGCAATGAAATCGATTTTCCTGGCTTTGGCACTCATCGCAACCGGCGTCCACGCCGCCGAAGACACCGACAGCACGCCGTGCGACGGCATCGAAAACGACAAGCAAACCCTGGAATGCGCCACCTACAACAAAACCACCGCGGAACAATTGCTCAAGGATAACTACCAGGTCCTGCTGGAGCGCATGGGTTCGACCTATGGCCGCAACAAGTCACAGCTCGCCGACATTACCGCTCGTCTGAAGGACGCCCAGCAGAAGTGGGAAAAGCTGCGTGACGCCGATTGCGCGGTGGATACCTTCCCGGCGGTGACAGGCACCAAGGAATATGCAATTGCGCAGAATGATTGCCTGGCGCGGATGAGTGATGAGCGGTCGGAGTTTCTGGAGTCGATTGGGCAGGAATAAGCGACAATCCCTGCCTCTCTCTTTGAACCAAGGCTACTCATGACTCTCTGCGGCATCGAAATCAAAGGCAGCGAAGCGATCTTCGCCGTTGCCTCCCTGGACGACCAGACACTGACCCACGTCGCCCTGGCCACCAAGAAAATCGCCCTTGAAGACGACGATGAAGCCGCCAACGTCAAAGCCTTCGCTGCCCAGGTGAAGGCGTTCGTGCAGGAAAACACCCTCCAGCGCATCGCCATCAAGAAGCGCAGCAAGAAAGGCGAATTCGCCGGCGGCCCGACCACGTTCAAGATTGAAGGGGTGTTTCAACTGCTGGAGGGGGTTGAGGTGACGCTGCTGTCACCACAGACCATCAACGCGCAGAACAAGAAGCACAACTTTGACCTGCCGGCGACACTGAACAAGTATCAGCATGAGGCCTTCAAGACGGCGTGTTCGGCACTGCTGAAGAAATAAACCACACCAAACACCCCATGTGGGAGGGGGCTTGCCCCCGATGACGGACGGTCAGTTGATACAGCTTTGGCTGACCCACCGCTATCGGGGGCAAGCCCCCTCCCACATGGGATGTGTGTTGTCTTTAGTGGGGGGCATGGCGCTTGTGCCGCAGCCAGTCGCCGAATGTCTTGTCTTCCAGGGCATACCCGCCCCGGCTCGATTTCCACACCAGTTCCTTGTCGCGCAGGGCATCAATGCAGGCCTGGATGGTCTGGGTACCCGGTACCACGTCGCTGCCCATATCTTCCAGCGCCTTGCTGACAGCCGTGAGGGTGCTGTCGGTAAATGGCGCGAAGGGTTCGTTGTTTTGGGAGCGCTCCACCATCACCTCCAGCACGGCGCGCTGCGGGATGGTCAGGGCGTTCCAGGCGCTTTCGAACTCGGTCCATACGCCCGCGCGCAACAGCTCGGCGCGGCTGTGCAGGAGTTGGCCGAGGTTACTGGCCTCGCCTAACTCCAACGCGACCTCACCGATGATCGTGCGCAACATCTCGGGGCGCCGGCCTACCAGCTCAAACGCCTCATCAATGTCGGCAGGGTTGAACTGATTGGTTTGCGCCAAATGAGCGTTGAGGTGCACGGTGTACGCCTGGGTGAACTCTTTGCCGAGCAAGGGGAACGGCGTGATGCTGGAGCCGAAGAACGGCTGGCTTTTGCCGAGCACCAAGTGAGCCAGCTTGTCGCGGTTGGAGCCGGTAAACACCAGGCGCAAGCCGCTGCCCTCCTCATCACGGCCTTGGTTGAGCTGATCCCGGGCAGCCTTCAACGCGAACATCGCATTGATACCCGACTCGGTGGTTAATGCGTGCTGCGCTTCGTCAATCACCAGCACAACGGGTTTTTCAGCAGCGCTGTGGAGCAATTCCAACGCTTGGGCCAGCGTCGCCCCGACAGGCAGTTGTGGCTTGGTAAAGTCCCAGGAGAGCGTACGCAGAAAGCTCAGTTTCTCGATGCCGATGTTCTTGGCCAGTTTGCGAATGCCCTTTTCATAGGGAACCAGAGCAGCCGCAATAGCACTGGCAATCAACTCTGCAGGATCTTTCTCTTTGTCAGCCCAGAGATCCACATACACCGTCAGCCAGCCCCGGAGCTGACATTCCGGAATCAAGTCTTCGCGCAGAAAGGTGCTTTTGCCGGTGCGACGGGGCGCCGCGAGAAACAGGCCAGAGGTGAAATCCTGAATACCGGCCCCCACCAGGCCATCGGCAATACTGCGTGCCAGGGTGGGGCGGCGAAACACAAAGCCGCTGTGCTTGGGCATGGTTTTATACTCAATTATGTAAAGGACTATAAATTATAGTAGCGAGTATAATTGACTATAATTGCCCGTCAAACCACCTCCCGTCGCCGATCCTCCCTCGGACACTTGGCAAACCTGGCCCGATAACTCCTGGTGAAATACGACGGCGACTCAAACCCGCAGGCAATGCTCACCTCCAGCACGCTCATGTCGCTCTGGCGCAGCAACTGCCGGGCTTTTTCCAGGCGCAGGCCCAGGTAGAAGTTGCTCGGCGTGTCGTTCAAATGCAGGCGAAACAAGCGTTCCAACTGGCGCCGGGTGACCTTGATCGTGTCAGCCAGGGCCAAGGTACTCAGGGGCGGCTCGGTGTGCTGCTCCATCTCGCCGATCACGTGCACCAGCTTCTTGTTGTTGATGCCGTAGCGCGTGGCGATCTGCATGCGCTGGTGGTCTTTGCGTGGGCGAATGCGCCCGAGCACGAATTGTTCGGAGACCTGGATGGCCAGGTCCGGGCCGTGGGCCTGGGCGATCAGGTCGAGCATCAGGTCGATGGACGCGGTGCCGCCGGCGCAGGTGATGCGGCGGCGGTCGATCTCGAACAGTTCCTGGGTCACGCTCAGGTGCGGATACGATTCCTTGAAGGCATCAATGGCTTCCCAGTGCAGGGTCAGGCGATGGCCGTCGAGCAGGCCCGCCTCGGCGAGAACACAGGCGCCGGTGTCGATGGCGCCAAGGGTGACGCCGTCGTGGTCGAGGCGGCGCAGCCAGTGCTCCAGGGCGGACGTGGCGAACTGGAGCGGTTCGAAGCCGGCGACCACCATCAAGGTGGCACCCTTCTTCAACGGTTCCAGCGCGGCGTCGGCGTTGACCGACATGCCATTGCTCGCCAGCACCGCGCCGCCATCGGCGCTCAATACGTGCCAGCGGTACAACTCGCCACGAAAGCGGTTGGCCACGCGCAGCGGTTCAAGCGCCGAGATAAAACCGATGGCCGAAAAGCCCGGCATCAGCAAAAAGTAGAAATCCTGGGACATGGTGGCGCTCTCGTCGGACGGGCAGCGTGGCACTGTGATACTCCCGTTCTCGGGTGGATTCAAGGGGGCAGGTCGCTGCAGTGCAAGAGTGAGTCGCCGCCGTGCGTTTTGCCGCCCTCCAAGCTGCGTAACGTGATCCCACGGCGCACAAAGACGCCGGCCCCCACAATAACGACCTGCCGAGGGATCCACCATGAATCGACTGATCAGCCGTTGCGTACTCGCACTCAGTGCCAGCGCCCTCTTGAGCACCAATGTCCTGGCCGCCGACGCGGCGTCCTGCCAGAACGTGCGCATGGGCGTGGTGAACTGGACCGATGTCATCGCCACCAGCGCCATGACCCAGGTATTGCTCGACGGCCTCGGCTATAAGACCAAGCAAACCAGCGCCTCCCAGCAAATCATCTTCGCCGGCATCCGCGACCAGCGCCTGGACCTGTTTCTCGGCTACTGGAACCCGCTGATGACCCAGACCATCACACCGTTCGTCAACGCCAAGCAGGTCAAGGTCCTCGACAAACCGAGCCTGGAAGATGCCCGGGCCACCCTCGCCGTGCCGACTTACCTCGCGGACAAGGGCCTGAAAACCTTCGCCGATATCGCCAAGTTCGAGAAAGAACTGGGTGGCAAGATCTACGGCATCGAACCTGGCTCGGGCGCCAATACCCAGATCAAGGCGATGATCGCCAAGAACCAGTTCGGCCTGGGCAAGTTCCAGTTGGTGGAGTCCAGCGAAGCCGGCATGCTCGCCGCCGTGGACCGCGCCGTGCGCCGCAAGGAAGCCGTGGTGTTTTTCGGCTGGGCGCCGCACCCGATGAACGTCAACGTGGCAATGACCTACCTGACCGGCAGCGAGGACGCCCTGGGCCCGAACGAAGGCATGGCCACCGTCTGGACCGTCACCTCGCCGACCTACGCCGAGCAGTGCCCCAACGTGCACAAGCTGCTGAGCAACCTGACCTTCACCGCCGCCGACGAGAGCCGGATGATGCAGCCGCTGCTGGATCACAAGGACGCTCTGGAGTCCGCCAAACAGTGGCTCAAGGATCACCCGCAGGACCAGCAGCGCTGGCTTGAAGGCGTGACCACCTTCGACGGCAAACCGGCCGCCGCCAACCTGCAATTGACCAGCAAATAACCTTTTTTGGACTCCCCGCGTCGCGGTCATCCCTGGCCGCGAACGGCGTCCTACGCCTTGAAATCACACGCCTGTAAGGAACCCACCTCATGAACCACGACGTCATCATCACCTGCGCACTCACCGGTGCTGGCGACACGACCGCCAAAAGCCCTCACGTGCCGGTCACCCCCAAGCAAATTGCCGCCGCCGCCGTGGAAGCCGCCAAAGCCGGCGCCACCGTGGTGCACTGCCACGTCCGCGACCCCGAAACCGGTAAGTTCAGCCGCGACGTCGCCCTGTACCGCGAAGTGATGGAGCGCATTCGTGAGGCTGACATCGACATCATCGTCAACCTCACCGCTGGCATGGGTGGCGACCTGGAGATCGGCGGCGGCGAGAACCCGATGGAATTCGGCCCCAATACCGACCTGGTCGGCCCGCTGACCCGCCTGGCTCATGTGGAAGAACTGCTGCCGGAAATCTGCACCCTCGATTGCGGCACCCTGAACTTCGGCGATGGCGACACCATTTATGTGTCCACTCCGGCCCAACTGCGCGCTGGCGCCAAACGCATCCAGGAGCTGGGGGTAAAAGCCGAGCTGGAAATCTTCGACACCGGCCACCTGTGGTTCGCCAAGCAGATGATCAAGGAGGGCCTGCTCGACAACCCGCTGTTCCAGCTGTGCCTGGGCATCCCGTGGGGCGCGCCGGCCGACACCACCACCATGAAAGCCATGGTCGACAACCTGCCCGCCGACGCGGTGTGGGCAGGGTTCGGGATCGGCCGCATGCAGATGCCGATGGCGGCCCAGGCCGTGCTGCTGGGTGGCAACGTGCGTGTGGGCCTGGAAGACAACCTGTGGCTGGACAAGGGCGTACTCGCCACCAACGGCCAACTGGTGGAGCGCGCCAGTGAAATCCTCAGCCGCCTGGGCGCGCGGGTCATGACCCCGGCCGAAGGCCGCATAAAAATGGGCCTCACCAAACGCCGCTAATCAAAAAATGTGGGAGGGGGCTTGCCCCCGATAGAGGTGTGTCAGTTGAAGGATCTATTGGCTGACACACCGTAATCGGGGGCAAGCCCCCTCCCACAAGGGATCACTGAACGCTTTAGGAATTTGCCATGCGCTTTATTACAGAAATCAAAACCTTCGCTGCCCTCGGCAGCGGTGTCATCGGCAGCGGCTGGGTATCCCGCGCCCTGGCGCATGGCCTCGATGTGGTCGCCTGGGACCCCGCGCCGGGTGCCGAAGCGGCGCTGCGCAAACGCGTCGCCAATGCCTGGGGCGCCCTGGAAAAACAGGGCCTCGCACCCGGCGCATCGCAAGACCGCCTGCGCTTTGTGGCCACCATTGAAGAATGCGTGAAAGACGCCGACTTCATCCAGGAAAGCGCCCCGGAACGCCTGGAGCTGAAACTGCAATTGCACAGCAAGATCAGCGCAGCGGCCAAGCCCAATGCACTGATCGGCTCGAGTACCTCCGGGCTGTTGCCGAGCGAGTTCTACGAGGGTTCGACTCACCCGGAACGCTGTGTCGTCGGCCACCCTTTCAACCCGGTCTATCTGTTGCCGCTGGTGGAAGTGGTGGGCGGCAAGCACACCGCGCCGGAAGCGATCCAGGCCGCGATCAAGGTGTATGAAGCCCTCGGTATGCGCCCGCTGCATGTGCGCAAGGAAGTCCCCGGCTTTATCGCCGACCGCTTGCTCGAAGCGCTGTGGCGCGAGGCGCTGCACCTGGTCAATGACGGCGTGGCGACCACCGGCGAAATCGACGACGCCATTCGCTTTGGCGCCGGGTTGCGCTGGTCGTTCATGGGCACCTTCCTCACCTATACCCTGGCAGGCGGTGATGCGGGCATGCGGCACTTCATGGCGCAGTTCGGTCCGGCGTTGCAGTTGCCGTGGACCTACCTGCCAGCACCGGAGCTGACCGACAAGCTGATCGACGACGTGGTCGAGGGCACCAGCGACCAATTGGGCAAACACAGCATTTCGGCGCTGGAACGCTATCGTGACGATTGCCTGTTGGCGGTGCTCGAAGCGGTGAAGGCGACCAAGGAAAAACACGGCATGACCTTCGCCGAATAACCCTGTGGGAGGGGGCAAGCCACCTCCCACATTCCTGACCGCGTACATAGCCGGAATTCATGTGATGCCTGCACTGACCACCTACGCCACCAAAATCCAACCCGCCTGGGTGGACTACAACGGCCACCTGCGCGACGCGTTCTACCTGCTGATCTTCAGCTACGCCACCGACGCGCTGATGGACACCCTGGGCCTTACCAGCGACAACCGCGAAGCCAGCGGCCATTCGCTGTTCACCCTGGAACTGCACCTGAACTACCTGCACGAAGTGAAACTCGGCGCCGCGGTGGAGGTGCATACGCAACTGATCGCCCACGACGCCAAGCGCCTGCACCTTTATCACAGCCTGCATTTAGTGGGCGACGAGAAAGAACTGGCCGGCAACGAACAGATGCTGCTTCACGTTGACCTGGCAGGCCCGCATTCGGCGCCGTTTGCCGAGGCGACGCTGGAAAAACTCGTTGCGATCAGCGCTGAGCACGCCGATCTGCCAAGGCCCGCCCTTCTCGGCCGAGTGATTGGACTGCCACCGAAAAAATAAGGAGCCATCATGCAAACCGCCGCCGCTGTTGCCGATTTCCGTACTTACCCGAAGCACTGCGACCTCGCCGAGGCGCAGGTGTTGGAAGATCAGATTCGCGTACGCTGGGCCGATGGCCGGGTCAGCCCGTTTCATCATCAGTGGCTGCGGGACAACTGCCCGTGCGCACAATGCGTGTACAGCGTGACGCGTGAGCAGGTGCTGGAAATTGTCGACGTGGATGACGACCTCAGCGCCATCGGCGCGCGGATCGAGCACGGTGTTCTCAGCGTGGAATGGCGTGGCGGCCATCGCAGCCAATACGATCCCGGCTGGCTGCGCGCCCATGCCTATGACGATGAATCCCGCGCCGAACGCAGGGCGGCAAAGCCCCAACCCCAGTTGTGGGACAGCACCTTCGATCTCCCGGTGTTTGACTATACCGCCGTGATGGAAGACTCCAAGGCCCTGCTGCAATGGCTACTGGCACTGCGCGACCGGGGCCTTACCCAAGTCCGTGGCGTGCCCACCGAACCGGGTTCCCTGGCACTGATCGCCAAGCGCATTTCGTTTATCCGCGAGAGCAATTTTGGTGTGCTGTTCAACGTGCAATCCAAGGCCGATGCCGACAGCAATGCCTACACCGCTTTCAACCTGCCGTTGCACAGCGATCTGCCGACCCGGGAGCTGCAACCGGGGCTGCAATTCTTGCATTGCCTGGTGAACGATGCGGACGGTGGCGAGAGTCTTTTTGTCGATGGGTTTGCCATCGCCAATGCCCTGCGCGAGGAAGATCCCGAAGCGTTTCGCGCCTTGTGTGAAATACCCGTGGAGTTTCGCAACAAAGACCGTCACAGCGACTATCGCCGCCTTGCGCCGATCATTGCCCTGGACGCGTTGGGCGAGGTGGTGGAGATTCGCATGGCCAACTTTTTGCGCGGGCCGTTCGAAACGTCGGTGGCGCAGATGCCGTTGCTGTATCGGGCTTATCGGCGGTTTATCGCGATGACGCGCGAGGCGCGCTTTCGGCTGGTCAAGCGCCTGAACCCGGGCGAGCTGTGGTGCTTCGATAACCGCCGCACGTTGCATGCGCGTAATGCGTTTGATCCAACATCCGGGGCGCGGCACTTTCAGGGGTGCTACATCGATCGCGACGAGTTGCTCTCGAGGATCCTGGTGTTGCAGCGGTAGATCGCGGCGCGGCAGCGCAAAAAACCCAGGCAAAAAAAAGCCCCGATCCAGCCGTGACGGGATCGGGGCAGAGCGCTTTGTGTGAGCCGTACATCCCGAGGGTGACCAAACCTTCAAGCTGCTTGCTGGTAGCCAGTGTGCCTATTCCTTCGGTGGGTAAATGACCCGAAAACGACACGCTCATAGCCATCTGAGCCATTCGTGCATTCTGCCCTTGCCGACCAGCCGGGGGCCTACCAGAATCCAGATCAATCCCCCGCTCCCTTCACCAGGATAAACGTCATGATGCATGCGGATTTGATTGACCAGGATGACCTGCTGAGCCAACTGCGCTCGCTGGGTTTCGAGGTATCCAGCGGTGCCAGCGCCGAACAGGCGTGCGAATGCGCGGTACGCGGTTTGAGCGAAGCACGGGCCAAGGCGCTCAAGGGTATGGTTGAGCAGATGTACACCGGCAGTGCGACGATTCTGCCGGCGGTGCGCCAGGCGATCGACAAGCAGTTGTTGCCGGCGTTGGTGCAGTTCAAGCAGAACGCTGGCGCCTGACAGCCACCCTCCCTGTAGGAGCGAGCTTGCTCGCGAAGATCGCCAACAATGACGCGGGGCACCAGGTGCCCCGCGGCGCTCTTGCTTTTTTCGCGAGCAAGCTCGCTCCTACAGTTAGAGCCGTACGCTGGCGAATGTCGACTCGTTGCGCGCCTGGCTCAACGCCGACATCGGCCCCGACAACGGTGACAACACCAACGCCTGCGGAATCGGCATCATCGCCACCTGCTGGGTGGTGTTGGAGCCTACGCGCTCATCCCGTGGCGGAATGCCGAAGTATTCGCGGTAGCACTTGGAGAAGTGCGGCGTGGACACGAACCCGCACACCGACGCCACTTCGATGATCGACATCGGCGTTTGCTTGAGCAACTGCCGGGCGCGAATCAGGCGCAGCTTGAGGTAGTAGCGCGACGGCGAGCAGTGCAGGTATTTCTGGAACAGCCGCTCCAACTGGCGCCGCGACACGGCGACGTACACCGCCAGCTCATCCAGGTCGATCGGCTCTTCGAGGTTGGCTTCCATCAGCGCCACGATTTCCTGCAACTTCGGCTGGTTGGTGCCAAGCATGTGCTTGAGCGGCACGCGCTGGTGATCCTGCTCGTTGCGGATGCGCTCGTACACGAACATCTCGGAGATCGCCGCCGACAGTTCACGGCCATGGTCGCGGCTGATCAGGTGCAGCATCATGTCCAGCGGCGCGGTGCCGCCGGAGCTGGTGAAACGGTTGCGATCGAGGGTGAACAGGCGGGTGCTCATCGACACGCGGGGGAAGGCTTCCTGCATCGACGCCAGGCACTCCCAGTGCACGCTGCAATCGAACCCGTCGAGCAAGCCGGCGCAGGCCAAGGCCCAACTGCCGGTGCACACCGCGCCAAGGCGACGGGACTGACGCGCCTGGCTTTGCAGCCACGACACGTGTTCACGAGTGACGGTACGCTGGATGCCCACGCCGCCGCACACAATCACAGTGTCCAGGGCCGGGGCTTTGTGCATGGAGGCATCGGGGGTGATTTGCAGGCCGTCGCTGGCCCACACCTGGTTCCCGTCGACACTCAGGGTCGTCCAGCGATACAACTCGCGACCGGACAACTGGTTGGCCATGCGCAGTGGTTCCACTGCCGAAGCCAGGGAAATCAGCGTGAAATTGTCCAGCAGCAAAAAGCCGATGGATTGAGGCGCACGGTTCTGGGGTTGAGTCCCGGAGTTGAACGACGTCATGGCGGTATCTCCTCACACAAAGCGGGTGATGGCCTCAGGCGAGGCTCTTGTTATTGCGCGCGTCTGCGATGCAGAGCGACGCTTTGAATTGATAGAGCAAATGCCATGCCTAAAATTGAATGGCTATTCAATAACTCCTGAAAACGACCTCATGACGCGTCTATATAAGCCCACGCAGGAAGTGCGGAATACGACCCGAATTGGTCGTAGGAGCGAGCCTACTCAAGGGCTGTGAGCAGTTCGGTAGCACTTGTGGGAAGGCGCTTTCAGGGCGTAGGAAAAGTCTGTCACCGCACGCACAGGTGACGGGTGGTCGGAGGGGAAATCGTTCGCGAGCTACTTATCTGTTTGCGACGCGCTAAAAGGTGGCGATTTAGGTTGGAGTGTTCACTTTTTGAGCAGCATTGCCTGGATTACAGCCATCGGGGGCAAGCCCCCTCCCACATTTGAAGGTATTCACAATTCAACATGTGGGAGGGACGGTGCAACGATTCGACTTGCCCCCGATGCAGGCATCGCGGTCTCAGCACTCCACCGCACTCACCGCCAACCCACCCCGCGATGTTTCCTTGTACTTGTCATGCATATCCGCCCCGGTATCGCGCATGGTGCGGATCACCCGATCCAGGGAGATGAAGTGCTGGCCGTCGCCGCGCAGGGCCATCTGTGCCGCGTTGATCGCCTTCACCGCCGCAATCGCGTTGCGTTCGATGCACGGCACTTGCACCAGGCCGCCCACCGGGTCGCAGGTCAGGCCAAGGTTATGTTCCAGGCCGATTTCGGCGGCGTTGCACAATTGCTCCGGCGTGGCGCCAAGAACTTCTGCCAGCCCGGCGGCGGCCATGGCGCAGGCTGAGCCCACCTCGCCCTGGCAGCCGACTTCAGCACCGGAGATCGATGCATTCTTCTTGCACAGGATCCCCACCGCCGCGGCGCTGAGCAGGTAGTCGACCACGTTGGCTTCGGTGACTTCGTCGCTGAATTTCATGAAGTAATGCAACACAGCCGGAATGATCCCCGCCGCGCCGTTGGTGGGGGCGGTGACCATGCGTCCACCGGCGGCGTTTTCTTCGTTGACCGCCAGGGCGAACAGGTTGACCCACTCCATCGCGCTCAAGGTCGAGCCGATCACATTGGGCTTGTTCAATTCCTGCAAGCTACGGTGCAACTTGGCGGCACGGCGACGCACGTTGAGGCCGCCGGGCAGGATGCCTTCGTGCTTGAGGCCCTGCTCGACGCATTCTTGCATGGCGCGCCAGAGCTTCATCAGGCCGCTGCGGATTTCGTCCTCGGAGCGCCAGACCTTTTCATTGGCCATCATCAGCTCGGCGACGCGCAGGTTGTGGGTCTTGCACAGCTGCAACAGCTCCACCGCGCTGGAAAAATCATAGGGCAAGGCGGTGCTGTCCATATCGGCCACACCGCTGCGGGCCTGGGCCTCATCCACCACAAAACCGCCCCCCACTGAATAGTAAGTGTCGCGGTGCAGCTCGCCGTCATCGCCGAACACCACCAGGGTCATGGCATTGGGATGGAACGGCAGGTTTTCGTCGAGCAGGCGCATGTCCCGGGCCCATACGAACGGCACGGGCAAACGTCCGTCCAGCAGCAAGGTATCGGTCTCGCGCAGGGTGTGAATGCGCAGGCCGATTTGCGCCGGATCGATCGCGTCCGGCCACTCGCCCATCAGGCCCATGATGGTCGCGGTATCACTGCCGTGACCGATGCCGGTAGCCGACAAGGAGCCGTAGAGCTGAACTTCGACGCGCCGGACCTGTTCCAACAGTTCACGTTCACGCAAAGCCTGGACGAACAACGCCGCGGCGCGCATGGGGCCGACGGTGTGAGAACTCGAAGGCCCGATGCCGATCTTGAACAGGTCGAAAACACTGATAGCCATTGCGGTAGAACTCCTCGATAAGCACGGCCAGGCTTGAACGAGCTGCTACGCTCGTAGCTCGCGTGACCCTTTATTGGTCCCAAGTTCGGATGCCAGGTGCCCATAGACAAGGCGCTGCGACAAGTCATAGCTCCGCTATGGCGAGGAGCAGCAACGCAGGATATGGGTAGCTGGCGCCGAAATTGGGACCAAGAAAGGGTTACGCGAGCTACCGGCCCAGATGGCGGCATCATCAAGCTTTTACCTGCCCTCACGGCGTCTCACACCGACGCACTCATGCTCACCAGCGTCGCTCCCGTGCGATCGCCTGTTTTGGCCGTTTTTAGCGGTGCAGATGGGCAAAAACAGCAGTTTTGACTTGGGAAAAACCTGTAAGCGACGTCACCGACACTGGATACGACCCTCCCTGTACTGGATACGACGCCCCCTGTAGGCGTCAGATTTTCACTGGTACATGATCAGTCTCGACTCGTTTGCAAGGCACCGTGCCAGAGCTGTCGTCGCACGCCCCAACCGCAACACCTAATAAAGCGCGGCGAATGCCGCCAGAAAAGACACAGGAGTCTACCCCGATGAAAGGTTCACCCTCGTTGTTGTTGGCCGCCATGCTGAGTCTGCCAGTCATGGCACACGCTGCAGAACCGGAACAGTGTAAGACCGTCAACTTCTCCGATGTCGGCTGGACCGACATCACCGTCACGACTGCGACCACCAGCGAAATTCTCAAGGGCCTGGGCTACAAGCCACGCACCACGATGATTTCGGTACCGGTGACCTACAAGTCACTGGCAGACGGCAAGAACATGGACATCTTCCTCGGCAACTGGATGCCGACCATGGAAAACGACATCAAGCCGTACCGTGATGCCGGCACCGTGGAAACCGTGCGCGCCAACCTGGAGAACGCCAAGTACACCCTGGCCGTCCCCGAGGCGTTGTACAACAAAGGCCTGAAAGACTTCGCCGATATCGCCAAATTCAAGGATGAGCTGGGCGGCAAGATCTACGGTATCGAACCAGGTAACGACGGCAACCGCACCATCCAGACGCTGATCGACAAAGACGCCTTCGGCCTGAAAACCGCGGGCTTCAAAGTGGTCGAATCCAGCGAAGCCGGCATGCTCTCCCAGGTGGAGCGCGCCACCAAGCGCGACCAGGCCATCGTGTTCCTCGGCTGGGAACCGCACCCGATGAACACCCGCTTCAAGATGAAGTACCTGACCGGCGGTGACGACTCGTTCGGCCCCAACTACGGCCAGGCCACCATCTATACCAACACCCGCAAGGGCTACACCCAGGAATGCAGCAACGTCGGCCAACTGCTGAAAAACCTGGTGTTCACGCTGAACATGGAAAGCACCCTGATGGGGAATGTCCTGGACGACAAAATGAAGCCCGACGCCGCGGCCAAGGCCTGGCTGAAGAAGAACCCTCAGGTGCTCGACACCTGGCTGGCCGGCGTGACCACGGTTGATGGCAAACCCGGCCTGGAGGCCGTCAAAGCTTACCTCGACAAGTAACCGCTGACCCCGGGGCGGTGCGCTGCCCCGGGATGTTTTCCCCTTCGCATGTGGACATTCACTACCATGCTGACTGAACAGAAAATCCCACTAGGCCAGTACATCGCTGCCTTCGTCGAATGGTTGACCAAACACGGTGCCAACTATTTCGACGCAATCGCATCGACACTGGAAACGATGATCCACGGCGTGACGTTCGCGCTGACCTGGTTCAATCCGCTGGCATTGATCGGTCTGATTGCGCTGCTGGCTCACTTTATTCAACGTAAATGGGGCCTGACGGTTTTTGTCGTCGCCTCCTTCCTGCTGATCCTGAACCTTGGGTACTGGCAGGAAACCATGGAAACCCTCGCGCAGGTGTTGTTCGCCACCCTGGTCTGCGTGGTCATCGGAGTGCCGCTGGGCATTGTTGCCGCGCACAAGCCGATGTTCTACACCCTGATGCGGCCGGTGCTCGATCTGATGCAGACCGTACCGACCTTCGTCTACCTCATCCCTACCCTGACCCTCTTCGGGCTGGGTGTGGTGCCCGGGCTGATTTCCACGGTGGTGTTCGCGATTGCCGCGCCGATCCGCCTGACCTACCTGGGTATCCGCGATGTACCGCAAGAGTTGATGGACGCCGGCAAGGCCTTTGGCTGCTCGCGCCGTCAGTTGCTCTCGCGCATTGAACTGCCCCACGCCATGCCGAGCATCGCTGCCGGCATTACCCAATGCATCATGCTGTCGTTGTCGATGGTGGTGATCGCCGCCCTGGTGGGTGCCGATGGCCTCGGCAAGCCGGTGGTCAACGCGCTGAACACCGCCGATATCGCCCTGGGCTTTGAAGCCGGCCTGGCGATCGTATTGCTGGCCATCATGCTCGACCGCATCTGCAAACAACCCGACGCCAAAGTAGGGGGTGATGCATGAGCATTATCCGATTCGACAATGTCGATGTGATCTTCTCCAAAGACCCACGCGAAGCGCTCAAGCTGCTGGACCAGGGCATGAGCCGTAACGAGATCCTGAAAAAAACCGGGCAGATTGTCGGCGTAGAAAAAGCCAGCCTGGATGTCGAGAAAGGTGAAATCTGCGTGCTGATGGGCCTGTCCGGTTCCGGCAAATCGAGCCTGCTGCGCTGCATCAACGGCCTCAATACGGTCAGCCGTGGCCAGCTGTTCGTGGAGCATGAAGGGCGCCAGATCGACATCGCCTCCTGCACCCCGGCGGAGCTGAAAATGATGCGCACCAAGCGCATCGCCATGGTGTTCCAGAAGTTCGCCCTGATGCCCTGGCTGACGGTGCGCGAGAACATCAGCTTCGGCCTGGAAATGCAGGGCCGTCCGGAGAAAGACCGGCGCAAGCTGGTGGACGAGAAACTCGAACTGGTGGGCCTGACCCAGTGGCGCAACAAGAAGCCCGACGAACTGTCCGGCGGCATGCAGCAACGCGTCGGCCTGGCCCGCGCGCTGGCGATGGACGCCGATATCCTGCTGATGGATGAACCCTTCTCGGCCCTCGACCCGCTGATCCGCCAGGGCCTGCAGGACGAACTGCTGGAACTGCAAAGCAAGCTGAGCAAGACCATCGTGTTCGTCAGCCACGACCTCGACGAAGCCCTCAAGCTCGGCAGCCGTATCGCGATCATGAAAGACGGCAAGATCATCCAGTACAGCGTGCCGGAAGAGATCGTGCTGAACCCGGCGGATGACTATGTGCGCACCTTCGTCGCCCACACCAACCCGCTGAACGTACTGTGCGGGCGCAGCCTGATGCGCACCCTGGACAACTGCAAGCGCGTCAACGGTTCGGTGTGTCTCGATCCGGGCGGCGACTCGTGGCTGGACCTGGCCGAAGGCAACACCATCAAGGGCGCCCGCCAGAATGGCGCAGTGATGAACCTGCAGAACTGGGCACCCGGGCAAGCGGTGGAAGGCCTGGGGCGGTTGCCGACGCTGGTGGATTCGAATATCGGCATGCGCGATGCGCTGCAGATTCGTTATCAGACGGGGAACAAGCTGGTGTTGCATGACAACAACCAGGTGGTGGGGATCTTGGGCGACAGTGAGCTGTACCATGCTCTGCTGGGCAAAAACCTGGGCTAATCACCCAGGCCCACTGTAGGAGCGAGCTTGCTCGCGAAGAACGATCAGACAACGCATTAAGCCAGGATACCCGCGTTATCGTTGACGTTTTTCGCGAGCAAGCTCGCTCCTACAGTTCGTCCGTGAAGACGGCGGTGCTCATAGGCCCACTGTAGGAGCGAGCTTGCTCGCGAAGAGCGATCAGACAACGCATTGAGCCAGGATACCCGCGTTATCGTTGACGTTTTTCGCGAGCAAGCTCGCTCCTACAGTTCGTCCGTGAAGGCGGCGGTGCTCATTTCAACTATCAGCTATAGACACGGCCAAGGAGCTGCCGATGGCTTTCAAACTGATCGAGCACGTCCCGGGTGATCTGTTCCTGGGCGAAGCCCATCAGGTCGTACTCCTGAGGCCCGTTATGCAGGTACACCTCAGCACGGTAGTAACGGGTGCGCTCTTCCTCGGGCAGGTCGTCCGACGCCGTCGAGTAGCCATCCAGGCTGACTTCGTAGACAAACGGATTCCCCTCTTCCCTCTCGATGCGCACGCCAATGCAGCGCTTGGATTTGCCCAACAGGGTCTGCACTTCCAGCCCCTGCTCGCGCAACACCATCGCGGCTTCTTCCAACGCCGGCGTTACATGCTTGTCCATAAAGCGTTGCACGGTGGCCTGGCTCGGTTGCAGGTCCAACGCGCTCAGGCGCTCGCTGAAACCACGACGACCACGCTCGGCCAACTGCGCCTGCTCCAGCTCCGTCGCCACGTCCTGGCGCATCGCCTTGTGCAAACCGAACATAAAGAAGATCAGCACCACCGAGAACGGCAGCCCCGCCAGCACCACCATGGTTTGCATGGCTTCGAAGTTACCCGCAAACAGCAGGCCGATCGTCACCAGGGTGATCACCGCCGACCAGAAGATCCGCAGCCAGTGCGGCGCATCCTCATCCACGTTGCCACCCTTGCAGGAAAGGTTCGCCATCATCACCGCGCCGGAGTCCGCCGGGGTCAAAAACAGCACAAAGCCTACAAAGATCGACACGCCAATCACGATTTTCGACGCGGGGTAATGCTCCAGCAGTTGGTAGATGGCCATGGACGGTTGTTCCAGCGCCGTCTTGCCCAACTCTACCGCACCGTGGTTGAGCACCAGGTCCAGTGCCGAGTTGCCGAAGATCGACAGCCACGCCAAGGTAAAGCCCAGCGGGATCAACAGCACGCCGGCGACCAGTTCACGCACCGTGCGGCCCCGGGAAATACGCGCGATGAACATGCCCACGAAAGGCGCCCAGGAAATCCACCAGGCCCAGTAGAACAGGGTCCACAGGCCCATCCAGCGCTCGGTCTTGTCGGCGTCGCCTTCGTACACATACAGGTCGAAGGTTTTCAGGATGATGCCGTTGAGGTAGTCACCGGTGTTCTGCACCAGGCCGTTGAGCAAGTGCAGGGTCGGGCCGAACAACAGCACAAAGATCAGCAGGCCGCTGAACAGCACGATGTTGAGGTTGGACAGGCGACGAATGCCGTTCTCCACGCCCGACACGGCAGCAATGGTCGCCACGGTGCTCATCACGATGATGACGATCAACAGGTTCGTGTTGCTGTGCGCCATGCCGAACAGGTTTTCCAGCCCGGACGACACCTGCATCGAGCCGATGCCCAGGTTGGTCACCAGGCCCAGCAGGGTCACGAACATGCCGAAACCGTCCACGGCATGCCCGGCCGCACCCTTGACCCACCGTTCGCCCACCAGCGGGTACAGCGCCGAACGCAGCGCCAGCGGCTGGTTATGGCGATACGCGAAGTACGCCACGGCCAGGCCGACCAACGCATAGATCGCCCAGCCATGCAGGCCCCAGTGCAGGAAGGTCAGCTGCAACGCCTGGCGTGCCGCACCGTTGCTGGCCGCTGCGCCTTCAGGCGGGTTGAAGTAGTGGTCCAACGGTTCCGATGCACCGAAGTACAGCAACGAAATGCCGATGCCCGACGAAAACAACATGCCGGCCCAGGCGCCGTAGCTGAAGTCCGGGGTGTCGTCCTTGCTGCCTAGTTTCAGCTTGCCGTAGGAGGAAAACGCCAGGCCGACCACGAACACCAGGTAGGCGGCGATGACCACCATGTAGTACCAGCCGAAGCTTTTCGACAGCCACGCCTGTGCGATGCCGAGCATGCGCCCGGCCTCTTGCGGGGCGATGATCAGGATGGCGGTCAACAACAGAATCAATGCGGTGGAGGTGTAGAACACCCAACCGTTGACCCGCACCTTTTCTGGCGGGGTCTTTATAAGAGAGGCAGAACTCATGGCGCAGATGCTCCAGGCAGTGCGAGAGAGAAACACAAGGCAGCGGTTATCCCGCGCCATCGATTTTTCGGCAGTCGACGGACGGGTGTTATAAAGACACCCCGAAAATCCATGGCCCCCGCCGTAGCGGTACAGCGGGTGCTTCAAGGGTTTTCCAGGTGTCAGATGTCGTTGGCCTCGGGTAGGAAATACCTGTAGGCAGCGACCATTTGTCGCAGAGCTTATTCTTTGTTGATTGAACGTTCAATCAAAACAAAATAGACTGGCCTTCAAGTCGACGAACGTTGATCGCGCGTCGGCAGGCCTAAGGAGAGGTGCTACATGCCCAAGGTCGGTATGCAACCCATACGCCGCCAACAGTTGATCGAAGCCACGCTGACGGCCATCGATCAGGTCGGGATGGGAGATGCCAGCATTGCGCTGATTGCCCGTCTGGCCGGTGTTTCGAACGGCATCATCAGTCACTACTTTCAGGACAAGAACGGCCTGATCGCCGCGACGATGCGCTACCTGATGAACGTGCTGATCGAGAACGTCCATGAACGCAGGCTGGCGCTGAAGGATGACAGCCCACGGGCACACATTCAGGTGATCATCGGGGGGAACTTCGATGCGAGCCAGGTCAATGGACCGGCAATGAAAACCTGGCTGGCCTTCTGGGCCGCCAGCATGCACCACCCGTCTTTGCACAGGTTGCAGCGGATCAACGATCAACGTCTGTATTCCAACCTGTGCTGCCAGTTCCGCCGAGTGCTGCCGCTGCCGCACGCACGCAAAGCAGCCCGAGGCCTGGCGGCCCTGATCGACGGTTTGTGGTTGCGCGGCGCCCTGTCGGGAGACGCTTTCGACACGGCGCAGGCGCAACGGATCGCTTACGAATACATGGATTTCCAATTGGCCAAGCAGGTGAGTTAGAGCACACATAACCGCTCAACCCCTGAACGTCCGCCACTCAGTGTTGCCACACCCTTATGGCCCACTTTGCGGCGGGTAACGCCAACCACTTATGCACTTGCGAGGACTTTATGGCCCGTTTCGACCTGCAAAAACTCTACATTGACGGCGGCTACAGCGACGCTGGCAGCGATGCCACCTTCGAAGCCATCAACCCGGCTAACGGTGAAGTTCTCGCCCAAGTGCAACGCGCCACGAAAGACGACGTTGAACGTGCCGTGGTCAGCGCTGAAAAAGGCCAGAAAATCTGGGCCGCCATGACCGCCATGGAGCGTTCGCGCATCCTGCGTCGTGCCGTCGACATCCTGCGCGAGCGCAACGACGAACTGGCCGCCCTGGAAACCCTGGACACCGGTAAAGCCTTCTCTGAAACCCAGTACGTCGACATCGTCACCGGCGCCGACGTGCTGGAGTACTACGCAGGCCTGGTGCCGGCCATCGAAGGCGAGCAGATCCCGCTGCGCGATACCTCGTTCGTCTACACCCGTCGCGAGCCGCTGGGCGTGGTCGCCGGTATCGGCGCGTGGAACTACCCGATCCAGATCGCCCTGTGGAAATCCGCGCCAGCCCTGGCCGCCGGTAACGCGATGATCTTCAAGCCCAGCGAAGTCACCTCGCTGACCACCTTGAAACTGGCCGAGATCTACACCGAGGCCGGCGTTCCAGCCGGTGTATTCAACGTCTTGACCGGCAGCGGCCGTGAAGTCGGCACCTGGCTGACCGAACACCCACGCATCGAGAAAGTCTCGTTCACCGGCGGCACCGACACCGGTAAAAAAGTCATGGCCAGCGCTTCGAGCTCTTCGCTCAAGGAAGTGACCATGGAACTGGGCGGCAAGTCCCCGCTGATCATTTTCGACGACGCCGACCTGGATCGCGCCGCCGACATTGCGATGATGGCCAACTTCTACAGCTCCGGCCAGGTCTGCACCAACGGCACGCGCGTGTTTGTGCCAAAGCACCTGCAAGCCGCATTCGAAGCCAAGATTGCCGAGCGTGTTGCGCGCATCCGCGTGGGCGACCCGCAAGATGCCAATACCAACTTCGGCCCGCTGGTCAGCTTCGCCCACATGGAAAGCGTGCTGGGCTACATCGCCAAAGGTAAGGAAGAAGGCGCCCGCGTACTGTGCGGCGGCGATCGCCTGACCGATGGCGCCTTCGCCAAAGGCGCCTACGTGGCCCCGACCGTATTCACTGACTGCACTGACGAGATGACCATCGTCCGTGAAGAAATCTTCGGCCCAGTGATGAGCATCCTCACTTACGAGACCGAAGCAGAAGTGATCCGCCGCGCCAACGACACCGACTTCGGCCTGGCCGCCGGCCTGGTCACCAAGGACCTGAACCGCGCCCACCGCGTGATTCACCAGTTGGAAGCAGGTATCTGCTGGATCAACGCCTGGGGCGAGTCCGACGCGAAGATGCCGGTCGGTGGCTACAAGCAGTCGGGTGTGGGCCGTGAGAACGGGATCAGCTCGCTGAACAACTTCACTCGCATCAAATCGGTACAGGTTGAGCTGGGCGACTACGCCTCGGTGTTCTAAGACCCGAGTTTTGTATTGCCTGTCAGGCCGCCATCGGGGGCAAGCCCCCTCCCACGTTTGACTGTGTTTACACATCTGAAACTGTGAACACAGTCAGTGTGGGAGGGGGCTCGCCCCCGATGAGGCCCGACCTGACCACACATCAAAGAGGGTGCATTTATGTCCCAAGAATACGATTACATCATTGTGGGTGCCGGCTCCGCCGGTAACACCCTGGCGACCCGTCTGACCGAAGACGAAGGCGTCACCGTCCTGCTGCTGGAAGCCGGCGGTCCTGACTACCGTCTCGACTTCCGTACCCAGATGCCCGCCGCCCTGGCATTCCCGCTGCAAGGCCGCCGCTACAACTGGGCCTACGAAACCGATCCAGAGCCGCACATGAACGGCCGCCGTATGGAATGCGGGCGCGGCAAGGGCCTGGGTGGCTCTTCCTTGATCAACGGCATGTGCTACATCCGTGGCAACGCCCTGGACTACGACAACTGGTCGAAACTGCCCGGTCTGGAAGACTGGACCTACCTCGACTGCCTGCCGTATTTCCGTAAAGCCGAAACCCGCGACATCGGCCCCAACGACTACCACGGCGGCGACGGCCCGGTCAGCGTGACGACGCCCAAAGCTGGCAACAACCCGCTGTTCCACGCCATGGTCGAAGCCGGCGTACAGGCCGGTTACCCGCGTACCGAAGACTTGAACGGCTACCAGCAGGAAGGCTTCGGCCCGATGGACCGTACCGTCACGCCAAACGGCCGACGCGCCAGCACCGCGCGCGGTTACCTGGACACGGCCAAAAAGCGTTCGACCCTGACCATCGTCACCCACGCCCTGACCGACAAAGTGTTGTTCGAAGGCAAGCGGGCCGTTGGCGTGCGTTACCTGATCGGTGCTGCCGAAGAGCGCGTCGAAGCCCGCGCCCGCAAGGAAGTGCTGGTGTGCAGCGGCGCAATCGCCTCGCCGCAACTGCTGCAACGCTCCGGTGTCGGCCCGGCCAAACTGCTGGAAAGCCTCGACATTCCGGTGGTCCATGACCTGCCCGGTGTCGGCGAAAACCTGCAAGACCACCTTGAGCTGTACCTGCAATACGCCTGCACCCAACCGGTGTCGCTGTACCCATCGCTGCTCTGGTACAACCAGCCGGCCATCGGTGCCGAGTGGCTGTTCAACGGCACCGGCATCGGCGCCAGCAACCAGTTCGAGGCCGGCGGTTTTATCCGTACCCGTGAAGAATTCGATTGGCCGAACATCCAGTACCACTTCCTGCCGGTAGCGATTAACTACAACGGCAGCAACGGCGTGAAAGAGCACGGTTTCCAGGCGCACATGGGGTCCATGCGCTCGCCAAGCCGTGGCCGCGTGCAACTGAAGTCGAAGAACCCACGGGACTACCCGAGCATCCTCTTCAACTACATGGCCACCGAGCAGGATTGGCAGGAGTTTCGCGACGGCATCCGCCTGACCCGCGAAATCATGCAACAGCCGGCGCTGGACCCGTACCGCGGCCGCGAAATCAGCCCGGGCATCGAGGTGCAAACCGACGAGCAACTCGACAAGTTCATCCGCGAACACGCCGAAACCGCGTTCCACCCGTCCTGCTCGTGCAAGATGGGCACCGATGAGATGGCCGTGGTCGATGGCGAAGGCCGCGTGCATGGCATGCAAGGCCTGCGTGTGGTCGATGCGTCGATCATGCCGATCATCACCACCGGCAACCTGAACGCGCCGACGATCATGATCGCCGAGAAAATCGCCGACAAGATCCGTGGTCGCAAGCCGCTGCCGCGCAGCACCGCCGACTACTACGTGGCAGGCACCGCGCCGGTGCGTGGCAAGCCGCTGCGTGAAGTGGGGCCGACTGCGCAGTAACCCATTCCCTGTGGCGAGCGGGCTTGCCCTAATGCCGTTCAGTTAAGCGTACATCGCCTTCTGTAGGAGCGAGCTTGCTCGCGAAAAACGTCAACGATAACGCGTGTTTCCTGAGTGAACGCGGCGCCTGTGAGTTCTTCGCGAGCAAGCTCGCTCCTACAAAAAAGCCTTAACTGAACGGCATTAGGGCTTGCCCCGCGTTGGAGTGCGTAGCGCTCCCAAGATTTTTGGGGCCGCTGCGCAGCCCGACGCGGGGCAAGCCCGCTCGCCACAGGGGCACTTGCCACAAAGAATCACCTCTCCTTGATCGCTCCCCAGCCCAGGCCTACTCTGTTTGCCTGCCCGCGCTGAGCCGCCCACAAGGAAGGCCCCATGTTCGAACACCACGCCACACTCAAAAAACATTTCAGTGCCCTGCGCACCACCGCCGACTTCTTCTCCTTGCGCTACGTACGTGAGTCCGGCCACTACCTGTCGGTGCGCAAGAACGTCGCCGAACCGCCACACATGAACCACGACGCAGGCGCCATGCTCACCGTGCGTGTCAACGGCGTCGAAGCCTATGCCGCGACCCACGATATTTCCCTGGCCGGCCTGCAAGCGGCCCTTGAACGTGCCGAACAGCAAGCGCGCCTGATCAAGCCTCACGCCCTGCTCGACCTGCGCGATCAACAAGTCTCCAGCGACGTGGCCGACTACCTGTCACCGAACCTTGCGCAAGCCTTCCCTTCCTTGAGCGACTGCTACCAACTGCTGGGTGATGAATCCGCCGCCGTGCCCCGCGACGAACGCCTGGTCAACTGGGAAGTCAACCTCGGCCTGAGCCACGTCGAGCAGATCTACCTCAACAATGCCGGGGCCGAACTGCGCCAGGCCCAACGGTTCGTATTCCCCGGCGTCAACGTCACGGCCTACGACGGCAACGACAGCCAGACCCGTACCCTCGGCGGCAGCAACTTCGGCCAGCAAGGCAGCTTTGACGTGATCGAGCGTTTTGGCCTGGTCGGCGGCGCACCCCGCATCGCCGACGAAGCCCTGCAACTGCTGCTGGCGCCGAATACGCCCCAAGGTCCGCGCGACCTGCTGCTGATGCCCGACCAGATGATCCTGCAAATCCACGAATCCATCGGCCATCCACTGGAGCTCGACCGCATCCTGGGTGATGAGCGCAATTACGCCGGCACCAGCTTCGTCAAGGCCAGCGACTTCGGCCACCTGCAATACGGCTCCAAGCTGTTGAACGTGACGTTCGACCCGGACATTCCCGAACAACTTGCCAGTTATAGCCATGACGACGACGGCAGCGCCGCCAGCAAGCAGTTCCTGATCCGCGAAGGGCTGCTGCTCAAGCCGTTGGGCGGCGCGCTGTCGCAATTCCGTTCGGGCATGAACGGTGTGGCCAACAGCCGTGCCAGCAGTTGGAACCGCCCGCCGATCGACCGCATGGCCAACCTGAATATCGAAGCCGGCGATAAGAGCCTGGCGCAACTGATTGGCGGCATCGAACACGGCATCCTGATGTCGACCAACCGTTCGTGGTCGATCGACGATGCGCGCAATAAATTCCAGTTCGGCTGCGAGTGGGGCCAGTTGATTGAAAACGGTGAGCTCAAGGGCGTGGTAAAAAACCCCAACTACCGGGCTATCTCCGCGCAGTTCTGGCGCAACCTCAGCGCAGTGGGCGACGCCAGCACCTTCAAGGTCCTGGGCACGCCCAACTGCGGCAAAGGCGAACCCAACCAGGTGATCCGCGTCGGCCATGCCTCGCCCGCCTGTGTGTTCAGCAACGTTGATGTATTCGGGGGAGATGCCTGATGAACAACTTCAAGGCATTGGTGCAGTGGCTCAAGCAGGCCCTCACCGACAAGGAACAATTTCACCTGGGCTATGCCGCCGAATCGTCCGAGTTCGTGCGTTTCAACCACGCCAAGGTGCGTCAGGCCGGGCAGGTGCAACAGGCCAGCCTCACCCTCAAGCTGATCAACGACGGCCGCCATGCCGACCTGGGCATCACCCTGGCCGGCGAACCGGAGCTGGACCGCCAGCGCCTCGCCGACGGCCTGCAACAGTTGCGTGAAACCTTGCCACTGCTGCCGCACGACCCGTACTTGCTGCTCAACCACAACGCCTGGCAAAGCCACAACGAACAGGCGCGCCCCCTGCCCGACCTGGCGCAGGTGCTGGAGGAAATCAGCCAGGCGGCGCACGGCGTCGACCTGGTCGGCTTTTATGCCGCAGGCCCGATCAGCCGTGGCTTTGCCAGTTCCAACGGCGCATTTGGCTGGCACCAGGCCAATAGCTTCAACTTCGATTTCAGCCTGTTCCACGCCAATGGCGAAGCGGTGAAAGCCAGTTATGCCGGGCACACCTGGAACAGCGACGAGTTCGCCCGGCGCTTCCAACTGGCCCGCCAACAGCTGGAGTTCCTCGACCGCCCGCTGCACACACTGGCGCCTGGGCAATACCGCGCCTACCTGGCCCCCGCGGCGCTGGAAGAAATCATCAGCATCATCACCTGGGGTGGTTTTTCCGCCCAGGCCATCGCCAGCAAAGGCAGCTCGTTGCAACGGTTGTATGCCGGCGAACAATCGCTGAGCCCGCTGGTGACGGTGGATGAGCAGATCAGCGGCTCCCTGAGCCAGGCGTTTTCCACCGAGGGCTACCCGCGCAGCGATGTCACGCTGATCAACGCCGGCAAAGCCGATGGCCAACTGGTGAACTCGCGCAGCGCCGCTGAATACGGCCTCAGCGCCAACGGCGCCAGCCGCGACGAATCCCCCAGTGCCTTGCAGATGGCGGCGGGCACCTTGGCCCAGGCCGATATCCTCAAGCAACTGGGCACCGGGCTGTATATCAGCAACCTGTGGTACCTGAACTACTCCGACCTGCCGGCCGCCCGCCTGACCGGCATGACGCGCTTCGCCACGTTCTGGGTGGAAGACGGTGAGATCAAGGCGCCGGTCAGCACCATGCGCTTTGATGACAGCGTCTACAGCTTGCTCGGGTCGCAGTTGGAGGCCCTGACCGCCGAGCGCGAACTGCTGCTGTCGGCCAGTACCTACAGCCAACGCAACACCGCGTCCAACCTGTTGCCGGGCGCCCTGGTTAAACGCCTGACCCTGACCCTGTAAATACAACCCCTGTGGGAGGGGGCTTGCCCCGATGGCGGTGTGTCAGTCAATGAGTACTTTGCTGATACACCGCCATCGGGAGCAAGCTCCCTCCCAACTTGTCCTGTGCTGATTTCAGACATCCCGGTTTCAGCCCTTCCTACCGTAAATTCTCTTCCTCCCAGTCTGCACGGGCAGCCTGTTGTCGCCTGCGAAAAACCTCGTTATAAGAGTTAGTGGCCCCCCGCCACCTCATCCACGAGAGCATGACCTTGCCCGGGAAGGGCAAGCTGGAGCGTTGACATGAACCATGGAAGTTTTGTCATTGAAAAGCTGTTCAAGCACTACAACGTTCATGTTGAGCAGCTAGGAAACGATTCGGAAAAGAAGACCATCTTGATGGTCAATGGCGCACTGTCCACCACACGCTCATTCGCCCGCACCAGCAAATGCCTGGCCGAGCATTTCAATGTGCTGTTGTTCGACCTGCCGTTCTCCGGCTATTCGCGCGAGTACAACACCGACCTGGACCTGGTGACCAAGGACGACGAAGTCCAAATCCTGCGCGCGCTGGTCGAGCGCTTCCAGGTCAACCACCTGGTGTCGGCCTCGTGGGGCGGTATCTCCACGCTGCTGACCCTGGCGCATAACCCGCCGTCGATCGAAAGTTCGGTAGTCATGGCCCTGGCGCCCAACCTGAACCAGGCCATGCTCGACTATGTGGAGCGGGTACGCGTGCTGATCGAGGCCGATGACAAATCCGCCGTCGGCCACTTGCTCAACGAGACCGTCGGCAAATACCTGTCGCCCCGGCTCAAGCGCAACAACCATCGGCACCTGTCGAACATGGCCACCACCGAGTACCGCCAGGCGCGTTTCCATATCCACCAGGTGTTGGCGCTGGGCGATGGCAACTACCTGCCCCAGCTCAAACAGATCGAAACCCCGGTGCACTTTCTCAACGGCACGCTGGACGAATACACCCCGGCCGCCGATGCCCAGTTGTTCAAGCACTACGTCGGCCACAGCAGCTTTGCCGTGGCGGAACATACCGGGCATTTACTCGACCTGGAGTCCCGTGAATCAGCCCTGGCGGTGCACCGCGCGCTGTTGGATTTCTTGGTGGGAGAGCACGCAAAGCTGTCGGATTTAGACGAACCGCCAGTGGGAAAAGGAGCGACGAATGGCGCATAATCGCCGACACATAGCCGGCTAACAAAAAGGTACCCCATGCCAGATCGTGCCCCTCTCGATGCCAAGACTGCCCGCTGGCTCCCCTGGGTAGTAGCGATTGCCTTCTTCATGCAATCGCTGGATGGGACGATTCTCAACACGGCACTGCCGGCCATGGCCCGGGACCTGGCGGAAAACCCGCTGCGCATGCAAGGGGTGGTGATCGCCTACATGCTCACCGTCGCCTTGCTGATCCCGGCCTCGGGCTGGATCGCCGACCGCTTCGGCACCAAGAAAATCTTCTTCGGCGCGATCATGCTGTTCAGCATCGGCTCCTTGCTGTGTGCCCTGTCCAGCAGCCTGACCATGCTGGTGGGCGCACGGGTCATCCAGGGCCTCGGCGGTGCGTTGATGCTGCCGGTTGGCCGGCTCGTGGTTCTACGTGCTTACCCCCGCTCCGAATTGGTGCGGATCATGGGTTTCATTACCATCCCCGGCCTGCTCGGGCCCTTGCTCGGCCCGACCATGGGCGGTTGGATGGTGCAATACCTGACGTGGCACTGGATCTTCCTGATCAACCTGCCGGTGGGCATGATCGGTTGCTATGCCGTGTGGAAACTCATCCCCGACCTGCGCGGCAGCGAACGTACGCGCTTCGATGGCATCGGCTTCCTGCTGTTCGGCGCAGCGATGGTGCTGATCACCATTGCCATGGAAGGCTTGGGCGAACTGCACCTGCCGCACCTGCGGGTGATGTTGCTGCTGTTCGGCGGGTTGGCGTGCCTGGCGGCGTATTGGCTGCGCGCCGGGCATATCGATAACCCGCTGTTCTCGCCGGCGCTGTTCAAGACCCGCACCTTTGCGGTGGGCATCCTCGGTAACCTGTTCGCGCGCCTGGGCAGCGGTGCCTTGCCGTTCCTGGTGCCGTTGCTGCTGCAAGTGGCCCTGGGGTATTCGCCGTCCCAGGCCGGGATGAGCATGCTGCCCCTGGCGGCCGCGGCGATGTTCGCCAAGTCGGTGGCGCGCCCGCTGATCGAGCGCCTGGGTTATCGCGTGGTGTTGACCGGCAACACCCTGGCCCTGGGCATCATGCTGGCGAGCATGGGCCTGGTCAGCGAGCAAACACCCTACCCGCTGTTGCTGGGCATGCTGGCGGTGCTGGGGGCGATCAACTCCCTGCAATTTACCGCCATGAACACCGTGACCCTGATCGACCTCGACGACGCCCAGGCCAGCAGCGGCAACAGTTTGCTGTCGGTGGTGGCGCAATTGTCCCTGAGCCTGGGGGTGGCCTGCGCCGGTGCGTTGCTCGGGGGCTTCACCGCCGAATCGGGCAACGACGGCGTCAGCACGGTACTCGGCGCGTTCCAACTGACCTTCCTCACGGTGGGCATCATGGCGATGCTGGCGGCGGCGATCTTCCTGCAATTGTCGCCAAAAGACGGCAAACGTGTGGTCAGCCGCGAACACCACATCGAGCACTAGCAGGCGTCTCGTCGAGAACTTGCAGGGAAAATCCCATAGGGCTGGTACACTGCGCGACATTTTGTTTTGCAGAGCCAGTCCCGTGACCACCATCGCCACCGCTTTTAATACTTTGCCGCTCTCCGCCGCCATGCTGGCTAACCTCGACTCGCTGGGTTATGCCGAGATGACGCAGATCCAGGCGCAAAGCTTGCCGGTGATCCTCAAGGGGCTGGACCTGATCGCGCAGGCCAAGACCGGCAGTGGCAAGACCGCCGCCTTCGGCATCGGCCTGCTGAACCCGATCAACCCGCGCTACTTCGGCTGCCAGGCCCTGGTGATGTGCCCGACCCGTGAGCTGGCCGACCAGGTCGCCAAGGAAATCCGTCGCCTGGCCCGTGCCGAGGACAACATCAAGGTACTGACCCTGTGCGGTGGCGTGTCCCTCGGCCCGCAGATCGCCTCCCTGGAACATGGCGCCCACGTGATCGTCGGCACCCCGGGCCGTATCCAGCAGCACCTGCGCAAGGGTTCGCTGGTGCTCGATGGCTTGAACACGCTGATCCTCGACGAAGCCGACCGCATGCTCGACATGGGCTTCTACGACGCCATCGAAGACATCATCAGCAAGACCCCGGCACGCCGCCAGACCCTGCTGTTCTCGGCCACCTACCCGGTGAGCATCAAGCAGTTGGCCTCCAAGTTCATGCGCGCGCCGCAGCAAGTCAAAGCCGAAGCCTTCCACTCCGACGACCAGATCGAGCAGCGTTTCTTCGAAATCTCGCCGGAAGAGCGCATGGACGCGGTGACGAAAGTCCTCGCGCACTTCCGCCCGGCATCGTGCGTGGCGTTCTGCTTCACCAAGCAGCAAGTGCAGGAAACCGTCGACCACCTGACGTCCAAGGGTATTTCCGCCGTCGGCCTGCATGGCGACCTGGAACAGCGCGACCGCGACCAGGTACTGGCGATGTTCGCCAACCGCAGCACCTCGGTGCTGGTGGCGACCGACGTCGCCGCCCGTGGCCTGGACATCGACTCGCTGGACATGGTGATCAACGTCGAACTGGCCCGCGACTCGGAAATCCACATCCACCGCGTCGGCCGTACCGGTCGTGCCGGTGAGACCGGCATCGCCATCAGCCTGGTGGCGCCTTCCGAAGCGCACCGCGCCCAGGCCATCGAGCAACTGCAAAAGTCGCCGTTGAACTGGGACCAACTGGACAACCTCAAGCCGCAAAGCGGTGGCCCGCTGCTGCCGCAGATGAGCACCCTGTGCATCGCCGCCGGCCGTAAAGACAAAGTGCGCCCGGGCGATATCCTTGGCGCATTGACCGGGGAAGCCGGCATCCCAGGCGCCCAGGTGGGCAAGATCGCGATCTTTGACTTCCAGGCCTTCGTGGCCGTGGAGCGTGGCGTCGCCAAGCAGGCGTTGCAGCGTTTGAATGACGGCAAGATCAAGGGCCGTTCGTTGCGCGTTCGCATCCTGTAAAAAACCCACCCCCCTTGTAGGAGCGAGCTTGCTCGCGAAAAACGTCAACGATCACGCAGCGCTATCAGGTAGCCCGTGTCGTCTATGGGGTTTTCGCGAGCAAGCTCGCTCCTACAGGGATCGTACTGATTCATAGATGAGGACATTGCTGTGCGCTCGACCGAAGTTGTGATCATTGGCGCCGGCGCCGCAGGCTTGATGTGCGCCCTGACCGCTGCGGGGCGTGGGCGCAAGGTGATGTTGATCGACCATGCCAACAAGGCCGGCAAGAAGATCCTGATGTCCGGCGGTGGCCGCTGCAATTTCACTAACCTGTACACCGAGCCGGCCAACTTCCTTTCGCACAACGCGCACTTCTGCAAGTCCGCCCTGGCCCGTTATACCCAGTGGGATTTCATCGGCCTGGTGGCCAAGCACGGCGTGCCGTACCACGAGAAGAAACTCGGCCAACTGTTTTGCGATAACAAGTCCAGCGACATCCTCGGCATGTTGCTCGACGAATGCATCCAGACCGGCGTGAGCCTGCACCTGGATACGTCTATCCAGGAAATCGCCAAGCTCGATAACGGCTACCAGTTGCAGACCACCTTGGGTGAACTGCGCTGCGAATCCCTGGTGATCGCCACCGGCGGCCTGTCGATTCCAACCCTGGGCGCTACCGGATTTGGCTATCAAGTGGCCAGGCAGTTCGGCCACGAACTGCTGCCGACCCGCGCCGGGCTGGTGCCGTTCACCATCACCGACCAACTCAAGGACTTGTGCGGCGAGCTGTCCGGCACCTCGGTGGATTGCCTGGTCAGCTGCAACGGCCAGAGCTTTCGCGAGAACATTCTGTTTACCCACCGCGGCCTGAGCGGCCCGGCGATCTTGCAGATTTCTTCGTACTGGGAGCCCGGCGACACAGTCGAGATCAACCTGCTGCCCGACCACGACGCCCACAGCTGGCTGCAACAGCAACAGGTCGAGCGGCCCAACAGCGAGCTGAAAACCTTGCTGGGTGAAATCTTCACCAAGAAAATGGCCAACTTGCTGTCGGAAACCTGGTTCGTGTCCAAGCCGATGAAGCAGTACACCCACGCCGAAGTGGCGGATATCGCCAGCAAGCTGGGGAACTGGCAATTGGTGCCGGCAGGCACCGAAGGTTATCGCACCGCCGAAGTGACGCTGGGCGGCGTGGATACGCGGGAAGTGTCGTCCAAGACCATGGAATCACTGAAAAGCCCGGGCTTGTACTTTATTGGGGAAGTGCTGGATGTGACCGGGCACCTGGGCGGGTTTAACTTTCAGTGGGCGTGGGCGTCGGGTTACGCCGCAGCGCAGTACGTCTGAAGGATGTACCCCTCCCACATTTTGATTTGTGGTGTGCCTGGGAATAATTTGCTGTCAGATGTGATCGCCACGCTTGCCGTGGCGTCCTTGATAGCTCAATTTAGCGGCAACGTCCCGGAAGACTCCAGACTTCATGTCATCGACCTCGTTCAAGCAGTCCATGCGGCGCCTGTGGGCGCTGGATAAATTCAGTTATAGCGTGCGGGTCTTCATCGCCCTTACCGGCAGCATGGCGCTGTGCTGGTACCAGGATGAAATGACACTGCTGATCCCACTGTTCCTGGGGATCATCGCCAGTGCCCTGGCCGAGACCGACGACAGTTGGCAGGGCCGCCTCAATGCCCTGGCGGTGACGCTGGTGTGTTTCAGCATCGCCGCGCTGTCCGTGGAGTTGCTGTTCCCCTACCCCTGGATTTTCGCAGTCGCCCTGGCCCTGGCCAGTTTCGGCCTGACCATGCTCGGGGCCCTGGGCGAACGCTATGGCGCGATTGCCTCGGCCACCTTGATCCTATCGGTCTACACCATGATCGGCGTGGACCAGCGCGGCGGCGCCGTCAGCGATTTCTGGCATGAACCCTTGCTGCTGGTGGCCGGTGCCGCCTGGTACGGCGTGTTGTCGGTGCTGTGGCAGGTGCTGTTTTCCAACCAGCCGGTACAGCAGAGCCTGGCGCGCCTGTTTCGAGAGTTGGGGCATTATCTCAAGCTTAAATCGTCGCTGTTCGAGCCGATCCGCCAACTGGATGTGGAGGCGCGGCGCCTGGAACTGGCCCAGCAAAATGGCCGGGTGGTGGCGGCGCTCAATGCGGCCAAGGAAATCATCCTGCACCGCGTCGGCAATGGCCGACCGGGTTCGAAGGTCAGCCGCTACCTCAAGCTGTACTTCCTGGCCCAGGACATCCATGAACGCGCCAGTTCGTCCCACTACCCCTACAACGCCCTGGCCGAGGCCTTCTTCCACAGCGATGTGCTGTTCCGCTGCCAGCGCCTGCTGCGCCAGCAAGGCAAGGCCTGCCAGGCCCTGGCCGAGTCGATCCAACTGCGCCAGCCGTTCATTTATGACGCCCACTTCGCCGAAGCCCTGGGCGACCTGAATGCCTCACTGGAACACCTGCGCATCCAGAGCAACCCGGCCTGGCGCGGCCTGCTGCGCTCGTTGCGTGCCCTGGCGGCCAACCTCTCGACCCTGGATCGCCTGCTGGGCGACGCCAGCAATCCCGACGCCCTGGCCGACGCTACCGACAGCAACCTGCTGGACCGCGCCCCGCGCAACCTCAAGGAGATGTGGACGCGCCTGCGCACCCAGCTCACACCGACGTCGCTGCTGTTCCGTCACGCCTTGCGCCTGGCCCTGGCGCTGACCGTCGGCTATGGCGTCCTGCACGCGATCCACGCGTCCCAAGGCTACTGGATCATCCTCACCACCCTGTTCGTCTGCCAGCCCAACTATGGCGCCACGCGGCGCAAGCTCGGTCAGCGGATCATCGGCACGGCCATCGGCCTCACCGTGGCCTGGGCACTGTTCGACCTGTTCCCCAGCCCGCTGGTGCAATCGATGTTCGCCATCGCCGCAGGCCTGGTGTTCTTTATCAACCGCACCACCCGCTACACCCTGGCCACGGCGGCGATCACCTTGATGGTGCTGTTCTGCTTTAACCAAGTGGGCGATGGCTACGGGTTGTTCCTGCCACGCCTGTTCGATACGTTGCTGGGCAGCGTGATTGCCGGCCTGGCGGTGTTCCTGTTCCTGCCGGACTGGCAAGGCCGCCGCCTGAACAAAGTGCTGGCCAACACCCTGACCTGCAACAGCATCTACCTGCGCCAAATCATGCAGCAGTATGCTGCCGGCAAGCGCGATGACCTGGCCTACCGCCTGGCTCGACGCAATGCGCATAACGCCGACGCGGCCCTGTCCACCACCTTGGCCAATATGCTGATGGAACCGGGGCACTTCCGTAAGGAAGCCGATGTGGGCTTCCGCTTCCTGGTGCTGTCCCACACCCTGCTCAGCTACTTGTCAGGGCTCGGCGCGCATCGGGAAACCCAACTGCCGGCCGAGGTGCGTGAGCATTTGATCGACGGCGCCGGCAAGACACTGGCGGCAAGCATCGATGAGATCGCCGAGGGCTTGGCCAACAAACAGCCGATTGCGATTCAGAGTGATGCCGAGGAAGCGCTGGCAACCGACCTGGAGCAGATGCCGGACGAGATCGATGAAGGGCAACGCTTGGTGCAAACGCAGTTGGCGTTGATTTGCCGGCAGTTGGGGCCGTTGCGCACCTTGGCGGCGCATTTGATCAAGGACACCAGCGCGGCTTAGGTCGCTATCGGGGGCTTGCTCCCGATGAGGCCCGCACAGGCACTACATGCCATGGGCCTTCATCAACCGCGCATAACTGCCATCAGCCTTCATCCTGGCAATCTCGCGGTCAAAGCTGGCGACGATCTGCGCATGCTCAGGGTTCTTCAGGCTGACCAGGATATGCAGGCTATTTTCGCTCAAGGGCTTGGGCAAAAACTCCACCGCATTGCGCACCCGCGCCGATTCGCGTGACAGGTAATAGCGCGCCACATATTCATCCTCCACCGTCAACCGCACGCGCTGCGCCGCAAGCATGCGCACGGCCATGGCAAAGTTATGCACAGGGACTTTCTGCAATTGCGCATCCTGGTCGAACGCCGGCGAATACACGTACCCGCGCACCACGGCGATAGGCTCATCGTGCAATTGCTCAAGGTTCTGGAACTCGATCGGGTCGTCACGGCGCTTGATAAAACGCACACGGTTCACCAGGTATTCCGCGGAAAACTGCCCCAACTGCGTGCGAGCATCGTCGTACCAGGCGTTGATCAGTACGTCATAGCGCCCATCGCCCACCCCCATCAGTGCGCGAGCCCAGGGCACCTGTTCGAAATCACTGGCGTACCCGGCGCGGGCCAAGGCCGTGGTGACAATGTCGGTGGCCAGCCCGCCATTGATCAAGGTGGCATCGGTAAAGGGTGGCCAGGCATCCGCTACCAGGCGCAGACGCTCTGCGAACACTGGCTGGGCCAGCAATAAAACTCCAATCAAAGCAACGGCACGAGAGAATCGCGGCATGCTTAAAGTCCTTGGCAGGCAGGCGGTAGCCCTTACTCAGGCGAGGCCTGAGGCTCTAACAGTAGTTCAGATTACACAAGAAGCCGACGGCAGATGCACACAATGATGGCGAATTGACGTCACTCACAAAAATAGCTGATTTCGACACAAAGGCGTGGCGCGCTTACTATCCAGAACAGACATTGATAAAGAGAACGCACCATGACAGTCGAATGGGTCTGCAAACATCACAATGACCTGGGCAAGGAGCAGCTCTACGCCATCCTGCGCCTGCGCAGCGAAGTCTTTGTCGTCGAGCAGAAGTGCATCTACCAGGACATCGACGGGCAGGACCTGGAAGGCGATACCCACCACCTGATGGCCTGGCAGGACGACCAGTTGGTGGCTTACCTGCGCCTGTTGGACCCGGAGTCCCAGGGCGGCGACGTGGTGATCGGGCGGGTAATCGTGGCCCCCATGGCGCGCGGCACCGGGCTGGGGCACCTGATGATGCAGGAAACCCTCAGGCAGATTGACGATATCTGGCCAGAAACGCCGATATTCCTGTCAGCCCAGGCCCATTTGCAAGGGTATTACGGTCGGTATGGTTTTCTGGTGGCGGGCGAGGAATACCTGGAAGACGATATTCCACATATTGGTATGCGGCGTGTTTGAGGCCGCCATCGGGGGCAAGCCCCCTCCCACAGTTTGAACTGTGAATGCATTCAAATGTGGGAGGGGCGGTGCGACGATTCGACTTACCCCGATGGCGTCAGCCAAATCCCCGCAGAACCTCAGGGATAACCCAATACCTGTTTGATGGACCCGAGATTCACCTCGATCCACCGCCGATCAATCGCGCCCCAATCCCGAATCCGATAATGCCCGGCATGGTTGCGGCCGCCGTCTTGCTGTTCGAACTCACACACGATATCCAGGTCGGCCAGCGCCGCAATCGTGTCCTGCGCCGTGCGCCGGGGCATGCCCGTCAACTCGGTCAGCGCCGGTACGCTGCTGGCTTGCCCGCTGTCGATCAGGTACGCCACATAGAGCCGGCGGTAAAAGCTGCTCTTGGTCTTGCTCACATCCATGGTCGGTCGCCTTGTACGGTTAGGGCTTGCCCTGCAAGTCGCGATAGGTGAGGTACACCCGCAGGTCGAATTCCACCTGATGGTAGCCCGGCATCATGTACTCACAGAGTTTATAGAACGCCTTGTTGTGGTCCGACTCCTTGAAGTGCGCCAGCTCGTGCACCACGATCATGCGCAGGAACTGCGGCGCGGCCTCCTTGAACAGCGCGGCGATGCGGATCTCTTTCTTGGACTTCAGGTTGCCGCCCTGCACCCGGGAAATCGTGGTGTGCAAGCCGAGGGCGCGATGGGTCAGGTCCAGGCGGTTGTCGAACAGCACTTTGTCGATGGCCGGCGCGTTGCGCAGGTGCTCCTGCTTCAGGGCCAGCGCGTAGGCATACAACGCCTTGTCACTCTGCACGGCGTGGCGCTCGGGGTAACGCTGCTCCAGGTAGGCACCCAACTGGTCCTTGGCGATCAGTTGGCGCACTTGCTCCTGGAGGGCTGCGGGGTAGGCCTGGAGGTATTTCAGGGCGGTCATTGGGGGTCTGCAACAGGGTTCGGATGGGCGCCAGTGTAGCGAATTCAACGCACGCGAGCGCGCGCCCAGACGAGCACTTCCTCGGCCATCAACGGCTGCGCCGCCCATGGCCCCTGGATAAATCGGCAACCATTGGCCTTGAGCCACTCGGATTGCTCCTGCGTCTCTACGCCCTCGGCGATCACCAGCACCTCGAAGTGCTCGCACAATTGGATAATGCTGCGGGCCAGTGCGGCATCCCGCGCCGAGCCCGGCAGGCGCGCGACCAGTTGCGGATCAAGCTTGAGGGTGTCGAACTCCAGGTCGCGCAGGTGAGCCAGGGAACAGTGGCCGCAGCCAAAGTCATCCAGGGCGATACGCACCCCGACCTGACGCAACAACTTGAGCTGCTTGGCAGACTCCTCAAGATTGCTCATCAGGCTGTCTTCGCTGATTTCCACCTCCAACTGCCGCCCCTGCAACCCATGCCGCTCCAGCACCTGCTGCAGTTGGCTGGACAGCTGCGGCATATTGAACTGGCTGCTGCTCAGGCTCACGCTCAGCACCAGTTCGTCATCCAAAGCCACCTGCCACATCTGGCGCTGCGCAGCGACCTGCAGGTAAATCCAGGCACTCAACTGGCTGATCAGCCGGGCCTCCTCCAGCAGCGGTAAAAACAGCCCCGGCGGCACATCACCGACGCTGGGGTGCTGCCAGCGCAATAGCGCCTCGACGCCGCGCAAGCGACCGTCCTCCAGGGACACCTGGGGTTGGTACACCAGGGTGAAGTCCTTGTTCTGAATCGCCGTGCGCACGCTGTCTTCAAGCATCAGCCGCGAACGAGCACGCCCGTTCATTTCCTGATCGTAATAGCGGTACTGCTGACGCCCCGCACGCTTGGCTTCGTACATGGCGATGTCTGCCGCACGCAGCAGACCGTTCAAGTCAGAACCGCAATCCGGGAAAGTGGCAATGCCGATGCTGACCCCGAGCATCACATCCAACCCGTCGACCTGCTGGCAAACAGACACACGCTCAATCAGTTTTTCCGAAATTTTCGCGGCCTGTTCCGGGAACTCCAGCTCCAGCAATGCCGTGAATTCGTCGCCGCCCATGCGTCCGAGAATGTCGCTGGCGCGCACGCTGCCCTGCAATTGTTCCGACACCCAGCGCAGCACCCGATCGCCAGCGTCATGCCCCAGTGAATCGTTGACCCGTTTGAACCCATCCAGGTCCAGGTACAGCAACACCAGCGACCGCTCGACGCGTTCGCCGCGCAACAACGCACTCTCTACTGCTTGATAGAAGCCGCGCCGATTCAGCAACCCGGTCAACGGGTCTGTGACGGCCTGAAACTCCAGTTGCTGGTGCAGGTGACGTATTTCGGACATATCCAGCACCGTCACCACCATGGCCTTCTGCTCAGAGGGCAACGGCGCGCACGACAACGCCACCGGCACCTGTTGGCCGCGGCCTGTGCGCAGGATCGCATCATGCAAGCGCCAGGTTTCGCCCTGGCGGTAACCGGCATACATCTGCGAATCCAGCCAGGCAGGTACATGGGGTTTTTGCAGGAAGCCGAGGAACTCCTGGCCTTGCAGTTCCTGGATCGTGGCATTGAGCAGGCGCGAAATCGCCGGGTTGGCGTACTCGATCACTCCCCCCTCCCCCACCACCAGGATGCCTTCGGCGGCGTTGTCCAACACCGAGGCATTAAAGGCACGCGCCGATTCCAGGTCATGACTCAGGCGCTGCAGCGCCCGGCGATTACGCTGGTGCTCCAGCAACGCCTGGACCTTGGGCTTGAGGATATGCGGGTCGAACGGTTTGAACAGGTAGTCGATCGCGCCGCTGGCATAGCCCTCGAGCACGGCGGCGGGCGATTGGGCATTGGCACTGAGGAAGATGATTGGCGTCATCCGGGTGCGCTGGTTGCCGCGCATCAGGCGGGCGACTTCAAAGCCGTCCATGCCGGGCATCATCACATCCAGCAATACCAGATCAACTTCGAGCTGCAGCAGCAATTCCAGGGCTTCAAGACCTGAAGCAGCGGTCACCACATGCCAATCATCACGCTGCAAAAGTGCGCGCATGCTGATCAGGTTTTCCGGGTAGTCATCGACCACCAGAAGAACCGAACTGCCATCGCCGGGGAGTGGTGCGCATTCCATGCTACGTCTCTTCCTAAAGGAGCTGTCCCAGTCACTTCTGACAGAAAACCCGGACAAACTCTGAGGCATCACTCTAGCCTCGGTTCCCAAAAATCAGAAGTCACCGCGATGCCATCATTGCGCCAAAGCCTGGGAAGCCGACTAACGGTCAGTGCCTGCAGCCCACGGTTCATGGGCAACATGGCTTTTTGGCATTCCTTTGGCGCCAATAAATTGCCGAGCAATAATTAACAAGCGAGTGACGACCGCCTATAAAGAACCTGTCTGGCCCAAGGGCCATAGCCTACACCCCTCTGTAAAAAGGCCTACGCCCATGATTGATCTTTCCACCTGGAACCTGAGTATTCCGGTCGGCTCGCCCCCCGCGACCATCGACACCCCGAAGCTGATGAGCGGCTTCAATGACCAATATTTCCAGGCAGAAGGGAGCAATGTGCAATTCTGGACACCCGTCACCGGCACCCGTACCGAAAACGCTGTCTACCCCCGCAGCGAACTGCGTGAAACCTACGCCGACGGCCGCCTGCGTAACTGGACCTACCCTGACGCCGACAACTTCCTGCGCGCCACGCTGACCGTCAACCAGGTACCGTCCACCGGCAAGGTGGTGATCGGCCAGATTCACGCCTATGACAGCCAGAAGCCGCTGATCAAGCTGGAGTATCAATTCAAGGAAAAAACCCAGACCGGCAACATCGTCGCCAAGGTCCGCATGCGTCCGGATGAGGATGAAAGCCGCGTGATCATCGTGGCTTCCAATGTGCCGCTGGAAAAAAGCTTCACCTACGTGATCAACCTCAACAAGGCCGGGCTGCTCAGTGTGTACGCCGCCGACAGTGAGTGGAACGAACGCATCGGTGCGGCGTGGGGCAGCAAACCCCTGTACTTCAAGGCTGGCGCGTATGTTCAGGACAACAGCGGGGATAGCAAGGAAGGCGCACGGGTGACGTTTGCCAAACTGGATATCGACCACGAGTGAGCGGCGCCTCATTTCGCGTGGGCGTTGCCTGCCTGCGCGAACGCCTTGACGCCCCCCCTTGAGCGCCTCGGCCTGGCGGACTTCGCCGAGCGCGATCTGAACAATGTGGCCAATACCGCCTTTACTGGCATACACATGCGCGGCCGCTCACCAAGAGCGGCCGCCACTTTTCACGCGACGAGGTTGCCTGTCTACTGGGCAGGTAATTTCATCTGAGCTGGGCCCTTTGAATTCACCAACTCAAAAGCACAGTCCGCGACCTTACTCGTTGCGCACTCATTATCCTTCCAACCAGAACCTTTAGGCACAGGAGGCAGGACAAACCTCTGGGACAACCTTAGATAGTCATCCTTACCTTTACCACTGTAATTACAGATTACATAGTTATAAGGCAACTTTGTTTCGCTGTCCGTTCCCTGCTTGATTGCCGAGCCCATAAACTTGAACCCTTCGACCATCGATTTATTGTCAATGGACTGCTCACCCTTCCACCCCTCTTCTTCAGCTGAAAACTGAATGCTCACCGCCGTGATGGTTGAAACCTCGGGGCAAGATAACGGCGCCGCATATGCACTCCCCATCAACGCCAACGCGCCAATAGCAGTTAGACACTGAAGCGATTTTATAAGATATGGATGTGACATAGCCGTGTACACCTCTCTTTAATGAGTGACTCCAGCCTAGGCACGATGGCCAACGAGCGATACTGTCAAGGTTGACAGCTTTAAATATAAATTAGAAATAAGCGCCGGTAGTTTAATTGCGTTCAGCACGATCACTGTAACGCCTCATGGATTTAATTACAGTTAAACAAGACGGATCTGAATGACACCCGACACTTAACTGAACCAACGGGCGCACCGAGCATTTTGTCTTATCAACTTGATCAAACTCAAAATGTTCAGCAAAGCATCAAAAAACAACAAAGGGAAAACATTCAGTTCATTTAACTCGGTACCAAAAAAAGCCCGCATCACTGCGGGCTTCTTTTTAACGCCTGAGGCTTAATTCACCTTAGCGTTCAACTCACCTTTCAGGTAACGCTGGTACATCGCTTCCAACGAGATCGGCTTGATCTTCGAAGCGTTGCCGGCAGTACCGAACGCTTCGTAGCGAGCGATACACACGTCACGCATCGCCGTAACGGTTGCGCCGAAGAATTTACGTGGGTCGAATTCGCTTGGGTTGGTGGCCATCAGGCGACGCATCGCACCGGTGGACGCCAGGCGCAGGTCGGTGTCGATGTTGACCTTGCGCACGCCGTACTTGATGCCTTCGACGATTTCTTCAACCGGGACGCCGTAGGTTTCTTTGATGTCGCCGCCGTACTGGTTGATGATCGCCAGCCACTCTTGCGGTACCGAGGAAGAACCGTGCATCACCAGGTGGGTGTTAGGGATGCGCTTGTGGATTTCCTTGATGCGGTCGATAGCCAGCACGTCGCCGGTTGGCGGCTTGGTGAACTTGTAGGCGCCGTGGCTGGTGCCGATGGCGATCGCCAGGGCATCCACCTGGGTCTTCTTGACGAAGTCAGCGGCTTCTTCCGGGTCAGTCAGCATCTGGCTGTGATCCAGCACGCCTTCGGCGCCAATGCCGTCTTCTTCGCCGGCCATGCCGGTTTCCAGGGAACCCAGGCAGCCCAGCTCGCCTTCAACCGACACGCCGCAGGCGTGAGCCATGGCCACGGTTTGTTGGGTCACGCGGACGTTGTACTCGTAGTCGGTCGGGGTCTTGCCGTCTTCGCCAAGGGAACCGTCCATCATCACCGAGCTGAAACCCAGTTGGATGGAGCGCTGGCACACGTCAGGGCTAGTGCCGTGGTCCTGGTGCATGCACACCGGGATGTGCGGGAATTCTTCGATCGCGGCGAGGATCAGGTGGCGCAGGAAAGGCGCGCCGGCGTATTTGCGGGCACCGGCCGAAGCCTGGACGATCACAGGGGAGTCGGTCTTGTCAGCGGCTTCCATGATGGCGCGCATCTGCTCAAGGTTGTTGACGTTAAAAGCTGGGACGCCGTAGCCGAATTCGGCTGCGTGGTCCAGCATTTGACGCATGCTGATAAGTGCCATTGTGTTGTCTCTCCCGGTCGAGGGTCGTTAATCGTGCAAGCCTGCCGTAGCGGCGGCTGCTATTCAAGTTATTGAAGGTCAGGCTTTGCATACCTGGCCTGCTGAATCGTTTTTTGTGAGCCGGACTCAACGCCGACATCACTTTGAAACCGTATCAATGTGGGAGGGGGCTTGCCCGCGATGGCGATTTACCTGTCGACATCGTGGGTGGCTGACCCAACGCTATCGGGGGCAAGCCCCCTCCCACATTGGGATCTCATTAATGTTGAGACCGTGTTCTGTTTACTGGGCCTTGCAGCCCCGCCCGATCAAATCGTCGGTGGCCACCCAGTAAACCAGGCCTTCCTCACCTTTTGTGTGAAACGCCAATTGGTCGTTGCTGTACAGCACGCCCGAGGCGGCAACGTCCTGCTTAAGGCGGTAAACCTGGTCGGAACCGCCGAGGCGTACATCCACCTCGCTGTGGGCCTGGTTAGCAAAGCGCCAGTTGACCTCGGCCTTGCTATCGCAGGTCCAAGTGGTCCATTTGTCGGCAGACTCTGCCTTGTTGAACATGTTCATGCTGCTGCAACCGGCCAGTAACGCCAGTGTTGCCAGGGCGAAAACGCCTTTCATTGCCAATCCTCGAACGGCGCCCCAAAAGGCCGCCACTGCTGTCGGTTAGTTGATCAGACCCGTCAAGGGCAACCCTGTTCCTGACCGTTGGGCGCGGAGTCGTATTTCTCCAGGCGTTCATTGCCGATGCGCTTGTTGATCACCGGCATGGTCTCGGCTTGCCAATCGGCCTGATAGCAGCTTTTTTTCTGCGCTGGCGCGGGCTTGCCAACCTCCGGCGCAGCGTTCGGCGTACTGCCGCAGCCAGCCAACAGGCCCGCTGCGAGCACCAGTGCCAACGACTTGATCATGGGAATGCTCCTTTTCCTGATCGCGCGCCTTAGCCTTTGGCCCGGCTTTCCAGGACTTCAACGGCAGGCAGGACCTTGCCTTCAACGAACTCGAGGAACGCACCGCCACCGGTAGAAATGTAGGAGATCTGGTCGGCAACGCCATATTTATCGATGGCCGCCAGGGTGTCGCCGCCGCCGGCTATGGAGAATGCCGAGCTTTCGGCAATCGCCTTGGCCAGCACTTTGGTGCCATTGCCGAACTGATCGAACTCAAACACACCCACCGGGCCGTTCCACAGGATGGTCTGGGAAGCCTTGAGCAGCTCTGCGAAGTTGGCCGCGGTTTGCGGGCCGATATCCAGGATCATGTCGTCGGCGGCCACATCGTCGATCAGCTTGACGGTCGCTTCGGCGCTTTCCGCAAATTCCTTGGCCACGACCACGTCCACTGGCAGCGGTACGCTGACCTTGGCAGCGATGGCGCGCGCGGTGTCGAGCAGGTCCGGCTCGTACAGGGACTTGCCCACCGGGTGACCCGCGGCCGCCAGGAAGGTGTTGGCAATGCCGCCGCCGACGATCAACTGGTTACAGATCTGGCTGAGGCTATTGAGCACGTCCAGCTTGGTGGAAACTTTCGAGCCGGCCACGATGGCGGCCATTGGCTGTGCGGGCGCACCCAGGGCCTTGCCCAGCGCGTCCAGTTCAGCAGCCAGCAGAGGGCCGGCAGCGGCGACCTTGGCAAACTTGGCCACGCCATGGGTCGAACCTTCGGCGCGGTGGGCGGTACCGAAAGCGTCCATCACGAACACGTCGCACAGGGCCGCGTATTGCTGGGCCAGTTCGTCGCTGTTCTTTTTCTCGCCTTTGTTGAAGCGCACGTTTTCGAACAACACGATGTCGCCAGGCGTGACGTCGACGCCCCCCAGGTAGTCAGCCACCAGTGGCACGTCCCGGCCCAGGGCCTTGCTCAGGTAGTCAGCCACAGGCTTGAGGCTGTTTTCGGCGGAGAACTCACCTTCGGTCGGACGACCCAGGTGGGAGCAGACCATCACGGCCGCACCTTTTTCCAGAGCCAGCTTGATGGTCGGCAGCGAGGCCAGGATTCGCGCATCACTGGTGACAACACCGTCCTTGACTGGGACGTTGAGGTCTTCGCGAATCAGTACGCGCTTACCTTGCAGATCGAGGTCGGTCATCTTCAACACGGTCATGGGAGGCAATTCCTGAGGCTAAAGTTTTGGAGAGGCTGTTTGCAGATAGTGTTCTGCGACGTCCAGCATACGGTTGGCAAACCCCCATTCGTTGTCGAACCAGGCCAGGATGTTCACCAGCCTCGGGCCGGAAACGCGGGTCTGGCTGGCATCGACAATCGCCGAATGCGGGTCATGGTTGAAATCACAACTGGCGTGGGGCAACTCGGTATAGGCCAGAAGGCCCTTGAGCGGGCCGCTGGTGGCGGCGTCACGCAGGATCCGGTTGACCTCCTCGGCATCGGTGTCGCTGACGGTTTGCATGGTGATGTCCAGGCAGGACACGTTCACCGTCGGCACCCGTACGGCTTTGGCCTGAATTCGCCCGGCAAGTTCCGGCAACAGTCGTTCGATGCCGCGCGCCAGGCCGGTGGACACCGGAATCACTGACTGGAACGCCGAGCGCGTGCGGCGCAGGTCTTCGTGGTGATAGGCGTCGATCACCGGCTGGTCGTTCATCGCCGAGTGGATGGTGGTAATCGACACGTAGTCCAGGCCGATCGCCTGATCCAGCAGGCGCAACAGCGGTACGCTGCAGTTGGTGGTGCAGGAGGCATTGGACACCAGCAACTCATGACCGGTGAGGCAATCCTGGTTGATGCCGTAGACGATGGTGGCGTCGACATCCGCCTCGCTGGCCATCGGCTGGGAAAACAACACGCGCGGGGCGCCGGCATCGAGAAAACGCTGGCCATCGGCGCGGGTGTTATAGGCACCGGAGCATTCCAGCACCAGGTCGACGCCCAGCGCCGCCCAGTCGATGCCCTCGGGGGTGGCACTGCGCAACACTTTCACGCAGTCGCCCTTGATATGCAGACAATCGCCTTCGACCCGCACTTCGCCGGGAAAGCGGCCGTGGGTGGAGTCAAAGCGTGTCAGGTATTCGATGCTGGCCATGTCGGCCAGGTCATTGATCGCGACAATTTCAAAACCGGCCGCCGCCCCTCGCTCGAACAGAGCACGCAAGACGCAACGACCAATGCGGCCGTAGCCGTTGAGTGCAACTTTGTAGGGACGCGGTTGGGGCATGGGGTTCTCGCAGTGGGGGCGACATAAACCATCTAACCAATGTAGGAGCGAGCTTGCTCGCGAAGATCGTCAACGATAACGCAGCGTTTCTGATGTGACGCGGCGCTCTCTCGTTCTTCGCGAGCAAGCTCGCTCCTACAGAGGGTGCGATGGGCAGTCGCCAACGCACATCTGTGTGCAGCGGCCAAATTGGCCGCCGCGTTCGCGCTTTAGTCTTCCAGCAGCTCTTCAGCCTGACCCAGGATGTTATCCAGGGTGAAACCGAATTCTTCGAACAACGCCGGTGCCGGCGCCGACTCACCGTAGGTGGTCATGCCGATCACGCGGCCTTCCAGGCCCACGTACTTGTACCAGTAGTCGGCGTGGGCCGCTTCGATGGCGATACGCGCGCTGACCTGCAACGGCAGCACCGACTGTTTGTAGTCGGCATCCTGGGCTTCGAACACGCTGGTGCACGGCATGGAAACAACGCGCACGTTGCGGCCCTGGGCAGTCAGCTTGTCGTATGCCTGGACGGTCAGGCCCACTTCGGAACCGGTGGAGATCAGGATCAGCTCCGGCTCGCCGATGCAGTCCTTGAGCACGTAGCCGCCACGGCTGATGTCGGCGATCTGCGCGTCGGTACGCACCTGGTGTTGCAGGTTCTGACGAGAGAAGATCAGCGCCGAAGGGCCGTCCTTGCGCTCGATCGCATGTTTCCAGGCCACGGCGGATTCGACCGCGTCGGCTGGGCGCCAGCAATCCAGGTTCGGCGTGGTACGCAGGCTGGTCAGTTGCTCGACCGGCTGGTGCGTCGGGCCGTCTTCGCCCAGGCCGATGGAGTCGTGGGTGTACACATGGATCACACGCTTCTTCATCAGCGCCGCCATGCGGACTGCGTTACGTGCATATTCCATGAACATCAGGAAGGTCGCACCGTAAGGCACCAGGCCGCCATGCAGGGACACGCCGTTCATGATGGCGCTCATGCCGAACTCGCGCACACCGTAGTACATGTAGTTGCCGCTGGCGTCTTCGGCCGAGACACCTTTGCAGCCTTTCCACAGGGTCAGGTTGGAACCCGCCAGGTCGGCCGAACCGCCGAGGAACTCGGGCAGCAGCGGGCCAAAGGCGTTCAGGGTGTTCTGGCTGGCTTTACGGCTGGCGATGGTCTCGCCTTTGGCCGCGACTTCGGCGATGTAGGCCGAGGCTTTTTCCGAGAAGTCGGCAGGCAGGTCACCGGCCAGGCGGCGTACCAGCTCGTTGGCCAACTCCGGGAATTCAGCGGAGTAGGCGGCGAAGCGCTGGTCCCACTCGGCTTCGGTGGCCAGGCCTTTTTCCTTGGCATCCCATTCGGCGTAGATGTCGGCCGGGATTTCGAACGGACCGTGGTTCCACTTCAGCGCGGCGCGGGTCAGGGCGATTTCCGCGTCACCCAGGGGGGCACCGTGGCAGTCTTCTTTACCTTGCTTGTTGGGCGAACCGAAACCGATGGTGGTCTTGCAGCAGATCAGCGTCGGCTGCTCGCTCTTGCGGGCGGTGTCGATGGCAGTCTTGATTTCTTCCGGATCGTGGCCGTCGACATTGCGGATCACCTGCCAGTTGTAGGCTTCGAAACGCTTAGGGGTGTCGTCGGTGAACCAGCCCTCGACTTCGCCGTCGATGGAGATGCCGTTGTCATCGTAGAAGGCGATCAGCTTGCCCAGGCCCAGGGTACCGGCCAGGGAAGCGACTTCATGGGAAATGCCTTCCATCATGCAGCCATCACCCAGGAACACGTAGGTGTGGTGGTCAACGATGTGGTGGCCAGGGCGGTTGAATTGCGCGCCCAGGACTTTTTCAGCCAGCGCGAAACCTACGGCGTTGGCCAGGCCTTGGCCCAGGGGACCGGTAGTGGTCTCGACGCCTGGGGTGTAGCCGAATTCCGGGTGGCCCGGGGTGCGGCTGTGCAGCTGGCGGAAGCTCTTGAGGTCATCGATGGTGACGTCGTAGCCGGTCAGGTGCAGCAGCGAGTAGATCAGCATCGAGCCGTGGCCGTTGGACAGCACAAAGCGGTCACGGTCGGCGAACGATGGGTTGCTCGGGTTGTGCTTCAGGTAGTCACGCCAAAGTACCTCGGCGATATCCGCCATGCCCATCGGGGCACCGGGATGGCCGCTGTTGGCTTTTTGCACGGCATCCATGCTGAGGGCACGAATGGCGTTGGCACGCTCACGACGGCTGGGCATCGCTGTTCTCCTGAGGATTTTGAATAGTGAGTGATTAAAAGAAACGGAAAAAAGGACCGGCATTTTCCCTCAGCCACCGCCTGCGGGCAATGACAGATAGTCACTTGCAGGTGTTTTTCCTGTGCTTTGCGCGGCAATCGCTTGCAGAAACCTTTAACCGCTTCGTCTAAAGGTTATAGCGACTGTTTATAACCGCCACTTATCGTCCAATATCAAAACTTTTTGATATTGGCCTTGCGAGGAGACCCACCCGTCACTAGACTGCTGGCCTTATGAACCTACCCGTGCCCTCCCTGCGTCCTGACGACGGCGATGACCTGGCAGCCTTGTGCAAGGCCGCTGGTGACCCGTTGCGCCTGAACGTATTGCGCGCACTGGCCAACGACTCTTTCGGTGTACTGGAGTTGGCGCAGATTTTCGCCATTGGCCAGTCCGGCATGAGCCACCACTTGAAGGTATTGGCCCAGGCCGACCTGGTGGCCACCCGCCGCGAAGGCAATGCGATTTTTTACCGCCGCGCCCTGCCCCACTCCGACGTGCTCGGCGGAAAGCTTCATGCCGCCCTGCTCGACGAAGTGGACAGCCTCAACCTGCCCAACGACGTGCAATCACGCATCGGCCAGGTACACGGACAACGCGCTGCGGCCAGCCAGGACTTTTTCTCGCGGGTTGCCGAGAAGTTTCGTGCCCAGCAGGACCTGATCGCCGGTTTGCCCCAATATCGCGAAAGCGTACTGGCGCTATTGGACAAGCTGAGCTTCAGTCATGAGGCCACGGCATTGGAAGTCGGGCCTGGGGATGGCGGCTTTCTGCCAGAACTGGCGTGCCGTTTCGGCCAGGTCACCGCGCTGGACAACAGCCCGGCAATGCTTGAGCTGGCACGCCAGCTCTGCGAGCGCGAGGCGTTGGGCAATGTCCGCCTGCAGTTGGCCGACGCGCTGACTCATACGGGCCTGAAGGCCGATTGCGTGGTGCTGAACATGGTCCTGCACCATTTCGCGGCCCCCGCCGACGCCCTCAAGCAGATGGCGAACTTGCTACAACCCGGCGGTAGCCTGCTGGTTACAGATTTATGCAGCCACAACCAGAATTGGGCCAGGGAGGCCTGCGGTGATCTCTGGTTGGGTTTTGAACAGGACGACCTGGCCCGTTGGGCCACCGCTGCGGGGCTCGTTCCCGGGGAAAGCCTCTATGTAGGTTTACGTAATGGTTTCCAGATTCAGGTCCGCCATTTTCAGCGACCGGCTGGCGACACTCACCATCGGTAAATATCAGGAAAACATCGAGATGAGCGAATACTCCCTTTTCACCTCCGAGTCCGTGTCTGAAGGGCATCCGGACAAAATCGCCGACCAGATTTCTGATGCGGTACTGGACGCCATCATTGCTGAAGACAAGTTCGCCCGTGTGGCGTGCGAGACTCTGGTGAAAACCGGTGTAGCGATCATCGCTGGCGAAGTGACCACTACCGCCTGGGTTGACCTGGAGCAGATCGTTCGTGACGTGATCACCGACATCGGCTACAACAGCTCCGACGTAGGCTTTGACGGCGCTACCTGCGGCGTGATGAACATCATCGGCAAGCAGTCCCCTGACATCAACCAGGGCGTCGACCGAGCCAAGCCTGAAGATCAGGGTGCCGGCGACCAGGGCCTGATGTTCGGTTACGCCAGCAACGAAACCGACGTGCTGATGCCAGCACCGATCACCTTCTCGCACCAGCTCGTGCAACGTCAGGCCGAAGCGCGCAAATCCGGCCTGCTGCCTTGGCTGCGCCCGGACGCCAAGTCCCAGGTGACCTGCCGTTATGAAGGCGGCAAGGTGGTCGGCATCGACGCAGTCGTCCTGTCGACCCAGCACAACCCGGACGTTTCCTACGCCGACCTGCGCGAAGGCGTGATGGAACTGATCGTCAAGCACGTGCTGCCCGCCGAACTGCTGAGCAAAGACACCCAGTTCCATATCAACCCGACCGGCCAGTTCATCATCGGTGGCCCGGTCGGCGACTGCGGTCTGACCGGTCGCAAGATCATCGTTGACAGCTACGGCGGCATGGCCCGTCATGGCGGTGGCGCGTTCTCCGGTAAAGATCCGTCCAAGGTTGACCGTTCGGCGGCCTACGCCGGTCGCTACGTGGCCAAGAACATCGTCGCCGCCGGCCTGGCCGAGCGCTGCGAGATCCAGGTGTCCTACGCCATCGGCGTGGCCCAGCCTACGTCGATCTCGCTGAACACTTTCGGTACCGGCAAGATCAGCGATGACAAGATCGTCAAACTGGTGCGCGAGATCTTCGACCTGCGCCCTTACGCGATCACCACCATGCTCGACCTGCTGCACCCGATGTACCAGGAAACCGCAGCCTACGGCCACTTCGGTCGTACCCCTGCGCAGAAGACCGTCGGCGACGACACCTTCACCACCTTCACCTGGGAAAAGACCGACCGCGCCAACGACCTGCGCATTGCTGCCGGCCTGTAATCGCTCGCGTCATCCAAAGCCCTGCCGGGTTTTCCCGGCGGGGCTTTTTATTGTCGGGTGAATCGCGGTGACGTTCACATTTTTTGGATCCAAAGCTTGCAGGCCAAATAATGGCCCACTAGAATCCGCGCCCTCTCGGGCCCTCCACCTTAATTGGATATTGCACTGCGCCAGCCCGGGATAGATAAGTGCGCAGGCAATCGAACATTGAGGTTTTTCATGCGCATCTCCACGCTCGTCCCCGCCGCCCTTCTGCTCAGCCTGCTCGCCCTGCCGGCCCACGCCGCCGACCTGAGCGCCCTGAGTGGCGCCCTGACCTCCCAACTGGGTGGCAATGCCGGCGACTGCCAGAAGCAAGCCGCAGACCTGCAAACCAAAATCGATGCGGCCGAAGCCAGCAAAGACACCATGAAAGTGAAGGCATTCAAAGCCGCACAAGACCAGGTCAACAAAGGTTGCAACAAACTCGCTGAAACCCAAGCCAAAGCCGACGCCAAGCAGCAAAACCAGGAAGCCAAGGCGGATAAGCCGGACGCCGTGAAAGCCTTGGGTGGTTTGTTCAAGTAACTGGAAACACCCGGTAAAAAGCCCCGCACTGCCGGGGCTTTTTTGTGGAAGAGAGGATCATTTAGGCTGGGCGCCCTTTTCGAGCAAGGATGCTCATGATGCGTTCAGTGATCACTCTTCTAGTCAGTGCTCTGCCCATTTTGTGTTGGGCAGATGAATGCCCCGATGAAGCCAGGTCGCAGGTCAATACCCTCGCCGAACACATTCGCCTGTGGGATGACAGCTACCATCGACTCGGCCATTCGCCCATCAGCGATGAGCTCTACGACCAGGCCCGCCAGCGCCTGGCCAACTGGCGCCAATGCGTCTCCCCCTCCGCGGCGACCACAGACAAACCGCTGGCCAGTTCACGCGGCACCGTGCCGCACCCGATTGCCCATACGGGCCTGGAAAAACTGCTGGATGAACAGGCCGTTGGCGAATGGTTGCACGTGCGCCAGGATGTCTGGATTCAACCCAAGGTCGACGGCGTTGCCGTCACGCTGGTGTACCGCCAGGGCCACTTGAGCCAAGTCATCAGCCGCGGTGACGGCCGACTCGGCCAGGATTGGTCAGCCTCTTCCAGCAGGATCCCGGCCATCGTCCAACGCTTGCCTGAACCCATCGACCTGGTGTTGCAGGGCGAGCTCTACTGGCGTCTCGACGACCACGTGCAATCGACAGAGGGTGGGCTCAATGCCCGCAGCAAAGTGGCCGGGCTGATGAACCGTCGCCAGCTGAGCGACGCCGATGCAGCCGGAATCGGCCTGTTCGTCTGGGCCTGGCCCGAGGGTCCGGAGGACTTTACCGAACGCCTGGCTACCCTGGCGCGCTGGGGGTTCACGGACAGCCAAGACTACAGCCACCCCGTCGAGAGCCTCACCGAAGCAGCCCATTGGCGCACCCACTGGTATACCCATCCACTGCCGTTCGCCAGCGACGGCGTGGTGTTGCACCAGGCCGTGCGCGCCCCCGCCGAACGCTGGCAGGTCAGTACGCCTTACTGGGCAGTCGCCTGGAAATACCCCGCGGCCAAGGCCCTGGCGCTGGTGCGCAACGTGCAGTTCAAGATCGGCCGCACCGGGCGCATCACGCCGTTGCTGGAACTCGAGCCGGTGCGGCTGGACGACCGGCAGATCAGCCGGGTCAGCGTCGGCTCCCTGAAACGCTGGCAAGCGCTGGACATCCGCCCCGGCGACCAGGTTTCCATCAGCCTCGCCGGCCAAGTGATCCCACGCTTGGACGAAGTCATCCTGCGCAACGAAACCCGAGTCGCCATGGCCGTGCCCCATGCCCGGGATTTTCACGCGCTGAGCTGCTGGCAACTCGACCCCGGCTGCGAAGAACAATTGCTCGCGCGCCTGACCTGGCTGAGCGGCAACCAGGGCCTGGCGTTACCGCATTTGGGCCGCGAGACCTGGAACGTATTGATCCAGGCCGGTCTAATCGCTGGCTTTCTCGATTGGTTAACCCTGGATGCGGCAGAGCTTGCTAACATTGATGGCTTCGGCGATCGCAGCCGTGCGCGACTGCTCGACAGCATTCGCAGCGCGCGGCAACGGCCTTTCGCGCAATGGCTCAAAGCCCTGGGTGTACCGCCCGTGGCACGCAATAACCTGGAAGGCGGCTGGCAGACGCTGGTCGCCCGGGACACCCAAGCCTGGCAGGCCATCGATGGCATTGGCCCGGGTCGCGCAGCGCAATTGAGCGCTTTTTTTCACGACCCACAAGTCCAGGCGTTGGCTGAGACACTCCGCGTGGCCGGGATAGACGGGTTTTGAACCGGCCCGGCCACCTTTAAACCACGGCAGAATTCACCCTGCCATCCGATTGCGACCTTGGAGCTCCACATGAAATTTCTAGCCCCCCTTGCCCTGTTGACCGTCGCAAGCTTCATGGCCACGCCATCGCTGGCGGCCGAAGACACGCAACCCCTGACCGGCTGCGCCGCCAAGCGCCAGGCCATCAGCACCCAGATCGAACAGGCCAAGGCCCATGGCAACAGCGAACAACAGGCCGGCCTGGAAAAAGCCCTGGCTGAAGTCACCGCCAACTGCAATGACGCCGCCTTGAAGAAGGAACGCGAAAACAAGGTGCTCGACGCCAAGCACGAAGTCAGCCGTCGTCAGGCCGACCTCGACAAAGCGATGAAAAAGGGTGACGCGGACAAGATCAACAAGCGCAAGGACAAGCTTGCCCTGTCACGCAAAGACCTGCAGGACGCCGTGGAAGAGCTCGACCAGTAAAATCGGTCAGTGGTCTCGGAACTGTTTATGGCAAGCGCTGCAGGCATCTTCAACTTTCTGCACCGCCGGCCCCAGGTTGGCGGCCTTGTAAGGCTGCACCTGGCTGGCGATCACCAATTCACCGGTGGCCGCTTCAAGGTTGCGCGCCAGCTCCTGGAAACGTGCCTGCTGCTGCCAGACATCGTCCTTTGCGCTGGTGTGATCTTCTTCGCGCACACTCGGAAAATGCTTCCAGGGCTCATGGGACAGGGCATCGAGCTTGACCGCCCCTTCGGCGAACTTTGCGCCGTCGAACGGGATGCGCCCACGCAACATGCCGCCCAGGTCTTCGCCGGTTTTGAGCATCTGCTTGAAGATCGCCTTGCGCTGGCCCAGGGGGGAGTTGGGGTCAACACCGCCACAGGCAGACAAGGCCAGGCAGGCCAGCAATACAACCGTCAATTTTTTAAAAGTCATGGTGGCTCACGGTCACGGAAAACGGCGGCCAGTATCCTCGCCCCGCCCGAAAAGACCAATAGCCCTATTAATAATAAGGGTTGCCCCAACGCGCGATGGCGCAGGCAATCGCTTCAGGAATTACCCCTATGAATGTCACCTTGAAACCCTGGAGCCGCCGCCTGGCGTGGGCTCTACCGATGATCGCGCTGCTGGCCGGCTGCGACGCGGGCAAAGATGCCGGCAAAGATGAAACCGTAAAACCCCATGCCATAGCCACCTACGTGAACGCACCGTGGGAAGCGTTGCCGGCGGTGTCCGACAGCGACCTGCTGGCCGGGTTTGAATCCTGGCGCAGCGCCTGCCAGCGTCTCAAGGCCGACCCTGTGTGGGGCGCCACGTGCACGGCGGCGGCCGCAGTGCCGGGTGATGCCGTGGCAATCCGCGGCTTCCTCAAGGAGCGCCTGGATGTGTTCGGCCTGCGCTCGGCGGACAATAGCCCGAACGGCCTGATCACCGGCTACTACGAACCGGTCTACCCCGGCAGCCTGACCCAGACCGCCAGCGCCCATGTGCCGGTGTACGGCGTGCCGGATGACCTGATCATCGTCAACCTGGAAAGCATTTACCCCGAACTCAAGGGCAAGCGCCTGCGCGGCCGCCTCGAAGGTCGCGTGCTCAAGCCCTATGACGATGCCAGCACGATCAATGGCCAAGGCTCCAGCGCCAAGCCGATCGCCTGGCTGACCAACCCGATGGACCTGCAATTCCTGCAGATCCAGGGCTCCGGCCGTATCCAGCTGGCCGGCGGTCGTCAACTACGCGTCGGCTACGGCGACCAGAACGGCTACCCCTATCGCCCTATCGGCCGCTGGCTGGTGGAACAAGGCGAACTGAAAAAAGAAGACGTGACCATGGGCGCCATCAGCGCTTGGGCCAAGGCACACCCGCAGCGCATTCCCGAGCTGCTGGCGAGCAACCCCAGCTATGTCTTCTTCAGCGCCCGCCCCGACAGCAACGAAGGCCCACGCGGCTCGCTGAATGTGCCATTGACCGCCGGCTACAGCGTGGCGGTGGATCGCAAGGTGATCCCACTCGGTAGCCTGTTGTGGCTGTCGACCACCAAGCCCGATGGCTCACCGATCACAAGGCCCGTGGCGGCCCAGGACACGGGCGGCGCCATTACCGGCGAGGTGCGGGCAGACTTGTTCTGGGGCACGGGCGATGCCGCGGGCGAGCTGGCCGGCAACATGAAGCAGCAGGGGCAGATCTGGATGCTGTGGCCCAAAGGCGCAGCGTTGCCGCAGGTACCGGATGCGCCAGCCGGCAGCTGACAGCCGCTGAACGTCAACGATGAAACCGGCCGTTGTGGCCAGGAAGCTTGCTCCCGTTGGGCTGCGCAGCGGCCCCAGCGGTTTTGGGAGCGCTACGCACGCCCGCGGGAGCAAGCGTGCTCCCGCGAAGCCAGGTCAGATCGAGACGAAGAAGAAACTCGCAATCAGCACCATGCCCACCGTCCACACCAACGAACGCAATATCGCCCAGTCCGCCAGGTAGCAGATGATGTACAGCAGGCGGCTGGTGATAAACAGCACCGCCAGCACGTTGATGGTCACCAGCGACGCCGTACCGGCGATGTGCGCAATGATCACCGCCGCGGCAAACGCCGGGGTCACTTCAAAGCTGTTGAGTTGCGCACTGTGGGCACGCTTGGCAAAGCCTTCGAGGGTATCGAGGAAAGCGCGCGGGTCGTGGTTCTGCCTGAGGCCGAACTTGCCGCCACTGAACTTGGCGACGCCCGTGCACAGGTACGGCAGAAAGATTGCAATCAACACACACCAGAAAGCCGCTGTCATCACTCATTCCTTTTTTGGTTTTATCTGACGGTTAGAGCTTCATCACGAACATGCCGATCAGCACCAACCCACAGGCTATGAGCCGTGGCCGGCCGAAAGGTTCTTTCAGATAACGCATACCGAACAACACCACCAGGATCACGCTGACTTCCCGCAGCGCGGCAGCCTCGGCAATCGAGCCCAACTGCATGGCCCCGAGCACCAGAGCGTAGCTCAACAATACGCAGAACCCCACGCTCAACCCCAGCCGCCATTGGGTGCGCCAAAACAGGTTGAACGCCGCGCGCTTGCGTACCACCGCCAGCAACGGGAATGGCCAGGCGCTGATCAGCGTCAGCCACACCAGGTAATCCAGCGGGTGTGACCAACGCCGCAATGCCTGGCCGTCAAGGAAGGTATAGCAGCCAATGCATAGGCCGATCAGCGCCACTACCGGCAACATCGACCAGGGCAAACGGTCGCCACCACCGCCCTGCCATAGCAGGCACAGCATGCCGAACGGGATCAGCAGGATGCCGAGGATTTGCTGGGTGCTCAGCACTTCACCGGCGAACACCAGAGTCAACGCCAGTACCACCAGGGGCGACAGGCCACGCATCAGCGGATAGACCAGCCCCAGGTCGCCGACGCGATAAGCTTGAATCAGCAGATAACGGTAGAGCAGCTCAAACAGCGCCGAGGCGATGATCCACGGCCAGATGTCCAGCGGCGGCACCGACACAAACCCCACCGCCAGCACCACAAACAGCAAGGCCACAGTGTCCATGCAAGCGATCACAAGCAGGCGCTCGCCGCTGAACTTGATCAAGGTGTTCCAGGTCGCATGCAACAGCGCCGCTACCAGCACCAGAGCTGTCGCTACCAATGCAATCTCCTTAATTGATTCGTGATGTATCAACGCCTGTTTATACTAAACGCCGCCTCGGCGCACCTGCCGCGCCTGCATCTGCCCAGTTGAATCCCCTCTCCCACCTCCCCAAGGACCCCGGATGCTTGAACTTGTCGCCGCCTTCATTTGCCTCACCACCCTGCTCACCTATGTGAACTTCCGTTTTATCGGCCTGCCGCCCACCATTGGCGTGATGGTCACCGCCCTGCTGTTTTCGCTGATCCTGCAAGGCCTGAGCGTGCTCGGCTACCCGGGCCTGGAGGAACGTATCCAGCAGTTGATTGGCCAGATCGACTTCGGCGACCTGCTGATGAACTAGATGCTGTCGTTCCTGCTGTTCGCCGGCGCCTTGCACGTGAACCTCAACGACCTGCGCAGCTACCGTTGGCCCATCGGCCTGTTGGCGACCTTTGGCGTGCTGATCGCCACCGGGGTGATCGGCAGCCTGGCGTACTACATCTTCGCCCTGTTCGGCTGGCACGTGAGCTTCCTCTACTGCCTGCTGTTCGGCGCGCTGATCTCGCCCACCGACCCGATTGCGGTGCTGGGCGTGCTGCGTACCGCCAATGCGTCGAAACCACTGAAAACCACGATCGTCGGCGAGTCGCTGTTCAACGACGGTACAGCCGTGGTGGTGTTTACCGTATTGCTGGGTATCGCACAGTTGGGCGAGACGCCCACCGTGGGCGCCACCGCGATGCTGTTCGCCCATGAGGCAATCGGCGGCGTGGTGTTTGGCGGGCTGATCGGTTACCTGGTCTACCTGATGATCAAGAGCATCGAACAGCACCAGATCGAAGTGATGCTGACCCTGGCATTGGTGATCGGTGGCTCGGCGATGGCCACCGAACTGCACGTCTCGGCACCGATTGCGATGGTGGTGGCAGGCCTGATCATCGGCAACCTGGGCCGCAAGCTGGCGATGAACGATATGACCCGGCGCTACCTGGACGGTTTCTGGGAGTTGCTCGACGACATGCTCAACGCCCTGCTGTTCGCGTTGATCGGCATGGAGTTGTTGCTGTTGCCGTTCAACTGGCTGCATGTGTTCGCGGCCAGCTTGCTGGCGGTGGCGATCCTGCTGTCGCGCCTGCTGACAGTGGCCCCGGCGATCCTGCTGCTACGGCGCTGGCGCACGGTACCTCGCGGGACTATTCGCATCCTGACATGGGGCGGGCTGCGCGGTGGGGTTTCGGTGGCGCTGGCGCTGGCCCTGCCGTTGGGCCCGGAGCGCGACCTGCTGCTGAGCATCACCTACATTGTGGTGCTGTCGTCGATCCTGTTGCAGGGACTGAGCATCGGCAAGCTGGTCAAGCGCGTGACCGAGGGCGAACCCCAGGCCACGCCCGACACTCACTGACCCTTGTCAATCTGCTGCGGATGCCTGGGGTCCGCAGCCTTTTTGCCCGGCAAACTGCTTTCACTGCGAATCTGCGCATGGCTGATCAACGCAAAGATAAAGCTGCCACCGATGATATTGCCGGCCAGGGTCGGCCCGGCGAAGACCAGCCAGAAATCCTTCCACGGCAGCTCACCGGCGAACACCAGGTAGGACACCTCGGCCGAGCCCACGACGATGTGAGTGAAATCGCCCAAGGCCATCAGGTAGGTGATCAGGATGATGATCCACATCTTGGCGCTTTCCATGGACGGAATCATCCACACCATGGTCGCGATCATCCAACCGGAAACAATGCCTTTGGCAAACATCTGGCCGGCATCGTTTTCCATGATCTTGCGCCCGATTTCAAGGAAAGCATGGTCGGTCTTGGTATCGAAGATCGGCAGGTGCAGCATCACGTAGGCCACCAGCAGAGTGCCGCACAGGTTGCCCACCAGCACCACGCTCCACAACCTCAACAAGCGTCCGGCGTTGGCCAATGTAGGTTTGCTCATCACCGGCAACACCGCGGTCAGGGTGTTTTCGGTGAACAACTGCTGGCGTGCAAGGATCACCGCCAGGAAGCCCGCACAGTAACCGAAGCTGGCGATCACCTTGAACGCCTCGCCGTCCGGCAGGCGGGAATTGAGTAGCCCCATGGCCATCAACGACAACCCCATGGTCAACCCGGCGGCCAGCGCCGACCACCACAAGGCAGCGACACTTCGCTCCAGCTCCTGGTCGCCCTGGGTCCGGATGATTTCGTGCAGCACCGCTGCGCGGGGCGGTTGGTTTTTGTCGACGTCGTGCTGTTCTTCCTGCGACAGGTTGGGGGTCTTGCCGTCTTCTTGGGTGGCCATGGTGATACCTGAACGGGGGGCGGTGTTCAGGTACGACCTATCGCCTATCAAGAGCGTTCACTGCCACCCGCAGGATTAATTCTTGATGCCGTCTTCCTGGAATTGGTCCTTGACGTACTTGATCTCGGTACGGCCATGGGGCGCGGGTAAACCGTCCTCGCCGAGGTTGACGAAGACCATTTTTTCCACGGTCAGGATGCTTTTGCGGGTGATCTTGTTACGCACTTCGCAGGTCAGGGTAATGGAGGTGCGGCCGAACTCGGTGGCGGTGATGCCCAACTCGATGATGTCGCCCTGGCGCGAGGCGCTGACAAAGTTGATTTCGGAGATGTACTTGGTCACCACACGCTGGTTGCCCAGTTGGACAATCGCGTAGATGGCTGCTTCTTCGTCGATCCAGCGCAGCAGGCTGCCGCCGAACAGGGTGCCGTTGGGGTTGAGGTCTTCAGGTTTTACCCATTTGCGGGTGTGAAAGTTCATGGTCACTCCAAAGCGCGTGGCGAAATGATGGGCAATATCATGGCAGAGCCTGCCCCCAAGCTCTATGCGCCATTGCCTATCAAGCCGATGAGCGATCTTCATGTCGTCGACAGAAAGGCTTGGGAAGTGCCGCGTACACGGCTATAATCGCCCCCGCTTCAAAACGGTCATCTTCAGTTGATACCGTTCTCCCGCCACCTGTCCGAGGGGCGCTGCAGCAGGCTAGGCCTGTCAGGCTCGGATGGGGCGTTGTCCGGCCTGGTTGTCCTGGCCTGATACTAAACGCACAACGGCGCCCATTCGCACACTACGAATGGAGGCTCTTCATGAGCGCTGTAATTACGCCTGCAGATTTCACCGACTACAAAGTCGCCGACATGTCCCTCGCCGCCTGGGGCCGTCGCGAAACCTTTATCGCCGAATCCGAAATGCCAGCCCTGATGGGCCTGCGTCGCAAGTACGCCGCTGAGCAGCCGCTCAAGGGCGCGAAGATTCTCGGCTGCATCCACATGACCATCCAGACCGCCGTGCTGATCGAAACCCTGGTTGCCCTGGGTGCCGAAGTGCGTTGGTCGTCCTGCAACATCTTCTCGACCCAGGACCAGGCCGCTGCCGCCATCGCCGCCGCCGGTATCCCGGTATTCGCCTGGAAAGGCGAGACCGAAGAAGAGTACGAGTGGTGCCTGGAGCAAACCATCCTGAAAGATGGCGTGCCATGGGATGCCAACATGATCCTCGACGACGGCGGCGACCTGACCGCGCTGCTGCACACGAAGTACCCGCAGATCCTCGACCGCGTCCACGGCGTGACCGAAGAAACCACCACTGGCGTGCACCGCCTGCTGGACATGCTGGCCAAGGGCGAGCTGAAAATCCCGGCCATCAACGTCAACGACTCGGTGACCAAGAGCAAGAACGACAACAAGTACGGCTGCCGTCACAGCCTGAACGATGCCATCAAGCGCGGCACCGACCACCTGCTGTCGGGCAAGCAAGCCCTGGTGATCGGCTACGGTGACGTGGGCAAGGGTTCGTCCCAGTCCCTGCGTCAGGAAGGCATGATCGTCAAGGTTTCCGAAGTCGACCCGATCTGCGCCATGCAAGCCTGCATGGACGGTTTCGAAGTGGTTTCGCCGTTCATCGATGGCGTCAATGACGGCACCGAAGCGAGCATCGACAAGGCCCTGCTGGGCAAGATCGACCTGATCGTGACCACCACCGGCAACGTGAATGTTTGTGATTCGAACATGCTCAAGGCCCTGAAAAAGCGCGCCGTGGTGTGCAACATCGGTCACTTCGACAACGAGATCGACACCGCTTTCATGCGCAAGAACTGGGCATGGGAAGAAGTGAAGCCACAGGTACACAAGGTTCACCGTACCGGCGCTGGCGCTTTCGACCCACAGAACGACGACTACCTGATCCTGCTGGCTGAAGGCCGCCTGGTTAACCTGGGCAACGCCACCGGCCACCCAAGCCGCATCATGGACGGCTCGTTCGCCAACCAGGTACTGGCGCAGATCTTCCTGTTCGGCCAGAAGTACGCCGACCTGTCGCCAGCCCAGAAAGCCGAGCGCCTGACCGTGGAAGTACTGCCGAAGAAACTCGACGAAGAAGTGGCCCTGGAAATGGTCCGCGGCTTCGGCGGCGTGGTGACTCAACTGACCAAGACCCAGGCCGACTACATCGGCGTGACCGTCGAAGGTCCGTTCAAGCCGCACGCTTACCGCTACTAAGTAACCAGCCCGACCTGCTGTACCTGTAGGAGCGAGCTTGCTCGCGAAAAACTCAAAGGCACCGCGTTCATCCTGAATGCACGCGTTATCGTTGACGTTCTTCGCGAGCAAGCTCGCTCCTACAGTGCAGGTGGGTTGCACGCTTCTGAGTTTCAAAGGGTATGACCATGTCCCAAGACCGTCGCTACAGCTTCGAGTTCTTCCCCACCAAGACCGATGCTGGGCATGAAAAACTGATGGCGACTGCCAAGCAGTTGGCCAGCTACAACCCCGACTTCTTTTCCTGCACCTACGGCGCCGGCGGCTCGACCCGTGATCGTACGATCAACACCGTGTTGCAGCTGGAAAGCGAAGTCAAAGTTCCCGCCGCCCCGCACTTGTCGTGCGTGGGCGACAGCAAGGCCGACCTGCGCAGCCTGCTGACCCAATACCAGCAAGCCGGCATCAAGCGTATCGTCGCCCTGCGTGGCGACCTGCCCTCCGGCATGGGCATGGCCAGCGGTGAGCTGCGCCACGCCAATGACCTGGTGAGCTTCATCCGCGAGGAAAGCGGCGATCACTTCCATATCGAAGTGGCGGCTTACCCGGAGATGCACCCTCAGGCGCGCAATTTCGAAGATGATCTGCAGAATTTCGTGCGCAAGGCCAACGCTGGCGCCGACAGTGCGATCACCCAGTACTTCTTCAACGCCGACAGCTACTTCTACTTCGTCGAGCGTGTACGGGCCATGGGTGTGAACATCCCGATCGTGCCCGGCATCATGCCGATCACCAACTACAGCAAGCTCGCGCGTTTTTCCGACGCCTGCGGTGCCGAGATTCCACGCTGGGTACGCAAGCAACTGGAAGCCTATGGCGACGACGTCAAGAGCATCCAGGCGTTCGGCGAACAGGTTATCAGCGAGATATGTGAACAATTGTTGCAAGGTGGCGCGCCAGGGTTGCACTTCTATACCCTGAACCAGGCTGAACCCAGCCTTGCCATCTGGAACAACCTCAAGCTGCCACGCTAAAGCTTGTCCGGCTGTGCCAAGGCCCTCGTTTCTACGAGGGCCTTTGTCGTTTTACATGCCTACGGAACCCAGCAGTTCATGAATACAGCGCCCACGACTTCCCGCCCGCAACTGGTCTACCTGGTCTTTGGCTCCGAGACCTACCACCAGGAGGCGGTATTCAGTATCGCCAGCGCACTGGCGTTTCTGCAGGAAACCCCGGACGCCGCCGTGGACATCCAGGTATTCAGCGACAACCCACAACCCTATCGCCTGCTGCCGGTGCGGGTGCGCCCGCTGGACGAGGCCACGCGCAAACGCTGGAGCGAGCCCCACGGCTATCATTTCCGCACCAAGCACGTGGCGCTGCGCCAAGTGCTGGAAGAGTCGCCGCTGGCGATCCTGATCGACACCGACACCTTCTTCCACCATTCGCCCATGGACCTGTTCGAGCGCGTGCAACCCGGCACGCTGTTGTGCAACGCGTTCTACACCCGGTATGGCGATAACCACGAAAGCGTCCTCTACACCGCGCTGCACCAGCGCCTGCTGGACATGGGCGTGGCCGACGATGACATGATGACCCTCAACTCCGGGGTCATGGGCCTGACGCAACAGGACGCGCATATCCTCGATCGCTCCATTGCGTTGATGGACGAACTGTTCCCCCACGCCCAGGGCGCCTACACCCTGGAAGAGTTCTGCCTGTCGATCGCCGCCTACCGCACCGTCAACGTGCGCGAGTGCCCGGACCTGATCCACCATTACTGGAGCCGCAAGCAACTGTTTCGCGCCAAGGTCAAGGCGTGGATCGCCAAGCACGCAGCCGCCCCCACCAGTGCGCTGGCCCTGGCCGATACTCGCCAGGTCTCGGCGCACCTGCCGCGCCCGCCTCGCGTGCAGCGCCTGATGTACAAGCTGATCACCCTGCTTTTGCCCAAGCACCAGCAGCAGTTCATCCGCGAAATCCTCTATGGCTGCTACGAGCATGAGAACGAATTCGACCAGGCTTGCGGCCCGGTTTGGTGGGACAAGGCCCGGCAGAACCAGGAAGAGCGGCAGAAACGCCCGATCGATGCCCACCAGCTGGAGCATTGGTTCGCCAACCCGGTGGTACGCCTGATTCTCGGCGCTCGACGCGCCGCGATCTACGAACACTTGATGACCTCGCCGGCCAAGTAGCAGCGCCCGCAGAAGCTTGCGCCAGAGCTTCTCTTTAGCGCAGGAGCGTCGTAACCTCCGGGTATGTCTGTCATCCCCAAGCTGTTGACCGTTGCCCTCTTGACTTGCCTGAGCCTGGCCGCTCATGGCGAGAAACTGCGCATTGTCACCGAGCCATGGGCGCCCTATGTGTACGACGATAACGGTGCCATGCGCGGGCTGGACTACGAAACCACGGTGATCGTGTTCCAGCGCCTGGGCGTCGATGTTGAATGGCAATTCCTGCCCTGGAAGCGCTGCCTGGCCATGCTCGAACAGGGCCATGCCGACGGCGCGCTGGATATTTTCCACAGCCACGACCGCGACGCACTGCTGCTGTATCCCAGCGAGCCCCTGTCGGAAGTGGAATTCGTATTGTTCTACGCCAACGAACGCCCTTACCCGGTCCAGACCCTCGATGACCTGCGCGGCCAGACGGTCGGCACCTCGCCGGGCTATCTGTATGGCACCGAATTCACCGACTCCAGCCTGTTCACCCGCGAACCGGCTCCCAGCCATGAAGCCAACTTCGGCAAATTGTTGCTGGGGCGCATCGATCTGCTGATCACCGACAGCCGAGTGGGTCAGCATGTGATCAAGCAACTGGGCCTGGAGGGCAAGGTCAGCCAGGCCCCCCTGGTGGTCAGCCGTCAACAGCAATTCCTCGCCGTGCGCCGTGGCGCGGGCATGGACCTGCTGGTGCAACGCTTTGCCGCTGAACTCAAACGCTTCAAACAAGAGCCGGCCTACACTGCCTTGAGCGCCAAATACGGCGGCCTCCATGCCAAAAACGCTGCCATTACGGCACCTGAACGCACCGTTGAGCAGCAGGAAAGCAGCGCGCGGTGATTGCTCTGTTATACTCCGGCCTTCCCGCCAGGCTTACGCCCGGCCGCTGAGGTCTTGAAAAAGGCACCCAACCCCGCTACTGCGCAGCTTTCAAGCCCGCGCGAGCCGGTGGAGTGCCCGCCAGACGCAGCAGGACCGGACGGGATTGCGCTCCCCTAAGCGCCATTCACGCCCGGCAAGATTATCCCTTTGGGCCAAGCCCTAACTAAAACAGGATTACTCATGTCCTTTGCTTCCCTCGGTCTCTCCGAGGCTTTAGTCCGCGCCATCGAGGCAGCGGGCTATACCGAGCCTACTCCGGTGCAACAGCGGGCCATTCCCGCCGTGTTGCAAGGTCGCGACCTGATGGTTGCGGCTCAGACAGGTACTGGTAAAACCGGCGGCTTCGCCCTCCCGATTCTGGAGCGGTTGTTCCCCAACGGTCATCCGGACAAATCCCAGCGTCACGGCCCGCGCCAACCGCGCGTCCTGGTCCTGACCCCTACCCGCGAACTCGCCGCCCAGGTGCATGACAGCTTCAAGCTGTATGCCCGCGACCTGAAGTTCGTCAGCGCCTGCATCTTCGGCGGCGTCGGCATGAACCCACAGGTTCAGGCCATGTCCCGCGGTGTCGACGTGCTGGTCGCCTGCCCAGGTCGCTTGCTTGACCTGTGCGGCCAAGGCAGCGTCGATTTGTCCCACGTGGAAATCCTCGTGCTGGACGAAGCCGACCGCATGCTCGACATGGGCTTTGTCCATGACGTGAAGAAGGTCCTCGCCCGCCTGCCGGCCAAACGTCAGAACCTGCTGTTCTCGGCAACGTTCTCCAACGACATCACCGCCCTGGCCGGTAAGCTGCTGCACAACCCGGAACGTATCGAAGTCACGCCGCCGAACACCACGGTCGAGCGTATCGAGCAGCGCGTGTTCCGCCTGGCCGCCAGCCACAAGCGTTCGTTGCTGGCGCACCTGATCACCCACGGCGCGTGGGAACAGGTCCTGGTGTTCACCCGCACCAAGCACGGCGCCAACCGCCTGGCCGAGTACCTGGACAAGCACGGCCTGACCGCCGTCGCCATCCACGGCAACAAGAGCCAGAACGCGCGTACCAAGGCCCTGGCCGACTTCAAGGCCGGTGAAGTACGCATCCTGGTAGCCACCGATATCGCCGCGCGCGGCCTGGATATCGACCAGTTGCCCCACGTGGTCAACTTCGAACTGCCAAACGTCGACGAAGACTATGTGCACCGTATCGGCCGTACCGGCCGCGCCGGTCGTTCGGGCGAGGCCATTTCCCTGGTCGCGCCGGACGAAGAAAAACTGCTGAAAAGCATCGAGCGCATGACCAAGCAGAAAATCGCCGATGGCGACCTGATGGGCTTCGATGCCAGCGCCGTCGAGGCTGAAAAGCCTGAAGTACGCGAGCGTCCGGACGTGCGTAACCCACGCAACCCACGCGGTCCGAAGGGCGATGGCCCGAACGGCGGCGGTGGTGGCGGTGGCCGTCGTGACAAGGGCAAGGACAAGGGCGGCAAGGAAAAAGCGCCAACCAACGGCCGTGGCGAACGCCCGGCCCGCGAGCAGAAACCCCGTGAAGGCACCCCGGCCCGCGAACAGCGCCAGCCGAGCCAGCCACCACGCGCCGCATCCGATCGTGCCCCGGACGAGTTCCTCGATGACGACGTGGATAACTTCGGTAACCGCGTCGACTACGTGCCCCAGGCCAAACCGGCCCAGGGCCGTGGCCGTCGTCCAGGCGCACCGGCACAAGGTGCTGGCGCTGGTGCTGGTGCTCCACGTGGCGGCCAGCCGCAGGGCGGTCGTCAGAACGGCCCTCGCAACAGCAGCGGCGGCACCACCGGCACACCACCGGCCAAGCGCAGCGGCCCGCGTAATGGCGCACCCCGTGATGGCCAGGCGCGTCGCGAAGATTCGCGCAGCAACAACCGCCGCCCGGCCCGTGACGACCAGCCACGCTTGTCCGAACCCGCCGTGCAGAACCCACGCGGTGGCCCGGCGCCAAAGATCATCCACAAGGAGTCGAAAGCCGACCGCTTCCCGACACCGGAGCAGTTGGATCAACTGCCAGGCCGTCCTCGTGGTGAAAAACCAGCGCTGCTGACCCGCAACCGCTGAGTTTCAAAGCACCATAAAAAATGCCCCGCATCCAAAGATGCGGGGCATTTTTGTATGCGAGGCGAAAATTACTTCGCTTTCACACCTTCAAACGTGACGTACAGTTCAACCGTGTTGGACGCTGGGCCCAGGTCCATCTGCTTGCCGAAGTCCTGGCGATTGAAGCTGGTGGTGCCTTCAAAGCCAGCACGGTAGCCGCCCCATGGGTCCTTGCCTTCACCCAGGAAAGTCGCCTTGACGACGATCGGCTTGGTCACACCGTGAAACGTCAGGTCGCCGGTCACGTCAGCAGTGACTTGGCCTGCAGCATTTTTACCGGTGGTTTTAACACTGGTGGAGACGAACTTGGCATCGGCAAACTTGCCCACGTCCAGGAAGTCTTTGCTGGAGATGTGCTTGTCACGTTCGGCGTGGTTGGTGAACACGCTGGCGGTACGGACATTGAACTCAATCTTGCTGTCTTCAGGCTTGGCGGCATCGAAGCTGAACTTGCCGTCCAGATCCTTGAAGGTACCGGTGATGTAGCTGTAGCCCAAGTGGCTGATCTTGAAATCAACGAAGGCGTGCTGGCCTTCTTTGTCGACAACATAATCAGCGGCCATCACCTGGCCTGCCGACAGCAGAGCAGAACCGATTGCCAGCGCGGCGAGTGTCTTTTTCAACATGCTTTCTATTCCTTGTGAGTCGAGGTTGAACATCAGGCTTTGCGCCCCAGCATTCGCTTAAGGGTCGCATCACGATCGATAAAGTGGTGTTTCAAAGCAGCCACGCCGTGCAAGCCGGCAAAGACCACCAACACCCAGGCGAGGTACAGGTGCACCACGCCAGCGGTGTCCGCCTGGTCCGGTAGACCGGAAACCACGGCAGGAATGTCGAACAGGCCAAACACCGGGATCCCGACACCGTCTGCGGTGGAAATCAGGTAACCGGCAATCATCACGGCAAACAGGCCGATATACAGGAACGCGTGGCCAAACGCGGCGCCGATACGAGTCAAGCGGCTGTAGCTGGCCAACGGTGGCGGCGGCGGGCTGATCAAACGCCAGACGATACGTACCAGCATGATGGCGAACAGTGTGATGCCAATACTCTTGTGCAGGTCCGGCGCGTCTTTGCGCCAGGCGCTGTAGTAGTCGAGCCCGACCATCCACAAGCCCAGGGCGAACAGGCCAAACACCACCAGGGCCACGCCCCAGTGCAAAATCATACTGACCCAGCCGTATCGGGCCGGAGAGTTACGTAGCTGCATGTACTTAATCCCGTAAGAACTGTGCCCAAGACTAGCGATTTACCTATCGAATTAAAGCGGAAAATTTTGCTTTGAAATATCGAGAAATACGATCTTGAGGGTATGAAGAGTAAATTAACCAAGGATTAAGGACTATCCAGAAGAAACGTGACAGACCGTCCTGCGTTTACTGCCAATTCATACATAACAGGTTGTGACAAACCCGCCCATTGCATAGGCTTGCGCGATTGTTTCACCTGCGCCAGTTGCAGGACCGCTTCGAGGAGATAACCCGATGGGCTTGAACAACCAGTGGATGCAACGCGACCTCGCGGTGCTGTGGCATCCCTGCACCCAGATGAAAGACCACCAGCAACTGCCGCTGATCCCGATCAAGCGCGGTGAAGGCGTGTGGCTGGAAGACTTCGAAGGCAAGCGCTATCTCGACGCCGTCAGCTCCTGGTGGGTCAACGTCTTCGGTCACGCCAACCCGCGCATCAACCAGCGCATCAAGGACCAGGTCGACCAGTTGGAACACGTGATCCTCGCCGGCTTCAGCCACCAGCCGGTGATCGAACTGTCCGAACGCCTGGTCGCGATGACGCCCGAAGGCCTGACCCGCTGCTTCTATGCCGACAACGGTTCGTCGTGTATCGAAGTCGCCCTGAAGATGAGCTTTCACTATTGGCTCAATCGCGGCCTGCCGAATAAAAAGCGCTTCGTGACCCTGACCAACAGCTATCACGGCGAAACCATCGCCGCGATGTCGGTGGGCGACGTGCCGCTGTTTACCGAGACCTACAAGGCGCTGCTGCTGGACACGATCAAGGTGCCCAGCCCGGATTGCTACCTGCGCCCCGCCGGCATGAGCTGGGAAGAACACTCGCGCACCATGTTCCTGGCCATGGAGCAGACCCTGGCGGACAACCATGACACCGTCGCCGCCGTGATCGTCGAGCCGCTGATCCAGGGCGCGGGTGGCATGCGCATGTACCACCCGGTGTACCTCAAGCTGCTGCGCGAAGCCTGCGACCGCTATGGCGTGCACCTGATCCACGACGAAATCGCCGTGGGCTTCGGTCGCACCGGCAGCATGTTTGCCTGTGAGCAGGCCGGCATCCGCCCGGACTTCCTGTGCCTGTCCAAGGCCCTCACGGGTGGCTACCTGCCGCTGGCGGCGGTGGTGACCACCGAAGACGTCTACGCGGCCTTCTACGACGACTACCCGACCCTGCGCGCCTTCCTGCATTCCCACAGCTACACCGGCAACCCGCTGGCGTGCGCGGCAGCATTGGCGACGTTGGATATTTTCGAAGAAGACAACGTCATCGAGAACAACAAGGCATTGGCCCAGCGCATGGCCACCGCCACCGCGCACCTGGTCGACCACCCGCACGTATCCGAAGTGCGCCAGACCGGTATGGTACTGGCCATCGAGATGGTCCAGGACAAAGCCACCAAGACCGCCTACCCGTGGCAGGAACGCCGTGGCCTCAAGGTGTTCGAACATGCTCTGGAACGTGGCGCGCTGTTACGGCCGCTGGGCAGCGTGGTGTATTTCCTGCCGCCCTATGTGATCACGCCGGAGCAGATCGACTTTCTGGCAGAAGTCGCCAGCGAGGGCATCGATATCGCGACCAACAGCCAGGTCAGTGTGGCGGTGCCGAAGGACTTCCACCCAGGTTTTCGTGATCCGGGCTGATCATCCCGCGCCCCTGCAGGAGCCGGCTTCCTGTGGCGAGGGCGCTTGCTCCCCCTGGGGTGCGAAGCGCCCCAACAGCCGGCGACTGCTGTGCAGTCGAACGGGAGCAAGCCAGCTCGCGCCTACAGAACACTTTTCCAGAGAACAGAAATGAGACTGTCCCGTTTTTTCACCGACACCCCGCTGAGCCTCGGCGACCATGAACTGCCGGAAGCCCAGGCGCACTACATCAGCCGCGTGCTGCGCATGGGCGAAGGTGACGCCGTGCAATTGTTCGACGGCTCCGGCCAGGAGTTTCGTGGCACGCTGCTGGAGGTCGGGAAAAAACGCGTCACCGTGCAACTGACCGAAAGCTTTGCCGGGCAGAGCGAATCGACGCTGCATATCCACCTCGGTCAGGGTTTATCCCGAGGCGAGCGAATGGATTGGGCGATCCAGAAAGCCACCGAATTGGGGGTCAACGCCATCACGCCGATTTTCAGCGAGCGTTGCGAAGTGCGCCTCAAGGACGAACGCGCCGACAAACGCCTGCTGCACTGGCGCCAGGTGGCGATCAGCGCCTGTGAGCAATGCGGGCGTTCGACGGTGCCGGTGATTCATCCACCGTTGTTGCTGGCGGACTGGTTGAAGCAGGTCGAGGCGGACCTGAAGCTGGTGCTGCACCCGGTGGCCGAGCCGATGATCAGCCATGCCAAGCCTGGGAGCCTGGCGTTTTTGATCGGGCCGGAGGGTGGGCTGACCGACAACGAAGTCGACACTGCCCAAGGCGCCGGCTTCCATGCCGCCCGCCTCGGCCCACGCGTGTTGCGCACCGAGACCGCGCCAGTGGTCGCATTGGCGGTCGCCCAGCAGTTATGGGGCGACTTCTAACCCCCCATTGCGAACCCAATCAAAAATGTGGGAGGGGGGTTTGCCCCCTCCCACATTTGGATGCGGTGATCACTCCACCGGATCGCTGACCGGCTTGGCGATGATCGCCTTCAGCTCACTGGTCATCGGGAATTCCAGGTTCAAGCCCTTGGGCGGAATCGGCTGTTCAAACCAGCGCTGGTAAATCCCATTGATCTCCCCCGAGCGGTACAAGTCCCCCAGCGTTTCGTTGACCACCGCGAGAAACTGCGGATCATCCTTGCGCACCATGCAGCTGTAGATTTCCCGCGATTGCTCTTTGCCTACCACGACCCAGTTGTGCGGGTCCTTGGCCTTGGCCCGCTCGCCATAAAGCAATGCGTCGTCCATATAGAACGCCACTGCGCGGCCGGTCTCGAGCATCTTGAACGCCTCGCCATGGTCCTTGGCGCTGATCACGAACATATTGCTCTTGTGCTCGGCGTTGTAGCTCTTGAGAAAGCGCTCATTGGTGGTGCCGGCGGTGGTGACCACGTTCTTGCCCTTGAGGTCGTCAAAACCGTTGATGCCACTGTCTTTGGCGGTCAGCAATTGGCCCTTCACGTAGATAAACCCATAGGAAAACGCCACCTGCTTCTGCCGCTCGGCGGTTACCCCGGTGGAGCCGCATTCCAGGTCGACGGTGCCGTTCTGTACCAGCGGGATACGGGTCTGGGAGGTCACCAGGTTGTACTTCACGTTGAGGTCGGCAACCCCGGTTTTCTGCTGCACGCGCTCGACGATCTTGCTCGCCAGGTCCACCGAATAGCCCATGGGTTTGCCGCTGTGGTCACCCACATAGGAAAACGGCACCGAGGCGTCACGGTACCCCAGGGTGATGGACTTGGCGCTGGCGATCTTGCTCAGCGTGCCGCCCAGCGCCGGTTCGTTCGCCTGAACCTGTGCGCCGAACAAAAGCCCCAGGGTGCAACCGGTCAACAGGATTGTTCTCATTGTTATGCTCCGTTGGTCTTTGAGTTACTGACGTACTGCAATCACGCTGATTTCCACCAGCACGTCAGGGCGTGCCAGTTCCGCTTGCAGGGTGGTCCGGGTAGGCGCCATGCCTGGCGAAAGCCACGCGGACCACTCCGTGTTCATCGGCGCAAACCCTTGCGCGATATCCTTCAGGTAGATGGTCGCGTTGAGCAGATGATCCTTGTCGCTGCCTGCTTCAGCCAGCAGCGCATCGATCTTGGCCAGCACCTCGCGAGTCTGGCCCGCCACATCCTGGGCGTCTCCCGGCACCTGGCCGGAGAGGAATACCAGGTCCTTGTAGGTCACGGCACCCGAGAGACGCTCATTGCTGCTGATTCGGTTGATGGTCATCGGTGCATCCTCAAGCGGCGCGGGGCGCCAGGCCCTGCATATCAATGGAAGGAAGGTGTTGGTCGATCAGCTCGGCCAGCAATTGGCCGCTGCCGCATGCCAGGGTAAAGCCGAGGGCGCCGTGGCCCAGGTTCAGCCACAGGTTGCGGTAGGCACTGGCGCCAATCAGCGGCACACCGGTTGGCGTGGCCGGGCGCATGCCGGCCCATTCAATCGCCTGGGCATAGTCGCCGGCCATAGGAAATGTCTCGAGCGCCTGGCGCTTCATCAGCGCCAGGCGCTTGGGCTCAAGGCTGGCGTCGAAGCCGACGATATCCACCATGGCCGCCACCCGCAGTTGCTCGCCAATACGCGCGTAGACCATCTTGCGGTCGTAGTCCGTGATGCTCACCTTCGGCGCCTGGTGCTGCGCGCCAATCGGCACGCTAAGGCTGTAGCCCTTCAGCGGATAAAGGGGCAGCGACAACCCTGGCAAGCCCAGTTCAGCGCTGCGATGCCCGGCGGCCAGCACCAGGTGCTCCACCGGCATCACCTCATCGCCCACCTCGATGGCCTGCACCACGCCGCCGGCATGGCGAATCGCGGTGACCTTGCGGCCCAACAAAAAGCGGCAACGCCCCGACGCATCAAGCCGCGCTGCCAGGCGCTGGCAGAAGGCATGACAATCGGCCACTTCCTCATTCGGTGTGTAGATACCGCCGACAAAATCACCCTCGGCCAGCGCCGGTTCCACGCGCGCGCAATCCGTGGCCGACAGCACCTGTTGTTGGAGGATATCGGCGACCTTGCCGCGCGCATGCTCGAAGCTGGCGGCATGACGAAACGTCACCAGCTTGCCGTTGCGACGCCAGTTGAAGCCCTCCAGGCGATCATCCTCGCGCCATTGCTGCAAGGTGTCCTGGCTCAGGGAAGCCAGGCGCAGCAGGTGGGCCGCATTGCGCTTGTTCACCGAGCCACGGCAAGCACGCAGGAACGCCGCCATCCAGCGCCATTGCTGGGGGTCCAGGCGCGGGCGCAGCTTCAACGGCGAATCCCCCCGCAGCAGCCAGCCAATCGCTTGCAGCGGCACCCCGGCATCCGCCAGCGGCGCAACATAGCGGTAGGACAATTGCCCGCCATTGGCGAAACTCGTCTCGCGACCCAAGGCGTCGCGTGCGTCGATCACTGTCACCTCATGGCCGGCGCGCACCAGCGCATAGGCGCTCGCCAAGCCGATGACCCCGCCGCCGATGATGCAAACCTGCTTGGCCATGCCAGCCCCCGACCGTTGATTAAGAGAGGCCAAGCCTAGGGGCAGGTGACAGGCCACCGACAATGAATAAAGATGGGTCACCTATAAACAAAGGTTATGAACCTGCCATGCGCTTGCGTCATATCGAAATCTTCCAGGCCATCCGCCAGACCGGCTCCGTCAGCGCTGCTGCGCAGTTGCTGCACGTCTCGCAACCGGCGGTGACCAAAGTATTGCAACACGCCGAATTACAGTTAGGCTTCCCGCTGTTTCTGCGGGTGCGCGGTAAATTGCAGCCAACACCTGAAGCCCTGGCGCTGGAACGCGAAGTCGAGAAAGTCACCGAGAGCCTGCAAGGCGTGCGACGCCTGGCCAAGAGTTTGCGCCGTGCACCTGAGCAAAGCGTGCGGATCGGGGCTATTCCGGCGTTGGCGCTGTCGCTGCTGCCACCGGCGATTCTGGAATGGAAACGCGAATACCCGGACATCGCCTGCGAGCTGTCCAGCGACCATAGTCGCGAGCTGGTGCAGAAACTGTTGATGCGCGAGATCGACCTGGCGCTGACCCTCAATTTCTCCGGGCATCCAGGGTTGACCACACAGGTGCTGGCCAACGGTGTGCTGGTGGCATTGGCCTCAAAGGGCTATTGGCCCGACGCACAAATGCACACCCCCTTACCACTGGCTGACCTGGCGGGGGCACCGCTGATTGGTCTGTCCAGCGCCGACCCGTTGGCGGCCAAACTCGACAGCTACCTGGAAAACGTCGAGCCGCCACCGCGCGTGACCATCTCGGTGCAAACCTATTCCCTGGCCCGCGCCATGGTCGAATCGGGCGCCGGCCTGACCGTGATCGATCCGTTCACGGCGTTGGGCGCCTCAACGGCCACCACCTGCATCCGCACACTCACGCCACCGCTGCCGATCACCCTGTACGCCCTGACCCGTGCCGATGAACCGCCGCCGCATATGTTGGCCAAGCTGCTGGATATCTTCGGCAACCGCGCCCGGGAACTACTGGAACGCTTGTAAGCGCACTGAAGACCCAATGTGGGAGGGACAAGCCCTCCTCCATCTATATGTCTCATTGGCTGTTAAAGCACTTACTTAGTACATGAATTGGAACCTGGGTATCGGTTGCAGAAGCCGATCGGATTGGGCTTTTTACAGTCCAAGAAGTAGGACTCGAATTTGCTGGTGCGGCTGGCGAACTGTCGAGTGCATGCCGCTCGCCAGTCTGGATAAACCTCATATTCGACAGGCGAGTCATGAGAGAGCAACACAAAAATATCCGCACGACGTAACGGTTTAAAAATTCTTAAAACTTGGCTAATAGAGCTTTGCTATAACGACCCAGCAATTAATTCGTTTTTTGCAAGCAAAAAAATAAAACAAATTCCGGGACTCAAAAATAATCGACTACATTTGCATAACCTCCCCTTCCTACATGTACGTAGGAGTTATCTTTCAAAGTGGGACCATTCTTACAAAAAAACAAAAACCCTAGGAAATTTCTGAAATTTCATTTTTTATTTGACTCACAGAATATTAGGGGCTTTTATATAAGAGCCACCAAGCTTCTTGCTGGCATACAAGACACTTAATTAATCCGACTGGTTATTCTTACAGCCATCTCCATTCATAAATTAAACACCACTGCTCTTTTGTGTAGTAAACAGAAACCAAAAATAAGAAGGGGTAATATATGAAAGACGAAAACGATGATGAATACCTGGATGAACTGGCCTCTGATGTCGAGACCTTAACCCCGGTATCAGACGGAAGTTACGACATGGTTGCTGGAAAAACGGCTCCCGAATTCTAATGAAGCACTAACTAATTGGGCACTGTAAAGCCGGTGCCCAATTATTGGGAGTGGATGGATAAACATCGTATGAGAATAAAAACGAAGCCCGAAGTAATTTGCCTAACTGAGCTAGGGTATTGCTTTTTTCACAACGGGACGCACCTTCTGAAAATATCGAAAAGAAAGTTTATTGACGCACTAGAATCTGACGAAAAGTCTGCGCTCATAGCGGAGCGCTATCCAGATTTTTTTAACCTGGCTAACGCCAATGAAGCGAGGAGTTATTATGAAAAAAGCTCCCTACTTTTCAGCGACTCGCACGAGTGAGCCTGTCGAGCTCTGTCGGCTCGCATTAGTAGCTTTACCCTACGGCGAAGGCCCACAAAAAGTAATGCCGCTTGGCCTGCAGAATATCTCAGCGTATGTAAAAAAAAATGCCAAGCATGCAACTTGTAAAATCTTTGACTACTCCGATCTATACACATCAGATATTAACGAGCTATCCGATTTAATCAACTGGGCTCCACACCTTGTTGGGATCTCAATATATAGCAGTCATGTGCAAGCAGCAATCACGTGGGGAGGCACAATAAAAAATGCCTTGCCTGGAACATTCATTTTCTGTGGAGGCCCTCATATAAGTCTAGCAGCGGAAGATTTCCTGCGTGCGGCCAAAGGGATTTTTGAGTTAGCGTTACGTGGCGAGGGCGAGCATTCAACTGCCAGACTTATAGTACTATTTAATAAAGTTAATACGCAGACCTCACTTAAAACAAAATCAAAAAAACAAAGAAAAAAATACATATATAAAAATCACTTCAATAAAGTACCAAACGCAGTGTGGCTTACCGCATCTGGAAAGCTTAAAGAGTCCTATATAGAAAAAATACAGCTTCCCACAGCAGACTGGGAGAACCCACTCCTTGAATACTCCTCAGAACGTTTACAAAACCTTTATTTCACAGATAGAAATGATGCTAAAAAGAGAAAAGCCATAGCATTGACGAGCAGTCGAGGCTGCCCATTAGCATGTTCCTTTTGCGCTATTGTCGCAGCAGACAAGGAGGGTCCAAAATGGCGAGCCATCGACGCCACGACGCTTGTTAACTGGATAGCAGAAGCCTATACACAGTACTCGTTCGAACACATATACATGATGGATGCGAATTTTTTTGTTCGAAAAGATAGAGTGCTGGAGTTCTCAGAAAAACTGTACAACTTATTCGAAGGTCGAGTCACATGGAGCAGTTCCTCCACCGTAGGCTATCTTCTAAAATTGCAATCCGAACTACCAAAATTAGTAAGGCAGGGATTAAGGCTTGTCGAGATGGGAGTCGAGTCCGGCTCACAGTCCCAACTAGACTACATGAACAAAAAGGTCACTGTACAAAACAATATTGATGCCGTAAGAGCCCTACAAAACAACAGAATAGATGTCGGCCTTGACTTTATAATGTTTTATCACGACCAACAAAAAAGAGAAATCATTGAGAACTTAGTATTCTTGGTTAAATCCGGACTGACCGAACACGAATCCTTAGATCACTACTTCAACATTATGATGTTGTATCCAGAAACCCCCGTAAGAAAAAATCTGGAGAGAAAGATAGGTACAAAGCTTGACTTGATACAGCTACCAAACAGCAGAGCATTTATTGAAAATCACGAAGTATATAAAATATATACTGCCTATATAGACAACTTTGCAAAACCCATACTAAACCAACTCGAGCAAGCAATTGCATCAAACATTGAAAAGGTCGGGACATCCACTTCACTTACCGAAGTTGCCTACTTATCCTTGCTAAATATTCACTTAAAACATATGCCATTCCAAGTATTATGGTGGCTTTGTCACAACCCAGATAAAACAACTGAAATTAACCGTAAGAATTTTTTTATTAACTATGTAACTAAAATCAATAAAGCTATCGCCAATGACAATGCAATCAACGCCCCCAAACTCAAAATTCTAGAAACACCGACAACTGGTTCAGGAGGGAGAAAAGGTGAACTCATAGGTAAATCTTTATAACCAGCCTTCAAACAGGTGTTTTATGAAAGAACGTTCAATTCGCATAGGCGTTAGCGGCGACATAGAAAAACTAAAACAGTTCATTCAGCATCGCAATGACATCAACCATATATATCATCACACACCGATTCGTCACTTTAGTTTGGGCATACGCCCATGGGACAAAATAGAAAATTCGTTAGTTGAGACATGCCTATCCGCAGATTTTACAATGTCAGCACACCCCGTAGACATCAATTTTTCTGGGGTTATTGACATGGCGGATTTAAAAAGCCTCAAGGAGGCACTGGCCACACTTCCTATCATTTATATAGAGGAAGATATCGGAATATGGAGGAACGGCAACCTCTTTTTGGGCGCCCATCAAACCAATCCACCCATGAACAAAACAACATTAAAAACCACTGCTGACAATGCCAGAATCATAAATGACTACTTTCAAATACCCATAGTCTTAGAAAACCCGCCAATCTATAGCGAATTTGGAAATATAGAGTTTTGGGGATTTTACCTAGAGCTATGCAGGCGCTCTGAATGCATGATGGCGCTTGATATTGGACATTATCTGGGCTACTGCAAAACTAAAGGCCTAGCGTTCGATTTACCCTGCGCTACCCACGAAATCTGGAATCTAATTAAAACTGTACACATCTCAGGAGTAAAGTCTTGGCTATGGAATGGTATTCCCGTCTGGCTTGACCAACACTCAGACCCTTTCAACAATGAACTCATGGAGGCCTTCAAAAATACGATAATAAAAACCCGAAAAACACATAACGTCTTATTGGAAATGGAGGGAGCACCATTAGAAGTTGAAAACAGCAATATATCCCTCATAAAAAATGCGCTTAGGGATGCGAATAAAAAATGAAAGAAACCTGCAAACTCTCAACAACTATGCTTTTCTCAAAAATATATGAATCTAATAACTTATTATCAAATCCAACATCCCCAGAAGAAAAACACTTCTCATTTGAAAGCATCAGAAGGTATTTAGACATCTCTAGGCACATTAGTAGACGCTGGCCACATACGATCAGATACTTAGAATCCATTCACGGGGAGGACGTTCTAATCGACGTATTTGATCGCTTTGATAAAACCTCGAAAATCTACAAAAACCTAAACGCCGCCGCGTGTGAAATTTTTTTCAAGAAGATAAACACTCAGTTTCCACCCATCGATTCCGAACTACTATTTTACGAAGACTTTCGAAACGGGAGGGACAAGTACTACAAATACACTTCCGTCCTGCCCTTAGGATACCCTCACACTTTAGTCCCCTTCGACCTTGACTCTATTTACACGACACTAATGTTTTATGGTCGAGCTCATGCCCCGTCAATCCTTTATAGAAATCTAGTTCTTGAACCCGGCAAAACTTTCAGAGTCAGCCTATGAAAAGCGCCGCCAATATCGTCTCCCGCTCAGACGCACTATATGGTGGCATCGCGATGGGTGTAACAATACTAGAGTTGGCTCTGATAGCAACCAACCCTAAACTCGGAAGTTTTTCCTTAGAATTTTCACTTATCACACAACTGTTAATTTCCTTGGTTATTGAATTTTACACTGGACATTCGTTCGTAAACCGATTTGGTACGGCCAGCACAACAATTTACGGATTCACATTCAAGCTAGCAAGCGCTGTTTTTTTAACCGCTGGATTCTATTTTGTATTACTCGACTACTGGTATATTAGTTGGTGCTTTATACTCATTTCATTCACCTTAGACTCACTAGGCACTGGCTGCCTGAGGTCATCTTTCAGGCCAGCCTACAACGACCTCCATCTGCACCTCACTGGACATAGCGCAGATTATGTGGGTGCCTTTAAAAAACACCTGCACATACGCATAGGCACTCCATTAACTTTATTACTGATAGCCTCACTCATGATGAGTGGCGGATATTACTTGTATGCTATGTTAGTGACGATGTTGCCAATATTACTATGCCGCTCTATTCAGATTTACTTCTCTCACCATGACCTCAGGCCAATCCTCACTAAAAGAAATAGTTCAGAACATCGAATCCACCTTAACTACATGCAGCACTTTACAATAATATTTAAATACCCCAGCCAGTTTTTTGGATATATAGCAGGCAACACTTTTGAAATGTTGATCCTCATGTACGCAATCGGCTTACTATATCGCCACAACTCCTCTACAGGCATACCTGAAAGCTTATATTGGCTAGGAAGCTCACTAACAGCCTTTTTAGTTTTTTTGGCGTCTACGGCTATCGGAGCAGCCGGGCTATCCAAGCTAACTTTTAAAAAATCCAGCTCAGCACTTTCATCTTTTTGTTTTTTAATGACTATTGCCATATCTCTGGCAATGGCCACTGAAAGCACGGATAGTTTATATTTTTATATACTTTCCGCCTTTTGTTTTCTTGGGACTGGGATCGGAATCATATTGACCCGAGTAACATCAAATGAAATTCTAGATCATGCATGCAGAGAGGAAATATTCTCTTTCTTTTTAATCACAGAACTCATAACGACAGTTTCAGTTATATTCACCGTCACGGCAAGCAGCCTTCTCTTTTCTCCAGAAAAAACAATGAATGGGCTAAGCTACGGCTTAACAATACTCATGGGGGCTTACTGCTTTTCCACTACTTACAAAAAGCCGAAAGAAAAGTAGACTACCGTTGCAAACCAACGCCAAACATAAGCAACAGTTCCGAACCCAGAACAACACAACGTCTCAGGACTGTTCGCTCTTGAATAAACATGGAAATTTTATCGATACACGCCAGAATCGTATCAATAAAATCGACCTTACTGGCAGCATTTCAGCAGGCAGCCCTATCCCCCCTTAGTGTTGATGGCACAGCCCCGTTATTTGCCCAGCGAAATGAGTTGCCCCATTACAGCTGTAAATAAAAAACTCCAAATCCAATGGAGATCCAATGTGGGAGGGGCTTGCCCTCTCCCACATTTTTTACCTCATTGGCTGTTAGAGCACGTACCGCATGATCGCCACAAAGTGCAGCAGGCTGCCGCCGATCACAAACAAATGCCAGATCCCATGGGAATGCCGCAGGCGTTCCTCCAGGGCAAAAAAGATAATGCCGACGGTGTACAGCACCCCGCCCGACGCCAGCCAGATAAACCCCGCCGTGCCCAGCGCGGCGAGCAACGGCTTGACCGCCACCAGCACGATCCAGCCCATCACCGCATAGATCACGATCGACAGGATGCGGGCCTCGGAACGTGGCTTGATTTCCTGCAAAATGCCGATCACCGCCAGCCCCCACACGATGCCGAACAGCGTCCAGCCCCACGGCCCTCTTAAGGTCACCAGGCAAAACGGCGTGTAGCTGCCGGCGATCAACAGGTAGATCGAAAAGTGATCGACCTTCTGCATGATCGCTTTTCGCCGCCCCTGCACGCTGTGGTACACGGTGGATGCGCTGTACAGCACCATCAGCGTAAAGCCATAGATCGCGACGCTGACAATCTTCCAGGGGCTGCCGTCCAGGCTCGCCACCACCAACATCCACACAGCGCCAATACACGCCGCGACAGCACCGAGCAAATGGCTCCAGGCGTTGAATCGTTCCCCGTGGTACATCTGACACTGACCTCCTGTAACCGTTAACCGCAGGCTGGCAAGCCTCCCGCCTTGCACATAAGAGTGCAAGGGCCTTGTGACGTTCCGGCGACGCCGGGCGGTTTTGCGGGCACAATCGAGCGCATTCGAACAAGAGTCATGGCCATGCTGATCGACGAAGAATTCACCCTCAAGAAGCTGGAAGTCTTCCTGGCGTTCATGCGCACCGGCAACCTGGCCCGCGCCGCCGCCGAACTGCAAACCAGCAACGTCAGCGTGCACCGCGCCATCCACTCTTTGGAAAATGCCCTGCGTTGCCCGCTGTTCAAGCACGAAGGCCGCAACCTCACACCGTTGGAAAGCGCCTACGTGCTGGAAGAACGTGCGCAGAAACTGGTCGCCGATGTGGTCGACAGCGTGCGCCTGACCCGCGAAGCCGCCGGTTTCTCCGCCGAGCGCTTCAAGCTCGGCTCGCTGTATTCGTTGACGGTCAAGACCGTGCCGCAACTGATCATGGGCCTGAAAATCAGGCGCAGCGAACTCAATATCGACTTGATCCTGGGCTCCAACTTCGACCTGCTCTACAAGCTCAAGAACATGGAAGTGGACGCGATCCTCATCTCCCTCGACGAACACGCCAACGACCCCGACTGCGAGCAGATCGCGCTGTTCTCCGACGACATCTTCCTCGCCACCCCGGCTGACTCGCCCTTCGATCGCGACCAGGAAATCGACCTGGCCGACGTGCGCGACGCCACTTTCATCACCCTCACCCAAGGCTTCGCCACCCACCAGGATGGCAACCGTGTGTTCAAGCAGGCGGGGTTCGAGCCCAAGGTGGCGATGCAGGTCAACGACATCTTCACCTTGCTGAGCATGGTCAGTTCAGGGGTGGGCTATGCGTTGCTGCCGGGGCGGATTGCGGCAGTCTACGAGAACCGCGTGAAGCTGATACCGCTGCAGGCGCGGTACCGGCTGCAGCAGCATATCGGCGTGGTGTTCCTGAAGGCCAAGGAGCGCGACCCGAACTTGCTGGCGTTATTGGCGGAGTGTCGGATGTATGCCAATCGGCAGGCTTGAGATAGCCATCGGGGGCAAGCCCCCTCCCACACTTGAATGTGTTCGCAATTCAAAATGTGGGAGGGGGCTTGCCCCCGATGAGCATGGGTATCTACACAACTTTTCAGCCCCTGACAAATCTCCCTGTGGCGAGCGGGCTTGTCCCGCGTTGGGCTGCGTAGCAGCCCCAAAACCAGCCTCTGCAGAGTGTCTGATACACCGCGTTCTTCTTGACTAGGGCTGCTACGCAGCCCAACGCGGGACAAGCCCGCTCGCCACAACAGCCCTATTTTCCGGGCATTCAGCGTTGAGCCAACGTTGTGTAGATACCTATGCCCCGATGAGGCCAAACCAGACAACACAACGTCCAAAGCTAGCCAACCAACCCGCGAACAATGAAGTACAGCAACGAAGGCCCAAGCAAACACCCAAGCCCGGTGTGGAACGTCGCCGTCAGCGCACCATACGGCACCAACCGACGATCCGTCGCCGCCAGCCCCGCCGTCACGCCACTCACGGTCCCGGCCAAGCCACCAAACACCATCGCCGAACGCGGGTTATCCAACCCCATCCAACGCGCCGCTACCGGCGTGCCGACCATCACCAGGATCGCCTTGATCAGGCCGGTGGCGATCGACAGCGCCATCACATCCGAGGTCGCACCAATCGCCGCACCGGTCACCGGGCCAACGATGTAGGTCACGGCGCCCGCGCCGATGGTGGTCATGCTGATCGCATCCCGATAACCAAAGGCCCAGGCCATGCTCGCACCGACGATAAACGGCAGGATCGTGCCGAGCAGCAGCGCAATCACGCCGATCATCCCGGCTTTGCGCGCTTCGGTGGCTTGCACTTCAAACGCCGTGGCGACAATCGCGAAGTCGCGCAGCATCGCCCCGCCCATCAGGCCGATGCCGGAGAACAGCGACAGATCCGCCAGGCCTTTTTGCCCGCCAGTCATGGTGCCGCCGACCCAGGCCAGCACCAGGCCGATCACGATCGCAATCGCCGAGCCATGGATGCGCCCGAACGTCAGGCGCTTGGACAGCACCACGGAAATCCACATGACCACGCCGACGAAGGCAAACGCGGTGATCAGGCCGTTATGTTCCAAACCTTTTTCAATGAGATCCCACATATCAGCGACCTCCCACTGGCGCGATCAGCGGCTCTTCATCGGGTAACGGTTCACCCTTATGAGTGCGGCTGATCAGGGCGATGGTGCACCCACACACCACCACCGAACCAATGGCCGCAAGCACCGCGACCGGGCCACCGTGCAGGGCGGTGACCACGTTTTGTTGCGCCGCCATCGCAACCACCACGGGGATATACATCGCCCCCCAGAAGCCGACGCCCATTTCGCAGTCCTTGGTCATGCCGCCACGCTTTTGCATCCACAGGCGTGCGCAGATCAACAGGATCATCGCGATCCCTACCCCGCCCACATTGGATTTCACGCCGAGCAGTACACCGAGCATGTCGCCCATGATCACGCCCGCCAGCGTGCAGATCGCCAGCAATGCCACACCGTAAATAATCATTGTTGTTGTCCTCAAAGTGCTCGATCGAAATTGTTGTTGTTGTGCTTCGAAAGCCTTGGGTGGTGCTTTATCGGTGGCGGCGCTCCTCCTCTTCCAACAGGGCCTGCAAGGTGTCCAGGCGTGCGCCTTCGCAGGCGATCACCGTGCCTTGTTCAAATACTCGGCGTGACAGGCCGGTGAGTACGCTGCCTGGGGGCAGTTCGATTTGCAGGCGCACGCCGCGCTCATAGGCGCTTTGCACGGTGCCGCGCCAGTCGACGACGCGGCACATGTTGAAGGCCAGGTCGTCGCGCAAATGCTCGGGGTTGTGAATGGGACGCGCCCGGGTACTGCTCAGGTAAGTGATGCGCGGCGCTTTAAGCGTGACAAACGCCTGGGCCAGTGCCCGGGCAGGTTGTTCCAGCAGCGCGCAATGGGACGGCACGCTCACGGCCAGGCGCTTGGCGATGCCGTTGCCTTTGATGCGTGCCGCGACCAGCTTCATCGCCTCGTCGCTACCGGCAATGACGGTCTGGTTATCGGCGTTGATATTGGCCAGGTATACCGGGGTCTGCGGGCTGTGGATATCGGCCAGCAGGGCTTCGACGGTGGATAACTCAGGGCCGACCAGCGCGGTCATGCCGTAGCCTTGTGGATAAGCGTGCTGCATCAGTTCACCCCGCAGGCTGACCAGCCTGACAGCGTCCGCAAAGTCCAGGGCACCGGCAATGACCGCCGCCGGATACGCCCCGATGGACAAGCCCGCTACGTAATCCGGTGTGCGCTCCAGCAAGCGCGCATGGGCCACACCCGCGATCAACAGACACAGCTGCACCGCGCGGGTACTGGCCAAGGCTTGCGCCGAATCGAGCTGGCGCACGTCTTCACCAAGGGCATCGCTGGCTTCATCCAGTACCGAGACGGGCAACCGCGTGAGCATGCCCGGACGCTGCGCGCCCTGCCCCGGAAACACCAGCAGGCTGCTCATGCCACGGCCTGCCAGGGATCGAGCACAAGGTGTGCGCCACGCGCGGTTTTCAACAGCACCCGCCGCGAGCCGCTGGCCCATTCGCGCAAGGCGACGGCGCCGAACGGGGTTTGCAGTTGCAGGTCCACGGCACAGGCCGCGGTGTCCAGGATCGCCAGCAGGTCTTGCGCATCCCGCCGGTCAAGCGGCGCGGGCGTACGCAGGAGCAAATCCAGATCGCTCATTGCATGCAGTGCCTCAATGCCCGTGGCCAACTCGAAACCCGCGCTGCCCGTGACGCCCCAGGTCTGCTGCGCCAACACCGGCCGCAGTTGATCGAGTGCGCGCAACGCCGGCAAATCCCGGGGCGAGATCGCGTCGCGCAGGGCTTCCGGCGCCACACTGCGCTGCACGGCGGCCAGGGGCATTGCCGTCGCAAAACGCTGCTCACGCAGACGCCCGCGCACACCGACCGCCACCTGGCCCGGCTCGGCCATGGCGCGACGCACCACCACCGGGTGACCGGCGCCGATGGCCTCCAGCGCCCAGCCCGGCGCGTCGCTGGGCAGATGCGCAGGGGTCATGCCCCAGAGCAAATCGTGAGCGTTCACCATTGTTCCCGCAGCAACTGGCGTACATGGCTGGAGGCCGCGCGATTAGTAGCACCGAGGCGCCCACTCAAATCACGGCTATCGATATCCTGGATCGCACTGACCAGGCAATCGCTGACTCGCGTCACATCGTCCTGCGTCGGCTGTTCAATCTGGCTGACCGACAAGGTTTCCCACAGCAGGCCGAGGCTGGCAAAACTGTCGATGTCATAGGCCATGGGCGGCACGCTGGCAGCCAGGGCGTCAAGCTCTTCGACACTGCGCAGGGTCACCCGCGCCGCCGATGCCTTACCCATGGCGTGCACCATCACGCCGGGGTCGCGCAGGGCAATCAGGCGGTTGGCCTGGTAACCGTGGGCGAGGAAGGCACCGGACATGGCCTTGCCCACCAGCAGCGCAATCACCGGGTGCCCGGCCAGGCGGGCACGGGCGTAACTGTCGGCGGCGGCGGCCAGGGCCTGGTGGATGCCGAGGGCTTCTTCGCGACGGCCATAGGCTTGGCTCGGGACATCGACGATGGCGATGATGGGACGCTTGTCGCCACGGGCGATGGCTTCATCCACGGCCTTGGCCAACCCCCAGCCTTCCAGCAGGCCGACTTCGCCGTTGCGTGCACGGGGGAAACGGTTTTGCGCGTCGGGGACCACGGCGATAAAGCGCACCGCGTGTTCCCCCAATACGCCGTCGGCAACTTTCAACGAGCCGGGCAAATCGGCCACAGGGGTGGCACCGGCGCTCAATGCGTTAAACCACTGCAAGCCTCTCATGAGCGTTCTCCCTGATACAGAGCGCGAACCGTCGCCGGGTCGATTTGCGGTGCAGCGTCCAATTCGGCCAGGCGCGCGAGGTAATAATCGGCCTGGCGGCTGCGCTGCTGCGCAGGCAAACCTTGCTGCAACAGCACGCTGACCGTCTCTTGAAGTTGCGCCACATCATCTGCCACATAACGGTCGACCAACCCGCTGTTGAAGCGTTGCTCGCCACCGGTGAGGCTCCAGATGAAAGGCCGGTCGCGGGAGTCGTACTCTTCAAGACCGGCTTCCTGCTCGATCACTTGCGGGCCATTCAGGCCAAGACGGGCTTCGCGGGTGACGACCAGGTAACTGCACAACCCGGCCGCGATGGACATGCCACCGAAGCAACCGACACTGCCCGCCACCACACCGATCACCGGTTGGTACTGGCGCAGATCGACAATGGCCGCATGAATGTCGGCAATCGCTGCCAAGCCCAGGTTGGCCTCCTGCAAGCGCACGCCACCGGTTTCCAGCAGCAGCACGGCACGGGTCGGAACCCCGTTGCGGTTGTCTTCGGCGGCCAGTTCGAGGGCGCCAGCGATTTTCGCGCCGCCCACTTCCCCCAGGCTGCCCCCCTGGAAATTGCCTTCGATCGCGGCGATCACCACGGGCACACCTTCAATGCTGCCCTTGGCGATCACCACGCCGTCATCGGCCTGGGGCACCACGCCCTGGCGACTGAGCCAGGGCGACATGACGCGCTGGAATGGGTCGATCAATTCTCGGTAAGTGCCGCTGTCCAGCAAGGCCTTGGCCCGCTGCCGCGCCCCCAGTTCAACGAAGCTGTGTTTGCTGAGCAAGTCAGTCATGGCCGATCTCCTCGAAACCCTGTTCCAGGCGCAAACGCACCACGCCGGGAGTCGCGCCGAAATCGTGGATATCAATCTTCAGGGCCGGCGGGGTTTGTTCCTGGAAGATCCGCTCGAACAGGTGTTGCCAGCGTTGTTCGGCGCCATTCACCGAGGTTTGCACCTGAATGGTCAGGGTGCCAGCCGTGCCCGGTTCCAGCAGCACTTCCAGGTCGCCCGAGCCGACACACCCCACCAGCGCACGGCCTTTGGGTGGCTGCCCGGCGGGGAATTCAAAGGATAAGGTTTCCATCACAACGCTCCATCGAGGCGGTCGATAAACAGGCAGGCGGCCAACAGGTCGGCGGCACCGCCGGGGGAGGCATTCAGGGCCAGCAATTGTTGGTCGAGTTCATGCAGTTGGCGGCGGCCGGCGAGGGTTGCGCTGCCGCCCGCCTCCAGCACGGCTTGGGCCCCGCGTTGCATGGCGTGTTGGCCTTCCAGGCCGGCACGGTAGAGCACGCAGGTGTCGGCCAGCTCGGTCATGATCGCGAGCAAGGCATCCAGGCGTGCGTTCTGTTCACCGGCATTTTGCCGGCGGCTTTTGTGCAGTTGCGGCAGGCCGCGTTGCAGCACCGAGGGGAAGCCCAGTTGCGCTTCTTCACGGGCGCCGCGTGCGCCGTAGCGCTGGGCGACGTGTGCGCCATGGCTCATTGGCTGGGGCGCGTAGCGGTCATTGAGCAGGGCCAGTTTGGCGGCTTTCAAGGTCACGGCGCTGGCATGGGCGGACTGCGGTTCCAGTGCCGCTGCGGCGGTCAGCAGGCCGAGGGCCCAGATCGCACCGCGGTGGGTGTTCACGCCGTTGGTGGTGGCGAGCATCGCCTGCTCACCTTCGCGGCCCAATCGGCCGAGGGCTTCGCGCAGGGGTAAGCCGACTTCACCGATGTCGAGCGCGGCATCAGCCATCTCCTTGAACATCGGCCACAGCGACAGCGCCGAGGCGTGCATCAGCCCCAGGTGCAAATCGCTATGGGCGCCGTTACCACGACGGTCAACCAGGGCAGGTTTGGGCGACAGGTCGGCTTCATCGATCAGCGCATCCACGGCCATATCCGCCAGGCGTTCGGCGAGGCTCAGTTCATGCAGTTTGAGGGCGCGCATTTACCAGCTCCTGAATTTGGCGGGCGGGTTGTACAAGCCACCGGACCACTCCACCAGGTCGGCGACGCTCTTGGCGGCCAACAGCTCACGGGTGGCGTCAGTGCGGCGAATCCCCAAGTCCTCGGGCAAGGCGATCAGCCCCTCGCGGCGCATGCGCGCGGTGTCCTTGGGGTTGTGGCGCATGCCGATGGCGGTCACCCCGGCGACGGCGGCGATCATCGCCTGGCGCTCTTCGAGGGAGCGCGCCTTGTACAGGTAGGCAATGCCTTCTTCGGTGAGCAAGTGAGTCACGTCGTCGCCATAGATCATGATCGGCGCCAGGGGCATGCCGCTTTTACGCGCCACTTCCACGGCGTCGAGCGTGTTGACGAAGGTGGGTTTGCCGCCTTCCTGGAAGGTTTCAACCATCTGCACCACGAGCTTTTTGCCGCGTTCCAGCAGGGCTTCGGGCGCATCATCGTGACGCATATCCAACCACGCCGGCGTGCCATGGCGGCGACCGCGCGGGTCGTGCCCCATGTTCGGCGCACCACCGAAACCGGCGAGGCGGCCACGGGTCACCGTTGAAGAGTGGCCATCGCCATCAACTTGCAGGGTGGCACCGATAAACAGGTCCACCGCGTATTGGCCAGCCAGTTGGCAGAACATACGGTTGGAACGCATCGAGCCGTCACGACCGGTGAAAAACACATCCGGGCGGGCGGCAATGTAGTTCTCCATGCCCAGCTCGGTGCCGAAACAATGCACGCTTTGCACCCAACCGCTTTCGATGGCCGGAATCAGCGTGGGGTGCGGGTTAAGGGTCCAGTTGCGGCAGATCTTGCCCTTCAGGCCGAGGGATTCGCCGTAGGTGGGCAAGATCAATTCAATGGCGGCGGTGTTGAAGCCAATGCCGTGGTTGAGCGACTGCACATTGTGTTTTTCGTAGATGCCACGGATCGCCATCATCGCCATCAGCACATGCACCGGCTTGATATGGCGCGGATCGCGGGTGAACAGCGGCTCGATGTAGAACGGCTTGTCGGCCACCACCACAAAGTCCACCCAACTGGCGGGGATGTCGACACGGGGCAAATCGGTGACGTCATCCACCAACTGGTTGACCTGCACGATCACGATGCCATCGCTGAACGCAGCGGGTTCGATCAGCGCGGGGGTGTCTTCGGTGCTGGCGCCAGTGTAGATATTGCCGGCGCGGTCGGCCATGAAACCCGCCGAGAGCACCACGTTGGGGATCAGGTCCACCACCAGCCGGGCATAGAGTTCGATGTAGGTGTGGATCGCGCCGATTTCCAGCAGGCCATCTTCGAGCAGTTGGCTGATGCGCAGGGATTGGGTGCCGGCGAAGGAAAAGTCCAGCTTGCGTGCGATGCCCTTTTCAAACAGGTCCAGGTGCTCGGACCGCCCGACGCTGGGCATGATCATGTGCAAATCGTGGAGCTTGGCCGGGTCGGCCTTGGCCAGCGAGCGCGAGAGGAAGTCGGCCTGCTTTTGGTTGTTGCCTTCCAGCACCACGCGGTCGCCGGGGAGGATCAGCGCTTCGAGGGCTTCGACGATTTTATCGCTGGGCAACACGGCCCCGTCTGCGTAGTGCTTGACCCGCTCGAGCCGCCGCTGCTTCTCGTCGCGCCGCCGCGTCCAGCGCGAGTCGGGGTTGATTATTGTTGTCATGGTCGCTCCACGGGTTTGCTGTCGTGGGCTGTACCTTAGGAGTGATTCAGGGGGGTATCAATCAAGCTCAGTGGCAGATCGTTACGGTTGGAGTAATGGAGCATCTGCAAACGCAGACCCGAGCCCAGTGAAGATCAAAAATGTGGGAGGGGCGGTACGACGATTCGACTTGCCCCCGATGAGGGTGGGTCAGCTAAGTGATGTACCAACTGTCAAATAAGCCATCGGGGGCAAGTCGAATCGTCGCACCGCCCCTCCCACATTTGCTCATTGGTGTCTGTTAGATAGCGGTCCCAAAAAGGGAATGATCAGTCCCTGTTTGGGACCTTTTCCAGCGAAGGGCTGACCTGCTCCAGCGCCCGATCCACCAACAACTGCCCAAACTCGGCCATTTGCTGGATCCCGAGCATGATGGCGCGCTGGGAAGTGTCCAGGTCGAAGGCCAGGTTGCAGGTGAGTGCGTTGAGGGAGGACAGGGTTTCGCTGGCGTTGACCAGCAGGGTTTCGGTGTTTTGGTGGGGGTTTACGGTGAAGAGAGGCGGATTAGGGGTAGGTTTGATCATGATGAAACTCCTAAACAGTCAGTAAGGAGCGCCACTGTTCGCTTGCACGCGAATGAGGGTGGCGACCGTGCGCAGGTGTGCAAGACCGGGCCTGTTTAGGACACCCAGCAGGTCCGAAGACCTCCTGCGCGCAGCCGCCATAAAGCAGCGAGCACAAAAAACGCCCGTTGGTTGGCAGGGCGTTTGTACGCCTAAACAGTTTCGTCGGACTTGCACGTCCGTGTCACCGTTTTTTGCGATGACGGGACGAAGACTAGGCGCGCGGGCTGCACGCGACAAGTTCATGCACGGCCCAAAATCTTGCAGGAAAAATCCGAAGGCTGGTCACACCTCTCAAGCGCAAAGCGCTTCCTGTGGCGAGCGGGCTTGCCACACAGAATATTCCGACAAGGTTTTCAGGTTGTTGCTCGGGACTCGCCTCTTATAGCCTTTTTCGTCCAAATCCCACCACGGGCAAACATGATGAGTCCGAACACTAAGCCCAATATAGCCATGCACACCCCACCTCACCCGGGCGAAATTCTGCTTGAAGATGTAGTCCCGGCCCTCGGTATTACTATCACCGAAATGGCACGACGCCTCGGCTTCGCCCGCGAAACTTTCTCAAGGATCTTGCATGGCCACGCCCCCGTCAGCCCGGACCTTGCCGTCCGGTTGGAGAGAGCCGGCGTAAGTACTGCGCAGCTATGGCTATCGATGCAAAGCGCCTACGACTTGTGGCAGGCCGAGCATCGGGAGCAGCCAATGATTGAACGGTTTGCGCGGATTGACTAAGGAAAAATCCGACCGGACGCTCAACGCGCCATGACGTTAACCACCACATGCAAAATGAACGCAGGCCCGTAACAAGGTTTCCCCTGCTCATCCTCGATTCTCCAGACTGAAGCCACCGTACAGGTCTCCTTGGGTGCTGCAAACTCCACACTGATATGCACCGGCTGGCCCGGCAGCGTATCGGCAATAGGGAGCTCGCTGTGCAGGCTACGCAAATGAATGTCCATCACTACCTCCAACTGGCCTTGTGGATCTGCGCGGCGGGCAATCACATATTCCCCATCAACACGCACCAGTCGTCGCCCGCGCCAGGGTCGTGTGCCCAGGTTCTGAATCTCCCAGGTTTTCTGAAAAACTTCCCCTGGCAACACGACGGTTTGATCAGGCGTCGTGACATCGGCATTGAACACCGCAACGTCCTCCGGATCATCAATACCTGCAGCCCGATTGGTGTTAGCCATTGAGCACGCATTAGCGGGCGCGCCTGTCAGGTCAGCGAAGTAGCGAAACAGCAGCAAGGGAGAAACCTGCAATGCCTTCGCCAGCTTGATCAGCGTGCGTACCGACGGGTCCCTGGACGCTCCAGCCGCTAGACCGTACAGGTAGGTTCTGGAAATTCCTGCTTCCTTGGCCAGCGCAGTCAGGGGCTTGCCCAACTCGCGGCTGCGCCGTGCAACCAGTGACCTGAGGGTATCTCGCGTTCTTATATTCATACGAAGTTTGCGGTTCCCGTTTTTAGGTGAACGTCATTTCTTTGTCCGCCAAAAAAGACAACCTGTCCGCCGCCACGTGTCTTGAACCATGCACACTCGCCACCTGCTGGCGATGTTGTGAAGGACATGGATGGCACCCTTTTAGCCGGTCATATCCAGTGTCGTAGTTTCTCGCATGCTTGCGAACCTAGTGTTTGTTGCATTCCTTTACATCTACCTTTGGATATAGCCATGACCCACATCAAAGCGTGCTGTGAATCCATTTCTCGAACAGGCTTTGGCACCCTGCAAATATCAGAAGCGATGCTGCTGGATTACAAAAAAATCGTTGATGGATACTCCGCAATATCACCAGCCACCAAGGCCTCGTTTTCCTTCGCGAAAGACACCGATGGATTTTTCCCCTTTGGCGAAGAGTACTCGAGCATTGAGGCTCAGCCTGATCTGTGTGAGCGCTTTTGCTACTGGCCTGCGCATTCATCAAAACGAAAATCCTTTGAGTTCACGCGAAGTGAGTTTTTTGTTGCCGTTGATGCTTTTGAGAGACAGATCAGCGAGCTTGCACAGGAACTGATGAACGGGGTTTGCGCGGAGTTTGGGGCCACTTCGTTGACCTCTTTGCGTGCGGCGTCCTATCTGCAACTGTGTGTCTATGGAGCTAATTACGGGCCTGATAAGCGCCAGTTTGCTCAGGATCCTCACGAGGATGGTCATTTGTTGTCGTTTATCAAACCTACTCGTGATGGCCTCGTTCTGGTTCGAGGCAGCTCGCTGGAGCCGGTACGACTCTTGGAGAATGAGATTGCAATCTTGGCTGGATCGCTACTGACTGAGCTCTCAGACTACGCGATTCCCGCTGCATACCACGCCGTTCTGGCTCCTAGAAGACCAGTGCCACGCAGCTCTCTTATTTACTTCGTCAACCCTGATGCGGGGCAGGAGCTGACAGGTTTTTTCCGCCACCAGCCGATCGACTTGAAAGCCGCCGCCAATGCCCGCCATACCGGTTTCGGTAATCACCCCCTTCAATTGACCTGATACTCAGGCGGCCGAGCACTTCATGATTCCTGACCTCAACGCCCTTTATCTCGAAGGTCTGCTCTTGGGCATCGGACTGTTCGCCGCTCCTGGGCCAAAGGACACCCTGGTCATTCGCCAGGGTGTCAGTCGAGGTCGTGTCTGGGGGGTGGTGGCGGTATGTGTGCTCGCCGATATCATTCTCATCAGTCTTGGGGTCATGGGGTTGGGTTCATTGCTCGGCAGCCAGCCAGGTCTAGTGGCGCTCCTGCTGCTATCGGGAGCGGTCTATCTGCTGTGGTTCGGTTGGCAGCGGTTACTGGCTTGCGTGCGTAACCAGTCGATGCCAGATACTCAAAGCAACCTCACCTCACAACAGGGTTTGATACGCACGGCAGTGATACTTGGATTTGCCAACCCATATGCCTGGCTTGATACCGTAGTGCTGATTGGCTCTATTGGCGCGGCAAAGCCCGTCAGCCAACAAGCATCCTTTGCCAGCGGAGCGATGACCGCGTCGCTGGTGTGGTTTGTGGTTTTGGCGTTGGGATGTCAAATGTTGACGGGGCTGTTTCGTTCGGCGAAGGTCTGGCGTTTATTGGACGCGGGTGTGGCGATTTTGATGGTGTATCTGGCGGGAATGCTGATTGCTGATTTTCTGGTGCTGCATCCTCTCTAAACGGAGCAAACCCGGTCTAACCTTCGGTGTGAACTGAAGGGGTGTTTTGGTGCGGGCGGCAAGCGACAAATTCATGCACAGCCCAAAATCTTGCAGGAAGAATCAGAAGGCTGGTCACACCTTTCAAGCGAAAAGCGCTTGCTGTGGCGAGCGGGCTTGCCCCGCGTTGGGCGGCGAAGCAGCCCCAGCAAGATAAATGCGCCGCTTCAGGCAAACCGAGTTGCCAGGTTTTGGGGCTGCTGCGCAGCCCAACGCGGGGCAAGCCCGCTCGCCACAACAAACCCGCTCGCCACCGTTACAGTGTTCCTCCTTAACTGACTGGCATTAGGGCAAGCCCCCTCTTCACATGGCTCAGGCCAACCCAGACTCCACCAGCAGCGCCTCAAGCCCCATCAAGTCCGGCACCTTCGCCACATGTTCTCCTACCTGCACCGCTGCCAGTTCCAATGGGCACAGCGGCACGTCCACATAGCTCAATTCGCTATCGAGCTTGTACGACCGCGGAATCCCCTGGATCACCAGCGCAATAAACTTCAACGTCGGCCGCCCGCCCAGCGCATTCAACACCACAATCCGCGAGCGTTCGCCCGTCACGCTCGCCTCGCCGCACACCGCTTCAAAGCTGATCAACGGTATTTGCCGATCCCGCCAGGTCACTTGCCGCAGATACCACGGCGGTGCATCACTGGCCGGTTCGCCACGCTGGAAGTCGATCAGCTCGGCAATGGCGACGTTAGGCAGCACCAGGTGACGGTCGGCCAGGGGCAACAGCAGGCCGGTGAGTTGGCTCGTGCGGTGGTCAAGCATGGGACTTGCTCCAATAGGCAATGCTTTCCAGCAGCACCGACTCCTGGTAAGGCTTGCCCAGGTAGTCGTTGACGCCGATGGCCATGGCGCGGTCGCGGTGTTTTTGGCCGGTGCGGGAGGTGATCATGATGATCGGCAGGCGCATCAGCCGAGGGTCGTTGCGCACCTGGATAGCCACTTCGAAACCATCCATGCGCGGCATTTCGATGTCGAGCAGCATCAGGTCCGGGGTGTGTTCTTCGAGCACGGCAAGGGCGTCGATACCGTCCTTGGCGGTGAGGACGTTCATGCCGTTACGCTCCAGCAGACGGCTGGTCACTTTGCGCACGGTGACCGAGTCGTCCACCACCAGCACCAGCAGCGGCCGCTTTTTCAGCGGATCGTTGAGGATCAGGGGCGCATCGACTGCCTGGGCCGGCAAGGCCGGTTGCCGGGCGCGAATATGCGCCAGCAAGTCAATGATCAGCACCACGCGGCCATCAGCGAGAATGGTCGCCCCGGAGACGCCCTTCACCCCCGCGAATTGCGGCCCCAGGCCCTTGACCACGATCTCCCGGGTCCCGGCCATGGCATCCACATGCACCGCCACGTGCCGCTCATTGCATTGCACCAACAGCACCGGCACCGGCTGGTACTGGCCCAGCAGTTTCGGGCGGCTGACGGTGTGCAGCAGATCACCGAGGTAGAACAGTTCATACCGCTGGCCGGCGTACTCATAACGCGGCGGGTCTTGCTGGTAGTGCCCGGCCAACTCGTGGGGCAGCACACGCACCAGGCCTTCGATGGTGTTGAGCGGGATCGCGTATTGGTCATCCGCGCACTGCACCATCAGCGCCCGGTTGACCGACACGGTGAACGGCAGGCGAATACGAAAATGCACGCCCGCGCCCGGTGTCGAGTCGATGAACATCGAACCGCCGAGCTGGCGCACTTCTTCATGCACCACATCCATGCCTACGCCGCGCCCGGAAATCTGCGTGATCTTTTCTGCCGTGGAGAAGCCCGGTTGCAGGATGAACTGCAACACGTCGCGGTCACTCATTTCTTGGTTGGGGTCGAGCAAACCGCGCTTGATCGCCTTGCGCCGCACCGCTTCCAAGGGCACGCCGGCGCCGTCGTCGCGCATGTCGAAGACGATATCGCCGCCTTCGTGGGTCAGGTCCAGGGTGATGCGCCCCTTCTCCGGTTTACCCGCCAACAACCGTGCATCGCGGGACTCCAGACCATGGTCGACGGCGTTGCGCAGCATATGTTCCAACGGTGCCACCATGCGTTCCAGCACGTTGCGGTCCATCTCGCCCTCGGCATTGCCGACCACAAACTCCACGTCCTTGCCCAACTCGCCGGCCACCTGGCGCACGATGCGCTTGAGGCGCGGCAGCATGCGTTCGAACGGCACCATGCGCGTACGCATCAAGCCTTCCTGCAACTCGGTGTTGATGCGGGCCTGTTGCTGCAACAGCTGTTGCGCATCCTGGTTACGGCGCTCGAGGGTTTCCTTGAGGTCCACCAGGTCCGAAGCCGATTCGAACAGCGCACGGGAGAGCTGCTGCAACTGCGAATGGCGGTCCATTTCCAGCGGGTCGAATTCTTCATAGCCCAGGCGCTCGGCCTCGGCCTGCTGGCGACTGAGGATGCGCCCCTGGGTTTCAGTGTCGAGCCGGCGCAGTTGGTCACGCATGCGCTCGATGGTGGTTTCCATTTCGTTGAGGGCGATCTGTGCGTCGCTGACCTGCTGCTCGATGCGGCCACGGAAGATCGACGTTTCGCCGGCCAGGTTGACCAGGTCATCCAGCAAATCAGCGGAAACCTTCACCATGTCGGCGGCCGGGTCAACCGCCGCTTCGGCCTTGCTCGCCGGCAAGGCCACCGGGGCTACCGGCTCTACGCCGGGGTGTACCAGGCTTTTGATGCGCTCGATCAGCTTGTCCACCGGGCCCACCGGCACGCCATCGGCCACTGCATCGATCATCTGCGCCAGGCGGTCATGGCAGCCTTGCAACAGCGCGAAGAGTTCAGGTGACGGGCCGAGCAAGCCGGCGGACAGGCCTTCGTAGAGAAACTCCAGCTCATGGGCCAGGTCGCCAATCGGGCCGATCTCGACCATGCGCGCGCCGCCCTTGAGGGTGTGCAGGTCGCGCAGCAGGGTTTCCACTTCCTGGCGATTGTTCGGCTCAGCCTGCCAGCGCAGCAATGCGCTGCCTGAACTGTCGAGAATGTCGGCGGCCTCTTCGAGGAAGATATCCAGCAGTTCAGGATCCGCAGCCGCGCCTTGCGGTGCCGCGGTCGGCGCGGCAGGCGTGCTGCTCTGGCGAAACTCGCGCAGACGCGCGATCAGCTCGCCGGAGTCGCTCAGGGGTTGGTGGTGTTGCAGTTCTTCAAGTTGCAACGCCAGCCGTTCGTGACTGGCCATCAGCACCTGGGACAGCTCGGTGGAGTAGCTGTAGCGGCGGTCCGCCAAGCCTTCGTAAAGACACTCCAGCTCATGGGCCAGGTCGCCCACCGGGCCGATTTCGGCCATGCGCGCCCCACCCTTGAGGGTGTGCAAATCTCGATGTAACGACGACAACGGTGCCACGCCATCAGGCTCCAGCAACCAGCGCTTGAGGGACTGCCCGGCGCTGTCGAGGATATCCACGGCCTCTTCGAGGAAGATCTCGACAATCTCATCGTCCGGTACCGCTTCCTGGTGCAGCCGCGCCGTGGCGGCCCCCAGTTCGGCGATGTTCAGGGCTCGGCTGCCGTCACTTTTGATCAGGCCGGTGGCAGAGGGGTCGAGGGCATCATCGAGCAGCTCGCGCAGGGCCTGTAACCGTGCCGGCACCGGGCTGATCTCCTGGCCGGCGGCCAGTTGGTCGAGCATGTTGATCAGCGCTTCATGGGCCTGTTCGGCTTCCTGGAAAAACCGCTCGCTGACCGCCAGGCTGCTCTCTTCCACAGCGCCATACAGGTCGAGCAAGGCTTCGCAGAGTTCGTCGATGGGGTGCAGGTCGGCGACGTGCGCGCCCTCCCCCAGGGTGGTCAATTCATCCAGCAATGCGGTGAGTTCCTGGCGCTCGCCGGGGTGTTGTTGCCAGCGGCGCAGCAGGCTTTCGGCGTCGAGCAGGATATCCATGCCCTGGGCCAGGAAGTCAGCGATCAGTTGTGGATCGCGCTTGATGCGCAGGCCGGTGCTGGGGGCGTCGAGCAGGGCTTCGAGCTGACGATCAAGCAGGCTCTGTGTGCGGCTGATCAGGTCCGCCGCGCCTTTGATCGGCACCAAGGGGTCGCTGTCCAGTTGCCGCAGCCCGCGTTGGAACAGGTCCTCGGCTTCCAGCAGCAACTCCACTTCATCCAGGTCCAACGGCAGGCGGTGAGCCTTGTACTCGCGGGTCAGGTGATCGAGTGGGCGCGCCAGTTCGGCGATCGGCAGCACTCCGGCCATGTAGGCGCTGCCCTTGAGCGTGTGCAGGGCGCGTTGCAGTTCATCGCTGACTTGCAGCGGCACATGCTCGGCGGCTTGTTGCAGGAAGTGATTGAGGCTGTCGAGGTGGGTCTGGGCCTCGTTGCGGAAAATCTCCAGCAACATCGGGTCATGGGCTTCGACGGCCGAGGCTTCAACCCCGCTGGCCAAGGCGTGGGCACGCGCGGCCAGGGTGTCGACCTCCTTGCGCTGGCGCTGGGCACCGGCGGCGAAGTCGGCGATCAGTTCCGGCAGCAGGGCGACCGCTTCATCCAGTACCTGTTGCACCTCGGGGCCGGGAGCCACGCTGCGCTCAAGCACGCGGTTAAGCAGGTTTTCCACGGCCCAGGCCAGCTCCGCCAGCACCAGGGCGCGGACCATGCGGCCGCTGCCCTTCAAGGTGTGGAAGGCACGGCGCATTTCGCCGAGGGCAGTTCTATCGGCACCGCTCGGCAGGTTGCGATGCAGCAGCTCAAGGACTTCTTCGGTTTCTTCGAGGAAGACGTCGCGCAGCTCCTCGTCAATCGGCTCTTCACCGGCCGGTGGCGGCAGCAGGCTACCGGGGCGTTGCTGGGCCGGCGGGTTCAGCCGCGAGGTGGGGCTGGCCAGGGCGTCGAATTGCGATTGGCTCGGTGAGGTCTCGGCCGACAATGCGCCCTCCGGCGCCACCAATGCCTGGCGCCAGGGTTTTTCCGCAGGCAGGTAACCCAGCGCCTCCAGGCTACGGGTGGCCAGCTCCAGCACGCGTTCGCCGGCGGCATCGGGGTCTTGGAGCATGCGTTCCAGGTAGTACTCCAGGCCGCTGATCACGTCGGCAAACTGCCCCAGCTGCGCCTCGGAGGGCACGGCGTCGTTGATCATCAGTTGTTCATCGACGTAAACGCTGCAACCGCGCATCAGGCTCGCTGCGCGTGGCAATGGGATCATCGCCAGGGCGCCGCGCACCTGGCTCAACAGTTCCGGCAAGGACTCCAGGCGCTGGCGCTGCCAATCGGCTTCGATGCAATCGATCACCAGCTCCTTGGCTTGTTGCAGGCACTGGCAGCACTCGCGGATCACCAGTTGGTGAATCTGGGTCAGGTCAGTGGTGGGCAGGCGGCTTTCTTCGCGGCTGTCCGGCTCGACGGTGCCGGCCATCCCCGCCAGCGTGGCTTCGACGTAGAGCAAGGCGCCGGCGACGTCCATCAGCACCGCATCGTTAGGTTCGCGCTGGCCCTGGGCCAGGCTCAGCACGACGGCAAGCTGGTCGATGATGACTTTACGCGGCTGACCAAACCCAAGCACCGCCAGGGTATCGGCGATCTGCCGCAGCGGCGCCAGCAGCGCCTCAAGGTCACGGGTGTGCTGACGGTCGCTGCGCACGAACAGGTCGAGACGTTCCTTGACCCGCACCAACTCCTCACACAAGGCACCGAGCACCGAGCCCATGGCATTGCGATCCGGCCCCGCCATGCGTGCGCGCTCGGCATCGACCAGGGCGCTATCGGGCAAGGCTTCATCCAGGCCGTAGCGTTCTTTCAGGCTTTGCATACGCGGTGTCGGCCGGGTGACTTTGGCGACGTAGAACAACAGGCTCTTGAGCAGTTCGTCCGGCGCCGCCTGGTTGATACCGCCAATGCCCTGGGCCAGCAGGCGCTTGAGTTGTTTGTCGCTGGCCTTGAGCAGGCTGCGCAGCGCCGGGCTGTTGGCGATCACGCCGGTGAGCATGCCCTCGACCAGCGCCGAGGTGACTTGCCACAGCGGCAACAGCGGCGCGCCCTGGCACAACGCTTCGAGCCGCGCGAACACCCGTGCCATGTCTTCCAGGTTGCTCGGGCCATGGTCTTCGCGCAGCAGGCCGGCCAGGGCTTGTTGCAGCAGGTGGTGCCACTGGCGCAGTTGCTCGGTCAGGTCCGGCGGCGCACGTTGGGCCAGTACTTCATCGGGCAAGGGCGCAATCGACAGCAGTTGCGGGCTGAACAGGCTGGTCTCCGACAACAGGCTTTCGCCGCGCGCACTGCGCAGGTCGTTGAGCAGCGGCAACACCACCAGGGGCAGGTCGCGGCGCGCGCTGTGGATACGGTCAAGGTACAGCGGCAATTGGCCCAGGGCCTGTTGCAGCAGGCGGATACTTTCTTCCCACTGGCTGACATGCCCGGTCTGGAGCGCCAGGGCCAGCTGTTCGATTTCTTCGGCGAGCAGGGCCGCGCCGTAGAACTCGACCATCTGCAGGGCACCGTGCACCTGGTGGATACCGGCCAGGCACTGGCTGATCACATCGCCGTCATGGGTTTCGACAAACGCGTCCAGCGCCGAACGGGCCTGTTTCAGGGTTTCGGCAATGTCGCCCTTGACCCATTCGAGGGCCACGTAGTCGTGCCGATCAACCATAACTGCTCCGCTTAGAATTCATGGGTTGCTGGTAGTGCGAGATCTCCAGACAGATGGAGATCAAATGTGGGAGGGGCGGTGCGACGATTCGACTTGCCTCCGATGGCGGTGTATCAGTCAGCAAGTGTGTTAACTGACCCACCGCTATCGGGGGCAAGTCGAATCGTCGCACCGCCCCTCCCACACTTGGATCGCATTTCAATCATCTGCCTGCTTGGCCACAGGCAAGGTGAAACCCGACACCGACCTGCGCAACTGGCTGGCCATCTTCGCCAAATTGCCGATGCTTTCGGCGGTGGCGGTGGACCCCGAGGACGTCTGAGTAGTGATCTGCTGGATCACGTTCATGGTCAGGGAGATCTGCCCCGCCGACGACGTCTGTTGCTGCGCCGCATTGGAGATGCTCTGGATCAGCGCCGCCAGGGTTTTCGACACGCCTTCGATCTCTTCCAGCGCGACGCCAGCGTCCTGGGCCAGCCGCGCGCCACGCACCACTTCGGTGGTGGTCTGCTCCATGGAGATCACGGCTTCGTTGGTGTCGGTCTGGATCGCTCGCACCAGGGTTTCGATTTGCCGGGTGGCCGCCGACGAGCGCTCGGCCAGGCGCTGCACTTCGTCGGCCACCACCGCAAAGCCGCGCCCGGCATCCCCGGCCATGCTCGCCTGGATCGCCGCGTTGAGGGCAAGGATGTTGGTCTGGTCGGCGATGTCGTCGATCAGGCTGACGATGTCGCCAATCTCCTGGGACGACTCGCCCAGGCGCTTGATGCGCTTGGCGGTGTCCTGGATCTGCTCGCGAATGTTGTCCATGCCGTGGATGGTGTTGTGCACCACCTCGTTGCCCTTGTTGGCGATTTCCACCGAACGTTCCGCCACCGCCGAGGACTCAGCGGCGTTGGCCGACACCTGGTCGATGGACTGGGCCATCTGTTCGATTGCGGTGGAGGCTTCGGCGATCTGCTGGGCTTGATGCTCAGAGGCTTGCGCCAGATGCATGGCCGTGGCCTGGGTCTCCTGCACCGCACCGGCAACCTGCCCGGCGGTGAGGTTGATGGTGGCGACCAGGTCACGCAGTTGGTCCACGGAGTAATTGATGGAATCGGCGATGGTGCCGGTGAAATCTTCGGTCACCGAGGCGGTGACGGTGAGGTCGCCATCGGCGAGGTCTTCGATTTCATCCAGCAGGCGCATGATCGCGTTCTGGTTGCGCTCGTTCTTCTCGGCGGTTTCATGCAGTTGGCGGTTGGTCTCGCGCACCATCACCAGGCCGATCAGGATGATCGACGCCAGCGCCAGCAGGCCCAGCACATAACCGCCAATGGTGTCGAAGCTGCGTCCGCTGGCCAGGTTTTCAAAGCCGGTGGCCAGGTGCGAGGCTTCATCGAGCAGGGTTTGCGAGAGGTTGAAGATATTGCTCGCCGAGGCGCGCACTTGGAACAACTGCGGCGAGGTCTCGAGGATTTCATCCACGGAGCCGGAAACAAACTCGAACAGCTCGGCAATTTCTGCCAGCCGCGCACGGGCATCACGGTCTTCAACCTGGGTGATACGCAGGCCAGGGTTGCCATTGAGCATGCCATTAAGGACTTGGCCGAAGCGGTTGGCATCGCGGCCAAAGGCATCGGCGGCCTGCACGGCGGTTTCATCGCCGGCGAGCACGGTGTTGACCGCACCGAGGATGCGTTCGGCCAGTAGCGACTGGCGCTGGGCCACGGCCACCTGGCTGGCGGGGGCGCCGCGTTGCAGGAGGATGTCGACGACCTTTTCCGATTCCATCTGTAATTGCGGCACGGTTTCGGCCAGGGTCGCGGCCACTTGGTGCAGGGACAGCACCGTTTGTTCGCTGGCCAGGATGACGTCGGTGTTTTTCAACAACGCTTCCCAGTCGGTCTGCACTGCGCGCATTTCGGTGCGCACCGCGCTGGGCGCCGCCGGCAGGCCGGTTTCCGGGTCGCCTTTCTTCAGGTACCCCCAGCGCTGGGCAAAATCATTGCGGGCCTCCCCCAGCAGCTTGAACGCGGCGGCCTTGCCGGCGGCGGCTTCCGTGGCGTTCTTGGCGATACGCTGGGACAGCACGCGCAACTCACCGGCGTGGCCGATGTACTGCTTATCGTAGGTAGATTGGGTATTGAGGTAGGCGAAGTTGGCGAACAACAACATGATGAACACGATCAGCGCGATAAACAGCACGATGATCTGGGAGCGGCTACGCGAGCCGGCCTGGGGTTTAGGCGTGGTGACAGTGGTCATGCGGCAACATCCATGAAGCCTGGGGCCTGGGCCAGGGCGAAGGGGCTGAAGACCTGCCACAGCGGGTCGCCATCAAACTGGCCTTGGATAAACGGCGCGCCTGGGGCGGCGTGTGCCTGCAACGCGTCTTGTGCGAAATGCTGCATACCCACCACCTCATCCACCAGCAGCCCGACAAATATGTCCTGGTACTCCACCACCAACACCCGCCGCTGCTTGCGCGCCTTGGACAACGCATGGCCGAGGAAGCCGCCGAGGTCCATCACCGGTAACAGGCGCCCACGCAGGTTAGCCACGCCCTTGATCCAGGTCTTGACCCCGGGCATTAATGTGCAGCGAGGCTCATGCAGCACTTCGGCCACTTCGCCCATGGGCGCCACATACCAATGCTCGCCCAGGCGAAAACCGATGCCGCTCCAGCTGTGCAGGCGGGCTTCCTGGGATGGCAGGTCAGCGGCCAACAGGCGGCAGCGGCGATCGATGTCCAGCAGCAACTCGAAGGCGGTTTGCGACTCGGTCATGATGGCGTGCCGTCAGCCGGCCAACACCTTGTTCAGTGTGGCGATCAGGGTTTCTTCATCCACCGGCTTGGTCAGGTAGTCCTTGGCGCCTTGGCGCGCGCCCCAGATCTTGTCGGTCTCCTGGTCCTTGGTGGTGATGATGATGATCGGAATACCGTTGGTTTCCGGCTCCTTGGACAGCTGGCGGGTCGCCTGGAAACCATTGAGGCCCGGCATCACGATGTCCATCAGGACCGCGTCGGGCTTTTCCTGGCGAGCCAGGGCCACACCGTCTGCGCCGTTTTCGGCCTTGAGGACCTGGTGGCCGTGCTTTTCCAGCATACCGGTCAGTTTGTACATTTCAGTCGGCGAATCGTCGACGATCAGAACGCGTGCCATGGTTTTCCCCACTACATTGGTCGGCGCCAGCCCTTGTGAGGTGACGTCAGTGTGCTTGTTCTACTGCGGCGAACCCAGGCACGTAGGCCTTGATCGCGCCCAGCAGTTCTTCCTTGCTGAAAGGCTTGGTCAAAAACTGATCAACTCCGACGATGCGCCCCTTGGCCTTGTCGAACAGGCCGTCCTTGGAGGAGAGCATGATCACCGGGATCGACTTGAACGCCGGGTTGTTCTTCACCAGGGCGCAGGTCTGATAGCCATCCAGGCGCGGCATCATGATGTCGACAAAGATAATGTGCGGGTGATGATCCACAATCCGAGCCAGGGCATCGAAACCGTCGATGGCCGTGATGACATCGCATCCCACATTCTTCAACAAGGTTTCGGCGGTGCGGCGGATCGTTTTCGAATCGTCGATCACCATCACTCTCAAGGCGTTGGAATGCTGTTCCATATCTGCTCTACCATCGCCACAGCGAATCGGTTTTCGGTGTGTACTGCCTGATGTTGCACAGGATGAGCGCCGCAAGCCTTGGAATTCAAGGGCTGCTGCGCCGTGGCAGTCTTTTTAGCACAGTCTCCGGGCGCAATCTATCGAGCAGCCTGCCAGGTGGTTTTTCCTTGACCCACAACAGCCGCAGCGCCACTCTGACGCCACTTTTATATGCCCTAATTTGCTAGAGGAAATCCCCCATGAGCGTTCGCGTCGGCATTGTCATGGACCCTATCGCCAGCATTTCCTATAAAAAGGACAGTTCGCTGGCCATGCTCCTGGCTGCCCAGGCCCGCGGCTGGAGCCTGTTCTATATGGAGCAGGGCGATCTGTATCAGGGCGACGGCGAGGCCCGCGCGCGCATGCGTCCGCTGCAAGTGTTCGCCAACCCTGATAGGTGGTTCGAGCTGCATGACGAAATCGATAGCCCCCTGAGCGATCTGGACGTGATCCTGATGCGCAAGGACCCGCCCTTCAATATGGAATTCGTCTATTCCACCTACCTGCTGGAGCAGGCCGAGCGCGCCGGCGTACTGATCGTCAACAAGCCGCAGAGCCTGCGCGACTGCAACGAAAAGCTGTTCGCCACGCTGTTCCCGCAGTGCACCCCGCCCACCGTCGTCAGCCGCCGCGCCGATGTGCTGCGTGAATTTGCCGACAAGCACGGTGATGTGATCTTCAAGCCGCTGGATGGCATGGGCGGCACGTCGATCTTCCGCCACAGCGCCGGCCACCCGAACCTGTCGGTGATTCTGGAAACCCTGACCGACCTGGGCACCCAGCAGATCATGGGCCAGGCCTACCTGCCCGCGATCAAGGATGGCGACAAGCGCATCCTGATGATCGACGGCGAGCCGGTCGATTACTGCCTGGCGCGTATCCCGGCGGCCGGCGAGACTCGCGGCAACCTGGCGGCCGGTGGTCGCGGTGAAGCGCGACCATTGTCGGACAAGGATCGCTGGATCGCTTCCCAGGTCGGCCCGACCCTGCGGGAAAAGGGCCTGCTGTTTGTAGGCCTAGACGTAATTGGTGAAAACCTCACCGAAATCAACGTCACCAGCCCAACCTGTATCCGCGAGATTGATAACGCATTTGGCACGAACATCGGCGAAATGTTGATGGCAGCGATTGAACGCAAGCTACAAGCCAAGTGACATAGAACAGCCGGACACCAACCAACATTGCGTTATCATGCGCCACCTGTGAAACGCGCGATGTTGGTTTTCTTGTCATGACACTCCCGTCCGAACTGCCCCCCGAACTCTCCCAACGCGGCGTGCGCCCGGCTGATCGGCTCGGATTTACCCTGTTTCTCGCGGCGTTGATCCACCTGGCCCTGATCCTGGGCGTGGGTTTCACCATGGTCGAGCCCAAGCAGATCAGTAAAACCCTGGAAATCACCCTCGCCACGTTCAAGAGCGAAAAGAAGCCCGAGAAGGCAGACTTTCTCGCCCAGGACAACCAGCAAGGCAGCGGCACCCTCGACAAGAAAGCCGTGCCGAAGACCACCGAGTTGGCGCCGTTCCAGGACAACCAGGTCAACAAAGTCACGCCGCCCCCGGCCCCCAAGCCCGAGGTCAAGCAGGCCGCGCCCAAGGCTGCCGTGACCACCGTCGCGCCAAAACCGCAGAAGGCTCCGACCCAACGCGAGAAAACCAAGACCGAGCCGCAGCCCGAACCGGTGAAACCGGCGCCCACCTTTGACAGCTCGCAACTCTCCGACCAGATTTCCAGCCTCGAAGCCGAACTGGCCAACGAACAACAGCTGTACGCCAAGCGCCCGCGCATCTACCGCCTGAACGCGGCCTCCACCATGCGCGACAAAGGTGCCTGGTATAAGGACGAATGGCGCAAGAAGGTCGAGCGCATCGGTAACCTCAATTACCCGGATGAAGCCCGGCGCCAGCAGATTTATGGCAATTTGCGCTTATTGGTGTCGATCAACCGCGACGGAACGTTATATGAGGTCCAGGTGCTGGAGTCGTCCGGCCAGCCGCTGCTGGACCAGGCCGCCCAGCGCATCGTGCGCCTGGCTGCGCCCTTTGCCCCGTTTACCGGGGACCTGAACGACGTCGACCGCCTGGAAATTATCCGCACCTGGAAGTTTGCCAAGGGCGATCGCCTCTCCAGCAACTGATAACACCCACCCTGCGGCGGGCTTGCCACAACAGGCAACTCCAGCTTGTCAGTTCGCCGCTCCAACGCCACACTAGCGGACATGAAAAATGTCGACCCGACCTACCTCAAGCACCAATTCCTGATCGCCATGCCCCATATGGCCGACCCGAACTTTGCGCAGACCTTGACCTACATCGTCGAGCACACGGCCAATGGTGCCATGGGGCTGGTGGTGAATCGCCCGCAAGAGCTCAACCTGGCCGATATCCTTGAGCAACTGCGCCCGGAGGTCGACCCACCGGCCCGCTGCCAAGGCGTGCCGATCTATACCGGCGGGCCGGTGCAGACCGATCGCGGCTTTGTATTGCACCCGAGCGGGCCGAAGTTCCAGGCCACGGTAGACCTCGAGGGGCTGTCGCTGTCGACGTCCCAGGACGTGCTGTTTGCCATTGCCGATGGCGTCGGCCCCGAGCAGAGCCTGATCACCCTCGGCTACGCCGGCTGGGAAGCCGGGCAACTGGAAGCCGAACTGGCCAGTAACGCCTGGCTGACCTGCCCGTACGACGCCGACATCCTGTTCAACACCGCCAGTGAGCTGCGCCTGGAAGCTGCCGCCGCCAAGCTGCGGGTCAACCTCAGCCTGCTCACCAGCCAGGCGGGGCACGCCTGATGGCCTTGCGTCTGATCCTCGGTTTTGACTACGGCACCAAACAGATCGGCGTTGCGGTCGGCCAGGTGATCACCGGCCAGGCCCGCGAGCTGTGCACCTTGAAAGCCCAGAATGGGGTGCCGGACTGGAACCAGGTCGAAGCCCTGATCAAGGAATGGAAACCCGACGCCGTCGTGGTTGGCCTGCCTTTGAACATGGACGGCACCCCCAGCGACATGTGCCTGCGCGCCGAGAAGTTCGCCCGCCGTCTTAACGGCCGCTACAACCTGCCTTTCTATACCCACGATGAACGCCTGACCACTTTCGAAGCCAAGGGTGAGCGACGTGACCGTGGCGGGCAAAAAGGCAGCTACCGCGACAACCCCGTGGACGCCATCGCCGCCGCCTTGCTGTTGCAGGGCTGGCTGGATGAAAACACCGCTTTATTTGAATCCTGACTGACGCGGCTTGCCGCGTCTTTTTACGTTTGAGCCCGGACCGCGCAGGCACCCCCGCCACGCAGGGCCTTGAAGGAGCCACCATGAGCCTGCCCAATCCCGCCGACCTGATCAGCCAGATGGCGATACGCCTCAAGGCCCATCTGGAACACCGTGCCATCAGCGAACCGCGCTTTATCGGCATTCGCACCGGCGGCGTATGGGTCGCCCAGGCACTGTTGAAGGAACTGGGCAGCGATTCGCCACTGGGCACCCTGGACGTGTCCTTCTACCGCGACGACTTCAGCCAGAACGGCCTGCACCCGCAGGTGCGTCCCTCGGCGCTGCCGTTCGAGATCGAAGGCCAGCATCTGGTGCTGATCGATGACGTACTGATGAGCGGCCGTACCATTCGCGCCGCCCTGAACGAACTGTTCGACTATGGCCGCCCGGCCAGTGTGACCCTGGTCTGCCTGCTCGACCTGGACGCCGGCGAATTGCCGATCAGCCCCGATGTGGTCGGCGCCACCCTGTCGCTTTCAGCCCACCAGCGGGTAAAATTGTCCGGTCCCACGCCGCTCGAACTCGAACTGCAAGACCTTGCCCTTTAAACCGCCTTGTAAAGAGTCCCCGCGATGACGCCTCTCGATGCCAAGCGCCCGCTGCAGCTCAATGCTCAGGGCCAGTTGCAACATTTCTTGTCCCTAGACGGTTTGCCCCGCGAACTGCTCACCGAAATCCTCGACACCGCCGACTCGTTCCTCGAGGTCGGTGGCCGCGCGGTGAAGAAGGTCCCGCTGCTACGCGGCAAGACCATCTGCAATGTGTTCTTCGAGAACTCCACCCGCACCCGCACCACCTTTGAACTGGCGGCCCAGCGACTGTCGGCCGACGTGATCACGTTGAACGTGTCCACCTCGTCGGCGAGCAAGGGCGAGACCCTGCTCGACACCCTGCGCAACCTGGAAGCCATGGCCGCCGATATGTTCGTCGTGCGCCACGGCGACTCCGGTGCCGCGCACTTCATCGCCGAACACGTGTGCCCGCAGGTAGCGATCATCAACGGTGGTGACGGCCGTCACGCCCACCCGACCCAGGGCATGCTCGACATGCTCACCATCCGTCGGCACAAGGGCAGCTTTGAAAACCTCTCGGTAGCCATCGTCGGCGACATCCTGCACTCGCGGGTGGCGCGCTCGAACATGCTGGCCCTGAAGACCCTGGGTTGCCCGGATATCCGCGTGATCGCGCCGAAAACCCTGCTGCCCGTGGGTATCGAGCAATATGGCGTGAAGGTCTACACCGACATGACCACCGGCCTCAAGGATGTGGACGTGGTGATCATGCTGCGCCTGCAACGCGAGCGCATGGCCGGTGGCCTGCTGCCCAGCGAAGGCGAGTTCTACCGCCTGTTCGGCCTGACCACCGCACGCCTGGCCGGCGCCAAGCCCGATGCGATCGTGATGCACCCGGGGCCGATCAACCGAGGGGTGGAGATTGAGTCGGCGGTGGCCGACGGTAACCAGTCGGTGATTCTCAACCAGGTCACCTATGGCATCGCCGTGCGCATGGCGGTGTTGTCCATGGCCATGAGCGGGCAAACCGCGCAACGTCAATTCGAGCAGGAGAAGGCCCAGTGAAGCTCAGCATTCTCGGCGCCCGAGTCATCGATCCAGCCAGTGGCCTGGATCAAGTTACCGATCTTCATCTGGAAGCCGGCAAGATCATCGCCATCGGTGCGGCACCCAGCGGGTTCACCGCGGTCGAGACCATCGATGCCAAAGGCTTGGTGGCCGCGCCTGGCCTGGTTGACCTGAACGTCGCCCTGCGCGAGCCGGGTTACAGCCGCAAGGGCAACATTACCAGCGAAACCCGCGCCGCCGCTGCCGGTGGCGTGACCAGCCTGTGTTGCCCGCCGCACACCAAGCCGGTACTGGACACCTCGGCCGTGACCGAACTGATCCTCGACCGCGCCCGTGAGGCCGGTAATTGCAAAGTGTTTCCCATCGGCGCCCTGAGCAAGGGCCTGGAAGGTGAACAACTCGCCGAGCTGATCGCCCTGCGTGACGCCGGTTGCGTGGCCTTCGGCAACGGGCTGGAGAGTTTTCGCAGCACTCGCACCTTGTGCCGCGCCCTGGAATACGCAGCGACCTTCGACCTGACCGTTATTTTCCACTCCCAGGACCGCGACCTGGCCGAAGGTGGACTGGCCCATGAGGGCGCCGTCGCCAGCTTCCTCGGCCTGCCGGGCATTCCGGAAACCGCTGAAACCGTCGCCCTGGCCCGCGACCTGTTGCTGGTGGAGCAAAGCGGTGTACGCGCGCACTTCAGCCAGCTGACCAGTGCTCGCGGCGTCGCCCTGATCGCCCAGGCCCAGGCCCGTGGCCTGCCAGTGACGGCGGATGTGGCGCTGTACCAGTTGATCCTGACGGACGAGGCGCTGATCGACTTCTCCAGCCTGTATCACGTGCAACCGCCGCTGCGTACCCGTGCCGACCGTGACGGTTTACGTGCCGCAGTGAAGTCTGGCGTGGTCTCGGCCATTTCCAGCCATCACCAACCCCACGAGCGCGATGCCAAGCTGGCGCCGTTTGGCGCAACAGAGCCGGGTATCAGCAGCGTAGAGTTGTTGCTGCCACTGGCGATGACCTTGGTGGAGGATGGCTTGCTGGACCTGCCGACACTGCTGGCACGCCTGAGCGCAGGCCCGGCCGAGGCCTTGCGCCTGCCGGCGGGTAAGTTGGCGGTAGGTGCTGCGGCAGACCTGGTGCTGTTTGATCCAGCCAGCTCGACGATTGCCGGCGAGCACTGGTTGTCCAAGGGTGAAAACTGCCCGTTCATCGGCCATAGCCTGCCGGCGACGGTACGCTACACCCTGGTGGATGGGCGGATCAGCTACCAGGCCTGAAGCAGGCACGGTCAATGTGGGAGGCAAGCCCCCTCCCACATTGAGTTCGCTATAAGGTCTGAGAAATCAGCGCCCGCCTCTCAGCTCGGCATTGCGGATCGAAATCTGCGTATTCAACGTCCAGAAGTCATACAGCACCCCCACCAGGAACAAACCTCCGGTCAGCAGGTAGATCAGGCCGGTGATCCATTTGCCCTGGTACATCCGGTGCACACCGAATACCCCGAGAAACGTCAACAGAATCCACGCCACGTTGTATTCGATCGGCCCGGCGGTAAAACGCAGGTCGGCCTCACGGTCCATGGCCGGGATGAGGAACAGGTCGATCAGCCAGCCAATACCGAGCAAGCCGAAGGTGAAAAACCAGATCGTGCCGGTCACCGGCTTGCCGTAATAGAAGCGGTGCGAGCCGGTAAACCCGAAAATCCAGAGCAGGTAACCGATCACCTTGCTGTGGGTGTCTTGCTGCGAACCAAGCTGTTGATAGGTGTTCATGGAGTACCTCTTTTGCCTTGATAGATAAATTTTTTCACTTTATTTGTGACTTTTTTACGGGCGCCCGACGTACGGCCAATGGTATCTTCCCTCCCCTGAAAGCCTTATGCCACCTGACTTGTGTAGGACAATTGCGGCGATTCGTCGCGTTTTTCCTGGATTTGACCCCAAGGTTCAGTCGACAAACGGCCTGAGAACGACACAAAAAGCTGTTATAAAGTTGCGCGCAAACCCATAAGAGCCACGCCTAATGCGACCATTTTTCAAGACATGGCTAACCATTTGCCTATTAATGCCACTGGCCGCCCACGCCACCAATCGTGAGCAACGACTTCCTAACGTAAACGGTTTCACCCCTAAAGTTCACAGCACACCAAGCACGGCCAAATCAGCCAAGCCTACTGTCAGCCGCCCGACTCAACTGAGCAAGGCCCACGGCAAAACCACCCCAGGCCTGATGGCAGCCAACACCAAACAAAGCAGCACCGTCCTCAGCCGCGCCGTCAACGTGCTCGGTACTCCTTATCGTTGGGGCGGCAGCAGCCCAAGTAAAGGGTTCGACTGCAGCGGTTTGGTGAAATATGCGTTTAACGACGTAGCGGCCGTGGATTTGCCGCGCACCTCCAACGCCATGGCCGCCGGCCACGGGCAAAAGGTTGAGCGCAAGGATTTGAAACCGGGCGACCTGTTGTTCTTCAAACTCAAGAGCCGCAAGGTCAACCACGTTGCCATCTACTTGGGCAACGACCGCTTTATCCACGCACCACGCCGTGGCAAGTCGGTCAGCATCGACACCCTGAAAAAGCCGTTCTGGGACAAGAACTACGTGATTGCCAAGCGGGTTCTGCCAAAAGAGCAGAACACCTTGCGGGTAGTCCAACGCTGATCCAAAGCTGGAATGCAGTAATAAATGTGGGAGGGGGCTTGCCCCCGATAGCAGAGTGTCAGTCGACATCAAAGTGACTGATCCACCGCTATCGGGGGCAAGCCCCCTCCCACATTTGATTTGTACTGTCCACAAGCCCTCAGATATCCCCAGGTACCCTCGCCTTCTCCCGCGCCTCTTCCCGACTGATCACGCCTTCCGTGACCAACGCCTTCAAACTCATATCCAAGGTTTTCATCCCCAACGCTGCACCGGTCTGAATCGCCGAGACCATCTGCGCCACCTTGTCTTCGCGGATCAAGTTACGGATGGCTGGCGTGCCCAACATGATTTCATGGGCGGCCACCCGCCCACCGCCGAGCTTCTTGACCAACACCTGTGACACCACCGCTTGCAGCGACTCAGACAGCATGGTGCGGACCATGGCCTTTTCCCCCGCCGGGAACACGTCCACCAGCCTGTCCACGGTCTTTGCCGCCGAGGTGGTGTGCAGGGTGCCAAAGACCAGGTGGCCGGTCTCAGCGGCCGTCAGCGCCAGGCGAATGGTTTCCAGGTCGCGCAATTCGCCCACAAGGATCACATCCGGGTCTTCCCGCAGGGCCGAACGCAGGGCGGTGGAAAAACTGTGGGTGTCGCGGTGGACCTGACGCTGGTTGATCAGGGCCATTTTCGGCGTATGGATAAACTCGATAGGGTCTTCGAGGGTGAGGATGTGCTGGCGCCGATGCTGATTGAGGTAGTCGATCATCGCCGCCAGGGTGGTGGACTTGCCGGAGCCGGTGGGCCCGGTCACCAGTACCAGGCCGCGCGGCAACTGGGCAATACGCTGGAACACCTCCCCCAGGCCAAGGGCTTCCAAGCTCTGGACCTCGGCTGCAAGCGTGCGAAACACCGCCCCCATACCGCGCGCCTGCTGAAATACATTGACCCGGAACCGCGCCACACCGGGCAGTTCGAAGGCAAAATCCGTTTCAAGAGATGTTTCGAAATCCTTTTGTTGGTATTGGTTGAGCAAAGGGCTCAATAAGTTAGCCACTTGGGCAGGTGCCAGTACCGGCCAATCCAACGGCCATACCTCACCGTCCACCCGCAGCATCGGCGCCAGGCCAGCCGACAGATGCAGGTCGGAGGCGCCCTGGCGTACGCTGTGCGCCAGTAATTCAGTGATATCCATAGGGCTTTCCATTTCCAGTAGAATGCCGCGGACTCCATATCCACGGGCGCATCTTGAATGTCGACGATAGCAGACAACATCGGCCTGGTTAGCGAGCGGATCCGCGCCGCAGCCAACGCCGTGCAACGTGACGCAAACAGCATCCACCTGCTGGCCGTGAGCAAGACCAAACCCGCGCAAGCCGTGCGCGAAGCCTATGCCGCCGGCATGCGCGACTTCGGTGAGAACTACCTGCAGGAAGCATTGGGCAAACAGGCCGAATTAACCGACCTGCCCTTGAGTTGGCACTTCATCGGCCCCATTCAATCGAACAAGACTCGTGCGATCGCCGAGAATTTCGCTTGGGTGCATTCCGTGGACCGCCTGAAAATCGCACAACGCCTCTCCGAACAACGCCCGGCTGACCTGCCGCCACTGAATATCTGCATCCAGGTCAACGTCAGTGGCGAGGCCAGCAAATCCGGCTGTACTCCCGCCGACCTGCCGGCCCTGGCCAACGCCATCAGCGCCCTGCCGCGCTTGAAGCTGCGCGGCCTGATGGCGATCCCCGAGCCGACGGAAGATCGAACCGCTCAAGATGCAGCGTTCGCCACCGTGCGTGACCTGCAAGCCAGCCTGAACCTGCCGCTGGACACACTTTCCATGGGCATGAGCCATGACCTTGAGTCGGCCATCGCCCAAGGTGCCACCTGGGTGCGGATCGGCACCGCCCTGTTTGGCGCCCGCGATTATGGCCAGCCGTGAAATGGCTGATCTCCCACTGAATAAGGACCTGTCATGAGCAACACGCGTATTGCCTTTATCGGCGCCGGTAACATGGCGGCCAGCCTGATTGGCGGCCTGCGGGCCAAGGGCCTGCAAGCCCAACAGATTCGCGCCAGCGACCCGGGCGCCGAGACCCGCGCCCGCGTCAGCGCCGAGCACGGTATCGACACGTTCGCCGACAACGCCGAGGCCATCCAGGGCGTCGACGTGGTCGTGCTGGCGGTCAAGCCGCAGGCCATGAAGGCCGTGTGCGAAAGCCTGCGCCCAAGCCTGCAACCCCATCAACTGGTGGTGTCCATCGCCGCCGGCATCACTTGCGCCAGCATGAACAACTGGCTCGGCGCCCAGCCGATCGTACGCTGCATGCCCAACACCCCGGCGCTGCTGCGCAAGGGTGTGAGCGGTTTGTACGCCACGTCCGAAGTGACCGCCCAACAGCGCGACCAGGCCCAGGAACTGCTGTCCGCCGTGGGCATCGCCTTGTGGCTGGAACAGGAACAGCAACTGGATGCGGTCACCGCCGTGTCCGGCAGCGGTCCGGCGTACTTTTTCCTGCTGATCGAAGCCATGACCGCCGCCGGCGTGAAATTGGGCCTGCCCCAGGAAGTCGCCGAGCAACTGGCCGAGCAAACCGCCCTGGGCGCCGCGCAGATGGCCGTGACCAGCGAAGTGGATGCCGCCGAGCTGCGCCGTCGCGTGACCTCCCCAGGCGGCACCACGCAAGCCGCTATCGAATCGTTGCAGGCCGGGGGGTTTGAAGCCCTGGTGGAAAAAGCTCTCGGCGCCGCTGCGCACCGTTCGGCTGAAATGGCCGAACAACTGGGCCAATAGTCGTCCCTTACAAAGGAATAAATGATGCTTGGACTCAATGACGCTGTGATCTTCATCATCCAGACCCTGGGCAGCCTGTACCTGCTGGTCGTGCTGATGCGTTTTATCCTGCAACTGGTGCGGGCGAACTTCTACAACCCGCTGTGCCAATTCGTGGTGAAGGCCACGCAACCACTGCTCAAGCCCCTGCGCCGGGTGGTCCCGAGCATGTTCGGCCTGGACATGTCCTCGTTGGTGCTGGCGCTGCTGCTGCAGATCCTGCTGTTTGCGGTCATCCTGATGCTCAAGGGCTACTTGCCCAAAACCTTGCTGTTGCTGCCGTGGGCACTGATTGGCGTGTTCTCGCTGTTCTTGAAGATCCTGTTCTGGTCGATGATCATCAGCGTGATTCTGTCGTGGGTGGCACCGGGCAGCCGCAGCCCGGGGGCTGAGCTGGTGGCGCAGATCACTGAGCCGGTGCTGGCGCCGTTCCGTCGTTTGATTCCCAACCTGGGTGGCCTGGATATCTCGCCGATTTTCGCGTTCATTGCGATCCAGCTCCTGCAAAGCTGGGCGATTCCATACTTGGCGGACTTCGTCGCCATGCCGCCGCTGTTGTTTGGCCTGATCTGATCCTCCCTCGGATGATCGTTCTCACGCCCTGCGCGAGAACGATCTCCCACTCCCCTCCGGCCTTTGCTTGCCGCTGGGTGCAGCGGTCTTTAGACTTACGCCTCATTTAAACGAGAGCAGGGTCGATGCCAACTGCCTTCCCCCCCGATTCTGTTGGACTGGTCGTGCCCCAAGTGGCGCACTTCAGCGAACCGCTGGCCCTGGCCTGCGGCCGTTCGCTGCCTGCCTATGACCTGATCTATGAAACCTACGGCCAACTGAACGCCACGGCGAGCAACGCCGTGCTGATTTGTCACGCCTTGTCCGGCCATCATCACGCCGCCGGTTTCCACAGTGCCGACGAGCGCAAGCCGGGCTGGTGGGACAGCTGCATCGGCCCCGGCAAGCCCATCGATACCAACAAGTTCTTCGTGGTCAGCCTGAATAACCTCGGCGGCTGCAACGGCTCCACCGGCCCCAGCAGCCTCAACCCGGAAACCGGCAAGCCGTTCGGCGCGGACTTCCCGGTGCTGACCGTGGAAGACTGGGTCCACAGCCAGGCCCGCCTGGCCGACCTGCTGGGCATCCAGCAATGGGCCGCCGTGATCGGCGGCAGCCTGGGCGGCATGCAGGCGCTGCAATGGACCATCACCTACCCGGATCGCGTGCGCCATTGCCTGGCGATCGCCTCGGCGCCCAAGTTGTCGGCGCAGAACATCGCCTTCAACGAAGTGGCCCGCCAGGCGATCCTGACCGACCCCGATTTTCACGGCGGTTCGTTCCAGGAAGCGGGCGTGATCCCCAAGCGTGGGCTGATGCTGGCGCGGATGGTCGGGCATATCACTTATCTGTCCGATGATTCCATGGGCGAAAAATTCGGCCGTGGCCTCAAGAGCGAGAAGCTCAACTACGACTTCCACAGCGTCGAATTCCAGGTGGAGAGCTACCTGCGTTATCAGGGCGAGGAGTTCTCCGGGCGTTTCGATGCCAACACCTACCTGCTGATGACCAAGGCCCTGGACTATTTCGACCCGGCGGCGAACTTCAACGATGACCTGGCGAAAACCTTCGAAGGTGCCAAGGCCAAATTCTGCGTGATGTCGTTCACCACCGACTGGCGCTTCTCGCCTGCCCGCTCGCGGGAACTGGTGGATGCCTTGATGGCAGCGAAGAAAGACGTCTGCTACCTGGAAATCGATGCTCCGCAAGGCCACGACGCCTTCCTGATCCCGATCCCTCGTTATCTGCAGGCGTTCAGGAACTACATGAACCGCATTACTCTGTGAGAACGCCATGAGAGCCGACCTGGAAATCATCCAAGACTGGATACCCGCCGGCAGCCGTGTGCTCGACCTTGGCTGCGGCGATGGCGAACTGCTGAGCTGGCTGCGCGACAACAAGCAGGTCACCGGCTACGGCCTGGAAAACGACCCGGACAACATCGCCCAGTGCGTGGCCAAGGGCATCAACGTGATCGAGCAGGACCTGGACAAGGGCCTGGGCAACTTTGCCAGCAACAGCTTCGACGTCGTCGTGATGACACAGGCCCTGCAAGCGGTGCATTACCCGGACCGCATCCTCGACGAGATGCTACGCGTCGGCCGCCAGTGCATCATCACCTTCCCCAACTTCGGGCACTGGCGCTGCCGCTGGTACCTGGCCACCAAGGGCCGCATGCCGGTATCGGATTTCCTGCCTTACACTTGGTACAACACGCCGAACATCCACTTCTGCACGTTCGAAGACTTCGAAGCGCTGTGCGGCGAACGCAAAGCCAAGGTGATCAACCGCCTTGCCGTCGATCAACAGCATCGCCACGGCTGGGCGAGTAAGCTATGGCCTAATTTGTTGGGTGAGATTGGGATTTACCGGGTCAGCAGTCCTGGTCTGACGGACCATAAGATTGCCGTCTAACTATTTTTAAGGAGGACGATCATGAGTCGCCTGGCTGTTTTTCTACTCACCGCGTGCCTGGGCGTCAGCGCCATGGCCGCCGACCCTATCGACAGTAAACGCCAGAAAGAATTTGGCGATATCACCGTACACTACAACACCTTCACCTCCAGCTTCCTGCAGCCCGACACGGCCCAGGCGGTTGGCGTGGTACGCAGCAAAAACAAGGGGCTGATCAACGTGACCGTGATCAAGGGCGTGACGCCCGTGGCCGCGCAAGTCACCGGCACGGTCAAAGACCTGAGCGGCAGGAGCGAAATCCTGACGTTCAAGCAGATTACCGAGAAAGGTGCGATCTATTACCTCGCGCCCTACAACGTGCCGCAACAAGAAATGCGGGTTTTCACCATCAATGTTGAAACCGGCGGCAAGGCCCATGGTTTCCAATTCAACCAGGAACTGTTTCCGGCGGACTGATGAACCTGACTCAACTCGTGCTGGCCAGCCATAACGCCGGCAAACTCAAAGAACTCCAGGCCATGCTCGGCGAATCCGTGCAACTGCGCTCGATCGGTGAGTTCAGCCAGGTGGAACCGGAAGAAACTGGCCTGTCGTTCGTCGAGAACGCCATCCTCAAGGCGCGCAATGCTGCACGCATCTCGGGCCTGCCGGCGTTGGCCGATGATTCGGGCCTGGCGGTGGACTTCCTCGGCGGCGCTCCGGGTATCTATTCCGCGCGCTATGCCGACGGCAAGGGTGACGCGGCCAACAACGCCAAGCTGCTGGACGCCCTCAAGGAAGTACCGGACGCCGAGCGCGGTGCGCAGTTCGTCTGCGTGCTGGCTCTGGTGCGACATGCCGACGACCCGCTGCCGATCCTTTGCGAAGGCCTGTGGCACGGGCGCATCCTGCATGCGGCCAGCGGCGAGCATGGGTTTGGTTACGACCCGCTGTTCTGGGTGCCGGAGCGCAATGTCTCCAGCGCCGAACTGAGCCCGGCCGACAAAAACCAGATCAGCCACCGCGCCCGCGCCATGGCTTTGCTGCGCCAGCGCCTGGGCTTGAAATGACCCAGAACACCTCCGCGCAGCCGCTGATCCACGGCGGCGCGCAAACACCAAGGGCGGCGTTGCCGGTGCTGCCGCCCCTGGCGCTGTATATCCACATCCCGTGGTGCGTGCGCAAATGCCCTTATTGCGACTTCAACTCCCACACCGCCAGCCCCGTGTTGCCGGAAGAAGAGTACGTCGACGCGCTGCTGGCCGACCTCGATCAGGACCTGCACGCGGTGTACGGCCGTGAACTGAGTTCGATCTTCTTCGGCGGTGGCACCCCGAGCCTGTTCAGCGCCGCCGCGCTGGGTCGCCTGCTCAAGGGGGTTGAAGCACGCATCCCGTTTGCCGACGACATCGAGATCACCCTGGAAGCCAACCCCGGAACGTTCGAGCAAGAGAAGTTCGTGGCTTACCGCAAGCTGGGGATCAATCGCCTGTCCATCGGCATCCAGAGCTTCCAGCAGGAAAAACTCGCAGCCCTGGGCCGCATCCACAACGGCGATGAAGCCATGCGCGCCGCCGGCATGGCGCGCCAGGCCGGGTTCGACAACTTCAACCTGGACCTGATGCACGGTTTGCCCGATCAGTCCCTGGATGACGCCTTGGGCGACCTGCGCCAGGCCATCGCGCTCAAGCCGACCCATTTGTCGTGGTACCAGCTGACCCTGGAGCCCAACACCGTCTTCTGGAACCAGCCGCCGACGCTACCGGAAGACGATACCTTGTGGGATATCCAGGAAGCCGGCCAGGCGCTGCTGGCCGAACACGGTTACGCGCAATATGAAGTCTCAGCCTATGCGCAACCGGGGCGTGCGGCGCGACATAACCTCAACTACTGGAGCTTTGGTGACTTTATCGGCATCGGTGCCGGCGCCCACGGCAAGCTCAGCCACCCGAATGGACGCATCGTGCGTACCTGGAAGACCCGCGCGCCGAAGGACTACCTCAACCCGGCCAAAAGCTTTCAGGCTGGCGCGAAGGAACTGACCAACGAAGAATTGCCGTTCGAGTTCCTGATGAACGCCCTGCGCCTCACCGAAGGCGTCGAGGCCAAGCTCTATGCCGAGCGCACCGGCCTCGACCTGGCCAGCCTCGATGAGGCCCGGCGCGAGGCAGAACAAAGTGGCTTAATGCAGGTCGAACCGTCACGCCTGGTGGCCACCGACCGCGGGCAACTCTTTCTCAATGACCTGTTGCAGAAGTTTTTGAGCTGATCGCTCTTAAGGAAATCGAATGGATTTGGTACTCGACCTGCTCGCCACCGTATCCCGCTGGAGCCGCAGCAACCTGTCGGAAATATCCCTGGCCCTCGTCGGCTGCCTGTTGGTGCTGTTCGGCGCGGACATCAAGGGCTGGGTTGAAGCCCGCCTGGGCAGCATCGCCGGCGCGTTGCGCGTACCGTTGATGGCCCTGCTGTGCATGATCGGCAGCGGCGCGGCGCTGATCTACGCCACGCCGTGGATTGTGCGAGGGTTGAGCCAGTTCAATAACTACAGCCTGGCGCCGGTGCTGGTGGTGGTGCTGGTGTTGATTGGCGTCGTCGCTGATCGCCGCTGATTCCATACCCAACACAGATACAAATGTGGGAGGGGGCTTGCCCCCGATAGCAGAATATCAGTCAACCACTCTATGACTGACCCACCGCTATCGGGGGCAAGCCCCCTCCCACATTTTGACCGCATTCCAAGTGACCGGCTGATCAGTCCACTTTCTCGAACTTCAAATCCCAAACCCCATGCCCCAGCCGCTCGCCGCGGCGTTCGAACTTGGTGATCGGGCGTTCGGCCGGGCGCGGTACGCATTTGCCGTCTTCGGCCAGGTTGCGGTAGCCGGGGGCGACGTTCATCACTTCCAGCATGTATTCCGCGTAGGGTTCCCAGTCGGTGGCCATGTGCAGGATGCCGCCGACTTTCAACTTGCTACGCACCAACTCGGCGAAGGAGGCCTGGACGATACGGCGCTTGTGGTGACGGCTTTTGTGCCACGGATCAGGGAAAAACAGCATCAGGCGGTCAAGGCTGTTGTCGGCGATGCAGCGGTTGAGCACCTCGATCGCGTCGCAGTCATACACCCGCAGGTTGGTCAGGCCCTGGGTGAGCACGCCGTTGAGCAGCGCGCCGACACCGGGCCGGTGCACTTCCACACCAATGAAATCCTGTTCGGGCGAGGCCGCGGCCATTTCCAACAGGGAGTGGCCCATGCCGAAACCGATTTCCAGGGAACGTGGGGCCGAGCGACCGAACACCTGGTCGTAATCCACCGGCGCGTCGGCCAGAGGCAGGACGAACAGCGGCGTGCCCTGTTCCAGCCCCTTTTGCTGGCCTTCGGTCATGCGACCGGCGCGCATCACAAAACTCTTGATACGGCGGTGCTTGGACTCGTCGCCTGCGTCCACGGTGTTCGGCGTTTCGTTTGATTCAGTCATCAATGGCTCTTACTTGATCAGACCATCCAGCGGCGAGGAGGCGCTGGCGTAGAGTTTTTTCGGCATGCGCCCGGCAAGGTAGGCCAGGCGGCCCGCGACGATCGCGTGTTTCATGGCTTCTGCCATCATGATCGGTTGCTGGGCATTGGCGATGGCAGAGTTCATCAGCACCGCTTCGCAGCCCAGTTCCATGGCGATGGTGGCGTCGGAGGCAGTGCCTACACCCGCGTCCACCAGCACCGGAATCTTGGCTTCTTCGAGGATGATCTGCAGGTTATACGGGTTGCAGATCCCCAGGCCCGTGCCTATCAGGCCAGCCAGTGGCATCACGGCGATGCAGCCGATTTCGGCCAGTTGGCGGGCGATGATCGGGTCGTCGCTGGTGTAGACCATCACGTCGAAACCTTCCTTGACCAGGGTTTCGGCGGCCTTGAGGGTTTCGATCACGTTGGGGAACAGGGTTTTCTGGTCGGCAAGTACTTCCAGCTTCACCAGATTGTGACCGTCGAGCAGCTCACGAGCCAGGCGGCAGGTGCGCACGGCTTCGATGGCGTCGTAGCAACCGGCGGTATTCGGCAGGATGGTGTAGCGGTCTGGCGGCAGGATATCCAGCAGGTTCGGTTCGCCCGGGTTCTGGCCGATGTTGGTGCGTCGCACGGCCACGGTCACGATCTCGGCGCCCGAGGCTTCGATGGCCAGGCGGGTTTCTTCCATGTCGCGGTACTTGCCGGTGCCGACCAGCAGACGGGACTGGTAGGTGCGGCCGGCCAGGACGAAGGGCTTGTCGCTACGAACGATGCTCATGGGAAATCCTCGAAATGGGGTGAGGTTCTGCAGAATCCGGGGTGGCGCGCCTGGACGCCGGACGACTAGCCGCCGCCGATGGCGTGCACCACTTCGACCTGGTCACCTTCGGTGAGCGCGGTCTCGGCGTGCTGGCTACGCGGGACGATATCCTGGTTGAGCTCCACTGCGACGCGACGCCCGGTCAGGTCCAGGCGGGTCAGCAGGGCCGCAACGGATTCCCCGTCGGGCAGTTCAAAAGATTCGCCGTTCAACTGAATGCGCATGCCACGGGCCGCCATCGTTTTTAGGGGCCAGCATTCTAGCCCGATTGAGGTTGCTGGCCCAAGTCCTCCGGTCAGCGAAAGCTTTAATCAGCCTGCAGGCGCCATGCCGCCAGGCCGAGGAAGAACCAGCCCAGCAGGAACGCGAGCCCGCCAAATGGCGTGATGATGCCCAGCTTGCTGATGCCAGTCAGGGTCAGCACATACAGGCTGCCGGAGAACAGCAGAATACCGACGGTAAACGAGAGACCCGCCCAGTTGACCAGCCGGCCAGGCATGTGCGCGGCCAGCAGCGCGACGCCGAACAGCGCCAGGGCGTGCACCAACTGGTAGGTGACGCCGGTGTGGAAGATTGCCAGGTACTCGGCGCTCAGGCGGTTTTTCAGGCCATGGGCGGCGAATGCACCGAGGGCGACGCCGGTGAAGCCGAAAAAGGCAGCCAACATCAGAAAGCCACGCAGCATGAGGAACTCCAGTCAGACTCATTGGGCAGGGTCTGTATAATGGCCCGCTCAACGGGTTCGGCCAAGCCATCTCTATGCTGCGTGTCCTCTTCAATCGTTTTCTCAAAGTCGTGAAATGGTTTGCCATCGGCAGCGTTTTGCTGGTGCTGCTATTCCGTTTCGTGCCGCCACCGTTCACGGCGTTGATGGTGGAACGCAAGGTTGAATCCTGGTTCGACGGCGAACCCATTGACCTGCAGCGCACCTGGGTGCCCTGGGACCAGATCTCCGATGACCTCAAGGTCGCGGTGATGGCCGGTGAAGACCAGCGCTTCCCGCAGCATTGGGGCTTTGATTTCGGCGCGATCCAGGCGGCGCTCCTGCACAACGAGCGCGGCGGTTCGATTCGCGGCGCCAGTACGCTGAGCCAGCAGGTGTCGAAAAACCTGTTCCTGTGGGCAGGCCGCAGTTATTTGCGCAAGGGCCTGGAGGCCTGGTTTACCGGGCTGATCGAGGTGCTGTGGCCCAAGGAGCGGATTCTTGAGGTGTACCTCAACAGCGTGGAGTGGGATGAGGGCGTGTTTGGCGCGGAAGCGGCGGCGCAGCATCACTTCGGCGTAAGTGCCAAGGGGCTGTCCCGGCAACAAGCCAGCTATCTGGCGGCGGTACTGCCTAACCCACGGGTGTGGAGCGCAAGCCATCCGACCGCCTATGTGGCGCGACGGGCCGCATGGATTCGCCAGCAGATGAGCCAGTTGGGTGGGGATGGTTATCTGGTGGAGTTGAACAATTCGCGCAAGGCGCCTTGGTCCGACTGAGACAACACAAAACAAATGTGGGAGGGGGCAAGCCCCCTCCCACATTTTTAAGCCGCGATCGACAGCTTCAGCTTATTCATCGCGCTTTTCTCAAGCTGACGAATCCGCTCGGCCGACACGTTGTACTTCTGCGCCAGGTCGTGCAGCGTGGCTTTTTCTTCCGCCAGCCAGCGCTGGTAGAGGATGTCACGGCTGCGGTCGTCCAGCACTTCCAGCGCTTCGTGCAGGTTGTGGTTGGAATTGTCGCTCCAATCAGCGTCTTCCAGTTGACGCGCCGGGTCGTACCGGTGGTCTTCCAGGTAGTTGGCTGGCGATTGGAACGCGCTGTCGTCGTCCGCTTCGGCGGCCGGGTCGAAGGCCATGTCATGGCCGGTCAGGCGGCTTTCCATCTCACGTACTTCACGGGGCTCCACGCCAAGGCTTTCGGCCACGCGGTGGACTTCCTCGTTGTTCAGCCACGCCAGGCGTTTCTTCTGGCTGCGCAGGTTGAAGAACAGCTTGCGCTGGGCCTTGGTGGTCGCGACTTTCACGATGCGCCAGTTGCGCAGGATGAATTCGTGGATTTCCGCCTTGATCCAGTGCACGGCAAACGACACCAGGCGCACACCCATCTCCGGGTTGAAGCGCTTTACAGCCTTCATCAAGCCGACGTTGCCTTCCTGGATCAGGTCAGCCTGGGCCAGGCCGTAGCCACTGTAGCTACGGGCGATATGTACGACAAAACGCAGGTGGGCGAGCACCATCTGCCGAGCCGCCCCCAAATCCTGCTCATAGTAGAGACTCTCGGCCAGTTCACGCTCCTGCTCCGGTGTCAGCAATGGAATGCTGTTCACCGTGTGCACATAAGCCTCCAGGTTCGCACCTGGGACCAAAGCATAAGCAGGTTGCAAAGAAGTGGTCATACGAAAAAACCTCCGACTCACATAACTCGTGCAGTTCAGCACTGCGAAAATTGACCGGGAACCGTAGGACAAGTTCCCTAAACTACTGATACGGCCAATACAAACGAAACCACATTACCCTGACATTAACTACTTCGGTGCCAGCTCACGTAAATGCCGTGCGACCGCAATCCACGCACCGATATACCCCAACAATACCGCGCCAAGCAAGAGCGACAGACCGTCGGCAACCGGCACGCCCGCCAGGGCGAAATCACTGCCGTACAAGCCGGCAAGCCCGACCACCGCGTCATTCAGCCAGTCAAGGCCAAACGCCAGGACGCCCCAGGACAAGATCCCCGCACCAAAGCCATAAAGCGCGCCCATGTACAGAAAGGGACGACGCACATAGCTGTCCGTGCCGCCGACCAGTTTAATCACTTCTATCTCGGTGCGACGGTTTTCAATATGAAGACGAATGGTATTACCTATCACCAAAAGTAATGCAGACACCAACAGCACCGTCAGGCCGAACACAAAGCGGTCGCCCAGCTTGAGAATCGCGGCCAGGCGCTCTACCCAGACTAGATCAAGTTGCGCCTGTTGCACCTTGGGCATCTCTGCGAGTTTTTGTCGCAGCGCTTCAAGGGCAGGCTTGTCGACTTCATTCGGCGTCACCAGCACCACGCCCGGCAGCGGGTTCTGCGGCAGCTCTTTGAGCGCCTCACCTAATCCGGACTGCTGCTGGAACTCTTCAAGGGCCTGATCGCGACTGATGTACTCGGCATCCGCCACGCCCGGCAGGTTCTTGATGTCATCACGCAGAGCCTCGCCCTCCTTGGCGCTGGCATCCAGGTTCAGGTACAGCGAAATCTGCGCCGCACGCTGCCAGGAACCGCCCAGGCGCTCCACATTATTGAGCAACAGCGACAAGCCCATCGGCAGGCTCAAGGCCACGGCCATCACCAAACAGGTGAAAAAGCTGCCGATGGGCTGCTTGCCCAGACGACGCAGGCTGTCCAGCAGGCTGGCGCGATGGCTTTCGATCCAGGCGCGCAACAGGGTGCTGAAGTCCGGGCCGTCGTCTTCGTCGTGTTTTTTCTTTTTCGGCTGCGGGTCGGCTGCCTTTGGCGCCACACGCTCGGAAACCTTGGGGCTGCGGGTCGCACTCATACGCCAGCCTCCCCGTCGCCGATCAGGCGCCCGCGTTGCAGCGTGAGCATGCGATGGCGCATGCGCGCGATCAACGCCAGGTCGTGACTGGCGATCAATACGCTGGTGCCCAGGCGATTAATGTCTTCAAACACCCCCATGATCTCGGCGGCCAGGCGCGGGTCGAGGTTACCGGTGGGTTCGTCCGCCAACAGCAGGGCCGGGCGATGGACGATGGCGCGGGCGATGCCGACGCGCTGTTGCTGGCCTGTGGACAGGTCACCCGGGTAGAGGTCGGTCTTGTCGGACAGCGCCACGCGCTCCAGGGCCGAATCCACGCGCTTGACGATCTCGGCCTTGGACAACCCGAGTATCTGCAATGGCAAGGCAATGTTATTGAACACCGTGCGATCGAACAGTAACTGGTGGTTCTGGAATACCACGCCGATCTGGCGGCGCAGGAACGGAATCTGCGCATTGCTGATGGTGGCCAGGTCCTGCCCGGCCAGCAGCAGCTTGCCGGTAGTCGGGCGCTCCATGGCCAGCAGCAGGCGCAACAATGTACTTTTACCGGCGCCCGAATGGCCGGTCACAAACAAGAATTCGCCGCGACGCACTCGAAAGCTCAGCTCATGCAAGCCGACATGCCCGTTGGCATAGCGTTTACCGACCTGTTCGAATCGAATCATGAACGCTCCCGCTCGGCAAACAGTGCCTGGACAAAGGGTTCGGCTTCAAAGGTGCGTAGGTCGTCGATGCCTTCACCAACGCCGATGTAACGAATCGGTAACCCGAACTGCTTGGCCAGGGCGAAGATCACCCCCCCCTTGGCCGTGCCGTCGAGCTTAGTCAATGCCAGGCCGGTCAGTTGTACCGTCTGGTTGAATTGTTTGGCCTGACTGATGGCGTTCTGCCCAGTGCCGGCGTCCAACACCAGCAACACCTCATGCGGCGCGTCGGCATCGAGCTTGCCGATCACACGGCGGACTTTCTTCAGCTCTTCCATCAAATTGTCTTTGGTGTGCAAGCGACCGGCGGTGTCGGCGATCAGCACGTCAATATTGCGCGCCTTGGCAGCTTGCACGGCATCGAAGATCACCGAGGCCGAATCGGCACCGGTGTGCTGGGCGATCACCGGGATCTTGTTGCGCTCACCCCAGACCTGCAATTGCTCCACAGCAGCGGCGCGGAAGGTGTCGCCAGCGGCGAGCATGACTTTCTTGCCTTCCAGTTGCAGCTTCTTGGCCAGCTTACCGATGGTAGTGGTCTTGCCGGCGCCGTTGACGCCCACGACCAGGATCACGAAAGGTTTCTTCGGGGTAATCACCAGCGGCGCTTCCACCGGCTTGAGCATCGCGGCCAGCTCGGCTTGCAGGGACTTGTACAGTGCGTCCGCGTCGGTCAACTGCTTGCGCGCGACCTTCTGGGTCAGGCTCTGGATGATCACGGCGGTGGCTTCAACGCCCACGTCCGCCGTCAGCAGGCGAGTCTCGATATCTTCGAGCAGTTCGTCATCGATGGTCTTCCTGCCCAGGAACAGGCTGGCCATGCCTTCGCCGATGCTGGCGCTGGTCTTGCTCAGGCCTTGCTTGAGGCGGGCGAAGAAACCGGTCTTGCTGGTTTCGACGGCAGCGGCGGGCTCGGGCTCGACGGGACCCGGCTCAACCACGGGCGCGACAACCGCAACGGGCGTCGGCTCGCTCACAGCCACAGGCGCAGGGGCTTCGAACACAACAGGAGCCGGCTCGATAACCACCGGAATCGGCGGCGTCACATGCTCGGCCTGCACATCGTCAACCAACGCCACGGGCTCCTCGGCCACCGGCAGCTCCGGCCACGGCTTATGCTCGGGCTCAGGTTCCGGCACCACTTCGGCCACTGGCTGCAACACCGGTTCAGCCATCGGCAGCACCACCGGCGCCGGCGCTTGGGCAACCGGTTCGGCTTCTACTATAGGAGCGGGGATCGGCTCAGCTTGAACCTGTGGCTGTTCGACGACGGTTTCCTGCGGCTTTTTGCGCAGCCATCCGAACAGGCCTTTTTTCTCGCCAGCCGCAGCTGGGGTCTTCTTGTCGTCGTTGGAACCAAACATGGAGACGGCTATCTCAAGGTAGCGACGCGCCAAGGGGCACATCGGTAAATAAAATTCGATGCGTAACAGACTGTTTTTTAGCCAGCTCGTTCATGCGCAACATTTTGTAAGGCCTAAATAGGGCCTCAACAAGACAGCCATAGTGGCCGTCCCTAGGTCGGATCAGTATCCTAGGGCGTGTCATTCATCATTACCAGTGCCGCGTTGTCGCCTAAAAGCCAGCCAGGCAAGGCGCAGGCCGCAGGGAATGTGCTTTCCTTGCCAAGGCCTGCAACGCAGCCTGGCTGGCTTTTAGGCACAACCCGGAGGGCCGGGCCTGCTAGTGTGCAGGGCTGCGTTACTCGGAGCTTATTTGAAACGACCAAACTGCGCTCCTCGCGCCTTGCCCTGCACACTAGCAGGCTCCGGCGCGGCACTGGTAATGATGAATGACACGCCCTAACCTCCTCGCCCGCCGACGCTAAGACCAAGCGGGCAGCCCAACAGGTTTAAAAACGAATGAATGCTCTAGCCCGCCGCGCTGCAGGCCTGCTGCTCAGCACAGTTTGTCTGCCCCTCTCAGCCTTGGCTGCCGACCCACAACCCACCCATGAATTCACCTTGGATAACGGCCTCAAGGTCGTGGTGCGCGAAGACCATCGCGCGCCGGTGGTGGTTTCGCAGGTCTGGTACAAGGTCGGTTCGAGCTACGAAACCCCAGGCCAGACCGGTTTGTCCCACGCTCTGGAACACATGATGTTCAAAGGCAGCGCCAAGGTCGGCCCCGGCGAAGCCTCGCTGATCCTGCGCGACCTGGGCGCCGAAGAAAATGCCTTCACCAGCGATGACTACACCGCTTATTACCAGGTACTGGCCCGCGACCGCCTGGGCGTCGCTTTCGAGCTGGAAGCCGACCGCATGGCCAGCCTGCGCCTGCCGGCCGACGAGTTCAGCCGCGAAATCGAGGTCATCAAGGAAGAGCGCCGCCTGCGCACTGACGATAACCCGATGTCCAAGGCCTTCGAGCGCTTCAAGGCCATGGCCTACCCCGCCAGTGGCTACCACACGCCGACCATCGGCTGGATGGCCGACCTCGACCGCATGAAGGTCGAGGAACTGCGCCACTGGTACCAGTCCTGGTATGTGCCGAACAACGCCACGCTGGTAGTGGTGGGCGATGTAACCCCGGATGAGGTAAAAAACCTGGCCCAGCGCTACTTCGGCCCTATCCCCAAGCGTGACGTACCGCCCGCCAAGATCCCGATGGAACTGGCCGAGCCCGGCGAGCGCCTGTTGACGATGCACGTGCAGACCCAATTGCCGAGTGTGATCCTGGGCTTCAACGTACCCGGCCTGGCCACCGCCGAAGACAAGCGCTCGGTCCAAGCCCTGCGCCTGATCTCGGCCCTGCTGGACGGTGGCTACAGTGCACGGATCTCCGAGCAACTGGAGCGTGGTGAAGAGCTGGTATCCGCCGCATCCACCAACTACGACGCCTACACCCGGGGTGACAGCCTGTTCACCCTCTCGGCCACCCCGAACCAGCAAAAGAAAAAGACCGTTGCCCAAGCCGAAGCCGGCCTGTGGCGCCTGCTGGAAGAGTTGAAGGCCAAGCCACCGACCGCCGAAGAACTGGAGCGCATCCGTGCCCAGGTCATCGCCGGCCTGGTATACCAACGTGATTCCATCACCAGCCAGGCAACGGCCATCGGCTCCCTGGAAACCGTCGGCCTGTCCTGGAAACTCATGGACACCGAGCTGGCCGACCTGCAAAGCGTGACCCCGGAAGACATCCAGAAGGCCGCACACACCTATTTCACCCGCGAACGTCTCAGCGTCGCCCATGTTCTGCCTCAGGAGACCGCTCATGAGTGATCGCAAAAGCAGCCGCCTGATCCTGCCCGGCCTGATCGCCGTCACCTTGATCGCAGCAAGCGCCGTGTATTTCCTGCGCCCCAGCGAGTCCGTCGCCAGCCAGGCCCTGGACAAGGCCCAATCGGCCAACAAGCTGCAATCTCTGGCAGAGCTGAACGGCAAGGCGCCGACCAATCGCAAGCTCGATGTGCAAACCTGGACCACCGCCGAAGGCGCCAAGGTGCTGTTCGTCGAGGCCCATGAACTGCCGATGTTCGACATGCGTATCCTGTTCGCCGCTGGCAGCAGCCAGGACGGCAACGTCCCGGGCCTCGCGCTGATGACCAATGCCATGCTCAACGAAGGCGTGCCGGGCAAGGATGTCAGCCAGATCGCCAGCGGTTTTGAAAGCCTGGGCGCCGACTTTGGCAATGGCGCTTACCGCGACATGGCGCTGGTCTCCCTGCGCAGCCTGAGCGACAGCACCAAGCGCGACGCCGCCCTGACGCTGTTTGACCAGGTGATTGGCAAGCCGACCTTCCCCGCCGACTCCCTGGCACGGATCAAGAACCAGATCCTCGCCGGCTTTGAATACCAGAAGCAGAACCCCGGCAAACTGGCCAGCCTTGAACTGTTCAAGCGCCTGTACGGCGATCACCCTTACGCTCACCCAAGCGAAGGCACGCCAGAAAGCGTTCCGAAGATTACCCTCGCGCAGTTGCAGGCGTTCCACGCCAAGGCTTATGCGGCGGGTAATGCCGTGATTGCCGTGGTCGGTGATTTGACTCGCGCCGAAGCCGAAGCGATGACGGCCAAAGTGTCGGCCTCGCTGCCCAAGGGCCCGGCCCTGGCGAAGATCGCCCAGCCGACCGAGCCCAAGGCTGGCCTGAGCCATATCGAGTTTCCGTCCAAGCAGACCCACCTGTTGTTCGCCCAACTGGGTATCGACCGAGCCGACCCGGACTACGCGGCCCTCTCCCTGGGCAACCAGATCCTCGGCGGCGGTGGTTTCGGCACCCGGTTGATGAGTGAAGTGCGCGAGAAGCGCGGCCTGACCTACGGCGTGTACTCCGGTTTCTCGCCGATGCAGGCACGCGGCCCGTTCATGATCAACCTGCAGACCCGCGCGGAAATGAGCGGTGGCACCCTGCGCCTGGTCGAGGATGTGCTCGCCGACTACCTCAAGACCGGCCCGACGCAAAAGGAGCTGGATGACGCCAAGCGCGAGCTGGCCGGCAGCTTCCCGCTGTCGACCGCGAGCAACGCCGATATCGTCGGGCAACTGGGCGCCATGGGTTTCTACAACCTGCCGCTGAGCTACCTGGAAGATTTCATGAAACAATCCCAGGCCCTGACCGTAGAGCAGGTCAAGGCTGCCTTGAACAAACACTTGAGCGCCGGCAAGATGGTCATCGTGACCGCCGGCCCGACCACTGCGCAAAAGCCACTACCGCCCCCCACTGATAAACCTGCCGAGCAGCCGCTCGGGGTTCCGGAGCATTAATGGCCAGTTCATCTCGCCCGAAAAAACCTGTCCACAACGTGCATAACGGTGTGGGCCAACTGCGCATCATTGGCGGCGAATGGGGCAGCCGCAAGCTGAGCTTCCCCGACGTCGTGGGCCTGCGCCCAACGCCGGATCGCGTGCGCGAAACCCTGTTCAACTGGCTGGCCCCGTACATCGCCGGGGCGAAGGTGCTGGACCCGTTTGCCGGCAGCGGCGCCCTGTTCCTGGAGGCGCTGTCCCGTGGCGCGGCCCAGGCACAGGCGCTGGATGCCAGCAATGTGGCGGTGTCCAGCCTCAAGGAGCACCTGGGCACCCTGCGCTGCACCAACGGCCAGGTGCAGACCGCTGACGCGCTGCGCTACCTGGAAACCCAGGCGGCGAGCGAATACGACGTGGTGTTCCTCGACCCGCCATTCAACCAGAACCTGTTGCCGACGGTGTGCGCATTGCTTGAAGAGCGCCAATGGCTGGCACCGGACTCATGGATCTACACTGAAAGCGAGACGGCACCGTCTACCTTGGGTTTGCCGGGCGCCTGGCGCCTGCACCGGGAGCAAAAATCCGGGCGGGTGTATTACGCGCTGTGGCATCGGTTGGTCGAAAGCGCCGTCTGACCTTTCAGACTGGCGTCAAGTGTGGCGAGCGGGCTTGCCCCGCGTTGGGCTGCGAAGCAGCCCTAAAACCTGCGACGGCACTCTGACTGAATAAATGCGGTGTTCTTGATGGGGCTGCTTCGAAGCCCAACGCGGGGCAAGCCCTAATGCCGTTCAGTTAAGGCTTTTTTGTAGGAGCGAGCTTGCTCGCGAAAAACTCACAGGCGCCGCGTTGATTCAGGAAACACGCGTTATCGTTGACGTTTTTCGCGAGCAAGCTCGCTCCTACAGAAGGCGATGTACGCTTAACTGAACGGCATTAGGGCAAGCCCGTTCGCCACAGACAGTGAGTTAGCTCAAAACCGAGAGTTTCATGACACCGTCCTCCGACCTGTTCACCCCCGCCTTCGGCCTCGGCAACCCTCACCTGCAAACCCTGTGGGGGCCGCTGTGGCGCCCTACCACCCACCTCGAACGCCAACGTGAACGGCTATGGCTGGAAGATGGCGACTTTCTCGACCTCGACTGGCACGGCCCGCACGACGCGCAAGCACCGTTGGTACTGGTGCTGCACGGGCTCACCGGCTCATCCAACTCGCCTTACGTGGCCGGCCTGCAAAAAGCCCTCGCCGTACAAGGCTGGGCCAGCGCAGCCCTGAACTGGCGCGGCTGCTCGGGCGAGCCGAACCTGTTGGCGCGCAGCTATCACTCCGGGGCCAGTGAAGACCTGGCAGCCACGATTACCCACCTGCGCACCAAACGACCATTGGCACCGCTGTATGCAGTGGGTTATTCGCTGGGCGGTAATGTGCTGCTCAAGCATTTGGGCGAAACCGGCGACGCTTCGGGGCTGCAAGGCGCAGCAGCGGTGTCGGTGCCGTTTCGCCTGGACCAGTGCGCAGATCGCATCGGGCTGGGCTTTTCGCGGATCTATCAAAAGCACTTCATGCGCGAAATGCTCGCGTATATCCGCGCCAAACAAAGCCGCTTTTTACAGGATGGTCGTGCGGACGGGCTGAAAACCCTGGAAGCCCTCGGTTCACTGGAGAAGATGCGCACGTTCTGGGACTTCGATGGCCGGGTGACCGCGCCGCTGCATGGTTTCTTGAGTGCCGAGGACTATTACCGGCGCGCGTCGAGCCGCTACTACTTGGGCGCTATCCGCACACCGACGTTGATTATCCAAGCTGCCGACGACCCGTTCGTATTCGCCCACAGCTTGCCCGAAGCCAGCGAGCTGTCGGCATGCACCGAGTTTGAGCTGACGACCAAAGGTGGGCACGTGGGCTTCGTCGATGGCTCACTGAAACGCCCCAGCTACTACCTGGAGCGGCGCATCCCCCAATGGCTGCTGGCCCAACACGGTTGAAGTAAAACCGTAGACATCGTTTACATCTGAAACCGGGGACATCGTTTACACATTTGAGGCAGGGAACTCAGTCACCCGTAGCGATTGCCCGCGCGGGATCGGTAATCCACTCGCTCCACGACCCCGCATACAACTTGCCCAACGGGTAACCCGCCAGGCTCAGGGCGAACAGGTTGTGGCACGCCGTCACGCCCGAGCCGCAGTACGCCACCAGATCTTCGGGCGAGCGGCCCTGCAACTGCGCGGCGAAGCGTTGCTTGAGTTGGTCGGCCGGCAGGAAACGCCCATCACTGCCCAGGTTTTCGCTAAACGCTGCACATTGAGCACCGGGGATATGCCCGGCAATCGGGTCAATAGGCTCAACTTCACCGCGAAAACGCGCTTGGGCACGGGCATCGATCAAGGTCAGGCCGGGCTGGCCCAGGCGTTTTTGCAGCTGTTCGGCGTCCAGCAGCAGGTGATTGTCCGGCGCCCCCACAAAGGTGCCAGGCGCAATTACCGGCGCATCCAGGCTCAACGGGAAACCCGCGGAGTGCCAGGCCTTGAGGCCACCGTCCAGGATAAACACGCCGTCACGCTTGCCCAGCCAGGCCAACAGCCACCAGGCGCGAGCGGCATAGGCGCCGGGGCCGTCGTCATAAAGCACCACGTCGGTGTCGGCATTGATGCCCCAGGCCTGGAGCTGTTCGACGAATCTTTTCGCCTCTGGCAAGGGATGACGCCCGGTCACCCCCTTGGTCACCGGCCCGCTCAAATGGCGCTCCAGGTCAGCATATTGCGCGCCTTCGATATGCCCTTCGGCGTAGCTGCAACGCCCGTAATCCGGGTCTTCCAGGGCAAAACGGCAATCCAGGATCACCAGCCCCGCCGACTTTTGGCGCTCGGCTAATTGCTGGGGGCTGATCAATTGGGCAAGTGGCATGACGGACTCCTACAAATACAGGTGGGAAAGGTCTACTTCACTTCTTCCAGTGCCTGGTTCAACGGCACGTAAAACTCTTTGAACAATGCATCCACCGCCTCTTTGGCCTGGGGCGTGACAAACCCCGCCTCCAGCACCAGCACCTGGTACACACCGCGCTTGATTGCCTCGGCGCTCAAATGCGTGGAATTTTCGTTGGTGGTGCACAAGAAACGCACCCAAGAGGTGAGGATGATCCAGGCATTGAGGGTCAGGGCTTCGGTCTGCACCGGGTTCATATTAAGGATGCCGGCGTCGACAAACCCCTGGTAGATGGCGCCGCCCTGGATCAGGCAACGCTGGGAAAACCGCCGGTAGCCGGTGGCCAGTTCCGGGTCGCTTTCCAGCAAGTGTTCAAGGTCGCGATGCAAGAAGCGGTAGTGCCACATCCCGGCTAATACGGCCTGCAGGTAGAAACGCTTATCCTCCACGACCATTGCACGCCCCTGGGGCGGGCGCAGGAAGCTGTCGACCAACGCTTCATATTCGCGAAACAGCACGGCGATGATCGCTTGCTTGTTGGGGAAGTGGTAGTACAGGTTGCCCGGCGAAATTTCCATATGGGCGGCGATATGGTTGGTGCTGACACTACGCTCGCCCTGCTGGTTAAAAAGCTCCAGGCTGGTTTGCACAATGCGCTCGCTGGTCTTTACTCGTGGTGCCATAGGGGATCAGCTTCTGTACACGTGATCGGGCATCTTACGGCCTATCCTGATTGGGATAAATCCGGATGTTACTGCAATGTTATTTGACAATTTAGAGTAATGACTCTAAAAATCCAGGCAGACCTATAACAATCGGGAACTGCGCCATGTCTGCCAACGTTGCCTACCTCCAGGATTCCCAGGCACTGGACCAACTCCAGGGCTTGTTCGATGCCCAGCGTCGCGCCTATGTGGCCAACCCGATGCCGCCGGCCGCGCAACGCCAGCAATGGCTCAAGGCCCTGCGCGAGTTGCTCAGCGACGAACGTCAGGCGCTGATCAACGCGATCAGCCAGGACTTCAGCCACCGCAGCGCAGACGAAACCCTGTTCGCCGAGCTGATGCCCAGCCTGCATGGCATTCACTACGCCAGTAAACACCTCAAGGGCTGGATGAAACCTTCCCGCCGCGCTGTAGGTATAGCCTTCCAACCCGCGTCAGCCAAAGTTATCTACCAACCGCTGGGCGTGGTCGGGGTGATTGTGCCCTGGAACTACCCGCTGTACCTGGCCATCGGCCCGCTGGTCGGCGCCCTGGCGGCCGGTAACCGGGTAATGCTCAAGCTGAGCGAGTCCACCCCCGCTACCGGCGCGCTGCTCAAGACCCTGCTGGCGAAGATCTTCCCTGAAGACCTGGTGTGTGTGGTGCTGGGCGAGGCCGACGTGGGCATGGCGTTTTCCAGGCTGCGCTTCGACCACCTGCTGTTCACGGGTGCCACCAGCATTGGCAAGCATGTGATGCGCGCCGCAGCCGAACACCTAACGCCGGTGACGCTGGAGCTGGGCGGCAAGTCCCCGGCCATCGTCTCGGCGGATGTGCCGCTCAAGGACGCCGCCGAACGTATCGCGTTCGGCAAGGCCCTGAATGCCGGGCAAACCTGTGTGGCACCGGACTACGTGCTGGTTCCGGAAGATCGCGTCGAGGGTTTTGTCGAGGCTTACAGCCAGGCGATTCGCGGGTTTTATCCGACCTTGGCCGACAACCCGGACTACACCGCCATCATCAACGAGCGGCAATTGGCCCGGCTGAATGCTTACGTAAAGGACGCCACCGACAAGGGGGCCACCCTGATCCCGCTGTACGAGCAGAACCAGGCACGGCGCATGGCCCACAGCCTGCTGTTGAATGTCAGTGACGACATGACCGTGATGCAGGATGAAATCTTCGGCCCTGTGCTGCCGATCGTGCCTTATCGCGGCCTCGACCAGGCGTTTGCCTACATCAACCAACGCCCTCGCCCACTGGCCCTGTATTACTTCGGCTACAACAAGCGCGAACAGAACCGCGTGCTCCACGAAACCCACTCCGGTGGCGTGTGCCTGAACGACACCCTGCTGCACGTCGCCCAGGACGACATGCCCTTTGGCGGGATCGGCCCTTCAGGCATGGGCCATTACCATGGCCATGAAGGTTTTCTCACGTTCAGCAAGGCCAAGGGGGTACTGGTGAAACAGCGCCTCAATGCGGCAAAGCTGATCTACCCGCCCTACGGCAAATCGATCCAGAAGTTGATCCAGAAGCTGTTCGTTCGCTGATACCGCCACCCTCGGGATAACAATAACAATGAACCCTAGCCTGACTGATTCACCCGCGCTGTCGCGGCGCGGCGTCTTGAAAATCGGCCTGTGCGCCAGTGCCTTCCTGGCCACCGCCGGGCTGGGCGCCAGCCTCAGCGGCTGCTCCAGCAGCACCCCGGCCAGCGGCTTCGCCATGCTGCGTGCCAGTGATTTGCCATTTCTGCGCGCGGTGATCCCGGTCCTGCTGGAAGGCGTGGCCAGCGCCCAGGAAGTAGCCAACGGGATTGAAGACACGCTGAAAAAGCTCGACTACAGCCTGCAACACCTGTCGCCGGAGATGTTCAAGCTGACCGAGCAGTTGTTCGACGTGCTCGGCATGGGCATCACCCGTGGCCCACTGACCGGCATCTGGGGCAGTTGGGAAAACGCCAGCAGCGAGCAAATCCGCAACTTCCTGCACCGCTGGGAAAACAGCTACCTGAACCTGCTGCGCATGGGCCAGGGCTCGCTGCTCAAGCTGGTGATCATGGCCTGGTACTTCCGACCGGCGTCCTGGGCACATTGCGGTTACCCCGGGCCACCGAAGATCTAGCCGTGCTCTCCGGCGCCCACATTGACGGCAACGTCCTAGCCTTTAACGCATAAAAACAAGAGTGCCCCTCTATGCCCGTACCCGATTTGTTTCGCGACGGCCTGGCCCGTGGCTGGAAAACCCACAACGGCGCCGCCCTGGACAACGACCTGACCCTGGACGCCGACGTCGCAATCATCGGCAGCGGTGCCGGTGGCGGCACCACCGCTGAGATCCTCAGCGCCGCCGGCTACAAAGTGCTGCTGATCGAAGAAGGCCCGCTCAAGACCAGCAGCGATTTCAAGCTGCTCGAAGATGAGGCTTACGCCAGCCTGTACCAAGAGGGCATCGGTCGCATGAGTAAGGATGGCGCCATTACCATCCTGCAAGGCCGGGCAGTGGGCGGCACGACGTTGATCAACTGGACCTCGAGTTTTCGCACCCCGGACGCCACCCTCGCCCACTGGGCCAGCGAATACGCGGTCAGGGGCCACAGCAGTGCCGAGATGGCGCCGTGGTTCGAAAAGATGGAGCAGCGCCTGGGCATCGCACCCTGGGCCATGCCGCCCAACGCCAATAACGATGTGATCCGCAAAGGTTGCGAGAAGCTCGGCTACAGCTGGCATGTGATCCCGCGCAACGTGCGCGGCTGTTTCAACCTGGGGTATTGCGGCATGGGCTGCCCGGTCAATGCCAAGCAGTCGATGCTGGTGACCACCATTCCCTCCACCCTGGAGAAAGGTGGTGAACTGCTCTACCTGGCCCGCGCCGAGCGCCTGAGATACAGCGGCGATACGATCAGCAGCCTGGAATGCGTGGCCATGGACGAACGCTGCGTGGCCCCCACCGGGCGCAAGATCACGGTCAAGGCCAAGCATTACGTACTCGCGGGTGGCGGCATCAATAGTCCGGCACTGCTGATGCGCTCGAACGCCCCTGACCCGCATTCACGGCTGGGCAAGCGTACGTTTTTGCACTTGGTGAATTTCTCTGCGGGGCTGTTCGATGAGGTGATCAACCCCTTCTACGGTGCGCCACAGTCGATCTATTCCGACCACTTCCAATGGCAGGACGGCACCACCGGCAAAATGTCCTACAAACTGGAAGCACCGCCGCTGCACCCGGCGCTGGCCAGCACCCTGCTCGGCGGCTACGGCACCCAGAACGCCCTGGACATGAGCCAATTGCCCCACACTCACGCCATGCTCGCCTTGCTGCGCGACGGTTTCCATCCCGATAGCCCCGGTGGCAGCGTGGAATTGCGCGGTGACGGTACGCCGGTGCTCGACTATCAGGTGTCGGACTACGCCTGGGACGGCCTGCGCCGCGCCTTCCACAGCATGGCCGAGATCCAGTTCGCGGCAGGTGCCAAGTCGGTCAAGCCGCTGCATCACGATGCGCAGTATGTGAAGACCCTGGCCGAAGCCCGTAGCCTGATCGACGGCCTTAACCTGGAATTGCACCGCACCTGCCTGGGCAGCGCCCATGTGATGGGCGGTTGCGCCATGGGCGAAGACCCGAAAAATGCCGTGGCCGACAGCCTCGGTCGCCATCACCAGTTGCGCAATCTGTCGATCCACGATGGCTCGCTGTTCCCCACCAGCATTGGCGCCAACCCGCAGTTGTCGGTGTATGGATTGACCGCGCAACTGGCGTCGGCATTGGCCGAACGTCTGAAAACAGCATGAAAAAAGCCGGTATTCGGGGTGTCTATAGTGCTTTCTTCTGCATAAGTTGACTTGGCCGACCGGGATGGCTGCGATACCATCCGGTTCCCCAACGGACTCCGCCAGGACGACGCGATGAACCGAGTGTTGTACCCAGGTACCTTCGACCCGATTACCAAAGGCCATGGCGATCTGGTCGAACGTGCCTCACGCTTGTTCGACCACGTGATCATCGCGGTCGCGGCCAGCCCCAAGAAAAACCCGCTGTTTCCCCTGGAACAGCGCGTGGAGCTGGCGCGTGAGGTCACCAAGCACCTGCCTAACGTTGAAGTGGTGGGCTTCTCGACGTTGCTGGCGCACTTCGCCAAGGAGCAGAACGCCAATGTGTTCCTGCGCGGCTTGCGTGCGGTGTCGGACTTCGAATACGAATTCCAGCTGGCCAACATGAATCGCCAACTGGCGCCGGACGTGGAAAGCCTGTTCCTCACGCCGTCGGAACGTTATTCGTTCATTTCCTCGACGCTGGTCCGTGAAATCGCCGCATTGGGCGGGGATATCACCAAGTTCGTCCACCCGGCCGTGGCGGATGCACTGACGCTGCGCTTCAAGAAGTAATGCTCTTATTGGCAAGCCGGGTTTGACTGTGGCGAGCGGGCTTGCCCCGCGTTGGGCTGCGCAGCGGCCCTAAAACCAGGCGACCAGATTCTGCCTGAAACTACGCAGTGCCTTTATTGGGGCCGCTACGCAGCCCAACGCGGGGCAAGCCCGCTCGCCACAGCAACAAGTAGTCCTCTACACGACATGCCGGACGGCCACAGGTCATGTGCACTCGCACTGCGGGCGCCAATGCGGCACAATTGCGCGCATTCGTTTTCAGATGCCTTGGCTGACAGCCCTGGCAGGAGTTTCCATGTCCCTGATCATCACCGACGATTGCATCAACTGCGACGTCTGCGAACCTGAGTGCCCGAACGCTGCGATTTCACAAGGCGAAGAGATCTATGTGATCGACCCCAACCTGTGCACCCAGTGCGTCGGCCACTACGACGAACCCCAGTGCCAGCAGGTGTGCCCGGTGGATTGCATTCCGCTGGATGAGGCACACCCCGAGACTGAAGCGCAGTTGATGGAGAAGTACCGGAAGATTACCGGTAAGGCTTGAGCTTCTTTAGTGCCTGTAAGGACCTCATCGGGGGCAAGCCCCCTCCCACACTTTGATTTGTGAATACCCTCAAAATGTGGGAGGGGGCTTGCCCCCGATAGCGATATCAGCCTTTACACCGCAATCAACTCTGGCACTTGGGGCAAAACACACTCGCCCGTTGCCCCAGCACCACGTTGCGCAATTCGCTCCCACAGACCTTGCATGCCTCGCCACCCCGGCCGTAGACGAACAATTCCTGCTGGAAATACCCCGGCTGCCCGTCACCGCCGATAAAGTCGCGCAACGTGGTGCCGCCACGCTCGATCGCCGCCGCCAGAATGCGCTTGATCTCGATCGCCAGCTTCAAATAACGCCCGCGTGAAATGCCGCCGGCGGCGCGACGCGGATCAATCCCCGCCGCAAACAACGCCTCAGTCGCATAGATATTGCCCACGCCGACCACCACCGCGTTGTCCATGATGAACGGTTTCACCGCCATCGACTTGCCGCGAGACAGTTGAAACAAACGCTCACCGTCGAACAGCTCGGTCAACGGCTCCGGCCCCAGGCGCAGCAGCAGTTCGTGGTTATGCGGGTCCTGGCTCCAGAGCATTGCGCCGAAACGCCGAGGGTCGGTGTAACGCAGGGCCAGGCCGGATTCAAGCTCGATGTCCACATGCTCATGCTTGGCCGCCGGCATGCCGACCTCCACCAAGCGCAGGTTACCGGACATGCCCAGGTGGCTGATCAAGGTGCCCACTTCGGCGTTGATCAACAGGTACTTGGCCCGTCGTTCCACCAGCACGATGCGCTGCCCGGACAGGCGCACATCCAGGTCTTCCGGGATCGGCCAGCGCAGGCGCCGCTCGCGCACCACGACGCGGCTGACCCGCTGGCCTTCCAGGTGCGGCGCGATCCCGCGCCGGGTGGTTTCGACTTCAGGTAACTCGGGCATGTGGACCTCTTGAAGGGGGGATCAGTGCGCGCCCAGCTCGCGGATCGACAGCTTCATGCTTTCGAAGTCGTAGTCCGACAGGCCCACGTAGTCCAGCACCAGGTGGCCAATGGCGTTCCACTCATGGTCCTCCGCCTGGTTGCCCAACACGCGGTAGGACGAGCAGATGTGCTCGGCCATTTTCAGGATCGCCAGCAGGTTTTTCAGCTGCGGATTGCGCGACGACTCATCGCTGAAGATCGCCAGGGCATTGTGGTGGTTGGCGATGGCATCGGTCACATGTTCCGGCAGGCGCCAGGACTTGGCCGTGTAGTAGCCGACCACGGCGTGGTTGGTGTTGAACGCATTGTTCTCGGTGTCGACTACCCGGCAATCGGCGCCAGCGTTGGCGTAGGCCTCTTCGAGCACCGCCATGTAGTCGGGGAAGCGCTTGAGCATCAACGGCACGCCGCAGTCGTGGAACAGGCCCAAGGCATAAGCCTCGTCGACTGCCTGGGAACCGGTGCGCTTGGCCAGGGTCAGGCAGGTCATCGCCACATCCTGGGCGGTGTCCCAAAAACGGTTGAGCGTAACGATGGTGTCGTCGCTCATCTCGCCTTTGATCGACAATGCGTTGATCAGGTTGATGATCGAACGGCTCCCCAACAGGTTAACCGCGCGCTGGATCGAAGCGATCTTGTTGCTCAAGCCGTAATACGACGAGTTGACGATCTTCAACAGCGCACCGGAAAGGCCTGGATCCTGGGAAATCAGCCGCGCAATCACTTCCAGGTCCGGATCGGGCATGTACTGCTCCATCTGCAAATCCACCATGATTTGCGGCTGAGGCGGTACGCTGATGCCTTGCAAGGCCTGTTGGATCTGTTCGGCGGAAAGCTCTGGGGACATAAGTGCATACTCTGGGCTAGGCGGAGATTCTAACCCTTATCCACGGCGCGCCGACACCTTCCCGCACATCCGGCAGCCCGGCCATTTCCTACACAACACGGTATACTCCCGCTCTTTTTTCCGGAGCGACGTCATGTCCCTGCCAAGCCTGCGTCTCAAAGCCAACGCCGATCGTCGTTTGCGCAACGGCCACCTGTGGGTCTACAGCAACGAAATCGACGTGGCCGCCACACCTCTTCACGGCTTCCAGGCAGGCGACCAGGCCATCCTGGAAGCGGCCGGCGGCAAGACCCTGGGCATCGTGGCCATGAGCCCGAACAACCTGATCTGCGCACGCCTGCTGTCGCGTGACATCAAGTTGCCCCTGGACAAGTCGCTGCTGGTGCACCGCCTCAACGTCGCCCTGTCCCTGCGCGACCGCCTGTTCGACAAGCCGTTCTACCGCCTGGTCTACGGCGATTCCGACCTGTTGCCAGGCCTGGTGGTCGACCGTTTCGGCGACATCCTGGTGGTACAGATCGCCTCGGCGACCATGGAAGCCCATAAAGAAGACGTGATCGCCGCCTTGACCCAAGTGCTCAAGCCGAGCGGCATCCTGTTCAAGAATGACTCCGCCGCGCGCGATGCCGAAGGCCTCAACCGCTACGTCGAGACCGTATTCGGCCTGGTGCCGGAGTGGGTGGCACTGGAAGAAAACGGCGTGAAATTCGAAGCCCCGGTGATCCAGGGCCAGAAAACCGGCTGGTTCTACGACCACCGCATGAACCGCGCGCGCCTGGCGCCGTATGCCAAAGGCAAACGTGTACTCGACCTGTACAGCTACATCGGTGGCTGGGGCGTGCAAGCGGCAGCCTTCGGCGCCAGTGAAGTATTCTGCGTCGACGCCTCGGCCTTCGCCCTCGACGGCGTCGAGCGCAACGCCGCGCTGAACGGTGTCGCCGAGAAAATGACCTGCATCGAAGGCGACGTCTTCGAAGCCCTGAAGGAACTCAAAGCCAGCGAAGAACGCTTCGACGTGATCGTCGCCGACCCGCCGGCCTTCATCAAACGCAAAAAAGACATGAAAAACGGCGAAGGCGCCTACCGCCGCCTCAACGAGCAAGCCATGCGCCTGCTCAGCAAGGACGGCATCCTGGTCAGCGCCTCGTGCTCGATGCACCTGCCCGAAGACGACCTGCAAAACATCCTGCTGACCAGCGCCCGCCACCTGGACCGTAACATCCAGATGCTCGAACGCGGCGGCCAGGGCCCGGATCACCCGGTGCATCCGGCGATTGTCGAGACGCGCTATATCAAGAGCATTACGTGCCGGTTGTTGCCCAATAGCTAAATACCGAAACCGTCCCCCTGTAGGAGCGAGCTTGCTCGCGAAGACCCCATAGACGACGCGGGCTACCTGATAGCGCTGCGTCATCGTTGACGCTTTTCGCGAGCAAGCTCGCTCCTACAGGGGCGGCGTACACCAATACAGGACGCTTCGCACAATAGATTTGATTGAATTCCATTTTTCGCAGACTAGTATCGGTTTCTGGTTTTACTCCGGAAAACAAAAGCAATGTCTGGGCCCACCCTCTCCCGCTTTATCCTCATCACCTGCATTTCACTGATCAGCTTCTTCCCTATCAACATCCTACTGCCCTCTTTCCCCGCGCTGGCAACCCGGTTTGACACGCCCAGCGCAGACATCGCGCTGTCCATCAGCCTGTTCACCCTGGTCTTTTCCATCTCTCAACTGGTCACCGGTCCGCTTTCGGATAAATGGGGGCGCAAGAACGTGCTGCTCGGCTGCATCACGTTGTCGATTGTCGGAGCAATAGGCTGCGCACTGGCGTCGAATTACCTGACCTTCCTGCTGTTTCGCGCGGTGCAGGCCATGGGCTGTGGATTCTTTGTATTGGGCCATGCACTGGTGGAAGACCTGTTCGACGAACAGGACCGAGTCCGGGTGCGCCTCTATTACATGACCCTGAGCGGCTCGTTTGTCGCCTTGTCACCGCTGATCGGCTCCTGGCTGCAAACCACCTTCGACTGGCAAGGGAGCTTCTATGCGTTCGCACTCATGGCATTGGGCATGTTTCTCCATGCGTTTTGCATCCTGCCTTCCAAGGCTGCCAGCCCTCACAGCGCGCCCGTCTCGATCCCAGGCACGCTCAAGGCGGTCGCGGCCAATCGCGACTTCCTGCGCTACTGGTGGATCGCCGCCCTGGTGTTTGCCTGCTACTTCGCCTTGATCAGCGTGACACCGCTGATTTTCATGGATGCGCTGAAGCTTTCCGAATATCAGTACGCGCTGGTGCTGATGGTGTACGGCGCGGCTTATCTCCTCGGCGGAGTGGCAGCCTCGTACCTGCAAAAACTTATCGCGCTGTCCCGGCAAATCAATATCGGTCTTGGGTTGTTGCTGGTCGCGGGTGTGCTGCTGGCGCTGATTATCATCTTTGAAGCCATTACCACAGTGACCCTGCTCATTCCGATGATGATCAGCGCACTGGCGGTCACCCTGATTCGTCCCGCCGCAATTTCGGCGGCGATGCTGTTGTTTTCAAGCAGCGCGGGCACAGCAGCATCAGCAGGAAATAGCATCATGTTCTTCACCGCCGCCGTCAGCAGCGCAGCGCTTGCGCAAACCGGCAGTCATTTGCTGATGACGATTGCCGTGAGCTTTATCATCTTCAGCCTGTGGGGTTGGCTGACCAATGCGCGGGTCGGACACTGACACTGTCCCCCTGTAGGAGCGAGCTCGCTCGCGAAAAACTCATAGACGACTCGGGCCATCTGATAGCGCTGCGTTATCGTTGACGTTTTTCGCGAGCAAGCTCGCTCCTACAGGGGAGAAGAGGTCACAACCAGATGGCGTCCCATAGCGGGTACTGGCCGATATGCTCGACTAGCCCTGCACGCAAGGGATTGGCCACGATATAGCGGGCCATTGCTTTCAGATCTTCCTCCCGACGCAGTGCGCGGTCGAAGTAACCTTTTTGCCATAGGGTCCCGAACGAACACCTGGCCTGGTTGATGGCACGGGCACTTCGCGACTTGGTTATTCGCATCAGCCTTGGCAAGTCGCCGTTATGCAACTCGACCAGCCAATGGAAATGGTCAGGCATGACCACCCAGGCCAGCGAAGTCGCCTCACCCTTGTCCTGAGCCGCCCTGAATTCACTGACAAGCAACCGACCGACGCGCCAGTCCTGAAAGACCCATTGCCGTTGATGGGTAACCGCAGTGATCAGGTAAATTCGGCCTGACTCCGAATAGCGCCCGGTACGCAGCCGATGTGCATGTTGCTGGGTGGACATTCCTTCGTCCTCTTCTGTGAATGGAGGAGAAACGGTAGGCGTAGCGGCGTCGACTGACCTTTTAAACAGTGGTTCTGAATATGTCCGGTCCCTGTAGGAGCGAGCTCGCTCGCGAAAAACTCATAGACGACTCGGGCCATCTGATAGCGCTGCGTTATCGTTGACGTTTTTCGCGAGCAAGCTCCCTCCTACAGGAAGACGGTGTAGAATCGGCCCTATTCATCGCCAGTCATCCCCCGGCGGGTTTATGAGCTCAAGGCCAATGCGCACGGCGATCCCGTCACGTTTGCGGCAACTTCCGGACATCAGTGCCATTTTTCGGGTGTTCCAGACGTCAATAGAAGCTCACTCCCCTTTGATACCGATTAGCCGCCCGGAGTGCTCCAATGCCTGATTACCGCTCGAAAACATCCACCCACGGTCGCAACATGGCCGGCGCCCGCGCGCTGTGGCGTGCCACTGGGATGAAAGATGACGACTTCAAGAAGCCGATCATCGCGATTGCCAACTCGTTCACCCAGTTCGTACCGGGTCACGTGCACCTCAAGGACCTGGGCCAGCTGGTCGCCCGCGAGATTGAACGCGCTGGCGGCGTGGCCAAGGAATTCAACACCATCGCCGTGGACGACGGCATCGCCATGGGCCATGACGGCATGTTGTACTCGCTGCCGAGCCGCGAGATCATCGCCGATTCCGTCGAGTACATGGTCAACGCCCACTGCGCTGACGCCATCGTCTGCATCTCGAACTGCGACAAGATCACCCCTGGCATGCTGATGGCCGCCCTGCGCCTGAATGTGCCGGTGATCTTCGTCTCCGGCGGCCCGATGGAAGCCGGCAAGACCAAGCTGGCCTCCCACGGCCTCGACCTGGTGGACGCCATGGTCATCGCCGCCGATTCCAGCGCTTCTGACGAGAAGGTCGCGGAATACGAGCGCAGCGCCTGCCCGACCTGCGGTTCGTGCTCCGGCATGTTCACCGCCAACTCGATGAACTGCCTGGTGGAAGCCCTGGGCCTGGCCTTGCCGGGCAACGGTTCGACACTGGCCACCCACAGCGACCGCGAGCAACTGTTCCTGCAGGCCGGCCGCACCATCGTCGAGCTGTGCAAGCGTTACTACGGCGAGAACGATGAGTCGGTATTGCCGCGCAATATCGCCAACTTCAAGGCGTTCGAAAACGCCATGACCCTGGACATCGCCATGGGCGGTTCCACCAACACCATCCTGCACTTGCTGGCCGCGGCCCAGGAAGCCGAGATCGATTTCGACCTGCGCGACATCGACCGCCTGTCCCGTCACGTGCCGCAACTGTGCAAGGTCGCGCCGAACATCCAGAAGTACCACATGGAAGACGTGCACCGCGCCGGCGGGATCTTCTCCATCCTGGGTTCCCTGGCCCGTGGCGGCCTGCTGCACACCGACCTGCCGACCGTACACAGCAAGTCCCTCGCCGAAGGCATCGCCAAGTGGGACATCACCCTCACGGACGACGAAGCCGTGCACACCTTCTTCAAGGCCGGCCCGGCGGGTATCCCGACCCAGACCGCGTTCAGCCAGTCGACCCGCTGGGACACCCTCGACGACGACCGTGAAAACGGCTGCATCCGCAGCGTCGAGCACGCCTACTCGAAAGAGGGCGGCCTGGCTGTGCTGTACGGCAACATCGCCCTGGACGGCTGCGTGGTGAAAACCGCCGGCGTGGATGAGTCGATCCACGTGTTCGAAGGCAACGCCAAGATCTTCGAAAGCCAGGACAGCGCGGTACGCGGCATCCTCGCCGACGAAGTCAAGGAAGGCGACATCGTGATCATCCGCTACGAAGGCCCGAAAGGCGGCCCGGGTATGCAGGAGATGCTCTACCCGACGTCCTACCTGAAATCCAAGGGCCTGGGCAAAGCCTGTGCCCTGCTGACCGACGGCCGCTTCTCCGGCGGCACCTCGGGCCTGTCCATCGGCCACGCTTCGCCAGAAGCCGCTGCTGGCGGCGCGATCGGCCTGGTGCAGGATGGCGACAAGGTGCTGATCGACATTCCGAACCGTTCGATCAACCTGTTGATCAGCGACGAAGAACTGGCTGCGCGCCGGGTCGAGCAGGACAAGAAAGGCTGGAAACCGGTGGAGAAGCGTCCGCGCAAAGTCACCACGGCGCTGAAAGCCTATGCCCTGCTGGCCACCAGTGCCGACAAGGGCGCGGTGCGTAACAAGGCGATGCTCGACGGCCTGTAAGCCTCGCGCATAAAAATGCCCCGCCAAGTGCGGGGCATTTTTTTGCCTGGAACAACTCTTCAAAACACTGAAGATCAACTGTGGGAGGGGGCTTGCCCCCTCCCACATTTTTGACCGCATTCGGCCCGTTACTGGATTTCGTCAGGCTTGACGATCACCCAGTTCTTGTCCGCCGTCACCGGCAACCCTTCCTTGGCCTGCGCTGCCGCGTGCTTGGCGATCATGCCGTTGAGCTGGGTCATGTACTTGTCCTTGCGGTTGACCCACAGATGGATGCCGCCCTTGGCCACGTCCACATCGTGGAACAGCATGTAGCCGTCGCTGGTGGGGGTATCGCCACCGACGATCACCGGTTTTTTCCATTCGTCGATGTAGGTCAGGATTGCGGCGTGTTTGCCGGCCATCCAGGTGGCGGGGGTCCACAGGTACGGGGTCAGTTCCAGGCCGAGGTTGGCTTTCTCGTCATATTTACCGGCGCTGATCTGCTTGCGCGCCGTGGTCAGCTCGCCGGTCTTGCGGTCCTTGAGCAAGGTGGTCACGCCGATGACGTTCTCGGGCTTGACGTTATAGTCGTACTTCGGATCGGCGGCGACCATGCGCACCAGCTCTTCCGAGGCAGCGGTCATCACGTACACCTCGATGCCGTTTTCCATCAGTTTGTTGTACAGCTCGGCCTGGCCGGTGAAGACTTTCGGCGGCTGTACTTCGGAGTTCTTCACCACGTCGCCTTCGAAGTAGCTGACCGGTACCGGCTTGCCGGAGGCCATCAACTCATCGACCTGAACCTTGAGCTCCTTGAGGGTAAAACCTGCAAACACTTGGGCGACCCACGGGTAGCAGACCATGTCGTCCACTTCGCAGAGGCGATAGTAGTAACTGAACAGGCTTTCCTTATGGTCGGCGGTGTCTTTGAACGGGATGAGCTTGAGCGACGGATCGAGCGTGTCGCGGGTGATCAGGCCCTTGTTTTCCATGTAGGGCAGCAGGGACTCTTCGAGGTCGTAGCGATAGCTGGTGTTGTCCATGTCGAACACCGCAAAGTTACCTTTGTTGGCATTGGCGGCGATCATTTCGTCCAGTTGCTTGGCGGCGGGTGCCGGCCAGTGCTTCAACTCGGTGGCGGCGAACGCCTGGCTGGCGAGGCCTAGGCAGAATGCGGCGGATACCAGTAGTTTCGGTACGAGCTTCATAGGCGTTGTCTCCCTGAGTGAAAGACATCGACGCTAACAAATCTCTGTGACAGTTACCGCCCGAGCACGACCGCCTCCATCGCGATTGCGCCAATGGCATGTGCCTGAGCGTCAAACGCTTATTCCAAAAACGACAGACGCCATTCCATATCGGTATTAAATCATTATATTTCAAGCTGTTAGGCTTCCCGGTTCGCAATCGCAGGCTCACGCGATTGGCTGCCTTCTCAACGGAGCTTCAATGAATCTGCCCCTGATTCTCAACTTACTGGTGTTCGTGGCCTTGCTATTGGGCCTGGCACAAACCCGTCGCACCCACTGGAGCCTCGCCAAGAAGGTTCTGTTCGCCCTGGTACTGGGCGTGGCGTTCGGTGTGGCCCTGCACGCCATTTATGGCGCCGGCAACCCGGTGCTCAAGGCCTCCATCGGCTGGTTCGACCTGGTCGGCAATGGTTATGTGCAGTTGCTGCAGATGATCGTGATCCCGCTGGTGTTCGCCTCGATCCTCAGTGCCGTGGCGCGCCTGCATAACGCCGCGTCCCTGGGCAAGATCAGCTTCCTGACCATCGGCACGCTGCTGTTCACCACGGCGATTGCAGCCCTGATCGGCATCGGCCTGACCAACCTGTTCGGCCTCACCGCCGAAGGCCTGGTGGCCGGCACCCAGGAAATGGCGCGCCTGCAAGTCATCCAGAGCGATTACGCGGGCAAGGTCGCCGACCTGAATATCCCGCAGTTGCTGCTCTCATTCGTGCCGGCCAACCCGTTCGCCGACCTGGCGCGGGCCAAGCCGACGTCGATCATCAGTGTGGTGATCTTCGCCGCATTCCTAGGGGTTGCCGCGCTGCAACTGCTCAAGGATGACGTGGAGAAAGGCCAGAAAGTGCTCAACGCCATCGACACCCTGCAAGCCTGGGTGATGCGCCTGGTGCGCCTGGTGATGAAGCTGACGCCCTACGGTGTATTGGCGCTGATGACCAAGGTGGTCGCCAGCTCCAACCTGCAAGACATCATCAAGCTCGGCAGTTTTGTCGTGGTCTCGTACCTGGCCCTGGGGCTGATGTTCGTGGTGCATGGCCTGCTGCTGTCGCTGGCCGGGATCAACCCGCTGCGCTTCTTCCGCAAGGTGTGGCCGGTGCTGACCTTTGCCTTTACCAGCCGCTCCAGCGCGGCGGCGATCCCGCTGAGCATCGAAGCGCAGACCCGTCGCCTGGGGATCCCGCACTCCATCGCCGGTTTCGCCGCCTCGTTCGGCGCCACCATCGGCCAGAACGGCTGCGCCGGCCTGTACCCTGCCATGTTGGCGGTGATGGTCGCGCCGACCGTGGGCATCAACCCGCTGGACCCGCTGTGGATCGCGACCCTGGTGGCCATTGTGACCTTAAGCTCGGCCGGTGTGGCGGGCGTGGGTGGCGGTGCGACATTCGCCGCACTGATCGTATTGCCAGCCATGGGCTTGCCGGTGTCACTGGTGGCGCTGCTGATTTCCGTGGAGCCGCTGATCGACATGGGCCGCACGGCGTTGAACGTGAATGGTTCGATGACAGCGGGGGCGATTACCAGCCAGATCATGCAGCAGACGGATAAAGCGCTGTTGGATGCCGATGAGCATGCCGAATTAGCGCAGGCCTGATAGACCGCCATCGGGGGCAAGCCCCCCACAGTTGATCGAGTTCCAACATGAGAATGCGGTCGAATGTGGGAGGGGGCTTGCCCCCGATGCTTTTAGACTTTTTCCCAGACTTCGAAGGTGTAAGCCGGCTTATCACCTTCGGCTGGGTTCGGCAGATTGGAGACCAACGTCCACTGGTTCGTATCAAACTCCGGAAACCACGCATCCCCATCCGGGCTCAACGCCACCCGCGTCAAATACAGGCGATCCGCCTGCGCCAGCCCCTGCTCATACAGCTGCGCGCCGCCGATCAGCATCAGCTCATCCACGCCCTGCTCCAGCGCCCAGGCCTCAGCCCGCGCCACGGCGGCATCGAGTGACGGAAAAACTTCCGCACCTTCAAGCGCCAGATCGGTCTGACGACTGACCACAATGTTCAAGCGCCCCGGCAGCGGTCGGCCCAGGGAATCCCAGGTCTTGCGCCCCATGATGATCGGCTTGCCCAGGGTGGTGGCCTTGAAATATTTGAAATCCCCCGGCAAATGCCAGGGCATGCTGTTGTCGACGCCGATCACACGGTTTTCACCGAGGGCTGCGATCAGGCTTAAAGGGAGAGTTTTTTTCATGGCGACGAGAATACCAGAGCAGCACGCCGCGTACCCCAACCAGGTGCACAGCGGTTATGCTCCAGGCTCACGAACACAACAGGACGGCGCGTGACTGCACTGACCCCCCTGCACACACTCTGGCTGACGGAAACCGTGCGCCTGCGTGAAGAACACGCCGGCCCCTTGGAAGACCTCGAAGCCAACCGCCTGGCCCGTACGGCCGGCGGCGATCTGCCGACGCGCATCCAGCAGCGCGCTCTGCACCTGGCCGAGCGCGATGGCCTGACGGCGGCCCTTGCTCGCTGGCTGCAAGGTGCGCGCCTGGCGCTGCTGCTGCTGGCAATAGTCGCAGTAATCAGCGGTGCCGGCCTGGCCTTTGCTGCGCTGGGTAACGGCTTGATCCCGGTGAACGTATTCTGGGCCCTGGGCAGCCTGCTCGGCTTAAACCTGATCCTGTTAATCAGCTGGGCTTTGGGCCTGCTGTTTGCCGGCGAACACAGCGCCAGCCTTGGGCGACTGTGGTTGTGGCTCAGCGAAAAGCTCGCCCGTGACGCCAAGGCCGCACAACTGGCGCCAGCGCTTTTACTGCTGCTGCAACGACAGAAACTCAATCGCTGGGCGGTCGGTGTGCTGGTCAACAGCCTGTGGGTGTTGGCGCTGCTCAGTGCCCTAGTGATTCTGCTGACGCTGCTCGCTACCCGCCGCTACGGCTTTGTGTGGGAAACCACCATTCTGGGCGCCGATACCTTTGTCGCCGTCACCCAGGCCCTCGGCACCCTGCCCGCCCTGCTGGGCTTCAATGTGCCAACCGTCGACATGATCCGCGCCAGCGGCGATTCCGCGCTGAATATCGAAAGCGCCCGCCAAGCCTGGGCCGCCTGGCTGGTGGGCGTGCTGCTGGTCTATGGCTTGATGCCCCGCTTGATCCTCGCCCTGCTGTGCCTGTGGCGCTGGAAACGCGGGCGCGCCGCCCTGCGCCTGGACCTCAACCTGCCCGGCTACAGCCAGTTGCGCGAACGCCTGATGCCGAGCAGCGAGCGCCTTGGGGTCAACGATGCCGCGCCCGAACAGCTGCACCACGTCAGCGGCGGCGTCAGTGAATTGGAAAGCGATGGCGCGCTGCTGGTGGCCATCGAGCTGGACGACCAGCACCCCTGGCCGCCCAAGCTGCCCTTCAGCGTCAAGAACGCCGGCATCCTCGACAGCCGCGAATCGCGCAACAAGCTGCTGGAACAACTCGCCCGCTTTCCACCTGCGCGCCTGGCCATCGCCTGCGATCCACGCCGCTCGCCGGACCGCGGCAGCCTGGCGCTGATCGCCGAGCTGGCACGCAGCGCCAGCGCTACCCGGGTGTGGCTGCTGCAAGCCCCGCCCGGCCAGGCGCTGGATGCCGAGCGCCTGGGCGACTGGCACGCCGCGCTGCAACAGCTTGAACTACCGTTCGCCGATTGCGCGCCGCTGAACTGGCTGGAGACCGGTCATGACTAAACCGCTGAAACTCGCCGTGGTCGGCCACACCAACGTCGGCAAGACCTCCCTGCTGCGCACGCTGACCCGTGACGTCGGCTTCGGCGAAGTCTCCCATCGCCCCAGCACCACACGCCATGTCGAAGGCGCGCGTTTGTCGGTGGATGGCGAAGCCTTGCTGGAGCTTTACGACACCCCCGGCCTGGAAGATGCCATCGCCCTGCTCGACTATCTGGAGCGCCTGGAACGCCCCGGCGAACGCCTGGACGGCCCTGCACGCCTGGTGCGGTTTCTGGACGGCAGCGAAGCGCGCCAGCGGTTCGAACAGGAAGCCAAGGTGCTGCGTCAGTTGCTCGCCTCCGACGCCGGCCTGTATGTGATCGACGCCCGCGAGCCGGTGCTGGCCAAGTACCGCGATGAACTGCAAGTGCTGGCCAGTTGCGGCAAACCGCTGCTGCCCGTACTCAACTTTGTCAGCAGCAACGACCACCGCGAGCCGGACTGGCGCGAAGCCCTGGCCCGCCTCGGCCTGCATGCGCTGGTGCGCTTTGACAGCGTGGCGCCGCCGGAAGACGGCGAACGGCGCTTGTATGAAAGCCTTGCCCTGCTGCTGGAAAACGCGCGGCCGCAACTGGAAAGGCTGATTCTCGATCAACACGCCCAACGCCAGGCTCGTCAGCAAAGCGCTGCGCGGTTGATTGCCGAATTGCTGATCGACTGCGCCGCTTGCCGCCGCAGCGTGGTCACCGAAGACGAACAGCAAGCCATCGGTGACCTGCGCAAAGCGGTGCGCCAGCGCGAACAAAAATGCGTGGAAGCCCTGCTCAAACTATTCGGCTTCCGCCCCCAGGATGCCTCCGCCAGCGACCTGCCCTTGCTCGACGGCCGCTGGGGTGATGACCTGTTCAACCCGGAAACCCTCAAGCAACTCGGCGTGCGCGTCGGAGGTGGCATCGCCGCAGGCGCTGCCGCGGGTGCCGGTGTGGACCTGCTGGTCGGTGGCCTGACGCTTGGCGCCGCCGCCCTGGCCGGCGCGATTGCCGGCGGCGCACTGCAAACCGCGCGCAGCTATGGCAGCCGACTGCTGGGCAAAATCAAAGGCCAGCGTGAGCTGACCGTCGACGATAGCGTGCTGCGCCTGCTCGCCCTGCGCCAACGCCAGTTGCTCAAGGCCCTTAACCTGCGCGGTCATGCGGCGATGCACAGCATCAAGGTCGACACGCCGCAGGACAAGACCTGGCGTGAAGGCAAGCTGCCGGAAGCCTTGCACAAGGCCCGCGCTCACCCGCAATGGTCGTCCCTCAACCCAAACGCCAAATTGAGCCAGGCCGAGCGTCAGGAGCAGGTCGAAGCCCTGGCCGCCCGACTCGATGAAGCCTGACCGGCTTATTGACGCGCGTACCACTCAAAGCCCAGAAAGGTCGTGCATAACGTGCGGATCAGCTCTTTATCGGCCTTGTCCGCAATACCGTCGCGGTCGATGTCACTGTTGGTAAACGATTCCAGCACCCCGTCGCCATCGCCGTCATAGGCCGCCGCCTTGTAGATCAGCGAACCCTTGCACTGCGACGCCGTGCGCTCTTGGAATTCCAGCTTGACCGCGTTGGGCGTGCCGGCCTTGGCGTAATGATCGACGTACAGCGTCAACGTGCGCTGCCAGTGGCTGCGCCGATTGAACCAGTTCAACTTCAAAAAGCAGTCGGCGAAAGTGTCCACCCGCTGTTTTTCCAGCCGACAGGGGCGGGTGACCGGGTTCAGATCGTCCGCCCATTGCAGGTCGACCCGACCGTCCGCGCTCATGTCCACGGCGAAGATCTCGTGGATCAGTTCATCGGGACGGCCAGCCTGCTGCTCATAGAAGTGCAGGATGACGGTGTCTGCCCGACCGTTGCCGCCCATGTCCTGGGCCGTCACTTTTAAGTAGCGCATCAGCGTTGCTCCTTGGATTGAAGAAGCAAGCCACCTTAGTGATCCGACCTCAGGGGCTCTAGGCGGCGCATCTGCATTTGGCGTAAGGCCAATCTACGCAGCCAGTAGCCGCGCGGCCTTGGCCTTGAGTAGCTGCAGGTCGAGCACCGGCACCTGCGCTTGCTTGGCCTGTTCGTCCCAGTGGCGCAGACGCAGACTGATCGCGTAGAGCGGGTCTTGCTCGAACGCCCGCGCTTCGTCAGGCGTCATTGCCCCGCCTTGATACGCCAGCGTGCGGCGGCTGGCTTCGCTCAACCGGGCGTAGTAGTCCGGCTGGCTGAAGGTCAGGTAGCGCTTGGCCTCGACGTGATATTCCACCAGCCGCGCCAGGCGCTCGCTGAAACCGACGCGGCGCAGGTAATCGGCGCCCAGCCGCTCATGGCTGGCCACGCCATAACCGCCCATGTTCTCGCCGCCCTGGCCGCAGAGATGGCCGATATCGTGGAAGAACGCCGCCAACACCACTTCATCATCAAAGCCCTCGGCCATGGCCAACTGAGCGGCTTGGGACATGTGCTCGATCTGCGACACCGGTTCGCCGATGTAATCCGCCGCGCCGTGCTGCTCGTACAAGCCAAACACCTCGGCGATTGCCTGTTCCGGGTTCATCATGCCGCCCCCCACAACGCACTGATATTTCGCTCGGCCATCGCCGGCCCCACGCTCATGCCTACACCGGTGTGCATCAACGCCGCGTTCACCCCTGGAGCAGCACGCAGGAATGAAAACGGTCCCGGCCCGCGCGAGCCATAGACACCTTGCCAGCGCTCCACCACCTGGATCCTGCACCCCAAGGTGTGCTCGGCCAGCTCAACCAACCAGTTATCCACGTGTTCGGCGTTGAACGGCGACGGATCGCTGCCGTAATCATGGGAATCGCCGATGATCAGCTCACCATGGGGCGTCGGGCTGATCAGCAGGTGGATGCCGTGTTCATGCAGGTACGGTGCCTCCCGCAGGATCTGCGCCTGTACCGCCGCCGCTTCCGGCAAGTCGGCAAACGCACCGTAGTGCACGCAACTGAGGCCGGTGAGCAAGGCGTGTTGCAGGTTAAGGTTGAGTGCAGGCCGGGCGCGCAGCATTTGCAGCCGGCAGATCTGCGGGTTGAGTTCGGCGATGGCCTCGGCCAGCAGGGTTTGGTAGTCATGGCCGGAACACACGATGATCTGCTCGCCACGAAAGCTGCCGGCCGTGCTGTGCAACTGGCCCGGTTCCACATCGCGCACCAGGGTGGAAAAGTGAAACTCCACCTTCAGTTCATGGCGAAGGTAGTTGATCAGCGCCGGGATCGCTTCGCGCGAATACAGTTGCTGATCGTCCTTGCCATGCAGCGCGGCGCGGTGATGGCGGAACTGGCCGCCGTACAGGTCCTTCATTGCCGCGCCTTGCAGCAGTTCGACGTGATAGCCGTGCTCCTGCGCGCGGCCGGCACAGAAGGCTTCCAGCAGATGTTCTTCCGCTTCGGTTCGCGCGAACAGGTAAGAACCATTGCGCTTGAGTTGCAGGCTGGCGAGTTGTGCCCATTGGTCCCAGATCGCGCGGCTCTCCCGAGCCAGGTCGAGCATCGGCCCCGGTGGTTGGCCCGTGACCAGCGCCTGGCCAAAGTTGCGCACGGAGGCGCCCAGCGGGGTGGCGCTGCGCTCGAACACCCTGACCTTGAGCCCGCGCCTGGCAGCGGCGTAGGCGTGGGACAGGCCGAGGATGCCGGCGCCGACGATCAGCAGGTCGCTGTGGTGTGTCATTGAGTGATGTCCTGTTTTCAAGACCGCTATCGGGGGCAAGCCCCCGATGAGGCCAGTAGCCCTAACGAAAGCCTTACTGACCCGCGACCTTCTCCGACTTGCCGTCATAGCGCTTACGCCACTCGGTCAAGATGCTGTCGCGATTCTTCGACGCCCAGCCAAAGTCGTTCTTGATCAGGCGCTGCTCGTAGTCGGCCGGCAGTTCGGTTTGCGGCTTGGCGATGCCCGGCTGGGCGAGGACCGCAAAATTTTCTTTGTACAGGTCCATCGCGGCGGGGCTGGCAGAGAAGTCGGCGAGTTTTTTCGCCGCATCGGCGTGGGCGGAACCCTTGATCACGGCGGTGGCTTCGATGTCCCAGCCCAGGCCTTCCTTCGGCAGGATGATGTCCAGCGGTGCGCCCTGGCGCTTGAGCTGCACGGCCGGGTACTCAAAGGAAATACCAATCGGGAATTCACCGGAAGCCGCCAGCTTGCAGGGCTTGGAGCCGGAGTGAACGTATTGGCCGATGTTCTGGTGCAAGTCGTCCATGTACTGCCAGCCCTGCTTCTCGCCGAAGGTTTGCAGCCAGGCGCTCACATCCAGGAAGCCGGTGCCGGACGATGCCGGGTTGGGCATGACGATCTTGCCCTTGTACTCGGGCTTGGTCAGGTCCTGCCAGCTCACCGGCTTGGTCAGGCCCTGTTTCTCGGCTTCGACAGTGTTGAAGCAAATGGTCGCGGCCCACACATCCATGCCGACCCAGGCCGGTGGGTTGGCGGCGTCACGGTAGTGCTTGCCGATCTTGTCCAGGTCCTTGGGCGCGTAGTTATCCAGCATGCCCTGCTGATCGAGAATCGCCAGGCTCGACGCGGCCAGGCCCCACACTACGTCGGCTTGCGGGCGAGCTTTTTCGGCCAGCAGCTTGGCGGTGATGATGCCGGTGGAGTCGCGCACCCATTTGATATCGATATCCGGGTTGGCCTTCTCGAAGGCCTGCTTGTAGGTCTTCAACTGCTCGGCTTCGAGGGCCGTGTACACGGTCAGCTCGGTTTTCGCGGCAAAGGCATTCAGGCTGAATACGCTGAGTACAGCAGCGGCCAGCGCCAGGGGCTTGAACATGGTGCACTTCCTTTATCGAGGGTTATTGACCGGGCGCGGTTTGACGCCAGGCTTGGGAGCGACGCAACAGGCCGCGTGAGGCCCACGCCAGCAGCAGCGAGACGGCGGCCGAAGTGAACAGGATCAGGGTCGACATCGCCGCCGCGCCGCCCACGTTGCCGGCGTCGTCCATGTTCAGCACGGCGACGGCGGCGAGAATGGTGTCGGGGCTGTAGAGAAAAATTGCCGCCGACACCGTGGTCATCGCCGACACAAACAGGTAGCGCACGATATCCAGCAGTGCCGGCAGGCAAATCGGCACGGTCACCCGCAGGTAGTGGCGATAAAGCGGCGCCTTGAGGGACAGCGCAGCGGCTTCGAACTCGGCGTCCAGCTGGCGCAGGGCAGTGGTCGCGGTCATCTGGGCAGTGGTCAGGTAGTGCGCGATGGTGCACACCACCAGCAAGGTCATGGTCCCGTAGAACACATGCAGCGGGTTGCCGTTGAGGTTGAAGAAGAACACATAACCCAGGCCCAACACCAAGCCCGGCACGGCCATCGGCACAAAACTGAGCAGGCGCAGCGCCAGGTTGAGGCCCTTCTGGCCCTGGGTCTTTTCCATCAGGTAGGCGCCGGTGAAGATCAGCACGCTGCCGATCAACGCGGTGCACAGTGCCAGGGTCAGGCTGTTGCGATAGGCCAGCCAGCCGCCGCCGGCCGTGTCTTCGAACTGGTAGTGGTTGAGCGACAGCGACAGGTTGTACGGCCAGAACTTCACCAGCGAGGAGTACACCGCCATGCCGAACACCAGCAGCAACACGGCACACATCCCCAGCACAATGGCCAGGTAGCAGGCGTCCCGCAGCCGCGATGGCGCGGGTTGGAACACCTGGGCGCGGCCACTCATCGAATCACCCTGCCGACGACGTAACCAGGCGTCCACGCCAAAGCTGAACAGCGCCGGCAGCAGCAACACCATGCCAATCAACGCACCGCGGCCGAACTGTTGCTGGCCCACCACCGCCTTGTAGGCTTCCAGCGCCAACACCTGATAATCGCCGCCGACCACCACGGGCACGCCGAAGTCGGTGACGGTCAAGGTGAACACCAGGCAGAACGCGGCGAACACCGCCTGGCGCGTGGCCGGCCAGGTGATGCTGCGAAATGCTCGGGCGGGGCTGGCGCCCATGCTCGATGCCGCGTCGAATAACCGCGCATCCGCCAAGGAAAGCGCTGACAACAGGATCATCAAGGCATGTGGGAAGGTGTAGATCACTTCGCCGAGGACAATGCCCCAGAAGCCGTAGATATTCTCCGAGAGCAAGCCACGTAACAGGCCCTGGTTACCAAACAGGTACACCAATGCAATCCCCGGCAGCATCGACGGTGCCATCAACGGCAGTAACGACAGGCCACGCCAGATGGCCTTACCGGGAATCAGGGTGCGTTGCAGCGCGTAGGCAAACAGGTAGGCCAGCGGTACGACGATAGCCGCCACGCTAAGGGAAACTTTCAGGCTATTGCCCAACAGCCAATGAAAGTTGGCGCTGCCCACCAGCTCTCGCGCAGCGACCAGGCCACCGCCCTGCCCCGCCTCGCTGCTGAAGCCACGCCAGAAGATCGCCAACAGCGGTAGCAGGACCGCGACACCCAGCAGGCACAGCCACAACAGTTTGCCGCCGAGCACAAAAAGGCGGTCGCCGGTTTCCGCACGGGAAACCTGGCGCGGTATCGGCAAGCTCATATCAACGGCCATCTCAGGCAAACACCTGCAGGCTACGCGGCGGCAAGGCGACCCAGATGTGCTGGGCGCCCAGGCGTGGCATGGCTTCCGGGGCCAGCTCGGCCAACAGCGGATGCCCAGGCAACTGCTCCAGTTCAAAGCTCATGCGGCAGCGGTTACCCAGGAAGGTGATCTCGCGGACCTTGGCCGGGAACAGGTTTTCTTCATGCACCGGCGGGTTGACGCTGATCGCTTCCGGGCGGCAGAACAGGCGGCCGGAGGAAGCCCCACCCGCGTCGTCGGCCAGGCGCATGTTCATCCCGCCGACCTGGGCGTGACTCGCGCTGTTGCGGCTGAACGGCAGCCAATTGCCCTGGCCGACAAATTCGGCCACGAACGGCGTGGCCGGGCGATCATAGATTTCCTGGGGCGTGGCGTATTGCTCGACCTTGCCGTTGTTCATCACGGCGATGCGGTCGGCCATCAACATGGCCTCATCCTGATTATGGGTGACCATCAGGGTGGTGATGCCCAGGCGCCGTTGCAGTTGGCGCAACTCGGTGCATAAATGCTCGCGGACACGGGCATCGAGGGCCGACATCGGCTCGTCCAGCAGCAGCAACGACGGTGCTGGCGCCAGCGCACGGGCCAGGGCGACACGCTGCTGTTGGCCACCGGACAGTTGGCCTGGGTATTTCTTTTCACTGCCGAGCAGGCCCACCAGTTCGAGCATCTGCCCGACACGCTGGCGCACTTCATCACGGCCGCTGCCGGTAAGGCCGTAGCCAATATTGGCTTCGACGCTGAGGTTGGGAAACAACGCGTAGGACTGGAACAGAATGCCGTAGTCCCGTGCCTGGGGCGGCAGCAGGGAAACATCCCGGCTGCCCAGGTACAGTTCACCGCTGTCCTGGCGCTCCAGGCCGGCGATGCAACGCAGCAAGGTGGTCTTGCCGCAACCCGACGGGCCCAGCAGACACACCAGCTCGCCGGCGGCGACGTCCAGGGACACGTTGTCCAGCGCGGTAAAGGCGCCGAAGCGTTTCTGGACACCGCGCACCTTCATTGGCGCGCCGGGGTTGCTCAGGGCTGTGTTCATGGAGGCACCTCATCAAACGGATGAGGGCCATGCTAGGCAGCCAATGCGTCCCTGGTGTGGCAGAAAGGCAAAACATGGCGATAGTGGTATTGGTGGATTTGGGTAGGCCATTCAGAGATGGGTTGCCTGGTCTACCACAAGGCTTCAGATCGGCGACATTTCCTGCGCCAACCCCAAAAACGCCGCCGGCAACCGAGCGCCTTTTCTTTCCTTGAGGCAGTAGAGATATTCCGGAATCTGCGGTGCATGCTCGATGGTCAGCACCCGTAACTGCGGGTCATGGGGCACTTCCTGGCGGGCGATGATGCTGATGCCGATATTGCGCAGCACTGCTTCGCGAATCGACTCGCGACTGCCGATTTCCAGCAGCGGCCCATAACTCACACCGGCGCCTTGCAGCATCTCTTCCGTCAGCCGTCGCGTGGTAGAACCCGCCTCACGCATCAACAGCGTATGGCCGGCGAGCGCGGTCAACGGCACATGATCCAGTTTGGCCAGGGGATGGTTGCGATGCACCGCCAGCACCAGGGGGTCGGTGCCCAATACGCGGCGGATCAAACGGGGGTCTTCCAGCAATTGCGAGGAGGCAGCGACGTCTACACGGTAATCGTCCAGGGCCTCGAGCACCTGCTGGGAGTTGCCGATTTCCACCGACACCTCCACGTGCGGCAGGCGTTCGCGAAAGGCTTTGACCAGGTCGAGGATGTAATACGGCGCCGTCGCGGCAATCCTCAGCGCCCCTTGGACCTGACCGCTGTTGCGCAGGAAAAACTCGATGTCCGCTTCCTGCTGCAACAGCGTCTTGACCATCGGCAACAGGCGCGCGCCTTCGTCGCTGACGGTGAGACGGCGGCCGCCACGGTAGAACAACTCAACGCCGTATTGGCTCTCCAGGTTGCGCACCTGGGTGGTGACGGTGGGCTGGCTCAGGCCGAGTTTTTTCGCCGCCTGGGTGATGCTGCCCAGGCGGGCGACCAGATAAAACGCCTTCAGCTCGGCACTCAGCACACCACCCTCTCATCGTCTATTTGCGCAGCAGGCGCAGGCCATTGAATACCACCAGCAGGCTCACGCCCATGTCGGCGAACACCGCCATCCACATGGTGGCCATGCCCAGGAAAGTAACGGCCAGGAAGATGGCCTTGATCACCAGCGCCAGGGCGATGTTCTGCTTGAGGATACTCGACGTTTGCCGCGACAACCGAATGAATGCGGGAATCTTGCGCAAGTCATCGTCCATCAAGGCGACGTCGGCGGTCTCGATGGCGGTGTCCGTGCCTGCGGCGGCCATGGCAAAACCGATCTCGGCGCGAGCCAGGGCCGGGGCGTCGTTGATGCCGTCGCCGACCATGCCCACGCGGTGGCCTTGGCCGTAGAGCGTTTCGATGGCTTGCAGCTTATCGGTGGGCAACAGGTCGCCCTGGGCCTGGTCGATGCCGACCTGGGCTGCGATCGCCTGGGCGGTGTGGGTGTTGTCGCCGGTGAGCATCAGGGTCTTGATGCCCAGCTCATGCAACTGCTGGATGGCTTCGCGGCTGCTGTCCTTGACCGTATCGGCCACGGCGAACAGCGCCAGCGGGCCGGATGTGTCGAGCAGCAGCACCACGGACTTGCCTTGTTTTTCCAGGGCGAAGAGTTTTTCTTCCAGGGCTGGCGAACACAGGCCCAGGTCTTCCACCAGGCGGTGGTTGCCCAGGTGGTAGGTTTGACCGTTGATATCGCCGCGCACACCGCGACCGGCCAGCGCTGCGAAGTTATCCACAGCGTGGGTCGCCAGGTTTTTATCCACAGCCGCCAAGGCGATCGCCAGGGACACCGGGTGATCGGACCGCGCGGCCAAACTCGCGGCCAGGGCCGGTGCGCTGTCTTCGACATTCGGGAACAGCGCCAGGTAATCGGTTTGCACCGGCTTGCCGTGGGTAAGGGTGCCGGTCTTGTCGAGGGCCAGGTAGTCGAGCTTGTAACCGCCCTCCAGGTACACGCCGCCCTTGATCAGGATGCCTTTGCGCGCCGCGGCGGCCAGGCCGCTGACAATGGTCACCGGGGTGGAGATCACCAGCGCGCAGGGGCACGCGACCACCAGCAGCACCAGCGCGCGGTAGATCCAGTCAAACCACATGCCGGCCATGAACAGCGGCGGGATCAACGCCACGCCCAGGGCGAACAGGAACACAGCCGGGGTGTAGATCCTCGCGAAGCTGTCGACAAAGTGCTGGGTCGGTGCACGCGCGCCCTGGGCCTGTTCCACCGCGTGAATGATCCGCGCCAGCGTGGAATTGTTGGCTGCCGCCGTCACCTTGTATTCCAGGGAGCCGGCCTGGTTGATAGTGCCGGCAAAGACCTTATCGCCCGCTGCCTTCTCAATCGGCAGGCTTTCGCCGGTGATCGGCGCCTGGTCGACAGTGGATTGGCCGGCGGTAACTTCGCCGTCCAGGCCAATGCGCTCGCCAGGTCGAACCCGCACGATTGCACCCAGTTCGATGTTTTTGACTGGTTGTACGCCCCACGATCCATCCGCCTGCCGTACCGTGGCCTGCTCCGGCGTCATCTGCATCAAGCCGCTGATCGCGTTGCGCGCCCGGTCCAGGGACTTGGCTTCGATCAACTCGGCCACGGTGAACAGGAACATCACCATCGCCGCTTCCGGCCACTGGCCAATCAGGATCGCGCCGGTGACCGCGATACTCATCAGCGCGTTGATGTTCAGGTTGAGGTTTTTCAGGGCTATCCAACCCTTTTTATAGGTGGTGAGGCCGCTACTGAGGATCGATACCAGCGCCACGATGGCGATCACCCAGGTCGGCGCGGCATTGGTAAAGTGCAACACTTCGGCGCCCAGTGCGCCCACGCCAGACAGCGCCAGCGGCCACCAGTGCTTCTTGGCTGGCGGCTCGGCGGCCGGGACGCCCTCTTCGATCGGATCGGCGTGCATGCCCAGGGATTTGATGGCCTCGACAATCGACGCGGTGCTCGGCAGGTCATGGGTGACGCCGAGTATGCGGTTGATCAGGTTGAACTCCAGTTGCTGCACGCCGGCCAACTTGCCCAGTTTGTTCTGGATCAGCGTTTGCTCGGTGGGGCAGTCCATGGCTTCGATACGGAAGGTGCTCAGGCGTGAGCCGGCGGTCTGGGCATCGCTCAGTCGCACCAATGCAGGCGCCGGGGTACCGGAGCAGCAGGAGCCGCCGTGGCCGTGATCATGCACGGGCGCAAGTTTCTTCGGCGCATGATCGTGCTCATGGTCGTGATCGTGGTCATGCTTATGCGGGGTGTGGAAGGAGTCGCTCATCAGGTCGCGTCCGTAAGGTGCCTGTTGCCAAGTAAAGACCCTGTAGCCACTATAGGGTCAAGCACCCATTTGGAGATTGCTGCGATGAAGATCGGCGAACTGGCCAAACTGACCGACTGCCCGGTGGAAACCATCCGTTATTACGAGAAGGAAGGCCTGCTGCCGCCCCCGGCGCGCACCGAGGCCAACTACCGTGTGTACACCCAGGCGCACACCGAACGGCTGGTGTTTATCCGCAATTGCCGCAGCCTCGACATGACCCTGGAAGAAATCCGCAGCCTGCTCGGGCTGCGCGACAGCCCGCAGGACCAGTGTGAAAACGTGAATGCATTGATCGATGAGCATATCCACCATGTGAAAGCGCGGATCGATGGGCTGCTGGCGTTGCAGGAACAGTTGATCGACCTGCGCCAGCGCTGTGGCAGCGGGCCGGAGCTGGACCAGTGCGGGATTTTGCAGCGGCTGGAGGTCAGCGGCGGTGTCGCTGCCAGCGAGGCTGAGCCTTCGCACGTGGGCAGAAGCCACGGCCACTGACTCAAGGCGACACAGATCAAATGTGGGAGGGGGCTTGCCTCCGATAGCAGTGGATCAGCTAAGTATTAGGTGGCTGACATAGTTAAGGCTTTTTTGTAGGAGCGAGCTTGCTCGCGAAGAACTCACAGGCGCCGCGTTCACTCAGGAAACACGCGTTATCGTTGACGTTTTTCGCGAGCAAGCTCGCTCCTACAGAAGGCGATGTACGCTTAACTGAACGGCATTAGGGCTTGCCTCCGATAGCAGTGGATCAGCTAAGTATTAGGTGGCTGACATACTGCAATCGGGGTGCAAGCCCCCTCCCACAGTGGAACCGAGACCGACGTTAGATAGCCACGTCGGCCTTGATGCTTGGGTCGGCGTCGTAGCCCACGATTTCAAAGTCTTCGAACCTGTAGTCGTAGATCGACGCCGGCTTACGCTTGATCACCAGTTCCGGCAGCTTCTTCGGCGTGCGCGCCAGCTGGGTCCGGATCTGTTCCATATGGTTGCTGTAGGCGTGGGTGTCGCCGGTGGTGACGATGATCTCATGAGGGATCAGGTCGCATTGCTGCGCCAGCATATGGGTCAGCAGCGCCAGCGCGGCGGTGTTGTAGGGCAGGCCGAGGAACACGTCGGAGCTGCGGATGTACAACTGCATCGACAGATGGCCGTCATGCACGAACGCCTGGTACAGCAGGTGGCACGGTGGCAGGGCTTGTTTGCCGTTGCGCGCGTTTTCCTGCGGGCTCTTGGTTTCGTCCGGCAGGTACTCGACGTTCCAGCCGTGGAACAGGATGCGACGGCTGTTGGGGTTGGTCTTGAGCGTGTGCACCATGTAGTCGATCTGGTTGATCGTGCCGCCATCCTTGGTCGGCCAGGCGGTCCACTGTTCGCCGTACACCGGGCCCAGGTCACCTTCTTCGGTGGCCCACTCGTCCCAGATTCTCACGCCGTTTTCGTTCAGCCACTTGATGTTGGTGTTACCGCTCAACATCCAGATCAGCTCGTTGGCGATGCTCTTGAAGTGAAGCTTCTTGGTGGTCAGCAACGGGAAGCCGTCGGCCAAGTTATGCCGATACTGACGGGCGAACACGGCCTTGGTGCCGGTGCCGGTACGGTCGCCTTTGGTCAGGCCATTGGTCACGACGTCGTTCAGTAGTTCGAGATATTGCTTCATGTCATTACCCGTATCGTTGAAGCCGAGACCTCGCAGGCCTCGGCGTTCGAATTTAAAGCTCGGTGTTCTTCAGCGGTTGCGGGCGGTTGTAGGCCCACCACAGCAAGCCCAGGCCGGCCAGGATCATCGGCAGGCTGAGGATCTGGCCCATGGTCAGCCAGCCCCACGCCAGGTAGCCCAGTTGCGCATCCGGCACGCGCACGAACTCGACGATGAAACGGAAGATCCCGTAGAACAACGCGAACATACCCGACACCGCCATGGTGGGACGTGGTTTGCGCGAGAAGAGGTACAGGATAAGGAACAGTGCCACCCCTTCCAGGGCGAACTGGTAAAGCTGCGACGGATGGCGCGGCAGCTGTGCCGGGTCGCTGAACGGCGGGAACACCATGGCCCACGGCACGTCGGTCGGCTTGCCCCACAACTCGGCGTTGATGAAGTTACCGATACGCCCGGCACCCAGGCCGATCGGCACCAGCGGTGCGACGAAATCCATCAGTTGGAAAAACGACTTGCCGTTGCGCCGGCCAAACCACCAGGCGGCGATCATCACGCCGATAAACCCACCGTGGAACGCCATGCCACCCTTCCACACTTCGAAGATCAGCGTCGGGTTGGCGATATACGCCGAGAGATCGTAGAACAGCACATACCCCAGTCGCCCGCCAACAATCACCCCCATCGACAGCCAGAACACCATGTCGGAGAGTTTTTCCTTGGTCCAGGTCGGGTCAAAACGGTTCAAACGCCGAGAGGCCAGCAGCCAGGCGCCGCCGATGCCGATCAGGTACATCAACCCGTACCAGTGGATTTTCAGCGGACCGATGGCCAGGGCCACCGGGTCGATCTGCGGGTAAGGCAGCATTGCGACTCCTCGTTAAATCATTCGTTATGGCGCCGGACCATGCCCGGGCGCGATTAAGCCTGCGTTACAGCAAAAAATTCAAACCGACACAAAACAACAGACCGGCGAACAGCCGCTTCAACAGACGCGGCGACAAGCGGTGCGCCAGGCGTGCGCCGAAGCGGGCGAACACCATGCTGGTCAAGGCAATGCCCAGCAGTGCCGGCAAATACACGAACCCTAGACTATGAGCGGGCAACAGCGGGTCATGCCAGCCCAGAATCATGAAACTTAACGCGCTGGCCACGGCGATCGGCAGGCCGCAGGCCGATGAGGTGGCCACCGCTTGCTGCATCGGCACGCTGCGCCAGGTCAAAAACGGTACGGTCAGCGAGCCGCCGCCGATGCCGAAAATCGCCGAGGCCCAGCCGATCACCGTACCGGCCAGGGTCAGACCGACCTTGCCGGGTACCGTCCGGCTGGCCTTGGGCTTGACCTCCAGGGCCAGCTGCACGGCGACGATCAATGCGAACACGCCAATGATCTTCTGCAAATGCGGGCCGGAGATCGCCTCGGCCGTCAGCGCGCCGAAGCCTGCGCCGATCAAGATGCCGACCGTCATCCACACGAATATCGGCCAACGCACCGCGCCGCGTCGGTGATGCTCACGCACGGCATTGATCGAGGTAAATATGATCGTCGCCAGGGAAGTGCCCACAGCCAGGTGGGTCAGCACCTGCGGGTCAAAGCCCTGCAAGGTGAAACTGAACACCAGCACCGGCACGATAATGATCCCGCCCCCCACGCCAAACAGCCCGGCGAGCACGCCCGCACAGGCACCCAGCAGCAAATACAGCAGAAATTCCATGGGAGCCCCCCAACCAAGTCCGGCATGTTAACGGATGGAAGGCATGCGACCCAACTGGATACGATGGAACGCCGCTGCCGGTGTGGGTAGAGTGACAAAAAAACACAAAGGGGAATCGCCTGATGTGCCTGATTGTTTTCGCCTGGCGGCCGGGCCACGCCCAACCGCTGATCGTCGCGGCCAACCGTGATGAGTTCTACGCCCGCCCCAGCCTGCCGCTGGCCCAGTGGCTGGATGCGCCCGATGTGTACGCCGGTCGCGACCAGGAAGCGGGCGGCACCTGGCTGGGGGTCAATACCGATGGGCGATTCGCCGCCCTGACCAATATCCGCGACCCGCACCAACCGCCCGCACGCAAGTCGCGCGGTGAATTGGTGGCGCGGTTTCTCAGCGGTTCACTGCCCATTGATGACTACTTGGCCGACGTTAACGGCCGATCGATTGAATATGCCGGGTTTAACCTGCTGGTGGGCACGCGGGATGAGTTGTGGCATTACAACGCCCGGGACACTGCGCCCAGCCTGTTGGCGCCTGGCGTGTACGGGCTATCCAATGCAGGGCTGGATACGCCCTGGCCGAAGCTGCTCAAGGCCAAGTCGGCGTTGATCGAAGTCCTGGACGATCCGCAGCCGGACGCGTTGCTGCAGATCTTGAGCGACCCGCTGACAGCGCCATTTGCGGAGTTGCCGGATACCGGCGTGGGGTTGGCGACTGAAAGCCTGTTATCGAGCGTGTTTATCGCCAGCCCAAGTTATGGGACACGGGCGAGTACGGCGCTGATTGTAAATGCCGATGGCACGCGGCGGATGGTGGAGCGTAGTTTCGGCCCCCATGGTGGCCGACTCGGCGAAGTCGAACTCACGCTCTAGGCACACCACAAAACCAATGTGGGAGGGAGCAAGCCCCCTCCCACCTTTCTCATCGGCACCAGGCTTTAGAGGGTCTTGGCGGAAGCCGGATTGATCATCCGCGTCAGCCCCAGGTTCTTCAGCGCCAATTGCAGCGAGCTGTGGATCACTTGCGGGTTGTCGATGGTCATCAACTCCGCCAGCAAGTCCTTGGCCCGGCTCAGGTTGATCTGGCGCAGCATCCACTTCACTTTCGGCAAGTTGGTGGCGTTCATCGACAGGCTGTCAAAGCCCATCGCCATCAACAGCACCGCTGCGGCCGGGTCGCCGGCCATTTCACCGCAGATGCTCACCGGCTTGCCTTCGGCATGGGCGTCGCGCACTACGTGTTGCAGGGCTTGCAGGACGGCCGGGTGCAGGTAGTCGTAGAGGTCGGCCACCCGTGGGTTGTTGCGGTCCACGGCCAGCAGGTACTGGGTCAAGTCGTTGGAACCGACCGAGAGGAAGTCCACCTGCCGCGCCAGCTCCTTGGCCTGGTAGACCGCCGCCGGGATTTCGATCATCACGCCAATCGGCGGCATCGGTACGTCGGCACCTTCGTCGCGCACTTCGCCCCAGGCACGGTGAATCAGGTGCAGGGCCTCTTCCAGCTCATGGGTGCCGGAGATCATCGGCAGCAGGATGCGCAGGTTATTCAAGCCTTCGCTGGCCTTGAGCATGGCGCGGGTTTGTACGAGGAAAATCTCGGGATGGTCGAGGGTGACGCGAATACCGCGCCAGCCGAGGAAGGGGTTGTCTTCCTTGATCGGGAAATAAGACAGTGACTTGTCGCCGCCGATGTCCAGGCTGCGCATGGTCACCGGTAACGGGTGGAAGGCCTGCAATTGCTCGCGATAAATCGCCAGCTGCTCCTTCTCACTCGGGAAACGCTGGTTGATCATGAACGGCACTTCGGTGCGGTACAGCCCCACCCCTTCGGCCCCGCGCTGTTGCGCGCGCGCGACATCGGCGAGCAGGCCGGTGTTGACCAGCAGCGGCACGCGGTGGCCGTCGAGGGTGACGCAGGGCAGCTCGCGCAACGAATCGAGGCCTTGCGCCAGTTGTTTCTCTTCTTCCACCACCTCGGCGAATTGCTTGCGCAGCACGTCGCTGGGGTTGGTGTAGACCTCGCCACGATGGCCATCGACGATCATGTCGATGCCGTCGACCTTGGAATAAGGCAAGTCCACCAGGCCCATCACGGTCGGAATGCCCATGGCGCGAGCCAGGATCGCGACGTGGGAGTTGCCCGAACCCAATACCGAAACCAGGCCCACCAGCTTGCCTTCTGGCACTTCGCCAAGCTGAGTGGCCGTCAGTTCTTCACTGACCAGGATGGTGTTATCGGGGAAGACCATGTTGGTGGTGCGATCTTCCTGCAGATAAGCCAGCAGACGGCGACCCAGGTCGCGCACATCCGAAGCGCGTTCACGCAGGTAGGCGTCATCCATCATTTCAAAGCGGTTGACGTGATCGGTGACCACCTGGCGCAACGCGCCCTGGGCCCACTGGCCGGTCTTGATCACGGTCTTGACTTCGTTACCCAGGGACGCGTCGTCGAGCATCATCTGGTACACGTCGAACAGCGCGCGCTCTTCGGGGCGCAGCTGGGTGGCCAGCTTGTTCGACAGGTTGCGCATGTCGGCGCGCACGCCTTCGAGGGCGGTCTTGAACAGCTTGATCTCGGCGTCGATGTCGATGACGGTCTTGTCCGGCACCACATCGAGGTCGGCCGGTGGCAGCATGACCACCGCCGTACCCACCGCAGCGCCCGGCGAACCCGGCACGCCGACGAACTTGGCTTCCTGGATGCCCTTGCCCTGGCGCCCCAGGCCGCGAATCGAGCCCGTGGCTTCGGCGTGGGCGATAACCCCGGCCAGTTGCGCGCTCATGGTCACGAGGAAGGCTTCTTCACCTTCGTCGAACTGGCGGCGTTCTTTCTGCTGGATGACCAACACGCCAACGACGCGGCGGTGGTGGATAATCGGTGCGCCGAGGAACGAGGCGTAGCGCTCTTCACCGGTCTCGGCGAAGTAGCGATACCGCGGGTGATCAGCGGCGTGTTCAAGGTTCAGGGGTTCTTCACGCGTCCCCACCAGGCCCACCAGACCCTCATTGGGTGCCATGCTGACCTTGCCAATGGAGCGCTTGTTCAAGCCCTCGGTGGCCATCAGCACAAAACGGTTGGTCTCTGGGTCCAGCAGGTAAACCGAGCAGACCTGGCTGCCCATGGCTTCCTTGACGCGCAACACAATAATCCCCAACGCCGCCTTGAGATCCTTGGCGGAGTTAACTTCCTGGACGATCTTGCGCAGCGTATTGAGCATGGCTCGGGGTCGAACTCCGTCGTCAGTCGCGCGCTAAAAGGCGCGGGGCAAGCTCTTTGAGAGCGCGACGATAAACCTCGCGCTTGAATGTCACCACCTGGCCCAACGGGTACCAATAGCTGACCCAGCGCCAGCCATCGAACTCCGGTTTACCGGTCAAATCCATCCGCACCCGCTGCTCGTTGGAGATCAGGCGCAGGAGAAACCATTTCTGCTTCTGGCCGATGCACAGCGGTTGGCTGTGGGTACGCACCAGACGTTGCGGCAAACGATAGCGCAACCAGCCGCGGGTACAGGCCAGAATTTGCACATCTTCACGCTCAAGGCCGACTTCTTCGTTCAACTCACGGTACAAGGCGTCTTCAGGGGTTTCGTCGGGGTTGATTCCACCTTGAGGAAACTGCCAGGCATCTTGGTTGATTCGGCGAGCCCATAGCACCTGTCCGGCATCATTCGTAAGAATAATCCCGACATTAGGACGGAAACCATCGGGGTCGATCACGGCAACAACCTCGCAAACGCATGTCGCCGCATTGTTCCACAAAGGTTGATCCAGCGGCAACGAGGCTTCTTACCTTATGTGCACTCTTGTGAAAAGACCGTATTCTGGACGCCTTTTTACAGACTTTTCAGCGAGTAACTGCAATGCGCCTGGCTTTATTCGACTTGGACAACACGCTCCTGGGGGGTGACAGCGATCACGCCTGGGGCGATTACCTCTGCGAACGCGGGATTCTCGACCCGGTGGCCTACAAGGCTCGCAACGATGAGTTCTACCAGGACTACCTGGCCGGCCAACTGGATAACGCGGCCTACCTGAACTTTTGCCTGGAAATCCTCGGCCGCACCGAGATGGCCCAGCTGGACGAGTGGCACAACGACTATATGCGCGACTGCATCGAGCCGATCATGTTGCCGCAGGCGTTGGAACTGCTGGCCAAACACCGCGATGCCGGGGACAAGTTGGTGATCATCACCGCCACCAACCGGTTCGTCACCGCGCCAATTGCCGCACGCCTGGGCGTAGACGCCCTGATCGCCACCGAATGCGAGATGGAAGACGGCCGCTACACCGGGCGCAGCACCGATGTGCCGTGCTTCCGTGAAGGCAAGGTGACACGCTTGAATCGTTGGCTGGAAGAGACCGGGCATAGCCTGGAAGGCAGCTATTTTTACAGCGATTCGATGAATGACCTGCCGCTGCTGGAACAGGTGACCCACCCGGTGGCGGTGGATCCGGACCCGAATCTGCGCGCTGAAGCCGAGAAGCGTGGTTGGCCGGTGATTACGCTGCGTAGCTGATGGCCCTATCGGGGGCAAGCCCCCTCCCACACTCGAGCACATTGAAGTGCGCCCCAAAAGCTGGACAGCTGTTGGTTAGGCTACAGCGGACCGGGTCCTGTACGCTACAGGGCTCAGTCCGCCAAGCTTCACTTTGATTCGCTTATGGTTGTAGTAATGGATGTACTCATCCAGCCCCGCTTGCAACTGCTCCACGCTTTCAAAGCTTTCCCGATAGTAGAACTCTGACTTCAGCGTGCCGAAGAAACTCTCCATTGTGGCGTTGTCATGGCAGTTTCCTTTGCGTGACATGCTTTGCTCCAGCCCTGCTTTTTCTAGCCTCTCCCGGTACTTTGGATATCGATAGTGCCAGCCTTGATCTGAATGCAGCATTGGCTTGCCGCCCTCAGGTAAGCCTTCAATAGCTTTTTCCAGCATCTCGCCCACCAAGGCATATTGGGGACGTATTGCCGTCTGATAGGCCACGATTTCTCCGTTGTACAAGTCCAAAACTGGGGACAAGTACAGCTTTTTGCCGGCCACTTTGAACTCGGTGACATCCGTCACCCATTTCTGATTCGGTTGCTCAGCCTCGAACTGACGAGCCAAGGTGTTGGGCGACACTTCGCCCATCGGCCCTTTATACGACCTGTATTTCTTAGGCCGCACCGTGCATTTCAGACCCAGCTCCCCCATCAGTCGTCGTACCGTTTTACTGTTGATCAGCGATCTTTCTTTACGTAGTTCTAGCGTCATCCGACGGTAACCAAAGCGGCCCTTATGCTCGTTTTGGATGGTCTGGATAGAAGCTTTGATCGAGGAAAATCGGTCCGCAACGCCCATCGCCTTGAGTTGGTAGTAGTACGTACTTCGCGCAAGGCTCACTAGCTTGAGCAAGTCACGCAAGGGAAAGTGTTGCTTAAGCTCACTGACTAATCGGGCTTTTTCTTCTGTTCTTTCTCCCGCCTCATCACCGCCTCGCCTAACTCCCCAAGCTTTTTTAGATAAGCGTTCTCCATCCGTAGGTATTGGAGCTCATCAAGTAACGTCTTGTGCTCAGGCTCAGGGCTGGTGAGTGGGGCAGCGGTTTTGCGTGGTTTAGCAGGTGGTTTAGGCATAGCGGTGCTCAGTCCTCTTTTCCCTGACTCCAGGGCTTCAATACCGCCACTGTAATACTGCTGTTGCCATCTGCCCACCTGAGTGGAATCCCCCAAGTTGAAAAGCGCCGCTGCGCGGCGCAAGGAAAGGGAGTCATCCCACATGCGCCGCAGAACAGAGAACTTGAACAAGGCACTGTAACGCTGGCCGGTACTGCTCAAGCTGGCCTCACCGTGTAATCGATAAGCCTCGACCCAACGACGAAGCAAGGTGGGGTCCATTTGAAATTGAGCGGCGACCCGGCGAAACCCTCGGCCTCGCTCAAGGAAAGCGGTGATGGCAGATAGCTTGAACTGCGTGGTGTACTTGCTCATGAAAACGCCCCAGAAATTGGATGGGTGTCCAACTTCTGGGGCGCACTTCACATTCACAAATCAACATGTGGGAGGGGCTTGCCTCCCGATAAGGTAGGCGCGGTCTAAAACCCTAAACCGGCTTGGCGCCCATCAACCCCGCAATCGCTACAAACCCCGCCAGGCTGACCACTGCCAGGACCAGGGTGAAATTCAGGCTGCCGCCCTCGCCCTTGCGCAGGCGATTGAGGCGCGCCACCAGCCAGAACCAGGCCAGCGCCGCGACGGTGTAGAGGATGCTGGAACCCAGGATCCAGGTCTGCCCCAGCGGCCAGCCGATCAAGTGCGCCAGCCACCAGCCGGTAAACGGCATGCTGAGCAGGCAGACCCCCATCAGCAGCCACACGAACACCCATGGGCGTTGCACGGTAACCACCGGGCCGGCACTGCGTTTGCGCCAGGCCAGCAGTGCCAGGCCCAGGCCGCTGAGCAGCAATAACGCAGTGGCCGCAATGTGGATAACTTTCAGGGTGGTCAGGGTTTCCATGGTTTCGATTCCTTAAAGGCCGCCCAATCAGCGTAGTCGTTCAACCGAGGAACAGTTGGTACGCCGGGTTATCACTTTCATCCCAGTACGGGTAGCCGATGGCTTCAAGGGCTGCAGGCACCAAGTGGCGCTCGTCCGCCGGCACTTGCAAGCCGGCGACCACACGGCCATCAGCCGCGCCATGGTTGCGATAGTGGAACATCGAGATATTCCAGCGCCCGCCCAGCTTATTCAGGAAGTTGAACAGCGCGCCGGGGCGCTCCGGGAACTCGAAGCGCAACACCACTTCATCGCTGACTTTGGCCGCATGCCCGCCAACCATATGGCGGATGTGCAACTTGGCCAGCTCGTTTTCGGTCAGGTCCAGCACCGGAAAGCCCTTGCCGGTGAGGCTGGCGATCAACGCGCTGCGCGGGTCGTTTTCCGGGTGGGTCTGCACGCCGACAAAGATGTGCGCCTCGCTGCCGGAGTGGTAGCGGTAGTTGAATTCGGTGATCTGGCGCTTGCCCACGGCCTCGCAGAACGCTTTGAAGCTGCCCGGTTTTTCCGGGATGGTCACGGCGATAATGGCTTCGCGCCCCTCACCCAACTCAGCGCGCTCGGCCACATGGCGCAGGCGGTCGAAGTTGACGTTGGCCCCCGAGTCGATGGCCACCAGGGTTTGCCCGGTGATGCCACGGGTCTCGACGTACTTCTTGATACCGGCCACGCCCAGCGCGCCGGCCGGCTCGGTGATCGAACGGGTATCGTCGTAGATGTCCTTGATCGCCGCACAGATTTCATCGGTGCTGACGGTGATCACTTCATCCACATAATCCTTGCAGATATCGAAGGTGTACTGGCCGATCTGCGCCACCGCCACGCCATCGGCAAAAATGCCCACGGTCGGCAGTACCACACGTTCGCCCGCCGCCATCGCGGCTTGCAGGCAGTTGGAGTCGTCCGGCTCGACGCCGATGATCTTGATTTCCGGGCGCAGGTATTTCACGTACGCCGCGATACCCGCGATCAGCCCGCCGCCGCCCACCGGAACGAAGATCGCATCCAGCGGCCCTGGGTGCTGGCGCAGGATCTCCATAGCCACAGTGCCCTGCCCGGCAATGGTGTGCGGATCGTCATAGGGGTGGATGTAGACGTAGCCTTTTTCATCGACCAGCTTCAGCGAGTAGGCCAGGGCTTCCGGGAAGGAATCACCGTGCAGCACCACCTTGCCGCCACGGGAGCGCACGCCTTCGACCTTGATCTCCGGGGTGGTCTTGGGCATTACGATAGTGGCCTTGACCCCCAGCACCTTGGCTGCCAGGGCCAGGCCCTGGGCATGGTTGCCGGCCGAGGCGGTGACCACGCCGCGCGCACGCTCTTCGTCCGTCAACTGGGTCAGCTTGTTATACGCACCGCGAATCTTGAATGAGAACACCGGCTGCAAGTCTTCACGCTTGAGCCAGACCTTGTTGCCCAGCCGCTCGGAGAGCTGGCGGGCGGTCTGCAATGGAGTTTCCACGGCAACGTCGTAAACGCGCGAGGTGAGGATCTTTTTGACGTACTGTTCAAGCATCGGAAAGCATCACTGGGCGGGTTGGGCAGGGTCGAGGAGTCTAACCCGGCTTTTGGCCGTACGACCACACGAATCCCGAGGTTTTGTTGGGTTATACTCGCGCCCTCTTTACTCCCCGCCCGTTCCGGAGCCCGCATGACCCAGGATCAACTCAAACAGGCAGTGGCCCAGGCCGCCGTCGATTTAATCCTTCCTAAACTCGACGACAAGAGCATCGTCGGTGTCGGCACCGGCTCCACCGCCAACTGCTTTATCGATGCGCTGGCCAAGCACAAGGGCGCATTCGATGGCGCCGTGGCCAGCTCCGAAGCCACCGCCGCACGCCTCAAGGGCCATGGCATTCCGGTGTACGAGCTCAATACCGTGAGCGACCTGGAGTTCTATGTCGACGGTGCCGATGAAAGCGACGCGCACCTGAACCTGATCAAGGGCGGCGGCGCGGCCCTGACCCGCGAGAAGATCGTCGCGGCCGTGGCCAAGACCTTTATCTGCATCGCCGACGCCAGCAAGCTGGTGCCGGTGCTCGGCGCGTTCCCGCTGCCGGTGGAAGTGATCCCCATGGCCCGCAGCCACGTGGCCCGCGAACTGGTGAAACTGGGCGGCGACCCGGTGTACCGCGAAGGCGTGTTGACCGACAACGGCAACATCATCCTCGACGTGTTCAACATGCAAATCACCAACCCGGTGGAGCTTGAGACTCAGATCAACGCCATCGTCGGCGTGGTCACCAACGGCCTGTTCGCTGCGCGTCCGGCTGATGTGCTGTTGCTGGGCACGCCCGAAGGCGTGAAAACCCTCAAGGCCTGAGAACACCACAAATCCAGTGTGGGAGGGGGCTTGCCCCCGATGGCGGTGTCTAAGTCAAGTAGATGTCGACTGACACATCGCTATCGGGGGCAAGCCCCCTCCCACATTTTTGATCGGCGGTGCCTCAGAGATTGGGTTTCTTGAACACATAGAACAGGTTCGGCTCGCTGACCAGGTACAACGTGCCCTCGTCATCCATGGCGATCCCTTCGGCCTGCGGCACGCGCTTGCCCAGGCCATGGCGCCCTTTGAGCAGCGACAAACTGCTTAATGGCCGCCCATCGATATCCAGCTCCAACACCAGGAACGACTCATCCGACAGCGCCAGCAAATGACCGCTGCGCTCATCGTATTGCAAGCTTGAAAGGTCGCGCACAAACAACCCGGCATCGCGCCTGGGGTTGTTGACCACGTGCACTGAGTAGGTTTTTTCCGGTTTGAAATGGGGAAAGCCGTGGACCTCGTAGATCAGCATCGGGTCGCGCTCCTTGGCGACAAACAGGCGCTTGCCAACCGAGTCATAGGCCAACCCTTCGAACCCCTTGTTGCCGCCGACATGCATGCCCAGGGTCATCTGCTCCGCGTCGGCCGCGTCGAGGAATTGGGTGTCGTCGTCCACATGCACCTTGATCAGGCGTTGCTGGCGCTCATCGCTGATGACGTAGATGTTGTCGCTGATGAACTCCACGGCTTCGGCATCGCCAAACCCCACCAGGGGAATGCGTCGCAGGATCTTGCCCTGCAGGGACAGTTCGATCAGTTCGGCGTTTTTATTGGTGACAGTAAACAGGCTGTTGCGCACCGGGTCGTAGGTGAGCGCTGAAACATCGTCGTCGAGCCCCTCGATCACCTGGGCTTCGAGGGCGACCCGATAATCCGCCAGGCCGATGGAGCGCTCGTCGGCAGGCTGGCGCCACGCTTTCCAGTTGAACCAGGCGCGCTCGAACAGACGAAACTGTTGCGCAAAGACGCCGACGGAAACCAGCGCAATCAACAGCAGGATAAACAATGCAGGTTTGGGGCGGGCAAATCGGCGCATCGGGGCGGGCTCGAAGAAAAACTGGCGAATAGATATCAAGGTCGCCTGAATTTAAACTTAAACGCACCGGACTGTCTGGCGAATGCCGCTCATAGAGACGCATCCGACGTAATCGGTCTGCTATTTCCGCTTCTCGAAGCGATAGAACAGGTTTGGCTCACTGACAAAGTACAGGTTGCCACTCTCGTCCATGGTCACCCCTTCCGCGCGGGGGATGGTGTCTTTCAGGCCATTGAAGCCGCCGAGCAAGGTCATGAAGCTGACCTGCTTGCCCTTCTCGTCCAGTTCCAGCAACAGGTGGGAGTCCGCCGACAGCACCAGCAAGTGCCCGGTACGCGGGTCGACGGCCAGGGCCGAGAGGTTGCGCATGTCCAGCTCGGTGCTGGCCAGCTTTTGCTTGTCGCCGACCAGGGTCTGGCTACCGTCGCTTTTCCAGGTGAACAGCGCCGGCGGTCGTTCTTCACCCAGCACCAGTTGCTGGTTGCGCTTGTCCCAGGTGATGGCTTCAAAGGCTTTGTTCTGGTCTTTGGACGGCCCCAGGTCATAACTGGAGAAGTCCGCCTTGTTCAACGCTGTCGTACCGGCGTCGACCTTGATGATGGTCAGGCTGTGCTGGCGCTCATCCACCACGGCCATCAGGCCGTTTTCCATGACAGTCACACCTTCCGGGTTATTCCAACCGTTGAGCGGCATCTTGCGCAGCACATCGCCTTGCAGGGTCAACTCAACCAGGAACGGGTTCTTGCCCATGACCGAAAACAGGGTTTTGGTCTGCGGGTTATAGGCCAGGTCGGAAGCCTCGTCCTTCTCCATGCCGGGCAGCAACTTGGCGTCGATCACGGCGCGATAGTCCGGTAGCCAGACACTGGCCTCGCGCTCGGCGGGCGATTCAAAACGCTCCACCAACCACAACACACCCCGATTGTCCCAATGCATGGCCCAGGCGATGCCATACACAATGGCCCCGACCAGAAACAGCCAGGAATACCAGCGCAGGGCAAAACGCGAACGTCGCTTGGGCGTCAGGGTAGGCAGGGGCACAGCCATTGGGCGCTTATCCAGAAAGTCAGCATTAGGTGATAGCACAGGCTCGACGAGCCTGCGTGTTCGAGGCTGAGGATTATCCGGATAGCGTGTGAAAAAAATGCAAAACATTGGATTTTGTGGCGGGCGGGCTTGTTGTGGTGAGCGGGCTTGCCCCGCGTTGGGCTGCACAGCAGCCCCAATAAGAGCGCTGCAGTGTGTCAGTCAGCTCCGGGGCTGTGTTTTGGGGCTGCTTCGCAGCCCAACGCGGGGCAAGCCCGCTCGCCACAACAAGCCCGCTCGCCACAAGGATGCGAGAGTTAGCGCAACCCCACACATTTTTACCGCGTTTCGTCAGGCGCTCAGCGAACGCTGCTTTCGAAGCGGTTCACGCCAGACAGTTCCAGCACCAATTCATCACCCACATTCAGCGGGCCTACGCCGGCCGGGGTGCCGGTGAGGATTACATCGCCAGCTTGCAGTGAGAAACAGCCGGCCATGTGCTGGATCATCGGGACGATCGGGTTGAGCATCTGCGCGCTATTGCCGTCCTGGCTCACTTCGCCGTTGATGGTCAGGCGAATGCCGATATCGGCCAGGTCCGGGAACGTACTGCCGACCACGAACGGGGCAATCACCGCCGCGCCGTCGAAGGACTTGGCGATTTCCCACGGCAAGCCCTTGGCTTTGAGCTCAGCCTGCTTGTCCCGCAGGGTCAGGTCCAGGGCCGGGGCGAAGCCGGAGATGGCGTCCAGCACTTCTTCACGGCTGGGCTTGGTCGACAGGGGCTTGCCGATCAGCACGGCGATTTCCGCTTCGTAGTGCACCGAACCGCGTTCGGTCGGAATGCTGAAACCACCTTCCAGCGGCACCACGCAACTGCCCGGCTTGATGAACAACAACGGCTCGGTCGGTACCGGGTTGTCCAGTTCCTTGGCATGTTCGGCGTAGTTACGCCCAATACACACCACTTTACCCACAGGAAAGTGGATGTTGGTGCCGTCGACATACTTGTGCTGGTAGCTCATGAAACGACTCCTTCAGGGGCGGTTAAACAGCGAAGATCTTGCCAGGGTTCATGATCCCTTTCGGGTCGAACACGGCCTTCACGGCCTTCATGTATTCGATTTCAACCGGCGAGCGGCTGTAGGTCAGGTAATCGCGCTTGGTCATGCCCACGCCGTGCTCGGCGGAGATCGAGCCGTTGTACTTCTGAACGGTTTCGAATACCCATTTATTCACGGTGGCGCACTTGGCGAAGAACTCGTCCTTGCTCAGGTTTTCCGGCTTGAGGATGTTCAAGTGCAGGTTGCCGTCGCCGATATGGCCGAACCAGACGATTTCGAAGTCCGGGTAGTGTTCGCCGACGATCGCGTCAATTTCCTTCAAGAACGCCGGCACTTTGGAGACAGTCACCGAGATATCGTTCTTGTAGGGCGTCCAGTGGGAAATGGTCTCCGAGATGTACTCGCGCAGCTTCCACAGGTTGTGCAGTTGGGTTTCGCTCTGGCTCATCACGCCATCCAGCACCCAACCCTGCTCCACGCAGTGCTCGAAGGTTTCCAGGGCATGGTTGGCAACTTCTTCGGTGGTGGCTTCAAATTCCAGCAGCGCATAGAACGGGCATTCGGTTTCGAACGGTGCAGGCACATCGCCACGACCGAGGACTTTGGCCAGGGCCTTGTCGGAGAAAAACTCGAACGCGGTCAGGTCCAGCTTGCTTTGGAAGGCATGCAGCACCGGCATGATCGAATCGAAGTCGGTGGTACCGAGCACCATGGCGGTGAGGTTTTTCGGCGCCCGATCCAGGCGCATGGTGGCTTCGACCACAAAGCCCAGGGTGCCTTCAGCACCGATGAACAGCTGGCGCATGTCGTAGCCGGTGGCGTTCTTGATCAGGTCGCGGTTCAGCTCCAGCACATCGCCCTTGCCGGTGACGACTTTCATGCCGGCCACCCAGTTACGGGTCATGCCGTAGCGAATCACCTTGATCCCGCCGGCATTGGTGCCGATATTGCCGCCAATCTGGCTCGAACCGGACGACGCGAAATCCACCGGGTAGTACAAGCCGTTTTCTTCGGCGACGTTCTGCAATTGCTTGGTGACCACCCCCGGCTGGCACTTGGCGGTGCGGTCGGTGAGGTTCACCTCGAGGATCTGGTTCATATAGTCGAACGAGACGACCACTTCGCCATTGGCCGCGACCGCGGCGGCCGACAGACCGGTACGGCCACCGGACGGCACCAGCGCCACTGTGTGCTCATTGGCCCAGCGGACAATGGCCTGCACCTGCTCGATGGTCTTGGGGAAGACGATGGCGGTGGGGGCGGGAGCGAAGTGCTTGGTCCAATCCTTGCCGTAAGCCTCCAGGGAGTCTGCATCGGTCAGCACTTTGCCGGGCTCAACCAGGGTCTTTAGCTCATCAATCAGGGCAGGATGGGTCATCGACAGAACTCTCGAACAATTCATGGTCATCCTGAGAACGCTTCACGTCGCAGGAATAGGTGTTTAGCGGGGCGCGTATGCTAGCATACCGCCCCCGCAGGACAGAGCCCAAAGGCGTTTCTGCGGTGACGGCTTTCCTGCCGTCCGGGTCAGCTTAAGCGATCCGATTCCCTGCCATTTTTCTCCGGGATACAGGTTTACGCAGATGAGCAAGACTTCTCTCGATAAGAGCAAGATCAAGTTCCTTCTTCTGGAAGGCGTCCACCCATCGGCCGTCGAAGTACTGAAGGCCGCCGGGTACTCCAGCATTGAGTACATCACCAGTTCTCTGCCGGAAGCCCAGCTCAAGGAAAAGATCGCCGACGCGCACTTTATCGGCATTCGCTCCCGCACCCAGCTGACCGAAGAGATCTTCGATCACGCCAAGAAACTCGTGGCGGTCGGCTGTTTCTGCATCGGCACCAACCAGGTCGACCTCAACGCAGCGCGCGAGCGCGGCATCGCGGTGTTCAACGCACCGTACTCCAACACCCGCTCCGTTGCGGAACTGGTGCTGGCCGAGGCGATCCTGCTGTTGCGCGGTATTCCTGAGAAGAACGCCTCCTGCCACCGTGGCGGCTGGATCAAGAGCGCAGCCAACTCCTTCGAAATCCGCGGCAAGAAGCTGGGTATCGTCGGTTACGGCTCGATCGGTACTCAGCTGTCGGTCCTGGCTGAAGGCCTCGGCATGCAGGTGTTCTTCTACGACACCCTGACCAAGCTGCCATTGGGCAACGCCACGCAAGTGTCGAGCCTGACCGAGCTGCTGGGCATGTCCGATATCGTCACCCTGCACGTGCCGGAAACCGCTGAGACCCAGTGGATGATCGGCGAAAAGGAAATCCGCGCAATCAAGAAAGGCGGGATCCTGATCAACGCCGCACGCGGCACCGTGGTCGAGCTGGACGCCCTGGCCGAGGCGATCAAGGACAAGCACCTGATCGGCGCCGCCATCGATGTGTTCCCGGTGGAGCCGCGCTCCAACGACGACATCTTCGAAAGCCCGCTGCGTGGCCTGGACAACGTGATCCTGACCCCGCACATCGGCGGTTCCACCGCTGAAGCCCAGGCCAACATTGGCCTGGAAGTGTCGGAGAAACTGGTCAAGTACAGCGACAACGGTACGTCGGTCTCGTCCGTCAACTTCCCGGAAGTGGCCCTGCCGGCTCACCCTGGCAAGCACCGTCTGCTGCACATCCACCAGAACATCCCTGGCGTGATGATGGAGATCAACAAGGTCTTCGCGGAAAACGGCATCAACATCTCCGGTCAGTTCCTGCAGACCAACGAGAAGGTTGGCTACGTGGTGATCGACGTCGACGCCGAGTACTCGGACCTGGCGCAAGAGAAGCTGCAGCACATCAACGGCACCATCCGTAGCCGCGTGCTGTTCTAAGGTTTCAACCGCACCACGAAAAAGGGAGCCCCTCGGGACTCCCTTTTTTGCATCTGAACAAATCTTACTTGACGTTAACCGTGATTACTTTCGAGGCTACAGTGGGCTCGAACTGGTGGTGCACGTTATCGCCTGCCACCAGTTGCAAGGTGTGCTTGCCTGGGGCCAGTGTCAGTTCGGTTTCGGTTTGCGCCTTGCCGAAATGGATCGAGGTGGCGGTGGCCGGGATAGCCTCGTCTGCTTTAAGCGCCGTCACGTCCTGGTCGACCAGCAGGTGATGGTGACCGGCACCGGGCACCTGCTTGTCGATCGGTTCCAGGTCCAGCCCCTTCACGCCAAACTTGACGGTGAAGGTCTTGTCGACGGTCGCGCCATCCTTGGGCGAGACAATAAACACCTCAGCGCCCTTGGGGGCGGGTGTACGGGGAACATCAGCAGCACTCGCCAACATCGAAGCACCCAGCATCAGGGAGGCCAGCGTGGCACGGGACAAAAGGGCTTTCATTCGCTTCTCCAGTTTTTCTGTGAAATCTGTAGGGTTATGACAACTTCGCGACAAATTGCTGTCCAAGGCACTCAACACCATAGCAAAGCGATGCTGAACGGCGCCTCGCACATAAAAATTCTCTAGGAGTGACCATGCGCTTTTCGCCTGGCCTGTTACTGCTGCTTCCCCTTCTGAGCCCCCTGGCTCACGCCGAACTGGTCGATGATGTGTTCGATCGTGGCGAACTGCGCATCGCCCTTGAAGCCAATACGCCACCGTTCAACTTCAAGGACGGCGACAAACTCACCGGTTTTGAAGTGGAACTGGGTGAACTGCTGGCAAAGGAAATGGACGTACGCTCCTCGTTCATCACCACCGATGACGCCGACTTGCTGCCAGGGGTGGCAACCGGCAAGTACGACGTGGCCATTAACCATATCGCTAAGACTGCCGACCTTGAGGATCAGTTCGATTTCAGTGAGGTTTATCGCGAGAAGCCCGATTTGGTGATCCCGTTCCAAAAGGGTAACCCCGCGTTCAAGACGAGCCTGGACGGCGCGCTGAAACGGGTGAAGGAGGATGGCCGGTTAAAGGCGCTGTCGCAGAAGTGGTTTGACGCAGAAGCACCGACTACAGCTGCGCCAGTGCCTGCGCAGCCTCAGGCAACTCCAGCTCACTGAACACCTGCACACCGTGGCGTTTGAGCAGCGCCGCGGTTACGCCCTCGCCCTTCACTTTCACGCCGGTAAAGGTGCCGTCATAAGTGAGCAGGTTGCCACACGACGGGCTGTTGGCCTTGAGCACGGCGATGCGAATAGCGTGGCGTTGCACCAGCGCCAAGGCCTGGCGGGCGCCGTCGAGAAAGGCGGCGCTGAAATCTTCGCCCTCGGCCGTCAGCACCTGGGCGCGCCCCTCCCACACATCCACACCCTGCCCGCCTGGGATCTCGGCGGCAGGTCGTGGCGTTGGCAAACCACCCGACACTTCCGGGCAGATCGCAACCACACGCCCCTCGGCCTGCCATGCGGCCAACTGGTCAAACGGCCCGCTGGCCCCACCGTCGTAACGCACCTTGTGCCCGAGCAGGCAGCGGCTGACCAGAATCTTTTGCATGCTCAAAACGGCTCATTGCCCCGCCGGCGAAACCAGCCCGTCAGGGACAGGCGCTCACGCGTAGCAGGCAACACTTCGTGGGGTACCTCGCCCGACAGGAACACCACCAGGCAACCGCCGGTGGGCACCACGTCGTATTCGACGCCGTCCTTGAGGTACATGCGCAACTGGCCGCCATGCTCGGGCAGCCAGGCGTCGTTCAAGTAGATCACCGCCGACACCGTGCGCCGATCATCATCGCGAAACCGGTCCAGGTGCTTGAGGTAGAAGGCCCCTGGCGGGTACATCGCGAAGTGGCTTTCGAAATCCTCCAGGCCCAGGAACAGGTTGCGGTTCATCGCCAGGCGCAGGCTGTCCATCAACGCCATATAGTCGCCACAGACCGCCGCGTCGCCCTCTTCCAGCCACTGGATATGGTCGCCGCGAATACCCTCACGAATTTCCTGGGCCGGCCCGCGCCCCACCGCCGCCGGCGACAGCTCACCTTCGGCCGCACGTTTACGGCACTCAGCCGCCAGTTCCAGGGTCAGAGCCTGGGACAGGAAGGCGTTCTGCTGCGACCAGCCTTTCTCGGCCAGGTCGTCGACGATGCGTTGCAGCAGCGGGTGATCAAAGGGTATTTGCATGGCGCGCATAGTATCCATACGCCTATGAATCCGACAGAGCCGCCGAGCGTCTGAATGCACTTTAGTCAGGTGACTGATAGGACTTCTCGACAAATCCTACGCCCGACACGGACAATAGTGGCCGACTGACAGGAGTCCATATGCGTCGTTTGTTTTTTTCCTTGCTGATGTTCTGCGTTTTGCCCGCCTGGGCAGACGGCCATGACCAGTTGTACAAGGTCGCCGGCTGGGCCGAACAACGTGCGCATTTCAATGATGCCCTCAGTGCAGCCCAGCAACGCTACCGCAACAGCCTGCCGCCGGCGGTGTACCAGGCGCTGGTGGACAACAGCAACAGGCGCTTCGCCGCCCAGGCCATGGACCAGCGTGCCGAAGCGCAGTTGCGCCAGCACCTGGCGGACCCCAAGCCGGCCCTGGCGTTCTTCCAATCGCCGCTGGGCCGCAAGATCGTCGCCGCCGAATTGCTCGCCACCCGCCGCGACCAGTTGGCTAAAAATGCCCAGGGCCTGCCGCATGTCGAAGCCGACGCCACCCGCAGCCTGATCATCGGCCACTTGGCCCAAGCCCTGCCCGCCCGTGAAGCCGGTGCGGAAGTCAGCCTGGCAATCGCCGGCGTGGCGGCCGACAGCTTGAGCCAGATGATTCCCGGCCTGTTGGGCGGCGACCAAGCCCAGGGCATGCTGGATGGGCAACGCGAGCGCTTGATGCAACAGATCGGCAATGACCTGAACAACACACTGCTGTACGTCTATCGAGATTTGTCTGACCCGGAGTTGGAAGAATTCGCGACGTTTGCGGAGTCGCCGGAGGGTAAGGCGTATTACCGGGCGGCGCTGGCAGCGGTTCGTGCGGGGCTGGCGGTCGGCCAAAGCACTTCAAGCCTGACGCAGTAGAAAATGTGGGAGGGGGCTTGCCCCCGATGGCAGTGGGTCAGCTACAGATAAGCTGACTGATGCACCGCTATCGGGGGCAAGCCCCCTCCCACATTTGGATTGCGTTATTTCAAATGGTCTGTCAAATACCGGAAGTACTCTTCACGAATCTCCGGAATCTCATTGGCCAGGTGATGCCGGCCACGCGGCAGCATCAACACCTCGGGCTGGTCGAACTTGCCCCGCAGTACCTGCAAGTTGTGCTGCCAATCCACGGTCATGTCTTCCTCTCCCTGCACAATCACCGGCCGCCGTGGGCTGCGCGGTGCGGCTTCGATGCGTTTGATCCAGCGCGCCAGCGCCCCCACCCAGGCGGTTGGCAGCTGGCGCGGCTGAAGCGGGTCGGCCTCCAGGAACGGCTTGAACTGCGGGTCGTTGGTGTTCTCGCTGAAACGCCGGGCGATGCCTTTGACGAACGGGCGCAACAGGTAATAGCTGACCTGCGACCACCCCCACGCACGCGGCCGTACCAGCGGAGACAGCAGGAAGGTCTTGCCTTGGGCCGGGCTGTCGGCCCCGCGGCTGAGCAGGTGGTCGACCACCACCGCGCCGCCGGTGCTTTGCCCGAACAAGTGCCAGGGCTGCGGTAATTGCAGCGCTTGGGCTTGAGCGAACAGTGCCTGCACCACGTCCTGATACACCGCAAAATCATCGATGCTGGCACGCGCGCCGCTGGACAAGCCATGGCCTGGCAAATCGCAGGCGATCACCACAAAGCCCTGGTCCAGCGCCCAGTCCACCACGTGGCGATACAGCCCCATGTGGTCGTAGAAGCCGTGGAACATGAACATCGTCGCCACCGGTGCGGGCGGCCACCATACCTGGGCCACCACCTGGAACCCATCGACCTCGAAACGTCCCAGCCGGCTCACTGCCGGCACTTTGCGTGCGGCCAGGTCCAGGCCGTAGAAACGCTGGTAGACCCGCGCCTCGGCGCTGAGCGGCTGCGCATCCACCAGGGGTCGCAAGCTTTCGCGCAGATGATCGGGGTCAAAGGTGACGGGCATAGGAGGTTCCAGACTTGAGGCTTCACGCACTGCGCAGATGAATATCGAGCTGCGATATTCATCTGTCAGGGCAAGCATGGCAAGCTACGCGACCTTCGAGGATAGATCTGAATGCGACAGCCCTACCGCAGTGCCTTATTCGCCAGCCTGCTCCTGATCCTCTGCGTCGGCGTGCTATGGGCCGCCTATGATTGGTTCCAAGGCCGCTACCTGCGCGCCTTCAGCGAACATACGGCGGTCTTTTCCGGCGACGCCCTGCGCCTGCCCGCCGACCTTGCCGGCCCCGGCAACATCCGCCTGGTGCACTTCTGGGACCCGGCCTGCCCGTGCAACGTCGGCAACCAGCAACACCTGGCCGAGCTGATCGAGCACTACGCGCCCCAGGGCGTCGAATTCTACGCCCTGCAAAAAACCGGCAGCCACGGCCAATTGCCCGATAACCTGCGCCAGATGAAAATCCTCACCGCCCTGCCCGGTGCCGACCAGATACCCGCCGTCCCCGCCGTGGGGATCTGGGATCGCACGGGCAAGCTTGCGTATTTCGGGCCTTATAGCGAAGGGCTGACGTGCAATTCCAGCAACAGCTTTATCGAGCCGATCCTCAAGGCTCTTGAAGACGGACGCGCAGTGAATGCCACTCACACCCTGGCGGTGGGCTGCTATTGTTCGTGGCCAACAGGTTCGTAGCCCACTCCCATCTCTTGCTAAGGAATGTTCATGAAGCGCGTCTTGCAGGCTCTCGCGGTTCTGGTGGTGCTGATCGCTCTCGGCGCCGGCGGGTACGTCTACAGCAAACTGCCCACCCGCCAGGGCACGGTTGAGCTGGCGCACCTGCAAGGCTCGGTCACCGTGCGCTACGACGACCGTGGCGTGCCGCATATCCGCGCCGAGAACGAGACCGACCTGTACCGCGCCCTGGGCTATGTGCAGGCCCAGGACCGGCTGTTCCAGATGGAAATCATGCGGCGCCTGGCCCGTGGCGAGCTGGCCGAGGTGCTGGGGCCCAAGCTGCTGGAGACCGACAAGCTGTTTCGCAGCCTGCGCATTCGTGAGCGCGCCCTGAGCTATGTGGAGCATATGGACCGCGAGTCTGCGTCGTGGAAGGCCCTGCAAGCCTATTTGGACGGGATCAATGCGTATCAGGACAGCCACGCCAGCCCGATGGAGTTCGACGTGCTGGGCATTCCCAAGCGCCGGTTCACCGCCGAAGACACCATCAGCGTCGCCGGCTACCTGGCCTACAGCTTTGCCGCCGCGTTTCGTACAGAGCCCTTGCTGACCTATGTACGTGACCAGTTGGGCAGCGATTACCTGAAAGTGTTCGACCTCGACTGGCAACCCAAGGGCGCACTCAACCTGGCCGCCGGCGATTGGCAAACCCTTGGCGCCATCGCCTCCCTGAGCGAACAAGCCTTGGCCGACAACGGCTTGCCGCAGTTCGAAGGCAGCAACGCCTGGGCCATCAGTGGCAACCGCACCAAAAGCGGCAAGCCGTTGCTGGCCGGTGACCCGCATATCCGCTTCTCGGTGCCGTCGGTGTGGTACGAGGCGCAGTTGTCGGCGCCGGGCTTCGAACTGTACGGCTATCACAACGCGCTGGTACCGGTGGCGTTCCTGGGGCACAACCTGGACTTCGGCTGGAGCCTGACCATGTTCCAGAATGATGACCTCGACCTGATCGCCGAGAAGGTCAACCCGGACAATTCCAACCAGGTCTGGTACCACGACCAGTGGGTCGACATGACCAGCAGCGAGCAACAGATCGCGGTGAAAGGCCAGGCACCGGTCACGGTCACCCTGCGCCAGTCGCCCCATGGCCCGATCATCAATGACGTGCTTGGCGACAATGCCGGCAAGACGCCGATTGCCATGTGGTGGGCGTTCCTCGACACCGAGAACCCGATCCTCGAAGGTTTCTACCAGCTCAACCGCGCCGACACCCTGGCCAAGGCGCGCGCGGCTGCATCCAAGGTTTCCGCGCCGGGGCTGAATATCGTGTGGGCCAATGCCAAGGGCGATATCGGCTGGTGGGCGGCGGCACAGTTGCCGATCCGCCCGGCCGGTGTCAACGCCGGGTTTATCCTCGACGGTAGCAGCGCCCAGGCCGACAAGCTGGGTTTCTACCCCTTCAGCGCCAACCCCCAGGAAGAAAACCCCGCGCGTGGCTATGTGGTGTCGGCCAACGCCCAGCCGGTATCGCCCACGGGCATGGAGATCCCCGGTTATTACAACCTGGCCGACCGGGGCCAACAGTTGAACGCGCAGTTGAGCGACAAGAGCGTGAAGTGGGATGTGAACAACAGCCAGGCCTTGCAACTGGGCACCACCACCGCCTACGGCCCGCGCCTGCTGGCGCCGCTGCTGCCGGTGCTGCGCGAGGTGGTCAAGGACCCGGCGCAATTGAAGTTGGTGGAACAGCTTGCCAGCTGGAAAGGCGACTACCCGCTGGACTCCACCAGCGCCACGCTGTTCAACCAGTTCCTGTTCAACCTGGCCGATGCCACCTTCCACCCGAAACTGGGCGACGGCATGTTCAAGACCCTGCTCGGCACCCGCGTGATCGACGCCGCCTTGCCACGCCTGGCCGCATCGGCGGATTCACCCTGGTGGGACGGCAAGCGCGCCGACCTCGTCAAACTGGCCTGGGACAACAGCCTGGCGCACCTCAAGACCACCTTCGGCGATGACCCGGCTCAGTGGCAGTGGGGCAAGGCCCATACCCTGACCCACAGCCATCCACTGGGCTCGCAAAAGCCATTGGACTTGATCGTCAACGTCGGCCCCTTCCCGGCGCCCGGCACCCACGAAGTGCCGAACAACCAGTCGGCCGCCATCGGCCCGGCGCCATGGCCAGTGACCTACGGCCCATCAACCCGCCGCCTGATCGACTTCGCTGACCCGGCCCACGCCCTGACCATCAACCCGGTGGGGCAAAGCGGCGTGCCGTTCGACAAGCACTACAGCGATCAAGCGGAAACCTATATCGAAGGGGGTTACGAGCAGGCGCATTTCAGTGATGAGGAAGTCACGGCCAATACGCGCGGTACGCTGAAGCTATTGCCCGCTCGATAACGGCCTGAAACGCGATCAAACCTGTGGGAGGTCCCGCTAAAAGCGCCGTCGCCCAGCAAACTGGCCCCCTGTGGCAAGCGGGCTTGCCCTTTGTAGGAGCGAGGGGGACGCCTAGTTCTTGCTCGCGAAAAACGTCAACGATAACGCGTGTTTCCTGAATCAACGCGGCGCCTGTGAGTTCTTCGCGAGCAAGAACTAGGCGTCCCCCTCGCTCCTACAGAAGGCGATGTACGCCACAAAAAATGCCGTCGTTTAATACAGCCCTTCCCATGGTGTGTTCCGTTTAGAGCGGCGCCGCAAAGTTGCGCCGGAACTGTTGCGGCGTCACGCCCAGGCGGCGATTGAACACGCTGCGCATGTGCTGCGCATCGCGAAAACCGCACTGATAGGCCACGGTCTTGAGCGGCGCGGGACTGCTTTCGAGCATCATCCGCGCCGCATCCACCCGCGCCCGCTCGACAAACTCCGCAGGCGTTATCCGCGCTTCACGGGTGAACACCCGAGAGAAATTACGCGCACTCATATTCGCGGCCTTGGCCAGGTCGGCGATGGTCAAGTCACCGGTCAGGTTCGCCAAGACGTACACCTGCACCAGCGCTACCGCCGAGGTGGTTTCGGCATGGGGCGTGAGGAACGGGCTGAACTGTGACTGCCCGCCCGAGCGCTGGGTGAACACCACCAGGCGCTTGGCCACGCTCAGCGCCACCTCCGGGCCATGGTCCTGGGCCAACAGGTACAGCGAGAGGTCGATACCCGCCGTGACGCCAGCCGAGGTGTAGAGGTTGCCGTCTTGCACGTAGAGGCGGTCAGCTTCGACCTGGGCGCGGGGGCACAAACGCGCCAGGCCTGCCGCATCATTCCAATGCGTCGTGACGGTTTTTCCATCCAGCAGCCCGGCGCGCGCCAGCGTGAAGGCGCCGTTGCAGATTGAACCGAAGCGCCGCGCCCGGGCGGTTGCACCACGCAGCCAATCATCGAACGGGGCGCCAAATTCCTCGAAGGGCAATTGCGGGCCACCGGGGACCAGCAGCAGGTCATAGGCTTGCAGGGCTTCGCTGTAGTGCCGGTGGGCCTGCAATGACAAACCGTTGGAGGCAGCCAGGGTGCCGTGGCCCAGCCCGATGACCTCCATCTGGTAGTGATCCTGGGGCGGCAGAAAGCGATTGGCTTCGCAGAACACATCCAGGGGGCCGGTCACATCCAGTGACTGGACGCCGGGGAAGATCAGGATGGCGACGGTCTTGTGCATGCTCACAGACACCTTTTTCTAGCGGAATAAAATGCAAACCCTGTGGGAGGGAGCTTGCTCCCGATGGCGTTGTATCAGTCAGCAGATGCAGTGCCTGGTGCTCAGCTATCGGGGGCAAGCCCCCTCTCACATTTTGATTTTCGCAGGCTTCGAGAGTGATATCGCCCGCTACACCCTAGTCGATTTCCCCTTGGCACGATGTGACGGCAGATTGGCCGGGATCGCCCCCTCGCCACCATGGCCGCTTCACGGGCGCGCGGCCAGACTGGATGCTTTCCAGAGGAGAACCACCATGAGCACCACCATCGCCGGCATCAAGATCCCGGACAGCGCCCTGGCCAAGGCCACCACCGAGTACATCCGCGACATTGAATCCGACCTGCTCTACCACCACTCCCGCCGGGTATTCCTGTTCGGCGCCTTGAGCGGTGAGCGCAGGCAACTGGCCTACAACCCCGAGTTGCTGTACGTCGGTGCGATGTTCCATGACCTGGGCCTGGTGGAAGGCCATCGCAGTGACAACGAGCGTTTCGAAATAGACGGTGCCAACGCAGCGGCGGATTTTCTCAAGCCCTACGGACTGAGCGACGACGATATCGAACAGGTGTGGCTGTCCATCGCCCTACACACCACACCGGGTGTGCCACAGCATCTGCGCCCGACCGTGGCGCTGGTGACGGCTGGCGTGGAAATGGACGTGCTGGGCATGGACTACGCCGCCTTTCCCAGCGTGCAGCGCGAAGCCGTGGTGCATGCGCATCCACGTGGTGAAGGGTTCAAGGAATGCATCATCTGCGCCTTCGCCGACGGCTTGCGCCATCGTCCGCAGACCACGTTTGGCAACGTGAAGACCGATGTGCTGGTGGACCAGGAGCCGGGGTTCAAGCCGATGAATTTTGTCGAGGTGATTCGCCAGTCGCCGTGGTTGGCGTAGCGGAGTTGAAATGCAATCAACTGTGGGAGGGGCGGTGCGACGTTTCGACTTGCCCCCTCCCACATTTTGACCGCGCAGGCTTTTAGACCGGCGCTGGCGCCCGACGCACATCCGGCTGCTGCCAGCCATCCGCCGCTGCTTCTTCGATCGCCTGCTGGATCGCCTTCTTGCGCATTTCTTCGGCACGCCGGCTGAAGAACCACACCAGGAAGGTCACCAGCGATACCGCCAGCAGAATCAGGCTGGCCACGGCGTTGATCTCGGGTTTAACCCCCAGGCGCACTGCCGAGAACACTTCCATCGGCAAGGTGGTCGAACCCGGGCCCGACACGAAGCTGGCCAGTACCAGGTCATCCAGGGACAGCGCGAACGACATCATCCCACCGGCCGCCAACGACGGCGCGATCATCGGGATGGTGATCAGGAAGAACACCTTCCACGGCCGCGCCCCCAGGTCCATCGCCGCTTCTTCGATCGACAGGTCCAGTTCACGCAGGCGCGCCGACACCACCACCGCCACATAGGCCGCGCAGAACGTGGTGTGGGCGATCCAGATGGTGACAATGCCACGCTCCTGGGGCCAGCCGATCATCTGCGCCATCGCCACGAACAGCAGCAACAGCGACAGACCGGTGATCACTTCCGGCATCACCAACGGTGCAGTCACCAGGCCGCCGAACAGCGTACGGCCTTTGAACTGACTGATGCGCGTCAAGACGAACGCGGCCAAGGTGCCCAGCGCCACCGCCGCCACCGCCGTGTAGCAGGCGATTTCCAGGGAGCGCGCCACCGAGCCCATCAACTGGGTGTTGTCCAGCAGGCCCACGTACCACTTGATCGACCAACCGCCCCACACTGTCACCAGCTTGGATTCGTTGAACGAGTAGATCACCAGAATCAGCATCGGCAGGTAGATGAACAACAACCCCGCCACCAGCATGAAGCTTGAGAAACTGACGCGCTTCATATCTTGCCCTCCATCTCTTTGGCTTGGCTGCGGTTAAACAGGATGATCGGCACGATCAGGATCGCCAGCATCACCACCGCCAGGGCAGAGGCCACCGGCCAGTCACGGTTGTTGAAGAATTCTTGCCACAACACTTTACCGATCATCAGGGTTTCCGGGCCGCCAAGCAGTTCCGGGATCACGAACTCGCCCACTACCGGAATGAAGACCAGCATGCAGCCGGCGATGATGCCGTTCTTGGACAGCGGCACGGTGATCTTCCAGAAGCTGTTGAACCTGCTCGACCCGAGGTCTGACGCGGCTTCCAACAGGCTCTGGTCATGCTTCACCAGGTTGGCGTACAGCGGCAGGATCATGAACGGCAGGTACGAATAGACCACGCCGATATACACCGCGATGTTGGTGTTGAGGATCTGCAACGGTTCGTTGATCAGGCCCATGGACATCAGGAAGCCATTGAGCAAGCCGTTGTTGCTGAGAATGCCCATCCACGCATACACGCGGATCAGGATCGCGGTCCAGGTCGGCATCATGATCAGCAGCACCAGTACGGTCTGCATCTCCTTGCGCGCACTGGCAATCGCATAGGCCATCGGGTAGCCGATCACCAGGCAGAGGATGGTGCTGAAAAACGCCATCTTCAGCGAGCCCAGGTACGCGGCGATGTACAACTCGTCATCGCCGAGCATCGCGTAGTTGGCCAGGTTCAGCACCAACTGCAACTTCTGCTCTACGAAGGTGTAGATCTCGGTGTATGGCGGGATCGCCACGTCGGCTTCGGCAAAGCTGATCTTCAGGACGATGAAGAACGGCAGCATGAAGAACAGGAACAGCCAGAGGAAAGGGATCCCGATGACCACATGCCGGCCACCGGGGGTTATTCGTTGCAGCTGGCGCTTGAACTTTTTCATATTCATGAGCGAAGTACCACGCCGCTGTCGTCTTCCCACCATACGTACACCTGGTCACCCCAGGTCGGACGCTGGCCACGGCGCTCTGCGTTGGCAACGAAGGACTGCACCAGCTTGCCGCTCGGCAGCTCGACGTAGAACACCGAGTGGCCACCCAGGTAGGCGATATCGTGCACCTTGCCGCTGGACCAGTTGTGCTCGCAGGTCGGCATTTCGGTGGTCACCAGCAGTTTTTCCGGGCGGATGGCGTAGGTCACCGACTTGTCTTCGACCGCTGTGGCGATGCCGTAGCCCACGTAGATGTCGCGGTCCAGGTCCGGGCACTTGAGTACCGCGTGGCCTTCGGCGTCGTCCACCACCTGGGTGTCGAAGATGTTGACGTTGCCGATGAATTCGCACACCAGGCGGCTGGTGGGGGTCTCGTAGATGTCGACCGGGCTGCCGATCTGGGCGATCCAGCCCAGGTGCATGATTGCGATGCGCTCGGCCATGGTCATGGCCTCTTCCTGATCGTGGGTCACCATGACGCAGGTCACGCCGACACGCTCGATGATTTCCACCAGTTCCAGTTGCATCTGCGAACGCAGTTTCTTGTCGAGTGCGCCCATCGGCTCATCGAGCAGCAGCAGTTTCGGGCGCTTGGCCAGGGAACGGGCCAGGGCCACGCGCTGACGCTGGCCGCCGGACAACTGGTGCGGCTTGCGCTTGGCGAACTGGCTCATCTGTACCAGCTTGAGCATCTCGGCCACGCGCGCATCCACTTCGGCCTTGGGGATCTTGTCCTGCTGCAGGCCGAACGCGATGTTCTGCGCCACGGTCATGTGCGGGAACAAGGCGTAGGACTGGAACATCATGTTGATCGGCCGCTCGTAGGGCGGCATATCAGTGATGTCCACGCCGTCGAGGTAGATGCGACCTTCGGTGGGGCGCTCAAAGCCTGCGAGCATGCGCAGCAAGGTGGATTTGCCCGAACCCGAACCGCCGAGCAAGGCGAATATCTCACCTTTCTTGATTTCCAGGGACACATCGTCCACGGCAATCGTCTCGTCGAACTTCTTCGTGACCCGGTCGATTTTGACCAGCACCTTTTTCGGTGTCTGGTCGCCCTCGAGGGCTTTCTTATAGGCGCCGGAGGCAACTGCCATTTACGAAACTCCCAAAAAAAAGAGTGCAGTTCGCCCGAGGTGGGCGAACCTTGGATAGTTAGAGCCTTACTTGCCCGTCTTGACCTTGGTCCAGCTACGGGTCATTAAACGCTGCACCTTCGGGGGTAGCTCGAAGTTGACGAATGTCCGGTCGAGAACCGCCTGCGGTGGGTAAACCGCTGCGTCGGTGCGTATCGATTGCTCCATCAGTTTGTCCGCCCCTGGGTTAGGGTTGGCATAACCGACGTGATCACTGACCTGAGCGATCACCTCAGGTTGCAGCAAATAGTTGATAAAGGCGTGGGCTTCCTTGACGTTGGTGGCATCCTTGGGAATCGCCAGCACGTCAAACCACAGGTTGCCGCCTTCTTTCGGAATCGCGTAGGCGATGTTCACGCCTTTACCCGCTTCGGCCGCCCGGGCCTTGGCCTGGAACACATCACCGGAGAACCCGGCAGCCACGCAGATATTGCCGTTGGCCAGGTCGGAGATGTATTTGGAAGAGTGGAAGTAGGTCACGTAGGGACGCACTTTCAGTAGTTTTTCTTCGGCCTTCTTGTAGTCGTCCGGGTTGGTACTGTTGGGGTTGAGGCCCATGTAGTTGAGTACTGCCGGCAGCATTTCATCCGCCGAGTCCATAAAGGACACGCCGCAGGACGCCAGCTTCTTCATGTTTTCCGGTTCGAACAGCACGGCCCACGAGTCGATATGGTCGACACCCAGTACTTCCTTCACTTTATCGACGTTGTAGCCAATGCCGTTGGTGCCCCACAGGTACGGTACAGCGTACTGGTTACCCGGGTCGTTCTTTTCCAGGCGCTTGAGCAACGCCGGATCAAGGTTGGCGTAGTTCGTCAGCAACGACTTGTCGAGCTTCTGGAATGCTCCGGCCTTGATCTGCTTGCCGAGGAAGTGGTTGGACGGCACGACCACGTCGTAACCCGTGCGCCCGGCGAGCAACTTGCCTTCCAGGGTTTCATTGGAGTCAAACACGTCATACACCGGCTTGATGCCGCTGGCTTTTTCAAAGTTGGCCAGGGTGTCGGGCCCGATGTAGTCCGACCAGTTATAAACATGCACGGTCGATGCGGCCTGCACGCTGACAGCCAGCGTGATACCTGCACCCACCAGCAAGGCTTTGCGAAATAAAGAAAATGGCAAGTGGAGGTCCTCTTAAATAGTTGGGCCCAAAGTTGTTGCCCGGCAACAAAACCGGCGCGCAACTTACCCTCGATAAACCGATCCGGCAAAACTTTCTGTCATTTAATTACTGTACGGTTGCCGCTCTTTGTAGGAGCGAGCTTGCTCGCGAAGAACTCACAGGCAACGCGGGCGACCAGAGGCGCTGCGTTATCGTTGACGATTTTCGCGAGCAAGCTCGCTGCTACAGGTTTCCTCGCTTATTTGCCCGACTTGATCTTGGTCCAGCTGCGTGTCATTTCACGCTGGGTTGCCGCCGGCAAGTCAGCAATGGCGTAGAGCTTGGCCTGCACCTCCGCCGGCGGGTAGATGCCCGGGTCGCTGGTGATGTCTTTATCGACCAGTGCGGTGGCTTTTTCGTTACCGTTCGGGAAACGGACGCTGTTGGTAATGCTCGCCATGACTTCCGGCTTGAGCAGGTAGTTCAGGAACTTGTAGGCAGCGTCGACGTTTTCGGCATCTTTAGGGATGGCGACCATGTCGTAGAAGCTACCAGCGCCTTCTTTCGGAATGTCGTAGGCCACCTTGACCTTGCCACCGGCTTCAGCCGCGCGGGACTTGGCCTGCTGGATGTCACCCGAGTAGCCCACGGCCACGCAGATGTTGCCGTTGGCCAGGTCGGAGATGTATTTGGACGAGTGGAAGTAGCCAATCGAAGGACGGATCTTGAGGAACAGATCTTCAGCTTTCTTCAAGTCTTCTTTTTTCTGGGTGTCGGTCGGCAGGCCCAGGTAATGCAGCGCCACTGGCAGCATTTCGGTTGGCGAATCGAGGAAGCTCACGCCGCAGCTTTTCAGCTTGGCGATGTTTTCCGGCTTGAGCAGGGTGTCCCACGAATCGATCTTGTCCACGCCCAGCGCAGCCTTGACCTTCTCCGGGTTGTAGCCGATACCGATCGAGCCCCACATGTACGGGAATGCGTGCTTGTTGTCCGGGTCGCTGACCGACACGGCTTTGAGCAGGGCTTTGTTCAGGTTGCCGTAGTTGGACAATTTGGACTTGTCCAGCTCCTGGTAGACCCCAGCCTTGATCTGCTTGGCAAGGAAGTTGTTCGACGGTACGACGATGTCGTAGCCGGACTTGCCTGCCAGCAACTTGGCTTCCAGGGTCTCGTTACTGTCGAAAACGTCGTACACCACTTTAATGCCCGACTCTTTTTCAAAGTTGGCGATGGTGTCCGGAGCGATGTAGTCGGACCAGTTATAGACGTGCAGCACTTTATCGTCTGCCTGGGCCGCGCCTGCCATTGCGCCCATCAGGGACAAGGCGAGGAGGGTCTTGCCCGCGTTCTTCAAACCTAATGCCTTCATTTGGTGATGCTCCAATTTTTCTTTTTTGGGCCACAAGCTTGTGTGTGTTTCGCGGCCCACAAAGGGCAACAAAACAGGGCGACAGTCTGGCAACTTAGAGGGCCGGCTTTCAACCAAAGCCCTCGATTTATACATGCATATTTATAGCTGCCCAGACGCAGCGGCAAAGCCACCGCGCACTGAGCCTAGCACTTAGCCCTGCAATGCCGCCAAAGTCAGGTCCAGGCAATGCCGAGCCTTGGTTACCAGCTCATCAATTTCAGCCTTGCTGATCACCAGTGGCGGCGAAATGATCATGGTGTCGCCCACGGCGCGCATGATCAGGCCATTCTCGAAGCAGAAGGTGCGGCAGATCATGCCAACGCCACGGCCTTCGTAACGCTTGCGCGTCGCTTTGTCCTGGACCAGTTCAATTGCACCGAGCATGCCGACACCGCGTACTTCACCCACCAACGGGTGGTCAGCCAGCTCCCTCAGACGTTTCTGCAAATACGGTGCCGTTTCGTCGTGAACGCGGTTAACGATTTTTTCATCGCGCATGATGCGGATGTTTTCCAACGCAACCGCCGCTGCCACCGGGTGACCGGAGTAGGTGAAGCCGTGGTTGAAATCGCCGCCTTCATTCAGCACGGCAACCACATCGTCGCGCACGATCAGGCCGCCCATCGGGATGTAGCCCGAGGTCAGGCCCTTGGCGATGGTCATCATGTCGGGCTTGAGGTCGTAGAAATCACTACCGAACCACTCACCGGTACGGCCGAAACCACAGATCACTTCATCGGCGACAAACAGGATGTCGTACTTGGCGAGAATTTCCTTGATGCGCGGCCAGTAGGTCGCGGGCGGTACGATCACGCCACCGGCGCCCTGGATCGGCTCGGCAATAAAGGCCCCGACGTTGTCCACACCCAGCTCCAGGATCTTCTCTTCCAGCTGGTTGGCAGCCCACACCCCGAACTCTTCGGGGCTCATGTCACCGCCTTCGCCGAACCAATAGGGCTGGGCGATATGGACGATGCCCGGGATCGGCAAATCGCCCTGTTCATGCATATAAGTCATGCCGCCCAGGCTGGCGCCAGCCACGGTGGAGCCGTGGTAGCCATTCTTGCGGCTGATGATGGTTTTCTTGTTCGGTTGGCCCTTGATCGCCCAGTAGTGGCGGACCATACGCAACATGGTGTCGTTGCCTTCGGAGCCGGAACCGGTGAAGAACACGTGGTTCATGCCAGCAGGCGCGATGTCGGAAATGGCCTTGGCCAATTCGAGTACCGGCGGGTGTGCGGTCTGGAAGAACAGGTTGTAGTACGGCAGTTCTTTCATCTGCTTGGCGGCGGCGTCGGCCAGTTCATCGCGACCGTAGCCGATCGCCACGCACCACAGGCCGGCCATGCCGTCGAGGATCTTGTTACCTTCGCTGTCCCACAGGTAAACGCCGTGGGCTTTGGTGATGATCCGCGGGCCTTTCTCTTTCAATTGCTTGAAGTCGCTGAACGGTGCCAGGTGGTGCTCACTGCTCAAGGCTTGCCATTCACGGGTTTGCGGGTTGTTGCTGGACATACCAATCTCCTAGACTTTTCAGGTGAGGGCGCGCCGTTCCCACGGCACGCCCGGCGCATCAGACGGCGAAGAGCAGGAATTCCCGCTCCCACGAACTGATCACGCGCTTGAAGTTTTCATGCTCGGCCCGCTTGACCGCGACGTAGCCTGTGATGAATTTATGACCCAGGTATTTCTCGATGGTCTTGCTGTTTTCCATGCGTTCCAGGGCGTCTTCGATGGTCAACGGCAGGCGCAGGTTGCGCCGTTCGTAGCCACGACCAACCACTGGTGCGCTCGGGTTATGGCCTTCGACCATGCCGATGTAGCCACACAGCAGGCTGGCGGCAATCGCCAGGTACGGGTTGGCGTCGGCCCCCGGCAGGCGGTTTTCCACACGGCGGTTTTGCGGGCCGGCATCCGGTACGCGCAGGCCGACGGTGCGGTTTTCTTCGCCCCATTCCACGTTGACCGGCGCCGAGGTGTCGGGCAGGAAGCGGCGGAACGAGTTCACGTTGGGGGCAAACAGCGGCAGCAATTCGGGGATGAATTTCTGCAAGCCGCCAATGTGGTTGAGGAACAGCTGGCTCATGGTCCCGTCTTCGTTGGAGAAGACGTTCTTGCCGGTGGCGATGTCGATGATGCTCTGGTGCAGGTGCATCGCGCTGCCAGGCTCGCCGGTCATCGGCTTGGCCATGAAGGTGGCGGCCACGTCGTGCTTGAGCGCGGCTTCCCGCATGGTGCGCTTGAACACGAGGATCTGGTCGGCCAGGGACAGGGCATCGCCGTGACGGAAGTTGATTTCCATCTGCGCCGTGCCGTCTTCGTGGATCAGGGTGTCGAGGTCCAGCTCCTGCAACTCGCACCAGTCGTAGACGTCTTCGAACAACGGGTCGAATTCGTTGGCGGCTTCTATGGAGAAGGACTGGCGGCCGGTTTCCGGGCGACCGGAACGACCAATCGGCGGCTGCAGCGGGAAATCCGGGTCTTCGCAGCGCTTGGTCAGGTAGAACTCCATCTCCGGCGCCACGATGGGCTGCCAGCCTTTGTCGGCGTAGAGCTTGAGGACTTTCTTGAGCACGTTGCGCGGCGACAGCTCGATCGGGTTGCCTTGCTTGTCGTAGGTGTCGTGGATCACCTGGGCGGTCGGCTCGATGGCCCAAGGCACCAGGAATACCGCGTTCTGGTCGGGGCGGCAGATCATGTCGATGTCGGCCGGGTCGAGCAATTCGTAATAGATGTCGTCTTCGACGTAATCGCCGGTCACGGTCTGCAACAGCACACTCTCGGGCAGGCGCATGCCTTTTTCGGCGATGAACTTGTTGGTCGGCGAGATCTTGCCCCGGGTGATGCCGGTGAGGTCGCCAATCATGCATTCGACTTCTGTGATCTTGTGGTCTTTCAACCAATCGGTGAGCTGGTCGAGGTTGTTACTCATAAATGCCTCTGGGCTGGGTTTCCTGGCATCCATTAAAGGCCAGGCGTTGGTTGACGCAGCATCCGCGTCGTTTTTTTCGTTCAGAGTAGGAGCTTACCTGCCATTTGCTGCAGCGTTGCATTCCTCAGGCCAAAGTCGTGCAGAATCATGAGCAGCACCTTGCACGGGAGCCGTTCAGGGGTAAATTCGAGGGAAGCGCAGAGGCATAGAAGAGGTCCGCCGAAGCGTCAAGAATATTGGCCGGGGCGCGGGTGTTCACACAGGACGGATGAACGGATGACAAAGCCTGTATGGAGCAGGCCAAGACGCCAAGTGGCGGCAGGAGACACATGAAACACCCCGGTATTATTGCTGTTATGGGTTTGAATCGAGCTTAGCCTTGTTCATTTTTTTACACAACACCCCCGTAAAAAATACAACACGGCCCGCTCAAGCCTGCTGGTCCCACGGCGGTCAAACCGAAAAAACAGCCCCAAAAAGCCTCAAAAAAGCCCTCAAGGCGCTTTTTTAGGGCAAAAAAGGCCTCGCTTGACTTCGGCATGCCGTTCGGGTTGACTGAAACCAGAAAAGATCAATGATTGATATTTTTAACAACAAAGGTGTTGCATCATGTCGGTACCCCCGCGTGCCGTTCAGCTTAACGAAGCGAACGCGTTCCTTAAGGATCATCCTGAGGTTCTGTACGTAGACCTTCTAATTGCGGATATGAATGGTGTGGTGCGCGGTAAGCGCATCGAACGCACCAGCCTCCACAAGGTTTACGAGAAGGGCATTAACCTGCCTGCCTCTCTATTTGCCCTGGATATCAATGGCTCTACGGTGGAAAGCACCGGCCTGGGCCTGGATATCGGTGATGCTGACCGAATCTGTTATCCGATCCCTGACACCCTGTGCAATGAACCCTGGCAAAAGCGCCCTACCGCGCAACTGCTGATGACCATGCACGAACTTGAAGGTGAACCTTTCTTCGCCGATCCGCGCGAAGTGCTCCGCCAAGTTGTAAGCAAATTTGATGACCTCGGCCTGACCATCTGTGCTGCCTTCGAGCTTGAGTTCTACCTGATCGACCAGGAGAACGTGAACGGCCGCCCGCAACCGCCCCGCTCGCCGATCTCCGGCAAACGCCCGCACTCGACACAGGTCTACCTGATCGACGACCTCGACGAATACGTCGACTGCCTCCAGGACATCCTGGAAGGTGCAAAGGAACAAGGCATCCCGGCCGACGCCATCGTCAAGGAAAGTGCCCCGGCGCAGTTCGAAGTGAACCTGCACCACGTGGCCGACCCGATCAAGGCTTGCGACTACGCGGTACTGCTCAAGCGCCTGATCAAGAACATCGCCTACGACCATGAGATGGACACCACCTTCATGGCCAAGCCTTACCCAGGCCAGGCAGGCAACGGTTTGCACGTACACATTTCGATCCTGGACAAGGACGGCAAGAACATCTTTGCCAGCGAGGATCCCGAGCAGAACGCCGCATTGCGTCACGCGATCGGCGGTGTGCTCGAGACCCTACCCGCCCAAATGGCGTTCCTGTGCCCTAACGTCAACTCCTACCGTCGTTTCGGCGCACAGTTCTACGTGCCGAACTCGCCGTGCTGGGGCCTGGATAACCGTACCGTGGCGATTCGCGTACCGACCGGCTCGTCCGATGCCGTGCGTATCGAACACCGCGTGGCCGGCGCCGATGCCAACCCCTACCTGCTGATGGCTTCGGTCCTGGCAGGCGTGCACCACGGCCTGACCAACAAGATCGAACCGGGCGCTCCCGTGGAAGGCAACAGCTACGAGCAGAACGAGCAAAGCCTGCCGAACAACCTACGCGATGCCTTGCGCGAGTTGGACGACAGCGAGGTGATGGCCAAGTACATCGATCCTAAATACATCGATATCTTCGTCGCCTGTAAGGAAAGTGAGCTGGAAGAGTTCGAACACTCCATCTCCGACCTTGAGTACAACTGGTACCTGCATACCGTGTAAGCAGTGGTTGTACTGAAAAACGCCTCCGGCCTTTGGTCTGTGGCGTTTTTTTATGGGTTTCTTCCGGTTGACCGAGTCGGCCTCATCGGGAGCAAGCCCCCCTCCCACACTTGACTGCATTTCAAGGTTGGAACGCAGTCAACTGTGGGAGGGGGTTTGCTCCCGATGGCGCCTTGGCAGACAACACCGGTTCCTGCTCATACAATGCCCGCTGCCTTGTAGGAGACTTCCATGCCACCCCGCCCCGCCGCCCCTCGCAAACCCCGCGCCCGCAGCCAGGCCCGGATCGACGCGATCCTTGATGCCGCCCGTACCTTGCTGGCCGCCGAAGGCGTGGCCAGTTTGTCGATCTACAGCGTGGCCGAGCGTGCGCAGATTCCACCGTCATCGGTGTATCACTTTTTTGCCAGTGTGCCAGCGCTGCTCGAGGCACTGACGGCGGACGTCCACGCCGCCTTCCGGGCAGCAATCCAGGCGCCCATCGAGCATGGCTCACTCAAGCACTGGCGTGACCTGTCCTGCATCGTCGAGCAACGCATGCTCACCATCTACGACCAAGACGCCGCCGCCCGCCAACTGATCCTGGCGCAGCATGGGCTGACCGAAGTGACCCAGGCGGATCGCCAGCATGATCTGGAACTGGGCGACTTGATGCTGGAGGTGTTCAATCGTCACTTCGAGGTGCCGAGCCTGCCTAAGGATGTGGACGTGTTTGCCCTGGCACTGGAACTGAGTGACCGGGTGTATGCGCGCTCGGTGCATCAGCATGGGTTGATCACGCCGCGCATGGCGGAGGAAGGGATGCGGGTGTTCGATGCCTATGTCGGGCTTTATTTGCCGGCGTATCTGCCCAAGCGATAAGCCTTGTGTTGACTGGGATGGCCTCATCGGGGGCAAGCCCCCTCCCACATGTTGATCTGTGAACACATTCAAAATGTGGGAGGGGGCTTGCCCCCGATGACGGCCTCAAGAGCGACGCAAATCACAACTTGGCGATCGACACCTCGGTGGACTTAACAAAGGCAATCACTTCGCTGCCAATCACCAGCTCCAGCTCTTTGACCGAGCGGGTGGTGATCACGGAAGTAACGATGCCGGACGCCGTCTGCACGTCGATTTCCGACAGCACGTCGCCTACCACGATTTCCTTGATGGTGCCTTTGAACTGGTTACGCACGTTGATGGCTTTAATAGTCATGGTGTTCTTCCTTCGTGGGACAAGTGAGTTATTGAGCCCAACGCAATTGCGTAGGCAACGGTGAAACAGGTTCGGGCTCCGGCGGGGTGCCGGGCAACGACAGCACACGGTTGAGCACTTGCGCTTCCAGCGCGGCCAGGCGGTGTGAGCCACGGGCGCGTGGACGCGGCAGATCGACGAGCAGGTCCAGGCCGATTTCGCCGTCTTCGATCAGGATCACCCGGTCGGCAATGGCCACGGCTTCACTGACGTCATGGGTCACCAGCAACACCGTGAAGCCGTGTTTTTGCCAGAGGTTTTCGATCAGTTGCTGCATCTCGATACGGGTCAGGGCGTCCAGGGCACCCAGCGGTTCGTCGAGCAGCAGCAGGCGCGGCTGGTGGATCAAGGCGCGAGCCAACGCCACCCGCTGCTTCTGCCCACCGGACAAGGCCGCCGGCCACTCATTGGCACGCTCGGCCAGGCCGACCGCTTCCAAGGCTTCCAAGGCTTTAGGGCGCCAGTTGCCTTTGAGGCCAAGCCCGACGTTGTCGATGATCTTTTTCCACGGCAGCAGGCGCGCTTCCTGGAACATCAACCGCGTGTCTTCAATCGCCTCGCTCAGCGGCGCGGAACCGGCCAGCAGCTCGCCGCCGCTGGCTTTGTCCAGGCCGGCCAACAGGCGCAGCAAGGTACTTTTACCGCAACCGCTGCGCCCGACCACGGCGACGAACTGGCCCGCGGGGATATGCAGGTCGATGCCCTTCAGCACTTCCCGCGCGCCAAAGGCCTTGCGCAACTTACGCACCGCCAGCGGGATGCCTTTCAACAGGCGTGGAGGTTGTTGAGCAGTCATGCCGCACCTCCTTTATTGACTTGATACGCCGGGTGCCAGCGCAGCCATACACGTTCCAGGCCGCGCGCGGCCAGGTCGGCCAGCTTGCCGAGGATGGCGTACATCACGATGGCCAACACCACCACGTCGGTTTGCAGGAATTCGCGAGCGTTCATCGCCAGGTAGCCAATCCCGGAGCTGGCAGAGATCGTTTCCGCCACGATCAGCGTCAGCCACATAAAGCCCAGGGCAAACCGCACGCCCACCAGGATCGAAGGCAGCGCACCCGGCAGGATCACTTGCCAGAACAGGCTGAAACCGGACAAGCCATAGCTGCGCGACATTTCCACCAACGCCGGGTCGACGTTGCGGATGCCGTGGTAGGTGTTGAGGTAGATCGGGAACAGCGTGCCGAGGGCCACCAGGAAAATCTTCGCGGTCTCGTCGATGCCGAACCACAGGATCACCAATGGAATCAGCGCCAGGTGCGGCACGTTACGGATCATCTGCACCGAGCTGTCCAGCAGGCGTTCGCCCCACGTCGACAGGCCGGTGATAAACCCAAGCGCCAGGCCGATGCCGCCACCGATCACAAAGCCCAGGCCGGCCCGCCAGCCACTGATCGCCAGGTGCGTCCAGATTTCGCCGCTGCGCACCAGGTTGACCCCAGCCTCAATCACCGCGCTGGGCGCCGGCAGGATGCGCGTCGACAACCAGCCCGCCGACACTGACAGCTGCCACACCGCCAACAACAATACCGGCAACACCCACGGCGCCACGCGATGGCTCAATTTTTCAAGGTTCATGGCGCTGCCTCAGCTCTGTGATGCAGCTTTGGGAAGGATATCGTTGGCCACCATCTCGCCGAACGGGCTGACGTAACCGGCGCTTTTCGGCAGCTCGGGACGTTCGATATCCAGGTGTGGGAACAGCAGTTCGGCCACGCGATACGACTCTTCCAAGTGTGGATAGCCGGAGAAGATAAAGGTGTCGATGCCCAACGCTGCGTACTCCTTGACCCGGGCGGCCACGGTCGGACCATCGCCCACCAGCGCAGTGCCTGCCCCGCCGCGTACCAGGCCAACGCCCGCCCACAGGTTGGGACTGACTTCCAGGTTGTCGCGGCTGCCGCCATGCAAGGCCGCCATGCGTTGCTGGCCGACGGAATCGAAGCGCGCCAGGGAAGCCTGGGCACGGGCGATAGTGTCGTCGTCCAGGTGGGAGATCAGTTTGTCGGCGGCTTTCCAGGCTTCAGCGTTGGTTTCGCGCACGATCACATGCAGACGAATGCCGAAACGCACGGTGCGCCCCAGCTTCGCCGCCTTGGCCCGCACCTGTTCGATTTTTTCGGCAACGGCAGCCGGTGGCTCGCCCCAGGTCAGCACCATGTCCACTTGCTCAGCCGCCAGGTCCTGGGCCGCTTCCGAGGAACCGCCGAAGTACAGCGGCGGACGTGGTTGCTGGATCGGTGGGTAAAGCAGCTTGGCGCCTTTGACACTGATGTGCTGGCCGTCGTAATCCACGGTCTCGCCTTCCAGCACGCGCCGCCAGATGCGAGTGAATTCCACCGAGGCCTGGTAGCGCTCTTCGTGACTGAGGAACAAACCGTCGCCAGCCAATTCTTCCGGGTCGCCACCGGTCACCAGGTTGAACAACGCCCGGCCACCGGACAGGCGGTCGAGGGTCGCGGCCTGACGCGCCGCCACCGTCGGGGAAATGATCCCGGGGCGCAGCGCCACAAGGAATTTCAAACGCTGGGTCACCGGAATCAACGAGGCGGCCACCAGCCACGAGTCTTCGCAGGACCGGCCGGTGGGGATCAATACCCCGCCGAAACCTAGGCGGTCAGCGGCCTGGGCCACTTGTTGCAAATAACCGTGGTCGACGGCGCGAGCGCCTTCGGCGGTGCCAAGGTAATGGCCGTCGCCGTGAGTAGGCAGGAACCAGAAAATATTGAGGCTCATGGAGTTGTCTCCTGAAGAAGTCGAATTACGGCGCTTTGGCCACGGCGGCAGGTGGCGTCCAGATCACGTCCTTGATGCTCAAGGGTTTGGGGATCAATTTGAGTTGGTAGAAGCTGTCAGCGATTTTCTGCTGGGCCGCCACCACTTCCGGGGTCAGGAACAGCGCGCCGTAGCCTTGGCGCTGCACCGAAGTCAGGGTGATGTCAGCCGGCAGGCCCAGCAGCGGAGCGACTTGTTCGGTGACTTCCTGGGGGTTGGCCTTGGACCATTCGCCCACCGCGCGCACTTCTTCCACCAGCGCCTTGATCACTTCGGGGTGTTTTTCGGCATAGGGTTTGGTGGCCAGGTAGAACTGGTGGTTGTCGGCAATGCCGGTGCCGTCACGCAAGGTGCGCGCTTGCAGTTGTTTCTCGGCGGCGGCCTGGTACGGGTCCCAGATAACCCAGGCGTCGACACTGCCACGCTCGAACGCGGCACGGGCATCGGCGGGCGGCAGGAATACGGTTTGTACATCGGTGTATTTCAGGCCGGCGTCTTCCAGGGCACGTACCAGCAGGTAGTGCACGTTCGAGCCTTTATTGAGCACAACTTTCTTGCCCTTGAGTTCGGCCACTGATTTGATCGGCGAATCTTTCGGTACCAGGATCGCTTCGCTGGTCGGCGCGGGCGGCTCGTAGGCAACGTAGAGCAAGTCGGCACCGGCCGCCTGGGCAAACACCGGCGGGGTCTCGCCGGTGACGCCGAAGTCGATAGAGCCCACGTTCAAGCCTTCGAGCAACTGCGGGCCGCCAGGGAACTCAGTCCATTGCACCTGCACGCCTTGGGCGGCCAGGCGTTTTTCCAGGGTGCCCTTGGCCTTGAGCAGCACCAGGGTGCCGTACTTCTGATAACCGATCCGCAGGGTTTCGGCGGCGTGGGCTTGAACGATGGCGCCGAAGGACACAGCCGCGGCAAACAGCGCGACCAGACCACGACGCAAGATGACAGTGCGCATGGCGCTCTCTCCAAAAATGCGATAAAGGGGTTGGCTGCACCTGCTTGGCCGTTGGCGGCTGAGTAAGGTGAGTACTTCTATATAGCGGTGAGGCTTACTTAAATGCTCCAGCGAGCACTCAACAAACGTTCATTCAACACATGCGGGTCCAGCGGTTTCGGGCGACGGGCCATGGCGCCATAAAGCGTCTCCAGGGCCTCGTGCAAACGGTGTTCGAGCACCGGCACCAACTGCGCCTGGGCACTGCCTTCGCCATAAGCGATCTGGCTGTCTTCGGCGAAAATCCCGTGGAGCAACTCCTGGGCTTTCAATGCCGACAACACCGGCTTGAGCGCGTAGTCCACCGCCAACATGTGGGCGATGCTGCCGCCGGTCGCCATGGGCAGCACGATCTTGTGAGCCAGGGCGCGTTCCGGCAGCAGGTCGAGCACGGTCTTCAGCGCGCCGGAGAACGAGGCCTTGTACACCGGCGTGGCGATCACCAGGCCGTCTGCATTGGCCACCTGTTGCAGCAGGTCGATGACCTTGGGGCTGTCGAACCGGGCGTGCAGCAAGTCTTCGGCCGGGAAGTCCCGTATCTGGTAACTCACGACTTCCACGCCTTTGTGTTGCAACCACTGACGGGTTTTATCCAGCAACACCCCGGAGCGCGAACGCTGGCTGGGACTGCCTCCAAGTGTTACGACCAGCATCTAGGAAATTCCTTAAGCAAGTGTCGGCGGTTCGCTGTGTGGCGATGGCGCCAAGATGGAACAGACCATATCAGCAGATTTATATATCTATAAATCTTATTTTTTCATTTGTTTATTCTTTAAATGCATAAAGCATAGATAAATTCACAGGCGAAAAAAAAGGCCGTCGAAACGGCCTGAAAACCCCTGCTATGTGTGACTTGAAATGCGCTCAACCTGTGGGAGGGGGCTTGCTCCCGATAGCAGCGTGTCAGTCGACACATTCAGTCCTGACGCACCGCTATCGGGAGCAAGCCCCCTCCCACATGGGTCCTGTGTCAGCGGTTGGGCTGCGGGGTGAGACGCAGGTATGGCTTCACCGCTCGATACCCCTTCGGAAAGCGCTTCTTGATCTCTTCCTCGTCCTTGAGCGACGGCACGATCACCACTTCATCGCCGTCCTGCCAGTTGGCGGGCGTCGCGACTTTGTAGTTGTCGGTCAGTTGCAACGAGTCGATCACCCGCAGGATTTCGTGGAAATTGCGACCGGTGCTGGCCGGGTAGGTGATGGTCAGGCGGATCTTCTTGTTCGGGTCGATCACGAACAAGGAACGTACGGTGAGGGTGTCACTGGCGTTCGGGTGGATCAAGTCGTAGAGGTCCGAGACCTTGCGGTCGGCATCGGCCAGGATCGGGAAGTTGACGATCGTGTGCTGGGTTTCGTTGATGTCTTCGATCCACTTGTGGTGCGAGTCCACCGGGTCTACCGACAGGGCGATGGCCTTGACGCCGCGCTTGGCGAATTCGTCCTTGAGCTTGGCGGTAAAGCCCAGCTCGGTGGTGCACACCGGGGTGAAGTCTGCCGGGTGGGAAAACAACACCCCCCAGCTGTCGCCCAGCCATTCGTGGAAACGAATCTTGCCGGCGCTGGAATCCTGTTCGAAGTCGGGGGCGATGTCGCCCAGTCTTAGGCTCATGGTGTGGCTCCTGGTGAGTGCTATGGAGCCCACTGTGCATGCATTGTGGATTATTTAAAAAGAATAAATATCGATTTATCTAGATGATAATGGAATATTAAAAATCTGTTCATTGGACGCCGGAACGGGCAAGGAGCAACATCCATTTCAAGGTTTGAGAAGGCCTTGAGACGCTGTACGAAGAGGGGTTCAGGAAGGGCTTGCGGGGGTTGAGCCCGACTTGAAAAGCAAGACACCTTGCCCGGCGTTGCGCCGGGCAAGGTTTACAGTCTTACAACAGCGTTACGCTACTAGAACAGTGGCAGCGAGTAGCTGACGATCAGGCGGTTTTCGTCCTGGGAACGGGTGTTCGCCAGGTCGGTACGCCACATAGCGTTTTTCCAGGCAACGCCGAGGTTTTTCAGCGGGCCTTCTGGAATCACGTAGGCAACGGTGATGTCACGTTCCCACTCGGATTGACCGGTGATTTCAGTACGAGCAGCGTTGGTGCCAACAGTGTCGATGTCGCTACCCTTGAGGTAAACAACACCAGCAGTCAGGCCAGGTACGCCGACTTTAGCGAAGTCATAAGCGTAGCGAGCTTGCCAGGTGCGTTCGCCGGCACGGGCAAACTTCTGGATCTGCATGTCAGTGGTCAGGTAAGCCGACGAACCGTCGCCTTGGTTCAACCAAGGGAAGTCGCTGCTACCGTTGCTGACCTGGTAACCGCCACCGAAGGTGTGACCGGCAACGGTGTACAGGAACAGGCCGCTGTACAGGTTGTTGTCAACCTTACCCTTGCCGCCGCTGAAGCCGTTGTAGTTACCGCTGCTGTAGTAAGCAGGGGTATTGCCGTTTTTACCATCGTCAGAGCTGTTGAAATAACGCAGGTCAGATTTCAAAACGCCCGGGCCGATTGCCCAGTTGTGGGTCAGACCCAGGAAGTGCTGCTTGTAGAAGTCTTCCAGGTTGCCGTAGTAGTACTGGGCGGTCAGGTCTTTGGTGAGTTTGTAGTCACCACCGGCGTAGTAGAACTTGTTGGTGAACTTGCCTGCGTTGTAGTTGGAGCTGCCGTTGGCACCGCCAATCGACAGGTTTTCGTTGTTGCTGGAGTTACGACCCTTGGCCTTTTCGACCTGACCAGCAACCAAGGTCAAATCCTTGATATCGTTGGTAGTGATCTGGCCACCTTGGAAGGTTTGCGGCAGCAGACGACCATCGTTGGTCACGATAACTGGCAGCTTAGGCTGCAGGGTGCCCAGCTTCAGTTCGGTTTGGGAGATCTTGACCTTGCCGGTCACGCCCAGGCTGGCGAAATCATTGACAGCGGTGTTGCCGTCGCTTGGGAACACGGTGCCGCCGGAAGCAGTACCGGTGTAGTTACCGTGTTCTGCACGGCTCGAATCCAGACGCACGCCGTACAGGCCGATCGCATCAACGCCGAACTGGACAGTGCCCTGGGTGTAACCCGAGATGAAACGCAGGTCGAAGCCTTGGCCCCATTCAGCGTTCTTGCTGCGGGTGTTCGAGGTCGCCGATGGCTGGCCATCACGGTTATCAGTGTTGATGTAGAAGTTACGCGCACTCAGTGTGGCGTGGCTGTCTTCGATGAAACCGGCAGCGCCTGCTTGCTGAGCGATTACGCCCAAAGCTACAGACAGTGCCAAGGTGGACTTCTTCATGTACCGCTCCTCTCATTTCTAATTTTTGTATTTCTTTGGTCTCGGGTCTGACGCCCTCGATCCACAGATGCGCGATTAGCACCGGATAGTGACTGACAAGTCAATCGTAACCTTGTGTGTCTACTACCTTCGTCTAATCACAGTTGATTTGGTCCCTGCAGGGTAATGAGTTTTTCATACACCCAAAAAGAATTGTTTCATTCTTTTTCATACGATTTGGGAATAAGCCCTAGCATGGGGTGAGCGAGTCAGCCTAGACCAACTACTCCACGAGCTAATTCCTAAAGGGTATTTTTTAGCCTTTTTTTAGATCGCTTAGTGTGGCCGCGGGGTTGCATACGTCACCCACGATCAAAAAAGCGACGCCATCATGGCCAAACGCGCATCCTCCCGTCAATTTGTTACAGTTTTTGTATCGCTAATATTTTTTCCGGGATTAAAGCCGTCGTATGGAGCGTTCTGACCACGGCAGCCTAGTGCAATCTACCCACTGCCGCCTTGATCGTATCGGCTCAAATCAAGAATTCTGAAACTTTAGTAGGGGTTCACGGCAGCCAAATTGACGCACCCCAAGACCGGCTCGACAAAAACCATTACCCCCCTCCTTGTCTCATTACGGCCTGCCTGTTGCACTGGCGCCTTTGGGGGCTGGGCACCAGACAAATCAACGGCGTGAACCTGAAATCCGCCGACCAGGTGGCCCAGAAAGACGGCCGGATGATGGATTTTAACCGACACAGAAAATCGCCAAACTGACAGGTTTAAACACCGTCGGCATCCCCGAACCGTTGGCCGGCCTTACATTCCAGAATGCACAGGCGCGACAAGCCGACGCCCCGCTTAAAGGGGACACGGCAAGGGTTTTGAAGGTATGGGGAAGGGATCAAAGCAGTGTGACCGACGTATTTATCAGCCCCTGGGCAGATCAACTGTGGGAGGGGGCTTGCTCCCGATTTCGGTAGTTCAGATCGACACTCATTGACTGATCCACCGCATCGGGAGCAAGCCCGCCCCACATTGCAATTTCATTCATCTATCGAGTCGGGCCTACAGGGCCTTTTCGAAAATCTTCGAGTTACGCTGATAGTTGTACAGTGACGCCCGTGCCGACGGCAGGCGGTCCACACTGCTCGGTACGAAACCGCGCTCACGGAACCAATGGGCCGTGCGCGTGGTGAGGACGAACAACGTCTTCAAGCCCTGCGCCCGGGCACGCGTCTCGATGCGCTCCAGCAGCTCATCACCACGGCCGCCATGGCGGTACTCCGGGTTGACCGCCAGGCACGCCAGCTCCCCCGCGTCCGACTCCGCAATCTGATACAGCGCCGCACAGGCGATGATCATGCCTTCGCGCTCCACCACGCTGAATTGCTCGATCTCACGCTCCAGCACCTCCCGCGAGCGGCGCACCAGGATGCCCTGCTCTTCCAGCGGGCTGATCAAGTCAAGCAAGCCGCCGACGTCTTCAATCGCCGCTTCGCGCACCAGTTCGAATTGCTCCTGGGCCACCAGCGTACCGCCGCCGTCCCGGGTAAACAGTTCGGTGAGCAATGCGCCGTCTTCGGCGTAGCTGACGATATGGCTGCGCCCTACCCCGCCACGGCAGGCCTGGGCCGCTGCATCGAGCAATTCGGCCTGGTAGTTGCTGCTGCCCAGGCGTTGCAGGTGCGCCGGCACTTGTTGCGGGCGCAGTTCACGGACCAGGCGACCGTTTTCATCGATCAGGCCCAGGTCGGCGCCAAACAGCAGCAGCTTGTCGGCGCCCAGGTCGATGGCGGCACGGGTGGCGACGTCTTCGCAGGCCAGGTTGAAGATCTCGCCGGTGGGCGAATACCCCAGGGGCGACAACAGCACGATGGAGCGCTCGTCCAGCAGGCGATTGATGCCCTTGCGGTCGACCCGGCGCACTTCGCCGGTGTGGTGGTAGTCCACGCCTTCGAGCACGCCGATCGGCCGCGCGGTGACCAGGTTGCCGCTGGCCACCCGCAGGCGCGAACCCTGCATCGGCGACGAGGCCATGTCCATGGACAGCCGCGCCTCGATAGCGATACGCAGGTGGCCGACCGCATCGATCACGCATTCCAGTGTTGCGGCATCGGTGATGCGCAAACCATCGTGGTAAGCCGGGGTCAGGCCGCGTGCTTCAAGGCGTGCCTCGATCTGCGGGCGCGAACCGTGCACCAGCACTAGGCGCACGCCCAGGCTGTGAAGCAGCACCAGGTCGTGGACGATATTGCCGAAATTCGGGTGTTCCACACCGTCGCCGGGCAGCATGACCACAAAGGTGCAGTCGCGGTGGGCGTTGATGTAGGGCGAAGCGTGACGAAGCCAATTGACGTATTCGGGCATGGAACCTGGGCCTGTAATAAAAAGCAGCCGAAAAAGGATGAGTCGTGAAAACGCACAGCGGGCTGATGGTTATCGTCGGAACAGGCTTGGCGACACGCTCGCTCTCCTTATGTACGAATGGACGGGGGTTAATTTATGCAGGTTTGAGGCAGTAATGCTCGATCAGCTCACGCAATAGACGCACTGTAGGCGTCAAGCGTGACATTTCGAGGTACTCGCCCGGCTGGTGGGCACAAGCGATATCGCCTGGGCCCAATACCAGGGTTTCACAACCAAGGCGCTGAAGATAAGGCGCTTCGGTGCCAAACGCTACTGCTTCGGCACGATGACCGGTCAATCGTTCCGCTACCCGCACCAGCTCGGCGTCTTCGGCCTGTTCGAACGGCGGCACTTCGGGGAACAACGGCGCGTAGTCGATCTTGACTTGATGGCGCTCGGCGAGCGGTTCGAGCCTCTGCCGGATGGCGGCGCGCAACGCCTGGGGGTCCATGCCCGGCAGGGGCCGCAGGTCGAATTCCAGGGAACACTGGCCACAGATGCGGTTGGGATTGTCGCCGCCATGGATGCAGCCGAAATTCAGGGTCGGCTGCGGCACACTGAATTGCGGGTTGCGGTACTCGCGCTGCCAGGCCAGGCGCAGGCCGCGCAATTCGCCGATGGCATCGTGCATGGCCTCAAGGGCGCTGTGGCCCAGGCTCGGGTCTGACGAATGGCCACTTTGGCCGAGAATATCGATGCGCTCCATCATCACGCCTTTGTGCAGGCGGATCGGCTTGAGGCCGGTCGGCTCGCCAATCACCGCCGCACGCCCCAGCGGGCGCCCGGCGGCCGCCAAGGCACGGGCGCCAGACATGGAGCTCTCTTCATCGCAGGTGGCGAGGATCAGCAGCGGCTGCTTGAACGGCTGCTCCAGCAGCGGCAACACCGCTTCGATGGCCAGCGCGAAGAAACCCTTCATGTCACAACTGCCCAATCCGACCCAGCGGCCATCGACTTCCGTCAGCTTGAGGGGGTCGGTCTTCCACAGCGCCGGGTCATAAGGAACGGTGTCACTATGACCTGCCAGCACCAAGCCACCCGGGCCGCTGCCGAAACTGGCCAACAGGTTGAACTTGCCGGGGCTGACGGGCTGGATGTCGATGGCGAATCCCAGGTCGCCCAGCCAACTGGCGAGCAGGTCGATCACCGGGCGATTGCTCTGGTCGAGAGACGCCTGGGTACAACTGACCGACGGCGCGGCAATCAAGGCGGCGAATTGCTCTTTCATGGACGGCAACGGCATGCGCGGTCTCCCTACTTCCCGGATGAACCTCACTATAGAGGCATCTGCACGACACAATAAACCGTTGCGGCGCGCTGCCGGGCTCAGTCCTGTACACTGCACGACCTTGGCAGCCACTCTTTTCCCCGGCTGCGCTCCCGATCCTGGATTTTCCGGCCATGCAGAAAGAAACCGAAATCAAGCTCCGCGTCAGCCGCGAAACACTCGCCGCGCTGCGTGAGCACCCGCTACTGAAAAAACGCAACAAAAGTGGCTGGGAACGCCGTGAGTTGATGAACCAGTATTTCGACACCCCCGAGCGCGACCTGGCCCAGGCCAAGGTTGCCCTGCGCCTGCGCAAGGACGGTGACGACATTATCCAGACCCTCAAGACCCGTGGCCAAAGCGTCGCTGGCTTGTCGGAACGTAACGAATACAACTGGGAATTGCCCAAAGCCAAGCTCGACGTCAAGAAACTCGACGGCGAATGCTGGCCCGAGCAACTGGCCGAGCTGGACAAGAAAACCCTCAAGCCAATCTTCACCACCGACTTCGTGCGCGAACGCGCCGAAATCGCTTGGGGCCGCGGCAAAGCCAAGGTGGTGATCGAAGCCGCCCTGGACCTGGGCCATGTGGTGGCTGGCAAGCAGAAAGAAGAAATCTGCGAGCTGGAACTGGAACTGCGTGAAGGCGAACCGTCCGCCCTGCTGGAGCTGGCCGCTGAACTGGCTGAGACCCTGGCCCTGATGCCGTGTGACATCAGCAAGGCTGAGCGCGGCTACCGCCTGTACGACGCCAGCAGCTACTCACTGAGCCTACCGGCGCCCCAATTGCAGGCTGAAATGCCGCTGGACGACGCCTTCGCCGCGATCATGTGGCACCTGCTAGGCAGCAGCCAGCGCCTGGCCGAGCAATACCGCTTCAATGGCCACTGGCGCCTGTTGCAAGACTGGGTCGACAACCTCGGCGAACTGCGTGCCCTGCTTGGCAGCCTCGGCCAGGCCGCCCCGCGCCAATCCACCAGCGAACTGCGCAGCGCCCTCGACGCCCTGCTGGAAGACTGGCGCCCGCTGGTCCAGGCCGGTGATGACGACGAAGACATTCGCAAAGCCGCGCCGGAACAGTTCGCTGAAGAATTGACTGACGTACGCTGGGGCCTGTTCTCGCTGAACACCTCCCGCTGGTTGCTGAACCGCACCTGGACCACCGACCGCAACGTACGCGGCAACCGTCAGGGTGCTGCGCAAATCACCAACTGGCTGCCGCGCCTGCTGGCCGAAGATGCCGTCGCCCTGCAACTGCCGCGCTACCAGCAGCAACCGGAAGACCTCGCCGAGCAACTGCCGCGCATCGAACGCATCCAGGCCTGGCTGCACCATGCACGCCAGGTGGTGGACATCCCGGAGCTGGACCGCTTGTACGGCGAGCTGAACAAATTGGCACAACTGGCCAACCAGCCGATCACCGATGAATCGCTGGATGCGCGCATGCATCAGGCCATCGCGGTGTATCAGAACCGTGCCTGGAAAACCCTGCTGCGTCTGTAAATCGCCATCGGGGCCCCCTCCCACATTTGCAAATGCAATCAAATGTGGGAGGGGGCTTGCCCCCGATAAGGCCGGTACAGTCAACGCAATACTGGCAGGCTGGTGGTCGACTTGATCTCGGACAGTGCCACAATCGAGTTGACCTCCTGAATCCCCGGCACCATCGACAACTTCTCAAAGAAAAACCGCTCGTACGCCTCGATATCCGAGGTGACGATACGCAGCAGAAAATCCACCGCCCCCATCAGCACATAACACTCCAGCACTTCCGGAAAGCCGCGGATCGCCTCGGTAAACTCAGTGAAGTTGGATCGCCCGTGGGCGTTGAGTTTGACCTCGGCAAAAATCTGCGTATTGAGGCCGATTTTCTTGCGATCCAACAGGGTGACCTGGCCGCGGATCACCCCTTCCTCCTTGAGCCGCTGGATGCGCCGCCAGCAAGGTGACTGGGACAGCCCGACCTGTTCGGCGATCTGCGCGCTGGAGAGCGAAGCGTCCTCCTGCAGCAAGGCCAGGATGCGGCGATCATAGACGTCCAACTCGCTACGCATAAAACAACCTGCTTAGTGGCTTACATTGAATATAATTATTCGAGCATGCGTGAATATTGCCCATTTTAGATAAGAAATCTCCGTTGGCGAATGTAAAAATTTCTCCAGTCGAAACTGGAGAGCCAACATGCACGCCGTTGAAACCACCCATTCTGTTTGCCGCGTCGATGCCTGGGCCGTCGATAGTGCTCACTGCCAGGCGCATTATCAGATCGTCGCCGAGGCTGAGCCGGATGTGCTGTGCCGGGTACTCAACTATTTCGCGTTGCAGTTCCTGACTCCGCGCCAGGTCAATGTGAACCGGCAGGAAGACCTGCTGACCCTCGACATCGTGATGGATGGCCTGAGCTGGCACCGTGCCCAGGTGATTGGTGAAAAGATTCGAAACCTGATCAGCGTGTGCACCCTCGAGGTTTGGCCTGCCGATGCCGTGCGGCCCCAGGCGCTGGCGGCGGGAGCCCAGTAAAAACCTGCAATACACATCGGGAGGAGGAACGCTGGCGGCTGACTAGCCTGGGATCACGCCTCCCAGGAAACGCCTCATGCCCATTGATCATCGATTGGAATTGCACCCGTTGTTGCCGGCCCTGCTCGAAGAAGGGCTGATCACGCCCGACATGGCACGGCGCCTGGCGACGCTGCCGGCCAGCGACACCCAGCACCCACTGGAACACATCGCGGCCCTGGGCCCTTGCCTGGAAACCCTGACCCAATGGCTTGCCCGACACACCGGGCAAGCCTACCTGCGTATCGACCCCCTGAAAATCGACGTGGCAACCGTGGTGCCGCTGATGTCCCACGCCTTTGCCCAACGCCACGCCATCCTGGCGGTGGCCGTGGACGCGCAGAGCGTCACCATCGCCAGCGCCCAACCCCATGTCACCGCCTGGGAAGCCGGGCTGGCGCAGGTGCTCAAGCGCTCGATCAAGCGGGTGGTCGCCAATCCCCAGGATATCCAGCGTTGTATCGCGGAGTTCTACCGGCTGGCCAAGTCGGTCAGCGGCGCGGATCTCAAGATGGCAGCGCCGGGCCATTTCGACCTGCTCAACCTCGGCAGCGGCGACCAGGAGCCGGACGCCAACGACGCGCACATCGTCAACATTGTCGACTGGCTGCTGCAGTATGCGTTCGGCCAACGCGCCAGTGATATCCATGTCGAACCGTGCCGGGACCAGGGCCGGGTGCGCTTTCGCATCGATGGGTTGCTGCATGATGTCTATCAATTTCCGTCCCAGGTAACGGTGGCCGTGGTCAGCCGCCTGAAAAGCCTCGGACGGATGAACGTGGCGGAGAAACGCAAACCCCAGGACGGCCGGGTCAAGACCAAAAGCCCGGCGGGCGCCGAAGTGGAGTTGCGCCTGTCGACCTTGCCCACGGCGTTCGGCGAGAAACTGGTGATGCGGATTTTCGACCCCCAGGTGCTACTCAAGGACTTCGATCAGTTGGGCTTACCCACCGAAGACCAGCGGCGCTGGCACACCATGGTTCGCCAGACCAGTGGCATCATCCTGGTCACCGGCCCTACCGGCTCGGGCAAGACCAGCACCCTTTACACCACGCTCAAGCAACTGGCGACCCGCGAGGTCAACCTGTGCACGGTGGAAGACCCCATCGAGATGGTCGAGCCGGCGTTCAACCAGATGCAGGTGCAGTCCAATATCGACCTGACCTTCGCCAGCGGTATCCGTGCCCTGCTGCGCCAGGACCCGGACATCATCATGATCGGCGAGATTCGCGACAGGGAAACCGCCGAAATGGCGATTCAGGCTGCATTGACGGGGCACCTGGTACTGTCGACGCTGCACACCAACGATGCACCCAGCGCTATCAGCCGTTTACAGGAACTAGGAATTGCTCATTATTTGATCAAAGCTACGCTGATTGGAGTGATGGCGCAGCGCCTGGTGCGGCTGTTGTGCCCGCACTGCAAGCGTGTCGCGGGTGAGCGCCACGAAGCTGTGGGCTGCGCGCAGTGCCGAGACAGCGGTTACCGAGGCAGGGCCGGCGTGTACGAAATCATGGTCATGGACGAAACGCTCAAAGCGTTGATCACCCCCGGCGCCGATGTGCAGGCCTTGCGCCGGGCCGCGCTCAAACAAGGCATGTGCAGCCTGCGTATCGCCGGCCTGCGCAAGGTCAACGCCGGGCTGACCACACTGGCTGAAGTATTACGAGTAACGCCCGGGGATTCAGATACAAATCCTTTGCTTGTCGAACCGTGAAATCGTTCTTATCCGTGACAACACCGCTACAATCGGCCGAACGTCGTTTCACTGACACCAACAGATAGGGAATCGCTATGCAGATCGGAACCGTACTGCTTCTTTTCGTGGGTTTGGCTGTCGCCATTCTCTTCATGGGTTTCAAGGTCGTGCCACAAGGCTACCAGTGGACCGTGGAGCGTTTCGGACGCTACACCAACACGCTCAAGCCGGGCCTCAACATCATCATCCCGGTCATGGACCGTATCGGTCGCAAGATCAACGTGATGGAAAGCGTGCTGGATATCCCTCCCCAGGAAGTGATCACCGCCGACAACGCCACCGTGCAGATCGACGCCGTGTGCTTCTTCCAGGTGGTCAACACCGCCCAGGCGGCCTACGAGGTGAACAACCTCGAGCATGCTATCCGCAACCTGCTGCAAACCAATATCCGTACCGTCCTCGGCTCCATGGAGCTGGACGCCATGCTCAGCCAACGTGACGGCATCAACGAAAAACTGCTGCGCACGGTCGACGAAGCCACCGCGCCGTGGGGCATCAAGATCACCCGGATCGAGATCAAGGACATCAGCCCACCTGCGGACCTGATGGCCGCCATGTCCGGCCAGATGAAAGCCGAGCGGATCAAGCGTGCACAGATTCTGGAGGCCGAGGGCCTGCGGGCGTCGGCGATCCTGACCGCCGAAGGCAAGAAGCAGGCACAGATCCTTGAAGCCGAAGGTGGCCGCCAGGCTGCGTTCCTGGAATCCGAAGCCCGTGAGCGTCAGGCTGAAGCGGAGGCTCGTGCGACCCAGGTCGTTTCCGAAGCGATCGCCACCGGTAACGTGCAGGCCATCAACTACTTCGTCGCGCAAAAATACATCGACGCCCTGGGCAAGCTGGCTTCGGCCAATAACAGCAAAGTGATCCTGATGCCGCTGGAAGCCAGCCAGGTGATCGGTGCAGTCGGTGGTATCGGCGAGATCGTCAAGGCCACGTTCGATAACAAGAAAGGCTGAGGCGATCGACATGTGGGATTTCCTGCAGCATCTATCGTTCTGGGATTGGCTGGCGCTGGGCACTGTGTTGTTGATTCTTGAGGTGTTCGGCGCCGGGGGTTATCTGCTGTGGATGGGGATCGCCGCCGCCGCCGTGGGCGTGATCAAGTTCCTGGTACCGCCGCTCGGGCTGGAATGGCAACTGCTGCTGTTCGCCCTCCTGTCGATCCTGACGGCGGTGTATTGGTGGAAACGCCAACGCAGCAGCGCCAAGGCCAGCGACCAGCCGGGGCTGAACATGCGCGGCTCCGAGCTGATCGGCCGCACCTTCATAGTGCATCAGGCAATTGTCGATGGGCGCGGCAAGATAAAAGTCGGTGATGGCGTATGGATCGTGACCGGCCCGGATATGCCTGTAGGCGCTCAAGTACGGGTCGTTGGCCAGGATGGCGCGATTCTGAAAGTTGAAACTGTTTAGTCAGTGATGGAACTCGGCTGGGCTAACCACAATCATAATGTACAGATAACCCACCCGGAGTCACCCATCATGCGTCTCAAATATGCTGTCGCAACCCTCGCTGTGCTTTCCCTCCCCGTCGGCTCAGCCATGGCCGACAGTTTCTGGCGCAATGTCATCTCCTCGGGCGCCACTACCGGCTCGACTTACCTGACATTCAAGGACCATAAGTTGGTGGTTGCCGCCCAGGACGACGCCGGCAGCTTCGTTGCCAGCGACGGCGGCATCCGTGGCCCGTACCTGGAGGCTGCGATGCAGAAGGTCCGTGCCGATAACCCTGGCCTGAAAGCCACGGACATGGAACTGGCCAATGCCATCCTGGCGAAAAACGCCATCGCTTCCGAGTAATACTGCCCCATGAAAAATGCCGCTTTTGAAGCGGCATTTTTTTGCGCCGATATCCTACAGCCAGAGCTGGTAATTCATTAGCCAATGGCGCCGGCTTCGCCCATGAATGCCAGAGAAGTCCTGTTCACGCTAGATCCCCCTCCGCAACAAGCTATCGATCCCCTTTTACATCAAAGTGAATCGACGACCATGCAAAAGCTGTCCTTCGCCCTGTTACTCGCCGCGACCGCCAGCCCTGCCACCCAGGCGGAAGGCTGGTATGGTTCGGCAAAACTCAACAGCGCCCGCCAGGACCTTGCCAATGCTCTGCTGACCAGCCCCCGTGTCACCGCGCGGGTAGACGGCCCCAACAACGCCAAAACGTTCACCGGCTCCTTCGCGGCCGGTTACGCGCTCAGGGAAGGCTGGCGCCTGGAGGGCGAATACACCCTGCCTGGCAACTCGACGTTCAAGTCCTATTGGGCGCCTTTCAACGCCAACGTCAACAGCCTGCACACACGAAGCCAGCGTTTAATGCTCAATGGCTACAAAGACATTCCGATCACCCCCTGGCTGTCGTTTTACAGCATGGCCGGCGTGGGCGTGGCTCGGATTGACGCCAACGGTACCCAGGCCAACGACACCCGGCGCTTCGCCAGTCACCGCCAGTACAATCTCGCCTATAGCGTTGGCCTGGGACTGGACGCCAAGGTCAGTGACGAAACAACCCTGGGTGTGGGCTATCGCTATGTGGGCATGGGCAATGTTGAAACCGGCTACAACACCTTTGCCAACCGCATAAACGCACGGGATGAACAGCTCAAGGGCAAGCTCAAGGAGCAGAATCTGTTTCTTGAAACTCGAATGGCCTTCTGACCCTTATTGTCGAGATGCGGCCCACCGGGCGGATCTTTTTGCAACGGCTGACGATTCATTCACAGGCGACAGGCTATATTCAGTCGAGCCGTGCAACCATGCCGGTACTGATCCATTTTTTCTCATCGTCTATCTGAAACGGATGCCTTCGTCGTCATGAGCCAACAGCCCTTTCTGCCGTTTTCCAAACCCACCATCGATGAAGCCACCATCTCGGCGGTCGGCGATGTACTGCGCTCGGGCTGGATCACCAGCGGGCCGAAAGTGCAGGCATTCGAGGCACAGCTGTCGGAATACTTTGGCGGCCGCCCCGTGCGCACCTTCAACTCAGGCACCTGCACCATGGAGATCGCCTTGCGCATCGCCGGTATCGGGCCTGGCGATGAAGTCATCACCACACCGATCTCCTGGGTCGCCACGGCCAACGTGATTCTCGAAGTGGGCGCCACACCGGTGTTTGCCGACATTGACCCGGTGACCCGCAATATCGACCTGGCCCAGGTGGAAGCGGCCATCACCCCGCGTACCAAAGCGATCATCCCTGTGTACCTGGCGGGCTTGCCCGTGGACATGCCGCTGCTTTACGCGCTGGCCAACAAATACAACCTGCGCATCGTCGAAGACGCTGCCCAGGCCCTGGGTTCCAGCTGGGATGGCGAGCGCATTGGGGCCACGGGTGACTTTGTGTCCTTCAGCTTCCAGGCCAACAAGAACATCACCTCCTCCGAGGGGGGTTGCCTGGTGTTGAACAACGCCGAGGAAGCCCGCCTGGCGGAAAAGTATCGCTTGCAGGGAGTGACCCGAACCGGCTTCGACGGCCTGGACGTGGACGTGTTGGGCGGCAAGTTCAACATGACTGATATCGCTGCTGCCATCGGCCTGGGGCAATTTGCCCATATCGAGAAGATCACCGCCCATCGCCGGCACCTGGCACAGCACTACTTCAAGTGCTTCGGCAGTGACTTTGAAGAGAAGTACGGCGCGCAACTGCCGCCGCCGGACTTTGAAAACAGCAACTGGCACCTGTTCCAACTGGTGCTGCCGGAACGTCAGGACGGCCTGCCCGCCCGCGCCACCTTCATGGAGCAGATGCAAGCCCTTGGCGTCGGCATTGGCTATCACTACCCGCCGATCCACCTGTTGAGCCTGTATCGGGCACAGGGCTTCAAGGAAGGCATGTTCCCGGTGGCGGAGCGTGTTGGGCGTTTGATCGTGTCGTTGCCGATGTTCACGGCGATGACAGAGGCGGATGTGGAGCGGTCGGTAGCGGCAGTGAAGGCTGTGTTGAAACGCTGAATGCCTGTTGCAGGAGCCGGGTGACCGGCTCCTGCAGCGGAATCACTCGCCGATGGCGGCCTTGTAGGCAGCAGCATCGAACAGTTTGGCCAGGTCGGCATCAACGCTGCTTGGCTTGAGCTTGAAGATCCAGGCACCGTAAGGGTCGGAGTTCAGCAACTCAGGGCTGCCGCCCAGCTCTTCGTTAACCGCAATCACTTCGCCGGCAACTGGCGAGTAGATATCAGACGCCGCTTTAACCGACTCCACGACACCCGCCGTGTCACCCGCCGCAAACACTTTGCCAACCTCGGCCAACTCAACAAACACCACATCACCCAACGCTTCCTGGGCATGGTCGGAGATCCCGACGGTCACAGTACCGTCAGCTTCCAGACGCGCCCATTCGTGACTTTCGGCAAAACGCAGGTCGGCAGGGATATTGCTCATAGTCTGTGTCCTCAAGAAGAAATGTCAGCAGCCTTTGGCCTGCCGGAAAAGTTAGATCAAGGTTTTGCCATGGCGCACGAAGGTCGGTTTGACCACTCGAACCGGGTACCACTTGCCGCGGATTTCCACTTCGGCCCGATCGGCAGTCGCCATCGGTACGCGCGCCAGGGCAATGGATTTGCTCAGCGTAGGAGAGAAACTACCACTGGTGATCTCTCCTTCCCCAACATTGGCGATACGAACCACTTGGTGAGCGCGTAAAACCCCACGCTCTTCCAGCACCAAGCCGACCAATTTGGTCTGCACACCGGCCCCCAGTTCGGCTTCCAGCGCGGCGCGGCCGATGAAACGGCGCTCGGCCGGCTCCCACGCAATGCTCCAGGCCATGTTGGCCGCCAGGGGCGAAACGTCCTGGTGGATATCCTGCCCATACAGGTTCATGCCCGCTTCCAGGCGCAAGGTATCGCGGGCGCCCAGGCCGATAGGAGAAATACCGGCGCCCACCAGATCGTTGAAAAAACCCGGCGCCTGGTCGGCAGGCAGGACAATCTCCAGGCCGTCTTCGCCGGTGTAGCCGGTACGGGCGATAAACCAATCACCGTCGGCCTGGCCTTCGAAGGGCTTGAGCTGATGAATCAGGGTGCCGCGGGACTGGGTAACCAGCTCGGCAATCTTCTGCCGGGCATGGGGGCCTTGAATCGCGAGCATGGCCAATTCGGGCCGCTCGAGCAATTGCGCCTGGTAGGTGCCCAACTGAGCCTGCATCCAGGCCATATCCTGATCGCGGGTAGCGGCATTGACCACCAGCCGATAACCGGTTTCGGTGCGGTAGACGATCATGTCGTCCACCACCCCACCCTGCTCGTTGAGCATGGCGCTGTACAACGCACGGCCGCAGCCCTGCAGACGATCGACATCATTGGCCAGCAGGTGCTGGAGCCATTCCTTGGCCTCGGGGCCTGTGACATCGATCACGGTCATATGAGATACATCGAACACCCCGCAGTCGCGCCGCACCTGATGGTGCTCTTCAACTTGCGAGCCGTAGTGCAGAGGCATATCCCAACCGCCAAAATCGACCATTTTCGCGCCTAGGGCGAGATGCAGGTCATACAGAGGCGTACGCTGTCCCATGGGTTTCTCCTTCCGGGCTTGGCGAAGGTGCGTAAGGTTGCCGTTCGCGCTGCAAACCTTGAATTACAAGGCCTGCAGCCACGTACAGCGACCCGACCCGAAAGACGGACCGCACCGAATGCCGCGCATTGTAGCCGCAAGCTGTAGGACTGGCACCTAGCCGATTTGTCGGGCGGAGCGACGGATCAGCCCGATCACCGGCAGCAAGCCCACCAACACCAGGGTCAGCGCCGGCAAGGAAGCCCGCGCCCACTCCCCTTCGCTGGTCATTTCAAAAATCCGCACCGCCAGGGTGTCCCAGCCAAACGGGCGCATCAGCAGGGTGGCGGGCATTTCCTTGAGCACGTCGACGAACACCAGCAAAGCAGCGCTCAGGGTCCCGGGCAGCAGCAACGGCAGATACACCTTGCAAAACAGTCGTGGGCCGCTCACCCCAAGACTGCGCGCCGCCTCCGGCAACGATGGACGGATTCGTGCCAGGCTGTTTTCCAGCGGCCCGTAGGCCACCGCGAGGAAGCGCACCAAGTACGCCAGCAGCAGTGCCGACAGGCTGCCGAGCAACAACGGCTTGCCCGCACCGCCGAGCCAGCCCGACAGCGGCACCACCAACTCACGGTCCAGGTAGCTGAATGCCAACATCATCGACACCGCCAGCACCGAGCCCGGCAAGGCATAACCGACATTCGCCAGGCTGATGCCGGAGCGAATTGCCCTGGTCGGCGCCAGGCGATTGGCGAACGCCAGAATCAACGCCACGCTGACCGTGATCAGCGCGGCGGTACCACCCAGGTACAGCGTGTGGACGATCAGGCCGGTATAGCGTTCATCCAGGTCGAACCGACCGCGCTGCCAGAACCAGGCAACCAGTTGCAGCACCGGAATGACAAACGCACAGGCGAACACCAATCCACACCAGGCACTGGCCGCCGCCGCCTTGAACCCGCGCAGGTGGTACAGCGCCTTACCGCGCGGTCGTTCATTGCTCGGTCGGCTGGCGCCCCGGGCTCGCCGTTCGCCGTACAGCACCAGCATCACCACCAACAGCAACAGGCTGGCCAGTTGGGCCGCGCTGGAGAGGCTGAAAAAGCCGTACCAGGTCTTGTAGATGGCGGTGGTGAAGGTATCGAAGTTGAACACCGAGACCGCACCGAAATCCGCCAGGGTTTCCATCAATGCCAGCGCCACGCCGGCGCCAATCGCCGGGCGCGCCATGGGCAAGGCCACGCGCCAGAACGCCTGCCATGGCGATTGCCCAAGCATGCGCGCGGCTTCCATCAGGCCCTTGCCCTGAGCCAGGAAGGCGGTGCGCGCCAGCAGATAGACGTAGGGATAGAACACCAGCACCAAAACAATGACCACGCCGCCCGTGGAGCGCACGCGCGGCCAGCGTAGCCCCGTGCCGAACCAGTCGCGCAGCAGGGTCTGCACCGGGCCGGAGAAGTCCAGCAAGCCGACAAATACGAACGCCAGCACATACGCAGGAATCGCGAAGGGCAACATCAGCGCCCAGTCCAGCCAGCGCCGCCCGGGAAACTCGCAGAGGCTGGTCAGCCAGGCCAGGCTTACGCCCAACAGGGTCACGCCAATACCGACGCCCAGCACCAGGATCAGGGTATTGCCCAGCAAGCGCGGCATCTGGGTTTCCCAGAGGTGGGACCAGATCTGCCCATCGATGCTTTGCCAGGACAGCAACAGCACGCTCAGCGGCAGCAGCACCAGCGCGGCGACGATAAAGACCGGCGCGTACCAGCGACGTTGGGCGGGGTGGACCAAGAGCAAATTCCCAGGGAAGAGTATCTAAAGGCAGACACAAAAGGGGCGGCGTTTACCCATTCAGTTCCAGCCAGCGCGATCCATCAGGCGAATGGCCTCGGCCTGGCGCTTGCCCGCGACTTCCACCGGCAAGGTATCGGCCACGAACTTGCCCCAGGTCGCGACTTCGGCAGACGGTGGCACCGCCGGGTTGGCCGGGAATTCCTGGTTCACGTCGGCGAAGATCTTCTGCGCCTCAGGTGTGGTCATCCATTCCACCAAGGCCTTGGCGGCTTCCGGGTGCGGCGCATGCTTGGTCAGGCCGATACCGGACAGGTTCACATGCACGCCACGGTCGCCCTGGTTGGGCCAGAACAACTTCACCGCCAGGTCCGGCTTCTGCTTATGCAGGCGGCCGAAGTAGTACGTGTTGACGATACCCACGTCGCACTGCCCGGCGTTGATCGCTTCGAGCACGGCGATGTCATCGGAGAACACGTCGGTGGACAGGTTGTTGACCCAGCCCTTGACGATTTCTTCGGTCTTGGCCGCGCCATGGGTTTCGATCAGGGTGGCGGTCAGCGACTGGTTGTAGACTTTTTTCGCCGTGCGCAGGCACAGGCGGCCTTCCCATTGTTTGTCGGCCAGGGCTTCGTAAGTCGTCAGGTCGCCGGGTTTGACCCGGTCGGTGGAGTAGGCGATGGTCCGCGCGCGCAAGCTCAAGCCGGTCCAGGCATGGGCCGACGAGCGATATTGAAGAGGGATGTTCTTGTCGATCACTGGGGAGGTGAACGGTTGCAGGATGCCCATTTGCTCAGCCTGCCAGAGGTTGCCGGCGTCGACGGTGAGCAGCAGGTCGGCAGTGGCGTTTTCGCCCTCGGCCTTGATGCGCTGCATCAACGGGGCTTCCTTATCGGTGATGAACTTCACCTGCACGCCGGTCTTTTGGGTGTAGGCGTCGAATACCGGCTTGATCAGTTCGTCGATGCGCGAGGAGTAGACCACGACTTCGTCGGCCGCCTGCACGGTGGTGCTGCCGATAAGGGTTAGGGCCAGGGCAGTCAGGAGGCGCTTGGGTGCCAACATGGGTGCGGTCTCTCATATGCAAATTGAAAGCAAATGATAGGGACTCACATTTGGCAGCTCAATCAAACACTCAGCGGAGGCGTTACCAGATGTTGCACGGCGCCTTCAGGGCCGTGCCAACTCTGGTAGATCCCCAGTCAGGCCAAGGGCCTGACGCACGAATACCGCCTTGGCTTCCGGCATTTGATCAACCATTTTCAACCCGGCATTACGCAACCAGCGCAACGGCAGTTGATCGGCCTGGAACAAGCGCTCGAAGCCTTCCATCGCCGCCATCAACGCCAGGTTGTGCGGCATGCGCCGACGCTCGTAACGGCTCAGCACTTTCACATCCGCCAGGCGTTCGCCACGTTCAGTCGCCGACAACAGCACCTCGGCCAGGACCGCCGCGTCGAGGAAGCCCAGGTTCACGCCCTGCCCGGCCAACGGGTGGATGACGTGTGCGGCGTCGCCGATCAACGCCAGGCCTTCGGCCACATAGCGCTTGGCATGGCGTTGGCGCAATGGCACACAGACACGCGGATCAGCGCTGAGCACCGTGCCGAGTCGGCCTTCAAAGGCGCGTTCCAGCTCACGGCAAAAGCTTTCATCCTCAAGTGCCATCAGGCGTGCGGATTCAGCCGGCGTGGTCGACCAGACGATCGAGCACCAGTCTTCCTGACCATCGCGCACCAATGGCAAGAAGGCCAGCGGACCGGTATCGGTAAAGCGCTGCCAGGCGGTGCGCTGGTGCGGCTGGCTGCTGCGCACGCTGGTGACAATCGCGTTATGCAGGTAATCCCACTCGCGGGTCGCGGTGCCAGTCAGGCGGCGTACGGCGGAATTGGCGCCATCGGCGGCCACCACCAGCGGCGCGCGCAATTTGCGGCCATCGGCCAGGGTCAGCAGCCAGTCATCGCCGGAGCGGCGCATTTGCTCCAGGCGTGCATTGGCCAGCAGGCCGAGGTCACAGTCATGCAGGCGATCAAGCAGGGCATCCTGGACCACACGGTTTTCGACGATATGCCCGAGCACTTCGGCATGCACGCTGGCCGCCGAAAAGTGGACCTGCCCGGTGCCGCTGCCGTCCCACACCTGCATCTCTGCGTAAGGGCTGGCGCGGCGGTCGACGATGCCGTCCCACACGCCCAGGCGCTCGAGGATGCGCTGGCTGGCGGCCGACAAGGCGCTGACCCGCGGCTCGAAGGCGGCGTCACGTTCGAACGGCTTGACGCTCAACGGGCTGCCGTCCAGCAGCAGCACCTGCAGGCCACTGCCCTGCAACGCCAGCGCCAGGGCGCTTCCGACCATTCCGGCCCCGACAATCAGCACATCTGCGCGCATGTCCATGCTTTAAGCCTGTCTCGCTGGCGGCTTGCGCCGCACGTAAAGGGTTTTGTCGACTCGCGCCACCAGGGTGCCGGAGCCGTCATGAATCTGGACCTTGAGGCGGGGCAAATACTTCTCGCCGCCTGCGGTCTGTCGACGCACCTCATCCAGCAAGGCGTCGTCGATGGAAAACTCGGCATACACCGGGCCTTTGCCCGGCGAGACGAAGTCGATGCTGGCCGCCTTGTCCCACACAATGTAGTCGCGGCCCAGGTTCTCCATCAGCATCAGCATGTAGAACGGGTCGACCATCGAATAGAGGCTGCCGCCGAACTGCGTACCCACGTAGTTACGGTTGTACCACCCCAGGCCCATGCGCACTTTGACGTGGCGAAAATCGGCGCTCATGTGCTGCACGCTGATCCCCGCACCCAGATACGGCGGGTAAAGGGTCATGACCCAACGCAATAAACGCGCTTTACCCAGGCGAGCGACCAGCCACTTACGCATCGGGACGCGTACCCAGGCCCATGGCCTGCCGGGCGAACCAGCGTTTGGCCGGTGGCAGCAGGTCCAGGCCCAGCAAGCCCATGTTGCGGCCCAGGGCGACCAGCGGTTGGGCACTGCCGAACAGGCGCGTGACCTGGTCGGAGAAGCCCACGGTCAGCTTCTGATCCAGCCGCTGACGCTCGCGATAGGCCTGCAAGGTGGCCAGGTCGCCCGGCACCGTCGGCCCGGCCAACAGGGCCTCGGCCAAGGCATTGGCATCACGCAGGGACAGGTTGAAACCCTGCCCGGCAATCGGATGCAGACTGTGGGCGGCATTGCCGAGGATCGCCAGGTGGGAGCGGACTTGTTCTTCGGCTTCCACCAGGGTCAGCGGGTACAGGTGACGAGCCCCCACTTGCTTCAGGGTGCCCAGGCGGTAACCAAACACGCCCTGCAACTCACTCAAGAAACTGCGTTCATCCAGGCTGGCCAAGCGCTGGGCGTCCATGCCGATGCGGGTCCACACCAGCGCGCAACGGTTGTCCGGCAGCGGCAGCAAGGCCATCGGCCCCTCATCGGTAAAGCGCTCGAAGGCTTCGCCGTTGTGGGCTTCGCTCGGGGTGATATTGGCGATCAGCGCGCTCTGGTTGTAGGGGCGGGTTTTCACGCCGATGCCCAGTTGCTCACGCAAACCGGAGCGGCCACCATCCGCGAGCACCGCGAGGTCGCATTCCAGTACGGTTTCATCGTTGAGGGTCAGGCGGTAGCCATCCGGCAGCGGTTCCATGCGCGTGACTTCCGCCGGGCAGCGCCAACTGACCACCTCTTTATCCAAGCCTTGCCACAGGCACTGGCCGAGCCAGGCGTTTTCCACCACATAGCCAAGGGCAGGAACGCCCTCCTCCATGGCGGATAACCGCGCGGTGGAGAAACGCCCGCGGTCCGACACATGAATCTGCTTGATCGGTTCTGCGCGGCGGGAGATGTGCTGCCAGAGCCCCAGGCGCTGGTAAATCTGCCGAGCGCCAAACGACAGCGCCGAGGAGCGTGCATCGTAGCTAGGCTGGTAGCTGTCACCCGGTGCAAAGGGTTCGATCAGCACGATCTTCCAGCCTCGGGCCTTTGCCCCCGCTTGCAATGCCAGCGCCAGGCTGGCGCCCACCAGGCCGCCACCGATGATCGCCAGGTTGACCCGGCTCATCGGGCAGCCGCCATCAGGGCTTCAATGTCGGCGACGGTCTTGGGCACGCCGACGGTCAGGATTTCACAGCCTTGCTTGGTCACTACCACGTCGTCCTCGATGCGCACGCCAATGCCACGCCATTTCTTTGCCACATTCTGGTTGTCCGGCGATATGTAGATCCCCGGTTCCACGGTCAATGCCATGCCGACCTCCAGCACACGCCATTCACCGCCCACTTTGTACTCGCCCACATCGTGCACATCCATGCCCAGCCAGTGGCCGGCTCGGTGCATGTAGAAAGCCCGGTAGGCTTCGCTGGCAATCAACTCGTCCACATCACCCTGCAGCAAGCCCAGTTTGACCAGCCCGGCGGTGATGACCTGCACGGTTGCCTCGTGGGCCTGGTTCCAATGCTTGTTCGGCGCTATCTCGGCAAAGGCGGCTTCCTGGGAGGCCAGCACGATTTCATAGATCGCCTTCTGCTCCGGCGAGAACTTGCCATTGACCGGCCAGGTGCGGGTGATGTCGCTGGCGTAGCAGTCGATCTCGCAACCGGCATCGATCAGCACCAGGTCGCCGTCCTTGAGCACGGCGTCATTCTGCTGGTAATGCAGGATGCAGCTGTTGCGCCCGGCGGCGACGATGGAGCCATAGGCCGGCATTTTCGCGCCGCCCTTGCGGAACTCGTAATCCAGTTCGGCTTCCAGGCTGAACTCATGCAAACCGGCGCGGCTGGCCTGCATCGCCTTCACATGGGCCGCGCAGGAAATTCGCGCAGCCTCGCGCATCACCTTCACTTCCGCCGCCGATTTATACAGGCGCATGTCGTGGAGCAAATGATCCAGGGCAACGAATTCGTTCGGGGGCTGGGCACCGAGGTGCGCTTTAGAGCGGATGACGTTGATCCACTCCATCAGGTGCCGATCGAATTCAGCGTTGCTGCCCATGGCCGAATACACCCGGTCGCGACCTTCGATCAAGCCGGGCAGGATGTCGTCGATATCGGTGATGGGGAAGGCATCGTCGGCGCCAAAATCGCGGATCGCGCCCTCGGTACCGGCGCGCAGGCCGTCCCACAGTTCGCGTTCGGCATTGCGCTCGCGGCAGAACAGTACGTACTCGCCGTGCTGGCGACCGGGCATCAGCACGATCACCGCCTGGGGCTCGGGGAAACCGCTCAGGTACTGGAAGTCGCTGTCCTGGCGATAGACGTGCTCGACATCACGGTTACGGATCGCCACGGCGGCGGCCGGAAGGATCGCGATGCTGTTGGGTTCCATCTGCGCCATGAGCGCCTTGCGGCGCCGGGTGTATTCCGCTTTGGGGATATGGATCATGGGCAGATGGGCTTCCTTTCTCAGTGCAGCGAAGGCTTGGGGGCAGCCGGCTCAGCGGACTTCTTGGTCTCGGTGAACAGCAGCAACGGTGCGACGCGCAGGTATTCCATGACTTCCATGTAGTCGCCTTCGCCGTCTTCGGACTCTTCCAGGGCGTCTTGCACCTGGGAGATGGCCGCCAGGTCCTGCAACACTTCCTTGGCATCGGTGCTCAGCTCCAGGCCACCGGCGTTCACGCCGAAACCGTGGAGGAAGCCCTGGCACCATTGGCCCAGTGCGGCGGCGCGTTCGGCGAGCGGTGCATCGTCGGTCGGCAGCAGCAGGACCACGGTGACGTCATCACCGGTCAGCTCGCCCTTGACCATCTCTTGCAGGCCGATCAGCGCGTTACGCACGTTTTCGGTCGGTTCGGTTTCCAGCAGCTCGGCCACATCGGCCAGCCAGTTGTCAGCATCAAAGCCAACGCCGGTGCAACTGCGGCCGAGCAACACGCCGTGCAGCTCGGCAGGCGAGCAAGGATGACCGCTGGTGCTCAGCAGTTTGGAAAAAGCATCGTACGGGGAGTTCTGAATGGGCATGGTGAGCTAGGCGCCAGACGGCGCAATGTCTAGAATGGAGCGCTGTATCCTAGCACCGGCAGACGTACCAAGACTATCGAGGGCGTCAGATCGTTTATCCTGCAGTTGCCATTCATCAGACAAATCCAGTGGAACCCAATGGAAGACACCGACCTGCAAGCGCTGATGGCCAGACTCGAATTGCTAATTGATCGGGTCGAGCAACTAAAGAGCCAAAACGGACTCCTATTAGCTCAGGAAAAGACCTGGCGCGAGGAACGCGCTCACCTCATTGAAAAAAACGAAATCGCCCGGCGTAAGGTCGAATCGATGATTTCGCGCCTGAAGGCCCTGGAGCAAGACTCATGAGTTCAAGCAATAGCGTTACCGTGCAGATCCTCGACAAAGAGTATTCGATCATTTGCCCCCAGGAAGAACGCAGCAACCTGGTGAGCGCTGCCCGCTACCTGGATGGCAAGATGCGTGAAATCCGCAGCAGCGGCAAAGTCATCGGCGCCGACCGCATCGCCGTGATGGCCGCGCTGAACATTACCCACGATCTGCTGCACAAGCAGGAACGTCCTGACGTACAGGCCAGCGGCTCAACGCGCGAACAGGTGCGTGACCTGCTCGAACGCGTTGATCTGGTGCTCTCCAGCGACTCAGACGCACCCAAGGGCTGATTGCCGCGACTGTTTAAGGTATACTCGCCCCACTCCCTGGCGTGCTTGCCAGTCGGCGATGTCCCGGAGCCGATTCGCACTACCCTGGAAGTTGCACGTTGGGCTGGTGTGCATGTCCGCTAGACGGAAAGCCTTAAAGCCTACTGCTTCTTCCACCTTGAACTTTCGGGTTCAAGGGCTTAGTCGACAGCGGTTCTGTCGGGGAGCCTGATTTCCAAACTCAATGCCAGTCTTAAGGACTGGCATTGTTTTATGAGCCGAAAACCATGACCGAACCTGCGCCGCTTTCCCGTCCGCACCTTCGACGCATGTTGCGCAAGGCCCGCCGTGCGCTCACCCCCAGCGAGCAGCGCCGGGCGGCCCTTGGCTTGTATCGGCAACTGGCACAGCACCCGCTGTTTCGCCGGGCCAAACATATTTCTCTATACCTGCCGACGGACGGTGAAATCGATCCGCGCCTGCTGCTGCGCGCGGCCCAGCGCCGGGGCAAGGCCACCTACCTGCCAGTACTCAGCGCCTGGCCGAGAACCAAGATGGTCTTCCAACGCGTGAGCCCTGGGGAAAAACTGCTGCCCAATCGGTTTCGCATTCTCGAACCCCGGATAAACGCCTGCCGCCAGCGCAAGGTGTGGGCGCTGGACCTGGTGTTGCTCCCGCTGGTGGGGTTCGACGACGCGGGGGGGCGCCTGGGCATGGGCGGTGGTTTTTATGACCGCAGCCTGGCCTACCTCGCTCGCCGCAAGAGCTGGCGCAAGCCGACGCTGCTGGGGCTGGCCCATGAGTGTCAGAAGGTCGATCGGTTGGCGCAGGCGAGTTGGGATGTGCCGCTGGCGGGCACGGTCACTGACAAGTATTGGTATATCGCAGAGACGCCACTGGAGTCAGCGGCGCCTTGAATAAGGGTCAGCGCTTGAACGGTTTAGGCTGCTGCTGAGCCAGTTCAACGGGTGCATCGGTCTTGTTCGACCACAAGCTTTGCGCATACCCGGTGGTCACGACGCCCAGACCAAACAAAATCACCAATATCCATAGTAAATCCGGTTTACGTTGCATCGATTGCCCCCCTTCAGGCATCTCGTACACGATGACAACAACGTTCCAAAGTAGTCCGTTGCAGCTGCGTCAAGCTTAAAATCCCGGCATTCTGCGTTAACGTGAACCAACACGCAAACCTTGGCGTCAACCGACTGTCGGTTTGTCATGGAATTGCCTGACAACTTGCCCAACGCCTTTTTCAGGAGCCCCCAAATGGCCTATTGGCTGATGAAATCCGAGCCCGACGAACTCTCCATCAAAGGCCTGGAAACGCTTGGCGAAGCCCGCTGGGATGGGGTGCGTAACTATCAGGCGCGCAACTTCCTGAGGGCGATGGCGGTGGGTGACCAATTTTTCTTCTATCACTCCAGCTGCCCCGAGCCTGGTATTGCCGGCATCGGCACCATCGTCGAGGCCGCCTACCCGGACCCGACCGCACTGGAGCCGGACAGCCACTATTTCGACGCCAAGGCCAGCCCGGAGAAAAATCCATGGAGCGCGATCAACGTGGCCCATGTCGAGACGTTCCCCAGCGTACTGGGCCTGGGGTACCTGAAGCAGCAAGCCGCCCTTGCCGAGCTGCCGCTGGTGCAAAAAGGCAGCCGTCTCTCGGTGATGCCGGTTACCGCCGAGCAATGGGCCGCGGTCTTGGCGCTACGCTGACGGCAGGAGCCAGCTTGCTCGCGAAGAGCGCAGCTTCACCGCGACCTTCCAGGCTGGTCGCGTTATCGTTTACATTTTTCGCGAGCCAGCTCGCTCCTTCAGTTCATTTGATCGGTATCAACGCCTTCTGAGGCAAGGCCGGTCAAACTAGGACGCTAACGCCGCAGGATGCATTCATGTCGACGAACCATCGCACCTCCCAGCTGTTTGCCTCGCTCCTGATTGTGTTGCTGCTCGCCGCCGGCGGCTTCGGTTACTGGAAATCCACCCAGGACCGCCTGCCCGAAGGCTTGAGCATGGGCAACGGTCGCCTGGAATCCACTGAGGTGCAGATTGCCGCCAAGATACCCGGGCGCCTCGCCGAAGTGCGCGTGGATGAAGGCGACAAGGTGCTCAAGGGCCAACTGCTGGCGCGCATGGACACCCGCACCCTGGAGGCCCAGCGCGCCCAGGCTGAAGCCGAGGTGCTGCGCGCCAAGGAAAACTTCGCCGCTGCCGAAGCCAATGTGCAACTGCGCCAAAGCGAGCAACTGTTGGCCCATCAGGAGCTCAAGCGTACACAGGAGCTATACGCGCGCGGCTTTGCCAGCAGCCAGTTGATCGACCAGCAGCAGGCTCGCCAGAACACCGGCAATGCGGCCGTAGTCGCGGCCCAAGCCCAGGTCAATTCGGTCAAGGCGGCCATCGGCGCCGCCGAAGCCCAGGTGGCGCAACTCACCAGCGAAATCGATGACAGCAGCCTGCGCGCGCCCATCGACGGCATTATCCAGCTACGCCTGGCTGAACCGGGCGAAGTGCTCGCCGCCGGTGGGCGCGTGTTGCTGCTGATCGACCCCCAAGATCAATACATGAACCTCTACTTGCCCGCCTCTGTGACCGGCCGCCTGACCGTCGGCAGCGATGCACGCATCCTCCTCGATGCACTCCCCGACCAACCGCTGCCGGCCAAAATCAGCTTTGTCGCGGCCAAATCGCAATTCACGCCCAAGGAAGTGGAAACCCGCGACGAACGCCAGAAACTGGTATTCCGCGTCAAACTGCGCCTGACCCAACCCAGCGCCGTGCCGCAGGCCAAGCCCGGCATGCCCGGTGCCGGCTATGTGCGTACGGCTGACATCGACTGGCCGGCCAACCTGAAATGACCGACCTGGCGCTGCACGCCACAGGTGTTCAGCACCGCTATGGCAAGCAACAGGCGCTGATCGACATCGCCTTCAGCCTGCCCGCCGGTACGCGCTGCGGGCTGATAGGCCCGGATGGCGCGGGCAAGTCGAGCCTGCTGGGCTTGATCGCCGGGGTTAAACACCTTCAGGAAGGCCAACTGGAGGTGCTCGGCGGCTCCATCGCCGACCGCCGCCATCGCAACAGCCTGTACCCGCGCATCGCCTTTATGCCCCAGGGCCTGGGCGGCAACCTGTATCCCGAGTTGTCCATCAGCGAAAACATCCGCTTCTTCGCCACGCTGTTTGGCCTGTCGAAAGCCGACTGCGACCAGCGCATGCACAACCTGCTGCTGGCCACCGACCTCGCCCGTTTCGCCGAGCGCCCGGCCGGCAAACTCTCGGGCGGGATGAAACAGAAGCTCGGCCTGTGCTGCGCACTGATCCACGACCCGGACCTGCTGATCCTTGACGAGCCCACCACTGGCGTCGACCCGCTGTCGCGTAGACGCTTCTGGGAACTGGTCGATACCGTACGTGCCGAGCGCCCGCAACTGACCCTGCTGGTGGCCACGGCCTACATGGAGGAGGCCGAGCAGTTCGAACATTGCCTGATGCTCGATCGCGGCAAACTGATCGCCAACGGGCTTAGCAGCGAACTGGCGGCGGCCACACCCAGCGGAAAACTGGATGAAGCCTTCACCCACTTCCAGGGCGACAGCGCCCACAACAACCAGCCACTGGTGATCCCGCCCAGGGCAAGCGCCAACACCGATATCGCCATCGAAGCCCACGACCTGACCCTGCGCTTCGGCGACTTCACGGCAGTCAACAAGGTCAGCTTCGCTATTGGCCGTGGCGAGATCTTCGGTTTCCTCGGTTCAAACGGTTGCGGCAAGACCACCACCATGAAGGTCCTCACCGGCCTGATGCCGGCCACCGAAGGCAGTGCCACGTTGCTGGGCAATCCGGTGAACGCCAAGGACCTGGCCACCCGCAAGCGCGTGGGCTTCATGTCGCAGAGCTTCTCACTGTATGGCGAACTCAGCGTGCGCCAGAACCTGGCGTTGCATGCGCAGTTGTTCGACTTGCCCAAGGCCGACAGTGGCCCGCGGATCGACGAACTGATCCAGCGTTTCGACCTGGGCGAAGTCGCCGAGCAGCCGTCCGGTGAACTGCCCCTTGGCCTGCGCCAACGGTTGTCGCTGGCCGTGGCGGTGCTGCATCGCCCCGAGGTGCTGATCCTCGATGAACCGACCTCAGGCGTAGACCCAGCGGCGCGGGATGATTTCTGGCGGTTGCTGATCGAGCTATCGCGCGAACAGGGGGTGACGATCTTCCTGTCCACTCACTTTATGAACGAAGCCCAGCGCTGCGACCGCATCTCCCTGATGCATGCGGGCAAGGTGCTGGCCTGCGACACGCCCGACGCGCTGCAACAGCAGTTCCACGGCGACACCCTTGAAGCCGCGTTTGTCACGTGCCTGGAGCAAGCCCAGGGCGAACCGGAACCGACGGCGCCTACCGCCACCGTCAGCGAAACCACTGCACCGCCTGTGAGCAAGCGCGGGTTCAGCCTGGCGCGCCTACTGGCCGTGGCCAGTCGCGAAGGCAAGGAACTCTTGCGCGACAAGGTGCGCATGGCCTTCGCCCTGCTCGGGGCGATGTTCATGATGGTGATCTTCGGCTACGGCATTTCCCTGGATGTGGAAAACCTCGCCTTTGCCGTCTACGACCAGGACCAGACCCCGCAAAGCCGTGCCTACCTGGAAGCCTTTCGCAGCTCGCGCTATTTCGCCGAGCAAACGCCAATCCAGGATGCCAACGAACTGCACCGGCGCCTGCAACGCTCGGAAATCAAACTGGCGCTGGAAATCCCGCCGGGCTTTGGTCGTGATCTTTACGCCGGTCGCCAGCCCACCGTGGCCGCGTGGCTCGACGGCGGCATGCCGTTTCGCGCGGAAACCAGCCGCAACTATGTCGAGGCCGTGCACCAGGGCAACCTTGAACAACTGGCCGAACTGAGCAGTTCGCCCTCGAACACGCAAGCTGCCGCCAAGTTGGAAACCCGCTTCCGCTATAACCAGGACGTGGTCAGCGTAAATGCCATCGGCCCGGGCGTCATGGCGCTGATCCTGGCCTTTATACCGGCCATGCTGACGGCCCTGGGCATCGTGCGCGAGAAGGAGCTGGGCTCGATCACCAACTTCTATGCCACGCCCCTGACCCGCCTGGAGTTTTTGCTGGGCAAACAGGCGCCCTACCTGGCAGTGAGCCTGGTGAACCTGGCTGTACTGGTGGCGATGAACCGCTGGCTGTTCGGCGTGCCGTTCAAGGGCAGCGCCCTGACCCTGGCGTTTGGCGGCCTGCTGTACGTGCTCGCCACCACCAGCATGGGCCTGCTGATTTCCGCATTCACGCGCACCCAGATCGCGGCGATCCTCGGCACCATGATCATCACCAGCCTGCCGACCATCCAGTTCTCCGGGCTGATCGTGCCGCGCTCGTCCCTGGAGGGCGCGGCGGCGGTGATGGGCATGCTGTTTCCGGCGGGGCACTTTCTCGATATTGCGGTGGGCACCTTCACCAAGGCCCTGGACTTGCGCCAGTTGTGGCCACAGTGCCTGGCGCTGTTCGGATTTTTCCTCGGTTTTACCGGACTGAGCCTGATCATGCTCAAGAAGCAGGAGGCCTGATGCACAAGTTTGCGCATATCCTGCGCCTGGGGATCAAGGAGCTGACCAGCCTGCGCCACGACAGTGTGTTGCTGCTGTTTCTGTTCTACGCCTTCACGGTGGCGATCTATATGCCCGCCGCGGGCTCGGTGATTGGGGTGCACCATGCCAGCGTGGCATTTGTCGACGAAGACCACAGCCCGCTCTCGCGACAGATGGCCGAAGCGCTGCAACCGCCCGAGTTCCAGCCACCCGCACCGTTGGCGTACGACCAGTTGGACAAGGTCATGGACAGCGGCCAGTACACCTTCGTGATCAACGTACCGGCGAACTTCCAGGCCGACCTGTTGGCCGGTCGACAGCCCGCCGTACAGGTGAACGTCGACGCCACGGCGATGAGCCAGGCCTTTATGGGCGCCGGCTACATCGGCCGGATTTTCCAGCGCGAGTTGCTCACCTACAGCGGCCAGGCGGATAGCGCCGCGAAAGCGCCAGCGCAACTGACCACCCGGGCGCTGTTCAATACCAACCTGGAGGGTGGCTGGTTCCTGGCGGTGATCCAGATCGTCAACAACATCACCATCCTCGCCATCGTGCTCACCGGCACCGCCCTGCTGCGCGAGCGTGAACACGGCACCCTCGACCACTTGCTGGTATTGCCGCTGACAGCACTGGAAATCATGCTGGCGAAAATCTGGAGCAACATGCTGGTGGTCGTGCTGTGTACCTGGCTATCCCTGGAAGTGGTGGTCAAGGGCTTGCTCGGCGTACCGCTGGCCGGCTCGCTGGCGTTATTTCTGTTCGTGACCGCGCTGTACCTGTTTGCCAGCACGGCCCTGGGCATCTTCCTCGCCACCCTCGCCCGCTCGACGCCTCAGTTCGGCTTGCTGGCGATCCCGGTGATCATCCCGATGCTGCTGCTTTCCGGCGGCAGTACCCCGCTGGACAGCATGCCCGAGTGGTTGCAGTGGGTGATGCAGGCTTCGCCGTCGACGCACTTTGTGAGCCTGAGCGCAGCGATCCTGTTCCGCGATGCGGGCACTAGCGTGGTGTGGCCGGACCTGCTGGCGCTGGCAGGGATCGGCCTGCTGTTCTTTGCCGTGGCGTTGGCGCGGTTCAGGAAAAGCCTGGCCTCCTGAGCGTGGCGAGCGGGCTTGTTGTGGCGAGCGGGCTTCTTGTTGTGGTCAGCCGGCTTGTTGTGGTGAGCGGGCTTGCCCCGCGTTGGGCTGCGCAGCAGCCCCCTCCAATTCCACCCGATTTCTTCAGGCGTACCGAGGCGTATGATTTTGGGGCGGCTTCGCCACCCAACGCGGGGCAAGCCCGCTCGCCACAGTAAGCGCGATCGCCACAGTTACTGGATGATGAGGTTATTGAACAGCAGGTCTTCCACCACCGGTTTGCCGGTTTCGTCGCTCATCACTTGCTGGGTTTGCTTGAGTGCTTCCTGGCGCAGCTTTTCCTTGCCTTCGACACTGCTCATGGTCTCGTTGGTCTGCTGGGTGAACAGTGCCACCAACTGGTTGCGAATCAATGCATCGTTGGATTTGACCAGCGCCGCCGCTTCGGGGCCGGTGACGCGCAGGGCGATGTCGGCCTTGTACACCTTGAGCTTTGCCGTGCCATCCAGGCCATAGTTGCCCACGAACGGCGGAGTCAGGCTGATATAGCTGACCTTCGGTGCCTCACCTTCTTTGGCTTCTTCGGCCTGGGCTGCCATCGGCAAGGTCAGGGCCAGCATCAACGGGATCCACGCTTTCACAGTTCATTCCTCACATTCGATTGCCAGGTAGCATAACGCTAGCAAGGCTGAGCACAAGCTTATGGCGACTTATCAGGCCAGGGCATGCTCGTTGACCCCCGGGCGTACCCTCCTACACTTATCGGCCACGACGCCAAAAGGAATAGTCCGATGAAAGCTGTGCTGTGCAAAGCCTTCGGCCCTGCCGAAACCCTGGTGCTGGAAGAGATCCCCAGCCCGGCGATCAAGAAGAACGAAATCCTGCTGGACGTGCACGCGGCCGGGGTCAACTTCCCGGATACCTTGATCATTGAGGGCAAGTACCAGTTCAAGCCGCCTTTCCCGTTCTCGCCGGGCGGCGAAGCGGCGGGGGTGGTCAGTGAAGTGGGCGAAAAGGTCAGCCACCTGAAGGTCGGCGACCGGGTCATGGCGCTGACAGGCTGGGGCAGCTTTGCCGAACAGGTCGCCGTACCCGGCTATAACGTGCTGCCGATCCCGCCGAGCATGGACTTCAACACCGCAGCCGCGTTCAGCATGACCTACGGCACGTCGATGCACGCCCTGAAACAACGGGCCAACCTGCAACCTGGCGAAACCCTGCTGGTGCTCGGCGCCTCCGGTGGCGTGGGCCTGGCCGCCGTGGAAATTGGCAAGGCCATGGGCGCGCGCGTGATCGCCGCCGCCAGCAGCGCCGACAAGCTCGCGGTGGCCAAGGCGGCCGGCGCCGATGAACTGATCAATTACAGCGAAGCCAGCCTGAAAGACGAGATCAAGCGCCTGACCGATGGCAACGGCGCCGATGTGATCTACGACCCGGTGGGTGGCGACCTGTTTGACCAGGCCATCCGCGCAATCGCCTGGAACGGCCGCCTGCTGGTAGTGGGGTTTGCCAGTGGGCGCATTCCGGAGCTACCGGTGAACCTGGCGCTGCTCAAAGGTGCGGCGGTGGTTGGGGTGTTCTGGGGCTCGTTCGCCCAGCGCCAGCCGCAGGATAATGCGGCGAACTTCCACCAGTTGTTTGCCTGGTACGCCGAGGGCAAGCTCAAGCCGCTGGTGTCGCAGGTGTATCCGCTGGAACAAGCCGCACAGGCGATCAATGATCTCGGCCAGCGCAAGGCGGTCGGCAAGGTCGTCGTCCAGACCCGCTGATAGCCACGTGAAATGCGATCAGTGTGGGAGGGGGCTTGCCCCCGATTGCTGTGGGTCAGTTGATGCAACTGTTGACTGAATCACCGCCATCGGGGCAAGCCCCCTCCCACATTTGTTCTGCATTGGTCTGAGAAGCGCTAAACGACCACCACGTATCGATTATCGACATGTTCGTAAGAGAACACGCGCTTGCTCTGTTTTCTTGTGTTTGCACATAAGACGCGATGCTATTTTCGGTAACGAAACTGTAACATTCGCATCCGCAGTCAAAACAAGAAATCTGGAGCTCTTGAATGTTTGCTTTTTTTCGTCCTGCCGCGCACCAGGCACCCCTGCCTGAAGAAAAAATAGACAGTACCTACCGACGACTGCGCTGGCAGATCTTCGCCGGTATTTTCTTCGGATACGCCGGGTACTACCTGCTGCGCAAGAACTTCTCCCTGGCCATGCCTTACCTGATCGACGAGGGTTACACCCGTGGCGAACTGGGCCTGGCAATGTCGGCCATCGCGATTGCCTACGGCTTGTCCAAGTTCCTGATGGGCCTGGTGTCCGACCGCTCCAACCCGCGCTACTTCCTGCCCTTCGGCCTGCTGGTATCGGCGGGGGTGATGTTCATTTTCGGTTTCGCACCTTGGGCAACGTCCAGCGTGACCATGATGTTCATTCTGCTGTTCATCAATGGCTGGGCCCAGGGCATGGGCTGGCCGCCAAGCGGACGCACCATGGTGCACTGGTGGTCGCAAAAAGAACGCGGCCGCGTAGTCTCGGTCTGGAACGTCGCGCATAACGTCGGCGGAGGCCTGATCGGCCCGCTGTTCCTGTTGGGCATGGCCTGGTTCAACGACTGGCATGCGGCGTTCTATGTGCCGGCAACCGTAGCGTTGCTGGTGGCGGCGTTTGCCTTCATCACCATGCGCGACACCCCGCAATCGGTTGGCCTGCCGCCGATCGAGCAGTACAAGAACGACTACCCGGAAGGCTACGACGCCAGCCACGAAGACGAATTCAGCGCCAAGGAAATCTTCGTCAAGTACGTGCTGCGCAACAAAATGCTGTGGTACATCGCCTTCGCCAACGTGTTCGTCTACCTCCTGCGCTATGGCGTACTGGACTGGGCGCCAACCTACTTGAAAGAAGCCAAGCACTTCACGGTCGACAAGTCGTCCTGGGCGTACTTCTTCTACGAATGGGCCGGTATTCCAGGCACGCTGCTGTGCGGCTGGATGTCGGACAAGATTTTCCGCGGTAACCGAGGCCTGACCGGCATCGTGTTCATGACGTTGGTAACCTTGGCCACCCTGGTCTACTGGCTCAACCCGCCGGGCAACCCGATGGTCGATATGATCGCGCTGTTCTCCATCGGCTTCCTGATCTACGGCCCGGTGATGCTGATCGGCCTGCAGGCGCTGGAACTGGCGCCGAAGAAAGCCGCCGGTACGGCAGCGGGCTTCACCGGCCTGTTCGGTTACCTGGGCGGTTCGGTGGCGGCGAGCGCGGCCATGGGCTACACGGTGGACCATTTCGGCTGGGACGGTGGCTTCGTGCTGTTGATCGGCGCGTGCCTGCTGGCCATCGCCTTCCTGATCCCAACCTTATGGCACACCAACAGTGTCAGCTCGGCGCGTTAATCACCTGAGCAATCCTTGGCACAACGCTTGAGCCGCGCCTCCAGATTCTTGTCTGGCATGGCGTGGCTACGCAGGGCGTTGACGGTCTGCTCGACATAATCGCGCGTAGTGCCGTAACGCCCGCAAGCGCTTTGCAATACGTGATTGAGCACGATATCGGGCAAGTTGCCGGCGTAGCTGGGTAAATGCCGCTCCAAGACAAACCCTAACGCCTGTACCTGGCTGCCATCTTCCAGGCGGCAACTGAGCCAGTGCGGCCGGTAGGAGGGGTATGGCATCTCGCGCTGCCACAGGGCATAAAGCGAGGCCTCCAGCTGATCTTCCGGCAGGCGATAGGCAAACCCGCTGCACGAACCGCCCCGATCCAGCCCGAACACCAACCCTGGTAGTTCCGGTGTACCCCGATGCTCGTGGGACCACAGGTACAGGCCCCGGTGATAACCGTGGACCCGTGCCCGCACGCGCTCGGTCGAGGAGCACTCAGGGCGCCAGATCAGCGAACCATAAGCGAATAACCAGACCGGCCCACCCTTATGCCTGGCCATGGTGGCCTGCATTGAGCTCATCAACTGTTCGTGAGTGAGTTGCGGCCCCAGATCGAGCCGCGGAGGGTAAGCCAATTGCAAAAGATCGGTTTCAATAACGGTCATGGCGGATCGCTTAGGTCTCCTGTGTTGCTGCGAAAAGCTGTTACCAGTTGTAAGCAACTTTACCGTAATAGAACGCGCCGCTGTAACCGTATGGCGAAAAAGTGCTATAGGCCAAATTGCCACCACTGCTGGCGAAGGCGTTGACCTTCTCCGGGTATTTATCCGTAACGTTGTCGCCGCCCAGGGTGAAGGTCCAGTTCTTCAGCTTGTAGTCCACCGACAGGTCGAGCACCCAGGCCGCCTTGAAGGTCTGGTCGTTGACCTTGTCGGCCTGGTAACTGGTGAATTCACCATAGCGCACCAGGTTGCTGTGCAACGCCCACCGGCCGAAGGTGAAGTCGTTACCCAGGCTCAGTTTGTGCTGGGGCGTGGTGTCGCCGAGCAAACCGATGCGCTCGCGACGGTCCACCCGCAGCAGGTTCACCCCCAGGCTATCGAGGACGGCCGGGTTGGCTTTCACGTCGGTGACCTTGGTGTGGTTGTAGTTGTAGCCCACGGTGCTGTTCCAGCGGATGCCGTTATCGAGTTGATAGCGATAGTTGGCCACCAGGTCGACGCCGTCGGTGCTGGTGTCGGTGGCATTGGTGAAGTACCGCGCACTGGTGTAGTTGATATTGCCCACGCCATTGGCCTGCAGGTAAGCAATCGCCGCCGGGTTGAGGTTCAGGTTGGACGAAAGGCTGATGCGGTCACGGATATCGATGCGGTACACGTCCAGCGTCACGGTCAAGTCATCGGCCGGTTCCAGTACCAGGCCGAGGCTGTAGTTGCGCGATTTCTCGGCCTTGAGGTCTTCGGCACCGAGCAGACGGGCCACCTGGCTGTTGGCCGGGAAGGTGCCGGCTTCCTGGATCGTACTGCCGATCAACTGCGAGGAGGTGTAGGCAAAGTTCTGCTGGGCCAGGGACGGTGCGCGGAAACCATTGGAAATACTGCCGCGCACCGCGACTTGCGGGGTGAAGTCGTAACGCGCTGACAGCGAGCCGCTGACATTGGAGCCAAAGTCGCTGTAGTCCTCATGGCGCACGGCGGCCGAGGCACTGAGTTTTTCGGTGAAGTTGGTTTCCAGGTCCAGGTACTGTGCCCAGTTATGCCGTGTGCTGGTGCCCGCATCAGCATCACGAAAGCCACCTAACCCCGAGCTGCCGGTCTGGTAATAAGAGGCGGGCTCTCCCGCCTCGATTTCATACCCCTGGTGCAAGTATTCACCACCAAACGCCACGGACACCGGGTAAGGCAGCCAACCCACGTCGAACTCGCGAGACAGGTCCAGGCTGATTTGCTTCTGATCGTTGCTCAACGTGCCGTTATCGAACTTGCGCGGCGTGGCCAGGCCCAGGGAGGTGTTGATGGTTTCGGTGCTCAGCGCGTACTGGTTCTTGCCGTAATTGGCCGAGAAGTCGTAATGCCAGTCGTAGGCCAGCAAGCCGCGCAAGCCCACCACCAGTGAGGTGTCCTCCAGGTCGCCTTTGATCAGCGGCAGGTAGCCGTTGGGGTTGAGCGCCGGGATGTTGTTGGACGCATTGCTCGCCCGGTAGAACGCTGCCGTCTCGCCGCGTCGCTTGCTGTAACCGCCGAAAGAGTAGAACTCGGCCGCATCGTTGAAGGAATATTCGGAGTTGAACTGCAATTTGCCTTCATTGGTCGCCGGCTCGCCTTGTCGGAACACGCGCTGGCCATAGGTGGTGGAACCCACACTGCCCGGCCGGAAATCATCCCCGGCGCGGTTGGTGTAGTCGTTGTCGGCACCTTCGGCCGAGAGGTTGATAAAGCCATTGTCACCCAAAGCCAGGCCAGTGTTGCCGCTGATATTGCGCTGGATGCCATCGCCCTTCTTGTATTCGCCAAACTTGGTGGAGATCGAGCCGCCATGGTCAGCGTGCTTGAGGATCACGTTGATCACACCCGCGATGGCATCGGAGCCGTAGCGCGCGGAAGCGCCGTCACGCAGCACTTCGATATGATCCACCGCCGACAGCGGGATCGCATTCAAATCCGCCGGGGCCGAACCACGCCCTACCGCACCGCCCAGGTTGACGAACGCACTGGTGTGGCGGCGCTTGCCGTTGACCAGCACCAGCACCTGGTCCGGCGACAGGCCGCGCAACTGTGCAGGTCGTACCAGCTCGGCACCGTCCACCAGGCTTGGGCGAGGGAAGTTGATCGACGGAATCAGGCGCGCCAGCACCGCCCCCAGCTCATCGGAGCCGGTACTGCGTAGGGTCTCACCGGAAATTACATCGATAGGCGACAGTGAAGCGCTGGCCGTGCGCTCCTGGGCACGGGTACCGGTGACGATCACCGTGTCGAGTTTGGGTACATCGGCGGCAGGCGTTTCAGCCGCCTGGACTGGATTGAATCCCACAGCGGTCAGCAAATTGGCCGACAAAATCGCTGAGTACAGCGCGTGTTTCTTGTAGCTCCCCATACCGCTCCCCTTGGAATCAACACTCAGAACTTCATTGCGCTGAGTGCGTACGATCGATCCGGCTGGCGGGCGGTGGCGGTCAGTGATTGGTTAGTGTCTGTCGTTCGGTAGTCCGTTGATATATAGCTTAAAGATATCTATCAAATAAATTAAATACCTTAAAAGAATAAGCAAAAGTATAAGCCCCCCGCCCTTTCGTCAGGATTCAGGGCAGCAATCCCGCTACTTTCAGCCCCGGTTCAGCCTGGGCGCACGTCAAGCCGTCAAAATAGCGTGCACATCACGACCCACTTAGCCGCCTCTCACACCGACTATCGAGGTCGCCTCCATGAAAAAATATCGACTGCCCGGCCTGCTGTTCCTGGCCCAGGCCGCCACGGCCCTCGCTGCCGAAGCGCCGCCCGCCAATGACGACGATGGCTTCTGGTATGCGCAGACCAGTGTCTACACCCGCCATTTCGCGCCGGACCCGGACCACAATAACCAGCAAGACTTGATCGGGCTGGAACGCAATGAGCCGTCAGGCCTGGTATATGGCGGCGCGACGTTTCGCAACTCGTTCAGCCAGCGCTCGTACTACGTCTACGCGGGCAAGCGCTATGACATGGCTGACTATCCGGTGTATGTGAAACTGACAGGCGGGGCGATCCAGGGTTATCGCGGCGAATATCGCGACAAGATCCCGTTGAACCGTTTTGGCGTGGCGCCGGTGATCATTCCGTCCGTGGGCGCCCATTACGGGCCGGTGGCGGCGGAACTGGTATTGCTGGGGTTCAATGCGGCGATGGTGACGACCGGAGTACGATTCTGAGCCGGCACAAACCATTGTGGCGGGTGGCTTGCTCCCGATAGGGAAGTGCCAGCCAGCTCATTTGGACTGATACACCGCTATGGGAGCACGTCGAATCGTCGCACCGCCCCTCGCACCGTTTGATCGCGTCAGGGCCGCGGGGCGTAGGCGAATACGTCGGCGCGCATCTGGTGCGCATCCATGCCGGCCTCCACCAGTGCGTCCAAGGTCCCGTAGATCATCGCCGGCGAACCGCTGGCGTAGACATGCACCGCCTTCAGGTCGGCAATGTCCTCGCACACAGCCTCATGCAACAGCCCGCAGCGACCCTGCCAGCCACACAGGTCGCTGACGACTTTGTGCAGGAACAGGTTGGGCAGTTGAGCCCATTGATCCCAATGCTCGATCTCGTAGAAGTCTTCTGGACGACGCACGCCCCAATACAGGTGCACCGGGTGCTTGAAGCCCGAGGCGCGGCAATGCTCGATCAGGCTGTGCATCTGCGCCATGCCGGTGCCGGCGGCGATCAATACCAGCGGCCCGTCTGGCAGCTCAGCCAGGTGGGTGTCGCCAAACGGCAGCTCAATGCGAGCCATCCGGTTGCGCTGCAACTGCTCCAGCAGGTTGCGCGCGCTGTCCTCACGGGCCAGCACGTGCAATTCCAGGTCGCGCCCGGCATGGGGCGCGGAGGCCAGGGAAAACGCCGACTTCTCGCCGTTCTCCCGCTCGATCATCAGGTATTGCCCAGCGTGGTAACGCACTGCCTTGCCGGCCGGGGCGCGCAGGCGCACGCGCCACACATCGCCACCGACCTCCACGCACTCGCTCAACTGGCACGCCAACTTGCGCAGCGGTAACTCACCCGGTGCCAGCACGCCATCCCACAACACCACACAATCTTCCAGTGGCTCGGCGATGCAGGTATAGAACTCACCATGGTCGCGCACCTCGCCGGCCTGCTGCACGCGGCCTTCCACCAGGAGCGCCGCACACACGTGGCACACGCCGTTGCGACAGGCTTGCGGGCACTCGTAGCCCAGGCGGCGGGCGCCTTCGAGAATTCGCTCGCCAGGGACCAACTCCAGTACCGCACCGGAAGGTTGCAGGGTTACACGCATCAATCTATTCCCAATTCTTTCCAGATCGCATCGACACGCGCCGTCACGGCTTCATCCTTGACGATCACCCGCCCCCACTCGCGGGTGGTTTCACCCGGCCACTTATGGGTGGCATCCAGGCCCATCTTCGACCCCAGCCCCGACACCGGCGAGGCGAAGTCAAGGTAGTCGATCGGCGTATTGTCGATCATCACCGTATCGCGCTTGGGGTCCATGCGCGTGGTGATGGCCCAGATCACGTCGTTCCAGTCACGGGCGTTGATGTCGTCGTCGGTGACAATAACGAACTTGGTGTACATGAACTGTCGCAAAAACGACCACACACCCAGCATGACCCGCTTGGCATGGCCTGGGTACGACTTCTTCATGGTGACAATGGCCATGCGGTACGAACAGCCTTCCGGCGGCAGGTAGAAGTCGGTGATCTCCGGGAATTGCTTTTGCAGGATCGGCACGAACACTTCGTTGAGCGCCACGCCGAGGATCGCCGGCTCATCCGGTGGTCGGCCAGTGTAGGTGCTGTGGTAGATCGGCTTGATTCGATGGGTAATGCGTTCAACGGTAAACACCGGGAAGCTGTCGACTTCGTTGTAGTAACCGGTGTGGTCACCGTAAGGGCCCTCATCGGCCATTTCACCGGGGTGAATCACGCCTTCGAGGATGATTTCGGCGGTGGCCGGTACTTGCAGGTCGTTGCCACGGCACTTCACCAGCTCAGTGCGGTTGCCGCGCAGCAGGCCGGCGAATGCGTATTCGGACAGGCTGTCCGGTACCGGCGTCACGGCGCCGAGGATGGTCGCCGGGTCGGCACCCAGCGCCACGGAAACCGGAAACGGCTTGCCCGGGTGCTTTTCACACCACTCACGGAAATCGAGGGCTCCGCCGCGGTGGCTCAGCCAACGCATGATCACTTTGTTGCGGCCGATCACTTGCTGACGGTAGATGCCGAGGTTCTGGCGATCCTTGTTCGGGCCCTTGGTGACGGTCAGGCCCCAGGTGATCAGCGGGCCGACGTCGCCGGGCCAGCAGGTCTGCACCGGCAACATGCCCAGGTCGACGTCATCACCCTCGATGACCACTTCCTGGCACACCGCGTCCTTGACCACCTTGGGCGCCATGGCAATGATCTTGCGGAAAATCGGCAGCTTCGACCAGGCATCCTTCAAGCCCTTGGGAGGCTCGGGCTCCTTGAGGAATGCCAGCAGCTTGCCGATCTCGCGCAATTCGCTGACCGATTCGGCGCCCATGCCAAAGGCCACGCGGTCGGGGGTGCCGAACAGGTTGCCGAGCACCGGGATATCAAAGCCGGTCGGGTTCTCGAACAGCAGCGCCGGGCCCTTGTTACGCAGGGTACGGTCGCAAATCTCAGTCATTTCCAGCACCGGGGAAACCGGTACCTGGATACGTTTCAACTCTCCGCGCTGCTCAAGTTGCTGCACGAAATCCCGAAGATCCTTGAATTTCATTAACCATGCCACCCGTAAAATAGGCGTACATCCTACCTGCTCTGACCGCGGCTGGCAGCTTAATTGGCCGTCAGCCCCCGTGATTGCAGCGAACTGAACAGTGGCTCCAGAAAGGCTTCGATGTGCCGCGCACCGACCTCGGAGAGGTGATTATCATCGGTGTACAGCGCGCGACCATTGAGTTCGACCCGACATAGACCGTCGACGCCACACAGCAGGGGCGCCGGGTCCAGTACCGCCACGCCACTGTCGGCAGCCGCCAACTCGTCGAATAGCTGGGTGATAAAAGCCTGGCGCCGCTCATGCTCCTCCACCGCAAGCCCTTCTCCCTCCACCGGGCGGTGCATCATGGCCAGGCGACTGAGGCGGTAAGGCACGATGATTTGCTGCAGCGGGACTTCCTTGACCAACCACACGCGATGCCCGGCGGCGCGCAACCCCTTGATGCGCTCGCGCAGGCCCTCGGCGAAGCGTTGTTCGGCCACGGCGCGCACGTACTCACCGGTGCTCGGGTCCTTGAGCGCGTGCTCCTTGTCGCCCGACATTTGCCCATAGAGGTAAAGGCTCCAGCGCGCCGCCAGTACCACATCACTGAACGACTGATCGGCCAAGGCCTTCTCTACGCGGCGATTGAAATGCGCACACCGAGAAATATTCTCCAAACCGTCCAAGGGCACGCAACCGGCGAAGCTGGCCTGTACCAGGCTGATATCGTGGCGCTTGGCCCCATCCTCAAGCGCCGGAATCAACGCGGTGGCATGGCTATCGCCCCACACCAGAGCGGAAACCGACAGACTTTTGGGGCCAAAGTGGCAGAACAGTCGCTCATCGGGCGTGTCCTTGTCCGCCAGGCAGGCCATGAGTTCCGGGCTCCATTTCTTAGCCTGGGCATACCGCAACGCCTGTTCGGACAAGCGTGAAGGCACGCCATCGGCTTCGCGCACCGCAAGGCCCGTCAAGCCCAGGCACAGGATGCCAGCCCCGGCAGCGGCCAGGATCGCCTTGCGCCCAGCCAGCAAGCGCTTTTCCCGAAACGGCGCCTCCACGAAGCGCCAGGACACATAACCCAGCACCAGGCTCAGCAATAACAACCCGGTCAGATCAAGCGTGCCCAAGCCATCAACCGCGGCATAGTTGGCGTACACGAACACCGGCCAATGCCACAGGTACCAGGAATAAGAAATCAGCCCCAGGCCCACCATCAACCGCGAACTGAGCAACCGCCCGACCCAGGTTTGCCGCTGCCCATTGGCCCAGATCAAACCAACCACACCCAGCACCGGCAGCAAAGCGGCGGCACCGGGGAATGGCGTGGACGCATCGAAAGCGAATATGGCAATCAGGATCAACGCCATGGACACCAGACTGACCCCCTGGGCGAGTGCCGGTGAAGCGCGCCAGTCACGCTTGGGCATCACCGCCAGCATCGCACCCGCCAGCAGTTCCCAGGCCCTGAGGTGTAGCAGGAAGAAGGCTTTTTGCGGTTGATGGTCGACGGCCCAGACGCTCAGGCCAAACGACACCAGCAACACCACGAACAAGGCCAGGCGCCAGTGTTTCAAGCGGCTGGAAAGCAGGGTCAGCAACAACGGGAAGAGGATGTAGAACTGCTCCTCCACCGCCAGCGACCAAGTGTGCAGCAATGGCTTGATGTCAGAGGAGGCGTCGAAATAACCGTGCTGGCGTGAAAAGAGCAGGTTGGAGGTGAATATCACCTGGTAGTGCGCCGACCGTCCCAGCTCTTCGTAGTCCTTGGGTGCCAACAGGAACCAACCCACTGCCAGTGTCGCGGCCATCATCACGAACAACGCCGGCAGGATACGCCGGGCGCGGCGAGCCCAGAAGTCGACGAAACTGAAACGCCCGGCCTGGCGTTCGCGCCAGATGATCGAAGTAATCAAAAAGCCGGAAATCACAAAAAAAACGTCTACCCCCACAAAGCCGCCAGTAACGCCTGGAACGCCAAAGTGGAACAGTACGACTGCAAGGACAGCGACAGCACGTAGGCCATCAATGTCTCTTCGGTAAGCAAGAGAGGTCATAAATCTAGAGTCAGCCAGATACGAATGGGGATGAGCGTAGCCTCGCTCACCTTTTTTGTTTCTTAACTGACACTTGACGCGCTCAAACCTCCCTTTTTCGACACAAAAAAAATGGCGCCCCGGAGGGCGCCATTCTTACGGACCTGAAACGTCGTATTACTTACGTTTCATCGACAGGAAGAACTCGTCGTTGGTCTTGGTGGTTTTCAGCTTGTCGATCAAGAACTCAATGGCCGCAACTTCGTCCATTGGGTGCAGCAGCTTGCGCAGGATCCACATGCGCTGCAGTTCGTCGTCGGCGGTCAGCAACTCTTCGCGGCGGGTGCCGGAGCGGTTGATGTTGATCGCCGGGAACACGCGTTTTTCCGCGATGCGACGGTCCAGGGGCAATTCCATGTTGCCGGTACCCTTGAACTCTTCGTAGATCACTTCATCCATCTTCGAGCCGGTTTCAACCAGCGCGGTGGCGATAATGGTCAGCGAGCCGCCTTCTTCGATGTTCCGCGCGGCGCCGAAGAAACGCTTCGGTTTCTCCAGAGCGTGGGCATCGACACCACCGGTCAATACCTTGCCGGAGCTCGGGATCACGGTGTTGTAGGCGCGAGCCAGACGGGTGATGGAGTCGAGCAGGATCACCACGTCCTTCTTGTGTTCGACCAGGCGCTTGGCCTTCTCGATCACCATTTCGGCAACCTGCACGTGGCGGGTTGGCGGCTCATCGAACGTCGAGGCAACCACTTCGCCGCGCACGGTGCGCTGCATTTCGGTAACTTCTTCCGGACGCTCATCGATCAGCAATACGATCAGGTGAACTTCAGGGTTGTTACGTGCGATGTTCGCTGCAATGTTCTGCAGCATGATGGTCTTACCGGCTTTCGGCGGTGCGACGATCAGGCCACGCTGGCCCTTGCCGATGGGAGCGCACAGGTCGATGACTCGACCGGTCAGGTCTTCGGTGGAACCGTTGCCGGCTTCCATCTTCATGCGCACGGTCGGGAACAGCGGGGTCAGGTTCTCGAAGAGAATCTTGTTTTTCGCGTTCTCGGGACGATCGAAGTTGATCGTGTCGACCTTGAGCAGGGCGAAATAACGCTCGCCTTCCTTCGGAGGGCGGATCTTGCCAACGATGGTGTCACCGGTGCGCAAGTTGAAGCGACGGATCTGGCTCGGCGAGACATAGATATCGTCTGGGCCGGCGAGATAGGAGGCGTCTGCAGAGCGGAGGAAGCCGAAGCCGTCCTGGAGAATCTCCAGCACGCCATCACCGGAGATTTCCTCGCCGCTTTTCGCGTGCTTTTTCAGCAGGGAGAAAATCACGTCCTGCTTGCGCGAACGGGCCATATTTTCTATGCCCATCTGTTCGGCCAATTCGAGCAGTTCGGTAATCGGCTTTTGCTTGAGTTCAGTCAGATTCATATAGGAATGACGTAATCATTTATGGAGGGGGGGAAATTAAGCTTTTGGCTTAATGAGGCCGCGCCGCAGAGAAGGCGACAGGATCGCGTACTAATCGAAAGGAATGCGTCGGCGACGGCTTGCAGGGGGCAGTGGAGAAACCAGTGCGGGGCCGAATGTACCACCTGAGTTTCGGAGCGTCTAGCCCTGTTTCACGAAAAAGCCCCGCGATTTGCGGGGCTTTTTGCTGACGCTTAGATGTGCGCGTCGAGGAAAGCTTGCAACTGGGACTTCGACAGCGCGCCTACTTTGGTCGCTTCGATGTTGCCGTCCTTGAACAGCATCAGGGTCGGGATACCACGCACGCCGTGCTTGGCCGGGGTTTCCTGGTTGTCGTCGATGTTCAGCTTGGCAATGGTCAGCTTGCCTTCGTAGGTGGTCGCAATGTCGTCCAGGACTGGAGCGATCATTTTGCAAGGGCCGCACCATTCAGCCCAGTAGTCAACCAGCACCGGGCCAGCAGCCTTGAGTACTTCGGCCTCAAAGGTCGCGTCGGTGACGTGCTTGATAAGATCGCTGCTCATGGATGTCTCCGGATTGTAAGCAAAAAAAACGTTGCCCATCATAGCTGCCCTTCCCCCGTTCAGGAAGCCGTCTCTGATTGAGTCTTGCTATGGTGGTGCATGAGTTTGGGTATGGGCCCAACTCAGGGCGTTACGGGAGTCACAAAGGCAATGCCAGTACGCAATGCCGCGTTGCGCACGTGTTCCTGCATGGTTTTTTGTGCCGCTGCACTGGCGCGACGGGCCAGGGCACGCAGGATTCGACGGTGCTCCTGCCAGGTTTCCATGGCCCGCTCCGGCCGGATGAACGGTAGTTTCTGGCTCTCCAGAAACACCTCGGCGCTGGCGCTGAGTATGCTCACCATCGCCTGATTGCCGCTGGCCAGGAGGATGCGCTGGTGAAATTCGAAGTCCAGTCGGGCGGCAGCTTCGAAGTCTCCGGCCTTGAGCACTTTGCGCATGGCCTCGACATTATCTTCAAGGCTATCCAGCTCATCGAGGGTCAATGTCACTGCCGCCAAACCCGCCGCAAACCCCTCCAGCGCGTAGCGCAACTGGAAGATATCCAGCGGCGTGGCCTGGGCCGCGAAGGGCCAGGCAAATCCCGGCGACTCTTGTACCTCCTGCACAAACACGCCCTTGCCTGGCTGCACACTGACTACGCCCAAAGCACTGAGGGACGACAATGCCTCGCGCAAAGACGCCCGGCTCACGCCCAACTGCACTGCCAAGTCGCGCTGGGATGGCAATGCATCACCCGGCCCGAAGCCCTGCTCCTTGATCAGTTTACGGATGGCCTGCAGGGCCGCTTCCGGTACGGCTTGGGCGATGGAATTCATAAAAAACTCAAGGTTCCAGACAACTGAGCGGCTAGTTGTAAAGCTATTCGCAGCCGGCGGCAAGCTACGCCCCAAAGGGGCTCGCCAGGTTTTGTCGACGCCCGAAAAGGGTGCGAAATGCCTGCCAACTGTTCAGACCAGTAAGACCACTTAAACTCAACAAATCCGAGCGTTGCAGGCCATTGCGACGGTCATGGCATGGGCTGTGCACTGGGCAAATCCAGAAATTCCCTTCGCCCTTCTCGGAGAGTTGCCATGACCAAGCGCTACAGCGCCCTGCTCACTGCCCTGTTTGCCAGCCTGATGCTGAGCCAGGCACCCGCCCAGGCCAACGGTCTGGACGACATCGTCGCCCGTGGCACCCTCAAGGTCGCCGTGCCCCAGGACTTCCCGCCATTCGGTTCGGTCGGCCCCGACATGAAACCACGCGGCCTGGATATCGACACCGCCAAGCTGCTGGCCGACCAACTCAAGGTCAAGCTGGAACTGACGCCGGTCAACAGCACCAACCGCATTCCGTTCCTCACCACCGGCAAGGTCGACCTGGTGATCTCCAGCCTGGGCAAGAACCCCGAGCGTGAAAAGGTCATCGACTTCTCCAAGGCCTACGCCCCCTTCTACCTGGCGGTGTTCGGCCCGCCTGACGCCCCCATCGCCAGCACTGACGACCTCAAGGGCAAGACCATCAGCGTGACTCGTGGCGCCATCGAAGACATCGAGCTGACCGCCGTCGCCCCCAAAGAGGCAACCATCAAGCGCTTCGAAGATAACAACTCGACCATCGCCGCCTACCTGGCCGGCCAAGTCGACCTGATCGCAAGCGGCAACGTGGTGATGGTAGCGATCAGCGAGCGCAACCCGAAACGCGTGCCCGCGCTGAAAGTGAAGCTCAAGGATTCGCCGGTGTACGTGGGCGTGAACAAGAACGAGCCGGCGTTGCTGGAGAAGGTCAACCAGATCCTGGTCGCGGCCAAGGCGGACGGCAGCCTGGAAAAGAACGCGATGCAGTGGCTCAAAGAACCACTGCCTGCTGACCTCTGAAGCGGAGCTGATTGATGGCCTATCAATTCGACTTTGTGCCGGTGCTGGCCAATACCGACCTGCTGTTGCGCGGTGCCCTGTTCACCCTTGAGCTGACCGCTATCGGCGCGATCCTGGGGGTCGCCCTGGGCACCGTGGGGGCCGTGGTGCGGGCGTGGAAAATCCAGCCATTGGCCTGGTTCTTTGGGGTGTATGTCGAGTTGATCCGCAACACGCCGTTCCTGGTGCAGTTGTTCTTTATCTTCTTCGGCCTGCCGTCCCTGGGGTTGAAGATTACCGAGTGGCAAGCCGCCGTGCTGGCGATGGTGATCAACCTGGGGGCCTACTCCACCGAAATCATCCGCGCCGGTATCCAGGCCATCCCGCGCGGGCAACTGGAGGCCGCCGCAGCGCTGGCGATGACACGCTTCGAAGCATTCCGCCATGTGGTGCTGCTACCGGCGCTGGGCAAGGTGTGGCCGGCCTTGAGCAGCCAGATCATCATTGTGATGCTCGGCTCGGCGGTGTGTTCGCAGATCGCCACCGAGGAACTGAGCTTTGCCGCCAACTTTATCCAGTCGCGTAACTTCCGCGCGTTTGAAACCTATGCCCTGACCACCCTGGTGTACCTGTGCATGGCGTTGATGATTCGCCAGTTGCTCAACTGGATTGGCCGCCGCTTCGTGATGAGGAACAGTCGATGAGTGATTTTTCCTTCTGGGACATCGTTCGCAACCTGGCCACCGGGCTGCAGTGGACATTGTTGTTGTCGTTGGTGGCGTTTGTCGGCGGTGGCCTGATCGGCTTGCTGGTGATGACGATGCGCATCAGCCGCAAGGCTTTCCCGCGTAATGTCGCGCGCACCTACATCGAACTGTTCCAGGGCACGCCGCTGTTGATGCAACTGTTCCTGGTGTTTTTCGGCATCGCCCTGCTTGGCGTGGATATCTCGCCCTGGCTGGCCGCGGCGATTGCCTTGACGCTGTTCACCAGCGCCTACCTCGCCGAAATCTGGCGTGGCTGTGTCGACTCCATCGCCCACGGGCAGTGGGAAGCCTCGGCCAGCCTGGCCCTCAACCCATTTGAGCAACTGCGCTACGTGATCCTGCCCCAGGCCCTGCGAATTGCCGTGGCGCCCACCGTGGGCTTCTCGGTGCAGGTGGTCAAAGGCACCGCAGTGACCTCGATCATCGGCTTCACCGAATTGACCAAGACCGGCGGCATGCTCGCCAATGCCACTTTCGAGCCCTTTATGGTCTACGGCCTGGTGGCCCTCGGTTACTTCCTGCTCTGCTACCCCTTGTCCCTCAGTGCGCGCTACCTGGAAAGGAGACTGCATGCCTCTGCTTAGAATTTCCGCCCTGCATAAGTATTACGGCGATCACCACGTACTCAAGGGCATAGACCTGACGGTTGAAGAAGGCCAGGTGGTGGCGATCATCGGCCGCAGCGGCTCGGGTAAATCCACTTTACTGCGAACCCTCAATGGCCTGGAATCGATCAACGACGGCGTGATTGAAGTTGACGGCGAATACCTCGACGCCGCCCGTGCCGACCTGCGCAGCCTTCGGCAGAAAGTGGGCATGGTGTTCCAGCAGTTCAACCTGTTCCCGCACCTTACGGTGGGCGAAAACGTCATGCTTGCGCCACAGGTCGTACAAAAAGTGCCCAAAGCCAAGGCGACACAATTGGCGCGGCAGATGCTGGAACGCGTTGGCCTGGGCGAGAAGTTCGACGCCTTTCCCGATCGCCTTTCAGGCGGCCAGCAGCAACGCGTTGCCATCGCTCGTGCGCTGGCGATGTCGCCCAAGGTGCTGCTGTGCGATGAAATCACTTCGGCGCTGGACCCGGAACTGGTCAACGAAGTCCTCAGTGTGGTTCGCCAGTTGGCCAAGGACGGCATGACCCTGATCATGGTGACCCACGAAATGCGCTTTGCCCGGGAAGTCGGGGATAAGCTGGTGTTCATGCACCAGGGCAAGGTGCATGAAGTCGGTGATCCCAAGGTGCTGTTTGCAAACCCTCAGACTGCCGAGCTCGCGAATTTCATCGGCACTACCGAGGCCTCCGCCTGACCCGTCAGCCTCCTGGCACCAGCTCGAATCGTCCATTGCCCTCCAGCGTGGTTTTATCGCGAACGGCAATGGCCGCACTCGACAGCCAGGTGTCGACCTGCACCTGCGCTGAAAAGGTACGCCCGGTGGCAGGCAACCCACCTGCCAACACAACCAGCACCTGCCCTGGGCGCAGGGCCCCGCCTCGCTCGGCGTGGTTGTACAACTGCGCCAGCTCCACGGGCTTCCCATCCAGCAGGGGATGCTGGAGGGTCAGGTTGAAATAGTCTTGCCGACCAAACCTGTAGCCCTCAGCGTTGGCGGGCGTACCGTCAAAACGCAGCGCAATCACGGTTGCCCCAGGGCACACCACATTCAAACGCACTGTGCGCTTGCCCATGGAAACGGCCTGGCTGGCCGACTGCCCGTCACTTCGCAGCAGGCCATAGTCAACCAGCGGCTGGCTCAAGGACAAACGACAAGCCGCACTGGCCTCACCCGCCAGCAACAGCCCCGCCAGCAGCACACCAGCACGCTTCAAGGCGCCAGCCCTAGCGGCAGGTCGCCGAAGCGGCTTCATAAAATTGGCCATCATTCGTTTGCTCCGCGAGGTCGAGTTTCAGTACGCAAGAAGTCGCATTCGACGAGGATACTTTCAGGGTTTTCAACGCGTCGGCATTACTCAGGAAAATCATGCCGTCACCCACTACCGTGGTCAGGAAAGTATTGTCAGCTCCAAGGACCGCAGCGCCCTGGGGCAAAGGGTTACCCCACGAGTCGGTGGCACGCAGCAGCACTCGTCGCACCTTCACCACATCGAAGTTGACCTGACTGAACGAACCTCGCCCTGCCTCCAGGGTCCGGGTGCCATTCTTGATATCCACTTGTTTCGGCAAGCTTTTGCCTTCGACTTCCAACTGGCTGGTTTGATAGGCCGGCAAGGCGGCAATGACCGCATTGCCCCATGGGTCGGTCCATACGGGGCCTTGCGGCGTGGTAATCCGTGCGCCAGGGATATCGCCGACCGAGACCACGCCAAACGTGTCCTCGACAGGGTAAGGCGATAGCGTGACGCCTTCCGAGTGAGCAACCACACCGCCTTGCACCTGTCCGCTGTAGCTGGTGTTGTAAGAATCGCGGTTGATTCCCAGGCCCACCTGGGCATAGCGGGATGTCGTATTGAGCGTTGCGCCCAGTGTGTTTCCAGCAGGTTCACCCAGCTCATGATCACTGCGGACCTGGTAGTTCAGCGTTTCATCGACGCGCTCGTCATAGGCGGTACCGATGCTGGATCGCAGGCCCTGGCGGCGGGCATACGTACTCAGGGAACGATCGCCACCCAAGGGCACGCTGACCTGCAAGCGCACACCTACGCCGTCGTCGTTTCGGCCCTTGTCCTTTGCCTGGCTGGATTGGCCTACTTGCGAGTCCACCGTCACGCCCACGTTGGCGTACAAGAAGTTCTTGTTCCATGAGCCATAGACGTGTTCGGAAGTGCGGCTGTTGAAATGCGATCCACGCGTATAGCCGATAGAGAAGCCACCGAATAGCGGGTCTGCCCAACTGAAACCCGCGGTGTACTGGTTCTTGAAGCGCGAGCCTTCATGCCCTTCACGGGATACGGCATCGAGTACGTCCCGGTAACCCTGCGTCTGGGTCGTGGCGCTCAACGCCATCTGCACATCCCAGGGCAATGCAGCGCCTACGGAAATACTGCTTCGGGCGCCCTGCACTTTTTTCGAATGGTCTCGAGACAGGTTATTACGCACCCCGACGGAAAAGCGCTGGGAGAAATTACTGTCCAGCGCCCATCCCAACGAGTTATAGCCTTCAGTGGCCTGCACACCTGCGCTGAGCGCGCTGTTCCTGCCCACCGCCCAAGTGCCACTCCCCATGGCCATCAAGGGCTCCCTGGCGCCTCGCCGCTCGACATCGCGAATCTTGCCCACCGACGCGGCGTAGCCCGACTTGACGGGCACTGCCGCACGAAACGAGGCGGCGGGTACCACAAAGCTGCGCTGGCCACCGCGAGTGTCAATGACGGTGACGTTAAGATCGCTGGTGCCATTGAGCAAGGGCAGGTTCTTCAAGGCGAAAGGCCCCTCTGGCACCACTGTTGTGTAGATCAGGGCACCGGACTGCCTCACCTCGACCCGTGATTGGCTAAGAGCCTGCCCTTCCACCAGGACGCCTGCGTTGGCCGCACGGTTTTCTATACCGTCAGGGAACAGCTGTGCCCCCATCAGTTGCACGCCACCAAACACAGGACTGGTTCCAGAAACCTGTCCGACTTGGAATGTAGAAGCCAGCGGCGCAAAGTCGCGCTGTGCATAGGCGTACAGATGCTCGGACGTGGTGTTACGGTCGTTGGCGATGTAGAGCTGGCGACTGCGGGCAATCCAGTCGCCCAGGTTGAAACCCACCTCGGTGGAGGCGGACATATAACGGTTGGTGTCTGCTCGCGAGTGACTATTGACTGCCTGAATGTCGTAATTGAGCAGTGCGGCGGTGCCCCCCCGAGCGTAGCTGCCGGAACCTCGCTGACCATCGTGCAGCGCGTCCGTGGGCACCACTAACGCCACTTCTTCACTTCCAGGACGCAGGGTCGTGACCGTCTTGGGGTACTCGGCCCGAAAATCATGGCAGGCGTGATCAGCGGCGGCCCCCTTGTCAATCACCGAGGAAGGCACACGCAGGCCTGCGCGCTCCAGCAAGGCACGGGTAAAACACAATTCGCCCTCGCTATCGAAGCGTGCATCCGTCAAGCCAATACGTTCACCATTCACGGTCAGGTCTACGACCCTCAGGCCCTCGCTAAAACGCGGGGCGCTACGGAAATACTGGGCAACCGAAGGGCTGATGCCACGCGCCTGCAACGTCGCCAGATCAAAACCCGCGATGGTCGATGTCGGTGCCGCATAAGACCCCGTCGCCACACCCGACATCATCACTACACACACCGACAGGCTCAGGCCATTGACGCTGAACAGCGGCTGGGGTGTTTGTTTTTCACGTGAACGACTACGAACCGTGCCGGTGACTCCGTTGATATCACTCATGGCGGATTACGGTGCGTTCGCTACGAGCAACGCTTCGTAGCTATCGACGGAAAAACCATACACGGTGGCAGGTTCGAGGGTGACGGAGGTCGCCCCTGGTGCCGCTGTCTTCAACTCCACGCTCAATACTTCGCCCGGCAGGATGTAGGTACGGGGAAGGCTGGTGCTGATTTTCTGCGGATTGAGCCGTACTTCAGCCGCCAAACGAACCACATAGGGGCTGTCGTTACGCACACTCAAGGTTTTGTTCCGGAGTTGCCATGCCAGCAACTCCCAGGGTGCCTCGTGCCGCGGCAGTCCCTTCGGATGCAGGATCAGCGGCAGATTCTGTCGAAGGCTGATACCGATGGTTGCGCCCGAACCGGGTTGAGCCTGGGGAATGCCTTCGAAGGAAACGCGCTTCAACCGCTGGGTCTTGAGCGGTTCCTTGGCGGTTATCAGGAACCTCACCATTTGCCGCTCACCACCATCGACCCGTGCAACCGGCGGGGTCAACACCACCAGGGGCTCAAGATCTTCTGGAATATCCTCGATGGTCGAATGCAGCAACGCGGGTCGGGCATCCGTATTTGTCACATTGATGCTGGCCTCCCCATCGGCCTCATTCAAAACGACGACAGTGGTTTCAGGTTGCATGCCATCGCCCACCGCCACGCTGCATAAAAGAAAGTTGAAGCATACAAACAACGAAAGGAGAGCCTTTGCCTTTGACACTATTATCATTTGTTCTTCCCTTCATTTAACGAGCATCAAAACGATTGGTGCAACTTCCAGCACGCCACGCAAGAGCACCGATTTGCCCTGACCACACCCACTACCCCTTAGAGATAGCGCAACTCCAAAGTCGCGAGACCGTCCAACCTGGCCACATCCTTAAAATTCAATTCGGAGGTTTTATTGATGACGGCTTGAAACTGTAGATCTCCAGAAATAACAGTAAGCCGCACAGGCGCCATTGTTCCTGAATACCAGCTGGTTAAATGTCCCCCCTGCCCCAGCGCACCCTCACCCCCCACCCAGCGTCCTTGACCGTCCCCATAAAGAGGCAAAACAGGCCTTCCGTCAGCGGTGGAATTAAGCAATTGCATTATGTAACCACCAATCTTTTGATTCGCCGCGGTCAACCCAAGCCCGAAATTGAAGCGATCAGTAACCGGATGATCGAACTGACGCCTCATCATGTCCGGAATTTTACTGGCGACGCGATTATCTACAGCGGTCACAGCCAACTGGGTTCCAGAAGAGCACTTAATGTTATAAGGCGTACTTTTCGCTTCCAGCGTGGTGTAGTTTGTAGCGCTTAATAGTTGAGGGTCAATGGTGCCATAATCGATGACCGCATTGACCAATGTGAAGCTGCAACTTGCAGGCACAATAAAGCCCTTTACACGCACATCAATAGCCTGGGCATTAAAACCTGCGACAACCAGAAATATGCCCATCATCACTGCAACTATTTTTTTCATACAATTTACCGCTCATAAGACTGTCTGTTGCAGGTTTTGTAGTCCTGCCCCAATCACGCCTCTCTGACAGGTAATGAAATCCAATACTGTTAAAGGGAACGTTCACGAGACAGGAACCTGTAGCAGGTGGGCACACGTCTTAGAGGTAGCGCAGCTCCAGTGTGGCCTGACCATCCAGGCTTACCCGGCTACTCAAGTCGAGCTCGGACGTTTTATTGATGACGGCCTGGACTTCCAGGTTTCCGGAAAGGGTATTGAGTTGAATAGGGGTAGCGGTGCCCGAGTACCACGAGGCAACATTGGAAACGAGCCCCAAGGCTTGGCCACCCGCCGACCAACTTGCACCATTATTGGTGGAGGTCAGAACGCCGACCGCTTTACCATCCGCTACCGAATTGCGCAGGTGAACAACATAGCCGCCAACCTTCTGATTTTTGGAATTAACGCCCAGGCCGTAGTTGTAAGTATCCGTGTAGCTACTACCGAACTGAGACACCATCAAGTTAGGGATGCGGGTACTGGCACGGTTATCGACTGCCTTGATGCCCACTTTGGCCTTGGCGTGAGATCCGCACCTTATTGCATACGGCGTGCTTTTCTTTGCGAGCTTGGTGTAATTTGTTGCACTCAGTGTATTCGGATCAATACTGCCATAATCAATAACCGAGTTAGTAATAGTAAAGCTGCAGCTGGGAGGAGCAATGGATCCTTTTACGCGTAGATCTGCCGCTTGAGCTGTCAAGCCAGCAACAGCCAAAAATACACCTGCGAATATTGCTATATTCTTCTTCATCTAAAGCGCACCTTAATCAAGAATTAGAGGGTGTATCAATAAAGATCAAAAAGCTCCTCATGCGCGCCCGGCGACGACGCCTACCAATATCTTCTTCCTGAAACGCTGACCGATAGATCAATAACACCACGGCACAATCGCCGGTCGGAAGTATCAACGCTTCACATCGGCGATAAAGCCGGAAAAAATATCAATTTCCGTAAGAACCATCAGCCGCGTAACGCGAAACCTTCAACCAGAGCCGTACGAATAAAAGCGCCACCAATAAGGTACAAAGATAAATCAAGTAGGACTTAGCCAATAAATCAGTAAATTCACGGGTAGCGGAACATGTCTTACAGCGGCTATCCGCCTTGCAATACAATATTTATGAACATTTCTTACATCCCTTACTCAATTGCCCTACCGAGCACGCAGCAAAAATCCCCTGGCACTACGCGTTGGCTCCAGCGGTCGATCGTGGCACGATGGTCAGGTTATCGACCGAGACCCCCAAACCATGCCGCAATCCCAAGCCAAGAATCTGTCCCTGATCGCCGCCATCGACCTGGGCTCCAACAGTTTTCACATGGTCGTGGCCAAGGCCCAGAACGGCGAGATCCGCATCCTTGAGCGGCTCGGCGAGAAAGTACAACTGGCAGCCGGGATCGACGATGAGCGCCAGCTCAATGAAGAATCCATGCAACGCGGCCTCGACTGCCTCAAGCGTTTTGCCCAACTGATCAACGGCATGCCCCAGGGCGCCGTGCGCATCGTCGGCACCAACGCTTTGCGCGAAGCACGCAACCGTGGCGAATTCATCCGCCGCGCCGAGGAGATCCTCGGGCACCCAGTAGAAGTCATCTCCGGCCGTGAGGAAGCCCGCCTGATCTACCTCGGCGTGTCCCACACCCTGGCCGATACCCCCGGCAAGCGCCTGGTGGCCGACATCGGCGGCGGCAGTACCGAATTCATCATCGGCCAGCGCTTCGAACCGTTACTGCGCGAAAGCCTGCAGATGGGCTGCGTCAGTTATACCCAGCGTTATTTCAAGGACGGCAAGATTACCCCGGCGCGCTATGCCCAGGCCTACACGGCGGCACGCCTGGAAATCATGAGCATCGAGCACGCCCTGCACCGCTTGACCTGGGATGAGGCTATCGGCTCTTCAGGCACCATTCGCGCCATCGGCCTGGCCTTGAAGGCCGGTGGCCATGGTACCGGCGAGGTCAATGCCGAGGGCCTGGCCTGGCTCAAGCGCAAGCTGTTCAAGCTGGGGGATGCCGAGAAAATCGACTTCGATGGCATCAAGCCGGACCGTCGCACCATCTTCCCCGCCGGCCTGGCGATCCTCGAAGCGATCTTCGACGCCCTCGAACTGCAACGCATGGACCACTGTGACGGCGCTCTGCGCGAAGGCGTGCTGTACGACCTGCTGGGCCGTCATCACCATGAGGACGTGCGTGAGCGCACCCTCAGTTCGTTGATGGAGCGTTATCACGTCGACCTTGAACAAGCGGCACGCGTGGAGCGCAAGGCCCTGCATGCCTTCGACCAGGTGGCCGAGGACTGGGATCTGGAAGACGGTGTATGGCGCGAGCTGCTCGGCTGGGCGGCCAAGGTGCATGAGGTGGGCCTGGACATTGCCCACTACCATTACCATAAGCACGGCGCCTACTTGATCGAGCACTCCGACCTGGCCGGCTTCTCCCGGGAAGACCAGCAGATGCTTGCGCTGCTGGTGCGCGGCCATCGCCGCAATATCCCCAAGGACAAATTCGCCGAGTTCGGCGATGAAGGCATCAAGCTGATTCGCCTGTGTGTGCTGCTGCGTTTTGCAATCCTGTTCCACCACATCCGTGGCACCCAGGAAATGCCCCAGGTGACCCTGCGCGCCAACGGCGACAGCCTGGACGTGGTGTTCCCGAAAGGCTGGCTGGACGAAAACCAGCTGACCCAGGCGGACTTCGCCCAGGAAGCGGAATGGCTGACACGGGTGGGTTTCAGCCTGAACCTGCGCTGAGCCGATCCAAGACACACCGCAAACCAAATCTGGGAGGGGCGCACCGCCCCTCCCACATTGGCTCGCGTAAGACACTTCGCTCTTCCCCCCGTCACCACTCGTACAGACCTGTCAAATATGACAGTTGCGAACGCCTGCCGATCAGTTTTTACTCACACTCACCCCCTCGCGTAACAGGCAGTAACGCCAAGGGCCAACAGACCGTCTCGTTCCAGGGAAGGGCACACTATGAAATTATCAGCGATCACGCTTACAGGCCTAGGCCTCTGGACAGCTGGCCTGAGCATTGCTCATGCAGCCACATGGACACCTTTCTCCGCAACCGTAGGTGCACAATGCGCGCCGGTCGACATCAACGATAGTGGCACGACCGTGGGCAACTGCAAGCCGGCCAGCGCCACCGCCAACAACATCCCATGGGTGGCCGACGGCTCCGCACACGGCCCCCAAACGGCACTGCCCCCTCTGGCGAGCGGGCAACCCTGCAGCGTTTGGGTAGTGTCCAACAATGGGAAAGTGGCGGGCAATTGCAGGGACGCCAGCAATTCCCACTTCGCAGTGGTGTGGGACGCCGCGTCTCCCGGAACGGCGCCCACCAAGCTGGATTCGCTACCCGCTACATTGTTAATCCCCCTGCTACGCCCCAAAGATGTCGCGACCGAAAGCGTTGCGATCAATGACCAAGGCGACGTGGCGGGTTCAAGCTTCGATGCCGATAGCCGGGGAACCGTAGTGTTTTATGCCTCCGGCAGCGGGACACCTGAACGCGTGTCCGGCTGGGGGGACAATTGCACCGTCGCAGATATCAACCGGCCCACCACCGGCACCCCGCAAATCGCGCTCAATTGCCCGAACAATGCAGGTAATACCACCCCGCGAGTCGCGGAAAAAACCGGACTATCCTACAACCTGACTGACTTGGCCCTGCCCACTGGGGCTAGTTACTGTACGGTCAGCAGCGCCACTAACACTGCAAGGTTTGTGGGGACATGCATTTATCCAAACTCGTCAGTAAACGTGGCGAAAAGTGCCTTCTGGAGCAGCAAGAATGCCATGCCCCTGGTACTGAACTTGTCCTCGGGCTCAAAAAACATGGCCATCGATATCAACGAGGAAGGCCTGGTGCTGGTGTCCCAGAACACCGCAGATGGGCGATACCAGTACATGACCTGGGTACCCTCCGTGCTCCCTATCCCGGTCATCACGATCATCCCTCTTCCGAGTGGAAGCGTATGGGGCGAAGCCGGTGCGATTTCCAGCAGTACTGTCGTTGGGTTGAACATCCTTACCAGCGACCAATACTCACAGGGTTGCACCTGGACACCGACGGCAGGAACGGTATGCCTGCCGTCGATTGGCGGCGGCAAAAACAACCAGGTGACGGTCATTTCCAAAAATGGAACGTACATAGCCGGAGTGGTCATGGACAGCACACAAACCGTTGTTGCTGTAACGACGCGGCTCCCCTGAAAAGCAGGTTTGCGGGACATCAATAGCCATCGCGGCGCTGCATGCACTGAAAGAAGGAGTTGCACTTATGAAATGCAGAATGGTTGTCAGCGGCCTCCTGTGTCTATGGGCCGTCAGTCAAATCACAATGCCGCCATCTGCTGAAGCCGGGCGTTGGTTCTTCGGTAGATACTATGCAAAAGGAGGCTATGTAGGAGGAGGATGGTATATCCCTCTATTCCCTCCAGGGAATAGTGACTCGAACATAGCAGGAGACTCGAACCCAGGGCCTGGCACTTCGGTCACTGAGCACACCGCACCTAACCCTGCCGTCTGTAAGGGTGGATACCGATGGGGGCGAGTAACCCCTGACGACTTCATCACAAAAATCTATTGCTAAGTCCTTAACCAAAGCATCGAGGGCGACTGACAGCTAGCCAACAACATCGAAAAAACCGCGGGGCCTTTCGCCCCCGTCTTCCATCTTCGCTGTTTGAGGGCATTCCCTAAGCCCGAGTACCGCCTCAGTTCACCGACAGAATCGGGCTACCCAACCTCTCCAACAACGTCGCCTGCGCGCTGCGTGGGTTCTGGTTGCCAGTTGGCGTATTACGCACATAGCGCCCGTCCGACTGCAGTTACGGGACATCAATAGCCATCGCGGCGCTGCATGCACCGAAAGAAGGAGTTGCACTTATGAAATGCAGAATGGTTGTCAGCGGCCTCCTGTGTCTATGGGCCGTCAGTCAAATCACAATGCCGCCATCTGCTGAAGCCGGGAGTTGGCACGGCGGTGGACTCAATACGGGAGGAGAATTGAATTCCCGTCAATGGGGTAGTGTTTGGAGAAGCGACCTGAGCGTGCCCCTTTGGACATTGGGCCCAACGCAAATAACCCTGCGGCCTGTAAGGGTGGGCGACTGACAGCTCGCCAACAACATCGAAAAAAAAGCGGGGGCTTTCGCCCCCGTCTTCTATCTTCACTGTTTGAGGGCATTCCCTAAGCCCGAATACCGCCTCAGTTCACCGACAGAATCGGGCTACCCAACCTCTCCAGCAATGTCGCCTGCGCGCTGCGCGGGTTCTGGTTGCCGGTTGGCGTATTGCGCACATAGCGCCCGTCCGACTGCAGGCTCCAGCTGTGGGTGTTGTCGGTCAGATAGCTTTCCAACTCTTTCTTGACCCGCATGATCAACTTCTTGCCTTCCACCGGGAAGCAGGTCTCCACGCGCTTGTCGAGGTTGCGCTCCATCCAGTCGGCGCTGGAGAGGAACATCTGCTCTTCGCCGCCGTTGAGGAAGTAGAACACCCGCGTGTGCTCCAGGAAGCGGCCGATGATCGAGCGCACATGGATATTGTGCGAGACGCCGGCAATGCCTGGGCGCAGGCAGCACATGCCACGCACCACCAGGTCGATGCGCACGCCGGACTGGCTGGCCTTGTACAGCGCGCGGATGATCTTCGGATCGGTCAGCGAGTTGAACTTGGCGATGATATGCGCCGGCTTGCCTTCGAGGGCGAACTGGGTCTCGCGGGCAATCATGTCGAGCATGCCCTTCTTCAGGGTGAACGGCGCGTGCAGCAGCTTCTTCATGCGCAAAGTCTTGCCCATGCCGATCAACTGGCTGAACAACTTGCCGACGTCCTCACACAGGGCGTCATCGGAGGTCAGCAAGCTGTAGTCGGTGTAGAGTTTGGCGTTGCCGGCATGGTAGTTACCGGTACCCAGGTGCGCGTAACGCACGATCTCGCCGGCTTCGCGGCGCAGGATCAGCATCATCTTGGCGTGGGTCTTGAAGCCCACCACGCCGTAGATCACCACCGCACCGGCCGCTTGCAGGCGGCTGGCCAGTTGCAGGTTGGACTCTTCGTCGAACCGCGCACGCAGCTCGATCACTGCCGTGACCTCCTTGCCGTTACGCGCCGCATCGACCAACGCATCGACGATTTCCGAGTTGGCGCCGCTGCGGTACAGGGTCTGGCGTACGGCCAATACATGCGGGTCCTTGGCGGCCTGGCGCAGCAGGTCGACCACCGGGGTGAAGGACTCGAACGGGTGCAGCAGCAGGATGTCCTGCTTGCTCACGACGCTGAAGATGTTCTCGCTGTTTTGCAGCAGTTTCGGGATCTGCGGCGTGAACGGCGTGTATTGCAGCTCTGGATGACTGTCCAGGCCAGTGATGCTGAACAGGCGCGTCAGGTTGACCGGGCCGTTGACCTGGTATAGCTCGCTCTCGCCCAGGTTGAACTGTTTGAGCAAGTAGTCCGAGAGGTGCTTCGGACAGGTGTCGGCCACTTCCAGGCGCACCGCATCGCCGTAGCGCCGCGAGAACAACTCACCGCGCAGGGCACGGGCCAAGTCTTCGACGTCTTCGGAATCCAGCGCCAGGTCCGCGTTGCGGGTCAGGCGGAACTGGTAGCAGCCCTTGACCTTCATGCCCTGGAACAGGTCATCGGCGTGGGCGTGGATCATCGACGACAGGAACACATAGTTATCGCCAGCGCCCCCTACCTCTTCCGGTACCTTGATGATCCGTGGCAACAGGCGCGGTGCCGGGATGATCGCCAGGCCGGAATCGCGACCGAACGCGTCGATACCTTCAAGCTCAACGATGAAGTTCAGGCTCTTGTTCACCAGCAACGGGAACGGGTGCGTCGGGTCGAGGCCGATGGGCGTGATGATCGGTGCGATTTCGTCACGGAAGTAGCGGCGCACCCAGGTCTTGATCTTGGTGGTCCAGTGACGACGACGGATAAAGCGGACCTGATGTTTTTCCAGTTCCGGCAGCAGGATGTCGTTGAGGATCGCGTACTGGCGATCGACATGCCCGTGCACCAGCTCACTGATGCGCGCCAGCGCCTGGTGTGGCTGCAGGCCGTCGGCACCGGCTTGTTCACGGGCGAAGGTGATCTGCTTCTTGAGGCCGGCGACGCGGATTTCGAAGAACTCGTCCAGGTTGCTGGAGAAGATCAGCAGGAATTTCAGCCGTTCCAACAATGGGTAGGACTCATCCAGCGCCTGCTCCAGCACGCGGATGTTGAATTGCAGTTGTGACAGCTCACGGTGGATGTACAGGCTGCTGTCATCCAGGTTGGTCACCACCGCCACCGGTGCCGGCGCGGGCACGGGCGCTTCGGCGACCGCAACGGGCGGGGCCGGCTCCAGCTCCGGCGGGGTCTCGGCGATTTGTTCAACCACCGGGTGAGCGTCTTTTACGGCAACTTCGGAGAGTCCTTCGGTATTCATCGAGTGTTCCTGTGAGGGCTATTGTTGCTCTCTAAGCAATTGGGCAGCGCGGGCAGCGAAGTAGGTCAGGATGCCATCAGCACCCGCACGTTTAAAGGCAGTCAGGGATTCGAGGATCACCCCTTCGCTCAACCAACCATTCTGGATCGCGGCCATGTGCATGGCGTATTCACCGCTGACCTGATAGACAAAGGTCGGCACCTTGAATTCCTCTTTGACCCGGTAAAGGATGTCCAGGTAGGGCATCCCGGGCTTGACCATCACCATGTCGGCACCTTCGGCCAGGTCGGCCGCCACTTCGTGCAGGGCCTCATGGCTGTTGGCCGGGTCCATCTGGTACGAGGCTTTGTTCGCCTTGCCCAGGTTCAGTGCCGAGCCCACCGCATCGCGGAACGGGCCATAGTAGGCACTGGCATATTTGGCCGAGTAGGCCATGATCCGTACATTGACGTGGCCGGCCAGTTCCAGGGCTTCGCGAATCGCCTGGATGCGACCGTCCATCATGTCCGACGGGGCGACCACCTGGGCGCCGGCTGCGGCGTGAGACAAGGCCTGCTTGACCAGCGCGTCAACGGTGATGTCGTTCTGAACATAGCCGTCTTCGTCAAGGATGCCATCCTGCCCGTGGGTGGTGAACGGGTCCAGGGCCACGTCGGTGATCACCCCCAGCTCCGGGAACCGTTTGCGCAAGGCGCGGGTGGCGCGCTGGGCAATACCGTCCGGGTTCCAGGCTTCGGCAGCGTCGAGGGACTTGAGTTCAGACGGGGTCACCGGGAACAGCGCCAACGCCGGAATACCCAGCGCCACCCAGTTCGCGGCTTCTTCGAGCAGCAGATCAATGGTCAAGCGCTCTACCCCAGGCATCGATGCCACCGCTTCCCGACGATTCTCACCGTCGAGCACGAACACCGGCAGGATCAGATCGTTCGTCGTCAGCACGTTTTCACGAACCAGGCGGCGAGAGAAATCATCACGGCGATTGCGACGCAGACGAGTGGCAGGGAACAGGCGATTGGCAGGGGTAAAGCTCACGACAGACTCCTGAGCCCGTGTTTACGGGCGAGCGTTGCAGTTATAAGCGGCCATTATGACGAAGGAATGACAGTTGTGCTTATCGATGCGACCTGTAGTCGCATTCGTCGTTTCTGTAGGAAATGTTCACTTCGTGACACATCTCGATACTTTCATGAATGATCACGAAGGCGTAGGCTGCGCGTTCATTTCGCCAGCACCCAGACCATGCTTCAACAATTTCTGCATGACTTCGGCTACTTTGCCCTGTTCCTAGGCACGTTCTTCGAAGGTGAGACCATCCTGGTACTCGCAGGCTTCCTGGCGTTCCGTGGATACATGGATATCAACCTGGTGGTCGTCGTTGCCTTTTTTGGCAGCTACGCCGGCGACCAGTTGTGGTACTTCCTGGGGCGCAAGCACGGCCGCAAACTGTTGGCGCGCAAGCCGCGCTGGCAATTGATGGGCGATAAGGCCCTGGAACATATCCGCAAGCACCCGGACATCTGGGTGCTGAGCTTCCGGTTCGTCTACGGCTTGCGTACGGTGATGCCGGTGGCGATTGGCTTGTCAGGCTACCCGCCGGCCCGCTACCTGATCCTCAATGGGATAGGCGCAGCCGTCTGGGCCGCCGCGCTCGGGGCCGCGGCCTATCACTTCGGCGCGGTGCTGGAAGGCATGCTGGGCAGCGTCAAGAAGTACGAGCTGTGGGTGCTGGGCGCATTATTGCTGTTGGGCCTCGGCCTGTGGCTGCGCCGCCGCTTCAAGAACGCACGCATCACCCGCCAGGCGTGCGCCGACGCCAAGGCCCGACTGGCCGAACAGCAACAGGCCGAGCCCGCTAAAGTCGATGCGCCTAAGACGCCAATCGAGTAAGCCGGCCTCTGCAGCAGTAGAGGCCGATCACACTGAGCAAGCTGTAACTGAGCAGCCCCAGCCAGCCCAGGTGGCTGGCCGGCCATAGCCCCAGCAGCGGCGCCAGCCACACCAAGGGCACGTTCAGCGCCAGGCGCACCAGCTCCGCCTTCAACGCCCATGGGCGATTCTCCAGGGCCACGCCCAACGTAAACAGGCCCAGCGCCATTGCACTCCAGCCCAGGATCAGTGCGGCCGTGGGCAAACCTTCGCCGAAATTCATCAAGTAGCTGCCAAACCCCACATACGCCGCAAATTGCAGGGCGATATAGACCTGCTGGCGCGCGTCCAGCGGCACGTCGAATTTACGGAACTGGCTCAGGTCTGGCTTGGCCAACGGGTATTTGGCCTTCACGTCCGCCGGGCGCCAGCCGGTACGCATGAACCAGATGCGCAGCTTGTCCCACCAGCGTTCGGTGCGTCGCGCATCACTCCACAACTGCGCATAGAACTGCAGGTTGGCCCACAGCGGATTCCAACTGGCCAAAGGCGTGGTCACGCCGAAAATCACCGGCTCGTTGTCGTCTTCTTCCTGGAAGGTGCCGAACAGCCGGTCCCAAATAATGAACACCCCGCCGTAGTTGCGATCCATGTAGAGAGCGTTCTGTGCATGGTGGGCCCGATGATTGGATGGCGTGACGAAGAACCACTCGAACCAGCCAAGCTTGGGCACATGGCGGGTGTGAACCCAGAATTGGTACAACAGGTTGAGCGAAGCCACGCTGATAAACACCACCAGCGGCACGCCAAGCACGGCCAGGGGCAGGTAGAAGATCCAGCTCAGCAGAAAGCCGGTGCTGGTCTGGCGCAGGGCGGTGCTGAGGTTGTAGTCCTCGCTCTGGTGATGCACCGAATGGGCGGCCCACAGGATATTGCGTTCATGCCCCATGCGGTGCAGCCAGTAGTAGCAGAAGTCGTAGAACACAAAAGCGAACACCCAGGTCCAGGCACTCTGGGCAGGCAACTCGATAAGTGCCAGGTGCTTGAGGGCGAACGCATAGGTCAGCAGCCCCACGCCCTTGGTCAACAAGCCCGTGGTGGTAGACAGCACGCCGGTGCTGAGGCTGTTGATGGCATCCGCCACCCGGTAGTTACGCTGGCTGCGCCAACGATCGGCCAGCAACTCAACCACGATCAAGGCGATGAAAAACGGTACCGCGTAAGGCACGAAGTCCATGGGCTAGTCCGGTCTATTTTTGTTACATCAAGATTAGGTGCTGCGGCGAGAGTTCCCATTGGCAACAGATGACAAATTAGTAGACATTTAACGCCAAGACCCCAGGAGAAATGCCCATGAGCAAAAAGATTGCAGTGATCCTTTCCGGCTGCGGCGTGTATGACGGCGCAGAGATTCACGAAAGCGTGATCACCTTGCTGCGCCTGGACCAGCGCGGTGCTCAGGTCCAATGTTTTGCCCCGGATATTGCGCAACTGCATGTGATCAATCACCTGACGGGCGAAGAAATGCCTGAATCGCGCAATGTGCTGGTGGAGTCGGCACGCATTGCCCGGGGCAACGTGAAGGACATCCGTGACGCCAACGCCGAAGACTTCGACGCGTTGATCGTGCCTGGCGGGTTTGGCGCGGCGAAAAACCTGTCGAACTTCGCCGTCGAAGGTGCCGGTTGCAGTATCAACCCGCAGGTCTTGGCACTCGCCGAAGCCTTTGCCGAAGCGGGCAAGCCGATAGGTTTGATCTGCATCTCGCCGGCCCTGGCGGCGAAGATCTATGGCCCGGGCGTCACCTGCACCATCGGCAACGATGCCGACACCGCGGCCGCCATGGACAAGATGGGCGCCACCCACCAGGAATGCGGGGTTGAAGACATTGTCGAGGACAAGGCGCGCAAGCTGGTGAGCACCCCGGCCTACATGCTCGGCAAGAACATCAGCGAGGTCGCGTCAGGCATCAACAAGCTGGTGGACCGAGTGCTGGAGCTGACGCACGAAAACGATTAGTCGCGATGAATAGGCTTCTGTGAGGTGGACGCTTGCTGAACGAGCAAACAGTAACCTGTGGCGAGCGGGCTTGCCCCGCGTTGGGCTGCGCAGCAGCCCCAATCAGAACGCTGCAGTGTGCCAGGCTGCTCCGGGGCTGTGTTTTGGGGCTGCTGCGCAGCCCAACGCGGGGCAAGCCCGCTCGCCACAACAAGCCCCCTTGCCACAACAAGCTCACTCTCGACAACAAGCTCACTCTCCACAGCAAGCGCCTTCTCCACAACGCTCAATCTCCACAGGATCAGGTCTGGCGCATCAACCGCGTCAGTATCCTGTCGAGTGCGTTGGCAAACGCCTGCTTGTCCTTTTCCCCATGGGGCGGCGGGCCGCCGCCCATCTGGCCCTGCTCGCGCAGATCGGTGAACAGGTTGCGTACCGCCAACCGTTCACTCATGTTTTGCGGGCTGAATTCCTTGCCCCGTGGATCAAGGGCTGTAACCCCCTTCTTCACCAGGCGATCAGCCAGGGGGACATCGCTACAGATCACCAATTCGCCGGGCACTGCGTGCTCCACCAGGTAATCATCCGCCGCGTCCGGGCCGCTGGGTACCACGATCAGCTTCACGCAGGCAAAGCTCGGCTTGATCTGGCTCTGCCCCGCCACCAGCACCACCTCGAACTGACGCTTGAGGGCAAATTTCACCACCTGATCCTTGGCGGCCCGAGGGCAGGCATCGGCATCGATCCACACGCGCATGGTCATGCCGCCAATCGGCGCTTGTCAGCCACACGGCTGCGGCTGTACAGCACCACAATTGCCAGGATCGCCACCACCTGTGCACTCAGCGAGTAGGCATCGGCGTGGATACCCAGCCAATCGAAGTCAAAGAACGCCACTGGCCGCGTGCCGAAAATGCCCGCTTCCTGCAACGCCTTCACGCCATGCCCGGCGAACACCACCGACAGCGCGCACAACAGGGCGGCGTTGATACCGAAGAACAGCGCCAATGGCAGCTTCGCCGAACCGCGCAGGATCACCCACGCCAGGCCCACCAGCAGCACCAGCGCCGTGGCACCACCCGCCAACACAGCGTTGTGCCCGGCCGGGCCGGCTTGCAGCCACAGGGTTTCGTAGAACAGGATCACCTCGAACAGTTCGCGGTACACCGAGAAGAACGCCAGCACCGCAAAGCCAAACCGCCCACCGCCGCCCACCAGGCTGCTCTTGATGTAGTCCTGCCAGGCTGCCGCGTGGCGCCGGTCGTGCATCCACACGCCAAGCCACAGCACCATGACGCTGGCGAACAGCGCCGTGCAGCCTTCGAGCAATTCGCGCTGTGCACCGCTGACGTCAATCACATACGCCGCCAACGCCCAGGTCGCGAGGCCGGCCAACAACGCCAGGCCCCAGCCAATATTGACGCTGCGCACCGCCGATTGCTGGCCGGTATTGCGCAGGAAGGCGAGGATCGCCGCCAGCACCAGAATCGCTTCCAACCCTTCACGCAACAGGATCAACAGCCCGGAAATAAAGCTCAGCGACCAACTCAAACCGTCGCCACCCAGTAAACCGGCAGACTCGGTGAGCTTGCCCTTGGCCACGTCCAGACGCTGCTGCACCTGTTCGATCGGCAAGCCATCCTGCAACGACTGCCGATAGGCCATCAGGGCCTTTTCGGTGTCCTTGCGTACAGTGGCGTTGACGTTATCCAGGGAGCTTTCCACCAGCTCGAAGCCTTCCAGGTACGCCGCGACCGACAAGTCGTAGGCCTGTTCACGATCACCGTTGCGGAACGCGGCAAGGCTCTTGTCCAAGGTCGCGGCGGTGTAGTCGAGCAACTGCGCCGGGCCACGCTTGACCTGCGGCGGTTGCGCGCGCTGGGCCCGGAACGTTGCGGCAGCGGCCGGACCGGCACTGGCCAGCACTTCATTGGGTGTCTGACGGGCGAGGTCGGCAAGGTTGAAGGGGTGTTCGCTTTTGGCTGCGGCCGGATCGGCTGTAAAGCCTGCGATGTAAGTGGCCAGGTCCCAACGCTGGCGATCGTCCAGTTGGTCGGCGAAGGACGGCATGTCCGTGCCTTCGACGCCCAGGCCAAGGGTGTTGTAGATCGCATACAGGCTCAGGCGGTCCAGGCGTACAGCATTTCGCAGGTTCGCCGGAGGTGGCGTCATGCCCACGCTCGCCGGGCCATCACCGGTACCCGCCGTGCCGTGGCAGACCGAACAGTGCTGTGCATAGAGCGGTGCACCTCGCGTTGGGTCAGGGGTGATTGCCGGGGCCTGGCTGACTTCATACGCCACCGCGAGCTTGGCGCCCAACTGACGGGCCTGGCGGGCCACGGTCGCGCCATCCTGACGAGCCGTCACGGCCGCCTGTAATTCATCCACACCCTTTACCAGCTCGGCGTGCTCGGGTTTCGACGGCAAGTCCGCGACCAGGCCCTGCAAAACCCCAAGAAACTCCACCTGCTCACGGTATTCCGACTCATCAACGACTTTGCCCGCCGCCACTGTCGGAGGGTAGTCCGCGCCAATGTAATCCAGCAAATGCAGGGCTTTTTGCGCGCCTTCAGGACTCGCGGCCAACAGGTTGAAGCTGCACGACATCAACGCCGGCAACACCAGCCAGGCGAGAACACGGAAGGGGGCAGTCATGAATGAATCTCAAGGGGAAATACGAAGTAACACATTGTTGAGGTTTATGCGCTTTGACTCAAGGCGTATATGATTCGCCGAGCAGAAGAAGAACCGAGCCTTTTGAAAAGCCATGATGGCTTTTTGTCGATTAGATCACGGCAAAAAGCCATTGTTTTGCCATTAATGACGCCTATAATGCCGCGCCCTGTTATCGCGAAAGGGAATTTTGCTCCTCGTTTTTATGAGGAATTAGTAGGACGCGCCGTGCATCCTGCGATTGGTGATTCGAGCCGACCAGCACCTCGGCTGATTACGTTCAGGGAAGAAGCTTGCCATGGCATTTCGCGCCTTAACCCCGCTAGCGCTCGCGGCGGTCACCGTGTTGTCCGGTTGCTCGATGTTTCGTAGCTACGATTCCGAGCTGCAAGCCACCAATCAGCAGTTGGCCACGGGCAATGTCGACGCCGCCCTGACCCTGCTGGAAAAGAACAACACCGGCGAAGACAAGGACCTGCTCTATTTCTTTGAAAAAGGGGAATTGCTGCGGGCCAGGGGCGACCTGACTGGCAGCCAGACCGCCTGGCGCAGCGCCGACCTGCAAGTCTACAAATGGGAAGAGTCGGTCAAGTTCGACAGCGAAAAGTACCTTTCCCAATTCGGCAGTTTCCTGGTCAACGACAAAGTGCGTCGCTATGAAGGCTATGACTACGAAAAAGTCATGCTGACCACCCAGATGGCCCTGAACCTGCTGGCCCTGAATGACTTCGACGGCGCGCGCACCGAGATCAAGAAGACCCACGAACGCGAAGCCGTGATCGCCGACCTGCGCGACAAGGAGTACCTCAAGCGCGAAGACGAAGCCGAGCGCCAGGGCGTGACCACCCAGATCAAGGACCTGCGCGGCTATCCGGTGCAAGCCCTGGACGCTCCCGAAGTGGTCGGCCTGAAGAACAGCTACCAGAGTGCGTTCAGCCATTACCTCGCCGGGTTCGTCTACGAAGCCCTGGGTGAAAAAGACCTGGCCGCACCGGGTTATCGCAAGGCGGCCGAGTTGCGCCCCAATACCCCGCTGCTGGAACAGGCCTTGCTGGACCTGGATAAATCCAAGGTCGGCGCCGATGAAACCGACGTGCTGATCGTGGTCCAAAGCGGCCTGGCACCGGCCCGCGATTCGATCCGCCTGCCCTTGCCGATACCGATCAACGGCAACCTGGTGATCACCCCACTGTCGTTCCCGGTGATCAAGGCAGACACCTCCACTCCGGCCTTCGCCCAAATCGGTGTCGACGGGCGGCAGCAGAACCTCACCGCGCTCAACAGCACCACCGCGATGTCCCGTCGCGCACTGCGTGACGACATGCCGGGAATCATCCTGCGCACCACCGTGCGCGCGATCAGCCGTGGCGTGGCGCAAAACAACCTGAACAAGACCAACCCCATGGCGGGCCTGGTGCTGGGTATTGCTTCGGCCGTGGCCGAAGGCGCCGACACCCGGACCTGGCGCACCTTGCCGGATATGACCCAAGTCACGCGCCTGCGCCTCAAGCATGGCGAGCACCAGGTCAGCCTGCCCAACGCCTTGGGTGGCACGCTGGTGACGATCAAGGCCGATCAGCGCTACCAGGTGATCACCCTGCGCGTAGTCGGCAACCAGGTGTTCGCCGGCGGCCTCGCGGCCCATGTGGTCCCGAGCACTCAACCCCAGGCTATCGCCACCCTCAAACAACCCTAAGGAGCGCGCTATGCGTCATTTCATCCTCGGCGCCTTGGCGCTGGTCCTGCTCGCCGGCTGCGCGACCCCGCCGCCCCCGGCACCCGGCAGTGCCGCCAGCAAGATCGTGGTGATGGGCAAGTTCAAGGGCATCGCCGTCGGTGCCATCCGCGTCGCCCGCGAGAACGGTTTTCTAACGGCCAAGGTGCAGTTGAGCAACATCACCAGCAGCAACCAGATGATGTATTACCGCTTCGCCTGGCTGGGCGCCGACGGTTTCCCGGTAGGCGATGAAGAGACCTGGAAGGTGCTGAATCTGTACGCCAACCAGGCCACGTTCCTGCCGGCCATCGCCAATTTGCCCCAGGCGGCGGACTTCCGTCTTGAAGTGAAGACGCCTTGAAGCCCTCCTCCCTCCGCTTACAGAGAGATATCCCCATGTTTGCACGCTTCTCGATGCTCGCCGTGGTCGCCGTCCTGGCCAGCGGCTGCGCCAATACTTCACCGGTATTGGGCGGCAAAAATATCAGCTACGGCGATACCAAGGCTGTGGAACTGGTGACCAACGAATTCGGTTCCACCGACCTGCAGATGATCGCCGAGAGCATGACCCGCTCCCTGGCCCAGTCCGGCATCCTCCAGGGGCGCCCGGTAGTGCAGGTGTATGACGTGAAGAACAAGACCAGCGAGTACATCGATACCCGCGAGATCACTACGTCGATCAAGACCCAGCTGATGAAGACCGGCACCGCGCGGTTCGCCAGCGACAACACCGATATGCAAAGCCAGGTCGACCAACTCAAGCTGCAGAACCAGAGCGGCCTGTACAAGAAATCCACCGTGAGCAAGACCGGCAATATGGTCGCCGCCAAGTACCGCCTGGAAGGCTCGATCAGCTCCATCGTCAAGCGCAGCTCGGACTACAAGGACGTGTTCTACAAGTTCAGCCTGCAACTGATCGACGTCGAGAGCGGCCTGGCCGAATGGATGGACGAAAAAGAAATCCGCAAGACCACGGAGCGCTAAGCAATGCGTGCATGGATCTGCATGATTGGCCTGCTGTGCGCCTTTGGCGCCTCGGCCGCGCCGAAGATCGCGGTGACCGACCTGGCCTATGAGGCGCAGGTCGAGGAGTACATTCACCAGGTCTCGGCCAGCAACAACTTCCAGGCCGGCGCTTACCACGCCAGTGGCGCGTCGAACTACAGCGAGTACGAAAGCCGCACCCGCTACATCGAACAAACCGAGCTGCGTAAATTCAGCGGTGACATCAAGGGCGAGATCCTCAAGTCGCGCCAGTTCCAGCTGGTGCAGGGCACGCCTTACACGGCCGACGCCAAGGCAGACGTCTACGATGTGATCAAACGCATCAAGGCCGGCAACTTCAAGGGTGCGGACTACGTGCTGTTCGGCACGCTGTCAGACATCGACTTCACCCAGGACATCAACGCCCTGGACCACACCAACAGTTACTCGGCGGTGCTGGGGCTGACACTGGTGGCGGATTTCAGCCTGATCAACACCCGCACTTTCGAAATCACCTCGGCGTTCACCGCCATGGGTGAGGGCCAGGACACCAAGCTGGTGAACAGCCGTGATGTGCGCGTAAGCCTGAACCGGCCGCGTGTGGTGAAGGAGGTGTCGAAAGCGCTGGGTGAAGATGTGACGCGACAGTTGGCGGAGCAACTGGGCGGAGGGTATCAAGACCCCGGTCAGCCGGTGTTGCGCAACAACCTGCCAAGGGATGAAGCGCCGAAGATCCTGCGCTGACGCCCTATTCACACACACCGCAAAACTAATGTGGGAGGGGCGGTGCGACGATTCGACTTGCCCCCTCCCACAGTTTTGATTCGGTTTCGTCAGTTATGCCGTGGCGCGGTGAAGGCTGGCGAGGAAGCCGGCAGCCCCTACGAACAACCCGGCAAACGTGCGGTTCATACGCTTCTGCTGCTTAGGCGTGCGCAACAACCGCAACACCTTCGACGCCAACCCCGTATACCCCGCCATCACGATCATATCGACGCTGATCATCGTCGCACCCAGGATCAGGTACTGGATCAACAGCGGCGCCTGCGGGTTCACGAATTGCGGCAGCACCGCGAGCATGAACACCAGCGCCTTGGGGTTGCTGGCGTTAACCAGAAAACCCCGGAACATCATCGCCATCGGCTTGCCGATCGGGCGCACCGCCGCGTCATCGGTCATGTCCATGGGCAGCGCACGCCATTGCTTGACGGCCAGGTACACCAGGTACGCCACGCCAAACCATTTGATCGCATAGAAGGCGGTGGAAGATGTCGCCAGAATGGCACCCAGGCCGCAAGCAACGACCGCAATCTGCATCGCCAGGCCCAGTTGCAGGCCAATGGCATTCCAGTAACCGCGCAGGAAACCGTATTGCAAGCCACTGGACATCGAGGCGATGGCGCCAGCGCCAGGAGAAAGGGAGATGATCCAACTGGCCAGGAAAAAGGCCAGCCATGTGTCGAGTGCCATTACACACCTCGGGAAAGAGTCAGCGATTGTTGTGCCTTAAGCTAACTCCGACGACCAAGGAATGGCTATAGATTTCTTGCAGGAGCGAGCTTGCTCGCGAAAAGCCAAGAGGCGCCGCTGGGCGTCAGGCTCCCCGCGGTATCGTTCACGTTCTTCGCGAGCAAGCTCGCTCCTACAGAGGTGAGACGCTTGTATCGCGCCAACGTCGTACCGAACGCTGGAAGAACAAGCTGTTGGGCACCTGCACCACTGCGCTGCCGGTCCCTGCTTCCTCGACCTCGATCAGCGTGGTGTAGAGCAGGTTGATCGCCACCACCCGGCCTTTCACGCCGGGCTTGTCGACGGTGTCTACCAGCTCAACGATATCACCGAGACGAAACGGTCCGACCGTGAAGATCAGGATCGCGCACAGCAGGTTGGACAACACCGACCACATGGCAAAGAACGCCACCGCCGCCACCGCCACAAACCCCGACAGTGCCGTCCACAACACCGTGGCGGAAACGCCCAGGCGCTCCAACACAAAGATCAGCGCGCTGCCCATGATCAGCCAGCGCAAGCCGCCGCGCAGCGGCATCAGCAATTGTGGCGGGAACGGGTAACGCTCACCCAGGCGGGTCAGGCCTTTTGCGACAAAGCGCTGGGCAAGGTAGCCGGCCAGCAGGATCAGCAGGATTTGCACACCGATCCACACCGGCTCGACCCATTGCGCCGGGAACGGCAGCTGCAACGCATCCATCAGGACAGCGCCTCCAGCTCCGCTTGCAGGCTTTCGAGCAGCTCGAGGGCTTCCATCCAGCTTTCCTCCAGTTGCCCTTCACGGACCTTGAGCTTGGCCTGCTCGGCCAGCAGGTCGCGCAGTTCGTCCTTGCGGGCCGCTTCATACACGGCACTGTCGCCCAGGCTGGCTTCGATTTTGGCCAGGCGCTCATGGACCTTGCCCAGCTCGGCTTCCAGCTTGTCGGCCTCGCGTTTGTGCGGCGCCAATTGCTGGCGCAGCGCGGCAGCGGCCTGGCGCTGGGCTTTCTTGTCGGTCTTGTCCGGGTTGACCGGGGTGTTGCTGACCGGTGCGTTGCGCAGGCGGTAATCCGTCAGCCAGCGCGCATAGTCGTCCAGGTCGCCATCGAACTCTTCGACTTTGCCATCGGCCACCAGCAGGAAGTTGTCCGTGGTGCTCTTGAGCAAGTGGCGATCGTGAGACACCACCAGTACCGCACCGCTGAATTCCTGCAGGGCCATGGTCAACGCCAGGCGCATCTCCAGATCCAGGTGGTTGGTGGGTTCGTCGAGCAACAACAGGTTCGGTCGGTCCCAGGCGATCAACGCCAGGGCCAGGCGAGCCTTTTCGCCACCGGAGAAGTTCAACACGGGCTCATCGATCCGTGCGCCACGGAAGTCGAACCCGCCGAGGAAATCGCGCAAGGTCTGCTCGCGCTCGGTCGGTGCCAGGCGCTGCAGGTGCAGCAACGGGCTGGCCTTGGCATCGAGGGAGTCCAACTGATGCTGGGCGAAGTAGCCCACTACCAGGTTCTCGCCACGGGTCAGGCGGCCGGCCAGGGGCTGCAGTTCACCCGAGAGGTTCTTGATCAGCGTCGACTTGCCCGCGCCGTTAGGCCCGAGCAAACCGATGCGTGCGCCCGGCGTGAGCTGCAGCTTGACCTTCTCGAGGATGGTTTTGTCGCCATAGCCCAGGCGCGCATCCGAGAGGTCGAGCAGTGGGCTGGAGATTTTCACCGATTCGCGGAACACAAAATCAAAGGGCGAATCGACGTGGGCCGCCGACAGCTCTTCCATGCGCTCCAGTGCCTTGATCCGGCTCTGGGCCTGGCGGGCCTTGGTGGCCTGGGCCTTGAACCGGGCGATGTAGCTTTCCATGTGCGCACGCTGCGCTTGCTGCTTCTCGTAGGCTTGTTGCTGCTGGGCCAGGCGCTCGGCACGGGCGCGTTCGAACGCGGTGTAGCCACCCCGGTAAAGGGTGATTTTCTTCTGTTCGACGTGAGCGATGTTGTCGACCACGGCGTCGAGGAAATCCCGGTCGTGGGAAATCAGCAGCAAGGTGCCTTTGTAGTTCTTGAGGAAGTCCTCCAGCCACAGGATTGCATCGAGGTCCAAGTGGTTGGTCGGCTCATCGAGCAGCAACAGGTCCGAAGGGCACATCAGCGCCTGGGCCAGGTTCAGGCGCATGCGCCAGCCGCCGGAAAAGTCAGCGACCGGGCGGTCCATCTGCTCGTTGGTAAAGCCAAGGCCGGCCAGCATCTTGCGCGCGCGGGCGTCGGCGGTGTAACCGTCGGCACTGTCGAGTTCCGAGTGCAGGCGCGCCTGGGCGGCACCGTCCTGGGCTTTCTCGGCCTCGGCCAGGTCGTGCTGAACCTGGCGCAGGCGCAGGTCGCCATCGAGCACGTAGTCGATCGCAATGCGGTCCAGGGTGTCGATCTCCTGGCGCATATGGGCGATGCGCCAGTCGGCCGGCAGCAGGCAGTCCCCGGAATCTGGGGTCAGCTCACCCAGCAACAGGGCGAACAACGTGGATTTGCCGGCGCCGTTGGCACCGATCAGGCCGGCTTTGTGACCGGCGTGCAGGGTCAGCTCGGCGTCTTCGAGAAGACGTTGCGGGCCACGCTGTAATGTTAGGCTTTGAAGTCGGATCATAATGGCGGCGGAGTCTACCAGCTTCGCAGGCCGCTGGCTTGGGTGTGAATATGTGTGCTGACCTGTGGAGCTTTGCCCTCTCGACTTACACCCGTCCGGGCGTGGAGGCCGCGTGCCTGCGCCTCCAGGAACAAGGAGCGGATGTGTGCCTGTTGCTCTGCGGGGCCTGGCTGGAACAACGAGGTGTAGGGTGTGTACCCGAGCGCGTGCAGGCACTGCAACAAATTGCCCGGCCTTGGCAGATGCAGGTCATCGAACCCTTGCGTCGGGTGCGGGTGCAATGGCGAGAGCTGGCACAGCAGGATGAATCATTGGCGGCATTGCGGGAACGGGTCAAGGCCCTGGAGCTGGATGCCGAGCGACAGTTGCTGGCACGCCTGGAGGCGTTGGTTCTGGGATGGCAGGCGGGTGATGGCGTGGGTCAACCGCAATGGTTGGAAAGACTGGCGACTGAGGATGCCGCCAACCTTGACCCCGACGCGCTGCAGCAGCTGCGCGTCGAAGTCACCGGCACTTAGGAAGCGCTGGTTGGGGTGGTGCTTGGCGCTACCGGTGCAGGGGTGCTGCTGGCCGATGCGGTTGGAGCGGTGGTCGCTGCCGGGCTAGCAGCAGGCGCTGCTGGAGCCGTTGGCTTGGCCGGTGCAGGCTTGGCAGCAGCGGGTTTCGCAGCAGCGGCTTTAACCACTGGCTTGGCGGCTGGTTTCGCGGCAGCGGCTTTAACGGCCGGCTTGGCGGCTGGTTTCGCAGCAGCGGCTTTAGCGACTGGCTTGGCAGCTGGTTTTGCCGCAGCGGCTTTAGCGACTGGCTTGGCGGCTGGTTTTGCAGCAGTGGCTTTAGCAGCTGGCTTAGCGGCTGGTTTTGCAGCAGCAGTTTTAGCAGCTGGCTTGGCGGCTGGTTTTGCAGCAGTGGCTTTAACAGCTGGCTTAGCGACTGGTTTTGCAGCAGCAGTTTTAGCAGCTGGCTTGGCGGCTGGTTTTGCAGCAACGGTTTTGGCAGCTGGCTTGGCGGCTGGTTTTGCAGCAGTGGCTTTAACAGCTGGCTTAGCGGCTGGTTTTGCAGCAGCGGTTTTAGCAGCTGGCTTGGCGGCTGGTTTTGCAGCAGCAGTTTTAGCAGCTGGCTTGGCGGCTGGTTTTGCAGCAACGGTTTTGGCAGCTGGCTTGGCGGCTGGTTTTGCAGCAGCGGTTTTAGCCACTGGCTTGGCAGCCCCTTTAGTCGGCGCCTTCGCTGCAACAGCTTTGCTCGCCGGTTTTTTCGCCGCGCTGGTCGCTACAGCTTTTGCAGGGGTACGAGCGCCGAGCACTTTAGATACAGCTTCCTTCACACGACCAACGCCCTGGGCCAATTTCAGGCTTTCTTGAGCATCTTTTTTGAGTTGGGAAATGTAGGTGCGGGTTTCGGCTTGGCGATCCTTGAGGGCGTCCAGCAGGTCCTCAAGTTCTTTGACAGCGTCTTTGGCTTTGGCTTGTGCCTTGGCCTTGCCGGCAGTGGCGGCGTCTTGCAGTTTGGTGCGGGATTTGTGCAGCTTCTCTTGCGCTTTACCGCGTTGTTTTTCCAGTTTGGCGAGCAGTTTTTCTGCATCGGCCAACGCTTGGGAACATGCGCTTTCCAGATGTTCGAGCAGGCTGCCCGAAAGTTGTTGGAGTAAATGCAACGGGGTATTTACAGGCTTCTGTTTGGCCGACATGGTTTACCTCCTGGCTGACGTGGGTGCGGCTCATACTAGCCCTCTGCTCTTACCGCCGCTAGGGCATGTTGACAGTATCCTTTGCCTTGCGTTGCACCGTGCGAAAATTCTTATCGATATAACGAAAGACCACGCCACTTTTTACCTCATCACACTGGCATAATCCGTCGCACTTTCGGCGGGAGACATGCGTATGTCGCGTTACCTTTTTCTTGTGCTTGGCTTGGTGCTTGGCGGGGCTAATGCAAGCGAGCAGTCGCCGCCCAAAACCTCACCCCAGGACCAGCACGACCTCGCGTACAGCCTGGGCGCCAGCCTCGGCGAACGGCTGCGCCAGGAGGTCCCCGACCTGCAGATCCAGGCGCTGGTCGAGGGCCTCAAGCAAGCGTATCAAGGCAAGCCACTGGCACTGGATAACGCACGCATCGAACAGATTCTGGCCCAGCACGAAGAACAGAGTGAAGCCGACACACAGGTTCCAAAAAGTGAAAAAGCGCTGGCGGCGGAACAGCAATTTTTAACCAAGGAAAAATCGGCAACCGGTGTGCGCGAATTGGCGGATGGCATCCTGCTCACAGAGCTGACGCCCGGCAATGGCAACAAACCATTGGCCAGCGATGAGGTGCAAGTGAAATACGTGGGGCGTTTACCCGATGGTACGGTGTTCGATCAGAGCACCCAGCCTCAATGGTTCCGACTGGACAGTGTGATCGACGGCTGGCGCAGTGCGTTGCAACAGATGCCTGTCGGCGCGAAATGGCGACTGGTGATCCCCTCGGCACAAGCGTATGGCGCCGACGGGGCCGGCGAATTGATCCCGCCTTACACACCGTTGGTATTCGAGATCGAGTTGCTCGGTACTCGCCACTGACCCAATAAAAAAACGGTGCGCCATGCGCACCGTTTTTTTATCTCGCCAGCAAAGGTCAGGCCTGGGTGGCCGTCTCTTCCTTATGGGCGTTGTGGAGTACTTCGATCAGGCAATCTTCCAGTTCGAAACGTTCATGGAGCAGGCCACCCAACTCCTTGAATTTCTCGGCAACACATTGGCCGGCATCACACAGATCGGTGAACGCCAGCAATTTCTCAGTGATGACATCAATGCGCGGGTAAAGAGTCTCGGCCAGTTCCAGCCCACGCTGATCATCGAAGGCTTCCGCCTCTTTGGTCAGCTGCTCATAGACACCGAAATGGCCAGCCGACGCATAGTCCACCAACACGCCACAGAATTCCTGCAACGGCTTGCGATTCTCAGCCAGAGACTCGGGCTTGGCGCCAAGAGCATCAAAGGCCCGAACCAGTTCGTGACGTGCCTTCAACCAGCTGTCGATCAGCTTGTGCACCCCACCCCAGCGTTCCTGAGCATTCTGACAACTTTCCAGCATGATGATCTCTCTTCCCTATTGGGGGCGCTGCCGCGCTGTGCCCGCGCAACACTTCAAGGATAAAGCGGCGGCCGGACAAGGCAGCATCTGGCTAACAGTTTCATAACGCCTGCGGGCCAGATTATGCCCGCATGACTATGGCTTCAAGGTACGCAGGAGAGAAAGTTCATACAAGTGTTTAATCCCGTCCTACAGCTTTTGAGCTGTTTTCAGTGCCTTGCCAAGCTTAAACGCTGACTGAACAACAGCCGCGAAAACTGCACGCCTCCCAGGATCAGCATCGCCACGAAGAACAACAGGCTCCACTCCGGAAGGCTTAGGTCGAACAGCGTCCAGTTTATCTCCATGCAATCGACGGTGCCTTTGAACACCGAGCGCACCGCATCCTCAAGCGACAGGTTTTCAATCATGTCCTGTGCGCTGGGCCAACAATCGGGGGCTTGATCCGGCACGCTGTTCTGCAGCAGCACCTGGCGTACGGCGGCAGTCGCACCGAGCACGGCACAGCTCATGCTTGCCAACCCGTAAAGGAAGACGCCAGAGCGCCTGGGGTTATGAATGGCAGCGCTCAGGTTGATCAGCGTAAAGACCGCTAAAAATAGCCGCTGCACCTGGCACAGGAAGCAGGGCCGAAGCAGCGCGCCATATTCCAGATAGAACGATGCGCTCAACGTCAGCGCACCTGCCATGAACGCCAGCAAAAACAGGGAGCGTGAGGGGGCCAAAGACATTGTCGATCCGTAACGCAAGAGATAGGCCGTTACGGTAGAGGAAAGGCCCGAGCCCTTTCAATACACGCTAGAGCAGACGATTCCGCGAAAACGTAGGGACATCCCGTCAGAACGCGAAGGGCATCACCTAGGAATACGTAGGAACACATTACGAGCCCCATTAAACCGAGGCCATTGGCAAAATTGAAGCGTTGGCTACCAGACAATTCCGAGCCAACGCTCACTCTTTTTCCTACCTCAAACCCGCGCCGGTACCGGCAATGGAGAGGCCAGCAGACGACTGTCCAGCAGACCCAGGCCTTCCTGGAACAGCTGGTTGCTGCGCTCAGTGTCGCCTAATTGGGCCAGTAGTCGCGCCAACTCGGCGCAGGCTTCGGGATTGCGCTGCACCTGCAGGCTGCCTTCCAGGTAGTCCCGTGCCTTGCCCCACAGGCTGTTCTGCAAGCACAGGCGACCCAGAGTCAACAGCAGGCTGGCGTCACCGGAGTGGTCCTTGAGCCAGCCTTCGGCAAACTTCAGTTGCCGCGCCGGGTCACTGCCTCGTAGCAGGCCGTATAACCGAATCAGATGGCTGTCGTAGCTGCGCTTGATCGCACCCCGCAGCACTTCCTCGGCCTTGGCATCCGCGCCTAACTGACGCAGTTGCTCAGCGTAGGCCAACACCAGCTGCGGCTCCTGACGCTGGGCAGAGGTCAGTTGCTGCCAGGCCCGTTCAAGGGACTGCAAACCGGCTTCGCCCTGCTCTTCCCGCTGGGCCGCCAGGCTCAGGTTTTCACCCCAGGCGCGACGCTCCAGCTCGGCCAGTTCACCAGGGGGCAAGACTTTGTCTTTGCGCAACTCGGGCAATAGTCGAATGACCGACGACCAGTCGCCCCGCTGCTGATGCAGGCGCTGCAATTGACGCAGTACCTGGGCGTTATGGGGATGGCGCTCATGCATCGCCTGCAGGGTCACCAGGGCGCCCTCGGTATCGCCGCGGTCCGTCTGCAATTGCGCATGGCTCAAGGCAACCGCCAGCTCGGCTTGAGGCTGACGCTCCAGGGCGCGCTCGAGCAAGCTGTCCGACTCTTCGTAGCGCCCCTGCTCATTGGCCGCACGGGCCGCGCCGAGGTAATACAGCAACGGTTGACGCTCGGCTTCGGCAGCCCGGTGCAGGTGGCGCTCGGCACTGGCCCAGCGCCCTTCGGCGAGGTCCATCTGGCCCTGTTCGATCGCGATTTGTACGCGACGGCTGCGGTTACGGCGCGACCATGGGTTGACCACGCCACCGGAGGTGGTCACCAGGCTCAGCAACACGCGGAGCAGGTAGATCGCCAGGACGATGACAAACACCGCCACCAGGGTGGCCCACAGGCTCGACTCGTAATGCAGCACATGGGGATAGGTAATCAGCACGTAGCCAGTATGTTTCGAGATGCCCACGGCCAGTGCCAGGGCGATCGCAATCGCCAGCACCAGGATCACATAGAAACGCTTCATCGGCTCTACTCCTGGGTCGCCGGCGTGCCAGCCGAAGCCTTGGCTTCGTCAGCAGACAGATGACGACGCTCGAGATACGCCTGCACGGCCGCCAGGCTCGCGGCCAGGTCCGGTGTCACCACCGAGACGGCCTTGGGCTCAAGCTCGGCGATCCGTGCCAGCATCGCCTTGCTCTGGGGGTTGTCCTGGTTGAAGTTGTCCTGCAACACGCTACGCGCTTCACCCAGCGAACGGCTGTACACCGCCGACTCGCCATTGAGCGCGGCCCATTGAGCTTGCTCCAGGGCCAGGCTCAGGGCCAGACGCACCTGGTTCAAGCCCTGGCCGGCCAGCAGCGGGCGAATGTTGTCATCGGGGTTGAAATCGATGCGGAAGTAACGGGAAATCTGTTCCCACCATTGGCTCCAACGGTTGTCAGTGTCCGTAGTTGGACGCCCTTGAGAAGCCGGCTCCGTAAGCTGGTATTCCGGCGCAATCGCCGCCAGTTGCACGACCTGATCGCGCAACGCCGCCAACTGCAGATACAACCCGGTACGGTCCGGCTGCTCGGTGCTGCGCAGCGCGGCCAGGCTCTTGGCCAGTTGCTCGCGGGCAGCGTAGGAACCCGGATCATTCTGCTCGCGCAGGATCTCATCGGCGCCCTGGACCAGCGACTGAGCACTGTTGATATCCTGCAAGGCCGACAGTCGCAAACTCGCCAGACGGATCAGATGCTCGGCTTCAGCCAGGCGCCAGTCCTTGCGGCTGGCCCCCAGCACGGTTTCCAGGCGTTGGTTCAGGCGCTGCTGATCACCTTGCAACTGGGCCACCAGGCGGCGACGCTCCTCCAGCTCATCAGCGCCCGGCAACTGTGCCAGGCGTGCCGCCAACTGTTGCTGGCCTTGCTTGAGAGACTGGGACTGGTCATCAAGGGTCTGCACCTGGCCCAATTGATGCTGGCTGCTGGCTTGCAGGGCACGGACCTGCCAGATCCCCCAACCGCCAGCGGCAACACCCGCGGCGCCCAGCAGCAGGGCAACGATTGCCAGGCCATTGCCACGGCGTGGCGCGGCGACCGGTGTCTCGACCGGCGCATCAAGCGCGGGCTGAGTTTCATCTTTAGGCAAGGCTGTATCGCTCACGTATCCGTCCTTTGCGTATCAGAGAGTGGGGGCGGGATGTTTTTATAAGACAAAGCCGCCTAACGCCACTAACAAAGCCGCAGCACTCGCGCCGCGACAATCCACAACATTTTCTGCCCCAGCGTCCCGCGCCATCTCATAGACTCGCGGGCTGGGTACGAACAACGGCAGTCGGGCCACCTGTGGCCAATCGGGTCCGGCCAGGGCTTGCAGATGTAAGAAACCCTGCCCACTGCTGACCACCAGGCCGTTCAAGCGTTCCAACTGGATGCGCTGCATCAGTACCCCGGCGTCGTAGGCCGGCAGGAAGCGGCGATACAACTCCAGATAGTCGACACTAGCACCTTGCTCGCGCAAACGCTCAGCCAGCAGTTCTCGGCCGCCTTCTCCCCGCAGGATCAACACCCGCGCCCCAGGGCGTGCAATAGCCTCGCGCAAGGCGGGTAAGGCGAGCAAGGCTTCGCTGTCATCACCGGTGGGCGGATAGTGAACGTCAAGGCCCTGGTCAGCCAGCACCTGGGCGGTCGCCGCGCCAACGCTGAACCACGGCAATTGCGGCCAGTGTCGATCCAGCTGTTGCAAACCCAGGCGCGCAGCCGGTTTGCTCACCACGATCACTGCGCAATAACGGCCCAGGTCGCGGAAAACCGCCTGTTGTGCGGGCGTGACCGGCAACGCCTCGATCTCCAGCAAGGGCAGGCTGCTGCTGAAAATGCCGGCTTCGGACAACGACGCCGCCAGGGCCTTCGACTCCTCGGCAGGCCGCGTCAGCAGCACACGCCAGCCGGTCACTGCGGACCGGCCTCGCCATAGACTTTTTGCAGAATGGCGCCAGCGCCTTTTTCCAGCAGCTCTTCAGCCACCTGGATACCCAGGGCGCTCGCATCACGCCGTGGCCCGCGCATCTCGGCGGTGAGCAGGGTGCCACCGGCCGGATCCCCAACCAGGCCACGCAGCCACAGAGTGTCACCTTCGAGCACGGCGTAGCAGGCGATCGGCACCTGACAGCCACCGTTGAGGTGCTTGTTCAGGGCGCGCTCGGCCGTGACGCGCACTTCGGTGTCGTGGTGATCGAGGGGTTTGAGCAACGCGTGGATTTCGCTGTCTGCCGTGCGGCATTCAATACCTACCGCCCCCTGGCCGCCAGCGGGCAAGCTGTCTTCAACGCTGATCGTTGACGTAATACGGTCTTCGAAGCCAAGGCGGATAAGCCCGGCCGCAGCGAGGATAATCGCGTCATATTCGCCGGCATCCAGCTTGGCCAGGCGCGTGTTGACGTTGCCGCGCAGAAAGCGGATCTGCAGGTCTGGACGACGGGTCAACAACTGCGCCTGGCGACGCAGGCTCGAAGTGCCGACGATGCTGCCCAAAGGCAGCTCATCCAGAGATGCATAGGTATTGGAAACGAACGCATCGCGCGGGTCTTCGCGCTCGCAGATGCAAAAAAGGCCCAGGCCTTCGGGGAAGTCCATGGGCACATCTTTCATCGAATGCACGGCGATGTCGGCTTCATTTTCCAGCAGCGCGGTCTCCAGCTCCTTGACGAACAGGCCCTTGCCGCCAATCTTCGACAGCGGCGAGTCCAGCAGCTTGTCGCCGCGACTCACCATGGGCACCAAGGATACCTTGAGACCTGGATGAGCCTCTTCAAGGCGAGCTTTGACGTATTCGGCCTGCCACAAGGCCAGGGCGCTTTTACGAGTGGCGATGCGGATTTCGCGAGAGGACATGGATCAATCCGTACTGAATAGATACGGCAGATAATAACAGCTCAGGCAAATACGCTTTGATTTGAATCAGCAAGTGCGGGGCCTCCCTGGCCGCATCACACCGGGATAAGCACTGCAGTCCACGCTACAGCCCTCGGGCTAAAGCTGCTGCATCATCTTGCGCACGCCGGCGACATGGCGTCGGCTGACGATCAAGGCATCGCCATTGAGCCCTTTCAGGAACAGCTGGAAGTGCCCCAGGGGCGTACGTTGCAGGCGCTCGATTCGTTCGCGGGCCACCAACGCATTGCGGTGGATTCGCACAAAGCGGTCGCCAAACTCATCTTCAAGAGCCTTGAGCGGCTCATCGAGCAGGACTTCACCGGCTTCATGGCGCAGCGTCACGTACTTGTGATCGGCAATGAAGTACACCACCTGGCTCAGGGGGATCAGCTCGATACCTTTGCGCGTACGCGCACTGATATGGCTGCGCGGCCCGTTGCCACTCTGGGCGGCAGGTTGAGTCAGGGCAGCGAGTTGGACCCGGTTAGGGCGCTCGGCCTTTTTCAATGCCTTGAGCAACGCGTCGCCAGTCGCCGGCTTGACCAGGAAACTGACACCACTGGCTTCCAACGCTTCCGCGGAAAACTCTTCCTGGGCAGCGCACAACACCACCGACGGAGGTGATTCTCTCTCACTCAGGCGGGCGGCGACCTGCAGGCCATCAAGGCCGGGCATGCGGATATCGAGCAGCACCACATCCGGCTTGAGGCTATCGATCAACGTCAACGCCTCCTCCCCGTTGGTGGCGCTCGGTTCAAGGACTGTATAACCCTCGAGTTCACTGACCAGGCGGCTCAGTCGCTCGCGGGCTTGGGGTTCGTCATCAACGATCAGGACATTCATATTGCGCTGGATTCCTGCGTGAGTCTCGCACAAGGATAGCGTAGACAGGTGCGGTGACTTGCGTCACAGCGATCCACGCTAAGACTAGCGCGAGCGGCAAAAAGTGCCCTGAGAGCGGCACGCATATTTACCCGGACCTGTTCAATAGCGCCCAAAACCTGCTGCCCTTGGGCATAGTCGTAGGGTTTGCTGATACACAATCCGAATACCCCCCTTTTTAATGGATAGTCTGGGTTATGACCGCATCACCCGACTTTGGTGCATTCACACACTATCAGTCCAACTGTAGACGCTCGCTGAGACGACATTACTCAATCCTCAAATATCGTTTCAACAAGCACCTGGCCCCAGTCTCTTCCCGGACGCGCTCGGCGGCAAGGCACTTAGCCATCCTTCGCGCAAATAAAAATGCCGGCCACCCACAGCACCGCCTCCACGAGCAACCCTGTTATTATCGGCGGCACACCTCCACGCCTCTTTTAAGCAGATCACGAGCGAATCCATGAGCACCGACAAGACCAACCAGTCCTGGGGCGGCCGCTTCAGTGAACCCGTCGACGCCTTCGTCGCCCGCTTCACCGCCTCCGTCACCTTCGACCAGCGCCTGTACCGCCACGACATCATGGGCTCGATCGCCCACGCCACGATGCTGGCCAAGGTCGGCGTGCTGACCGACGCCGAGCGCGACAGCATCATCGACGGCCTGACCACCATTCGCGGTGAGATCGAAGCCGGTACGTTCGACTGGCGCGTCGACCTGGAAGACGTGCACATGAATATCGAGGCCCGCCTCACCGACCGCATCGGCGTGACCGGCAAGAAACTGCACACCGGGCGCAGCCGCAATGACCAGGTGGCCACCGATATCCGCCTGTGGCTGCGCGATGAAATCGACCTGATCCTGGCCGAAATAACTCGCCTGCAGAAAGGCTTGCTGGAACAGGCCGAGCGCGAATCGGACACCATCATGCCCGGTTTCACCCACCTGCAAACCGCCCAGCCTGTCACCTTCGGCCACCACTTGCTGGCCTGGTTCGAAATGCTCAGCCGCGACTACGAGCGCCTGGTGGATTGCCGCAAGCGCGCCAACCGCATGCCCTTGGGCAGCGCCGCGCTGGCCGGCACCACCTACCCGATCGACCGCGAATACACCGCACAACTGCTGGGCTTCGATGCCGTGGGCGGCAACTCCCTGGACGGCGTGTCGGACCGCGATTTCGCCATCGAATTCTGCGCCGCCGCCAGTATCGCGATGATGCACCTGTCGCGTTTCTCCGAAGAACTGGTGTTGTGGACCAGCGCGCAATTCCAGTTCATCGACCTGCCGGATCGCTTCTGCACCGGTAGCTCGATCATGCCGCAAAAGAAAAACCCCGACGTGCCCGAGCTGGTGCGTGGCAAGAGCGGCCGCGTATTCGGCGCACTGATGGGCCTGCTGACCCTGATGAAAGGCCAGCCCTTGGCCTACAACAAGGACAACCAGGAAGACAAGGAACCGCTGTTCGACGCCGCCGACACCCTACGTGATTCGCTGCGTGCCTTTGCCGACATGATCCCCGCGATCAAGCCCAAGCACGCGATCATGCGTGAAGCGGCCCTGCGTGGATTCTCCACCGCGACGGACCTGGCGGACTACCTGGTGCGCCGTGGCCTGCCGTTCCGCGACTGCCACGAAATCGTCGGCCATGCCGTGAAATACGGCGTGGACACCGGCAAGGACCTGGCGGAAATGAGCCTGGAAGAACTGCGCCAGTTCAGCGACCAGATCGAGCAGGACGTGTTTGCCGTGCTGACCCTGGAAGGCTCGGTGAATGCCCGTAACCACGTGGGCGGCACCGCACCGGCGCAGGTGAAGGCCGCCGTCGTGCGCGGCCAGGCCCTCCTCGCCAGCCGCTGAAAAATGAGGGAGGGGGGGCAACCCCCTCCCACACTGGATCACTTTTTGGCCGCAACCATCGCCATGAACGCCGGCATCGCGGCTTCCCTGTCCGCCGCCACCTTCTGCGCATTGGGCATGGCATGCAGCCGCTCCAGCAACACTTTGGCCGCCGGGAGTTCAGCCAACAGGTCCAGGCCAAACAACTTCTCGCCCACGGCACAGGCGAGGTTCACGCTATACATGAAATACAGATCCGCAATCGTAAAGCTCTCCCCTGCCACATAAGGCGCGAACTTGCCGTGCCGACCTAAAGAACCGATCCCCAGCAGCAACTCAGCCTTGGATTTCTCCTTGATCGCGTCCGGCACCTGCATGCCGAAAAACGCCTCGGCGAAACACGCGCGGGCGGGCAGTTCGATGTACAGCTCGATTTCCCGGCACAACGCCAGCACCTGGGCACGCTGAAAAGGATCAGCAGGCAGCAGCGAACGGCCCTCCTGGGTTTGCTCGATGTATTCGAGGATCACGCTGGTTTCATTGACGAAACCCTGCTTCACCCCCAGTACCGGCACCTTGCCTCGCGGACTGACGGCAAGCGCCTCAGGGGTTTGCCCGGCGTAAAAAGGCACCTCTTCGAACGGTAGCCCCTTCTCCAGCAGCGCCAGTTTCACCATGTTGTAGTAGTTACTGACCGAAAATCCGTAAAGCTTGAGCATCGCAAAGCCTCCAGGCCGTGTGCGGGGTTGGCCGCAAGAGTTATAGATGCCCGGGCCCGCCCTGACCAGCAGCATCACCGGCCTGAATGGAGTTAGACTGGCGCCCTTTCCTTGAGGAGCCTGCCATGAGCGAGCCGACCGATATCGACAGCGACGAAGAAGCGTTCACCGAAAGTACACTGATTGAAGCCATCGAGAATCAGATCGAAAGCGACACTCCGCCTGCCGCCAAGGCCACGTTCAACAAGCTGACCCTGGTAGGTTACGAGCGCGAGGAGATTCTGAATCTCATGGCCCATGTGCTGGCGGTTGAAATCGACCAGATGCTCGACGAAGACCGTGCATTCGATACCCAATGGTATGAGACAGCCCTGCGGGCGCTGCCGGAATTGCCGCCGGAAAACGACTGAAGCCCCCCTCTGCGTGGCCGGGAAGCCTGCTTCCTCGCCACAAATCTGCGGCATATCAATACCCATGACTTTCTCACTGGACAGCCCGCCAAAGTGCGTTCACCTTATGGCCTGCTAGCCTCTAATAAATTCTTAGAAAGTCTGGAGTCCTTATGTCGTATACCCCTGAGTTGGTTGCCGAACTGGAAATCCTTGCACTCTTCAACCTGGGCAGCTCCCAGGAAGGTCTGAAAGTCCACCAGACTGCCGCTCCCACTGCCATCGCCGCGGCCAAACGCCTGTTCGAGAAAAAGCTGATCGACCAACCGGACGGAGGCTATCTGACCAGCCTTGGCCGAGACGCCGCCGAGCAAGCGCAAACCCTGCTGACGATCTTGAGCACCGCGACAAGCAAAGAAGCCGCCTGACACCTGATACCGCCCATGGAGTCCGCCCCTTGCGGATTCCGAGGGCGCTGCTGTGGACGCGAGAAAATTCTGACGTCAAAAAACATTTCCCTCTAAACCTCCTACGCTTCTGACTGTAAACTCCTACACGGCCGCCCATGTCGGGCCTTGCGAGCCACCGAGTTCGACATGACCCGCACCCATGAAATCCGCCCCGACCTGGACGAAGGCATCGACCGCAAGGTGCTGGCTCAGCTGCGCGCGCGCTTCATGGCCCTCAACGAAGGCCGCATGGCCCGCGCCATCGAGGGGCTAACGCCGCGCCAGCAAAGCGTACTGACACTGTTGCCGCTGTTTTTCCACGTCAATCACCCGCTCCTGCCAGGCTATGTGTCGGGCAGTACACCGGCCGGGCTGTCGAACTTCGAGCCTGATGCCCAGGCCCTGACCGAAGCCCAGCGCCTGACCCGTTCATTCTCCTACAAGCCGCGCCATGGCAACCCGCCCCGTCCGATCCATGGCCTGTTCCTGATGGGCAGCCTCGGCACCCTGGCCCAGGCAGACCAGAGCGATATGGATGTGTGGGTGTGCCACGCCGCCGACCTGGACGAAAGCGAACTGGCCGAGCTGCGCAAGAAATGCCAGCTGCTGGAGGCCTGGGCCTTGAGCATGGGCGCCGAGGCACATTTTTTCCTGATTGAGCCGACGCGCTTCGTACTGGGTGAGCGCGACACCCAACTGAGCTCCGACGACTGCGGCACCACCCAGCATTACCTGCTGCTGGACGAGTTCTACCGCACCGCCATCTGGCTGGCTGGCCGTACACCGATCTGGTGGCTGGTGCCCGTCTATGAAGAAACCCGCTACGCCGAATTCACCCACACGCTGATCTCCAAGCGCTTTATACGCGCCGATGAAACCCTTGACCTGGGCCACCTGGCACGCATCCCTCCGGGCGAATTCATCGGCGCCGGGTTGTGGCAACTGTTCAAAGGCATCGAGTCGCCCTACAAGTCAGTGCTCAAGCTGCTGCTGACCGAGGTTTATGCCAGCGAGCACCCAAACGTGCAGTGCCTGAGCCTGCGCTTCAAGCAGGCGGTGTTCGCCAACCAGATGGATCTGGATGAGCTGGACCCTTACATCGTGGTCTATCGCCGCATCGAGGAATACCTCAAGGTCCGCAACGAACCGGAGCGCCTGGAGCTGGTAAGGCGAGCGCTGTATTTAAAGGTCAACCGCAAGCTCAGCGCTGGCCAGCGTAGCTCTAGCTGGCAACACCTGTTGCTGGAGCGCCTGGCCCAGGAGTGGGGCTGGAACCCGCGCCAATTGGCCCTGCTGGACAGCCGCAGCCAATGGAAAGTGCGCCAGGTCGCCTCCGAGCGTCGCGCATTGGTCAGTGAGCTGAACTACAGCTATCGCTTCCTGACGCAATTCGCCCGCAGCGAACAGACAGTCAGCCTGATCAATAAGCGTGACCTCAATGTGCTCGGCCGCCGCCTATATGCGGCGTTCGAGCGTAAAGCCGGCAAAGTCGAGTTCATCAACCCCGGCATCGCCCCGGACCTGGCCGAAGACACCCTGACCCTGGTGCAATCGCCCAACCGCAAAGAGCCGGGCCAGCACCATTGGGGGCTGTACAACGGCAACCTCACCGCCCTGGAATGGGAGCACTTTGCGCCGATCAAGCGCAGCCGCGATTTGCTGGAAATGCTGACTTGGTGCCACCGCAACGGCGTGATCGACAGCAGCACTCGCCTGGCGCTGCACCCGGGCACCAGCGACATGACCGAGTTCGAGCTGTTCAACCTGCTGGGCAGCCTGCAGCAGAGCATTGCCCTACCCTTGCCCAGCGTCGCTGAAGAACGCCTGTTACGCTCGGCGGTGCCCGAAGAGGTATTGCTGTTGATCAACGTCGGCGTCGACCCGCTCAAGCATCACCGCGACCTGAATATCCTGATGACCACCGAGCGCACCGACTCCCTGAGCTACGCCGGTGTGCGCGACAACCTGGTGCTGACCCTCGACCAGGTCACCCTCAATAGCTGGAACGAGGTGATGGTCAGCCGCTACGACGGCCCCCATGCTCTGCTCGATTGCCTGCGCGACTACCTCAACCAGCTGCCATCAGATCACCTGCCGCGGCTACGGGTGCGCTGCTTCTGTCACAACCGTGCGCAGTTCATTGCCCAGCGCGTAGAAGAAATCTTCGACACGGCGCAGAACCTGCTGCTGGGGCAGGGCAATCACCGCTACTTGCTCCAGGTGCAACAGCACTATCACGTGATGGAGTTGATGCCCGGCCAGGCCACCCACGTATCACTGGCGACCCAGGATGCGCTGATCGCCTACCTCAGCGAAGAACTGGCCAGCTACAGCCCGCTGCACCTGGATGCCATGGCCCTGGAGGACCACGACCTGGCGCTGCTTTTGCCCATGGGTATGGCCGATTGCGTGCAAGTGTTCTACCGGGTCAATGAAGGCTTCGCCGAGCTGTATGTGCTGGATGAGTTCAACGCGCTCTGGCAGCAGCGCCTGCCGTTTCATGACGAGCAGAGCCTGTTGGCACCGCTGCAGCGCTTCCTGCAATCGATCATCTATCGCCGGGACGCGCTGTCGCCGCTGGACCCACAGGAACCGCTGGGCGCGGTGCAAACCCTGTACTACCAACTATTACCGTCAGGCAATAACCGTGCACGCGGCATAGAGCCTCGGCCAGCACCACAAAATCCGGCCAACAAGCCGTTTTATGACGTGCAGGCGATTATCGGCAAGGCGGCGCCGGGCCAAGTGGGGATTACCCTGTACTGCAATCAGCGGGAGTTTTCCGAACTGGAATTTGGCGACCAGCTGTTTGCAGTGGTCGCCCAGGAGATCGTCGGGCAGCGCCGCGAAACCGAGCGCTACCGCTGCTATATCACTGATCTGGACCTGTCGGGTCTGATCGGTGATGTGCAAAGCCCGAGCAATTTGTACCTGCGCTACAAGGCCGAGCTGGAGCAAGCGCTCAATGAAGCACTGAACCAGATTTAAAGCGAGAAAGCGCCGCCGTCTTTGGGCTGGCCTTCCACTTTGAGCAACTTGAGCTTGAGAGTCTTGCCGCCGGGAGCCGGCCAGTCGATATGCTGGCCCACTTGCAAGCCAAGCAACGCACTGCCCACCGGTGCCAGGATCGAAATCTTGCCTTCGTCGGCGTTGGCATCCTTGGGGTAAACCAGAGTCAGGTGATAGTCCTTTCCGCTGCTTTGCTCGCGGCAATGCACGCTGGAGTTCATGGTCACGACATTCGCAGGCACTTCATCGTGGCCAACCACTTCTTCGGCGCGGTCGAGTTCGTGTTGAAGGGCTTCGACACCCGGCGAGTCCTCGCCTACACGGTCGATCAGTTGCTCAAGACGCTGCACGTCGAGACGGGTAAGAATGATGGAAGGTGCGGTCATGATTCAGGCAGACTCCTTTTTTCTGCACAAAAAAGCAAAACCCCGCCAGGAAAAGGCGGGGTTCTCACGGACCTCGATGAGTTGAGGTGTACCCGGACACTACCACAGCACCGTAAATAAACAAGACGGGGTCAAGGCGCTGCCTTGCGCTGCTCGGCCTGGGCCACGATCACCCGCCGGCGCTGATCGTCGGCGGAGCGCCATTCACGGATGTCTTCCACGTGGCGGAAACAACCAAGGCAAACTTTCTCCTCGTCCAGCCGACACAAACTGATACAAGGTGACGGCACGGCCGGGCTGACATTGCTGAACAGCGGCTTCGGCGGACGTACAGGTGCAGGTTCGGTCACGATCAGTTCTCGTCGGGGTTCAGCTCATCGAAACTCAACTCGATGCCTGCCTGCTCCAGCGAGAGGCGCGCGAGCATTTCGCTGAGCAGCTCATCGCTGGTATCGCACTGCCAATTGCAGTCTTCTTCGTTGTAATCGAAGTGAAAACCACCGGAACGTGCCGCCAGCCACAGTTGGCGCAACGGTTCCTGGCGACTGAAGATCAGTTGAGTGCCGTTCTCGAACTTGACGGTCAGCACCCCGGCCGAGTTTTCCAGGTCCACATCCAGGCCGCTGTCGTCGAAAATATCTTCCAGCGCCTGCTGGGTCGAATCCACCAGGTCGTGAAAACGGGCTTCGGTCAAACTCATTGTGGCAACCTCAAAAGTGTCTGGTTTTGCTCGAGCGGCGCACGATACGGGCGAGCCCCGCCGATTGCAAAGGATACCGATTTCATCACAACTGACGGCATGAAATATCCCCCGCCAGCGTAGCCCGTTTCTCAACCCACTCAGCAAAGCCCCGCCGGACGGGTATTCCAGCGCATAGGCAAGCTGGCAGGTGGTCGGTATACTCGGGCGCAATTAATGCATATTCAAGGATTTCGCCATGAAGCGCCTGATCTCTTCCCTTGCTGCGCTCGTCGCGGTCGCCTGCCTCGTTAGTGCCTGTGGTCAAAAAGGCCCGCTGTATCTGCCTGATGACAGCAAAGACCCGAATGAACAGGCGCAATCGTCGCAAAAAGCGCACAAGCACGACACTTACTAAGGGTAAATCATGGACGCTTTTAACTACCGGGACGGCGAGCTGTTCGCGGAGGGCGTGGCGCTGTCCGCGATTGCCGAACGCTTTGGCACCCCGACCTATGTGTACTCGCGCGCGCACATCGAAGCGCAATACCGCTCGTTCACCGATCCGCTGGACGGCGTGCCGCACCTGGTGTGCTATGCGGTGAAGGCCAACTCCAACCTCGGTGTACTCAATGTCCTGGCGCGCCTGGGCGCTGGTTTCGACATCGTGTCCCGTGGCGAATTGGAACGTGTTCTGGCCGCAGGCGGCCAGGCTGACAAGATTGTGTTCTCCGGCGTCGGCAAGAGCCGCGAAGACATGCGTCGTGCCCTGGAAGTCGGCGTGCATTGCTTCAACGTCGAATCCACCGACGAGCTGGAGCGCCTGCAGGTCGTCGCCGCCGAAATGGGCGTTCGCGCGCCGATCTCACTGCGCGTCAACCCGGACGTCGATGCCGGCACCCACCCGTACATTTCCACCGGTCTCAAAGAGAACAAGTTCGGCATCGCCATCGCCGACGCCGAGGACGTGTACATCCGTGCCGCCCAACTGCCGAACCTGGAAGTACTGGGCGTCGACTGCCATATCGGCTCGCAACTGACCAGCCTGCCCCCGTTCCTTGATGCCCTGGACCGCCTGCTGGCGCTGACCGATCGCCTGGCCGAGTGCGGCATCTACCTGCGCCACATCGACCTCGGTGGCGGCGTGGGTGTGCGTTATCGCGATGAAGAGCCTCCGCTGATTGCCGACTACATTGCCGCCGTGCGTGAACATATCGGCGGCCGCGACCTGGCGCTGTTGTTCGAACCAGGCCGCTATATCGTGGCCAACGCCGGCGTGCTGCTGACCCAGGTCGAGTACCTCAAGCACACCGAGCACAAGGATTTTGCGATCGTCGATGCCGCGATGAACGACCTGATCCGCCCGGCGCTGTACCAGGCCTGGATGGATGTCACCGCCGTAACGCCTCGCGACAGTGAAGCCCGCGCCTATGACATCGTCGGCCCGATCTGCGAAACCGGCGACTTCCTGGCCAAGGATCGTCAACTGGCCCTGGAAGAAGGCGACCTGCTGGCCATTCATTCGGCCGGTGCCTACGGGTTTGTCATGAGTTCCAACTACAACACCCGCGGGCGTACCGCCGAGGTGCTGGTGGACGGTGATCAAGCGTTTGAAGTGCGTCGCCGCGAGACGGTAGCCGAGTTGTATGCTGGCGAAAGCCTGCTGCCGGAGTAAGCCATGCTGCTGCGTTTTACCAAGATGCACGGACTGGGCAATGACTTCATGGTCCTTGACCTGGTCAGCCAGCACGCGCACATCCTGCCCAAGCACGCTAAACAGTGGGGCGACCGTCATACCGGCATCGGCTTCGACCAGTTGCTGATCGTTGAGGCGCCGAGCAACCCGGAGGTGGATTTCCGTTACCGGATCTTTAACTCCGACGGCTCCGAGGTGGAACAATGCGGTAACGGCGCCCGCTGCTTCGCGCGCTTTGTGCTGGACAAGCGCCTGACCGCCAAGCGGCAGATTCGCGTCGAGACCAAGAGCGGCGTGATCGAACTGGATGTCCGCAGCGACGGCCAGATCAGCGTCAACATGGGTGCACCGCGCCTGGTGCCGGCGGACATTCCGTTCCAGGCCAGCGAGCAGGCCACGAGTTACACGCTGGACGTTGAAGGCAAGGCCGTCGACATCGCCGCAGTGTCCATGGGCAACCCCCATGCAGTACTGCGGGTCAACGACATCAACAATGCCCCCGTGCATGAACTGGGGCCGAAGATCGAACACCACCCGCGCTTTCCGGCACGGGTCAATGTGGGCTTCCTGCAGGTGATCGACCGTTCCCGCGCGCAATTGCGTGTGTGGGAACGCGGCGCCGGCGAAACCCAGGCCTGCGGCACCGGCGCCTGCGCCGCTGCCGTAGCCGCAATCAGCCAGGGGTGGATGGATTCGCCGCTGCTGATCGACCTGCCAGGTGGACGCCTGTCCATCGAATGGGCAGGCCCCGGCCACCCGGTGATGATGACCGGGCCGGCCACGCGCGTATACGAAGGACAGGTCCGTCTATGAGTGAGCCAAGCAAATGACCGATAAGCCTCAAGTACCCGCACAAGCATCCCCGAGCGAAAGCCTGGAGGCCGCCGCTGTCGCGGCGTACCTTGAGGCTCATCCGGACTTCTTCGTTGAGCATGAAGAACTGTTGCCGGCCTTGCGCATCCCCCACCAGCGCGGCGATACCGTGTCACTGGTGGAGCGGCAGATGAAGATCCTGCGCGAGCGCAACATAGAAATGCGCCATCGGCTCTCGCATCTGATGGACGTGGCCCGCGACAACGACCGCCTGTTCGACAAGACCCGCCGCCTGATCCTGACCCTGATGGACGCCACCAGCCTGGAAGAAACGGTGATCGCCGTGGAAGACAGCCTGCGCCAGGATTTCCAGGTGCCCTTTGTCAGCTTGATCCTGTTCAGTGACAACCCGATGCCGGTGGGACGCTGGGTCAGCGGCAGCGAAGCACAGACCGCGATCGGCGGCCTGCTCTCCGAAGGCAAGACCATCAGCGGCACCTTGCGCGAGCACGAACTGGACTTCCTGTTTGGCGCGGAACAACGCCAGCAGATCGGCTCCACCGCCGTCGTTGCCCTCAGCCACCAGGGCCTGCACGGCGTACTGGCCATCGCCAGCCGTGATCCTGCGCACTACAAGAGCTCGGTGGGCACCCTGTTCCTCACCTACATCGCCGAAGTCCTGGGCCGCGTGTTGCCGCGTTTCACTACCGCCCTGCGCGCGGTGCGCTAGCCATGGAACGGCAACTGGACGCCTACTGCGCTCACCTGCGCAGCGAGCGCCAGGTGTCGCCCCACACCCTGGAAGCCTACCGACGGGACCTGAACAAGGTCCTGGCCTACTGCGAGAAACACCAGATCGCCAGCTGGAAAGCCCTGGATATCCAGGGCCTGCGCAGCCTGATCGCGCGCCTGCACCAGCAAGGCCAATCCTCACGCAGCCTGGCCCGGTTGCTGTCGGCGGTGCGCGGCCTCTACCACTACCTCAACCGTGAAGGCCTGTGCGATCACGACCCAGCCAACGGCCTGGCCCCACCCAAGGGCGAGCGGCGCCTGCCCAAGACCCTCGACACCGACCGCGCCCTGCAACTGCTCGACGGCGCGGTCGAGGATGACTTCCTGGCCCATCGCGACCAGGCGATCCTCGAACTGTTCTATTCTTCGGGCCTGCGCCTATCGGAGCTGACGGGGCTGAACCTCGACCAACTGGACCTGGCGGACGGCCTCGTGCAAGTGCTCGGCAAAGGCAGCAAGACCCGCGTGTTGCCAGTGGGCAGGAAGGCCCGGGAAGCCCTGCAACTGTGGTTGCCGCTGCGCGCCCTCACCAACCCGGCCGATGATGCGGTGTTTGTCAGCCAGCAAGGTCGGCGCCTGGGGCCACGGGCCATCCAGGTACGGGTCAAGGCGGCGGGCGAACGCGAACTGGGGCAAAACCTGCACCCGCATATGCTGCGGCACTCCTTCGCCAGCCATCTGCTGGAATCATCCCAGGACCTGCGCGCAGTACAGGAACTGCTCGGCCACTCCGATATCAAGACCACGCAGATCTACACCCACCTGGACTTCCAACACCTGGCAACGGTGTATGACAGTGCCCATCCACGGGCCAAACGTATCAAGGGCGGCGACTCATGAGTATCAAGCTGATCACTTTCGACCTGGACGACACCCTCTGGGACAACGTCCCCGTCATCGTAAGCGCCGAGGCGTCAATGCGCGAATGGCTGGCCACCCATGCCTCCAAGGTCGGCGACTTGCCCCTGGAGCACTTCGCCAGCCTGCGCCAGCAAGTGCTGCAACGTCATCCCGAACTCAAGCACCGCATCAGCGTCCTGCGCCATCGAGTGTTGATGCATGCGTTTGAAGAGGCCGGTTATCCACAGCCTCAGGCCACCGAAATGGCCGATGTGTGTTTCGAAGCGTTCATTCACGCCCGCCATCAGCTCACGCCCTTCCCCGAAGCCGAGCCGATGCTGCAAGCGCTGCGCCAGCACTTTCTGCTGGGTGTGATCACTAATGGCAATGCCGATGTGCAGCGTGTGGGCCTGGCGGACTACTTCCACTTTGCGCTGCGTGCCGAAGATATTGGGATCGCCAAGCCGGATGCGCGCTTGTTTCAGGAAGCGCTGCAGCGCGGCGGAGTGGATGCCAGTGCGGCGGTGCATGTTGGCGATCACCCCGGGGACGACATTGCCGGGGCGCAGCAGGCGGGGCTGCGGGCGGTGTGGTTCAACCCCAACGCCAAGGCATGGGAAGCAGATAAACGCCCCGACGCGGAGATTCGTAGCCTCACGGAGCTGCCGGAATTACTCCGCAAGTGGCAGTAGCACTGGAGATCCAAATGTGGGAGGGGCAAGCCCCCTCCCACATTTGGATCACCACAAAGCTCAAATAAATCAGAAAGCATGAAAAAGCCCGCAGCGACGGCGGGCTTTTTCATACAGGCATGCGGCGGGCCTTAGATAGGCCGGCTGCCATACTTGTTGTCAGGCTTCTTGGGCGGATCTGCAACCACGTTGGGCTCGACTTCAACCACCTTGCCGCCTTTAGCGAGGAACTCTTCCATCGCGCGGGCCAGCGCATCGCGTTCTTTGTTCTTGGCTTCAACGCTCGGCAATTCGTCTACCGAAACAGCAGCCTTCGCCTTGCCCTTGGCAGCCGGAACAGGAACATCGTCACCGCCATCGTCGTCGGCAACGTCTTCCGCCGCCGCTTCAAGGCCTTCTTCGGTGTCGTCTTCGTCACCTACTTCCAGTTCGTCGTTTTCCAGATCATCGTCGCTCATGTTCTACCTCATGACTTGCGAAAAGCAGATTAGTTATAGCCCAGCCTCACCCTCTGTCGAGGTCGCCGGAAAAAAATCAACATCCACCGGATAACCAGTGGCTTATGCCCCATCACCGTGCAAGGTGGCGAGGACTTTACGAGCACCACCATGATCACGGTGCTCGCCCAGATAAACACCTTGCCAGGTCCCCATCGCCAAGCGGCCGGCCTTGACCGGCAAACTCAGCTGGCAGCCCAGGAGACTGGCCTTGAAGTGCGCCGGCAGATCGTCCGGGCCTTCGTCGTTGTGTTCAAACCCCGCACGCCCTTGCGGCACCAGCGAGTTGAAGAAACGCTCGAAGTCACGACGAACCGCCGGATCGGCATTCTCGTTGATGGTCAACGAAGCCGAGGTATGCTGCAGCCACAGGTGCAACAGGCCCACGCGGCATGCCTTCAACTCAGGCAAGCCGGCAAGCAACTCATCGGTTACCAGGTGAAAACCCCGGGGCTTGGCCCGCAAGGTAATCAGGGTCTGTTGCCACATACAGTTCTCCGCCCATCGGCGCGCATTCTAGCGCGCTCTGGGAAAAAACAAAGTGCCGAATACGCCTACATGGCTGTAAGACATTCGCACGCTTACAAGTACCGTGTGCGCGCCATCACAAACTTTGCGCTAAAACCGGTACAGCTTGTTATGACTGACAAACGCCAGGCAAAAAAATGCCCGGCAAGCCGGGCATCTTTTTTTTGCGTACTTACAAGTTGTAGCCGCGTTCGTTGTGTTGCGCCAAGTCGAGGCCGACAGCCTCTTCTTCTTCGGTAACCCGCAGGCCCATGACCATGTCCAGCACCTTGAGGATGATGAAGGTCACAATAGCCGTATAGATCACGGTGAAGCCGACGCCTTTGCACTGAATCCAGACTTGGGCCGCCACATCAGTCACGGTGCCGAAGCCACCCAGTGCCGGCGCTGCAAACACACCGGTGAGGATTGCGCCGAGGATACCGCCGATACCGTGAACACCGAAGGCGTCCAGGGAATCGTCGTAGCCCAGTTTGCGTTTCAGGGTCGTCGCGCAGAAGAAGCACACCACACCCGCCGCCAGGCCGATGATCAGCGCGCCCATCGGGCCCACAGTGCCGGCTGCCGGCGTAATTGCCACAAGGCCCGCCACCACACCCGAGGCGATGCCCAGGGCACTTGGCTTACCGTGGGTGAGCCACTCGGCGAACATCCAGCCCAGCGCAGCGGCAGCAGTAGCGATCTGGGTCACCAGCATTGCCATACCGGCAGTGCCGTTGGCCGCAGCAGCGGAACCAGCGTTGAAGCCGAACCAGCCCACCCACAGCATGGCCGCACCCACCAGGGTGTAACCCAGGTTGTGTGGCGCCATTGGCGTGGTTGGGAAACCTTTACGCTTGCCGAGGACCAGGCACGCGACCAGACCGGCCACACCGGCGTTGATGTGCACCACGGTACCGCCAGCGAAGTCCAGCACGCCCCAGTCACCCAGCAACGAACCCGGACCGCCCCAGACCATGTGGGCAATCGGTGCGTAGACCAGGGTGAACCAGACGCCCATGAAGATCAGCATCGCGGAGAACTTCATACGCTCGGCGAAGGCGCCGACGATGAGCGCCGGAGTGATGATGGCAAAGGTCATCTGGAAGGTGACGAACACCGCCTCAGGGAACAGCGCCGCCGGGCCGGTGATGCTGGCAGGGGTCACACCCGACAGGAACAGCTTGGACAAGCCGCCCACAAAGGAGTTGAAGTTGACGACGCCTGCTTCCATACCCGTGGTGTCGAACGCCATGCTGTAGCCGTAGACGAACCACAGGATGGTGATCAAGCCGGTAATGGCGAAGCACTGCATCATCACGGAAAGAATGTTCTTGGAGCGCACCATGCCGCCGTAGAACAAGGCCAGGCCGGGAATGGTCATGAACAGCACCAGCGCGGTGGATGTGAGCATCCACGCCGTGTCGCCGGAATTGAGGACTGGAGCCGCCACTTCGTCTGCCGCCATGGCCAGGCTTGGCATTACGATGGACAACAGGGCTCCGAGCCCTGCGAATTTACGCAGAGTCATATTGTTTTCTCCTGGGGCGTTGGGGTTTGGCGGCTTAGATTGCGTCGGTATCGGTTTCGCCGGTACGGATGCGAATAGCCTGTTCCAGATTGACCACGAAGATCTTGCCGTCACCAATCTTGCCGGTGTTGGCGGCCTTGGTTATCGCCTCGATAACCCGGTCAAGATCCTTGTCGTCAATGGCGACATCAATCTTCACCTTCGGCAGGAAATCGACCACGTATTCCGCGCCGCGATACAGCTCGGTGTGACCCTTCTGCCGACCGAAGCCTTTGACCTCAGTAACGGTAATGCCCTGCACGCCGATCTCGGACAACGACTCGCGTACATCGTCCAACTTGAACGGCTTGATGATGGCAGTGACTAGCTTCATGAAAACTCTCTCCCGAATTGGTGGACTTGCCCCAGGAAAACAAACCCGTCTCAAGTCTAAGCGCAGTGCCTGGCTTTGTAACGCGTCGTCGCAAGAGCAGTTGCCGTTGCAACGCCAGCGAACCACTGGTGACGAAACCTGTACCCCTGATCCGTCGGCGCACTGCATTCGTCACAGCGACTGCATCAGTGCATGGGTCATGATCGTCTAAGCAGAAACCTTGCCAGCTCCGTAAAAATCACTGAAATCAGTCCTTTGCTCCGCTACGCCCACCTGCGAGGCTTTTTGGCGGCGCCATTGCGCACGAAAACAGTGCGCAGACGCCCGCCCCCATGCGCGAAAAGCGTGCGCCTGCGGCCGTGGAAATGACTATAGACGCTGCGTGATACACTGCCCGCCAACAGTTTTCCGGAATATTTCCCATGCTCGCGCCCAAAGACCTCCTCGACGCCCTGAGCGGCCACGCCTCTCGCCTGTTCAGCGGCGACACCCCGCTGCCCCGCAATGAAATCGAAAGCCAGTTCAAGGCGTTGCTGCAAAGCGGCTTCAGCAAGCTGGACCTGGTGAGCCGGGAAGAATTCGATAGCCAGATGGTCGTACTTGCCCGCACCCGTGCGCGCTTGGAGAGCCTGGAGGCGAAAGTTGCAGAGCTGGAAGCGCGGTTGAACCCTCCTGCGGAATAAATGCGATCAGTGTGGGAAGGGGCTTGCTCCCTCCCACATTTGCTCTACCTTTTGTTCTGGATACGTTCTGTAAAACCTCCCCGCCTCGCTCTTCCCCACCTCGTCTACCCTTGAAAAACCGCAGGAAGCGGCCACCTCTTTCAAGGAACGAGCATGTCCCTCGCCATCGTCCACAGCCGCGCCCAGGTCGGCGTCGAAGCCCCTGCCGTCACCGTCGAAGTGCATATGGCCAACGGGTTGCCGTCGCTCACCCTGGTGGGGCTGCCAGAAACCGCGGTCAAGGAAAGCAAGGACCGCGTACGCAGTGCCATCCTCAACTCAGCGCTGCAATATCCTTCCCGCCGTATCACCCTCAACCTCGCGCCCGCCGACCTGCCCAAGGACGGTGGGCGCTTTGATCTGGCGATCGCCCTGGGGATCCTGGCGGCGAGTGTGCAGGTGCCGGCGTTGATGCTGGATGACGTGGAGTGCCTGGGGGAGTTGGCGTTGTCCGGCGAGGTGCGGGCGGTAAAAGGCGTATTGCCCGCCGCATTGGCGGCGCGCAAGGCCGGGCGCACCGTGATAGTGCCGCGGGCGAATGCCGAGGAAGCGTGTCTGGCATCCGGGCTGAAGGTCATTGCCGTGGATCACCTGCTGCAGGTGGTGGCACACCTGAATGGGCATGCACCGATTGAGCCCTATAAGTCTGACGGGTTGCTGTATTCGAACAAACCCTACCCGGACCTGAGTGAAGTTCAGGGCCAGCTGTCAGCCAAGCGCGCACTGCTGATTGCAGCAGCGGGCGCACATAACCTGCTGTTCAGCGGGCCACCAGGTACCGGCAAGACCTTGCTCGCCAGCCGCCTGCCCGGGTTGCTGCCGCCATTGAGTGAACAGGAAGCACTGGAAGTGGCGGCGATTCAATCCGTGGTCAGCCTGGCACCGCTGAGCCATTGGCCCCACCGGCCGTTTCGCCAGCCACACCATTCAGCCTCCGGTCCGGCACTGGTGGGCGGCGGATCGAAACCGCAACCGGGGGAAATCACCCTGGCCCATCATGGAGTGCTGTTCCTGGATGAACTCCCGGAGTTTGATCGCAAGGTGCTGGAGGTCTTGCGCGAGCCACTGGAGTCGGGGCACATCGTGATTTCCCGCGCCCGTGACCGAGTGCGCTTCCCCGCGCGCTTCCAACTGGTGGCGGCGATGAACCCCTGCCCCTGCGGTTATATGGGCGCGCCCTGCAACCGATGCCGTTGCACGCCCGAGCAAATCCAACGCTATCGCAACAAACTCTCCGGGCCCTTGCTGGATCGGATCGACCTGCACTTGACGGTCGCCCGCGAAATCACCGCGCTGAACCCGACCCCACAGCCCGGCGGCGACACATCCACCGCCTCCGCGCTGGTCGCCCAGGCTCGAGAGCATCAACAGCGGCGCCAGGGTTGCGCCAATGCGTTCCTGGATCTCTCTGGGTTGCGCCAGCATTGCGCGCTGTCCAAGCCGGATGAAGCCTGGCTGGAAAGCGCCTGCGAGCGCTTGACCCTGTCCCTTCGAGCCGCCCACCGCCTGCTCAAGGTCGCCCGCACTCTGGCGGACCTGGAGCGCGCAGACACTATCGGCCGCAACCACATTGCCGAAGCACTGCAATACCGGCCCTCGGCCTCCAGCCAAGTCGACGGCGCAAACGGCTAGAAACACCCCTCGGCGATACACCGGGCGACGGCGGCACAGCGCAACCACGCGTTCACGCACCTGTAGGTCGTTAACGGCTGATTGGCGCGCATCATTGGGCCGCTCCCTTCGCCGTCACCACCGGCTCGGAGACCGGCGCCACAGTCGCCCGACGACGGGGCAGGCGGCCGTTCAGCAGCACATACGCGGCCAATCCGATCAACAACCCCCAAAACGCTCCACCGATCCCCAGCAGGGTGATGTTTGCGGCGCAGGCCAGAAAGGTGATCAGCGCAGCTTCACGGGATCGGGTGTCCGCCATGGCGTTGGCCAGGCTGGTGCCAATGGTGCCCAACAGCGCCAAGCCGGCCAACGTGGTGATAAACGCCGACGGGAACGCCATGAATACGGCGGCCAACGTCACCCCGAACACCCCGACAAGGATATAGAACACCCCTGCGGCAACACCCGCGAGCCAACGTTTGGACGGGTCTTCCGAGGCTTCCTTGCCCGTGCAGATGGCCGCCGTGATGGCCGCGATGTTGAACGCGTGCGAGCCGAATGGCGCCATCAACAGCGAGCCCAGCCCGGTCACTGCCAGGATGGGGTTGGCGCTGGTCTTGAAGCCATCATTGCGCAACACCAGCATGCCCGGCATGTACTGGCCCGTGAGGGTGATCAGGAACAGCGGCAATGCCACACTGAGGAGCGCATTGACGGAGAATTCAGGCTGGGTGAAAACCGGCGCGGCCCATTGCAGGGACAATCCCGATAGATCCACTCGCCCTTGCACCAGCAGCAATACCAGCCCGAGCACCAGAATTCCGACGACCGCGTAGCGCGCGGTAAACCGCTTGAACCCAACGTAAGCGGCAATCAGCAACCCCACCAGGGCAGGGTCCAGGCTCATGCCACTGAATGCGCCGATCCCGAACTGCAGCAGAATGCCGGCCAGCATGGCGGCCGCAATGCCTGGCGGAATCAACCGAATGACTTTTTCAAAGCAGCCGGACAACCCGAGCAGCACAAATGCCACGGCCGAAATGATGTACGCACCGACCGCCTCGGCATAAGGCGTGGTCGACAATGCGACGATCAGAAACGCCGCCGCGGGAGTCGACCACGCGGTGATGATCGGCTCACGACTCACCCAACTGAGAGCCAGCCCCGTCACCCCAACACCGATCGACACCGACCAGACCCACGAAGCGGTCAGCTCCGCGCTGAGCCCGGCCACCTTGGCGGCCTGGAACACCAGGATGAACGTACCGCCATAATTGACGATGACTGAAATCAGACCGGCTACCAGGGGGTGAAACAGGTCGCGTGGGCGCAGCGAAGACGACGATATCGAAGAAGACATGAGGGCATTGCTCCTTGCCATACGAGAAATAGAGCCTCACGCAGTGGGTTGCTCACCAACGTGAAGGCTGTGGCTCAGACCCAAGTCTACGGATAGACTGGCCTGCCATTACCGGCCAATTCTTCGGGGAAAGGCAGACCGCATGGCGAAAACGTTCGAGCTTGAAACCCTGAAAATGCGCCTTGACGATGTGCAGCTCCAGGGGTTGGGCCTGCACCAGCGAATTCAACGCGCGCTGCGGGCGTTGATCCTCGACGGGGCACTGGCGCCCGGCCTGAAGCTGCCCGCGACGCGGGTGTTGGCCAAGTCATTGGGGATCGCACGCGATACGGTGGAGAACGCCTACGTGCAGTTGCAGCGCGATGGCTTTATCGCGCGGCGCGAAGGTTCCGGCAGTTATGTGTGCGAGGCCCTCGGCACCGAATTGCGCGGCGGGTCCGGCCGCCGTATCAAGGCGCAGGCAGGCAAAAGCAGTCTCGCGCCCCTCGGCACCGGCTTGAGCCAGCGCGGACGGATGATCCTCGACAGCGGTGGCGTAAACGACCAGCAGGTGATCAAAGCCTTCGCCACGGGCCTGCCTGAAACCCGCTCCTTTCCCACCGACGTCTGGGAACGCCTGCAACGTCAGGTGATGAGGGACTCTCGCAGCAGCGTGCTGTTGCACGGCGACCCGCAAGGGGCCGAGCCGTTGCGCAAAGCCATCGCTACGTATTTGAACCTTGAACGCGGCGCCCAGTGTTCGCCCGACCAGATCCTGGTGCTGAGCAGCACGCGCCAGGCGCTTTTTCTATGCGCGCAGTTGCTGGTGGACGTCGGCCAGCCGATCCTGCTGGAAAACCCGGGCTACTACGGCGCCAGGAAGGCTTTTGAAACCGCCGAGGCCAAGGTCGTGCCCATCGATGTCGATGAATCGGGCATCCGCACCGACCTGCTGCACGCCGACCGCAGCGGCGCCCACTGCGTGTATGTCACGCCCTCCCATCAATACCCGACCGGCGCCACGCTGACACTGGAACGGCGGCTTGAGCTGATCAACTGGGCGGCGGAAAAAGGCAAATGGGTCATCGAAGATGACTACGACAGCGAGTTCCACTACGACGGCAAACCCACGGCCTGTGTACAGGGCTTGGACAAGTACCAGCGCACGCTTTACCTCGGTACCTTCAGCAAGACCCTCTTCCCCGGGCTGCGCATGGGCTACATGGTGCTGCCCCCTGCGCTGGTCAAAGCCTTCACCTATGCTCGCAGCATGATGGACGGCCACACGCCTCAACTCCTGCAATTGACCCTGGCGCGTTTTATGGAGGACGGTCATTACAACGCCCATGTGCGCGCAATGCGCAAACTCTACGCCGGGCGCCAAACCGTCATGCTCGATGCCATCGGCAAGCATCTGGGCGGCGTGGTCACGGCATGCCGCCCCCAAGGCGGGCTGCAAATTCCCTGCGTGCTCCATGAGGGTTGGTCGGAAGAAAAAACCATCCACAAGGCCGCCAGCGCGGGTGTGCAACTGTCCGGCCTGAGTCGGCTATACGCCGGCACCGCACAGAAACAGGGCTGGCTATTGGGCTACTCGTCCTTGACCGCCCATGAAATCGAAATCGCCATGCTGCGCCTGGCTAACGCACTCAAGACCCGCTAGACACACGCCCTGGGCCGCCTTCAACGAAAACGATCCACCTCGTGCCGCAAGCTTGCCGCCAGCGTCTCCAGTTCCTTGGCGGTAATGGCCAGGTTGGACACCACCTCACGCTGCTCGCTGTTGGCCAGCGCAATGCTCTGCAAGTTGCTGCTCAGCAAGGTCGCCGTGCTGCTCTGTTCCTGGGTGGCGGTGGTGATCGCAGCAAACTGCTGACCGGCCGAGCGGCTTTGCTCGTCGATCCGCGCCAGCGCCGAAGCCACGTCGGCATTACGCGCCAGGCCTTCCTGCATCAGTGCATTGCCGTGTTCCATGGTGCTGATGGCGTTGCCGGTTTCCTGCTGGATGCTCTGGATCATCCCGGAAATTTCGTCGGTCGCCTGGCGGGTGCGCGACGCCAGGTTGCGCACTTCATCGGCCACCACCGCAAAGCCACGGCCTTGTTCCCCGGCGCGGGCGGCTTCGATGGCGGCGTTCAGTGCCAGCAGGTTGGTCTGTTCGGCAATCGCGGTGATCACCCCGACGATGCCGCCAATTTCCTGGGAGCGCTGGCCCAGGGTGTTGATGACGGTGGCAGTGCTGTTCAGCGCGGTCGCGATATGCTCCAGGGACGACGACGCCTCTTGCATGGACGTGCGCCCGATACGGGTCTGCTGGGCATTTTCCTGGGCCAGGCGTTCGGTATTGCCCATGTTGTCAGCGATATTCAGTGAGGTGGCGCTGAACTCTTCGACCGCGCCGGCCATGCTGGTGATCTCGCCAGACTGCTGCTCCATGCCTTCATAGGCGCCGCCGGATAACCCGGACAGTGCCTGGGCACGGCCGTTGACCTCTTCAGCCGCCTTGCGGATATGCGAAACCATGGTCGACAGCGCTTCCCCCATCTGGTTGAAGCTGCGTGCCAGTTGGCCGATCTCGTCATGGCTGGACACATTGAGGCGTACGCTCAAGTCACCCGCGCCCAGGGCTTCGGCCTGGCGTACCAGGTCACTCAAGGGGGCCAGCTTGCTGCGCAACAACCAGACCGTTGCCCCCACCGCCAGCAGCATCGCCAGCACACTGCCGATCACCAGGCGAATACCGACGCCCCAGGTCACCGAGCGAATCTCGGCCTTGGGCATGCTCGCAACCACCGACCACGGGCCGCCCTCGAACGGCACCGAGACACTGTAGAAATCTTCGTTCTTGTCGCTCCAAAAGCGGCCCTTGCCTGGGGTCTTGGCCAGGTCCAGCATCACCGGAACCGCTTGATCCAGCGCCTGCACGCCTGCGGGTGGCACCAGCCAGCGTTTCTGTTCATCCAACAGGGCCAGTGAACCGGTCTGGCCGATGCGGAAGCGCTTGAGGTTGTCGAACTGCGCGTTCTGCGCGTCGGTGTAGTCGAAGCCGACAAACAACACCGCGATAACTTTGCCAGCCGCGTCACGCACGGGCGTGTACTGGGTCATGTAGGAACGTTCGAACAACACGGCGCGGCCGACATAACTCTGCCCCGCGAGCAGGCGCTGATAGGCCGGGTGCTGGTGGTCCAGGGCCGTACCGATGGCGCGGCTGCCATCCTGTTTGGTCAGGGAGGTGCTGATGCGGATAAAGTCTTCGCCGCTGCGCACAAACACGGTGGCCACGCCGCCGGAGGTGTCCTTGAATTCATCGACCTCATCGAAATCATTGTTCAACAGGTCACTGCCCAGGTAGAGGGCCGGGGTCTGTACGCCAGCCACAGCCATCTGCTGATCACCGTGCACGCTCAAACCCGCGCCGAAACGCTTTTCAAACAGCCCGCTCAAACGCTGAGTGCTCTCGCGCAAGGTGCTGTGGAAGGTATTGAGTTGGTCGGCAAGCAAGAGCGCCTCGCTGGCCAAGTGCTCCTCGCGGGTGGCGAGGTTGGCGGAGTCAAGGGAACGCAAGGCGAAAACAGTGCTGCCGCTGATAACGACAGCCAGAATCACGGCTAATGCGAGACCTAACTGGGAAGCGATCCGGGCACGAGGTTGAGACATGACAGCTCCTGGCCGAGGCCAGGATCATCCTGATCTCATAGCGCTGCTCGGCGAATTATCTGGTGGGTAACGTTGGTGCACGATAGTTCCAACACCCCTACTTCGGCGGGCTTGGGCAATACTTGAGCTATTCACAGGGGTATCACGCAAACGGTTGCGAGAAAGCGCTGAAGCGATTCAATCGAGACGCTCGACTGCCGGCAGCACCATCGCCTGCACTTCGCCCTGCAGAAACTCCGCCAGCCGACGCAAGCGCTCGCCACCCGGGCGGGTTTTCGGCCACACCAGGTAGTAACTTTCACCACTGGCGACAGCCGTTGGCCACGGCAGGCTCAGCCTTCCCTGGGCGACGTCCTCGGCCACCATCAGTAAATCGCCCATGGACACCCCGTAGCCGCGCGCAGCGGCGATCATGCCCAGCTCCAGGGTATCGAACACCTGCCCACCCTTGAGCGACACCTGGGAAGCCAGGCCCATGCGCTCCAGCCAACTGCGCCAGTCCCGACGGTCGGGCGTGGGGTGCAGCAACTCGGCGGTGGCCAGGCGGCTCACGTCCCAGGGACCGTCACTCAACAGGTTCGGCGCACCCACCGGAATCAATAACTCCGGGAACAGGTAGCTGGCCTCCCAATCCGCCGGAAAATGCCCATCGCTCAACAACACCGCGCAATCGAATGGCTCCTGATTGAAGTCCACTTCATCCACGCTCATCCATGCGCTGGTCAGTTGCACCTCGTTGCCCGGCTGCAAATGCCGGAAGCGACTCAGGCGCGCCAGCAGCCAGCGCATGGTCAAGGTGGACGGCGCTTTCATACGCAGGATGTCGTCTTCGGCATTGAGGGTATGACAGGCCCGTTCCAGCGCGGCAAATCCCTCGCGCACGCCAGGCAACAGCAGGCGCGCGGCTTCGGTGAGCTGCAGGTTACGGCCGCTGCGCTGGAACAGGCGGCAGGCGAAGTGCTCTTCCAGGGTGCGGATGTGTCGGCTCACTGCGCTTTGCGTAATCGACAGTTCTTCAGCGGCGCGGGTGAAGGAGTTGTGCCGCGATGCGGCTTCAAAGGCCCGCAAGGCATACAGCGGAGGAAGACGACGAGACATAGGGAAAGCTCCGACAGCGCAATGGGCAAACCCTACCAGAATCAATCAGGCATGAGTTTTAATCATGCAAACGATCGCTTTTATCCCTTTGTGCAATGGGCTGAGAGCGCCGAGAATCAACCCCTCCCCAATTCTCTGACTTTCTGAGCGTGATGATCATGCGGCATCCGGCACGTACCGAACTCTGGGCCATTCTGCGGTTGTCAGGGCCGTTGATTGCCTCCCAGTTGGCGCACATGCTGATGGTGCTGACCGACACCCTGATGATGGCGCGCCTGAGCCCTGAAGCCCTGGCCGGCGGCGGCCTCGGCGCGGCGACGTATTCGTTTGTAGCGATTTTTTGCATCGGCGTGATTGCCGCCGTGGGCACCCTTGTTGCCATCCGCCACGGCGCGGGCGATATCGAAGGCGCCACGCGCCTGACCCAGGCCGGGCTATGGCTCGCCTGGCTGATGGCGCTGGTGGCGGCCTTGCTGCTGTGGAACCTCAAGCCGGTGCTGTTGATGTTCGGCCAAACCGAAACCAACGTGCACTCGGCGGGGCAATTCCTGACGATCCTACCGTTCGCCCTGCCCGGCTACCTGAGTTTCATGGCCCTGCGCGGTTTTACCAGCGCCATCGGCAAGGCCACACCGGTCATGGTGATCAGCCTCGGCGGCACGGTGGTCAACTACTTGCTCAACCATGCCTTGATCGAAGGCATGTTCGGCTTGCCGAAACTTGGCTTGATGGGCATCGGCCTGGTCACGGCGATCGTCGCCAACAGCATGGCGCTGGCGCTGATGTGGTACATCCGCAGCAACCGGGCGTATGCGGCCTACCCGCTAAGCAGCGGCCTGCTGCGTCTCAACACTCAATACCTGCGCGAGCTGTGGCGCCTGGGCCTGCCGATTGGCGGTACTTATGCAGTGGAAGTCGGGCTGTTTGCCTTCGCCGCACTGTGCATGGGCACCATGGGCAGTACGCAATTGGCGGCGCATCAGATTGCCCTGCAGATAGTTTCGGTGGCATTCATGGTTCCGGCGGGGTTGTCCTACGCGGTGACCATGCGCATCGGCCAGCATTATGGCGCCGCCCAACTGCTGCAGGCGCGCATGGCTGGCCGAGTCGGCATCGGCTTTGGCGCAGTGGTGATGCTGGGGTTTGCCCTGGTGTTTTGGCTGTTTTCAGACCCGCTGATCGGGCTGTTCCTCGACCATAACGACCCGGCGTTTCACGATGTCATCGTGCTGGCTGTCAGCCTGCTGGCCGTCGCCGCCTGGTTCGAGCTGTTCGACGGCGTGCAGACCATCGCCATGGGCTGTATCCGCGGGCTCAAAGACGCCAAGACCACGTTCCTGGTAGGACTTGGCTGCTACTGGTTGATCGGCGCGCCCTCCGCCTGGTTGATGGCCTTCACCTTGGGCTGGGGGCCGACTGGCGTATGGTGGGGCTTGGCGCTGGGCCTGGCCTGCGCGGCCGTCAGCCTGACGTGGGCGTTTGAGGCAAAAATGAAACGCATGATTCGCCAGGAGCCTGAAACACAGCCAGCATTTCAGACCGCACAGACAGAATAAAAACCCTGCTCAACCCAGCAACGCCTGCTGGCTTTTCCCGAACGTCAGGTATTCCACCAACTCGGGCAACGGCAGCGGCTTGCTGATCAGGTAACCCTGGGCCTGATCGCAACCGAACAAGCGCAAGAGCGCAAGCTGTTCCGGGGTTTCGACACCTTCGGCCACCACTTCAAGATTCAGGTTGTGCGCCAGGTTGATCATCGCGTGCACCAGCTTGCGGTTCTCTTCCCGCTCCTCCATTCCACCGACAAAGCTCTTGTCGATCTTCAACAAGGCAATCGGCAGGCTGTTGAGGTGCACGAACGACGAGAAGCCGGTGCCGAAGTCATCCAGGGAAAACCGCACACCGAGGCGGCCAAGGGCATCCATGGTCTGCTTGACCAGGTCACTGCGCCGCATGACAGCGGTTTCCGTCAGTTCGAATTCAAGCCATTGCGCATCCACACCGCACTCCGCAATCAGTCGGCTCAGGGTCGAGAGCAACTGACTGTCCTGGAACTGGCGAAACGACAGATTGACCGCCATGTGCAATGCCGGCAGGCCACGTTCGCGCAGGTCTTGCATGTCACGCAGGGCACGGGCGATCACCCAGTAGCCCAGCGGTACGATCAGGCCACTCTGTTCGGCCAAGGGCACGAACTCGCTGGGCGGCAACAGGCCGCGCTCACCGTGGCGCCAGCGCACCAAGGCTTCCAGGCCGACGATATGCCCGTCGTCCAGGTCCAGACGCGGCTGGTAGTGCAGCTCCAGCTCATCACGGCGCAAGGCGCGCCGCAGTTCGCTTTCCAGGTCGGCCAGGCTGCGGGCGTTGCGGTTGATACGTTCGTTGAAGATATGAAACGTGCAGCCCTGGGTACTCTTGGCCTGCTGCATGGCGATGTGGGCATGCCACATCAGCGGGTCGGCGCCCGCGCGAGCACGGGCGTGCGCCACGCCCAGGCTGCAACCGATCAGCAGGCTTTCGCCGTCCACCCAATAAGGCTCGGCCATGACTTCGGTGATGCGTTCGGCCATCCATTCGGCACGCTGAGGAGCGCGACGGGTGTCGATCAGCAACGCGAACTCGTCGCTGCCCAGGCGCGCCAGTTGGTCGCCGGCCTCAAGCTGGCTCTTGAGCCGCGAGACCACTTGCAGGATCAGTCGGTCGCCGGCCTGGTGACCGAGGGCATCGTTGGCATGGCGGAAGTTATCGAGGTCCAAATGACCGAGGGCCAGGCCGCGGCCGTCGTTCTCAGCCAGGCGCGCAGCCAGCAGGGTCTGGAAACCCTGGCGGTTGGCGATACCTGTGAGCGGGTCCTGTTCGGCCAGGCGTTGCAGGGTGTTTTCCAACAGGCCACGCTCGCGCACATGGCGCAGGCAGCGGCGCAGGGTGTCGGCGTCCAGGGCATGACGGACCAGCCAGTCACTGACCCCCAGTGGCGCAACCAGAGGCTCCTCCTCCAGCAACAACACGCACGGCAGGCTGCAACGCCCAGGGCCGGGTTGCAGGCAGGGCGTGGTCAACAGCACGGCAGTGTGGTCGTCATCGAACAGACGACTCACCGAGTCCCAGTTGGGTGCGCTGATCAGCACAGCCCCATCGCCCATCGGCGCCAGGCACTCGCGCAACAACGCTGCCCACGCTGGCTCATCGGCCAGTAGCAGCAAACGCAAGGGTTCGACAGGCGTAGACAAGCTAGCTCCCTAGACTCTGCAAAATATCGATGGCGGTGGGCATTATGACGTGCGGTCTGATAATCACCAACGATAGGGGTTATCAAATGCGCAGACTGTAAACATTCGTATAAATACACACACATCCTGCGGCAAAGTATCAAAACCGGCAAATTTAGATCGAGTGGTACGTCACACCGTCGATCCAGGGCAGCAGAATCTTGCCAGCCTGTTAAAATGCCCGCCCTTTTGAACAACGACTCCTGAAATTCCGT